>CBDDJL010000002.1:1750000-2485565 GCA_965229715.1 Rhodospirillales bacterium
TGCGCAACTCGGGCGCGTCCTCGACGATCCAGTCCGCTTCCGGATTGAGACGCGACACCCGCTTGCCGGTCTCCGGGTCCTTGACGTATTTGAGCCGGTTCCACACCCGGCGGCCGACATAGAGTTCGTTGTTGAGGATGCCGGTGCCGCGCCGCCGGTTGCCGTTGGTGGTCGTCGGCCCCCACGCCGCGCCGTTCGGTCCGGCGACGCCGTCCTCGTTGAGGACGTGGGCGATCGCGCGGGGCGAGCGTCCTTGGGCGTAAAGCTCGAAGATGCGCTTGACGATCACCGCCTCGTCCGTGTCGATAACCATCTCGCCCGTGACCCGCTCGCCGTTGGCATCGAACGCCAGCGGGACGGCGTAGCCGTAGGACTTGCCGCCGCCGGACTTGCCGGCGCGCACGCGCCCGGCGAGGCCGCGCCGGGTCTTCTCGGCGAGGTCCTTCAGATAAAGCGCGTTCATGGTGCCCTTGAGACCGATGTGGAGTTCCGAGATCGTGCCCTCGGAGAGCGTCACGATGCCGACGCCGTTGAACTGCAGCTGCTCGTGAATACGGGCGATGTCCGCCTGGTTGCGGGACAATCGGTCGAGCGCTTCTGTGAGCACGAGGTCGAACTTGGCCGCACCGGCGTCGGCAAGCAGCGCCTGGATGCCGGGGCGCAGCAGCGTCGCGCCGGAGACGGCGGCGTCCGTGTAGGTGTTCGCGAGCTGCCAGCGCTCCGCCTCGAGGCGCGCCTTCAAGGCCGCGATCTGATCTTCGATCGAGGCGGCGTGCTGCAGGTCGCTGGAATAGCGGGCGTAAAGGGCAACGCGCATGGGAACCTCCCGTTCGCTCGCTCAGTCAGTAGACTCCCGCGCCGGAATCGTGTCAACGGGGGCCTCCGGTGGACAGTGTGCATAATAAAACTCCCGGGCGGCCTGGCGGGCAAGCGCGTGGACAAGGGCGAGGAGCGCCGGAGACCGGTGAAGCTCTCCGGTCTGCGGCTCCGGTTCTGATGCGCACTTTGCCACGGGATTCCTCGTCGATCGTTTGTCGCCGTTACGATTCCGACGTCGAGCGCCTGGCGCGCGTCTCAAGGAAGCGGTCGAGGTCGTCTTGCCGGTAACGCACGGCGCGGCCGAGCTTGACGAACGCCGGCCCGTAACCATAGACGCGCCATTTGTTGAGGGTGGATACGGCAAGCCCGAGGTAGCGGGCCGCCTCCGGTGTCGTAAGCAGCGCCGGGCGTTCGCTCTCGGGGTCCGTGAATGTGCTCTTTGGCATGCGGTCGTTCATGGTGTCGTCTCCTCGTGTTCGTATTCAACGAGGAACAGTGTGGTCGCCGGAGAAAACCCGGCGCCACGGCAAAAGAGAAACACGTTGCTCTTTTGCCTTGAGACACAACGCGTTCCCCGCGGTTGCCAACGGTTGCCCGAAGGTTCCCGGGGCGGTCGTGTCGGGATAGCCTGAGGAAAAACGACACCCATTTGAGGTCGTTTTCCGAAGGAGAAAAAGGAAACAGGTTAGGGTTTTGGCGGGTCAGGTGGAGGCCGATGTGCAGTGGAAGCCCATCGTTCGTGGTACGATGCGGCTATGAAGAACACCGAAACTTTACCGGAGCGTTCCACGGCGCGTCAGCGGATTATCAAGGAACGTCTGCGTAAACCGCTTCGCGCCGTCTCGCGCGGTGAGTTGGCGGCGATGCTCCGCCGGTACAATCCCGTCGTATGAGGATCGAGTGAACGTCGGCGGCCTTCGTTGAGTTCGATTACATAAGGTGCGCGAACGCTCTCAGAGTGAATAGAGGAAACAGGTCACCTTCTTGTCCGCGACGTCGATGCGCTTGGTGACGGCCTCGACAACCTCGCGCTTGTTCCTGAACGTGAGGTTCGGCCACAGGTCGCAGAGGTTCCGGCCCGACGGCGATGCGGCGTCGGGGAGTGCGTAGGATTGTAGCTGCGTGCGGAATATGTGCTCCAGGTCGTCGGCTGCGATTTTGTTGAGGCAGTCAGGGCACACGTACTTCTTGCCCTTTGACGGCACGTACATCTTCTGGCCGCACCGGCAGTGAACGAATCCCGAGAAAAGATGCGAGACCGAGCGCCTGGCGCCGCCGGCCGCTTGCTGGGCCTGGAGAATCGACTGGCAGCGCTCCCAGAGGTCGCGCGGAACGATCGCTTCCACTTCGCCTTCGATACCCGTTACCGCTTCCTCGTTTAGCAGCCGGGTGATCGTCTGCGTGGTAAAGGCGGAGCCGGTGCGGCTGCGGTAGCCTTCCTGGTTCAAAATCTCGGCGACGGTCTGCCGGCGCTGGTGCTCCGCGAAGAGTTCGAAGATGCGCAGGCACACCGGCGCCTCGTCGGGATCGGCGAGGAACATGCCGTTCTCGCGCCGGTACCCGAAGCGCGCGGGACCGGTTTTCGAGCGTTTCGACATCTGCTTAGCCACGCATGATAACCAAAGCGTTTATTGTTAACATAGGTACGACTTTAGGTCGTTGAGTCTTTCTTGCCTGCTCTCAGGTGTGAAGATTCGAAGGAGGAATCAATGCCAAAGAACATCGTCATTTGCTACGACGGAACGGGGAACGAATACGGAGACCACAACACCAACGTTGTTGGCACCTTTGAAGCCATCGTCCGTGATGAAGGACAGGTAGCGTTTTACGACCCTGGCGTCGGAACGTTCAGCGTCCTTGGTCGTACACTTGGGCGACACGCAGGAAAAGTGTTGGGCAAGGGATTCGGATACGGTCTCGTGCGGAATGTCGAGGACGGCTATGAATACCTGATGAACCACTATGCGCCGGGCGACAAGTTGTACCTCTTTGGGTTCAGTCGCGGCGCGTTCACTACGCGCACCCTGGCCGGCATGATCTGCAAAGTCGGGATTCTTGAGCGCGGCAGCCGCAATCTGATCCCGTATGCGACGAAAATGTACACCACCCAAGGAAACGAGAGCATCGCCAATAAGTTCAAGGACACGTACTGCCACTCATGGGAACCATACTTCGTTGGCGTGTGGGATACCGTCGCCTCGCTCGGCTATTTTCGGGGGAAGAAATTTAGGAACAACCGGCTCCACCCCAGCATCAAGCACGGTTACCATGCGGTTGCTCTCGACGAACAACGCAAGAAGTTTCCAGTCAGTCTGTGGGACGAAACCGATCTTTCGAAAGACCAGACGATTGACCAGACGTGGTTTGCCGGCGTCCATTCCGACGTGGGCGGATGGTACGACGAACGCGGCCTCTCCGATATTGCCCTGATATGGATGTTGGAGAATGCAGAGGCGGCGGGCCTATCGCTGAGGGATGGTTGGAAATCGAACCTTCAGCCCGACCCATGTGGCAAGATCCATAACTCTCGGGTGGGCTTCTGGCGAATATGGCGCCCAGCACCACGCGAGATTCCTGACGACCCTGCGAAGATTCACGATAGCGTCTACCTGAGAAAGGATGCTGGACAATACGATCGACCGCTGCCGGGACGCTCATAACTGAATGAGTGCGGATTTATCGGGTTCATCGTCGCTAAGCAGGGACACACGACTATTCAACGGTGGTTCTTATTTGCTTCCAAAACGTATGCGAATGGCCACCATGTATCGTCCTATTTGGGTCTTGACTAATCAATCCTGGGCCTGAGCGTAGGCAGTGCTTTTGGCACGGCACTGTCTACAGGCCAGAAATAGTCTTAGCTTCTGCGACCGGCGTAATCCTTCAGACGCTCTCTACGTCTCTCAAAATTATCTGGGTCTAATACTTCCTTAAGTCGACGCCAAAGCCATCGATCCAACGAATATGAACCGCAATGTGCATAATCGGTTATCGCCCACTTTCCGGCAGCCGGTGTTGAGGGTGTGAACGGAACCCTATGCAATCACCGGCACCAGGGGGATTCGGTGATGGAATGGTCGTCCGGTTCCGCCGTTTTTTGTGACTGGCGGTCCGGGCTCGGTGAAATCTTCTTCGAGGCATTGGCGTCGAGGGGCGTCAATGTCAAAGGCGATCCGGCCAACCTGTTTGACAGCAGTGACGATGTTTTCGGCGCAGAGTATCTTATTGTTCATTTCCCGACGGCAGCGGCAAAGTTGTAATAATCGATGGGCTCAAAGCGATACACGCAAAGGATTTGAAGCCTTATTGACACGCCGGAGAACGCGGGTGTTGAAGAACATCAATTATTCCAATCATGGGAGCAACAGAAGTAATGACCTGCCCCGATTGATTGGTCCGCTTTCATTGTTAGTGCATTGACGGTTTGGCGTCCACGGGCACCAGGGTTTCAGGTGCCGGTGGTCTGTATCCAAGCGCGCTATGCGGCCTGATCGTGTTGTAATGCCTCCTCCATTGTTCGATCACGGTCTGCGCCTCCTTGAGGGTGTAGAAGATTTCTCCGTTCAGCAGCTCGTCCCGGAACCGGGCGTTGAAGCTTTCGCAATAGCCGTTCTCCCATGGGCTGCCGGGTTCGATGTAGGCCGTCTTTGATCCGACGGCCCCGATCCACTGCCTGACCGCCTCTGCGACGAACTCAGGCCCATTGTCCGAGCGAATGTATGCGGGTGGTCCGCGCAGGATAAACAGATCTGTCAGAGCATCGATTACATCCACCGAGTTCAGCTTCCGCCTTACCCGGATCATCAGGCATTCGCGGCTGAACTCGTCGATGATGTTGAGCGTCCTGTACGCTCTGCCATCGTGCGTCCGCTCATGCACGAAGTCATAGGACCAGACGTGGTTCGGGTATTCCGGCCTCAATCGCAGGCACGAGCCGTCGTTGAACCAGAGCCTGCCCCGCTTCGGTTGCTTGCAGGGAACCTTGAGCCCCTCGCGGCGCCATAACCGCTCAATCCGCTTGTCATTCACGAACCAGCCGGCCTGACGGAGTAACGCGGCAATCCGTCGATAGCCGTACCGACCATACTGACGTGCCAGCGCGATCATGTCCTCGACCAGGCGGTCTTCATCTGCCCGACCCAGAGGAACATGGCGCTGGGTAGAGCGGTGTTGTTCCAGTACAAGACAGGCCCTGCGTTCGGATACGCCCAGACTGTCACGAACATGATCGATGCAGCGGCGGCGGCGCGAGGGGCTCAGAAGTTTCCCCGGACGGCCTCCTTCAGGATCAGCTTGTCGAGCGTCAGATCGGAGACCGCACGCCTGAGACGTTCGTTCTCCTTCTCCAGTTCCTTCAGTCGCTTCAGCTGATCGGCCTTCATCCCGCCGTAGTCCTTGCGCCAGCGGTAGAATGTCACCTCGCTGACGCCGATCTCTCGGATCGCGTCCGCAATGGTCATGCCCTGGCTGTGCAGAACGTCAACCTGCCGCAGCTTCGCGACAATCTCTTCGGGCTTGTAGCTTCTCTTCGCCATATCGGTCCTCCCTTGGATTCCTTAACTCAAAGGTGGACCAATTCAATGGGGGAGGTTCAATCTTGCTTAATTGTTTTTCGACGCCGTAGGCGCAGAATGGACATGCGAGTCCATCAACCCGTAATTCGTAGGCCGGTCCCGATTGCTGGGCCATGACGGCCGAAACTATCAATGTGGTGGCCAACACGGCTCCACCAACTAACAATCGGGCTTGCTTGACTAGACTTCGAAAGAGCATTTTCCGGCCTCTACATAATTCGAGCATCGTCGCGTCAATCCAAAGCCGTTCCAAGCCCCGCCGCCCGCAACACTTCGAGGTCTGGGCCGCGGCCGGCGCAACAGTCGACGAGCTTGCCGTCGATCGCTACGGCGGGAATCGAACCTACTCCGAGTTCCTCGGCTCGGTCCGCTACGGTTCTGTCATTCATGTCGAGAACAGAGATATCGCAGGACGGACAGGCGTTGTCCCGGATGCGCGCTATCGCGTCTGCGCATATGGCGCAGCCGGCGCTGAATATCTCGATGCGACGTTTGTTGGTCATGATGGTGTCTCCTTCGTGGAATCTTGCGGTGGTTTCAAAAGAGGGGCGTCGGCGTCCTCGAACGATTGAATGATCGAGCACGCCCTAAGCGGGTTACCCTGTCCCGGGCACGCATCAATCAGGCTTTCAAGAGCCTGGCGGATACGCTGAAGTTGCTCCATTTTTCGATCCACTTCGCTAAGTTTGGTCCTCGCCCGATCACGCACTTGAGCACAATCGGTCGACGGATTGGCGCGAAGCGACAGCAATTCATCGATCTCGCGGAGCGAGAACCCGATCTCCTGAGCCTGGCGAATGAATTGGATCCTCGCCACTGTATCAAGTGGGTAACAACGATAGCCGCCCGTGGTCGGCTTGACCGGCCGGTCAATCAGGCCTTTGCGTTCGTAGAACCGGATCGTTTCCACGCCGACACCTGCCGCGTGGGCAGCTTTGCCGATAGTCATATTGTCGATCATGTCCAACTCCATGACGTTATTCTGCACGCCGTACTATGGTACGGGGTCAAGAACAAAAGCATCAAATTTACGAGGATAGAGTGCGACAACACTTAGCGATGTTCGTGTCTAAGCAAGAACTTCAGAAAAACAAGTGCGAGTACACCGCTGAGTTGGGACTTCATGCGAAACCGAAGTACCGTTCAGCAATCGCCTGCCTGATGATCTGAATCGCGGACCAGGAGAACAAACCCGCCATCAGCACAGCAACGGCCAAATCTGGCCATGCCGACCCGGTCGCCCAGACGCCGACCGCCGCGAGCATGACAGCGACGTTGCCGATGGCGTCGTTGCGGCTGCACAGCCAGACCGAGCGGACATTGGCGTCGCCGTCCTTGAATCGCATCAGGATAACGACACTGGCCATATTGGCGGCAAGCGCGAGAAATCCGATGGCCCCCATAACCTCCGCCTTGGGCAGGCCGATGACGAAGGCCTGATAGATCGAGCTACCGAGCACCCAGACGCCCATCCCGGCAAGGCTTAGCCCCTTGAACACCGCGGCAAGCGACCGTGCCCGGATTGACATGCCGATGACGTAGAGGCTCAGGGCATAGGTTGCCGTATCGCCAAGGAAATCGAGTGCATCGGCCTGCAACGCCTTCGATCCGGCGAACGCGCCGGCGGAAATCTCGACAACGAACATCGCGCCGTTGATAGCGATAACCGCCCACAGCGCCCTGCGAAACGCCGCCGAGGCGCCATCGAACTTTGCTTCCGATCCGCAACACCCGTCACTCATTTCTGCTCGATCCTCTTGCCATAACCTGATTGAGTTCACAGACTAATCGCTACAGCGACTGTAGATACAAGGGGAAATATCATGCCTGCTTCATTGACGATCGGCCGGGTATCGAAGGCGACAGATTGCAAGGTCCAGACGATCCGATACTACGAAGAAATCGGCCTCATTCCGCCGCCGGACCGGTCCGGTGGAAATCAGCGCATTTACGAGACCAGCCATATCGAACGAATTCGGTTTATCCGACATGCGCGGGAACTGGGGTTTTCGCTGAGCGCGATCCGCGACCTACTCAGCCTCTCGGACCAACCGCAGCAGTCTTGCGAGGCGGCGGACGCCATCGCCCGGGAACAACTGACTCACGTCGACCAGCGGATTGGCCGTTTGCTATCGCTGAAAACCGAACTGGAGCGCATGATCGAGCAGTGCAGCGGCGGCAAGATATCGGATTGCCGGGTGATCGAAGTGCTGAGCGATCACGATCTTTGTGTCAGCGAACATTGATGACACAGTGATTGGTGTTAGGGAATGTCGGGACCAAGACAACGAATCAGCGCCCTAAATGCGTCGACAGCACAGTTAACCTTTCATACAATCGTTCAATGTCTCGCACGCTGCCCATGTTTACCGTTCTGTTTTTCGCCATCTTCCTGATGGCATCTGTAACGCATGCTGTAGCGTCCGGAACCATGGCGGTCGAGATGGCGCTTGCCGACGACGGTTACATGACCATGTCGGACTGCGATGGTTGCAACGGCAGTGACGATGAGGACGTGGCGGCATGTAGCATGCTTTGTTCCGTATCGGCAGTTTCGCTTGTCGGGCCGAACAACCCGTCGCCGGGAGACAGCGTTACAAGTTGGATATGGCCGGGTATTGCGAGAATCACCGGCGCAATCGGACCGCCCGAGTCCGCACCCCCTCGCACCCTTTCCTGAACGCTAACTTCCCGGTTTGTGCCGGAAAGTTGCTGCGTGATTGTCTAGGCAGGCAAAAACGCCCTTAGGCCAGATCGATAGAACGTCACTCATTAGGTGACGCTCACGGAATCGAGTTCAATTCAGGATCGACAAAAATGCCCAATGACCAAACCTCGGCGCTCGCCCGCCGCGATTTTCTCGCTTCCTCCATGGCTGCAACACTGGGAATGGCGTTGCCATACTCGGCATCGGCAATGACCGATATCACGTTGAATGCAGCACCGGGAAGCGTTCGACTCGTTCCCGAACCGCACGGCATGACGCCGGCATGGTGTTTTAACGGGCGTGTTCCCGGTCCGGAAATTCGGGTCAGGCAGGGCGAGCGCATCCGCATCGCCGTAAAAAACGGACTTGCCAAGGAAACGACAGTCCACTGGCACGGTCTCCGCGTGCCGAACCGCATGGACGGTGTGCCACACCTGACTCAATCCCCAATTGCGCCAAACGGAACGTTCATCTACGAGTTCGATGCCGTCGATGCCGGGACGTTCTGGTATCACCCCCACCAGCGCAGCTTCGAGCAGGTCGGTCGGGGTCTGTACGGGCCGCTTGTTATCGAGGAACGCGAGCCGATCCAGGCCGACCGTGACGTGACATGGGTGATCGACGACTGGCGACTGACCGAAACCGCCTCGATCAGCGACGATTTCAGCAACGGCCACGACATGAGCCACAACGGCCGCCTCGGCAACACGGTGACCATCAACGGCCGGGTACCGGAACGGTTCGATGTTCGGGCTGGCGAGCGTATCCGACTGAGACTCATCAATGCCGCCAATGCGCGTATCTTCGGTCTCGACTTCCATGGTCATGAACCCATTGTCATCGCTCTCGACGGCCAGCCGGTCGAACCGCATAGGCCTGAAGCGGGCATGGTCGTGCTGGGGCCCGCGATGCGCGCCGACATCGTTCTCGACATGACCGGCAACCCCGGCGACCGCTTTCAGGTCGTCGACCGATTTTACCCTCAACTCAAATACAATCTCGTGGATCTTAGATACGATGACGTGACCCTACGGGGAAAAGTGCCTGACTGGCCGGTCGCCCTGCCTGCCAATCCGCTGCCGGAGCCCGATCCGAACGACGCCGTTCGCCACGAGATCGTGTTCAACGGCGGCATGATGGGTGGCGCGGTGATGCAGGAAATGGGCGGCAGCATGGGCGACGGATCATCCGGCGGCATGATGAGCATGATGCACGACGGCAAGATCTGGTTCGTCAACGGCATCGCTGCGGAAGGGCACATCATGGACCCAGTGCTGACGCTCGAACGGGACCGGAGTCACGTCATCGCCATGACGAACGCAACGGCATGGCATCACCCGATCCATCTGCACGGACACTCGTTCCGGGTCGTCTCGCGCGATGGCAATCCGACGCGACACCGCGAATGGCAGGACACGGTCCTGATGGCGCCGCGCGAGCGGGTCGAAATCGTCTTCGTCGCCGACAATCCCGGTGACTGGATGTTCCATTGTCACATCCTCGAACACCAGGCGGCGGGCATGATGGCCGTCATTCGCGTCACCTGAACGTGAATTGAAAGGAAAACCAGATGCGAAAATACATAACGGCGCTCACTTTGACGGTGGCTGTTGCGGCTGCCGGTTGGCTTTTCCCGCCTGCAATATCAATCGCCGCTGCCGAGGAAATCGAACTTTACAAGAACCCCCAGTGCGGATGCTGTGAAGGCTATGCCAGCTATCTGCGTGAGCACGGGTATACGGTGACGGTAAATCCCACGCACGAGCTCGTCGCCATGAGCCGGGCCGCCGGGATCCCGGACGGATTCGAGGGCTGTCATCTCGCCTTCGTCGATGGATACGTCGTCAGCGGTCACGTGCCCGTCAACACGCTGGATCGGTTACTGGCCGAACGACCCGATATCAAGGGCGTCACCTTGCCGGGAATGCCCATGGGTTCGCCGGGCATGAGCGGCACAAAGAGTGAGCCGTTCGTGATCTACGAGGTCGTGCCGGACACACCGGAAGTCTACGCCGTCGAATGACCGAGCACGGCAAAGTGCGCGTTGTGTTCGTTGTTGCGGCGTTGATGATCGCGGCAGGAACCGCTGCAATCTGGGTGACACAATCGTCATCGGGGAAAGGCCGTGCCGATCCGACGAACGAACGGCAGGTCGCGCTCGGAGAACGCCTCTATCGCAACGACTGCGCGTCGTGTCACGGCGCGAATCTCGAAGGCCAGCCGAACTGGAAGATCCGTAACGCGGAGGGACGGCTTCCGGCTCCGCCGCACGACGATACCGGCCACACCTGGCACCATCCCGATGATCACCTGTTCCGCGTCGTCAAGCGGGGTGTGCAGCCACCGCTAGCGCCGGAAGGGTACGAAAGCGATATGCCGGCGTTCGAGGGGATACTGTCGGACGACGAAATCTGGGCAATCCTGTCGTTCATAAAGTCCACGTGGTCGGAAAAATCCTTATCGTTTCAGGACAGGATCGACCAGCAATACCGAGAGGCGAACGGTGATTGAAGATCCATCGTCATAGCTTGTCGAAGACTCTGCACCCGTTAACCAATCGTGCCGAGAATCGGGAATGCATCAAGCATCCAGTAGGAAAACTCCGTGAGGCGGCCAGTGATCATGGCGACCCCCATCAAGATCATGACGCCGCCGGCGGCGATTTGCATGTATCGTCCGGTACGGCGCAAACCACTCATCCCGCGAGCCATTCGCCCCGCAAGTATAGCGGAGATGAGAAACGGCACGCCGAGGCCCAGGGAATAGATCGCAAGCAACGTCACACCTTCGATCACCGTCGCGGATGCGACGCTGACGGTCAGAATCGCGCCCAGGACCGGCCCTATGCATGGTGTCCACCCAAAACCGAATGCAAGACCCAGAACATAGGCGGAAACCGGCTGACCGCCTGGTATGTTCAGATGAAATCGCAGATCGCGCAATGCCCATGCGGGCCGTAGAGTTCCCAGCATCAAGAGCCCGAAGGCGATGACGATAACGCCGCCGACGATGTTGAGCTCATATCGATAGGCCAGCAGCAGCTGGCCGAGCGCGGTCGCGCTGGCGCCCAGGACAATGAAGACCGTCGAGAACCCCAGAATGAAACATGTGCTTAGGCCCATTGCCGGGAGCCGCGCCGAGAGGGAAACCTGGGCCGAATTCTCGTGTAGGGATCGACCGGCGATGTACGAGACGTAGCCAGGAACCAGCGGCAACACGCATGGCGAAACGAATGAAATCAATCCCGCCGCGAAGACCGTGAGAACGCCAAGATTTGAAAGCTCAAACATCGATGATCATCCATGTAACTCAGCTCGGAAGAGCCGCATAATTTGGCTACTTCAGTTCTCGCCCAGAGCCGTCCAAGTTTCACCACCATCTTGACTGGCGATGATGGTTTGAGCCCTTGTATTCGGATCGATTGTGATGGCGAACAAAGCATCCTCGTTGTCGGGTGCGATGGCTAAATGAAGGATGTACGCTTCACCGAAATCATCGTTCACAAGCTGCCAGCGAAGTTTCGCCTCGTCCGTCCGCATCAAACCGCTGCCGACCTGGAAGGCGTAGAGCGTTCCGCCAAGGGCTGCGTGTACCAGTGTTGCGGGACGCGTAAGAGTATGTGCAGGCACCCATGTTCCACCGCCGTCCGTAGTCCGCATCAACCCGTTCCGGGTGGCCGCATAAAATGTGTTGGCATCGACACCGGACGCAGCAATGTCGATAATACCCTCCGGCACGGATCCAACCATGAACCAGGTGTGCCCTCCGTCGCGACTGATCTGAAGCCCCCCAGAAACCCCTATAACGGTCTTTGGGTCGGCCTTGCTGATATCCATTTGGTGAAAATCGACGGGGCCGCCGATCCCGTCCGAGAGTTTCGACCAGTTCTCGCCGCCATCAGACGACGTAATGAATCCCATGTTGCCACCATCAACGGGATGGCCGCTCCCATAGAGAACGGTTGCATTTGACGGATGAGGCGTGAATCCCATGTAATCGTTTTGGTCTTCCGATACACGATGTGCGATTCCATCGGATTGAACAACAAAGATTCCGTGGTGGGTCGCCAGGTAAATTACGGCATCGTCTGCGGGGTGAGTCGCAATGCCGTGAAAATGGGTGTTTTTTGCCAGTTCGGAAACCGACGTTTCCGCCGAATACAAAGGCGTTCCCCACGCTATGGCGATGAACAATAGGACGGCGCCGGCACCGGCCGACTTTCCCAGTCTTAGTGATCTCATTGACGTATTCCTGTTCCGGCTTTCTGTATTGGCTCTGATTGCGATGAGACGGCTTTGTCGTAGTACATATGGAGTGTCGAACTCCATCATTTACGGACGACCAGCTTGTAGTCAGGGGTCGGGTTCAACGGGCACGAGTAGACATACTCTCCCTCTTCGAGCGCGATGACGTAGTCCTTGGTGCCCCCCTCGATGAGGCCGCCGCCCGAAACGCTGGGCAATTTTGCGCGATTGATCAAACCGTCACCGCGCAACCAGAAACCCAGGGGGTAGGGAACATTCTTGTTGGTAACGCGGAAAACATACTTCCCCGGTTTCAGGGTCATGACCATCGCCTCTTGCAACCGGTCCTCTCCAGTCGTTTCGTTGATTACTTCGCAGTCGGCCTTCTTGGAACTTGTGAAGCCGCGATCAACACCATTCTCCGATTCCAGAAACTGGCAGGGTGTTTGGGTCAGCTCGATGACGGTAGACTCCTGCGCGGCAGCCCGGTCCGGCATTAGACTGACGGCGGCGGCCAGGAAAGCGCCGAGCAGGGCGCTTGTTGCCGTGGCCTTCTTCAATCGATCTTCGATCCATGACGTTAGCATGCTGAGTAACCTCGCTGTTCTTGGCTTTAAGATACTGTAAGCGGTCGGCGCGCCCACCAGAAACCGACCAGGGGTATGACGATCCACTGCGCCAATGGGGAAAGGCCGGAATCGATGATGGGCACGACTGGCATGATATCGGCATAGGCCCAGGCACCGCGGATTTCGGTATTCAGCCACTCGCTGAAAATCGTATAGGCGAGCCCGGTCGCAACGGTAAGTGCAGCGACCAGTCTGTAGCGAGCGACAGGCCATGCATGGCCTCCCGTGACAATCAGGCTGCCTATCAATGCCGACATGGCGATCAGGACATCGCCGCCGGTGCAATGCACGGCGGCAAAGACGATTTCTTCCGCCGTGCCCTCCCGCCAGATTGTGTAAAGCGGCAATTGGGCGAACTCCCAAACGAGGTTGGCTGCAGCAATAAACAATAGATAGCGGCGAATCGCTGACAGCCAGTGTGCCGGTGTGATGTCATTCATGCGGGTACCACGTCATGGTGTATCGCTAACTTCAATTCTGTTCTGAGAGATGCTGCTTGAGAGCATCTTCCCCCTTATCAAAGAACGTATAGGAGAGCGTGATGGCGCGTACCTCATTGACGTTCCGATCATCCGCCACTTCTGGGTCGATAAAGAAGGTGACGGGAAACTCCTTGGTTTCTCCCGGCATCAGAAGTTGCTCCGTAAAGCAGAAACACTCGATTTTCTGAACGTACTTTCCGATCTTGAGTGGCGATGCGTTGAATACGGATGTGCCGAGTATTGGCTGGTCGCTCAGGTTGACTGCCGTAAATGTCACCAGGCGTTCCTCGCCAAGCTTCATTTCAACCGGCTCCGGCGCATCGAAACGCCAGGGCAAGCCATTGCCGACATTGGTGTCGAAATCGAGCCTGACCGTGTGATCGACAATACGGCCCGAGGAACCCTCAGCGACCTGCGTCGTCCCGCCGTATCCCGTAACTCGGCAAAACAGCTCGTAAAGTGGAACGGCAGCGAACGCGAGGCCGATCATTCCAATGACGAACACGGTCAGCACGCCGGCGACTTTCAGATTCTTGCGGCGCTTCTTGTCCGCCGGCATTCGCGCATGGCTACCGTTAACCGCAGTCGAAACGGTGTCTATCGTGTCGGTCATGACTAGAACAGCTCCCGTACTGAATCCCAGAACCCGCCTTCTTCGGCGGGTTCAGCCCCGTGTTCATCGTTTGCGAGCGCATTGATATAGACGAGAAGGTTTGTCGTATCGAATTTGAGGCCGTGGAAATTCGCGCGCCATCGACCATCCTTGTCGATGATATGGGTCACCACGCTGTGTACCAGGTAGCCGTCTCCTTCCTCTGTAAACTTGTGACCGAACTTTTCGACAAGCTCCCGGGTTACGGTGAGGCGGTCCGGGCCCGTTGTAAGACCTTTCCAGTTCATCGGATCGAGGCCACGGTCGAGGCCGTACTCGTGCAATATATCGGTCGTGTCGTTTTTCGGATCGGTTGTGATCGTCACGAACACCACCTGATCGCGCATTGGGGTTTGATTCACCATCTGCTGGACTTCCGCGAGCTTCTCCGCATGAAGCGGGCAAACGTCCGGGCAGTTGGTGTAGATGAAATGCAGGACGATCACTTTACCGCGAAGATCCTCGTTCGCGACCCTCGTGCCATCGACCCCCTCAAGTGAAAACCGCGGCGTATCCTTGTCGATGGGCTGGAAATATTTCTCCTTGTCATAGAGTTGCTCTTCGAGACCCTTCATCGAATGAGCATGCGCAGCGCCTGTCATGAGAAATGACAGACCGAGAACGAACACGCAGATATACTTCATGGTCGGTTCCTATTCGGGGGCGAGGAGTGCGGCGGCCTTGAGCGGGTCGCCGCTTCCTTTGGACTCAGATGTTATGCCTAGAACAGGTCATTCCGATGTTTCACCGGCTGTTCCGTTATCCGGTTTGGTGGCATCGTGCCCGTCGGCTTTTGCCTGCATCATGTTGTTGCACGCTGCCATCATCTGCTTCATCTCTGCCATGTTGCCCATCATCTTCATCATCTGACCATGCCGCGTCGTGTCGTCATGGTCCATCATTTGGCCACCCTGCATCGTGTCGCCCTGGCCCATCGATTCATGGGCGAATGTCGTCGACATGGCGACGAGGGAAACTGCAATGGCACCGGCAAAGGCGATAGCTATCGGTTTGGTTTTCATAATCACTCCTTGGTGTTTCTAGATTTTGAATGTGTGGAAGCAAGATCAAGAGATATGTTCTCTCGACCGAGTTCCACGTTACGAATCCCCCTCGGTGCCTCCTCTTGAATTCGGGTTCTTGCCGGCAACTTGGTCGCCGGACGAACATGACTTGCCGCCCCCCTTGTTCATACAAAGTCCCAGGGCACACATGGCGACACACGGCAGCGCCGTCAGCAGGAGCGGCGCAATCCCCGCTGCGACCAGCCAGCTCCAGTTCAACGCAACGCCCGCGCCCGCGATTGCGACGGCCACCAATATCAATCCGCGTTTTCCGCTGATGTATGGCCATAGGGCGTTGACCGCCCTTTGGGGTAGCGAAACCGTGCCGCCATTCGATGTTGCTTCACTCATCTGACTTTCTCCTTTGGTCATGGATTGATTGGCCCGCTCACAGCGAGTTGATTGCGAAAAAAGGACAACAAGTCCGGCGCGTCCCATTCCACGGGGCCGACCATTCGTCCGATTTCGTTGCCGTTATGATCGATTAGTAGTGTCGTCGGTATACCGACGACTCCGAGATCGCGCGCCGCTTTCCCTGAAGCGTCGACATAAATCTGCAACGATTTCAGGCCGTACTCGTCGTAAAACGTTCTTACTTCGGGAACGCCCTGACGATCGATCGAAAGGGCCAGAACTTCGAAGCTCGCTCCCCCGAGTTCAGTCTGCAGCCGGTCCAGGGCCGGCATTTCCTCACGGCATGGAACGCACCATGTCGCCCAAATATTCAGAAGCACCGTCTTGCCACGGAAATCCGCGAGGGTAAGCGCTCGGCCTTCTTCACTCACGAATTGAAGCTCGGGAACCGATTGCGGTTCGTCGAGTAACGGAAAGCCCGATCCTCGTTTTGAAGGTGCGTCTGCTATCGTTGTGACTGGTGTCGCCGAATTGTCCGAAGTTACGAGCAAGTCTGACCCGTACCGAAATACGACCAAAGTTGCGACCGACAGAATTGTCAAAACGCCAGCAATCGTTGCAATTCTCCGAACTCTTACGGAAATCATGGCTCATCTCCATTGGCGGAAAACCCGGCCGTCGGCGCCGTTAGTTCCAGGGTTCGCAATTGATCGATGAGCGGAAGCAGCGTTTCGTCAAGAACCTGCCGCGATATTGGCCCGATATGCTTGTAGGCGACCGTACCGTCGCGTGTGATGACAAACGTTTCGGGCACGCCGTAGACGCCCCATTCGATCCCAACCCGGCCGTTGATATCCGCGCCCGTCAGGGTGTACGGGTCGCCGAGTTCATCGAGCCAAGCTGCGGCGTCTTCCGGTTTATCCTTGTAGTTGAGTCCGTGAATCGGGACCGTCCCGTTTGCGCTCATCTGCATGAACAACGGGTGTTCGGCCCGGCACGCCGTGCACCATGACGCAAAGACGTTGACCAGCGACACAGCGCCCTTAAGTTTATCGCTCGAAAGCCCGTTCGTCCGGCCTTGGACCGGCGCCAGGTTGAACTCCGGAACCGGTTTTCCGATCAGGGTCGAGGGTAGAACGCTCGGGTCCCGCGTCAGTCCCCATCCCAGAGCCGTGGCCAATCCGGCAAAAAACACGACCGGCAGCACGAAACCAAGCCGAAAGCCGCGTGGAGTGTGCGCTGACACTTCGCCAGCCGGGATGTTCTCAGCGATCATGGCGCCGCCCCTGGTCGTTGAAGAACAGGTACTTGATCAGGGCCGCTGCCGCGAGACCGAGGACCGCCAGAACAAGAAAACCGACTAAGCCCATGCCGCCCATCATGCCCGTCATGCCTTGTATGCAATCCATCATTTTGTCGTCTCCGCCACAGAATGATCGGACCGGGCTCGCGCCAGGCCGCTCAACATTTTTCCTCGATAAACGGACTGATCTCCGCCGGAGAAGCGAACACCAGGGATGCGCGGTCTCCTCTCATGCCCGATCCGACCAATGCCGGCACCCCCTCGGGCGGTCCCTTGCCGCTCGAATCGGTTTTCAGGCGGAGGTTGAATTCCCAATATTTGATCGTCTGCCCGGCCGCCGTCTTAATTGTGTACGTGTCACGGCAATGGTTTACCGCCGTCACCCGGCCCCCGAGCGGTGGGTTCGACAGGTCGGCAGGGTCGATCCGATGGGCCTCTTCCGGAGGTGCAGCCCCAGACGACGCCAGTTTTTTCAGATACGCAATGATGTCCTGTCGGTCCCGCCGGCTATCGATCGCACGAATTCGCATCAATGTGCCGGGGATGAGCGCTTGCGGGTCGCGGAGCCAAGCGTCCAGGTTCTCCTCCGTCCAGGTTATGTTCGATGCCTTGATCGCGTCGGAGTATCGGCCGAAGCGCTCGACCGACCCGGCTGGCTTTCCCCAAATGTTCGCAAGGCTGGGCCCGCTCTTGTGAACGCCGGGCTCCGCCGAATGACATGACACACATGCAAGGAAGGCCTTCCTTCCTCGCTCAGAATCGCCTGCCGCCTGAGCGATAGAAGCCGGTAGCAGGATCATGGCCGTGAAGGCGATGATGCGTATCCAAAAACTGCGTCGTCGTTTCATCCAAATGTCTCCAAATAACCCGGCTGATTCCGAAGCACGGGGTTCTCGACGCTCTCCACGCTCTGCGCAGGCTACGAACGTCGGGTATCCGGAACTGATTGGAGTCGTCGGTAGAAGTTTTGCAGCGGCTTCATACGTACCGTGCTGAGCGATAGCGCCAACGGAACTAGTGCTCTGTTGGGCTAATCACATATATCGCGGAGAGGAACGCCGACGCTCCAAGCGGAGAGATTAGGCGCGGGGAGGGGCCGGCTCAGGAATCAAGTGCTGCCCGACATGTCCGTAATGACGGCCGACCGTATGCACACGGTACGGCGTGGCGTACTGAACAACAGAATTCGATGCAACGCCGTGGAAGCCGGAACAAAGTACATCCGGACACTGATTGTCGACGGAAGAATCGTCGCCACAGCCGTCGCAACCATCCACTGCCGACATCTCCAAAACGGAAGAAGGTGTCATGGATGCAGCCATTGCAGCGCCCACAACCGGCATCGCGATTAGGGACGCCAATAGCACAAGTGCAAGACAAGTGCGAATGGACAACAAAGGACGCATGTTGATCTCGTAGCAGCATTCGTGGAGATCGCGCAAGCGATTATAAAAATCGATCTATCGTCACAGCATATTGTGAACGTACTTTGTGAGCATTGTTTTCGGTGCAGGCATTCCACTGACGGAATGTATCTCTTTATGGAATGATGCATTAGCACATCAACGTTGCCAGCGGCAAACCGATGTCGTGTTAATTGAGTGTTCTCCTGCGTGTTTAGCCCCAACGATTGATCCAAAAGGTCAGTTTGGTCAGGAAGCTTCCAGACTTCTCACAGCGTGTCTGGTCTTAGGACATTAGAAGACTTTTGTACTCCCTGTCCAAAGGCGTGATCGTTGTCGCGCTGAACGACTTCGACGGTGTGCCGTCGATCATAAGTTTTAGATAGATGTCATGGTTCGGGAGGTTGAGGAGATCGAGCCGGGAGAACTTCGGATCGATCTCGCGGGCGATGAAGTTGGCGTCGTGCGCGCCCAGACGAAATGAGATCAGCGTGCCGGCGTTGCCGATGACGGCATGGCGCACACTTTCTTCGAGCTGATGCAGATACTGGTGGGCGAACGTGAGCCCGACGCGGTATTTGCGCAGTTCGGAGGCCATGGAGGCGACGGAGAGCGTCGTGAAGTTCTGAAACTCGTCGACATAAAGGAAGAACGGCTTCCGCTCAGATTCTTCGGTATCAGCCCGGCTGAAGGCGGCGAGCCCGATGGTGGTGACGAGCAGGCCGCCGAGAAGCGAGGCGGTGTCGTCGCCGAGCTGCCCCTTGGCGAGGTTGACGAGGAGTATCCTGCCTTCATCCATGATGCGCCGGACACTGATCGGCTGCTTCGGTTCCGTGAGGATGCGGTAGAGCAGCGGATCGGAGAGGAACGCCCCGATCTTGTTCTGGATCGGTGCGATGGCATCCGCGCGGTAACGGTATGAATATTGCGGGAACTCCTTGAGCCAGAAGTCTCGCACCGGCGGGTGATGAACGTCCCGCCCCACATTGATCCGATACGTCTTGTCCGTAAGTAGCCGGAGCACGTCCGACAGCGTCGCTTCGTCCTGATCGAGAAGGGCAAGGAGGGCGTTTCGGAGCACGTGTTCCATCCGCGCGCCCCACGACCGCGCATCCCAGGTCGTTCGTAGCACTTCGATGATGCCTGAAGCGGCAAGCGGACGGCGGTCCCGCCGCACCTTGCGGAGCGGGTTGTATCCATAAGGCTGCGCCGGGTCGGGCGCATTCAGATACACCACGTCCTTCTTGCGGCTTTCGGGAATGGCGGTGGCGATCCCAGAGACGAGGTCGCCGTGCGGATCGATCAGGGCAAGTCCGTGGCCCGCGGCAATATCCTGACGCGCCATGGTCTTGATGAGCGTCGACTTGCCGGTGCCGGTCTTGCCGATGATGTAGATATGCGAAAACCGGTCCGGTTGCTTGATACCGAAGAGCCTGCCGGTGTTCCGGTGGTTGGTACGGGCGAGATAGGTGATAGGGCTGGGGGGTGCGGTGAATGGAGTTGTGTTCACACCGAGAAGTTATTGGGAAACAATAGCTTCGAAGGTGCAGGGAGGGCGCAGAGCGCCCAAGCAAAATCCTGCCCCAAAGGACACAGGGCAAAAGCAGGTCAAAGCCCTTTCGCGGAACGGTTGAATTCTCTGGCGGCAAACGCTAGCTGAGCTTCGCCGTCGGGCGCCGTTTCAGGTTTGGAAAGCGGTTTTGCCGCGCACCACGGTTTCCTCGACGCGGATGTTCCGGATCGAGATTGGGTCGTCGAGCGGACTGGCGGAAAGAACGGCGAAATCCGCCCACTTGCCGGGCTCGATACTGCCGCGTTCGTGATCGCAAAAGACCTGCCAGGCGGCATCGATGGTATGGGCCCGTAGCGCCTCGGTCGGCGTTATCGCTTGCTGCTTTCCGATTTCCGTCCCCGTCGCCGTTATGCGGTTAACCGCGCACCACATGAGATGCAGCGGCAGGGTCGGCGTGACCTGAGCGTCGTTATGGATGGTAAAGCGGATTTCTCGATCGGCGGCCCAACGTGTCGGGCACATGTCATGCACCCGTTCCGGGCCCAACGTCACGTTGCGATGATAGTCGCCCCAGTAATAGATGTGGGCGGGGAAGAAACTGGCCGTCACGCCCATGGCCGTCATCCGGTCGAGCTGATCCTCGCGAAGAGTCTGGGCATGGATAAAAGTATGTCGGTGGTCGTCGCGCGGGTCCGCCTGCTGCACCTCTTCGATGGCATCGAGCAGGAGATCGGCTGTCGCATCGCCGTTGGCGTGCATGTGGCACTGAAACCCCATTCCATGGAGCCTGCCGATGCGCTTGACCATCTGTTCCCGGGTGACCGAGAGCTCGCATCGATAGTTTTCCACACCGTTGAGCGGTTTGAAATAGGGCTTCGTGAGGCATGCGGTCTGCATGTGGAACGAGCCGTCCGCGAACAATTTCCTCGGCCCGAGAAAGATCCGACTTCCGGGCGGCGGAAGAGGAACACCGATCTCTCCATTCATGACCTTCGGTTCCATGAAGCCCGCCGGCAGCACCATCACATCGATTTCGGGTATGTCCTCGGTGGCGATCTTTCCGAAGTAACCCAACAGTTCCTTTGTTGCCCAGGCATTCTGCGCCATGGTCACGCCCTGTGAGAGATACTCGTCGGCCGCGCTGGCGAAGGCGGACCGGAACTTGTCGTAGGTAATGCCGAACTCGGAATCGCCGAGCTCGCCCATGGCCCGCATGCCGTCGAGCAGACCGTCGAGTTCGCCGGTTTCCGGGTCGCGGCCAAACCGTCCGCCCTTGGGCTCCGGCGTGTCGCGGTCGACGCCTCGCAATGCGAGCGCCCGGCTGTTGGCGACACCGGCGTGACCGGAAATGTGGACGACCCAGATCGGATGGGCTGATGAGACCGTGTCGAGTTCGTCGCGGCTCGGAAAACGTTTTTCGGTTAGGCCGCTCGGCTCGAACATCGAGCCGACAACCCAGTCGCCGGGTTCCGTCTCCTTCGCCTTGTCACGGAGCCGGTCGAGCACGTCGGCAATCGAGCGGCAATCGCCGATAGGCGGCCCGGAGAGGTCGGCCCTGTGGAGTTTGAGGAAACCCGAGTCCGGGAAATGGCCATGCGGATCGATGAAGCCAGGTATCATCGTCCGACCCAGTAGGTCGCGGCGCCGGGCGTTAGGGTCCGCCGCCGCGTCGATCTCGGCCAAGGCGCCGACGGCGGCGATGCGGTCGTCCTCGACGAGAACGGCCTCGGCTACGGTATCCTCTGCGTCGACGGTCAGGATCGTTCCGCCGTGATAGACCGTTTGCATGCCTGATCCCCTTCCGGACAATCTGTCCGCATGGTGCGGCGGCTGCAGGCTGCCAGGCAAGTCAGATCTGGTCGACCTCGAACACGTAGCTGCCATCCGGTATTTCGTTGCGGATCAACTCGCGGACTTCCTGATCGATTCGCGGGTCGTCTTCCGGAATCAAGTCGGCCTGGGCAAGAGCCTTGCGCACGTCGATATGACGTCCGAGGTATTCGAATAGCACTCGCGAAGCTCCCGGTTTGCGGCCTCGCCGTACCGGTCCGCCGGTCTGCACGCCGAGCATGTAGTCGACCCGAGCGTGGTAGCTGGGATAGAGCGTGACCTGAGTGATTGCGTTACGGAGCAGGGAGTCATATTCGACGATGAAGATACGGTCGGCCATGTGGAAGGCGACGCCGAGATATTTCGAGACCGACGTGGGATGACTGGTACTGACCTGACGCATCACCTCGATGTTTTTCCAGAAATATCGACCGTTTTCCTCGAACAGGACACAGAGAGACTTCATCACCTTTCCCGCGTAGCCGAACGAGTAGAAATATCGGTAATAGTAGCCGAGATAGCGGTCGAGTGAGCTGCTCTCGCTAAACAGCCGGTCGACGTGACTCAGCGGCCCGGCGAGCGCGCCCTCAGCGATCGGTTGGCGGCGGATCGACACCAGTTCCTCGAACCGGACCGGCTCGAGCAGCATCTCCGATTCGGTAACGCCGAAGAAATCGCAGATTCGGCGCATGTTATGACGTGACGGCCGCGAGCGCCCGTTCAAGTACTTGTTGAACTGCTGGCGGTTGATGCCGAGCTTGCGGCAAACCTCCGCAATCGACGGGCGATAGCTGCACAGCGTGGCGAGGTTGCGGCAAAGTGGATCGTCATTCATGCTTTTATCGCACAATGAAGCGATAAGAGTGTCAAGTTGCGAATGATAGCGCACTTGCGCGGTGATGCGATTCGGCGCTCAAATACTGAGCAAGTAACGGCGACAAGCCGACGCACAAGAGGGAGGCCATCGATGACATATGTCACCGATTTTCCACGTGAGGTGACAGAGTTCGAGCACGTCTGGATCCCGATGTCGGACGGTGTTCGGCTTTCAGCGAGAATCTGGATGCCGGCGGACGCCGAAACCGACCCGGTACCGGCAATCCTCGAGTACATTCCCTACCGCAAACGCGATGGGACTCGGGTGCGTGACGATTGTCGGCATCGCTACTGGGCCGGTCACGGTTACGCTTGCGTGCGCCTCGATATCCGCGGTACCGGCGAGTCCGAGGGTCTTATTACGGACGAGTACCCGAAGTCCGAACAGGATGACGGGGTCGCCGCGATCACCTGGATTGCCGAGCAATCCTGGTGCACCGGCGCCATCGGCATGACGGGCATTTCATGGGGCGGCTTCAACGCTCTGCAGGTTGCTGCCCGCCGGCCGCCGGCGCTGAAGGCGATTATGCCACACTGCTTCACCGACGATCGCTACGCCGACGACGTCCACTGGATGGGCGGCTGCCTGCTGACCGACGGCTTCTTCTGGGGCTCCGCGTTCTATCATTTCATGACCCGGCCGCCGGATCCCGAAATCGCCGGCGACGGCTGGCGCGACGCATGGATGCAACGCCTCGAGAGCTGGTCGCCGCCGGCCTCGCACATCTGGATGCGTCACCAGCGGCGCGACGACTACTGGCGCCACGGCTCGGTCTGCGAAAACTATGCCGACATCGAATGCGCTGTCTATGCGGTCGGCGGTTGGGAAGACGGTTACTCCAATGCTGTACCGCGGGTGCTTGCCAACCTCCGGTGCCCGACGAAAGGCCTCATCGGTCCCTGGGGCCATAAGTATCCGGAAACAGGCGTTCCGGAACCGGCCATCGGGTTTCTCGGTCATGCGCTCCGATGGTGGGATCACTGGCTCAAGGGCATCGACACCGGCATCATGGACGAACCGGCCTACACGGTCTTCATGCAGGATTTTATCGAACCGGACGCCTGCCAGACGCAGGTTCCGGGACGCTGGGTCCGTGAGGCGGCCTGGCCTTCCGGGCGAACGGAAACGGCAACGTTCTCACTGAACGCCGACGGCCTTCGCAGTGAGAATGTTGCCGGGCAGGTTCTCGAGCACCGCTCGCCGCAGTCGCTCGGCGCGACGGGCGGGAGCTGGTGCCCTTACGGCCTCGGCGGCACCAGTCCCGATCTCGCCGTTGACCAGCGCGAAGACGACGGCCGCTCGCTCTGCTTCGATGGCGAACCGCTCGCCGCACCACTGGAAATGCTCGGTGCACCGCAGGCCCGGCTGCGCATCGCCATCGACCGACCCGGCGGGTTCCTCGCCGTAAGATTGATGGATGTTGCGCCCGACGGCACATCGCGGCGGATTTCCTTCGGCCTTCTCAACCTCACGCACCGCGACGATCACGAAAAGACTGCGCCCATGACACCGGGCAAATGGACGGACGTGACCGTGAAACTCAACGATCTTGCCTGCCGTGTTGCCGCGGGCCACAGGTTGCGCGTTGCGGTCTCGACCGCCTACTGGCCGATGGTCTGGCCCTCGGCGGAGGCCGTAGGGCTTTCGTTGGCGGCAGGGGAAAGCGTTATCGACCTGCCGCTCCGCCCGCCCGCGGATGGCGACGACGAGCCCGTCGACTTCGGTTCGAACGAAATGGCGCCTCTGGCTCCATCGCGAGAGATCGAGCCGGCGATCTCGGGACGAACCATCGAGCGCGACCTGGCCACCGGCCACTGGATCGAAACCCTGGTCGAGGACGGCGGGAGGGTGCACATCGAAGACATCGACCTGGACGTTGCCGAGGGCGTGATCGCGACATTCGCCATCGACGACGACGATCCGTTGTCGGCCGACGGCGAATGGCACTGGCATACGCTTTACAGGCGTGACGGTTGGCACGTCGAGATCGATAGTTGGACCCGGCTCCGCGCCACCGCACACGAATGGCTTATCGATACCGATATCGACGCCCGCGAGGACGGCGTATCCGTGTTCTCGAAATCGTGGCGTGAGCGCATACTGCGGGATGGGGTATGAGCGAACAGCGATGATGGGATTAACGTGAAGATCGTCGAGACATTTCCGAGGGCGACAGAGGTGCTGGACCCGGTGTTCATCACGCTTTCGGACGGGGTGCGCCTGGCCGCACGCATCTGGTTGCCAACGGACGCCGTCGAAAAACCGGTGCCGGCGATTCTCGAGTATCTGCCCTATCGACGCCACGACGGCACAGCCGATCGCGACGCGCTAACGCATCCCTATTTCGCCGGTCATGGCTATGCAAGCGTGCGTATCGACATGCGTGGATCGGGCGATTCCCAAGGCGTGCTGAAAGGTGAATATCTTAAACAAGAGCAGGATGACGCGCTCGAGATCATCGACTGGATAACCGCCCAGTCCTGGTGTTCAGGACAGGTCGGTATGATCGGTATTTCATGGGGCGGGTTCAACGGCCTGCAAGTCGCCGCCCGCCGCCCGCCGGCTCTGAAGGCCGTGGTGTCGATCTGCTCAACCGACGACCGCTATGCTGACGACATTCATCACATGGGCGGTACCCTGCTGAATGACAACGCCGCGTGGAACGGCGCGATGTTCTCGATCAATTCGACACCGCCCGATCCGGACGTCGTCGGTAACGTCTGGCACGAAATGTGGATCGACCGCCTGAAGGAAAGCGGCCTCTGGCTCGAGGACTGGATGGCGCACCAGACTCGGGACGAATTCTACAAACACGGTTCGGTCTGTGAGGACTTCGGACGGATCGAGGCCGCCGTCTACGCCGTCGGCGGCTGGGCCGACGGCTATTCGAACGCCGTCTTTCGTCTGTTGGAAGGTCTGAAGGCGCCGTGCAAGGGTCTCGTCGGACCGTGGGCGCATAAGTATCCGCACTTTGCCAAACCGGGCCCCGCCATCGGGTTTCTGCAGGAATGCCTACGTTGGTGGGATTACTGGTTGAAGGGCATCGACACCGGCATCATGGATGAGCCGCGATTGCGCTGTTGGATCGAGGACCCCATGCCGCCACAGACGATGTACGAGGAGCGACCCGGGCGGTGGGTTGCGGAAGCGGGTTGGCCGTCACCGCGCATCAACGACTCTGTTCATTACCTCAACGCTGGCGGGCTGGCTCCGGAACCAGGCGAAGCGCGGCCGCTGACGATCAATTCGCCGCTCGATACCGGCGCTTATGCGGGGCAATGGTGCGCCTATGGACTGATTCCCGATTTGTCCGGCGATCAGCGTCTCGAAGCCGGCGGTTCGCTGGTGTTCGATGGTGAGCCCCTGGGCGCAGATGTCGAGATTCTCGGTGCACCGGTCGTGTCGCTCGAACTCGCCTGTGACAAGCCCGTCGCCATGGTCGCGGCGGTCCTTTCGGAAGTTTTGCCGGACGGTGCCGCGACCCGCGTCAGCTATGGCCTGCTCAATCTCACTCACCGCGACAGCCACGAGCGCCCCGAACCCCTCGAGCCCGGCAAACGCTACCGCGTGCGCGTCCAGTTGTGCGATGCCGGACACCGCTTTGCCGCTGGAAATCGCGTCCGGCTCGCGCTCTCGACCGCATATTGGCCCATAGCTTGGCCATCACCGGAAAAAGCGACACTGACGATTACCGCGGCGGAGAGCACGCTCAGTCTGCCGGTGCGGCGGCCGAGCGACGAAGATGCTGCGCTTCGTCCATTTGAAGAGCCGCAGTCATCGCCGCCGCTTGACAAGACCGCCGAGCGCGAGCCGCAATACGAGTGGACCATCGAACGCGACATGACGATGGGTGTCCTTACCCATCGACAGTGGTTCGACGAGGGCCGCACCGTTTACAACGAGCACGACGGTTGGACGGTCGAATCGAGCCATGAGGAGTATTTCTCGATTCATCCCGACGATCCCACGAGCGCCCGGCTCGACATCACGTGGACCGAGCGGTTCGAGCGAGGCGCATGGCAAGTGTCAACTCGAACGCACACCGTCATGACCTCGACCCCTACGCATTTCCGGCTCGAGGCGGAACTGGAGGCCAAGGAGGGTGAAGACATAGCGCATACCCAGCGCTGGTCGCGGGACTTTCCGCGCCAGCTCGTGTGACGGCATATTGACTCTTATCGGATGTAGTGGCGGAGTTATTGGCAAGAAGACGAAAAATTCGGACCGTATTGGCCCGACAACGACTAAAATCAGGGAGGAAACCATGAAGACCCATACGCAGTCTCGACGGCATTTCCTGCAGACGCTGGCATTTGCTGGCGCGGCGGGTTTTGTCGGTACATACCCCGGCATCTCGTACGCCGCCGAGGACGATACGTTGACGATCCGATTCGACCGGGAGATCGAGAGTTTCGACCCGGGCTACTATGTCGGTGGTCATCCAGCCAACGACGTCAACTGGGCAGTGTTGCCGTCACTCGTTCACTATGAGGAAGGCGGAGGCTGGACACCGGCACCGCACGCTGTGAGCGTTACCGTTCGCGATGCCGAGCACATCGATTTCGAGCTGATTCCCGGTCTCCAGTGGAGCGGCGGATTCGGCGAGGTGACGACAGAGGACGTCGCCTATTCGTACAATCGGATGACGGAAAGCGAATGGAAGGGCGATTACGTCGCATTCGACCGTGTCGAGATCAAGGACAAGTACCGCGGTACCATCGTGCTTAATCAGCCTTTCGCGCCGTTCATGTCGGCAACTTTGGCCTCGGGAACCGGCGTCATCGTGTGCAAAAAGGCGGTCGAGTTGGCCGGTGGGCGCTACACCGTCGACATTCCGGCAACGTGCGGACCGTACGTGATCTCCGAGTTCAAGCAGGCACAGGTTCTGAGGCTCCGGCCGAATCCCGACTGGACCGGACCGAAACCGGCCTACGCCAACATCGATTGCATCTTCATCGCCGAGGACGAAGCGGCGGCGCTCGCGTTCGAGGCCGGCGAGGTCGACTGCGCGAAGATCACGTCGAACTCCTATGCGCGGTATCTGCAGACTTTGCCGGAAAACGCCGAGCTCACGGTGGCGGGTGCGTTGCAGTACATGTGGATGGGCATCAACACGGAGCATCCGAAGCTCCAGGATCCTCGCGTTCGCAAGGCGATCCAGCATGCCATTAATCAAGGGGCGATCATTGACGGCGCCTATTCCGGAACGGCCGAACCGTCGTACGGCATCGTCTCGCCAGGCCTCGTAGGCCGGCGTACGGCGGCCGGCTACGAATTCGATCCGGTCAAGGCGCGCGAGCTCTTGGCGGAGGCAGGGGCCAGCGGGCTTAATTTAACGCTTCGCACTCTGAACGCCCAAGAGCGGATGCTCGCGGCGCAGATCATCCAGGCCAATCTCGGCGCCATCGGCATCAACGTCGAGATCATCCCGCTCGACTCGGGTCCGTTCTGGGAGATGGGCCAGGAAAGCAAGGGCGATACATGGAAGGATCTCGAGCTCTGGATCATGCGGTACGGCTCTGGTCCCGATCCCTACGAGCCGTTCCAGTGGTTCCTCCGCGACCAGGTCGGTATCTGGAACTGGGAGCGCTGGTCGTCCGACGAGTTCGAGGATCTGTTCACCAAACTCGTCGCAGAGACCGTCCCGGAGAAACGGGCGGAAATCGCATTCCGAATGCAGGAGATCATGGAGGAAACGGGCGGTTACGTCTGGCTGACCCACGAACCGGAGGTCTACATCCACCGCGCGGATATCGACGCTCGGTTCGCGCCGTCGGGCGAGATGCTGCTGCCTTATTTCAAGCCGGAATAATCGAGACGGGCTGTCGGTGCGGATGTCGCCGACAGCCCTCCCGCTCCGGCTTCGAGGCACGGTATGCTGCTCTATCTTTGCAAGCGTCTAGCGCTCTCTGTCGTCATCATCCTGTTGGCGATCGCGGCGCTGTTCGTGATGCTGCATTCGATTCCGGGCGATCCCGTCAGTATCGCGCTCGGGCCGCGCGCGACGCCCGAGGTGCAGGCCGCCTATGCCGCCAAGATGCATCTCGACAAACCGCTTTACTATCAATTCGGAATCTTCATCGGCAACGTCGTACAGGGCGATCTCGGCAGCGACGTTTTCTCGAACAGACCGGTCGCCGAAACCATGGCAGACCAATTGCCGTACACGGTTACACTCGCATTCGCCGCTTTGTTCTGGTCGGCCCTGATCGGTATCCCGCTCGGGTGCTACTCGGCTATCAAACCGAACTCGGCCCTCGACCGCATTACCGGCATATTGTCTGTCGGAACGATCGCGGTTCCGTCCTTTCTGGTGTCGATTTGGGCGATCCTGGTGTTCGCGATCGCAGTTCGCTGGATGCCGGTGCTCGGTGCCGGAGATGAGGGGGACATCCTCGATCAATTGCATCACTTGATCCTGCCGGCATTCGCCGTCGGTCTCGGCTGGGTAGGGTATCTTGCCCGTATGGTTCGCGCTTCGATGCTCGAGGTCATGGGCGAAAACTACATCCGCGCGGCGCGGGCTTTCGGACTCCGCTCGCGCACCATCATTTTTCGCTACGCGCTGAAGGTTGCGATCTTGCCGACCATTACGCTGATCGGTGTCGGCTTCGGCGGGTTGCTCTCCGGGACGGTGTTCGCAGAGATCATCTTCACCCGCCCCGGGATCGGGCGCGTCATCTACGATATGGTGCTCGCGCGAAACTTCCCGGTCGTTCAGGGCGCCGTTCTCGTGACCATCGGCATGTACGTCGTCGTCACCCTGGTCGCCGATCTTCTTGTTTCATGGTTGGATCCCCGTGTCAGAGACACTCTCTAAGAACGGCGAGACGAACGCCGGGGCCAAGAGAGCCCCCGAGAAGCGCTACAGCGTCGGGCGCGAAAAATTCTTACTTTTCTTACAAAACCCGATGGGGGTTCTTGGCCTGATCCTCGTCGTTCTTTTCTTCGCTAGCGCCATCTTCGCGCCGATCTTTGCAACCCACGATCCGTTGGCTATGGATATCCCGAACCGCCTGTCGGGACCGACGGCGGAACATTGGGCCGGCACAGACCAACTCGGCCGCGACACTTTTTCGCGCGTTCTGTATGGCGGCCGGGTCGCGCTAAAGGTCGCTGCAATCGGCGTATCGATCTCGTTGCTGGTCGGTTTGATTCTTGGCATGCTCGCTGGATATGGGCCGCAGTGGCTCGACAACATCCTGCTCCTGCTCTTCGACGCGATCCGTTCATTCCCAACCATTGTGCTTGCCCTGGCGGCGGTTGCGCTCCTCGGGCCCAGCCTGGAACTCGTCCTCGCTATCGTCATCGTTACGACAATACCGGGATACGCGCGATTGGCGCGAACCAGCACACTTGCGCTTAAGAATACCGAGTTCATTCTCGCCGAGCGTTCTCTTGGCGCCAGCTTGCCGCGAACCCTGGCGCGCCACATCATGCCCAACGTGATCGGCCCGCTGTTGATCCTTGCGGCGATGGACGTGCCGGTCGTTGTCACCATCGAAGCGGGGCTCAGCTTCCTTGGTCTCGGCGTGCAACCGCCAACGTCGAGTTGGGGAACGGTGCTGAACGAGGGCTACCTGATCATCCGCCAGACTCCGTGGCCAGTGATCGCCGGTGGTGTGCCGCTCGTGCTCACGACGCTCGGCTTCACCTTTCTCGGCGAGGCGCTCCGCGATGTCTTCGACCCACGCCTTCGGAAGGGACGCTAGGCCATGGCAGCGCTGCTCGATATTCAGGACTTGAACGTCGATTTCAAAACACCACGCGGCCGCGTTCACGTGTTGCGCGACATCAACTTCCAAGTGCCCAAGGGCAAGAGCGTCGGCATCGTCGGCGAGAGCGGCTCGGGCAAGAGCACCGTGATCTGGACAATCACACAGCTGCTCGCCGGCAACGGCGTGGTCGAGGGTGGCAAGGCGATGTTCGACGGCCTCGATCTCTTGAGTGCAAACGAACGGGAAATTCGGGCTGTGCGCGGCGAAGAAATTTCGATCGTCTTTCAGGATCCGATGACGTCGCAATCGCCGGTTCTCTCCTATGAACAACAGATGAACGATATTCTCTATCGCCGGAAAAGAATGTCGGATCGCGAAAAGAAGAAGCGCGCCATCGACATGATGCGCCGCGTCGGCATTCCCGATCCGGAAAGCCGCATCGTCCAGTATCCCCATCAATTCAGCGGCGGGATGCGCCAGCGCGCCGGAATTGCCATGGCGCTGCTGATGGACCCGCTGCTCCTCATCGCCGACGAGCCGACGACGGCGCTCGACGTGACGATGGAGGCGCAAATCATCCATTTGATCCGCGAATTGCAGTCGGAATTCGAGGCGACGATCATCGTCGTTTCTCACAATCTCGGGTTAATCGCCGAACTCTGCGACGAGGTCGTCGTCATGTACGCGGGCGAGGTCGTCGAGTACGGCGACGTGCGGGAAATTTTCTACAATCCGTCGCATCCTTACACCAAGGCGTTGCTGGAATGCGATCCGGCGCGCGAGACCGAAAAAACCCGATATCTGCCGGTGATCCCGGGTGACATACCCGATCTGCACGTTCGTCCCGCTGGATGCGTGTTCGCGTCGCGTTGTCGCAACGTGATGGACGTGTGCCGCAAGCATGAACCGACGGCACACGATGCGGGACCCGACGGCCACATCTCGCGTTGTCATCTGCTTGCGGAATCGGTCGAGGAGGCCGATGCCGACGATATTCTCGGTGGCGAGAAACCAAAAGCCGCGCGTCGTGAAGGTACCGATGCCAGGGCATCGTCGGCCGGAGACATGTTACTCGACGTTGAAGACCTGCATGTGCGTTTCAAGGTTATGGGGCCGCTCAAGGCGCTGGTGAAGGGTGTGAAGGAACCGTATGTCGACGCGGTGCTCAATGCGTCTTTGAACCTGAAGAAGGGCGAGACGCTGGGTCTCGTCGGTGAGAGCGGATCGGGCAAAACGACACTCGGCCGCGCTATCCTCGGTCTCGTCAAGGCGCAAGGCGGTAAGGCCGCGTTCGAGGGGCGCGACGTCTTGCAACTCAGCCACAAACAGTTCATGCCGCTCCGCCGCGACATGGCGATGATGTTCCAGGACCCGGTCGGCTCACTCAGCCCGCGCCAGACCGTTCGTTCGCTGATCGTCGAGCCGTTCGAGATACACGGCATCCGGGCGGATCTTGATCGGGAAGCGGACCGGCTCTGCGATATGGTACGATTGCCCAACAATTTCCTGTCGCGCTATCCGCACGAACTGTCGGGTGGTCAGGCGCGGCGCGTCGGCGTCGCCCGGGCGCTGGCGCTCAACCCGAAGCTGATCATTGCCGACGAACCGACCGCCGGTCTCGATGTCTCGGTGCAGGGCGAGATCCTGAACCTGATGAACGAGCTTCAGGTCGAGCATGGTCTCGGTTATCTGATTATCAGCCATAATCTGCCGGTCGTTCGCCACATCAGCGACAAGCTCGCGATCATGTATCTCGGGAGGCTGGTCGAACAGGGCGATTCGGAAAAAATCTTCGAACGGCCAGCGCATCCCTATACCGAGGCACTTGTGCGCGGCGTACCAAAGCCCGATCCCGATAAACGGCGCACACTGCTCTCGATCGAGGGCGAAGTGCCGAGTTTGTCGAACCGGCCGTCTGGCTGCGAGTTCCACACCCGATGCAAGTACGCGACAGAACGTTGCAAATTGGAGCGACCCGGCGTAACCAAGCTGAACGATGGTCGCGTCCTGACGTGCCACCATCCGTTGATCGATTGAGGATCCTGCCATGACGACCGTACCGCCCATCGATTTCTCACGCTATCCCCTTGACCGGGGTGTCGACGCCATGGCCGACATCATCGATCGTTGCCGAACCCAACTCGACCGTGATCAATACTGCTCGCTTCCCGGATTTTTTTTGGCCGACGCGGTGGCTGTCGCGGCAGCGGACGCCGAGTCGCTGCTCGACCGGGCGAACTCTGCAGAGTCGGAACGGAATTGCTACCTACAGCGCCAGGGCAGCGCCGACCATCCGCCGGATCATCCGCGCAACATCATGAATCCGGCTCGCTACCGAATGATCGCTGCCGATCTTTTCAAGCCGACGTCGCATTTGAAGACGCTCTATTTTTGGTCCCCGTTTCAGGACATGGTCGCGGCGATCGTTGGGGAAGATAAACTCTACCCGAGCGAGGACGAGTTGCAGCCGGTCAATGTCATCTGTTATGGCCCGGGCGACCAGTCCGCGTGGCATTACGACTCGACCAATGCCTTTACCATGACCCTGATGCTCCAGGCCGCCGAAGAGGGCGGGCTGTTCGAACTCGCGCCGAACACGCGAAACGGGTCCGACGACGAAGACATCGACTACATGAAGGCGGTGCTGTCGGGTGATCGAACACGGGTCAGCACTGTGTCGCGCGAAGCTGGCGAGCTCACTATCTTTCGGGGCTGCAACTCTCTTCACCGGGTCTCGCCTGTCTCTGGCAGTCGCAAGCGCCTGATGGCGGTGTTCGTCTATGAAACCGAACCTGGGATCGTTGGCGATCCGGAGGTCAACTTGACCGTTTACGGCCGTACCGGTCGCCAATCGGACGCGCCCGCGCAACAGACGTGACGGGGGATGACGTGCCGGCGTTTGGCGGGTTTGACGACACCGTTCACATTTTAACGGTTGAGACGTCCGCAACAACCATGCGCGTTGCCCAGACGGGAGCCGGTCCGGACATCGTCTGGGTGCCGGGCGGCGATTCGCCGGCCGAGGCCTGGCGCCACCAAATGGCGCACTTCGCTGACCGTTTCCGCTCGACTTCTTACGACCCTCGCGGCGTTGGCGGGACCGTCTCCGATCCTGCGCCTTGGTCGATCGCCGACTTCGCCCGCGATTGCGCGGAGATGATTGAGCGGGTCTGCACACCGCCGGTCGTTCTGACCGGTCTTTCCATGGGCGGGCTGATCACCCAGCAGGTTGCCATCGACTACCCGCATCTCGTCCGCCTCGCCATTCCGATGGGAACAGCGGCCTACATCGACGGCTTTACCCGCGACTGGATGCAGGCCGAGATCGATCTCAGAAAAGATGGCGTCGTGCTTCCCGACTATTTTCTCGCCCCGCACTACGCCGCCTATGCCCTGCCGGCTAAGGCGCTCGCCGACCCGGCAATATGGGAGCCGCTGAAGTTGGCCTATACGGTCCGGTTCGCCGAGCGCGAGCCGCAGGATCTGATCGACCAGTGGGAGGCGTGCCTCGCGTTCGACTGCCGCGAGGGCCTCAAGTCTTGCGTGGTGCCGATCCACGCCATTGCCTTCTCAGAGGATGTGCAAACGCCGCCATCCATGGTGAAGGCCGTCGCCGACCTGGCGATAAACGGCCATTTTCACGAGGTCCCGGGCCTTGGCCACGTGTCGGTGGCGCGGCACGCTCAGAACACGGTGAACGCACTTCTGCAAGAGATAATCACGCAGTCCTAACCGATGGCATCCATGCCTTTCGGTGATCAGCCTCATTTGTCCGCTTCTGACTGAGGCTGTTGAAAAACTCGTCCCGAAGTCTGTTTGGCGTGTCCGCTATTGTTAATAGCGGACACTTTGCTTCCGCCTCGGCGTGATGCCTCGGCGGTTCTTGTTGTTCTTCTCGTTGCGGTGTTGATGATTGGACATAGTCAGACTGCGACGGGTCGTGGTGGCGGGATGGCGGCGAGTTTGGCAAGGCGTTTGAGGTTCTGAACGGTGGCGGTGAGCAGGAACTCGTCTGTCGCGCCGGTCAGTCCTCTCAGCCTCAGGCGTGTCATGCCGAGAGTTCGTTTGGCCTCGCCGAACAGGGTCTCGATCTTCTTTCTTCGGACCGCCGAACGATCATAGGCGTCCGTCCCCATCAGGGCGCGGGCCATGTCCCTGGCTGCCTCGTTCACGTCGCGGGGTAGCTTGCGCGACGGCCCGTTCGGGCAACACTTTGATTCGAGCGGGCACGGATCGCAGTCGCGCTTCGATGCCCGGTAGAGCAACGTCTTGCCATCGTGGACCTTGCCGGTTGTCTTCAGGACGTTGCCGCCCGGACAAACATAGACATCGCTCTCATCATCGTAGCGAAAATCCTCGCGCGAGAACGTCCCGTCGCCCCGCTTGCCCTTGTCCCATACCGGAATGTGCGGCTCGATGCCCCGGTCCGTCAGCCAGCCCAGCATCTCGCCGGTCCCATAAGCGACATCGCCCGCCACGCGGCCGGGCTTCAGGCCGAAGCGCCGTTCGGTGCGCTCCAGCATGGTCTCGGTCGCATCGACCTCCTTGGTGATGCGCGTCGGCGTCGCCTCGACATCGACGATCACCGCGTGCTCCATGTCGATCAGATAGTTGAGGCTGTAGCCGAACATCACCTTGTTGCGGCCCCGCGTCGTCCACGCGGCCGCCGGATCGACCGGCGACATGGCCTTGGGCTTCTGTTTGGGATTGGTCGGCGGATTGTCGCCCTCCAGCGCCGCCAGATACTCCCGGACCGCTCGCGTCGACCGCTGTTCGTCCGTCCAGTCGACCTCACTTCCCTCGATCCGCTGGAACCGGCTGGCGTCGGTCTCGATCACCGAGGCATCGACGGCGAAGCCTTCGCCGCCGACCAGACCTGCTTCCATGCAACGCCTGACAACGGCCTCGAACACCTGACGGAACAGATTGCTGTCTCTGAACCGCCCATGCCGGTTGACCGAGAACGTCGAGTGGTCCGGCACCCGGTCCTCCAGCCCCAGACGGCAGAACCAACGGTACGCAAGATTGACCCGGACCTCCTCGCACAACCGGCGCTCCGAGCGGATCGAATGGCAGTAACCCACCAGCAGCATGCGGATCATCAACTCGGGGCAGATCGAGGGGCGGCCCGTGTGGCTGTAGAAAGGCGCAAGCTCCTTTCGCAGCCAGTCGAGATCGAGAACCGTGTCAATCCGGCGCAGCAGGTGGTCCCGCGGCACCATCTCATCCAGATCGAACTCATAGAACAGACGATCCTGATCCCTGCATCGCTCGCCCATCATCGTTCAGTCCTCCCGAATCACCGGGAAAACTGAATCACGACTTCAACTCGCCAACAACGGAGAGTTTTTCAACAGCCTCGACTATTAGCGAACAATTCCGGATGTCGTTCAGAAGATTCCCCCGCAGTTGATAGAATCAGCCATACCGTCACTCCGCGACGACGGGCGCAGAGCCTTCCTTCAGGTGGGTTTTCGGCGAGTCACCGAAGGCCTTCTGGTAGAGCCGGGAGAAGTGACCGACATTCAGGAAGCCGACCGTGTTCGCAGCTTCGGCAACCGAGCCGACGCGTCCCGAAGCGATCAGGTTCCTGGCTGCTTTTAGGCGTTCGGTACGGATCAGATCGGCCGGCGTGACGCCGCCGGATTCCTGCAGTTTGCGACGGAGGCTGCTCTCGCTCAGCCCCAATTCCTTGCCGAGACGGGCAACGTTGAGTTCGGCATCCGACAGGTTCTCGCGCAAATAACCACGGGCATTGCGGAGCAGCTGCCGATCGGCGTTGATGGAGTCGGGTCACGGTTCGCGGGTTAACTTTCTGACGGCGAAAAACCAGCGGCTGTCCATGGAGCGTGAAGAGCGCCGTCTCGTGAACCTGCGCACGCGGCTCAATAGCGAGCTCAAGGCAATCGAAGCGGACAAACAGGCCTTTATCAGCGAGTGGCGTTCGTCGGTCGGCAAGGAACTGGTCGGCACTCGGCGCGAGCGTGAGGAATTGGGCGAGAAGCTCAAGAAAATGGAGCGCCGAGAAAGCATGGTATCGTTGACGGCGCCGCAACGCGGTGTCGTCCTCAGTATCGCTGATCGATCCACCGGATCGGTTATTCAGCAGGCGGAAACGATGTTCACCATTGTTCCCGTCGATGTCACTCTGGAAATGGAGGCCGACGTCCAACCCAAGGACGTCGGCTCCATCAAGGTCGGCGATCCGGTACGTGTAAAACTCGACGCACTCCCGTTCCAAAAGTACGGCATTCTTGGCGGCACGGTTAAACTGATCAGCGAAGACACGATCGAGACCGAACAAAGCAAAGACAAGGGGCCGGTCTATCAGACGAAAGTCGAACTGACCGACTTCGATCTCCGGAACGTGCCGCCGAACTTTCGACTGATCCCCGGCATGACCGGCACGGCCGAGATCACCACCGGCCGCAAGAAAGTCGTCACCTATTTCTTCTATCCGATCGCCAAGGCATTCGATCAGGCCTTCAAGGAGCCGTGACGGAACGAACTGCGCGGGTCAAAGCACGAGATATTACTGCTCTTGAAAGGGTGACCGGCCAAGAGCGTCCTTGCGTATATCGCCGGGCGGACGGGTTTCAGTGCGTCTACGGGCAACACCAGGGATATTGCTCACCCGCCCTTGAGCGGCGGCAGGATTGAGAGCGTGTCACCCTCAGTCAGGACATGATCTTCACGGTCATCGGGACGGACAGCGGCAGAATTGACACTGAGCAGAAACCGTCCGTCTGCCGGAATATCGAGTGCGGCAAGGGCCTCGAGTACGTTGGCGCCATCGGGCACCTCGACCTCGGCTGAGCGGCCTTCCGTGCCTTTGGGCAGATAGCGGGTGAGCAGGCCGCCGGTTTTCAGGGTGATTTTCATGCGCGCATCGTTTCCTCAAACAGTCACCCCCGCGAAAGCGGGGGTCCAGAGCCTTCCTGGATTCCCGCCTTCGCGGGAATGACATCGTTGTTGACCCCGAGACCTACAACCCGAGGCGGTCGATCAGCTCGTTGGTCAGTTCGCCGTTCTCGGTCCAGCCGCGCGCCGCGTAGTATTCCGGCAGCATCTTGTCGAGTTCGGCGACCTTGCCCTTGGCGTTGCCGCTCGGCGCCGGCACCTCGAGCAGGCGCTTCGGCAGGGTGTCGTCGGCCTTGGTCAGACCCGCCGCAAGATTGAAGCGCCGTTCCAGGTTCCAGACCCGCTCGCCGGTCGTCTGCATGCGCTCTTCGGTCCAGTCGCTCTCGACAGCGGCGTTGACCAGTTCGCCGTAATGCTTGTACTCCCAGCCCGCGTCGCCGGTGAACAGGCACAACCCGGTCGAATCGATCGAGGCGATCTGGTCCTGCGAGTTCTTGCAGGGCTCGGCCTTGCCGTTGCCGCTGATGTCGTCCATGTCCTCTTCGAAGACGGCGTGCTTGAGGTGGCAGGCGCCGCGGTTCGACGTCGCGTAGCCGAGACCCATGCCCTGCAGCGCGCGGCTGTCGTAACCGGCGAACTCCTGGCCTTTTACGTGCATGGCGATTTCCGGATGGCCGTACTTTTCGCACATCAGCTTGGAGCCGAGACCGAGGACCTGGCCGAAGCCTTCGCCCTTGCCGGTCTTCTCGGCCATGATGCAGAGCGCCTCGGCGTTGCCGAACGTGAGTTCGACGCCGTCGGTGTCCTTGGTCGTGATGACGCCCATCTCGAACAGTTCCATGGCCGCCGCGATGGTACCGCCGAGCGAAATCGGGTCCATGCCGTGTTCGTTGGTCATGTAGCCGGCGAACGTCGCGGCATCGAGATCGTCGACACCGACCACGGCGCCGAGCGCGTAGGCGGTCTCGTATTCGAGTCCGCCGGAAGCTTCGCGGTACTCCGGCCGGTTGACGATAGAGAAATGCTCCTCGTCGATGTGCGCGATGCGTCCGCACGCGATGGTGCAGCCGAAGCACGCCTTGTTGGTGATCATGTTGCGGTGGCCGTTGGGCTTTTCCTTCCACATGGCGTCGGGGTTGATGTGTTCGGTGCCCTCGAACTCGACCTTCTGGAAGTTGTTGGTCGGTAGGCCGCCCCATTCGTTCATGGTGTCGATCATGGCGTTGGTGCCGAGCTTGGTGAGTTCCTGACGGCCCTCGTTCTCGGCGAGCAATTGGTTGGTCTCCCGAACTTTTTCCATGAAAGTTTTGGGATCGGCGACGGTGACGCCCTTGGTGCCGCGACACGCCACGGCCTTGAGATTCTTCGATCCCATGACGGCGCCGACGCCCGAGCGTCCGGCGGCGCGGTGCAGGTCGTTGACGACGCAGGCGTAGCGCACGAGGCTTTCGCCGGCCTGGCCGCACGATGCGACCTTGATGAGCGGATCGTCGTGATGCTCCTTGATCCAGGCTTCCGTATTCCACACGGTCGTGCCCCAGATCTCGTCGGCGGGCAGCAGTTCGACCTGATCGTCGACAATATTGAGGTAAACCGGCTTATCGGCCTTGCCCTCGATGATTAGCAGGTCGTATCCCGCGTACTTGAGCTCGGCGCCGAACTTGCCGCCGGAGTTCGAACACGCGATCGCATTGGTCAGCGGGCCTTTACAGAGAACTGCGTAGCGCCCGCTGGTCGAGGCCATGGTGCCGGTCAGTGGGCCGGTTGCGAAAATCAGCACGTTGTCGGGGCCGAGCGGGTCGGCCTTGGGGTCCATGTTCTCCCACAGGTACTTGGTGCCGAGCCCGCGCTCGCCGAGGTAGGCCTCGGCCCATTCCATGTTGAGGGGTTCGGATTCGCAGGTGCCTTTGGTCAGATTGACCCGGAGAACGTTACCTTGCCATGACATGATCGTTTCTCCTCCTTAGGCCGCAGCGGCGCCGTCGGCGACGCCGTAGATGATGGCGTCGGTCGGGCACGCCTTGGCGCATTCCGGATCGCCTTCACATAGGTTGCACTTCACGACCTTGCCGGTCAGCTGGTCGAAATTGATGGTGCCGTAGGGGCACGCGATGGTGCAGACCTTGCAGCCGACACACTTGTCGTCGATGACCTCGACGGCGCCGGTCTCGCGGTTGCGAACCAGCGCATCGACCGGGCAGGCCTCGGCGCACCACTGCTCGGCGCACTGAGTGCAGGTGTAGGGGACCGACCGCTCGCCGTGGCCGACTTCGAAAATCTTGATCTTGGACCGTGCCGGATTGAATGCGCCCGTATGTTCGAACGAACAGGCCATTTCGCACTGCAGGCAACTGGTGCATTTGCCGGCATCGATAATGAGTGACTTGAGCAATGGAGCCTCCTCCCTGTCAAAACGAATGCCGGCAATCCCGTCTGTCGCGCGGGTCTTTCACGCCGGTCGATGGCAATCACTATGGCCCATCACGCGCCGCTTCGCAAATCCCCCAACAGGGATATTTTTCGGCTGAAAACACCGGTTGTGGCACCTGCTCAGGACAGGATGCCGCCGACCCAATCGATGAAGATTTCCGCCTCGGCACGGATCTTCCGGCCCTTCGGCGTGACCACATGAAAGGCATCGCCGATTTCGATCTCGGGACCGAACGGCATGGTGAGCGGACCCTTGTTGCCCTGTTCGCGCAGCAGGGTGGAAAAGCCGAGCATGATGCCGCCGCCGTTGGCCGCCGCATCGGCGGCGAGCGACCAGGTATCGACCTGCACGCCGCGCATGCGGCCGACATCGATATCGCCGCGGCCGGCTTCCGCGAGCCAGTGCGCCCAGAGTTTCGGGTGGCCCGTCATATGATAGAGCGTGTGGTCGGCAAGCGCATCGACGTCGGCCGGCGGCGCGCTGCCGTCGAACATCTCGCGCGCGCACAGCGGAAAGAAGGTTTCCCGGGTCAACTGAAGGACGTCGACGCCGGGCCAGCGGCCGTTGCCGAAGCGGATTTCGAGGTCGACGTCGTCCCATTCGTGATCGACGGGCCAGACCGCTGTCTGGATACGGACCGGGATTTCGGGGTGGGCTTGCTGAAAGGCCGGCAGATGACGGCCGAGCCAGCGCTCCGAGAAGGTGACGCCGGCACGCACCGTGAGCCGGCCCTTCATGCCGGCGCCGAATACGTCCTCGGTGCCCTCGGCGATGGTGATAAAGGCGTCGCGCACGGCGGGGAGGTAGGCTTCGCCGGTGGCGGTGAGCTGCAGGCTGCGCGGCAAGCGATGAAACAACTGGCAACCGAGATGCTGCTCGAGCGCCTTGACCTTCTGGCTGACGGCGGCCTGCGTCACGTTGAGCTCGCGCGCCGCGCCAGTGAAACTAAGATGACGGGCGCTGGCCTCGAATGCGCGCAGCCAATTCAGCGGTGGCAACCTCCCCAGCATGGCCAAGTAAACCCCTAGATTTGCTAAGTCATGGTCGCATTAATACTCGTTTGTTTGCGCGCATGGAAAGCGACAATCTTGAGAGAACGGAGTCGTTGACGCCCGCCGGCGGCGGGCGAGGGAGATTTATTATGAGCGATGATCAGGTTCAAGGCGGCCGCCGGGGCGGTCGAAAGGCGCGTGTCGCGTTGCGCGCGGCGCCGACGCCCGAAGAAGAGCGCGTTGTGCGCGGCGGCCTCGAAGGCGGTCTGTTCAAACCGCTGACTGATGCAGAGGTCGAAAAGATTCACCGCACCGCGCTCGACGCGCTGGAGACCGTCGGCCTCGCGCAGGCCATACCGAGTTGCGTCGAGTTGTTCGAGGCGGCCGGCGCCAAGCTCGGCGACGACGGGCGGCTGCGCATTCCGCGCGCCCTCGTCGAAGACACGTTGGCCAACTGCGCGAGGAACTTTCCGTTGCACGGGTTCGATCCTAAGCACGATATGGAGCCTTGGGGCAACAAGGTCTACTTCGGCACCGCCGGAGCGGCCGTCCACGTGTACGACCCGGAAACCGGTGTCTACCGGGAGTCGTTCCTGCAGGATCTCTACGACATCGCCCGCATCGTCGATGTCATGGACAACATTCATTTCTTCCAGCGCTCCGTCGTCGCCCGCGACATGGAGGATGGCCGTGCGCTCGACATCAATTCGCTGTACGCCTCGGTGACCGGCACGTCCAAGCACGTCGGCACCTCGATGGTCATGCCCGAGCACGTCGAAGAATGCCTGCAGATGCTGCACGTCATGGCCGGCGGCGAGGACAAGTGGCGCGCGCGGCCGTTCGTCAGCCAGTCGAACTGTTTCGTCGTGCCGCCGTTCAAGTTCGCCGAGGACGCCTGCGCGTGTCTCGAGACCGCGGTCCGCGGCGGCATGCCGGTGCTGCTGCTGTCGGCGGGGCAGGCCGGGGCGACGGCGCCCGCGGCGCTCGCCGGCGCGGTGATGCAGGCGACGGCCGAGTGTCTCGCCGGGCTCGTCTACGTCAATCTGATCAAGCCCGGCGCGCCGGCGATCTTCGGCACCTGGCCGTTCGTTTCCGACCTTCGCACCGGCGCCATGAGCGGCGGCTCGGGCGAGCAGGCGCTGCTGTCGGCGGCGTGCGCCCAGATGGGCCGCTTTTACGATCTCTGCGCAGGTGTGCCGGCGGGCATGACCGACGCCAAGACGCCGGACGCCCAGCACGGTTACGAAAAGGGCTACACCGAGACGTTGCTGGCGCACGCGGGGGTCAACATGATGTACGAAAGCGCCGGCATGCAGGCGAGCCTGCTCGGCTTCAGCCTTGAATCGCTGATCATCGACAACGACATGATCGGCGGCGTGTTGCGCACGGTGAAGGGCATCGACGTTACCGAAGACAGTCTGTCGCTCGCGGCGTTGACCGACGTCTGCACCAACGGCCCCGGCCATTATCTCGGCCACGGCCAAACCCTCGACCTGATGCAGAAGGAGTACGTCTATCCGGCGATCGGCGACCGCAAGAGCCCCAAGGAATGGGCCGAGGCCGGGCAGCCGGTGCTGATGGAGGTCGCCCGCAAGAAGGTCGAGCAGATCCTGTCGAGCCATTTTCCGGGCCATATCGGCGGCGAGATCGACGCGCAGTTGCGCGCCAAGCACGATATCCGCCTGTCGGCGGACAGCATGCGCACGGCGGCGTGATCAATAATTATCTTAAAATAAGTTAATTATATCGTTAATTGTTATTGAGTTTATCGATTGAGAGGGTTCGCCCATAGCCCGCCGGCGGGTGAGGGTGAAGACAAATCACCACAGAGACGCAGAGGCACAGAGGTCATCAGACTCGCGGTAACCTCGGTGTCTCTGTGCCTCTGTGGTCGTTTTTCACTTTAGTAAAGCCCGCTTGCCCGTGCGCGTTGCTGCACCAGCGCAAGAACCGTGTCGATGGTCGGCGTTGCGATGCCGGTCTCGCGGCCGAGTTCCTGCACCGCGGTCACCAGCGCATCGATTTCGAGCGCGCGGCCGGCTTCGAGATCCTGCAGCATGGAGGTCTTGTGCGGGCCGACCTTGGCGACGCCGTCGAGGCGGTCCTCGATCGAAATGCGGAAGCCGACGCCGAGGGTCTCCGCGACGTCTTTTGATTCCTGCATCATGCGGCCGCAAATCTCGCGCATGCCCGGTTCCGTCGCCATCACGTCCATGGTCGCGAGCGTCAGCGCCGAAACCGGGTTGAAACACACATTGCCCCACAGCTTCTTCCAGATGTCGTCGCGAATGTTGTCGCGGACAGGGGCCTGAAACCCGGCGTCGATGAGGGTTTCAGAGAGTTTCGCGACGCGGCTCGACATCGACCCGTCGGGCTCACCGAGGGTGAACTTGTCGCCGCCGAGGTGTTTCACGACCCCCGGTTCGGTCAGCGAGGCGGCGGGAAACACGACGCAACCGATGGCGCGCTCGGGCCCGATCGTGTCCCACAGCACGCCGTCCGGGTCGACGCTCTTGAGCTGCTGGCCGTCGAACGGTCCGCCATGCTTGTGGAAGTACCAGTACGGCAGGCCGTTCTGTGCCGTGATGATTGCCGTTTCCGGCTTGAACAACGCGGTCATGGCCGGCGCAGCGGCAACCGTCTGGTGCGCCTTGGTGGTGATGAAAACGTAATCCTGCGGCCCGGCCTCGGCCGGGTCGTCGGTCGCCGCGATGTCTTTCGCCGTGCGCGCTTCGCCCTCGGCAATCACCGTCAGGCCGTTCTTGCGGATCGCCGCGAGATTGTCGCCGCGTGCGATGACGGTGACGTCGATGCCGCCGAGCGCGAGCCCGTTCGCCAGATAGCCGCCGATCGCGCCGGCCCCGAAAACACAGATCTTCATGGCTTCCCCCGATCATGGAACCAACGTTGTGTTTAGTCGTTCGGCGGCGGATGTGCCACACCCGGAAATCGCCGTCATGCCGCCCGGTCGGGTAGGGCGTAATCTGGCCTCATGCTTCGTCAGGCTCAGCATGAAGCGAACGGCATTCCCTCACCCTGAGACCGACCAAGGGTGAGCGTGCTTAGGCGCCCAGTTTGTCCCGCAGGCTGTAGTACAGCATGCCGGCGACGAGGCCGGGCCAGCGCAGCCACGTGCCGCCGGGGAACGTCGGCGACTTCAGCGATGCCATCACGTCGAACCGTTCGGCGGTGCCGGCAATCGCTTCGGCGATCAGCTTGCCGCCGAGGTTGGTCATGCAGACGCCGTGGCCGGAATAGCCCTGCGCCGTGAACACGTTGGGCGCGAGGCGCGCGAAATGCGGCATCCGCGACAGGGTGATCGCTAGCGTGCCGCCCCAGGCGTAATCGATCTTCACGCCCTTGAGGTGTGGGTAGATGTGCTCCATGTGCGGGCGCACGAAATTGGCGATGTCGGCGGGGAAGCGCGACGAGTAGCTCTCGCCGCCGCCGAACAACAGCCGGTGATCTGCCGACCGGCGCCAGTAGTTGACGACGAACCGGGAATCGGCAATCGAGACGTTGTCGCGGATCAGCTTGCGCGCGCCGTCCGGCCCAAGCGGTTCGGTGGCGATGACGTAGTTGTTGATCGGCATGATCTTGCCGGCGGCTTTGCCCGCGAGTCGCCCGAGATAGCCGTTGCAGCCGAGCGCGACGAAGTCGGCCGTCACCGTACCCTTCGCCGTGCGCACCGTGGCCGGCGGTCCGTTGGCGTAACTCTCGGCAAATGTGTTCTCGAAGATGCTGACGCCGGCGTCGCGGGCGGTGCGGGCGAGTCCGAGCGCGTAGTTGAGCGGATGGATGTGGCCGGCGTCGGTATCCAGAATCCCGCCGTGGAAGCGGTCCGACCCGGCCATGGCCCGCGCCTCGTTCCGGTCGACGAAGCGGATGGTCGTGGCGCCGTAGTCGCGCTGCAGTTTTTCGGCGTAGCACCGGTAGCCGTCGACGTAGGACGCCTTGTGCGCGACGCTCAGGCCGCCCGGCGTCAGGTCGCAGTCGATGGCGTGTTTTTCGATCCGGTCGCGAAGCTCCTGACGCGATTCCAGGAACAAATCCCAGAGCACGCGGGCGCGCTCCTTGCCGACTGTCTTTTCGAGGTCGTCCTGACCCTTGCGCTGACCGAAACCGAGCTGGCCGCCGTTGCGGCCCGAAGCGCCCCAGCCGACGCGGCGGCCTTCGAGCAGCACCACATCATAACCGCGTTCCGCAAGATTGAGCGCCGCCGAGAGCCCGGTGAAGCCGCCGCCGACGACGCAGACGTCGCAACGGATGTCCCGGTCCAGGCTCGGGTGCTCCGCCATGCCGACGGCCGAGGCGGCATAGTAGGACGGTGCGTGTTCCGGGGTGTCGCGTGTTTCGAACATGACGCGTCAGGCCCCGAGGGTGTCGATCAGGGCCGGCAGCGCCGAGATGTCGTCGAGAACGTAATCGGCAATGGGCGCCAGTTCGTCCCGGCCGCTGGTTCCGGTCAGCACGCCGACCGTCCAGCCGACACGGGCGTTGCGGCCGGTTTCGATGTCGTGACTGTTGTCGCCGACCATCATCACGGTTGCCGATTCCAGTCCGGCAGTTTCGCAAAATCCCTGCACGACGCTAGGATCCGGTTTTGCGCCCCAGCCGGAATCGTACCCGGAGACGAAGTCGAACAAACCGTCCAGTTCGAACCGCCGGACGGTTGCGTGGGCAGCGTGGGCGTTGTCGCTGGTCGCGATGCCGAGGGCGATGCCGCGCGATTTGAGGCCGCCGAGCAGATCGCCGAGGTCGGCAACCGGGACTGCGGTTTCCTCTGCGCCGCGGTTGAAAACATCGTTGATCCGCCGGTAGACGGCCTCGACGTCGCTTCCCGGCATGTGACGATGCCATAGTTCGGCGATATCGCGGTTGGTATCCTGGGCCATGGGGCTGCCGGCGGCAATGCGGTCCGTGTCTTCGTTCCAGCCGCCGAGTTTCATCAGCGTGCGGGCAAGCCCGCTATCGCCGTCGGCGACCGACGTGGCAGCTTCCCAGTTCAGCGGCATCCACGATGCGTGGTAATCCAGAAGTGTGCCGTCCTTGTCGAACAGGATGCCGCGAACACTGGTTTCTCTGATGCTCATGGCGATTGATTGCCCCAAACACATGAGGTGATGCAAGTGCCTCATGTTGGTCATGCGCGTCAAAATTTGTTACGCCACATGACTTGCGTCACCATTGACCCATCGCGATTGCGCGTGCGAGGAAACCGCCCATGGATACATACGATTACATTATCGTCGGCGCCGGGTCTGCGGGCTGCGTGCTCGCCAAGCGGCTGACCGAGGACGACAACAACCGGGTTCTGGTGCTCGAATACGGTGGCCGGGACAATTCGATCTTCATCCAGATGCCGACGGCGCTGGCGATTCCGATGCACATGAAACGCTTCGACTGGGGCTTTCATACGGAACCGGAGCCGGGCCTCGGCGGCCGCTCGATCCATCAGGCGCGCGGCAAGGTGATTGGCGGTTCGTCGTCGATCAACGGCATGGCCTATGTGCGTGGCAATCGCGGCGACTTCGACGATTGGGAAGAGGGCGGCGCGACCCATTGGGCCTACAAGGACGTGTTGCCCTATTTTCGCCGCGCCGAGGAATGCGCCTACGGTGGCGACGCGTACCGGGGCGAGAACGGCGAGTTGCATACCTCGAACGGCAACAACATGAAGAACCCGCTCTACCGGGCGTTCATCGAGGCCGGACGTCAGGCCGGCTACCCGGTGACCGACGACTACAACGGCCGTCAGCAGGAAGGCTTTTGCCGCATGGACATGACGGTCAAGAACGGCATTCGCTGGTCGACCGCCAACGCCTACCTCAAGCCCATTCTGCGCCGCGCCAACCTGAAGCTCGAAATGCACGCCCTGACCCAGCGGGTCGTGATGGACGGCAAGCGCGCGACCGGCGTCGAATACATCAACAAGGCCGGCCAAACCGTCATCGCCAAGGCCGAGAAGGAGGTCATCCTTTCCGCCGGGCCGATCAATTCGCCCAAGATCCTGATGATTTCCGGCATCGGTCCCGAGGCGCAGCTTCGCGAACACGGCATCGACGTCGTTCACGACCTCCCGGGCGTCGGCGAAAACCTGCACGATCATCTCGAAGTCTGGGTTCAGCAGGAATGCACCCAGCCGATCACGGTCAATGGCATGCTCAACCCGCTCGGCAAGCTGTGGATCGGCATGCAGTGGTTGCTCGCCGCCAAAGGGCTCGGTGCGACGAACCATTTCGAATCGAACGGTTACATCCGCAGCCGGCCCGGTATTCCGTATCCCGATATCCAATACCATTTCGTCGCCGGCGCCATCGCCTACGATGGCTCGAGCGCAGCAAAGGGGCACGGCTACCAGGCCCACCTCGGCCCCAACAAACCGAAGAGCCGGGGGCGCCTGACCCTGCGGTCGTCCGATCCGAAGGAGCCGCCGCGCCTGTTCTTCAATTACCTCGATCACGAAGACGACCGGCGCGCATTTCGCGACGGCATCCGTCTGACCCGTGAGATTTTCGCCCAGCCCGCGTTCGATCCCTATCGCGGCGAGGAATTGACGCCCGGAAAGAATGTGCAAACCGACGACGAGATGGACGATTTCGTGGCTCATAGCGCCGAAACCGGTTACCACCCGTGCGGCACCTGCAAGATGGGCACCGATCCCATGGCGGTCGTCGATCCGGAACTGAAGGTGCGCGGCGTCGACGGACTGCGCGTCATCGATTCGTCTGTCATGCCGTATATCACCAACGGCAATCTCAATGCGCCGACCATCATGATCGGCGAGAAGGGGGCCGATCATGTGCTGGGCAAGGGTATGCTGGCGCCGTCGAACGCCGAGGCGTTCAAGGTCGACGACTGGCAGACCAACCAGCGCACGGGAACGCCTGAGCGCACGTTCGACTGACACGGGGATCCGCCGTGGCGAAACCCGTCTACGTCTCGATGACCGGGCTCAAGCTCAAGCGGCCGTGGCATATCTTCAAGTTTTTCTGGTTTGCCGGGCCGGCATTTTCCCAGGCGCGCCGCGCACCGGGCAACATCAGCGCGGAAACCCGCACCATAACCGGCATTCGCCATACGCTGACCGTGTGGGAGAACAAGGATGCGGCGGCGGCCTACGCACACTCGGGCGCACATGCCAAGGCAGTAGCGGTTTTCAACGACATTGCGACCGGCTACATCCACGGCTACGAGACACGGCGCGTTCCCGGTTGGTCGGATATCCCCCGGATGCTCAAGGAAAACGGCAACGACTTCGGCAGCGGCGGCTACTGAACGCCGAAACAGACGCTGTGGGGTTGTAGCGTCGGTTGCCCACGGTTTTACTAGGACGCATGGGGGAGCCGGATACATTTCGTGCCGGATTGAAGAGCCCGGCATTCAGAAAGCTTCATGACTTCTGGTCGTCGCATTGCATCGATGGCCGACCGCCCTGTCTGAACGCTCTCGACCTGATGGAAATCTACGATGTCGCTTCCGACCTCGTGATAATCGATCTGGAAGGTGAGCTCGATAGCGTGCACCGGTATCGCTGGCGTTACGCCGGGAACAACCTGCGTTTTCTCGTCGGTGTCGAGATGACGTCGAAGTATCTCGACGAGATCGCGACACCGGAAATGGCTGAGATATCCGACCGCGTTTACGGTCAGATTCTACGCACGCTCGAGCCGCACCTGTGGCGGCAGCGGGTCACGATCCGGAAATTCGACCGCAGCTACGTGGAATACGACCGCGTGCTCTATCCGGTTCTCGACCGAGGCGACCGACCAACTCATCTGATCGGCGCCTACGATTTCGAAATTGCCGACACGCTTTAAACGGTACGTGTGTCAGGGCTCAGGTGTCGCGCACCGTGCGCGCCGCATCGATCAATGCGGCATAGATGCGGCGATGTGGTGGTGAAAACGGCAGTAACTCCGGGTGCCACTGGACACCGACAAGAAAAGGTTTCGATGGGTTCTCGATGGCCTGAACGATCTCGTGCTCGTCACGGCCGACAATCTGCATGCCGTCGCCAGGCTTATTGACTGCCTGATGATGAAGTGCATTCACCCGGCACGGGTTGCAACGCATGATCTTTGCCAGCCGGCTGCCGGGCTCGAATTTCACGGATTTGCGGGGCATGACCGTGCGCCGGTTACGATAATCGGGCGCAATATCCTTGACGTCGTTGAACAGGGTGCCGCCAAGCACAATGTTGATCATTTGTGCGCCGCGGCAGATGCCCATCAGCGGTAAATCCTTCTTCAACGCTTCCTCGATGAGGCCTTTTTCGAGTGCATCGCGGTCAGGATCGTAGCGAATGTTGGGGTTCAACTCCGCACCATCGAACTGCAGCGAGATGTCGTCGCCACCCCCGACGGTCAGTCCGTCGAGACCACCCAGATCGCGCGGATTTCGCGCGGTAATCTTCACGGCTTCGCCGCCGGCACGCCAGATTGCCCAGCGGTGCATCATCCAAATCCAGAAATTGCGGCGGACGGACAGGGTGACGCCAATCTTCGGCCGGGATCGATCGGTTCCGGTCATGAGCGGCTCAAACGGCGTTGCTCAGATAGCGCTGTCGCCTCTTTGCCAGGGCATCGGTGTCGGCGGCCAGTTCCTCGACGGCGACCCAGCGGTTCCAGTCATCGGCAATCGACCAATCCTTTTCGTCGATCCGGCAGTCCGGAAGACGATAGTGGAACGCCGGTCGCGCGTTGATACGCGGGTCATCGACCTGGCGGGTAACGCGGTCTTCATCGATGTGCGCGAACAGCGGCAACATGTCGAGATCGTAGTTGCGCCCATCGTTGGCGGCGATGTAGTCGTCGATCAGGGCTTCCTGATCCGGCATGTAATCGTCGGCCATGATGCGGCGGCAATATTCGGTCTCATAAGGTTCCGCCCAGCCAAGCAGCGTTCGCGACGGATCCGGGCGAATGGCCTGGCGGATTTCCGCATTCATGGCGACAAATGCCTGGAGCACGCGGATCAGGTAGCCGGCATCCAAGTCGGCGGCCTCGGGATTGAGATGAACGCCAAACGCAAAAAGCGGGTTTTTCATGGTGCCGAGGGCGCCCGCCTCTCGAAGCGCATCCGTCGCCCGGTCTACGAGCGGTAGCAGATCGAGTGTCAGCGGCGACGTGATCACTTCATAGGGCACCACCGCTTGGGCGACATCGCCGAGCAACTTGCGTGCCTGGCCGACGGTCGAGGACTCGTCGTCCTTGGCATGGGCGTACTTCGTATCGAGCTCGACTTCCAAATCGCCGAGTTCGGAACCCTCTATAACGTAGCGGTGAGGCGACCGCTCGCGCTGCGTGCCGCCGAGCGCAGAGGTCAACGCGCGGCATGCCTCACGCCCCCGGAGGCCGGCGAACTCGATCTCGACACCGACATGGCGCGGCTTGCCGTCAGCCGTCGACTTTTCAGGCGGTTGCGCGTAACTCATAGCGGGATTGGACACCACGATTGATGCGGACACAAGACGCCTGAAATGGTGTTTCCGTTGGCCCAGCGCAAGGTCGGAGCGTTTACGTAGATTGCCGTATAAATCGATGGAATACCCCGGTTTTCAGCGTTAGCCTCCGAATCATGGGACGCATCCGCAAGCTGGGCTTTATTGCACATCTTGTGCGCCGGCATCTGATTTGGGTGTTTGCGCTGGCGGTGATTGCCGTGGGTGTAGCGCAAATGGTGTCGCACCAGCTGGTCAATGACCTCGTCGTCGCCGAGCGGGAAACGGGTCGCAAGATCAATGTTAGCGGCCGCCAGCGTATGCTGTCGCAACGCATCGTCCTGTTTGCCAACCGGCTTCCGTCCATGGCGGACTCGCCGAACCGTGGCCGTGTGTTGCAAAAGTTGAGCGAGGCAACGGCGCTGATGCGGGAATCGCACGACGCCCTGATCAACGGCTCCGAGGCACTCGAGATGGACGGCATCCGGTCGGATATCGTGCGTCGCATCTTTTTCGATGAGCCGTATAACCTGGACCGCCGGGTGCGCGAGTACCTCAACGACGCCGAGACGATCATTCTGTTCTACCGGACCGAGGAGCCGGGGATGGCGATGGGGTTGCGCCAAATCGCCGCACTTCAGCACATCAATGCCGTTGCCGGTGACAATCTTCTGATGGCACTGGATGAGGCGGTTCGTGCATTCGAGATGGCGGGGCATGACGCAATCCGGCAAATCGAGCATACCCAACAGCAGATATTGTACCTGCAGGTCGGCATCCTCGCGGCGATTTTTCTGCTGATCCTGGTTCCGGTGAATACCATCCTGCGCCGTCAGGTTCAGGAGCTGGCGCAATCCGAATCGAAGATGCGGCAGGGTTCGCGGATCGCTCAGATCGGCCACTTCGAGTGGGACGACAATCTCGATCAGGCAACCTACATCTCGCGTGAATATATCCGCATCATGGGCTACGACCCGGACACGGCTGACGCGCAGGCCAACGTCGCCAATATGCTGAATAACTTCATGCATCCGGACGATCAGGCGGGTTACAGAGCGCTCTACGAACAATCGAGCCGCTCGGGCGCGGCCTATTCGACAGAGTACCGCTTGTTGAGACCGGACGGCACGGAGCGTTACATCGTCGAATATGCGGAACCGTTCGAGTCCGAGAGCGGCAAGAAACCGCTTTGGGTCGGTGTCATCCAGGATGTGACCGAGCTTCGGAAGACGGAACAGGAACTGGCGGCAAAGGAAGCCGAACTCCGCGACAGGGTGCGGGCACTCGAGGTTTCCGAGACGCGAATGCGTCAGGGTTCCCGTGTTGCAAAGATCGGTCACTTCGAGTGGAACCCCGAACACGAAGCCGTGTCCTATGTATCCGAAGAGTACCTCAAGATCGTCGGCCATTCCGATGATGTAGCAATAAGGGCGGAAAAGCTCGATCAGTACATCAACGATCGCGTCCATCCCGACGACCGTGCTGCCCTGAGCGCCGTTTATGATAATGCAACGGCCCGTCATGTCGCTTACACCGCAGAATATCGTGTCATGCGATCTGATGGCGAAGTCCGTAACCTTCTTGAATACTGTGAGCCGACATCGCTCGATATTCAAAACTCGAACTGGATCGGTGTCATCCAGGATGTGACCGAGCTGAGACGCGCGGAAATCGAACTCGCCCGCAAAGAGGCGGAGTTGCGTCTCGCGCTGAGTAGCCTGCCGGGCGCGCTGGTTTACACCAACAGCGATCTGGAAATCGTCCTCTGCAGTCCGCGGTTCGCCGATATCTATTCGGTTCCGCCGGAGCTGATCGAGCCCGGCAGCTATTATCCGGATTTCCTGATGTATCTCGCCAATCACGGATATTACGGCGAGGGGTCGCCCGCGGAACACGTCGCGATCCGGATCAAATCGCTGCAGAATCCGGCCGAGCAATCGTTCGAGGACTACACGCCGGACGGTCGTGTCTTCGCGGTGCGTCGCAATCCGGCCGATGGCGGCGGCTGCGTAACCATCGTGACCGATGTGACCGAGCTAAAACGCGCTCAGGAAGTTGCGGAGGCTGCGAGCGCGACGAAATCCCTGTTCCTCGCCAATATGAGCCACGAAATTCGGACACCGATGAATGCGATTATCGGTCTCAGCGGCCTCGCTCTGAAAACGGATCTCGACGACAAGCAGCGCGATTACATCGCGAAAGTTCGCGACTCGGGGCGCAATCTGCTCGGAATCATCAACGATATTCTCGATGTTTCGAAAATCGAGGCGGGCAAGCTGTACCTCGAAAAAGTGCCGTTCGATCTTGCCGATGTCCTCGACAACCTCGGCAATATCATTTCCATCAAGGCCGACGAGAAGTTGATCGAGGTCATCTTTCACATCGACACGAACATACCGCAAAGTCTGCGCGGCGATCCGCTCAGACTCGGCCAGGTTCTGATCAACTTCACCAACAATGCCGTCAAGTTCACCGAAAAAGGCGAGATCGTCGTTCGTGCAGAGCTGATCGACGAAACGGATAAGGACGCGACCATCCGCTTCGCCGTTTCGGATACCGGCATCGGACTGAGTGAGAATCAGATCTCGACCCTGTTCGAGGCCTTCACGCAGGCTGAGAGTTCGACAACACGCCGCTTCGGGGGGACCGGTCTGGGTTTGACGATTTGCAAGCACCTTGTCACGGCGATGGGCGGCGACATAGAGATCGAAAGCGAACCCGGCGTCGGCAGTACGTTCAGCTTCGTCATCGCGCTGGAGAAATCGGAAGAAAGGGTAAGGCAGGGTCTGCCGCCGATGCTTACGCCCCGGTTGATGAATGTTCTCGTCGTCGACGATGTCGAAACGGCACGTGAGGTGCTCGGTGAAGGCCTGGAAAAGTTGGGCTTCAACGTCACGCTCGCGGCATCGGGCGCCGAGGCGCTGCAGAAACTCGAGGAGTCCGTCACAGCCGGCAAACTGTACGATTTGATCCTGCTCGATTGCATGATGCCGGAAATGGACGGTGTCGAGACGGCGCAGCGCATTCGTGAGTTGCAGGGCTACGATACCACGCCGACGATTTTTATGATTTCCGCCTACGGCGTCGGTGAAGTCCGCGAAAAAACCGAGTCGCTCGGGATCGAAAACTATCTCGGTAAGCCGCTTAATATGTCGGTGCTGGTCGACACGATCGCCGACGTGTTTTCGAGCGACGGCGTTGCCGCGCGACCCGACGGGCCTGACATCAAGGACCGGGACGATGAGATCGTGATCGCGACGGTGCCGGGCGCTCGGCTGTTGCTGGTCGAGGATAACGAGTTGAACAGGATGGTCGCGATCGAGGTGCTCGAACGCGCCGGTTTCGTGGTCGACATCGCCGAGAACGGCGAAGTGGCAGTCAACGTGATTACATCGCGCATCGGTGAATACGCCGCTGTGCTGATGGATGTCCAGATGCCCGTCATGGACGGCTTGCAGGCGACACAGCTCATTCGTGAACATCCGGAATGCCGCGACCTGCCGATCCTGGCGATGACGGCACATGCGTTGACGGAGGAACGCGACCGCTGTTTTGCCGCCGGTATGGACGATCATATCACCAAGCCGATCGATACCCGGGCGCTGATTTCGGCACTCAATCGCCACATCGATCCGCAGACCCTGGCCCGCGGGAAGATCGAGGCGCCGGTTCAACCTGCCCCTGTTCCGGCTCCAGCCGGCAAAAAGGTCTTCGACACCACCACGCCTGAAGAAGAAGGGCCGTTCAACGCGGAAAACGCTGCAGCGCGTCTTGGCTTGCCGAAAGACGCCATCGACAAGTTGTTGCACCGCTTTGCCGATCGTTACGGCGGTATCGTCGATCAGGTGAAGGACGAGATCGTGAGCGACCGCGATGTCGCGCTACGCACGGCCCACTCGCTGAAAGGGCTCGCCGGAACGTTGCGCATGTGGGAAGTCTTCAACCCTGCGCGCGATCTCGAAATGTCGATTGAAGTTGACGATCCGGCGGCAACCGAGAGCGCTCTGAACAGGCTCGATAAGGCCTTGCCGAAGATCATCGCGAATATTCGCGCCAATGCCCCGGCGAAAACCGGCGAATAGGTTAACGACGGTGCGGCGGTAATCCGGAATGCCGCCGGGCGGAGATAAATGTGGGCATTATTTACTGACCACGTTCCCTGCTCCCCAATTCTCGAACCGTTCTTCAAGGAGTTGCCCGAACTTGCGTTCGAAGCACTTGGTGTACCCGTAGAAATGCGGAATCCATCCCTCGCTGCACGATGTGTTGCCGACCTCGACCAACTCGACGCCAGGAATGTCGCCGATAAACGCCATTTCTTCGAGCGGCGAGTACTTGTCGTCGTCGAATCCGAAGGCAACGCCGCGCATCGACGTTCCTGACTCGATCACGTTTTTCCAGCGGTAGTAATGTTTGGAATACCAAGTGTCGTGAATGGATCTGTCGAGGTAACCGAAGCCCGTGCCGGGCGCCAATGCCACGAAACCGCTGAACTTCTCAGGCGCGAAGGTCGACATGTAAAGCGCCGAACTGGCGCCGCCGGAATGCCCGGCGACAACGATCTGGGACGGCGCTACGCCGTAAGCGAGAAACCGATCCAACGTACGGGACGTTTCTTCGGCTCTTTTCCACCAGATCCCCTGGCTGACATTATTGGTCGCGCCGAACCCGATCTCGTTCGAACAGGGGTAATAGACAACGGTCTGCGGATCTTTGACGATCATCTTCTCGAAGACGGTCGGCAAATCGTCCCGGGGCTCGCATTTCTGCCCGCGACCGCCGCTGTCGGTGCCGTGCATGAAGACGATCAGGCGAACGGCGGCGGGATCCGGAATGGCCTCGGCCAGGTGGTCGTCAAATTGCTCGAACGTGCCGGTCCAGACGAACGGCTTGTCCCGTTTCTCCCAATGGGTGAACCAGGCGCCATGAAGGCCGGTTGGATTGGTGCCCGAGGCCGTAACGCAACCGATGAGCAGAATGGGGGTAAGAATGAAAAGCCAAAATCGATGCAAGGTACGCGTTTCCGGGCTGGTTGTTGAACAAGAGCAACAACCTTAGATTGCGGATGAGACCGTATCAACGAGTAACGCGGCGGCGTCCCTTCGAAATCGTGAAGCTGTGCCCGCGTCCGCCTCATTCGAAGGCGTTGTTCCGTGCGGACTTCCGGCTATGATCCGGCGATGAGCGCCAGCGACCTCTCGACTGTATCCGTTCTGCTGCACGAATCGCAGCCCGAAGCCGGTGGCCGCGGGCGGGGCTCGTTGCTGCTCGAGGACTGTCGCGGCGTCGTGACCTGCGGCGCGCCCGGCGAAATCGGCGCCGCGTTCGCGGCCATCGAACAGGCGCTCGACGACGGCCTCACGATCGCCGGCGGTTTTACCTACGAGCTCGGCTATCACCTTGAAGCGAAACTGGTAGCGCTGGCGCCGAAAGCGGCCGGCCCGCTGTTTCAGGTCGGCGCCTTCGCCGGCGTTCGGACTCTCGACCCGGCGGACGCCGCCGCGCTGGTCGCGGAACGCGGGGCAGGGAACGCAACCGGACCGGTCGCACTCGATTACGGCGAAAGCGCCGAGCGCTATACGGAGAAGCTGCAACGCGTGCTCGATTATATTCACTCGGGCGATATCTATCAGGCCAATTTCACGTTTCCGGCGCGGTTCGATTGGCCAGCGGACGTCTGGACCCTCTATCGCCGCCTGATGGCCCAGCAGCAGGTGCCGTTCGCTGCGGTCCTCGATCTCCCTGATCTCAAGGCGGCATCGCTGTCGCCCGAACTTTTCTTTCGCAAGCGCGGGCGGCGTATCGAATCGCGGCCCATGAAGGGAACGGCCGGCCGTGGCGACGATGCGGTTGAGGACGCGGCCATCGCCGCGCACCTGAAGGCGGATCCGAAGAACCGGGCCGAGAATCTGATGATCGTCGATTTGATCCGCAACGATCTCGGCCGGCTTGCCGACATCGGCAGCGTCCGCGTCGACGAGCTTTACCATGTCGAGACCTATCACACGCTGCACCAGATGGTGTCGCACATTTCCGCCGAGATCGATCCGGCGACCCCGGTGGAGACGGTCATGCGCCACATCTTTCCCTGCGGTTCGGTGACCGGCGCGCCGAAAATCCGGGCGATGGAAATCATCGCCGAACTTGAGACGGCTCCGCGCGGTCTCTACACCGGCGCCATCGGATACGTAACGCCGGAGCGCGACATGGCCTTTTCGGTGCCGATCCGCACCGTCGAGCTTGCCGCCGACGGGCGCGCCGTGCTCGGCATTGGTTCGGGCGTGGTGGCCGATTCGGGGACCGAAGCCGAGTATGCCGAATGTTTGCTCAAAGCCCGGTTCCTGCGCCGCGCGCTGTCCGATGCCGGCGATCCGGAGTACGCGGCATGAAGCCCGGTTACGGCCTGATCGAGAGCATGCTGGCGGACGGCGGCCGCGCGCCGCTGCTTTACCGTCATCTTGAACGCCTGCAGGCAAGTGCGCGCGAACTGGGCGTGCCGTTGAACGACGACATCGTCAGCATGAAACTCGCCGACGCGCTGCGTGGGGTCATGATTCCGTCGAAAGTTCGTCTCGTCGTCGATCCGGACGGTGAAATTGCGGTCGATGCGGTGCCGCTCAGCCCCATTCCCGACGATCCTGTGGCGATCTTCGCTCATATCCGGCTTTCGTCGGACGATCCCCTGCTGCGGCACAAGACGACGCGCCGCAAGGTCTACGACATGGAACGCGAGCGTCTGGCCGACCTGGCGGGCGGCTACGACGTTATTTTTCTCAATGAGCGGGATGAGGTTTGCGAGGGCGCGATCAGCAACGTGTTCGCCTGGTTCGGCAGCGAAGCGGTAACGCCGCCGCTCGACTGCGGCCTGTTGCCGGGGATCATGCGGGCCGAGAGCATTCGCCGCCACAGTGCGGTCGAGCGAATTCTGACGCCGGAAAACCTGCGCGCGGCGGACCGGGTGGTCCTGACCAATGCCGTGCGCGGCGAAATCGAGGTCACCGTCAATTTCGATATCGAATAGGGAGGGGAAACCGCATGTCGATACTCAAGCTTCACAGCGAGCCGGTGCAGGAGTCCTGGCTCGATGCCTACGGCCACCTCAACGAGGCCTACTATCTGGTGGCGTTTTCCAATGCCACGTGGCCGGTGCAGGCGCATTTCGGCATCGGCACCGACTATTTCGACGAGACCGGTTGCGCCCTCTACACGGTCGAAACCCATTTGCGGTACCTCGAAGAAGTCCGCGCGCCGGCGCAACTGGAGATCGAGAGCATGGTGTTCGGCGCCGATGCCAAGAAACTTCACCTAGCCCATGTCATGAAGGTCGACGGGACCGAGCGCGCGACCTTCGAATGCCTGCTGTTGCACTTCGACACCAGATCGGGCGGTGTCACGGCAATGCCCGACGACGTCCAGGCCGCGCTGCGTGGCGCTTCAGTGGCCGAAATCCCAGACTGGTCGGGCCGCAGCGTCGGGATCGGAAAGAAATAGAACCTCATGCTTCGTCGGGCTCAGCATGAGGAGTCAGGGCGTACATGCGAACATCTTTCAGCCAACCCAAAGCATCCTTCACTTGACCCGCATCCGGGCGGCGCGCTTGGATTGATGCATGACACAGGCATTTCTCAACCATCTGACCGGTGAAATCGAAAAGGTCCGCGAGGCCGGCCTTTACAAGGCCGAGCGCGTCATCACATCGCCGCAGCGTGCCGGCATCCATGTCGGCGGCGCCCATGAGCAGGGCCGCGATGTGCTCAACTTCTGTGCCAACAACTACCTCGGGCTCGCCGATCACCCGGACCTGATCGAAACCGGGCAGGACGCGCTCCGGGCGCACGGCTACGGGATGGCCAGCGTGCGTTTCATCTGCGGCACCCAGGACGTGCACAAGGACCTGGAGCGCCGCATTTCCGGCTTCCTCGGCACCGAGGATACGATCCTCTATTCGTCGTGCTTCGACGCCAACGCGGGCCTGTTCGAAACGCTGCTGGGTGACGAGGACGCGATCATCTCCGATGCGCTCAACCACGCCTCGATCATCGATGGTGTCCGGCTCTGCAAGGCCAAGCGATTCCGCTACGCCAACAACGACATGGCCGATCTGGAACGCTGCCTGCGTGAGGCCGCCGATTGCCGGTTCAGGCTGATCGCCACCGACGGCGTGTTTTCCATGGACGGCATCATCGCCGACCTGCCGGCGATCTGCGAACTGGCCGACACATACGACGCCATGGTCATGGTCGATGACAGCCATGCCGTCGGCTTCATGGGGCCGGGCGGGCGCGGCACGCCGGAACACTGCGGCGTGGCCGACCGTATCGACATCTTCACGGGCACATTGGGAAAGGCGCTCGGCGGCGCATCCGGCGGCTACACCGCGGCGCGCGGGCCGGTCGTCGAATGGCTGCGTCAGCGCTCGCGGCCCTACCTGTTTTCCAACACGCTGGCGCCGGTCATCGCGGCGACCTCGATCAAGGTGCTCGACATGCTGGAAGAGAGCGCCGACCTGCGCGACAAACTGCACGCCAACGCTGCGCGATTCCGCACGGGCATCGAGGACCTCGGGTTCACGACGGTACCCGGCGAGCATCCGATCATTCCCGTGATGCTGGGCGACGCACGGCTGGCAAGCGAGATGGCCGACAAGCTGTTGGAGAGGGGCATCTACGTCATCGGCTTCTCGTTCCCGGTCGTGCCGCAGGGCAAGGCGCGCATCAGGACGCAGATGTCGGCGGCGCATTCGGATGCCGACATCGACCGCGCGCTGGAGGCCTTCGGCGCGGTCGGCAAGGAACTGGGTATCGTTTGATTTTTTGAACCACAGAGACACAGAGGCGCAGAGAATTAGGGACATTCACATCGGCGGCATACCCTCTGTGTCTCAGTGTCTCTGTGGTTTTCACTTTCCTCATGCTTCGTCGGACTCAGCATGAGGCACTTTATAAACACCTCACCCTGAGCTTGACGAAGGGTGAGGCCGGAAGGACGAACAACCATGAAAGCGCTGGTCAAGGCCAAGGCGGAAGAGGGTATCTGGATGGACGACGTGCCGGAGCCGGCGGTCGGCCACAACGACGTCAAGATCCGCATCCACAAGACCGCGATCTGCGGCACCGACGTGCACATCTACAACTGGGACGATTGGGCGCAGGCGACGATCCCGGTGCCGATGACCGTTGGCCACGAATACATGGGCGAGGTCGTCGAGGTCGGTATCGAGGTGCGCGGCATTCAGGTCGGCGACCGCGTCTCGGGCGAGGGCCACATCACCTGCGGGCATTGCCGCAACTGCCGCGCCGGGCGCAGGCACCTGTGTCGCAACACCGTTGGCGTCGGCGTCAACCGCTCCGGCGCGTTCGCCGAGTATCTCACCATCCCCGCCGTCAACGTCTTCAAGCTGCCCGACGAGATCACGTCTGATATCGCCTCGATCCTCGATCCGTTCGGCAACGCCGCGCACACCGCGCTCTCGTTCGATCTGGTCGGCGAGGACGTACTGATCACCGGGGCCGGTCCCATCGGCATCATGGCCGCCGCGATCTGCCGTCACGTCGGCGCGCGCCATGTGGTCGTCACCGATGTCAACGACTATCGCCTCGATCTGGCATCGAAGATGGGCGCGACGCGCGCCGTCAACGTCGCCAACACGGAGTTGCACGAGGTCATGAAGGACCTCGACATGCACGAGGGCTTCGACGTCGGGCTCGAAATGTCGGGCAATGCGCAGGCCTTCGGTTCCATGCTGGAAACCATGAACCACGGCGGTCGCGTCGCGGTGCTCGGCATTCCGGCGGAGGACGTGCCGATCCACTGGCCCGACGTGATCTTCAAGGGACTGACGCTGAAGGGCATCTATGGCCGCGAGATGTTCGAGACCTGGTATAAGATGGCAGCCATGGTGCAGTCCGGCCTCGACGTGTCGCCGGTGATCACACACCACTTCGGCATCGACGATTTCCAGCAGGGCTTCGACGTCATGCGCTCGGGCCAGAGCGGCAAGGTCATCCTGCACTGGGACGACTACGAGGATGCGGCGTGACCGCGTATTTCGGCGGTTGCCACTGCGGCGCGGTGCGGTTCTCGTTCGAGGTCGGGCCGATCACTTCCGCCATGCGCTGTAATTGTTCCATGTGCCGGCGCAAGGCGGGCTACCTGAGCGCTTTTACCCTGACCAAAGACGAATTGCGGGTCGAGACGGCGTCGGACGCCGTGGGTCTCTATCAATTCGGCACACACGTTGCGAAACACCACTTCTGCACGACCTGCGGCGTTCACCCGTTTACCGAAACCCGGCTGAAGCCCGGCGAGTTTCGCATCAACCTCGGCTGCGTCGATGATCTCGATCTCGGTGCGCTGGAGGTGACGGACTACGACGGTCAGTCAATCTGATATCGGTGGCATCCCGACCCGGACAGTTGACGCAACCACATCCGAGGGGCTCTGATTTCCCGAGACATGGGAGAGCCCAGAATGTCCAGCGCCGATCTCGAACTTTGCTATCTGCCCGCCACGGATGTGCTCGAGCGCTTCAGTGACGGCCGCCTGTCGCCGGTCGAATACCTCGATAATCTGATCGCCCGCGCCGGGGAAACCGAGCCGACGATCAACGCCTTCGCGTTCACATGGTTCGACGAGGCGCGCGAACAGGCGAAGGCCGCCGAGAAGGCGTATTCGGATGGCACGGCGCGCGAACTGGAAGGATTGCCCGTCGCGGTCAAGGACGAGATGGATATCGAGGGCCAGCCGATGACCAACGGCTCGCTCTATCTCAAGGACAACGTCTCGACCGAGACCCATCCGGCGATCCAGCGTCTGTTCGACGCCGGGGCCATTGTCCATGTACGCACCACGACGCCGGAGTTCTCGTGTGCCGGCACGGCGGACTCGAAAATTCACGGCACCACGCACACACCGTGGAAACACGGCCTGACCTGCGGCGGGTCGTCGGGCGGTTCGGGCGCGTCGCTTGCCGTCGGTTCGAGCCCGCTGGCGACCGGTTCCGACATCGGCGGTTCGATCCGCATTCCGGCCGCGTGTTGCGGCGTCGTCGGTTTCAAGCCGCCTTACGGCCGCAATCCCGACAACACCATGTTCGCCTACGATCACTACGCCGTCATGGGACCGATGGCGCGAACCGTCGATGACACGGCGATGATGCAGAACATCCTGTGCGGCCCGCACCCGTGGGACAACGCCTGCATCCGCCCGAAGTACGAACTGCCGCGCAGCTACTTCGACATCAAGGGCCTGAAGATCGCCTGGTCCATGGACCTCGACTTCTTTCACATCGACGACACCGTTCGCGAGAACACGAAAAAGACCCTCGACGTGCTCGGCGATCTCGGTTGCGAGCTGACCGAGGTTGCGTTCGGCTGGAACGCCGAGGCCGACCGGGCGGCGAACGACTACCTCGATCACATCTTCAATTTCTATATCAAGGCCTACGTCGACACCGACCCGGATCTGGCGACGCCATGGGCGCGCTACTGCGCCAACGACGCCGGACGCTCGACGGCGGAGGACTTCATGGCCGCCTACGAGATACAGGCGAAAGTCGGCCGACGCGTCGGCGCGATCCTCGATAAGCACTATGCGTTTATCTGCCCGACGCTCGGCAGTCACTATATCCCCGCCGACCAGGATCCGAACGACCCGCTGATCGTTGGCGGCAAGCAGGTCGATCCCAATTACGGTTGGGTACTTTGCCACCCGTTCAACATGATGGGCCGTTGCCCGGTGTTGTCGGTGCCGTCGGGCATCGCGTCGGACGGTCTGCCGACCTCGATCCAGATCGTCGCCCGTGCGCTCGACGACGAGCGCGTGTTTCGTGTCGGCCATGCGCTTGAACGCGCCCAGCCGTGGCTCGATTGCCCGGAACGGCGTCCGGCGATCTAGCTGTGACAGGCTCTAGCGTTCGTCCGAGGGCGGACGGTCGACGATGTGATCGCCCGGGTGGGCCACGGCAACAATCGTGTCGTCGTCCTTGCGCGGGCGGACGAAGGTCAGGCCGATCATCATCGTCAGCAGCGCTCCCCAGAACCAGAGCGAGTGCTGTTCGCCGAAGATGACGATGCCCCAGGCGACCCCTGCGAGAGTCACGACGTAGCCCATCTGGCTGGCGAACACCGCGCCGGCGACCCGGATCAGCAGGATGAACAAGCCGTATGCCAGGACATTGATGAACGCCATGCCGAGGATCGACCAGCCGACCGTGTCGGGCGGAAAAGCGGGAACGAACCACGCGTCCATGGCGATTACGGCAGGGACCAGTAGTAGCACGCCGGCCGTCATCATGCCGGTCAGGATCATGAACGGGTCATCATCGTCGGGCAGATACTTGCCGATGAATACGTTCTCGATGGCGTAGCAACTCGATGCGGCGACCGCGACGACCACCCAGGCCCAGGCGCCGGGGTTGGGCAAACCGGTATCGGGGATCGTGATCATCAGGATCGCACCGATGCCGAGCATCAGGCCCGACATGCGGAGCCAGGCGAAACCTTCGAGCCGCATCAGGCACGCAAGTCCGAAAGTCGCCATCGGCACGGTGGCGAGCGCAATCGACAGTACGCCGGCCTGCAGGTGTTCGGCGGCGTAGAGATAGAGCACGGTCGGCAGGGCCGTGCCGAGCACACCGCAGACGACGTAAAAGGTCATGTGAAAACGGTCGAACGGCAGCAGGGGCTTGCGCCGGATGGCGTTCAGGGCGATCAGCAGAATGACGCCGGTCAACGTCTGCCAGAAGGCGATGCCGATCGGGTGGTCGCCGTTGGTCAGTGCCAAGATCGTGAGGACGAAGGTGACGCCCCATGGAATCCCGGCGATCATGAGGATCGCCCACGGCAAAAGCTTGCTGCGGGGAGCCGGCACGGCGTGGGTCGACGATGGTTCCATCATCGACCCATAACCTCAGAAGACCGATAAGAAAAGTAGGCCTTTTGGCACCCCTCGACCTTCTTTGGTGCCGAATCGATTCGACATCCTGTCCTTCCCCCTCGATTAGGGTTCGGACCCCAAGAGAAAAGGAGCCTTGTCGTTTCGTTCACCGTGCCCTCCCTTTGGCAAGGGGAGGGACAGAGTCGGGTAAAAAAGGTGTGGCTCTACTCCGCCGCGACCTGGTTCTTCGACGGCTCCACGCGGGCGGCGCAGAACTTGAACTCGGGAATCTTGCCGAACGGATCGAGCTGCGGATTGGTCAGCACGTTGGCCGGCGCCTCGGCGAAGCAGAACGGAATGAACACCAGTCCCTCGGGGCAGTTCGGGTTCTGCCGCACGGTCAGCGAGATGGTCCCGCGCCGCGTCACCACGTCGGCCATGTCGCCGGGCTGGAAGCCGAGGCGTTCCATGTCCTTGCGGTTCAGGCTGACGACCGCTTCCGGCTCCAGACTGTCGAGCACGCTGGCGCGCCGCGTCATCGAGCCGGTATGCCAGTGTTCGAGCATGCGGCCCGTGGTCAGGACCAGCGGATACTCGTCGTCCGGCAGTTCGTCCGGCGGGATGATGTCGGCGGGCACGATCTTGGCCCGGCCGGTCGCCGTCGGGAAGCCGTTCGAAAAGATGATCTCGTTGCCGAAGCTTGTCGGATCGTCGCACGGGTAGGTGACCGCGTTCTCGTTTTCGAGGCGCTCCCAGGTGATGTTGTCGAGCGACGGCATGACCTCTTTCATCTCGTTGAAGACGTCCGCCGGGCTTTCGTAGGACCAACCGAGATCGAGGCGGTTGGCGATCTCCTGAATGATCCACCAGTCCTGGCGCGCGTCGCCCGGCATGGGCACACAGATCCGCGCCATCTGCACCTGACGGTTCGAGTTGGTGAACGTGCCGGTCTTTTCGGCGTGGGCCGAGGCCGGCAGCACGACGTCGGCGTGCCACGCGGTTTCGGTGAGGAAGATATCCTGCACCACGAGGTGGTCGAGCATGGCCAGCGCCTGACGGGCGTGGCTCTGATCGGGATCCGACATCGCCGGGTTTTCGCCCTCGATGAACATTGCCTTGATGTCGCCGTCGTGGATCGCGTTGACGATCTCGACGACGGTGAGGCCGCGCTTCGGATCGAGCTCGGTGCCCCAGAACTCCTCGTATCGCTTGCGGGTCGCTTCGTCCTCGACCGACTTGTAGTCCGGATAGACGATCGGGATCAGGCCGGCGTCGGACGCGCCCTGCACATTGTTCTGGCCGCGCAGCGGATGCAGGCCGGTGCCGGGGCGGCCGATTTGGCCAGTGATCAACGCCAGCGTGATCAAGCAGCGCGAGTTGTCGGTACCGTGCACGTGCTGCGAGATACCCATGCCCCAGAAGATGATCGACGCCGATGCCTTGGCGTAGGTCCGTGCGACATGGCGCAAGGTCTCCGCGTCGATACCGCAGACCTCGGCCATTTTTTCCGGTGTGAAGTCCTTGATCTTCTCCTTCAGCGCCTCGAAGCCCTCGGTGTTGGCCTGGATGTACTGTTCGTCGGTGAGGCCTTCGGTGACGATGACGTTGATCAGCGCGTTCAGCATGGCCACGTCGGAGCCGGGCTTGAACTGCAGGTGTTCGGCGGCGTGACGCGACATCATCTGGCCGCGCGGGTCCATGATGAAGAGATCGGCGCCGCGCTTCGCGGCCTGCTTGAAGAACGTCGCCGCGACCGGGTGGTTCTGCGCCGGGTTGGCGCCGATGACGATGATGCATTCCGCATCCTTGGCAGCCGTGAACGGCGCCGACACCGCGCCCGACGAGACGCATTCCATGAGCGCCGCGACCGACGATGCGTGGCACAGCCGCGTGCAGTGGTCGACATTGTTGGTGTGGAACGCGGTGCGGATCAGTTTCTGGAACAGATACGCTTCCTCGTTCGAGCCCTTGGCCGAACCGAAGCCGGCAATGCCCTTCGGGCCCTGCTTTTCGTAGGCCGCCTTGAGGCCCGCGGCGGCGCGGTCGAGCGCTTCTTCCCAGGTCGTCTCGCGGAACACGCTTTCCCACTCGCCATCCTCGAGGCGCATCTGCCAATCCTTGGGCACGTCATCCTTGCGGACCAGCGGTTTGGTCAGGCGGCCGTCGTGGTGGATGTAGTCGAACCCGAAGCGGCCCTTGACGCAGAGCCGGTTTTCGTTGCCCGGTCCGGGGCGGCCGTCGATCTGGATGATCTTGTCGTCCTTGACGTGGACCTCGGTCTGGCAGCCGACGCCGCAGAACGGACACAGCGAGTTCACCACGCGGTCGGGGTACTCGGTCCGCGTTCCTTTGTCGTCGAGCAGCTTGGCTTCCATCAGTGCGCCGGTCGGGCATGCTTGCACGCACTCGCCGCAGGCGACGCAGGTGCTGTCTCCCATCGGATCGTCAAAGTCGAACGAGACCTTGGCGCCATGACCGCGATAGGCCATGCCGATGACGTCGTTGACCTGGACCTCGCGACAAGCGCGGACGCAGAGGTTGCAATTGATGCAGGCATCGAGATTGACCGCCATGGCGGTATGGCTGTTATCGGCCTTCGGCCTTTCGCCGGCCGGAAAACGCGACGCGTCGACGCCGACCTTGTCGGCCCAGTTCCAGAATTTGGAGTCCGGATCGTGCGAGGTTTCGCGCTTGGGCTGATCGGCGACCAATAGTTCGAACACCAGCTCGCGGTTTTTCTTGGCGCGCTCGGAGGCGGTGTTGACGACCATGCCGTCGGTCGGCTTGCGAATGCACGACGCGGCGAGCACGCGTTCGCCCTCGATTTCGACCATGCAGGCGCGGCAGTTGCCGTCGGCGCGGTAACCGGGCTCCGGCGAATAGCATAGGTGCGGCACCTCGATTCCGAGACGGTCGGCGACCTGCCAGATGGTTTCGCCGGGCTCGGCCTCGACGTCCTTGCCGTTGAGGTTAAACTTGATCGCGTCGCTCATTGGATCTCCTCCGGAAAGAACTTCATGACGCTCAGTATCGGGTTCGGCGCGGCCTGGCCGAGACCGCAAATGGACGAGTCCATCATCACGGTCTTGAGCTCGTTCAGCAGGTCCGTGTTCCACGCTTCTTCTGACATCAGCTTGACGGCCTTTTCGGTGCCGTTACGGCATGGCGTGCACTGGCCGCAGCTTTCGTCCTCGAAGAATCGAAGCAGGTTGAGCGCGACGTCGCGCATGCTGTCCCGGTCGGACAGAACGACGACAGCGTGGCTGCCGACGAAGCAACCGACTTCGGCAAGCTCGCCGCCGAAGTCGAGAGCGATATCGCCCTTGTCGGCGGGCAGTATGCCGCCCGACGCGCCGCCCGGCAGGTACGCCTTGAACGTGTGGCCTTCCTGCATGCCGCCGCAGTAGTCGTCGATCAGTTCGTTGACGGTGGTGCCGGCGGGCGCCAGGACGACGCCCGGATTGTTGACCCGGCCGGAAACGGAATAGGAGCGGAAGCCCTTGTGTTCGCCCTTACCCTGTTCCGCGAACCACGCCGCGCCCTTGCGCATGATGACGGGCACCCAGTAGACCGTCTCGACGTTGTGGGTCAGGGTGGGCAGGCCGAATAGGCCGCGCTCGGACGGGAACGGCGGGCGATTGCGCGGCAGGCCGCGCTTGCCTTCGATGCTCTCGATCATCGCCGACTCCTCGCCGCAGATATAGGCGCCGGCGCCGCGGCGAACCTCAAGGCCGATGGTGCCGCTGAGGCCTTCTTTCTGGACGCGGGCGATCTCGGTTTCGAGGACCTCGATGATGCCCGGATACTCGTCGCGGATGTAGATGTAGACGGTTTCGACTTCACAGGCCCAGGCGGCGATCAACGCGCCCTCGATGAACTGGTGCGGGTTGGTCTCCAGGTAGTGCCGGTCCTTGAAGGTGCCGGGCTCGCCCTCGTCGCCGTTGATGGCGAACAGACGGGGTTTCGACTGCTTGCGAACGATGTCCCATTTCAGGCCCGACGGAAAACCCGCGCCGCCGAGACCGCGAAGGCCCGAGTCTTTCATGGATTGGACCATCTGCTCTGCGTCGTGCTTGCCGTCGAAACACTCTTTCAAAAAGACGTATCCGCCGTCGGCGGCGTAGGCGTCGAAATCCGTGTACTCGGGATTGTGGGGATGCGTGTCGCGGGCTTCAGCGGCGGCAAGCAAAGACGCCGCATCGGCCTTGCAAATATGGTTGTGACCGACCTCGGCGACGGGCGCCTTGTCGCAACGGCCCATGCAGGGCGCCCGGACAATGCGGACATCGGCGCCGGCATCCTTCTCGAGTTCCGCCATCAGTTTCTGCGCGCCCATCATTTCGCAGGTCAGGCTGTCGCAGACGCGAATCGTTACGGCGGGTGGCGGCGTCTCGTTTTCGAGCACGATGTCGAAATGCGCATAGAACGAGGCAACTTCGTAGACTTCGGTCATCGAGAGCTTCATCTCGTCGGCCAACGCGGCAAGGTGCTGCGCGCCAAGGCAACCGAACTTGTCCTGCACGAGGTGCAGATACTCGATCAACAGGTCGCGACGCCGCGGGCGGTCGCCGAGCAGGCCGCGAATTTCGGACGCGGCCGACGAATCGATTTGGCGGCCTTTGTTGAAGACCGGCGCCTTACGGCGGCCGGAGCCGGGATGGATGCGGCGCGGCGCGGCGCCCGATGCGGAGGAGTTATGCGTATCGCTCATCGTCTGTTTCGTCCCTTCAATCGGCTCCTAGTTCGCTGCGGCGGACCGGTGGCGCCGACCGTTCTGATCGCGACTTCAGGGGCGTGTTGTACCCCCGATTCCGGTGATCGTAAAACGGTCGATAACGGCGTTTCATTGTTCCTAAACCCAATGCCGTCGGAAAATACCGCAATCTGCGACAGTCAGTGTTCCCAGCGCGCCGCGCCCGCCGGGCGTCATGCCATGCCCGGCGTTTTCTGGGTTCTGGTACACCATTAATGGACAAGTGTGTGCGGGGTGGACTACAAAAGATCATACCGATCGTCGCCGAAGGGGCCTGGCACGGTGTACCGACCGCTCGGGGGGGCGGAGACCCGTCATGAACGATGTCATGCTGAACGTCGAACCGATCGCGGAAAACTTCAGTCTGAAAGATCGTATTTACGATCAACTGAAGGCCGCGATCACGGCGACCAATATCTATCAGGAAGACGCCAACCTGCGACTTGACGAACGCCAACTCGCGGATCAGCTGGCGACCAGCCGCACGCCGATCCGAGAGGCGTTGGCACGCCTCGAACAGGAAGGCCTCGTTCGCATCGTTCCCCGCAAGGGCGTCTACATCGTGCGCAAGACCAAAGCCGAAATCATCGAGATGATTCATGTCTGGGCGGCGCTGGAGAGCATGGCTGCGCGCCTTGCCGCCGAACGCGCCAGCAATGCCGAGATCGCGGCGTTGCGCGATGACCTCAACGATTTTACGGACGGCGAGGTATTGTCGCATATCGACGAATACTCGGAAGCCAATATTCACTTCCATCTCGCGATCATTGATATGGCGCACAGTCCGCTGTTGCGGAAAATGGCGGAAAATCTGTTCGTCCACATCCGTGGTATTCGCGCCAAGACCATCGGCGACGCGGACCGCGCGACCCGGTCTGTTATCGACCACGGCCATATCGTCGAGGCGTTGGAACATCGCGACGCCGATCTCGCCGAACGACGGGTCCGTGAGCACGCACTCGATCTCGCCGAGCACGTCGACGAGAACGTGACCTTTTTGGTCTGATCGAATGCTCCTGCTGAAGGCCGGTGACGGCATTCTGAATTTCCCTGTTGAGATTCGAATTGGTTAGTGGCAGTATAAGCATTGGTATACCACATGCCAATAGGAGTAGGGGGACGTCACTCTGTCGTGTGAAGTGGACCGTTTTAGGGCCATTCGGCCTATGGCCACCAATCGCGATCATCCCTAAGATCAACGTGACAAACCGTGCGACAATAATGTCGCCAAGGATCCATGAAGAGATCCGGAAAAGGTGGACAATTGGGAGACACCGATGAAACTCACGAAACGACTCTTTGGTTACAGCCTGTCGGTTCTCGCCGGCATCGGCCTGACCTTTGCCGCGACCGTGAAAGATGCGGCCGCGGACGCCGACTGGTCGCCGAAAAAGCCTGTCGAGATGATCATCATGGCCGGCACCGGTGGCGGCGCCGACCAGATCGCTCGTCTGCTGCAGGGCCTGATTCAGCAAAAGGACCTGTCGCCGCGCCCGTTCATTCCGATCAACAAGCCGGGCGGCTCCGGCGCCGAAGCGCTGCGTTACCTGAAGGGCAAAAGCGGCGACGACCATGTCGTCATGGTCACGCTGAACAGCTTCTACACGACGCCGATCATCCAGTCGGATCTCGGTGTCGATATCACCGAGTTCACGCCGATCGGCCGTATGGCGCTCGATACGTTCGCGCTGTGGGTGCATGCCGATTCCGACGTGCAAACGCTCGACGATTGGGTCGCGTCCGTGAAATCGGCCGATGCCTATCAGGTCGGCGGCACCGGCAAGGGGCAGGAAGATTCCATTCTGTTCGCCATGCTGGGCGCTGAGTTCGGCCTCAATAACATCACCTACATTCCGTTCCCGGGCGGCGGTACGGTTGCCAAAAATCTCGTTGGCAAGCACATCACCGCAACCGTGAACAACCCGGCGGAGCAGAACGAGTTCTGGCGTGCAGGCAAGAGCAAACCCATCGTTCAGTTCACGAAGGAGCGCATGGAACTGTTCCCGGATCAGCCGACCGCGGTCGAGCTGGGGCACGACATCGTCTACTTCATGCAGCGCTCCTACAACGGCCCTCCGGGCATGTCGAAGGAAGCGCAGGACTGGTACATCGACCTGTTCAAGACGCTCTACTTCTCTGACGAGTGGCAGCAGTTCTGCGTCGATGACGGTCTGTTCTGCGACGAATGGCTCGCCGGCGATGATCTCGGCGCATTCCATGCCGAACAACTTGCGCGTCACAAGGCGCTGATCGAAAAGGTGGGGGCGAAAGCCATCACCGGCGAGTAATCGCCAACAGCAGAGTATGCAGGGACGCTCGCGGGCTTCTCTGGAACGACCTTACGGGCGTCCCTGCAATTTTTTGACGATTCGATTTCCTTTGACGCCGTAACCAACGGTGAACCGGTTCTTGCACCCTGATTTCAGGTATGCGCCGGATCCCGCGACGACCCGAGGAGTGCACGTCATGACGGTGCGAACTGCCGAACTCCTGATGGCGATTTTTCTGGCCCTCAGCTCGATCGGCCTGATGGTTAAGAGTGCCGAGCTGTCGATCGGTTGGGTCGCAGGTTCGGGCCCCGGTTCCGGTGCCTGGCCGTTCTGGCTATCCGCGGGCATGCTGGTTTGCTGCCTGATCACGATCGTCCGCTGGTTTCGCGGCGTGACACCGGAGTCTCGAAACACCGATATTTTCATGAGCAAGACGGCGGTTTACGTCTGCGGTGTTACGGTCGCGGCGCTGGTCGTGTTGATGATCGCGGCCCACACCATCGGTCTTTACTTCGGTCTGTTGTTGTTCCTGGCCTTCTATCTGCGTGTCATGGGCGGACACACTTATCTGCTGACCGGAATCCTCTCGATTGCCGTCCCGATTGTTGTGTTCGTTTTTTTCGAATGGGCCCTGAACATTCCGATCCCGAAAGGCATCTCGGAACCGATGTTCTACCCGATCTACGACCTCATCTACTAAACCGGCGGAAAGGGAAACAGTACGATGGAAACAGTCCTTGTTCCGCTTATGAGCGGTCTGATTGCCGCTTTCGAGCCGCTCAACCTCCTGATGCTGGTTATCGGTTGCACGCTCGGTTTATTCGTTGGCGCGCTGCCGGGACTTGGCTCGGTCAACGGCGTCGCGATCCTCCTGCCCGTGACATTTCTTGTCCCGCCGACATCCGCGATTATCTTTCTCGCGGCGATCTACTACGGCGCCATGTATGGTGGTGCGGTCAGTTCCATTACGCTGGGTATACCTGGCGCATCGACGGCAGTGGCGACCGTTTTCGACGGCCGCCCGCTAGCCGTTGCCGGCAAGGCCGATCAGGCGATGATCGTCGCCGCGATGGCGTCTTTCGTCGGCGGCACGGTCTCGGTCATGCTGTTCACCGGTTTCGCGCCGCCGCTCGCCGAGTTCGCACTCAAGTTCGGTCCGCCGGAAGAGTTCGCTCTGATGGTGCTGGCGTTTGCGACGTTCATCGGGCTCGGCGGTGACGATATCCCGAAGACGATCTTCTCGATTCTCATCGGTTTCGTGCTGGCAACCATCGGTCTCGACATCATTTCGGGTAATCCGCGGCTGATCTTCTTCGATATCGACGGCTTCTTCCACGGCATCAACTTCCTGGTGCTCGCCATCGGCATCTACGGCATCGGCGAGATTCTGTGGACCCTCGAACTGACCGAGGGCGATGTCATGGTACACAAGGTCAAAAGTTCGTTCGGCGCCATGATGCGCGGTCTGCTCAAGGTGAAGGAATATATCTCCACTGCCATCATGGGCAGTTTCCTCGGCTTCTTCGTCGGCACTCTGCCGGCTGCCGGGGCGACGCCCGGTTCGCTGATGGCGTATGGACTTGCCAAGACCTTCTCGAAGGATGGCGAAACCTTCGGCAAGGGCAATATCAAGGGGGTCGCGGCGCCGGAATCGGCCAACAATGCGGCATCGACCGGTTCCATGCTGCCGATGCTGACCCTCGGTATTCCGGGGTCGCCGACGACGGCGATCCTGCTTGGCGGCATGATCATCTGGGGCCTGCGGCCGGGGCCGCTGTTGTTTGTCGAGCACCCGGATTTCGTCTGGGGTCTGATCGGCAGCCTCTATATCGCCAACCTGTTCACCCTGATCATCAACATCGCCATGATCCCGATTTTTGCCCGGGTCCTGACCATCAAGTTCACCATCCTGGCGCCGTTGATCTTCGTGCTCTGCATCGTCGGCGGTTACGCACCGACGCAGACCCTTCACGATGTCTGGCTGATGATCCTATTCGGCGCCATGGCCTACTTGCTGCGCAAGCTGAACTATCCGGTGGCGCCGGCGGTGCTCGCCATCGTTCTCGGGCCGCTTGCCGAAGCGTCGTTCCGCCAGTCGATCCTGGCCTCGCAAGGCGACGTCACAGTTTTCGTGACGCGGCCGATCTCCGGCCTGATCATTCTTGCGGCGGTGGGCCTGATCCTGTTGCCGGTCTTCAAGATGATGCGTGCCCGCATGAAGGGTGATAAGGCGCCTGAGGGAGGCGATTTGTAAGGGAAACGATGGATAACGCTGGCAACGGTTCATCTTGTCTGGTATGTGGTATACCACAGATTTGATAGCCCAACGAAAACGGCCTTGAGCCGTTTCGAAGACAGCAAGGATAGCGATTATGGGTAGTGCAGCCTCTTCATCAGCCTCGGGAAACGTCGTTTCCATGGAGCAATCGCAGGGCGCATTGACGGATGGGTTTCATCTCATCATCGACGCCCTGAAACTGAACGACATCAACACGATCTACAATGTGCCGGGCATCCCGATCACCGACCTCGGGCGTTACATGCAGGCTGCGGACATGCGGGTGCTCTCGTTCCGTCACGAACAACATGCCGGATACGCGGCGGCGATTGCCGGTTTTCTGACGAAAAAGCCGGGCGTTTGCTTGACCGTTTCCGCCCCTGGTTTTCTGAATGGCCTGACCGCCTTGGCTCACGCGACGACCAACTGCTACCCGATGATCCTGATGAGCGGTTCGTCGGAGCGCGAGATCGTCGATCTGCAACAGGGCGATTACGAGGAGATGGACCAGCTCGCCGTCGCCAAGCCGCTATGCAAGGCTGCGTACCGGATTACCTACGCCGAGGATATCGGCATCGGTATTGCGCGTGCCATACGGGCAGCTGTTTCGGGCCGCCCGGGCGGCGTGTATCTGGATCTTCCGGCGGCGCTCCTCGGGCAAACCATGGATGCCGACAAGGGTGCCAAATCGCTGGTCAAGGTCGTCGACCCTGCGCCCGCGCAGATTCCTTCCGATACCGCCGTCGCGCGGGCAATTGAGGTCCTGAAAGACGCGAAGCGACCGCTGATCATTCTCGGCAAGGGTGCAGCCTATGCGCAGGCCGACGAAACGATCCGCGCGTTTGTCGAAAAGAGCGGTATCCCGTTCCTGCCGATGAGCATGGCCAAGGGCCTGTTGCCCGACGTTCATGACCTGTGCGCCGCACCGGCGCGCTCGCTGGTGCTCAAGGACTCGGATGCGGTAGTGCTGATCGGCGCGCGTCTCAACTGGCTGTTGTCGCACGGCAAGGGCAAAGGTTGGGGCGAGACGCCCAAGAAGTTCGTCCATATCGACATCGATCCGAAGGAAATGGACAGCAATGTCGAGATCGCCGCACCGCTGGTCGGCGACATCGGTTCCTGTGTCGCCGCACTGAACGCGGCGATGGGCGAAGACTGGTCGCCGCCACCCGCCGACTGGACCGAAGCGATCAAGGCCAAGAAGGACGCCAACATCGAAAAGATGTTGCCGAAGCTCCAGAACAACAATGTGCCGATGGACTTTCACGGTGCGCTCGGCACGCTTCGGCGCATTATCGAGGAGCGGCCCGAGACCATTCTCGTCAATGAGGGCGCCAATACACTCGATTTCGCGCGCAGCGTCATAAATATCTCGAAGCCGCGCAAACGGCTCGATGTCGGCACCTGGGGCGTGATGGGGATCGGCATGGGACAAGCGATCGCTGCCGCCGTCGAAACCGGGCATCCGGTGCTCGCCGTCGAGGGCGATAGCGCGTTCGGCTTTTCTGGCATGGAGATAGAAACCGTTTGCCGATACAACCTGCCGATCTGCATCGTCGTCTTCAACAACGGCGGTATCTATCGCGGCACGGATGAAAACCCGGCGGGCGACGATGTCGCGACCACGGTTTTCGTCAAGGACGCACGTTACGACAGGATGATGGAAGCTTTCGGCGGTGTCGGCAAATACGTCACGTCGCCCGACGAACTGACGCAGGCGGTCAACGAGGCGCTCGAGTCCGGACGCCCGACCCTGGTCAACGCGGCAATCGATCCGGCCGCCGGAACCGAGAGTGGCCGGATCGGCAATCTCAACCCGCAGAGCGTCGTCGCGGGCGCGAAGAAGTAGGGAGACGGACCATCGGTCTCACCGTATTCGGGACCGGCGAGCGGAGAGTCGTTTTTCCCCCTGTGAAACGTCATACTCATGGCGTTCGCTGGTTCCGAACCCGATCGAAGCCCAGGCGAATGGAATAAAAAGAGGCCCACAATGAACAATGCCGATGCTGTCAAGGCCCTGAGCGGCGTCAAGATTCTCGACATGACCCATGTCCAGTCGGGTCCCACCTGTACCCAGCTTCTGGCCTGGTTCGGCGCCGATGTCATCAAGGTCGAACGCCCGGGGGTCGGCGATGCGACGCGCAAGCAGCTGGTCGATAAGCCGGGCGCCGACAGCCTCTATTTCACCATGCTGAATCACAACAAGCGCTCGGTGACGCTGAACCCGAAGACCGAGAAGGGCGCCGAGATCTTCACCAAACTGATCCAGCACTGCGATGTGATGGTCGAAAACTTCGCACCGGGCGCGCTCGATCGCATGGGCTTTTCCTGGGAGCGTATCCAGGAGATCAATCCGCGCATGATCTACGCGTCGGTCAAGGGCTTTGGGCCCGGCCCCTACGAGGATTGCAAGGTTTATGAGAACGTGGCGCAGTGTGCTGGCGGTTCCGCATCGACCACAGGCATGTTGGGCGAGGTGCCAATGGTGACCGGCGCGCAGATTGGCGATTCCGGTACCGGGCTACACCTTGCGCTCGGTATCGTGACCGCGCTGTTCCACCGCGAGCACTCGGGCCGAGGGCAACGCGTCTCGTGCGCCATGCAGGACGGTGTGCTCAATCTTTGCCGGGTCAAGCTGCGCGATCAGCAGCGCCTCGAAGCGGGACCGCTCAAGGAATACTCCCAGTATGGCGAGGGTATTCCGTTCGGCGATGCGACGCCGCGTGCGGGCAACGATTCGGGTGGCGGTCAGCCGGGGCGCATTCTCAAGTGCAAGGGCTGGGAGACCGATCCCAACGCCTATACCTATTTCATCACCCAGGCGGCCGTGTGGAAGAACATCTGCGATGTCATCGGCAAGCCCGAATGGAAGGATGATCCCGAATGGGCCACACCGGACGCTCGTCTGCCGAAACTGAATGAAGTGTTCGACACCATCGAGGCCTGGACCATGACGAAGACCAAGTTCGAGGTCATGGAAATCTGCAACCCGTTGAACATTCCGGTCGGCCCCATCCTGTCGATGAAGGAACTGGCCGAGGAATCGAGCCTCAAGGAAAACGGCACCATCGTCGAGGTCGACCATCCGGAACGCGGGCCTTATCTGACGGTCGGTAATCCGATCAAGCTCTCAGACTCGCCGAGCGAGGTCGAACGCTCGCCGCTGCTCGGCGAACACACCGATGATATCCTCGCCGAACTCGGCTACAGCGAGGACGACATCAAGGCCGCCAAAGAGGCCGAGGCCGTTTAGGCCTGCACGCAGGAGATAGATATGCGCATCATCGTCATGGGCCAGCAGGCTTTCGGCAAGGATGTCCTCGCCAAGCTGTTGGACGACGGCAAGGACGAGATTGTTGCGGTCTATTGCGAGCCCGACCGGGAGGGTAAACCGGTCGATCCGATCAAGGAGCTCGCCGAGGAGAAGGGCCTACCGGTCTGTCAACCAGCACACTTCAAGGACAGCAAAACGCTGGATGCGTTGAAGGCGCTGGAGGCCGACCTCATGGTTATGGCTTTCGTCAACGTCTTCGTACCCGAGGAAGCCCGCGACGCGCCGACCCACGGATCGATCTGTTTCCACCCGTCGCTGCTGCCTCTGCATCGCGGACCGTCGGCGGTCAATTGGCCGATCATCATGGGAAGCACCAAGTCGGGCTATTCGTGGTTCTATCCGACGGACGGTCTCGACGAGGGCGATGTGCTGATGCAGTGGGCTTGCCCGATCGAGCCGGACGACACGGTCATCGATCTCTATTTCAAGAAGATCTACCCGCATGCGGTCGCATCCGTTCTCGATGTCGTCGATCATTACCGCGACGGCAACCCGTCGCGGATCGAACAGAACGAGGCCGACGCAACGTACGAACGCCGCTGCACGACGCGGCATTCCCGCATCGACTGGAACAAGCCGGTCAAGCAGGTCTATGACCTGATCCGCGGCACCAATCCGGCGCCAGGCGCCTGGACCACGGTCAGCGGCGCTGAACTCGGCGTATTCGACTGTGAGCGAGTCGACGGCGACGGCATCAGCGGTCGGGTAATGGATGTGTCCGAAGATGGCGTCACCGTTCAATGCGTCGGCGGCCGTATCCGCATCAAGCGTGTCCGGCCGGCGGGCGAAGGCAAGATACCGGCCGCCGAGTGGGCCGCGGCCGCAGAAATCGAGACCGGCAGCGAACTCGGCGACTGAAACGCAGTTAACCGCGGGGAGACGGCAGGAGAAAACTGAACGTCGCGCATACGCAGAAGTCGGTTGACGTTTTACCGTTGACTCGCGACAACCCGGGTTCCGTCGAATGCGGGCCGGATTTTACGCAAGATTGCCATAACCCATGACAAGGGGGGTCAGATGCCCAAGAGCGATATCGAGATCGCACGCGAAGCCAAGATGCAGCCCATCGCCGAAATCGGCGATAAGATCGGTATTCCGTCAGATGCTTTGCTGCCGTTCGGACACACCAAGGCGAAGGTTTCCTTCGATTTCATCAATTCCGTTAAAAAGAAGCGCGACGGCAAGCTGATCCTTGTCACCGCGATCACGCCGACGCCGGCCGGCGAAGGCAAGACGACGACCACGGTCGGTCTCGGCGACGGCCTGAACCGGATCGGCAAGAACGCCATGATCTGCCTGCGCGAGCCGTCGCTCGGCCCGTGCTTCGGCATGAAGGGCGGCGCCGCCGGCGGCGGTTATGCTCAGGTCGTGCCGATGGAGGATATCAACCTTCACTTCACCGGCGATTTCCACGCCATCGGTATTGCGCACAACCTGCTGTCGGCGATGGTCGACAATCACATCTACTGGGGGAACGAGCTCAATATCGACACGCGTCGCGTCGTCTACCGCCGCGTAATGGACATGAACGACCGCGCGCTTCGCCAGATCGTCAATTCGCTCGGCGGAGTCGCCAACGGCTTCAGCCGCGAAGACGGATTCGACATCACGGTCGCCTCGGAAATCATGGCGATCTTCTGTCTCTCCAACGATCTCGATGACCTGACGACACGCCTCGGCAACATCGTCGTCGCTTATACCCGAGATCGCAAGCCGGTTCGCGCCAAGCAGATCAAGGCGCCGGGTGCCATGGCCGTACTGCTCAAGGACGCGCTGATGCCGAACCTTGTGCAGACGCTCGAAAATAATCCGGCGTTCATCCACGGCGGTCCGTTCGCCAACATCGCGCACGGTTGTAACTCGGTCATCGCCACCAAGACCGCGCTCAAGCTGTGCGATTACGTGGTCACCGAGGCCGGCTTCGGCGCCGATCTTGGCGCTGAAAAGTTCTTCGACATCAAGTGCCGCAAGGCGGGCCTCAAGCCGGCTGCAGCGGTGATCGTCGCCACGGTCCGAGCACTGAAGATGCACGGCGGCGTCGGCAAGGAGGACCTCGGAAAGGAAAACGTCGCGGCGGTCAAGAAGGGCTGCGAGAACCTCGCCCGTCACATCAAGAACGTGAAGTCGTTCGGCGTGCCCGTGGTCGTCGCTATCAACCAGTTCATCAACGACACGGACAAGGAACTGAAGGCCGTGCGCACGACCGCAAAGGGTCTCGGCGCCGAGGCGATCATCGCCAGCCACTGGGCCAACGGCGGCGCCGGCACCGAAGAACTGGCGAAACATGTCGTCAAGCTGGCCGATAGCGGCAAAGCCAAGTTCAAGCCGTTGTATCCGGACAACATGAAACTGGAAGAAAAGATCCGCACCATCGCCAAGAAACTCTATGGTGCGAAGGACATCAGCTTCGATTCGAAAGTCGCCAATCAGTTCAAGGAACTCGAAGACGGTGGTTTCGGCAAGTTTCCGGTCTGCATGGCCAAGACCCAGTACAGCTTCTCGACGGACCCGAGTTCAAAGGGTGCGCCGAGCGGTCATACCATACCGGTCCGCGAGCTCCGGCTCTCGGCAGGCGCCGAGTTCATCGTCGCCATTACCGGTGAAATTATGACCATGCCGGGTCTGCCGCGCGTGCCGGCGGCCAACAAGATTCTGATCAACAAGAAGGGCCAGATCGAAGGCCTGTTCTAAGATATTCGGATATCCGGCCGCGGCGGTGCCGCGGTCGGACATTCGGGAAGGAGAATACCGTCATGACCATTCGCTCCATTCTTGTCGCAGTACGCGGGGACGGACATGGAGAAGTGGTCATGAACCATGCGCTAGCCCTGGCCCGCCAGTGCAACGCCCATATCGACGTCATGCACGCCCGGGCTCGGCCCGAGGATCTGATTCCCTACGGCGTGCTGATGACAGATGCGATGCGCAAGACGATCTTGGAATCGGCTGCGGGTAATGCCGAACAGGAAGAAGGCCGCGTCCGCGATCTGTTCAGTGAATACTGCAAGAAAAACGGACTGGAAACCGTCGACTCCGTCGAGGGCGCGAACGCTGATCGAGTTACCGTCAGTTGGCACGAAGTCACCGGCAAACAGGCCGATCTGATCGGTGTCTGGGGGCGTCTTGCCGACCTGATCTGCGTTGCGAAGCCGACGAAGGATCTCGGCCAGAACACCCTTGAGGCAGCATTGATGCAGACCGGCACGCCGACCGTGTTGTGCGCGAAGACAGCGCCCGATGTGATCGGCAAGCATCCGGTTATCGCCTGGAACGGTTCCGCCGAAGCGTCCAGCACGGTGAAGGCCGTTCTCGATCTCCTGACAGCGGCCGATAAGGTCACGATTCTGTCGGCCGATCCGGCCAAGGAGTCGCACGATCTTGCGGCGGAAGACCTGCAACGTTTCCTCAGCAAACACGGTGTTACCACCGATATCAGGTTGTTTGGCAAATCGGATAACATCGGTTCTCGGTTACTGGATGAAACAAAGGCTGCCGGCGGCGATCTGCTGGTCATGGGAGCCTACGGCCGAAGCCGGCGGCGCGAGCTTGTGTTCGGAGGCGCGACTGAGCACGTTGTCCGTAACGCGGCATTGCCGGTTCTTCTCGGCCACTGACCTGGTTCGATCCACTATCGTAATGAAGGGAGGACGCCGTGAGCGACGCCCCATCGACCATGACTGTTGTCGAAATCACCGAGAGCGGCGGACCCGAAGTCCTTAAGCCGGCGGAACGGCCTGTACCGGTCCCGGCGGACGGCGAGGTCTTGATCAAGGTTGTGGCGGCCGGCGTCAACCGGCCGGACGTGTTGCAGCGTCTCGGCGGTTATCCGCCACCGCCGGGCGCATCGGATATTCCAGGGCTCGAGATCGCCGGCACGGTCGTCGCGCTCGGCGACAATGCCGACGGTATTCCGATCGGCGACAATGTTTGTGCGCTGGTCACCGGGGGCGGTTACGCCGAATATTGTGTGGCGCCGGCTTCACAGTGTCTGCCGGTGCCCAATGGGCTTTCCATGAGCGAAGCGGCCGCCTTGCCTGAAACCTTTTTCACGGTCTGGAACAATGTTTTCGACCGCTCGGCCCTTCAATCGGGCGAGTCGTTTCTCGTCCACGGTGGCTCGTCCGGTATCGGCACAACGGCGATCCAGATGGCGCGGGCGATGGGTGCACGCGTCTTCGCGACCGCCGGTTCGCCCGAGAAATGCAAAGCCTGCGAGGATCTTGGCGCTGAGCGCGCCATCAACTATCGCGAAGAGGATTTCGTCGCCATCGCCAAGGAAGCGACCGACGGCGGGCTCGACGTGATTCTCGATATGGTCGGTGGCGACTATATCCAAAAGAATATCAAGGCGCTCAGGCCCGAAGGGCGGCTTTGCTACATCGCATTTCTCGGCGGTTCCAAGGCCGAGATCGATCTGTTGCCGGTCATGCTGAAGCGCTTGACCCTGACCGGCTCTACGCTTCGCGCCTCTTCAGTCTCGTTCAAGGCGGCGATTGCCGACAATCTGCGCGCAAAGATCTGGCCTCTGATCGAAAGTGGCGATATCCGGCCTGTTATGCATAGCAGCTTTCCGTTGACCGAGGCTGCCGATGCTCATGCGCTGATGGAATCGAGCGCCCATATCGGTAAGATCGTACTGACAATCGATTGACTCCCCGTCATGCTGCGTCGCGCGTGAATAACGGCTCACAAGGGCGAAGACCGCAGCATGGACCAATTTTCTCTCCCGAAAAACGACGTACCGCACGTCACGGTGATCGGTGCCGGCATCGTCGGCGTGGCGGCGGCGCTCGAACTCAACAAGGCCGGCCTCGGCGTCCGGATCGTCGATCGCATTCCACCGGGCGAGGGCTGCTCGCATGGCAATGCAGGGGTCTTCGCCGCCGCGTCCGCCACGCCGCTCGCCAGTCCCGAAACGATGCTCAAGGTGCCGGGCTGGATGCTCACGCCGGACGGTCCGTTGCATATCCGTCTGCGGTATCTGCCGCGCCTGCTGCCCTGGCTGACGCGTTTCGGCTGGAACGGCATGTTCGGCGATCACGCCCATGCAACGGCGGCGATGCACGCATTGCTGGCGACGTCGCCCGACGATTACGAAGCCCTCGCGCGCGAAGCCGGCGTCAGCGATCTGATCCGCCGCAACGGCTGGATATACGCCTACAACACCGAAGCCGAGCGCCGCAACAATCAGGCGCACCTTATCGAGGATTGCGAACGCGGGTTCCCGTTCGTGCCACTCGACAGCGGTCAATTGCAGGAGATGTTGCCCGGCATTTCCTCCCGCTATGTTGGTGGCGACCACATTCCCGGCGTCGGTCACACGATCAATCCGGGCCGGCTGGTCAAGGCATTGGCCGACATGGTCGTGCGTCGCGGCGGCCACGTCGTTGAGACCACGGTTCGTGGATTTGAGCGCGATGGCAAACAGGTCACGGCGCTGGTAACGGAGCACGGGACTATGCCTGTCGACCGCCTGGTCATCGCCGCGGGCGCGTTTTCGGCGCGGTTGACCCGTCAGCTCGATGATCCCGTGCCGCTTGAAACCGAACGCGGGTATCACGTGATGATCGAAAGCGGCCGGGTGGCGGCGGAGATTCCGGTCATGGATGCCGGTCTCAAGGCGGTCGTCACGCCCATGGAGCAGGGTGTGCGGGCTGCCGGGACGGTTGAGTTCGCAAGCCTCGATGCGCCGGAGAACCCGGCGCGGGCGCAAAATCTTCTGCGCATGGTACAACGTATGTACCCGGATCTCGATACCAGCCGTTACGAAACATGGATGGGCCGGCGTCCGACGCTGCCTGACAGCATGCCGGTGATCGACCGGGCTAGCCGGGTCGGCAATGTCGTCTATGCCTTCGGTCATCAGCACGTCGGACTGACGGGTGCGCCGGCGACGGCGCGGCTCGTGCGCCAGCTGATCGAAGGCAAGGCGCCGAACATCGATATGTCGCCCTACAGCGCGCGTCGGTTCCGCTAGGGTCTGGATAGGTACTGTGCCGGTGCCATCTCATTCGATCCGGTCCGCGTCGGCGAAGCAGGTGTCGTTCTTTGTCATGATTTGCCCATATTTTTTTGCAACTCTTTAAGATCGGGTCGGGTACGATCCCGATCCTCTGCTTCCGAGAGTTCGACAGCCGGCCATGCCGAAACGCACTTCAGCCCAGATTTCCGCCGAGCGGACCGCCCGTGCTGCGCGCGCGTTTAGCCGCCGTCGCGTCTTGCACGGCGTTGTGGCCGCCGCAGCCGGTACGGCGGCGACAATCGGCCCTTGGCCGGTTCGCGCTGCGGGTTCGTCATCGGGCGAGTGCCGGGTTTTCATCTGGACCGGCTACTTCCCCGAGCCCTTCATCAAGAAATTCGAAAGCTCGACCGGTATCAAGCTGAAGATCATCGATCTCGGCTCGAATGAACAGTTGCTCAATAAAATGCAGGCGACACGGGGCAGGGGGTTCGATCTCATCACTCCCACGCTGATGCGTGCCGATCAATGGCGCGGCCTCGACCTGTTGAAACCCTGGAATCCGCACAGATTGCCGCTCGACAACGTTACGCCGCGCTATCTCAAGGCGTCCGAGCGGGATTGGACCTGGACGTTGGGTCTCTATCATTTGCCGCACCTCTGGGGCACGGAAGCGCTGGCCTACCGTACCGATCAATTCGATACCGCATATGGCCGTCTCAGTCTTGGCGATCTGTGGCGTGACGACCTCAAGGGCCAGATTACGGGCCGGCCTCATTCGGTGATGGCTGGCATCGGCCGGTATCTGGCGTCGGTCGGCAAGTTGCCGCCATTCGAGGACGCCTATAAGAGCGAAGATGCGATGCGGTCGATATGGTCCGAGGTCACTCAGTTCGCGATTGAGCACAAGCCATGGTTCCGATCGTTCTGGAACGATACTGAAAGCTTGCGCGATGCGTTTTTGCGCAACGGCGCCGTGCTCGGCCAGACTTGGGACGGGCCGATGATTGAGATCAAGAATGCCGGCGAACCGATCAACTATATGGCGCCGCTCGAAGGGGCATTTGCTTGGTTGGATGGATTTTCGTTACCGGTCGGTGCGACAAATGTCGATCAGGCCTATGAGTTGGTAAAGGCCTGCTACGACCCCGAAAACGCAGCCTTACAGGCCTCTCTCAGCGGGTATAATCCTACTGTAGAAAACGCCGATAATTACTTGAAAGAAGACGCAAAAGAGGCTTTTAGGGATGCCTATCCGGGAGACGCGCTCGATCGCCTTTGGTGGTGGCCGACGGAACCGCAGTGGTACGCGGATCTACGAACCGGATTCCGCGACCGCTTCATCGCCGCCTGAGTTCATCACGAAAATTTGGTGAGCCGATCCGATCCGATGTGTTAAAAGCGCGGAACAAACGGGGGTTGTCCATATGTCGCTGGGGGAGAGCGACGGACTGTCCTTTGACGAGGATAGAGAAACTATGCACTTAGTCCGTCGAATCCTGGTTGCGAGCCTCCTCGCCGTGGCCAGTCTTGTTCCATCTGTCGAAGCCAAAGCCGACGAGTTGTCCGACGGCGCTCACGCGCTGATCGAGAGCATTGCCGACAGTGCAATTGTCGAACTTACCGATCCCGCGATCAGTCGCGAGAAACGTAAAGAGCGCATGCGTGAACTGATGCACCGGTATTTCAATGTGCCGGGCATAGCGCAATGGGTCCTCGGCCGTCACTGGCGCAAGGCGACGGATGCCGAGCGCGAAGAGTATCTGAAGATCTACGAAGACCTGATGATCGAAACCTACGTCGATCGCTTCACCGGCTATAACGGTGAAACCGTCGAAGTGTTGAGTGTCGATGTACGCAACGGCAAGGACGCAATCGTCGCAACGAGTATCAGGCGGCCGGAAAACGTCGAGCCGCTCAAGGTCGATTGGCGGGTGCGTGAGTTTGACGGTGTTTACCGGGTCATCGACATCATGGTCGAAGGCGTCAGCATGGGACAGGCGCAGCGTTCGGAATTCAGTTCGGTCATCAACAACAACGGCGGCGACCTGAGCGAGTTCCTGAAGACCCTTCGCCAACGCGTGGAGACGGCCTCGGCGGCCGGTACCGGTTGACCGGCGCGGATCCCGTCGAAGCGCCATCCGGCAAGGGTGCGGCTGACGAGAACTTTCCCGTCGGATCGTTCCTCCTTCCGCCGCATCTTCGGCCGCATGTCGCAACGTTTTACGCCTACGCCCGCGCCATCGACGATATTGCCGACTCCCCCGAGCTCTCGGCCGACGAGAAGATCGAACGGCTCGACGGTTTCGATCGGGAAATCGCTGCGCCCGAGGGCCGCGACGGGTACGAGAAGGCGACCGACATGGCCGTCAGTCTTGCGGAAACCGGGGTTCCCAACGACCATTGTCGCGACCTGATCCGGGCCTTCAAGCAGGACGCTGTCAAAAATCGTTACGACGATTGGGACGACCTGATGGCTTACTGCATGCTCTCGGCTGCCCCGGTGGGGCGTTATCTGATCGATCTTCACGGCGGCAACGACAGCGGTTACGCGGCCTCCGACGCACTTTGCAACGCCCTTCAGGTGATCAATCACCTGCAGGACTGCGGCGACGACTATCGCAAACTCGACCGTGTTTATATTCCGCAAAAGTGGCTCGCCGATTCCGATGTGCCTGTTGAAGACCTTGGTCTCGCCCGGTGCTCGCAAGGGCTCAGGCGCGCGATTGACAAATGTCTCGTGGAAACGGCATCGCTCGTCCTCGATGCCTACGACCTGCCGTCCCAGATTCCGAACCGCCGATTGCGTCTGGAGGCCGCCATCATCGTCCGTCTGGCGGATTCACTGGTCTGGCGGCTGTCGGCCCGCGACCCGTTGGCCGAGCGCGTCGAACTGACCAAGATGGATGCTCTCTCCTGCCTGTTGCGGGGCCTGATCGGCGGCATGTTCAAACGGTGAGCGGTGTCGACCCAGGCACCGTTGTGGCCGCCTTGGCGCTGCTCGCCTGGCTTTATCTGATGTTGTTCCACGGGCGATTCTGGCGTGCGGATCAGGTACTTGAGCCGCCCGGATATAGTGCCGAGCCCGATGACTGGCCGGAGGTCGCGGTCGTCATTCCTGCGCGAAACGAGGCTGCTTCCATCGAGGACACGGTCCGCGCGCTTCTCGACAACGGCTACGGCGGCGATCTCTCGATAATTCTGGTGGACGACTCCAGCGACGACGGAACGGCGGAAATCGCCCGCCGTATCGAGGACCCCCGCCTTCATGTGTTGGCCGGCAAACCGCTGGCAGACGGTTGGAGCGGCAAACTCTGGGCCGTGCACCAGGGCTTGGGAGCGATACCGGGTGGGGCAGGATATGTTTTGCTGGGCGATGCCGACATTCGGCATCGTCCGGGGACGCTTTCACGGCTTGTTGCCAAGGCAGAGCGGGAGGGATTGGTAATGGTCACGGTGATGGCGTTGCTCGAAGCACGCTCGTTTTGGGAGCGGTTGCTGATCCCGCCGTTCGTATTTTTCTTTCAGAAACTCTATCCGTTTCCAAGCGTCAACGACCCGTCCTCCCGTGTCGCGGCGGCGGCCGGAGGGTGCATGCTGATTCGCTCTTCCGCGCTGACGGCCGCCGGGGGCGTTGAGCCGGTTCGCGACCGAATCATCGACGATTGCGCCATCGGTCGGGCGATCAAACGCCAGGGTGCCGTCTGGCTGGGGCTTAGTCGCGACATCGTCAGCACGCGTCGGTATACGGCGCTCTCGGACACCTGGGACATGGTTACCCGAACAGCTTTCGAGCAGTTGCACTATTCCGCATTGTTGCTTTTCGGAACAATTGTGGGGATGGCGCTGCTCTATCTCGTGCCGCCCGTTGCCCTGATCGCCGGATCGGTGACGGCAACCCCAACGGTTGCGGCTCTCGGCGGCGGCGCTTGGCTGTTGATGATTTGTGTGTACATGCCGACCGTGCGCCATTTTCGGCTGCCGCCAGTGCTTGCCGTAACGCTCCCGCTGGCGGCATTCCTGTACAGCCTGATGACGTTGTCGTCCGCCTGGCGTCATTGGCGGGGCCGCGGCGCTACTTGGAAGGGTCGCCGATACAGCAAATCCGACGCAGATGACGTGACCCGCGTCGTCGACTGATGTAACCATGGCCGCCATGGCGCAACAGGCTTCAGGCAAAAATATCGAGACAAGGGACACCGCCGCATTGGCCCGGCATACCGAGGCCGTGGTTTCACGCTCGCGCACCACGTTTTACTGGGCCATGCGGCGCATGACGCCCGATCACCGTGCGGCAATGTTTGCAATATACGCCTATTGCCGGGAGATCGACGATATTGCCGACGAACCCGGCTCGGCACATGGCAAACGGGGTCAATTGCAGCGTTATCGTGATGGCGTCGAGGCGCTTTTTTCGGGCGGTGATCCGGGACTTCCGACACTGCGTGCGCTCGCGGGCCCGGTCGCAACATACAATCTCGCTCGTGCCGATTTCGATGCGCTAATCGACGGCATGATGACCGATGCCGCCCCCCGGATTCGGATGGCAGACGATGCGGCGCTGGCGACATACGTCGATCAGGTCGCCTGCACCGTCGGCCGGCTTTGCTGCCCTGTCTTCGGTCTCCCGATTGCAGTCCATGCCCCGCTTGCCTTGTCCCTCGGCACAGCGCTGCAACTCACCAATATCCTGCGCGATATCCGTGAAGATGCGGCGCGCGACCGCATCTACTTGCCGGCCAACCGCTTGCGAGATGTTGGGTTGGAGAACGTTCCCGCATATGACCTGGCCGATCGGCGGGAATTGGCGCCGGTGCTCGACGCTCTCGCTGGGCAGGCGCGCCAACACTTTGAGGATGCGGACACGATCATGGCGCAGTGCGATGCCGGTCAGATCAGACCCGCACGTATGATGCGGACGGCGTATGGTCGTTTGTTCGACAAGGTCGTCGAGGCCGGTTTTTCGCCACTGCCGGCTCACCGCGTGCGGCTTGGCAAGGTTGAAAAGGCAATATTGCTGCTCCGCTACGGGGTGTTCTGAGCCGTGCCGACGCTGCATGTCATCGGCGCCGGTATGGCCGGGTTGAGCGCAGCGACGGCGGCAGTGGAGCGCGGTTGGCGGGTCGCCGTTTACGAGCAGGCAGGCCATGCCGGCGGACGCTGCCGCTCGTACAAGGACCGCGCCCTCGACCGCACGATCGATAACGGCAATCACCTGTTACTCTCGGGTAATCGTTCGGTTGCGCAGTATCTTCGGCGCACGGGAGGGTCGCAGGCCCTCATGACCGAACCGGCAGCCCGCTTCCCGTTTGTCGACCTGACGACGGGCAAGCGCTGGACGGTCGACCTGGGGAACAATCGCTTCCCCGGTTGGGTTTTGTCCTCATCGCGACGCGTCCCTGGAACAAAAATCACTGATTATTTCAGTTTTTACAATATTTTATCGGCTAAAAATAATGTAACGATAGAAACAGTATTGAAACCGTATGGCGCGCTTTACGAGCACTTTTGGCGCCCGATCTCGATCGCCGTTCTCAACACCGAACCGGAAGCGGCACAGGCTCAACTCATGGCGCCGGTGATCCGTGAGACCATCGGCCGAGGCGGTCATGCCTGCCGTCCAATGATCGCGGTGAACGGACTTGGCAGCGCATTTGTCGATCCAGCACTCGCGTATCTCGCAGCGCACGGTACAGACATCTGGTTTTCCGCCCGTTTGCGCGCGATCGAGCCGAGAAACGGCACGCCGCCTGTTTTACGCTTTGGCGATACGACGATCAAACCGGCGGCCGATGACGCGGTCGTGCTTGCGGTGCCGCCGTGGAGCGCCGCTGATTTGGTTCCCGGTCTGACCGTACCTGATGAACACCGGGCGATCCTGAACGGCCACTTCCTGTTGCCGCCCGAAACATTGAAAAGCTCTGTAAATCCATCGTTCGTTGGGCTTTTTGGCGGCTTCGCCGAATGGATTTTCCTGCGCGGCGATGTTGCTTCGGTGACGGTCAGCGCCGCCGATCCGCACATCGATAGGGATACGGATGAGCTTGCCGCAGGGTTATGGGCAGATGTCGCCCGCACACTGGATCTTGATCCGGGGACAATACCGAACCATCGGATCGTCAAGGAACGTCGCGCAACCTTCGCCCAGACGCCGGATCAGGTTCGCCTGCGACCGGCGTCGCAAGCCGGACCGACGGGGGTTTATCTCGCAGGTGACTGGACGGATACCGGCCTTCCTGCAACCATCGAAGGGGCAATCCGTTCAGGCGAAACGGCAGTCCGTCTGGCACTGTCGGGATCGTGAACCCATCGTCCTTTCGTCGTGGTTGAAAATCTGGCGTTTTTTTGACAAAACAGGCTTTCGTCAGGTCCGCACCACGAAGCCGACGGCCGAGTATTCAGCAGACCAATCGTTTAAGCCATCAGGTGCAGCCAGGCCCGCATGCTCGACCAAACGCCAACATCCTCGAAAATCACAGATTCCCCCGATCTATCTGCGATCGACCGAGTCGTCGACACGGCGTTCGACTGGTTGATCGATCGACAGGAACCGGACGGTCACTGGTTGTTCGAACTTGAGGCCGACGCGACGATTCCGGCCGAGTACATTATGCTCAACCACTACCTCGACACGATCGACGAGGCAGTCGAGGCAAGGCTCGCGCGTTATCTGCGCTCAATCCAGGGTGCGCACGGCGGCTGGCCGCTGTATTTCGACGGTGACTTCAACATCAGTGCCTCGGTCAAGGCGTATTACGCTCTGAAGCTGGTCGGTGACGACCCCGAAGAATCGCATATGGTTCGCGCGCGCCAGGCCATTCTCGACCATGGCGGCGCGGCCAAGAGCAACGTGTTCACTCGAATCCTGCTGGCCTTGTTCGGGGAACTTCCGTGGCGCGCGACGCCCATCATGCGACCCGAGGCGTTTCTGCTGCCGGCATGGTCACCGTTCCATATGAACAAGGTTTCGTATTGGTCGCGGACGGTTATGGCGCCGCTGTTAATCATCGGTGCGCTCAAACCGCGTGCGCGTAACCTGCGTAACATTGGTATCGGCGAATTGTTTCCGCGGCCGCTCGATAGTCGCGAAACGGCGTTGGTCAATCCGACTGGCAGCCTCGCCGGAGAGGTGTTTCTCAAGATCGACGCCATCGCCAAACTACTTGAACCGCTGTTCCCGAAAGCCCTCGAAAAACGGGGGATTGCCCGTGCTAAGGCGTTCATTAGCGAACGCATTAACGGTGAGGACGGACTCGGTGCGATCTTTCCGGCCATGGCGTTTGCGATGATTGCGTTTGATGCCTTGGGGTATGATCGCGATCACCCGGAAGTGCAGCAAACACGGCGTGCGATTGACGGTCTGCTGACATTCGAGGGTGATGTCGGATATTGCCAACCCTGCCTGTCGCCGATCTGGGATACCGGTCTCGCTATGCACGCCGCATTGGAAGCTGGATTGGATCCCGAGGATGAGCGGGTCGGGAAGACCATTGATTGGCTGGCTGAGCGCGAGATCAAGGATGTCAAAGGCGATTGGGCGGCGAAGCGGCCAAACCTGCAGCCTGGCGGATGGGCCTTCCAGTACCGCAACGATTATTACCCCGATGTCGACGACACCGCGGTGATCGGCATGGTGCTGGATCGCGCTGGCCGCCCCGAGGGTCGCGAGATGCTTGACCGCGCCGTCGAATGGGTTCGTGGCATGCAGAGCAAGTCCGGCGGATGGGGTGCGTTCGATGCCGACAACGAACATTATCTGCTGAACAACATTCCGTTCGCCGATCATGGCGCCTTGCTCGATCCGCCGACGGCTGACGTCAGTGCCCGGTGTCTCAGCATGCTCGGTCAGATGGGCTTCGAAAAAGACGATCCGACCGTCGCCAGGGGTCTCGCGTTTCTCGTGAAATGCCAGGAGGACGACGGTTCGTGGTTCGGCCGTTGGGGCACGAATTACATTTACGGCACTTGGTCGGTGCTGTCCGCCCTCAATGCCGTCGGCGAAGACATGGGTGCACCCTACATTCAGCGCGCCGTGGAATGGTTGAAATCTCGCCAGCGCGCCGATGGTGGGTGGGGCGAGGATTGTGCCACGTACTGGGAAGACCGCCGCGACGAGGTCAAGGAATCGACGGCGTCCCAGACCGCCTGGGCGTTGCTCGGTCTGATGGCCGCGGGCGAGGTCGACAGCGAGGTCGTCAAGCGCGGCATCGAGTATTTGATGCACGCGCCGAGAGATGGCGGTCGATGGCAGGAAAACCATTACAATGCCGTCGGGTTTCCGCGCGTGTTTTACCTCAAGTACCACGGCTATTCCGCGTTCTTCCCGCTGTTTGCCCTTGCGCGCTATCGCCAACTCATGAAGAGCAACGCCAAACGGCCGCTCTACGGCATGTGACCGGCATATGCCCGGCGGCGGCCGTGAAGCCCGGGTCGGTATCATCGTCGGATTGGCGAGCGAGGCCAATAGCCTGACGAAGGCCGGTACCATCGAATCCAGAAACGTTGTTGTCAGCGGCGCCAACCCAGAACGCGCGGAAAACGGTGCCCGTGGTCTGATCCGAGAGGGATGTGAGGCACTTGTGAGTCTTGGTCTTGGCGGCGGTCTCGACGACCGTTTACGGCCTGGCGACGCCGTCGTCGCCAGCGCCATCGCGCACCCGGACGGTCTCGTCACCGAAACGCTTCGTGACTGGCGTCAGTCGATTTTGGCGCTACTCGGGTCCGTGGAGGGTCCGGTGAGGGACGGCGTCATTGCGGGCTCTGACGTGGCGGTTCCGGGAATCGATCAGAAAGCGGCCCTGGCCAGTAAAGCGGGCGCCCTTGTCGTCGACATGGAAAGCCACCGCGTGGCGCGTGCTGCCGAAGCCTCAGGAGTGCCAATGATGGCAGTTCGGATTGTGGCCGATCCAGCCGACCGTCACGTGCCCGATTGGGTGATGGGGGCGATTGACGAACAGGGTGGCGTCCGCGGCTGGATGATTGTCGCAAACCTCATGCTGCGACCGTGGCAGATCGGCGGTCTCTTGAAACTGGCGTCGGATTCTGAAATCGCGCTGCAGCGGTTAGGCGGCGTCGCTCGTCGTGCCGGGCCCGGCTTCGGGTTCCCGCTCTAGGGTCTCGACAAGATCCTCAAACATGTACTCGGCCGGGCGCTGGTCGGCGAAACTGACCTCGGGCGCCATGTCGCCCTCGGTACGCGGGCCACGCAACGCAACCATTAGCGCGCTGAGCGGATTGGCGAGCGTGTCCTTGACCGCTGTCGGTTCATAACCGCAATGGACCATGCAATCGGCGCATTTCTCATAAGCGCCGGTACCGTAACGTTCCCACTCGGTCTCCTCCATGAGCTCCCTGAAACTCGCGGCATAACCTTCCCCGAGCAGATAGCAAGGCCGTTGCCAACCGAAGACGTTGCGCGTCGGGTTGCCCCAAGGTGTGCATTCGTATGTCCGGTTGCCGGCGAGGAAATCCATGAACAGGCTGGACTGGCTGAAGCGCCACCTCGCACCCGTCCGTTTGCCGATGCGGAAGATATCGCGGAACAAATCCTTGGTTTTGCGGCGATTGAGGAAATGCTGCTGGTCGGGCGCCCGTTCATAAGCATAGCCGGGCGAAACCGTGATGCCCTCGACCTTGAGGTCGTTGGTCGCGAAATCGAAGAAGGCGGCGGCCTCCTCGGCTGTCATCTGATCGAACAGGGTGCAGTTGATGTTGACCCGGAACCCCCGCGATTTTGCCGCGCGAATGGCGGAAACGGCACGATCGAAAACACCCTCTTGTGCTACTGCGTGATCGTGATGATCCTTGAGACCGTCAAGGTGAACCGAAAACGTCAGGTACGGGCTCGGCGTGAACGCGTCCAGTTTCTTCTCCAACAACAATGCGTTGGTGCAGAGATAGACGAACTTCTTGCGCTGAACGATGCCTTCGACGATCTCCCGTATCTCGCGGTGGATCAGGGGTTCGCCGCCTGGGATCGATACGATCGGCGCGCCGCATTCATCGACTGCCTGCAGGCAGTCTTCGACGCTGAGACGACGATCGAGGATCGCCTTCGGATAGTCGATCTTGCCGCAGCCGGGGCATGCGAGATTGCATCGAAACAGCGGCTCGAGCATGAGGACCAACGGGTAGCGGTTCTCGCGTTTCAGTTTCTTCGACAAAACGTAGGCGCCGACGCGCACCTGCTGGATCAGGGGAACGGCCATCAGCCGGCCCTCTCGGCGTGTTCCGTCGGCAACTCGGTCAATTCGCGCGGCAGCTTGAAAACAATGTTTTCCTCAACACCCTCAAGGCTTTTGACCGTTACCTCGCCGAAATCTCGAAGCCGGTCGATCAAGCCTTGCACCAGTTCTTCCGGCGCCGACGCGCCGGCGGTGATCCCGATCCGCTGGGCGTTGGCCAGCCAGTTCGGATCGAGCATACCGGCATCGTCGATCAGATGGCTTTCGATGCCGACTTCGCGGCCGATCTCGCGCAGGCGATTGGAGTTCGAGCTGTTCTTTGCACCGATGACCAGCAACAGATCCACTTGGGATGCGAGTTTGCGCGCCGCCGTCTGGCGGTTTTGCGTGGCGTAACAGATGTCACGGACATCCGGTCCGACGATATTGGGAAAGCGCTCTTTCAGGGCTTCGATAACGTCGCGTGTTTCGTCGACGCTGAGGGTCGTTTGCGTAACATAGGCAAGGGCATCCGGATCGCGGACTTCGAGCGCGGCGACATCGTCGACATCGCTGACCAAAAGGACGCCGCCAGGAATGCGGCCTTGCGTACCCTGTACCTCGGGATGGCCGCGATGGCCGATGAGAATGACCTGGCGGCCCTTGCGATCGTGATTCTGGCCTTCCTTGTGGACTTTCGAAACCAGAGGGCACGTTGCGTCTATGACCGGCAAATGACGCTCTCGCGCCTCGTTCTCAACGGTCTCGGCGACACCGTGAGCGCTGAAGATCGTCACTGCGCCATCGGGGACGTCGGCGACTTCCTCGACAAACACCGCGCCCTTGGCGCGCAGGGTTTCGACAACGTGCTTGTTGTGAACGATTTCGTGGCGCACGTAGACCGGTGGGCCGAAGCGCGCAAGGGCCTGTTCGACGATCTCGATGGCGCGCTCGACACCGGCGCAAAACCCACGCGGTTGCGCCAAAATAACGTCGAGAGTGCGGCTGGAAGCGTGCGGCATGGTGTCGGAATGCTCCTGTGGCGTATGGTGCGCCTGCGTGGCTCTTGATGCGGACCTACCCCTAGGATAGGCACGCGAGCGGTTCACGTGAAGGTGTTTGGCGGAAAAAGGGATAAAAATCCAGTGATTCCTCGGCAAACGGATTGGTGCGGCCGATGATACTCGTGACCGGTGCGACTGGCTTCGTCGGTGCGGCCGTGGCCCGGCGTACTGCCGCCGAGGGCGCCGCGCTGCGCGTGTTAACTCGGCCGTCGGGCGACCGCCGCAACCTCGAGGGACTCGACGCCGAAATCTGCGAGGGCGACCTGCTGGATCCAGCGAGCCTTGCGAAGGCCGTCAGGGGGTGCGAAGCCGTCTTTCACGTCGCCGCGGATTATCGGCTTTGGACCCGTGATCCGGGCGCCATGATGCGCGCCAACATCGACGGCACGGTGGCCCTGATGCGTGCTGCAATGGACGCCGGCGTTCACCGCGTCGTGTACACCAGCAGCGTCGCCACGCTCGGCATTAACGCGGACCGGACGCCGGCAAACGAGGAAACGCCGGTTTCCATCGTAGACATGATCGGGCCCTACAAGCGATCGAAGTTCCGGGCCGAAGAAGCCGTCCGCCGAATGATCGCCGAGGACGGGCTTTCGGCCGTGATCGTCAATCCTTCCACGCCGATGGGGCCCCGCGACATCAAACCGACGCCGACGGGCCGCATGCTGGTCGAGGCCGCCTCGGGCAAGATGCCGGCCTATGTCGATACGGGTCTCAACGTGGTTCATGTCGACGACGTCGCCGACGGACATTGGCGCGCCTACAAGCAGGGCGAGATCGGCGAGCGCTACATCCTCGGCGGCACCGACATGCCGCTCAGGGACATTCTCGCCATTGTCGCCCGCCAAACCCGCCGCCGGGCACCGCGTTTCCGGTTGCCGCACGACTTGATCATGCCGGTCGCGTGGGCGGCGGAGGGCTGGGCGATCCTGATCGGGAGGGGCGAGCCGTTCGTCACGATCGACGGACTCAGGATGGCGAAAAAGCACATGTACTTTTCGTCGGCCAAGGCCGAGGCCGCGTTGGGATACACGTTCCGTTCCGCCGAAGATGCGGTCGCGGATGCCCTGGCGTGGTTTCGGGAAAACGGGTATTTCGCCAACCCGTGACGTTTGCGCTTGCCGTGCCCGACGCCTACTGTCGGTTATGCTGAATTGTTTCGCCGAAATCCAATCGCGAGCCTAGATATGCGCGTATTGATGCTTGCCGCCGGTGTCGGCAGCCGCCTCTATGGCGACGACACCCGTCAGCCGCCCAAGGCGCTGATGCGGTTCGGCGCGCAAACCCTGCTCGAGCGTCATATCCGGTTCCTGCGCGAGCTTGATGTCGACGGCCTGACGCTGGTTGTCGGTTACCGCAAGAAAGACCTGGTCGCGGAGGCTTTGCGGCACGCACCGGAAGACTATCTCGAGTTCATCGAGAACCCGATGTACCGGGGCGGTCCCATCATTTCGCTGTGGTCGGCTCGTGAGACCTTGCGGTCGGGCGAGCCGATCATCTTCATGGATGCGGATCTGCTTTACGCACGGCCGTTGCTCGAGCGCATCGCTATGTCGCGCCATGCCAACGCGCTCGCGTTTGACGAACATGTCGATGAGGGCGAAGACCCAGTCAGGATTTGTTTGCGCGACGGGCATCCGGTTGAGTTCGGTAAGCAGATCATCGGCCAATTCGACCGCGTCGGCGAGTGGCCGGGCGTACTACGGTTGTCGCCGGAAACTGCGGCGCTCGTCGCCGATGCCTGTGACGCCTACATCGATGCCGGCCGTCTCGACGTGACGTACGAGCACGCGATCCGGGACGTCATGATCGGTCATGCGCCGGGCTGGTTCGCCATCGAGGACGTCTCGGATGTGCCTTGGATCGAGATCGACTTCCCCGAAGACCTCGAGCGCGCCGAGCGCGAGATCATGCCGTTGATCGAGGGTGGGGACGTGGTGCCGTTCGATCAGAACACGTCTGGCTAACGGCATCTGTCAGACCCTGAATACGTAGGATTTACCGTCCTCGCGGTCGATATCCGGCGGATAGCTGGTGTGTTTGTCGGCGTAGTACCGGGCCATATGATCACCAGCCGATGCGCGGTTATAGGTTGCGTAGTAGATTCGCCGCGTCGTGCCGCTCAGATTGGGCTCCGACGCGTGCGGTGCGAGGCTGTCGAAAAAGATCAGATCGCCGGGTTCCGTCGGGCACAAGACAAAGGTCATGTTGGCGAGTTGTTCGTCGGACAGCGGTTCCCAGGATTGGTGCAAACCCTCGCGGTGGCGACCGCCGGCGATGCGCAGGCATCCGTTGTCCTCGGTCGAGCGGTCGATAGAGACCAGGACGCTGATGAAATAATCGGCATAGGCGTCCCATCCGGCCTGGCTGTCCTGATGCGCCTTGAAGCCATCGCCACCAGGCATCTTGAAGTTGATCTTTTCCTTGAACAGCGTGGCGGGCTCGCCGAGCAGTTGCCCGACCGGCCCAGCCAACGCCTCGGTCAGGGTGCGAAAGCCATCGTGAAAGGGCGCGATGCGTTCGATCCGGGAAACCAGATCGCGGTCCGGATCGAGGCCGCTTTTCTCATGATAGACCCAATGGCGTCCGCTAACCTCGGGCGCCGCCAGCATCTCGTCCGACCACACGGAGATCGCTTCGATGCCAGCCGTGTCGAGGCCGCGGCGAACTACCAGGTAGCCGGTTTCGTGAAACCCGCGAATATCGGCGTCGGACAGCGGAGCTACGTCGATCACAGGACTATCTGTCATGGCGGATTTCCTGGTTGACCGAAGGGCTTGTAACTCGTCGGGCTATAAGGCAAGCACGAGGCTGGTTCAAGGAGCAGGAGCCGGGCGGCATGAGTCACAACACGTGGTTTCACCGGATCGCGCGCGTCACGGTGCGTCCGCTCGCCGGCACGGCGGTGACGCCGAACCAGTTGACCACGGTTCGCCTTGGCGCAGGCCTCGGCGCAGGTGCGCTGCTTGCGGTTGGCGATCCCGAGATGTTGCGGTGGGGTGCGGTGGTGTTTCTCGTGTCGATGTTGCTCGACCGTGCCGATGGCGAGCTTGCCCGCCTGACCGGGCAAATGAGTTCCGGCGGCCACCGTTACGACCTGATGGCCGACTCGATCTGTAACGTGGCCGCGTTCGTCGGTCTCGGCATCGGTCTTAGGGGCGGGGAGTGGGGCAACCAGGCCATTTTGATGGGCATTGCGGCCGGCCTCGCGGTTGCCGCCGTGTTGATGATGGTCATCATGCTCGAGTCGCTTGGCGGTGAAAGGGCAGGGGAAATCGGCGCCATCGCTGGGTTCGATCCAGACGATGCGTTGGTTGTCGTGCCCATTGCCATCTGGTTCGGATACGCGGACACATTGCTCGCCGCCGCCGCATTCGGCGCACCGGCATTCGCCGTCGGCTTCACGGCGTTGTATCTTGTCCGCCGCCGCCGTCATGCCGACGGAGGCGCGGACGATTAGGCCGCGAGCGGCTTCAATCGCCACACTGCCAGCCGGAGAACAAAACCAATGCCCACGCACGATTTGGCCGAGTTCCTGGCAAACATCACGGAAAAGGCCGTGGCGACGGCAGAAGCCCGCTGGCGGATCGTCGTTGCGCTGGGTTCGATGGCGACACTTGTCGCGGCCGTCTTCGTCATTGATCGCTTCGCGATCAATACCGACAACGAGGACATGCTTTCGGCTGAGTTGCCGTTTCGTCAAAAAGCGGTCGAGCTGAAACAGGCGTTTCCGGCGCTCAGCGACAATGTGCTCATCGTCGTCGACGGCGCGCCGGCAGACGTCAGCCGCGCCGGCAACCGGCTTCGCCGGGCATTCGAGTGCGCGCCCGATGTCTTCGGCTCCGTTTACGATCCTGCCGGCGATCCGTTCTTCCGGCGAAACGGGCTGCTCTATCTGGATGCGGTCGACCTCGATCGTGTCAGCCGACGATTGATCGAGGCGCAACCGCTACTGGCGGCGCTGAACGCATCGCCGAACCTGACCCGGCTGGCCGATATTCTGGGCGGGCTCGTTGAAGCACGGGCCAAAGGTGATATCGGGACCGACCCGGTGCCATTCATCGAGGCAATTGCCGCGACGGTCGAAACCGCTGCTGCCGGAACGGCCAAACCGATGGATTGGCGCGTTTTGATGAGCGGAGACGCACCGCGCGAAACCGCACGCCGGATCATCGTTCTGAAACCGCCGCTCGACTATTCGTCGCTCAATCCGGCGGCCGACGTTCAGCAGGCAATCAACAAAATCGTCGAAGGCAGCGATATTCGGTCGTTCGACGTCGATGTTCGCATCACTGGCGGGCCGATTCTCGAGGGTGAGGAATTGGCTACCGTGCGTGACGGTCTCGGGATTGCGGGCCTTTTGTCGTGTATCGTCGTCGGCGTCGTTCTGACATTCGGATTGCGTTCGCTGCGGCGAACCCTAGCACTGGTGCTGACTCTTGCCGCCGGCCTCGTCCTGACGGCGGCTTATGCCCTCGCGGTTGTCGGACCCTTCAATCTGATATCGGTGGCGTTTGCCGTGTTGTTCGTCGGTCTCGGCGTCGATTTCGGCATACATGTCGTCGTTCGGCGCACGGCACAGGGGGCCGCTGGCGTCGCCGCCATCGCAGGTCCGCTGGCGCTTTGTATGGCATCGACAACGATGGGATTTCTCGCTTTCCTCATTACCGATTACGACGGCCTCGCAGCGCTTGGGCTAGTCGCGGCAGGCGGCATGGTCATTGCCTTGGGGTTGAGTCTGTCGCTGCTTCCGGCGTTGTTGACGGCTTTCGGCGACGACGGAGAAGGGGGCTTGGCGCAATCGGCGGGCCCGGGCGATGCACGCATGTTTGGCGGCTCGCCATCGCCACGAGCAGCCGGGGGCATTATCGCTGGCGCGCTCGTGGTGGCACTTATCGCATCGTTAGCTGCGCGGCACGCAACGTTCGATTTCGACCCGCTCAATCTGCGCGATGCGTCACGGCCCGCGATGGCGACGTTCAACGACCTCGTGGCGAGTGGTGACGTAACGGGGCACGGTATCAGCGTCGTCGCGACGAACGGTGTCGATGCGGGAGCGCTGGCGGCGCGTCTCTCGGCGCTGCCCGAGGTGGCCGAGGCCCGGACCCTCGACGATTTCGTCCCCGATAACCAAGACGACAAACTCTGGGCCATAGACGACCTTGCGCTAGCCATTGCGCCGTCGTTGGTCGTACCGGCCACGGAGCCGGAAACCTCAAGCGGTGACGGTGCCGCCGCCATGGCCGATCTGTCCGACACCCTTCGGACACATGCGAGACCGGATGAAGAGGCATATCACCGCCTTGCCGATGCAATTGACGACTGGCAGGCCTCTGGTGGCGATGCGGATCGTCTCGAGGCATTGCTGCTCGACGGTTTCCCGACCGAGATCGAACGACTCCGCCAGGCGCTGGAGGCCGACACGGTAGCCGCCGCCGATCTGCCGCAGTCCCTGACCGAGCGCTATCGGACATCTGACGGCCGCTACCGAATAGAGGTAACCGCTGCCGCCGATACCCGCGATCTTGACGCGTTGCGTACCTTCGTCCGTGCGGTGCGCGGCGTTGCACCCGATGCCACGGGACCGGGGGTCATTGTCGCCGCTGCCGGGCATGCCGTGGTCGATGCATTCGTGACGGCCAGCCTAGTTGCGGGCGGTGCTGTCGCGCTCATCCTGCTTGCATGGTTCCGCCGTGTCGTGCCGGCGGCTGCGTGTTTCGTGCCGTTGATACTGGCCGGTCTGATCACCGCGGCGGCAACCGTCTGGCTTGGCGTGCCTTTCAATTTCGCCAACGTGATCGTGTTGCCGTTGCTCTTCGGGATCGGCGTCGATTTTGCGATTCACGTGGTCAGTGAGATCGAACACCCGACGGGTCACCTCGCGTTGACCCACCGCGCCATCGTGCTCAGCGCGCTGACCACCATCGGCTCGTTTGGCGGTATCGCACTCTCGGGTCATCCCGGAACTTCGAGTATGGGCATCCTGCTGACGGTGGCATTGTCCGCGACGCTGGTCATGACGGTGCTCGTTACGCCGGCGCTGCTAGTCCTGTTGCGGCGGAGAAGGAATGCGCGTCATGCCTAAATGGCTGATCAACGGATTGATGCTCGCGGCCGGTGCAAGCCTGCTTTACTGGGTTTTCGCCGTTGCCGACATTGACGCTGCAATTGCCTCGGCGACATCGATCGGCATCGGCGGTTTTGGCGCCGTTCTGGGAATCTTTCTCCTCGGTTTCATGCTCGACGTGGTGGTCTGGATGCTGGTTCTCGGCGGCCGTCATGTGTCGCCGGTTTGGTTTTGGAGATTGTTCAAGGCGCGCATGCTGGGCGAGGCGATCAATATCACCACGCCGGTGGCGGGTTTCGGCGGCGAGCCTGCCAAGGCCTGGCTTCTCAACCGACGCCACGGTTTGTCCTATGTCGAGGTCATCAGCTCGATGATCACCGCAACGACGGTGACGGTTGTGGGTCTTGTCGCGTTTCTTGGCATCGGACTTACCTTGATGGCCCAATCGGACGCCTTCGATCCCGAGGCCAAGATTGCCGGTGCTGCGGGATTTGGTCTTTTGGCGACCGGTATTCTTGGATTTTTTCTGGTTCAGCGATTTCAGCTGACAACATCGATTGCGCGCTGGGCACATGGCCGAACCGGCTTGGCGTGGCTTGAGACAGCTGCCGAGAAAATCACGCTCGTCGATCGTCGTCTTGCTGGCTTCTACGCTGCCCGGCCGTGGCGGTTGTTTGGCGTCGTGGCGATCGCGGGGCTCGCGTATGCCGTATCGATCGGTGAGGTTTATGTGGCGATGCATGCCATGGAAGTGCCGGTCACGCTCGCCGAGGCCTGGATTATCGAAGCGGCGGCGCAATTGGTGCGCGCTGCAGCTTTCATGATTCCGGGTGCGCTTGGCGCTCAGGACGGCGCATTCGTCTTCGCCACCCTGGCTATCACCGGTCAGCCCCATGCCGGCGTAGCTGTCGCTCTCGTCAGGCGCGCACGTGAGATCTTTTGGGTCGTCGTCGGAGCGGTAATCGGGTTAAGGGAGTGGTTGCTCGTGCGGACCGGGCATTAGGGTCCGGACTCTAACCGTGCTCAAGTCCGGCAGCGCGCGACTCGAGCGCACGAATGAGGCCGTCGACGCCCTTGGCCTCAAGAACACTCCGGTACTCTGCGCGTTTCAGCGCAAGCTCACTGATGCCATTGTCGACGATAACGTCGATGATCCACCAGCGGTCGTTCATTTCCTTGGCAACGTAGGTCAGTCCGATGGGCTCCTTGCCAGGACTGACGATGGCCGTATCGACCAGCCTCGTGTCGCGCGGGCCGTTACGTTCGCCGTACAGTTCGAAGGACTGGCCGCCATAGTTGTCGAACCGGCTCGCGTAGGTCGCGATGCTCATGTCGCGAACCGCAGTTGCCAGACGCTGGCGGGTTGCGTCGTCGAGCGTTTTCCAGGCGGCGCCAACGACGATCCGCGCGATTGCGGAGCTGTTGAAAGTCTCGTCGACGACAGGGACGAGTTGTTCCCGACGGCCGGCGAAGCCAAGCGTTTGCGCATTGACGAGCACTGTCAGCAACCGATCATGGAACGCTTCGATCAGCTGAACAGGACTATTCGGTTGCGCATGAGCTTGCGACGCGGGCAGGGCGAGAGCGAGCATGGCGCAAAATACGGCGAACGTGCGGCGGTTCATGGTTGCAGCAACTCATCCGCTTTGGCATTGAGTGCCGAAATCAGGGCTTCGACACCGCCTTCTTCGAGAACGCGGCTGTATTCGGATCGACGCACGTTCAGTTCACTAATACCACCGTCGATAATCGCATCGATGACGCCCCAACGGTCGCTACGATTCGCGACGAGATAGGAAAGCCGGTGATTGTCGCTTTCGGGTTGAATCAACATCGTATCCACGATTAGGACATTTTCCGCCGGCCCGTCTGTGACACCCCGCACTTTGAAGAACTGATCCTCGTATCCGTCGATGAACGTCGCGAGCGTCGCAACGGTCAGCCTGAATACGCCAGTTGCCAAGCGCTCGCGTTGATCGGCGGTTGCGGCCGACCAATACTCGCCGACGGCGAGCCGGGCAATGATCGGAAAATGAAAATACTCTCGAATTGCCGGCGTCAGCATCTCGTAGCGCTCGGGGACGGTCTTGCCGGCGGCGTTCTTCATGACCTCAATCAACCGACCCTGAAGGCCTGCAACGGCCGATTTCGCCGCTTCGCCCTCATCGGCCCAACTGGGGCGAACCGAAATGGCGATGACGAGCGCAATCACGACGAGCGATAATCGCTCCATCGTTCGGCTGCCCGTGCGAATCGAGTCACTGTCAGTTGTACGTCGCATGGCAGCCTCTTAGTCGGACTCGGACAGCGGTACAAGGTATTTGGCATCAAATAATCGTATCTGGCGCAGAACGAAATTCGTTAATTGTTTGGTAACCATGGCCAGTCAACGTGTGACCAGACGGGGTTATCAACCGGATTACCGATAGATGGCCAGATTGATGCAAAGAGGCGGCACACGCCTTTCTTGCAAGTATGAGAGATTTCAGGCTTTTTTTGCGAAAGCCATTGTGAGACTATCCAGTTCGCGGTGTTTAATCAGGGTTAGCAAAGCGGTCTAGGGCAGAATGAAGAAGTTGAGCTCGAATTGCACGGCGGTCATCAGGAGGACTGTCGCGATTTTGGCGGCAGTCTCGGTGACGGTCGTCGTGGCGTCTGCGTCTTATGCGGACGGTCCGCGGGATCACGATACGCCGTTCCTCGAAAACGAGTATTGGACCGCCGGTTCAACGCGAAGCGATGGCGATCTGATCCTCGTCGACTCATCGCCGGTTATCGGCGAGTTCTCGGTTGACGTTCAACTTGCGCAGGCGACGGATGATTCCAACGATCCTCTCGAGCCCCTGAACCGCGCGATCTTCGGTTTCAACGATATCGTTTATGACGTTCTGTTGGGGCCGCTGTCCGATGCTTACGGGTTTCTGCCTGCAGAAATCCGAACCATTATCGGAAGCATTCTGGCCAACCTGAGGGCGCCGGTCATCCTGTTCAACGATATTCTTCAGGGCGAGCCCGAGCGTGCGCTCGATACGTTTGCCCGGTTTGCCATCAATTCGACGTTCGGTTTTGCCGGGATGGCGGACGTCGCCTCCAGTGCGGGTTTCGAAAAACACGACGAAGACTTCGGTCAGACGATGGCTGTATGGGGCGTTGGCGAGGGATTCTATCTCGTCTTGCCGCTTCTCGGGCCGTCCAATCCGCGCGATGCTGTTGGCAAGTTCGTTGTCGACCCTCTGATCGATCCGTTCAGCAACTATCTCGATAATACCGATCAGGAAGACTGGGATTATGCCCGGATCGGTGTGACGGCCATTGACGAATTCTCGTCCGTGCAATCGGAACTCGAGAATATCAAGAAAACATCGATCGACTACTATGCCGCAGTTCGCAGCCTTTACCGGCAACGTCGTGCGGCGGAAATCGGTAACGGCGATGATCTGAACCTCCCGCCCATACCTGACTTCGATATCGGCGGAGACGACGTATTCCCGGATGGAACGGAACCGGCAACAGTGCCGAGTCCGACAGTCGACGATCAGCAAATTTCCTCGTTGACGGATATTTCGGTCGGCACGTCCTCGGTTCCGGATATTGAAATGGCCGCCGATCAGGCATTGTGGCACGATCCGCTTGGTGCACGGTTTGAGCCGGCCGTTGCAGTGTCCGTGATTTCTGATGGATATTACGTGCTGGCACCGCGAAAACCGCTTGCGGGCGAATAATTCCGACGTCTGCTAACCCCCTGTCATCACTGGGGTTATGTTCGATTTTCTTGACTTTTCAGACAAATTCGTTAACATCCGGTCATTCGATGCTCAACGCGAGGTCGAACCGACACAGACCTGACACATTTGTGGGTCACAAAGGCTTATTGCTCAAGGAGGATAAGGCCATGCATAACGAAGCACACCTTCACACTCCCCGTTAAGTGGCAGCGCCCGCAGGCAGTATTGCTTGCGGTCTTCAAGCCGTTCCGGAAGGACGACGACCACTTTTTTACGTAGGGAGAACATCAAATGACATCCAAATCCTTGACCTTGCCGCAGGTGCCGGTCGATGGCGGCTTGTCCCGCTATTTCCAGGAAATCTGGCGTTTCCCGATGTTGGAAGCGGACGAGGAATACATGCTGGCAAAACGCTATCAGTCGCACGGCGATACCGACGCCGCGCATCAGCTCGTGACGTCGCATCTTCGCCTCGTGGCCAAAATTGCGATGAAGTACAAGGGATACGGTCTGCCGATGTCGGATCTTGTCTCCGAGGGCAATATCGGCCTGATGCGCGCTGTCAAGAAATTCGACCCCGAACGCGGCTTCCGCCTGTCGACCTATGCGATGTGGTGGATCAAGGCGTCGATTACCGAATACGTGCTGAAATCCTGGTCGCTGGTGAAGCTCGGTACGGTGGCATCGCAGAAAAAACTGTTCTTCAGTCTGCGCACCATCAAGTCCAAGCTCAATATCATGGATACAGGCGAACTGACCGATGAGCAGGCCAATGAGCTATCGGAGAACCTTAACGTGTCGGCTGCCGATATTCAGCAGATCAACCGACGCATGTCGGCCCGCGATTATTCGCTGAACGCCACGGTCGCCGACGAGGACGGCATGGAGTTTCAGGATACGCTGGTGGACGAACGGCCAAGCCCCGAGGCCTTCCTCGCCGAGCGGGAGGAATACGGCGCCCGCAACACGCTGTTGACCGATGCGCTGAGTGTGCTCTCGGACCGCGAAAGAGAAATCTTCGTCGAGCGTCGACTGAGCGAGTCGCCCAAGACCCTCGAAGAGCTTGGCGAAGTTTATGGCGTCAGCCGCGAGCGCGTGCGCCAGCTCGAAGCCCGCGCCTTTGAGAAGGTGCAGAAGGCGGTGCTTGAATCGGCGGGCGAAGACGCGCCCGATTTGTTGCATTAACTATATGTGGGTTAATGTTGAACTGTGGGTCAGGCCCGTTTGGCCCTGACCCACGCATCCTCGAGCACGTTCAGTTGCAAATCTTCCGGTCGTTCGCCCCGTGAGCGCACATCGCTCTCGAGTTGGCGAAAACGCCGTTCAAACTTCTCGTTCCCCTGACGAAGGGCGGTTTCCGGATCGATACCGAGTTGCCGTGCGACGTTGACGCACGTGAACAGGAGATCGCCGACTTCGTCTGTCAGTCGAGCGGCATCGTTGCCGTCGAGTTCCGCCTCCAGTTCCTCGATTTCTTCCTGCAGTTTTTCCAGAACCAGCCGAACGTCGGCCCAGTCGAAACCGATGCGGGCGGCGCGTTTTTGCAGTTTGAGGGCGCGGGTCAGTGCCGGTAAACCGACCGCGACATCGTCGAGTACGCTCGGGGCGCGTCCTTCCGCCGCGGCCCGGTCGGCGCGTTCCGCAGCCTTCTGATCCTCCCAGGCCCGGGTCTGAGCACCGGCATCGCGCACCTCTTCGTCACCGAAAACATGCGGATGCCGCTTGACCATCTTGTCGGAGATCGCGTTGGCGACGTCGTCGGCGTCAAAAAGATCTCGTTCCGCCGCCATGCGGGCGTGGAACACCACCTGCAGCAACAAATCGCCGAGTTCTGATCTGAGATCGCCCATGTCGCCGCGCTGGATTGCATCAGCAACCTCGTAAGCCTCTTCGATGGTGTAGGGAGCGATGGTTTCGAAAGACTGTTCGAGATCCCACGGACATCCGCCGTCCGGGTCGCGAAGCTTCGCCATGATGGTAACGAGACGGTCGAATGCATCAGACATACGGCGACCATATCGAGCGCACCGGCTGCGACCAATCCTAAATGTGAGGTGTAGATGAAACCAGAACAGGTCAGCCGCTTGAAACGTCGATCATCGCGGCGACCGCCGGGGTCGTGAGAAGGAAATCCTGGCCACTGACGATCGTGCCGTCGCCCTGGATCTCGATCGGATACTCCGTATCGGCGATGAGGCCGAGCAGCGCCATCTGATCTGGATCGACGCGGAGCGTGTAATCGCCAGGCGGCACGAAATCGAACAGGAAGAAGCCATCGTAGGCGGTTTTCAGCTCGCGAACCAGTTCGCCATCGGCCGACATCAACTGAACGATCACGCCGGCGGCTTCCTGTGTGCCGTCCGTCCAGGCACGGAACACGGTGCCGTCGATCTCGCCGGTCGATACGACTGGAAACAACAGTTGCCCAACACTGCCCGGCCGTGCAACGACCTTGACGCCCTGTGGCGAGGCGACCCAAAACGGATCGATCAGGCTGGCGCGGTCGATTTCAAGGGCGATTTCCTTATAAACCGGCAGTCTGGTAATGAATGCCTTGCCGTCTTCGTCCGTTGCCGTGGTATGGCGTCCCTGATCCACGGTGAAGCGCACGCCTTCGAGCGGCTCGTCTTCATCGTCGAGAACGCCGTCCGCGTCGAAATCGAGGAATACCAGGGCCGACATGGCGCCGGAGTGTGCGGTTCCGCTCGCTTGCATGGCGATCTCACCGCTTTCGGGATCGTATCCCAGGCCGAACGTTACGCTCATCTTGCTGACGATCTGGTCCGTGTCCGAATAGTCGATGTCGAAACCGATGGCCGCCTGCTCGAGCTGCGCATTGACGCCCAATGTGTAGGTCGTTTCCGTATCCTCGCCAAAATTGCGGGTCACGCCGAGGCTGCCGCGCCACTGGCGATTGATTGTCCAATCGCCGCTAAGACCGACGTTCTGAAGCTCTTTCTCGGGCACGACATCGTAACCGATCGACCCGCGTGTCCTGAATGCGCCGAAACGGCCGCCGATCAACGTGGTCCCGCTAAGCGTGCTCGCGGTGCTCTCATCGCTCTTGTCGAGTTGATAGTTCAGCGTGTTGGTAACCGAGGCAGGGCCGACAGCGGCGGACAGCCGGTTCTGCACCGATGTGTCGGAATCCCGCGACTCGCGGCGGTCGTGATCGATAGTGAAGCTGAACGGGATACGAGGAATGAATCCGGCGATATCGTCGGGCAATGCGCCGTCGATGCGCAGTTTCGAGGAACTATCGATCGGATCGGTACTCTCGTTAACCTGTTCGCTGACGAAACTGTTGAACAGCGTATGTTCGGCGAGCATGTTCATGCCGAATTGCCGGGTCTGGGCCGAGTAACGGTTGGCCCAGCCGCCGCCAATCTGGTTGACCGCGTCAATCCGGCCGAAAACTTCGCCGAAGGTGTAGCTGGCGGTTGCCGTCAGATAGCGTTCGGTACCGTTTTCCAAAGGAATTTGAGCGACATTGCCGCCGATGGTGAGATTTCTGGAGACACCGTATTGCGCCTCGTAAAAGAGCCGCCCACGACCCTCGAGATCTTCGTCCGCATCCTCGTCCCGAAGCAGGAGCGGGCGGTCTTGCTGGTTCGCCGTGAACCGCATGTCGAGTTCGCCGGTTTTCGTCTGACCGGGTCCGACGGTGAACTGCCTGATTTCCTCACGCACCTGACCCTGCGGACCGTAAAACACAATACGGATGACATTGACGCCGAAAACAAGCGGGACGTCTTCGAACTCGTACTGACCGTCGCTGCGCGATGTCTGGAAATCGAGCAGAATTTCATTGCGATAGACTTCGACCTCCCATCCGAGTGGCAACTCCCCGGTAAGGGTGATCCGGTCAAACTCTGTCGGCGCGTCGATCGGCATATTGGACAACTGAATTCCACGGCCAAGTTCGGTCTGTGAAATAAGCGACAGCTGCGGCGAGAAGATGTCGCCGGCTTTTGCCTCGGTCACATCGACGTCATCGAGCACGGGCGCTATGCCAGCAAGAGCCTGACCGTTGGGGTCGACACGCTCCAGGCGAAGACGGGCGTTGTCGACCTTTTCCCTATTGTCGCCGCCGATAAACAGCTCGGCATTGGCAAACGCCAGATCGCCCGTCATCGTGATGTTGTGCTGCGTGGTAATACGCGACTTGCTGCCGCTGTCCTTGTCGAGGGTCGATTCCGCGCTGACATCAACCATGGGCACCGAGATGGCGCGGTAGGGGATTTCCGCCTTCTTGAGATTCGCGGTCGGATCCGACCCTCTCTTCGCCAAAACGCGCTGACGGTAATCCTCACGTGCAAGTCGCTGCTCGATCGGCAGTGGCTCCCGCGATTCGATTTCCACGAGCAGGTTCGACAGATCGAACTGCAGGTCGACCGGGAACCAGCGGGCGATCAAACGGATATCGACGAAAATGTCTTCCTCGTGCACTTCTACCAGACGTTTGTCGAAGCGCCTCGATTTTCCGTCGATAATGATCTCGCCGCGCCCGACATTGAGAGAGAACAAACGATTCGGTGCCAGAAACCAGCCGTCTGCAGTGGCGCTCGCCGTGTCGACGGCAATTGAAAAATCGAGCACCTCGGTGAAATCGCGAAGCGGCAGAACAATGGAGCTTCCGGCCAGATAGGCGAACATGGCATCGACGAGAACCATGTCATTGAGGCGTAATTCGAGAAGCAACAGGTCTTCGTCAGGGCGCTCGACAATGGTAACGGGTTGCGCTTTTTCGTTGTCGTCGTCCGTGTCGTCTGCCTGTTTTTCCGACTCCTGATCCTGTTCGACCGGCTGATCGGGGGCCGGAATTGCGATCGCGAGGTCATCGTCCGCCGAATGGAGGTCGTCATCTGCCGCATGAAGACTGCCCGTATATCCAACAAGGAACAATGCGCCCAACAGGACGAGTGCCGAGAGGCGGTCGTTCAATCCGGTTGTGGGGCGTTGTGGTCGGGTCACGAGGACAATTCCCTGCCTGGGGTGCCAACGGATGCTGCCGATGGTGGCGGCAGGATATCCGTCCTGTTCACGATACTTCTTAACCTGAATTGCTTACCGAACCCTGACAGCAGGTTTTGCCGTTTCTACGTATAAGTGCCTATAAAAAAACCTCAATTTCGATCGAAAACCTTACATCTGTTCAGGTTGCTGTAATGCTCGGCATCTACACAAACGCCGTTTAATAACCTCAGGCGATTCGCTCGAGGGATAAGAGAGACGAGTAACGAGAGTAAAAAAGACTGAACCAATCACGTCGTTTCCGGTCGCCGGGGGGCAACGGAAGCAAAAACGGATAGAAGGACCAACCAAGATGAAGACCAAACTTTTTTCTGCTGTTGCGGCTCTGGCTCTTTTCGCGGCTTCCGGCGCGGCCCATGCGGCCGATGCGACCGGTGACGCCGCTGCAAGCATCGCTGTTCCCATCTCGATCGCCCAGAACGGTGCCGGCCTGAACTTCGGCACGGTGACCGCTTCGGCTGCCCTTGGTACGGTTGTCGTGACCACCGCGGGCGCTCGTTCGGTGACGGGTGGTGTTGCCGAATTGGGCGGCACGATCGCCGCGGCGACGTTCGACGTGACCGGTGAAGGCACCTCGGCCTACACGATTACCCTTCCGTCGAGCGCGACATTGAACTCGGGCGGTAACTCGATGACCGTCGATACGTTCAATCACGATGCGGGCGGTTCGCCGGCGCTCTCGGGCGGTTCCGACAGCTTCAACGTCGGTGCGACCCTCAATGTCGCCGCGAATCAGGCTGCCGGCGCCTACACCGGCACCTACACGATTACGGTCAACTACTAAGGCCCATCTCAGGTTGGTTCCCGGGAGGGCGATTTATGCCCTCCCGCTGGCCGCCTCCTGTGGTAGCATGGCACTATTGATCGTCTGAAACGTTTCGGACCGGAGGCTCTGGTCTTTTGATGACGACACGGCAACGACCAACCAAAGGGGCTGACAACCGTCCATGCCGTCGGCGTGGGCTGGTTAAAGTCGTGATCGGTTGGGGCGCCGCAGGTACCATATTGGCTGCCATGCCTGGCGTGTTCGGCATTAGTGTTAGCGAAGCGGCGAAAACGACGGGGCAGGCTGCCGTCGCCGTCTTCCAGAACACCAGCAGTTTGACATCCTCGTCCAATTTCGAAGTCGGACTTCCACCGCTCACAGGCAACGAGTCAGACGTCGACGTTTCTGCGGATTCGGATATTGCGGCGACAGCGCGCCAGAGCAGATTGCGCGATTTGTCAGGAAATCTGGTTCAGCCGGCGCTATTCAGCATCTCAGGTGCACCCAACCAAGTTTACTCCGTTTCTGTTCCCAATACGACGACCACTCTCGCCGGTCCTGCGTCGGGGAACTCGGAGACGGTCGTCGTATTCACGGATTTCTCGCACGATGCAGGCTTTACGCCGACGATCGGCGGCGACGGAACGGCGTCGTTTGCGGTTGGCGCGCGAGTGTCCATCGAAACCGGCGATCCGTTCAGTACGTTCGGCACCGACGAAGACGGCAATCCGGTCGACGGGTCGTCAGACGAACTCGGCGCGACACCCGAAGATGAAGATAGCGACGAGATCAGCAGAACGATCGACGGCGAAACACCGGATCAGGCGCTACAATCCGACGATGTCACCGATATCGATCTCAGTCTCTTGAACACGGACAATCTCCTGACCGCGTCTGGTACGAGCGATGACGATCTCGCCCAAGCTGTCCGGTCGCACAATCCGTTCTCTTTCGCGTACGATCCGCGATTCCTCAACGTTCTCGTTTCCTACAACTGACCGTCTCCTGACGTGTCGAAACGCTTGCAGGTAAATCCAATGATAACAGAGCGTTATGGCACCGATAAGCCTGGACTGCATGTCGTCTTCAAGCATGTGGGCGGCTGTGTCCTGGCGCTTGCTGTCGTCTTGCTGCTTGGACACGCGTCGATGCTGTCGGCAGCTGACGAAACCGGCGATGCCGCGGCGAACGTCGCGGTCCCGATTTCCGTTTCGCAAAACGGCGGCGGATTGAATTTCGGCGCGATCCAGGCATCCATCGTGGCCGGAACAGTGACTGTCACAACATCGAGCACGCGTTCGGTTACGGGCGGTGTTACGGAGCTCGGCGGCACCGTCTCGGCGGCGACGTTCGATGTCGCTGGCGATGGTACGTCGTCCTATTCGATTACGCTGCCGCTCGACAATATCGTGTCGCTTACCGGCCCCGGCACGGCGATGCTGCTGACCGGGTTCAATCATGACGCCGGCGTTTCACCGGCGCTGTCTGGCGGAACGGACAGCTTCAATGTCGGGGCCATTCTCGCGGTCGGCGTCAACCAGTCGACGGGATCGTATACCGGTAACTACACCGTGACGGTCGGTTACGACTAGACTGGCGAGTTTTCGTCCTTGTTTCGGCTGCGGCATCCTTGGACGAGCTCTTACGTATATTCCGCAAAGCGGAACAAACTCCTTTAATTTTCCATAGTTTTCAGTTTAATAGCTGGTAAAAGCGATAATCGGGAAGAGCAGGGCGGAGCATCGAATCGATATGAACGGCTTTGGACTGAGGGCGGATATCCTCCGCCGGCTTGCTGTGCTGCCGCTTGTCGTTGGCCTGCTGCTGACCGCTGATCTCTCCGGTGCATGGGCACAGGGGGCCGGCGACCTCGTCGTCACGCCGACCCGCGTCGTGCTTGAAGGCCGCGAACGCGCTGCGCAGGTCAAGCTCGCCAACCGGGGATCCGCCGCGGCGACGTTCCGCATCTCGCTGATCGCCATGCACATGGACGACAACGGCCAGGTGACTGAGATCGAGCCCGGTGAGCATGGCGTACAAGTCGCCGGCGATATGATCCGCTATGCGCCGCGCCAGATCACCATCGCGCCGGGCGCGACCCAGGTGGTGCGGCTTTCTGTCCGCAAACCGTCCGATCTCGCCGACGGTGAGTACAGGTCCCACATGTTCTTCCGCGCCGTACCGGACGAGAGCGCAGGCCGTAGCGTCGCCGATGACGATAACCTGCAGGACAACGAGCTTCGCATTCAGTTGATCCCGATCTACGGCATCACCATTCCGGTCATTGTGCGTCACGGCGATCTTGCGGCGACCGCCGGTGTGCAGGACGTTGCCGTTCTCCCCGAGGACGACGACGGACCGGCACGCGTTGTCGCCAATCTGACCCGAGAGGGCACCCAGTCCGTGTTTGGTGATCTGATCGCGACCTACACGCCGGCATCGGGCGGTTCGCCGACGGTCGTCGCGCAGATCACGCGCGTAGCGGTCTACACGCCGAACGACAGCCGCCGTGTCGTCATGCCCCTGCGTCTGCCCGACGGCGTGACCATGGGGCAGGGGACGCTCGACGTCACCTACCGCGCCGTGGCCGAGGACGGCGGCGGCACCCTGGCTTCGACGTCGATCGCGCTGAACTAGACGCGTTCTCAATCTTCACTGCCTTTCATGCTAGTCCAACCGACGGCTCGTCGGGTCGCTCAGGTTATCCTGAGCGTGTAGGATGTCCGCCCGGTGCAGTCGGAGGCCGGGTTCACCGGCAGCGTTTTTAGGAGCGTGGGTGCCCTGGCGGCTCCGGGGAGGGCGTCGTAGGTGTTCTCCGGGAGAAGGCGGACCGAGGGCGGGGTATAGCCCGAGGCCTCGGCTCCGCGCTCCCAAAGTCCCACCGGGGCCATTACCTCCCGATGGGCAAAACTGATGTCGCGCCGGTCGCTCACGATAGCACTCCCGGCGTCTTTCGGGCCCGTAGATCGAACAGGCTGATCCCGAGGTTGCGCGCCTCGGCACGGACCTGTTTGACGACGTAGGTGACTTGCGCCTTGGAGAGTTGGAGGGCAGTACTCGAACCGGCAACCAACTGGTCGATGACGTGCCGGTCGCGTCGGTTCCTGATCCGGCGAGTAAGGCGCTTACGATGCTGGGTGATCGCCAGCTTGACCGTCAGCGGATCGGCGCGGAGCTCGTAGGCAACCTCATCGATCTGCTCGGCGCGATGCTGGGTGCGAGCCGCGCCATGCTGTTCTGGCGCGGCCCACAATCGCCGCCGGAGCATCCGATGGGCGGAACCGCCCGAGGGTGTCGAACTCGCGTTTCCGGCGCTGCTGCCGGTCCTCGATCTGGGCTTGTAACCCGTCGAGATCGAGGGTGCGTTTCGCGCGTTGAGCCTGCTGGATGGCCTTGCCGAGAAGATCGACAACGAGGTCGCCGTGGCGATCGAGGAGTTCGATCTGCTCGGCTGGGAGGTCCAGCGTGACGGGAACGACGACCTTAGGCATGGCCGCCAGCCCGGTCCGAATACGGGGCCTAGTTCGGGGCCTAGTTCACGGTAGCTCGCGGGGTGGCGGGAGTGCTCGGATCGAACAGAGGTCGAACAAAGCAACCTCTTAAACGCGCATAATATATATTATGGCAAATTCAAATACCGCCGCCGGATCAACGATTTAATCCGCAAGGCTATGATGTGGCTCACAGTTTGGCGGTTCGCTTCCGGCCTATACTGGTCGGTTCATGACCCTCTTCGCGTACGCACAACGGTTACCCCCTGAGACCATGCGCCACTATGCGCAAGACCTACGCACCCTGGCCGCGTCAATCGATGCGGCGGCAGCGCAGAAAGAACGCTTGGCGGCCTCCGCGCGCGACCAACGCGAGAAACGCCGGGCGCACAAGAAGCGCGTCGAGACGGTCGCGAACATGATGCTAGAGGGTCGCTGCGATCACACCATCGCCCAAGCCATCGGCCGACCCGAAAGCGCCGTTGACGTGTTCAAGGCGGAAGCGCTCAAGCACATCCGCACGGACGAGAGGATCAGGCGCAACCGGCGGATCGTGGATTTGTGGAAATCGGGCGCGAGCAATCCCGACATCGCCGCCGCAGTCGGCCTGCACGTCGGATCGGTCAAGCGTATTCTGAGAGACTACCGCCTCAATATCCAGACCACGCCGACGAGAACGGCGACGAGCAGCGCATACGACAACGCCGAGACATCCGGTTTGATCAAGCGAAAGTCGATATCGAACGGTTCGGCGAACGGATCGTCGGGCAGCTCCGGCGCGGCCGGCGGCAACGGCGGCAAGCGTCGCCGGCCTTCCGGCGGCAGCCTGCGGAAGATGTCGAACGCCGTCACGGGCTAACCGCGCCACACCAGCCACGCCAGCAAGGCGAGAACGGCGACGCCGAGCAGCGCCCCGCGTTCCGCCCTGCCGAACGTGTCGAGAAAACCGAAACCCACCGATCAGCCCTTGGCGCGAACCGGTCGACCGCCGCCCTTCGGATAGCGCCAGCCCTTTTTAAGTTTTTTGGTGCCGGCCTTGAACGGTGAGTTTTTGCCGCCGGTCGAGCGGCGCGACCTGTGTTTCTTGCGGGCCATGAAAACCTCCATACGTTTACCCATCGGATTTGCCTTTCCATAGTTTGATGCCCTTCTCCGCCGAGCGGCCGACGACATAGCCGCCGAGACCGATCTGAATCAGTCGCATCAGTTCCAATTCCACCGCTTCTGAAACGCCCGGCGCGGTGAAGCCGAGCCACTTGGCGACAACCAGCGCGACGAACGTCAACATGGTCAGCGGTCGCCAGTTCCTTTGCAGCCAGCTTTCGCCGCCGGCCTCGGCGCGGATAATCGACGCCGCCTCCTGTAGCTCTTTCAGCTGACCCGCCAGCGCCAATTCTTCCAGCCGTGCCTTGATCGCGTTGGCTTGGTCCTTGTCCTCGACGGCCTGATCGACGGCCGAAAACAGACCCTTGATGATCGGCGCGCCCAATGTGGTGAGAAGACCGATCATCGGCCTAGCTCCTGCTTTTCCTCTAACGCGATCACGCGCCGAAACAGCGCCTTGATTTCGGTCAGGGCAACGCCGAGACGGAAGAATATAGCGGTCAGCAAGCCAAGCTGCGCGGCGGCATAGACCGTGGCAATCATGAGCATGACCGGTTCCGTAATCGTCATCGCGCGCGCCGCCAGAGCCAGACCGCGCCCCACAAACCAGCGACCGCGAACAGCAGAAACGTAATCCGGCTTTCCCGGTCCGCCGCCGGATCGTCCTCGGGCCGGGTCGCATAGGCGAAGCCCAACGCGCCGGTCAGCAGCCACGCCAGCGGTTTGAGAAGAAAGGTCATGTGAGATACCGCCTCAACAGATGCGCCAGCCAGAAAATATCGGCAGTGACCGTCATGCGACGGTGCCGAACCGGTGATTGCCGATCACGGCGGTTTCGGTGAAATGCTCCGCCCAGCGCGGCGTAACCACATGCGGATTGTAGTAATGATCGGCGCCGCCGGTCGGGTCTTCGAGTTCACCGCGGATGGCGCGACCGGCAATTTCCCACGCCAGTTCGAAAACCGGGTCGCCCTGCCCCGGCGCTTTTGACGATATAAGATCCCGGTTCGGATCGCCCTCATTCCAGACCGAAAACTGATAAGGCGTCTTCGCGACGGAAATAACCTCGTCACCCCACCAGCCGCCGACAAGCGTCCGGTTCATGATCACGGCCGCGACCGCTTCCATCCCTTTGCGGCCTTCGCCGCGCGCCTCGCCATAGATCGTTTGCGCCAGTATCAATTGAGCGTCCATGAGCCTTTTCCTCCACAACAGGACCGCCGCCGCCATGGCGAGCAGTCCGATCAACCTGTTCACACCAACCCGGCGCGTTCGGTGCGCAGCGCCGCCGCCTCCGTCTCCAACGCCGCCAGCTTGTCGGTATCGGCCACGACCGCCGCCCCGGCGGCAACCGCGCGCGCCGGGCGCAGCCCTTCCATGTCGATTTCGACAAGCCGCGCGTCGATTTCCGAGACCCGCATGGCCGGCGTCGTCTGCCACGCCGCGCCGTCCCATACCATGCGCCCGTCGCGCGGCGCGGTTTCCGTAAACCCGACCGCGCCGGGCTGGCCGTCCTGCGTGTCATCAGTAGCCGCGATCAGCACGCCCCCCGCATCATAATGAAACCGTGTCATGTGCCGTTTCCTTTCCATGCCCGGACAATCATCCGCCAGTCGCCCACCGTGATGTTTATTCCGGTGTTCGTGTTCTTTTGAGGAACTTGTATAGCCAACCCTTGATTGACCGTAATGTCGGTCGCATCCTTAATCGTGCGAACTCCTGCATTGCCGGAGTTTTCGGCATCCGCACAAACAATGATTTCATCGTCAACCGCGTAACCGTTATTCGCCGTTTTGCAACGTAGCGATGTCTGCACAAGGCCGGGACGAACACCGAGACCATGCGCCAAAATCAAGCGCGCCGAGAAGGTTACAGTCTGCTCGCCACTATCGTAGTTCGGCTTGCCGAGTGCCGGGACCGGTGTCGAAAACTGGCCCATCACGAAGTCTCCGAATACATGTAGGACTGGTTCGCGCCGGTATCGTTGCGGACCTGAACCGCCGCCGACGTGTGCTCGGCCCACGACTGGCCCGGCTGCAACCAGCCGAACGTGTTGCCCGCACTATCGCGGAGCGCCAGATTGTCGGTGTTCGCGGGATCGGCCATCACGGTCAACACTTTGCGCGACACGTTCGCCGCGATGGTGTCGTGCCCGCCGGTCGCGCGCACGGTGACGCCGGAGCCGGTCAGCGTGGCGCGCGCGTCCTCGCTCGTGTTGATTGTGCCGGATGCGGTCAGGCGATCATCGGTCACAGCCTTTTCGGCAACGGCCAGTTCAACGGTGTTCGCGCCACCGGAGGTATCCTCGATCCTGATCTTTGTAAACTCGTTCATCGTCTCGACGCCGACGCCAACCGGCAAATCGTAAGTGTCGAAACTGTCAACGCCGACATCGACCGATCCGGTCGCCGAGAGAAGACGATAGAACCGGCCGGCCAAATGCAGCGTTAGCCCTTCATTGGCCGCAAGGTTGTAAATCAGTTTTGTATACGGGGTCGCCATGGGCCTACCTCTTTTTGCCAAAGATCACGGCCGCAATCGCGACCACGATGCCGAACGCTACGCCGGCCTTGATGATCAGTTCCGAGACTTCCTTGATGTCGCTTTCCGCCTGTTCGCGCAGGACTGCATTGTTTTCTTTCACAACCTCGCCAAAACTGTCCGTCACCGTCTTGACCGTCTTCGCCGCCGCGTCGAGACCGGCTTCCAAAATGCCGGCCGCGCCCTCGATCACCCCGAAATCCGTCAACGTGACCTCGGCACCGGCACCCACGCCCAAACCGCCCTCGCCCACCGTCACCCGGTTATCTTCCGTGTTCGTCGTCGTCTTCGTGCTGGAAGACGACGACGATGACGACCGTCCGCCCATGTCACAGGGCCTTGCGCATCACGGTCTCGGCCTTGGAAAAACCGGACCGGCGCATCGCGCGCAGCCGCGCCCCATCGGTCAAATGCGCGCGCATTGTCGAGCAGCCGAGCGAACGGCCTAGTTTTTCGATGGCCGGCATGGCCATTCGGAGCGCGCGCGGTTCGCGACCGATTGCCGCGCCGGACTGGATTACCAGTTCGCGCGTGCCGCCGAAGTTTTCGACCCACAGAACCAGCCAGCCCAACCGCTCATTACCAGCGGTCACAAGATAGAGCGTTGCCGTGCCGCTTTCGATTTCATGTTGGAGATCGCCCAACGTATAAGTCGGATCGTTGCCGGTCGCACCGGCCAGTGCGCTCTCGGCTTCCTCGCTCCACGCGGCCGGTTCCATGATCACGGTTACTTTTTGGTCAGCCATATCACCACCACGAGAATGAGACCGGCGATTGCCAGCCCGCTTGAAATGACGCCGCCGGTCGCGCTACCGACCGTGACGGGCGCAAACTCGACTTGTACCCGCGTGTCGGAGAACAGATCGGCCGACGATTGCGAGCGCGCATCGCCGCCCGTGATCGAGGGAAGACCGGCTTCCGAGAACGGATCGAAGCCGACCGGAACCGGCGTGACCATGACGTCACTTCCGAAAGAACGTGAGCGCCGCGAGCACCAGACCGGCGAACGCGATCAAGACGCCAATAGCTTGCAAGTTGACCCGCTGGCCCTCGTCGAACGGATCGTCAACGCCGAGACCGGTCCCGGACGAACCGGAAAAACCGAATGCCGAAAACGGCACGCCCTTGTCGAGCAGACCGCTGATGAAGCTCCGCTCCGCTTGGCGCTCTTTTCGCGCTTCGCGTTCGGCAAAAACGTCCGTCACACCGTCGATAATTGTGTTGAAAATATTATCGCTGTCGCCGTTCGGCCGATCCGTCGTTGCATCGAATAACATTGCTTGCCCTTCCAAGCTGAGGGATAAACCGGGACGGCCGCAGCCGCCCCGATAACCGAACCGTCACGGCGTGCCGTCTTGCCCCACGATTTCCTCGTGAATGACATCGAACGCCGCTTCCGCCGCCGAGAAATTCAGCTTGAGACGGAAGTCGCTCGCCCCGGCCGTCGGCACCACGCCCGAATACCGGTTGCCGGAAAAATCGACATGATAGGTATTCGTGATCGGGTTCCGGCTGACCGTCTGGAAAGCCATGATGTCCTGCACAAGGTCCTGCAACTCTTTGGTCGCTTCGGTCAGCACGACGCCGTTGATCAGGATTTCATGATCCGCGATGTTGCCCGACCGAATATGTAGCGCCTTAAGACCGCGCCCAAGATCGGAGCGCGGACCGATCACCGGCAGATCGTGGATTTCACGAATGCCAGATGCGGCCTGCGACGATTGCGCCGTCTTCCGAATACGGATCACCTTGCCCAACGGGCGATTTTCGAATGAACGCGGCAACAGGTTCGCCCACGTCTTGAGCTGCGGCGACAACGCGCCCGACGCAAGCCGCAGTTCCGCCGTCAACTGGCTCACGTCACCCGTGGTCAACGCGAAGCGTAGTTCCTCGCGGGCGTCGAGATATTCCGGCCGCGCAAACATGATCGGGAAATATCCATCGACCATCGGCACGCCGTAATAATCGTTCAGGTCCGCAAGGTCCTGACCCGAGATATCGATCAACGGTTCGCCGTTCAGTTTGACCTTGATGTTTTCAACGTCCGCAACGAACGTCGCCTTCGGAGCTAGCGTTCCCGGTGCCGCACCGGGATCGTGCTTATACTCGATCACCCACGAGTGATAGGCCGGGCCTTTCGCCGGAACAGAGAGGTTCGCCGTCTGAGACGCGGCGACGCCATTCCATGATTGAAGTTCGCGAAGAAATGTCCGCATGTGAATAGCCCCCGATTATGCGTCGAAGGCGTCGCGCAGGTCCTTGATGAAGGGGATATCCTGATCCACCGCCACCTTGACCAGCGTCGCGAAGATGACCAGACCGGCAACAACCGGGATAGCCGACTTCAAAATCGCCGAAAGTTTCATGAAAAATGCTCCTGAGAGATTGCACCGCCAACGCACCGCGCGTCAGATCGGTACAATTCTCAGGAATGAGCCGGTGCGGGTCGCTGCACCGGTCTTGACCGGTCGGGACCGGTCCCGAAAGCCGATTTTTACAATGGTATCGGGGGTTTAAGCGCCCACTCACCGCCAGCGTCATCAAAATAAACATGCGCGCCCGGCTCAATAAGGCCCTCTATGGCTTCCGCCACACCGGATCGGTTGATCGTCTTGGCTGCGGCAAAGACGGCATCCTCGCCCGAGACCTTGAACACCGCGACCCGGTTCACGTTCTCACGAACGCGCTTTGAAATATCCTGTGGCCGCTGCGTCACGGTAATGATATCAACGCCCCACTCCCGGCCCATCGTTACCAGCCGAGCAAAACCGTTCTTCTTGCGGTCCATGGGGTTTGGCGCGCCCAAATGCGCTTCCTCAACCAGCAGCATCGTTTTACGGTTCGCCATACCGTTAGCGAAATCGTCCTGCAACGCCTCGACAAGCTGACTGACCGCATGCAACTCGTCCGGCTCATACTCCGGTTCCGGTTCGAACAGGACGCGAAAATTACCCTTCTCATGGGTCATTAAATATGCCTGCATCGCTTCCAAGCTGGCGAGCCGCGTCAAGCGCATTTGATCGGCCGTCTTACGATAGGACCGCTTCGGATCGAACACGATCAGGCGCGGAACCTGTTCGATGATTTTCGTCACATAGACCGTTTTTCCCGAACCGGTCATGCCGAACACCGCCAGTCGCTTTCCGTCACTCGTCATCGTCCGATACCTCCACATCGACGCTAACCGGTTCGGCACCAGTCGCGTCCGGTTTAGCCTCGCGCTTGCGAGCCTCGATTTCGCGATATGCGCCGACAACCGGCCCACCAAATCCGACGCCATAGACAATGATGCGTTCAATCGCATCGCTGGATAGACGATCAAGCAACGGCCCCAAAACGCTGTCCTTAAGATCGTCGTGTAGTAGGTCGCATGCCTCCCGGAAATCCGGGTCAGCCGGATCAATTTCGAGAGACTGGACCTTGAGGGTGCGGCCAGCCCGGCGATAAACCATGAGCATGAGTTTATGAAGCCGCTCAGGCGTCGCAACGCGCGCAACTGCCTCGCGTACTCGCTCGCGGGTCCGTTCGTCCTCGGCTTCCTGTTCGGCCGCATCGTCTACCCGCCGAAACTCGCCATCAACAAGCCGCAATGACGCCAGCGCCGATTGTTCATCGGAATGCGGCGTCGAGTTCAAATCCGGTTCGCTCATCGTCCGGCTGTTCCTTTCGCGTTTTGGGTTTCGGGGCGGGTTTACGACGCGGTTTGCGGCGCGGTTTCACGGTCTCGACCGGTGCCGGTTCCGACTGCTCGCCATAGCCGAAGTCCGGCACGTCGTCAGCGGTCGAGACCGGTTCCAGTGGCACAGTTTCCGTCGCCTTAACCGGTGCCGGCGGTTCAGCCGTAACCGGTGCCGGCGGAGCCGGTTCCGCTTTCGGCCGCACGTCGCGCGACGGCGCGAACGGGTCCGCCTTCAATTCGAGATACGGCACCCGCGTTCGCAGGTCTTCCAGCGTATCGATATCCGGTTGGAACCTTTCATAGTGCCGGCAGTCCGGGTCGCCGTGCCGGTACTGAAAGCGTCCCTTCTCGTTCCCGCTCGTAATCTGTTCGAGCGGGACGAACGGCTGTTCAAGACAGCCCCGACACTTGATCCGAAATCCTGTTTTGATTGCCACTCGTGGCCTCCGTTGCCTGTGTCACTGGAAGCCCCGTTTCCCCGGCCCGAAACGGCCCGGTCCCGTCGAAATACTGTTCGCGGCGGCCGATCAGTTCCGGCGTGATGACCGTCGCGACAATCTCGTTTATCAACGCCTCGGCCGCGAACGGCCCGCCGGCCTCGACCGCCTTCAACACGCGCAGCTCCGCGCCGACATCGCGCACCCGATCAAAATCCCGGCCGGCGATTTCCATCACCACATCGGCGCTCGTATCGTCCTCGGCCGCTTGATCGTCGGAGACATCGCCAATGCCGAAACGGCGTTTCAAACCCTGAGACCATGTGAGGTGACGCGCGCCTTTCATGGTCCGGCAAAACTCGCGAAACCGACGCCCGGCGGCATGTCCGCCATTGGCCGCAAGGTCGAGCATGTCCCATGGCGTTTGACCGCCGCCCTTGGCCGATTTCGAGTGCAGCTTGGTAATTTCCGCGTCGGCGCCCCACTTGGCAACGTAGTTGCCGGCCGCTTCCGGCGTGGCGCAGCGCTCCAACCGGAAGACATCGGGGTTACACGGTGTCCCGCCTTCGCGCCGGATAATCCGATCCCACCGGTCGAACAGATCAGCCTCAAATGCCGCGCGTTCGTCTTCCGACAACACGCGATCAACGAACAGCAACGTATGAACGTGGGGATGCCAGCCGTTCGCCGTGCCCCATGTTGCCTCTAGCGCGCGAATGTAGCCTGAGAGGCCGTAAGTGCGTTTAATGCGCTTCCAGACCTTGCCGGCGATCAGCTTGGACCAGCCGCCCGATATGGCGTCCTTGAGCGGCTTCAATCGTTGGCCGCGATAGTGCGCGGCCGTGAAGGCGATCATGTATACCGCGCCGCCTTCGGCGCAATGGCCGGACATGGCTTGACGAACCTCTAGACGGCGCTGTTCCGTGATGTGAGCCGCACAGACCGGACAAGACCAGATCGATCCGCACGTCTCGATACCGGTGAAGTGCGCAACGCCGTCCCGTTTATGCACCTTGACCACTTCGGCAATGCGGACGCGACCGCACCGCTTCACCCGGTCAACGCCCCATTTGCGGGCAACGCCGCGAAGCCGGTAGCGGCGGTTTCTGGTGTCAATCGTAGTGTTCGTTCTGCCCAAGGTGAAAACCTACTTGCGTAGTGACAAGCCAATCCAGATGTTCGTAAATGCGTTGAGGCTCCCAGCCGGTATCCGCAAAGATCGCCGCGTCCAACATCTGCAGATCACCATGCGCGGACATCAGGGCGAGCGTTGACGATTGAACACCGGCACCGAGAGAAAGAACCCGTAGTGTCATTTACGAACACCCGAGCGACGTTCCATCGCGCGCTTTTCAGCCTGAGCACGAGCCCTAGCACCCCGCCCCCGAAACCGCCGTAGTACCTTCCCATTGGTGCCGTGTAGGACGTTATAGCCGCCCTTCACCTTTTTCAATTTAGCCACGGTTACCTCCCGCCGCGATCACGGCATCCTGAAACTTCCAGCCGGCCAGCCACGCTTCATGGGCCGGATAGTTTTCGATCCGGTCGAACGGATTATCGACCACATGAATGAGCGGGTCGGCGCGCTGGACGACACCGAGCCGGAAGGCGTCGGCGACGACATGCGGGGCATGGAAACCGTTAATCGCCATGAAACCGTCTCAACGTTTCCAAGTCCTCCAACGTCAGATCAACGAACGGCGCACCGTCAAATTCCCTAACGATGGTTATCCGAAGATTGCGGTGAAAATGGTTGGCGAAATAGCACGCCGTCTCGCGAACGATGAAATTCCCCCAACGCCAGAGCGCCAGAAAGTAGACCAGCGCGCCGGCCGCGAAACCGACCGCGAAACCGGTCCACGTTGCAATATTGGGACTATCAAACATTGCGCTTCCTTTTCTCTCCCGGCACCGGCCGCATGAGCAGCGAATGCGCCTTGTCGCGACGATACGACCAATGGGATTTGAGCCACGCCTCGGCCTCGCGCTGGCATAGCCCCTCGGCATGAAGCCGGAAACGTTCGGCTTCCTCGTGCTCGCACTCCGTCCAGCCGAGCCATTGCACGTCCTCGTCTTCGACGAGCGTTTGAACCAATTCGGCCGCGCGCTCTTTACGGACAATCGCCCACGAGTATCGGACGTGCGTGTCTTTCTGATAGATCAGCAGAACGACCGGCGGGGCCGGTTCCTTTTCGGGGAACCGGCAGACCTCGCCTTTGAGGGGGATATTGCCCCGCATCGCTAGTACGGGATTTCGTCTTGCGACGGGGCCGGTTGCTGCGACCCGTCAACGGGTTTCGTGTCGCCGTAATCGTCGGGCGAGCCGACCGGCGGCGGGCCGTTTTTCTGCGATGACAGCATGATGAAAACGCCGTCGAACCTCGGCAGAACAACCTCTGTCATATAGCGTTCGATGTTCTTGCTATCGGTCCACTTGCGGGTCCGCAGTTCGCCCTCGATGTAGACCTTTTGACCCTTCGCCCCGAACGTCTCGATAATACCGCACAGGTGTTCGTTAAAGCACACCACGCGGTGCCATTCCGTCCGCTCTTTCTTCTCCCCCGAAGCCTTGTCGGTCCACTTGTCCGACGTGGCGACGGAGAAGTTGACGACGGGTTCGCCGCTTTGCGTTGTCCGGTGTTCCGGGTCGCGCCCGAGATTGCCGATTAGCGTTACCTTGTTCAGCATGATTTCCTCGCTTCCTAAGTTTCACTCCGCGCGCGCCGATCGGCGCGCTTGGGGACGGGAAGCCATAGGCTGCGAAGCGCGCGGGGTGGCGCACTCGGCAACCACCCCGTCGCAGCCCATGGATTGACGGGTGTCCAATCCGCCAATTCGGGAAACTCGTGTATCTGAAAATCGGTTCATTCGTTCCCTTCCTTCCGCCCCTCGTTTCGCGGGTGCCGGTGGTGCCGAGACACCACCGGCGGGAAACGAGGAATGCTAAAACACCAGATGTCGGGGGAACCACGATGCCTCGTGTTTAGCAACATGAGACAGGCACAATATATAGCGGCTTGTCAACGTCTAATTGCATAAGACAGAATGATGGGCAGGAAACGACGAACCACTAGGGATGCCACGCCATGCTCACCCTCGACCAATATCTAGACCTCGCCATTGAACGAAAAGGCTTGAAATCGGATCGGGATTTGTCCCGACATCTAGGGCAACGCGGACCGGCAGTTTCCCATTATCGTACGAAGCGAGCATGGCCGTCCGATGATGCCATGATCAAGATAGCAACGATGGCCGGCCTCGATCCTGACCGCGCGTTGCTCGATCTGAATACGTGGCGGTGTTCCGGTGAAGCGCGTCAACGCTATCTTAAGATGGCGTCGGCTATGACCGGCGCGGGGTTGTTTTTCGGCGTTTTGACGGCCGGCGGAGCGGCCGGAACGGACCCGGAACAGGGGAACATTTCCGCCGGACCCTCTATATATTATGACAAATTAAAAAATATGATTTAATAACAATCGATTATATATATTTAAAAATCAAAAATATCGTTGATGAATGCCTATACCTCGAAAACCATGCCGTCGTAGGCCGGTTCGATGTTCGGCGGCAGATTACGTTTCAATGTCGCGTAATCGAGACCGGGGCCGAGGTGTCCGAAGACGGCGCGGTCGGGCTCTACCCTCTTCACCCAGTCGACGGCCTTGGCGACGTGGACGTGTGTCGGGTGCTCGTGTTCGCCGAGCACGCCGATCATCCAGAACCTGACCCCGCCGAGCACGTCAAATGCGTCTTCGTCGAGCCGGGTCACGTCCGTGCTGTAGGCGAAGTCGCCGATGCGAAACCCGAGCGTATGGGAATATCCGTGATCCTGATCGAACACGGTGAAATCGAGCCCGCCGATCTCGAAGCGGTCACCCGGCGCGATCTCGTGCTGCGGATACAGCACCGGTTTGAAGTAAAATACCGGCGACCCGTCGTCCGGTTCAGGGATCGGTTGCAGGACGTATCCGAAGCGGCCCTCGATCTCGTCGAAGGTCTTGCGGTCGGCATAGACCGGAATGGGCTTCTGCATGGCGCGATTGACGCCACGCAGGTCGTCGATCCCATGCAGATGATCGGCGTGTGGATGGGTATAGACCACCGCCGACAACCAATCGGTCGCTGTATCGATCAGTTGTGCGCGAAGATCCGGCGGCGTGTCGATCAACACGCGGGTTTTGCAGGCGTCGTCCTCGACCAGCAGACCCGGCCGTCGCCGCCGATTTCGGGGTTCGGCCGGATCGCATTTCCCCCAACCCTGATCGATGGCGGGAACCCCCGACGAACTGCCCGAGCCGAGAACGGTGATGCGCATGCCGGTCGCGGCCTCAGGCGTCCAGCTGCCGGCCGGCCTTGGCGAACAGCGTCTTGAAGTTCCGCGTCGTTGCCGCTTCGAGCTCAGCCGGGTCGAGACTGAGCAACTCGGCGGTGAAATCGGCGGTATGGCGGGTGTAGGCCGGCTCATTGCGCTTGCCGCGCCGCGGCACCGGCGCGAGATAGGGCGAGTCGGTTTCGACCAATAGCCGGTCGAGCGGGACGACGTTTTTGATGGTCTCGCGGATCTCGTCGGCCTTTTTGAAGGTCACGATGCCGGAAACCGAGATATAGAGGCCCAGGTCGACGGCCGCGGCGGCCAGTCCGGCGCCTGCGCTGAAACAATGGATGACGCCGGGGAACGCGCCCTTTCCGTGTTCGTCGCGGAGAATCTCGACGGTTTCGTCGTCGGCGTCCCGCGTATGCACGATGACCGGCAGACCGGTTTCGCGGGCCGCCGCGATATGGGCGCGGAACAGGTGGGCCTGAACGTCGCGCGGCGAATGCTCGTAGTAGAAATCGAGGCCGGTTTCGCCGATGCCGACGACCTTGGGATGATCGGCAAGCGCAATCAGGCGCCCGGTCGTGGTGTCGGGCTCCTTCTCCGCTTCGTGCGGATGCACGCCGACGGAACAGAACACGTTGCCGAACCGCTCGGCGACCGCGAGCACGCCGGGGAACTTGGCGATCTCGGTCGAAATCGTCACCATCGCGCCCACACCGGCCGCGCCGGCGCGCTCGACGACACCATCGAGATCGTCGGCAAAATCGGGAAAATCCAGATGACAGTGGCTATCGATCAGCATGAGCAGCGTTGCCGGGGTCCGAAACCGCTCAGGTCTCGGCTCCCTCCTCCTCGACATACCGGGGAAACACCCCTTCCGGTTTGGGGAGCGCGGTGCCCGGTTTCAAGGCATGATCCGGCCCGAATGCCGCGAATGAGCGATCCTCGGGCGCAACCGCGATCTGATCGAGCATGCGGGCCGTGGAGTCCGGCATGACAGGCTGCAGTATGACGGCAAGAAGACGAACCGTTTCGGCAAGCGTCCAGAGCACCGTCCGCATGCGGTCGGGATCTTCCTTTTTCAGCTTCCAGGGCGCCTGTGCGTCGACGTAGCCGTTGGCGGCCCGCACAACGCGCCAGATTGCCTCCAGGGCCTCGTGAAAGGCCTGACGGTCCATGTGCGCCCGGACATCGTCCAACAATGTATAAGCCGCATTCAACAGCGCTGCGTCATCGCCAGTTTTCGCATCGCCCGGATCCGGTATCGCGGCGTCGCAGTTCTTGGCGATCATCGACAGGACGCGTTGTGCCAGATTGCCGAGATCGTTGGCCAATTCGCCGTTCATGCGATTGACCATCGCGGCATGGGAAAAATCACCGTCGTTGCCGAACGGCACTTCGCGAAGCAGAAAGTACCGGACCTGATCGAGGCCATAGCGCCCGGTCAGTTCGAAGGGGTCGATCACGTTGCCGAGCGATTTCGAAATCTTCTGGCCCTCGTTGGTCCACCAGCCGTGCGCGTAGACCCGCTTCGGCGGCTCAAGCTCCGCCGCCATCAGGAAAGCCGGCCAGTAGACCGCATGGAACCGCAGAATATCCTTGCCGACCATATGGACGTCGGCCGGCCAGAATTTTTCAAAGAGCGGCGACTGCAAATCGGGATATCCGACGGCCGTGATGTAGTTGGTCAGGGCATCGAGCCAGACGTACATGATGTGGGCGTCGTCGTTCGGCACCGGGACGCCCCAGCCGAAACTGGTGCGCGATACCGAAAGGTCCTCGAGCCCGCCCTTGATGAAGCTGGTGACTTCGTTGAGCCGTGTTTTCGGCAAAACCGCGTCGGGATTCCTGTCGTAATGCGCCAACAGCCGGTCGCCCCATGCGGACAACCGGAAAAAGTAGCTCGGTTCCTCGACCCACTCGACCTCGGCGCCGGAACCCTTGGCGATCCGGGTGCCGTCCGGCTTCAATTCCGTCTCGCTCTCGGCGTAGTAGGCCTCGTCGCGCACCGCGTACCAGCCCGCATAATTGCCGAGATAGATCTCGTCGCGCTCGATCAGGCGGTTCCAGATATCCTGGCAGCTGATCTTGTGGCGCTCCTCCGTTGTGCGGATGAAGTCGTCGTGGCTGAAGTTCATGTGGTCGGCGAGATCGCGGAAGTTCTGCGAGACCCGGTCGGTAAACGTCTGCGGGTCGATTCCGGCCTTCGCCGCCGATTTCTCGACCTTCTGGCCATGTTCGTCGGTGCCCGTCAGGAAGCGTACGTCGAAGCCGTCGAGCCGTTTGAAACGCGCAAGTACGTCACAGGCCAGCGTCGTATAAGCGTGGCCGATGTGCGGCGCATCGTTCACGTAGTAGATCGGCGTGGTGATGTAGTAGGACTTCTGTTCGCTCGACATGTTTCTTCGCCGCGCTCGACGCGCTCCCTGACCGGTCGGTTGATCCCGGATGCGGCGCGGTGCGACCGTTTCAGGCGGCGGCGTCCGCAGCAGCGTGGAAGATGCCGACAATCACTTGTTTGCGATCCAGGTTCACGCTGTCTGCGCGCTCCATCAGTCGCGCGCTGTTTTCCCATACCTCCAACCAACGATCAACCCGCGGGCCTGGTGTCTTAAGCGCGCTTTCGCGGATGTGGGACCGGATCGAACCCAGTATCAGGGACGTTGCGATGCCGTATGCGGCGTCCGCGTTCTTGCGCGCAATACCGCCTGCAAAATCATGCAGCTTTGGCACATCTAAATTGGGAAGACCGTCGAACAAATTTTTGATATTACGATAAATATCGAGGCCATCAGCATCAATCAATGCTAGTGCCTGTCCGATGCTGCCGGATGCCATCGCGGCATAGTCCCGGGCATCGTTCGTCGGCACGTCGGGCGCGTAAATGCCGATCAGACGTTCGACCTCGGCGTCTTCCAGGGCGCGCAGCGCCAGTGTCCTGCAGCGCGAGCGAATCGTCGGCAATAGCCGCCCCGGCGCGTTGCACACCAGCAGGATCAGGCTGCGCGCGGGCGGTTCCTCCAGCACCTTCAGGAGACCGTTCTGCGCGTTCAGGTTCATGTCGTCGGCAGCGTCGACGATCACGACGCGCCAGCCGCCCTCCGCCGGCGTCATATGCAGGAAACCGCCGATACTGCGGACATCGTCGATGCGGATGACCGTGTAGCGATCGGTGCCCTTGTCGGACTTGAGGGCGCGCTCGATCACGCTCAGGTCCGCATGACCGCCGGCTGCGATGCGACGGAATACGGGATCGCCGGGCGATACGTAGAGACCGCCCTCTTCCGACACGCCTTCGCCCGGCGCGAGCCCATCGTCCCCGAACAGGCTACCGGCCTCGGGCTCGCCCGTATCGGCGAACAGAGATCCGTCTCCGCCGTTATTGCCGGAATGCTTCAGCACGTACCTTGCGAAACGATACGTCAGCGTGGCTTTGCCGATACCTTTCGGCCCGGTGATCATCCACGCATGTGCGAGTGTTTCGCTGTGAAAGGCGTCGGCCAGCTGCCTCTCGGCGTCGGCATGTCCGACCAGCTGGTCGTTGTCGGCAGGCCTTGGCCGTTCCGGCACCGTGACGTTCATGGTCCGGCTTCCAGCAGCGTTTCGAGCGCTTCGACGACCGCACGATGCACCGTGTCCTCGTCCGCTGCTGCATCGATGACCCGGCAACGCGCCGGATCGTCGGCGGCGATATCGAGGAAACCCTGCCGGACGCGCCGGTGGAAGTCGTCGCCCATTCTCTCGTAGCGGTCCTCGTCATCGCGTCTTCCACGCGCCCGTGCGAGGCCGGTTTCCACCGTGACGTCGAGGATCAGCGTGAGAGCCGGCTGAAAGCCGTCGGTCGTACCCGCATGCACGGTCCGGATCACGCCCTTGTCGACACCGTGGCCGTATCCCTGATAGGCGAGCGTCGAATCGGCAAACCGGTCCGTCAGCACCCATTGGCCGTCATCGAGCGCCGGATGAACGGTTTTCGCGAGGTGTTCGGTTCGGGCCGCGGCATGCAGCAGGACTTCCGTGATCGGCGTCCAACGGTCGGTCTCGCCGGCGACAAGCAGGTCCCGAATGATCTCTGCTGAGGGAGCGCCGCCGGGCTCCCGCGTCTGCACCACGCTTACGCCCCTGGCTTCGAGCCAAATGGCCGCGCGCCGCAGTTGGGTCGATTTGCCGCTCCCCTCGCCGCCTTCGAAGCTGATGAACCGTCCGCTCATGGCCCGGCGTTCTGTGTCCGGCGTCAGCCGGATTCGCCCCAAAGCAGGAAGTCCAGCGCCGCGCCCAGCCGGCCGACCAGGCCGAGCATCGGGACGTCGGCGCCGGCCATCAGCGGGATGACGATGTCGGCCTCGCCGGGGGCCGTGACAACCAGATCGGCGATCTGGGTGCCTTCGGCGATCGGCGCGGGTACCGGGCTGTCGTAGCGGATCGTGACCTTCATGTCGCGGCGCGCCTTGCGCGGCAGGGTTAGTTTCAGATCCTGTTCGATGATCAGCGGCACAGTCCCGGTCTCGCCCAGCCACACGGGCGCTTCGGCGACCGTCTCGCCTGCGGCAAACAACGCGTAATTGCCGAATTCGCGGAAGCCCCAGTCGATCAGTCGCTCCGGCTCCTCCGCGCGCTGTTTTTTGCTCTCAAGCCCGTTGACGACGAGGACCAGACGCCGTCCGTTCCGCTCGACGCTGGCCGTAAGTCCGTAACCGGCGGCACTGGTATAGCCGGTTTTCAGGCCATCCGCGCCTATGCCGGAATAGAGCAACGGGTTGCGGTTGCGCTGGCGGTGGCCGTTGTAGGTGAACTCGGTTTCGGAGTAGAGCGGATAGTACTCCGGAAAATCCTCGATGATCCGCACCGCCAGTGTCGCCAGGTCCCGGGCTGTCATGTAGTGATCCGGATCAGGGAGTCCGGTCGAGTTGGTGAAATGGCTGCCGGTCAGGCCGATGTCCCGTGCCTTCTCGTTCATTTCTTCCGCGAATGCCGCTTCGCTGCCGCCAAGCCCCTCGGCGACAACGATACTGGCATCGTTGCCGGATTGGACGATGATACCGCGGAGCAGGTCCTCGACCCGGACCCGCATCTTGGGCTCCAGAAACATCATCGAACCGCCACTCTTGTAGGCGCCTTCGCGCCAGGCGTACTCGCTGACCCTGAACGTATCGTCCATCGACAGACTGCCGTCCTGAAGACGGGAGAAAACCATATACGTCGTCATCAGTTTGCTCATGGACGACGGCGGCATGGGTTGATCCGCATTTTTCTCGAACAGCACGCGACCCGTTTCCGCATCGATCAGGATCGCTTCGCGGGCATTGGTATCGATGGCATGTGCCGGTGCGCCGAACGCCAGTGTCAGAACCAGGCTGATCGCAGCCATTAGCCGGATCGGTAAATACATGACGTCTCCTTGGTTTTGCGTACTTTCAGTCGACGATGATCCGCGCGTCGACGTAGCCTGCGCCGATAACCCGTTCAAGCAGCATATCCGCTTGCTCCACGGAGGCAACCGGCCCAACGCGGACCCTGAACAGGTCGCGCCCGTTAATCAGCACCGGCGAAATGTTGACATCGCCGACGCTGGCTAGAACCGCGCTCGCCCGGTTGGCGTTGTCGAACTGCGAAAACGCACCGGCCTGAACGAAAATCGATGTTGACGATACCGGCTCCACCGTGACGATCTCCTCCGCCGGGCGGATAGCTTCAACCGGTTCGGGAGAAACACTCTCGACGTTCGCGGGTTCCGGCGCGGCAGGCTCCGGTAGCGCCGCGACTTCGCCGGGGGCCGGTAGCGATTCGCTGTCGACCTGGGCTTTGGGCATTTTGTCGACGGTGATGGGCGTGCCTTCGCTGGCCAGAATGTCGCCGCTTTGCAGTTGTTGGGCGATGGTCCGACTTTCGTCCGCGAGAATCCGCACGCGCACGCGCGCCGTGCCATTGGTCTGAAAACCTAGTAATTGCGCACCTCGCCGCGAGATATCGATGATCCGCCCCTTCGCGAACGGGCCGCGGTCGTTGACGGTGAGCCGCAATTTGCGACCGTTCTCCAGATTGGTGACCTCGACGATGCTCGGCATCGGCAGGGTCCGGTGCGCCGCGGTCAACGCGTTCATGTCATACGTTTCGCCGTTCGCGGTCGGTTTGCCGTGGAAATTGGGCCCGTACCACGAGGCAATGCCGGTCTCGTCGTATTCGTAGTCGACCTTCGGGTAGTACCAGATACCGTCGATTTCATAGGGGTTGCCGACTTTGTACCGGCCAGACGCCACCTGATCGTCCTGATTTATCCGCTTCGCCGTGTGAATCAGTAGTTGGGCCTCGGAACAGGCCGACAAAAATGCCGCCAACAGCAAAAGCGCGACTGCTCGGCCCAATACGCGAGATGCAGTCCGATTCACCGTCGGGATCAACCGTGTCATAGATATAGCGGTCAAGGAGCTTCAAAGCCCATGCATGTCGCGATTCTTATGGACTTATACCCGCTCAATGACGACCCGGCAACGGCGCGTCACGACGTCAGGTGCCGCCGCGCAGATGTTTGAGGATGAGCGACGACGGATAACCGTCCGCCGGCAGGCCTTGAGCCCGTTGATAGGCGCGGACGGCAGCGCGTGTTTTCGACCCGATGACGCCGTCAGGCTCGCCTGCATCAAACCCGCGTGAACCGAGCAGGCGTTGCATTTCCATGACATCGTCGCGGCTCATCGGCACGTCGTCTGCGGGGGGCTGTTTCAAGAACCTGCCGCCACCGGCCAATCGGTCTGCCAGATGTCCGACGGCGATCGCATAGAAAATTGAACGATTCCATCTCAGTATTGCATCAAAGTTCCCGTAGATCATGAAGGCGGGTCCGCGCAGGCCGGCGGGCAGTAAAACCGCGCCCTCGATATCGACCTTCGGCAGATCGCGGCCGTCGGCGCGGCGCACCCCGAGGCGTTGCCATTCGGCGAGATCGCGCCGCTGTTTGAGACCGGTCAGCGATACGTCGAAATCGTCAGGCAGACGAACCTCCCTGCCCCAGGTGCGTTCCATGTCCCATCCGGAGCGGCTGAGGTAGTTTGCGGCCGAGGCAAATGAGTCGTGAAGGTTGTTCCAGAGATCGCGTTTGTTATCGCCGTCGTAGTCAATGGCGAAATCGCGGTAGGTTGTCGGAATGAACTGGAAGTTACCCATGGCGCCCGCCCACGAACCCATGACATCGGTGGGAATGTCGCCGCGGCTCATCAGATCGAGGGATGCGAGGAGTTGTTCGCGAAAAAACGCGCTGCGGCGACCGTCGTGCGCCAGGGTGGCCAACGCGCCGGCAACCGGGAATGCGCCGAAATAGTCACCGAAGTTAGTCTCAAGACCCCAGAACGCGACAAGAAACCGCGGCTGAACCTTGTGTTTGGCGGTCACCTCGGTGAGCAGTGCGGCGTGTTCCTTCAGCAATGCGCGTCCGCGCTGGATGCGGGCTTCGCTGATAACCCGGCTCATGTAGCCGCCGAACGTGAGCGTAAACTCCGGTTGTTTGCGGTCGAGTTCGATAACGCGATCGATTGGCTGCACGCCGGCAAGCGCGCGGTCGACCGTGGCGGCATCGAAGCCCCGGCCCACAGCCTCGGCCTGCAACGTCTTCAGCCATTCGTCGAATGGCGGCTGGCCCTCGCTTGTCGACTGCGCCATTGCTGCCGGCGCGCTCCACATCGTCAGATAAAAGGCGAAAGCGAATGCCGAACGGGCAAGAATGCGCATGAAAGTGACCTTCCGTTGGTGCGGCCGCATCGAATCGCGGCCATGCCACCTTTTGCCACAGGTGTGCGGGTCCGACAATGAAGCTCGGCCGTCGACGACAATGATGACGGCAAAAGCCGAATTTCATATGATGTTTCCATGTTGATAGGGTTTGCGGCATCCGATTCACTCGATGTCCAGCGTCAAAGTGCGCTGGCCGTTCGCCAGACGCCGGTTTCTGGCGATGGCGATCGCGCGTCGTTGAAGGATGGAGCCGATGCGCAAGGCGCACTCGGTCGCGGTGCATCTTTCGATCAGGTGGTACGCGACAAGGCCGGCCGCACGGCAGCCAGCGAAAACGGTCAATCGTCGCGCGATCCTTCGCGGCGCTCGGGCGGCGATCCCAGCGAACTGACGCCCGAAGAAGAACAGAAGGTTCGCGAGCTCAAGAAACGCGACCGAGAGGTACGCCAGCACGAGCAGGCCCACGCCCGCGCCGCCGGCCCCTATGGCGGGCAGCCGCAGTACCAGTACGAGCGCGGACCCGACGGCAAGCAGTATGCGGTTTCAGGCGAGGTCAAGATCGATACGAGCGAGGAAAACTCGCCCGAAGCAACCGTCCGCAAGATGGAAATCGTCATGCGGGCGGCGCTCGCGCCGGCGGATCCTTCGTCGCAGGATCGCCAGGTTGCCGCCGAGGCCAAACAGAAGAAGGCCGAGGCCCAGGCGGAAATCCGTGCCGAAAAACAGGAAGAACAACGCGCGGCGCTGGAACGACAGCAACAAAACTTGGAAGATCCAGCCTCCGCGGGCCTGCCGCGTAGTGTCACCGAGCAGGCGGCGTCCGCCTACGGGAGTGCTCTCAACGTGATTGCTACGGCGAGCCGCGCGCAGAACGGCATCAGTGTCTGAGTAACGCTAAAGCCCCTCGCCTTCGTCGAAGCCGAGCATGATGTTCAGGTTCTGAACCGCAAGGCCCGACGCGCCCTTGCCGAGATTGTCGAGTAGCCCCATGACGACCGCCTGCTCGGCGTCCGCGTTGCCGAACACGTGCAACCGGAGATCGTTGGTGCCGTTAAGCCCCTCCGGGTCGAGGCCTGTCATCAGCGCCGTCTCGGCCAACGGCAATACCTGAACGAAGCGGCGTCCCTCATAGTGTTGTGTCAGCGCGCCCTGAACGTCGCCGACTGAAGGTTTACCCGGCAATGCAGCCAGTTGAAGCGGAACCTGCACGATCATGCCCTGGCGGTAGCGCCCGACGCTGGGCACGAACAGCGGCCGGGATTTCAGGCCCGACCATTTCTGAATTTCCGGGACGTGTTTGTGCGCGAGACCGAGGCCGTAAACGCGGAACGGTTCTTCGGTGAAGTCGGCGTCGTCGGGATCTTCGAAGCTCGCAATCATGCCCTTGCCACCGCCGGAATAGCCCGAGATCGCGTTGATGGTCACCGGCCAGTCGGCCGGGATCAGGCCCTGGGCGACCAATGGTGCGAGGATCGAAATCGAGGCATTTGCGTAACAGCCGGGGTTGCTGACTCGCGATGCGTCGGCGATCAGACCGGTTTGTTCGCCCGTCAATTCCGGCATGCCGTAGATCCAGCCGTCGGCCGTGCGGTGTGCGGTCGAGGCATCGATCACGCGGGTACCCGATGCGGCATCGATCATTGCTGCGGACTCGCGTGCGGCGTCGTCCGGCAGGCAAAGAATGGCGAGATCGGCATCGTTGAGTGCTTCACGGCGTTTGGTCGGATCCTTGCGATCGGTATCGCCGAGCCGGATCATCTCAAGCCCGCCATGCCCGGCGAGACGTTCCCTGATTTGCAAACCGGTCGTACCGGCCTCACCGTCGATGAAAATGCTGTGCGGCATGGTCTACCTGCGAAAATTCAATCCAAAAACAAATCGGGCGTCCCCGCTTCCGGAGACGCCCGACGAAATACGGTCAGGGTCGCGTCCGGTTAGCGCTTGGAGAACTGGAAGCTGCGGCGCGCCTTGGCGCGGCCGAACTTCTTGCGCTCGACGACACGGCTGTCGCGGGTCAGGAAGCCGCCTTTCTTGAGCACCGGACGCAGGCCCGGCTCGTAAAGGGTCAGGGCCTTCGAAATGCCGTGACGCACAGCGCCAGCCTGACCGGAGAGGCCGCCGCCCGTGACGGTGCAGAAGACGTCGAACTGGCCGGTCCGCTCGGTAACCTGAAGCGGCTGGGCGATCAGCATCTGCAGCACCGGGCGTGCGAAATAGACGTTGGAATCGCGACCGTTGACGGTGACCTTGCCGGTACCCGGCTTGACCCACACGCGGGCGATGGCGTTCTTACGCTTGCCGGTGGCGTACGAACGCCCCTGTGCGTCGATCTGCGGTTCGGTCGGCGTTTCGTTCTCGACGGCCTCGGTCACGCCGGTCGCGGCACCGAGGTCTTCCAGCGACTCGAGGGTCTGGGTTTCCTCAGCCATGCTCAGGCGCTCCTCTTGTTCTTCGGGTTCATGGCGGCAACATCCAGCACTTCCGGCTGCTGTGCCGCGTGCGGATGTTCGGCACCGGCATAGACGTGCAGTTTCTTCATCTGCTGACGGCCCAGTGGGTTACGCGAGATCATACGCTCGACGGCCTTCTGGATGATCCGTTCCGGGTGCTTGCCGGCGAGCGTCTTGCCCGCGGTGCGCGACTTGATGCCGCCCGGATAACCGGTATGCCAGTGGAAGGTCTTCTGCTCGGCCTTGCGCCCGGTCAGATGAACCTTCTCGGCGTTAATCACGACGATATTGTCGCCGCAATCGATGTGCGGTGTGAACATCGGTTTGTGCTTGCCGCGGAGACGCGTCGCGATCACGGAGGCGAGACGGCCGAGAACGACGCCTTCCGCGTCGACCACGAACCACTTCTTCTCAACATCCGCGGGTTTGGCGGAATAGGTCTTCATCTGTCGATCCAATCGGTTGTCCGGTCTGTGGACGGCTCGCGCGCATGGCACGATTCCACCCCAACGGGCGCGGAATATGACACAGCTTTTGGCCAAGTCAATCAGAAAAAGCGTGATTTTGCGGTAGGTTATATAAACGGTAATATATTACCGTAAGCGTGATCGTCGGGTTCGATCACAGGATCGACTGGCCGGTCTTTTCCCAGTCCGCGAGGAACGCCGCGAGACCCTTGTCGGTCAGCGGGTGGTCGTAGAGCTGCCACAGAACCTTGGGTGGCACCGTGACCACATCGGCGCCCAGTTTCGCCGCCTCGACGACGTGATGCGGCCCGCGCACGGAGGCGACCAGCACCTCGGTCGGGTAACCGAAATTCTCGTAGATCGTGACGATGTCGGCGATCAGTTCCATACCGTCCTGGCCGAGATCGTCGAGCCGGCCCACGAACGGCGAAATGTACGCGGCGCCGGCCTTTGCCGCGAGCAGCGCCTGTCCCGGGGCGAAACAGAGCGTGACATTGACGCGGAGGCCATCGTCCGAAAGCGCCTTGCAGGCCTTCAGGCCGTCGCGGGTCAACGGCACCTTGATCACGACGTTGGCGGCGATTTCGGCGAGTTTCTTGCCTTCGTCGACGATCTGGCCGGCCTCGGTCGCGGTCACTTCGGCGCTGACAGGCCCGTCGATGGTTTCGCAGATTTCCTTGACGGTCGCGGCGATCTCGCCGCCGGATTTGAGGATCAACGAGGGGTTGGTCGTCACCCCGTCGACCATGCCGGTTTCGGCCAGTTGACGGATTTCCGCGATATCGGCTGTGTCGACGAAGAATTGCATGATCGGCGCCCAGTCATCGGATCCTGCCGACCGAAGAGATGGTGACCCCTACGGGACTCGAACCCGTGTTTCAGCCGTGAAAGGGCCGCGTCCTAGACCGCTAGACGAAGGGGCCACTGAGCGATCAGCGAAGAGACCGCTTCGTAGCGGTACCGGGCATGGAAATCAAGGCCCTATTCTGCCGTAAACGACAGGATCAATTTTGCGTCTCGACATGATAGGACGCCAGCCGGTCGACCTCCTCCTCGGAGCCGATGATCACCGGCACACGCTGATGCAGGGATGCCGGTTCGATCTCGAGAATGCGCCCATGCCCGTCGATCGCGCGGCCGCCGGCCTGCTCGGCGATGAGCGACATTGGATTGGCTTCGTATAGCAGCCGAAGGCGTCCGCCCTTGGTGCGGGTTTTCTCGTCGATGGGATACATGAACACGCCGCTTCGGCTCAGCACGCGGTGAACGTCGGCGACCATCGCGCCGACCCAGCGCATGTTGAAGTCTCGCCCACGTGGGCCGTCCTTGCCGGCGAGACATTCGGAAACGTAACGCTGAACGGGCGCTTCCCAATAGCGCTGGTTGGACGCGTTGATGGCGAACTCCGAGGTGCCGCGCGGCACGACGATCTCGGCATCGGTCATGACGAACGTACCGCTTTCCGGATCGAGCGTGAATTCGACCGCACCGTTGCCCAGTGTCAGAACTAAAACCGTGCACGGACCGTAGAGGACGTATCCGGCTGCGACCTGGCGATCCCCTGCGATCAGCATATCGGCAGAAGACCCAGCGACACCGTCGTCCGCCGGCAGTACCGAGAAGATCGTGCCGACGGGGCCGTTGACCTCGATATTCGTGGACCCGTCGAGTGGATCGAACACCAAAAAGTACCGGCTGGAGCGCCCGGCGTCGCTGTCGAAGATCAGCGACTCCTCCATTTCCTCCGATGCCAATGCACGGAGCAGACCGCTCGCCTCCATCCTGTCGATGATGATTTCGTTGGCCCGGACATCGAGTTCCTTTTGAACTTCATCCTGCACGTTGGTGCCGCGCGATGCTGCTAGGTTGCCGGCCAGCGGCCCGTGCCGGGTGACGTCGGCGATGGCCCGGCAGGCGTCGCATACGGCGCCAATCAGCGATTTGAGGTCATCCGGAACGTCCTGACAGTGCGGGCCGTCCAAGTAGGATTGCAGGGTCTGTTCGTTGCTCATGCCGGTGGCGCGTCCACATCTTGATCGGTTCGGTTGGGGACCGGGACGAATTAGCACACCTCGCGGGACCCCTCCAACGCTCATTCCGCCGTTTGTTGTGGATAGTCAGTGCCGGTTCGGTTACTTGGCGCTATCCGATCTGAGGGGTATTCTCGTCGCGACCGATATCACGCTGCGAGGTTGCCGTGCTCTCCATCCCCAGACTTTCCCTCGCCGAGGCGCGCGAGCTGATTGCCGGCGCGACGGAACACGCCGAACACATCGGTGTACCGATGTGCATTTCCGTGGTCGATGAGTCGGGCAATCTGGTTGCGTTCGAACGCATGGACGGCGCCAAGATTCTCAGCGTTCAGCTCTCCGCCGACAAGGCCTTCACGTCTGCCATCGCCCGCCGCCCGACCCACATTTATAACGACCTGTGCCAGCCCGGCAGCCTAGTCTATGGCATTCACACGTCGTCCGGCGGCAGGTTCAGTCTTGTCGGCGGCGGTTATCCGGTAATTGCCGGTGGCGATATCGTCGGCGGCATCGGGTGCTCATCCGGGACGCCCGAACAGGACATGGAATGCGCGCGGGCGGGTCTCGAGCGGCTGTTCGGCGACGAGGTCGAATACGAATGACCCCTGTCCGCCAATTGTAATTTGTGCTCAGCGGGATTATGTATTCGGCATGCAAGATGACCGTTTTTCGGTCGGTCAGATTATGAAGGTGACCTGAAATGCCTGACGGTTCGACGGCAGCATCCGATACGGCTCTGACGATTTCGCCCGGTGCCGCCGAGCGCCTCAAGTCTATGATCGAGAACGAGGGCAATCCGGCTCTTAAGTTCCGTATCACGGTATCCGGCGGCGGGTGTTCGGGCTTCCAGTACGGTTTCGATTTTGACGATGCGATAAACGACGATGATCTCACGTTCGAACGCGACGGCATTACGGTCGTTGTCGACGAGGTGTCGATGCAGTTTCTTGGCGGCGCCGAGCTCGATTTCAAACAGGAGCTCATTGGCTCCTACTTCGCACTGGAAAATCCGAATGCATCCTCGACGTGCGGCTGCGGCACGTCGTTTGCCATCTGACGCCGTCCCCGTCCGATGCCCACCATTGCGACTTGGAACGTCAACTCGATCAAGGCGCGCCTGCCCCGAGTGCTGGAATGGCTCGGCGAGTTTTCGCCAGATGTCGCGTTGCTTCAGGAAATCAAGTGCATCGACGAAAACTTCCCGGCGACAGAGATCGAGGATCTCGGTTACAACGTCGCGGTTTCCGGCCAAAAAACCTACAATGGCGTTGCCATCCTCTCGAAATCGCCGATTGAGATCGAACACCGTGCTTTGCCGGGCGACGACGGCGACGAGCAGGCACGCTACATCGAAGCCCTGATCGGCGACACGATCGTTGCTTCCATCTATCTTCCAAACGGCAATCCGACGCGCAACGAAGACGGCTCCGATCATGACAAGTTCCTCTACAAACTCGGCTGGATGGAGCGTCTGACGGCCCGTGCCCGGGACCTGCTGGACACCGAGACGGCGTTCGTGCTTGGCGGCGACTTCAACCTGTGCCCGACCAACGACGACGTATATGATCCGGAGGGCTTTGCCGACGACGCGCTGTGCCGACCGGAAAGCCGGGCGCGGTTTCGCGAACTGATGCATCTCGGCCTTACGGACGCATTCGCTGCGCTGCACGAACCCGTGCACCAGTACAGCTACTGGGATTATCAGCGCGGTGCATGGCAGAAGGATAACGGTCTCAGAATCGATCATCTTTTGCTGTCTCCACAAGCTGCCGACCGGCTGAGCGACGCCGGCATCGACCGGACGCCGCGTGGCAAGGAAAAGGCGTCGGACCACACACCGGTCTGGTGCCGGCTCGACTGACAGGGTCAACGGGTCATGATCAATCCTCTCGTTACGGCCACCGAGGCGCCGCCCATCGCCGAAGCCGCGAGTTGGCTGAACCCCGATGCTTTCGGCCCGGATCAGTCGTTGATCGATGTATGCCAGGCGGTGCCGGGGTACGGACCGCCGGAAAGTTTGGCCCGCCACCTTTCAACGGCCCTCGGCGACGATGAGACCGCGTTCTATACCGACATTGCGGGCACGTCGGCGCTTCGCGGTGCATTGGCCGACGACATCAATGCGGTCTACGGCGGGGATGTTGCGCCCGATAACGTATTGATAACATCGGGCTGCAATCAGGCGTTTTTTCTGTCGATGATCGCGCTCGCGAAAAACGGCTGCTCGGTACTGCTACCGGTACCCTGGTATTTCAATCATGCCATGACCCTCGGCATGCTGGGCATTGAAGCCATTCCTCTTCCCTGCCACGCCGCCAACGGCATGGTGCCCGACCCGGCCGAGGCCGCGTCGCTGATCCGCGACGATACACGCGCTATTGTTCTGGTGACGCCGAACAATCCGACGGGCGCGATTTATCCGGCGGAAACCATGTCGGCGTTTCTGTCGCTTGCGGCGTCCCATGAGATCGCGCTTGTCACTGATGAAACCTATCGCGATTTCCTGCCGCCGGGCGCCGGCCGGCCGCACAGTCTGTTTGCGGATGCGGACTGGCGCTCGACGGGCCTGATGCATCTCTACAGTTTTTCGAAGGTCTATAGCCTGACCGGCTATCGCGTCGGCGCCATCGTTGCGGACAGCCGAACCGTTACTGAACTCGAGAAAATCATGGATTGCATGTCGATCTGTGCGCCACATGTGTCCCAGCGGGCGGCGCTCTACGGACTGGACGCTCTTGACGAATGGCGCGATGCCAAGCGGCAACTCATGGCCGATCGAGTCAACGCCTTTGCGGATGCGATTATGCGGGCCGGTAACGGCTATATCATCCGATCGATCGGAGCCTACTTCGCTTATCTCGAGCATCCGTTTGCCGACGTCTCATCCTACGAGGTGGCACGGTCACTCGCGGGCGAGAAAAACCTGCTGTGTTTGCCAGGTACAATGTTCGGGCCGGACCAGGAGCGCATGCTGCGTTTCGCCTTCGCAAATGTCGGCGAAGAGGTCATGCCGTGTATCGCCGAACGGCTTGGCACGTAGCAGGCCGTCACAAAAGCCTTTAGGCCGCCCCCCTGATTGGTGCAGACTGAGCGTGGAAACGGACGGGCCTGTCCCGAGGGAGGAAACGTGAGCGAAGGTGCGCGGATCAATGGTGGCTGCCTATGCGGTGCCATACGGTATGAAGCCCCGGCGCAATCTTCCTTCGTTTCGAACTGTCATTGTACCCAGTGCCGTCATGCTAGTTCGGCACCGTTCCAAACCTGGATGGAATTCCCCGAAGCCGAGGTCGTGACCACCGGCGAGCTGAGTCGGTACGCGTCATCAGACCATGGCGTGCGAAGTTTCTGCGGCAACTGCGGAACGCAAATCAGCTTCGTCAGCACCAACGATCCCGGGATGATCTATCTGACAGTGGCGTCGCTGGACGATCCCGAGGCCATCAAGCCGACGATGAACGTTCATGTTGTCGACGGTCTGCGGTGGATTCATATCGACGATGGCCTGGAGAAACATCCGCAAATGCCGCCGGAGCATTCCTGATGGCGCTGAAGGCGCCATGGACGGGCGGTTGTTCCTGTGGTGCGGTGCGCTACGAGATCACCGGCAAGCCCTACCATGTCTGTCATTGTCATTGCCGGTTATGCCGCGGTTCGACCGGTGCGGCGATGGTGACGTGGCTGACCGTCAACAAAAACGATTTCAACGTTACCGAAGGCGAACTTCGCGGCTTCCAAAGCTCCGAAGTGGGTGAACGGTGCTTTTGCGGCAAGTGCGGGTCGCACATTACCTTCGATCACAAGAATTACGACGACGAGATCGATGTTACGGTCGCGAGTCTCGATAACTCCGACCGGCTACCGCCCGGAAAGCACATTTGGACCGATCAGAGCCTGTCGTGGGCCCGGATCGACGAACATCTGCCGAAACGGCGGCGGGACTAGGCCGGCTTTGGCGCGTGCCCCTACTCGGCCGCTTGCCTCGTCGGATCGCTCGAGCCGCCAGGCTGCACCTGCGTTACGTCGCGAACCGCGCCCTTGGAAGCAGACGTCGTCATGGCTGCATAGGCCTGCAGTGCCTTCGAAACAACTCGATCACGATTGACCGGTTGCCATGCAAGCGCGCCGCGCGCGTCCATGGCCCGGCGACGCTCAGCCAAAACGCCGGCTTCGACGGCCAGGTTGATCGACCGGTTTGGGATATCGATCTCAATCGTGTCGCCTTCCTCGGCCAGTCCGATGGCGCCGCCCTCTGCCGCTTCGGGGCTGACGTGGCCGATCGAAAGGCCGGAGGTGCCGCCCGAGAAACGGCCATCGGTCAGGAGTGCGCAGGCCTTGCCGAGCCCCATGGATTTCAGGTAGCTCGTCGGATACAGCATTTCCTGCATGCCGGGGCCGCCCTTCGGACCTTCGTAACGAATCAGCACGACATCGCCCTCGACGATCTTGCCGCCGAGAATGGCCTCAACCGCGTCATCCTGGCTTTCGAAGATGCGCGCCTTACCGGTGAACGTCAGGTTCGATTTGTCGACGCCTGCCGTTTTCACAACGCACCCTTCCTGAGCAATATTGCCGTAGAGAACGGCCAGACCGCCATCATGGCTGTAGGGGTGTTCGGTATCGCGTATGCAGCCGTTCTCGCGGTCGAGATCGAGGGATTCGTAAGTCTTCGACTGACTGAAGGCTTCCTTGGTTCGAACGTTGCCTGGCGCGGCCTTGTAGAATTCCAGAACCTCAGCGTCTTTCGTGCGTCGAATATCGAGACTGTCGATGGCTTGGCCGATTGTCGGGCCGTAGACTGTTGGATTATCGCGGTGAATCAGACCGGCGCGCTCCAGTTCACCCATGATTCCCATGATCCCGCCAGCGCGATGGAAGTCCTCCATGTGGAACTGCATGGTCGACGGCGCAAGCTTGGAAAGATGCGGCACTTCACGGCTCAGGCGGTCCATGTCGGCCATGGTGAAGTCCAGTTCCGCCTCCTGCGCCATGGCGAGCAAATGCAGGACCGTGTTGGTCGAACCGCCCATGGCGATATCGACGGCCATGGCGTTCTCAAAGCCTTCGAACGAGCCGATCGAGCGCGGCAACACGCTGTTGTCGTCCTGTTCGTAATAGCGCTTGCAGATTTCGACGGCAAAACGGCCAGCCTTCAAAAACAGGTCCTTACGCGCAGCATGGGTCGCAAGGGTCGAACCGTTGCCGGGCAGCGCAAGACCGAGGGCTTCAGCGAGACAGTTCATCGAGTTTGCCGTGAACATGCCGGAGCACGATCCACACGTCGGGCAGGCCGAACGCTCCTGCTTGAGGGCGTCTTCATCGGAAACGTTCGGGTCGGCAGCGGAGACCATGGCCGAGATCAGATCTGCGCGTTGTTCCTCGCCTTCAACCTCGATCTTGCCGGCTTCCATCGGGCCACCCGAGACGAACACCGCAGGAATGTTGAGACGCATGGCGGCCATCAGCATGCCTGGCGTGATCTTGTCGCAGTTGGAAATACAGACCATGGCATCGGCGCAGTGGGCGTTGACCATGTACTCGACGGCGTCGGCGATGAGTTCGCGCGACGGCAAACTGTAGAGCATGCCGCCATGGCCCATGGCGATACCGTCGTCGACGGCAATCGTATTGAATTCCTTGGCTACGGCGCCGGCCACCTCGATTTCACGAGCGACCATCTGACCAAGATCCTTGAGGTGGACGTGGCCGGGTACAAACTGGGTAAACGAGTTGGCAATGGCAATAATCGGCTTGCCGAAATCCTCGTCGGTCATACCGGTGGCGCGCCAAAGGCCGCGCGCGCCTGCCATGTTGCGGCCGTGGGTCGAAGTTCTGGAACGAAGCTGTGGCATAGTCCCTTTTCCATCCGTGGTTCGTCGCGACGTTCTAACCCATCAGCTTAGCATGATGCCAGAACAACCGCATCTCCGGCTTGTGACATGTTCACAAAAGGCTTTGCGGTTGCCTCGACCGGGTGCCGGGTCATAATCGCCGGGAACGATCCGGGGAAACCATGACGACAAGACATTCCGCACGCCGTCACGCCCGCGCCGAGATATCGTTCGATGCGACATTGAGCGCGAATGGAAAGACCGAGGAATGCCGGATACAGAACATCTCGCCGGGCGGTGCCTTGGTCGCGACCCGAATGACCGTCGAACGCGGAGTTCCAGTTCGCCTTCAAATCGGCGTCATGGGCGAAGCGGAAGGATCAGTGGCCTGGGTCGGCCGCGGCACGGTCGGTATCAAGTTTGCCAGCGATATCGATACCGTGGGCGACCTTCTGATGGCCGTCGCCATTTACTGACAAACGATATCGAACGAGGAAACACGCAACAATGACAGATGCGAAGACACTGGATACGGCCTTTGCCCGCAGCTTGTTCCCGGACCCGTGCTGGCACTGGTCGTTTTTCGAGAATGCCGGCGGCTCGTTCGTTCCCACATCGGTCATCGACCGGCTGACAAGCTACATGCGCGAATGTCAGGTTCAACCAGGGGGACCTTTCGGCCCGGGGGCCGATGCGCAGGCCCGCATGGATTTGGGCCATGCGACCATGGCGGCGATGATCGGCGTTGAGCCGGAGGAAGTTGTCATTGGCCCCTCGACATCGATCAACGTCTACGTTCTCGCCAATGCCCTCCGGCCGCTGTGGTCGGAGGGTGATCGCATTATCGTCGCCGATCAGAACCACGAAGCGAATGCGGGTCCCTGGCATCGGCTTGCTGAGCGCGGTATCGACGTCGTCGTCTGGCCGATCGATTCGGAAAGCGGACGGCTGGATCCTGCGGCGTTGCCCGACTTGATGAACGACCGTACGCGGCTGATCGCCTTCCCACACGTTTCGAACCTGATCGGCGAGATCAACGACGTCGAAGCGATCACCCGTATTGCACATGACGCCGGGGCGCAGGTCTGCGTCGATGGCGTTGCCTTCGCACCGCACCGGGCTATCGAGGTCAAGGCATGGGATGTCGATTTCTATTTGTTCAGTTTTTACAAGGTTTTTGGTCCGCATATCGGCTGTCTCTACGGGAAACGCGAGCATCTGCTCGAGGCACGCGGACAGTATCACTACTTCATCGGCGAAGACCGCCTGCCCTACAAGCTGAACCCGGCCGGTCCGCAACACGAGATAATCGCCTCGTTGACTGGAATTGGCGACTATATCGAGGCCCTCTACGACCATCATTTCGAAACGCCGGTCAATCACCTGCATCAAAAAGCCAAAGCGGTATCCGGCCTTGTCGAGGCGCATGAGGACGCTCTGACGGACAGGTTCCTGGATTTTGCTGCGAGCAAGCCGCGGGTGCGGCTGTACGGCACAGGCGCCGGCGATCCGACGCCCCGCGCGCCGACCTTCGCCTTTACTGTGAACGGTATGGCGTCGGCTGAAGTACCGCCGCTTCTGGAGCCCGACAAGGTCGTGGTGAGCAATGGCAATTTCTATGCGCACAGGGTGGTAACGGCCCTTGGTCTCGATCCCGACGACGGCGTGGTCCGTGCCAGCATGGTGCAATACACGACGGAAGAGGATGTCGACCGGTTGATTGCCGGGCTCGACAGGGTCATTCCCGATTGAGGAGTTTGCGAATGTCGAATGTCCGGAAGACGCTCATCGAGGGTTTCGTCGTTTACCGCCTGACCTTTCTATTGTTGGTCGGCGTTGCGATTTCGTTGGCAGCGGCGAACCAAGCGGCGGCGGATGACCGGCATGCCGGTTATTACTATCCGCCGCCGACCTCCAAGGAAACCTATGTCGCTCGAGCGGAAGCGCTGGCCGAGGCAGGCCGCCGCCAGCGGATCGGCTTCGTTGTCGGCGTCACAGAGGGTATCAACAACAAGCCCTATCCCCCGGTCGTCTCAGTGTTCGCCAAGGGCGCCGACGCCGAAAAATTGATTATCGTGGCGATGCAACCGGGCCGGCTCGACACCATCTATCGCATTCGTGCCTATCTTGCCGCGCTGACGTCCGAAGCACGTCAGACCCAGATCTTTCGCGAATACATGGTCGAGGAGATATTCACCTTTCTCGATCTCTTGAAGCTCCTCGGATTCGAGCGGCTGACCGTCAGCGACGGCGACACCTTCACGCATCAGGTGAACATTCAATAGGTGTCGGCGCACCATGACGGATCGGCGCTTTAACCCACGTTAATGCAACGCATCGAAACCGATGTTCTGTTATTGGGCATGTAACCGTCGGACGCCAGTGTCCGGCGATCGGAACAGCAGGAGCCGTCAGCATGCTTCGTTGGGCAATCGGATTTTTGGTATTGGCCTTGATCGCCGCTTTGTTCGGTTTTACCGGCATTGCCGCAGCAGCCGTGGATATCGCGCAAATCCTTTTCTTCCTTTTCATCGTCTTGTTCGCGATCGCCCTGGTCGTCCACATGTTTCGGGGCCGTCCGGCACCGCCGCCGCAGTGATGTGAATGCGGACGATATTGGATTGAGGATGGCGCAAGCCTGCCCGCGCGAAGGGATTGGAAAGACGGATATGTGGAAACCTGCAACCATTCTGCTGTCGATGTTTATCCTCACGGCAACACCTCTCCTGAGCGGCTGCGAGAACACCGGCGAACACTTGGAAGATATCGGTGACGAAGCCGGCGATGCCGTCGAGGATGCGGGTGATGCGATCGAGGATGCGACCGACGAACTACAGTAGCAATTGCCTAATTCTAGAGCTTTAGCGGAAACCCGCTATTGTCTTCATGATCCAATGCGGCTGACGTCTGGTGCGGCGCGGTCTTCCTGTTCGCCTTTTGGGCTGACGTCAGTGCTTTCTCAAGGTCCTTGGCTTCGCGTTCCAGTTCGCGCTCCAGGCGCTTGATCCGGCGGTTCAATCCTTCAATATTCTTAAGGCGCGTGCGGCGCTTGTCCGCTTCACGACGGCGCCAGAATTTTCGAAACTTCCACTCGCCGGCGACGGCCAGCATGATCAAGCCTGCGCCGATACAAACCAAACCCGCTGCAAGATATCCCACTTTGTGGATGGAAACCGCGGTTCCCCAGAATCCGATGGTGACCATTGCCGCCGATGCGGTGAACAGCAGCCGGTTCACCGGTACTTCTTCCTTCTGAACCTCGTTCTGGGCGTCGGCGATGTTGGCGGCGATCTCGGCGAGCGCCATGGCCTGCCATTTTCGGAACGACATGCCCTCGTCGATCTTGCGACCCTCGCGAATGAATTGTTCGAGGCGTAGAACGACATATGTCGCCCGATCCTCGGGCGTTGGATTGTTCGGCAGATCTGGTACGACGAAATCGCCGGAGCGGAACATGATGGGCGCCTTTGAAACACACGACTCCAGCAACGAGCCTTGCACATGTCTGGTTAAGACAGCGTTATGCGTGGACCGATATCGGCAATTGTCGGGGGAAAGGGGAACGTCCATACTGTCGCTTCTGGAGGATGCCGAGATGCCCGAATTGCAGGAAATCGATGCTGGCCAGGGCGCAACAGCAATCTGTGAAGCGATAGAACGCGACGGTGCGTGCATCGTGCTGAATGCGCTTTCAACCGAACATTTAGTCGGAATGAACCGCGATCTCGATGATATCATCGCTGCGACATCGCCCGGTCTGCGTCACCCGACCGAGGAGTTCTTTGTCGACTTCTACGGCAAAAGCACTATTCGACTGGACGGATTGCCGGCAAAGTCCGACACCTTCGTCGAGGTCATGCAGGTGCCCCTGATGCATGAAGTCTGCGATCATTTCATTGTCCCGCACTGTCAGGCCTATCTGTTGAATACGGCGCAACTGATTCAGATCGGGCCGGGCGAGTCGGCGCAGCTCATTCACCGCGACGAGGACGCGTGGCCGGAGATGCCGGCCGACAGACCGCAGCTGGAGGTCGAGGCGATGTTCGCGCTCAGCGATTTCACCGTCGAGAACGGCGCGACCCAGGTCGTGCCGGGCTCGCACCTCTGGGAAAAAGAGCGGGAACCCGAGCCAAACGAAGTAACCCAGGCGGTCATGAAAGCGGGGTCGGCGCTTTACTATCTTGGCTCAACCCTGCACGGCGGCGGCGCCAACCGGACCACACATGAACACCGCCGTGGAATGTTCTACGGCTATGTCGTCGGTTGGTTGCGAACCGAGGAAAATCTCTATCTCACGGTGCCGTTCGAAAAGGTCCGCGACATGCCCGATCGCGTCAAGGAACTGCTCGGCTATGCGCCGCATCGCGGCATCGGGGTCGTCGACGTCGGCAGTCCCATGGCGCTTTTCGAATAGACGAAACGCTTTCGTTCCATGCACTGCGTCAGGCCTTGTGGCTCGTTACGCCGTCACTTGCCCGACGGATAGTCGTTGTGCGCCGAGGGCGACACCGTAATCAACGTTCGAATAGACGTTGAGGCCAAGATCGTCGATTGCGGCTGCTGCGGATGCCCGATCGGAGTCTTCGATCGCGATGGTCACCATTTCGCGTCCCCTGACTGTCACAATTGTAGTTTCCGCGCGGCAGCTACCCCGTTCGAACAATGTGCGGGATTTCTTCGTTTCGACGATATCAACGACGCGGCCAGCAACGCCGATCGGCGCAAGGCTGGCGATTAGGTCACGAGCATCGCCGGCAGCGCTTACCGCGGGTGCCGTTTCCGCACCGAGGCTTGCAACGAGTTGAGCGACCTCAGCAGAATCCAGCGGAAAGCCGCTTGTCAGGGACTGAACCCAGTACTGGTAACGGTCGGAGATCTCGCGCAACTCTTTTATTTCCAGCTGATCGCCGTGACGCAGCTTGACGAGACGCGGGCTGGGGCGGGTGGGCAAAAGGTAGATATCGGTGCGGGTTTCGGACGATGTCTGCCGCCACTCGGCTTGCAGAATGCCGGTCGAGCCCTGCGGCTGGTCCGGCCAGCACCGAAACTCCCATCGGCCGGTGTCGTCCGAACCCGCTGTCGTCATATCGCAGGTTAGGAGGATGCCTGTATCATGTGCACGTCGCGTTGCGGGAACGGGATCGAACATCCGGCGCCCTCGACCGCGGCCTTGCTCTGCTCCGTCAGATCGAAATAAACGGGCCAGAACACGTCGCCGTTCGCCCAGCAGCGCATCTGTAGATTGACGGAACTGTCCGCAAGAACGGTCACCAGAACCTGCGGTTCCGGGTCCTTGTTGATCCGCTCGTCGTTCATCATCAGATCCATCAGGGCCTTGCGGGCATCGTCGATATTGTCGTCGTAGGCAATGCCGATCGTAATGTCGGCGCGGCGTGTCGCATTGCGGGAATAGTTGGTGATGGAAGAACCCCAGAGGCCTGCGTTCGGCGCCAGGATACAAACGCCTTGCGGTGTCGTGAACTCTGTCGAGAACAGGCCGATCTCCTTGACCGTGCCAGATACGCTGCCGGCATCGACATATTCGCCAGCGCGGAACGGGCGAAGCAGTAACAGCATGACCCCAGCAGCGACGTTTGACAGCGTACCTTGCAGGGCAAGACCGATGGCGAGGCCCGCGGCGCCGAGTACCGCAATAATGCTCGTCGTCTCGACACCGAACTGGTTGAGCACGCCGACAATGACAAAGACGAGAACGAGGTAGCGCGCCGAAGACGAGATGAACGGCTTGAGCGTCTCGTCCATACGGTCGATCCGGTCGAGCCCCTTGTGGACGGTACGTTTGACCCAGCCCGCGACCATCCAGCCGATAATCAGAATGGCGAGAGCGCCGACGATCTGAAGGCCGTACTGGCTCACGACCGGGATGATGCTATCGATGATTTGCCGAATATCTTCTTGTGTCATTAACCTTGCTCCTCGGTGCCACGACTACATGGCGGCGGTCAGACGGGATAGCGCCTGGTCGAGCCGTTGGCGCGAACCGGCAGCATCCGCCCGGCGCTCGCGTTCGGTTTCCACGACCTCGGCCGGTGCCTTCGCGGTGAAGTGCTCATTGGCAAGCTTCTTGTCGAATTTGGCGATTTCCTGATCGAGCTTGCCGATTTCCTTTTCGAGCCGCGCACGCTCGGCTCCGAGGTCGATGACGTCGCCGAGCGGGAGAGAGAACGTGGTTTCGTCGATCACGATCTGCACGGTACCCTTGCCGGCTTCCGGCGCCGCCGAAATACCTTCGATCCTGGCCAAACGTTCGATCAGATCGCGGGAGCGGTCGAGGCGCGCACGCGTCGTATCGTCGGCATCCAGATGATGCAGCGGCAGCTTCGCCGCCGGCGGTACATTCATTTCCGCGCGCACGGCGCGGATCTGGGTGATGGTCCGCACTAGCCAGTCCATCTCCGCATTGGCCTCTTCGTCGACAAGCGCGTCGTCGAGTTCGGGCCAGTCGCCGACGACGAGGCTGTAGGGCCGGTTGTCGTCGAGCGATTGCCAGAGTTCCTCGGTGATGAACGGCATGACCGGGTGTAAAAGATGCAGAATCCGGTCGAGAACCCAGGCCGCGGTCGCGCGGCACTCGGCCTTCGCCGTTTCATCGTCACCCTGCAGGATCGGCTTGGCGAACTCGACGTACCAATCGCAGAATGTGCCCCACGTGAAGTGGTATAGCGAGCCGGCAAGGTCGTTGAAGCGATAGGCCTGGATAGCGGTCTCGGCATCGTCTGACGCTTCCTTCAGCTTGCCGACGATCCACTTGTTGACCGTCAGTTCGACACCCGAAGGATCAAAATCCGCGACCGGGCGGCATTCGTTCATTTGGCAGAACCGGGCAGCGTTCCAGATCTTGGTGCAGAAATTGCGGTAACCCTCGACGCGGCTTTCGGAGAGCTTAACGTCCCGGCCCTGCGCCGCGAACGCGGTCAGCGTAAAGCGCAAGGCATCGGCGCCGTACTTCTCGATCAGTTCCAGCGGATCGATGACGTTGCCCTTCGACTTCGACATCTTCTGGCCCTTTTCGTCGCGGACCAGCGCATGGATGTAGACGGTATGGAACGGAACTTCGCCCATGAACTCGATGCCCATCATCATCATGCGGGCGACCCAAAAAAAGATGATGTCGAATCCGGTGATCAGGACATCCGTCGGATAGTAGCGTTCCAGCTCCGGAGTCTGTTCCGGCCAACCAAGGGTCGAGAATGGCCATAGCGCGGACGAGAACCACGTATCGAGCACATCCGGGTCGCGTTCCAACGCGACGTTTTCGTCATCATAGAATTCGCGCGCGGCGGCATAGGCCGCTTCCTCGGTTTCCTCGACGAAGATCTCGCCGTCCGGTCCGAACCAGGCCGGGATCTGATGGCCCCACCAAAGCTGGCGCGAGATACACCACGGCTGGATGTTGCGCATCCATTCGTAATATGTGTTCTCCCATTGCTTTGGAACGAACTTGGTCTTGCCTTGTTCGACGGCGGTAATGGCCGGCCCGGCGAGACGTTTGGCGTCGACGAACCACTGGTCCATCAGCCACGGTTCGATGACAACGCCGGAGCGGTCGCCATAAGGAATCGTCATCGGATTGTCCTCGATTTTCTCGAGCAGGCCGAGCTCCTCCATCCGCGCCACCACCTTGTCGCGTGCTTCATAGCGGTCGAGACCGCGAAACTCCTCGGGGGCGTTCTCGTTCAGGTGCGCGTTCTCGTCGAGCACGTTGATCATTTTCAGGTTGTGACGGCGGCCGACTTCGAAGTCGTTGAAATCGTGGGCCGGCGTCATTTTCACCGCGCCAGAACCCTTCTCAGGGTCGGCATACTCGTCGGCGACGATGGGCAGCTTGCGGCCGACGATGGGCAGCACGCAATGTTTGCCGATCAGTTTCTCGTAGCGCGTATCCTCCGGGTGGACGGCGACGCCGGTGTCGGCCAGCATGGTCTCCGGTCGGGTTGTCGCGACGGTGACGAACTTGTCCTTTTCACCCTCGATCGGATAGCGGAAATACCAGAGCTTACCGACTTCCTCGCGCTGTTCGACCTCGAGATCCGAAATCGCCGTGTGCAGTTTCGGGTCCCAGTTGACCAGGCGCTTGTCGCGATAAATCAGCCGGTTCTTGAAGAGATCGACGAAGACCTTGCACACCGCAACCGACAGACCATCGTCCATGGTGAAGCGCTCGCGCGACCAATCGCACGATGCGCCGAGACGGCGAAGCTGTCGGGTAATCGTGCCACCGGATTCTTCTTTCCAGTTCCAAACCCTTTCGACGAACTTTTCGCGGCCGAGATCGTGACGCGTCCTGCCCTCCTCGCCCAGCATCCGCTCGACGACCATTTGCGTGGCGATTCCGGCGTGGTCGGTGCCGGGTTGCCACAAGACGTCACGCCCCTTCATCCGTTCGTGGCGGATCAGGATGTCCTGCAACGTGTTGTTGAGGGCATGACCCATGTGCAGGCTGCCGGTAACATTGGGCGGGGGAATGACGATCGTGTACGGGGAGGCGTTCGTACGCTTACCGCAGGCAAAGGCGCCCGACTGCTCCCAGTTTTCGTAGTGGCGCTTTTCGATTTCTTCGGGCCGATAGGTTTTTTCCAGCACGCTCGGGTCTTCCTAGAATGCTCTGAATACAGTGTGTCATGGTGACGGAGGACACGTTTTATCGCCCGGACCCTCTCAGGTCCAGCCGCAGAAACGCTTTAGCCGGGTGGCGGTTTGGCGCTGCGAACGGTTAGTCGTCGAGCCGTTGGGCGCGATTGATCATGCGGTCGATCTCTTTCTTGACCAACCGTTCGATCAGGTACGGTAGGTTGCGGTCGAGCCATTCGCTGAGCAATGGCTTCAGCATCTCGCGCACCATCATCTCAAGAGTCAGGCCCTGGGCAGATCCCGTATCGTTGATCTTGAGATCGCGCCGGTCGAGAATGGCCCGGGCCAATTCGCCAAGAACGTCGGCAGACTGTGCCATGGTCCGGCCCGAAACAAGCTGGTCGGGCGCCACCATGTCCTGGGTCAATTCGAAGATGTCGTCCGGCTCCAGATGTGGCGGCGGCGGCATTGGTGCGGGTTCCGGCATGGGTTCCGGTTCCGGCATCGCGGCCACCGGCTCGGGTTCCGGCATGGGCTCCGGTTCCGGCTCCGGCAGGGGTTCGGGTTCTGGCTCCGGCTCGGGTTCTGGTTCCGGATCGGGTTCCGGCTCTTCCATGACCTCGGGTTCGGGTTCCGGCTCGGGTTCCGGCTCCGGTTCTGGCTCGACTTCGGGTTCAGGTTCGGGGGCGACCGCTTCCTCGGGCACACCTTCACCGCCCTCTTCTTCGTCTTCGGCCAGGATACGGCGGATGGAGGCGAGAATGTCCTCCATCGACGGTTCTTGACCGGCTTCGCCTTCTGCCTGTTCTTCGCTCATCAGAAAATCGCCCGTTCCGTTACCCCAGGACCGACGAGACGAGCACAACGAAACTGCGTCCAGTCAGCCGAATCACCGGATAATTCTAAGAATAACATGGTTTCGTATTGGTAAATGCCGGTTTCCTCGAATTTGCGGCCCTGCCGGGATCCCAGCCGGTGACGCAATCAGTCGACCCCGCCTTCCGCATCCGTGCCGAACAACTTGGTGCGAACCTTCCGGTAGTGGGCATCGGGGTCGTAGAGATCGACGGGGAGTTGCAGCTGATGCGCGGTCAAGCGCCCTACCGAACTCAGAAGTTCGAACATCGCCACCGCTGCATCGCGCTGCGCGGTGATGTAACTGACCCGCGCGTTAAGAAGCTCTTGTTCGGCATCCAACACGTCGAGGACCGTGCGTGAGCCGACGGCGGCTTCGCGCTCAACACCGTCTAATGCTACGACGGCAGCTTGAATTTGTGTTCTGAACGAGGTCACGCGGGCATCGGCCGCCTGAAGATTTTCCCAGGACCGGGTCGCCAGCTCGGTCACGAAGCGCCGCTCCTGATCAACAAGCTGACGAAATCTCGCCGCATCCTGCTTGGCCTCGCGAACGCGGGAGTAAACAGCTCCTGATTGATAAAGCGGAACGGTGAGATTGATCAATGCCTCCGCCGTATCGATCCGGCTCGACTCGCTGGCGCTGTTAAGATCGCGGCCGGCGGATGCCGTTAGTTCGATCTCGGGCAGTAATTCGCCCCATGTGGCGTCGACGTTGTCGACGGCCGCCCGTTCATCGTACTGCGCGGCGATAACACGCGGATTGTTAAGCGCGGCTTCCTTGACCGCGGATTCTCTTGACGGCGGCGAGCCCGGGGGCATTGCGGGCAGATCGAAACTGTTGACCGGCGTGATCCCGGTGGCGGTTCTGAAGGCTGCCCGCGAGGCTTCCAGATTGGCTTCGCTCTGGATACGATCCGCCGTTGCCTGGGCAAGCCGCGCTTCGGCCTGGTGTACGTCCGTTCGGGTAATCTCGCCGACCTGAAAGCGGTCCTGGGTCGCTTCGAGTTGGCGCGCGAGAACGTCCTCGTTGTTGCTGTTGAGGCGCAAGACCGCCTCGTCACGAAACACGTCGAGGTACGCCGTTGCAGCGGCGAGCAGCGTTTCCTGTTCGGTCGATGTCAGTCTGGCGCGTTCGGCAAGAACCGTGTTTTCCGCCTCGCTGGTTTCCGCGAGCGTGCGCCCGCCGCGAAACAACGGTTGCGTGAGATCCAGCGAAACGGACGAAGGGTCTCGGTTCTGGCTGGTTCCCGTGCTTCGCAGTGTCGATTTGTTGTACTCGGTGCCGGTGCTTGAAGTGACTTCCACGGTTGGACGCCAATTGGCGAGAGCCTGACTTACGCCCTCGTCCGCAGCGCGAAGCGATGCACGCTGCGAAGCAAGATCGGGATTCGTGAGGTAGGCGGCGACAAGAGACTCCTCAAGAGTTTCCGCTGCAGCCGGTAACGGCAGACCAAGTACGGCCGCAAGGATCGCGGCCTGTGTCATCTTGGTCAGATTTGGTTTCACCATCCGAAAGACCCTTCGCCCGGCACCGCAATTCGACCGTCATTTATGAAAATCAAGCAGATGGCAGGATCACCGTCATGCGTGACAGGATCAAATTGTCGATGATCCGTCAATAGCCGCCAATTAATGTGCCGGATCACCGACTTAACGACTTATTCCGGAGTCGCGAACAGGCAAGTTGGCGCGTGGCGGTGTTGCGATTCGGTGCGAAGGTCTGTGATCGTTTCAAAAACTGAATGTCGACGGTTTTTCGAAACCCGGTAACAATGGCGTTCCCGCATCGAAAACCTGACGGCTCGACAGCGCGCCATGGAAACGGGTCGTCAACATGGCGCGGCCCGGCTGTCCCGGTTCCGTCCCGCCGACGATCGCGATCATGCGGCCGCCCTCGCCCAGTTGTTCGCCGATCTCATGAGGAACTTCCGGCACCGCGCCGTCGAAGACGATAAAATCGTACGGCGCCTGCTTCGGATAACCGTCAGCGAGATTGCCTTCCATGATGGCGACATTATCGATTCCAAGTTGGGCGAGATTCTCTGCCGCGGTCGCCGCGAGCGCTTTGTCGGACTCGACGACGACGACCGTTTCCGCAACGTGCGAGAGAATCGCTGGCAGATAACCCGTTGCGGCGCCGATGCAAAGCGTCAGGTCGGTCGGCTTGACGTCAGCCGATTGAAGGAGTCGTCCGACGATCATCGGCTCCATCAGAAAACGGCCGTTGCCGATATCTACCGCCTCGTCGCAATAGGCCAGGCTCCGGCGTTCTTCGGGAACGAAATTTTCGCGTGGAATCGTCGCCAGTGCGTCAATCAAATCAGGGTCGGTAACCCGGTTCGGCAGGACCTGACTGTCCACCATGTGCCGGCGCGCAAGCGCAAAATCCATCATCGCCATGCTTCCTGAAAACCCGTAAAGCCGCCTCTGTTTATAGTCGCCGTCCGGACCAATGACAACGCCGCCGCGTATCCTTCGAAATGGACGAAAGCGCGTCTTGACCGGCTCATTCGAACTCACTAAGTTCCGCCCCTGCTCAGGTCGCGAAAGCACCGGGTGGAACCAGGGGTGTGGCGCGGTGGCGGAGTGGCTACGCAGCGGCCTGCAAAGCCGTGTACACCGGTTCGATTCCGGTCCGCGCCTCCATAGCTCCACTGATCCGGAGTAGCTCAGTTGGTAGAGCAAGCGGCTGTTAACCGCTGGGTCGGGGGTTCGAGTCCCTCCTCCGGAGCCAATGTGACGAAGGGGTCGGAGAGATGTCTCCGGCCCCTTTCGTTATCCGTGCCGGGTATTGCGGCGGGGCCTTGCCAACCGTTTACTTACCATTCACCCTTCTACGCTATCAGGAAACTGGGTTAGTTTAGGCCTTGTGCCGTCTGCGTGGCTCCAGAGGGGAAGATGCCATGGCCAAAAAAGCGAAGAAGAAAAAGTCGGGCGGGCTTCCCAAGAGCTTCGTCTACGCCCTGATTTTTCTCGTCATCATTCCGATGGTTCTGTTTATCGGCTGGTACGTGCTGACCGTGGTGCTCGAGGTCTCGGGCTCGCAGCAGACGGCGGAGAGCATGGTCGCTGATCAGGTGAAAAAGGCGCAACAGGCGGTCAAAAACAAGATTGTCGAGCGCGCCAAGCAAGAAAATTTCCAAGTCGACGAGTTCGAAGCCTGCACCCAAATCGAGGACCAGTACCGCTTGCCGGTCGGTTACGTCTATACCGACTTGACGCAGAGACAACTGCTCGGCCTACCGGCGACGGCGACCGAGGAACAGATGCGCGAACGTTGCGTGATCTTCGCCAAAGTCGTGACCCAAATGGAGCAGCTGGCGCACCATGATCGTCATGTCTTCGTCTGCCAAGGCGCGGAATTCGCAACCGACGAATCAGGCCAGTTCGTGATGCTGGCCGACCCGAAGGGGCGCGGCGTCATCCTGCAGTCCGGACAACAGAAGAAACTTCAGCCCATTCCGCGCGGATCGCACACGCTGATCCGCAGTTGGCAGGTCTATAACCTGGGCGACGGTTGTCTTGTCATCGGGATGTCTAAATCCGGCGTGTTTTCGATGTCCGGTACGGTGAAGATCACAGAATGACGCTCTCGCCGCGTTAAGGCTCGACATGGGCCGCGAGAACGCGCTCGATGGCAGGCCGTGACCAGAGGTTCCGGCGCAGCCGGTCGATGGCGCTAAGCGATGCAACGGCCTGAAGCCGCTCGTCGCGTTCTGACCACACCAGCATGGGAATGGCGAACAGATCGCAAACCGAGAGATCGCTGCCCAGTATGTACGGCCGTTCATCCATGTAGGTATCGATGCGGCCCCAAAGCTCGACAATCCATTCGACAGCCTTATCGGCGACGGCATCCCGTGCTAGGCCATCTCCTGATGCCGTATGACGTTCCGGATAATAGTACATCATGTAACTCGGCTGGAGCATCTCGGCCATGAAGAAAAGTTGCTGCATGCATTGTCCGTAAGCTGCCGTCGCCGGTTTCGGCATCAAGCCGGTACCTGGGTGGTGACCGGCCAGATAAAGCAGGATGGCGGCCGATTGATAGATGACGATTGGCTCGGCGGCGCCCGTTTCACCGTGATCGGTCAGCGTGGGTACCTTCCGGTTTGGGTTCAACTGAAGATCTTCAGTGGGCCACGGTTGATCGAAATCGATAAAGCGCAGCGAATAATCGGCGCCAATCTCTTCAAGGGCGGCATGACAACTCATCGCCGCGGATGTCCAGGTCCAGGAGAGTTCGTATCGTCTCATTACAGCGCTCGCTTGTTACCAGCGGGGGCGGATACGGAAATCATACGGCGATCTGCACGGCAATTCATTACATTGACGTGAGACCGATAAATAAGGAGAATAACGTACGTAGAATTAGCAGCGAGTCGGAGTGCATGTTGGGGGGGCCGTTCCGAGATGCGACGCTTTTCGGGTTGAACCCGTGGTTAAACTGGGGAAGGCAATCGAGGAATGGCAATCGCCGAACAGACGGTCGACGCCCTGCCTCGTCAGGCGCCGGCCCCGAAACCAAGCAGTGATGCGAACATGAAGGCCGAGCGCGACCGCTTTGTTGCCTTTGCGTTTTGTCGCAACGATCTCCTCGTGGAGCTCGATACCGACAAGAAAATCACCTTCTTTGGCGGTCCGTCAGAAGCGCTCGTCGGTGCGTCGGTCAAGGAACTCGTCGGCAAGGCCTTTATTGATCTGGTGCTTGAACAGGATCGCGTTCTTGTTGAACAACTCCTGAAGGCCGCCGACCGCGGCGAGCGCATGAAGCGTTCGGTCGTCTCGCTGATTGATCCCAACGGCCAGCCCAAAGGCTCATTCGAGCTGAACGGTTACAAGTTCGGCGACATGCAGGGACATTATTTCCTCGCGCTTCGCGCCAACATCGACGATGCCGTCGTCGCAACGGGGCGCGACAGCGAGACCGGGTTGCTGGCCGAAGGCGATTTCGCCAGCGCGGCGGCGGAAAAAGTCAAGAAACTCCAGGATGCCGGCGAAGACGTTGAAATTACGCTGGTCAACATGCCGGAACTCGACGAGTTGCGGGCGCGCCTTGGCGAAGACGAGGAAAAGGAACTCCTCGACAAGCTCGCTAGCCGGATTCAGGCGAGTTCCGTCAGCGGCGATACAGCCGGCCGGATCGGCGAAACGTCATTCGGTCTAGTACATGACGCAAGTTTCGATCTTTCTGCGATGCAGGAGCAACTCGCGGATCTGGCTAAGCGTGCCGATCCTGAGGGCAAGGGTGTCACGATCGATGCCGCCAAGGCCGCGCTCGGCCCAGAACTTTCCGAAGAAGACATGACCGCAGGCTTGTTGTTTGCCATGAACCAGATGCGGGAAGCCGATAGCGGCAGCCTCAAGATGTCCGACATTGCCGGCAAATTGAATACGCTTGCCGAAGAGGCCGCCAAGTACGTCGGAACGTTCATGGCGGCGGTCGATGCGGAAGAATTCGACCTCGCCTTCCAGCCGATCGCCGATACCGTAACCGGCGATGTGCACCACTTCGAGGTTCTCTCCCGCTTCCGGCTTGCCGAAGGCGAGTCGCCCTATCAGTACATCGTCTTCGCCGAGGAAACGAACCGCATTCACACGTTCGATCTCGCAGTCGTGAAAAAAGTGGTCGCCTGGCTGAAGCGCCAGCCGATCAACACCAATCGAGTCGTATTGGCCATCAACATTTCCGGTCGTTCGGTCGGCCGTGAAGAGTATGTCAATGGACTGATGGCTGTTCTCGATGACAACCGCTGGCTTGCCGACAAGCTGATGTTCGAGATCACGGAATCCGCCCGTCTCGACGACATGCGGGCCGCCAACGACTTCATCCAGAATATTCGCGATCGCGGTTTCCATGTGTGCCTCGACGATTTCGGCGCCGGTGCCGCGAGTTTCCAATATCTCAGCTCGCTCGATGTCGACGTCGTCAAACTCGACGGACCGGCGGTCAAGAACGCCATTGCCATGCCGAAGGGGCGTGCGTTCCTGTCTGCCCTGGCGGAGTTGTGCAAAAAACTCAATATCGAGACCATTGCCGAGATGATCGAGTCCAAAGAGGAACTGAGGTTCGTGCGCGATTGCGGCGTCGATTACGTCCAAGGTTATCTGATCGGCAAGCCCGGTCCGGACATCAAGGCGTTCAAGAGCGGTCCAGATCCCAAGCTCTTCAGGAAGAACTGATTGACGCGGCGGTCGCAGCCGGGATTGAATCAGATATCCGAGCCAGAGCCAGAACGTGCAGGATATTCAAGGCCTCCTTTTCGACCTTCAGGGCGTTCTCTATCTCGACGGCGAGCCCATCCCCGGTGCACCGGAAACGGTCAGTCGGTTTGTCGAGTCCGGTATCGCTTGCCGATTTTTAACCAATACGACGACGCGGCCCCGGCGGGAAATCGGCGAGCGGATGGCGGCGATGGGGTTCGATATCGACCTTGATTGCATTTTCACGCCCGCACTTGCGGCAGTCGGCACGCTTCGCGAATTGGGGTGCAAACGGCTACGGCTGCTTGCCGAACCAACCCTGGAGGAGGATTTTTCCGGGTTCGAACACGTATCCGATGCTCCCGATGCTGTGGTGATGGGCGATCTTCACACCGGGTTCGACTGGCACTGTCTCAACCAGGCCTTCGACGACGTCCGTAGCGGCGCAAAACTCATCGCACTGCACCGAAACCGCTATTGCCGTCGCGATGGCGAAATCGCCCTCGATCTCGGCCCGTTCGTTGCCGCGATCGAATACGCCGCAGGCGTCGAGGCGACCGTCGTCGGTAAACCGGACCCGGCGTTCTTTTCGCTCGCGTTGCGCGATCTCGATTGTAAGGCGAATCATACGGTAATGGTTGGCGACGACCCGTTTTCAGATATCGACGGCGCCGCCGGAGCCGGCATACACACTGTCCAGGTGCGAACCGGCAAATATGCTGTGGGCGTCTCGGGTGAGACGACGCCAAATGAGGTGATCGATTCAGTCGCCGACCTGCCCGCATTGCTGGGGATCTGACGTGCCGCGCGCCACGATACCGGGATTGATAGCCATCACGACGTTTGCGTTGGCGCTGGCAGGGGCGACGTTTTTTGAAAATCCGGCGCACGCGGCGGCATGCGTTCTCGATCGAAGCAATCCGCCATCGATTCGGATCAACGTCCACAAGCCCGAAATCCGCTACTTCCAGAACAAGGGAAAAAAAGAGCTCGCCAACATGCGCGGCCAATACCATAAGCCAAGAGCGGGATGGTCGCCGGTTGGCCTGACCCACGGCGAAATGAAACTTGAAATCGGCATTGCCGTTGAATCCAGCAAACGAAACGATGGGCGGTACTGCTCGCGGTTGCACGAGGTCGAAGTCAATGTCGGGTTCGAGGTCCTCGATGTTTACATCGCCAAGGAGTATGCCCGCGGCACCTGTCAGTACGGCGTCGTTCTGGCACACGAACGACGTCACGTTCTGGTCTATGAAAACGCCATCAAGGATTATCTGCCGATCCTCGACCGGCAAATGCGTAACGAAGCGAATTTCATGCGGCCCGCCGTTTCAAGCGACCCGGGGGCGGTATTGAACACCTTTCATCAACGCCTGATGGGCGCGGTTCAGCGCTCGTTCAAGAAAACGCAGGACAGCATGGTCGCTCGCAACGCGGCTTTCGACACCGTTTCGGCTTATCGCCAGGAACAGAAAAAGTGTCCGAAGTGGTGAACCTCGTCGTCACCGTCCGCGTGACGGCTTGAGTCCCCTGCCCTTCACCAACGCCGCTTCGCCGAACCTGTCGCGAATCGAATCGATGGTGCTTTCCATGCGCCGCCGGCGTTCGCGTCCCGGGTCCGCGAGGTCGGGCAGATCGGCTTCGGACCCGGGAACCAGCCCGCTGAGACCAACGCCGAGCAGGCGGAACTCGCGGCCATCGGTCTCGCCGGCGAGCAGATCGCGGGCGATGCGGAATATCTCGTCGCTCAGCTGTGTCGCACCGCCGACCTGGCGGCTGCGCGTGATCGTTTTGAATGAAGCGGTTTTCAGCTTCAGCGTGACGGTACGACCGCCAAGCTCTGCGCGTCTGAGGCGCCGGTGCAGCCGCTCCACCAGACGCCAAAGCTCGAACTCTAGCTCGGCGAGTCCCGTGATATCGGCTTCGAAAGTCGTTTCTACGGAGACGCTCTTGGTTTCGCTCTCCGGATTGACCGAACGAAAGTCCTCGCCGCGCGCGAAAGTCCCGAGTCGCCTGCCGATAGCACCGTAGCGCGACATGAGCTCATCGTCATCGAAGGCAGTCAGATGGCCGATCGATGTAATGCCATCGCGTTCAAGGCGTTTCTGGAATTGCTTTCCAACGCCGTAGATCAAGCCGACGGGCTGACGGCTGAGGAAATCCCGCGCGTCCGCCTTGCCGATTACCGCAAATCCGCGCGGCTTGTCGAGATCGGAGGCGATCTTGGCGAGGAACTTGTTGTAGCTCAGCCCGATCGATGCCGAGATGCCGAGCTTCGTCTCGATTCTGTTCGCCAGGTCGGCGAGCGTTTCCGCGGCGGAGCGATGGTGCAGCCGCTGGGTTCCCGAGAGGTCGAGGAACGCCTCATCGATCGACAGTGGCTCGACCATCGGGGTTATGTCCAGCATCATCGCCCTCACCTCACGACCGACCATGGCGTACTTTTGCATGTCGGGCCGGATAACGACCGCGTCGGGGCATAGCTTGCGCGCCTTGAACATCGGCATGGCCGAGCGGACGCCTTTGATCCGTGCCGTGTAACAAGCAGCGGAAACCACGCCTCGCTGGCCGCCGCCGACAATAACCGGCTTGCCCCGGAGGTCGGGGTTGTCGCGCTTTTCCACCGCCGCATAGAAGGCATCGCAGTCGAGGTGCGCGATGCTCAGCTCTCCCAGCTCTGGATGCGTCGTCAAACGACCTGAATGGCAATAAGGGCACATACAGGGTTGGGTGCCGGACATAACCGGTTCGATGAATCGGACGCATGCCCTGCACATGGTTATGACGTAGGTGTCGTTCATATGGGCTGTGTTTCCGAATCGGCGCTTCGATTCCTGTAGCGTACACGCGCCCGGAGCGTTCGTCTGGCGTGGATTTCTGGCCCGGGCTTCGTCAAGGGTGGTATACAACTGGACGGTGGCGGGTGAAACAGGTGCCCGCCGGCAGCAGTATGAGCCGTGACCGAGTGACCTCCAACGCCCCATGAACGAAGACGCCAGCGCACCCACCAATAACGAGCTTTACGACGCTGAACGCGAGCTTCGCCACTTGCGCGCGACCATTGCCTCTATACGCGAGGAGCTGGAGCGCGTCAGCATCGACAAGGATCATGCCGTTCAGGATGCGATTTCGGCTTCGCAGGACGAGATTCGCCAACTTCGCGATACCGCTCAACAGCTTCGCGACCGCATGGACGAGGTTCTGCTTGAGAAGGATCATGCTGTTCAGGACGCGATATCTGCCAGCAACGACGAAATTCGCCAGTTGCGTGAAACCTCGCAACAACTGCGCGACAGACTGGAGGAAGTCGGCGTCGAAAAGCAGGACGCCATACAGAAAGTCACATCCCAGTATGAAGACGAACTGCGGCAACTGAAACAGACCGTCCAGTCGCTCCGCGACGAGTTGGAGTACCGCAATGCCGAATGGCAGGACAAATTGCAGGAAACCGAGCGCGCAAGCCGCGACGAGATTAAGCAGCTGCATGAAACCATCGCGGCCTTGCGCGACGAGCTTGAAGCCGGGAAAAACGCATCTTGATCCGAGGACACATTCGATTGTGTTGACGGTCTATGGTAGTCTCTACGTGAATCGACTTAGTCTTGCAGGGACGTAGCGTTTATGCCGCCAAGCAACAACCGTGGATCCATTCGAAAACTGGGCGAGACGGCGCCGCGCAAATCCAAACAGGGTAAGCGGGCAGAAACCCGGACCGACGACCTGGTCGCGCCCGACGAAACTGGTGAGAACGACGAAACCTCGCCGGCGGGCGGCGGAAATGTGCGCCGCCTGACGCCTCGCTCCCGTCGTAAGTCGACCAAAACCAAGGCGGCAAACGAGAGTGTGCCCTCAGAAGATGCGGCGGCATTCGCGTCTGCGTCAGAACCGGAGGCCGAAACCATCGATCCCAGTGCAGTGCTGCCGGTCAGCGGGCCGCCGAAGAAACGACCAGTCGAGATGGGCATGGAACAGAAGCTTCGTCAGATGGAGGTTCTGCTCAACGTTTCGCGACGTGTCGCGGCGGTCGATTCGCTCGACGAGATTCTCCGCACCTTGGTCGAGATTACGACAGACGAGCTTGATGCCGATCGCGGCACGTTGTTTCTCAACGATCCGCTGACGGACGAACTTTACTCGCGTGTCGCGCAGGGCAACTTCCAGCGCGAGATACGGATCCTCAACGACTCAGGCGTCGCGGGCGCCGTGTTCCAGACCGGTGAAGGCACGACGATCGATGATGCCTACTCTGACGAACGGTTCAACCGGACCGTCGACGAGGCAACCGGCTACAAGACGAAAACCATCGTCGCTGCGCCTGTGCGCACCGTGAAGGGTGAGGTCATCGGCGTCATTCAGATCCTCAACAAGAACAAAGGCGCGTTCACACAAGGCGACCTTGAGTTGCTTGAGGCCATGACGACGCAGGCAGCCGTTGCGCTGCAGAGCCGGCAATACGTCGAGCGCATGCAAAAGACCCGCGAGCAGGAAATGCACTTCCTCGATCTGGTTTCCGACGTTACGTCCGAACTCGAACTGGGCACCCTCCTCCAGCGTGTGATGACCGAGGCGACGAATATGTTGTCGGCTGATCGTTCGACGCTGTTCATGAACGATGAAAAAACCAACGAGCTCTTTTCCCGTGTCGCGATGGGAGACTCGGTCGGCGAAATCAGGCTGCCCAATCACCTCGGCATTGCCGGCACCGTGTTTACCACCGGCAATACGGTCAACATCCCCTACGCCTATGCGGATTTGCGCTTCAATCCGGCGTTCGACAAAAAGACCGGATATTTTACGCGTTCCATCTTGTGCGTCCCGATCGTCAACAAGAACGGTAAGGTGATCGGCGTGACTCAGGCGCTCAACAAGCGCGGCGGGCCGTTCACCGAAGAGGACGAGAGCCGGCTAAAGGCGTTCACCGCGCAAGTTTCCATTGCGCTCGAAAACGCCAAGTTGTTCGACGACGTCCAGAACATGAAGAACTACAACGAAAGCATGCTGGAAAGTATGTCGAACGCCGTCATCACGACGGATGAGGACGGCAAGATCGTTACCTGCAACGCGGCCGGGCTTCGCATCCTTAAGGCCAAAGCTGACGATATCATCAACAAGCCATACGAGGAGTTTTTCTCCGGCGATAACGATTGGGTCGTCGAGAAGGTTCATAAACTTGAGGAAGACCAGGAAATCGACGAATTGCTCGATGCGGAGCTGACTGTCGAGGGCGAGGCCGTATCGGTCAACGCCCACTTCCTGCCGTTGCTCAACACTGAGGGCAATCGACTCGGCGAAATGGTGATGCTCGAGGACATCAGTTCCGAGAAGCGAATGAAGTCGACCATGTCGCGCTACATGGACCCGGGTCTTGCCGATCAGCTCATGGAGGGCGGCGACGACCTGCTCGGCGGCAAGAGCGTCGAAGCAACGGTGCTGTTTTCCGATGTGCGCAGCTTCACCACGATCACCGAGACGCTGGGGCCACAGGGCACCGTCAAGATGCTGAATGAGTATTTTACGCTGATGGTCGACTGCATTTCCGAGCAGGGCGGCATGCTGGATAAATTCATCGGCGACGCGATCATGGCCGCGTTCGGCATTCCGGTGGAGCTCGAGGACGCCGAGGATCGGGGCGTTCGCGCCGGGATCAACATGATCCGCGAGCTCTGGGAATGGAACAAGCAACGCGAAGCAGAGGGCCAGATGCCGATCGACATGGGGCTCGGCCTCAACACCGACAACGTGGTTTCCGGCAACATCGGCTCGCCAAAACGCATGGACTTCAGGATGATCGGCGACGGCGTCAATCTGGCCGCGCGGCTGGAGTCGGCCTGCAAGCAGTACCATGCCCGCATCCTGATCAGCGAGTTCACCAAGGCGAAGCTGAAGGGCACCTACCGGCTACGCGATGTCGATCTCGTGGTTGTCAAGGGCAAGACCCAGCCGGTCGGCGTCTATGAGGTGCTCGACTATCATACCGACGAGACCTTTCCCAACCTGATGGACACGGTCAACTACTTCAACGAGGGTGTGAAACACTACCGCGCCGGCGACTGGGACAAGGGCATCAAACAGTTTCTGGAAGCGCTGAAAGCCAACGAAAACGACCAACTTTCGACCACTTATATCGAGCGCTGTGAACACCTGAAGGCGGAGCCGCCGAAGGACTGGAACGGCGTCTGGGTGATGACGTCGAAGTAAGTTCTGTGCGCTACTTCGACGTCGCGACGTACACGCCGTCCCAATCGGCGGGCGGCGGGTTTTCACGGTAGTCGGCGATACGGTCCTTGTAGAGATCACACAGGAATTCGAGATTGGCCTCGATCTTCCAGGGCTTGTTCTCGTCGTTGCCGAGGATGCGAAGCTCGTCGAAGATCTTCTCTGCCTCGTCCCACTTCTGCTCCTGATAGGCGCCGATTGCCTCCGACATCTTCTTCTGGATCTCAAGGAACTTGGGATTTTGCAGAACCTCCTCGTCGCCCATCAGCCCGTAGATACGCAAACCTTCGGTCTTGCCCTTGACCTGGATGAAGTCGAGATCGATCGTCGCGAGGCGGTCCTTGACCGCCTCGTTGGTTTCCGGGCCGATGACGACGTTCATCCCGTAGCTCTTGGATTGACCCTCGAGACGCGAGGCGGTGTTCACCGTATCGCCCAGCACCGAATAGTCGAAACGCTGATCGGATCCCATGTTGCCGACGACGGCCGGACCGGTGTTGAGGCCGAGGCCGACCTTCAGCGGGATATGCTTGCGCCCTTCCTCTTCCGCCTCCTTTTCGAGACGCTCGTTGAGCGGGTCCATCTGGTCCATCATCGCTAGCGCCGACACGCAGCCGTTGTAGGCGTGGTCCGGGTCGTCGAGCGGCGCGTTCCAGAACGCCATGATGCAGTCGCCCATGTACTTGTCGACCGTGCCGCGACGTTGAAGAATTTCGTTGGTGAGCGGCGTCAACAGCTTGTTGATCAGCGATGTCAGGCCGACCGCATCGAACTGCTCCGAAATCGTGGTGAAACCGCGCACGTCGCAGAACAGCATGGTCATCTCGCGCATTTCGCCGCCGAGCTTGAGCTCGTCCGGATTTTCCGCGACGCGTTCCACCATGTCGGGCGACAGGTACTTGCCGAAGGCGTCGCGAGTTTGTCGTTTCTGCGCTTCCTCGCGGGCGTAGCCGGTAAACGTCAGTGTCGTGTACAGCAAAAGGATCGACGCCACCGCGTAGACCGCGTCGAACAGCAAACGGTGCTCGGAAAACAGATACCACGACGTGCCGCCGGCAGACGCAGCAATCACCAAGAATACGACCAGCGCAAGCTTGGCGCCGACCCACGGCACCAGAATGATCATCAGGAGGCCGCCAACGAAAATCAGCACCAGCTCGACGCCGTCGGCATAGTTCGGCCGTGTCAGATACTGGTTGTGGACGATGGCCTCGATGAGCTGGGCATGAACCTCGACCCCGGGAATCACCGGCTCCGTGGGTACGGCCCGAATATCGAGCAGGCCGACCGCAGACGTGCCGACGATGGTCAGCTTACCGCGAATCAGAGCCGGGTCCGCGGTACCGGCGAGCACATCCTTGGCCGGGACATATTTCGCCTTGTCGGAGTGGGAGAAGTACGGCCACATCTTGCCGAAACGGTCGGTCCGGATGGTGAATCCCTTGGCGACCTTGATCTCGTTGATGCCAGTGTTCGTGACCTCGACAAGCACGGTCGGACGCCCGAGTGCGACACGAAGCATCTCGATCGAGAGCGCCGGGAAGATGTGGCCCTCGTTGACCATTAGAGACGGCACGCTGCGCACGATACCGTCGCGTTCGGGGACGAGCGAAAACAACCCGTGTCCGCCGGTCTTCGTTACGGCAGCCTGTTCGAGAATGGGAATGTTACGCACCAGCGACGGCGCGCTCGGCAGAAACGTTTCCGGGTCTGGCGCATTCTTGGAAAGCTTGCGGATGGCAAATGATTTCTGGATCGGGCCGTCGGCTGCCTGAGAGCGTTGATCCCAGTACGTCGCCTGACCCAGCACCACGCGGCTCTTGGCGATGACATCGGCGAAGACCTCATCGTTACCGCGAAGATTCCGCAGCTTTTCACGCAGGTCATCATCAATGCCGGCCATGGAGTCGGCGACATCGGACGGATTCATCCTATCGGGCTCGGCGAACACGATGTCGAACCCGACCACAGCGGCACCCATGGCCATCAGGTTCTGAACCATCTGGGCGACAATGTTACGGGGCCACGGCCACTGGCCGATCTGCGCTAGGCTTTCCTCGTCGAGGTCAATGATCGTGATGGGTTTGTTTTCCGGCGCGGGAATCTCCCGCGGCTTCGCCTGCTGGAAGAAGTCGAAGGTCTTCGAGCGGACGAACTCGACCGGGTACGGGTTCCACCAGTACACGAACAGAAACACCGTCAGCATGGCGAACCCGATCAACCGGTCAATACTGAACGCGCGTTTGAGGAACTTCATCGAGCCTTGCCCACCCTGTTGCCGTTAGCTTCCCCCGGGCGCGGGACCGGGGTCAAGGCTTATCCCCGGATATCACGCCGGCGTATCACCAAAAGACCGAATTCCCCTGTTGAAACGAGATGTTAACACAGCCTCGCCATTGTCGACGGTGGATTGCTCGCTTTGGGGTACTGCGAGCAGGTTGCTTGGTTGCGCCTGCCGGCAGTGCCTATACTGGAAGCCATGGCTGACGCCTCGAACCGAGAGTGGATCAAACCGTTCCTGCGCCGCCTCGCGCCCGTGTTTCGCGAGGTTTTTGCCATGTCGTTCTTCGTCAACGTCCTGGCGTTGGCGGTTCCAGTCTTCACATTGCAGGTCTACGATCGGGTTGTCGGTCAGGGCGGTCTTGTCACGCTGGTCGGGCTTGCTATCGGCATGGCGGTCATCGTGCTGTTCGATTTCATTCTGCGTCAGGCGCGCTCGCGGATCATGCAGACTGTCGCGCTTCGGGTGGATGCGATCGTCGGGCGTCAGTTGTTCAACAAGTTCACGGCGTTGCCGTTGAACGTTCTCGAATCGCGGTCGGGGAACTATTGGCAGGGTCTGTTCCGGGACGTCGATGTCGTTCGCAATACGCTGTCCGGCGCGACGGCCATCCTGATTTGCGACCTGCCCTTCGCCATCCTGTTCTTTGGTGTAATCTGGGTCATCGCCCAGCCGATCGCCTGGGTCTTGATGATCGTTACGCCGATATTCCTGCTCGTCACCTATCGCGCGGGCGCTGCGACCGGTAAGGCGAGTTCGCAGGAACGCAACACATCGCAAGATCGCGACGGTATGATCGGCGAGATGATCCATGGCCGGGCGACGATCAAGGCGCTGGCGCTCGAAGTTTCCATGCGGCCGCTCTGGGAAGAGCGACATGCGACGAATATCTCCAGTGCAATCACGCGTGGTGGCAGGACGGACCTGTTCTCAAACCTCGGCCAGTCGCTGACCATGTCGACGACGGTCCTGATGACCTCGGTCGGCGCCGTCGCGATCGTCAATCAGGAAATCACCATGGGATCGCTGATCGCGACCAACATGCTGGCTGGCCGTCTGATCGGTCCGCTCAATCAGCTGGTCAACCAGTGGCGTTCGATTTCGAGTTTTCGACAATCCGTCGAACGGCTCGGCGAAATCTTCAACATGCAGAGCGAGCGCCAGGAGAGCGAGGTCAAGCTGGAGAAGCCGAAAGGCCGGATCCAATGCGTGGCCGTCACATTCGCCTACGCAGAGGGCGTTCCGCCGGTGTGCGACAATGTCACCGTATCGTTCAACGCGAATGGCATTCACGCGCTGGTCGGACGAAACGGCAGCGGCAAGACGACACTATTGAAGATCCTGCAGGGGCTCTACGTTCCCTCAAGCGGGCGCGTACTTCTCGACGGTGCCGATATCAGTCAGTTTTCCCGCGCCGAACTGGCGCAGTGGATGGGATACGTTCCGCAGGAAAGCACCCTGTTCGCCGGCACCGTGCGCGACAACATTATCCACCGCTATCCGCATGCGACGGACGACCAGATCGTGCGCGCGGCGAAAGCTGCCGGCGTTCACGATTTCATTATCGACATGCCCGACGGTTACGGCACCGAAATCGGCGAGGCGGGTCAACGGCTGTCGGGCGGTCAACGGCAACGCATTGCCATTGCGCGTGCATTGATCGGCGATCCGGCGGTGTTGTTGCTCGACGAACCGTCGAGCAGCCTCGATCGCCACGCGGAACATGAGCTTCGGGACACGCTCAAGGAGCTAAGCAAGAAGCATACGGTCATCATCGTGACCCATAGTCCAATTTTGCTGGCGGCATGCGACAACCTGATCGCTCTCGACAAGGGCAAGGTCGCCCTCGCCGGCCCGGCGACCGATATCCTTCCCCGGCTTTTCGGTGCCGGCGCGAAACCGCAGGAAGCGCCGAAGGAACCCGCACCGGCGGCGGCAAAGCCCGAGGCGTCCGCCCAGCCCGCCTCGAAACACGCAACGTCGCCTGAAAAGGCGACGGATGACACGGCAGCGAAGCAGGCGGAAAAACCGGCCGCCGATGTGCCGCCGGCAGAGGCGAAGAAGCCGCTTGCCGCACCGAAGCTCGGTGGCGCCGCGCCGAGCGCAAAACCGACGCCAGCGCCGGAATCCAAACCGGCAGATCCACCAGCCCAGAAATCAAAGCGATCCGCACCGGACGCTGCGGTAGCGCCGAAGGCCAAATCGGCGCCGGCCTCGACGCCGAAAGCGGCAGCCGCACCGGCAACCGAGCGAAAACCGGCCGGCGATCGGCAGGAACGCCCGACTGGCGGAAAAGCAAGCGACGGCAAGCCGGCTTCGCGAGGCGGCGTGAAGCCGGTCGCAAAGTCGGCGCCGACCCAGAAGCCGGCCGGCGATCCCGGCATTGCCGCAGCTGCCGCGGCAGCTGGCGTGAAGGCGACCCCGCCGCCTAGCGAAGGAAAACAAGACGCTGAGTCCGCAGACGATTCAGCTGTGTCGAAGCGGCCGACGGCCCAAGCGGCCCCGCCCCCCGACGCAACCCCACCCGACGCGGTGCAACCGCCAGCTTCACCGTCTGATCAGGCGGATGCGGACGACGATGAGGATCCCTATTCGGCGGCACTTCGTGATATGATTCGTTCGGACCACTGAGCGCATTGATGAGGCTTTGATCTGATGGCTGTTGCCGGATCGGGAAACCCCACCGAAAATCCCCTTGATCGTCTTCTCGACGATCATCCGATGCCGACGTGGCGGTTCGTCGCGTGGCCGGTGATGGTACTCCTCTTGGCCGGCATTAGTTGGTCCTATTTCGCCAAGCTTGAAGAAGTTGCCGTGGCAACCGCCGAGGTCGTGCCACAAGGACGGGTCAAGGTCGTACAGCACCTTGAGGGCGGTATCATTCAGGACATCTTTGTTCAGGAAGGCGATACAGTTGTCGAAGGCGACCGTCTGATTCAACTCGATCTAGCCTCGACCGGTTCCAAGCGCGAGGAACTCCAGGTTCAGCTCGACAGCGAATTGCTCGTGCTTGCCCGGCTTCGCGCTGAAGCCAACGGAATCGATCTTGTGTTCCCCGAAGACGTTGCTGCGCGTCGCCCGGCAATCGTCGAGGCGCAGCGGCAAGCTTATGAAGCGCGCAAGAGTGAGCTCGAGTCGTCGCTTGGTGTGCTGCGCGAGCAGGTTCGTCAGAAGGAACTCGAGGTCGACGAGTTGCAGGCGCAGGAAAACGCCATCAGTAACAACCTGAAGCTTGCGCAGGAACGTTATGCATTGTCGGCATCGCTGCTATCCGAGGGCCTGACGGCGCGGATCGAACACCTCGAACTCGAATCGGAGGTCGAGAGCCTGCAGGGCGAGTTGAAAAGTACCCGCTCTGCCGTCGAGCGTGCGGTCGCGGCGATTGCCGAGTCGCAACAACGGCTTGCCGAGGCCGAGCGCCGGTTCCGTCGTGAGGCCAACGACGAACTCGGCCAGAGCGAGCAGACCCTGGCGCGCATTCAGGAGCAATTGGCACAGGCTGACGAGCAAGGCGTTCGAGCCGAAATCAAGAGTCCGACCGATGGGATCGTCAAAAACATGCGGTTCAACACGATCGGCGGCGTCATTGGTCCGGCCGAACCGATCCTCGAGATCGTACCAACCGGCGATAAACTGGTGATCGAGGCGCAACTCGACCCCACGGATCGGGGATACGTTACCGTCGGTCAACCGGCGTTGGTCAAGATATCGACCTACGACTACGCGCGCTATGGCGGCTTGACCGGCAACGTCACGTTGGTCGCCCCCGATTCAAGCGCCAACGAGGATGGCGAACCGTTCTTCCGCGTTGTCGTGGAGACCGACCGGACCTATCTCGGCCAGAGCGAGGGCGATCTGCCGATCACACCCGGTATGCAGGCCACCGTCGACATCAAGACCGGCGAACGGTCCGTACTCGATTACCTGGTCAAGCCGGTCCTGAAATTACGCGACGAAGCGTTCCGCGAACGCTGAACAGCGGCGCCATCCCGGGGAATCACGGCACCAAAAGTCCTTGCATTGTGGCGTCTTAAGTATTCTGCAATAAGTACATCGTTAACTGAGCGATAACTGTGACAACCGATTCGCAGCTATTGATCGCGGGTTGGGCGAACGAAGGCCGTATCGAAAACGGCGGGGAGCACTTCGGGTAGTCTCATGTCCTTTACGACGATCATCGGTATCCTGTTCGCCTTCAGTCTGTTTCTGGGCTCGATCTTTTTCAGCACCGACAACTATTTGATTTTCGTCAGCGGGGCGAGTTTCGTCATGGTTGTCGGCGGTACGTTGGCGTCGACATTTATCGCCTACGAACCGCGTTACGTTCTGTTGTCGCTGCGGCTGATCTATCGAATCGTGTTCTCGCCCAAGATCGGACGTAACGTCCTCAAGACCGAGGTCGGCCGCATCATCAAGTGGGCCTACACCATGCAAAAGAAGGGTTTGCCCGCTGTCGAGAGCGAGGCCAAGAAATCGACTCGCGGCGACCGCTTCCTCAAGTTCGGTGTCGAGATGGTGGTCAGCAACTACAACGGCGAGGAAGTTCGCGAGATTTTGACGAACACGATCGAAACGACCTACGGGCGCAACACGGTTCAGGTTCACATCCTGCGCGACATGGCGAGCGCATCGCCGGCCTTCGGCATGATCGGAACGCTCGTCGGTTTGATCATTATGTTGGACGGCATGGGCGGCGATCCCAGCCTTCTCGGTCGCGGACTCGCGGTCGCTTTGCTAACAACGCTTTACGGCGTGTTGTTTGCGCGACTGATCTTGATTCCGGTCGCCAACAAGGTCCAGCAACGCGAGGAAATCGTGCGTTTCCGGAATTATCTCGTTGCCGAGGGATTGGCGTTGCTCGCCGAAAAACGCAGCCCGCGATACATTCAGGACAAGATGAACAGCTATCTGGATCCTGCGATCCACTTCAACATCGACAAGATGAAGAAGTAGCGCCGGCCAGACCGACCACAGCCGAACGGACGAAACAACGCCATGCCGGCGCCGAAACCGAAGAAAAAAGAAGAAGACAAGGAAGACTGGCTCGTCACCTATGCCGACGCCATCACTCTTTTGATGGCGTTCTTTGTCATGCTGCTGACGTTTGCTGAATACGATATTCCCTCGTTCGAGGAAGCCGCCGCGGCGATCAAGAAGGAGGTCGGCGGGGGCGAGACAACGAGCCCGACGACGGAACTCCAGATCGCCATTCAGGATGTTGTCTACAATATGGAAGCCGATCAGGTCGTCGATGTCTCCAAGGACAAGAGAGGTCTGGTTATCGAACTGGCAAGCAATGCTTTTTACAAGCCGGGCTCGGCCGATATCCGCGAAGCAGCGATCCCCGTGCTCGAAAAGATGGCGCAAACCATCAAGGCGCCCCGCTACGAATTTTATCTGATCGAGGTCGAGGGCCACACCGATGACGACCCGATCGCCACCGATCGGTTCCCGTCGAATTGGGAACTGTCGACGGCGCGGGCGACCCGCATCGTGCGCTTTCTGGTCGATCAGGGATTCCAGCCGACGCGACTGAAGGCGACCGGTTATGCGGAAACCAAGCCGAAGGTTCCGAATCGGGACGAGGCCGGGCAACCGATCAAGGAGAATCAGGCGATCAACCGGCGGGTCAATATACGGGTCAGTCCGATGTCGTTGGAGCAGCGGGCCGAGTTCATCGCCATGGGCGAGATGATCATGATCGAAGAACCGGAGTTGCCGTCGGATGAATCCGCCATTGGTCAGGGGCAGGTATCAGGGGCAGCTGAGGAGGACGGGGCGACGGGAGAACAGTGACTCGGGCGTCCCTCAGACGCAGCCGCTCTCGTCGATATTTTCCGGATCGTTCAAATCGAACAACATGCCCTCGCGACAGACGAAGGCGCCGGACCATTCGCGCTGCGCTTCGGCGTGCAACTCATCCATGAAATCATCGTAGTGGTCGGGCTCATGATGGAAAATCGCGAGCTTCTTGACGTTCGCCATCTTGCAAAGCCGGACACCTTCGTTCCAGGTCGAGTGACCCCAGCCGACCTTGGCCGGGAACTCGTCCTCGGTGTACGTGCTGTCATAGATCACCAGATCAGCGTCGCGGATGATGTCGACAACACGTTCATCGGTTTCGCCCGGGATATGTTCTGTATCCGTTACGTAGACCAGTGCCTTGCCGTCGTATTCGACACGGTAGGCCGTGGAGCCGTTCGGATGGTTGAGCGGCGTCGTCTTGATCTTGACGTCGCCGTAGAGATCGAACTCATCGCCGGCGTGAAAGTCGGTGAAGGTTATTTTCGCCGTCATCGCTTCGAGCGGCACCGGAAACATCGGGTTATCCATCTGCGCTGACAGCACGCGTTGCACCCCGCCCTTGTCGATCAGATGGCCTGCCATGATCTTGATCGACAGGTTCGGATTGTACGCCGGCGTAAAAAACGGGAAGCCGTTGATGTGATCCCAGTGGGTGTGGGTCAGCAGAATGTAAAAATCCCGCGGGTTCTCTTTCTGCATCTTGTTGCCGAGCAGACGAACACCGGTTCCCGCATCGAGCACGATACGGTTCTCACCAGCTCTCACTTCGAGACAACTCGTGTTGCCGCCGTACCGCATGTGGTTCGGCGATGCGCAAGCGATGCTGCCCCTAACCCCCCAGAACTTCAGCGTGAACGTCATGCCTGACCCGGTGTGTTACACACTTACTCTCGGGCGGAAACCACCCATTCCCCTGCATGGTGACAAGGCTGATATGGCCTGTCTACCCCTATCGAATGTCCCGGGACACGGGGGATAGGCGTTGGCCGACCCCGAATGACGCGGGATAAATGCACGCCTGACAATTTCATGACGCGCCCCAGTCAAAACATGTGGTCGGTACGACTCTCAAGGCAAACGGTGTGAGGGGCCGATAGCTGACTTGTAGCAGATTGGTGGCGGTGTGGAAACCGGCGAAAAATGCATGCCAGATTGGCAGCACTCTCCACGTTCGGCTGCTAAACCATTGATTTATCAGTAAATTTGTTGCGTGTTTCGAGCGATATGAAACAATTACGTATCGATAACGGATTCGGGAGGCAACGATGACGCCGCTAGAGAAGCAACTTTCCGACTACCGGTTGACGACGGCGGAGATCACTTATCATCTGCCGGACTACCCCGAACTGCTACAGCACTACATTTGGCAAGACCTGGATCTGGCGCCGAGGTTTCCCATTTTGAACGAGTTCCTCGGGTTTTGGGAACAAACGCTCGACGGCAAACTGCATTCTGTCCGAGTCGCCTCGGCCGCACTTATCAAACCTGCCGAGTTCCGGCCGGCCGTGATGTCGACCGTGCTGCACTGAGTCATCGCCCAGCGACGGGGGACCGTTTACCCGGGCCCGGCGGCGGACTATTCTGGCGGCGTTAAACGTCGGTCGTTGGGAGATTCGTTGTCGTGAGTTTTTTTCGTCCCGGTGCATATCGCGGCATTGTCGCTCTCGCACTGTTCTCGGTCGTACTCGGCGGCTGTTATTTACCGGTTCGCTACGACGCGGAAATCGAGATCACGCGCGAGGCTTACTACAAGATGATCTTCGACGGCTACCTTGTGAAGGTGCCGTTCTACGACGATCTGCGTAAAGGCGGCATGACGCCGAGCGAGGAAAACGAAAAAATCGAACTCTACCGTAGCGATCTCGAGAACGATCCCGCGATGAGCGATGTCTCATACATTCGTCAGGGTATCTACAAGGTACACTGGGAACGCGACGGCGACCTGACCCGCGATAAGTTCGTGACCTTCATCCGGCGCAACGAAAACATGCTGTCGATCCGTTTCGTCAAGGACGACTATACCATCCGCCTCGCCGGGAAAGGTCTGGCGGACAGTCAGAAGCAGCAACTTGTCGACATGGGACTCGAGTCGATCGGCGAGGTTCGCGTTATCACCAACGCCCGGGTGGTGGCCGATAATGCGACATCGAAACGCGATTGGCCGGACCGTGGACCCGGCTTCACGATGTATACGTGGGAACTGCCGTCGATCTTCTCGCCATCGCCGCAGTTCGTGATCTCGCTGCGCTGAGTGAGCATTATCCTCAATCGCGGATTCGGCGGATCAGGCTGGACGTGTCCCAGCGCCCACCGCCCATTTTCTGGACGTCCCCGTAGAACTGATCGACGACCGCGCTAACCGGCAAGCGGGCGCCGTTGCGCCGGGCTTCGGCGATCGCAATTCCGAGGTCCTTGCGCATCCAGTCGGCGGCGAAGCCGAACTCGAACTTGTCGTCGATCATGGTTTCCCCGCGATTGTCCATTTGCCACGATCCGGCGGCGCCTTTGGAGATCACCTCGATGACAGCCTTCATGTCGAGGTTGGCCTTGAGACCGAACGCAATGCCTTCCGAAAGGCCCTGCACCAGACCCGCAATACAGATCTGATTGACCATCTTCGCGAGCTGACCGCTGCCCGTATCGCCGAGCAGTTTGTGCATCCGGGCATAGCTCTCGAAGATCGGCAGAGACCGGTCGTAGCTTTCCTGATCGCCGCCGATCATGATGGTCAGCACGGCGTTTTCGGCGCCGGCCTGGCCGCCGGACAGCGGCGCGTCGAGGAACCCGACCCCCTTTTCTTTCGCAACGTTGCCGATTTCGCGGGCGACTTCAGCGGATGCCGTCGTGTGGTCGATCAGAATCGTCCCGGATTCCATTCCCGCCAAGGCGCCGTCGTCGCCGTATGTCACACTCCGTACATCGTCGTCGTTACCCACGCACATACACACGATCTCGGCGCCTTCGGCAGCTTCACGCGGCGTCTTGTGGGCGCTGCCACCAAACTCCTCTGCCCACTTTTCGGCTTTTTCGAAAGTCCGATTGTAGACGGCGACTTCGTGCTCGCCTTTGTTGACCAGATGTCCGGCCATGGGATAGCCCATAACGCCAAGACCAATGAACGCAGTTTTCATGACGCGTTTACTCCCTGAATGATGATCTCTGCCAGTGCCGGCATATTGGTATGCCACGCGTGCGGCCAGTCTAGTGGTCGTCCTTCAGGCGATCAAACTTTCGATCCAGCGCCATGCCGGTGTATTCGGTGCGACGATGATACTGCCATCGACGACCCCGTCCGGGCCCGGCCGATATGCGCCGCCGGTGCCGGCAAGGGCGACGTGGTAACCCGCCTCGGCTGCGATCAGGGCGCCGGCAAGATGGTCCCACGGTTTGAGCCGAAAACCGTACTGCACGAAATCGAGAACGCCGGCGGCCAAATCCATATATTCCCGTCCGACGCATCGATAGCGTTTGACCAGTTCCGGCGTTTCAGACCGACGCTTCTTAAGCGCGGTACGGGCGCGGTATCCAAGCGACCCTCGAAGGCGCACAATATCCGTTCCGCGCCGAGGGGGTGCGATAGCCGAACCATTGTCGAAGCGTGCACCTGCGCCGCGAATGGCCCGGCAGACGATGTCGCCGATCGGATTGTAAATCCAACCTGCATACGTTTCGCCATCTTGGCAAAACGCAATGATCACCGCGAAACAGTCGCTGCCATCGGCAAAGTTTTGGGTGCCGTCGACGGGATCGACGACCCAGGTGGTTCCGGAACCGATCCGCAACAGCAGGCCGGGATCGTCCTCGGAGTTCTCCTCACCGACGACGGTCGACCCCGGCAGCAACGATGTCAGTCTCTCAGCGAGCCACCGCTCCGCCATGATATCGGCTTCCGTCACAAGCTCGCCTGGCCGTTTTTCGAAAACAGCGCCGTCCTTGAGATTGCGAAAACGGGGCATGATTTCCTGTCTGGCGACATTCCTTAGAAGGTCATCGACTGCATTCGGATCGAACGGCAATTCTGTCACGAAGTGCGGTTCCTCAGTTCGTGGAACGCTTCCGCGAGTTCGCCGAGAACACTGGCGGCTAAACCGTCGGCATCGGCGCGAACAGCCAGCCCGTCGACGATAAAGCAGCAGAAAGCAACGGCCTCGCCCTTTCCGGAAAGATTGAACGACCGAGCCAGGGCTTCAAGCTTGTCGTGGACCTCGTTATGAGCCATGACGTTGAGCTGTCGGCTGTGGCTGCGTTGTCGCGCTCGCCAGCGGCTTTGCTGCTTTGCCGTCGCCATCCGATCCTCCATTGACTACACCGAGGGTCACAATCTGCCGGGTCGGCGCGCGCAAGTCCACCGGCTGACGTTGCCGAGATAATTGGGACGCACCATATTCGCATCATGCCGTGTTCCAGCGAACCGACTGAAGTCCACGTTATCTCGTCGATCGGCGAGATCGATGCGCCAGCTTGGGATGCCTGCACCGGTGGCGACAATCCGACTGTCGGTCATGCATTTCTCTCGGCGCTGGAGGATAGCGGGTCGGTAACGGCCAAGACGGGTTGGCAGCCCCAGCATCTCGTTATCCGCGATCCGGGCGGCGGCATTGTCGCCGCGGCGCCGCTCTATCTCAAATCCCATTCCTACGGCGAGTACGTCTTCGACTGGGGCTGGGCCGATGCCTACGAGCGGGCCGGTGGCCGATACTATCCGAAACTCCAGTCGAGCATCCCGTTCACCCCGGCAACCGGGCCGCGTCTCATGATCGCGCCGGGAGCCGCACCGACCGCTGCCGACGTATTGATTGCGGGCATGACGGGATTGGCGACGAAACTCGGCGTTTCTTCGTTGCATGTCACCTTCCCGCCGGAGACCGAGTGGCGGAAGTTCGGTAATGCAGGATTTCTCTTACGAACCGGCGAACAGTTTCACTGGCGTAACGACGGTTATGAGACGTTCGACGATTTTCTTGGCGCTCTCGCGTCGCGGAAGCGAAAAAACATCGTCAAAGAACGGCGCAAGGTCGCCGAGTCCGGTTTGGCGATCCGCCGTCTTACGGGCGATGACCTGACCGAGGATGCGTGGGACGCCTTTTATCGATTCTATCTGGACACCTCCGATCGAAAATGGGGCCAAGCGTATCTCAACCGGACGTTCTTCTCGCTGCTCGGAGAGCGCATGGCGAAGCAGACCATGCTGGTCATGGCCTACGACGACGGCAGGCCGGTGGCGGGCGCTCTCAACCTGATCGGCGGTTCGACCCTCTATGGGCGGAACTGGGGCTGTATCGCCGATTATCGGTTCCTGCATTTCGAGTGTTGTTACTATCAGGCCATCGATTTCGCCATCGAACGGGGTCTCTCGTCGGTCGAGGCCGGCGCGCAGGGTCCGCACAAGTTGCAGCGCGGTTATTTGCCAACAAAGACGTTCAGCGCGCACTGGATCAGGGACTCGGGGTTCCGCGATGCGGTTGCCGACTACCTAGAGCGCGAGCGCATGGCCGTCGACAGTGAGATTCATTATCTCGGCGAGCACTCGCCATTCCGCCGCGAATGACCGGTCGGTCCTGACTGTTGAGGGTTTGTTAACCCTGACCCGCCAGCATGGGCCGTATGAGCATAAAAAGGCGGCATCGCCGCACTCCCTTCCCCTACGGACTGGCGCGTTGGTTCGCGGCCGTCATTGCGACGTGCGTCATCGTTTCGTTCTGGATCGTCGCCGTGCCGGGTCTCAGCCGCGCCGGGTCGCTGGTTCCCGTGGTGCCGGATGCGGCCGGCTATTCTCCGATCCTCCCGGTTGCTGCCGGATGTGCTCGCCTCGTTCGTCTTGAGGGTCGTGACGTGGTGGTCAACACCTGCGGACAGTGCCGCAACGTTCAAATCCTGCGATCACGCGGCGGCAGCGGTTTGCCCGAGCTTCGGACCTTCCGCGTCGAACAGCAAAGCCGTCTGGCGCTGCCGTACAAGGGGCCAGGCAATACGCGCATCTCAAGCGACGAGGCCTGCGCACCGGAAACGGCGGAGAGTTACCAAGACAGCCGCGCCGTTGCCGAGGCCACGGCGCAGTGCATCCTGATCGGCAAGGTTGCGCGGGGGTATGTCGTTCTAAATCGTTGCCCCAAGTGCCGCTCGACCGTCATGCGCTGGACGTATCCCGACGGCACGGAGAAGAATTTCCCCCTCGCCATCGATGCGCGTAAATCTGTCGCCGTGCCGAAAGGCAGCGAACTCGGCATTTCGGTGGTTCACGAAGAAGCCTGTAAGGGATAGGCGCGACCTGCCCTACTCGACCAGTGCCGGTACCTTGTCGCCGCGACGCTTGACCGGCAGACGTCCGTCGTCATCCGGGAAGGTGAACGTCAGCTTGCCATCGATTTCCTGAACCACCACGACACCGCCTTTCTCCAGCTTGCCGAACAGGAGCTCCTCGGCGAGCGGCTTCTTGATGTGCTCCTGGATGATCCGGCTGAGCGGACGGGCGCCAAACAGCTTGTCGTAGCCTTTCTTCGCCAGCCACTCTCGCGCGCCATCGGTGAGTTCGATGATGACGCTGCGGTCGTCGAGCTGGGTTTCGAGCTCAAATACGAACTTGTCGACGACTTTCGTAACAACGTCGGGGCTCAATGGCGCGAACGGGATGATCGAGTCCAGCCGGTTGCGGAACTCCGGTGTAAACAGTTTCTCGATTGCTTCCTGATCCTCGCCGATACGAACGTCGCGCTCGAATCCTATCGGCGCGCGCGCAAGATCTGCGGCGCCGGCGTTGGTCGTCATGATCAGGATGACGTTGCGGAAATCGATGCTCTTGCCGTTGTGATCCGTGAGCTTTCCGTGATCCATAACCTGCAAAAGAATGCTGAAAAGATCCGGATGCGCCTTCTCGATCTCATCGAGTAAAAGCACCACGTGCGGGTTCTGGTCCACCGCGTCGGTCAGCAGACCGCCTTGATCAAAGCCGACATAGCCTGGCGGTGCACCGATCAACCGTGAGACCGAATGCCGCTCCATGTATTCCGACATATCGAAGCGAACGAGCTCGACGCCGAGCGCCATCGAAAGCTGGCGCGCGACTTCGGTTTTACCGACACCCGTGGGACCGGAAAACAGATACGCGCCGATCGGTTTTTCGGGTTCGCGCAGGCCGGCGCGAGCAAGCTTGATGGCGCTCGCCAGCGCTTCGATCGCCGTGTCCTGGCCAAAGACCACCGTCTTCAGATTGGTTTCCAGGAACTGAAGCGCCTCACGGTCGTTCGATGAGACGGACTTCGGCGGGATGCGCGCGATCTTGGCGACAACCGTCTCGACGTCCTTCACGCTGACGGTCTTGCGACGCTTCTTTTGCGGCAGCAGCATGCGCGATGCACCGACCTCGTCGATCACGTCAATGGCCTTGTCAGGCAGCTTGCGGTCGCCAATGTAGCGCGAGGACAATTCGACGGCAGCCTTGATCGCATCGACCGTATAGCGGACCTTATGGTGCTCTTCGAAATAAGGTTTCAGGCCCTTGAGAATTTTGATCGTATCCTCGATCGACGGTTCGTAGACGTCGATCTTCTGGAAGCGTCGAACCAGAGCGCGGTCCTTTTCGAAGTAGCTGCGGTACTCCTTGTAGGTCGTTGAGCCCATGCAGCGGAGTGTGCCCTTCTGCAACGCCGGTTTGAGGATATTCGATGCATCCATCGAGCCGCCCGATGTGGCGCCAGCGCCGATGACCGTGTGGATCTCGTCGATAAACAGGATCGCGCCCTCGGTATTCTCGAGTTCGGCCATGACATTCTTGAGCCGCTCTTCGAAATCGCCGCGATAACGCGTCCCGGCGAGCAGTGCACCCATATCGAGTGCGAAGATCGTTGCATCGTTGAGTACGTCCGGCACGTCACCTTCGGTAATGCGCTTGGCCAGCCCTTCGGCGATGGCGGTTTTACCGACGCCCGGGTCGCCGACGTAGAGCGGGTTGTTCTTGTTGCGTCGGCACAAAATCTGGATCGTGCGCTCGACCTCCGCCTGCCGCCCGATCAGCGGGTCGATACGGCCTTCGGCGGCTTTGAGGTTCAAATTGACGCAATAGGCTTCGAGCGCTTCCTGACCCTTGTGGACGACCTCTTCACCATCTTCGGCATCCTCATCGGCGCCGCGCACCACCCGTTGCTCGGACTGGCCCGGGACCTTTGCAATGCCGTGCGAGATGTAATTGACGGCGTCGAGTCGCGACATGTCCTGCATTTGCAGAAAATACACCGCATGACTCTCGCGCTCGGAAAACAGGGCGACCAGAACATTGGCGCCGGTGACTTCCTCGCGGCCGGAAGACTGAACATGAATGACCGCGCGCTGCACGACCCGCTGGAAACCCGATGTCGGCTTTGGCTCAGCCGTGCGGTCGCTGGTAATGTCGTCGAGTTCTGTATCGATAAACGACGTCAGGCTATCGCGGAGTTGCGACACGTCAACGCCGCAGGCCTTGAAAACGGCAACGGCGTCCTGATCGTCGGCCAGCGAGAGCAACAGGTGCTCCAGGGTGGCAAACTCGTGATGCCGTTCCGTTGCATACGCAAGAGCCCGATGCAGGCTTTGTTCGAGGTTTCTCGATAGCACGTTTCGTTACTCCGTTCGGTCGAGTCTATCCGTAAGTCCTGATGGCGTCATCATTTTCTCAGTCGTCGCCGTCCTTTTCGACGATACATTGCAGCGGGTGCTGGTGCTGCTTCGCCAGGTCCATGACCTGGGTCACCTTGGTTTCGGCGACTTCCAGCGTGAAGACGCCGCAGATGCCGACCCCTTTCTGATGGACGTGCAGCATGATCCGCGTCGCATCGTCATGATTTTTATTGAAGAACCGTTCGAGCACATGAATGACGAACTCCATGGGGGTGTAGTCGTCATTCAGCATCAACACCTTGTACATCGCCGGCTTCTTGGTCTTGGGCCGCGACTTTACCGCGACGCCGGTCGACGGATCATCGTCGCCAACGCGCGGCGGGGCTTTCGGCGGTTCGGTGGGTTCTGCTGCGACCGGGCGCCGATCATCGTTGATTTGGCGGGGCATGCTCTCGGCGGTTCTATTCCTGTTCTGGGCCGGCTGCGATCCGGCTTCCTCACCAGAATATAAGTAGCTGTGCCGTCCGCGAAAAGTGGGCCAGCACAAAAAGAACTGACACAAAAAAAGATGCCCGGCGAAGGCCGCCGGGCATCGTCGGATTTCGGAAAGACCCGAAGACTTGTCAGGCGGCACGCGCCGTGACGAGGGTCTCCGTCGTTTTCCAGGCCTGCTCGGCAACCGGCTTGGCGGTTGCGTCGAATACCTCGGCGCTCATGACACTGAGCTTGCGGCTTTCGTCGAGGCTCGCGCTGAATGCGGCCTTCGCGAACTCCGCCTGGACGGCGAAGAACTCTGCCGGCGATTGGGCCGAGAGCATGGCACGGACGGCCGCTGCTTGCGCTTCGGTCGAGGTTCTGGCGTAACCGAGCCACTCGGTGGCCAGCGATTCGAGGCCCTTGGCAAACACGGTGTTGGCGTGGATGGCGGCTTCGAAACCGGCTTCGTTGGCGGCGATCAGGTCCTCGATGCCGCGGATGGCGTCGATGTTCGCCTTGACGACGGTTTCGACGTGTTCGTGGCTTTTACTAACGGCTTCGTCATAGGTCTTCTTCGCGGCGTCGTTGCCGGCCTTGACGACGGTTTCGACGGTTTCGCGGTTGGCCGAAGTTACCGTTTCGACGGTTTCCTTGCCCGCGGCAACGGCGTCGTCAACGATCGACGCGACGGCTTTGGCGTCGGTCGTTTCGGTTGCGGCGGCGGCTTTGGCCGATTCGGTTTTTTTGCTGCTGGTGGGTTTTTTCTTCGTGGCGGTCATCGGGGTATCTCCTTGTCGATCCCGGGGTGAAAGCGGTTCGAAGAGCCGCTGTAAATATTGTATGCTGCACTGCACAATAATGCTGTGATAGAGATAACATACAGCAACGGGCCGTCAAGGGGTGCGAATGCCGATCATGTGAATATTTTGTTTCAATCATATGATTTTATTCATTAAATACTTTGTTTCGAGTAACGGCGTGTCGTTAGGCAATACCGTAAGTGGTGATTTTGCACTGCAGCAACAGCGGGCACGCAAGAAGGCGATGATAAATGACCTGCAGCCTTAACCATTTGTTCAGCGCGGCTTCCTAAAAATATATATCGTCTGATGCGTCGGCCAATCGTCGGCGTTGAACATGAATATTGGTGCTCGGCGCTTTGATGCGATAAGGTTCTGAGACCATTGAAAAACAGGACGAGGGGCATGTCCGGTCATAAGGGGGATGACGCTGCCGGTAGTACGGCACATCATCGGTTCGGCCATGGCGGCATCAGACGCCGCATGGCCGGATTATTCATGGCCGTTTCGCTTCTCGTTCTCTGTGCTGCACCCGCACAGGCCAAGTATGCTTCGCTCGTCATCGATGCCGACACCGGTCAAGTGCTCCATTCCGTCAACGCTGAGACGCGCAACTACCCTGCGTCACTGACCAAGATGATGACCCTCTACATGGTGTTCGAAGCTGTGAAGCAGGGAAAGATCACGCTTGATACGAAATGGACCGCCTCCTCGCGCGTCGCCCGTCAACCGGCTTCCCGGCTCGGTCTGCGGCGCGGTGAGAAAATCACGGTGCGCCAGGCGATTTATGCCCTGATTACCAAGTCGGCGAACGATGTGGCGACCCTCGTCGCCGAGTCGCTGGCCGGCCGCGAGCGCGATTTCGCTCTGGCGATGACGGCAAAAGCCCGCGCGCTGGGCATGGGCAAGACGACATTCCGCAACGCATCCGGCCTCGGCAATCGCGGACAACTCTCGACGGCGCGCGACATGGCGACCCTTGCGCTCGCCCTGCTCCGCGATTTCCCCAACGAATACAAGTTGTTCTCGACGACCAAGTTCAAATGGCGCGACCGCACCTACAAGAACCACAACAAGCTTTTGACATCGTACGAAGGAACTGACGGTATCAAAACGGGCTATATCGCTGCCGCCGGATATAATCTCGTGGCCTCGGTAAAACGTGGCGACACTCGGCTCATCGGTGTCATTTTCGGCGGCGACAGCTCGCGCATGCGCAACCGCCATATGATCAAGCTGCTCAACAAGGGATTTCGCATCCTTGAGGAGTCGCGGATGCTGGTCGCCTCCGCCGATAAAGGCGCATCGACGCAGGATGCGACTTCCGACCAGAGAACGGCGAATACCGCGCCGACAGACACCAAACTTGCATGGGGAATTCAGGTCGGTGCATTCGCCAAGTACAGCCATGCACACCGGATCGCCAGCGAAGCTGCGGCGATTGTTCCTAATCTTCTTGAGACCGGTCAAGTTGTCGTGGTGCCGCTCGACAAGAAGTCGGGCAAAAGACTTTATCGCTCACGCATTCACGGGATTACCCGCAAGCAGGCCTATCAGGCGTGTAAGGTTCTTGAGAAGCGCAAGCATCAATGCATGGAACTTCGCGTTCCGGCGGATCTTCAGGTCGCGCAGGCCGGCGGCTGACGCCGCCGCATCCTACCAGTTCTGATCGAAATCGGTGATCATCCAGCGCCGGGCGCGCATGATATAGCGTCGCTTGAAACGTCGCCGCCACTCGTCGAGCGTCCAGACCTTCTCGCTGGCAACGCCGGGATGAGGCGGCATGTAGACGGAAGCTGTGGTCGGGCCGTTGCGCAGGCTGAGCACGGGGACCGGCGTCAGTACGTAGTCGTCGTCCTCGAAGTGATCGATCCAGCGCCGCTCGCGCGGCGACAATCCGCGAACGAGATAACCTGGAACATCGACACCCTCGGCCGGGACCAGGGTCGGATACCAGGCACCCGATACATAAACCCGGCGGTGATTGCGGATGATTGCCGGGGTCATGTCGCGGGGCTTCAGTCGCCGGCCGATGACGGTCGTCTGGACGTCCGGATCGAGCAAGGTGCCGTAGAAAAAGTAGCGATGGCCGGCGTCGCCGGCGGTCAACCTGGTTCGGGTCATGGCCCTAGTGGTCTTCGTTCAATTCGATATCCGATTGGGCCAACTGCCTGCGGAGCGCGGCCAGCAGGTTTTCCAGACCCGCTTCGTCTTTCGATTCGCAGCGCGCCACCAGCACATCCTGCGTATTAGACGCCCGCAGCAACCACCAGCCGTCATCGGTCTCGACGCGGACGCCGTCGATGTCGTGGACCTCGATGCCATCCTCGCTGGCAAGCCGCGCCTTCACTTCGTCGATCACGCCGGCCTTGCGGTCTTCGGCGCAGGGGAAACGAATCTCCGGTGTGTTGACGTACTGCGGCAACGCTTTCCGCAGATCGGCGAGCGTTTCGTCACCGGATGCGAGGATGGACAGCAGGCGGATGGCGGCATAGGCCGCATCGTCGTAGCCGTAATAGCGGTGCTTGATGAACAGGTGCGCGCTCATCTCGCCGGCCAGCGGCGCGCCGGTTTCCTGCATCTTGGTCTTGATCAGCGAGTGGCCGGTCTTGCACATCAGGGCATCGCCGCCCATGCGCTCGATTTCCTCGAAGAACGCGCGGCTCGCCTTGACGTCGGCGATGATCGTGGCGCCCGGATGATCGGCCAAAACCTCGCGGGCGAGCAGGATGAGCATCTGGTCGCCCCAAAGCACGTGGCCGTCCCCGTCGACGAGCCCGATGCGGTCCCCGTCGCCGTCGAATGCAACGCCGGCATCGCAACCGTGCGCCTCGACCGCGGCCTTCAGCTGTTCAAGGTTCTTCTCGACGGTCGGGTCGGGATGATGCTTCGGGAACGTACCGTCGATCTCGGCGTTGATCAGGACATGATAACCGGGAAGTTTTTCGGCCAGCTTGCTGACTACATCGCCGGCGGCGCCGTTCCCGGGATCCCACGCGACCTTGAGCGATTTGTCGCCGCGATAGTCGGCAACCAGCCGATCGACATAGGCGTCGAACACGGAAACCGACGTTTCGCCGCCGTCGCCCGCCACGAGTTCGCCCGCCGCGACCCGACGGCCCAGTTCCTGGATATCAGCGCCGTAGAACGATTTGCCGCCGGCGACCATCTTGAGGCCGTTGTATTCCGGCGGGTTGTGCGAGCCGGTGATCATGGCGCCGGCATCGGTGCCGAGGTGATAGGTCGCGAAGTAAAGCATCGGCGTCGGACCGAGGCCGATCCGCGTCACCGCCATGCCGCTTTCGACGAGCCCGGCGACAAGCGCGTCTTCCATGTCCGGAGAACTCAGGCGGCCGTCTCGGCCGACGGCGATCGTCCGGCAGCCGCGCTCGCGCAGCATGGTCGCGTAGCCGCGGCCGATCAGCCGCATGGTTTCCGGCGTCAGGCTCTCGCCGACGATGCCGCGGATATCGTATTCGCGCAGGATGACCGGGTCGATGGCTGTCACGGGCCGTGCCTCCGGGTCACTCGGCCGCGGCGCCCGCAGCGGGCCGGCCGATACAGTGATAGACGAAACCGCCTGCCGCCATGTCGGTTGGATCGTAGACGTTCCGCAGATCGATCATCAGCGGCTGCTTCATCGCCTTCTTGACACGATCCATGTTGAGCGCACGGAACTCGTTCCACTCGGTGACAATGACCACGGCGTCGGCATCGTCCAGGGTAGCGTAGGTTTCGTCGCAGTAAACAAGACCGTCGGGCGTGCCGAGCAGTTTTCGGGCTTCGTCCATCCCTTCCGGATCGTAGACCCGGACCGTTGCACCGGCTTCGAGTAACGCCGACACGATATCCAGTGACGGCGACTCCCGCATGTCATCGGTATTCGGCTTGAAGGTCAGGCCGAGGATCGCGACCGTTCGGCCCGACGCATCGCCGCCCAGCGCGCCGACGATACGGTCGGCCATGGCACGCTTGCGATTGTCGTTGATGTCGACGACCGTTTCGACGATACGAAGCGGCGCGCCCTGCTCCTGCGCCGTGCGCACCAGGGCCAACGTGTCCTTGGGAAAGCACGAACCGCCGTATCCGGGCCCGGGATGCAGAAACTTCCGTCCGATGCGGCCATCGAGACCGATGCCGCGGGCGACGTCGTGAACGTCGGCGCCGACCTTTTCGCAAAGATCGGCGATTTCGTTGATGAACGTAATCTTCGTCGCCAGGAACGTGTTGCCGGCATACTTGATCAGCTCCGACGACTGGCGCGAGGTGAAGACGATGGGCGTTTCGATCAAATAGAGCGGCCGGTAAAGGTCGCGCATGACCTCACGGGCGCGCTCGCTCGACGTGCCGATGACGACCCGGTCGGGCCGCATGAAGTCGCCGATGGCCGATCCTTCGCGCAGGAACTCAGGATTCGACACGACGTCGAAATCGGCATCCGGGCGAGTCTCGCGGACGATGCGTTCGACCTCGCGGCCGGTCCCGACGGGGACCGTCGATTTGGTGACGATGACCGTATAGCCGTCGAGCGCTTCGGCGATCTCGCGCGCCGCGTCGTAGACGTAACTGAGGTCCGCATGGCCGTCGCCGCGGCGGCTCGGCGTGCCGACGGCGATAAATACGGCGTCGGCTTCCTTCACCGCACTGGAAAGATCGGTCGTGAACGACAGGCGGCCCGCTTCGACGTTCTTGGCGACCAGATCGTCCAATCCCGGCTCGAAGATCGGCATGATATTGTCGTGCAGCTTGTCGATCTTGCCGGCGTCCTTGTCGACGCAAACAACATCGACGCCGAATTCGGAAAAACAACTTCCGGACACCAGGCCGACATAGCCGGTTCCGATCATGGCAACGCGCATCAGGTGTATTCCTTCAGGAAATCGAGCGTGCGGTCCCGCATGTCGTCACGGGCCAGTGCAAAGGCGACATTGGCTTCGAGGAAACCGACCTTGCTGCCGCAGTCGAACCGCTTGCCCTCGAAGCGGAAACCGTGGAACGGGATCTTATCCATCGTGCGGGCCATGGCGTCGGTCAGTTGAATCTCACCGCCGGCGCCCGTCTCATGGCGATCGAGCTTATCGAAAACCTCGGGCTGCAGGATATAGCGGCCGATGATCGAGAGCGTCGACGGCGCGTCCGCGGGGTCGGGCTTTTCGATCAGGCCCTTTGCTTTCGCGAGTTTCCCGTCATCCGTTTCGACATCGAGGATGCCGTACCGGTTGGTCTGTTCGCGCGGCACGTCCTCGACGGCGACAACGTTGCCGCCCGTCTCGTTATAGGCCTCGACCATTTGTTTCAGGCATCCCGGCTCGGCCAGGATCAGATCGTCGGCCAACATCACCGCGAACGGTTCGTCGCCGATGAAATTCCGGCCGCACCAGACGGCGTGACCGAGACCGAGCGGCTTCTGCTGGCGGACATACGTCAGTTTGCCGGGCGGCGGCGAGCAATCGAGCACCGATTGAAGTTCTTCGTCCTTGCCGCGTTCAACGAGTGCCTGTTCAAGCTCGACGGCATGGTCGAAATGGTCTTCCATGGCCGACTTGCCGCGGCCCGTCACGAAAACGAATTGATCGATTCCGGCATCGCGTGCTTCCTCCAGGGCATACTGGATGAGCGGCTTGTCGACGACCGGCAGCATTTCCTTGGGCAACGCCTTGGTCGCGGGAAGAAAGCGCGTGCCGAGTCCGGCAACCGGAAACAATGCCTTGCGAATCGGCTGAACCATTGCTGCGACCCGAAATCGTCATGACCAAATCCCGCAACACGCCCGGCGTCGCGCGAATTGGCGGACCTTGTGCCATACGGTTGTTACAGGTGCAAGGCTGCCAGCCGCACAGTTTTCCGGCTAGCCCAGCAGGGTATCCTTGGCGCGGTTGATCTGCGCCGCGAGATAATCCGAGCCGCCGCGATCCGGGTGCAGGTTGGCGATCAGCCGGCGATGCGCCTCGCGGACGTCGTCGTCCGTGGCGTCCGCGTCGAGGCCGAGCACGGCGAGCGCTTCGTCGCGCCCCATGGCGCCACGCGTCGTATCGTCGGCGGTCTGGTGGCCCGACGCGCCACCCCCGCCCCATTCTTCGCGCCATCCCGGCCGGTTGCGGTCGAGGTAACTCTGCAGCAGGCGTTGCGAGTCCGGATCGGCTGCGCATTCATCGAGTAGCGTGCGGAGGTCGCCGTCCGAAAGCTCGCCGAGCCGCCGCCCCGCGTGCGCGCCTTCGCGCACGGACCCGTCGATATCGCCCGACCCATGATCCAGGGTCATGTCGAGGAACCGCGTGGAAATGGTGCTGGCCTGTCCGGACGGACCCGAGCCCATGCGGTGGAAGGCCTTGGCCGCGCGCGCCGCCTGTCGAAACCGGAAGAACCAGGGCAACAGCGCCGGAATGGCGGCCATCGCCCAGACGATGCGTCCCGTCCACAGAAAGAACAGCGCGACCGCGACGATGGTCCCGACCAGAACCCATTTCAGAACCCTGAGGATCGATTTCGGATCGGCCTGGACGTACCACTGCCCCATCAGCAGGACGCCCGCCAGAAGCGCGATGCCGAGGATGAGATAGGCCAGCATCTAGCGTTTCCCTGCCATTTGGTCGGTGATCCGGAGCGCTTCGCCGCCGGTGGATTTCGCATGATCCTCGAGCGCCTTGCGACCGCCCGCCGCATAAACCGCAACGGCGCCCAGGAGCTGGCGCAGCGTCTCCGCGCTGGCGGCGTCGAACGGACAATGCGCGCCGCCCGTGAGACGCGCGATCTCGCCGAACGCGTAGCCCGCGATCGGATCGTTGCCCTCCTGGAACATGAACGCCGGCACGCCGAGCAACCCGAGCTCGCCGGCCAGCTTGCCGAGGGTATCGACGTCCTCCTCGCAGCAGTCGCCGACGTAGATCAGGGCGTGCACGGCCTGGCGCCGGGTTTCGTTGGCGGCGTGCGCCAGCACCTTGGCGATCTGTGTCTCGCCGGCGCGGCAATCGACCGTCGTCATCAGTTGCGTCATGCGCGCCGCATCGGGCGTCCACTTGGCGACCTTGAACTCGCCGAAACCCCGGAAGAACGCGAGCTGCACCTCGATGCCGCCGACCTGATCGGCGGCGCGGAACATGTCGCCCTGCTGCCGCGCGGCCCGGTCCCAGCTCGGGTAGCGGCTCGCCGTCGCGTCCATCGCGAACAGCAGCCGGCCGGGGCCGTCGCCGCTGCGAACCGGCGCCGTGGCGACGGCCTGCAAAAATGCATCAACCTCCGACGCAGTTGCCGGTTTGCGTTCCGGGAGCTGGCTGTCCTTCTTTTTGTTCATGGGCGCTTGTTCATCTGTGTTACCGGCTATTCGCTCGCTTACTCGGCGACCTGGCGCACGGTCATGCCGAGACCGTCGAGGACGGCATCGGTCAGCGCCGCGACCTCGTTTCTGGCCGCGATGTGCGAGCGGCTCAGCGGTTGTCCGCCCGCCGCGTCCTTCAAATCCAATATGGTGAGACCGACGAGGAAAAGCTCCCTGAAGATGACCCGCTCGCTGAAACCGGGCACCACGCTGACGCCGATCGAGGTCTTCAGCAGGTCGAGCGCCCAGTCGACATCCCGGGTGTTGTGACTTTCCAGCGTGCCGAGCCGGTTGCGGGCGACCAGCCACGGCGCGGCCGGCCTGCCCTGCTCGCGGCGCTGCGTCCGGTTCGCGAGGATAAGCGTTGCAAAGGGGCTGGGGCCGATGACCGCTTTTCGTCGCGCATCGATCTGGGCCAGCACATCGAGGTCGATGAAACTATCGTTCACGGGCGTCAGGATCAGATCGGCCTCGCTATGTGCAATCCTGCCCAAAGGCGTGTCGGCGCCCGGCGTATCGATCACGGCGATGTCGTAGTTCGCCCGCGCACCGTCGATCAGGTAATGAAGACGTTCCCCGGCGGTTGCCCCCGAGTCGTCGTTGGAACCCGTGATTCCATCGCCGTTGTAATGATCGGGCATCGCGATCTGATGGCCGGCGGCATCGATATAGCGCTGACGATTTTCGATGTAGCGCGTGAGGGTCGCCTGACGTACGTCGATGTCCATGCTTGTGACCCGCAGACCGCGTTTCAGAAGCGAAACGGCAAGATGCATCGCCATGGTCGACTTGCCGCAACCGCCCTTCTCGTTGGCGACGGCGACGATGCGGCCCCCGGCATCGCTAGAACCGGTCGCTGGCGCTTGCGGCGTCTTACCGCTCTTGGCGCCTGCCCGGAACGGAGCCAGAAGATCGATCATTGGCCAACCGCGGGTTTGGTTATCGGCGTGTTCAGCGGCGTCCGAACGGCTTCGATCAGGGTGCGGATCTCCTGGCGTGCAGCAAGATGCGAGAGGCTCAATGCGCCGTCGTCGCCCGGTCGGGCCGAATCCAGAATCGTCAAACCCGAGAGAAACAACTCGCGATAGATCGTTCGTTCGCCGAACCCGTCGACGGTCCGAAATCCGAAGCGCCGGGCCGCCTCGTCGATCAGCCGCGCCATCTCGCGTTTCGATTTGGCGTCGAGATTGCTCAACCGATTGCGCATGACGACCCAGTCGCATGCGTTGAGGCCACGGGCTGCGCGCTTCTTGCGTTGATTCCAGACCATTTCGGCATAGTGGCTGGGGCGTTCGATCTTCATGCTGTCCGGCTCCACGATTCCGAGGACGTCGAGGTCCACATAACTGTCGTTCAGCGGCGTGATCAGCGTGTCCGCGAGCATGTGCGCGGCGCGGCTTTGCGGCGTGTCGTTCCCGGGCGTGTCGACGATCACCGCGTCGAAACCGGCGGCGAGGTCCGGAAGCAACCGCTGAATGGTCAGAACGTCCTCTTCGTCCTGATCGGGCGCGTTGCCGGCACGCGGCGGAAAGGCCTCATGATCGGGATGCGGCACGCCGGGACAAAGCCGCTCGCCGTGGCGTCGTCGCGACGCGAAAAACCGGGTCAACGTGCCTTGGCGGCCGTCGAGGTCGACAGTTGCGACACGAAGACCGGCATGCAGAAGTCCGACGGCCAAATGAATGGCGGTGGTCGACTTGCCGCTGCCGCCCTTTTCGTTGCCGACGACGACGATGTGGCGTGGGACGTGACGTGGGGGACGCATTTTCCTGCCGCCTGCGCCCGTCCCGTGGCGGTCGGGCTCAGATCATGATTAGAGAATCGACTCGGCTCAGGATATCGCCGCGGGAATTGCCGAACAACCGTCGACGATGACGGTCTCATCCGCACCGCGTCAGCGGCGTCCGCGCCGGCGGTCATAGATGGTTGATTTTTCCGTTTGGATGAAAGGCATGAAAGACGAAGGCGAAGGTCACATCATGAACAACGTCCTGCATGATCCCGGAAACCTCGCGTTGGACGACCACGCCGCCGACGTCGCGGCCCTTGGCGATGATCGGACCGTCGAGCGCCGAGTTTTGCCCGGATGACCAGGTGATCACCAGGTCGCCGTCCTCAACCCGGCCGCGATCGCGGATCAGCGGCAGCGACCAGGCGCGTGCGCCGACAGCGACGACACGGATCATCGGCTCGATACCTTCTGGCATGTTGCCGCGGTAGAGAAACGGCATGGGTGCCGAATCGTACCCGACATAGGGATTACGGCCGTAATCGCGCATGCTCGGGTTATTGGGGATCAGCACGCGGCCGTTCGGCGCGCGTTCCTTGAATGCCGCCCAGGATTCGAGGCGCGACGGAATCATCTTCAATTTGCGGCCGGTGTATTCGCCGACAATGCCGGTGCCGGTGAACTGTTGCCACCACGACTCGGTTTGCCGGTCGTACATGACGAGATCGGAATTTCGAAGCTTGCCGGTGGTGCCGAAATCCAGCACCTCTCCGTCGAAGCGCCGGTCGAAGACGATCGACGAATTGCAGAGCGGGCAATAGGTCACGGTGACCGGGATACCGGCGATTTCGTCGTTGACGATCTCGTGCCACGTCATAACGCGCAGCGGATAGGCCTTGGCCTCGCCGTCTTGCACGAGCCCGATGACCGGTTCGGTCGGGACCAATCCGCCGGCGTCGGCGACCGGCACGAAAACGGGATCGTCGATCGGCGGAATACCGTCTTTCGGCGGCCCGCCCGAGAGAATTTCCGAGTACGCAACCTGATGTCTGTTGAAATCGGTTTTCGGCCATTCAAACGCCCAGGATGACGGGTGCGAGGATCCGGTCACGGTCGGCGTTGAAACGAACAGCGATCCTAGCACACCGGCGATGAGAACGATCAGTGATATCGCTTTCTTCATGAGGTTATGTTGTGCCAATGCCGTGCGACATCACAGTGACACCCGATCACAAACAGTTGATGGGCGCTTGTTCGCTGCCGGAAACAACCGGAGCAATGACTGGTTAACTCTATGACGCTAGGTTCGAAATGAAGATTTATGTGTCATAGGATGCCCGTTATGCGCCGTTGTGCAGATACTCGACCGCAGCGTTGCCGGCCAGCACTGGCCTGTGCGGCCTTCGTGGCAATGTTCGCGGTGTCGCTCGCTGGTTTGGGGCGCCCCGCTCAGGGGCAGTTGGTGACGGAACCAGAGCCGGAACCGCGCCAGGGCGAGGTCAGAATTCAAGGCCGTACGGCGGGCGATACCGGCCCTGCACTGGACGATGGCCCGGCTGGCATCCTCATGGATTTTCGCGAGACAATGCGAAGTTTCGTCACCGACATCGCCGATTTCGCCCGGCAACGGCGTCCCGATTTTACCGTTGTCGTCGAAAACTCCCTCGAACTTCTGATCAAGCGCGACGACACGGACGAGGAACTCGCGTCGCCGGCGCGAACCTACATGCGCTCGATCGACGGCATCATGGTCACGAATCTGTTTGCCGGCGGCGGCGGGATCAACAAGCCGGGCGAAAATCCGGAGCGCCTCAAGGCACGCCTCGATCTGATCGACATCGCGCGCCGGAACGGCCTCAAAGTGTTTGTCCTCGATCACGCGGACGATCGGGCCGTGATCGACGAAGGACGCGCGAAGGCCCGTCAACTTGGTGCGGCCTATCACGCGAGCGGTGCGTCGGCCTTCGAGAGCACCACCTTGCCGGCCTATCCGGCCCGGCCGTTCGACGAGTCGGCGAACAGCGTCATATCGGGCGACAGCATCAATAACTTCGCGGTCATCGGGAATTCCGCCGTCTATGGCCGGCAGGACGAGTTCGCGTTGATGATGCATCAGACCAATTACGACGTGATCATCGTCGATGTCTTCCATGGCCGCGAACCGCTGACCAAACAGGCGGTCGAGACGCTCAAGTACAAGGCGAGCGGTGCGCGGCGTCTGGTCTTCGCACGGGTCGATATCGGCATGGCCGCGAGTTATCGGTACTATTGGCAGCAACACTGGCAGGAGGGTTCTCCGCCCTGGCTCGGCGCCCCCCTGCGCGGTGAGCCCGATCATTACTTCGTGGAATTCTGGAACCCGGAATGGCAGCGAATTATCTTCGGCGACCCGGCATCATACATCTACGGTGTCGTCGATCAGGGGTACGACGGTGTCATTCTCGGCGGTGTCGACAGCTACGAAATTTTCGAGGGCGGCGAAGCGGCCGAGCGGCGACTGCAGGGACAGTAGTCAGCGAGAGCGGGCCGCCGCCCGGCGGCGGTCCCCGTCGGAGACGAACCGGCCCGAACCCCGAACCCCGGGGATCGGGATGCAGGAACCCTCAGGTCCGTGCGGCGAGAAACCGGGCTGAAGCGGACGTGTCCAACGCCTATCGGGAAGGTCCTAGATAGCCAGAGACGGAAGAATCGGGACGTGTAGTGCGCAGAAAGACTATAGTGGTAAAGGATCATCGCCCGTCGACATAATGACAGTGATTTGCCGATATTTACTCCCGATAACGAACCGTACCTCGGACGGAAAAGCCTTCAAGCTTTTGACCAACTCATCGTTGCAGGGTTAAAGGCCAACGCCAACATTGCGCCACGAACCTACTCGATTGAAAAGAATAGACTACAGCTTGCCGCCTGCGAGATCATTCCGTCGGGAATCAGTCTTGCCCTTTCGATTCGAGAGCTTGTTCGGCAAGCCTGCCTATACGGTGCACTGGTCTTGGTTCGGCCTTTGGCTGAACGGGCTGTTACCATTCTCTATCTACACAAGTTTCCAGACAAATTGGCAATTTGGGACGAGGGTTGGAGTCACAAAAAGCGCCCCAGTTTGGCGCGTATGCTAAATGCAATCGCCGAAGACAACTTTCCAGATATCGGGCCAGAACTAACGCAGTCCATGAACAGCTTGACTCACGGTGATCCTGCGAGTGCTCAATGGAACGTCGTCAATACGGGCGAAAGCAGCTTTGGCCATTCAGTTTCCATGATTACTGACCGACCTGACCTTTGCGACAAGGCGTCAATGGAGGCCTCTACTTGGCTATCTGTACTCGTGGGTTTGGCAGTGACGATCTTTCCCGACGACGAAACATGACGCTGACGCTTGAGTCCGCCTTGGGTCTTGGTCGTGTGAAAACGTTTTGGCTGGGCGGTGAGTTGTCTGGCGGACCGTGATCGACGGCTGATTGATTGGGATAATGCGATATCGGCGCGAGCGGGCTGAATATTTGGTCCGTTAACGGTCTGAGCGGTGGTTTTTCGGCCTTGGGCAGGCGCAGTGGGGCCTATCAGGCCCTCATGGCCCGGATCAGTGGGCCGGTGCCGAGGATGTTGATGACCCGGGTCAGATTGTAGGCGAGCACGTGGAGCGCCATTTCGGTGCGCACGTTCTTGAGCCGTTTCATCAGGAAGTGGGTTGCGCCCATGCGGGCCTTGATGGTGCCGAAGGGATGCTCGACGGTCTCGCGCCGTCTTCGCATCGCGTCCGGGTCTCGGTCGAGCCGGTGCTGAACGGCATCGACCAGGTGTTCGTGCTGCCAGCGCGTGATGCGGCGCTCGCGGCCCGTGGTGCAACGCTGCTTGATGGCGCAACTCAAGCAGGCGTTCGACCAGTAACGCCTCAGCGTGAGCCCCTTCTCCTCGTTGGTGTAGCGATAGGTGAGGCGCTCGCCGGCGGGACAGACATAGACATCGTCATCAGAGACGTAGCGGAAGTCCTGTTTCACGAAGCGTCCCTTGGAACGGCTGCCCGATGTCATCGGCTTGGGCAGAGTCACGGTGATACCCGCCTCGTGGCAGGCCAATATCTCCTCGCTGGAGAAGTAACCCCGGTCGGCAACCACATCTAATGTGTCGGCCCCAAGGGCGGCTTTCGTCCGCGCCGCCATACGCGCCAGTTGTGCCCGGTCGGAGCCCGCAGTCGTCACATCATGATCGACGATCAGGTGATGCTCGGTATCGACCGAGGCTTGGACGTTGTAGCCGACCACACCTGAGCCCCGGCCACTGGTCGCCATGGAGCGCGCATCCGGATCGGTCAGCGAGATCTGCTTGTCCGGCGCGGCAAACATGCGTTCCTCAAGGCCCCGCAGGCGCTGCATCTCGCTCTTCAGCCTGGCGATCTTTTCCGTCAGGCGGGCAACCTTACCCTCCATCGCCTCCGACGGTTCCTGGCGGTCGGCGCTGTCCAACTGGTGCAGATACCTGGCTACGCTTTCTTCTATCTGCGCCATGCGCCGCTGCATCTTGGCCCGCGTGTAGTTGCGGTCGCGGTTGTTGACCGCCTTGAACTTCGAGCCGTCGATGGCGACGCTCGCCGAGGCCAGCAGCCCGACCGTGCGGCACAGTTCCACGAACCGGGCGCAGACCTTGCGGATCGCCGGACCGTTGTCCCGGCGGAAGTCGGCGATCGTCTTGTGATCGGGAGCCAGCCGGCCCGTCAGCCACATGACCTCCACGTTGCGGCCCGCCTCGCGCTCCAGCCGGCGGCTCGACTGCACCCGGTTCAGGTAACCGTAGATGTAGAGCTTCAACAGTCCCGACGGATGATAGCCAGGCCGCCCCGTCGAGCGCGGATCGACCCGCTCGAACCCCAGACTCCGAAGATCAAGCTCATCGACAAAGATATCGACAACCCGGACCGGATTGTCCTCGCCGACGAAGTCGTCCAGGCATTCCGGCAGAAAGCTCGCCTGATCACGCGACACACCTTCAACAAACCGCTTCATCAAAACCTCACTGAGTTCGTCAGCGAGATTCTAGCAGACATCACGAAAGCAAATCGTTTTTACACAGCCAGGGTCATCTTCAGTCGCTTATAAACGACGACTCAAACGGCTGCTATGTTGCGATAAGCGGCCGTGAATACGGCGCGGTATCCTCGCGATACCTGCGTCCGGCGGTCCGGACAGGTTCACGGACGGCGTCAGAGATTTCTGTGATGTCTGTCGGATGGGGCCGCTCGGGCTGAGCGCTGTTCGGGATCGTGCACCGGCGGTTCCCGGAGTGTGCGTCCGTTTGCGGACGCGGGAGACCGCGTTGGCAGTCTCAGGCTGCCGGCCGGTTTCAGAGGCGGGTTTCGCAGACTTTCTCGACGACGAAGCCGTCGTCGGGCGGGAACCGTCGGGCGATCAGCGCCCGGGCCTCGCCCTCGTCACGAGCGAGCACGTCGTGCAATTGCACGTCGGCCCAATGATCGTCGAAAAACCGGTGACTCTGGTTCTGTTTGACCAAGGCGCGAACTTCCTGATTGTAGATCGCGACTTCGTAGACTTGGTGACCTTCAGTCGGTTGACGCAACATAACATTGCCCTCGTCGTTGCTACCCCTGGTACCTCCCCCGAGATACGCGCCGGTTGCAGTTTTGTCGTTGGTCCCCTACTGCATACCGTTAAATTATTGTGGCAGAAGTGTTAACAGTGCGTTGCGATGAGTCAACGAACCGCCCCACAGGCGCATGATTCCGCCAAACCATAGATTCCAGCAGGGTTACCATCGTGGTCAGTGATGCGAATCACGCGCCGCCGCCGCCGCATCTTGGCGAGCGACCGGCCCCCGGCAAGCCCTTCTGGGTGTTTGGTTACGGGTCGTTGATGTGGCGGCCCGGGTTCGATTACGAAACGGCATACGATGCCGTGCTGCACGGCTATTCCCGGTCATTTTGCATCTATTCTTTTCATCATCGCGGCACCAGGGCCAGCCCGGGGCTGGTCCTTGGACTCGACGCTGGCGGCGAATGCCTCGGCCGGATCTTTCGGGTCCGCGGCGAGGATGCGGAACGGGTGACCGCGTATCTGGAAGAACGGGAACTGGTCAACTATCCTTACATCGCCCGGTTTCTGCCGGTCGAGGCGCGCGGTGCGGATGCGCCCCGCAGTGTTGTTGCGTGGACGTTCGTCGCCGATCCCGATCATCCGGACTACGCGGGCGGCTTGCCCGTCGAAAAGGCGGCGTCGTTGATCATGCGTGCTTCGGGTATCGCGGGTCTCAATCGAGATTATCTGATGCAGACGGTACGGCACCTGGAAACAGCCGGATTCGTCGATGAACATCTGCACGCTCTGTTGCGGGAAATTGAAACTCAGACTGGCATCATCGATATGGGCAGTGGTATTTGACGCGGCTATGACGGATCCCTTCATCGACGAAGCGCCGCAACCGCAATCATTTGCAGAAATTGCCGTTGCTGTGATTGACGACGACGAACTCGTGACCATGCTGGTCGAGCGGCTTCTTCAGCGTATGGGTTTCAAAAAGATCTACCGGGTTACGCAGTCGCCTCTGTTTCTCGATATGCTGGCCGAGGGCGTCACGGGATTGCATCTGGTGATCTGCGATATCGGCATGCCGGATGTCGATGGTTTGCAGATTCTGGAGGCGGTTCGAAAACAATCGCCCGATCTGCCGTTTCTGATGCTCACGGCCGACGGCTCGGGCGAGACAGTTCGACGGGCGATAGATGGCGGCGTGACCGGGTACATGGTCAAGCCCTTGAACCCGGATACCCTGACGGAAAAAGTGCGCACGACGGTCGAACGCGCCTACGGGATCAAGTAACGCGGAACTTGCTCAGAGCGACGGCGCCTGCGTCGACCATCGTGGCCAGCACACCTGCCCCCTGGATGTCCGACTCGCTGTCGTTGACCAACCACACGGCCCCGATGCCGGCCGCCGTCGATCCGATTAGCCGGGCGCGCTGGATCTGGGTCAGTTCGGTGTCCGTATCGGTACACGACAACACCGTATCGACGGATTGATCCGCAACGACCAGTACGGCCTCTCGGTCCGTTCGAGCGAGGATCACTTCGGCGCCCTGTGACCGGGCCAGATCGGCAAGCGCGCCGCGGGACGCCTGATACGGCGTCCAGACGAGTACCCGGCCCCAATCCGTGCCGCCAGCCGGCGGCCGCGCGACGGTTTCGCCGCCGGCGCGTTCGAACAGGTGCGTGAGAATGGCAAGCAGCCGCTGCCAAGCCGGAACATGTAGCGCCGTTTCATCGGTCGCCCGATTGAGCATGTGCCCTTCCCACGCGGCACAGAACAAGCTGATTTCGGGAAGACCGAATGTGTAAGCAGAGCCCTTTATCGAGTGAACGTGGCGACGCGCCTCGTTGCGGATATCGTCGTGCTCGGCCGTCGCGGCATGCTGCGAGAGACAGTTAAGCGCGTTGTCGATCTCTACCAGTTGTTTCCGGCAGTGCGCGACATACTCACCGCGCATCTCGTCGACAATACCCTTGACGTCCGCCATCCGTTCCGTGCTTCCGCTTCAATTTCCGAGATGACGGTATGCTAAGTCTTTTGACCGCTTTGGGCCATCGCGCCATGGATAACCTGTAATCCGGTTCCGTATCGCTTGTCATCGTGAAACAACCGGGTAGACTTGATCCGCATCTGGGGTGCACCCAAGAACACGTAATCTAATGGCGGGACGCTGGCTGTTGTATCCGGTCTGTCCCGGACGGTAATCAGGCATGGCGCGTCTGACGATCGAACAGTGGAACCGGAAGATCGCCCGGATGATCGAAAACATCGATCATCCCTCGGTTTTGCGCGACCTGATCGAGGCGCTCGGCGAAGGTATGTATTTCGACAATTGGTATTGCGTGTTCTTTCGCCGCGATGCCCCGCCGATCGAGGTCGATCATTCGGCCGTCGAAGTGCGCCGCGAACGCTACATTAGCGGACCTTATCTGCTCGATCCGTTCTACACGTCGTTTCTCGAGGGTATCGAGGCCGGCTGCTACACGATGCGTGAGCTCGGCGTACCGCCCGACTTCAAGGAAAGCCGATACTACACGGAGTATTATTCACCGTGGGGTGCGGGTGATGAAATGGGCTACATCCTGCCGGTCAGCGATGACATCAGCGCACATCTCTCGATGGCGCGCCGCGAGCCGCAGTCCCGTTTCTCGAAATCCGATATCCGGTTTGCCCGCGAGGCGCTGCCGATCGTTCATCAACTGATGATCAGGATATGGTCGCGGCTCAAACCCGATTTCGAGGCGACGGACGCGTTCCGCGTCGATTTCCATTTCAGGATGACCCAGGCATTCAGGAGTTTCGGCACATCCGTCCTGACCGATCGTGAAGGCGAAATTACCCATCTATTGCTGCGCGGACACTCGGCAAAATCGATCGCGCGTTTGCTCGGCATTTCGCCCGGCACGGTTCGCAATCACATGAAGAGCATCTATGCGAAGCTCGAAATCTCGTCGCAATCGGAGCTTTTCGGCCTGTTCTTCGAGGCATTGTCGAACGTCGAAGGCGACGTCAATGTCGATCCCCTTGTCTATCTCCGGAGCGGTACGTCGCTTGCGGATTCCGATGCGGTCCTTGAATCCTGAGCCACGGGGCTTCTGGCTGCCGATCATTATCGTCGCCGTTTTCCTTCTGTTGGTGCCGGATGCCCGTCCGCCCGGCGCGGCCGAGATCATTACCGGCGACGCTGTCGTTATCGATGGCGATACCCTGGAGATCGACGGTCGGCGCCTGGGTTTGTTCAACATCGACGCGCCGGAGCCGGGGCAATCGTGCCAAAACCCCGACGGATCGACATATCCCTGCGGCACCGTCGCCACGCAGTATCTGATGCTGCTGATCGGCGGCCGGCCGGTGACCTGCATGCTGTACGACAAGGATCGCACGACCGGGCTACTCGGCATGTGTTCCGCCGGCGAGGACGACCTGAACAAGACCATGGTTTTGAAAGGTTGGGCGCTGGTTCGGCCGCAATGGAAGTATCACGCCGATTATCTCGGCATTGAGGCTCAGGCGCGCAAGCAGCGCCGTGGCGTTTGGCGCGGCGCTTTCGTCAAGCCGTGGCGTTGGTCGCCCGGGGAGCCGTGATGGCGCAGTTCGACGGATGAAACAGTTGCCGCGTTGGCCTGTGTGACGTAGCGCATAGCCGCCGCGGAACCGGGCGCATAGGATGGATGCCGATTCGCAGGAATCGCGGCCTCTGCTAATGTGAATGCTGGCGATTCCGTCGTGCCGACGCTCAGGGAACATGCAGAACCGAAATGATTGAACGCGCCAAAGACAATCCGCTCTATCTGCTCGCGATGTGCCTCGGCCTCGCGCTTCTGGCGCTGGCGGGGGTTTATATCTACACCTTCTTCATCAGTTCCGAAACGGAGAGCGAGCTCGCAATTGAAGAGCTCGCGGCACCGTCCGGACCGCCGATCCGTATCGCCTATCAGCCGATGCCATGGCCCGACCTCGATCCCGATGGTGGCCGGATCGAACTTCAGGCCCACATTCAGCCTTACGACAATCACAATGCGGGGCTGCTTTGCGAACGCATGCCGCAGGTCAAGGACGTGATCAATCTTGTGCTCTCCCAGTTTGACAGCGAGGAAGTCGCCTCGCAGCTGGACCTTGCCGTCGTCGAGGAACAGTTGACCAATGCGCTGAACGAGCGGTTCGGCGAACCGCTGATCCGCGGTGCATTCATCGATGTCGGGTCGACGGAAGGCGAGTTCGAGCGTATGCGGCTTCATTGTCTTCAGCCGAGCGGCGGAACGGGTGCGACGGCGCGAGACGGCAACGCGGCAAACCGGGAGCTGCAAAACTGGTTCGAGCGCGCCGCGGCGGCGCGCAAACGCCGCGCCGACCGTCTGCAACAGCAGCGCGAGCTCGGTCTTATCGAGTAGTTTCCCTCAGAGTTCTTCCCAGAGCCGGTGCTCGAACTCGATCTCGCGATCGAAATTGGCCAATTCGCTGCTCAGAAAATCGCGGATCGAGGCCACGGCATAACCGGTTTCGTTGAGACCGCTGACGACGATGTGGCGGACGCCCTGCTCTCGCATCATGCGAACGGCCTCGAAGCCGGTTGCGTTGACGTGGAGGGTAACGACATCGGACGTCATCACCCCGCCAACCGGCGTTTCCAGCGGATTTAGCCCTTTGGCGACAACCCGGCGAAGCAGGTCGCGCTCGGTGAAGATGCCGAGTAACTCGGCGTCTTCGATGATGAGGATGGCGGCGACGTTTCGTTCCGCCATCTTGAGCGCGGCGGCCTGAACGCTCGTATCGGGCGTTGTGTGGAGCAGCTCCTGATTTTGGAGAATTGCGCCAAGTGTTCGATGCGGCATGGCCTTCGCCTCGCGGAATGGCAAACCCCGACTATGGTAGCACCGGTCGACCCCAACAATCACGGTTGATTTGAATGGCCAGCCAGAGAGTGACATTCATCATCCTGCGTCCTAATCTCACCGCCGAAAGAGGGAGGCGTATGTGACGGGACCGGATAACGGCGAAGGCCACTTGTCGGAGAGCCGGCGGCAAATGTTCGAAACCCTGGGTGAGTCCCTGGTCCGTGACGATCTCGCGCGCGGCGGCCGCCAGCATATCGGCGAGGGCAAGCATGTTCGGCTGGCCGCGTCCGAATGGCTGGCCGAAAAGGAGAATGCCCGCATTGCGGCGCGGGGCAGTACGCTCCGCCTCTCCATCGTCGGCCCGGTCATCGCGCTCATCCTCGTGATTGCCGGGTTCGCGTTCGTCGCGGCACTGTAGGCATTTCAAACAAAACACGACCAGGACCGACGGGGAGTACCGGGACATGTCTGAATCGAACGAGGCCCTTAAGAAGTCGCTCATTGCCGAGGGGGTCGAGTACGTGCTGCCGTCCTATGTCGACATGCACGGGGTGTCGAAAAGCAAGATGGTGCCGATCGCGCATTTCGACCGCATGATGGCGGGATCGGAACTCTGTACCGGCGCGGCCCTCGACGGCGTGCCCCAGGATATCAGCGACGAGGAAGTCGCGGCGCACCCGGATCCATCGTCCTGCATGGTTCAGCCGTGGCAGCCCAACGTCGCCTGGTTCGCCAGCGACCTCTGGTGCGAGGGCAAGCCGTTCGAGCCGTGCTCGCGTAACATTCTCAGGCGTGTGCTCGCCGACGCCGCCGACATGGGGTACGGCCTGAATGCCGGCATGGAAGCGGAGTTCTTCGTTTTCGAGGAAGACGGCGAAGGCGGCTATCACCCGGTCAGCGATCGGCCGAACCTCGACAAGCCCGCCTACGATGTCTCCCGCCTGCTCGAAAACATGGGCTGGCTCGACGATCTCGTCAGCGCCATGAACGACCTCGGCTGGGACGTCTACTCGTTCGATCACGAAGACGGCATCGGCCAGTTCGAAATTGATTTCGACTACACCAACGTCATGCTGATGGCCGACCGCTACGTCTTCTTCCGCCGCATGGCCCACGAGATCGCCCGAAATTACGGCGCCTTCGCGACGTTCATGCCGAAGCCGTTCGGCAATTACGCGGGGTCCGGCGCGCACTTCAACATGTCGATTTACGATCTGACGTCCGGCGACAATCTGTTCGCGCCGAATGGCGATGACCCGCACGGCTGCGATCTTTCGCGGATCGGCTACAATTTTATCGCCGGCGTTCTGAAGCACCTGCCGGCGATCCTCGCCGTCGTCGCGCCGACCGTGAACAGCTACAAGCGGCTGATCCTCAAGGGCAGCAACTCCGGCTTCACCTGGGCGCCGGTGTTCGTCGCCTATGGCGACAACAACCGCACCAACACGGTGCGCATCCCCAAGGGCGGTTGCCGGGTCGAGTTGCGCGCCGCCGATTCCATGTGCAATCCGTATCTCGGTTTCGCCCTGGCGCTGGCCGCCGGCCTCGAGGGCATCCGCGAAGGCCTCGATCCCGGCGCGCCGCACACCGAGAACCTTTACGTGAAGTCCGAGGACGAGCTGGCGAAGCTCGGCGTCGGCCACCTGCCCCGCACACTGGAAGAAGCCCTCGACGGTTTCGAGGCCGACCCGCTGACCAGGACGGTGTTCGGCGCAGACATGCACAAGGCGTGGCTCGACTACAAACGGCAGGAGTGGCTCTCCTACATGAACCACGTGTCCGACTGGGAACGCGACCGCTACATCAAGTTTTTCTAGAGTGCGATCGTTTCAGGCGAGTCACGAAGAGATTCCACCTGAAACGTGAATCGCCCTCTGTTTTATATAATGAGGGTCTGCATGAGCGACATCCGTATCTTCGACGCCGGCGACGTCGCGCTGCAGTCCGGCGAAACCCTTCGGGGTGCGCGTCTCGCCTACAAGACGTTCGGCGAGCTGAACGACGCGCGCGACAACGCCGTCGTCATTCCGACCTTCTATACCGGTACGCTGGAACGCAACGAGGCTTACTTCGGCGCAGGCCGCGCCATCGACCCGGCGAACCACTTCATCGTCACGGTGGCACTGTTCGGCAACGCGCAGTCGTCGTCGCCGTCCAACACCCTTGCCCCGCAGGACAAATGCCGCTTTCCGAAAACCACGTTCTTCGACAACGTCGCCGTGCAGCGGCGGCTGGTCGAGGACGAACTCGGCGTGAAACGCGTGCGCCTGGTGACCGGCTGGTCCATGGGCGGTTGCCAGTCGTTCCAGTGGGGCGCGCAGTGTGCGGACATCGTCGACGCCATTCTGCCGTTCTGCGGCTCGGCCAAGACGTCGCACCACAACTGGGTTTTCCTCGAAGGCGTCAAGGCAGCGCTTCAGGCCGATCCGGCTTATCTGGGCGGCGACTACGAGACGCCGCCGGTCGCCGGGCTCAAGGCCTTCGGCCGGGTCTACTGCGGCTGGGCCTACAGCCAGGGCTGGTTCCGCGAGCACCGGTTCCGGGACCTCGGCTTCGAAACGCCCGAGGATTTCCTCGTCGACTGGGAGAACGATCACCTCGGATGGGACGCCAACGATCTGCTGCACAAGCTGTGGACGTGGCAGCAGGGCGATATCGGCGCCAACGATCCGTTCGGCGGCGACACGCAAGCCGCGCTTCGCGCGATCGCGGCCCGGACCATCGTCGTGCCGTCGACCACGGACCTCTATTTCCGGGTCGAGGACAACCGCCGCGAGGTCGCGGCAATGCCGAACGCCGAGTTGCGTCCCTACGAGACCGACTGGGGCCATTGCTGCGCCAGCGGCGACAACGACCCGGCGTTTCACCGGTTCTTCGACAAGGCCGTTACGGATCTGTTGACGGACTGAAGAAACCGTCATGCCCGTGCTTGTCACGGGCATCCATGTCTTGTCGCCTTATCAAAATCGTGAATGGCCGGATCAGGTTCGGCCATGAAGCGAAATCGGAAGTGGCCACCCATGTCGTATCGGCGGCGTCGGCTCTTGATCCGAGATCGACATGGCAACAGCGTCGATCAGGTTTTGGTGTCTTTGTCTTCGGCGCGGTCGTCATCTGCAGTGAATTCCGGTGGCGGCGCAAGAGATTGAATTACGGGGTTAAAATCGGCGCCGCCGCCACCCCAAACCGAATCCCTGTGACGTTCGATACTGTAGTTTCGTGCAAGTTCGTCAAAATCCGTCCAGCCGCCACCAAACAATCTCAGGACCACAAGCGCGGACATGCCGAATACGGTGAGTCCAATTAGCCAATAGAAGCTCTCATTGCGTTGTTCGTCCGTGGACTTGAAATCGAACCCGATGGGTTTGCCGGAAAGCACGTGAGTTATTTCCCGTGCCCCTCTCGACATGCCTTTTTGTATGTCGTTTTGCCGGATATTCGGGCGAATGTATTCGTCGATGATTTGTTTTGCATGCCTATCGGTCAGAACGTCTTTGAGACCGCTACTAACGCCGATTCCGACCAGTTTGTCGCGGGGAATGAAAACGAGAACGGCACCCTCGGGTTTGCCCCCCTTACCGTACCCCCACTGTTGGACAAGACGATCGCTGAATACCTCAATCGGAAGGTCGCTCGTAGAGGGAAGCGTTGCCACTGTAACCCGGTAGGACGTTTCCTGCTGATGGAGTTGTAGCAGAAAATGCAAAAAGTACTTGGTGTCATTGGAAATTTGGTCTTCACGATCGATGACAAACTCGCTGTGAAAAGGGATCGACACTTCGTCCGACCGCAACGGAGAGATCGGGTACGCGAGGCAAATGACAAGTGTCAGTAAGAATAATGTTCGCATCCGGACCTCTCACAGTAAACGAACCACGCGACCTTTATATCCTCCCGATACTATTTAACTCGGTATGATTAGTCACGATCCCGCGGTCCATGACGCGGAGTTTTTGTGCACAGCTTGGCTTTGTTTGTTGCCTCTTCCCCTCCGCCCCCGAATCGGGGTAGCCAGACGAGGGGCTTTTACAGCGGAACGGGGAGATACCGCGATCATGGAACGGCTTTTCAGGCTCAGTGAACACGGCACCGACGTGCGGCGCGAGGTCGTCGCCGGCATCACCACCTTTCTGACGCTCGCCTACATCATCTTCGTCAATCCGGCGATCCTCTCGGATGCCGGCATGGACCATGGCGCGGTGTTCGTCGCTACGTGCCTCGCCGCCGCCATCGGCACCGCGATCATGGGCTTCTATGCCAACTACCCGGTGGCGCTGGCGCCGGGCATGGGGCTGAACGCCTACTTCACCTACGGCGTCGTGCTCGGCATGGGCTACACATGGCAGGTCGCGCTGGGCGCCGTGTTCATCTCCGGCGTGCTGTTCCTGATCCTCTCGATCCTCCCCGTCCGCGAGTGGATCATCAACGCCATTCCGCGCTCACTGAAGATCGCCATTTCCGCCGGCATCGGCCTGTTCCTGGCGATCATCGCGCTGAAGAACGCCGGCATCGTCGTCGATCATCCGGCGACGCTGGTCGGCCTCGGCGACTTGACCAGCTGGCCGCCGATCCTGGCCTCCATCGGTTTCGTCGCCATCGCCATCCTGACGGCCCGCGGCGTGCCGGGCGCCATCATCATCGCCATCCTCGGCGTCACCGTCGTCGGCGTCGTGCTCGGGGTTTCGGAAGGTGGCGGCATCGTCTCTATGCCGCCGTCACTGGCGCCGACGTTCCTCGAAATGGACATCGTGGGTGCGCTCAACGTCGGCCTCATCGCCATCGTTTTCGCCTTCCTGTTCGTCGACCTGTTCGACACGGCGGGCACGCTGGTCGGCCTTGCGCATCGCGCCGGCATGCTGGACCAGGACGGCAAGCTGCCGCGCCTGAGAAAGGCCCTGATGGCGGACTCGACGGCAACCATCGCCGGCGCCGCTTTCGGCACCTCGACCACGACCAGCTATATCGAGAGCGCGGCGGGCATCAACGCCGGCGGGCGCACCGGTCTGACCGCCGTGGTCGTCGCGGCGCTGTTCCTGGCGGCCCTGTTCTTCGCCCCGCTTGCCGGCACCGTACCGGCCTATGCGACCGCGCCGGCGCTGCTGTTCGTGGCGTGCCTCATGGTGCGCGGTCTCGCCGAGATCGATTGGGACGACGTCACCGACGTGGCGCCCTGTGTGATCACCGCCATCGCCATGCCGCTGACGTTCTCGATCGCCACCGGCATCGGCTTCGGTTTCATCAGTTACGCCGTGATCAAGACCCTCGGCGGCAAGGCGTCCGAGGTCGGCATCGCGGTCTGGATCCTGGCCGGCCTGTTCGTCGTCAAGTTCGCGGTGCTATAGGCAGCGTCACCGCGACGGAACGAGGCGGAATAGCAGCATCCCGGCGATCATCGCCGCGGCAAACACGAAGACCTCGGTCAGGCCGGTGCCCAGTGCGGCGAGCGCCGGGCCCGGGCAGAATCCGGCGAAACCCCAGCCGACGCCGAAGATCGTCGCCCCGGCGATGAGCCGGGCGTCCACGTCGCGTCTGTCCGGGATGCGGAAGCTACCGGCGAGAACGGGTCCGGTGCGCCGTTTCGTCCATGCGAAACCGGGGATCGCGGCCAACACTGCGCCTGCCATGACGAAGGCAAGCGTCGGATCCCAGTCGCCGGCGAAGTCGAGAAAAGCGAGAACCTTGGCAGGGTTCATCATTTGCGACACCGCGAGTCCCACGCCAAGAATGATGCCGGTGGCGAGGCTGCTCAGGATGGCGACCATGACTTAACCTCCGACCAGGTGGCGTGACAGATAGACGGTGACCACCGCGACGGCGAAGAACACCGCAGTCGCGATCAGCGAGCGCGGCGACAGCCGGGCGATGCCGCAGACGCCGTGGCCGCTGGTGCAACCGCCGCCGAGCCGGGTTCCGATCCCGACCAGCAGGCCCGCGGCGACAAGCATGGGCAGCGACGCATCGACGATCACGCCAGGTACCGTGCCGCCCGCCAGTCCGACGATAAACGGGCCCGCGACGATGCCGGCGATGAACGCGATCCGCCAAGCCAGATCGCCAACCTTTGCGCCGAAAATGCCACCGAGAATGCCGCTGATACCAGCAATGCGGCCGTTGAGCACGATCAGCAAGGAGGCGGCAGCGCCGATCAGCAGGCCGCCGGCGAAGCCGGAAACGGGCGTGAAATTTTCCATCGCATGTCCTTTATCTCGAACACTGTGCAAGGTTCCGCTGGCTTTATTAGAGCGAACCGCGAGGTTGCACCTTGATCGGTGTCAAATTCTCATCTAGCCGCGCAGCAATAGCCGGCGTTTGGCGTCAGGCCGCACGCACCGCTGCGGGCAGCGGTGCTTCGCGGACGCGGTTTTAAGCCGCACGCACCGCTGCGGGCAGCGGTGCTTCGCGGACGGGCAGATGGATGATCGCCGAGAACGCCCCGACGCCGACGCCGCCCCACCAGACGATGTCGTAGGACCCGTAGAGGTCGTACATGAAGCCGCCCATCCAGACGCCGAGGAAGCTGCCGAGCTGGTGCGACAGGAACACCACACCGTAGAGCGTGCCCATGTAGCGCAGCCCGTAGATGTGCGCGATCAGGCCCGAGGTCAGCGGCACGGTCGCGAGCCACAACGAGCCCATGGTCAGCGAAAAGATGACCACGGTTGTGGGCGTCATCGGCACCATGATGAACCACGCGGCGGCGATCGTGCGGCCGGTATAGATGATCGCCAGCAGATATTTCTTCGGGAAGTAGCGCCCGATCCAGCCGGCGAAAATGGTGCCGCCGATGTTGGCGAGGCCGATCAGCGCGATGGAGAACGCGCCGAGGGACGCCGTCGATTCGATCCCGAGGCCGCGCAGCACGCTGTCCGGCGCAATGGCCGAACAGACTTCGGCGATGAAGGCCGGGAAGTGCGCCGTGACGAACGCCAGCTGATAGCCGCAACTGAAGAAACCGAGGAAGATCATAAAGTAACTCGGATCGCGAAACGCCTTCGCGAGGACTTCCGAGAACGTCTCCTCGAGTTGCTGCTTGCTCGCCGTCTGGCCGCGGCCCATGACCGGCAACATGATCATGATGGCGATGATGGCGAGCGCGAAGACGGCAAATACCGACGACCACGGCATGACCTTCAGAAGCGCATCGGCGATCGGCGGGCCGACGACCTGCCCGGCGGAGCCGGCCGCCGTGGCGATGCCGAGCGCCAGAGAGCGATGTTCGTCTGACGTGGTGCGCCCGACGACGCCGAGAATCACGCCGAAGCCGGTGCCGGCAATACCGAAGCCGACGAGCACCTCGAGCAGATGGTGCGCGCCGGGTGTCGTCGCATAGGCCGAAACGACGAGGCCGACCGCATAACACAGCGCGCCCAAAAGGATCGCCTTGCGGTCGCCGAATTTCTCGGCGATGGCGGCGAAGATCGGTTGGCCGATGCCCCACGCCAGATTCTGGATGGCGATCGCCATGGAAAATTCCGCCCTGAGCCAGCCGAACTGGTCGGCAATGGGGATCTGGAAAACGCCGAAGGTGGCGCGAATCGCGAACCCGGTCAGCAGGACCAGCGATCCGGCGATCAGCACGGGCGTGAACAGCGAGGCGGCAGGTTTTTGAAGCACGACGTTGATCCCGGTCGGGCAGCACAAGGCCGTTTCGACCGGATCATCGCGGTTTCGCGATGTTTTGCAACGGCGTAAATGTCACCGAGGCAATTTTGCCGGAGGCCGATTAAATGGCCTGTTCAGCTTGGCGTCAGGTTCGCGTCAGGGAGGAATCAGGTTGCGGCGCTAGGGTGCACTCGATCGGGCGTCGTCGTCCCGCGTCTCGAACAGTCCCCCCAGACTCTCGTTGGGGCGGCGTCACCCGATCAGCCCTTAAAAAGAACATACAACGCGGGCGAACCAACCGAACGTCGGATCGGATTCAAAAAATGGAGTACACGTTTCTAACCATCGTGCTTGCCATCGTGGCGTCTGCGGCCGTGCTGATCGGTTTTTTCGTCAGCGATTGAGGCGGAACGACACCGTCCCGCCAGCAGAAACCCCGTTCAGGCAAATTTTCGAAGGATAATCGTCATGGAACAGTACATGACCCTCATGGCACTCGGTGCCCTTGCATTGATCACCATCGTCGTCGGCATCGTCATCAACCGCAGCTGACGCCCAAAAGACCGAAATGTCCACCGAAAATCCCGGCCCCGGTATTCCCGGGCCGGGATTCGTCTTTCCGGGATGCCTACGGGCGCTTCGGCCGCCGGGTTCGATCCCTGTTTTTCCCTATTTTTCCCCTGTTATGACCCTGTCTTGTCTCTGTTTTGACTGTGGCCCGATTTGGTAAAATAGAGCGATTCGTCGCGGCTTGCCGCCATAACAAACCGCCTCAACAAGACAACTGGGACATCATGGAAGACTATTACACCCTCGCCGCTCTCGCCGCCGTCGGCCTGTTGACCCTGGTCGTGGGCGCCTGGCTGCGGCGCTGATCGGCGTCAATCCGCGTCGGCGTTAGGCGGCGGGCCTTACCTGTCGCGGCGATCGGCATCGTGGAGCGTACGCCTGGCGCGGCGATAGAGCCACCACGCGGCGGCGAACAGCAGCGCCGACCAGATCAGCCGTTCCTTGCCGCCGACCGGATCGACGTAGGCGAAGAAGTAGAGGCTGAGCACACACAGCACCGACATCGCGATGCCGCCGCCAAACAAACCGGCGAAGCGGACCCGCGGATTGCCGTGCGTCGCCGCAAACCCGAGGCTGCACAGCAGCGCGATCAACAGGGCGATGGGCCAGTTGGCGGCGATGGCGGTCAACGGTCTCTTTTCTCTCCGGTTGTCAGTCGGCGGGGGTGCCTGTCACAGTGCAACGTATCATGTCTGCGCCGCATTTACCCGCACCGCCGGCCGAGGACGCCCGGCCGCGAATCCTGCGAAAAGCACCCCGCCGGCCGGTTTCGCCGTTTCTGCCGGCGTTCGCGGTCATGGGTGTTGCCGGTACGCTGGTCGGTCTGATCGCGTCGTCGTTCCCGTTCGATCCGATCGGCCGCCAGATCGCCTGGATCGGCTCCAGCTTTACCCTGACGGCAACCTGCATCGCCTACGTGATCCAGAACGGCAGACGGACGGCATGGGACGAGGCGCGCTATCAGGCGCAACTCCGTCGCAAGGGCTGAAAGCGCGCGTGGCGGCGGTTGATCGCGGGTCTGTCATGCGCCGGGTTTCCGATAGCGTACCGCCCGTGCGATGTTAAACTGTAGATAGTTTGAATTCCGCAGTTTCGCGCATGGAGGGAATTTATGTTTTACCCCGGTTCGTCTGCACGGGTCATCGCGACACTCGTTCTGGGTCTGGCGGTGGGCGCGTGCCAAACGACGAGAGGCGTGCCGTCGGGCATGTATCACAACCTTCAGGACTATCTGGCGGCCGACGATTTCAAGGCGATGGCGGCTGCCCGGCGCCACGCCGATCTCGGCTGGTCGTTTGCCTGGGCCTGGTCACGGCCCGATGCGCGTCGGGCCGTCGAGGCGGCCATGGAGAGTTGCGTATACAACAATCGCACCAACGACTCGAACCTGCACGAATGCCGGCTGCAGTATGTCGGCGACGTGAATGTCATGAGCATGGAGGCCGCTGAAATCGAGGCGGTCATCGCCGGATACGGCGCGAGCGAGACGGGTGACGGTTCGACGACGTCAGACTACGCGTATCAGAACACGTCGATGCCGAACGTGTGGTCGGTGGGAATCGCCGATGTCTGCAAACGGGCGGTGCGCCGAGACGACTCCGGATTTTTCGAGTGGGATACGGAGAGCCACAAGGCCTACGTCGACGAAGCGTTACGCCGCAACTGGAGCGTCGAAATGTGCGTCGAGTACGTCCTGTCGTCCTGAGTGGCAAAGCCACACGTCTCTCCGGCCGCGCTACCCGTGGTACTTCTTCGCCAGCCGGGCGGCCTCGTGATAGGACGCCGGCAGTTCGCGGCCCTGACGCTGGATCAGGGTGGCTGCCATCGCCACGGTCGAGCCGTAATCGCCCTTCATCAGGATTTCGCTTAATTCATGGAGCAGCTTCTTGGTGTCCTTGTGCTCGAACTTGGCCTTGTCGAACTCGTTCCAACACTGCACCAGAATGTCGAAGAACGTCTCCATGCACTGCATGGCGACGACGGACTCGCTGCCGGGATTGATTTTTGCCCCGGCGCTTGGACCGGGACCGGGCGCCGGCGCGCCGGCTGCTTCGGCGTCTGGCACGGGTGCTTCGGCCGGTGCGGGCGGTGCATCGCCGGCGGGCGTTTCGGGCGACGGGGCCGTCGACGCAATGTCGGGATTGGCGAACGGCGGCAGGTCGTCTTCGGCCATGATCAGCTCTCCCTTTGGTTGTTTCGGTCATCGATGGACCCATGCACAGCCTAGCGGCTCTTGCCGCGACTGCAAGGCGGGGTGATCGGTTGAGCAATCACGTCCAGGTGAATTTCAAGGGGAAATGGTGAGCGCGACAGGATTCGAACCTGTGACCGTCTGATTAAAAGAAAGAGACGTTGGGAAACCGAGGATACGCGGCGGTACGGGAAGATAATGAATTGAGTGGGTTAAGCCGTTCCGAGTGACGGTGAGTTCCGTCCCCTACCCTGGTTTTTCGTCCCCGAGTGCACCATGAGTGCACCATGGCCGGACATCGTTACGATGCTACTTTAGCTTGGCCTGCAGGAACGCCACTAGCGATGAAGGGGTAGCGTGAACCGCCTCCATCTCATTCAATGCTTCCGCTCGCCACACTAAGTCGCCTGGTCGGGTTAGTTTGCTTCTTAGTCCTCGTATCACTCCGAGGACTTCATTTGACCAATCTCGAAATTCGCCAAGACGCCAAACAGCAACCCCTTTCAAGTGCGTTTGGCAGTTGCGGTCACTAACATCAGCGTCGGAGACAAGGACAGGGAGAACTGTTGCGTCATCAGACAATTCATCCAGATTGTCCCATATCCATGCCGGGTGTGAAGCGACTTGCCTCGCCTTTTTGATCGCCAGCTTTCCGCTAACACTGCCGTCGGAATGGTCCTCAAAAACAATGCAAATCATATCACCCGCAACCCACCAGGGGTCCGGTGCCCCATCATCATCTCGATTTGCCGAAACGTAACCAAGGAGATCACCAAAATCCGTATGAGCCTTCTCGAACTTCTTTGCTTTGTTTTGTAGCAGACCGTCACGAATCGACGTTGATAGCGTGGTGAACGGCCTCTCATTTGTCAGACCCAATTCACACAGATTGGCTTCGAGTTGTTCGATCATCGAGCAATCTTCTAGTGGAGTGCTATTGGTATCGGGTTCGGCAGACGAAACATTGAGCCGCTCAAGCCATCGAACTGTTCCGACGGTCTTTGCCAATTTGAAATGCTCATGTGCTTTGTCGTCTGATGCCCCACGAACCTGTGAGTCCAGGAGCGCGGCGCATCCTGCGAGGTAGTGCCACAAGGCGCGGTAGCCTTTCAGGTCGGGGCCTCCGGCCAGCGCCGTTAGTGCCGCCTGCGCCGCTTCCAACGCGGTAGCGTAGTCGCCGTTCCAAAGGCAATCGACATAACGGATTTCATGCGGAGCAGCGGCGGCAAGTTCATCGACACCCATGGGAAGGTTTTCATGTAACCCCTCGCGGAGACCCGCAATATCCTCTTCGGCGCCTCTCCACTCGTCGCCTTGCTCATAGAAGTCGTCCGCAATCTCCAAGAAATCACCTTTCTCAATGTCGCGAGATAGGTGCTGACCGAATTGAAGCTCCGCTTGGAACTCCACGTCCATAACGTGCAGATTTTCTTGCAACAGAAGCTCGTCTAAGAGTTCGTGCCCTAGGGCCACCACGATAGCGTAGTCGTTCGCAGATCGTGTGCACCGCCCGAAAGCCTGTACAATTCGGGTTCGAATTCTCTCTGAGTAGAGAGCGCGTGCTCCAAGTTTGTCGGCTAGGAAACGTTCCTGAAGACTCGCGCCAGCAGGGCGTCCCTCAACAATAAGCATGCGGCACTGATCGTCGGGAAAATCAATTCCATCGTACCTGTTTGCGATCAACGCTACGGCCCGATCTTCACAAACGAAGGAGGTTTTTGTCTGCTCTATTTCCTGGGCGGAGAATACCTCGTGTTTCGGAAGGTTCTCCTTAATCATCTCTGCAACCTCACCGGATCGCCGGTCACTTGGAGTCATGTACAAAGCTCGGCCCGCTTTCTCGATCAATTCTGTAACCAAGGCTTCGCCCTCTGACTCCTCAAGAGAGGCGTTTGGGAACAAGAACAAACGTCGGCCGACCCCATGACCGTCCCAGCCATGCGGTGACGGAATCCGAATGATGTCGCGTCGGCCCGACAACCTCTCAAGCTCGCCACCACGACCCAAAGTGGCCGACATGTACAGGCGTTGCTTCGCGGACACGAACGGGTCATGACTGCCGGTTGGTGGGAGAACGGGGCGGATCATGATTTCGTAGGGACTCACGTAGACTTGGCAGGCCTTTAGGTTCCCTTTGATTACCGACCAGCGAAATGAGAGGTCGCTCCCATCTTCAGCTTGATCCAAGACTGCCGAAATTGCTTGCTCGCGCTCCCAAACGAGAGGTGCCGGAGCTATCTGCACCCACAAATGGTCCGACAATGCGCTCGGCACCTCTTTGAGCCGAACTTGTTCATCGCCTGGTAGGATTTCTCCGATGATCGACGCAAGCTCATGAAAAATCCCTTCTTGCCCCTGCTTGTCCTTCCTCACGTGTACCGACCAATACTCACCGATGTACTGATCCGCAGCGTGCGCATCATCGACCACAATGAAATTGGGCTTCTTAAAGAATGGGTTGACGTTGAAGAGCGCGCTGTAAGTCGTTACGCCAATGCTCTCGCCTGCTTGCCATTGTGTTTTTGCCGACGAAACAAAGTCTTGTTTGCGGCCAACGAACGCATGAGCGGGTAATCCCATCTGTTCCGTCGCGAAGCTAGTGATTTGATGAACTAACTGACGTGTTGGGCAGACATAAAGTGGTCGTTCATTACGTTCACGCCTCCGCCACTCTGCGATAAGCAGGCCGACAAGAGTCTTGCCGCTACCGGTGGCACCCTGAACTGCAACGTCAGAGGCTTCCACTCCCTTCGCAGAGTAGTCCCGCAACAACTGAGCCTGATGATCATATGGCGCAGCAATTTTCCGTGGCCGCAGGTCAGGAAAAAGCTCGAGTGGGGTTGCATAGGACTTCTTTGATTTTCTTACTCGCTTGATCGCCATTATTCGTCCTCACCAAACAACCAATAGTCCGCTTCACGACTCAGCGCCGTATCCTGTAACCGTCGCAACCTGAGGGTTTCGAAGTAAGTCAAGAAGCCTCGTAACTCTGAACGATGAGTGGCTTCGCTCGCTCAAGATCAGCGTCGCTATCCACGATGATCTCAAGGTCGCCTGTACCGAAGTGACCGATCTCACGGACATCTCGGGTGAACCCACTGACGCATTCGACTGCGTCGGGATCAACCTTCACGTACACCAGCAGATTCTCCGATCTTGGATGAACCTCAACACAGGCAAAGTTCTTGAGGCGTTTGAACGCAACGTAGTTCTTGAGCGTCTTCTCCTGCACATCGTCGCCCAATGCAGACAAGAACGCTCGGAGCGTTTCGAACCGGTCTCGCAATTCGGTGGGGGCTTGTTCGATGTACTCCGAAACGGTCTTCTGACGGTGTCGATTTCTGCCACCGTTCTCCGTGCCGGCTGTCCTAGCGACGGTGCCAGTTGCAACGGCATTCACTAGCTCGAATAGCAACAGTTCATCGCCGAAACGCCGATATCGGATGAGTTCGATGTTGCGGTTCATTTGCTTAACCGCATGCTCATCGAACTTGGTGAAGTCTCCGGCTATGCAGAGTAGTCGCGGTGCGGACCATTCAACGTTTGCTGCCGTGTCGTCCCCGTATTGGTCCTTTACTAGCCACTCGAAATCCTTCTTGTGGTCCATCAACCAGTCCAGATAGAACAAGCCTTGGTTGATGACGTTCTCATTCGTTGCTCGTTTGTATTCGATAATCACGGGGCATCCATTCTCGTCGATGCCAAGCGTATCCATTCGACCACCATGTTCGCGCCCGGTCGAATACTCCGAAGCCAGGAATTGGACGCCCAACAGGGGATCCAAGTTCCTTTCAATTAGGTGCTGAAGTGACTTCTCGAGCGAGACTGCGGACCCAAAAATCTCGGAGGTCTCGTCAGCCCCAATTCTGAATAGTTTGATGTCACTCATTGAGTACGTACCCGTCCATCGAGCGGTAAGCCAAGTCTAATCCGCGACCAATCATCCCGTACGCGTATAGATTGTCATTGTCTGACACGACTCGCAAACTGGGCTTTGGAGAGACTCCGCACGCCGCGCCACAGGTTCGTCGCATGCGGTCTAGAACAGGATCGGATTTCGACCGCGGAGGGCGTACATGGTTGATCGAGGAAAAAAAGTGACTCGGGAGGAGCTTTACTCCCTCGTATGGGAAACGCCGGTAGATGCTCTGGCTAAAGAGTTTGGAGTATCTGGGCGGGGTCTGAAGAAGATTTGTGAGCGGATGGGTGTACCAACACCACCTCGCGGTTACTGGGCAAGACTGAATGCTGGCGCGCCTGTCGTTCAATACCGATTGGAAGACGCGAAAGAGGAGACCGAAAAGGAAGTCTGGATTTCGCCTACGCCGGAGCGAGGGAAGCCGATTCCTCCCGAGCCGATCCCTGAGTCCGTTCAGGCAGTAATCGACGAGAACATCTCAACCTGCAACAGAGTTCAGGTCTCCAAAACACTACGCAATTCTCACTGGCTAGTGCGGAGGTGGCTAGAAGATGATCAGAGAACTCAGCAGGAGTATCGACGAAACTCCTGGGGTATCAAACATGAGGCCATAGATGGTTCGCTGGTTGGGAAAAGGAGACTTCTTGTCCTTTCCACACTGCTGAACGAATGGGAGCGTCTCGGCTACAAAGTTGAGGGGGAAGGTTACGGAAGCCGACAAATCATTCTACGTTTCAGGGATGAAAGGATCGAACTTCAGTGCTTCGAATATATGAGACAGTTGCGTCGACCGCTTACTGACGAAGAGAAGAAAGAATCCTGGAACCAAGATCGGAGGTGGCGACAAACCAAGGAGTCAACAGGTCAACTGATTGCCCGGGCGAAGGTCCATGTAGGTCATGGCGTGAAAACGGAGTGGAGGGATGATGGTGAGCAACGCGTCGAAGAACGTCTTGATGAAGTCGTTGGAGACCTAGTCAAGATCGGTGCGTTGCTTGAGGAACGGTCAAGAATTCGGGCGGAGGAGTCTCGTCAAAGGGCGATTGAGGAACGCATCCGTTACGAAGCAGATAGAAAACGCAAACGAGACGCCGCCCAGTTCTCATATGTGAGGAACTTGGCAAACCTTGCGCAGGAAGCGGTTCTGGTACGCACGTTTTTGGATAAGTTCGAAAAACAGTGCCTCAAAGAGTCTGAAATCGACGAGGTCCCCCCCGAGGCTCGCGAATGGTTACAGTGGGCAAGAAACCAGGCGGACAGCCTCGACCCGTTCAAACAATCGACCAGTGATCTGATTAAGAATATGCGTCGGATTTCCGAGTGGGATTTTCGTGAGTGGCGGTGACCTGTTGGTCGAGATTAAAGGCGTACCGACGTTGTGCTACCACACTTCCAATCGACTATCAGTCCCGCAAACCAAGATACTTTAGAGACTTACAAACGATTGTAGTCCCTCCAGAGTAGTCTTCTGACCCGATCTACCAAAAAAGACCAAATTTGGTCATACTGCCCAGCTATCGCCGAACTGAAATGCTAGCGGCTGCAATTGCGTAGGCAACTCTTCGCCGCCACATGTGACACCTAGATAAGTTGCCGCTCGGGTCACGCCCACATAGAGGTACTTATCAAACAGGTTTGGTTCGATATCCACGAGGCCGTCGACTCCAACGAAAAATACGGCCTCAAACTCAAGGCCCTTAATGTGTTCGACGGCAAATACCCGAATATCGTTTCCATGGCCGACAAACTGCCCCCGTTCGCAGGGAACCACATTTAGATTGTCCTGCTCCAACACGTCGCCCAATTCGTCAGCCAACGGCTTTACTTCTTCTTCAGTGTTTACCAGGACTGCGATTGTTGGGAGTTGATCGGAGTACGTTTCGACTTCACGAATGCGAGTCCCCAACCACTCGGCAATTAGCCTGTGACTGCTCAGTCCCCTACCAAGTACAGGCAAAACACCTTCGTTATCGGTGTCTTCCGGCAAGGCCGTGTGCTCGATGTTACCACCGAATAGTTTGATCAATTCAGCCGCCAACTCGCTAAGTTGCCGACTGTGTCGATAATTCACCGCGATCTTTTTGGTCTCGATACCGGGAACGGCCCAGTTCATATCTTCTTCGGATCGACAGCCAGTCTCTGTGATTCTCTGGTTGTAATCGCCAGATGCAAAGAAAGATCGTGTTTTCGAGTCGCAGAGTTCGCCCATGCAAGCCACCTGAACTGGCGAGAAGTCTGTTACCTCGTCCACCATTACCTGATTTCTGCGAAGCGTCAGAAGATTGAGTAAGAAGGAAGTCCGGTCTTCGTCAATTTGCTGAACAACCTGACGATCACTCAACAAGATGGTCCCCGCTTTAAGAATTGCCAGGAGGATGACGTCCACTTCGAGGTCGCTGACTTTACCAGCCTCGATCCCCTCCGCGGTGTACCACTGGCCGTCCTTCAATCTCTCTCTACGATACGTTCGATAGCGTCGAGGCAGATCACGCAGGTACCGCTCCCGAGTGCTTCTGAATCTTCTCAACAGAGCCTGAATGTGGAGGCTTTCTCCGATCTCATTCAGCACGTCGACCGGCAGTCCTCGATCACCGATCCAGGTTGAGATTTTTTCTTGTTTTGAACCACTCTTGAGTTTCCGTTTCGCGTACGCTGCTCGCGCTTGAACTCGTAAATTTAAACGAAATGCTCTGGCTGCAGCGGCTCGACCGATCATTGTCGTTCGCGGTTCCTGCTCTTCTTCATCTTCTAGCTCAGTTTCGTCTGCGTCGTCCTGGTCTTCCCCGATTGATCGTAACAACTCGACCAAGCCATCTAGAAAATTGGGATCAGAATTGACGGTCTGGACCAGCGCCCTCTCTATACGTTCGTCGACTTGAGATTTTCGAATTGAGAAGGCGCTTTCAACCTCATCCTCAAATGCAGAAACAGAGGAGAAGAACAAAGCCGTGACTTCGGCGTTCTTGGCCGAAATTGCTTTGGATAGTTTCTCGCCAAGGGAGGAAATCGCGCCGTCGTCCTGCGCCTCGATTTGTTCTGCCGTATCGCGAAGTTGCGTTAGATAGTCATTCCATTGCCATGACCAAAAATCGTCAAACCAACTAGTCTGGTTCCCAATGGTCGATTCTTGGATGCCATTCCTATGATCACATATTACCAAGCTGCTAGAGTTCGAAGCTGACTTGAGAACACCAAACCTATTTCTCGCAAAATCACGCCTAAAATCTGACCAGGTTACGATACGGTGATCTGGCGCTGGGATGCCTTCTAGCTGAAAGGCTTCTTTGACATATTGCTTCAAGAGTTCTGTCGGAGTGAACATCAGCCAACTAACTGAGTGATCATCCGTCGCGATATGATGGTCGACACTAACCAACCGTCGTTCATTGTCGTCCAAAAAGTCCACGCTTAGTTTTTGTCCAAGACGCCGGATAAGCGTTGTCGTTTTGCCACTGCCTGGAGGCCCAATGAGCATCAGGCGGCTATTGATTGGAAGACGAAATATCTCGTCCTGAAACTCATCAAGGATGGGTTGGTCGCGAAGAGCCATCCTCGTTCTAATGCTTCTCCGAATACCGTCTGAAACGAGTGCTTCCTCTTTTTCTTTCGCCAATAGTTCGTCGAGAACGGAGACCTGTTCCACGCGAGAGCCGATGTAGTCGCGAAGAGAAGTAATCGTCAGTGGGCCATATTGTTGACCCTGCAGCTTCGAGTTTCTCGAATCCCATCCTGATTTCGACTTTTCTGGATGAAGTTCCGAGCGTTCCAATACCTCGAGCGATACAGGCCCTTTGGGAAGTTCAAGATATAGGTCTGCGCCAACAGGGAGCGAAGCAATTCTGCCTACTGGTGCTCGATAGCTGACTAACTTGATGCCTTCGACAGAGGGTGGCACGGGAGTCGCACGGCAGATGTAATACTCGACTCTTTTGCCATCTTCCGTTTCCGCAAGCACGCGGGCAATTGCCGGTTCTCCAACTAATGTCAGAAGATCGTTGGAGTTAGCGGTACTCATTCTATCTAGTGAATCTAAGGCATCCCCATCCGTAAATGTGTTCACTGTCGCCAGCGAGTTTGGTCCCATTGACTGCAGTTCGGAGTGCCTAGCGGACGCCTCTGATGAAATGGCAGAAAACACACGAAGAACTTGTTCTCCGATGGGCCTTAACAGTGCACGCAGGCTTTGGTCGTCCATCGTACCGTTTACCTTCACCCGGCAACCTCACCAGCCAAGTGCTGGTCCGGTACACCGCAAAAAAACGCCTATGTTCTCCTGTGAGCCGCCGCCAACCCTGCCAGGGTTGCGCTCTCGGCGACTGCGTCGCCTGGCACCAATAGATAACTCCATGGCTTGCCGCCGTGTTGCTCTGCGTGCTCGTTGGCGTACTTTACCCATTCGCATGCGGCGCGAGCCTTGGCCTGGACGATCTCGTCGTCCATTTCCTTCTTGGCCTTGATTTCGACGATCAGCTTTTCCTTGTCGGTCTCGACCACGAAATCCGGCTCGTAGGATTGGCCCGAGGCGTATTCAATTTGAAATTGCTTCGCACCCGGTTTGATCCAGCGGATCACCGATTTCTCGAAGTCGCCGTCAATCAACACGGCGAACCGGCGTTCGTCGTCTGAGTCGAACTTTTGATACACATAGCCGCACTTCTTCATCCCTCCGAAGACGTGCTTCCTGGTCTCCGACTTCGGCGTCACGCCTTCCTTTAGGTCGCGTATCTTATCCTTCCCTGTGACGTTGAAGTTCTGCGACTTCAACACGCGGAACCCCTTGGTGACCTTCGCTTGATAGTCCGTCGGCGTTTCCCAATAGTGATCATCGGACTTCATCTGCTGGAAGATGAAGTCCGCCCATTCCTTGCCGTGATTGAGTGCGACATTCTCGACGTCTTCTTCTGAATCGAGATACGCCCGCATGTGCGAAACGACCTGCCCTGCGAGCTTGTAAAGCAGTGCCGCTTGAGTGTCGTAGTCGATGAGATCGAATTCGATCAGATGACGCACGATGTAGTTCTCAACGCGCTCCTCTCGGGCACTATCCACGGCACGAGCCAAGGCGCGTTGATTTTCCGTGCGAAGCGTTCGGATCAATATCTGATCGGATATTGGCTGGAAGCGTTTCGCATCCAGACCGTCCAAACCGAAGTCCTTGAACCCGAATGTGACTTCGCGGGTCGGGATGATGACGATTTCCGGGATTTCGATGGTGTGCTCGATTAGTGCTTCGGCCACCTTCTTGACGATGGCACCTACATCCGGCGCTTCTACAATCCCGTCCAACACCGCCTGGGTCGGTGTCATGATCTCCTGCACGTCGCGGACGATCTCCGCCTGTACGGCACTATCACTGAGACCGGAGATGCCCCTCGTCAGCTTACTCTCGTATTTCTTACTGATAACGTCGAGCGCCGTGTCGATTGCGGTCTTGTTCTCGACTCTCGCGTAGACGGCCTCGACACCCCCGTCCGCTGCGGTAGGGGTCTCCTCATCTGTACCGAATAGCTTCGAGCCAAAAGTCGTCGGTGCTTCGAGAACCTCCGCGCCCGCGTCGGATACATCTCCATCGCCGCCGATGGTGATGGCCTTCAGCTTGACGATGGAGCCTTCCTCGCGGGCCTTTGCGATCACGTCATCGAACCGGTCATGGGCGATGACGGTTAGAGTATCGACGGCCTCGACACCGGTTCGCTCGCCATATGGAAGCCTCAAGCCACGGCCTAGCGTTTGCTCGGTCAGGATGTCTGAAGCCGAGGCGCGGAGCGGGACGATGGTATAGAGGTTCGTCACGTCCCATCCTTCCTTCAGCTTGTTGACGTGAATGACGATCTCCGTCTCGTTGTCGGTCTCCAGTCCAACGAGACGGGCCATCGCTTCGTCACTCTCTTCACCGGTCTGGTTGGAATGCACCTCTGCGACGCGGCCCTTGTAGGCACCCTTGAAGAACCCGTCACTCTCAACCACAGCACGGATGGATTTGGCGTGGTCGATATCCTTCGCGACGACCAGCATAAAGGGATGAACCAAGGGCTTGCCGCTGTCGCGGGCGTAAATGTCCAACTCCACCTTCACATGCTCATGATAGTGAACACCGTCCTCCAGCATGATCTTCTCGATTTGGTCGGCGTTGAAATCCGCCTTGTTGAAGTCGGCGCGAGTTGCAACGGCGGGTTCCTTCACGAATCCATCTGCCATCGCATTGCCGAGGCCATAGTCGAGAATTACATTCTTGAATGGTTTCGATTGAGTGCCGACTGTCTTGGGCGTTGCGGTCAGTTCGAGGCCAACCACGGGACGAAGTTCTGCCACCGCTTTCATGCCTGCCTTGGCGCGATAGCGGTGCGCCTCGTCCATCATCAGCACGAGATCAGGGAGGGCGGCGAGGTAGTCGAAGTACGATTGCCCGATGTACTCGTGCATCCGCTTTACCTTACCCTTGTCCTTGTTGATCTTGTCCACATTGAAGATGTTGACGATGGCATTGCCACCAAACAGGTCGGAACCGCGCACGCCTCGGCCTTCCTGCCAGGTGTCGCCTGTGACGATGATGGGCGGGTTCTGAGCGAACTCGGCAATCCCCTTGAAGACATACTTCGGCGAGGTTTGTTCCGAAAAATCGTGGATCAGCTTTTCGTAGATCGTCGTATTGGGGGCGAGAACAAAAAAATTTTTCGATCTGTCGGTCAGGAATAGGTATGCGGCAAAGGCTCCCATGAGCCTCGTCTTGCCCACGCCGGTTGCCAGTGCGAAACAGAGTGAAGGGAATTCCCGTTCGAAGTCCTGAACACTCGGGTACGCTTCCTTGATTGTCTCCAATGCGTCGACAACGTCGATATCCTTGTCGAACCCTATGCGGTCGATCACGTCGGCAAGGATATCCAAGGACTGCTCCTGTGGCTCACGTAGGCTCAGGCGTTGGGCAATCTGGCGGCGGATACGGTCCTGATCGGCCATGACCTATTCCTCCTCGCCGTCATTATCGGTTGCAAAGAGCGGCAGATCGTCGGGAGGAACGCTCGGATGTTCATTATCCTCATCGTCCGCCGCCATCGGCAAGTTCTCGACATTCAGGCTGTAGTCGTCCTGGCCCCACTCACATTTTCGAAGAACCGAATGCGGAATTTTCTTGATCGTCAGATTGTCAAAAGCATCGGGATCGGCGTTAAATGCCCTGCAACAGATCAACAGAGTACGATCCGGCCCGACATCGTCGGCGATCTTGACCAAGGCCTGGTGAGTTAAGTTTTGGGTTGTGACCAGTATGAAGTCGGTCTCGGTTGAGTAGCCGTGATTCCAATATTCTTCTGGGTTTTGGCTCGGTGCGTATGTGAAACCCATGTGCTTGCACATGGCTTCGGCGAGCATTTCTGGTCGGTATTCCTTGCTGATGATCCAGTTGCCGTAGCCGTCTCGTTCGAGAAGAGAAGGTGCTAGGCGATAGTAGCGAAATCCACCACCGCCCTTCCAACCGACGGCTTTAGAAACTCCATCGAGATCATGCCCATCAATCACTCCCTTCAATCTCGGCAAGCAGTGAGACTCTGCATGTTCGCCCAGTTCTACGCCTATCCACCGCCTTCCCATTTTATGCGCCACTGATGCAGTGGTGCCTGATCCAAGAAAGCTATCAAGAACGATATCTCCAGGCTGTGTCGCTAACTCCAGGCAGCGTTTGATAAGTGCCTCTGGCTTCTTTGATTTTGGGAACTTTACTCCACCTTCCTTATGTAAATTGTTCGACAGAACGTCATCCCATAGCGTTGTAAGTGGTTCGCCCGCGACATACTCACCATCAATCATGCGGAGCTTGTCGCTGTAGAAGATGATCCGCTTCCCACCTCTCAAGAAGACCGGGCTGTAGCCGTCTCGCTCCAACCTGAATATCTTGTCGGGTTCCGAGTTTGATTTGTCGATGTAGCGTCGAGTTTCAGCGCCGACCGCGTCGTAGTCTGGATTGACCGGCTGAACTACACTCTCGGCATTCGCTAGTACGAAAGAATCCAGTTTTTCGGGTTCGTCTTTGACGAGTTTCCTCGCATCCTTCAACGCAAGTCCCTCAGCAAGAGCAAACGCCTCCATCAACGTGGAAAATCGCCATTCTGCGTGAGGTTGAGCCTTATTGACTATGAACTGGTTGTATCTTGTGTCCCGCTCTCTAGCTGTGAACAACCTCTTCGGGTTCCATTCTTCTCTCTTCTTTGAATAAATAAGAATATAGTTCGTAATGCTTACGCATCCGGGATTGATCGCCTTGTGTCCCGTCGCTGAACCCTGCTTGAATGTGATGATGTAACGCCTGTTATCTCTACCCAATAGCTCGTCAAGAAGCACGATTGAGTAGCCAAGTTCATTGTCATCTATGTGAAAGAAAAAGGTGCCGTCATCCGTTAGAAGTGCACGAAGCAGTTCTACACGCTCTCTAATGAGAGAAAGCCAAATAGAGTGCTCTAGACCGTCTTCGTAGTAGTCCAAGGCTTGCCCAGTATTGAACGGTGGGTCGATGTAGATGCATTTCACTTTCCCAGCAAAATCCTGTTCAAGCGCCTTGAGTGCGAGCAGATTGTCGCCGTGGATCAGAATGTTGTCGAAGATGTCGTCATCTGAGTGGCGCTCTTTGGCATGATAAGATTTGTCGGGGTCCTCGATCAGAATGCGTGGTTCCAGGTTCGGACGCTTGTCCTTGCCGATCCAGGTCAGTTCGAGTTTTTGCTTCTTATTTGTCATGGTTGGGCTTTTTCCAAACTCGGTTAGGCGACTGACCAGCGGATCGTAAAAATCGGCGTGATTCCCGGCTTGCGGTTCAGACTATCAGCAACATCGTCGAGCATTTGTTCGACTTGTTTTCGAATATCGCGCCGGCGTTCATGCTTACTCAAGACCAGATCATCCCGCTCGCCTTCCCGGCGCTTGATCTTGCGGCTGATTTCCAGCTTCTCATCCATCTTGAGTTCAGGTGCCCGGCGCTGTTTCTTCAGGTCCTTGACCTCGATCTCGATCTCATCAATCTGAGCGTCGATCTGGGTTTCGAGGTCCTGAGCATAGGCGTCCAGGCGTTCTTCTTCCGTCTCCAACCATTCCGCATTCTGGCGAGCGACGTCGTCGGAGAATGCCGCGAAAAGCTCGTCCTGGATTGCGGCCAATTTGTCCTCATTAGGAGCGCCTGGAGCGGGCGCAGGGTCTTCGCTCGGTACCGTCAGCATGCGATCAGCCGTCACAGCCGGGATGGTAATGCCGTCATCGTCAGAGCACGCGAGGACCATTCCCTCGCGGACGGCATTCGGGGTATCGACTCGCGCCTTCGAGACCCGAAGCCATCCGGACTTTCCCGCAAGGCTATTCACATCCGCCAACTGCCCAGCGAAGGGATAGTCCTTGGGTCTGAAGTTCAATGCGACGACCTCTCCTCCCGCACCACGAGCCTTACAGTCATCGACGATCTTCGAGGCTAGATTGCCGTCGGCAAGCCGGAAAAATTGCCAGTCGTTCTCGTCCGCGATAGGCCACTCCGTCGTCCACGTCGCGCCCTCGTAGTCGAAGCGAGGGCTGTCTGGTTCGTGAAACTTGGCTTCGGGGAGTTCTGCGTGGGCGATCATTGTGAGGCGTCGCGTGAAGTCATTGAGGGTACTGGTCAACGTCCCTTTTCGATCCTTGAGGCGAACCACCACGTCCTGGTCCAGTTCCTCCAGCAGCTTTGCGCGAGCGGACTGCATTTCGGCATCAATGGTGTCCTGCAAGGCCTCGTTCAGCAGATCGAACTCCAACTGTATCTGCTCGTCGTCCCGTGCCGACTGCACGATCTCCAAAACCTTCTTTTCGAAATCGACACCCTTCTCAATGGTGCCGAGAATTTCATCGCTCGATCCGAAGACGCCGCTAAACAGACGAAATTTCTGATCGAGAAGTTGGTAGATTCGCGCCTCGGCCTGGTTCTTGCGGTTCAGCATGTTGACGACGATCACGTCGATCTTCTGACCGTATCGGTGACAACGGCCGATGCGCTGCTCGACCCGTTGTGGATTCCAGGGAAGGTCGAAGTTGACGAGCAACGAGCAGAATTGGAGGTTGATACCTTCCGCACCGCTTTCCGTCGCGATCAGGATGGACTTTTCGTCACTCCTGAAAGCTTCGACGATGGCTGCCTTCATGTCTGCAGTCTTAGACCCGGATATCTTGTCCGTGCCTGTGTGCTTATCCCTCCATGCCGAATAGATTGCCTTGCTCTCGGCGTCGTTGTTAGAGCCGTTCATCAACACGATCTGACCGTCGTATCCATTAGCTGACAGTAGTTCGGCGAGGTAACGCTGAGTGCGAACGCTCTCCGTAAAAATTACAGCCTTTCGCCTACCGCCCTTGGCCTCAATCTCCGCCATTGCTTCCGGCAAACGCCGGACCAACATCTCGCCTTTTGCGTTCGATCCGATGGACTTCGCGAGGGCGAGGAAGCCTCGAAGTTCTTCGATCTCCGCCGCCAGTTTCACGGGGTCGATTGTATCCGCATCGTCAGCGGAGGCGTCTGAGTCGTCATCGAACTCCTCGGCAATCTGGTCGATGCCTTCGATGTCGTCGGTTACGGTTTCATCGACCGTTTGCTTCGCTTCAAGGCGGGCAATGAGTTGTTCGAGGTAGCGAGTCACTGCGAACGTCGAAGACCCGAGGACTTTGCGTACCTGAAGGATCACAAGTTGGTTCGCCCGGTCGCCGTACGAAATCGTGTCCTTCCGCTTCAGGAACTCCGAAATCTGGAAATACAGCCTCGCCTCGTCATCGCGTGGCTCGAAGTCGAAGGTGAAAGCCTTCCGTTCCGTGTAGTTGATATGTCCCGCCTCTTGAACCTGGCGGCGCAGGGTTCGATGGCAGATCGGCTTCAGTCGCTGCTTTAGTGTCAACAGAGACGCCGGTGACGTTCTCGAACTGGCGTACATGGTGCGGAATGCGCCGTCGCCGCCGAAGTGTTTCTCGTCAATGATCGAAACCAATCCATACAGTTCCATCAGGGAGTTTTGCAGCGGTGTGGCCGTCAGCAGTATTTTGAATGGCGCTTTGAGGGCGTCGCGAAGTGCCTTTGCTCGTTTGGACCCGTTCTTCTTGTATACGTTCCGAAGACGGTGGGCTTCGTCGTAGATCACCATGTCCCACGGAACCGCTGCGAGTTCGTCCGACTTTCGAGCCGCGAACTCATATGAAGCGATGACGACTCCTTCCACATCGGCGAAGGGCCTTAGCCGTCCGGCCTTCACTTGTTCACGGTGCGTCTTGGCTTCCAGGATGGTGCTCGGAAGGGAGAATTTCTCAGCAAGTTCCTGCTGCCACTGCTTGCGGAGTGAGGCTGGAACGATCAAGAGAATGCGCCGTTTCTGCTCTGCCCAGCGTTGCGCGATGACGAGACTGGCCTCAATGGTCTTACCAAGACCGACTTCGTCAGCAAGTAGGACGCCGCCTGAAAGCGGGGACTTTAGGGCAAACAGCGCCGCTTCGACCTGGTGTGGATTCATATCTACCCGGGCGGTCGATAGCGACTTGGCGAACTTCTCTTCGTCCAGACCTTCGAGGGTAATCTGGTGGCTGAGGTATAGACTATGGAACGGCGTGTATCGCGCCACGAGAATCCCTCCTTGGATTACGTGGCAGTATCCGATCAATCGACGCGGCGTTCAATCCGCGCAAATCCAATTGGCGAAATTTACTGACGAGTCTTGCGCTCGGGTTGTAGGGAAATCCGTGTCAGTTCGATAGCGTTGTCGCACATACAGCCGCAGCGTCGGGAAACTTGATCCCGCCAGCAGCATCTGTAGATCGAACACACTTCAAGATATCCATCTCGTAAACACCTGTGCTCTTGCGAAGCGCAACGACGGTGCTTCCAATCCGACTGTAACTTTCCTCGGTGCCAGGTAGGCCGTAGGCCCTTGCAACGTCATTGACCAACAACCCAATGGCCGAGGGCGAGTAATTGCCTAAAAAGACAGCCGACATCTTTTCGATGGCGGGCATGTTCTGTGTGCTGTTCGATTTCTTTGAGGGGCCATCGTCACTGGCCAAGTACCAAAACAATCCTGCCAGGAGAACGAACGGAAGTAATAGTCCTTGAAGGGCTTTCTTCTCCTTCGCTTTTGCTTTCTTGCCCCACCCCTCTTCAAGAGGGTGGCCACACTTTGGGCAACTTTGCGCATCAACTGAAATTTGCTTCTTACAGACTGGGCAACCCACCAAACTCACAGAAGTTCTCCCCGTTTTGAGCCAGAGCCTCCGCTGCGCCCAGCGGAAGGTGGCCTCACTTGATCCTGGTGATCGGGGTGTTTGAACAACCGTGCAGAGACGGCCCCTGAGTTTTTAGACCGGAGTCCTGGACATAGCCCAGGCACCCCGACCATAGGGTCAGGAGCGTCGCTGGTTCCGGTCAGCGACAACCGCTCTACACGGGGTGTTCAAAGCCCCAGGACCGTGCGTCTTGGTCCCGCCGATACGTTAGCTGTGTATCGAGGGAGTTGAAAGAAAAAGGCCGATTCTAAGCGCCGTACAGAGGCGCTGGCGTTCTCGGGTAGGCTGTATCGTCGGAAAGCCTATATCGCCCTCAGTGACTCTTAAAATGGCATACAGAGTCACTCCAAATACACTGCATTTTGTGGCTCGATTGCAATTGATTGCACAACATATGGTGTTCTGATTCTGCAATTCACGCTGTATACCGCAAAAAACAGCCATTTATCGCCAATCTTGGCGATTCATGCAGGTTAACCTGTGGCGATATCCACCTGCCGGAAGGACTACAGCAGGCCGCCAGCAGCGTTATTGATGAACAATTCGCCCGACCGGACGTACTTGGCGAGGGTCGCGTCGGAGCGATGGCCGGTCTGTTGGCGGATGGCGAGCGTGCTGATTCCCGCCATGGCCGCACTGGTCGCCAGTCCCGCTCGGAGCGAATGACCCGAGTAACCTTCCGGGTCCAATCCGATGGCTTCGACGCGGTGCTTGACGATGGACGACACAGATCGGGTCGATAGCCGCTTGTCCTCGATATGGCCATGCCGGGTTACCGACCGGAAGATCGCCCCACCGTCGATACCTGCAACCTCGATCCATCGTTCATAGGATTGGATTGGACAATAGCGTCCCCGCGCCAGCGGGATACCAACCTTGCGTCCCTGCCCTGACTGGTCCGTCTTTGACCTGGTTACGGTGACGATCATTCCCTGGCGCACGATTTCGATGTCGTCCCGGTTGAGAGCGACGAGTTCGGATCGCCTGAACCCACCTGCGAACCCGATCAATAGTAGCGCCCGGTCACGAATATCCTTCGGGCTACCTCCCAGCGTCGCCATGATTTTGAACAGGTCTTGGACCAGGAGAGGCTTGGCCTCGCCCTGGGGGACTCCATGGAGGCGCTGTATGCCCCTTAGGGTAGCTTTGACGAGCTTCGTGGAGGTTGGTGAGTGATAACCGTTGGCCTCGTGAGCGACGCTGATGGCGGCCAGTCTCCTTTTCAACGTCGCAATCGCGAGCGATCCGGCATGATCGCTCAGGTATGAGGCCACGACTTCGGGGGACGCCGGAATACGTCCTCCCCATGCCGTGAAGTGATAGAGGTCGGCGCGGTATGCCCGACGCGTGTTCTCCGAGACAGACTCACGGATGTAGTCCCGCACCGACTCGGGAAGCCTGTTCGGACTCTCGTATCGGGTGATTTCATCGCTCATTGTGGGTTCCGATAAGAGGGAGTTATCGGAAGTTAGAACGGGTGACATCGCGTCGCGCCTCGTTCAGGTCAGGCAAGCATTCCCGGAGCAGTTCCAGTCCCTCGGCAGCCAAATTAGGATCGAGACCGCAACTGAGCACGTCGGCCCGCGCTTTCAGGTCGTCGCCAACCTTCCATCTGTACCGACGATCCACTAACCCGCTTTCCACCCGGAACAGCAGGTTGCCAACAGGTTTCGGGCCATATCGTTCCTCGACGTGTTTTCGATACCAGGTTGAAAATCGGTTACCGCGATTGACCATCATGGCGATGGCCCGCTTCCCCGCTCGTGTGTGCATGTCGTACGCCCAACACGGAACGCCGTTGATCAGTTCTTCATCCGGTAGACCGTCTTCCGTGATCCGACCGGAGTGACGCTCTGCTTCACGCTCCAACATCGGGATCAGGACAGGCAGAAGCTCGTTGATCTTGCGAAGTCCCTCCCGGCATACCTCAACAGTCGTGTTCGGGTATCCGGCATCACAGAGAGCGTCGAACACGAACCCAGGCTCGCCTCTACGGATACGAAGTCGGTCGGACTGGCATCGGTCTGTGTCGACCCCGTACCATGCCGCTATCGCCCGTTCCCCAAGATCGCCCGAGCCGTTCATCGTCTTGATCAGATGCGGCAGCGGCTTGAACGTCAGGTCGAGACGCGGTTGATCCAGGTCGGGATCGAACTCGGCAATGACGATCAGATCGTCCCCGGCGCGGCACTTGGTTGACTGACACATCCGTTCAATCAGATACGAGGCGACAGCCCATTCCCCGCCAAGATCGGCTCGGAGCCGCTTGCCCTTCAACGCAACTGTGGTCAGCGCGATCAGGTCGAAATCCGCCACTCCGATGTCTTCGTAGGCGGTAACGCCGAGGCGTCTCCATAGCCGGTCAGGTGAAGACCGTAGCAATGTCGCCGCGGCCCCCATCGCCCAGTCCACATGGCCGCGCCTTATCGCCTTCTGCAGCAGCGACATGGCGAGCCAGGGGTCGATGTTCAGCGGGACGGGATCATGTTCGGTCTTGCCTGCCTCCGCGATCCTGGCGGCGAGTTGATTGCTGAAATGTTCGAGAATGTGAGTTCCGTTCATCGTCATCTCCTCCTTGATGCTCACAAGGGGGAGGTTCGAGAACGTCAAACCCACTACGTACGTTAGCTAAGAGGCGACATGGGTAAAGGATGAATGTTACGGAAACGGCAGCTTCCCTACGCAGAACGATGGCTGGCCAGGTGCTGTCCCGCCAAGCACCTTACGGAGGTTTTTTCTCACCTAGCTCTAGTTCGAAGTCTCGCCGCTGACGACAGTGAGCCGGTAATGTAACGGGCTGCCCGCTCAATCTCGGGGAACAACGTCTTCTCGTTGATGCCTAGCTTGTCGAGTTCCTTACGAATGGAATCCTTCGAATCTGCGTGGATCGCAATCCGTTCGACCTTGATGCGGTCTGTAGTGTTGTTTTCGATTTCGTCCTCAAGACCGAAGGCAAAAAACGCACCTGCTTGGGCTAAGATGCGTTTGTTGTTCTGCTTCGGTTTGACCAAAAGTATTCGATCAAGGTCGTCCGGGTTGATCTCCGGTAGAAAGCCATTCTTCTCTTGTCGAATGAAGTGCAGGAGCCGCTTAACTGGGGTGCTTTCATTGAACATGGCTTGTTCGGTATCTGTATTGATCCTCTCTTTATAATCCCAGGAGAGACGAGCAAGATTAGTAAGACAACTCACTGTATCGCTGTCAAAGTAGCGGATGTCATCTTTGTAGACGGTCAAAATGACGACGTGACCATCCATTTCCTCGGTACGTGTTGTCGGCCGACCCCCTCGTTTGACTCGATGCCGCTTCTTGACGCTCTCACAAGCGAAATACAAGGCCACTAGGGGATTAAAGGTTACGTCTAGCAATCGGGTCGGTAGAGAAAAATGCTGCATTCTGACCAGCATTTCGAGGGCGCTAGTGTCACTATGAAAATCCTCCGGATGTGCAGCGATTAATTCTCGGAGCAGAATGTGCTCATTCTCCAGGGTATCCCTCTTTCGAAAGATTGAGGGTTGCAGCTTGAACTCGGTGCTCCCGTGTCCCCGGTAGGAGTACACCTTTCTGGACGACGCGGGTCTCTCCAGAATGTTTTCGACGAATTCAGATACAGATGTGATCGACAATCGAAAACCTCCAAACTCTGATCCCCTTCTACCATATCTGCACTGATTGCGTGCATGCCATTGGCGGAAGCTGCAACGCCGTTAGTCCGTGTTGCTAAAGCCTGCGACGGCGACGTCTGGTGCGTGCAAGATAGCGTTGGAACCCTGGAAGTGGCGCTGGTCGTGGGCGCGGGGTATCGATGATGACACGTTTCTCAAAAGCATATGTACCCTCGAGATGGGTGCGAATGAACTGATCTCGTGAAACAGGGATCACGGCTGATCTGTCTGTAGTCGAACCCGGCAATATGCAGTGGAGAGCATCCTGCCCGAAATCCAGGAACACTTGAACGTTGCTCGCCGCCCACTCATGGAGAAGTCTGGAGTTGTTGTATTGAGTGATCCACGCATGTGACTTCCCGTCCGATACCGGGCGGGAGTTCCTCATCGCTTCGTCAAATTGTTTGTGATCGTTTTTGCGCCGTTTCCCATCAATGATCCAAACCATTTTCTTGTAGAAAGCCTCGCGGATACGCGCCTCCTCGGGTGCAATTGCGGAGTGTTGGAACTCGATGACCCAACCTGAGTCGGTCTTTACATCAGCTCTATGGTATTTGTCGTCGTTATCAGCCCAACAGGTGCGTTCTTGCCAGTTGACAGGGAATAGTGCTTTCCAGCCCCGATGCCATGGAGTTTCAGGTTCGCGCCAAGGGTCGCAGTCTCGTCTCCCCTTGTGCGCCCAGTGCCAGACATTCTTCCTGCCACATCTAGCGATTGTGATCGCGCCGCAGTCACGGCAAATACCTGATAGACCTGGTTGGGCCTCATGAACGGCACCGTCAACAATTGAGTATTTCATTGAGCAACTCCTGTGTGTGGCTGCCGACAACCAATGAGGGTCGCCAGACTGGTGCCATTTGTCAGATGTTGCCTACGGGGAACGGCTTACCGCCGTCTCTTTCTTCTATCGGGCCTCTTTTGCAGAGTGTTCCTTGTTCTTGAGCCGTATGGCGAACACCATGATAAGAGGCCGTCATGATTTCGTCAAAGCCTGGACCGCGGGTTCCTGTTGCTAGTGCGTTGCCGTTCCTGCAATCCTTGGACTGACTTAGGATGTCGTTTCCTCCGGTTGAGCAGCCATGAGTAAGTATGATCCGCTAAGGCGACATCTCGAGTCTTTAGAATCCAGCGAATGGCGTGTGCGGTTCTCGGATGTTGAGAAAGTCCTCGGGTTCCCGCTTCCTCGAAGTGCCTATGTGTATCAGGCTTGGTGGGCCAACGAGACTCGGACCGCTACATCACAGCAACGCGCATGGCTGGATGCGGGATGGGAGACATCAAATCTCAATCTGATGGGCAAGACTGTGGAGTTTGTTCGAACAGGGAAACTTAACCCTCAAACGAGGCCTGACATTGCTCTACGCCCATCGACTCCCGGCACCAGGAAGACTGAACGCCCACCAGTATGGCTTGATAACGTTCTGGCCGAACTAGCTGAACGCCGCCCCATATTTCATTCCGAAGCCGACTTTCAACACGCTCTAGCCTGGCTCATTCATGAACTGAAACCAGATGTTCCAATTCGACTTGAGTACAAACCCTTTCCAACCGAACGAATCTACATCGATCTATGGCTCGGCGGCGAAAAGCCTATTGCAATCGAACTGAAGTACGGTACGCGTCTGACAGATGTCCACGTCGGCGATGAACGTTACCTCCTCGCCAACCAGTCCGCGCACGACATCACAAGGTATGACTTTCTAAAGGACATCATACGCCTTGAGCGTGTTGCAGGATGGATTCCTGGTTCGAAGGGTTATGCGGTCATGCTGACCAATGATCGGGCCTATTGGTCTCCTGGTAGAAGAGACAACACTGTAGATAGCGCGTTTAGGATTCATGACGGCCGCCAAATATCTGGCGAACTTGGCTGGGCCTCACACGCAGGGGAAGGCACGACGAAAGGCAGGACCAATCCGCTGTCGGTTTCCGGGAGCTACGAATTGTGCTGGCGATCCTATTCGACCGTCGAAGACGGTGCCTCTGGTGAGTTCCGTTATCTTCTAGTTCCGGTAGGCGAGACTGATTGCAGTTAATTGCAGACTGGGTCCCGGTCTAGGCGATCAGCGGATGACGGACGATATTAACTTCTTCACGGAGAATGGTTTTCGCAATTAGCAACGAAACACTAAACGCCTCTGCCGTTTGTTCTATCGATAGTTTTCTTGCCACGAAGGCTCCGCGAAGTATTGACTGATTAAACGGTGACAGTTGTGGGTCAGCCACATTCTCAGCCTCCTTCAATGTTCCAAGAACATGATGGGCGGGATTGACGCACCCGCGTTGATGACAGATTGCGATTACGCATTCGTCTGGCTTGAGTTCTCGGCCATCGATCAGAAACAACGCTCGATTGGCATTCATCGACCTGCCGTGCACTTTGAACCTGGGACGGCCTTTGTCATCGAATGCGCCGACCCATCGCCAGCATCGTTGTCCCATGCCGAAGATATCTTCCCCGTTAGGATCGACCTTGCTCCAGAACCGCCTTCGCGCTGCATCTAGGTCAGACATTCGGTTACCCCCTCATCTGTCTCGATTTGTCCTAAAATCGCCAATTCTCAAGTCATCTGTCTCAGAAGGCGTGCGAAGTATCTAGAAAAACATTTCTATTACAATATCTTACAGAACCTTAAAAATTGCGAACAGGTTACCCCCGTTTTTGAACTGCCTCGTATTGGACACGGCACAGTGACTGCGATCAGTCAATTTCCAGCAAACCCGATGCCTTCACAGTGGTGGGCCAGTGCTTCCACAATTTGTCCGGCCTCCAACAAACTTCAGCCCCGGCTGTGAGAGCGGCAAGGAGGATGTTCTGGTAGCCCTCTGGCAACATGTTGAGCGCAGGTCCCACGCCCTTGAAGCGACATACCTCAAGGAACATTGCCCATGCGGTCGAGTTGATGCACGGGAGATGCTTCATCGGATGAACCATTGTCACCCGACCAAGTGGGTTCTGAACTGCGCCAATGTTGCAGAGCATTTGCCCGCTTGATTTCACGATCATCTCAACACGGGTGTGTATGATGCTGTCGTAGAGCGGCTCGTAACCCTTATCGAGGGCGTCCTGGAGTTTGTCGTAGACGAACTGTTCGGTGGGTTTGTTCACCTTGGGCATCCCGAGATAGGCAGTTTCTAGATCGCCGTGCTCCGAAAGATAAAGATGGTTCTTGCCGTTGACATTGCTTGCCGCCACCAACTGGTTCATCTGTGCACCTACGAGGTCAACAGCAACATCAATTCTTGTCGCCCGTCCGAACTCGATGACGTATCCCCAGCCCAACAGTTCTCCGGTTATCTGATCGAACAGATGCTTTAGGTAACCCAGACCCCACTGCCACTGTCTCGCTGGATTGAATTCCAAGCGTATGAGGTGGCTGTCCGAGTTCTTGGGGTTAGCCTGAACAAGCAGGGTCTGCTCGTTGGGGAGGGTGCAATTAATTGCGGTCCAATAATTCTTACGTGCTGGCCATTTGTACGCCTTCTTGATGCCCTTGCCCTTTTTCCCAGCCTCCGCATTCTTCAGGTGTGCTAGGACCTTGGTGCGCAAGTCTGGATCAGCAACCGGCACGGTGATCGAAATCTTGTCTATGACCGGCGTTCGGACGTAGACCCTCGCTGCTCCTGGAACCTGGTAACAGTATGCCCACGCATAACTGCATTTCGTCTTGGTTGTCTTGTTAGAGGGATCGAGACCCTGTGCTTTCGACTTAAGAACAACAGGCATGGTTTTCTTCTGGTCAGGACACCTGTTGATGCGAACGGACCCACCGCTCGAATGCCTCGACGTCGATGAGTATCTTACGTCCGAGACGGCAGATGACGGTGTTGAATCCGTTTCCGCCAATCTCTTCTCCTGAGGCGGCGGTACGAGCTTCGGCATCGTGGATGTAGTGCCGAAGTGCACGCTCAGTCAGCCACGGATACTTGGGGTGCTCCGCCATTTGGGCGACCGTAAGCAAGGTCGCGTCGTTGTAGGTTTGTATGTCCTTCATCGTCTTTCCTCTACTCTCCTAGTCAATCAGTAGCTGGCCGGCATGGCCGTCGCATTCCGCCGATTATTTTGGCCGACAAAAAAAGGCATCCAACGGATGCCTTCGATTCCTCAAACAAAATTTGTCTAAGTGGGTCAGTCATTTACTCTAATTTTTCAAGGAATCCGCCCGACGCTGAATTTCCTCTTCGATCCAATCTCGATTTCTGCCCTTGGCATACCGATTGATCGTATCCTTCTTGTGACCGTCGAACGGTTCGATCCGGGCGCACAGGTCTTTCTTTTTCGGCACGTTCCCTGTTCTGCGGAATTCCTCAATGCACATATCGTCGTAAATCTTCTGATAAGCGGCTCGGTGAGACTCCTGACGACTCGGAGCACGATGAACCGATTGCTTTTTGTGCCGGGTCAGGAGGTCATGTAATTCCTCCCCGTCCTGCGGAAAGTTTTTTCTCGCCCATTCGACGAACGTGTCTCGTTTGATCCGAAACGTCTTCCTGCCATCTTTGCGGGTCGATTCTTCCAAGGTTGGCAAATCACCAATGGCTATTGCCTCGCGGGCGGTGATGTAGGCTCGCTCTAGGACATCGTTTCCCTGCAGGACAAGTTTCTCGGGGTCGTCAGTAGGATCAAACTTGAACAGCAGGTTTATGCCTTCTTCGAGCATCAGGGAGAAGTTGCCTCTGAAGAACGCGAGAGCGACTTCTTTCTGAAGATCGTCGGTTGTCATCCTCCCAGCCTTTTCTTGTTCATGTTTTCGATGGTGTTGCCGACGCGGGTTTCGGTTAGGTGCGCGTACCGGCGCGTCATGTCCAAGGAACTATGGCCGAGAACCTCGGCGATTTCATGCAGGCCCGCGCCGTCCATAGCGAGGAAACTGGCGCAGCTATGCCGCAAGTCATGGAAATGGAAGTCTTCGAGTTTCGCCAATCTACGCGCCCTTTCCCAGGCGGAGCGAATGTCGATGGGTTTTTTCCCTGACGGGTTCGGAAACACGTAAGGACATTCATTGTCTCGGTCTTCGTGCAGCTTTTTGACCAACTCCAATGCCAGCCCACGCAACGGAACCCGATGCGCATGCCCGGTCTTAGTACGCTCAAAAAATAGTAGCCCTCTTTCGAGATCGACCTGCTTCCAAGTCATGCCAACTATGTTTGCTTTCCTCGCCCCAACCGACAAGGCAAGGATCACGATTGGATACAAGTATTCATTGCCACTGCGCGTGCATGCTGTGAGCAAGCTTTCGAGTTCATGGTCTGTCAGAAAACGAACCCGACCACTCGGCTCATCCAGCTTCTTTAGGTTTCGAATTGGGTTCATCTCGATCCATCTCCACTCCCTTACAGCCAGGGTGAAGGCTCCGCTCAAAGCGGCGACGTATCTATTCGCTGTTGTACGACTGACCGTCTTCTTCTGAATTTTACCAAAGGTCTTGGTCAGCAAAGTTGCCCTGGCACTTGCGATAACATCGACCGTCATGTCGGCCAGTACCTTATGGCCCAATTCTGACTTCCACCATTCTAGCTGTCCTTCGACCGTGGCGTTGGGTCTATGGACGAGAACCTCCCGTTTGTACCTGTCGATCACGTCGGCGACGGTGTGCCGTTTCGCATGAGACGTTGGGAAGTGACGACCTTCGCGAATCTCCGTCTCGATCTTGTCCGCCCACTTCTTGGCATCCGACTTCTTGTCGAATGTGGTCGACTGGATCGGGTGTCCCTTCAGGCGAACCTGAACCCGCCAACGAATTGTTCCGTCCTTCGAGACGCGTTTCTGCAGATAAGCCAAACCGCACTCCTTTGCTCGTGGCCTATCGTGAGCGTACCTGGAGTTACGCAGAAATCCATTGGAAAATGCACCATGAGTGCACCACAGGCGCACATGTGCAAATTAGACATTCCATAAAATATTGAAAAATATGGTGAGCGCGACAGGATTCGAACCTGTGACCGTCTGATTAAAAGTCAGATGCTCTACCAACTGAGCTACGCGCCCTCACCAAGGGCAGGTGTCCGCGAACCGTGTCGCGAGACCGCGCGAACCTAATGCGCGTTTGCGGTTCGGTCAACGCCGCTTGTGCGCTTTGATTGCGCCCCGCTCGTGCGTCCGGCGGACGTGCCCTAGTTCAGCAGATCGTCCTCGAACGGGAAGTCGGAGACCAGCCGGTAGCCGTCCTCCGTGAGCTGCACCATCTGCTCGAGTTTGACCCCTTCTCCGCCGCCTTTTTCGCCGATGTAGCTTTCGATGCAGATCGCCATGTTCGGCTCGAAAACGCCGTCGTAGCCCTCGCGCCGGTAATCGCGTTTCTGCGACAGCATGGGATACTCGTTGCACATGCCGATACCGTGCAGGATGCAGCCGCATTCGAGATCGCGGTAGCGCTCCGGGCACGACCACGATTTCTCGACCAGTTCGGAAAACGCCACGCCGGGCTTCAGCAGCGCCATGTTGTGGTGGACCTGATCGAACGCGAGCTTGTAGAGCGTCTTCTGCTCGTCCGTCGGCGCGCCGGGCTTGCACAGCCACGTCCGCGACATGTCGCAGGAATAGCTGTAGGGGCCGACCATGTCGGTATCGATGCCGAGCAATTCGCCGGCCGCCAGCGGCTTGTCGCTGGCTTCCGTGTACCACGGATTGGTGCGGGTGCCGGAGACGACCATGCGGCTTTCGGTATAGTCGCCGTCGAGCGCCGAATTGAGGCCGACGAGAATGGCCCACAATTCGTTCTCGGTGATGCCGGGCCGGGTCGCATCGCGCATCAGATGAAGCGCCTTCTTGCAGATTTCGGCGTTGCGGCGCTGCACGATCAGCTCGTCCCGGGTCTTGATCGAGCGCGCGTACTCCACCAGGTCCTGGCCGAACGAGACCGAGACCTGGCGCTGTTCGAGCGCGAACCGCAGATCGCCGTCGAGGCGGTCGACGCCGATCCGGTTGTTGGGACAGCGTTCGCGGATCGCGTCACCGAGCTCGTCCGCCCACTCCTCGATCACGCCGTCGCGGTTGCGGCCCGCCGCATGGAACAGCCAGAGTTTCGCCGGGCGGGCCTCGTCGACGGTCGGCAGGGCCTCCGACATGTGCTCGCAGTTGATGAAATCGAACATCAGCGCGTTGCCTTCCGCCGGCAGCAGGCAGTAGCGCGACGAATTGTGCAGCGCCCAGACCTGCATGTTGCGGCAGCCGGTGGCGTAGCGCGTGTTGACGGGATCGTAGAGCACCATGCCGCCGAGATCGCGCTCGCGCATCAGCGCCTGCAGGCGTTCCTTGCGCTCGACGAACAGGCGGGTCTCGTCGACCTCGCCGATGGCCGCCATGGCCGCCTTTACGTCGGCGACATCGTCGCGCGAGAAAGTGTAGGCGCCGGTGTCGATGGATGCCGGCCGGTTGTCCGGATGCTGCATGTTCGCCCCCTCGCCTGCCTTGTTCGGGACGAGCCTAAATCCGTTGTCTCTAACGGGGCAATATGGATTCGACGGCCGTGAAGATTTTTCAGGATGCCGAAAAATACGCCGTCACCCGGTCGTTGACCTGGGCCGAGACGAAGCTCGAGACGTCGCCGCCGAGGCGTGCGATTTCCTTCACGAAGCGCGACGAGATGAACTGCTGGGTTTCCGACGCCATCAGAAAGACGGTCTCGATATCGTCATCGAGGCGCGCATTCATGGCCGCCATCTGGAATTCGTACTCGAAGTCCGATACCGCGCGCAGGCCGCGGACGATGATGCCGGCGCCCTGCTCGGCGACGAAATCGACCAGCAGGTTATCGAACGGCACGACGCGAATCACGGCGCCGCCGTTGCCGGCGAGCGGCGCGATATCGGCCTCGATCATCGCGGTCCGCTCGGTGAGGTTGAACATCGGCCCCTTGCCGTCGTTGGCGGCGACCGCGATGACCAGTTCGTCGACGATATGCTGTGCCCGGCCGATGATGTCCATGTGGCCGTTGGTGATCGGATCGAAGGTGCCGGGATAAACGCCGATGCGCTTCTTCATGCGCTTTCTCCGCCGGTATCCGAATCCGTTTCCGCATCAGCGTCCGCGCCGGTATCGGCGTCCGGCGCCGCGGCCGGCACCGAGCCGTCGGGAACATCCCCGGCTTCTTCGCCCTCGGCTTCCTCGTCCTCGGCGAGACGGGTCACGGAGACCACGTGCTCGTCGTCGGCGGTGCGGAAAATGGTGACGCCCTGGGTGTTGCGCCCGGCGATGCGGATTTCGTTGACGCCGGTGCGGATCAGCTGACCGCCGTCGGATACCATGACCAGCTGGTCGGTATCGACCACCGGATAGGACCACACGACGCGGCCGTTGCGCTCCGACGTCACGATATTGGTAATGCCCTGCCCGCCGCGCTTGGCGATGCGGTATTCGTAGGTCGAGGTCCGCTTGCCGTAGCCGTTCTCGGTGATGGTCAGCAGGAACTCCTCGCGCGCGGCCATCTCGACGAAGGCGGCATCGCCGGTCAGCTTCGCCGCCAGTTCCTCGTCGTGCGCCCTGTCGTCGGCCTTGCCGGTGTAATCGACGCTTTCGAGCCGGTGGGCCGCCGCAGTGGCCTTGAGATACTCGTCGCGTTGCTCGACGCTGACCAGCGTGTGATCGAGCACGGACATGGAAATGACCTTGTCGCCCTTGGCCAGCTTGATGCCGCGCACACCGGTCGAGCCGCGCCCCGCGAACACGCGGACGTCGGTGACGGGGAAGCGGATCGCCTTGCCGTTCGCGGCGGCGAGCAGGATGTCCTGGTCTTCCGCACAGGTCGAAACCCCGATCAGGCGGTCGCCGTCATCCAGTTTCATGGCGATCTTGCCGTTCGACTTCACGTTGACGAAGTCGGAGAGCGCGTTGCGCCGCGCATTGCCGCTGGCGGTCGCGAACATAACGAACAGCTCGCTCCAGGTCGCCTCGTCCTCGGGCAACGGCATCAGGGTCGTGATGGTCTCGCCCTCGTCGAGCGGCAGCACGTTGACCAGCGCCTTGCCGCGCGCCGTCGGGTTGCCGAGCGGCAGGCGGTAGACCTTTTCCTTGTAGACCATGCCGGCCGACGAGAAGAACAGCACCGGCGTGTGCGTATTGACGACGAAGACCTGGCTGACGAAGTCCTCGCCACGGGTCGACATGCCTGAACGGCCCTTGCCGCCGCGCCGCTGGGCGCGGTAGGTCGAGAGCGGCACGCGCTTGATGTAGCCTTCGTTGGTGACCGTGACGACCATATCCTCGCGCTGGATCAGGTCCTCGATGTCGGTTTCGAATTCCTGATCCAGAATTTCTGTGCGCCGGCCGTCGGCGAACTCGTCGCGGATCGCGACCAGTTCGTCCCTGAGCACGCCGTAGAGTTTCTCGCGGCTCGACAGGATCGACAGGTATTCGGCAATCCGTTCGCCGATCTCGCGCAGGTCGTCGCCGATCTTGCCGCGTTCGAGCCCGGTCAGTCGGTGCAGACGCAGTTCCAGGATCGCCTTGGCCTGGGTTTCCGACAGCTGGTAGGCGCCGTCGACGACCTGGTGGCCCGGTTCGTCGAGGAGCGCGATCAGCGGCGCGACGTCTTCCGCCGGCCACGGCTTGGCCATCAATTGTTCGCGCGCCGTCTGCGGATCGGGCGCATGGCGGATTAGGGCGATGATGTCGTCGATGTTGGCGACGGCCACGGCGAGGCCGGCCAAAACGTGGGCGCGGTCGCGCGCCTTGCCGAGTTCGTAGATGGTACGCCGGCGAATGACCTCCTCGCGGAAAGCGATGAATGCCGCGATGATCTGCTTGATGTTGAGCAGTTCCGGCTTGCCTTGATTGAGCGCCAGCATGTTGACGCCGAAACTCGTCTGCAGGGGCGTGAAGCGGTAAAGCTGGTTGAGCACGACCTCGGGCTCGGCATCGCGCTTGAGCTCGATGACGACGCGCACGCCGTCGCGATCCGACTCGTCGCGCAGGTCGGAAATGCCCTCGACCTTCTTGTCGCGCACCGCTTCGGCCATGATCTCGATCATGCGCGCCTTGTTGACCTGATACGGCACCTCGTGAACGACGATGGCGTTGCGGTCCTTGCGAATCTCCTCGACGGACGTGCGCCCCCGCATGACGACCGAGCCGCGTCCGGTGTGGTACGCCGCCTTGATGCCGGCGCGGCCGAGGATCAGGCCGCCCGTCGGAAAGTCCGGGCCGCTGACATGGTTCTGGATGATCTCGTCGATAGTGATCGCCGGATTGTCGATATAGGCGCAGCAGGCGTCGATGACCTCGCCCAGATTGTGCGGCGGAATGTTGGTCGCCATGCCGACCGCGATGCCGCCGCCGCCGTTGACCAGCAGATTGGGGAAGCCGGCCGGCAGGACCTGCGGCTCGTTGACGGTCTCGTCGTAGTTGGGCTGAAAATCGACGGTTTCGCGGTCGATATCGTCGAGCAGCCGCATCGCCGGCTTGGCGAGACGCGCCTCGGTGTAGCGCATGGCCGCCGCACGGTCGCCGTCCATCGAACCGAAGTTGCCCTGCCCGTCGATCAGCGGCAGGCGCATGGAAAAATCCTGCGCCATGCGGACCATGGCGTCGTAGATCGCCTGGTCGCCGTGCGGGTGGTACTTGCCCATCACGTCGCCGACGATGCGCGCCGATTTCTTGAACGGCTTGCCCGGCTCGTAGCCGTTTTCCTTCATCGAATAGAGGATGCGCCGGTGCACCGGCTTGAGGCCGTCGCGCACGTCGGGCAGCGCCCGGCTGACGATCACGCTCATGGCGTAATCGAGGTAACTGGACCGCATTTCCTCTTCGATGGAAACCGGCGTTACGTCGAACGGCGAAGGCGGTTCGCCGGGGGGACCTCCGATGGGATCCTCGGGCGAATCAGGCGGTGGAGCCACGGAAAATTAATCCAATCTTTTCAAATATATAGAGACCCGGAACCGGGTCTCTCTCCCCGCATGAAGTATAGCTTTTTTCGCGGGTGCGAACAAGCAAGCGGCAGTGAAATTCCGAACCCTGATTTCGGTTGTCGCCGGGTACCGGCACAGGCGGCTTCGGGCATTGTTTTTCAAACGCGTTCGACATCGTTGGCTTGCCCGTCGCGGATTGCGCCGGGCGCACTCGGGTAAACCGTCCCGCGGCCGGATCGCCGGACGGCGACGTTGCCGTTGTTCAGGTACCGGCAAGCCTGCTGTCCTATAGCATCGCGTGATATCAACCCTTTGGCGCGATTTTCACGTACTATGCGTGAACCGGTTGCGACCCTGGAGAATCGACGTGAGCGTTTCCGCATCGTCCAAGCTCGAGGATATGCAGCGCGAGCTGTATATTTACCGAACCGCCGTCAGTCTGGCGCGGGTCGCCTTCTGGCGATACACCTACGCGGAAGAGGCGTTTTCGCACTGGTCCTTTGAATATGACGAGGTCGATACCGGCCCGCTCGACCCCTATGAATCCGATGAGGAAATGCTGGAGGCGGTTCACCCGGAAGACCGGGACCGCGTGCGGGATATCTATAATCGGGCCTGGGACGAAGAAACGGGTTTTGAGGTGACCTACAGGACCAGTCCGGGTGAGGGGCCCGTCCGGTGGCTGTTCGAGCGGGCCGAGATCGAGTACGGCGACGACGGTGCGGCCGTTGCAATGATCGGTGTGCTGCAGGACGTTACGACCGAGATGTTGGCGCGGCAGGCGTTGGCCCGGGAAGAAAAAGCGGCGACGATCAATACCCTGATCACCGGGCTCGTTCACAACCTGGGCAATTATCTTCAACCGATTACGATTCTCAGCCACGGGATCACGAAGAAGCTGCCCGAAGACTCACCCGATCTCGAGTCCATGACGACGATCCGCGACTCGTCCGAACGCGCTTCCCGACTCATACGCGATATTTTGGCCCTGAGCCGGGACGAGCCCGGCAAACGCGAAAAATTCGATATCGCCGGCATGCTTGAAAGCACCCTCGATATTGCGACGGCCTCCGGCTCGCCGGGCGTCGATGTGATCAAGACGCTGGATCCGGATATCGGCAAGGCCGATGGCGACGAGTCCGCGTTGAGCACGGCGATCATGAACATCATGATCAATGCCTATCATGCGATCGGGGACGGCAAAGGCCGGATTGGCGTCGCGCTGGCGATCGCGGACCGCGACGAGGTATCGGAACGCGGTTTGGTGCAGACACCGGAATCGCGTTTCGCCCGCATCACGATTTCGGATACCGGCAGCGGTATGGACGGGGCGACGTTGAGCCGGATATTCGATCCGTTCTTCACGACAAAGGAAGTCGGTACGGGAACCGGTCTCGGATTGTCGTCGGCGTATTCGGTCGTGACCCAGCACGAGGGAACGATCGCGGTGGACAGTGAGCCCGGGGCCGGCACCACGTTCAGCGTTTATTTACCGGTGAGCCCTTCCAATGGCGCGTCCGATCGCGAGCGTTAGCGCCGCGCGGGCGCGAGATGGCGTCGACAGGCCGGCTTTTGGGGAATCACACGTGACATCGATACTGGTCATCGACGATGAAGATGCGGTCCGGTTTTCCCTTCAGAGCGTCCTGAAGGATGCCGGACACGACGTGGCGACCGCTGCCGGCGGGGCGCACCTGTTTAACGACGTTGCCATGGACGAATTCGATCTCGTGATCACCGACATCATCATGCCGGAGATCGATGGGATCGAAGTCGTGCTCGAGATCAAGAAACGCCATCCGTCGATCAAGGTGATCGCGATTTCCGGCGGCGGCCGCGTTTTGCCGCAGGCCTATCTCGACGATGCCCTCGTTCTCGGCGCCGACCAAACGCTCAGCAAACCGTTCACGGTGGATGAGTTGATGGCGTGTGTCGACGAGGTTATCGGCGGGTAGAGAGCTCGCCGGCCGGCGCTACAGCACGGAGTTGGATGACTCTACGAAGCGGGTGGCCGACGTACGGAGGCTCAGGCGGTTCCGGCGATTGCCGACCGTCGCTTCAGCCGGAGCCAGAAGCAGGCGATGAAGACCACCACCAGCGGTCCGCCGACGGCCCAGTTGACGGCGTGCCAGCCGATCTCGCTCTGCAGGTAACCGGCGAGGAAGCTCGCCGCCGCCGACGTGCCGAAGACGCAGAAATCGTTGAGCGCCTGGACCTTCGACTTTTCCTCCGCCCGGTAGGTCTCGGTCAGCAGCGTGGTGCCGCCGATGAACATAAAATTCCAGCCGACCCCGATGGCGAACAGGCCGCCCCAGAAGTGCATGACGTCGATACCCATCAGGTTCATGGTCATGGCGGCGGCGCAGAACAGGCATCCGACGAGAATGATCGCGGTGACGCCGAAGCGGCGGATCAAATGGCCGGTAAAGAAGCTCGGCGCGAACATGGCGAACACGTGCCACTGGATAACGAAGGCCGCGTCGTCGAACGAATGGCCGTGCACGTCCATCGCCAGCGGCGTCGCGGTCATGACCAGCACCATCAGGGCGTAGCCTGTCATCGCCGCCAGGACGGCGACGATCAGCGTTGGCTGGCCGGCGATCTCGGCCAGCGGCCGTCCGGATGCCGCGCCCGCGCGTTTCGCCGGCTTCGGCATGCGGAGGCCGAGCAGCACGATCATGTTGGCCACGTTGAGGCCCATGAAGGCGAGATAGGTGCCGGCGTAAAGCGCCTCGGCGAACCAGTCGACGGAAATCTTGGCGAGTTCGGGTCCGAGCAGCGCCGCCGCGACGCCGCCCGCCAGAACCCAGGAGATGGCGCGGCTGTGATACGCCTCCTCCGTCGTTTCGACCGCGGCGAAGCGGTAGTACTGGTAGAACGCCACGTGGGCGCCGACGAACGCGCCGGAAATGCACAGCAACAGGAACGAGTGCGCGACGAGGATCGCGTAAAGGCCGATGCCGCCGCCCGCGAACGCCAGCAGTTGACCGATCATGAAGCCCGCCTTGCGGCCGATCCGCCCCATCAGCAGCGACGCCGGCACGGTGACGGCCATGTTGGCGGTGATCTGGATCGCGAACGGCAGCGTCGCCAGCGCCGGGTCGTCGGCCAGCACCCGACCGGCCAGCGCGGTCGACGTCGTCAGCAGTGCGACGCCGGAGAACGACAGCGCCGCGCCGGACGACAGAACCGCAAGGTTGAGCTTGGCGCGGCCGTCCATTAGTCCGCCTCGCCCTTCGTCAGGCTCAGGACGAGGGCTCTTCCTGCTCTCCTCATGCTGGGCTTGACGAAGCATGAGGGTGCGACGGCGAAGACAAGCGTACGTATCATGTCATGCCGCCGTCAGCTCGCTGCCGAGGCGGCGCACCAGCGCGATCAGGCGATGCATGTCGTCGTCGTCGTTTTCGTGATGCAGAATGCAGGCGCGGAGCGCCGTCCGTCCCCGCACCTTGGTCGACGGCATGTGCGCCTCGCCGCTCTCGGCGATGGCCTCGGCGATCCGCCCGTTGAGGGCGTCGAGCGCTGCATCCTCACGATCGCCCGATACCGGAACATAACGGAAGTTGACGACCGAGAGCGACACCGGCGACAGCAGTTCCATGTCGGCGGCATCTTCGACCAGCTTGCCGAGGGTATCGGCGCAGCGGTTGTTGCGGGCGACGATATCCGCCATGCCCCGGCGTCCGAGCCGGGCCAGCGTCGCGAAGGTCTTAAGCGCGCGGTCGGCATAGGTCAGTTGCAGCATGTAGTCGTAGGGCCACGGCGCGCCGTTGTCGGTGGCCTTGGAGAGATAGTCGGGCGTCAGGTTGAACGCGGCGCTATGCACCGATTTGCGCCGCGTGATCATGGCGCCGCAATCCTGCGGGACATGCATCCACTTGTGCGGATCGACGGTCAGGCTGTCGACCCGCGTCATGCCGTCGTATTGCCCGGCGTATTCGGGGTCGAGCCCGCCGAGGCCGCCGTAGGCGCCGTCGACGTGGAACCACAATTGCTCGCGCTCGGCGATGTCGGCGATGGCGTGCAGCGGATCGATTGCCCCGACGTTTGTCGTGCCGGCGGATCCGACGACGGCGAACGGGCGGTGGCCGGCGCTCTTGTCGGCGGCGATCATCTCCTCGAGCGTATCCGTCTGCATACGGAAATCGTCGCCGGTCGGCACGCTGCGCAGATTTTCCGAGCCGATGCCGAGTTGTTCGACACAGCGTTGTACCGAGCTGTGCACCTGGTCGGAGGCATAGGCGACCATCTTCGGCCGTCCCGACTGCAAGCCTTCCTTGCGCATGTCCCAGCCATCGTTCATTGCGGCCTGCTGACGCGCGGCGGTCAGCGCATTGAGGTTGGCCGCCGTGCCGCCGGAAAACAGGATGGCGAACACCTCTGGCCCGTCTCCGAACCCGGTCAGGTCGACGAGCCAGCGCTGCAGGCTGGCGAACAGGAACATGGAGCCGTGATCGTAACCGTCGAGGCCGCAATTGATGGTGTGCGCTGCGGCCTCGGCGAGAATCGCCACCGGCGCCGGCGGCGAATTGACCCAGGCATAGGACTGCCGGTGCGTGGTGCCGAGTCGCCACGGCATCACGTCATGGACGATGAAGTCGATAATGTCTTCCGGCGCCATGCCGGATTCCGGCAATTCGAGGTTGGCCAGCTTGCGGCGCTGATCGTCCGGCACCGGCTTGTCCGCCGGGCCGCTGTCGACGCCATTCAGAAACGTGTGCAGGCCGTCGATCATACGGTGGCCGAGCGCACGAAAATTTTCCCGGTCTTCCGTTAGCACCGTGCGGGTCATGGCATTCATCTCCAACAAGGGCGCGCTGCAGGCGGTCAGACCGCCGTCCGGCTACGCCGCCTCACCCTTCGTCCGGCTCAGGGTAAGGTGCAATACCCGAAGACCTCATGCTGAGCCTGACGAAGCATGAGGCATTGCCCTACTCCTCCGTACGCGCTCGGCGCTCATTGGGGCAAGGATGGCAAATGGGATACCGGATCGGTCCCGCGCTTCGCGTTGCTCAGGGCGGGGCGGTATCCAAGTGTGCGATCGGATCAGCCGGTTTAGAACGGGATCTCGTCGTCGAGGTCGCCGCCGCCGCGCGAACCGCCCCCCGAACCGCCGGGGCTGTCCCAATCGGGCGGCTCGCTGGAGCCGCCGCCCCCGCCGCCATAGTCGCCGCCACCGCCCCCGCCGCCGCGGGTGTCGAGCATGGTCATGACGCCGTTGAAGCGCGGAATGACGACTTCGGTGGTGTAGCGTTCGTTGCCGTCGTTGCCGGTCCACTTGCGGGTCTGCAGGGTGCCCTCGAGGTACACCTTTGAGCCTTTCTTGAGATAGCGCTCACAGGTTTCGGCGATGCGTTCGTCGAAGACGACGACGCGGTGCCACTCGGTCTTCTCGCGGCGTTCGCCAGTCTGGCGGTCCTTCCACTGTTCCGACGTGGCGACCGACATGTTGACGAGTTTGTTGCCGTTCTGGGTCGTCCGCGCTTCCGGATCGCGGCCCAGATTGCCGACGAGAATGACCTTGTTGACGCTGCCTGCCATGATGGGATTCCTCTCGAAATGGGAGCCGCGATCCTAGGCCATCGTTCGGGGCCGTTCCAGTACCGAAAACAACGATTTTTCCACCGCATCGGACCGCTGTCGGCGGCACGGACGACACGGAATGCCCCGCGGTCAGGCGCGGTTTCGCTGCGGGCGCATGTAGTCTGCCGAACAGGGTAATTTTCCGCTAAACTGTCTCTCGGTTGGCCTGGGGGGCGAAACCATGAACGAAGAATGGCGAAAATTCGACCTGCGGACCTATCCGCTCGATCCGCTTCCGGATCTTCCGGCATTCGCAACGCTGATGGACATCTGGAACGACAAGCGTGACGGCGCCCGGCTGCCGGCATGGCCCGATTTCGACTTCGATACCGTGTTGCCATGGGTCGGCCGTCTGGCGATTTCGGAATTCGACGGCAAGGACGAGTTTCACTTCGTCCTGTTCGGCGGCGCTTTCGTCAACCTGTTCGGCCGGGAGTTAACGGGCAAGCCGCTGTTTGCCAGTCTTCACCCCGACCAGGAGCCCCATAGCCGCCAGCATTTCATGGCGATGCTGAAAGGCCCGTTGATCGGTCACGGGCAAGGCAGCGTGCCGGCTGTCGGCCGCGACCACAAGGCGTTCAACGTGATCGACCTGCCCCTCTCGGAACACGGTGGCGATGTCACCCATTTCCTGCACGGCGTCGTCGTCTCCGAGGTGCCGGCAACCGAATCCTGACGCAAGGACGTCGCGGCGGCCGGGAATCGCTTTATCCACGATTCGTGCGTCGATCCGGACTCCCGTTCGCGCCATCGACCCCCTATATTGGTGGGTTCAGACGCTTAGCGAAAACCGGGAAAGTAACCCCAGACATGCAATCCATCTCCGTGCGCGGTGCGCGCGAACACAATTTGCAGAACGTCGACGCCGAGCTGCCGCGCGACAAGCTGGTCGTGGTGACCGGGCTTTCGGGGTCGGGCAAGTCGTCGCTCGCGTTCGACACCATCTATGCCGAGGGTCAGCGGCGCTACGTCGAGAGCCTGTCGGCCTACGCGCGCCAGTTTCTGGAGTTGATGCAGAAACCGGACGTCGACGCCATCGAGGGCCTCAGTCCGGCGATCTCCATCGAGCAGAAGACGACGAGCCGCAACCCGCGCTCGACCGTCGGCACGGTGACGGAAGTCTACGACTACATGCGGCTGCTGTTCGCCCGCGTCGGGGTGCCGCATTCGCCGGCCACGGGCCTGCCCATCGAAAGCCAGACCGTGAGCCAGATGGTCGACCGCATCATGGCCATGGCGGACGGCACCCGGCTCTATCTGATGTCGCCGATGATCCGCGGCCGCAAGGGCGAGTACCGCAAGGAAATCGCCGAACTGGCGCGGCGCGGCTTCCAGCGCGTGCGCATCGACGGCGAGGTCTGCGAGATCGACGACGCCCCTGCTCTCGACAAGAAGTACAAGCACGACATCGATGTTGTCGTCGACCGCATCGTCGTGAAGGACGGTATCGAAAGCCGCCTCGCCGACAGCCTCGAGACCGCGCTGCACATCTCCGACGGCCTCGTCTACGCCGAGGATGCGGATTCGGATGACATGAGCGGCGACGGCCGCACCGTGTTCTCGGCCAAGTTCGCCTGCCCGGTTTCCGGCTTCACCATCGACGAGATCGAGCCGCGCCTGTTCTCGTTCAACAACCCGTTCGGCGCGTGCCCGGCGTGCGACGGGCTCGGCACCGAAATGTATTTCGACGCCGCCCTCGTGGTGCCGGACGAACGCCTGAGCCTGAAGGACGGGGCCATTGCGCCCTGGGCCGGGTCGAGCTCGACCTACTACGACCAGACGTTGGCGGCGCTGGCCGAGCATTTCGGGTTCTCGCTGACGGCGCCGTTTTCCAAGCTCGCCAGGAAGGCCAAGGAGGTCATTCTCTACGGTTCCGGCGACGAAGATGTCGTGATGAAGTACCGCGACGGCTCGCGCAGCTACGAGGTCGTGAAACCGTTCGAGGGCGTGATTCCGAACATGGAGCGGCGCTGGCGCGAAACCGACTCGTCGTGGGTCCGCGACGAACTCGGCAAGTATCAGACCGTGACCACCTGCGAGGTGTGTTCGGGCAATCGCCTGAAGCCCGAGGCTTTGGCGGTGAAAATCGCCGGCCTGCATATTTCCGAAGTGACCGAAATGTCGATCGACGGCGCGCACGACTGGTTCAGCGCGCTCGACGGCAAGCTGACCGAAAAGCAGTCGGAGATCGCCCGGCGCATCCTGCGCGAGATCAACGAACGGCTCGGCTTCCTGGTCAACGTCGGGCTGGAGTACCTGACCCTGTCGCGCAATTCCGGCACGCTCTCGGGCGGCGAAAGCCAGCGCATCCGGCTTGCGTCCCAGATCGGCTCGGGCCTGACCGGCGTGCTCTACGTCTTGGACGAGCCCTCCATCGGCCTGCACCAGCGCGACAACGCGCGCCTCCTCGAAACCCTCAAGCGGCTCCGCGATCTCGGCAATACCGTGATCGTCGTCGAGCACGACGAGGATGCGATCCGCCAGGCCGACTATCTGGTCGACATGGGCCCCGGCGCCGGCCGCCACGGCGGCCACATCGTCGCGCGCGGCACGCCGGACGAGGTCATGCAGGCGTCGGAAAGCCTGACCGGCCAGTACCTGACCGGCTTTCGCCAGATCGCCGTGCCGGCGGAACGCCGCAAGGCGAACCCGAAGCGCTCGCTGGTGCTCGAGGGCGCGCGCGCCAATAACCTCGAGAACGTCAGCGTGGCGTTCCCGCTCGGCACCCTGACCTGCGTCACCGGGGTTTCCGGCGGCGGCAAGTCGTCGCTGGTCATCGAGACGCTCTACAAGGCGCTGGCGCGGCGCATTTCGGGTGCGCGCGAATTGCCCGGCGATCACGACGACATCAAGAACGTCGACCTGATCGACAAGGTGGTCGACATCGACCAGTCGCCGATCGGACGCACGCCGCGCTCCAATCCGGCGACCTATACCGGCGCCTTCACGCCGATCCGCGACTGGTTCACCAACCTGCCGGAGGCCCGCGCCCGCGGCTATAAACCCGGGCGGTTCTCGTTCAACGTCAAGGGTGGGCGCTGCGAGGCCTGTCAGGGCGACGGCGTCATCAAGATCGAGATGCACTTCCTGCCCGACGTCTATGTTCAGTGCGACGTCTGCAAGGGCCAGCGCTACAATCGCGAGACGCTCGAGATCCAGTTCCGCGGCAAGTCCATCGCCGACGTGCTCGACATGACCGTCGACGAGGCCGCCGACTTCTTCAAGGCGGTGCCGACGATCCGCGACAAGATGCTGACCCTGCAGCGGGTCGGACTCGGCTATATCCACCTCGGCCAGCAGGCGACGACGCTATCCGGCGGCGAGGCGCAGCGCGTCAAGCTGGCCAAGGAACTGTCGCGCCGCGCGACGGGCAAGACCTTCTACATTCTCGACGAGCCGACGACCGGCCTGCACTTCGAGGACGTGAGGAAGCTTTTGGAGGTGCTCCAGGCGCTGGTCGATCAGGGCAACACGGTGACCGTCATCGAGCACAACCTCGAGGTTATCAAGGTCGCCGACTGGATCATCGATCTCGGCCCCGAGGGCGGTTCCAAGGGCGGCCGGATCGTCGCCGAAGGCACGCCCGAGGACGTCGCCGAGGTCGCCGGGAGCCACACCGGCCGGTTCCTCGCCCCTTACCTCAAGACGGCTGCGAAAAAGAAGCGGAAGAAAAGCGCTTAGTGCGGGACGGACGTCAGGAGCAGACATCGTCATGGCGGATTCGCCAACGGAGTTTCGACAAAGGCTGAATGCGGATGCCGCGCTGGCGGTGCTTCGCGAGGCGCAGGATACGGTCCGCAGCTACGATACCAAGGCGCAGATTTGCGGTATCGGATTCATTTTCGCACTCGGAATCGTTCAACGCAGCGGCGACCATGTGCCGGTTCCGGTCGAGTACGCGATGCTGTACGTCATCGCCGGATGGCTGGTCATTGTCGTGCCGATCCTGATGTTCGCCATGGTGCTGTATCCGTCGCGTGTCGACCGCATCGCGTCGCGGAACCGGCCGGAAGGTGTTATCGGCGCGATGTATTTCGAAAGGCGTCAGTTCGACGGCGTCGATGCCTATACGGATGCCGCCCTGCACGCCGACTGGGCCCGGGAGGTCGCCTTCGAGATCATCAAGGTGTCGGAGATCCGCGACCTCAAGCGGACCCGTTTTCTGCGGGCGCTGTATTGGGCCGCCGGTTCGTTCGTCATCCTGTTCCTGTCGCAGATGATGCGCGCCAGCGGCATGCTACAGTGATCGTGGATTGCCGGAACCGTTTCACCGCCGCCGTCCTCGCCAATCCCGTCAACCGCGCGATCCTCGACCGCCTGCCCGGGCTCGGGCTGCCGGACGCATGGCTGGTGTCCGGGGCGCTGTTCCAGTCGGTCTGGAACCGACTGACCGGGCAACCGGCCGGTTACGGCATCAAGGACTACGATATCTTTTATTTCGACGGTGCGGATCTTTCGTGGGACGCGGAAGACGCCGTTATCAAACGGTGCGCCGACGCCTTTGACGATCTTGCGTCGGATTTCGACGCCGAGATCGAGGTCCGCAATCAGGCGCGGGTGCATCTCTGGTACGAGGACCGCTTCGGCAAGCCCTATGCGCCGTTGACGTCGTCGCGTCGCGGGATCGACGAATTCCTCGAGCTGACCAGCATGGTCGGTATGCGGCCGCGTGACGCCGGAGACGGTTACGAGATCTACGCGCCGCAGGGCCTTGGCCGCGTTTTCGACATGATCATAACGCCAAACGCCGACGCACCGCATTTCTCGCCGGCGCGCTATCGCCAGAAGACCGGTCGATGGAAAGCCTGCTGGCCGGAACTGACGGATAAGCCTTAGGGCATGAACTCATAAATGGCGTTGGCTGAGACGCGCCCCTGTAAAGGGGTCGATAGAGAGGCTGTTTCGGGACGTCAAACGGCCTCACCGGGGCGCCGGGCCCCGCTTTCGACCCCTTTCCTGCCGAAACAACCGCTCAATCGATCACAGGTCATCGTCATTTATGAGTTCATGCCCTAGGATCCGGACCCTAGGTCAACTGGCTGAGCGCGGCGCCTTGCGAAAGCCTTCGCGCACGGCGGCGGCAACCTTGATCCCGAAATCCGAAGCCTTGCCCGAGAGTCCTGCCGAAAGAGCAATCTCGACATTTCTCGATGGCGCTTCGAAAACGTGGCATCGACGTTCTCCGGACGCTAGCGCGCCTTCAGGTAGTTCATGGACAATCGAGCCGGTTCTAAGTGGTTCGGACCACGTCGCGACGGCGCTCTCGGTTGCCAGAACATAACGCTTTCGCCCGAGGTCGTTCTTCAGCAACTGGTGGACGACAACCAGAGGCTCGCCGGTAAAGTCCTCGAGCGGACCGACTCGATATCGAATTGCCTCGCCACAATGAATAACGACCTTGAGGTCGAGCTTGGCGAGTTGCGCACACGCCGCACAAGGGCATGCGTTCTGGCGGATCAATTTTTCCAACCGGGAATCAAACAACAGGAATCCGCGCTCAATGGCCTGGCTGAACCGTTCGGCGTTTTCACCGATCCTCTCGGCAGGGACATGAAACAGAACCGCGTCGCCCTCGATCCGTGCGGCTTCGAACGGCGGTATGAAGGCATCCATCAACGCGTCGATCAACGAGCGCATGATATGGTGGGCATGGCTGATCGAGAATCGGCTTGGATGGACAAGCTCCGTGTACCCCGATATGTCCGGAATCAGGAACACAAACCGCTCAACTCGCTCACTATCGCCGTGCTGTTCTTCAAACGCGGCATGATCGGATGGGATGGGCGCCGGATAGTCCGAGACGATCGGATAGCGCGGCCGGTCGACCGGGTGTTGCATCAACCGAACCACGAGCACAACGATCAAAATCAACAATGCCAGAAGTACAACTGCGCCGACGAGCATCGGCCAGTGCCAGCCCATCATATCTCCAACGCCTTCGCCCATACCCGCCACGATTCCAGCTTCCCTTCACGCGCATCGGCCCTGCGTTTCGATTTGACACGCTAAAGCACGGTTGTTGTCGAGCACGACCAGCCCAACCGTATCTTATAGAATTGCAATGCAGGCTAGCTCCCCGCTTCGACGCCGTTCCAATAGTCGTTGTTGATCTGTTGCATCAGGACGTCGTGTTGAACCTTGAGACAGCTACCCAGGCCCGACCAGCCCTGCGCCACCCGCGCCTGACATCCCTCATAGATCGCCCGCGCCGGCATGGGCGCACCGGCAGGCAGAGCTGCGGGGTCCACGGTCACGGCCGTTTCCGGAGACCGTTCATTCGCATCTGCGGCGGCGCTGGAATTGATGATCGTCGCGATGGTCTGTAGCGCGGCGGTGCGTTCGTCGGCGTCGCTGAGCCACGTCCTCGCCTTGTCGCGGAGCGTTCCCGCGAAGTAGGCGATCTCATGGGCGCTCAATGGGTCCGTATCGTCCGCTGTCGGCATGGGGATGAGCGTTGCCCCTTCGACCACGACAACCGAGGCCGAGACGGCGCCGAGTCGCGCCAGTTCGTCTGCATCGAGCTGCGCCTCGACGGCGGTAAACCCTCGTTCGGCGGTAAACGCGAAACCCATTTCACCGGTTTCGAGCGTGCGGTTCCCGCCCGTTGCGTCGGTAATAACGATTTCGAAGTGCGCCGCGTCGAACGGGGCGTAGCCGGTGCCGCGTGTTGGACTTGGGCGTTTCTTCTGCAGGCAGAACGTGCTGAGCTCGGCGACGCAAACGCCGTCGGCGCATGTCATCGGCAAGGGCTGCTTGGTGGCGATGACGCCGAGCATTTGCGGTGCTGCGTGCGCGTTCAAGGGTACGGCGACGGCCAGCGCCGCCATTGCCAGAACGAGGTTCCGAATATTCATTGCGTTATCTCCGCTCGGGATGGCTGTGCGGATGAGGGATACGATCACCGGCACGGCGGTTACCGCGTGCTCTAGCTGCCCGCCCCCGTTCCCTGCCAATAGGTCGTGTTGAGATCGTTCAGCAGCGAATCGTGCTTGACCTCGAGACAGCGCCGCAGCGTGTGATAGCGGCCGGCTTCGACGCGCCAGACGCAAGCGTCGACCATCTTCTGCGCACGGTCGGCGGCGCCCGCCGGCATGCTGTCGAGGTCATTCTGCGTTGCCCGGTCCCAAATCGAATGCAGCGCTGCGGTATCCATGGCGCCGTTGCGCGGGGTCAGGTTGATCGCCGCGTTCACGGTCTGCAGTGCGGCTGTTTTCTCAAGCGTCGGGCTCAGCCACTGATCGGCGAGATGGCGCATGTTGACGGCGACATGGCGGATTTCATCCTTGGTCAGCGGCTTCGGGTCCCCGGCAACGGGTTTGGGCACCAGGGTCGCGCCGCTGGCGACCTCGATGCTGGCGGAAACGGCGCCCATGCGTTTCAGGTTCGCTTCCGGGACAGCGGCGGAAACGGCGGCAAAGCCGCGCTCCGTCACGAACTCGAGACCGGCCTCGTCGGCGGTCATGGTGAAACGGCTGCCGTCGGCAAGCGCGTAGCTGACGGTGAAGACTGTCGGGTCATAGGGCAGATAGGCCGTGCCGTCGGCAGGGCTGCCGCGTTCTTTCTGCAGGCAGAACGCGGTCAACTGCGCAAGGCAATTGCCGTCCGCACAGGTCATCGGTTGCGGCGACTTGGTGCCAACGACGCCGAGCATCTGCGGCGCGGCGTGAGCGGCGCCGGCCAACACGCCGGGCAGCATCAAGGCGAGCGCGAAGAGAACAGCCGTCAGAGTGAAACGAGCAAGCATGATACGCCTCCGTTGCGGCAACGGCGCGACATCCTGACAGTGTCTCGGCTCGGGGGTCGGAAAGGCGCTTGGGACCGGGCCCGACGGCGGTGTCACCGCTGCCAATCGATTGCCCGATTATCGCATGCGATGCCGCGCGAGGTCAATTTACCGGCCCGCCTCGGCGGTTCAGATGCCCAGGACGAGCCCTTTGACGCCGCGGCGGTCGGCTTCATGAAGCGTCGCGCCGCGCAGGTCCGCGTCGGTGAAGTCCGCGTCGCGCAGCAGCGCATGGTTGAGATTGACGTTGCGCATGCTGGCGCCACGCAAATCGGCGCCTTCGAGATCGCAGCCCCGGAGATCGGCGCCGTCGAGATTCACCCCGCGCAGCCGTGCGTGATCGAAACTTGCACGCCATTCGCCGCCACCGGCGCGGCTTGCCAGCGTCACCGGCGCAAACACCGCCCCCGTCATGTCGGCGCCGTCGAGGGTCGCGCGCGCCAGTTTGACACCGCGCATGTCGGCCCGCGCCATTTTGGCGCGCCGGAGATCGGCATAGGCCATGTCGGTCATGATCAGTTCGGCGCGGCTCAGGTCGCAGTCGCTCATGACCGCGTAAGAGAGGTCGGCGGCGGACAGATTGAGGCCGGACAGATCCTGTCCGGCGATATTGGTGACCGACAGATTGGCGCGTTCTCCCTGCTTGCCGTTCGAGCCGACCCATTTGACGTGATCGCGCACGATTTCCTTGAGCGAGCGGTCGAGTTTGTCGAGGCCGGCGGCGACCTTGGCGTCGCCAAGATCGACCCGGGAAAAATCCATGTTGTCGAACACGGCGCCGATCAGATCGGCGCCGGAAAGATCGGCGTTGTCGAGCAGCGTCGCATTGAAACTGGCGCCGTGGAACACGGCACCCGAGAGATTGGCTTCGGTGAAATCGGTGCCTTCCAGATTGCAGCCGGTCAGGTTGGAGAGCGCAAGATTGGCGCGCACGAACCGTGCATTCGAAAGATTGCAGTCGGTCAGATCCGTCTGCACGACGAACGAATTGGACACCTTGGCGCGCGACATGTCGGCGCCGCGCGCGACGGCCTGTTCGATGCCGGTCGAAATCGCCTCGGATGCCATCGATTCGATATCGCCGCCAACGCCCTTGGTTCGCAGCAACAGCCCTTCGCGCATGTCGGCCTCGACCAAGGTCGCGCGTGTCAGATCGGCGCCGGTCAGGCAAGCGCCCCTGAGATCGGCGCGTGAGAGATCGGCGCCCGCGAGATTAGCGAACCGCAAATCGGCGCCAAACAGATTGGCCTCGGCCAGATTGGCGTTTTCGAACTCCGCATGACAGAGCAGTGCGCCGGTAAAATCGGCGCGGCCGAGATCGCGGTCGCAAAAATCGAGGTACGAGAGATCCCAGAGCTTGAGCTTGGCCCGCTCGCCGCCCTGGCGACTGCCCACGAACAGTTCGTGACGCTCGATAATGTCCTCCAGCTCGCGCTGGGTTGTCTTGCGCCGCTCGGTCTCGTCGGTGTTATTGCGGCTCACGTCGTTGATGTCGCCCAGGTAGCGTTTCACTGACTGTCTCCATGCAAGCGTAAACGTCCCAAAAAATTACTAATTTCGGCTTGCTGCGCGCAGTAACGCTCATCACAATCCGCGGCCATGATATCGGACAACACAACCGCGGCTTCCATCGCGCCGGTTCACGTTATCGGCGGCGGTCTGGCCGGTTCGGAAGCGGTATGGCAACTGGCGCGCGCCGGTGTGCCGGCCGTGCTGCACGAGATGCGCCCGGTCCGCGGCACCGATGCCCATCAGACCGACGGCCTCGCCGAATTGGTGTGCTCCAACTCGTTTCGCTCCGACGACGCGGATTACAACGCCGTCGGGCTGCTGCATGCCGAGATGCGTGCGCTCGGCTCGCTGATTCTCGAGGCTGCGGATGCGCACCGGGTGCCGGCGGGCTCGGCGCTGGCGGTCGACCGCGACGGTTTCAGCGCCGCCGTCTCCGCGGCGATCGAGACCGAGCCGCTGATCGAGGTGCGCCGCGAGGTGGTCGCCGGTTTGCCGCCGGAGGACTGGGACTCGGTGATCGTCGCGACCGGCCCGCTGACCGCGCCGGAACTCGCCGAAGCGGTACGCGATTTGAGCGGCGAGTCGTCGCTTGCGTTTTTCGACGCCATTGCGCCCATCGTCTACCGAGATTCGGTTAATATGGACGTGGCGTGGTTCCAATCGCGCTACGACAAGGTCTCCCAGGGGTTCGAGGGCGATGCCGACGCCGGCAAGGATTACATCAACTGTCCAATGAACCGCGACGAGTACGAGGGTTTCATCGATGCCCTGCTGTCGGCGGAGAAAGTCTCGTTCAAGGATTGGGAGGCCGACACCCCCTATTTCGACGGCTGCCTGCCGGTCGAGGTCATGGCGGAACGCGGCCGCGAGACCCTGCGTCACGGCCCGTTGAAGCCGGTCGGCCTGACCAATCCACACGATCCGGGCACCAAATCCTACGCCATCGTGCAACTGCGCCAGGACAACACGCTCGGCACGCTGTTCAACATGGTCGGCTTCCAGACCAAAATGACCTACGGCGAGCAAAAGCGGGTGTTTCGCCTGATCCCGGGCCTCGAAAATGCCGAGTTTGCACGCCTCGGCGGGTTGCACCGCAACACCTTCATCAACAGCCCGCGCCTGCTCGACGAGACGCTCAGGATGCGGGCGCGCCCGGCGCTTCGCTTCGCCGGGCAGATTACCGGGTGCGAGGGCTACGTCGAGAGCGCCGCTGTCGGCCTGATGACCGGTCGCTTCGCTGCTGCGGAGCGTCTCGGCCGGACGCCGGAACGGCCGCCCGAAACGACGGCGCTGGGCGCGCTGCTCGGCCACATCACCGGCGGCGCCGACGCCGATACCTTCCAGCCGATGAATGTCAACTTCGGCCTTTTTCCGCCACCCGACGCCGTCGACCACCGCGGCCGTCCGGTCAAGGGCCGCGAGCGTAAACGCGCCATGGCCGAACGGGCCAAGGCGGATCTCAAGTCGTGGACGGAAAACCTTGTCGCCTGATTAGGGCCGCAGTCTAAAGCGAGATCGGCAGCAGGTCCGTCCGGATAAAGACGAAGTTCGAAAAGTGATAGATGTTGGTGAGCGGGTCGCCCGGATCGCGGAAGTCCATGCGGTTGGGAAGCAACTGGAACAGGCTGTAATCCTTCAGAATTTCCGAGAACAGGTAGATCGTGTGCGAGCGGAACAGCTGGTGCCAGTTGTACTCGATCTGCACCGCCATGGGCCGCACCTCGCCGAGCACGCGGGCCGCGCCCTGCAGGACTTCGAACTCGAAGCCCTCGGTATCGATCTTGACGAAGCCGATGTCGCCGAACGCCTCCATGCCGCCGAAAAACGTGTCGAGGGTGACGATGTCGATCTCGCGGGATTCCGCATTGGTCACGTAGGGAATTTTCTTGATCTGCTCGCAGATCGAGGCATGCACCGTGGCGTCGGGATTGAAGTGTATGGTCGTCGATCCGTCCGTATCGCCGACGCCCTTGTTGACGGCGGTCAGGCGGTCTTCGTGATCGCGCGCCAGCGCCGACAGTTCTTCGAACGGTTCGGCAAGCGGTTCGAACGCATAAACCCGGGCTTCCGTCGCTTCCAGCAGCAGCGCCGCGTACTTGCCGACGTTGGCGCCGACATCGACGCAGACGGTGGGGCGTAATTTGGCAAGGACCTTCTCGACGAAGAAACGTTCGCCGCTGACGCCGAAGTCCTGGTAGTTGTTGTAGCCGCGCGCGTGAATGGCGAGCAGCATCAGATTGTCGCAAAGCTCGGTCTTTTTCTGACCGCTGCCGAAGTCCTCACCGAGTCGCTGCCTGATGACGTCGAGCGCTTGTTCGAGATCGGGGTCCACGTCGCCCTCCTGCTTAAGCCGCATGTTTCGGCGGGATCGACTGCCGATCGGATCGTGCAGCATCGCGCGCTTCGATAAAGATACGGTTAACCGGCCTGCCGGGCAGTGGTCCGTAGGTCGCGGCCAATTCAGGCGGCTGCGGCCTTGCCGTCGGCTTTGACGATGGCGCCCGAAACATCGGCGAGCGCGCCGTTCTGCAATTCGCGGATCAGGACACGATGATCCTGCTCGCCGGGCATGGCGATGTCGTGCGCCGATGCCGGGCCGAAGCCGAACCGGCCGTAGTAGGTCAGATCGCCGACCAGGACGCAGGCCGTGTGGCCGAGTGCCCGCGCCCTGTCGAGGCCATGATGGATCAGACCGGCGCCGATTCCTTCGCCCTGCCGCCCCGGCTCGACTCCGAGCGGACCCAGCAACAGGGCCGGCGCAAGCGCGGGACCGATGGCGATCGGCCAGAAGCGGATGGTGCCGACCAGCGCCCGCCCCTCGCGGGCAATGAAACGAAGGTCGGCGATATCGGCGATGCCGTCGCGAAAGGCATAGGATTTCTTGGCATGCCGGTTGGGACCGAAAGCCCGGTCGAGCAGGGGTTCGATATCGGCCGCATGGTGCGGTTTTTGCGGTTCAATCAGGAACATGGGTATCCGCCACTTCAATCTGTCATCCGTCGAGGCCCGTGCTGGCGGGCGTGGTCGTTTCCGGGATGCGGGTTGGCGGTGGTCGGTGGATCGGGGCTCCGGCCCTCAGGCACCGAACGGACGCACGAACGCACACCCCGTGAGGGGGGCTCGGCGTCGTCGTCGTTCGATCGGGCGGAAACCCATATTCCGGTCCTTAACCAATTGGCGGCCGCGTTTGCAGCCGGCACGTTCTTTAAGTCGGTGGCGCGGGACTGTCAACGACGGGTTTCGATGCGGCTTTGGGGCGTTCCCGCACAAACGTGTTGATCCCCAGTCCGCCGATGACGAGCGCCGCGCCGATCATCATCGGCGCATCGAAGATTTCGTCGCGCAGCAACACGCCGGTGCTGATCGTCGTGACCGGCAAAAGCAGCAGAAACGGGCCGACCCGGCTGACGTCGCAGGTCTGCAGCAGATAGTACCAAATGCTGTAGCCGAGCGACGTCATGATCACCCCGAGATAGATTACGATCGCCCAATCGGCCAAACCCGCGGATTGCACTGCGGACAATTGCCCGTCTTCGAGCAGCCACGAGACGACGGCCATTTGCGGCGCGGCGATGGCCGACACCCAGGCGACCAGCGACAGGCTGTCGACGTCCTTGACCCGGCTCACGAGAAACTGGCCGAACGCCCAGATCATCGATCCCGATGCGACCAGCAGGATCGACACCATGTTGTCCTCGAAACGGGGCTGCCCTGCGATAAAGACGACCCCGGCGAAAGCGAGCGCAATGCCGAGATATCGGATCAGGCCCGGGCGCTCGCGAAGAAAGATAACGCCGAGCAGCATGAGAAACGGGCCTTCGAGTTGAATGATGATAATCGCGGTCGAGGCGTCGAGACCGCGCAGACCGTTGAACGTCAGCCCGTATTGCAGCGTAGCGCTGACGAGGGCGATCACGAAGATGGCGCCCCAGCGTCCGTGCGGCAATTTCGCGAACGGCAGCAGCACGAGCGCCGCAATACCGAAGCGCAGCGCCATGATCAGCATGGTCGAGAACTGGTCGAGGCCGATCTTGGCCAGGGTGAAGCCGAAACCCCAGAGAACCGGCAGTATGACCGCCAGAATGATCTGCTTGCCTGTCACGCGGTTTCTTCTCCGTTCCCAAACGCGGCTGCATTGTTACGCCGCGGATGCGGCCATCGCACCCACAATCGACACATTTGCCGTCTATCACGTCGGAGTCAGTGGCGAATCGGAGAGCGCCGATTCGGCGCTAACGCCATTGCCAAGCAGGGCCGCCGCCTACCCGACAATGCCGGCGCCTGAGTTTTAATGTAATTTAAGATCTCAATAAATTTATTAAAAACAATTAATTATGAAATTTTTTTGAAGTTAATTGGGAAAATTGATGCCACGATCATCGAGGCGCGGGTGCGGTGGACCGTCCGACGCGGTATCAATGAAGATGGAAAGCCGCGCATTCCGGCTGTTTCGGGATGCCGAAGGGCTTGGGAAATGACGGTGGCCGAACGCGACCACGACATCATGAAGACCGTATTCGGAGCGCTGGTCCGGATGCCCGTTCGCATGCCCGCGCGTCGGGCACGGCGCTGGCTTTGCCATGGTCTAGGATGCGGCTTGCTCGTCGCCCTTCTGACGGTTGCAGCACCGGCGATGGCGGCGGTTTCGGACTGGGACGAACCGACCCAGTCTCTGTTTGCCGCGATCGAAGCCGGCGATCTCGTTCGTGTGCAGCGTGCAGTCCTCGACGGGGCCGACGTGCGCGCCACCGACGACACCGGAAAGAACGCCGCTGAACTGGCGGAAGAACTCGGTCACTTCACAATCACCCATTTCCTGCTCGCTTACAGCGCGCTTGAGGCGCCGCCCGAGGAACCGGATGAACCGACCGAAACGGTCCAGGCTGCGCCTGAACCGCCGGACGCCGCCGAGGCGGCGGACTCCGCCGAAATCGGGGAGCCGAGTACGGAGGAAATCGTCAGCCCCGGAACCGGCGAGCCGACACCGGAGCGTATCGAGTCGAGTTACTTCGAACGGTTGAGCGAACTCAATCCACCGCCAAAGGGCACGGCGGAGCCGCCTGCCTCCACGTCCGTCGGCGTGCTTCGGCCCGATCCGCAAGCCGAACCCGAAGCCGGACCGGACGCCGGCTCCGAATCCGCCGGCGAGACGGTGGTGTCGGAACCCGCGCCGACGCCCGATCCGCCTGATCCGCCGGTTCCGGCCGTAACGGAATCGGAGGTTGTCGAAGTCGTGCCTGAGACGGGCGAACCTGCCCCGGCTCCGCGCAAACCGGCAATCGGCGAGGAAACCGTCGTGGCCATGGTGCCCGCGCCGGCGCCGGGCGAAGTGCCCGGTGACGTACCCGGTGACGTACCCGACGAGGATGCCGATGCAGTGCCGGGTGACGAACGGGGTACGCCTGAAATCGCGGATGCGCCGCCGCCGGCCGGGTCGTCGACCGCAGGAACAGGGGCTGGGTCGAGCGCCGGTACAGCGGAAACCATGACGTCCGGCGGATCATTCATCGCCAATCTACGCCGCATCGAGGGCGGCGCGCAGGGTAGCCTGACGCCCGAAGATATCGCCGCCGAGCCGCCGGGCGAGGAAACCTTCGTCGCCGAGATTCCGGGCGCAGAGAGCTATCCCGCACCGGCCGGCGATGCGCGCGATACCCGAACGCCACAGACGGATGAGCGCGTTCCCGAACACGAGATCCTGCGCCGCGAGGCGCTCGAACGGTTACGCCGCGAATCGGCGGAGCGGCTGGAGCAGCTCGATGAAGCGCGCCGCGCCGCTGCGGATGAACGCGAGGTCGAGGACAAGCAGCGCCTGTTCCAGGCCGGGGTCGCCAACGTCGAAGCGGAAGCCCGGGCGCAGAAGCGACTTGAACTGACCGGCACCCCCTACCCGCCCGGCTTCGTTCCGCCGCCCGACGGCGGCTCGTCGGCTGTCCGCTTTTTGCAACGGATGGGACTGGCCGACGCCCAACAAACGAGCATCGCGCAGGCCCCCGCCACCGGGCTGGCCAAACCGCCGACACCCAACCCGGAAACCGGGATCATGGGGCCGGTCGCGACCGCCGATCCGGCGGATGCGGTCACGCCGCAGGACCTTCGCGCCCTGACGTTCATCGACAGCGGATATGCGCCGCCGCCGTCCGGGCGCAACATCGATACCGACGACGACCGGTCACTCAATGCGCTGCAACAGATTGCCCGTCTGCTCAGCACCCCGGATCAAAAGTTTCCGGCAACCGGGACGGCGCCGGGGTCCGATCACACCATGTCGACGGTACCGGAAGTGGCCTTGCCGTCGGCGCCCGACGTCGTTCAACCGGCGCCACCCGGCGACGTGCCGCTGCCGAGCGCGGCGTTCGAGGACTTGATCGCCGGAGAGACCGAAAACACGTTGCCGTCCACGCCATTGGAAAACGCGCCCTATGAAACGGATCCGCTCGGAACCGGGCCGGTGATTGCCGAGGGTTGGGGCGCTACGGCGACCGACCCGACGGGCGATGTGCTCGCCGCCGCACCGCCCTCGGCGGCGCCGGGCGACCCTCAGAGCGGTCTCGTCGACCGGCTTTCCGGCTTATTCGATCCCAATGACCCGGGGGCTGTCGGCTCGGGCGGTGCGATCCGTTCGGCGACCGGAGAGCCGCCGTCGATCACCGAGCCAACCGGCACCTGGGACGCCGTAAGCGTGGAGCCGGCGGCGCCGCCGCCGCCGCGGATGCTGCTTGGCGGTGCGGTACAACAGAACGTGCCGCAGGGCCGGGCCCGCAGCGATCTGACGCTGGCGATCGGCCGCACGGCGCTGGGCAAGGCCCCGCCGGTAAACAGCGATCCGCAATCGCTGACCCGGGCGTGCGTCGACAAGCGGCGCGGCCGCGTGACGTTCTGCATCGAGAGCGCCGACTGGCCGGCGGAACTTCAGCAATTCATGCGCGTCGATACCGTGATGTATCAGGGTCTGAACATGATCTCGCGCTACGATAACGGCGTCGCCACGCGCTTCTATGCTCTCTTCCCGAGCGTAAATTTCGAGGAAATCGTTCGTAGCCTCGCTGATGCACTGGGCGAGCCGAGCACGGTCTGGAACCGGACCATCGCGCCGCTTGCACAACCGCGTACCCAGAACCCCACCGTCATTTGGAAAGCGGTGAACCCGGAAACCCAGGCGGTTTCATTCCTTGAGATTCGCCAGTACGACGACACGAGGGGTGGATTTCCGGACGAGCAACGCGGTGCCGTCATGCTCTATCGCGCGCAATCGGGACCGATTTTCCCGCATGTCTCGGCTCTGGAGCTGATGCGGCTCCGCCCGATGTCCGATTCCGGCCAAGGTTAGCCGGGGATAGCCAGGGTTAGCCAAGGCCGGATTGCTTCGAAACAGGGTCCGGCTGACTCAGAAGCGGCCCAAAAACCGATAGAATGCAAGCTTGAGGGCGGTGCCGGCGCCACGGTACCCAACGCGCGGATCGTAGGGATCGAAGCTGCAGCGACGTAGCGTTGCGATGTAGCTCTCGGCGAGGGTCGCCGGCGTGAACGCGGCAAGCCTCTCGCGGCCGGTCTTTGCAACAAGTCCGCGAGCCGCCCCGATTTCGGCCGTGGCGGCGTCAGTGACCGCGCGCACGGCTGCGCGCAATTCCGATGAATCCGTGCCGCGTTGCTCCAGCGGCATGGTCGCGGGCAGTAGATCCGCCGGCAGTCGATTGCGGCCCTTTGCAGCATCGAATGGTGTGGCGCGCGCGATTCCGGTGAGGGTATAGGCCGTTCCGGCGTGCCGCGCGGCCTGCCGGCCTGCCGCGTCTCCGGTCCCGGTTGACAGGACCGCATGAACCAACGCGCCGAGGGCGCCGCCGCTGTCTGTCGCATAGTTGACGAGTGAAGACATGTCGGCGGGCGGGCCGTCGTCGCCCAAGTCTGATTCGCGCGCATCGATCATGCGGGCCAGATCGGTCTTGTCGAGATCGAATGCCTCAACAGCGGCCAGCAACAGGGCAGCATTGCCGCCTTCGGCACGGCCGCTCTCCACGATATCGCGCCACCACTGCAGGCGCATGCGGCCGAGGAGCGGTTCGCTGACAAGATCTGGGATTCGGGCGAGTTCGAGATTGAAGGCGTAAAGTGCGATCACCGCCCAGCGCCGTGGCGGTGGCGCCATCATCGCCAGAACGAAACGGTCGCGATCTTCCCGTTCGAGCGCGGCGAGCGCCTCACGCGCTGTCGCCGCGATGGTCTCGCCGGCGCGTTCGGAGAGATTTTCGGCCCGGCCTCTGCTTTCGGAACTGATGGATGGCCTCCGGTTGAGTTGTCGTCACGCGGCGTTTGCGCCGTTTCTCGCTAATCTGGCGGTAAGCATTGAAGTCTACCGTAGCAGTCGTATATACGTGAGGCACGACGGCGGCGGCGGGCAGCTTATGCAGCGCGTCGCGTCGCGACAACTGTTAACACAGACTGAGGGATTCTGGATCATGGCATCCATTCTGACAAATCTGAAGTCGACCGTTATCGCCGGCTTCATCCTGACCATCGTCATGATCGGCGTGGTCGTCGGCATGACCGACTATTCGTTTAGCGCCGATTACGGCTTCTGGGCCTTCTTCTTCCGCTGGCTGCACGTCCTGAGCGGCGTCATGTGGATCGGTCTGCTGTGGTACTTCAACTTCGTGCAGATCCCCAACATGCCGAACATTCCCGACGATCAGAAACCGGCGATCGGAAAGGTCATCGCGCCGGCGGCGCTGTGGTGGTTCCGCTGGGGCGCCATGGCCACCATCGTGACCGGCCTGATTCTTGCTCACCTGAACGGTTATCTCGGTGGCGCGCTCAGCCTCGGCGCCACGGATGGCTTTGCCGTTCCGAAGCATACCGCCATCGGTATCGGCATGTGGCTCGGCATCATCATGTGGTTCAACGTCTGGTTCGTCATCTGGCCGAACCAGAAGAAGGCGCTCGGTATCGTCGAGGTCGACGCCGACACCAAGGCGGCGTCGGCACGCACGGCGATGCTGTTCTCGCGCACCAACACCCTGCTCTCGATCCCCATGCTTTACGCCATGGTTTCGGCGCAGAACATTTACTGACGACAACGATCGTCGCATCGTGGAAGGGCCCGGTTTCGCCGGGCCCTTTCTTTTTGCACTACACCTCCGGGTGGGTATGATGGGGCCACAAGGTAGTACCCCCGGACGCCGGAATCGGCTATCCCAACCGTGTTTTTTTCTCTCTGGACCCGACCGCCGATGGCCGCGCTAAAGACCGATATCATTCCCGAAGACATGAACGACATGGGTAACGAACCGGCCCTGTCGGTCGACAGCCTGACCGGGGAGTTACACGGCCTGCGCCAGACCATCGGCGAGGACCCGCAACTCAATCCCACGGCATTGCTTGCCTACAAGCTGTCGCGACGCTTCGAGAACGGTGACGTTGCACTCGAAGATTTCGCGACCTGCTGCAAGACGCTCACGGATCGCGCATTCGCTCGCCGCGCCTGGCACATTCACGAGTATCTCGGCATGACGGGCGATGCCGACGGTCGCGCCAAGTGTGCGGAACTGGTCGAAGACTGGGCGCGCGCTTCCGGCGACGGGTTCGACGAGTTTCAGGACCGCCTGCACCGGCCCCGGGTCGGCGCCGTGCTGACGGCGCACCCGACGTTCGGCATGTCGTCGGAAACCTCGATCATCATGGCCAACCTGACCGAGGCCGAAAGCGAGGACGCGGCGCTCGAAATGTCGAAGGATCAGCTCCGCGGCGTCGACCACGGTCTTGAGGGCGGCATCACCCTGCGCGAGGAGCATCAGCGCGCCCAGCAGGCCGCGGTCCGCATGAAGGATGCGTTGGCCTGGATCAACCGGGCGCTGATCGGCCATGCCCGCGAGACATGGCCCGACCGTTGGCGCGAACTGGTGCCCGAACCGATGACCGTGGCGAGCTGGGTCGGCTACGACCTCGACGGCCGCACCGATATCGGCTGGCAGCAGATGGTGGCGCTCAAGCTTGAGGAAAAAGTCGCTCAGCTCGAACGTTATTCGGTGATCATCTCCGCGCTTCGCACGCGCGGCGATAGCGAAGACATCACGGACAAATTATGGGCCTTAGACGCGCTGTTGGGCGGCGCCATCGCCCATACCCGCCGTTGTCACCAGGCGTTCAGCGGCGCGCTCGACGATATCGACGATGTCGCTACCGCTGCGAACGCACTCAGCGACACCAGCGCACAGGGGCGCATGGTCGATTGCAACGACCTGATCGTGCAGCTCGACGACGCCATCGCGGCCACCGCTTCGGACGAGATTGCGGCCGATTTGATGGCGCTTCGCGCCGAGGTTTGCTCCATCGGGCTCGGCACCGCGCACATTCATCTTCGCATCAATTCCCGGCAGTTGCAGAACGGCATCGATCAGTTGATCAAGCTCGGCGAGTCGGACGCCGGCGCCGGCCGGTTGCAGACCTCCCGCCTTAACAAGATGATTGCCGAGGCCGATACGCGTCAGGTCAACTTCCGGTCGCTGATGCAGGAACAGTCGACCGCCATTCGTCAGTTCATCCTGATGGCGCAGATTCTCAAGCATATCGACAGTGTGACGCCGATCCGGTTCCTGATCGCCGAATGCGAACAGCCGTTTACGGTCCTGACCGCCCTTTATTTCGCGCGCCTCTTCGGCGTCGACGACAGGGTCGATATCTCGCCGTTGTTCGAAACCCCGGCGGCGCTGGAGCGCGGCGCGCGCATTCTCGAGCAGCTGATCGAAAACGAACGCTATCTCGCCTACGTCCGTCTGCGCGGCCGCATGGCGATCCAGACCGGCTTCTCCGATGCCGGACGCTTCCTGGGCCAGATTCCGGCGACGCTCGCCATCGAACGCCTGCAGATCAAGCTTGCGCGGATGCTCGGCGGTCGTGGCGTCGAGGACATCGAGGTCGTCATTTTCGATACCCACGGCGAGTCCATGGGCCGGGGTGCGCATCCGGAAAGCCTCGCCGACCGTCTGCTCTATGTGTTGTCGCCGCTGGCGCGCCGCCAGTTCCAGCGCGCCGGTATTCCCGTCAAGCACGAGACCAGTTTTCAGGGCGGCGACGGATATCTGTTGTTCGCCAACGATCATCTTGCGCGGCATGCCCTGCTCGCGGTCCTCAAGGACTCGCTGACGATCGACGCGCTGCCGGATCGTATGGACGGAGCGCCGCCGCACGACGGGCTTTATGACGACACCGATTTTGCGCTCGATTTCTTTTTGCATCTGAAAACGTATCACGAGCACCTGTTCGAGAGTCCGGATTACCGCATCGCGCTGGCCGCGCTCGGCACCAACATGCTGTTCAAGACCGGATCACGCAAATCGGTTCGTCAACACGAGGCCGCGAGCCTCGTCGACCGCGGCAACCCGGCGCAGATGCGGGCGATCCCGCACAACGCGATCCTGCAGCAGCTCGGCTACCTCGCCAATGTGGTCAGCGGCGTCGGTTCCGCCGTCGGCGACGAGGTCGAACGTTTCGTGGCACTGTCCGAAAACTCGGACCGGGCGCGGCGCCTGTTTTCGATGGTCGCCTACGCCAAGCGCATCAGCAGCCTGAATACCCTCGGCGCCTATGCCCGGGTGTTCGATTCCGGTTACTGGGTTTCGCGGGCCTACGCCGGCGGCGAACCCACCCTCGCCCGCCCGCTCCGCAATCTCGCGGAACGGCTGAGCGGCGATCCGCGTCACGAGGGCATGATGCGGCTGGTGCATGAATTGCGTCAGGATGCGATCGACCTGCACATTGTCCTGGAGCGGCTCGATCTCGACGGCGGCAAGGCGCCGAGGCACGCGCGTCTCGAGCTCGATCTGCTGCACGCCATCCGCATTGCCCTGATGGAGCACATCTTCCTGCTCGCCGCCCGCATTCCGCCGTTTGCGACCCGCAACGATGTCTCGCCCGAGCGGGTCATGTCCCTGATCCTCGATCTCGAGGTGCCGACCGCGTGTTCGATCCTGCGCGAGGTTTTTCCGCGCACCTCAAGCGAACAGGGCGACGCCATGTTCGTCGAGGATGCAACCTATTCGGCCGACCTGACCGGCGGTTACCAGGATCTGCACGACAAGCTGATCGAGCCGATGCAGGCGGCCTACGACCTGTTGCGCAAGATCGGTATCGGAATTTCCCACCATTTCCTGGCGCACGGTTGACGCCAGCCGGGACGATCAGGCGGTTTCGTTGGCAACGGCGATCAGCGCGGCGGCGGCCTGGCGACCCTCGGTCATCAGTACGTTGAAGGTCCGGCACGCGGCGCCGGTATCCATCCATTCGACAACGATACCGTGCGGCCGCAACAGGTCGCGAACCGATTGGCGCGGCGCCGCGAACGATTCGCCGCAGCCGACCACAAGGATGTCGATATCCGATGCCGCCTCGACCACTGGAGCAAGAGTGACGCCGTCGAGCGCGTCGGCGTCGGCAGCGTTCAGCGCCTGCGTTCTGTCGGCGAAAACGATGACCGATCCGGTATGGGACTCGCTGGCGATACGGAAGCCGCCGTCGCCGTAAGCCTGGATAATCTGGGTTCCGGCTGACACCGCAGGCGTGATGTCGAGCGACATTGCGGTCAGCCCGCGCCGTCCGGGGCCGTTTCGCCGTCTTCGGCCGACAGGCGGTTGCGGTCGACATTGAGGTGCAGCAGCAACGGCACCGCAAGACAGATCGACGAATAGGTGCCGATCAGCACGCCGAAGATCATGGCGAACGCAAAGTCGTGGATGACCGGTCCGCCGAGTACGAACAACGCAATCAGCGCCAACAGCGTCGTGACGCTGGTCATGATGGTGCGCGACAGCGTCTGGTTGATCGAGTTGTTGAGCAACTCGGGCAGCGGCAGTTTCTTGTATTTGCGCAGGTTCTCGCGCACCCGGTCGTAGACCACCACCGTATCGTTGATCGAATAACCGGCGATGGTCAGCACCGCGGCGACGGTCGACAGATTGAATTCGAGACCGAGCAACGCAAAGGCGCCGATGGTGGCGAGCACATCGTGGGTCAGGGCGACAACCGCGCCGACGCCGAACTGCCATTCGAAACGGAACCAGATGTAGAGCAGGATCGCGCCGATGGCGAGCACCACGGCGGTGACGCCGTCGATGAACAATTCCTCGCTCACCGTGGGGCCGACGAACTCGGTCCGGCGGTACTCGACATTGGCGTCGAGAACGCCCTTTACGGCCTCGACGGCGACCTGCTGCGCGTCGTCGCCGCCATCCTGTTTCTGAACCCGGATCAGCACATCGTCGGGCGCGCCGAACTCCTGCAACGCAACCTCGCCCAGATCGAGGCTTTCGAGACGGTTGCGGAGATCGGCGATATCGGCCGGCCCGTCGGTCTTGATCTCGATCAGGATGCCGCCCTTGAAATCGATGCCGTAATTCAGGCCTTTGGTCAGAAACAGGCCGAGCGACGCAACGATCAGCAGTACGCTGAACGCGAAGAAGATGGATTTCTTCGAAATGAACTGCAGGTTGAAGCCGGCCGGGAGGAGTTTCGAAATCGCCATCGTCCTGCCCTCTAGACCTTCAGCTCATCGGGCTTCTTCGCGCGAAGCCAGGTCACGACCAAGAGCCGGGTCAGCATGATCGCCGTGAACATCGACGTGACGATGCCGATAGCGAGCGTAACGGCGAAACCGCGTACCGGGCCCGAGCCGAACACGTAAAGCAGAACGGCGGCGATCAGCGTCGTCACATTGGCATCGATGATCGTCTGGAACGCCCGCGAATAGCCGGCATCGACGGCCGAGATCGGCGTGCGCCCGGCGCGAACTTCCTCGCGAATGCGCTCGAAAACGAGCACGTTGGCATCGACCGCCATGCCAATGGTCAGCACGATGCCGGCGATACCCGGCAGCGTCAGCGTCGCTTGCAGAACGGAAAGCGCCGCGAGAATGAGAAAGATATTCATCGCCAAGGCGACATCGGCCATCAGGCCGAACCGGCGGTAGGCTAGCGCCATGAAGACGATGACGCCGATCAGGCCGATGATGCTGGCGACCTTGCCCGCGGCGATGGAATCGGCGCCCAGCCCCGGACCGACCGTGCGCTCCTCAAGGATCGTCAACGGCGCCGGCAGCGCGCCCGCGCGAAGCAACAACGCCAAATCCTGTGCCGACTGGATCGTGAAATTGCCGCTGATCTGGCCGGACCCGCCGAGGATCGCTTCGCGAATGATCGGCGCGGAGATGACCGCGCCGTCGAGCACGATGGCGAACGGCCGGCCGACATTCTCGCTGGTAACGTCGCCAAAGCGCTTGCCGCCGCGGCTGTCGAACCGGAAGCTCACGACCGGCTGGCTGGTGCGCTGATCGAACGTCGGCTGGGCATCGACGAGATTTTCGCCGCTGACCATCACCCGCTTCTCGATCAGGTACATGACGGGCGACCCGTCGGCGTTCCGTTCGGTGGCCGACGGCATCAGGCGCGAACCCGGCGGCGTCCGCCCGGCCAGCGCCTGACTGACGCTGTTTTCGGTATCGACCAGGTGAAACGTCATTTTGGCCGTCTGGCCGAGCAATTGCTTGATGCGTTCCGGGTCGTCGACACCGGGGAGCTGGACAAGCACGCGCTCGGTGCCTTGCGCCTGGATGGTCGGTTCACGGACCCCGGTCTCGTCGATGCGGCGGCGGACAATCTCGATCGACTGGCTGAGCGCGCCGCGCCGTCGCTCGGCGATCGAGTCCTCGCTGAAAATCAACTCGATCCGGCCGGTGTCCTCGTCGCTCGATATGCGGGCGTCGATGGCGACGTCGCGCAGTCTTTCGCGCGCTGTTTCAAAATCTTCCGGACGTACGATGGTCACGCCGACGCCATGGCCTTCATCGCCCGATGCGCCGGGAAGAACGTCGAGATCGCGATAGCGGATGCGTTCGCGGCGAAGTTCGATGCGAATGCCGTCCATGACGGATTCGAGCTGTTCGGCGATAACGGCATCCGATTCGACCCGCAAAAGCAAATGCGAACCGCCCTGCAGATCGAGACCGAGGCTGACCTGTTTGTGCGGCAACCAATCCGGCATCGCGGCTGCGGTGCGGTCGTCGACGAAGTTCGGCGCCGCGAACGCGAGCCCGAGCGCGCAGATCGCGACGACCAGAATGATCTTCCACTTGGCGAAATAGACCATGGTGCTCAGATTTCAGACGGTTACGGCAGGGCCGCGCCGATTACTTCTTGCCGAAGAGTTTGCCGAGCCCGCTTTGCGGCTTTTCGTCTTCGTTGGCCGCCGCCGGTTCGTCCTTCTTCTTGGCGTCGCCGGCAGCCGGTTCGGTCTTGGAGAGGACGGTCGATACCAGATTGCGGTCGACCTTCACCTTGACGTCGGTGGCGATCTCGACGGTGAGCTCGCCCTGTTCGGCAACCTTGGTGACCGTACCGATGATGCCGCCGCCGGTGACGATCTTGTCGCCGCGGCGAATACCGTCGAGCATGGCGCGATGCTGCTTCATCTTCTTCTGCTGCGGCCGAATCAGCAGGAAGTAGAAGACCACGAAGATCAGAACGAGCGGCAACAGGGCTTCGAGGCCCCCCATACCGCCGCCGCCGGCGGCCTGTGCATATGCGGGCGAGACGAACATCGGCATTCCCTCCGTAAAAAACGTGCCCGCAAGGACCGGGCGCTCTCGGCTTGAAGAACCGGACGGCCCCGGTGGGCCTAACCGGCGAATTTGGCGGACTATACCCGCCATGCCCCAGGTTTCAACGCGGAATCCACCGGATCGGTTCACGTTACGGTCAATCGGCGGCGCGCCCCGTCAAATCGCTGCCGCGTTGCCACGAAATTTGCCGATCGGAGGTCGCAGCAATCCCGTGAAATGATCCGCCGCCCTGTGCTAGGGTCGCGCCATGCTCGATAACGGACCCGCATTATCGTCGATTCACGCTGTCCTCGAACGGATTGCAACCGCGCTCGACCGCCTCGCGCCCAACCACCGATCGGGCGATGACGGCGACGGCGGCATCGGCAACGGCGACGCCTTTATCTGGCAGGCCGACCTCGCAAGACTGCACCCGGTCGCCAAGGTCAATCGGGTTCCCCTTGCGTTATTGCAGGGAATCGATAGCCAGTCTGATCAATTGCTTGCCAACACACAGCGGTTTGCCGACGGATTGCCGGCCAACAACGCGCTGCTCTGGGGGGCGCGCGGTACCGGTAAAAGCTCGCTGGTCAAGGCGGTCCACGCCGAGATCACGGCGGACCGCCCCGGCGCACTGGCGCTGATCGAGATTCATCGCGAGGATATTCCTTCCCTGCCCCAACTCTTGGCGCTGATCAGGGCGTCGGAACGGCGCGCGCTGGTGTTTTGCGACGACCTCTCGTTCGACGGCGGCGATACCTCGTACAAATCGTTGAAGGCGGTCCTTGAGGGCGGCATCGAGGGGCGCCCGGCTAACGTAATCTTCTACGCCACGTCGAACCGGCGGCATCTGATGCCCCGCGACATGATCGAGAACGAACGCTCAACCGCGATCAATCCCTCGGAAGCGGTCGAGGAAAAGGTGTCGCTCTCGGATCGGTTCGGGCTTTGGCTCGGGTTTCACAACTGCGACCAGCCGACCTATCTCGCCATCGTCGAGGCCTACGCCGCGCATTTCGAGCTGGGCATCGCCGATGATCAACTACATGCCGAGGCCATCGAATGGTCGATGACCCGCGGGTCGCGTTCGGGGCGTGTCGCCTGGCAGTTCATTCAGGATCTGGCCGGCCGCCTCGGTAAGCCGATCGATCTCTGAGCCGGCGTTTTCGATGGCCGGTCGCAATGTTCTCGTGATCATGATGGACGAACTGTCGCGCGACGGTGTCGGTTGTTACGGCGGTACGGCGCTGACGCCGAATATCGATCGCCTTGCCAATGCCGGTACGCGGTTCACCAACGCCTATACGCCCTCGCCGATCTGTGTGCCGGCGCGCGCCGCGTTTCAGTCGGGACAGCATGTCTACCAGAACCGCTGCTGGTCGAACGCCCAACCCTATTGCGGCGAACAGGGCGGCTGGGCGCATCGTCTCAAGGCCGAGGGCCATGACACCGTTTCCATCGGCAAGTTGCACTACCGGTCGAGCGATGACGACAACGGTTACGGCCGCGAGATCATGCCGTTGCACGTCAAGGACGGCATCGGCTGGGTGCACGGTCTGTTGAGACGGCAAAACCACACGTGCTTCAGCACGCGGAGCTATGTCGCGGATGTCGGCGTCGGCGACGACCGTTACACGGCATACGACCGCCGGGTGCGTGACGAGGCCGTCCGTTGGCTTCGCAAGGACGGCATCGCGGCGCGCGACAAACCCTGGGCTTTGTTCGTTTCGTTCCTGCGGCCGCATTATCCGCTGACCTGCCCGAAAGAATGGCTCGATCTTTACGATCCGGCGCGCCTGCCGCCGATCCGCTTCGACGGTGCGGAAATCGAGTATCGCCACCCGGTGCTGAGTGCCTTTCGCACGTACAACGATTACGACGACCACTTCGTCGACGATGCCCATCGCCGACTCGGCCGGGCATGCTATTTCGGACTCTGCTCATTCGTCGACGATCTTGTCGGCGACGTGTTGCGCGCGCTTGAGGATAGCGGCGCGGCGAACGAGACCGCCATTGTGCTGACGGCCGATCACGGCGACATGAACGGTCATCGCGGGCTCTGGACCAAGATGGTCATGTACGAGGACTCGGCGGGTATTCCGTTGATTCTGGCCGGCCCGGGCGCCCCGGCGGGCGTGTGTTCGACGCCGGCATCCCTGGTCGACGTGCATCAGACGGCGCTCGAGGCTGCCGGGGTCGGGCTGTCCGGCGACGATACCGCCTTGCCGGGCCGATCGCTCTACGGTCTCGCCGCCGCGCCCGACGATGCCGGCCGAGCGGTGTTCAGCGAGTATCACGATGGCGGCGCCATTACCGGTTACATGATGATCCGCGAGGGGCGCTGGAAGTATATCGCCTATGCAGGCGGCTTCGCGCCGCAGCTGTTCGATCTGGAGAGCGACCCGGACGAGCGGCACGACCTCGGCCTCTCGAACGCGCACGCGGACGTTCGAGCGCACTTGCTGGCGCGCATGACGGCGGCGTTCGGCGATCCGGAAGACATCAACGCTCGGGCTTTCGCCGATCAGGCGGCGCGCATCGAGGCGTTGGGCGGCGTCGAGGGTATTTTGTCGATCGAGAACTACGATCACACGCCGGTGGATGGCGCGGCCGATTGACGGCAGGAGCGCGCGCCGATCAGCTTTCCGGTTTGTAGCTGCCGTCGCGCTGCGGCATGAAGAATTGCACATCGGGATCCGCGGCGGCATCCGCCGGCAGATGAGACGACCGGACGTGCTGGATCAGAGAGTTGATCAGGGCGCGGGTGAACGCGTCGGTATTCCTGAGGATTGAATTGAACACCGATTTCGGCACCACGATACACGTGGTCTCGACCTTGGTTTGGGCGGTTGCAGCACGGGGCGCCGGGCTGATCAGGGCCATTTCACCGAACAGCGTCCCCGCATTGATCTCGGCGACAGTCTTGGCCTCGGCGCCCTCGCCAATGATGATCTCGACCGTGCCCGACTGAACGAGATAGGCTGCATCGGCTTCGTCGCCCTGGTTGAACAGCACCGTGCCGGCAGGGAATGTGGTTGGTTCCAAAGTGTGTCCCTTCGTCAGTCGCCTGAAAATCCCGCAAATCCGGGCTGGCGTCCGCTAGTCGGGTTCTTTCTTGCATTCAATTTGTGCCGCTTTCGCCGAAATGTCACACCTTAGATGGTGAGATTAATGTTGCTGTAAGAAATGAATTTTAAGGTCCCAACGTGGCCGCCGGAAAGACGGCCTTGGGAGGAGTAAGTCATGGACGTCGGTCATCACGACAAGCGGAGCGCGATTCGCAGCCAACCGCTCAAGAAAATTCTGGTCAATCGCGACCACCGGTGCAAGGCCGGTTACATCCGTGACGTATCCGTCAGCGGAGCCGCAATAAATTATGTTTGCGAATGCCCGCCGGCCGCCAGAGAAGTGTCCCACGGTGCTGAATTGGAACTCATCATTTCTGGTGATTACGGCATTCTCGGCGAGGTCGTGCGGATTTTCGACGAAGGCTACGCGGTCCGCTTCAAACGCCGTTAGGCGCCCTGCGTCGGCAAATACTTGCGCGGATCCAGCGGCGTCTTACCCTTTCGAACCTCGAAATGTAATTGTGGCGAACTGACGCTGCCGGTCGATCCGACCAGCGCGATCGCCTGACCTCGTTTAACCTTATCGCCACGTTTCACCAGCAGTTCGCTGGCATGCGCATAGGCCGTGACGAAACCGTTACTGTGTTTCACCAAAAGCAGATTGCCGAAGCCGCGCAGTTCGTTGCCGGCGTAGGCGACGACGCCGTTTTCCGCGGCCCGGACGGCAGCGCCCTCCGACGCCGCAATATTGATGCCGTCATTGTGCAGTCCCTGCGCCTTGGGTCCGAACCCGGATACGATCTTGCCGTCGACCGGCCAGACGAACCCGCTGCCCGTCGCGGGTGGCGGCGTCGGCACCGATTTCGGCAAGACGGCCGGTTGCGGTTTAGGCGGCGCGGGCTGCGTTGCGGTACCGGACGCAGAGGCGCTGGAGCTTGCTGCGACAGGCTGTACCGTGCCCGGTATGCGGATCTTCTGGTCAGCGAAAATCGTGTAAGGCGGACCGATCCCGTTGGCCCGTGCAATCTCGTAGACGTTTGCGTCATAGGTGCGCGATATCGCGTAAAGCGTCTCGCCCGACCGAACCGTGTGGACGGTTCCGCGCGGCAGCACGATCCGCTGCCCGACCGTCAGATGATACGGCGCGCGCAGTCCGTTGGCCTCGATGATGTCGCGCGCCGAGACGCGATGCCGCCGGGACAGCGCGTAGACCGTGTCGCCTTCGCCGACGATGACAGCGCTCGCGTTGGTGAAGACCAGCGGCGTACCGGCGGCCGACGAGCCGGTGACGGTCGAGTTGCCGTCGGATATGCCGACCGTGCGTCCACCTGTCGCCTTGATTTCAAGCCCGCCGCACCCGGTCAAAAAAACCATTGGCAGGAGGGCCAGAAACGGGAGCCGACGCGCGATCATTCGTCGGCCACACCGGCGATCAGCGGAACGAAGACCACAGGTCCGAGGTCGGTCGTCTCGGCGCCGTCCTCGGTGCGCTCGAGGCGAAGCAGGTGCTGGTCGTTCTCGTCGAGACCGACCGGCAGGACCATGACTCCGCCGACCGCGAGCTGGTCGACAAGCACGCCCGGAATATCGGCGGCTGCGGCGGTCAGCATGATGCGGTCGAAGGGCGCTTGGCCCTCCCAGCCGACGCTGCCGTCGGCGGCGACAGCGGTTACGTTCGTCAGACGCAGGATGTCGAGCCGGCGCCACGCCTCCTCGGCCAGCGGTTTGTGTCGCTCGACGGTGTAAAGGCGACGACACAGGCGCGCCAGGACCGCGGCCTGATAGCCGGATCCGGTGCCGATTTCGAGCACCTTCATGCGCTCGCCGACATCGAGCGCCTGGGTCATGCGGCCGACGACGGACGGCTGGCTGACAGTCTGATGGCGGCTGATGGGAAGCGCTATGTCCTCGTAGGCGCGTTCCTGAAACGGCTGCGGCACGAACAACTCCCTCGGCGTTCGCTCCATGGCATCGAGTACGCGGACGTCATCGATCCCCGCCTGTCGCAGCTCCAGGATCAACCGAGCGCGCTCGGCGGTCCGCTCGCTGACTGCTGCCTCGTTCATCCGAGTTCCTTGCGCAGCCGGTTCATGGTTCGCCGGTCGGTCAAGTCCGTGGTCAACGGCGTGATCGAGACCGAACCGTCGTACACCGCATGCAGATCGGAGCCGCGGCGGAACTTCTCGGCCATCCGCATGCTGCCGATCCAGAAGTACGGATCGCCCTTCGGATCGATGCCTTCCTTGATCTGGTCACCGAGCTTGCGCGCGCCCTGCCAGGTCACTTCGACGCCCTTGACGTCGTCTGCCGGAACGTCAGGAAAATTGATATTAAGCAGGGTATTCGACGGAACCTCGATCTTATCGATTTGCGTCAAAATCCTCGGTAACCAGGTTTCTGCCGTGGTCCAGCGGATCCGTTGGCCATCTTCGTAGTGTTGGCTGAGTGCGATGGCCGGAACGCCCAGAATGACGGCTTCGATCGCTGCGGCGATGGTTCCCGAATAGGTCACGTCGTCGCCGAGATTGGCGCCCTTGTTGATACCCGAAAGCACGATGTCCGGACGCGCGTCCTTCATGACCTCGTTGATGGCCAGCAAGACGCAGTCGGTCGGCGTGCCATCGACCGAGTAGCGTCGCGGCCCACGCTTGGTGATACGGAGCGGACGACGCAGCGTCAGGGAATGCGCGGTGGCGCTCTGTTCGCTCTCCGGGGCAACGACCCATACCTCGCCGGCGATCTTCCGGACGGCGCGGGTCAGCGCCTTGATTCCCGGCGAATGAATACCGTCGTCGTTGGAGATCAGCACCCGCGCCTTGGCGAGATTGCCAAAACCGTGCCGTACCATCAGCCGCCGCTGGCGGGCTGGATCGCCTCGAGCCCGTTCATGTAGGGCCGAAGCGCTTCGGGAATGACGACGCTGCCATTGGCCTGTTGGTTGTTTTCGAGGACGGCGATCATGGCGCGCCCGACCGCAACGCCGGATCCGTTGAGGGTGTGGACGTAATCGGTGCCCTTGCCTTCCTTCGGCCGGAAACGCCCACTCATGCGGCGCGCCTGGAAGTCGCCGCAATTCGAGCAGCTTGAGATTTCCCGGTAGGTCGCCTGGCCCGGCAGCCAGACCTCGATATCGTAGGTCTTTCTCGCGCCGAAACCCATGTCCCCGGTCGACAGCACGACGGTGCGATACGGCAGTTCAAGACGTTGCAGGACGCCCTCGGCGCAAGCGGTCATACGCTCCAGTTCCTCGGCGGACTGGCCCGGAGTCGTGACGCTGACCATTTCGACTTTCGTGAACTGGTGCTGGCGGATCATGCCGCGGGTATCCTTGCCTGCCGCGCCGGCTTCGGAGCGAAAGCACCACGTCATCGCCGTGTAGCGCCGCGGCAGATAGTCCTCGTCGACGATGTGGCCGGCAACGATGTTGGTCAGCGGCACCTCGGCCGTCGGGATCAGCCAATAGCCGTCCTCCGTCCGGAACAAATCCTCCGCGAACTTTGGCAACTGGCCGGTGCCGTACATGGTCGCGTCGTTGACCAGCGCCGGCGGATTGACCTCGGAATAGCCGTTCTCCTGCGTGTGCACATCGAGCATGAACTGCGCCAGCGCGCGTTCGAGACGGGCCAGCGCGCCCGACAGCAACACGAACCGCGAGCCCGCAAGCTTGGCCGCGGTCTCGAAATCCATGAGGCCGAGCGCCTCGCCGATGTCGTAGTGCTGCTTCGGCTCGAAATCGAAGTTCGGCGGGTCGCCCCACTTGCGCACCTCGACGTTGGCGCTTTCGTCGAGGCCGACCGGCACGTCGTCCATCGGCCGGTTCGGAAGAACTTCCAGCAGAGCCTTGAGTTCGGCATCGACCGCCTTGGCCTCCTCCTCCGCCTCGGCTTCGGCTGCTTTCGATTCGGAGACCTTGGCGAGCACCTCGGTAGCATCCTCGCCCTTCGACTTCAACTCGCCGATCTGCTTGGAGAGCCTATTGCGCTCGGCCTGGATCTCCTGCGCACGGGTCACAAATTCGCGGCGGCGCTGGTCGATGGCGAGCAGTTCATCCGCCTGGGGCGGCATGCCCCGGCGCTTCAACCCTTCGTCGAATGCCTCGGGGTTCTCGCGGATCCATTTGATGTCGTACATGGCGTCGGCTGGCTTTGGGCTGAACTCGGTTTAGGCCGGTTTCGGGTCACCCGAATCGGCACCCCCATCTTCCTCGCTCACAGCCGTTTCGTCTACCGTCGAGTAAGCCTCCTCGCCGTCCTCGTCGTCATCTTCGTCGTCGTCATCCTCGCCGAGGCGCTCCTTGCGGCCCTTCTCGACCATGACCACCGAGAAAATGGAAATCTCGTAGAGCAGGATGGTCGGCACCGCGAGGCCGATCTGGCTGATCACATCCGGTGGCGTCAGGATCGCCGCAGCGATGAAGGCGCAGACGATGGCGTACTTGCGCTTTGCGCGCATGCCCGCGGCGGTCACCAGACCTACTCTCGCCAGCAGGGTCATGACGACCGGCAGCTCGAAACAGATGCCGAAGGCAAAGATCAGACGCATGACCAGCGACAGGTACTCGTTCACTTTTGCCTCGAGTTCGATCGGCACGCCGTCTTGAACGGGGCCGGTTTCGAAACTCAGGAAAAACTCCCAGGCGAGCGGGAAGATGAAGTAGTAGACCAGCGCGCCGCCGGTAAAGAACAGGACCGGGGTCACCACGAGAAACGGCGCAAATGCCTTCTTTTCGTGCTTGTAGAGTCCCGGCGCGATGAACGCCCAGATCTGGATGGCGATGAACGGAAACGCGAGGAACATGGCGGCGAAGAAAGCCACCTTGATGTAGGTGAAGAATGCCTCGTGCAACGCCGTAAAGATCATTCTCCGCTCGACGCCCTTGTCGTTGTAAGCGTCGGCGAGCGGCTGCACCAGGAACTGGTAGATGTCCGGTGCAAAGTAATAGCATATGAAGAACAGCACCATCAGCGCCGAGAACGAATACAATAACCGGCGCCGGAGTTCGATCAGATGGTCGAGCAACGGCATCTTCGATTCGTCGAGATCGTCCGTGTCGTCGTCTTTGGTCGCGTCCGTAAACTGGGCCATCAGCTTTTACTCGCGGCCGGTTTAGCCGGTGATTTCCGGGGCGTTTTGCGTGCGGCTTGCTTGCTTGCCGAGGTTTTGGCGGTTGTGGCCTTTGCCGACTTTTTCGCGGCTGGTTTTTTCGCGGCTGGCTTCTTTGCCGCCAGCTTTCCGGCTGGCGCCGATTTGGCCTTGCTGTTGGACTTTCCGGATGCGCTTTTCGCCGTCGCTGCTGATGCGGTCTTGCGCGCTGCCTTCGGTTTGGCGCCGCCGCGGGTCTTGCGTTTCGCTGGTTGCGCGGCGGTCTTGCCGTCGGCGGGCTTCTTGCCAGAAGCGCTTTTGGTCTCGCTTTTCGGCGCGGCCTCGGCGATGGCCTCCTTGACGCCGCCGGCCGTCGGTTTTGTCGCATCGGCCTTCGTCGTGCCCGGCTTGTCGTCGGCAATCTTGTTGAGGTCGTCCTTGATCTCGTCGAGGCCGAGGTCTCCCTTCAGATCGTTGCGAACGACCCCGTGTTTGAGGTCGCGCTCGATCTCTTCTTCCTTGATGCGCTGCATTTCCTTCTTGAAGTCGTCGAGGTCGGCCTCGCGGACCATTTCGTCGACACCGGATTGGAACTCGCGGGCGAGACCGCGAACCTTCTTGACGCCGAGCATCGCCGTACGCAACGCGCGCGGCAAGTCCTTCGGCCCGACGACAATCAAGGCCAGCGTGCCGATAATGAAGATTTCCTGCCAGCCGATATCCAGCATGACCGACGGCCTCGGTTAGGTGTCAGAAGCGCGGAAAGGCGGCCTTCGCCGCCACGTGTGTGTCGGGTCAGCCGGCGGCCTTGCTCTTGTCGTTGCTGGTGTCGGTGGACTCTGCCACGTCACCTTCATCCGACTTCAGGGCTTTTTGCTCTTCTTCTTCAGCGGTTTCCGACTCTTCCTTCACATTCTTCTTAAAGGATTTGAGTCCCTTGCCGAAGTCGCCCATGAGGCGCGAAATCTTGCCGCCACCGCCGAACAGGACGAGGACGACGACAAGGACGATCAGCCAGTGCCAAATACTAAACGTACCCATGGTTTACCTATTCTCTCCCAGGACATGTTTCATGGTGTTCGATGTCGGGCCGGATAATGCCACGCCGTCGCCGGATGGGCAATGCAGCCCGCGCATCCGCCGACACGCTTTATGCGGCATCCGGATCGAGCGGTTCCGCGGCCTCTTCGGTATCGTCGATTTCGGGAAGAACACCCTGTTCAGCCGGTTTCGGAGGGCCCGGATCGACCGCTTCTTCGCTGCCGCGGCTGCGATAGACGTTGAGCGCCGGCGCGGTTTCCAGCAATCCGGCGGCCTTGAGGTCATCCATGCCCGGAAGGTCACCGATTTTGGCGAGCCCGAAGTGATCGAGAAACTCGTCGGTCGTGCCCCAGGTCATCGGCCGGCCCGGACTTTCGCGCCGGCCTTTCGGTTTGATCCAGTTCTTCTCGAACAACAGGTCGAGGGTGCCTTTGCTGAGGCCGACGCCGCGAATTTCCTCGATCTCCGCCCGCGATACCGGCTGGTGATAGGCAATGATGGCGAGCGTCTCCATGGCCGCGCGGCTCAGTTTGCGTTCGACCTCGGTCTGGACGTTGAGCACCGGGCCGAGATCCTCGGCGGTGCGAAAGGCCCACGAAGCGCCGGCGCGAATCAATTGAATACCCCTGCCCTCGTAGTCGGATTGCAGATCCTTGAGCAGATCCTTCACGCCGAGCCCCTCCGGCACGCGGTTGGCCAGGACACGTTCGGGCACGGGATCCGCCGAGGCGAACAGGATCGCCTCGAGCACGCGTTTCACCGTGCGGGTCTCGTCCGCGCCGGTTTCAGCTGCCTCCGGCTCAGTACCGTCGTTGGATACTGCCGCGTCCAGGTCCGCGTCGGTGTCCTCGGGGGCGATGGATTGGGATTGTGCTGCCTGATTCATGTCGATTGTTCCGTCATTTCGTTGTCGTCGCTCTCACCGGCATGATCGTCGCCGGGCTCGTTGTCCTGAGCCGGGGCGTTCGGATCGAAGTTGTCGCCGGCACTAACGTAGATCGGGCCGAACAGACCCGTCTGGCGGATGTTGACCTGACCCTCGCGGGCAAGTTCGAGGCTGGCAGTGAAGGTCGCCGCCATGGCCGAGCGCACGGCGAGATTGTCGCTGCCGTCCATGATGTCCTCCGGCAGGAAGCGCCAAAGACTTTCCCAGTCCGGCGTTGCGCCGAGCATGCGGCGGATGCGTGACAATGCCCGGTCGACGGTGAACAGCGTGAACGGCTCGATATCCATGGCCTCGGGCCCCTTGCGGCGCTGGATATCGCCATAGGCCTGCATCAGGTCGAACAGATCGGCATCGAACACGGTCTTGAGGTGCACGACAAACCTCTCGGGCGCGCCGCGGGGGAAGAAATCCCGGCCGAGTCTGCCGCGCGCCATCAACGTCTCGCCGGCATTACGCATGCTTTCCAGGCGCTGCAGCTGCCATGCCAGAACCGCCGCAAGCTCCTCGCCCGTCGGTTCTTCCTCGTCATCGAGGTCGGGCAGCAAAAGACGCGATTTCAGATACGCAAGCCACGCGGCCATCACGAGATAGTCGGCGGCCAGTTCGAGATCGCGCCGCCGTGCCTCGGCGACGAACGACAGATACTGATCCGCAAGTTCCAGAATCGAGACGTGAATGAGGTCGACCTTCTGTTCGCGGGCCAGCGTCAGCAGAACGTCGAGTGGACCGGCATAGCCATCGATATCGACGACGAAAGCGTCGCCCGATTCCGCTGCCGCGGCCTCGAACGCATCGACGTGGCTTTCCGCGATTAAATCGGTCATGCCGCCATTCCACCCATCAGCGTATCGAACCGGGCGCGCGCCGCATCGCCATCGAACGCATCGGAACGGAAGCTTCTTTTCCGCAAGTCTTCCGCGGCGTCGACGCGACGAAGCGCAGCACCCGAAAGGGTCGGTACGGCGTCTGCGACAGCGGTCATTTCAGGCATGTCGCCATTGCAGTGCAGCGCCACGTCGCAGCCGGCAGCCATCGATGCCGTCGCCCGCTCGCCGAGCGTACCGGAGAGCGCATTCATGCTGAGGTCGTCGGTAACGAGAACGCCGTCGAACCCGATGTGGTCGCGGATCAAATTCGCGATCACGCCGGGCGATGTCGTGGCCGGCGCCTCGCCGTCGAGGCTGCTGTAGATCACATGCGCGGTCATGGCCCATGGCGCGCCCCATTCGGCCAGGGCATGGAATGGCGCAAAGTCGACCGCTTCCAGATCGGACCGCGGCGTATCGACGACCGGCAGATCGTGGTGGCTATCGGCGGTTGCGCGGCCGTGGCCGGGGATGTGCTTGATGACGGGAAGAACGCCGCGCGCCAGCATTTCCTCGCAGACGATGCGGCCGAGCGCCGCCGCCTGCGCCGGGTCTGCGCCGACGGCGCGGTCACCGATAACGTCGTGTGCGCCCGGCTGCGGAATGTCGATGCACGGAACGCAGTCGACCGTGATACCGACGGCGGCGAGTTCCTCAGCGAGCAGGCGCGCGTTGACCCGCGCAGCTTCCTCGCCGGCTGCCGGATCGGCCTGGTGCAACGCGGCGATTTCGCCCATGGCCGGCGCCTTGCGCCAGTGCGGCGGGCCGAGGCGCTGGACGCGGCCGCCTTCCTGATCGACGAGGACCGGCGCATCGTCGCGGCCGACGCAGTCGCGCAAGGCGTCGATCAACGTACGGAGTTGAACCGGATTGTCGACGTTGCGGGCAAACACGATGAACCCGAGCGGGTCGGCGTCGCTGAAAAACGCCCGCTCGTCGGCCGTCAGCTCGAGGCCGGAACACCCGAAAATGGCGGCAAGCGGTTCGGTCATGTGGACTCTCTCTTCATGTTCCGGGCCTGACGACGAGGCAACCGACGTTTCGCTCACTCAGTTTGCCGCACAGCGCTTTGGCTGCGGCGGCATCGTTCAATGGCCCGGCACGAAGTCGGTAGAACACGCCCTTGTCCTCGCCGAGGTCGACCCGAACAATGGACAGGCCGAGTCGGCCCAGGAGATCGGTGTGCGCGGAGCGGAGCCGCTTCCACTCGGCCTCGGCGCGGTCCTGGGAGCGCAATGCGGCCAGCTGAATCCGATACGTGTCGGATGTCGGCAGACGTGCGGACTGGGTCGCCGCCGGTTCCGGCTCGGGGGCCGGCTCAGGCGCCGCCGTGACGGGGTCGGGTTCGGGCGATGGCTCAGGCGCCGTCTCTGCAACCGGTTCCGGCGCGGCGGGCGGCTCGCTCGTCGCATCGAGCGCCGATGCCTGTGCGGTCTCGCTGGGCGGCGGTGGCGGTGGTGTGTTCTCCGCCGCCGGTTGCGGTTCGAGAGGAACCGGCTGAAGTTCGGTCGGCATGCCCTCCTTCACTGTCTCAGCAGCGGTTTCAGAGGGTTCCGGCATGGCCGCAGGTTCGGACTCGGCAGGTTCCGGTGCAGCCGTCTCGGGAACCGGCAGCGGTTCCTCGGGCGGCGGCAGCAGGCGTTCGACATCGTTGCCGGCGCCCTCGCCGTTCAGCCGGTTGTAGACCAGCTTGTCGCGGTCCGGCACATCCATTCCGCCGGGGTCGGCGGGACGGATTTTGATCGGCGTGATATCGGCCCGGATGATCGGCACGTCGCCCTGGCGGCCGGCGGCGATGAACTGCTTACCCCACAACACCCAGGCGCCGCCGGACAGCACGCCGACGAGAACCAGAAAGCCCACCATACGGCCCCATTTGCGGCCGGACTTCTTGCGTTCGACCGGTTCGAACTCGAGCTTTTCGGCAATCCCGCCGTCAACGCGGTCTTCCGGGTTCGGCATCAGCGCATTTCCTCGACCGGGGTGACACCGATGACACCGAGACCGGAGGCAATAACCGTCGCGAGGCCGCGCACCATGGCGAGTCGCGCCCGCGTCAGGGCCTCGTCGTCGTCGGCGATGAAACGGAGCGACGCATTGTCCTTGCCGAGATTCCAGAGTGCATGGAAACTGGCGGCAAGATCGTTCAGATAGAACGCGACCCGATGCGGTTCATGGGCCTGGGCGGCGCTCTCGACAATCCGCGGCCATTCGGCCATGCGGCGGATCAGTCCGACCTCGGCATCGTCGTCCAAGCGGTCGAGCGGCGCTTCCGCCAACGCTGCGTCGTTGACGGCATCCGGGCCGAACTGTTCGGCCGCGAGGCGCATGACGGAATGGGCCCGCGCGTGGGCGTATTGCACGTAGAACACCGGGTTGTCCTTCGATTGCTCTTTCACTCGTTGCAGATCGAAATCCAAGGGGGCGTCGTTCTTTCGGGTCAGCATGATAAAGCGGAAGACGTCGCGCCCGACCTCCTCCATGACGTCCCGCATGGTAACAAATCGTCCGGCCCGCTTCGACATCTTCAACGGTTGGCCGCCGTCCATCAGGTTGACCATCTGGCACAACTTGACGTCGAGATCGCCCTCCCCACCGGTCAGGGCCGCGACGGCGGCCTGCAGGCGTTTGACGTAACCGCCATGGTCGGCGCCCCAAACATTGACCATTGTGCTGAAGCCTCGACGGTACTTGTCGAAGTGATAGGCAATATCGGTTGCGAAGTAAGTATATGTATTATCTGATTTTTTTATCGGCCTGTCGACATCGTCGCCGAACTCGGTCGACTTGAAAAGGGTCTGCGGGCGGGGCTCCCAATCTTCCGGTTTCTTGCCTTTCGGCGGTTCGAGAACGCCGGTGTAGAGCAATCCCTTGTCGGTCAGGTCGGCGAGCGCCGCCTCGACTTTGCCCGATTCGACGACACCGCGCTCCGAGGTGAAAACCTCATGCTCGATGCCCATCAGAAGCAGGTCCTGCTTGATCAGGGCCATCATCGATTCGGTCGCCATCCGTCGGAAGTTCTCGATCCAGCCGTCTTCCGGACCGTCCTTCCAACGCGCACCCTCGCGCGCGGCAATCTCCTTTGCCGGCGCAATCAGGTAGTCGCCCGGATAGTAACCCTCCGGTATCTCGCCGACGTCTTCGCCCAACGCTTCGCGGTAGCGATGGTGCAGCGAGCGCGCCAGCGTATCGATCTGCGCGCCCGCATCGTTGATCCAGTACTCCCGGGTGACCTCGTAACCGGCCTTGGCCAACAGGGTCGCAAGCGCGTCGCCGAACACGGCGCCGCGGCCGTGGCCGGCATGCATCGGTCCCGTCGGGTTGACCGAGACGTACTCGACATTGACCGGTTCGCCGGCGCCGACGCCCGACGTGCCGTAGTCCGTTGCGTCGGCGAGTATCTTCTTCAGTTCCGAATGCCAGACGGCATCCGACAGCGTCATGTTGATGAAACCGGGGCCGGCGATCTCGGCACGGGTGATCGCCGGGTCGTCGGCCAGCCTGGCCATGATCGCCTCGGCCAGATCGCGCGGTTTTTTGCCGGCTGGCTTGGCCAGAACCATGGCCGCGTTGGTGGTCACGTGTCCGTGGCTTGCGTCGCGCGGCGGCTCGACCGTAATGCGGCCGAAATCCAGCCCCGCCGGCAGGTCGCCTGCCGTGGCGAGATCTTCGAGCACGGCGACGACCGCGTCGCGTCCATAGGGTCTTGTCCAGGCCATGGCGATCACTGTCCTCTGGCGTTCGTCTCGTTCGTGCCGCGTGCGGCGGGTGGATTACGACGTACGGGCCTGTACGTCGAACAGACGGCGATGCTCGTCGAGCGCGTGGCGGTCGGTCATGCCGGCAATGTAATCGGCGACCAGTTCCGCCGTTTCCTGCCGGTTCGGACCGGGTGCGTTGCGGCGCCATTCGGTCGGCAGGCATTCCGGTTCGGCGACCAGCAACTGGAACAGATCGCGCACGACCCGGCGAGCCTTCGTCGTCATGCGGTTGAGCTTGTAGTGCCGGTACATGTTCTCGAAAAGAAACTTTTTCAACGCCGCGTCGTTGGACCGCATTTCCTCGGAAAATCCGGCGACCGGTCGGTCGGCGTTTCGCACGTCGTCCGGGCTTTTCGGGGCGAGATCGGCGAGGCGGCGCTCCGTCTCCTCGATCAGGTCTTCGACCATGGCGCCGATCATGCGGCGGACCGCCTCGTGAATGCGGCGCGAATCGTCGAGATCGGGAAATGCGCGGCCGATTTCATGGAATATCGGCCCGATCAGCGGCACGTCGGCGAGATCGTCGATGGTGAACAAGCCGGCGCTGAGACCGTCGTCGATATCATGATTGTTATAGGCAATGTCGTCGCTCTGCGCCGCGACCTGCGCCTCGGCGCTGGCGAACGTCTGCAGATTGAGATCCATGCGTTCATCGTACGCCGCGATGCCGCGCGGCAAACCTTCCGTGACACCGGCCTCGCGCACCAGCGGGCCGTTGTGTTTGACGATTCCCTCGACCGTTTCCCACGTCAGATTGAGGCCATCGAAGGCCGGATAGCGGTGTTCGAGTTCGGCGATAACCCGCAGCGATTGGGCGTTGTGGTCGAAACCGCCGTAGGGCTCCATCGACTCTTTCAGGGCATCCTCGCCGGCGTGGCCAAACGGCGGATGGCCGAGGTCGTGGGCCAGCGCCAGCGCTTCGCCGAGATCCTCGTCGAGACGCAGATAACGGCACACGGACCGGGCAATCTGCGCGACCTCCAGGCTATGGGTCAGGCGCGTGCGGAAGAAATCGCCCTCGTGATTGACGAAGACCTGGGTCTTGTATTCGAGGCGGCGAAACGCGCCGCAATGGACGATGCGGTCGCGGTCGCGCTGGAACGCGGTACGGGTCCGGCTCTCGGGTTCGTCGAACAGGCGTCCGCGCGAGGCCTGCGGGTCGCAGGCATACGGCGCGCGGCTCATGATATCGGTGGAATCGGGCATGGGGGCAAACTAACCCGGCGCCCGGTTTCCGGCAACTCGGTAACCCGGCGATTATTGCACGGCGGTTCCGACCCGCACCCCCTCCCGGCCACCCAGTCCATTGTAGGCTCGTGGGCGGCCGGGAGGGGGTGCGGGCCGGGGCCGAATCATGATGCTAAAGCCGCATCGTCGATGATCAGTTGCGGGGTCGAGCGGCCCTGCCACGTGTTGAGTCGCAGTTTGCCGGCGACATGCAGACGCGGCTTCGATTGGTGCAGGAGCAAATCGCCGAGCGCCGAGCCGACGCACCGGAATGCAATGCCGTCGAGCCGTCCGCGCGACGAGTCCTCCATGCGGCAGCGCACGTGGCTTTCGCCGACGATATCGGCGAACTGGAGGCTGACGTCGGCAAGCACGAAGCGCGGCTCCGGGTTGGCCGTGCCGAACGGACCGACTTTCGCGATCGCCTCGATCAGGCCGGCATTCGCCGCCGCCGTCTTGAGGCGGCCGTCGATGGTCTGCGTCGGCACGAAGCCGCTGGCCGCCATCTGCCCGGCGATGCGCTCCTCGAGAAACGCCGTCAGATCGTCGAGATTGCGGCGTTCGAGCGAAAAGCCCGCCGCCATCATGTGGCCGCCGCCCTTGGTCAGCAGGCCTTTCTGGCGCGCGGCGATGACGGACTGGCCGAGATCGACGCCGGCGACCGACCGTCCGCTGCCCGAGCCCCCCTCGCCGCTTAGAGCGACGACACAGGCGGGCCGGTTGAAGGCGTCCTTGAGACGGCTGGCGATGATGCCGATGACGCCCGGGTGCCAGTTGTCGCCGGCGATCAGCAGCATCGCCGGGTCGCGTTCATCGACGATGCGTTCGGCCCGGACCATGGCGTCGGCAAGGATGTCGGCCTCGATCGCCTGTCGCTCACGGTTGAGCGCATCCAAACGGCGGGCGATGGCGGCGGTTTCCTCGGCATCGTTGCTCGACAGAAGCCGGGCGCCGAGATCGCTCTCGCCGACCCGGCCGCCGGCGTTGATGCGGGGGCCGAACACGAAGCCGAGATGATAGGTGCCGGGCGCCTCATCGATCCCGGCAACGTCGGCGAGTGCCGCGATGCCCGGATTGCCGCGCCGCGCCATCACCTTCAGGCCCTGATGCACGAAGGCCCGGTTGAGCCCCTTAAGCGGCACCATGTCGCAGACCGTCCCGAGCGCGACGATGTCGAGCAGGTCGCGGAGATCGGGTTCCGGCCGGTCGTTGCCGAACCAGCCATCGCGGCGCAGCACGCGAAACGTCGCCGCGGCAAGCATGAACGAGAGACCGACGGCGGCGAGATGCGCGAGGTCGGGCGTGCCGCCTTCGATCCGTTTCGGATTGACGACGGCGACGGCCTCGGGCAAGGCGGCCTCGGCCTCGTGGTGATCGACGACGATGACGTCGAGACCGGCCTCGGCCGCTGCCTCCAGGGCAGTGAATGCGGTGGTGCCGCAATCGACGGTGACCGCGAGCGTCGCACCGCCCTCCGCGAGCTTGCGCATGGCCGGCGCGTTCGGACCATAGCCTTCTTCGATGCGGTCCGGGATGTAGATGCGGACCCGGGCGCCCGCGCCCGTCAACGCACGATGCATAACGGCGGACGAGGTCGCACCGTCGACGTCGTAGTCGCCGAAGATAACGATGGTTTCGCCCAGACGGATCGCCTTGGCAATCCGTTCCGCCGCCGCTTCCATATCGGCAAAACGGCCGGGATCCGGCATCTCCGCGCGGAGCGTCGGATTAAGAAACGTTTCGGCGTTGTCGAGATCGATACCGCGCGCCGCCATGACGCGCGCCGCGATCTCGGGAATCGAAAGCCGTTGAGCGAGCGTTAGCGCCAAGCGGTCATCGGCCTCTCGCATGATCCAACGACGCCCCTGCGCCGAGCAGTCGATGCCCAGCAAACTGGATTCGGCAGGCGGCGTCGCAACTGTCGACGGCGACGCCAATGGAGACGAGGGATTCATCGCGTCATGCGCTCGCGTCCTTGCAGCCACCGCGGTGAAGCGCCTCGATCCGTCGCACGGTGCCCGAGTGCGACCGCATGACCACGGAATGCGAGATGACGCCGTCCTGCGCTCTCTCGATGCCGCGCAACAGCGGGCCGTCGGTTATACCGGTCGCTGCGAAGGTGACGTCGGACGGGACCATGTCGGCAATCGTATATCGGGCGTCCGGATCGGTTAGGCCTGCAGCGGCTGCTTGTTCACGGTCGGAATCGTTGCGGAAAATCAGCCGAGCCTGCATCTGACCGCCGGCGGCTCTGAGCGCGGCCGCCGCCAGAACGCCCTGCGGCGCGAGGCCGCTGCCGATGAACAGATCGACGCCACCGCCCCGGAAAGCGGTCGCCACGGCGCCGCTCATGTCGCCATCGAGGATCAGTCGGATACGGGCGCCCGCTTCACGGAGTGCCGCAATCATGTCGCCGTGCCGCGGCCGGTCGAGAATGCAAACGACAAGCTCGTCGGGCGCGATGCCCTTGGCCTTGGCGACAGCATGCAGGTTGTCCACCGGCGGAGCGTCGAGGTCGATGACGCCGTCCGGCAGGTTCGGGCCGGTGGCGATCTTGTCCATGTAGATATTGGGGACACCGAGGAACGAGCCCTTGGCCGAGAATGCGATGGCCGATACCGCGTTGTAACCGCCCCGCGCAATGATCGAATTGCCTTCGAGCGGCATGACGGCGATGCCGACATCCGGGCCTTCGCCGGTGCCGATCTTTTTTCCGGCATCGAGACCGTTTCCCGCCGCGCCGTCGCCGATGTCGATACGTCCGGCAATCGCCATTTCGGCCAGTGCAGTGCTCATCGCTTGGGCGGCAGAGCCATCGGCGGCGACTTCGTCGCCCTGACCGAGGTGGCCAAAGGCCGCGAGCGCGGCGGCTTCCGTGACGCGAACGGCTTCGAGCGCGAGATTTCTGTCCATGCTGGACCTCAAGATCGCTTCAAACTGACGAAAAGGATGGCAGGAAATCGGGTTCGCGGCAATCGGCGGCACAGTGTGCCGTCGGTCTTCAACCGGGCAGCATTTCGATCCGGATGACGACAGGATCGCCAATCACGGAATCGAGTGCGGCAATTTGCTTGAGCGCCGCCATCATGCTGGCTTCGCGATTCTCGAACAGCGTCATGACCAGTGGCACCGCTTCGCCCGGCGAATGGCCCCGTTGCAGCACCGAGTCCATCGAGACGTCGTGATCGCGGAGCGCCTCGGCGATCCCGGCGAATACGCCCGCCCGGTCCATCACGTCCATGCGGATGTAGTAGCGTCCGACGCGATCGGCCATCGGCACCGGGTTGCTGTCCGCCAGTTCTTCACTCGGCACCCCGAACGCCGGCACGCGAATGCCGCGCGCAATGTCGATGATGTCGGCGGCGACGGCGGATGCGGTAGGGCCCGCACCGGCGCCCGGTCCGACATGAATGATCGTGTCGGCGAAATCGCAATCGACTTCAACCGCATTGAAGGCGTGATCGATGTTGGCCATCGCGGCATTCTCAGGAATCAGGCAGGGGTGGACTCGCTGGGAGATGCCGCTTTCCGAACGCTCGGCGATACCGAGCAGCTTGATACGATAGCCCAGTTCGTCGGCGGATTCGATATCGCGGGCGGAGATCGAACGGATGCCCTCGATATGCAGCGCGTCGAAATCGAGACGGGTTCCGAACGCGAGGCTCGCCAGAATCGCCAGCTTGTGGGCGGCGTCGACGCCGTCGATGTCGAAGCTCGGGTCGGCCTCTGCATAGCCGAAATCCTGGGCTTCCTTGAGGGCGTCGGCGAAATCGAGTCCGGCCTCGCGCATGCGGGTCAGAATGTAGTTCGCGGTGCCGTTGAGGATGCCGGACACGCGCTTGACCCGATTGCCGGCGAGCGCTTCGCGAAGCGATTTGATGATCGGAACACCGCCGGCAACGGCGGCTTCGTAGTTGAGCGACAGACCGGCCGCCTCCGCCGTGTCGGCAAGTGCCGAACCGTGGTGGGCGATCAGTGCCTTGTTGGCGGTGACGACGTGGCGTCCGGCGGCGAGCGCTGCATGGCAGGTGTCTTTGGCCGGCCCGTCGGACCCGCCGATGAGCTCGACGACCACATCGGCATCGGCTTCAGCCGCCATCTTGGCGGCATCGTCGAACCATGCGAAACCGCTCAGGTCGACGCCGCGGTTGCGGTCGCGGTCCCGCGCAGAGACCGCCGTAACGGCGAGCGGCCGGCCGGCGCGGTTTGCGATCAGATCGGACTGACCGGCCAGCAGCCGCAGCGTTCCGGCGCCGACGGTGCCAAGTCCGGCAATCGCGATTTTGAGTGGTTGCGCCATATCGGGATTCCCTCGAAGGCCGGCGTCCTTGGCGCCGGGCTTGCTGCTGTAACCGGTTGGGCGATTGGTTGTCTAGCTATCGATGTAGATTTCGGCCCGCCGGTTCCCCGCTTCGCCGGTCGGCATGACCTCAAGGAACACCGGGTTGGTGTCTGACGCGGCGCCAACATAAATCATGTCCTTGGGCAATCCCAAGCGCACCAGTTGGGCGGCGACGGAATCGGCACGCCGTGCCGAGACCCGGTAATTGACGAGTTTATGACGAACCGCATCCATGTTGGCGGTGCGGCTCGATGCGTGACCGATGATTCGGACGACACCGCCGTTCTGGGCGTGCAACGCGGCAACCTTTCGCAAGACGTGGACGTCGCGGCTATCCAGTCGGTCGGATCCGTTGGAGAAATGGATGGTCGCGACCTTGACGGATCCCGCGCCGACCATGCCGCCATCGAGACGCCGGAATCCGGCATCGCTGACGCCGCTGCCGCCGATATCGGCAGGCGCGCTGCTGAAGCTACCGCTCTCCTCGATGCCGCTGGACGATACGACGACCGTGCCAAAGCCCTGGTCGCCGCTGCCGGAGCGGGTGAAACTGGTTGTCGGGGCGAATGCCGTCGAGCCGCTGTTGCCCAGTCCCTGCATCAGCCGAGCGCGATACTCGTCGTAGGTCTCTCCGGAGGGCAGACGGCCGGGCTCGACGATTAGCGGCATCGACGTGGTCTTGGCCGCAGGATCGACGGCGGCGGTTTGCGTCTCCGCATCGCCGATTTCGGGCTCGGGCGGCGCGGTGACGCTCGGTTCGGGCGCCGCCGGTTCGGCGGCGGCGGTTTCGCTCATTGATGAGCTTTCGACTTCCTCGACCGGGACGGCGGGCGCTTCGGGCGCCTCGGCGGTCGCTTCGGGGAATGCGCTGGTGTCGTCATCGCCTTGCAGGCCGACCGCGTCGGCATACTTCGGTGCGTTGGGATCGGCGATCAGACCTTCGGCGACGTCGCCGTCGGCGGACGGACGTTCGGGGACGCTGGAGAGACTCGGAAACTCATCATCGGCGCCGGGCACCTCGGCATCGGCAAGTTCGCTGTCACCGGCAGCTTCCTCGCCTTCTTCGTCGCTGAAGCTGTCCACCGCGCTACGATACCACTCGACCGGATTGACGGCATCGGGCACTGACGAACAGGCCGTCAGTGCCAGCGTTAGCACGAGCGGCGAAATCGTCGCCATCGAGCGTAGACGCGAGCGGCGCTCCGGCGTCACGGTCTGGCGACCGGCGATCTCACCGGCGATCCCGTTGAATTGCTCAGACACTCTTCTCTCCGATCGTTGCCGTACCCAGTGCGGTTCCCCGAGCCTCGCGGGTTCCGAATCCTGATGCCAATAAAACAGGTTATTGGCGAATCGGACAATACCCCAAGCCGACTTGAAGTGCACCATCATTGCACAGCACCGGTCGTCGGACGGCGCGGGCCACGGTATCCGAGACATGCTATTGTGCACCTGCGAAAAAAAACTATATTCCGCGACGATGACCTGTTCCACCAATCGGAAGCACAGATGACCGAGTCAAAAGATCAAGATAGCAACGCCCTCGACCCGGAAACGTTCAACGACATCGCTGAGCGGTCGCAGCGCCTCGTCAGTGATTTTTTGAGCCGCCATTCAGGCGAGCTCCAGGCTCATCAGAGCGACCCGAGCCATATCGGCGAAGCGTTCATGGAAATGACGGCGCGCATGATGAGCGATCCGAGCCGGCTTTTCGAGGCGCAGATGAACCTGTGGCAGGATTACATGACCCTGTGGCAGGCGACCGCGACGAAAATGATGGGTGGCGCGGCCGAACCCGTGATCGAGCCGGAGCGTGGCGACCGGCGCTTCAAGGACGAAGCCTGGAGCGAAAACGCCGTCTTCGACTACATGAAGCAGTCCTATCTGCTGACCTCGCGCTGCCTGCAGAACGTGGTCAGCGAGGTCGAAGGTCTCGACGACAAGACGGCGCAGAAGGTCGAGTTCTACACCCGCCAGTTCGCCGACGCGATTTCGCCGTCGAACTTTGCCTTCACGAACCCCGAGGTCCTGCGCGCCACGGCCGATACCAACGGCGAGAATCTGCTTAAGGGCCTACAGAATCTGCTCGAAGACATGGAGCGCGGCGACGGTCAGTTGCGTATCTCGATGACCGACGAAGAAGCCTTCACCGTCGGCGAGAACATCGCGGTCACGCCGGGCCAGGTCGTTTACCGCAACGCCCTGATCGAGTTGATCCAGTACGAGCCGACGACCGAAAAGGTCGTCAAGCGGCCGCTGTTGATCGTGCCGCCGTGGATCAACAAGTACTACATCCTCGATCTCAAGCCCGAGAACTCGTTCATCAAATGGGCCGTCGATCAGGGCCATACCGTGTTCGTGATTTCTTGGGTCAATCCCGATGCTGATCTGCGCGAGAAGAACTTCGAGGATTACATGCTCGAGGGTCCGCTTGCCGCGATCGACGCCATCGAGCAGGCAACGGGCGAAAAGTCGATCAACGCCATCGGCTATTGCATCGGCGGCACCCTGCTCGCCTCGACGCTCGCCTACATGGCCGCGACCAAGGAGAAGAAGTGGAAGAACCGCGTCGCATCGGCGACCTATTTCACGACGATGATCGACTTCGCCGAGGCCGGCGAACTCGGCGTCTTTATCGATGAGCAGCAGGTTGCCGACCTTGAGAAACGCATGAACGAACGTGGCTATCTCGAAGGCAAGGAGATGGCGACGACATTCAACATGATGCGCTCGAATGACCTGATCTGGTCGTTCGTTATCAACAACTACCTGCTCGGCAAGGAACCGTTTCCGTTCGACCTGCTCTACTGGAACGGCGATTCGACCCGCATGCCGGCCTGCATGCACAGCTACTACCTCCGCAAGATGTATCTGGAGAACAAGCTGAAGGATCCGGGCGGCATCGAACTCGCCGGCGTGCCCATCGACGTCAGCAAGATCAAGGTGCCGACCTACATGGTTTCGACCCGCGAGGATCACATTGCGCCTTGGCTGTCGACCTATGCCGCGACGCAATTGTTCTCAGGGCCCGTGCGGTTCGTTCTGGCGGCGTCCGGGCACATTGCCGGGGTGGTCAACCCGCCGGCCAAGAACAAGTATTGCCACTGGACCAATTCGAAGAACCCGGCGGATCCGGAGAAATGGCTCGAGGGCGCGAAGCAGCACGACGGGTCGTGGTGGCCGGACTGGGACAAGTGGGTCAAGAAGCACGGCGACGGCGAGGTCGACGCCCGCAAGCCCGGCAAGGATGGTAAGCTGAAAGCGCTGGCCCCTGCTCCCGGCACCTACGTTCTCGCCAAGGCCTGATCACGGCATCGGCCGTTTGCCGCTACTGCGTGATGAATTCCGGTCCCATCAGCAGGGTCGGCAGATACGTGGATAGCCACGGCACGTAGGTCACGAGGATCAGGAACACCACCAGGATCATCAGGAACGGCAGCGCCGCCTTGACGACACTCATCATCGGCATGCCGGCAACGCCCGACGTGACGAACAGGTTGAGTCCGACAGGCGGCGTAATCATGCCGATCTCCATGTTGACGACCATAATGATGCCGAGGTGAATCGGGTCGATACCGAGTTCGATGGCGATCGGAAACACGAGCGGCGCGACAATGACGATCAGACCCGACGGTTCCATGAACTGACCGCCGATCAGCAGGATCACGTTGACGACGATGAGAAAAACAATGGGGCCGAAGCCGGCGCTCAACATGGCGTTGGCGATGGTTTGCGGGATCTGTTCCTCGGTCAGCACGTGTTTCAGGATCAGCGCGTTGGCGATGATGAACATCAGCATGATGGTGAGCTTGCCGGCGTCGTAGAGTGCGTTTTTGGTGTCTTCGTGCCAGAACACCGAGATCAGCCGCCAAACGAACGGCCGTGTGCCCGGCGCTTCCGGCGCGAACGGGCCCATGTCGCGGTAAACGAAGTTGGCGATCAGGAAGGCGTAGACCGCGGCGACGGCGGCCGCTTCGGTCGGCGTGAAGATGCCGCCGTAGATCCCGCCCAGGATGATGATGATCAGGAACAGGCCCCACGCGGCATCCCATGCCGATCTGAAGATTTCGCCCCAACCGGCCCAGTCCTGCGCCGGCAGGTTCTTGATCCTCGCAATGACGTAGATGCCGACCATCAGCATGAGACCGGCGAGCAGCCCGGGGATGACGCCGGCCAGGAACATGCGGCCGACCGAGACGTCGACCGAGGCGGCATAGACGACCATGACGATGGAGGGTGGGATCAGGATGCCAAGGGTGCCGGCGTTGCAGATGACGCCGGCGGCGAACTCCTTCGAGTAGCCGACCTGACGCATGCCGGCGATGACGATGGTGCCGATGGCGACGACCGTCGCCGGCGACGAGCCGGAAAGGGCGGCGAACAGCATGCACGCGAACACGCCGGATATGGCGAGACCGCCCTTGAAGTGGCCGACGCAGGCGATGGCGAAGCGGATGATTCGTCGGGCCACGCCGCCGGTCGACATGAACGCCGACGCGAGAATGAAAAACGGAATGGCGAGCAGCGTGTAGTGCCCTTCGAAAGCGTTGAACAATGTTTGCGCGATGGAGCCGAGCGAACCGTCGGAGTAAAGCAGCAGAAAGACGGTGCTCGATAACCCCAGTGCGATGGCGACCGGCGTGCCGATCAGCATCAGCCCGATGACGAGACAAAACAGGATGGCGACCGCCATGGCCTATACATCCCCTTTGGCACGGCCCGCAGGACCGGCGTCGTCCACCTCGTGGCTTGCGATCAGCGTGTCGCGGGAACCGGCAAGAATTTGCCAACCGGCCTGCAACAGCCTGAGTGTCAACAGCACCATGCCGATCGGCAGCGCGGCGTAAGGAATAAACCGGGGAATTTTCTCGTAGCGCTCGCCTTCGTTCATCCAGTCGGCAAGAAACTGCATGAAATCCGGCATCGGGATATCGTTGACCTCGTACCATGCCTGCTCGGTCGCGAATGGCCACCAGTAGTCCCAGGCGCCCTTCAGCAGCAGCAGGCTAAAGGCCAGGCAGGCGGCCACGGACGCTATCACGAGTCCGCGGCGGATCGCGGGTGAGGCGATGTTGAGCACGAGGTCGACGCCGATATGGGCGGAAATCTTGATGCCGTGCGATACGCCCAGCAAAACCAGCCAGGCGAACAGGAACACGGTCGTTTCAAGCGCCCACAGAATGTTCGAGTTGAAGACATAACGGGCGATCACATTGGCGAACGTGATCAACGTCATGGCGCCCAACAGCAGCGCAATGCCGGTCGTTTCGATCCGGTCGATCAGGCCTTGCGGGCCGGTGTTCTGCTGGAACACGTCGGTACCCCTCCCCGCTGTCTTGCCATGGCGTTCCCGGCCGAGCCCGAGGGTCGGCCGGGACATCGCTACATCGCCACTTTAGCCGGATGTATTGGCGGCCTGTGCCGCTTCCAGCAGGTCCGCTCCGATATCGCCCTCGAACCGGGACCACACCGGCTTCATCGCCTTGACCCATGCGGCGCGCTGCTCGGCCGTAAGTTGGCGGACTTCGGCGCCCGCTGCGATGATGAGGTTCTTGTTCTTCTGGTTGACCGCTGTCGATTCCGCATTACGGGCTTCGGTGACCTCTTCGAGGATTGTCAGGAACTGATCGCGGACGTCCGCCGGCAGTCCGTCGAGCCACTTGACCGACGTCACCACGAGATAGTCGATGATGCCGTGATTGGTTTCGGTGATGCCGTCCTGCACCTCGAAGAATTTCTTGCCGTAGATGTTGGACCAGGTGTTTTCCTGGCCGTCGATGACGCCTTGCTGCAATCCGCCATAGACTTCCTTGAACGACATCTTCTGCGGATTGGCGTGGATTGCCTCGAATTGGGCCTGCAGCACGTCGGAGGCCTGGATACGGAACTTGAGGCCCATCGCATCGCTCGGCAACAGCAACGGTCTGTTGGCCGACATTTGCTTCATACCGTTGTGCCAGAACGCGAGGCCCATCAAACCGCGGCGCTTCATCGAGGCCTTCAACGCCTGACCGGCGTCGGATTTCTGGAACCGCTCGACCGCGGCGATGTCCTCGAACAGGAACGGCAGGTCGAAAATACGGAACTTCTTGGTGAACTTTTCGAACTTCGAAAGCGACGGCGCGGCGAGCTGTACGTCGCCGGCAAGCAACGCTTCGAGCACCTTGTTGTCGTCGTAAAGCGTCGAATTGGGGAAGACTTCCATGCAGGCCTTGCCGTTCATTTCCTCGTTGACCCGCTTTTCGAGCAGCGAGGCGGCGATACCCTTCGGGTGCTTATCGGTATTGGTGACATGGCTGAACTTGATCACGATCTCGCCGTCGTCGCAGGCGGCGGCCAGAACCGGCGCCAGACCGCTTAGTATGAACAGCGAAAACGCTGCGATGAGAATACGCATATCGTGGTGTCTCCCTGGTTTCGTTGTTGATTCTTGCCGCCGCGCCTGTTGTTAAGCGAAGCGTTCGTTCTCGCCGATCAATCTAGAACACAGCCCCTAGTGTGCCAACCGGCTAGGACCCTGCCGCCGGCGCTTGCGGAACAGCAGTACCGCCGGAATCAGGATCCAGAGCGCCAGCGCCATGACCAGGTAGCTGTTGTTGTAGGCAATGGCGAGCGCCTGGCGGGTAATCTCGTTGTCGATCATGGCAAGACCGCCGGGTGTCGAAGGGTCGAAGGCACTGCCGGCGGCTTCGGCGGCACGCAGCGGATCGCTGTATGGCGACACGTGCTCGCTGAGCAATGCATGCCCGATCTGGCTGTGGCGGGTGTGCATGGCGACGAACAAGGCGGTACCGAACGCGCTGCCGATATCGAACATCAGATAGAAGAACGCGAAGCCTTGGTCCTGAACCGCGCGCGGCAGTCGCGACAGCGCCAGCAAATTGAGCGGCGACCAGATCGCCCCGGTCGAGATGCCGTGCAAGAAGTTCGCCGTCATCACGTCGATCGGGCGAACGTCTGCGGTCCACGTCGTCATCAGATACGCCCCGTATCCGTTCAACAGCAAGCCGCCGATCAGAAACGGAATGGGGTTCATGGTGTCGCGGAAGCGGCTCAGCGCCGCGAGGCTGATGATCGTGCCGACGCCGCGCGCCATCATCAGATAGCCGATTTCTGTCGGCGGAAAACCGCGCAGCTGCTGAAGCTGGATCGGCAAGAGCAGCATTGGCAGATACATCACCGCGCCGATCACGAAGATGAACAGCAGGCCGAGCATGTACGACCGATTGAGCACCAGCCCGCGCTCGAGGTACGGCTGTTTCGAGAGCATCGTGTGCGCAGCGAAGATGTAGAGCAGGATGCCGGCAACCACGCTTTCGACGACAATCTCGGTCGACTCGAACCAGTCCAGCCGCTCGCCGCGGGCGAGCACGAGCTGCAGGCATCCGACGCCGCCGATGAGCGTCAGAAAGCCGACCCAGTCCATGGGTTTTTTCTCGCGGCCCGAGTCGGGGATCAGCACATAGCCCAGGGCCAGACAAAGCGCGGCAATCGGCAGGTTAACGAAGAACACATAAGGCCAACCGTAATTGTCGACCAGCCATCCCGCCGCTGTCGGCGCGATGACGTTGGCGGCGATGAAACCCAGCGCCCACCAGGATGTGGCCTGGCCGTGCCGTCCCTCCGGGAAAGCGCTGACCGCGATCAGTTGGGTGACCGGCACCAGTGGCGCACCCGTAACGCCCTGCATCAGACGCCAGAAGACCTCGCCCTCGAGCGTCGTCGAGAAACCGCAGCCCAATTGCGTCAAGGCGAAGCCGGAAATCGACAACAGAAACACCCGTCGGCGGCCGAACCGGGCGCTGAACCAGCCGACGGATGCCGTCGAGGCCGCGCTGCCGATGACGAAGGCGATCATCACCCAGGCGATCTGGTCGTTGGTCGCCGAGAACGCCCCCTTCATGTGCGGCAAGGCGACGCCGACGGCATTCCAGGTGAACGAGTACGACGCCGTGGCCGCAATGGCGACCAGTAGAATGGCGACGGAGCCCAGCGATATCGACTTTCCGCCGCCCATGGGCCTCTCGGCGGCGGCGTGATCGACAATGCGGTCCGGCGGGTTTTTCGGTTCGCTCACTGCGCTTCGGCTGCGGGCGGCATGGCGAGAACCTGACGGGCGATGGCGACGAGATCGCGCCGGCGTTCGGTATCGATGCTGACCCGTGCGGTCAGTCCGGCCCGGAGGATTTCGCTACCTGGCCGTTCCGTCAGGATCAGCCGCACCGGCACCCGCTGAACGACCTTGACCCAGTTGCCGGTGGCGTTTTGCGGCGGCAACACCGAAAACTGGGCGCCGGTTGCCGGGCTGATGCTGTCGACCGAGGCTTGCCAGACCACGTCGGGCAGGCTGTCGAGCACGACCGTTGCCGTTTGGCCCGCGCGAACGTAGGTCAGATCGACTTCCTTGAGATTGGCCTCGACCCAAAGCCGGTCGGTGCCGACGATGGCCATCAACTTGTCGCCTTCCTCGACGTACTCGCCCGGCTCGAGCGAAACCTCGGCGAGAACGCCATCGGAGGGCGCCACGACCCGGGTATAGGCGAGATCGAGTTCGGCGCGTTGCCGTGCGGCCTCGGCGCGACGGAATGCGGGATGCGCCTCTGCCGGCAGGTCGGGATTGCCCGTCAGCTGAGCGAGGACCATGCGGTTATCCTCCTCGGCGACGGCGAGTTCACGCCGTGCGAGGCTGAGATCGTGCTCCACTTCTTCGAACTTGGCCTGGGTGCCGTGGCCCTTGTCGAGCAGGTCTTTCTGCCGCTTGTATTCGATTTGCAGGTAGCGGATTTGCTCTCGGCGTACGGTCAGCGTCTGCTGGCCGCTGCGATACTCGGCGCGTAGCGCTTCGACACGCTGGCGTGCCGCTTCCAGATCGGCCTCGGCGAGCGCCAACTGCTTTTCGAACGGCCGGGGATCGATGGCGAACAACGGGTCGTCCTTGGAGACGACCTGATTGTCGGTGACGAAGACCTCGGTGATCAGGCCTTCCACATTGGTGCCGATATGAACGATGTCCGCCTTGACGTAGGCATTTTCGGTTTCGACGTACCGGCCGCCCTTGGCGTAGAACCAGCCGCCAATAACGATCACGAGCAACGGCACCGCGACGAAGACCGTGATCCGCAGCAGCAATCCCCGCCCCTTGTGTGTCGTGTCGTCCGCCATCACCTACTCCTTCGGCAAGCCGCAATCGTCGGTATTCGGCGTCAATACTCGGAGACGCTAACGCCGAACGGCCATGTTGAGAAGCGCAGGTTTTTCAGGTCACGGGCAGATGAAATTCACGCTGACCGGGTCAGCGTTCGGCAAGCACCGCGGCGAGTTTCTTCGCTGCTGCGTCAAGAGCTTCGGGCGCATAACCGGCGTACCCCAGGATCAAACCCTGGTCGCCGGGTTGCGTGGCGCAAAATTCGGACAACGCGGAACATGAAATGCCGTTTGCGGCTGCCTTGTCGCGTGCGTCGACATCGCTCATGCGACTCGCCAGGCCCGCCGACAACCGGGCGCAAACGTGCAGGCCCGCGTCGTGCGGCGCATCCTCGAAACAGCCGCCGAGGTGCCGCCGGATCGCGTCATTCATAGCCTCGCGCCGTTCCGCGTAGCATTGCCGCATTCGCCGCACGTGGCCGGCGAAATGGCCCTCTTCGATGAATGCGGCAAGCGCGGGCTGCAATGCGATGGAGGGATAGTCGTCGATGGCGCGCCGCAGCGCCAGGATAGGATCGATCAATTGGGGCGGTGCGACCAGATAGCCGATGCGGAGCGCCGGCATGGTGATCTTCGACAGCGTGCCGACGTAAACCACCCGTTCGCCGCGGTCGAGCCCCTGCAACGCCGATAGCGGGCGACCGCCGTAGCGGAACTCGCTGTCGTAGTCGTCCTCGATGATCCAGGCGTTGGCTTCGGCGGCCCAATCGAGCAGCTTGAGTCGGCGGCCGAGACTCATGGTGATGCCGAGCGGATAGTGATGGGAGGGCGTGACCGCGGCGGCCCTTGCCATCGGCGCCAGTTCGAGGGCGTGGGCGACGTCGATGCCTTCGTCGTCAACGGGCACGGCGACCGGTTTCGCGCCGATCGAGGTGATGGCCTGGGCGAAGCCCGGATACCCCGGGTCCTCGACCCAGATGTCGTCGCCCGGATTGAGCACCGCGCGCACGGCCAATGCCAGCGCCTGTTGTGCGCCGGTGGTAATGACGACCTGGCCGGCGTCGCAATCGAGGGCGCGCACGGCCTTCAGGTAATCGGCGATGGCGCGTCGCAACGGCAGATAGCCGGCCGGGTCGCCGCCGATCAGCAACTCGGGCGGCGGGCGGCGCCAGAAACGTGCGATCAGCCGCGCCCAGAGCTTGAACGGAAAGCTTTCGAGGTCGGGAACGCCCGGCATGAAAGGCCGGGGCCGCTCGCCGCCTCGGTCGCGCAACGGGCGCCGCAGTGACTGCGCCAGATCCGAAAGCGGCGGCGGCCCGCCCTTCTCGAGGTCGCCCGTTTCCGGCTTGATGGCGGTCAGCAATTCATCCGGCAAGACACTGGAGACGCGGGTCGCGGATCCGCTCAACGCTTCGGTGTAGCCCTCGCTGGCGAGAATCTCGTAAGCGGTCATCACGGTGTTGCGGGACAGTTCCAGGTCGCGCGCCAAGGTGCGGGTCGACGGCAGGAAGCCGCCGGGCGGCAAACGGCCGCTGAGAATGGCGTCGCGTACGCCGGCATAGACCTGGCGATGTAGCGGCTCGTCGCCGCGCCGGTCGATATCGATGGCGATCAGGCTTTCGACGGAACGTCTCGGCACGGTTGGTCACTCCTATTCCGGACCCATTAAAAACCAAAAAGTGGGCCTTTTAAAGTGACCGCTTTGACCGTTGTTTCGAACCTGTAAATTTTTGCGCCGAGGAGCCCATGTCCGATCTGACGATTACCGAACGAACCCGCGTGAAACGCCTGCACGAACTGGGCAGCCATGACCGCGAAACCATCCACGCGATCCTCGATGCCGGGCTGTTGTGTCACGTCGGGTATGTGATCGGCGGCGCGCCCTATGTGACGCCGACGTTCCACTGGCGCGAGGGCGACCGGTTATTCTGGCACGGATCGTCCGCCAGCCGCATGTTGAGAAACGCCGTCGATGGCGTCGAGGTCTGCCTGACCGTCACCCATTTCGATGGGATCGTGTTCGCACGGTCGGGATACAATCACTCGGCCAACTACCGGTCCGTCATGGTGTTCGGTAAACCTGAGAAAATAGAGGACGATGCCGAAAAGACCCGCGCACTCGAAGTCTTCATGGACCGCCTGGCGAAGGGCCGCTGGCAGGACAGCCGGGGCCCGAGCGCACAGGAATTGAAGGCGACGACTGTCCTCTCGATGCCCATCGACGAGGCATCGGCGAAGGTCTCGGCGGGACCGCCGGAAGACGAGGAAGAGGACTATGCGTTGTCGCACTGGGCCGGCGTGGTGCCGGTGCGGATGACCGTCGGCGAGCCCGAGGATTGCCCGCGCCTGGCCGACGGCACGCCGATGCCGGATTACCTTCGGAAAATCGTCGTTACGTAACGTTAGTTACGTCGAATAAAATATTGTTTTATCGAGATAAAGAGACATCGACCTCGCCCCAGAACCGGGACGAGTAATGGGTGTCGCCGAACGCCTCGAGCTCGGACCAGAAACGATCGCGCGCCGGGCTTTCGAGATAGGCGTCAAGTGCAGCGCGATTCTCGAAATCGTAAATCAGAAGACAGGCCCACCAGCCGTTTTCGTCGGTCTGTTCCAGCATGACGCGCCGTGCCGAGACGACACCGGGTTCGGCCAATACCTCCGCCATGTGTTTGGCATCGAGCCAGTCCAGGTACGGCTGGCCGTTGCTTGGATGATACCAGGATTGCACGCAGTAAACGACCGGAGCGTCCACGCTGTTATCGTGTTTCGGCATCGTTGGGTTTCCGTTGAACGATCACGGGCCGTATGCCCGGTCATTCACCATCATTCATCAATTTCGCGGCGGCGGAAAGCGGATCCTGCGTGCGCGCCGAAACGCCGTCGAGAACGGCTTCGAGGCCCTTGCCCCGAGCCGCTGCGACGCGCTTGCGGGCAACCCGTTCGGCTGCCTTGACGATGCGGTTTTCGGCGATTTCGCGCTGCCGTGTTGCGAGACCGCCGTCGTCGTCGAGGTGTGTCTTGTGCGCCAGGATTTTGGCCGCGAGATCGTCGATCCCGTCGCCGGTCTCGGCGCTGGTCGGTATGACCGGCGTTTCCCAGCCCGTGTCGCTGCGGCCGCTTAAACCGACCTTCAGCATGCCGCGCAAATCGGCGACGGTCTTGTTGGCGTCGGCGCGGTCGGCCTTCGAGACGACGTGGATATCGGCAATTTCGAGCACGCCGGCCTTGATCGCCTGGATATCGTCGCCCAGTCCCGGCGCCGAGACGACCAGCACGGTATGCGCCGCCCGTGCGATGTCGACCTCGTCCTGGCCGACCCCGACCGTCTCGATCATGACGATATCGAAGCCGGCGGCATCGAGCACATCGACCGCCTCGAGGCATCCGTACGTCAGTCCGCCAAGCGCACCGCGGGTCGCCATCGAGCGGATGAACACCCCGTCGTCGCCGGCGAGATCGCCCATGCGGACCCGGTCGCCGAGGATCGCGCCGCCCGAAAACGGACTCGACGGATCGATGGCGATGATCCCGACCGTCAGGCCGTCCGCCCGAAATCGCTGGGTCAGCGCCCGCACCATGGTCGACTTGCCACTGCCGGGCACGCCGGTCAGGCCGACCACGTGCGCCTTGCCGGCGGCGGCGTAGATGGCCGACATCAGATCGCGGTCGGCATCCGCACCGCCCTCGGCGCGCGACATGGCGCGGGCGATGGCGCGCGGTTCACGCGCCATCACACCGTCGAAAAGCTTCTGGTGCTCATCGTTCACCGTCGGCTCAATCGTCGTCGGACGCGCGCGGCGAGCGGAGATCGTGACCCGCATCGACGAAATTCTTGGCCAATGTCACATAGGCCGGCCAGATGTAGTCCAGCATATCCTGCTCGCGCTCGCCGATGTCGCGCAGCTTCTTTGCCGGCGACCCGCCCCACAGTTCCCCCGCGGGCACCCGTTTGCCGGGCGTCACCAGCGCGCCGGCGGCGACCATCGCGCCCTTTTCGACCACGGCGCGGTCCATGACCGTGGCCTGCATGCCGATCATCGCGTCGTCCTCGATGGTGCAGGCGTGCAGCAGGCACATGTGCCCAGCCGTTACCCGGTTGCCGATGTAGGTGCCGCAGGTCCGGCTGTCGATGTGGATGACCGTTCCGTCCTGGATATTGGTGTCTTCGCCGATGCGGATATCGTTCATGTCGCCGCGCGCGACGCAGTTGAACCAGAGCCCGGAGCGTGCGCCGATTTCGACATCGCCGATGACCACCGCGTTCGGCGCGATAAAGGCGTCCGGGTGGATTTTCGGCGCAATGCCCTTGTACGGCAGGATCAGACCCGGCCAGCCGGCGCCGGCCGATGCGGTTTCAAGTCCGTTTTCGTTCGTTACGTCGTTCGCGTCCGGCATGCCGGTCACTCCTGTATCCGGATCAGTTTCCGTCGAGCCATGCCCGCATCTCCGCGTTCACTACGTCGGGACGCTCGATGGCCGCTAGATGACCGCAGTCTTCAATCACGACGAGGCGGGCGTTGGCAATCCCCTCTGCGATTTCCCGGCTGTGTTCGGGCGGCGTCAATTCGTCGGAATCGCCGCACATGACAAGGGTCGGACAGGCAATCCGGCCGAGATCGTCCCTGCTGTCGGGGCGTCCGAGAATTGCCGTTTGCTGGCGAATATAGGCGTCCCGGCCAATGGATTTCGCCATCTCCTGGATTGGTTCGACGAATGCCTGGTCTTCCAACCGGTCCGCGTGAATCAACAGCGGCAGCAAACGGCGCGTCACGCCCCGGAACTTGTCTGCCGGGCTCCGTTTGACCTGGGCGAGAAGACCTTCGCGCCGGCGGCGCTGTTTGTCGTCGTCGGACCGTGCGGAGGTGTCGATCAAAGCCAGCCGTTCGACCCGGTCGCCCGCCTGACGCATGATTTCCTGGGCCACGTAGCCGCCCATGGAGAGGCCCGCCAGGGCGAACCGTTGCGGTGCAAGATCGAGAATCCGCCGGGCCATGTCGGTGACGTGGTCGTCGAGCGTCAGATCGCCGACGACGATGTCCGCGACATCGGCGAGCGCCTTGGTCTGGTGACGCCACAGCACCTCGGTACAGGCAAGACCGGGTAGCAGAACCAGGGGCGTTCGGCTCATGCTTTAATCTCCGATTCCGTCTCGGTCTCTACCGATTTTCGACGGTCGCGAATCGTTTTCAGAAGCTTCTTGAAGGCCGGCGTGTCGCCGCGTCGCAGCCATTCGAAGGCGATGGCCTCCGCCGTCACGATATCGGCGCCGGCATCGCGAAGGCGCTCGATCGCGACGGCGCGGTCCTCGTGATCGCGCGAACCGCAGGCATCGACGACGACCCGCACCGTATGGCCGCCGGCCAGCAAGCCGAGGGCCGTTTGCTGCACGCAGACGTGGGTCTCCATGCCGCAGATCGCGAAATCGGTCCGGCCGTTTGCGGCGAGCGCCGCGATGGCGTCGCAAAAGCCTCTCTCGTCCCATGCCGAGAAATGACTCTTGGCGACCGTTTCGGTGCCGTCCGGCAGGCGTTCGACGACATCCGCCACGGTGTGACCGATCGACCCCGCCATGTGCTCGGTAACGACGACCGGCATGTCGAGCGCGCCGGCGACATCGGCCATCAGACCGATATTCGCGGCGACCTTTTCCCGCGTTGGAATGGCGATAAACAGCCTTTCCTGCACGTCGACGATGACGAGCGCGGCGCTTTCGGCGCTTGAGCGGCGGGGATGATCCTGGGCCGGCTGTTCGGTCATGGCGCGGCAGCCTATGACATGAACCGTCGGAGACCAAGACGGCGATTGACAATGCGTGCGATAACCATAGTATCCCGGGCTTCAAGGGCCGGGGGCCGCTGAGGCGATGATCGCAGCGGTGACGCCGGACCGGCCAAGCCACAACGGGCTTTTGAACATTTCCGCATGACGTTTGCTGATCTCGGTTTGAGCGACGAATTGCTTCGCGCTGTAGGCGACGCGGGTTACACCGTTCCGACGCCGATTCAGGAGAAGGCAATTCCCTACGTGCTGATGGGGCGCGACGTCCTCGGCTGCGCGCAGACCGGGACGGGCAAGACCGCGGGTTTCGTGCTGCCGATGCTCGACATTCTTTCCAGCGGCCGCGCCAAGTCGCGCATGCCGCGCTCGCTGATTCTCGAGCCGACCCGCGAACTCGCCGCACAGGTCGCCGACAATTTCGACACCTACGGCAAGTATCAGCGGCTTTCGAAGGCGCTGCTGATCGGCGGCGAATCCATGACCGACCAGATCAAGGTCATCGAGAGCGGTGTCGACGTGCTGATTGCGACGCCGGGCCGTCTGCTTGATTTGTTCGAGCGTGGCCGGCTGCTCCTGACCGACGTGAAAATTCTCGTCATCGACGAGGCCGACCGGATGATGGACATGGGCTTCATGCCCGATGTCGAGAAGATCGTCGGGTTCCTGCCGAAGATGCGCACCACCCTTCTCTTTTCGGCGACCATGCCGCCGGAAATCCGCCGCCTTGCAGACAAGTTTCTGATGAATCCCAAGGAACTCTCGGTGGCGCCGCCGTCGTCGACGGCATCGACCATTGAACAGGGATTGCTGACGTTGAAGCCGCGTTCGACGCCGAAGGACAAGCGCGCCGCGCTGCGCCGGCTGATCGACTCTTCGGGCGTCAAGAACGCCATCGTCTTCTGCAATCGGAAACGCGACGTCTCCATCGTCTTCCGTTCGTTGCAGCGTCACGGCTACAACGCCGGCGAACTGCACGGCGATATGGCGCAACCGGCGCGCATGAAGACCCTCGACAGTTTCAAGGCGGGCGACATCCAGATCCTCGTCTGCAGCGACGTCGCCGCGCGCGGGCTCGATATCCCCGACATGAGCCACGTCTTCAATTTCGACGTGCCGACCCATGCGGAGGACTACGTTCACCGCATCGGCCGTACGGGCCGGGCCGGCAAGCAGGGCCACGCCTACTCCATCGCGTTGGCGGAAGATTCCAAATACGTGGCGGCCATCGAAAAACTGGTTGGCAAGTCGATCCCGTCCCTTGAGGGTAGCGCCAAGAAAAACACGCCGAAGCCCCATTCAGAAGATCGCACCGGCAACGACGACAAGGCCGGCAACGATGACAAGGCCGGCAAGGAAAAGCCGCAGAAGGCCAAATCCGACAAGTCCGACAAGGGCGATGGCGGCGGCGACAAGAAGGCCAAGAAAACCGAAAAGAACGCCGGCAAGGGTAAAGACAAGCGCGGCAACCGCCGCGAACACGGCAAGGAAAGCAAAGATGCCGGCAATTCGTCGCACGCCGACGGCGTCGTCGGCCTCGGCGATCATATTCCGGCATTCATGATGCAGAAGACCGGCCTCGAGGGGAAAAAGGGCGCGAAGGTGCCCGGGGTACGCATGCCGGCCGAGAAGAAATCCCCGGCGAAAGGCCGCCGTCGCAAGAAAGCGGCCAACGCCTGAGGTCACGGCGATGATCGAGCGCCCGATAACCGGCGGCATCGGTGTCGAACTCAGCGGACTGGATCTTTCCCAACCGATTTCCGATGATCATGCTGGCGCGCTGCGTGACGCGCTCGACCGCTATCTTCTTGTCGTGATCCGCGAACAGCACCTGACTGCCGATCAGCACTACGCATTGGTCCGCGCGTTCGGCGAGCCGAGCGTCAATCCCTACGGACCCGGCCCCGAGGAACATCCGGAAATGACCTACGTCGTCAAGGAAGCCGACGAGGCCAACGGCGTGTTCGGCGGCGGCTGGCATACGGATCTCAGTTTTACCGAGAACCCGCCGAACGGCTCGGTTCTGTGCGCGCTCGAAGTGCCGCCCTATGGCGGTGATACGCTGTGGGCCAATCAGCGGCTCGCCTGGAACGCCCTGCCCGAGCCCATGAAGAAACTGCTCGACGGCCGCGACGCCATTCACGTCGGCAAGCCCTACGGCATCAAATGGGCGCCGCCGCCCGAGGAGCAATCCATGAAAGGCCGCACCAGGCGCGGCGATCCGGAAGCGGACAAGGAGCGGTTTCACCCCGCCGTGCTGACCCACCCCCGGACCGGCGACAAATCGCTTTACGTCAACCCGACCTATACGCTGCGCCTCGACGGCATGAGCGAAGAAGAGAGCCGGCCGATCCTCGAACAGCTTTTTCGTCTGTCGACCCTGCCCGAGTTCTCATGCCGTTTGCGCTGGGATGCGGGCACCATCGCGATCTGGGACAACTATTCGACCCAGCACTACGCGATCGACGACTACTACGGCCATCGCCGCGAAATGCGGCGCATCACGTTTCAGTCGTCGCCGATGACCGAATGGCGGGACGTCTGAGTTAGATTAGTCCGGAAAGCGGCGACGATGCATCGGCGTAGGTTTTCCGCGCCATGCGTTTGGCGAGATACGCCAACCGGCCTGCCTCGACCCCGTGACGCATGGCCTTGGCCATGGCGACCGGGTTGCCGGCCTGGGCGATGGCGGTATTGACGATCACCCCGTCGCAGCCGAGTTCCATGGCCCGTGCAGCCTCGGACGCGGTGCCGATCCCGGCGTCGACGATCACCGGGACGCTCGACTGTTCGACGATGAGGCCGATGTTGAACGGGTTCTGCAGACCGTGGCCCGACCCGATCAGCGAGCCGAGCGGCATGATCGCTGCCGCGCCCATGTCCTCGAGCCGCTTGCACATGATCGGATCGTCCGAGCAATAGACCATGACCTGAAAGCCCTCCTTGACGAGAACGTCGAGGCATTCGAGGGTTTCGATCATGCGTGGATAAAGCGTCCTTTCGTCGCCCAGGACTTCGAGCTTCACCAAGTCCCAACCGCCGGCTTCGCGCGCGAGGCGCAATGTACGCAGCGCGTCCTCGGCGGTGAAGCAACCCGCGGTATTGGGCAAATACGTGTATTTATTCGGATCAATGAAATCGACCAGCATGGGCTGATCGCGGTCTGTCAGGTTCACCCGTCTGACGGCGACGGTGACCATCTCGGCGCCGGCAGCCTCGGCGCACAGGCGGTTTTCCTCGTAGTCCTTGTACTTGCCGGTGCCGATGATCAGGCGCGAGTTGAAGGTGCGTCCGGCGATGACGAGCGGATCGTCGCCGGTCTTGCCCGATGCGTCGCCTGTCACATCATCCGGCGCGCCGCCGCCGATAAAATGCACGATTTCCAGTGCGTCGCCGTCGGCGAGCACGGTGCCGCCGTAGGCCGATTTGGCGACGATTTCGCGGTTGCGTTCGACCGCCACCTTGCGCGTATCGAGACCGATATCGGCGAGCAGTTGCTCGACGGTGGCGGCGTTATCGAGGGTGCGGCTCTCGCCGTTAACGGTAATCTGCATTTTTTCGGACCGGTTGGCGCGTTGTTCTCAAAGTCGAAAGTATGCAGCGACTCCAGCGCTTGCAAGTTAATCCCCGTGCTTGTTTCGGGGGCGGCGTGGTATAGAAATGGGTGAATCACCGCCGTTCGCGTCGATACGGGAAACCCATGGCCAAGCGCATCCTTATTCTGAACGGACCGAACCTGAATCTGCTCGGCAGCCGCCAGCCGGAGGTTTACGGGTCGACGACGCTCGCCGATATCGAGGCGATGTGCGCGAAACGCGCCGACAAGCTCGGCCTTGCGATCGATTTCCGGCAATCCAACACCGAGGGCGAGCTGGTCGACTGGATTCACGAGGCGAAGGATGGCTTCGACGCCATCATCATCAATGCCGGCGCCTATACTCACACGTCGGTGGCGTTGCTCGACGCACTCTTGTCCGTCGAAACGCCGGCGGTCGAGGTGCATCTTTCGAACATTCATCAGCGCGAAGAGTACCGCCAGCATTCCTTCATCGCCGGCGCGGCGATGGGGATGATTTGCGGTCTCGGCGCAATCGGGTATGAATTGGCGCTGGAAGCGCTGGCTGACAAACTAGGGTCCTGAGGGGAATTTATGGCGAAATCACCGACCGCAGGGGTTGATGACGCAGTCGTCCGCAAGCTGGCGGAGCTGCTCGAGGAAACCGGCCTGAACGAAATCGAATACGGCAAGGACGGCTGGCATGTGCGGGTCTCGCGCGGCGGTCCGGTTGCTGCCGTGGCCCCTGTCGCCGCCCCGGCGGCTCCCGCGATGCCCGCGACGAGCGAGAGTTCGTCGTCGGCAGGAGACGGCGGGGCGCATCCCGGCGCGGTGCCGTCGCCGATGGTCGGCGTGGTTTACCTGTCCGCCGATCCGGACTCGCCGCCCTACGTCAAGGTCGGCGATCAGGTGTCGGAGGGCGATACGCTCTGCCTGATCGAGGCGATGAAGGTATTCAATCCGATCCGCGCGCCGCGCGCCGGAAAGGTCGGCCGTGTTCTCGTGTCCAGCGGATCGCCCGTCGAGTACGGCGAACCGCTGATCGTCATCGAATAGAGCCCGGAGTCGCGGCGTGTTCGACAAGGTCCTCATCGCCAATCGCGGCGAAATCGCGCTTCGCATCCTCAGGGCATGCCGCGAAATGGGCATCCAGACGGTTGCGGTGCATTCGACGGCGGACGAGAGCGCAATGCACGTTCGATTGGCCGACGAGTCGGTTTGCATCGGACCGCCGGCGGCGCGCGAGAGTTATCTCAATACGTCAGCAATCCTCAGCGCCGCACACGTATCGGGCGCCGACGCGATTCATCCTGGTTACGGATTTCTGTCGGAGAACGCCGGCTTCGCCGACATGGTCGAGGAGCACGGCATCACGTTCATCGGGCCGAGCGCGGATCACATCCGTCTGATGGGCGACAAGATTGCCGCGAAGGCGGCGGTCAAGACCGCCGGCATCCCTGTCGTGCCCGGATCGGACGGCGGCGTGGCTGACACCCAGGAAGCCCTGCGTCTTGGCAAGGAGATGGGATATCCCGTGCTCGTCAAGGCCGCCGCCGGTGGCGGCGGGCGCGGCATGAAGATCGCACACGACGAATCGGAGATGGAGGATGCCTTTAGGACGGCGCGCTCCGAGGCCGAGGCGGCGTTCGGCAACGGCGAGGTCTACATCGAGAAGTACCTTGGCCAGCCGCGTCACATCGAAATCCAGCTTCTGGCCGACAACCACGGTAACGTCGTGCACCTGGGCGAGCGTGACTGCTCGCTTCAGAGGCGGCATCAGAAGGTGCTCGAGGAGAGCCCGTCCCCTGCTCTCAACGATCATCAGCGCGACGAGATCGGCGAAATCGCCCGCGCCGCGGCCCAGCGCCTGGGTTACAGAAGCGCGGGTACGGTCGAGTTTCTCTACGAAGACGGCGAGTTCTTCTTTATCGAGATGAACACACGCCTGCAGGTCGAACATCCGGTTACGGAAATGATCACCGGGCTCGATTTGGTACGCGAGATGATCCGGGTCGCTTCCGGCGCCCCGCTCGGGTTCGAACAATCGGAGATCGCCTTCAACGGTCACGCCATCGAATGCCGGATCAATGCGGAGAACCCCGAAACCTTTGCGCCCTCGCCCGGCAAGATCGGTGTCTACCATGCGCCCGGCGGGCTCGGTGTGCGTGTCGATTCGGCGCTCTACTCCGGTTACGCCGTACCGCCCTATTACGACAGCATGATCGCCAAGCTGATCGCGCACGGCTCCAACCGAAACGAATGCCTGATGCGGCTGCGCCGGGCGCTCGGCGAGTATGTCATCGACGGTATCGATACGAGCATTCCTCTGCACCAACGCCTCATGAACGAGCGTGAGTTCTGCGACGGCGCCTACGACATCCATTGGCTTGAACGTCTGATGGAGAAGTAGGATTGTCTCGCGTCGGCACTGCGACGTGATAGCATGACGCCATGAGCCACGGACGACACCGAAGCCACGAATTGACCCCGGAACTGGTCATCCGGGCCTATGCCGCCGGCATCTTTCCGATGGCCGAGCGGCGCGACGACCCGGCTGTTTTCTGGGTCGACCCGCGCCAGCGCGGCATCTTGCCGCTCGATCGCTTTCATATCCCGAAGCGGTTACGCCGAACCCTTCGGAACGGCGGTTTTTCGGTGACCGTGGATCAGGCGTTCGAGGCCGTGATCGCGGCTTGTGCGAAACGCCCGGAAACGTGGATCAACCACGTCATCGAGACGGCCTACACGGAACTCCATCACAAGGGATTGGCTCATTCGATCGAGTGCTGGAGAGACGGCAAACTGATCGGCGGACTCTATGGTATCGCCCTTGGCGCGGCGTTTTTTGGCGAGAGCATGTTTTCCTCGGTGCGCGATGCCAGCAAGATTGCCTTGGTGCATCTTGTTGCGCGTCTTCGTATCGGGCGGTTTCGCCTGCTCGATACCCAGTTCATCACCGACCATCTACGTCAATTCGGCGCCGACGAGATTCCCTGCCGGCGGTATCTGGAGAAACTCGAGGCGGCGATCGGCCATCGAGGCGTTTTTTCGGCGGCACTGCCGGACGACCAAATCGTCGAGGAAATCGAGCGTATGATTGCCGGCGAGGAGCCCGACTACTCGGTCGCCTGATTGACGCCGTCGTTGCGGTTTTTGCAATCGATCACCCAGACGTCATAAACGGGATGCTCCAAGGCCGATACGGCCGGGCTGGAAGCAAACATCCAGCCGCGGAAAATGGTCGTCGCGGGCTGGCCCGACCGAACTTCCCATATGTCGAGAAATGCGGCGCTTTCCGGCGTGTCCTCCGGCGGGCGCTTGTCGCATTTCCGGGCGATGATCTCGAGCGTTCCGAACCGGATCGACTGCCCGACGGGCGCTTCCAGGGTCGACACCCGTGCCGTGACCTTGTCCAGTCCCTGGAGCACGGCGATATCGTGCGGCTCGGCGAGCGATGCCGCCGGCGACATCAGGACGGCCAGCGCAGCTGCGATCAACCGTTTCATCATGCTGCTTCCGGCTTTCGCGCAGCGAATCGAAGGCGTACGTAGTCGGCACGCCATATCCCGTCGTCGTCCAGCAGGACGGCCGCGGCGATTCGTTCGACATCGGCGAGAAAGGCGCCGCAGTCGTCATCTTCGACCAGCTCGAGAAACGGCCGGGCAAAGGTTTCGACCCAGTCGGCGAATCGGCCCGGCAACACTGTCGGTCGCTCGAACAAGTTGAGGTCGATCACTTCGAAACCGGCATTCCTCAGGATGCCGGCGTAGGCCTGTTCGGAGGGGAAGAACCAAGGCCAAGCCGGGGTTCCGTCCAGGCCGCGGTTCTCAAGTGTCTTGAAGATTGCCCGGCTTACCAGATGAACGTTGCCCTTGCCGCCGAGTTCGCCGACGAACCGCCCGCCCGGCGTGATTGCATCGAAAATGCGTCTGGCGGCCTCGTCGGGTGCCGGCACCCAATGCAGGGCAGCGTTGGAAAAAACCGCGTCGTATGCGCAAAAGGCATCGAGTGAGAGAACGTCGATCCGGCGGGCGTCGAGACCCGATTCGCGGGCGGCCGCAACCTGTTCGGCGCTGGCGTCGATCCCGACGACATCCGCGCCGCTCGCCGCGATCACCGCCGTCAGCCGGCCGTCGCCGCAGCCGATATCGAGAATCCGTTCGCCCGGTTGCGGATCCAGCAATGCGACCACATCCTCGCCATAAGCGGCGATGAAGCCGCCGCTTTCGCGATATCGCGCAGGGTCCCAGGTTTGCGTGGACGTCACGGCGTCCCCGAGCCGCCGCCGGAGGCCAGGAAGATGATCTCGCCGACCTGATCTTCGAGCGAGCGGTAGTCCCGGGTTTTTGCGATTGCGCCGCCTTCGGCGATTCGTTCCTTGGCTTGGCCGGGGAGAAGGCGAACGTAGAGGCCGCCGAGAATCCCTTCGCTGGCGATGGTTGCCTCGGTGTCGGTCGGCAGGGTTACGTCGGGATCGATCGACATGACGACGATCGCGTCGAACGTTTCGCGATCGAGACGCCGGTCCTTCACGGTGCCAATCTTGATGCCGTTGATGCGAACGTCGCTGCCCGGCGAGATACCGCCGATCTTGTAGAACGATGCCGTAATGTCGTAACCGGCCGTGGTGCCGACCTGAGCGGTTCCGTAGGCGAAAAAGACGAACATGCCCGCGACCAGCAGAACGACGCCACCCATTACGGTTTCGATCACGTTACGTCCCATGGTGTCTTTCCTTCCGTGACCGGCGACTCAGTTGCCGGATGCAGCGGCGGCAGCCCTCTGCCGCGCCTTGCCTTCGTTGATAATCAGGTCGAGCAGGTCCTCGACGACCAGCGAATCCTGGGTAAAAAGAATGCCGTCTCCGTCGACGAGGTTGTCAAAATCGCCGCCCGGTTCAAGCACGATAAACTTGGATCCGAACAGACCGTTGGTGTGAATGGCGGCAGATGTGTCGACGGGTAACGCGACGTCAGACGCTATGGCCAGCGTCAGTACCGCGCGGTAGCGGTCATCGAGCCGTTGGCGTTCGACGGTACCGATTCGGATGCCGCCCAGGCGCACGTCGTCGCCGGGCAACAGTCCGTCGACCTTGTTGAACACGGCGTTCAGACGATAGTAACCGTCAGCGGTTGCGGTCGCCCCGCCACTCTGCGCCGAGAGCCAGATCGACAGAGCGATGAAGAGTCCGACTGTCAGGGTGCCGACGGCAATTTCCCGGTTGGTGCGCTGCATCGGGCCATTACCCGTTTCAAACAGGAGTTGTCGGTTCCGGTTACTCCGGAACCCAGGGTTCGTAATCGCCGGTCGCGTGCGCCCGCTCGCCGCCCTTGAGGTCGTGCCCTTTCGGCCGATAGGCCATTGGCGTTCCCGTCATATTGGGCTGGTGCGGCTTCTGCCAGGGCCGGGCTTGCGCCGCGGCCTCGGTCAACGGTTCGCTTGAGGTGTGATGCAGCCAGGCGTGCCATTCGGGCGGCACCTTCGACGCTTCGGGTGAGCCGTGATAGACGACCCAACGCCGCTGGCGTCCGTAAAACTCGCCTGACTTTGCACGATAGTATCGATTGCCGAATTCGTCGGTCCCGACCAGTTCGCCGTTGAGCCACGTGTAGATCAGCGTACCGATGGTTGCCATACCGGGTTTCCGTTACTGCTGCCGCAAGCTTTTGCGGCGGATCGAGACCGGTTCATATATCGCATGTCGTTCTGAGCCCGTCCAGTCGCCAGTCAGACCTGTCCAGACGGATGCAAATCGAACGTTTGTCATGAAAATGTCATTGCCCGGATGATGCAAATGGCAGGAATCCGGGGTCCCGTTCCAAGCCGCGTTAACACCTCGGCAAGGTGTCGAGCATACCATAGATATGGTATCGACAGGCTGTGGATCACAAAATGTTGTGGCGATCAAGTGAAATAATTCGGAAATCGACACTCTTTGCTGTTGCGACTGAAAAGCGGCCTGCGCTAGATATGGTGTGTTGCACCTGGGCAGACACGAACTGTGGTGTCGCGAGCCGTCTCTCGGATCTCGCAGGGGGCAACTGGGGCCGGGATACCCGGAAAAACTGAACGACACCAATGTCGTAGAGACGATGGAGGGGCATTAATGCGCATTGCGCGGCATTTCACCGATCAAGGCAAGTCTCCCTACGAGGCTTTCGAGTTCACCGCGACCAACAGCGAGATCCGGAATCCGGATGGTACCGTGGTGTTCCAGTGCGCGGACATGGAAGTGCCGTCGCACTGGTCGCAGGTCGCCTGCGACGTTCTGGCGCAGAAGTACTTCCGCAAGGCCGGTGTGCCCGTCCGTTTGCGCAAGATCGAGGAAAACGACGTTCCGTCCTGGCTGTGGCGCCGCGTGCCCGACGACACCGCGCTTGCCGACGTCGATGCGGGCGAGCGTTTCGCCGGCGAGAGCAGCGCCAAGCAGGTTTTCGACCGGCTCGCCGGGACGTGGACTTACTGGGGCTGGAAAGGCGGCTATTTCGATTCGGAGGCCGATGCCCTCGCCTACTACGACGAGATGCGTTACATGCTGTGCGCTCAGGCCGGCGCGCCGAACTCGCCGCAATGGTTCAACACGGGCCTGCACTGGGCGTACGGGATCGATGGTCCGGCCCAGGGGCACCATTATGTCGATTTCACGACCGGCAAACTGACCAAGTCCGAATCAGCCTACGAACATCCCCAGCCCCATGCCTGCTTTATCCAGGGCATCGAGGACGACCTCGTCAACGAGGGCGGCATCATGGACCTCTGGGTCCGCGAGGCGCGGCTGTTCAAGTACGGTTCGGGCACCGGGTCCAACTTCTCGCACCTGCGCGGCGAAGGCGAAGCGCTCTCCGGCGGCGGCAAGTCCTCGGGTTTGATGAGTTTCCTCAAGATCGGCGACCGTGCGGCGGGCGCCATCAAGTCGGGCGGCACCACGCGCCGCGCGGCGAAGATGGTCGTCGTCGACATCGATCACCCGGATGTCGAGGCGTTCATCAACTGGAAAGTGACCGAAGAACAGAAGGTCGCGGCGCTGGTGGCCGGTTCGCGCATGGCCGAACGTACGTTGAATGCCGTGATCGACGCCTGCCACAAGGGCATGGATGCCGACGCCGGCGACGCGCGTTTCGATGCCAAGGAAAACGGCGCCCTGAAAAAGGCGATTCGTGAGTGCCGCCGCTCGATGATCCCGGAAAGCTATGTCCAGCGCGTCATCGAGTTCGCCCGTCAGGGCTATACGAAGGTCGAGTTTCCCGTGTTCAATACGGACTGGGATTCCGACGCATACCTCACGGTATCCGGCCAGAATTCGAACAACAGCGTGCGCGTCACCAATGAGTTTCTCGAACGCGTACTGGCCGACGGCGACTGGGAGCTGATCCGCCGTACGGACGGCGATGTCGCCAAGCGGGTCAAGGCGCGGGATCTGTGGGAGAAAATCGGCTACGCCGCCTGGGCCTGCGCCGATCCGGGTATCCAGTTCGATACCACGATCAACGATTGGCACACCTGCCCGGCCAGCGGGCGCATCAACGCCTCAAACCCGTGCTCGGAGTACATGTTCCTTGACGACACGGCCTGTAACCTCGCGTCGCTGAACCTTTATGTGTTCCGTCAGGAGGATGGCTCGTTCGATGTCGAAAGCTTCACCCACGCTGTGAGGTTGTGGACAGTAACACTTGAAATTGCTGTTCTTATGGCGCAATTCCCCTCCGCACAGATCGCCAAGCTATCGTACGAGTTTCGGACCCTTGGTCTCGGCTTTGCCAATATCGGCGGTTATCTGATGGCGTCGGGCGTGCCGTACGATTCCGACGAAGCGCGCGGTATTTGCGGTGCGGTTTCGGCACTGATGACGGGCGTTTCATATGCGACATCGGCCGAGATGGCCGGCGAACTCGGCACCTTCCCGCAATACGCGGAAAACGCAGAGCACATGCTGCGGGTCATCCGCAACCATCGCCGCGCGGCGCACGGGCTCGTCGACGAATACGAAGGCCTTGCCGTCAATCCGGTAGACCTCGATGCCGACAGCTGCCCTGACCGTCCGTTGGTCGAGGCTGCCCGCTCAGCCTGGGACAAAGCATTGCTGCTGGGCGAAAAGCACGGCTACCGTAACGCGCAGGCGACGGTCATAGCGCCGACCGGCACGATCGGTCTGGTCATGGACTGCGACACCACCGGGATCGAGCCCGATTTCGCGCTCGTCAAGTTCAAGAAACTCGCCGGTGGCGGGTACTTCAAGATCATCAACCGCATGGTGCCGAAAGCGCTCGAAACCCTCGGCTACAGCGAGCGCGAAGTGCGCGAAATCATTCGCTATGCGGTCGGTCACGGCACGCTCGCGGGTTCGCCGGCGATCAGCATAGAGAGCCTGAAGAACAAGGGCTTTACCGACGAAGCCGTCGAAAAGGTCGAAAAATCCCTCGGCGAGGCGTTCGATATCCGCTTCGTGTTCAACAAGTACACGCTCGGCGAGACGTTCTGCACCGATTTTCTGGAGATCGACGCCGCAAAGCTCGACGATCCGTCGTTCGACATGCTGGCCGAACTCGGTTTCTCCAAGGCCGAGATCGAGGCGACCAACGTCTATGTCTGCGGTGCGATGACGCTGGAAGGCGCGCCAGGCCTGAAGGACGAGCATCTGCCGGTGTTCGACTGCGCCAATCCGTGCGGCAAGACCGGCAAGCGGTTCCTGTCGGTGGACAGTCACATCCACATGATGGCGGCGAGTCAGCCGTTTATCTCCGGCGCGATCTCCAAGACCATCAACATGCCGAACAAAGCCACGGTCGAGGATTGCATGGAGGCGTACAAGCTGTCGTGGAGTCTCGGTCTCAAGGCGAACGCGCTGTATCGCGACGGCTCGAAGTTGTCGCAACCGTTGTCGGCGGCCCTGTTCGACGATCTCGATGATGACGATGCCGCGGACGCCGCCGAGGCTCTGATCGATGCGCCGGCGGCGCAACGTCCGGAAATCATCGCCGAGCGGATCGTCGAAAAGGTCATCGCGGCCAGTCGCCGCCGGCCGCCGCAACGCCGCAAGGGCTACACGCAGAAAGCCGCCGTCGGCGGACACAAGGTGTATCTCCGTACCGGCGAATACGAAGACGGCCATCTGGCGGAAATCTTCATCGACATGCACAAGGAAGGCGCCGCCTTCCGCAGCCTGATGAACAATTTCGCCATCGCCATCTCGATCGGCTTGCAGTACGGCGTGCCGCTGGAAGAATACGTCGAGGCGTTCACCTTCACCCGGTTCGACCCGTCGGGCATCGTCGAGGGCAACGAGACCATCAAGATGGCGACATCGATCCTCGACTATATCTTCCGCGAACTCGCGGTGTCGTACCTCGGCCGCAACGATCTGGCGCACGCCGAACCGAGCGACCTGCTGCCCGATAGCCTCGGCCGTGGCGAGGACGAGGGCGACCTGTCGCCGACGACCGACCCGAACCTTTACCCGGCCGTTGCACAGTACGCCTCGCAGGGTTACGTGCGCTCCAAACTGGTCGTGATATCCGGACAATCCGGTGGGACCGACGGCAATGCGGCGGTTTCCATGTCGACCTATAGCACGGCGGAAACCGCGGGCGGCGATGGCGGTCTGGGTGTCGCGGAGGCCGGAACGGATGCGCCGGTATCGGTTTCGGATGCGGTCATTCAGGAAACCGATGCCCAGCTCGATCGCATTCGCGAGGCCAAAATGAAGGGTTTCGAGGGCGATGCCTGTGGCGAGTGCGGCAATTTCACCCTGGTTCGCAATGGAACCTGCATGAAGTGCAACACCTGCGGCGCGACTAGCGGTTGCTCGTGATCGCCGCTGTTTGAGTATCCTCCCTGGGAAACTTGGGGCGTTCCCGTCCGAATTAGGGGACGCCCGTTTTTTTCGGGTTTTCCGTGGGTCGCTCTCACCCGATCGATACCGAAAACATCGATTCGACAAGTGTTGAATCGATGTTTTCATAATGGATTCGTGCGGTTAGGATACGGGCCAACAACCTGTTTTCGATTTCGGTCTCTTGCGCTCGGTGACCGGACAAGTGGAGGCGTCCAATATGCCGTCCGGTGAAGGCCGCAGCATCGTCATTGTCGATGACGACGATATTCTCGCTGAACTCGTCGAGCGTATTCTCTCCGAGGAAGGCTACGACGTTACCGTGTTCACCGATAGCGCCGAGGCGCTCGAACACGTTTCAGAAATTAAACCAGACGCGGTGCTGATCGATCTGATGATGCCCCGGCTCGACGGGTACGCCCTTATCAAGGAGTTGGGCGAGATCGACGGGCTCGACAATACGCGCTTCATCGTCCTGTCATCGAAGTCGTACGAGTTCGACAAGAAACAGGCGTTCGAACACGGCGCCCACGGGTTCATCGAAAAGTCTTCCGATCGAGACAGTCTGTCGGCCCAGATCAAGGAGGTCATCGACAACAAGATCCAGGTCGGTTTCTGGGGCGTGCGCGGAACCCTGCCCCGGCCCGGCGAGGACTCGATCCGGTATGGCGGCAATACCAACTGTATCTCGATCACGTTCCCGCGCGGACAGATGTTCGTGTTCGATGCCGGCTCGGGCATCAAGCAGCTCTCCAACCATCTGATGGCAGACGGCAAGAAATCCATCAATGCCAAGATCTTCATTTCCCATCCGCACTGGGATCACATCAACGCATTGCCGTTTTTCGTGCCGCTTTACGTTCCCGGCAACGAGTTCGAGATCATCGGCGCCCGCCACGGGTCGCTCTCCATGCGCGAGGTTGCATCCGCGCAGATGGACGGCGTCTACTTTCCCATCACCCTGAAGGAGTTCGGCGCCCGGGTCTATTTCCGCGATATCGGCGAGGAAACGCTCGATATCGACGGGGTATCGGTTTCTTCGATGTTGCTGAGCCACCCCGGCATCTGTCTCGGATACCGGATCGACTACGACGGCCGCTCCGTCTGCTACATCACCGACAATGAGCTGTTCCTCAGTGATTCCGACCAGTTCAATCCGGCATACGAGAAAAAGCTACAGGACTTCTGCCGCGGCGCAGACCTGCTGATTACCGATTCGACCTACACGGATGAGGAATACAAGACCAAGATCGGATGGGGCCACTCGTGTCTCAGCAAGGTTGCGGAGTATGCTGACAGGGCCGAGGTCAAGACGCTCTGCCTGTTCCATCACGATCCCGATCAGAACGACACCGATATCGACCTTAAACTCGACCTGACCAAGAAAGTCCTCGAAGATCGCGGTTCCGACGTCGTTTGTGTCGCGCCGGCCGAGGGCGACGTCGTCGAACTGTAGCGGCCGTTAACTGTTTTCGGATTACGGACTGTTCAGGTGTTTTCGCCGATGTCGTCGGCGTCGACGAGGTGTAGCGTGATCGCCGCCTCTGCGAACATTTCATGCGTAAGATCGAAGCGGCAACTCTCGATCAGCCGCTGGTCGTCGGTCTCCGGCGCGATGACCGTGGATATGCCTGCCTGAATAATCATTGCCGCACATTCGCTGCACGGCATGATGGGCCAGACATAAGCCGTCATTCCCGACAGGTTCCGCTTGGCGTCGATAATCGCGTTGCGCTCTGCGTGTACCACCATTTTGTATTTGACCGACCGATCGCTGAGCCGCTCGATGGAGTCCTCGACGCCGCTTGGGAAACCGTTGAAGCCGGTTGAAACGACACGTTTCATGTTATCGACAATGACACAGCCGACCTTCGTGCTCGGATCTTTCGACCAGACGGCGATAAAGCGCGCGAGACCGAGAAAGCGGCGATCCCATCGGGACATTTCATATGTCGCGCTGGCATTTTCGGAAGCCATACGGAATATTGCCGCTTGAACGGCAGCGGAGTCCAGAAGTGCGGGAACCGCCGGCCTTGACGAGTACGAATTTTTAGGAGAACGACCCCATGACCGGACGTATCGATGCACGCCTCGAGGAACTCGGAATCACCCTGCCGACACCGGCGGCGCCTGTCGCGAGTTATGTCCCGTACGTGCGCACCGGCAATCTGCTGGTCGTTTCCGGCCAGATCACCTTGGTCGACGGCGACGTCAAGCATCAGGGGCAGCTCGGCGCCGACATGAGCGTCGATGGCGGCTATCAGGCTGCCCGCGTTTGCGCGATCAATCTGTTGGCACAAGTCCGCGCGGCATGCAATGGCGATCTCGATCGAGTACGGCGGGTTGTTCGGCTTGGCGGTTTCGTGAATGCGACGGCCGATTTCAAGGATCACCCGAAGGTCATCAACGGGGCGTCCGATCTGATGCAGGAGGTTTTCGGCGATGCCGGCCAGCACGCCCGTGCCGCCGTCGGGTCGTCCAGCCTGCCGCTCGGGGTGTCGGTCGAGGTCGAGGGGCTTTTTGAGATCGACTGAGGATCAGGTATCGGCGTCGGTGCCGCTGCGCTGCGTAAAACGGTCGGCGTCGCTCGGACTCAGTCGCACCGACATGTGAATGCCGTCCTGGTCATCGGTGCGGGATAAGACTTCTCCGCGCTCGTAAAGCCAGGCGATTGTGCTGCCGTCCTCGTATCCGATGGTAACGTCGAGCATTCGGTGGTGGCTGTTCATCAACTCGTCGATGCGGCCGAGCAGATCGTCACACCCCTCACCCGTTACCGCTGAAACCATGACAGCGGGCGTGTTACCGCGCCTGCGTCGATTTTCGATGATGATCCGATCTTCGGGTGGCACGAGGTCGATCTTGTTGATGACATCGAGAATGATCGGTGCGTCCGCAACCGGTTCGTTTTCGTCTCCTGCATCGATGACGCCCATGGTGCCGAGTACGCCGATCACGTCTTTGTATTGTGCTTCCGAGTCCGGGTGGGCGATATCGCGGACATGAAGGATCAAATCCGCTTCATGAACCTCTTCGAGTGTCGCATGAAACGCCTGGACCAGTTCGTGCGGCAGTTCGGAAATAAAGCCGACGGTGTCGGAAAGGATCGCGTCTCGGCCGGACGGAAGCGTGATGCGCCGCATGGTCGGATCGAGCGTGGCGAACAATTGATCGCGGGCGACAACGCCGGCCGTCGTCAATCGATTGAACAGCGTCGACTTGCCTGCGTTTGTGTATCCGACGAGGGCAACCGTCGCGTAAGGCACCCGTTGCCGCGCCTCGCGATGCAGCCGGCGCGTTCGCTCGACGCCCGCCAGTTGCCGTTTGATCAGGACGATCCGGTCGTCGATCAGGCGACGGTCCGTCTCGATCTGGGTTTCGCCAGGTCCGCCCATAAAACCGACACCGCCACGCTGACGTTCGAGGTGGGTCCAGCTTCGGACCAGGCGGCTACGCTGATAGGTCAACTGCGCAAGCTCGACCTGAAGGCGGCCTTCGCGTGTGCGGGCGCGGCTGGCAAAGATTTCGAGGATCAGGCCGGTTCGGTCGATCACCTTGCAATGCCAGGCGCGTTCCAGGTTGCGTTGCTGGATCGGCGTAAGCGCCGCATTGACGATGATCACGTCGACAGTCGGCGTCGGCTTGGGCTTTGGTTTGCGGCGATGCGCGCGGCGCTGGGGTTGTTCGTCTTCCTCGTCGCGGTGATCGGTAAGTACGCCGATCTCGCCGGCGATCCGCTCGACTGCGCCGCCGCCGATCAGTGTCGCCGGCGATTTACGCGTGACCCGCACGATCTCCGCTTGCGCGATTTCCAGATCGATCGCCATGGCCAAACCGGCCGTTTCATCGAGACGCGCCTCTGGCGTGCGTCGTGCATCCTCGCGCGGATCATGCGGATGCAGCACGACGCATCGCTCGGCATCATGCCGGCCGGCACTTCCGTCATTCGTGGCGTTGCTGGGGCTCGTCAACCGCTTCGCTTGGCCCGCTTAGTCGGTCGGTCCGCTGCCTGCATCGTCCGCTTCCGGCTCGAACAGCTGGACCGGCGTCGATGGCATCACGGTCGAAATCGCATGCTTGTAGACGAGTTGGGTGTGACCGTCCCGGCGCAACAGCACCGAGAAGTTGTCGAACCAGGTGACAATGCCCTGCAGCTTCACGCCATTGACGAGGAACACGGTCACCGGTGTTTTGTTCTTGCGGATGTAATTGAGAAAGACATCCTGAACGTTCTGGGATCTTTCAGCGGCCATTTTGTTTTTCCTTTTCGCTTTTCTTGGACGCTTTTTTCAATCGAGAACTGCCGGAAACTGACCTGAATTCCAGCATTTTCCCTTGATTAGCGCAGTACGGCGGCAGCTTACGCCAATTCCGCGCGCATTCCAAATGCTGCGAATCGGGTTTCCGGTAACCGTCAGGACGTTGACGCGCGAACCAGATCCATGAACGTGCGACAATCGGCAACATGGGCATGGGGCCGGCAATCGGTGAACTCGCCGTCGCCGGGTGCCTGATCGCGGATCAGGACGGCCGTGGCGCCGGCGGCATGGGCGCAACGCATGTCGATATCCGCGTCCCCCGCAAACCAGACGCTTGGACCCGGCGCGATCCCGCTGCCGTCGAGCGCGGCGACAACCGGTTCGATGGCGGGTTTGTCGCGCGCCGCATCGTTGGCGCCGATCAACGCGTGAAAATATCGGTCCCAGCCGAGGTGGGTGATCTCTTTACGCAGAAAGTGTCCCCTTTTGTTGCTGACCACCGCCAGCGTCAGGCCGCGGTCGGTCAACTCGTCGATGAGCTCCGCGGCGCCCGGTAGAACAGCCAGGCGTTCGACGTGAATGGCGCCGAAGCGCTCTGTAAAAACGTTGCTTGCCCGTTCCCATTCGTCGCCAAAGAGCGCCGGGAAACTATCGCGCATCGAATGTCGGACCCGACAACGGATGTCGTCGATCGACCAGGGTTCATGACCGAAATGGCCGAGCGTATGGTTCATTGCGTCGTGAATGATGGCCCACGAGTCGACGAGCGTGTTGTCCCAATCGAACAGGACGGCCTTGGGCGACGGAAGGCTCAAGTCGCCGGCGCCTCTTCAGCGAACGCCATGTAGTACTTGTGTAGCCGGCCCGTCAGCTCACCCATGCGGCCATTGCCGATCGATGTGTCATCGATGCTGGTCACCGCCTTCGGGAAACCCGATGCGCTGGTCTGGAACGCTTCTTTCGCCTGCTGTGCCTCTTCAACGGTGAACGGACGTTCGATGATCCGCAGACCTTCCCGTTCCGCGATCGAGAAGATCCGACGCCGGGTAATGCCATGCAGGATGTTGTCCGTCGTCGGCCGGGTGATCAGTTCGCCGTCGCTGTTAACGATCCACGCGTTCGACGAAGAGCCCTCGGTGACCGTGCCATCTTCGTCGACCAGCCAGGCATCGCCCTTACCGACCTCGATCGCGCGCTGCTTGGCTATGCAGTTCGCCAACAATCCGACGGTCTTGATGTCACAGCGGCCCCAGCGATTGTCCGGTACTGTCAGGACCGAAATTCCAGCCGGGTTGATCGGGCCCGCAAGCGCCGGCATCGACTTGGCGGTAACGACCAGCGCTGGCGTGCTGTTCGCGGGATATCCATGATCTCGCGGTGCAACGCCGCGGGTCACCTGAAAGTAGACGATTCCAGTTTTCAGCCGGTTGCGGCGAATGATCTCACGCAGGACGAATTTGAGAGGCGGACGGCTCATTGGCGACGCCATATCGAGTTCGCGTAACGACCGGTCGAGACGGTCGAGATGCGGTTCCTCGTCGATCAGCTTGCCGCGGATGACGGTGACGACCTCATAGACGCCGTCGGCGAACTGATAGCCGCGATCCTCGATATGCACGGCGGCATCGTGGTGTGGCCGGTAGGCACCGTTAACGTAGGCTATTCTGGGCATTGATGGCGGACTCCCGTCAGAAGAACTCAAGCTGCACGGAGAACATCTGCTCGACCTTGCGCACCGCGTTGGCCGACGCGAACAGGACGACCCTGTCCTTGGCCTGAATAACGGTGTTGCCGCGCGGCACGATCACCTCGCCGTCACGGACGATGGCGCCGAACAACACGCCATGCGGAATGTCGATTTCGCGAATTGGTTTGCCGACCAGATCGGATGTTTCGAGTGCTTCGGCCTCGATCAGTTCGCCGAAACCCTCGCGCAGTGTATGGACCGAATGGATCCGTCCGCGCCTGACATGCTGAAGGATGGTCGAGACCGTAATGTTGCGGGGGTTGACGACAACGTCGACCCCGAGCGCGCCGATCAGATCTTCGTAAACCGGTTTGTTGACCAGCGTGATCGCGCGCTGCGAGCCGTAGCGCTTGGCAAGCAGCGAAGCGAGAATATTTGTCTCGTCATCGTTGGTCACCGCGACCACGGTCTCCGTCGATTCGATATTGGCTTCGCTCAGCAGGGCCGGATCGAGAACGTCGCCATTGAGCACCACCGTGCGCTCCAGTTCGGACGCGAGATGCCGGGCACGTTCATGATTGGCCTCGACGATCTTGGCGTTGACCCAGGCGAACTCGCGCTCGATTTCACGGGCCAGAAACAAGCCGATGTTTCCGCCGCCGAAAATCAGCATGCGCCGGGATTCCTGGCGTTCGATGCCGAACGCCCCCATGGCCCGCTGAATCTGATCGGATGCGGCAACGAAATAGACTTCGTCGTCTTCCAGCATCTCGTCATCGCCGGTTGGCACGAGGGTTTCGCCGCCCCGAATCAGGCCGAGGATTGCGATGTCGAGTTCGGGAAACAATTGGGTCAGCTGACGCAATGGCGTGTTAATCAGCGGACATTGGTCCGTACAGCGCACGCCGAGCAAGGTGACCTTGTCTTCGGCGAGCGGGATCATCTCCAATGCACCCGGAACACGAAGCCGGCGGCTGACGGCACGGGCGACTTCGCGCTCGGGCGAGATAATCACGTCGATCGGCATGTTGTCGCGGGAGAACAGGTTGGACCACGCCGGATTGAGGTAGCTCTGCTCGCGCACGCGAGCGATCTTGGTCGGCACGTCGAACAACGAATGCGCGACCTGACAGGCGACCATGTTCACTTCGTCGGCATAGGTAACGGCGATGATCATGTCGGCGTCGGCAATGCCGGCTGCTTCCAGGTTGTCGGGATTCGAGGCATGGCCCACGAAACCTGTGGCATCGAGGGTGTCGTTGATGGTGCGGATCAGCTCAGGCGAACGATCGAGCACGGACACATCGTTATTTTCGAGTGCCAGGTGGTGGGCGATGTTAAACCCGACCTGACCGGCGCCGCAGACCAGAACTTTCATGTCGAAATCCCCAGGCTTTTCAGTTTCCGGTGCAGCGCCGAGCGCTCCATGCCGACAAATTCGGCAGTTCTCGAAATGTTGCCTGCGAAGCGATCGAGCTGTGCGACGAGATAATCCCGCTCGAAGGTCTCACGCGCTTCGCGCAAAGGCACTCCTAGCATTTCTCCAGCGCCGCGAAAACCGCCTGCGAACGGGGTTGCGCCTGTCATCTCTGCGGGCAGCATATCGCTACCGATCGGCTGGTCGTCGTCACCCGGCGCCATGATCAGGAGCCGCTCAACCACATTTCGCAACTCACGCACGTTGCCTGGCCACGGATGCGCCTGCAACGCTGCAATCGCGTCCTTGGCCATGGTGCGGGGCGGCCGGCCGGCGAGCGCTGCGGCACGGGTCATGAAGTGTTCGGCCAGCAAGGGTACGTCTTCTCGCCGCTCGGTGAGCGACGGAATGGCCACCGGGACGACATTGAGGCGGTAGTAGAGGTCTTCGCGAAACTGACCGGTTTCAATCTCTGACGGCAGATCCCGGGTCGTCGTCGCGATGACGCGCACGTCGACCTCGACACGCGCCGAACCACCGGTCCGCTGGAATATCTGTTCTTGTAGCACGCGGACGATCTTGCCCTGGGTCGCGAGCGGCATGTCGCCGACCTCATCGAGCAGGAGTGTGCCGCCGTGGGCTTCTTCGAACAAACCGATCTTGCGCTCGCCGTCCGGCCCACCCTCTTCGCCGAAGAGCTCGGCCTCCATGCGTTCGGGTGCAAGGGTCGCGCAGTTCAGAACGACCAGCGGCGCCTGGGCACGTGCCGACATGCTGTGTATCTGGCGCGCAATCAGTTCCTTGCCGGCGCCCGGCGGCCCGGTCACAAGCACCCGGCTATTGGTGGGCGCAACCCGTTCGAGCGCCTGCCGCAACTCCTTGGCGGCAGTCGAGGTGCCGACGATCTCGTCCGCTTGCGTACGCTGCCGCAGTTCGATGTTCTCGCGCACCAGTCTGGCGTTGTCGATCGCGCGATTGACGGCGAGCAGCAACCGGTCGGCCTGAAACGGTTTCTCGACAAAATCGTATGCACCGTCCTTGATGGCCGAGACCGCTGTCTCGATACTGCCGTGGCCGCTCATCATCACGATCGGAACCGAGGGATACGACTCCTTGACCCGCGTCAGAATTCCGAGACCGTCCAACTCGCTGCCCTGAAGCCAGATGTCGAGAAGCACGAGATTGGGGCGACGGCGTTCGACCTCGGCGAGCGCCGATGCACTGTCGGCAGCTTCGCGGGTCTCGAAGCCTTCGTCCTGAAGGAGGCCGGCAACGAGGGATCGGATGTCGCGTTCGTCGTCGACGACGAGAATGTCAGCAGCCATGCAACACTACCCCACTGCCCGCTCGATGTCGTTGTCGGTGCGGGATCGCAATTGCCCCGGCCAGAATGTCATACGGACCCGTGCGCCGCCGCCATCGTTATCGCCGAGTTCGAGTGTGCCGTGATGATCCTCGACGATTTTCTTGACGATCGCGAGACCCAACCCGGTGCCTTTATCCCGCGAGGTGACGTAGGGCTCGGTCAGGCGTTGCCGGTTCTCCTTCGGCAAGCCCAATCCGTTGTCACGGATCTCGACCGAAACCGGGCCGTCCGGGGCAATCTCCGCGCCGATTGCGATGTCGACGCGGCCCGCCGGGTCGGTCGATCCTGAAAGTCGTGCCAAAACCGATTCAGCGGCATTTTTTACCAGATTGCCAATAGCGCGGGAGAGTTGCTCGCGATCGCATGTCAACATTACAGGCGTCGGCGGGACATCGAAGCGAACCTCGATCGTTTCATCACGGCTGTCCTCGAGAAACGCAGCCTCCTTGCAGATCGCCGCAAGATCGTGTTCGGCCATTTGCGGTTCAGGCATGCGGGCGAACGACGAAAACTCGTCGACCATCCGACCGATGTCGCCGACTTGGCGTACGATGGTGTCGGTGCACGTCAGAAATGTCTCAGGGTCGCTCGAAATTTCCGCGAGATAGCGGCGTTTGAGGCGCTCGGCGGCGAGTTGAATCGGGGTCAGCGGATTGCGGATTTCGTGGGCGATACGGCGCGCCACGTCGGCCCAGGCTGCCTTGCGCTCGGCTGATTGCAGGTCCGTGATGTCGTCGAACGTCACGACGAAGCCGACGATTTCCGATAGGCCCAGTTTTTCCGCCTGAACATTGACAATAAGCGTGCGCTCCTGACCGGACCGGTTGATGCGGATCTCCTGTTCGTCGGTCCGGACCGGGCGCGAGCGCACGATCTCAAGGACGCCAGCCATTTCCGGCACGACGTCGCCCAGTGCCTCGCCGATATGATTGTCGAGATCGATTCCGAGAAGATTGGACGCGGAGCGGTTTGGCAGATTGATCAGCCCGTCGGGGGAGATGCCGATGACGCCGGCCGATACACCTGACAAAACCGCTTCCGTAAACTGCCGTCGTTCGTCGAGCTCCCTGTTGGCTTCGACGAGTCCCTGTTTCTGGCTTTGGAGTTGCTGAGCCATCCGGTTAAACGCGCCAACCAGGGTTTCGACTTCGGCAATGCCGCCGGGGTCGTCGATGCGCACGCCGAGATCGCCCTGCCGAACGCTCTCTGCCGCGTCGGCGAGTTTCGAGATTGGCCGGGCGTACCGCGTCGCCAGATTCAGTCCGACCCATGCGGCGGCAAGCAGCAACATGACCGCGACGACCACAAACAACATGACGAATGAGACTTGCAAGCCGCCGCGTCTTTCCTCGACGCGGCGATACTGTGTAATACCGCGTTCGATGCGTGATACGTAATCGACCACGTTGGGATCGACGAAACGGCCGACGATCAGGTAAGCGTCGACGAACCGCGTCAAGCGAATCAGGGCGCGGATGCGGTCTTCCTGGTCTCCGGTCACGACGACGATATCACCGGCCTCGACTTGTTCGCCCGTGAGAATCTCGGGAATATCGAACTCGAGCGATTGGCTGAACGGCGTGCGGGCGAGAATGTTGCCGGAGCGGTCAGCGACGATGGCCTCTGACAGATTTCGGATCGCCGCCTGGGTCGTCAGGACCCGGGAAAACAGCGCGGGATTGTCGAGCAGCGACGGCGCCTGACGGTTGAGATCGTTTGCCATGGCAAAGATGTCGCCGCGAACCGCCTGACGGTGTTCCTGCAGGTATGCTGCGGCGACCTGCCCCGATTGTTCGATGGCATTCTTGACCCGGTCGCTGAACCAGCCCTGGATGCCGATATTCAGAAACACCGCGGCGAACACGGCGACCAGCACTGCCGGCGTCACGGCGATCAGGCTGAACATCAGGACCAGCCGACCATGAAAGCCGGTGCCGCTGTCGCCCTTCCGGCGCTGAAGCCAAAATTTAACCAGGCGCCCGACGATCAGACCCGAAAGCAACAGCAGGATGACGGTGTCGAGATAGAGCAGATAGAGAACGGTCTTCAGGTCGTAACCGATGCCGGTCATGGTCGTAACGGTCGCGATCCCCGAAATTACGGCCAGTGCGGCCAACAGGTACGCGAGCTTGCGCCAGAGCCGAATCCGAACGCTCCACTCTGCGAAGCGTTGCCGGAAACCGGGCGGCGCCGTCCGATCCGTAACCGTTTCGACCGTCATTTGACGCGCCCCCGGGAAACATCGATGCCCAGTTCACGGACTTTCTTGCGGAGTGTGTTGCGGTTTAGACCGAGCACATCGGCTGCCTTGACCTGGTTTCCGTTGGTTGCGTCGAGCGTAATCTGCAGGAGCGGTCGTTCCATCTCCTTGAGGACGCGATCATAGAGTCCGGCGGACGGCAGCCGCCCGCGATGGGCGCGAAAATACTCGGCGAGATGACGCTCTACCGAGTCGGCGATGCCGGTACCGTCGCCTCTCTTTCTTTCGTCCTCGGCCGCAGGACTCCTGAGTTCGCGCACAATGAGATCGGCGTCGATGGTTTCTTTTGCGGCGAGGACGCAGAGCCGCTGCATGAGATTCTGCAGTTCACGCACATTGCCCGGCCAACTGTGGCTGCGCAGAGCCTTGAGCGCGCCGGTCGAAAGGCGCCGCTCGGGCAATCCTTGCGCCGCTGCTTCCCGCAGGAAATAGCCGGAAAGCTCCTCGATGTCATCGATGCGATCGCGGAGCGGCGGCAGGTTTATCGGCACGACATTCAGCCGGAAAAACAAGTCTTCGCGAAACCGCCCCTCGGCGATCAGCTGGCGCAGATCGCGGTGCGTGGCGGCGACGATGCGGACGTTGGTCTTCTTCGGGGTCCGTCCACCGACGCTGGTGTACTCGCCCTCCTGCAGCACCCGTAGCAGGCGGGTTTGCGCCTCTGCCGGCATGTCGCCGATCTCGTCCAGAAACAGCGTGCCGCCGTCGGCTTGCGCGAAACGGCCGGATTGGGCCTGTACGGCGCCGGTAAACGCCCCCTTTTCGTGGCCGAACAGCTCGCTCTCGACGAGTTCGCGGGGAATCGCCGCCATGTTGACCGCAACGAACGGATTGTCGCTGCGCCGGCCATAGTCATGCAGCGCGCGGGCGACGAGTTCCTTGCCCGTACCCGATTCGCCAATGATCATAACCGTCAGATCGGTTGCCATGAGGCGTGCGATGGTCCGGTAGATGGCCTGCATCGCCGGTGATCGCCCGATGATCGGCAGATTGTCGTCGAGGCCTTCGCCGGGGCGCACGCCCGCGTCGTCTTTATGGTCAAGCGCTCGTTGAACAACAGTCAATAATTCGTTGATATCAAATGGTTTTGGGAGGTATTCGTATGCGCCGAGCTCGCTTGCCCGGACCGCTGTCAGCAAGGTCGTCTGCGCGCTCATGACGATGATCGGTAGCGTGTCGCGTTGCGACTTGATGCGCGGAATCATATCGAGGCCGTTATCGTCGGGCAGCACGACATCGGTAACCACCAGATCGCCCTCTCCGCTCTCGATTTGAGCCATCAGACCGGCGCCGTCGGCGACCGGGACAACGTCGTAACCGGCCCGGTTGAGGGCCTGGGTAACGACCGTACGGATGCTGTTGTCGTCGTCAGCGACGATGATTCTGGACGGGCTCATGACGGATCCTCGCCGCGCGCCAACTCGTGAATTGGCAACAACGTGCGGAAGACCGTGCCGTCGCCGTCTGGTTGCCCCTCACAGTCGATCAGACCGCCGAGATCGCTGACGATCTTTGCCGTCAATGCGAGACCGAGACCGCTTCCGTTGGCTTTCGACGTAACGAACGGCTCAAACAGGCGTTCGCGAAGCGCCGCATCGATCCCGCCCCCGTTGTCGGCAACGGTAACTTCGATCCCGAGGCGGCGTCGGACGTTATCGCCTGGTCCGGTAAAACCGAGACCCGAACGATAGGCGGTCGTCAGTCTGACCTCGCCGTTCCTGGCAGGGCATGCTTCGACGGCGTTCTTCAGCAGATTGAGGAACGCCTGAATGAGCAGATCACGGTTGCCGGAAACCGGCGGCAAGGACGGGTCGTAGTCGGTGACGATACGGATGTGCTGGCCAAAACCGCTCTCCGCCAGACGGTGCACGCGGTCGAGGACTTCATGAATATTGACGGCCGTGCGTGGCGTTTCGCCGTCACCGGAGAACGCCGTCATGCGGTCGACAAGACCGCATATCCGGTCGACTTCCGATCGGATCAGGGCGGTCAGCGGACGATCGTCCTCGTCGATCGTGCCCTCAAGCAACTGCGATGCGCCCCGGATTCCCGACAGGGGATTCTTGATTTCGTGGGCGAGCACAGCAGCCATACCGGTGACGGTATGCGCGGCGCCGAGGAATCCCATGCGCCGGTTGACCTGATGGCTGACGGTCGTTTCGTTGATCGAGACGACCAGGTGGCCATCACCGAGAGGCATGGCGACAAGGTCGAACATACGCGTGGGGCCGCCGGGTATGTCGATGCGGATGCCGCGCTCCGACGTCTTCATGCCGCCGTCGCGGGCGAGTTCGACAACCGGCCGCCATTGTTCGGCGTCGGGCAACACCTTCTCCAGCGGTCGGCCTTGGAGATGACTGGCGGCCCGGGAAAAGAACGTCTCGGCTGCTGGATTGACGAACAAAAGCACAAGCCGCTCGTCGAGCATGATGACAGGCGTGTCGAGCGCGCCGAGAATTTGGTCCGCGGTCCCCTGCCCGATTTCAGGCACGTTTTCCGGCACGTTCTCCGGCACGTTTTCATGGGCCGCCGCCGGCGCCGTCTGCACAAGCGGCATGACGTTGCGCGACATCAGGCCGCGAACCGGTCGATCTGCGGTTCGTAGAACTCGGTAATGGCGGCGCGAACCTTGGACGGATCGGACTCCTGATTGACCTTCTGGCGGAACTCGGCGGACGACGGCAGGCCCTTCGAGTACCAGCCGATGTGCTTGCGAGCGATGCGGACGCCGGCGTCGACGCCGTAATGGCTCAGCATCGTTTCGTAGTGCTCGAGAAGCGTATCCCGCTGCACCGACAACGCCGGGTCGGGCTTGCGCTCGCCGGTCGCGTTGAACGTTTCGACCTGATTGAGAAACCAGGGACGGCCGTATGCGCCGCGACCGATCAACAGCCCGTCCGCACCGGAAAGTTCAAGGCACTCGTGGGCATCGTCGACGGTCTCGATGTCGCCGTTTGCGAACACAGGAATGTCGACCGCATCCTTGACCCGGCGAATAAAGGCCCAGTCCGCGTGGCCCTTGTAGAACTGACAGCGCGTGCGGCCGTGTACCGCGAGCGAGCGAATACCGGATTGCTCGGCGATCCGCGCGAGTTCAGGTGCGTTTCGGCTGTTGTCATCCCACCCCGTACGCATTTTCAGGGTCACCGGAATGGAAACGGCTTTGACGGTCGCTTCGAGAATGCGTCGCGCATGATCGAGATCGCGCATCAATGCCGAGCCGGCATCGCCATTGGTGACCTTCTTGACGGGGCATCCCATGTTAATGTCGATGATCGCGGCGCCGCGATCTGCGTTGAGGCGTGCTGCTTCCGCCATGATATCGGGCTCGCATCCGGCGAGTTGCACCGCCATGGGTTGCTCCTCGGCGCAGTTGCTCGACATCTTCAGCGTCTTGCGGGCGGCGTAGACCATGGCCTTGCTGGCGATCATTTCCGAAACGACGAGTCCGGCGCCGAAGCGTTTGACCAGCCGACGAAATGGCAAATCGGTCACGCCAGACATGGGTGCGAGCACGATGTTGCTGTCGAGTTTAACGGGGCCGATTGAAAGGCTCATGGGGAGAGGTCCGATAGAAATGCAAAAAGTCTGCCCACTTAATAGGCAATATTGCTGAAATTGCAATGATTTTAGGGCGTTGAAGATAGGCCGTTAGGCCAAAAAGGATCCTTCACAGGACGATGTCGGTGACGAACTTTACCCCGATATAGGCCAATGTGAGTAAAAGATAGGCAACCAGAACCGTCCGGCCGACCTGTCGTGTCCGCAGACTGCCGCGGCGATCGGCGAACAACAAGCCGATGATGAGCAAGAAAGCCAGGAGTCCGAACACGGTTTTGTGGTCGATGGCGACCAAAACGCCGTCGCGAACGATCGATGTCGCCGCGCCGGTGATCAGACCGAGTCCGAGAACGACGGCACACAGGGCCATCAACCGGGTTTGAATGCGGTCGCAGGCCGCAAGCGACGGCAATCGTCGACTGAATGCTGTCGGTGTTTTCTGCTTGAGCGCGCGCTGCTGCATCCATCCGGCGCTGGCTGCCATGGCGCCGACTGTGGCGATGGCGTACGTTGCGACCGAAAGCACGGCGTGTACCGCGAGCCACGCGGAGGGGCCCGCCGCCAACACCTCCCCTGAGCCGCCCATGGTGATATCCCGGGCGGCGGCCAATGCACCGAGCGCCGTCGCATACGGCACGGCGAGTGTGGCGATCCGCCAGCCTTCGCGTTGCGTCAGACTGACGCCAGCCAGCACAATCAGGGTCGCCGCCGCGCTGGCCCAAAGTGCGCCGCTCAGGTCGATATGCCATCCGCTCGATGAACTGCGGTCGTAAAGCGCGTACCCGACGCCGACAACGGCGATCCCCAGGGCAGCCATACGCGGTCCATCCACCGTCGCCGCCTCGGTGGGCGTCTTCACGACGGCAACAAGCGCCGGCAGGAACGAGGAGATCGCGAGAACGGTCGTGATCGAGTCGGGTGACACGGGTTCTATCCATCCAGGGTGCGGCGGCGAAGTTGTCGGCCCGCCAGCGGAGCTTGCCGTAAGATCACGATCCGCGCCGCCGAATGCAAGCCAGATCGTTGCTCGTCGCAGGTCCCGGAGACGGGTTTGGGTCTGGTCAAACCACCCGCCCAAGTCTTACGGTCGGCGCATTCGTTTCGCTAAACAGGGCAAGAGGCATCATGACCGAACAGAAGCAATCGGTGCATTCGCGCTGTGTGGTCATCGTCGTTGCCGCGGGACGCGGCGTACGTGCGGGTGGGGATGTGCCGAAGCAGTATCGTGCTCTCGGCGGTGTTCCGGTGCTGCGGCGAACCGTCGAGTCCCTTGCCCGGTCGCCGCATGTCGACGGCATTCTGCCGGTCATTCATCCGGACGACAAAGGCCTGTTCGATGGCGCCATGGCGGGCGGACCGGCAACGTTGACGCCCGTCGCCGGCGGCGCAACGCGGCAGGCATCGGTCCTGAACGGGCTGCGCGCGCTCCGGGACGCGCCGCCGCGGCTGGTGCTGATCCACGATGCCGCACGCCCCGGAATCGATACGGCACTTGTCGAGCGGATTGTCACGGCGCTCGATGATGACGACGGCGCCGTGCCGGCCCTTCCCGTCGTCGATACCCTCAAGCGCTCGGGCGACGGCCGGAGATGCGAAGGGACGGTCGCACGCGACGGATTGTGGCGCGTCCAGACACCGCAAGGGTTTCGTTATGATGCGATCATCGCCGCCCATGAGCGGGCCGCCGCATCGGGCGCCGAGGATATGACGGACGATGCCGCCGTTGCCGAAGCGGCCGGTCTTTCCGTCGCGCTCGTCGACGGTAGCGAGGAGAACGCAAAGTTGACGACAGATGATGATTTTTCCCGTGCCGAGAAACGTCTCGCACAGGGGAGCGTGTTCCGAACGGGACTTGGCTACGACGTTCACCGGTTCGGACCCGGGACATCGGTGATGCTGTGTGGCGTCGAAATCCCGTGCGATCGGTCCCTGCTCGGTCATTCCGATGCGGATGTCGGCCTGCACGCGATCACCGACGCCCTTCTCGGGGCTATCGGCGCCGGCGATATCGGCGCTCTTTTCCCCCCGAGCGATGCACAATGGCGCGGCGCTGACTCGACCATCTTTCTCGCAAGGGCCGGCGAACTCGTCCGGGATGCGAGCGGCACAATCTGTAATGTCGACGCGACGATCATTTGCGAGGCGCCGCGGATCGGTCCGCACCGAGACGCAATGCGACGGCGCGTGGCAGCCGTGCTGGAGATCGATACCGACAGAGTGAACGTCAAGGGGACGACGACCGAAAAACTCGGTTTCACGGGCCGTGGCGAAGGCATTGCGGCGGAGGCCGTCGCCACCGTGCGTTTGCCCGGTTGACGCCGTCCGTTAACCATGCCGGGATTTTTATTGGCTATTTCAATGCTGTAGCTCTAAGATTCGGCTTCATTCGTTAACAGCTTCATCCGCAGACGAGAACCGAATGCCGTCGAACGTGATCTATTTCCCGGGTGTGACACCGAAAGAAACGCCGCCCTCGCCGTCGCGGCGCAGGCGTGTCGGCGGTCGCAAGACTGCGGCAAAACAGATCCCGGGAAGCGGCCCGAGCATGCAGCAGAAACGGTGGCTTGTCCGGGGGCTTGAACAGGCTGGCGGTAAGTTGCCGCTGTTCGACGAGTTCGGTCAGCGTATCAGCAACCGGACCATCAAGAGCTGCATCGACCGTGGTTGGGCCGAGCCGTGGTTCGAGAACCCGGTCAAGCCCGACTGGCTGGTTTGCCGCTTGACCGAGCGTGGCCGCAGGGCCCTCGCCTGAGACCGAAGATTTACCGTCAATCTGGACACGCGGAACGGTATGAATTACGTGCCGTGTAGGTTTCGCAGTAAGGCACGCCCACCATGAGCAACGAAACGACCGTCGACGAGCGGGGTTTTACCCTCGCGATCTGCATCAACAACCGGTTCAGCAGCGACAAACCGTCCTGCGGCGCGCTGGGTGGCAAGGAGATCGCGGCGGCGCTCGAAGCCGGGGTCCGCGAACGCGGCATCGACGTGAAGGTTGAGCGGCTGGTCTGTTTCGGGGCCTGCTACAAGGGACCGAACGTGCGTTTGATCCCCGGTGGCGCCTTTCATCATCATGCCAGCGTCAGCGACGTGGCGGCGATCCTCGATGAGGTCGAAGCCCGCTGCGGCCGCACCATTGATGCCGAAAAAACGCTCCCGGTTCCCGGCGCTTGATTGGCCGGCGAGCCCGGTTTTCGGTCTTTTTCGAACTTTTTTCGCGCTATGTGATCCGCATCACATGATACAGGGCCGCAATGTGGCTTTATAGGCCTTGGAAGTATTCTGATTTCAGGATACTCCCTTCCCTCAAGAGCGCAGACTGGGGGTGGAGCTTCGGCTTCACCCCCTTTCTTTTTTGCGCACGGCAATTGCCGCGCTGCAGAGCGGCTGCCTGTCGCCGATGTCCGGGGAAAATGCGTGAACTGGTCGGAGCGGCGGGATTCGAACCCACGACCCCTACACCCCCAGTGTAGTGCGCTACCAGGCTGCGCTACGCTCCGACCTGTTCAGATGCCCCTGCTCTCTCACTCAAGTGCCGGGGCGGCGCACTATAATCACGCGCCGGGCCATCAGGCAAGAAACAGGGTGACGGAAAAGACGAACGTTTAATCGCAGGCGGGCATCAATTGTCGACAGCGGCCCGGAGTCGATCACGAAGCCCGCTCAGGCGCTCGATCGCCGTGTCGATGGCCGCGTTGTTTGGGGCCGTCTGTTCGACACTCGCGACCTCACCCGGCGGGTCGGTTGATTCAGATGCGCGCGTCGGTGCTTGCGGATCGCGCAATGCCGCCCGTTGAGCCGGATCGCGCAGCAACTTCTGAGCGCCCTTGATCGTGTAGCCCTCGACGTGCAGCAGATCCTTGATGCGCCGAAGCGCGACAATATCCTCCGGCCGATAATAGCGGCGTCCGCCGCCCCGCTTCATCGGTTTGATCTGCGGGAACTTGGACTCCCAGAATCGCAGCACATGCTGAGGCAGACCGAGTTCGTCGGCGGCCTCGCTAATCGTGCGGAACGCTTCGGGAGACTTTCCGTTACTTGCCTTGCGCCCGCGTTCCGACGAGGCCTGGCGTTCGTCGATGGGTGCCGTGGCGTGTTCGGCCATGAGAATGGCTCCAGCGGTGGTCAGTCGGCGGAGCGGTTATGCTGGTTAATGCGGCTCTTCAGCACTTGGGAGGGTCTGAAAACCAGTACCTTGCGCGGCAGGATCGGAACTTCTTCGCCGGTCTTCGGATTACGGCCGGTGCGCTGACCTTTCTGGCGAACGGAAAAACTCCCGAACGAAGATATTTTTACCGACTCGCCTGCGGCCAGAGACTCCGAGATGTAGGACAAGACCGACTCGAGTAGATCGGCCGACTCGTTTCGTGACAATCCGACTTCCTGATAAACCGCTTCGCTGAGTTGAGCGCGCGTTATGGTTTGCCCCGACATGCATCCACCCCTTGATTGGAACGACCGTGCTTATCACACGTTGGGCGGAAGGGTAGCCCGGCTTGCGAAGGGCGTCAATCGTGGCAAGCGTTACAATCGACCGTTATCTTGTTGAGGTAGCGAGATAAAGTTCGCCGCGACCGGGTGTCGCTACCAGCGGACGAGACTGGCGCCCCAGGTCAGGCCGCCGCCCATGGCCTCGAGCAGCAGCAATTGTCCGCTCTTGATGCGGCCGTCGCGCACCGCTTCGTCGAGCGCGAGCGGGATTGAGGCGGCCGATGTGTTGGCGTGATGGTCGACCGTGATGACCACCTTGTCGGCATCCATGCTGAGCTTCTTGGCCGTCGAATCGAGAATGCGCTTGTTTGCCTGATGCGGTACGAGCCAGTCGATATCGTCGCGTTCCAGACCGTTCGCTTCGAGCGCTTCGTCGACCACATTGGCAAGATTGACGACCGCGTGCTTGAAGACCTCGCGGCCCTCCATGCGGACGTGACCGACCGTTCCGGTGCTCGACGGTCCGCCGTCGACGTAGAGCAGGTCGTAGTTGTCGCCGCTGGAATGGATATGGGTCGAAAGAATGCCGCGGGCATTGGCCCCTGCCCCCTCGGAGCCCTCCGGGTCGGCCTTGATGACGACCGCGCCGGCGCCGTCGCCGAACAGCACGCAGGTCGTGCGGTCCTCCCAATCGAGCAACCGCGAGAACGTCTCGGCACCGATCAGCAGAATCGTCTTGGCCTGGCCCGCCCGGATCATGCTGTCCGCTACCGAGAGGCCGTAGATGAAGCCGGAACAGACCGCCTGCAGATCGAACGCGGCGCCGTTCGGCATGCCGAGCCGGGATTGCACCTTTGTGGCGGTCGACGGAAACGTGTTGTCGGGCGTCGTTGTCGCGCAAATCACGATATCGATTTCCGCAACGTCCGTTTCCGCGTGTTCAAGTGCCGCGAGCGCGGCGTTTACGGCGAGATCGGATGTGGTTTCGTTGTCTTCGGCGATGTGGCGCTGGCGAATGCCGGTTCGCGTCTGGATCCATTCGTCCGACGTGTCGACGGTTTTGGCGAGCTCTTCGTTGCTGACGACTCGTTTCGGCAGATACGAGCCGCAGCCGGCAATGTAGGATCGTTGCATCATTCGTTGGCCGCCTTGGCATCCGTTTCAATCGTGGCGGCATCCTCCTGCTCGGCCTGAAGCTCGACGAAGTCCTTCTTGATGTCTTCGTTGACCTTCTTATCGATGAGATCGGCGGCCACCTTGATGGCGTTGGCAAAACCGAAGGCATCGGTACCGCCATGGCTTTTGACGCAGATGCCGTTGAGACCGAGGAACATGGCGCCGTTATAGCGACGCGGATCGACCTTCTGCTTGAAGGTGTTCAACGCGGGTTTTGCCAGCATCGCGCCGAGCTGGGACATCGCTGTGCTCTTGAGCGCTTCGCGCAGGAAGTGGCCGAACATCTTCACCGTGCCCTCGGCCGTCTTCAGCGCGATATTGCCGGTAAAACCGTCGGTAACGATCACGTCGACCGTGCCGGCGCCGATATCGTCGCCTTCGACGAAGCCGTGAAAGCGGATCGGCAGATGGGTCTGTTGCAGGATTTGCGAAGCGCCCTTGACCGCCTGATTGCCCTTCAGGTCCTCGGCGCCGACGTTCAGCAAGCCGATGGTCGGCTGTTCGAGTCCCAGCACCTTGCGGGCGAAGACTTCGCCCATGACGGCGAACTGCACCAGATTTTCGGTATCGCACTCGATATTGGCGCCAAGGTCGAGCATCACGCTGTCGCGTTGCATGGTCGGGAAGAATGTCGCGATGGCCGGACGGTCCACACCCGGCAGGGTCTTCATGACGAACTTCGCCATGGCCATCAGCGCGCCCGTGTTGCCGGCGGAAATCACGCCGGACGCCTCGCCGTCGCCGACGGCGTTGATCGCCAGACGCATGCTCGAATTGCGACCGCTGCGGAGCGCGACCGACGGCTTGTCGTCGGATGCCACGGCATCGGGTGTGTGGCGGAACTCGACCCGCGACGCGACGCGATTCGAGGCCTTGGCCAGCAACGGCTCGATTTGCGCCTCGTCGCCGAACAGCAGAATTCGCACGTTGGGCAGCATCTCTAGCGCGAGATCGACCCCCTCGACCGTCATGGCCGGGGCGGCATCGCCCCCCATGGCGTCTACGGATAGCGTTATGTCTGTGGACAAACGGTGACGTCCTCGATTGTTATCGCGAATGCGATACTATGCGGCGTCACCAACCTCCGACACCTCGCGACCGTTGTACTGACCGCAGGCGCTGCAAACATGGTGAGGTTGCTTCAATTCACCGCAGTTCGCGCACTCCTCGTACGACGACGATCTTAACGCATCGTGGGCCCGGCGCATATTGCGGCGCGATTTCGAAATTTTCTTCTTGGGGACAGCCATGGTGCCTAATCCTCGAGTGACGCTTACCGGTAGTCTGGAAAGGCGCTCATATATCCAATCTTGTCCGTGTGCACAAGACGAATGACGTGATTACGTCAAAGTTTTCTTGAGTTCCGCGAGCGCTGCAAACGGCCCGTCCTCCCCGCTTTCCGCATCGTCGGATGTTTGTGTTTCAGCCGGCGGTTCGGCGCCTTCGACACGGGGAAACGGATCGAGTTCGAGAGCCAGTTGCTGCACGGCAATTTCGCCGAGGTCGATCGTATTGTCCGAGATTTCACCCAGCACGTCGGTTTCGTCGTCCTCGAGGCTAAACTCGTCGCGCTGGTTTTCCGCCGAATCGGCCGGCACGCAGATCCCGGACAATGCCGCGCGGATCGAAAACCCAACCGGGTCCAGAGTGACGACACAGATCTGGTCGCCATCCGCCTTGAGGTCGCCCTCGACGGCCACTTCGCCACCGTCCAGGGGCGAGACCCGGAAATCCGCCGTCAACGCCCGCAGATCGGCAAGCCCGAGCCGGCCCGCAATCCGGGCGCGGGCGGCGTCATCCGCCTTCACCGTGACAGCGAAGCCATCGTCGCCGACAGTATCGACATCGAGGGGGTGGCTTAATTCCAGCTCAGACGGCATTGCGACGACCCTCCCCGGCAAAGTCCGGCGTCACGAAAGAAACGCTGCCACTGAGCAGCTCGTCGTCGGGTTGCGTTTCGAGAGCCGTTGCCGCCGAGCGAACGTATCGGGCAACCATCGCGACCCTATCGTCAGGCGGCGCGGTTTTCCGGTAGAGGTTGCGTTTCAATGCCGCCGTCAGTGCACCATCTTCCGGCGCTTCGAGACCCTCATCGTAGGCCGCGACCCGTCCGTAAAAGCCCTCGGCCAGTTTGTTCATGCGTTTCGGCATGCCGTGATCGCCGACGCCGAGCTCCCGCATGTTCTGGTCGATATCGGCAAACATCAGATCGAACAGCGCCTGGGATAGCGTCCGGGCCTCGCCGGAATCGATGCGCAAACGCCGCATGACCAGCCATGCATGCAGGACGACGAGGTCGAACCGTCCGTCGGGCGTGTCGGCGACCCCGGCGTTCTCGTAAAAGGCCGGAAGACGCGCCTGTGCGACAATCGATCTGTAAAGCGCAAGCGCTTGTGGATGATCGAACGGGGTCTTGAACAAGCCCTTGATTTGGTCGATCAGGCCCATAATCTGTCCTCGTCGTCGTCGGGCATTGCCTGGGGCTTTGCATGTGCGAGATTTTCGGGCAGACACTAAGGTCTGATAAGGACAAAATACAGCCCAGAAAGACGATATCGGTTACGTCGGAACGGAACCCGGAAGACATATGCGCGCAGCACGAAAACGCTTGGATAAGGCACGGAGTCGATTGACCGCGACGGCGGCGGCCGCATTGATGATTTCGCTCGTTGCCTGTGCACCGCGCGTCGACGTGCGCGGCAATTTGCCCGATCCCGACCTGCTCGAGGAAATAAAGGCCGGAGATTACGGTCGCGACGATGTTGCGCAATTGCTCGGATCGCCTTCGACCACGGCAATGTTCGAGAACGAGACCTGGTTCTACGTCAGTCAGACGACGGAAACCGTGGCGTTCCTCGCGCCGGAGGTCGTCGCGCAAACCGTTGTCGTGATGCAGTTCGGCGAACAAGGCGACGTCGCGTCCGTCGACACCATCGAACTGGAAGACGGCAAGATCGTCACGCCGACCGAACGGGTAACGCCGACCCTCGGTCACGACCTTACGTTTATCGAACAGATGCTCGGCAACGTCGGACGGTTCACCACGGAATAGTCCGGTTGCCGATCCCGGCACGTCGAAAAAACGAAAAAAGCCCGGCGGTTTCCCGCCGGGCTTTTTCGATTCCGTTGCCGCGACTGCGTCAGGCGATGATGGCCAGCAGCAGGATCGCAACAATGTTGATGATTTTGATCATCGGATTGACGGCCGGGCCGGCGGTATCCTTGTAGGGATCGCCGACCGTATCGCCGGTCACCGCGGCGTGGTGGGCATCCGAGCCCTTGCCGCCGTGGTTACCGTCTTCGATGTACTTCTTGGCGTTGTCCCAGGCGCCGCCGCCGGACGTCATCGACAGCGCGACGAACAGGCCGGTCACGATGGTGCCGAGCAGCATGGCGCCGAGCGCGGCGAACGCCGCCGCCTGTCCGGCGATCAAATTGACCGCGAAGTACATGACGACCGGAGCCAGCACCGGCAGCAGCGACGGCACGATCATTTCCTTGATCGCGGCCTTCGTCAGCAGGTCGACGCAGGATGCGTAATCCGGCTTGCCGGTGCCTTCGAGAATGCCCGGGATCTCGCGGAACTGACGGCGGATTTCCTCGACCATTTGACCGCCGGCCCGACCCACGGCCATCATGCCGAGCGCACCGAACAGGTACGGCAGCATGCCGCCGATGAACAGGCCGATGACGACGAACGGATCCTGCAGGCGGAACTCGACATCGACACCCGGGAAGTAGTGGCTCAGGTCCTCGGTGTAGGCCGCGAACAGCACCAGCGCGGCGAGGCCGGCGGAACCGATCGCGTAACCCTTGGTCACGGCCTTGGTGGTGTTGCCGACGGCGTCGAGCGCATCGGTGGTGTTGCGCACGTCCTCCGGCAGTTCCGCCATTTCGGCGATGCCGCCGGCGTTATCGGTGACCGGACCGAAGGCGTCGAGCGCGACGACCATGCCGGCGAGCGCCAGCATCGTGGTCGCGGCGACGGCGATACCGAACAGGCCGGCCGTCAGGTGGGCGACGATGATGCCGCCCGAAATGACCAGAACCGGCAATGCGGTCGCTTCCATGGAGACCGCCAGACCCTGGATGATATTGGTCGCATGGCCGGTTTTCGAGGCTTCTGCGACGCTCTTGACGGGGCGGAAGTTGACACCCGTGTAGTACTCGGTAATCCAGACGATCAGGCCGGTTACGACAAGACCGGTGAGCGCGCAAATGAGCATGTCGGCGCCATCGACGTTGCCGACCATGGTGCCGAAGCCATCCATCATCCAGTTCGTCACAACGGCGATGAGGGCACCTGAAATCACGGCCGAGGCGATGAATCCCTTGTAAAGTGCGCCCATGATCGACTGGCTGGAGCCGAGCTTGACGAAGAACGTGGCGACGACCGAGCCGAGGATGCATGCGGCGCCGATCATCAGCGGGTACGCCATCATCGTTTCCTGAGCGCCGCCGGTGAAGAAGATGGCGGCGAGGAGCATGGTCGCGACCACCGTCACCGCATAGGTCTCGAACAGGTCGGCGGCCATGCCGGCGCAGTCGCCGACGTTGTCGCCGACGTTATCCGCGATGACGCCGGGGTTGCGGGGATCGTCTTCCGGGATACCGGCCTCGATTTTACCGACGAGGTCGGCGCCGACGTCGGCGCCCTTGGTGAAGATGCCGCCGCCGAGACGCGCAAAGATCGAAATCAGCGAGGCGCCGAAACCGAGCGCGACGAGGGCTTCGAGGATGTGGCGCAAACCGGCGGCCGAATTGGCATCCATGGCGCCACGGAGATAGACGTAGAAACCGGTGATGCCGAGCAGTGCGAGGCCGACCACCAGCATGCCGGTGATGGCGCCCGACTTGAAGGCGATTTCAAGGCCGCCCGCAAGGCCGACGCTGCGCGCCGCTTCGGCGGTGCGTACGTTGGCGCGGACCGAGACGTTCATGCCCACGTATCCGGCGACACCCGAGAGGATTGCGCCGATAAAGAAACCGATCCCCACATTAACGCCGAGCGCAATGCCAAGCAGGATACCGACGACGACACCGACGATGCCGATGGTCATGTACTGGCGGTTCAGATAGGCGCGCGCGCCTTCCTGGATGGCGCCGGCAATTTCCTGCATGCGTTCGTTGCCGGCCGGCGCGCTGAGCACCGAGCGAATTGCGTAGACCCCGTATGCCAGCGCGAGCGCGCCGCTGACGATGATCAATGTATAGACGTCCGTCATTGTGAAATGACCCCTCTCAAACTCTCTCGTGTATGACGTGGGAAAGACCGGAAAAAAGGCCCCCGAAATCCCGGAATCGAGCGTAACCGCCCGGAAAGCGCCGGGAAAATGCCAGAAGGTCTGCCATAAAGCAACACTGCTTGTTGCAGCGCACCCATGGGCAAGCGGGGGCGGCGCGCGGTCGCGATCGAGCGTGTCGCGATCCGTTGCTCAGCCTAGCTTTCGTTGATGGCCTGGATCAGGACGTCGTTGACCGGACCGTCGGGATAAAGCCGGTCGGCGATCAGTTTCAGTCTTTTCTTGATGACGAACACGTCGAGGTTCGAATCCTCGCGTTTCAGGAGCCGGGGCAGGAACGAATGCAGGTCCTGCAGGAACGCGTGACTGATGCGCGGCAGATTTTCATTCACGAACTTGGCGTTGTCCTTGCCGATCGCCTGCAGCTTGACGGCTATCATGACGGTCGCGGTGACCTTGGATCCGTCGAAGATGTTGATGATCAACGGTTCCATGTCGATGAACGTGGGTGGGTCGGGTGCTTTGACTGCCTGCTGGGATCCCGGCGGCGGTTCGAAGATACCGACTTGCATGTATCGCATGACGCCTACGGCGGTGCCGAGGATGAACAGCAAGAATGCGATGGCTATGGCGGCCCTTTTCACGTCACAACTCCTGTTCGAATCCGTCTGCGGAGCCTATTGCAGTGTTAGCGACCCGTCATCCGTAATGTGCCGGGTACGGTCCGGTCGGTTCAAGCCCTGAAATGTTCAAACCCTCCTCCGCCCTCTAACGCGATGTCCACGCCGCCGGCGTCACGGAGATGCACGGTTGGCGCATGGTCGGCGTCAGAGACAGTGCCGATCCGGGTTACCGGCGTACTGCTGTTTTGCAATAATTCGCGGGCCTGCGCCGGCGCGGTGAACGCGAGTTCATAGTCGTCGCCACCCGTCACCATACCGATCGACAGCGCCGCATCGCGCCTGAGGATAGCCTGCGCCATTTCGGATACCGGCACGTTCGGTTGTTCAATCTGAATGGAAACGCCGGATTCCTCGGCAATGTGGCGGACGTCGGCGATGAGGCCGTCGGAGATGTCGAGCGCGGCAGTCGCGTGGCCCCGGACAAGTGCACGGACGTCCAGTCTCGGCTCAGGATACAGAAATCGCGCCTGAAGTGCCTTGGCGCTCTTGTCGTCTGCTCCGGCAACATCACCCAGAAGCAGTTTGAGGCCGAGCCAGGCATCGCCGATGGTGCCGGTCACCCAGAGGTCATCGCCCGGACGGGCGCCGTTTCTCGATACGGCCTGTCCCGCGGGGACCGTGCCGAATGCCGTGATTGTCAGGGTTAACGCCCCGGGCGTCGACGTGGTGTCGCCGCCCAGCAGTGTCATGCCGTAGCGTGCCTGATCTTCCTCGAGGCGCCCGGCAAACGCCCGGAACCAGTCGATTTTCTGGTCTCCGGTTGCGGCTATGGCAAGAACGTATCCGAGCGGGTCAGCCGCCATTGCCGCGAGATCGGAGACATTGCTGGCGAGAATGCGCGCGGCAGCCGATTCCGGTCCGTCTTCGGCGCGGAAATGGACGCCTTCCGTCATCGTGTCCACGGTGACGACAAGTTCTTCACCGTTGGGTGGCGAAATTACGGCCGCGTCGTCGCTCAGTCCGCGTGCCGCCTGGCTTGTCGCCAGCGGCGCAAAGACCGAGCGGATCAGCGCGAATTCGCCCGTTTCTTCATTTGAATCACGTTTATTGTCGCTCACGCGTGCCTGTTCACCGGCAATTTCGTCAATCGGCGGTGCCGGTCCGCCCGTCGAGTTCGTCGCCCCGCACCGACCGTGCCAGGGCGTCGAGAACCCCGTTGATCAGCTTCACCTGGCTGCCGTCAAAGAAATCGCGCGCCAGTTCGACATATTCGCTGAGAACGACCTTTACCGGGACATCGACCCTGTGGGCCAGTTCGTAGGCGGCAACCCTGAGAATGGCGCGAACCAGACTTTCGAGGCGATCGAAGCTGTCCTGTTTGGTCAGCGTCGAACGGATCAGGTCGTCGATGGCCGATTGTTCGCGCACCGTTCCAGTCAACAAATCCTCGAAAAAGGCCTGGTCGAGTGTTGCTTCGCCGTTATCCGAAATCTCGCCGCCGGCGTCTGCGGTCGCGGCCTGATGCCAGCGCCGCCCGGTAAATTCGGCCAGCACCGCAGCCGCATCGCCGCCGACCATATCGAGCTCGTAGTTCGCCTGCACCGCCGCGAGCCGCGAAGACGTTCTGAGCGCCGCATTTTTCATTTTAAAAACTTTCTATAACGTAATGTAATTATTAATTTAATTTGAATCATACATGTCGCTGAGGGCGATCATGCGCAGGCACGCCACGGCGGCTTCTGCGCCCTTGTTTTTCTGTGCCGGATCGGCCCTCACGACCGCCTGTTCCCGGTTCTCGACCGTCAGCACGCCAAAGCCGAGCGGAATGCCGGCGAGCGTCAGGTCCATGAGCGCCCGGCTCGCCTCCTGGCAAATGTGATCGTAGTGCGAGGTTTCACCCCGGATGACGCAGCCCAGGGTTATCGCGCCGGCGAAATTCTCGTTGCTTTCCATGGCGAGCAAGACCGCCGCCGGAATCTCGAAAACGCCCGGAACCTCGATACGTTCATAATCGAACCCGGCTTTTTCAAGCTCGGCGATGACGCCAGTAACGAGCTTGTCGGCGATATCCTGATAGTAGCGGGCCTCGACGATCGCGATTTTCGGCTGGGGATCTGACATGCGTGCTTCCTTGGTGCGGGCGACGCCCGGTTGGATGTTACGCGGTTTCGGGTTCGATAGCGCGCTGGCCGACGATGCTGAGGCCATAGCCGTCGAGACCGACGATGTTGCGTTGGGTATTCGAAACGAGAACCATCTCGCGCACGCCGAGGTCCAGCAGGATTTGCGCGCCGACACCGTAATCGCGAAGCTCGGCGCCATTGCCCTTGCTGTGATCGATCTTCGCCTGGACGCGCTCCGAAAGGCTATTCTTGCGGGGCTCGCGGATCAGTACGACGACGCCTCGCCCTTCTTCGCCGATCAACTGCATCGCCCGGTGAAGCTGGTATGGATTGCCCGATTCCCGGTCGCCGAGAACGTCGGCGAGCACATTGAACGCGTGCATCCGCACCAGTACAGGCTCGCCCGACGATACGTCGCCCTTCACCAGCGCGATGTGCTCGGCATAGGACAATTGATTGATGAACACGTGCATGTCGAACTTGCCGCCGAACTCGGTATCGATGGTCGTCGTCTGTGCCCGTTTGACGACACGGTCGTGACGCAGCCGGTAGGCGATCAGGTCGGCGATGGTGGCAATTTTCAGTCCGTGATGCTGGGCGAACGGAATGAGATCGGGCAATCGCGCCATGGTGCCGTCTTCGTTCATGATCTCGCAAATCACGCCGGACGGGTTGAGGCCGGCGAGCCTGGCGATATCGACGGCGGCCTCGGTATGGCCGGCACGTACCAGCGTGCCGCCCGAGCGCGATTCGAGCGGGAAGACGTGCCCCGGCGTCGCCAGATCCTCGGCGCTTCGCGCGGGGTCGATTGCGACCGCGACCGTCCGCGCCCGGTCGGAGGCCGAAATACCGGTTGTCACCCCTTCTTTCGCCTCGATCGATACGGTAAACGCCGTTTGGTGTCGCGACTGGTTGTTTTGCGCCATGAGCGGCAGTTCGAGTTCGGCAATGCGGTCCGGCGTCAGCGCGAGGCAGATCAGCCCGCGTCCGAACTTGGCCATGAAGTTGATCGCCTCGGGCGTCGCCATTTGCGCCGGAATGACCAAATCGCCCTCGTTTTCCCGGTCTTCGTCGTCGACCAGGATAAACATGCGACCGTTGCGGGCGTCTTCGATGATGGCGTCGATATTCGACAGATAAGCGGCGTCTTCAGCCGCGCCCGTAACCGCCTGTTTCGAAACCGTCGAGAGTGAACTGTCGCTGGTCACCGGTTACTCCTGACCTAGAAGGCGCGCAACATACCGCGCCAGCATATCGACTTCCAGATTTACCCTCGATCCGGTCCGCAGATTGCCGAGGGTCGTGACGGACATGGTATGCGGGATGATATTGACCCCGAACAGATCGTCGTCGACCTCGTTGACGGTCAACGAAACGCCCTCGACCGCGATGGAGCCTTTGGGCGCGATCAGTCGCTTGAGGGAATCGATCGCACGGATCCGGAACCGGTGCGATCCGGCATCCGGCTCGATCGAGACGACGTCGCCGATACCGTCGACATGGCCGGAAACGATGTGTCCACCGAGCTCGTCACCCACTTTCAGCGCCCGTTCCAGGTTGATGTCCGTATCGGGCCGCCAGTCGCCGAGTGTCGAACGGCTGATCGTTTCGTTCGAGACCTGGACGTCGAACCAACCGCTGCCGGTCTCGATGACCGTCAGGCAGACGCCGGAGCACGCGACCGAGGCGCCGATATCGACGTTCTGGGTATCGAACGGCGCGGCGATGCGATAACGGCGGTCCTGCCCGTCGTCGCCCGTGTGGTCGACGCTCACCACCTTGCCTTTCGCGGCCACGATTCCGGTAAACACGCCTACTCCTGATGTTCCCGCGCGTAATACTCGACGACATCGCCATCGATCTCGCGATGTCCGACGAGGCGAAAGTGTGGCGCGTCGGCCAGCCGGTCAACCCCGAGCGCCGATAAAACGCCGAGTCCGTCGCCACCGATCACCACAGGCCCCCGGAAGCACCGGATCTCGTCGACCAGACCGGCGGCGAGAAAAGACGTTGCCACGCCCGCGCCCGCCTCGATCAGTACCCGATTGATGCCCCGGTCCGCGAGCAGCGCGGCGACCGCTTCCGGTTGCAGACGGCCCTCGGCGTCGTTTGCGACGGCGAGGCGCACCACGGCATCCGGCAGGCCCCTTGCAATCGCACCGTCGGCATGAATCAGCCAGGTCGGAATGGCGTCGGCCGTTGTCGCCAGTACGGATGCCGGATCGAGCTCGCCTCGAGCATCGAGGACGACGCGAACCGGCGAGTGCGCATCAAGGCCCGGGAGCCGGCACGTCATCGCCGGGTCGTCGGCCTTTGCGGTGCCGATCCCGGTCAGGATTGCGTCGTGACGTGCCCGGAGAGCATGCCCCATGGCGCGCGCGCCGGCGGACGTGATCCACTGGCTCTCGCCCGATCGCGTGGCGATACGGCCGTCGACGGTAACGGCGAGTTTCAGCGTGAAAAAAGGCCGGTTGTATTCCTGCCTCAGCAGAAATCCGCGATTCACGTTTTGCGCTTCTGTTTCGAGCACACCAAGTGAAACATCGATGTCGGCGGACCTGAGTTTTTCGATGCCCTGCCCGCTGACCCGGGTGTCCGGATCGCGGGTCGCAATCACCGCGCGGGCGATGCCGGCTTCGATCAAGGCGTCCGCGCATGGCGGCGTGACGCCGGTGTGGCAGCACGGCTCGAATGTGACGTAGGCGGTCGCGCCCGTGGCCAGGTCGCCGGCCTGTGTGAGGGCGACGGTTTCCGCGTGAGGCCTGCCGCCGGGCTGCGTCCACCCGCGACCAACGATGCGGTCGCCCAGGTCGGGGCGCGTCAGAACACAGCCAACGGTCGGATTGGGATAGGTGTTGCCAAGACCGCGTCCGGCAAGGCTCAGCGCCAGCCGCATCTCCCTCTCGTCAATGCGCTGGCGGTTGCGGTCAGGCGCCCCGTCAGTCTTTGTCACCGATCGTGCCGACGAACTCCTCGAAGTCACGGGCTTCGCGGAAGTTCCTGTAAACCGACGCAAAACGGACGTATGCGACCTTGTCGAGATCGGCCAGCGAGTCCATGACCATTTCACCGATGACCTTGGTCGGAATCTCGTTCTCGCCGAGAGTTTCGAGCTTGCGTTGTATGGAGTTGACGATGCGGTCGATGCGTTCCTCGTCGACCGGGCGTTTGCGCAGTGCAATTTTCAATGAGCGGTTCAGCTTGTCGCGGTCAAACGGCGCTTTTTCACCGTCGCTCTTGACGACGGAGAGCTCGCGAAGTTGGACCCGCTCGAAAGTGGTGAAACGGGAGCCGCATTCCGGGCACGACCGCCGCCGTCTGATCGTTGCGTTGTCTTCTGTCGGACGCGAGTCCTTCACCTGGGTGTCGTCATGGCCGCAAAATGGGCAACGCATCTGATCTTCCTATCCCCCGTTTCGGTCCCTGTTCGAGTGGCGGGACCGCACCGCGGCCCCGCCAGTTCATACCGTCAATTACTGATAGATCGGGAACTTGCTGCACAATTCGGCGACGCCTTCGCGCGCCTTGGCTTCCGCCGCGCTGTTGTCCTCCCGGTTTTCGGAGAGGCCGTCGAGCACATCGCCGATCAGGTTGCCGACCTTGCGGAACTCGTCGGTGCCGAAACCACGGGTCGTTCCCGCCGGGGTTCCAAGACGAATGCCGGATGTCACCATCGGCTTTTCCGGATCGAACGGTACGCCGTTCTTGTTACAGGTCATGCGCGCCCGATCGAGACTCTCTTCCGAAATGTTGCCGGTCAGGCTCTTGGGCCGCAGGTCGACCAGCATCAGGTGCGTATCCGTGCCGCCCGAGACGATGTCGAGACCGCGTTCGACGAGGGTCGCAGCCAGCATCTGGGCATTGTCGACAACCTGCTGGGCATAGGCCTTGAATTCCGGCCGCAGCGCTTCGCCGAAGGCCACGGCCTTGGCTGCGATCACGTGCATCAGCGGGCCGCCCTGAAGCCCCGGGAACACCGCGGAATTGATCTTTTTGCCGAGATCCTCGTCGTTCGACAGAATCATGCCGCCGCGCGGGCCACGCAGGGTCTTGTGGGTCGTCGTCGTGACGACATCGGCGTACGGCAGCGGGCTCGGGTGGACGCCTGCCGCGACGAGACCCGCGAAATGCGCCATATCGACGAACAGCTTGGCGCCGACACTGTCGGCGATTTCGCGAAAGCGGGCGAAATCCAGGGTACGCGGATACGCCGAACCGCCGCAGATGATCATCTTCGGCTTGTGCTCGTCGGCAAGGCGTTCGACCTGCTCGAAATCGACCAGCGCGTCTTCCTTGCGCACACCGTACTGCACGGCGTTGAACCATTTGCCCGACTGGGCCGGCGGTGCGCCGTGGGTCAGGTGACCGCCGGCGTCGAGCGAAAGACCCAGAATGGTGTCGCCCGGCTGCAGCAACGCCATCATTACGGCGCCATTAGCCTGCGCGCCCGAATGCGGCTGCACGTTGACAAAGGAGCAGTCGAACAACTGCTTCGCGCGGCTGATCGCGAGATCCTCGGCCACATCGACGTGCTCGCAACCGCCGTAGTAGCGACGGTGCGGATAGCCCTCCGCGTACTTGTTGGTCATGATCGAGCCCTGCGCCTCCATCACGGCGCGGGAAACGATGTTTTCGGATGCGATCAGCTCGATATTGTCCTGCTGGCGCGCCAACTCGTGGTCGATCGACTTCTTGAGGTCCGAGTCGCGGTCCGCAAGGGCATCGCTGAAGAAATGGGCAAGGGTGTCGTTCGCGTAGGAACTCATGGTCTGGTATCTCCCGATCAGGAAAGTTGTGGGTGTGTCAGTTTTTCCACGCGTCCCTCATGGCGGCCGCCCTCGAACCGCGTGTTGAGGAACACCCGGAGGCATTCACGGGCTACTTCGGCGCCGATCAAGCGCTCGCCGAAGCAGATGACGTTGGCGTCGTTGTGTTCTCTGCAGAACCGCGCCCCGGTGGCGTCGCTGACAACGGCGGCGCGGATCGACGGGTGGCGGTTGGCCGCCATCGATATGCCGATACCGGTGCCGCAGCACAGCACGCCCCGTGTCGTTTCGCCGCTGTCGACGCTACGCGCAACGGCATAGCCGAAGTCCGGGTAATCGACGGAGTCCGGCGTGTTTGTGCCGAGATCGACGACATCGTAGCCGGCCGCCTCAAGATCCGCCTGCAGGATGGACTTGAGGTTGAGGCCTGCGTGATCGCAGCCGATCGCTATTTTTTCCTTGGACATGGCTTTATCGGCCGGTCATTTGATTTTTTGGCATCCCGCAAGGCGCCCGGCACCCCTGCCGGGCGAGGCGTCGATGTAGCATATATCCGATGCCCGTGCCAACACACCACAACGGATTGCGGCGGTGCGAAGATGTAGATACGACGCAAACTAACCGGTTTGCGCCGGACCTAACGTCCCTGCTCTTTTTCCTGTTTTTTCTTGATGGCGTAGAACAGTTTGCGCGCCGCGACGCGCTTCATCATTTCCTCGCTCTCGCGCGGGTCGGCAATGACGGTGACCTCGGTTCGCGTCACAGGATCGAGCGCGGCGACGCGAACCGCCGTTCCGACCTGACGGAACTCGAACAGCACTTCGCGGCGCTGGGGATGTTTTGCCATCGGGCGGTATCCATCGTCGACCGGATTTCGACAATCTCAACTTCTACCGCCTCGGATACGGTTGCGCTAGACTATCGTCCAGCGGATTGACATCCGTGCCGGTCCGTTGTTTCTGAACGCCGCGCCCCGGCGCCGGGGCCGATCCTTTGACGGCGATCATCTGGGAGAGAGCCATGAGCGAACGCAAACTGCACCCCGAGACCCTTGCCCTGCATGCGGGACACCGAAGCGCCGAGGGCACCGGCTCTGTCGCGGTACCGATCCACCAGACCACATCCTTTCAGTTCCGCGATACTGAACATGCTGAAAACCTGTTCGCGTTGAAGGAACTGGGCAATATCTACACGCGGATCATGAACCCGACCCAGGATGCCCTCGAACAACGCATCACCGCACTTGAAGGCGGCGTCGCCTCGCTCGCCGTCGCGTCGGGTCAGGCCGCGACAACGTATTCGATCCTCAATCTCTGCGAAGCGGGCGACAATTTCGTCACCTCGACGGATCTCTACGGCGGTACGTGGAACCTGTTTGCGAACACAATGAAGTCCTTGGGCATCGAGGCGCGCTTCGTCGACCCGTCCGATCCGGAAAACTTCCGTAACGCCACGGACGAACGCACCCGCTGCTACTATGCCGAGACCCTTCCCAATCCGAAGCTCAACGTTTTCCCGATCAAGGAAGTCGCCGACATCGGCCGCGAGATCGGCGTGCCGTTGATCATGGACAATACCGCGGCGCCACTCATTTGCCGGCCGCTTGAGCACGGCGCGGCGATCGTCATGTACTCGACGACGAAATACATCGGCGGCCACGGCACGTCGATCGGCGGGATTATCGTCGACGGCGGCAATTTCGACTGGGAAGCCCAAGGCGACCGCTTCCCGACCCTCAACACGCCGGATGCGAGCTATCACGGTGCGATCTGGACCGAGGCGGTCAAGCCACTGGGCCCGATTGCCTACATCATTCGTGCGCGCGTCATCCTGCTGCGCGATCTCGGCTCCGCGATGAGCCCGTTCAATGCGTTCCAGTTCATTCAAGGTGTCGAAACCCTGCCGCTCCGCATGCCGCGTCATTGTGAGAACGCCGCCAAAGTCGCCGATTATCTGAACGGTCACGACAAGGTCGAGAACGTCATCTATCCCGGCTTGCAATCCGGTGAGGCCCGACGCCGGGCCGATGCCTATATGGACGGCGGGCTGGGCGCCCTGCTCGGTTTCGAGATCAAGGGCGGCAAGGAAGCGGGCCGCAAGTTCATCGACGGACTTGAGCTGCTCTACCATGTCGCCAACATCGGTGACGCGCGCAGCCTCGCCATTCATCCGGCATCGACCACGCATTCGCAGCTCAGCGAGGACGATCAGGCGGCGACCGGCGTGACGCCCGGTTATGTTCGGCTTTCGATCGGGCTTGAGCACGTCGACGATATTATCGCCGACATCGAGCAGGCGTTGGCGAAAGCCTGAACCGCGCGACGGAGGGTCGATCCGACGTGGGCAATCACGACCAGCGAGACGACAACACCGCGACACCGGGCATGTATCCGGCAGTACGTATGCGGCGAAATCGTAAGGCGGACTGGACCCGTCGACTGGTCGCCGAGAGCCGGCTCGGCATCGACGATTTGATCTGGCCGATTTTCGTGACCGAGGGTGACGGTGTTCGCGACCCGATCCCGTCGATGCCGGGTGTCGACCGGTTGAGCATCGACATGCTGCCGGGCGCCGTCGGTGACGCGGCATCCCTCGGTGTTCCGATGGTTGCGCTGTTTCCGCATGTCGATCCGTCGTTGAAGGAAGATGACGGTCGCGAAGCGTTCAATCCCGAGAACCTGGTTTGCCGTGCGGTCCGTGCGGTTCGCGAAGCGAAGATCGATATCGGCATCATGTGCGACGTGGCGCTCGATCCGTTCTCGTCTCATGGACACGACGGCATTCTGAAGAATGGCATTATCGTCAACGACGAAACAATCACCGCGCTCTGCGAACAGGCTCTCGTCCAGGCCGAGGCCGGCTGCGATGTGATCGCGCCGTCGGATATGATGGACGGACGTGTCGGCGCGATCCGCCGGCACCTCGATGCCGCCGGCTTCGAAGACGTTCAGATCATGGCCTACGCGGCGAAATACGCGTCGGCGTACTATGGCCCGTTCCGCGACGCCATCGGCTCCGGCGTGATGCTGCAGGGTGACAAGAAGACCTACCAGATGGATCCCGCCAACGGAGACGAAGCGCTGCGCGAGGTTGCGCTGGATATTGCCGAAGGCGCCGACATGGTCATGGTAAAACCCGGTATGCCTTATCTCGATATCGTCAGGCGCGTCCATGAACGGTTCCGGGTTCCGACGTTCGCCTATCAGGTGAGCGGTGAGTACGCGATGATCTGCGCCGCCGGCGAGAATGGCTGGATTGACCGCGAACGTGCGATGATGGAATCGCTGACCGGTTTCAAGCGAGCAGGCGCGAGCGGTGTCCTGACCTATTTTGCGCTTGAGGCCGCGCGCCGGTTGTCTGGCCGGCCACCCGGCTGACAGCAGCCGTATCGCCGAATGTTCACCGATCTATTGACGTGCAACGGGCTTTCAGGTCGCCTCGCAAGGGTCTAGCTTAGCGGTAGCGCCAAAGGGGCAAGGTCGTGCGTCGTCTAATACCGGTCATCCTGTTCGTCGCGACGGTCGGGCTCGTATCACTTGCGGGAACGTTGTTCTACTGGGCGCAGCGAACGCTGCCGCCCTCGGCAGGGACATACGTAACCCCAGGATTGCAGGCGCCCGTCGAAATTTTTCGCGACGACGACGGCATTCCTTTCATTTTCGCTGATAACCGTGAGGACGCGGCGCTCGGGTTGGGGTTTGTCCATGCGCAGGATCGGCTCTGGCAGATGGAGAGCATGCGGCGGCTTGGCCACGGGCGTCTCGCCGAGGCAGTCGGCCAAGCCGGGATCGCGAGCGACCGCTTGATGCGGACGCTCGGAATCGGCGATCTGGCGCGTCGACAGGCAGCCGTACTTTCGCCCGAGACGCGGCAGCTCCTCGATCGTTATGCCGCGGGGGTCAACGCCTGGATCGAACGGCATCGGGGCGCACTGCCGCCCGAGTTCGTTTTGCTCGGCGTCGAGCCGGAACCCTGGTCGCCGCCGGACTCACTGGTCTGGGCGCGCATAATGGCGATGCGAATCAGCGGGAACTGGCGGGACGAATTGATCCGCGCGCGGATGACGACGCGGCTCAGCAATGAACAATTGCTGACGTTCTGGTACCCGGACGGAACGGATCGCGCCGGCGGCATTGAGGATCTCGGACAGGTTGACGCGACAATAAACGATAGCCTGCCGCTCGAGCGGCTGGCCGGTATGTTTCCCGCGCCGCCGTCGCAACCGGTCGGCGCGTCCAACGCCTGGGCCATCCGCCGCCCGGCGGGCGCCCTGCTCGCCAACGATCCACACCTCGGGTTCTCGTTGCCGGTTCTATGGTATTTGGCGGATGTGACAACGCCCTACGCGCATCTGCGCGGCGCGACCGTGCCGGGTGTCCCGTTCCATATCCTGGGCCAGAATGACGACATTGCCTGGGGCATGACCACGACCCAGAGCGACCAGCAGGACGTCTTCATAGAACGCATATCCGACGACGGAGCGCGTTACCAGGCGGCGGATGGCACATGGCAACCGCTCACCCTAAGGAACGAGACCATCAAGGTCGCTGGCGCGCCGGACGTCGTTCTGCGGGTGCGTTCGACCGGTCGAGGGCCGATCATATCCGATCTCGTCGACCCGGTGCCGGGCGTGGTCGGCGATGGCTATGCGTTGTCCCTGGCGGCTGCCTATCTTGCGGACGACGACCGTACCCCGGATGCCATGCTCGGTATCAACAGAGCCGATAACTGGCAATCGTTTCGCCGCGCGCTTGCCGATTTCCATACCCCGCAACAGAATATCGTGTTTGCCGACCAAGCCGGTAACATCGGCTTTTTCGCGCCTGGACGGGTGCCGGTCCGGCGCATTGGCCGTGGCCGCATGCCGACACCGGGCTGGACGTCCGGTGGCGACTGGGTCGGTTGGATCCCCTATGACGAACTGCCGGTCGCCTTCAATCCCCGCCGAGGACGTATCGTTTCCGCCAACAATCAAATCGTCTCGCCCGATTACCCGCATTTTCTGACCGATGATTGGGCGCCCAACTACCGGGCAAAGCGCATTTTCGAGTTGCTGGACGGAACCTCTCAGGCCGATCTCGCGGCCATGATGACGATGCAACAGGACGTGGTGTCGACGATGGCGCGTGATCTGTTGCCGATCATGACGTCAATTGCGCCGGACAACCCTCGAACGGCAGAGGCCGTCGAATTGCTGGCCCGATGGGACGGTGTGATGCGCCGCGATGCACGCGAGCCGTTGGTTTTTTACGGTTGGCTTATGGTCCTGCAACGGATGCTGACACACGATGAACTGGGGCCGCTCAGTGCTCAGTCCGGCGGCGTTCGTCCCCGGTTTCTGGCGCGGATTTTTTCGGGTTCCAATGATGCCGATCGTGCGTGGTGCGACGATATCACGACGCCGGCCGTCGAGACCTGCGACCAGCTTCTCGAACGGTCGCTGACGACGGCCTTGCTGGAATTGGCGCGCGATCGCGGTAACGGAGAAGCCGAAGAACCATGGGGAGCGCGGCATAAGGCAACGTTCGTCAATTCCGTGCTCGCCGCGATACCTGGCGTCGGCGATAAGCTCGGTCGCCGTGAGATTCCGGCTGACGGCGGCAACTACACGATCAACCGCGCGGCCATGCGAAGCAGCGACGCCGCCAATCCGTTTGCGGATATCCACGGGCCGGGCTATCGCGCCATCTACGATCTGTCGGACCCGGGACGGTCGCGTTTCATGATTGCCACCGGCCAGAGTGGCAACCCGTTTTCCGTTAATTATGCGAATATGATCGAGCCTTGGCGAGACGGCGCTTATCGCGCGATGTCGCGATCCCGGTCATCATTCGTATCGGCCGGCGTGACGCCGCTCCGACTGTTGCCTGAGAGCAGTCAGATAAAGGCCCCCTCGCCCACAATTCCGCTGCTCGATCGATTCATGCTGCATCTTGCGCGGTTCGTCCGTGCCTGGACCGGACTTCTCGCTTGATCTAGGGTCAGGACCCATTAATTCCATCCATTCCGCGTCAGCGTATGTCGTTGCCGGGCAGGCGCGAAGGCGCAGGAAACCCGACGGTTTTCAAGTCTTCGCAACGCCCCCGGCGGCGACAGACGCGACGTCCTTCGGGTTCGTCTGAGACGCACCGCCTGCGGCGAAGACAATGCTCGAATATGCTTCGGCATGTCCTTGCGCTTGTCTTCTTGCATTCGGCGCGTCTCCGGCAAACGGAATTGCATGAAATTAATGGGTCCTGACCCTAGAGCCGCCAGACGAGCAGCCGCGTAAGCCGACTGTCATTGACATCGATGACCTCGTCAGGCTCGACCCCCGGCACATCGAAAGAATTGCTGACAAAGATACTGCCCGGCTTCATTTCGCGGCGGACCTTGTCGTAGAGCCGCGCCATCGGCGCGGGGGACAAAAACGCGTAGACGGCGTCGTAACTGCCGAGGTTCTCGTCCCACAGGTTGCGACGATGAAACGTCAGGTTGTTTGCACCGCCGATTGTCTTACGGGCCATGGCAAACAACGCGAGCAGCGGTGACGATTCCAATCCCGTTACCTGCCAGTCGGGAAGGCGTTCCGCCACCGTTAGGCAGAATCCGCCGGGACCGCTGCCGAGGTCAAGAAAACGCCGCTCGGTCGAATCGCCTTTCGATCGATGTGTTATGACCTCGGCCACAGAACGCGCAGCAATAGAATTCGTAAGGTACAAAGGCACCCGATCCCGTGCGGCATTCCAGAAGACCAGGAGCGAGAGGCTGAACAGAAGGCCATAGGCCCATCCCGCACCGTGTCCCGAGGCAAGCCACAGCGCCGGGAGAAAAGCCATGTTGATCGCGAGCCACCATATCGGCAGCCGAAAAACGATTTGGCCTGCGATCGCGGCAATAAACCCCGCGAAAAGGGCGCTCATCCACAATTCGGGACCCTCGCCAGACACCTCTCTGAAGGCGATGGCGCCAAGTGCCGCGATGGCAAGACCGGCGACCTGACTGAGCGTGGCGGCAAACCAGATTGGTAACGCTTGGCGGCGTGATTTTTCGGCCAGATCGTTCACGCGTTCATGCGGTCCTGTTTTGGCGACTGGATCGGTGGATAATTTTCATCAGTATTTGTCACATGCGCCGCTTTGCATCTGCTCGAAAGTTCTTTAAAAACAGGGTGCCGGTGAAGTACCGATAACGCAACAGCGTGTCCGGTACCGCCGGATTTGTTTTGTAGGACGTCAATGTGCCACGGCATTGGCTCCGGGGTAGAAGCTCGGCATGTTTCTGATCGTCGGTGCATTGATTGTTTTTGCCACCGTGCTCGGTGGTTACGGTATCCATGGCAGCTACGGCGTTCTGTGGCAGCCGATCGAATTCCTCATCATTTTCGGCGGCGCCTTCGGCGCTTTCGTGATCGGCAATCCGAAGCGCGTCATTTTCGGCTCGTTCAAGGCGGTCGGGCGAATTCTCAAGGGCCCGAAGTACAAGCCCGCCGACTACACCGAACTGCTTGGCGTGCTTTATTCGGTTTTCAAGCTGGCCAAGACGAAGGGCGACCTCGCTTTGGAGAGCCACGTCGAAAAACCCGAAGAAAGCCAGTTGTTCGGCAACTTCCCGACGTTTCAGGGCGATCACCATGCCGTGGAGTTTCTCTGCGATTATCTCCGCCTGCTAACGCTCGGCGCCAACAATCCGCACGAAATCGAAGCGATCATGGACGCGGAACTGGAAATCCATCACGAGGAAGAACACGCGATCTCGGGCGCGATCTCGTCGGTCGGCGACGCGCTTCCGGCGCTCGGCATCGTCGCTGCCGTGCTCGGCGTTATCGTCACCATGAGTTCGATCACCGAGCCGCCGGAAGTGCTCGGCGGTCTGATCGCCGCGGCGCTGGTCGGTACGTTCAGCGGTATTTTCTTCGCCTACGGCTTCGTTTCGCCGATGGGAACGTCGCTGGCCGCGATCAACAACGCCGATGCCGCTTACATGGCATGCATAAAGGCCGGTATCGTCGGGCACATGCAAGGTTATGCGCCGCAGATTTCGGTCGAGTTCGCCCGTAAATCGCTGCCGGGAGACGTGCGCCCGACGTTTGCGGAGGTCGAGGAAATGATCCAGAACCTGCCGGCCGACAAATAGGCAGTCGAACGATCGACAGCAACGAGGCCCTGAATGGCTGAGGAAGGACAACAAGGTCAGCAACCGCCCGGCGGCACGATCATCATCAAGCGTGTCAAGAAAGGCGGGCATGGCGGGCATCACGGCGGCGCCTGGAAGATCGCGTATGCCGACTTCGTGACCGCAATGATGGCGTTCTTCCTGCTGCTATGGTTGTTGAACTCGGTTTCCCAGGAAAGCCTCGAAGGCATCTCGAACTACTTCGCGCCGACCGCCATCTCGTCGAGCACCAGCGGGTCCGGCCAAATTCTCGGCGGCAAGACGCTCTCTGAGGAAGGTGTCGGCACGTCCAACTCGTCGTCGTCGTCGGTGACCGTCGATTTGCCCCCGCCCCGCGCCGGGTCCGGCGGCGAGGCGTTGCAGGAAGGGGCATCCGACGCCGAAGCCGCCCAGCAAGCACTTGAAGATCAACAATTCGAACAAGCCCGGGAAGCCATCGAACAGGCCATCGCGAGCGCCGCCGACCTTCAGCAACTGAAAGAAAGTTTGCTGATCGACGACACGCCAGAGGGCTTGCGCATTCAGATCGTCGATCAGGATGGGCTGGCCATGTTCCCGAGCGGCGGTTCGGAAATGTTCCCGCATACGCGGCGTCTGCTGCATTTGGTCAGCAAGGTCGTAATGTCCATGACCCAGCAGATCTCGATTTCCGGCCATACGGATGCAATTCGTTTCAGCAACGACCGCGGCTACAGCAATTGGGAGCTGTCGTCGGATCGCGCCAATGCCGCGCGGCGTGAACTGATGCGAAACGGCGTACCCTATGATCGCGTCTCGCGTGTCGTCGGCAAGGCCGAGACTGAGCCGCTGAAGGCAGATGATCCCGAGCATGCATCGAACCGGCGTCTCAGCATCACGCTTCTGCGAGGTACCGGCGAGTACGCGTACAAGGAGCAGGAAGAGGTTCTCCCCGGGCTGCGGGCCGCAAAAGAGAACTTGCAGCAGCGTGAAAACGAGGCCAACGGCGACGGTCTGCTCGATCTTCCGGTGACGCCGCAGTCCACGGGTAATTGACGGGCGGCCCCCGAGAGCCATGCGCCATCAACGACGCCTACAGAACATGCACTTCTTCTTTACAACGGCGCCCTTGCCGTGCCCTTACCTGCCCGATCGCCTGGAGCGGCGGGTGGTCACGGAACTCGGCGGTCGAGACGCGCGGGTTCTTCACGATGCCTTGTCGCAAGCCGGTTTCCGGCGCAGCCACGGAATTGCCTATGCGCCGGCCTGCGAGGGCTGCAACGCCTGCGTGCCCATGCGTATCGACTGCAACGCGTTCGAGCCCAGCCGAAACCAGAAACGGGTCTTGAGCGCCAACCGGGACCTGGTGTTTAAGCAGCGCAATGCGATCGGAACGGCGGAGCAGTACCGCGTATTTGCCGACTATCAGGCGCGCAGGCACACCGGCGGTGAGATGTCGAACATGAGCTTCGCCGAATATCAGACGCTGGTCGAGGATACGCCGATCGAAACGAGCGTGTTCGAATATCGCGAGCCTGACAGCGGCGACCTTGTCGCGGTCTGCCTGATCGACCGTACGGCGGATGGGCTATCCGCCGTATACAGTTTTTTCGATCCGACATCGCAGCGCATCAGCCTCGGCACCTATATGATTTTGCATGCCGCGCGGGAATCGGCTCGCACCGGATTGGACTATCTTTATCTCGGTTTCTGGATCGAGAATTGCGACAAGATGTCTTACAAAGCCCGTTTCCGTCCGGCCGAGGTTTTCAGGGACGGCGAGTGGCAACGCTTCGGGAATGACGGGAACAGGGGAGACTGACATATGAAACGCCGGAAGTTTCTGGGCAACGCTGTTGCAGCGGCGAGCGGCGTTGCGGCGCTGTCGGCGCCGGGTGTCGTGCGGGCCGCCCGCGAACTGACCATGGTTACGACGTGGCCGAAGAACCTGCCGGGTACGGATGTCGCCGCGCGGAATTTCGCCCGGAATGTCGAGCTGATGTCGGGTGGCGAACTGCGTATCACGGTCTATTCGTCCGGCGAGTTGGTGCCGCCGTTCGAATCTTTCGACGCCGTATCGTCAGGCACTGCCGACATGTACCACGGCGCCGAGTACTATTGGCAGGGCAAGTCGAAGGCGCTCAACTTTTTCACCACCGTCCCTTTCGGCATGTCGGCGACGGAAATGGATGCCTGGATCTTGCATGGCGGCGGCCAGGCGTTGTGGGATGAACTGTCCGCACAATTCAACCTGAAGGCGTTGCCGGCCGGGAACACTGGTGTGCAAATGGGCGGTTGGTACAACAAGGAAATCAACACGCCGGACGATCTCAAGGGCCTCAAGATCCGTATGCCTGGGCTCGGTGGCGAAACCTTGCGCCGGATCGGCGCCGCGGTGACCACCCTGCCCGCATCGGAGATTTTTGCGGCATTCGAATCCGGGGCCATCGACGCAACCGAGTGGATCGGCCCCTGGAACGATCTCGCCTTCGGACTGCACAAGGTCGCCAAGTACTACTATTATCCGGGCTTCCATGAACCGGGTCCGACCCTCAGCCTCGGCATCAACAAGGATGTCTGGGAGGGGCTCGGCGAGGGCCACAAGACGATCGTTCGCGAAGCGTCGCTCGCCGAAAACAACCGTGTTCTGGCTGAGTTCAACGCACGCAACGCCGAGGCGTTGATCGTCTTGCGCGATACCCATAGCGTCGCGTTCCGCCGCTTCAACGATGATATCCTGAATGCCGTTGGCGCGGTCGCCGGCGAGGTCGTTCGCGAGGTTGGCGAGGAGAGCGAGCTATCGGCGCGTATTCTCAAGAGTTTCCTCGATTTCCGACGGCAGTCGATGGCCTGGACCCGGGTTGCCGATCACAGCTTCTGGGCCTCGCGGTTATTGCCGTTCGAGTACTAGGCCTTGCTGCGGCTGGCGGGCATCATCGATGCCGTTAACAGGCGGATCGGCCATGTGACGGCGTGGCTCGCGTTCGGGCTCGTATTGGCCGAGTTCGCCGTTGTCGTGCTTCGTTACGTTTTCGGAATCGGCCTGATCTCCTTACAGGAAGCGGCCGTCTATCAGCATGCGTTTCTGATTACGCTCGGCGCCGGTTTCGCATTGCTGAGCGACGACCATGTTCGCGTCGACATCTTTTACGGCGCCATGTCCGCACGCCGTCGGGCGATGGTCGACCTGTTCGGCGTCATCTTTCTGTTGTTGCCGTTCTGCGGCGTGCTCTGGGTCTACGCCTTTCCCTACGTTGCGCAATCCTGGCGCATTCTTGAAGGGTCACGGGAGAGCAGCGGTTTACCAATTCTCTATATCCTGAAGACCGGCATTCTCGCGTTCGCGGTTTTACTGGCGCTTCAGGCCGTCTCGCTGGCAATCCGGTCGATGGCAGTGGTTGTGAAACGGACCGCCTCCCGATGACGGCCGAAATCCTAGCCGTCGCGATGATCATCGTCACATTCGGCGCCATTCTGATCGGCTTTCCCGTCGCGTTCACATTGGCCGGCGTTGCGTTGTTGTTCGCCGGCGCCGCCAGCCTGCTCGACATCTTCAACCCTGCGCTGTTCGGTGCCCTGCCCTCGCGAATCTTCGGCAATGCGATGACCAACGAGGTCCTGCTCGCCGTCCCGTTGTTCATTTTCATGGGATTGGCGCTGGAGCGATCGCGAATTGCCGAGGATCTCATGATGGCGCTCAGCCGCCTGCTTGGCAGCCGTCCGGGTGGACTCGGTTACGCGGTTTTCGCCGTCGGCGCACTGCTCGCCGCATCGACGGGGATCGTTGGCGCAACTGTCGTCACCATGGGCTTGATCGCACTCCCGGTGATGCTGCGCAACGGATACAAACCGTCGCTGGCGGCCGGATCGATCGCTGCGGCCGGCACGCTGGGCCAGATTATTCCGCCCAGCATTGTGCTGATCATACTCGGCGATCAGCTTTCGAACTCCTATGCCGAAGCGCAGCGCGCCATCGGCAACTGGGCGCCGGAACCGCTAACCGTCGGCGACCTGTTTGCCGGCGCTTTACTGCCGGGGCTGGCGCTTGTCGGGCTTTATGCGATCTATCTCGCCTGCGTGACCCGTGCGCGTCCCGGCGACGCGCCTCCGGTCAAGCAGGATGTGGGCGTTCGGGCGCCGCCGCTCGGCCCTGTTCTGATCGCTCCGGGTCTGCTCATCGTCGGCGTACTGGGCAGCATTCTGGGCGGTATCGCCACGCCGACCGAAGCCGCGTCGATCGGCGCCGTCGGCGCTTTGCTGCTCGCCGCCAGCCGTCTCGACGCTGCGAGCCGGCGCCGCGCACCGCATGCCCTCACGGCCATTGCCGTAACCGTGTTTTGTGTGAGTGTCGCCGATCTTCGCATCATGCGAGACGATATTGCGCTATTCGACGGTTTTATGATCGCCCTCGCCCTTGCCGCTGTTGCGGTGGTGAGCTGGTCGGTGGTTGCGGCGGCGGTTGCCTTGCGCCGCGCCCGCCCGGATTCGGAGAGTCCTGTCGTGCTTACCGCGGTGATGCGCGGCACGGTGCGTATGACGGCGATGGTCTTCACCATTCTGATCGGTGCATCGGTCTTCGCGCTGGTGTTTCGCGGTCTCGGCGGCGATCGCATGGTGGAGGATTTGCTGAACGGCCTGCCGGGCGGCGCGACGGCAGCCGTGGTCGTGGTCATGGCGGTGGTCTTTGTGCTCGGCTTCTTTCTCGATTTTATCGAAATCACCTTCGTCGTCGTGCCGATCGTCGCGCCCGTGCTGTTCGCCATGGATGTCGATCCGGTGTGGTTCGGCGTCATGATCGCGATAAACCTGCAGACGTCGTTCCTGACGCCGCCGTTCGGCTTTGCGCTGTTCTACCTTCGTGGTGTGGCGCCGCCGTCGCTCGCCACCGCCGACATCTACAGGGGCGTCGCGCCGTTTATCGCGTTGCAGGTGCTGATGTTGGCCGTATTGGCCGTCATACCCGAACTTGCGACGTGGCTGCCGGGCATGATCTATGGCGATCGCTGACGGCGGGTGTAACGGCTCTCGATGAGGAGCGACTTGCGCGGCCCTTCGATGCGCCATGCGAGTTGCCAGTTCCCATCGTCTTCGACGGCATAAATCCCGTCATAGACATCGTCACCGCACAGGTGACGAACCCTATCTTCGCCGTTTGTCAGATCGAGAGCGTGAAACGGCCTGCCGTCCTCGAACAGGATTGCCGCCCGGTGCGGATCATCGATGATCCAGCGATAGCACCGGCTCACGTCATCGGCATAACCCGGAAGTTCAAGGCGTCCGGTTTCGTCGTAGCGGAGGCCTTCTCGGGTGGGCATAAAGGTTGCTTCGCCGCGAAACGTGCCATCCGATGCCGCGCGGCGATCCCGGACGGTCCGCTCGACCGTCCAGGCACCTTCGAAATACCGTTTGAGATCGCCGATCTTGTGCAGGGTCAGTCCTGCTTGCCGCGTCCCAGCAGGCGCCACGCGAGCGGCAGCGCACAGGCGGCGAGCGCGAGTTTCGTCAGATCGCCGAGGATGAACGGGGTCAGGCCCCACTCCAGGATCGGTTTATCCCAACCGTAGACGTTGCCAAGCCACAGCAGGCCCGGAACGTAGATCACGACATTGGCGAAAAACATGGCGATGGCCGTCCGCACGACGTGCCGATCCCAACCGCGCTCGGCAAGCGCACCGCACAGTGCGGCAGCCAGAACGAAGCCAAGCAGGTAACCGCCGGTTCCGCCGAACAGAACGGCCGGGCCCGCCGCACCGCCGGCGAAGACCGGGATGCCCGCTGCACCCTCGGCAAGATAAAGCGCGAGCGTCGCGCCGCCGAGCCGCCAGCCGTAGGCGGTGCCGACCAGCAGCACCGCAAATGTCTGCATGGTCATCGGCACGGGAATGAACGGCACCTGAATCTGGGCACAGATCGCAACCAGCGCGGAGCCGGCGACGGCGAGCAATGCGTAGCGCAGCCAGCGCGATGCGCCGTCGGTTGTGCCCGGCCACAGGCGGCTGATCAGGGTCTCCGAGGTTGCAGTCATTACGGTCATGGTCATCCCCCATTCTTGATAAGGATCCGGGCGACGCCCGGCAGCGTGTGACGGAGAGTATTAGGCCAGCATCCGGCCCCTATCAAGCGTTCAGCCGAAGCGGTTGTTGCGGGCAAAACCCTTGGGCACGACAAGACCCGCCTGTGCCCGCTTGCCGTTCCAGTTCTTGATGTCGGCTTCGGTGCGAACGCCTGAACCGGTCTGCCAGGTGAGACCGTCGGCGAGCTTCATGGTTTTGGCGTCGGCGAGGCCCCCTTTGTTGTAGCGCTGCAGGATCACGCCTCGGCCCCGGCTCATGACCGGCAGCTCGTCCATCGGAAAGATCAGCAGTTTGCGGTTGTCGCCCAGAACGGCGATCGAATCGGCGTCTTGCTCGACGATGGCGGCAACTTTTGCTTCCTCGCCGCTGCCGAGATTGAGAACCTGCTTGCCGTTTCGCGTTTGCGCAATCACATCGTTCTCTTCGACGATAAAGCCGCGGCCGGCGTCGGAGGCGACGAGCAGCTTGCGGTCAGGCTGGTGAATGAACAGCGCTGCGGCATCGTTGGCGTTGCCGAGATCGATCAATAGCCGCAGCGGTTCGCCGTGGCCGCGCCCGCCCGGCAGTTTGTCGCATCCGATGGTGTAGAACCGGCCGTTGGTGGCGAACACGAGAAGCTTGTCCGTGGTCTGGCCCTCGACCGCGAAACGGCCCTTGTCGCCGTCCTTGAACTTGAACGACGCCGGGTCGATGCCATGACCCTTGATGGCGCGGACCCAGCCCTTTTCCGAGCATACGACCGTAATCGGCTCACGCTCGATCATGGCTTCGAGCGGCACGACGACGGCGCTCGGCGGCTCGCCGATCTCGGTCCGGCGACGACCGAGTTCGGTCTTGGCGGAGAACGCTTTCTTGGTTTCGCTAATCTGCTCGGCGATGACCTTCCAACGCTTCTTCTCGTCCTTGAGAAGCGCCTTCAGGGTCTTGCGCTCGGCGGACAGTTCGGCGTGTTCGCTGCGAATGCCCTCCTCTTCGAGCTTGCGCAACTGACGCAGGCGCATGTTCAGAATCGCTTCCGCCTGCACATCGCTCAGCTTGAACGTCTTCATCATCACGGGTTTGGGTTCGTCTTCCTCGCGGATGATGCGGATGATCTCGTCGAGATTGAGGTATGCGATCAGGAAGCCGTCGAGAATCTCAAGGCGGTGTTCGATTTTCTCCAGCCGGTGGCGTGAGCGGCGCTCGAGCACGTCGTGGCGGTGCAGCAGGAACGCGACCAGGGCGTCGCGGAGGCTCATGACGCGGGGTGTCACGCCGCCATCGAGAACGTTGAGGTTGAGACCGATGCGAACCTCGAGATCGGTTTGCATGAACAGCTGTTCCATCAGCATTTCGGCTTCGACGGTCCGGCTCTTGGGTTCGAGGACGATACGGATGTCTTCCGCGCTCTCGTCGCGCACATCGGCGAGGAACGGCAATTTGCGGGCTTCCAGCAATTCCGCGATTTTTTCGATCAGCCGAGCCTTTTGCACCTGATAGGGAATCTCGGTGATGACGATGGTGTACTGTCCGCGCCCGAGGTCTTCCGTTTCCCACCGCGCGCGCAGACGAAAGCCCCCGCGACCGGTCCGATAGGCCTCGGCGATGCTCTCCGCCGGTTCGACCAGCACGCCGCCCGTTGGGAAATCCGGGCCCGGCACCAGTTCGACCAGCTTGTCGAACGTCACTCGCGAATTGTCGATCGATGCGGTCTCGTGCTTGGCCGTCTTGACGATGTGCGCCATGGCGTCGCAAAGCTCGGCAACATTGTGCGGCGGGACGCTCGTCGCCATACCCACGGCAATGCCCGAAGCACCGTTGGCCAACAGGTTCGGGAAGTTGGCCGGCAGAACGATCGGCTCTTCTTCCTCGCCGTCGTAGGTCTCGCGAAAATCAACGGCATCCTCGTCGATACCTTCGAGCAGAAGCCACGCGACCTCGGTCAGCCGCGCTTCGGTGTAGCGCATCGCGGCGGCGTTATCGCCGTCCACGTTGCCGAAATTGCCCTGACCGTCGACCAGCGGATAACGCACGGCAAAGCTCTGGGCGAGACGCACAAGCGCGTCGTAGACGGCAACGTCGCCATGGGGATGGTATTTACCGATGACGTCACCGACGACGCGGGCGCACTTCTTGAAGCCCGATTTCGGGTCGAGCTTCAACAGGCGCATGGCGAACAGTAAGCGGCGGTGAACGGGCTTCAGACCGTCACGCACATCGGGCAGCGAGCGCGACTTGATGGTCGATAGCGCGTACGCGAGATAGCGTTCGCTCAGTGCATCGCTGAGCGGGGTATCTCGGATGTTTTCAGCCGGTTGATTTGCCATGCCGGGTGCGCGCCGTATCGGTGAAAATCAGCAAGATATAGTAGTTAGCGGCTCATTTCGGGACAATCAATGGCGTTTCTTCCCGTTGCCATGGGACGCCATCAGATATCATCGCGATTGCCGTCGAAGTCGCTGAAAGAAGCGCGTTCGCGCATCGGGGAGCGTGCCGGAAGGCTCGGCATAGACGTGCCGTTCGAGGAAGAAACCCGTCAGCTTGAGCCCATCGGCGACCGCCGTCGCATGACCTGCAACACCCGATTCGCGGAGAAACGCGGGAAGCGGCAGCATGCGCTCGCGGTAGGGTTCGCCCGCAGTACGCGTCACGGCCTGTCCGGATTTGGGCGAGACATAGACAAGGTCGTCCGTTTCGCCGGTCGCCGCACAGTGTCCGAGTTCGAGACCGAAGCCGAGTTCGGTGAGCAGGCCCATTTCCCATTTCACATAGACGCTCGGCCATTGATCGCCGGCCAGGCTATCCAGGAAGATGGCGAGCCCATCGTAAACCGGCGGATGCGGTTCGCGCTCCGGCAAGGCGGTCGCGGCCACCGAGAGCGCCGCGCTCATGCCGGCCAAGCGATCTGCATCGCCCAGCCAGCGGGCGGCCACCGGGTCGACGACTTCGCACTCGAAGGTGCCGAGGTGTTCCTCAAGCCGCGCCCGCCAAGTGGCATGAACCCGATTGCCGGGCTCGATGGTCGGTCGCTTGTTTTTGCCGCCGCCGCCCCTGACGAGACCGGCGAAGCGTCCGTGTTCGCGGCTGAGGATGGTGACGATGGCCGACGTTTCGCCGTGACGGCGCGCCGCCAATACGATGCCGTCATCGGTCCATTGCATCAGCCGCCCTCTCGAAAACCTGTATCAGGCATTGAAATCGAGCCCCCAGGATCGATAGCGCTCGGGATCGTCGCCCCACTTGCCGCGGACCTTGACGAACAGGTTGAGGTGGACCGGGCAATCCAGCAGCCGCGCCAGTTCCTTGCGTGCCGCGGTGCCGATGGCGCGAATACGCTGGCCGCCCTTGCCCAGGATAATGGCACGCTGGCTTTCGCGCTCGACGAAGACGACCTGCCCGATGGCGATACTGCCGTCATCGCGGTCTTCCCATGTTTCCGTTTCGACGGTCGCGGCGTACGGCAGTTCCTGCCTGAGCTGGAGATAGAGCTGTTCGCGCGTAATCTCGGCCGCCAGCTGACGTTCGGGCATGTCGGAAATCTGATCCGGCGGGTACATCCACGGCCCCGGGGGGGCGGCATCGGCAAGGGCATCCAGCAAATCTTCGACGCCGTCGCCGGTTTTGGCCGAGATCATGAAGACTTCATCGAACAATTCCTCGTCACTCAGCGATTGCGTCAATTGGAGAAGCGCCGGTTTCTTGACGGCGTCCGTCTTGTTGATGGCGAGCCATGTGCGAAGGCCGTGTTGCTTGAGTTGGTCGAGGATACGCCGGGAGTCCTCGTCGATGCCGCGCATTGCATCGATCAGCAACAATATACCGTCGGCGTCTTCGGCGCCGTTCCATGCGGCGGCGACCATCGCACGGTCGAGGCGGCGGCGCGGCTCGAAGATGCCGGGCGTGTCGATGAACAACAGCTGGCACGCACCGCGCATCAGGATGCCGATAATGCGGGTCCGCGTCGTCTGTACCTTGGGGGATACGATCGAGACTTTGGTGCCGACGGCCCGATTGATCAGGGTCGACTTGCCGGCGTTGGGCGCGCCGAGCACGGCGATGAATCCGGTGCGCGGGTCGGCGGGTGCGTCATCGCTCACGTTGCGTTCCTCTCGATGGCGTCGAGCAGTTGGGCGGCCGCGGCCTGTTCGGCCTTCTGTTTGGACGGACCGGTCGCACGGGCCGCGGTTTCCGCATCGAGGCGCGCTTCGACGGTGAAAGCCGGAGCGTGCGGAGGACCTTCCTGGGAAATCACCGTGTATTTCGGCAGCCCGCGGCCCTTTGACTGGCTCCACTCCTGAAGCGACGTCTTGGCGTCTTTCGGCGGCTCGTTTGGCCCCGACCGCACCCGGTCGGTCCATAATGTCCTTATCAACTGTCGGGCGGCATCGATGCCACCATCGAGGTGGACCGCCGCAATGAGCGCCTCCATGGCGTCGGCGGCAAGTGCGGGATTTTCGCGTCCCCCCTGCTCCGCCTCGCCCCGCGACATCACGATGTGCCGGGCGAGATCAAGTTCGTCGGCGACGTCGGCAAGGGTCTCGCGGCGGACGAGCGCATTCAGACGCCGCGACAAATTTCCCTCGCTGTCGTCCGGGTAGGCGGCGTACAGCATTTCGGTGATGACAAGGCCAAGAACGCGGTCGCCGAGAAATTCGAGGCGCTCGTTGCTTTCGATCCGGTCACCCGGACTTAGACTACGGCTTGCATGTGTCAGCGCCTGTTCGGCGAGGTGCCGGTCGTTGAACCGGTAATCGATGGCGTTTTCAAGGGTCGCGATATCGCGGGCCATCTTCGTTCAGTCGATGCCGGTGAAAAATCGCCCGAACCGAAGCGTTTCCGGCCAGCGCCAGAACTTCCACACATCGCCATTGACGGAGAAGAAGATGAACTCTGCCCGACCGACCAGATTTTCTCGTGGAATGAAACCGACGCTGTTCAGGAAGCGGCTGTCGCTCGATTGATCGCGGTTGTCGCCCATGCCGAAATAATGGCCTTCGGGCACGGTATAGACGACCGTGTTGTCCATTTCCCGATCGTCGGAGATCTCGAGGATATTGTGCTCGACCCCGTTCGGCAGAACTTCGCGGAACTGCGGCCGCCGGGAGAAATCGCCGAACCGGTTCTCCTCCATGAAGTCCTCGACCGGGGTGCGCTCAACCGGCTCGCCGTTAATGTGCAATATGCCACCCATGACCTGGATGCGATCGCCCGGCAGTCCGACAATGCGCTTGATGTAGTCTGTCGCGTTGTCGGACGGCAGCTTGAACACGGCGACGTCGCCCCGTTCCGGCTCGGAGAACAACACCCGGCCCGGGATCAACGGCAGGCTGAACGGTAGCGAATGCTTGCTGTAGCCGTATGAAAACTTCGAAACGAACAGATAGTCGCCCTTGAGCAGTGTCGGATACATCGATGCGGACGGGATGTTGAACGGCTCGTAGGCGAACGTGCGCACGATGACGGCAATCAGAACCGCATAGATCACGGTTCTGACGGTTTCCGAGAACGATCCGGATTTGCGTGCCGTCATGAAGACTCTGAACGTTGGGATGGCCGCCGGGCGGGCCACGTATGACGGTTTGCTTGCATGACTGTCAAGCGGGCTTTGTACCGGGCATCGCATCGGCGTGGTCCGGCGGGACCGCGGAGATGATGACGACGGCATGCGCGGTCGGAACCTCGTCCGTCAGCGAGACGTTGACCATCGGCACCCAACCCTCCGGCGTCAGCGCTTTCATGCGTTCGAGGGCGCCGTTCTTCAGGATCATGACGGGCTTGCCGGACGGCTCGTTGGCGACGATCATGTCGCGCCAGAAAACGCCCTTCCGGAACCCGGTGCCAAGCGCCTTGGCGCAGGCCTCTTTTGCCGCAAACCTCAGCGCATAACCGCTGGCCCGGCGCTGCGGCCGCCGTTCGACGGCACGCTGTTCGCTCTCGTCAAACAGGCGATGAACGAAACGGCTGCCGAACCGCTCCAGGGTTCGTTCGATTCGGCGGGAATCGCAGAGGTCGGTTCCGAGCCCGACAATCATGGTGTCGCCCGATCGGCATTGGCCGGCATGTTCTTGCTTGTCTGCTTTTCCCGTTCCCGGCGTCGTTTGCGCAGGATGCGCCGCATGCGTCGCCGTTTGTACGTTTCGACAATCGACTTAACGGGGAAATAGAAGATGATCCAGACGACAATGAAGGATGGGATGCCGCTGATCGTCATGGGCAAAATGACGGCCGAGAGCGACGCGATGATGGCATCGACATTAACGTTCAGAATGGCTTCCCACAGCCCGGCAAACACGTCGACGAAATCGGGTGCGTCCTTGTCGTGTATGCCGTTTCGATCGAGAATCCAGATGCCCGATTTGTAGAGCCAAAGCCAAATAAAAGGGAAGGTCCATGGGTTGCCGACGAGCGTACCGATCCACGCCGCGATAACATTGGCGCGAAGAGCCCACGCCAACGCGCTACCGAGGATGAGATGCGCACCGACAAACGGCGTGAACGAAATCGCAGCGCCGCACGCGAAACCGCAGGCAATCGAATAACCGGATCCCGGCAGCCGCGAGAGCCGGTGTGCGACATATCGGCTGGTGCGCAACCAGCCCCGCCGGGGCCACACCCACTCCCGCAGCCGATCAAGGGTCGGCAATTGATGGCGTCGCTTGAACATGTCTAGTGTATACGCGATCCCGTTATCGCCGAGAACCCATAGAATTCGCGCAAGCGAATGAATCTAAAAAGAAAATGCGCCGTGCGCCAGATTCAACCGCGGGCTCGCTCGACTGTGTTGACGGTCGTCGACGCGCGTAAGGCGGCGATAATGTCATTCAGATGCTTCACGTCGCGAACTTCGATATCGATGATCATGACGAAGAAGTCGGTGGAGCGGTTGGTGATCTTGAGATTCGAGATGTTGCCTTCATGCCGCGCGATGACGGTCGACAGATCGCCCAGGCTGCCCGGCGCATTGAGTACTGTGAGTTCGATGCGTCCGACATGCCCGGTCGATGGCTCGTCGGTGTCCCAGCTCACGTCGAGCCAGCGTTCCGGCGTGTCATGGAAAAGTTCGAGCGTGTCACAGTCGATGGTGTGGATCGTGACACCCTTGCCTGTGGTGATGATGCCGACGATGCGGTCGCCGGGCAACGGGTGGCAGCATGCTGCAAAATGCATCGCCATGCCCGGAATGAGTCCGCGGATCGAAACGCCGTCGTCGTCGTGATCCTTGTTTTTACGAGCTTTGGAGAGCGAAACGACCTTCTCGTCGCTATCGCTTTCAGGCTTCTTGCGGGCTGCCGGGTAAACCGCTTCCAGCACATCGCGGCCGCGAATCTGGCCGGCACCGACCTCGGCCACCAATTCGGTAATGTCGGACGCCTTGAAGATCTTGAGGACGCCCTCGAGGCCCTTCTCGGAAAGATCGAAACCTTCGTCCTTGAACAGGCGTTTGAGGATCGACCGGCCAAGCTTGGCGTACTCGTCGCGTTCCTGAAGCCGGATGAAGCGGCGAATGTGGGCGCGCGCCTTGCCGGTGACGACGAAGCGTTCCCATGTCGGCGACGGGGTTTGCGCTTTCGACGTCAAGACCTCGATCTGGTCGCCGTTCCTGAGCTGAGTGCGGAGCGGCATCATGCGGCCGTTTATCTTGGCGCCGACGCAGGTGTCGCCGACTTCCGAATGCACGGCATAGGCAAAATCGACAGCCGTCGCCCCGCGCGGAAGGTTAACCAGGTCGCCGCGGGGCGTGAAGCAGAACACCTGATCCTGAAACATTTCCAGTTTGGTGTGCTCGAGAAACTCTTCGGGGCCAGCGGTGTGTTCGAGGATTTCGAGTAACTGGCGGAGCCAGCGGTACTGCTTGCCCTCGCGCGCGCCGGCGCCCTGCTTGTATTGCCAATGCGCGGCAACGCCGCGCTCCGCGACCTCGTGCATGTCCTCGGTTCGGATCTGAATCTCGATGCGGTGGCGTAACGGGCCGAAGACGCCCGTGTGAATGGAACGGTAACCATTGGGCTTCGGGGTCGAGATGTAATCCTTGAAACGCCCCGGCACCACCGGATACGCCGCATGAATGATACCGAGCGCCTGATAGCATGCGGCGGTATCCGCAACGACGATGCGGAACGCCATGATATCCGAGAGCTGCTCGAAACCGATGTCCTTCTGTTGCATCTTGCGCCAAATCGAATACGGCGTCTTCTCGCGGCCCGAGACAACGGCTTCCGTGCCGCCGTCTCGCAAGGTGTCGCTCAACCCGGAGACGATTTGGTCGACCAGTCTGCCGCCCTGCTCGCGAAGGAAGTCGAGACGTTTGACGACCGATCGGTGGGCGTCGGGGTTGATCTCGCTGAATGCGATATCTTCCAGTTCGGTCTTCATTGCGTCCATGCCGATCCGTTCAGCGAGCGGCGCGTAGATGTCCATGGTCTCGTTGGCAATCCGGCGGCGTTTCTCCTGGCGCTGGATATGATGCAGGGTCCGCATGTTGTGCAGTCGGTCAGCCAGCTTGACGAGCAGAACCCGGATATCCTCGGACATCGCGAGCACCAGCTTGCGGAAGTTTTCCGCCTGCTTTTCCTGGTCGGACTGAAACTCGATCCGGGTCAGTTTCGTGACGCCGTCGACAAGGCGCGCGATCTCCGGCCCGAACTGAGCCTCGATTTCCTCATGGGTCGCGAGCGTATCCTCGATGGTGTCGTGGAGCAGTGCCGTGATGATCGATGCGGTATCCAGCTTGTACTCGGTGAGGATGCCGGCGACTTCAAGCGGATGCGAGAAATAAGGGTCACCCGAAGCCCGCTTTTGCTGGCCGTGCGCCTTCATGGCGAAAACGTAGGCGCGGTTGAGCGCATCCTCGTCCGCGACGGGATCGTAGGACCGGACCCTTTCGACCAGTTCAAACTGGCGAATCATCGCTTTCTGGCGCTCCGCCCAATTACCTGAACGATAATAATAATCACGTTAAGCGCTTAATGCAGCAATGTTTTTCGGAGCCGAAACGAAAACGGCCCCGCGCTTGGCGGAGCCGTCCAAAACTGACGAAGAATGAGAACGGATCAGTCGTCGTCGGCGATGTCGGCGTCCTCGAACACGGCGCCAGCCTGATCGAGCGCGGCGGCATCATCACCGAGAGCGATCTCGCCGGTTTCCTCATCGCCGTCGCCTGCGGACTCAGCCGCAGCAGCGGGCACCGTGTCGGGGCTGTGTTCGTGGTGAATGGCGTCGAAGTCGAGGCTATCTTCTTCCGGTTCGTCCGACTCGACGAATTTCTGCAAGCCTTTGACCAGGTTTTCCTCAACCTCCGAGAGATCGATGGTCTCTTCGGCGATCTCACGTAGCGCGCAGATCGGGTTCTTGTCGTTGTCGCGGTCAATCGTCAGCAATGCGCCGGCAGAAAGGTTCCGCGCACGCTCAGCCGCGAGCAGCACAAGCTCGAATCGGTTGGGAACCTTTTCGACGCAATCTTCGACGGTAACGCGGGCCATCGGGCGATCTCCGTAATGGTGTTCAAAAACCGCAGCTTCGGTCGTGACCGGGCCGCGAAGCGCGGACAATATAGGGAGGCCCGTCCCGAACGCAAGCACCGATCGTGCTGAAATCGAACGTTCCAGCCACCAGAGGATTCAGACCGTTTCGGGTTCTTTATCCCATTCGGTTCCCATGTATCCGGCGGCGTCCTCGACAGGGCGGATGGCTTGGTCCTCGCCGAGCGCCGCGATCATGTCGGTGATCGGCGTCCCGGTTTGGGGATGCCGCCAGTCCGGTGCAATGTCGGAGATCGGCAACAGGGCGAAACTGCGAAGATGCAGCCGCGGATGCGGGATCGTCAGGTTCGGTATGTCGATGTTGCGGTCACCGAAAGCAAGGATGTCGAGATCGACGGTTCGTGGCGCATCGGGCACGGAACGCAACCGCCCGAACGTCTCCTCGGTGTCAAGAAGCACGCTCAGCAACGCTTCCGGCTCAAGTGCCGTATCGACCGCAATCGCGCCATTGATGTACCAGGGTTGCGGTACGTCCGGCTTTGGTGACCCGTCCCTGATGACCGGTTCACTCGCGTACCACCGCGATCGGTCGCTGATGACAAGGTCATGGGTCGCAAGGCGTGCCAGCGCGGCACCGCATGTGCGGCGGGGCGCGCCGATCTCCGGATGGTTCAGATTTGCGCCTATTCCAACGATGATCATGCTGTTTCCAGCTTCGCTTCTTGAATGAGGCAGAGGCTTTTCCTACCTTCGGACCGTGACATAACCCGTGCTCGCTTTGCGGGCAATCCTAGGGTACCACCCTGACCGGGATCATTTGAGACAGCCATTTTAAACCCGTAGCGGCCATTGCGTCTTCAGGCCGCCGATGTATTGCTTAAGGAACCGAAACAATGACGTTTTACGCCCACGAACGGGTCGCGCTGTTCGTCGATGGATCGAATCTGTACTCAACAGCGAAATCTCTCGATTTCGATATAGATTACAAGAAATTGCTGAGTTATTTTAATTCTCAATGTCAACTTCTGCGGGCGTTCTATTATACGGCCCTGATCGAGGATCAGGAGTATTCGCCATTGCGGCCTCTCGTCGATTGGCTCGATTACAACGGCTACACTCTGGTGACCAAACCGGCGAAAGAGTTCACCGACCCAACGGGGCGTCGGCGCATCAAAGGCAACATGGACATCGAACTTGCCGTCGATCTGATCGAAATGGCGGCGCACATCGATCACGCGGTGATTTTTTCAGGCGATGGCGACTTCCGCCGGCTGGTCGAGTCGATTCAACGTAAGGGCGTGCGTGTCAGCGTCGTCAGCACCGTACAATCGCAGCCGCCGATGATCGCCGACGAATTGCGCCGGCAGGCGGACGTATTTCTCGATCTCAACGACCTGAGATCGTCCATCCAACGCCATGGCGGCGGTCCGAGCGCGCCACCACGGGGGCCGGGTGACGATCGTTTCGACGATTTCGGCAACGAGGACGACGGATCCGGCCGGCGTGACGCCGGTTAGTGTGCGTACAATGACCGCTCCGAACAACCCTTCGCCGGATTGCCGCGAGTGCCCGCGCCTCGCCGCATTTCGCGATGATAACCGCCGGCGCGAGCCGGCGTACTTCAACGCCCCGGTCCCGGCATTTTCAGCTTCGCCCGGGACTGTCCGTCTGCTGATCGTCGGGCTCGCGCCCGGTATGAAGGGCGCCAATCGAACCGGGCGGCCGTTTACGGGCGATTACGCCGGCGATCTGCTCTATCCCACGCTCGTCCGTCATGGCTGGGCGCGCGGACGCTATGGCCGAGAGCCAGACGACGGCCTCGAACTCGTCGAGTGCCGGATTACCAACGCCGTGCGGTGCGTGCCGCCGGAAAATCGGCCGACAGGACCGGAAGTCAATGCCTGTAACGGATTCCTGGGTTCGGAAATCGCCAATCTATCGGCACTGGAGGCGATCGTGGCGTTGGGCGGCGTCGCGCACGGGGCCGTTCTCAAGGCGCTCGGCCAGCGCAAGGCGGCTTGGCCATTCGGACATGGTGCCCGGCATGATCTTCCGGACGGCCCGTTGCTTGCCGACAGTTACCATTGCTCACGCTACAACGTGAACACCGGGCGTCTGACCGAGACGATGTTCGATTCGGTGTTCGAGAATTTGGGAATTTAGGAGTCGGGATCGAGTAGCCGGTGCAGGTGTACGATGACGTATTTGCGTCGCGCATCGTCGACATGCGCCTGGCTGGCGCCGCGCCACGCGGCAAGCGCCGCCGCATAGTTCGGATAGATGCCGACGATGTCGAGCGCCTCTGTGTCGACGAAATCGTTACCGGTCGGATCGGCGACGTCGCCGCCGAAAACCAGATGAAGCATTGGCTTGTCCATATGGGTCCCTCCTGGATCGGATCATGTTCAGATGGAAGCGTGCCGGTTTCCATCTAGCTGTGACAGGCTCTGGGCTCAGCCGCGTTCACGAAGCAGACGCGCCTTTTGACGCTGCCAGTCTCGCTCCTTGACCGTGTCGCGCTTGTCGTGGCGCTGTTTGCCCTCGGCCAGTGCCAGTTCCAGTTTGGCGATGCCGCGCGGATTGAAATAGATCGCCAGCGGCACCAGCGCCATGCCCTTTCGGCTTACGGCCTCTGCAAGGCGTGCCATTTCACGCCGATGCAACAAGAGCTTTCGCGAGCGCTTGGGTTCGTGCTGGAACACACCGGCAGCGGGATACTCCGGGATATGGGCGTTGAGAAGATAGAGTTCACCGTCCTGATCCGCCGCATAAGCCTCGTTGATGGAACACCGCCCGGCGCGCAGCGACTTGACCTCGCTGCCGCGAAGTTCCAAGCCGGCCTCGATTGTGTCCTGAATAAAGTAATCATGCCGTGCACGCCGGTTTTGCGCGACGATGGCACCCTTTATGCGAGCCTTCTTGGCCATGATCGGAATCCGTTCCGGCGTACGGGCGCCGCTCCGCTCAGTTCAGCAGGCCGGCGTGACGCATCGCGCCTTCGACCTGGGCCTTGCTGGAGTCCGCGATTTCGCAGAGCGGCAGACGAAGCTCGTCGCTGCACTTGCCGAGCAGCTTTGCTGCGTACTTCACCGGACCCGGGCTGGCTTCGCAGAACAAGGCCTTGTGAAGCGGCATCAGCCGGTCCTGGATATCCATGACGGTGTCGATATCGCGCGATTGCCAAGCCGTGTGCATGTCGGAACACAGCTTCGGCGCAACGTTCGAGGTGACCGAAATGCAGCCATGACCGCCGGCGGCAAGATACGGCACAATGGTACCGTCCTCACCCGACAGCTGGCAGAATTCGGATCCCATGGCGAGCCGGGTCAGTTGCGGGCGGGTCAGGTCGGCCGTCGCATCCTTGACGCCGACCACGTTCGGCAGTTCGGCGAGGCGCGCCATGGTATCGATCGACATGTCGACGATACTGCGGCCCGGGATGTTGTAGATGATCAGCGGCAGGTCGGTGGCACTGTGCACGGCCTCGAAATGGCGGTACATGCCCTCCTGCGTCGGTTTGTTGTAATACGGCGTAACCACGAGAATGGCGTCGGCGCCCGCTTCCTTGGCGTGCTTGGCGAAATTGATGGCTTCATGGGTGGAGTTCGACCCTGCGCCGGCGATCACGGGAACGCGGCCGGCGGCGGCTTCGATGCAGAGTTCCGTCACATGCATGTGTTCTTCGTGGCTCAAGGTCGGCGACTCGCCCGTCGTGCCGCACGGCACCAGGGCGTTCGTCCCCTCCTCGATCTGCCATTCGACGAATGCTTTGAAGGCGTCAGCATCCACCTGGCCGTTGCCGAACGGCGTGATCAACGCGGTTATCGATCCCTTGAACATGTGAATGATCCTCTCAGCAGGCGTCGCGGTCGCGCACCATACTCCTTGCCCCGCCCTGATCGCAAGCCGTTGTCGTCATTGTCATATTGCCACCGTTTACATCGCCGGCCGTTCGGTCATCATTGGTCCGGCGAGTCGCATTCGGCGAACGCATGCGGTCGGATGAAGGGCTTAAATGATCATTTTGACGGGATCGAAAACAACGCGCCGCGCCGACTGGCGGGTCGTCGTGCTCTGCCTGATCTGGATATTAGCGGCTCCGCTGACGGCGGTGGCCGACGATCCGCCGAAAACAGGTGATGCGGTGGCCGTTGCGGCGGCGTTCAAGGCCATTGAGTTGGCTCAGCCGAAAACCGCCCGAAGCGCGATCGCCAAGATCGAAGCCCCCCTGCTGCGCAAGGCCCTGACGTGGTTCATGATGCGCGATCTGGACGCCGCCGGCGACACGCTCGAAATCAGTGCTTTCCTGCGTGAGAACCCGACATGGCCCGATCGCCGGCGCTTGCGCCGCCAGGCCGAGCGCGCAATACCGGCAAACTGGACGGCCACTGCCGTAAAAGCGTGGTTCGACGGGTCCGAACCGGTCTCCGATCTGGGACGTGCCCGGCTCGGCGACGCGCTCGCCGATCTCGGTTTTAAGGCCGAAGGCGTCGCCCTGCTGCGCCAAGCCTGGATCGACGGCGATTTTACACCGTCGGACGAGCGAGCGGTCTATCGGCGCATCCGCCGAGACCTGAGCGCAGCGGATCATCGGGAACGCTTGGAGCGGGTCCTGTGGGACGGGCGGTTCGGTGCAACCCGGCGCATGCTGCCGCGGGTGCCGGAAGATATCCGCAAGCTCGGCGAGGCACGGTTCCTTTTGCGACACAGGCGCGGCAATGTCGACAAGGCGATTGCCCGCGTCCCTGATGAACTCAAGCGTCACGAAGGGCTGGTTTACGAACGGCTGCGGTGGCGCCGGCGCAAGGGCCGCACCGACTCGGCGATGGAGCTGTTCGCCGATGCGCCGCCCGATCCCGTGCGACCCGATTTATGGGCCGAGGAGCGGATAGAGTTGGCGCGCCAGTCGCTTGCCGATGGCGCGATCAGCGAGGCATACAATGTCGCTCGAAATCACGGCCTCGACGCCAAGGAAGCGGCCTTGTTCTCGGAGGCTGAGTGGCTTGCAGGGTGGATCGCGCTCCGATTCCTCAATGAACCGGCGTGGGCATACGACCACTTTCGTGCGCTGTATACCGCCGTTTCGTTTCCGATCAGCCGCTCGCGCGGCGCTTACTGGGCCGGTCGCGCAGCAGAGAACATTGGCGATACGACATCGGCGACGATCTGGTACTCGGTGGCGTCGTCCTATCCGGAGACTTTTTACGGGCAACTTGCGCTATCGCGGCTCAAGCCCGGCGCGACGCTGGCGCTGCCTTTCGAGATTGCCCGCGACCCGTTGACGATCGCCGAGTTCAATGCCTTTGAGCCGGCCCGGGCGGCAAAGGCCCTGGTCGAGGCCGGGGCACGCGAGCATATCGGGGCGCTGGTAATGGGCGTCGCCAGACATTACGACGCGCCCGGGTGGCAATCGGTCGTGGCGATCTTCGCCCGAAGTCTCGGGCGTCCGGATCTGGCGATCCGTATCGCCAAGCTCGCCGCACGAAACGGACAACTCATTCCAAGCGCCGCCTACCCGACTGTCGCGTCCTTCGGGTTGCCGGTCAGCGAGCCGGGCTCCGAGGTCGAGGCCGCTCTGCTGCACGCCGTGATCCGCCAAGAGAGCCTGTTCTTTCCCGAGGCCAAGAGCCGCGCGGGCGCGCTCGGCCTCATGCAGTTGATGCCGGCGACGGCGCGCCAGGTCGCAAAGCAACTTGGCGTCCGCTACAACCGCAACAAATTGCGCAAGGACCCGGGCTACAACCGGTCGTTCGGCGACGCCTATCTGGGCAATCTTCTGAAGACGTTCGACGGCTCCTACATTCTATCGATCGCCGCCTACAACGCCGGTCCAAACCGCGCGCGGCGCTGGGTGCGGGCGTACGGCGATCCGCGCGATCCGGACGTCGACGCCATCGATTGGATCGAGTCGATCCCGTTCGACGAGACCCGAAACTACGTTCAGCGGGTGCTCGAGAACCTGCAGGTATACCGTGCGGTTCTGGGCGGCGAAAATGCGCCCGTACAGCTGGCCCAGGATTTGGTGCGCTGAATGGGCGATAAAGGGAGGCAATGCCGATGATCACGGATATCGATGCCTGTGTGTTCGACGCCTACGGGACCTTGCTGGATGTCGCATCCGCCGTACGCCACAAGGCCGACCGGATCGGAGACGACTGGATGGGACTCGCCAATACCTGGCGCACCAAGCAACTGGAATATACTTGGCTGCGGTCGCTGATGGATGAGTACGTCGATTTTCAACAGGTCACTGGTGACGCGCTGGATTTTGCCATGGAGACCGCCCAGATCGACGATGCGGCGTTGCGTGGCGAGTTGATGGACCTTTACGACCGGCTCGACGCCTATCCCGAAGTTCCCGACATGCTTCGATCGCTTCGTGGCGGAGGCTTTAGAACGGCAATTCTTTCGAATGGAACGCAAAGGATGATCGAGGCCGCCCTCGATGCATCGGGGATGAGCGATCTGTTCGATGCGGTCTACACGGTCGAACCACTTGCGATCTACAAACCCGACAAACGGGTTTACCAGCTTGCAGTCGACGGTCTCGGTATCGAGGCTAGGCGGATTCTGTTCTTTTCGTCGAACGCATGGGATGTATCGGGCGCCTCGAACTTCGGATTCCGGGTTGTCTGGGTCAACAGGTTCGGCCACGTGCGCGAGCGCTTGCCGGCGGGTCCGGAGCGGGTCGAAAGCGATCTCGCCGGACTACCGGGCCTTTTGGGTCTTTAGGCCGGTTATGGGCCGGCTGTTCGGCGACGAACGGGGGGCTGCCTACCGTGCACACCGCGTGTCGGCGCAGGACGGGCTCAGGCTATTCGTTCGCGAATACGGTCCGCGACACGGCGACACGGTGTTGTGCCTTCACGGTTTGACGCGGAACAGCCAGGATTTTCATCCGCTCGCAACCCGTTTGTCGGCCACGCACCGGGTCCTGGTGCCGGATTATCGGGGCCGGGGGCGATCCGCGTACGATTCCAACTGGCGAAACTATGTGCCCGCCGTCTATCTCGGCGATATCAACCATTGCCTGACGGCGATGGGTGTCGAGCATTGCGCGGTCATCGGCACCTCCCTTGGCGGCCTTCTCGGGATGGCATTCGGCACAGCGATGCCGACCCGCCTGGCGGGTCTGTTGCTCAACGATATCGGGCCAAGGATCCCCCTCGCAGGGATCGAACGGATTAAGCGTGCGATCGCCGATAATGCGAGTCCGGCGGATTGGGACGCAGCGGTCGATCACCTGAAAACGTGCTTTCCCGATTTACCGGCCGAGGATGATGCGGACTGGCGGGTGATCGCCGGCGCGGCATACCGCGAACGCGCCGATGGCAAGCTGGAGCATGACTGGGACCCGGCGATCGTCAGAGCCGTCGGGGATGAGCCGCCGGCATCGGCGTTGCTGTGGCGGCTATTCCGAAGCGTCGACGGTCGACCGCTGGCCGCCGTTCGCGGAGAACTGACAGGCTTCATCGATGATGCTTTGTGGCAAGAGATGGCCGAGGCACGTCCGGACATGCTGAGGTGCCAGGTGCCGGGTGTTGGGCATGCGCCGAGCCTCGTCGAAGACGCGGCCGTCCAGCTTATTGACGAATGGCTTGTGCGCTGCTTCCGACGAACAGGCCCAAAGTGGCGCTGATCAGGCGTTGGCCTGAATGGCGGGTTTGTCGGTCTTTTCTGTTTTTTCGGCTTCGGATTCCTCCGAACCGTTACCGCTTGAGGGCCTCGCGAGTGCCGGGCCCGCCTTATCGAGCGGCGCGCCGGGCACTGGCGGCGTGACCTCTTTCAGGCTTGAGCGCCGATCGCCGGCCACGGCGAGCGTTTTTTCCTCGGCAATGCGCTTGCAATGGCCTTCGAGGAAAGCGCCCTTCTCGATCGATAGATCTTCGTGGATGACATCGCCGGTGACATGAGCCGTCTTGGCGAGGGTGACCGATTTCGCGGTGATTTGACCGTCGACGTGACCGTGAACGCGAACGCGGCGGGCAACGATCTCGCCCTGAACCTTGGCGTCCTCGCCGATCAAAAGCGCATCCGTCTTGATGTCGCCGATCACGTTACCGTCGATCTGAACCTCACCCGCGCTGACCAGATTACCGGTAATGGTCAGATCCGCGCTGATGATGGACGGAACCGCCGGCTTCTCCGGCTTGGCAGCGTTGCCCGTGCTGTTTGCCTTCGCGTTATTTTTCTTGGAAAACATGACGCCCCGCTATGATGAACTTCATCGGATCGATCGGTTTGCCGTTGAACAAAACCTCGTAATGGGTATGCGGTCCGGTACTGCGACCTGTGCTTCCCAACAACCCGATCTTCTCGAAGAAGCCGACCTCCTGGCCTTTTTCCACCTTGATCTTCGAAAGATGACCGAAGCGCGTCTTCAGACCGCCGCCATGGTCAATCTCGATCAGTTTACCGTAGTTTCCCTTCCAGCCCGCATATGTAACCACGCCGGGGGCTGTGGAGTAAACGCCTGAATTTCTTGGACCTCCCAGATCGAGACCATAGTGCATGGACCATTTCTGGTTTACCGGGTCGCGCCGCTTTCCATAGTTGCTGGTCACGTAATAGGTAATCAATGGCGAGGTTAGCGGGATCCGGCGCATGCGTTCCCGTAATTCACCGAGATGCAGAAGTTTCTGATCGAGCAATGCCAGACGCTCGCCCAGCTCACCGGCTGCCTCGTCGGACGCGGCGCCGATGAACGGACCGCCTTGCCCGACACCGGTTTCAGGCATCAGTTCGGCAACATCGAGGCCGGCCATGGCGACGACCTTCTCCATCGTCGAAATGGAATCGTCGGTCCGCTCCATGAGCGCTGTCACGGTATCGATCTGCGTTTCCTGAAGCTTGCTCAGACGGTTTTCCAACTGGCCGATCTTGCGGCCCATGCGCTCGCCCGTGATAAGCGCCGCGTTTCGCTCCTCAAGCGCGCGCTGCAAGCTCGTTTCGATGGTGTCGAGGTTATCCTGAAGCAGGAAATTCCTGTTCGTCAGCGAGTGCAGGTCCTGCTGAATATTGGAGAGTTCGTCGTTGAGACGCTCGCGCGTCGCGAACGCCTGTTCGCGTTCGTTCTCGGTCATGCGAAGCTTGTATTCGACGGTCGACAGATCCTGCTGCAACGCCGTGTTCTGTTCGGCGAGGTCGAGCGTCAGAGCGTGATTTTCCTCGAGATCGCGCGTAATACCCATAAATTTGCGCTGATACTCGGAAACTTCGCTGAGAAGATTGCCGTAGGCCTTACGCGCGGCGTCGATCTGGCGGTCCTTGCCGGCGACGATGGTCGCGTTCAGCATGTAACTGGCGGAGGCGTAACCGACCCAACTGCCGGTCAGCACGAGCAAAACCGTCAGTGAAATCTGTAGCCGCTGGCTGAAGCGAATGTAGCGAACACGGGCATCGCTGCGCACGACGATTTGCCGCTCGGGAAACACCCGATCGAGAACCTGGCCCAATTTCTGCCAGAACGTTCGTTCTTCGGGATACCCCCGCATGCTCCTCGTCCGCCTGATGGGCCTCGCTGCCCAACTGCCCTTCCCGGATGTCCGGCGGTCCAGTTCTCCGCCGACATTCACACCGTACGCCTCTCACGGGCGCTTCGGTTCACCTTTTTCGGGGGTCTTTCGCCCAAGGTTTATGGATGGGACGGTAATCATGCCGCCTCATGCTGGCAAGGGGTAATTCCCTGAGCGATGCCCGCAGTATTAACAATCTGAAATTGCTAATATATTCACATTTCTGGTCAGTGAAGACGAATGGTGCTAAGGCTCGACGCGTCGCCGTTCGTCCGGTGACGGGAATCGAACGTGCCGCCATGACCGAAACGGAAACATGCGCTACCGGGGAACGCCCGTCTCTCGTCAATCCATGGGTTTTGATCGCGACCTGGGGAGGGGCCGGTTATCTGCCCAAAGCCCCCGGCACGTGGGGCTCGCTGGCCGCCTTGCCGTTCGCCTGGTTTATCCTTGAAGCCGGCGGTTTCATAGGGTTGGTCGCTGCATCGGCGGCGGCTCTTCTCATTGGAACGATGGCGGCTGATCGCTACATGGCCTTGAGCGGTGAGCACGATCCGGGACCGGTGGTCGTCGACGAAGTCGCCGGACAATGGCTCACGCTTGCAATCGTGCCTTTAGATGCGATCTGGTTTGTGGCGGGTTTCTGTGCCTTCCGGTTGTTCGACATCGTCAAGCCGTGGCCCGTCGGGTGGCTCGACCGCAGAGTCAAAGGCGGGTTCGGCGTCATGCTGGATGATATTGCCGCAGGCCTCTATGCGGCAGTGTTGCTCTACATTGCCCAGATTTTGTTCTTGAATGGTTCATCATGATGCCGAGCTCTGTGCAACAGGCGGCAGAGGTTGTCCTCGCGTTCACGTCGGCCCGCAAGATGCTGGCAACGGCCGAGTCATGTACCGGGGGTCTCATCGCGGCGACACTGACGGCCATTAGCGGGTCGTCCAGCGTCGTCGACAGGGGCTTCGTCACCTACTCCAACGAGGCCAAGAACGAGCTCCTCGGCGTACCGCTCGACATGACCTACGGGCCGCCGGGCGCCGTCAGCGAAGAGGTTGCCAGATTGATGGCCGAAGGCGCATTGGCGCGGTCGAACGCCTTCGCTGCGGTTGCCGTAACGGGGGTCGCAGGTCCGACCGGCGGAACGCCCGAGAAACCGGTTGGTCTCGTTCACCTCGCCTGTGCCGCCGATGGTCGCGAAACGGATCATCGGCGGGAGATTTTCGATGGCGATCGCGATGCCGTCCGGGATCAGACGGTGTCTGTGGCGTTCGATATGCTGCTGGCGGCGTTGAATCAGCCGTAGAGTTCGTGTGCGCGTTTCTCGAACGCACCGACCATGCGCACGACAGCCTGACCGAACACGACACCGATGGCGCGCTCCAGAATGCGCGAGCGGAACTCGAAATCGACGTGGAAATCGATCGTTGTCGAATCGCCCGATGTTTCAAAAATCCATCTATTTCTCAGATATTTAAATGGGCCATCTTCATACGAAACATCAATTCGGTCGGGGCGCTGTAACGCGACCCGTGAGGTGAACGTTTCGCGAAACGCCTTGAAGCCGATAATCATGTCCGCGACCATCATGGTATCGCTGGCCGACCGCACGCGCGTGCCAACGCACCAGGGCAGAAACTCGGGGTAGCGGCCGACATCGGCGACCAGATCGAAGAGCTGTTCGCGACTGTAGGGCAAGGTTTTGCGTTCGGCGTGGGACGGCATGGCGATCTTGGGGCTTGGCGCGGGGACTGTTCGGCGTTCAGGCGATGGCCTTGAGCCGCGCATCGCGCAATTTTTGGAAATCGTCGTCGGCGTGATAGCTCGACCGGGTCAGCGGCGACGCCGAAACCAGCAGGAACCCCTTGGAAAAGCCGATCTCGCGATACGTGTCGAATTCTTCCGGGGTGACGAACCGGTCGACGGCGGCGTGCTTCAGCGTCGGTTGCAGGTACTGGCCGATGGTCAGGAAATCGACGTCCGCGGCACGAAGCTCGTCCATCAGGTCCAGCACCTCGTCTTTCGTTTCGCCGAGACCGACCATAATGCCGGACTTGGTGAAGACCGCAGGATCGAGCTGCTTGGCGCGCCTCAGCAGGTCAACCGAGTGGTCGAAGCGAGCGCCAGGCCGGATCGCCGGATAAAGCCGCGGCACGGTCTCGAGGTTGTGGTTGAAAACGTCAGGGCCGGCTTCCATCACCCGCTCAAGCGCCCCTGCCTTGCCGCGAAAATCGGGCGTCAGCACTTCGATGGTCGTATCCGGCGTGGTTTCCCGGAGACGCTCGATGCACTGTGCGAACTGATCGGCGCCGCCGTCGGCGAGGTCGTCGCGGTCGACAGACGTGATGACCATGTGGCGAAGCCCGAGTTTCGCGGTCGCGATGGCCGTATTCATCGGCTCCATGGGATCGACGGCGCCGGGCTTGCCGGTGGCGACGTTGCAGAACGCGCACGCACGGGTACAGATATCGCCGAGGATCATCACGGTGGCGTGCCGCTGCGCCCAGCATTCGCCGATATTGGGGCAAGACGCCTCCTCGCAGACCGTATGCAGCTTATGCTCGCGGATCAGGCGCCGGGTTTCCGCATACTCGGGCGACGTCGGCGCCTTGACGCGGATCCAGTCCGGTTTCCGAGGCGACGGATTGTCCGGCTTGTGCGCCTTTTCGGGGTGACGAAGGCGCGGTGCGGTTTCGGTATCGCTCATGATCTAGATATGGATCGCACGGCCGTAGGCGTTCAAGACCGACTCGTGCATCATTTCCGAAAGCGTCGGGTGCGGGAACACCGTGTGCATGAGGTCTTCCTCGGTGGTTTCCAGCCCCATGGCGACGACGAAGCCCTGAATAAGCTCCGTCACCTCCGCGCCGACCATGTGCGCGCCGAGCAGTTCGCCCGTCTTGGCGTCGAACACGGTTTTCACCATGCCTTCGCTTTCACCGAGCGCAATGGCCTTGCCGTTGCCGATGAACGGAAACTTACCGACCTTGACGTCGTGACCGGCCTCCTTGGCCTTGGCTTCGGTCAGACCGACACTGGCGATCTGCGGATAGCAGTAGGTACAACCCGGGATGTGTAACTTGTTCATCGGGTGTACGCCGTCCACGCCGGCGATCTTCTCGACGCAGATGACGCCCTCATGCTCGGCTTTGTGCGCCAGCATCGGCGGGCCGGCGACGTCGCCGATGGCATAGACCCCCTTCTCCGCGGTGCGGCCGTATCCGTCGGCCTTGATGCAGCCGCGATCGGTTTCGACTTTGGTGTTTTCAAGGCCGATATCCTCGATATTACCGACCACGCCGACGGCGGAAATGACGCGGTCCACGGTGACGTTTTGGGACTTGCCGTCCTTATCCTCGATGGTCGCGGTGACGCTGTCGGACTTCTTGTCGAGTTTGGTGACCTTGGCCTCGCTGATGACGGTCATGCCCTGCTTTTCGAACTGTTTGCGGGCGAAGGCGGCGATTTCCGCGTCCTCGACCGGCAGGATCTGCGGCAACACCTCGACGACCGTCACCTCTGACCCCATGGTCCTGAAAAAGCTCGCGAACTCGATCCCGATGGCGCCGGTGCCGATGACCAGCAATTTCTTCGGCATGGTGTCGGGCTTGAGCGCCTCGAAATAGCTCCAGACCAGCTTGCCGTCGGCTTCAAGGCCCGGCAGCGCACGCGGCCGGGCACCGGTCGCCAGAATGATGTGTTTGGCCGAAACCGTTTCGTCTTTGCCTTCCCCTGGGCCGTCCTTCGATATTTTTGCCTTGCCGCCGCCCTGCAGCACGGCGCGGCCGTCGAACACGGTGACCTTGTTCTTCTTCAGCAGGTGCCCGACGCCGGTGTTGAGCTGTTTGGAGATGCCGCGCGAGCGCTCGACCACCTTGGTCAGATCGAAATCGACGCCCTTCGCACTCAATCCGTATGAGTCCGCGTGGTTCATGTAGTGATAAATCTCGGCCGAGCGCAGCAGTGCCTTGGTCGGAATGCAGCCCCAGTTGAGGCAGATGCCGCCGAGGTGCTTCTCTTCGGCGACAGCCGTCTTCAGGCCGAGTTGCGCCGCCCGGATTGCCGCGACATAGCCGCCGGGACCGCCACCGACGATCAGAATGTCGAAGGATTGTTCTGCCATCGGTCCCTCCTAGAGCAACATGCTGACCGGGTCTTCGATCAGCGGCTTGAAGGCGGCGAGATACTCGGCGCCGAGCGCGCCGTCGACAACCCGATGGTCGACGGCAAGGGTACAGGTCATGACCGTTGCGACGGCAAGCGCGCCATCCTTGACCACAGCGCGCTGTTCGCCGGCGCCGACCGCGAGTATGCAGCCCTGCGGCGGGTTGATGATGGCCGAGAAATCCTTGATGCCGAACATGCCGAGGTTTGAGATCGACATGGTGCCACCCTGATACTCCTCGGGCATCAGTTTTCCGTCCCGCGCCTTGGCTGCGAGCGACTTCATCTCGTCCGAAATCTGACGCAGCCCCTTTGCACCGGCATCGCGGATAACCGGTGTGATCAACCCGTCGGGAATGGCGACGGCGACGGAAACGTCGGCGCGGCTGAACTTGCGGATCGAATCGCCCGCCCACATGGCGTTGGCGTCGGGCACGCGTTCGAGCGCGATCGCAGCGGCGCGAATGACGAAGTCGTTGACCGAAATCTTGTAGGCGTCCGACTGTTCGTTGAGGCGCTTGCGGACGGCGAGCAGGTTGTCGAGCTCGCAGTCGATGGTGAGATAAAAATGCGGAACGGTCTGTTTCGACTCGGTCAGGCGCTTTGCGATGACCTTGCGCATCGACGAGTTCTTGACCTCCTCGTAAGGCGGTAACACGCCATCATCGATCGCCGCAGCCGTAGCGGGTTGTGGTGCCGGTGCGTCGCCGTCCGCGGCCGGTGCTGGTTTGCCCGTGCCTTCCTTGATGGCCTTCTCGACGTCGCGTTTGATTACGCGGCCTCGCGGACCGGAGCCTGAAACTTCGGCAATATCAATGCCTTCATCCTTGGCGATCCGACGCGCCAGCGGGCTTGCAAAGATCCGCTCGCCGTCGGATTTCGCGGATGATTTTTGGCTGCCATCCGATTTTTCCCGCTTCGGTTCGGGTTCGGGCTCCGGTTCTGGGTCCGGCTCAGGCTCGGGTTCGGGCGTTTTGTCCGATTTAGAACCGCCGCCGTCCGGACCGGACGTATCGGCATCTTCGAGCGCGCTCTCGTCTTCACCCTCTTCGAGAATCAGGCCGATTACCGTGTTGACCGCGACGCCCTCGGTGCCGCCGTCGACGACGATCTTCCCGAGCGTGCCCTCGTCGACAGCTTCCACTTCCATGGTGGCCTTGTCGGTTTCGATTTCGGCGAGTATGTCGCCGGACTCGATCGTGTCGCCCTCGTTCTTGAGCCATTTGGCCAGCGTGCCCTCGGTCATTGTGGGCGACAGCGCCGGCATCAGGATTTTCGTTGGCATATCGGCGTCCCCCTAGCGATAGCAGACGGCGTTCGCCGCCTCGATCACGTTGGCGACCTGCGGCAGCGCCATGGCCTCGAGATTGGCCGCATAGGGCATCGGCACATCGATGCCGGCAACGCGGGTCACCGGCGCATCGAGGTGGTCGAACGCCTGTTCCATCATCACCGCGCCGATCTCGGCGCCGATGCCGCAGCCGGGCCAGCCTTCCTCGACCGTGACGATCCGGTTCGTCTTCTTGACCGATTCGACGATGGTCTCCGTGTCCATCGGCCGGATCGTCCGGAGGTTGATGACCTCCGCATCGACGCCGTCCTCGGCCAGGTGCTGGGCCGCTTCGAGGGCAAGCCCGACCATTCGCGAGAAGGCGACGATGGTGACATCGCTACCGGACCGCTCGATCCGGGCGCGGCCGATGGGCAGCACGAAATCCTCCTGGTCGGGCACATCGAACGTCTGGCCGTAGAGAATCTCGTGCTCGAGGAAGATGACAGGGTTCGGGTCGCGTATCGCCGCCTTCAACAGGCCCTTGGCGTCCGCCGACGACCATGGCGCGATAACCTTGAGTCCCGGGCAATGGGCGTACCACGATGCGTAACATTGCGAATGCTGCGCCGCGACCCGCGCCGCCGCCCCGTTCGGGCCGCGGAACACCATGGGCGAGCCCATCTGGCCGCCCGACATGTAGAGGGTCTTGGCCGCGGAATTGATGATCTGATCGATCGCCTGCATGGCGAAATTGAAGGTCATGAACTCGACGATCGGCCGCAGTCCGGCAAACGCCGCGCCGACCCCGATACCCGCGAAACCGTGTTCGGTGATCGGCGTATCGATGACGCGCTTGTCGCCGAACTCATCCAGCAGGCCTTGGCTGACCTTGTAGGCGCCCTGGTACTGAGCGACTTCCTCGCCCATCAGGAACACCCGGTCGTCCTTGCGCATCTCTTCCGCCATGGCGTCGCGCAGCGCCTCGCGGACGGTCAACTGAACCGTCGGACCGTCGTATTCGGGCTCGGCCGCCGGCGGCTCGGTCAGCGGCGCGGCCGGCGGCAACGGGCCGCCGTCCGACGATGTCGACTTTTTGCCGTCGTCCTTCTCGCTATCGTCGTCGTCCGCATCGTCGGAATCGGATTTGCTCTCCGACTTCTCGTCGGAGTCCGCTTCGGGCGACGTGTCCGCGTCTTCGAGCGCGCTTTCGTCCTCGCCCTCCTCCAGCAGAACGGCGATGACCGAATTGACGGAAACGCCCTCGGTGCCCTCGTCGACAACGATCTTGCCGATCTTCCCTTCATCGACCGCCTCGACTTCCATGGTCGCCTTGTCGGTTTCGATCTCGGCCAGGATGTCGCCGGACTCGACCGTATCGCCCTCCTTCTTGAGCCATTTTGCAAGCGTGCCCTCGGTCATGGTCGGCGAGAGCGCCGGCATCAGAATATTCGTCGGCATGTGTTTCCTCCCTCGCCTCAGGCCACGTCGGATTCACGGAGAACATCGGTGTAGAGTTCCGACGCATCCGGTTCCGGACTTTCTTGCGCAAAATCGGCCGCTTCGGTGACGATCGCCTTGATCTCGCGGTCGATGTCCTTGAGCGCCGCTTCGTCCGCGGCCTTGGCTGCAATGATTTTCTCCCGCAGCGTGTCGATGGGGTCGCTTTCCTTGCGGACCTTGGAGACCTCTTCCTTGGAGCGGTACTTTGCCGGGTCCGACATGGAGTGGCCGCGGTATCGATAGGTTTCCATGTCGAGAATGTAGGGGCCCTTGCCGTCGCGGCAGTGCGCCAGCGCCTCGGCCGCCGCGTCGCGCACCTCAAGCACGTCCATGCCGTTGACCTTCATGCCCGGGATACCGTGCGCTTCGCCGCGGCTCTGAAAATCCTTGGCCGCCGAGGACCGCGCGACGGACGTGCCCATCGCGTACTGGTTATTCTCGATGACGAAGATCATCGGCAGCGACCAGAGCGCCGCCATGTTGAATGTTTCGTAGACTTGGCCCTGGTTGGCCGCACCGTCGCCGAAGTAGGTGTGGCAGACGCCCTTGTCGCCCTTGTACTTGTGCGCCAGCGCGAGCCCCGCGCCGAGCGGCACCTGGGCGCCGACGATCCCGTGGCCCCCGAAGAAGTTTTTTTCGCGGCTGAACATGTGCATCGAGCCACCCTTGCCCTTGGAGTAACCGCCTTCGCGGCCGGTCAGTTCGGCGAGCACACCCTTCGGATCCATGCCGCACGCCAGCATGTGGCCGTGATCGCGATAACTGGTGATGACGGTATCCTGTGGCTCGGCTGCCGCATTCATGCCGACGACGACGGCTTCCTGTCCGATGTAAAGGTGGCAAAAGCCGCCAATCAGGCCCATGCCATACAGCTGTCCGGCTTTTTCCTCGAAGCGGCGGATCAGCAACATGTCGCGGTAGAAGGATAGAAGATCTTCGGCGGACGCCTTGGGCGGTTTCGATTTTTTTGATGAACTCGTTGATTTTGAAGTCTTTTTAGCGGTGCGCGCCATGCTTGTCCCTCCCTGGATGCCGGCCGGTTAAACGCACCCTAACAAACACAGCAGGGTTTTTGAAGATCATTCGAGCATTATTAACTCAAAGCAAGTTAATGACAATATGCCGGCGGCGGCGAGGCCCGCCGACCGGCCGAATCGCAGGGGTGACGACGCGACGGTCAGGCTACATCGGTTCGCCGCACGAGCGAGAACGCGCCCCATAGATTGCCGGCGCGGCGTTGCAGATCCGTCGCCGGCGTATCGCCGGTCTCGATGTCCGCGGGCCGCAGCGTGCGTCCCTCGATGACGGCAATCTCCGAGAAGGTCGCCCAGGCCTCCGGCGAATATTTTTTCAGTCCGGCGGCATAGAGCCGCTCGCGCCACGCGTCGACGCTGGCGAGATCGGTCCAGTACAGTACGAAGGCGCGGACGTGACGGTCGTCTTCCTCGCTCTCGTGGAAAATGAAACCCGGCATGTGATTGGCGACCGCCAGCATTTCGCGGGCGGCGCGGACCATGCCGTCTTGTCCGCCCTTTTCCGGCGGAACGGAAATGCGGACGGCGACTGGTGTGCTCATAACGAGGGCTCCCGATTGAGAATGACCACTTCGTTCGCATACCCGTAATTCAGCATCAGGCGCGCCCGTTCCTCGAGCATATCCGGGTCGAGGCTGTCGGGGCGCAGCAGACGCACGCGCTTTTCGAGTTCAAGTCGTCGGAACTGGATGTCGTCCAGGATCGGGCGGGTCTCGCCGATTTTCTGCTCGAGTCGCCAATAGGTCAGCAGTCCGCGGTCGCCGTGCACCGCGTGAAAGCCGAAGTAAGCGATCGAGCAGACGCCGATCAACGGGCCGAGCAACAGCCTCAGACGTTGACGGACGTCATCAATGAGATCCATGGGACCGGCCTCCGCAGTTCCTTCTGTTCGTGCGTACGGGTCCGAACCTGTGGAAACTGGCGGAGAGATGTTAACGGAGGGTTACCGGCGGGCGCGGTCAACCGCAACGGCGGGGGCGAATCGGTGAAATTTTTGCGCGTACCGTGCGAAACGATCGCCAATTGACGGACGAACAAAACTGGCAGAAAACAGGCCATTCAGTGTCGTCCGGAAGGAACCGCAACCATGCAGACCACCACGCAGCCGATCGATATCGACCTTTCCGGCGTCCTCGCGCCTACGGAAGCCGCCAAGGGCATGCCCAACGCGTTCTATACCGACCCGCGCGCCTATGCGGTCGAGCGCGAGCGGATTTTCGAGCGTACCTGGGTCGGGGTCGGGTTCGGCAAGGACGTGCCGGACGCCGGTGACGTCGTGCCCGTCGAGATCATGGGGCTGCCGCTGATCGTCACCCGCGACAAATCCCGTACCGTCCGCGTGTTTCACAACGTCTGTTCGCACCGGGGCATGCGGCTGGTGACCGAGCCCGCCAAGGGCAAGTCGGTCCTGGCGTGTCCCTATCACGCCTGGTGCTACGGACTCGACGGGGGCCTGCGCGGTACGCCCTCGATCGGCGGCGCCGGCGTCAACGAGCTTGAGGGTTTCGACCGCAAGCAGCACGGTCTCAAGGAAGTCCGCTCGAGGGTCTGGATGGACACCATCTTCGTCAACGTGTCGGGCGATGCGCCCCCGTTCGAGGACCGCATCGCGCCGCTTGCCGCGCGCTGGGCCGATTTCGCCGGCCGGCCGATGTTTCACGGCGGCGACGAGTCGAGTTCCGTCCTCGAGGTCGCGTGCAACTGGAAGCTGGCCGTCGAGAACTACTGCGAGAGCTATCACCTGCCGTGGGTGCATCCGGGCCTCAACACCTATTCCCGGCTCGAGGATCACTATCACCTGCGCGACGAGGACGGCGCGGCGTTCTCCGGTCAGGGCTCCGTCGTCTATCGGCCGATCGAGGACCAGGATGGCACGGTGTTTCCGTATCTCACCGATATCGACGAGAAATGGGAGACGGCCGGCGAGTACATCGCGCTTTATCCCAACGTGCTCTACGGCGCGCACCGCGACCACTGGTTCGCCATGCTGCTCGAACCGCTGGGCCACGCCCGCACCCGCGAGCGCGTCGAGATCTGGTATTTCGACGAGACCTCGCTCGAAGACCGCTACGAGACGCTGCGGCGCAACAATGCGCAGCAGTGGCGCGTGGTCTTTCAGGAAGACATCTTCGCCGTCGAGGGTATGCAGCAGGGCCGCGAGTCCCCGGGCTTTCAGGGCGGCGTGTTCTCCAAGATCATGGACGGCCCGACCCACGACTTCCACAAATGGGTCGCCAGCCGCGTCGCGCAAGCGGCCTGACGGCCATCCAGTCCAAAGACCCGGCGACCCGTTAACCGGACCGGTGCGACCGCTCACCACGAAATGCGGTCATGCGCTGAGGTGTTGCCGATGGTCTGCCTCTAGCCACTGGCAGACCGTCAGTTATTGGCCTCCGCCAGAAGCCATTCGACGAATAATGAGCGCGACTCGCCGTTTGGTGGATCATCGTCGAGGTGAACGATCCAAAAGCCATCGGTTTCTTTGCGCTCGATGGGCTTTACCGCGATCAAGCGCCCGGACGCCAAGTCTTCGCCTGCGATAAAACTCGGAACAACTGCATAACCTTGGCCATTTATCGCCGCGTCAATCGCTAAAGCCGTTTGATTGAAACTCAAGAACTGATGCCGAGGTTCAATACCGTGCTCGTCAAACAACGAGTTCCAATGCCTGTGACTATCTTGGATTAATGGCTGATCCACGTACCACTCAATACCAACGCTCGCATCCGGTGACGACTTGACGGACTGGCCGCAAACAATAACCAGTTCGATAGGCGTTAGTGCCTTGGCAACGAGTTCCACATTCGCTGGCTTCGGCCCCAGTCGAACGGCGACATCGACATTCTGTGTATGGAAATCTGTGACTGCCTCGGTCGCGACAGTACGCACCTCTATGTCAGGGTTGCGCTCTAGAAAGTAGGGCAGTTTGCGAACGAGCCATTTGGACGCAAATGACGGTGGAACGCTGACGGTTATGGAATTGGCCCCGGTTCGTAGTTCTTCCGTGGCGTGATCAATTACCGCCAATCCCTTTGCGATACCATTGTGGTAACGGAGTCCGACATCGGTGAGAGCAACACCTCGCGGTAGGCGTCTGAACACTCGAATACCGAGATCGGCCTCCAATCCTCTTATCGACTGGGCAACCGCTCCTTGGGTCACATTCAATTCGACAGCGGCAGAGCGAAAGTTCAAGTGACGTGCCGCCACGTCGAAAACTCTTAACGCGTTTAGTCTCGGATTCCGCACCATGACGTTCAGATACTGTAGTAAAACTATTTGATAGACAACGAAAAATGATTCGTCGTTTAGCCAAAAACGCCATATTTTCTGCGCATCACAGAAACTGAGGAGGTTCCAATGAGCGTCAAAAAAGTTGCAGTCATCACGGCAGGCGGAAGCGGAATGGGTGCGGACTCAGCGCGCCGATTGGCGGGCGACGGTTTCAACGTCGCAATCTTGTCGTCGTCCGGAAAGGGCGAGGCATTGGCGAACGAATTGGGTGGCGTCGGAATCACAGGGTCTAACCAGTCAAACGACGACCTCAAAACGCTGGTCGATTTAGCGATGGATAAGTGGGGCCGCATCGACGTTCTGGTGAACAGCGCAGGACATGGCCCGCGCGCTCCGGTCTTGGAGTTGAGCGACGAAGATTGGCATACGGGCATGGACGTCTACTTCCTGAACGCCGTTCGCCCGACCCGCCTCGTAACGCCAATCATGCTGAAACAAGGGGCAGGCTCGATCATTAACATTTCAACCTTTGCGGCGTTTGAACCCGATCCGGTCTTCCCGACCTCAGGCGTGTTCCGCGCAGGGTTAGCCGCATTCACGAAACTGTTCGCTGATAAATATGCAGCCGATAGCATTCGTATGAATAATGTGCTGCCCGGCTTTATTGATAGCCTGCCCGAAAAGGAAGAGTTTCGTTCACGCATCCCTATGGGGCGATATGGCAGTTCGCTGAATGAAATTGCGTCAGTTGTGGCGTTTCTCGCCTCGGATGGAGGCGGATACATCACCGGCCAGAACATCCGAGTCGATGGGGGCATAACCCGTGCCGTCTGATATCGCGGTTTCGACCTTCGACCAAGCCAGAGTCGTCCACGCGATCAAATGGATCGCGTCTATTATCCAGATCATGGGATATGCGGCGACCGCGTTCGGCATGACGCCTTGGAACCTTTATCTGTTCCTGGTTGGCGTGATCGGATGGTTCGCCGTCGGCGTGCTTTGGAACGACAAGGCGATCATGCTGATCCACATAGTAGCGCTGGGTGCGATGCTTGCTGGGATGACGGCCTCATGACGGCTCCGGGTCACGAGCCGATATTTTGTTTGGAATGCAACAAAGTCCGCTTTCGTAATGCAACCGGGCGCAGATTTTATTTGACAAAATAGGATAAAAATCCTATAGCAGTTTCTGCTGTTTTGTCATTGTGAATATGTAGCGACGGGACGTTTACCGTGCCTCACACTGCCCCTGACGAAGGGCGCGGCGACTCATGCTTCGACAGGCTCAGCATGAGGGTTGAGCTTCTCCCGTCATGGCCGGGCTTGGCCCGGCCATCCACGAATGCGCCTGAAAGACGTGGATGCCCGGAACGGGTCCGGGCATGACGCGGTTGCTGCATATCGGCGGGCGATATCCGGATTATGTCCGGATTATGTCCGGGTTATTTCCGGTCTAGTTTCGCCTATCCGATGCTTATGGGGTTTTGTTCGATTTCAACGGGTTAGGTTAATTCGGCGAAATTCATCATCAAAACTAATCGAAAATAACCCGGAACGGGAAAAGCCCAATGAAATCAACGGCCCGGAATGATCATTCTGATTTTCGCGATGACCATTCCGGCGCATTGTCCGTTCGTCCCGGCGAAAGCCGGGATCCCGGTACGAATTGCGCAAGATCCCGGCATGCGCCGGGATGAGCGGGAAGAGACAGGTCTCACCCTTCGTCAAGCTCAGGGCGAGGCATTCCCAACTCTCCTCGTGCTGAGGCCGGACAGAAAGCCCTCATGCTGACTAGGTCCGCAGGGCCGTATCGAAGTATCAGGGTCGCGCCGAGCCTCCCGAATAGTCCCAATGGGCCATTCCCTCGGCGCGACTCTTTGGAGCGGAAAGACTACCGGTTGACGGCGTCCCGGCCGGCGTATCGGGCGCTCGGGCCGAGTTCTTCCTCGATGCGGATCAGCTGGTTGTACTTGGCCAGCCGGTCGGAGCGCGACAGCGAGCCGGTCTTGATCTGACCGGCGTTGGTCGCCACCGCGATATCGGCGATGGTGGTGTCCTCGGTCTCGCCCGAGCGGTGCGAGATGACCGACGTGTAGGACGCCCGGTGCGCCATGTCGACGGCCTGGAGCGTTTCGGTCAACGTGCCGATCTGGTTGACCTTGACGAGGATCGAATTGGCGACGCCGCGGCCGATGCCGTCCGCGAGACGCGCCGGATTGGTCACGAACAGGTCGTCGCCGACGAGCTGGACTTTCGATCCGACCGCATCGGTCAGCGCCTTCCAGCCGTCCCAGTCGTCTTCGGCCATGCCGTCTTCGATCGAGACGATCGGGTAATTGCCGACGAGGTCTTCGTAGTATTTCACCATGCCGGCGGCGTCGAGCGTCGCGCCCTCGCCTTCGAGCACGTACTGGCCGTCCTTGTAGAACTCGGTCGACGCCGCATCGAGCGCCAGCACGATATCGTCGCCGGCCTCGTAACCCGCGCTGCCGATCGCCTGGGCGACGAAGTCGAGCGCTTCCCTGGTGCTGGAAACCGCCGGCGCGAAACCGCCCTCGTCGCCGACGTTGGTGTTGTGACCGGCGGCCTTCAGCAGACCGCGGAGCGCGTGAAAGACCTCGGATCCCATGCGAACGGCGTCGGCCAGCGTCTCGGCACCGACCGGCATGATCATGAACTCCTGGATGTCGACCGGATTGTCGGCGTGCGCGCCGCCGTTGATGATGTTCATCATCGGCACCGGGAGGACATGGGCCGCGACGCCGCCGATATAGCGGTAGAGCGGCGTGTCGAGTTCGCTGGCCGCGGCCTTGGCTACCGCGAGGCTGACGCCAAGGGTCGCGTTGGCGCCGAGCCGGCTCTTGTTGTCGGTGCCGTCGAGCTGGATCAGGGCGGCGTCGATGAACGACTGCTGATCGGCGTCGAGGCCGCTGAGCATTTCGAAGATTTCGCCTTCGACGGCGGACACCGCCTCGAGGACGCCTTTCCCCAGGTAGCGGCCCTTGTCGCCGTCGCGTTTCTCCACCGCTTCGTAGGCCCCGGTCGATGCGCCGGACGGCACGGCCGCCCGGCCGCGCGCACCGCTCTCCAGCAGGACGTCTACCTCAACGGTCGGGTTGCCGCGGCTGTCGAGAATCTCGCGGGCGACGATGTCGATAATGGCGCTCATGGCTGTCTGTTTCCCTCTGGGTATCGCAATCTTGTCTTGGCTCGTCTCAGGACGACATGTCGATGGAAATCGGGCGTTCCTTGGCGATCCGGTCGAAGGCGACGAGATCGGCGAGGATCGCCGGCAATTGGTCGAGCGGGATCATGTTCGGTCCGTCGCTCGGCGCACGGTCCGGTTCTTCGTGGGTTTCGGCGAACACGGCGGCGACGCCGACCGATATCGCGGCACGCGCCAGAACCGGGGCGAACTCGCGCTGACCGCCCGAGGTCGAACCCTGCCCGCCCGGCTGCTGAACCGAATGGGTGGCGTCGAACACCACCGGATAGCCGGTGCTCGCCATGATCGGCAGCGAGCGCATGTCGGAGACCAGGGTGTTGTAGCCGAAGCTCGCGCCGCGCTCGCACAGCATGATCCGGCTGTTCCCGGTGCCGGCGATCTTGTCGACGACCTTGGCGATGTCCCAGGGCGCCAGGAACTGGCCTTTCTTGACGTTGATGGCAGCGCCGGTTTCGCCTGCGGCAACCAGCAGGTCTGTCTGGCGGCAGAGATAGGCCGGGATCTGCAACACGTCGACGGCCTCGGCAACCGGGGCGCACTGGTGCGGCTCATGCACATCGGTGACGACCGGGCAGCCGTGCGTCTCGCGCACCTCGGCGAGGATGGCGAGGCCCTTGTCCATGCCGATGCCGCGCGGGCTGTCGGCGCTGGTGCGGTTCGCCTTGTCGAACGAGCTCTTGTAGATCAGGCCGATGCCGAGATCGTCGCAGATCGCCTTGATGCGGCCGGCCGTTTCGAGCGCATGATCGCGGCTTTCGATCGCGCAAGGCCCGGCGAGCAATGTGAACGGCCGGTCGTTGGCGATGGCGAGATCGCCGACGGTGACTGTTTGGGCGGCCGGCATGGACGGTCTCCGGTTGTCAGACGAGACGCGACTGGTCGATGGCGGCCCGAATGAACGAGGTGAACAGCGGATGCGGATCGAACGGCTTCGATTTCAGCTCCGGGTGAAACTGCACGCCGATAAACCATGGATGATCCGGGAATTCAACGATCTCCGGCAGCAGCCCGTCGGGCGACATGCCGGAAAACCGCAGGCCTGCCGCCTCCAGTTTGTCGCGGTAGCCGGTGTTGACCTCGTAGCGGTGACGGTGGCGCTCCTTGATGTCGGCGACGCCGTAGATTTCGCGGACCCGGGAACCCTCCGCCAGTGCACAGTCATAGGCGCCGAGGCGCATGGTGCCGCCGAGATCGCCCTCCTGGTTGCGCTGTTCAAGCTCGTTGCCCTTCATCCACTCGGTCATCAGGCCGACCAGCGGTTCGTCGGTGTCGCCGAACTCCGTCGAACTGGCGTTCTCGATGCCGGCGAGGCTTCGCGCAGCCTCGATCACCGCCATCTGCATGCCGAAGCAGATGCCGAAGTACGGGATGCCCTTCTCGCGGGCGAATCCGGCCGAGGCTATCTTGCCCTCGGCGCCCCGCTCGCCGAACCCGCCCGGCACCAGAATGCCGTGCGTGCCCTCGAGTTCCTCCAGCGTATTTTCGCTCTCGAAAATTTCCGAATCGATCCAGTCGAGGTTGACCTTCACGTTATTGGCGATGCCGCCATGATCGAGCGCCTCCGAGAGCGATTTGTAGGCGTCGAGCAGGCCCGTGTACTTGCCGACAACGGCGATGTTGACCTCGCCCTCGGGTTTGGTGGAGCGCTGAATGATATCGAACCAGCCGTCGAGCGCGGGTTCCGGCGCTTCCAGCCGGAAGTGCTTCATGACCTGATCGTCGAGGCCTTCCTCGTGATAGCTCACCGGCACCCGGTAAATGGTGTCGACGTCGAGCGCCGGAATGACGGCATCCTCGTGGACGTTGCAGAACAGCGCAATCTTGCGGCGCTCGCCTTCCGGCAACGACCGGTCTGCGCGACAGAGCAGCAGGTCGGGCTGGATTCCGACGCTGAGCATCTCCTTGACGGAATGCTGGGTCGGCTTGGTCTTGATCTCGCCGGCGGTCGGTATGTAAGGCAGCAACGTCAGGTGCACGTACATGGTTCGGTCGCGGCCGAGGTCGTTGCCGAGTTGGCGAATGGCTTCGAGGAATGGCAGGCCCTCGATGTCGCCGACCGTGCCGCCGATCTCGACGAGGACGAAATCCTCGTCGTCCAGGTCGCTGATCACGAACTGCTTGATGGCGTCGGTGATGTGCGGGATGACCTGAATGGTGGCGCCGAGATAATCGCCGCGCCGTTCGCGCGCGATGACGTCCGAATAGATGCGTCCCGTCGTCACGTTATCCGATTGTTTGCAGGCGACGCCGGTGAATCTTTCGTAGTGGCCGAGGTCGAGATCGGTCTCGGCGCCGTCGTCGGTGACGTAGACCTCGCCGTGCTGATACGGGCTCATGGTGCCCGGATCGACGTTGATATAAGGGTCGAGTTTGCGCATGCGGATCTTGAATCCGCGCGCCTGCAGAAGCGCCGCGAGAGCTGCGGATGCGAGGCCTTTACCGAGTGAGGAAACCACGCCGCCGGTGATGAATATGAACCGCGTCATGGGACCGATACATTACAACAAGATCGGTCCATGCCCAGCCCTTTGATCGCGGATTTTTCAACAGGCCTCACGCGCCCGATTAAGGCGTTGAAGTTCAAGGCCTTGGCGGCTTCGGATTAGTTGTCGAGCGGGGCGCTCGGTTCGTTCGTCTGACCCTCGTATTGGCCACCCGGCGACAATTCGTCGAGAATCGATCTCGGCTCGCTGCGGGTGTCCGCCATAATGGCCAGCGTCATGCTCGTCGCCATGAATGCCGCGGCCAGAATCGCGGTCGTCCGGGTCAATAGATCGGCGGTCGCGCGACTGGTCATGAAACCGCCCATACCGCTGCCGCCACCGCCGCCACCCATGCCGAGACCGCCGCCCTCGCTGCGCTGCAGAAGAACCACGCCAACCAACGCGATGGCGATCAGCAGGTGGATAACGAGGATGACGGTTTCCATGGCGTACTCTCGGGTGCTTTAAACAGCGGGACGAACCTGGCGACAGACGCAATCTCTAAGCGCCTTACGATGACCGGCGGGTTTTAACGAGCGGTCCGGGCCAGGTCAATGCGGAGATGCAACCGTGCCGGCTGTAATCGGGTCGGTCCTAGATCAGGCACGACCTCAGGTCGTCGACAATGGCGGTTGACTGGCGGCAATTCAGGAGGCCCCGCCGACATACGAACTGCAGGACGGTGTCGCCATTTTCGCGGCTATCCGGCCGTATTGCAACGCTGCTGAGTCCACCGAAAACACCGCCCCCGGCCCGAACGATACAGTCGAGCCGGTTGTCGAAGATGAGCTCGACATCGTCGGTGGCGCGGACATCGCGGACATAGCCTCGAAGCGATGGAGAATGGTGCGGCCAGTTTATCGGCAACAGACGTGCCGCCGAGGGGCAGAGGCCGATGGAGAATTTTTTCGCATTAAGATCGGGCGCAATGGCCTCGGTTGCGCTGGTCAGATCGTCGAAGGCTTGCGAGATTTTCGGGTAGTAGATCTCACCGGCTTTCGTCAGCAGCAACCCGTGCGGCAGACGGCGGAATAGCGAAATCCCGAGCATTTCTTCCAATTTTCTGACCTGCTGGCTGACGGCCCCCGCCGTGACGCCCATTTCGCTGGCCGCGACCTTGAAGCTGAGATTTCGGGCCGCCGCTTCAAAGGCTTTCAGTCCGTTCAGTGTTGGTATTCGATAGGTCATGTCCAGCTTTTCCCATGTGTGTCGCGATCATACTATTCGTCGTGGGCCTCCCAGACTCAGGATTTCTGAGTCTGGCGGACAGATTATCTGATTCGCCACCCCGTCACGCCGCCCCTAGGTTCGCTTTTGTTAGCCGGTTCGGATGAACTGTCAGGGACGTTAGTCACGGAGATCGAGAACATGGAACAGCACGATACGGAAAGCCTGTTAGTCGGAGCGATCAAGGATCGCGGAAGATTGTATCTGACGGCCTTTCGCGAACTGGCGAAGCGCTATGGGCAGGCCGAGGCCGAGAGCGTCATGAGCGCCGTGAGCCGCGAGATCGGCATTGTTGCCGGAAAATCCCTCGCCTGCCATGCGCCGTGCGATTTTACTCGGATTCTGGATGAATTCTTCAAGACGCCAGACGATGGCAGGACCTATGCGACAACGGTCGCCAGGATGGACGCCACGTGCCTGGAAATACGGCAGATGGCATGCCCGCTTCGCGATTCGTGGATCGAGGCCGGTTGCAGCGACGAGGAAGTCTGCACATTGCTGAAATGCGCTTCGGCGTTCGATATTACGGCTCTGGAGACGGCCGGTTTCGATTGTATGCTGGAAACCTGGTCGCCGGGCAAACAGGGCTGCTGCCACGCCATCGTGACGCGGAAAGCGACGCCGCGGGATGGAGAGCCGGCCTCCGGCTAGTCTTGTCGAAATCGAAGGATTGGAGATCGCCGAACATGAAACAGCGCGTGAACATAAACACCGACGACGTTTGGTTAAGCCCTGGCTATCCCATGAACCAAGCGGTTGCGGAGCCATCCGGTAGACGGGTTCATTTGAGCGGTCAGGTCGCCTGGGACGCGGACTTCAACGTGCTGCATGCGGGGGATGCCGCGGCGCAAACGAAAGCCGCCCTCGAAAACGTGGAAAAGATCCTGAGGTCAGCCGGGGGCGGGCTTGAGGACATCGTCTCGATAACAACCTATTACGTTCGCGAGAGTGATCGAGACGCAATTACCGAGGCGCGGCGTGCCGTCCTGGACAAAGATTTTGGCCCGGCGACCACCGGTATCCAGGTAGCAAAAATATGGGAATCCGATTTGCTGGTGGAACTCGTCGCAACCGCCGTTATTCCGGAAGATCGATTTAACGAACAATAAGTTCTTCCCTGCCGCGTTTCGGCAGCAGGGCAATGAAGCGTCGGTACGCTAAATCGCCGCGTCGATGATGGCCAGGAAATCGTCAGGCTTCAGACTGGCGCCGCCGATCAGACCGCCGTCGATATCCGGGTCGGCCAAAAAGTCCGAGGCATTGTCCGGTTTCATCGATCCTCCGTAGAGGATGCGCACGCCGGACGCCACGTCGGTGCCGAAACGCGCCGCAAGGCAGCCGCGGATATGGCGGTGCACATCGCCCGCTTCGGCGACCGTGGGCGTCCGCCCGGTTCCGATCGCCCAGACCGGCTCGTAGGCGACGACCAGGTTCGCTACCGTGGCGCCATCCGGAATCGAGCCCGCCACCTGACCACCAACGACTTCGTTGGTCGCGCCGGCATCCCGCTCGGCCTCCGTTTCACCGACGCAGACGATGGCCGTCAGACCGGCCGCCCACGCCGCTGAAACCTTTGCCGCCACGTCCGGATCGGTCTCGCCGTGATCGGTGCGGCGCTCGGAATGGCCGAGGATCACGTGACTGCATCCGGCATCCCCCAGCATCACGGCCGACACATCGCCCGTGTGCGCACCTTTTTCCGCAGCGTGGCAGGTTTGCCCGCCAACCTTTATGGCAGAGTTGGCGACCGTGGCAACAACCCGTTCGATGGCGACGAATGGCGGGCAGACAACGACCTCCACTCCGTTCATCGTCAGACCTTCGGCAATCCCCGAAACGAGCGTTTCGGCATCGCCAAGCAGGCCATTCATCTTCCAGTTTCCGGCAATCATTACGATGCGCTCTGTCATGATCTCCCTCGCGTGATATAGCGAAAAACCTTATAGGCGACGGGCTCCCTGCGCGAAAGCCTGCTCTGCGGATTCTGGCAGTGACATCGGGGAGACTGTTTCATAACGCAAAAGATCGTGCCTGGATGTCAACTAGTAGACTATATTGATTAACCTAGTAGAAGAATAATGCGACATTCGACGTGCGTCGGCCCGCGCAAACGAGCGAGAACCTAATACTGCGATCACCGGTTGCCGCTCATGCGGCGGAAGACTATGATCCGCGCCCGGTCCGAGTGATCGCACCGGCGACTGCGGCCGAGCCGTATCGCGCCGTATCAACCTCTGCTACTCGAACGCGACTCCCGCGAGGACGGTCCACATGCTTGACGCCATTCGTAAACGCAGCGGCTCTATCGTCGTAAAGGTTCTGCTGGTCTTTCTCGTTATCAGCTTCGGCGCATGGGGCATCGGCGACTACGTTACCGGGCGCGGTTTTGACAGGGTCGTCGCGACAGTCGGCGATCGCGAAATTTCGAGTATCGAATTCGAGAATCGATACCGAAACGAGCTGACACGTCTTCGACAGTTCTTCGGTGACAATCTGACGCCCGATGCGGCGCAGTCGCTCGGTATTCCCCAATCGGTCGTCCAGCAGATGGTGCAGACCGAACTGCTGAATATCGCTGCCGGCGACGCCGGCTTGCTGGTCGATGACCGGACGGTTGCCGAGACGATCCAGGGAATGGAGCAATTCGCCGGCCTGACAGGTGAATTCGACCGCCAGCGTTTCGCCGAGGTTCTCTTTCAGGGGGGCTTCACCGAAGCCTCGTTCGTCGAGTTGGTACGCCGCGAGGTCGAGCGAAACGCGCTGGTCTCGGGATTGACCGGGACGCCCCCCGTCGCTGACAGTCTCGTCAAACGGCTTTATCGGTACGGCCGCGAAACCCGCGACGCCGACATGCTGGTGATCCCTGACGCGGCGCTCGCCGAACCCGAAACACCGGATGAAACCACAATCGCGACATTCTACGAGGAAAATACCGACGCCTTCATGGCCCCGCCCTACCGCAAGGTCGCTTATGTCTCGATGACGCCCGAAACGGTCGCCGACGAGGTCGCGGTCGGTGAGGATGAGATCGTCGAGGCCTACGAGGCACGGGCGGCGGCCTATGCTACCGCAGCGCGTCGCAATCTTTCCCAAATGATTTTCGCCGATAGAGAAACGGCGGAGACCGCCGTGCAGCAACTGGCCGAGGGCGGTGATTTCACGGCCGTCGCCGGCGATCTGGCCGGGCAGTCGCCCGATGCCGTGCTTCTCGGTTGGACCGAGCGCGATGATTTGCTGCCGTCGCTTGTCGACCCGGTTTTTGCGGCCGCCACCGGCGAAATCGTCGGCCCGGTGGAAAGTCCAATCGGATGGCACGTGTTTCGCGTCAATCAGGCGGAAGATCAGACGGTGAGTCCGCTCGAAGAGGTGCGCGATGAAATTGTTGCCGAGCTCATTCGTGAACGCGCGCTCGACCGTCTGTTCGATCTTGCCAACCGGTTCGACGAGTTGATCGGCAGTGGCGCCAGCCTTGAGAATGCGGCCGGCGAACTCAACCTGCCCGTCCAGACCCTGACGGCGATAGATCGCTCTGGGCGGGACATGGCCGGCAGTGTCGTCGAGGGCCTGCCCGATGCCGGCTTCGTGAACAACGTCTTCGCCGAGGAAATCGGAATCGAGTCGCCGTTGATCGAGACCGACGAAGGGTACTATGCCCTGCGCGTCGACGACGAAACGGAGCCGCGTCTTCGAGCGCTTGATGAAGTCCGTGACGATATCGTTGCCGAGCTTCAGCGCCGAGATCGAATCGAACAGGCGCGGGTCCTCGCCGAGGGTATTGTTGGACGGGTCAATGGCGGCGTGAAACTTGCGGATGCCGCCAGTGAGGCGATGCCCGGTATCGGTGTCGATATCGTTCCACTTTCCGGTCTCGAGCGTTCGGGCGGTACGTTGCCCGAAGGCACGCCAAGGACCATTCTCGAGCCGTTGTTCGATGTTGCCGAAGGTAATGCCGGCATGGCGGCAACAGGCGAGAGCTTCGCCGTGGTTCATGCGACGGGTATCTCGGTGCCCGAGCCGTCCTCAAACGCCGCCGCGGTTGCTGAACTGGAAGGCAACATCGCCGTTCAGGTCGAACAGGACCTGCGCGGCCAATTGGTTGGTGGTTTGGGACAGCGAATTGGCGTCGAGGTCAACGCAGCGGCCATCGAACAGAATATCTATTAAACCATGCGTTACGAACCGGAAAAGTCAGATTTCATCGCGACCTACCGCGACGGACGGCCGCAGGTTGTCTGGACCGATACGGTCGCCGATCTGGAGACCCCGGTTTCGGCGATGCTGAAGCTTGCCGACGGTCGGCCGAACAGTTTTCTCCTCGAATCGGTCGAGGGCGGCGCGGTTCGCGGCCGATACTCGTTCATCGGTTTGAAACCGGACCTGATCTGGCGCTGCACAGGCAACACCGCCGAAATCAACCGTACCGCGTTGGCGGATCCAGAGGCGTTTGCCCCCTGCCCCGTTGCCGGGGCCGGCGGCACCCTCGCGTCATTGCGGGCACTTCTCGCAGAAAGCCGCATCGACCTGCCGGAAGGTTTGCCGCCAATGGCGTCGGGACTGGTCGGTTACATGGGGTATGACACGATCCGTCTGGTCGAAGACATTCCCGATACCAACCCGGACGTCATCGGCGTGCCGGACGGTTTGTTCGTTCGTCCCACCGTCATGGCTGTGTTCGATAATATCAAGGACAAGATCACGTTGATCACACCGGTATGGCCTGATGGCGACATCGAGCCAGAAGCGGCACTTGAAGGCGCGCTCGAGCGGCTCGAAGAATCGCTACGGGATCTCGAGGAGGGCTCAGCGCGCGCTCCTGCCCCGTCCATGGCGCAGGCGACAATGGCGGAACCCGTGTCCAACACGGGCCGCGAGGGCTATCACGCCATGGTCGAAAAGGCGAAAGAGTACATCCTCGCCGGCGACATCTTTCAGGTCGTGCCATCGCAGCGGTTCAGTTTTCCGTTTTCGTTGCCGCCGGTCGCGCTCTATCGCTCGCTTCGGCGTCTCAATCCCTCGCCGTTCCTGTTTATTCTCGATTTTGGCGATATGGCGATCGTCGGTTCGTCGCCCGAAATCCTCGTTCGGGTACGTGACGGAAACGTCACCATTCGACCTATCGCCGGCACCCGCAAGCGGGGCGCTACACCGGCCGAAGACCGCGAGCTTGCTGAAGATCTGCTGTCCGACTCCAAGGAACTCGCCGAACACCTGATGCTACTCGATCTCGGGCGCAACGACGTGGGCCGGGTGGCCGAAGTCGGGACCGTAACGGTCACCGAACAGAACGTGATCGAATACTACAGCCACGTCATGCACATCGTTTCCAACGTCGAAGGCAAGCTGAGTAACGAGTACGATGCCGTCGACGCCCTACTTGCCGGCTTCCCGGCCGGAACCGTTTCCGGCGCGCCGAAGGTTCGCGCCATGGAGATCATCGATGAACTGGAACCGGAGCGGCGCGGCGTTTATGCCGGTTGTATCGGATATTTCGGCGCCAACGGCGAGATGGATACCTGCATCGCCCTGCGCACCGCGGTGATCAAGGACGGCACGATGTACGTCCAGGCCGGCGGCGGCGTCGTCGCCGATAGCGATCCGGAGTTCGAATATCAGGAGAGCTGCAACAAGGCCAAGGCCCTGATGCGCGCGGCAGAAGAGGCCATTCGTTTCGTCAACGAGAACTGACGTCCTGACCGCTTTCCTCCAGCGAACGCAGCACAACGGCCGTTACCGGCGCAAGTTGCAGGCCCTTCTCGCCCAGACCCGGCAACCACTCGCGAAGCGCCTCGATCGTTTTCGGCCGTGGGTGGCCGATGGCGATGACCGCGCCGTTACGTTCGGCGAGACGTTCGACCTGGCGCAGTTGACCGGCAATGACGTCGGGATCGTCGTCGTGATCGATGAAAACGTTGCGACTGACGAAAGGCAGGCCGATTTCGCGTGCGATGCGCGATGCGACCGACGAGCCGGACGTGCGGGAATCGAGAAACAGGTGGCCGGTCTCCGCGACGGTCTCGAGTACGGCACGCATGCCGTCGGCATCTTGCGTGAAGCGGCTTCCCATGTGGTTGTTGATGCCGACAAAGCCATCGAGGCGTTTCATGCCCCAGATCAGGTTGGCGACGACTTCCGGGCGTGCCATGCCGGCCTTGAGGACATTTGGGCCGGGATCAACGGTTGGTGAGCTTGGCTCCATCGGGACATGCAGCATGATTTCGTGGCCGTTTTGGCGGGCTTCCATCGCCTGTTCGTTCACGTCGCGAGCATAGGTCAGGTAAGACATGGTCAATGGACCGGGCAGCTGCACGGCCGCTGCAGAATAGCGCTTGCTCACGCCCATATCGTCGATAACGATCGCGACGAGCGGCCGGTTCTCGATCGATTGAAACGGCAACGCGAACTTTCGCCATGGCGGCGGCGATGTCGTGGGGGCGGTGCGCAACGAAGGCGTTGGATCGGCGTCAGGCGCGCTTTCCGGTATGGCGGGTGGACCAGCGGACTCGGAGTGCCGTTCGATTTGCTCGACTGGCGATGGCAGTGCCGCGATCTGTCGCTCGTCGGTTCCGCCTTGAAAACGCGTCGGTTCGTCTTTGGCGGGCTTGGCAGTGGTGACATTTTCGCCAGCCCGATCACCGGAATTGACCGCATACGCTGCGCCGAGCGGCTCGGCGTCATACGCAGCGCCTGGGTCCTCGATCGCGTGCAGGATGCCGGCCGAGGGATCGGGCAGCATGACCGGAGCATGCTCATAGACGTCCGTCGGCAGCGGTTCTTCGTCGTGGCGCGTTGTTTCGCCGCCGTCGTAAGGTTCCTCCGGCAGGATGGACTCAGGCACCAGGCGAGTGTTCGCGGCCACGTCTTGCCGGCTATCCGGCATGTCTTTTACGTGCATCACGCGGTCGCTCGCAGAACCGATGACGATCAGTGCCGCGATAACCGAGCCGACACTGAGTGCGAGGACCCCAAGCGCCCGGTTGCCGCGCCACCACGGCGGGACGAGAATACCGGTCGCGTGCGGCACCGCCAGCTTGGTCTTGCGTTTCGCGTTGGATTGCTTGCGGGTTTCGGTTTTCGCCATCGGTAATGCGTTGCCCGGATGTCGACTTTGATGACTGTTGGGTGCGTCTTACACCATCGATACCGTCCGAGCGAGGCCCGCGATGGCGATTAAGTCACTCGACATCGATATGGCCTGCCGCGAGATCGTCGATGATCGGGCATTCCGGACGGTCGTCGCCGTGGCATCGGTGGGACAGATCCTGCAACACGCGGCGAACCGTCATCATTTCCTCGATCCGGTCATCGAGCGCTGCGATGTGAGATTCGGCGAGTTTTTTGACCTCCGCGCTCGAGCGGTTGCTGTCATGCCACAACGTAAGCAGGTTGCCGATGTCTTTCAGCGGAAAGCCGAGCTTACGCGCCCGGTTTATAAATCGCAGGTTTTCCACATCGTTTACGCCATAGTCGCGATAACCGTTGTCGCGCCTGTCGGGCGCCGGGATCAGACCGATTTCCTCATAGTAACGAATGGTTTTTGGTGAGATGCCGGAGGTTCGTGCAGCGTTACTGATGTTCATTGTCGACTGTCCTGATTAACTCGAATCGATGATTACAGCATACTGGAATGTTATGAGCAGGAAAACATCCATGCGGTCGAGGTTACACGTTGCGAGTTCCTTGACGCTCGCTGTTCCCGATTGCATTGTGCGGTGGCGCTCTGGTGCAGTCACGGTGCTGACATCCGGCTATTTCTGAAATAAGATTAATTTCGCTTCCTAAGTCATTGTCATGTTTCTGTTAATCGACAACTACGACAGCTTTACGTACAATCTGTGGCATTACCTTGGCGAGCTCGGGGTGACGGTCGAGGTGCGCCGCAACGATGCGATCAGCGTCGCCGATGCGCTTGCCATGGGACCGGACGGTTTCGTCATCTCGCCGGGCCCGTGCGATCCGGATCAGGCGGGTATCTGTCTCGAACTCGTTGCCGCGGCGGCAGAGCGCCATATGCCGCTGATGGGTGTCTGTCTTGGCCACCAATCGATCGGTCAGGCGTTTGGCGCCACAATCGTGCGTGCGCCAGCGCCGATGCATGGCAAGCTGAGCGCCATTTCCCACGACAGTCGGGGCGTTTTTGCAGGTTTGCCCTCGCCGCTGACCGCGACCCGGTATCATTCCCTGACAATCGACCCTGAAACCGTGCCCGATTGCCTGGAAGTGACCGCGCGAAGCGAAGACGACGTGATTCAGGGCATTCGCCACCGCGAACTGCCGCTTCACGGCGTGCAGTTCCACCCCGAAAGTATCGAGTCGGAGCGCGGCCACGATATCCTTCGCAATTTCATCGATATCTGCCGCCAGCCCGTTGCGGCGTGACCGGCGCGAACGAGGACACAGCCATGAGCGACGCGATCAAGCCCTTTCTTGCCAAGGTCGCCGACCGTGCAACATTGAGCGAGGACGAGGCAACCCAGGCGTTCGACATCATCATGTCGGGCGAAGCGACGCCAAGTCAGATCGGCGCCCTTCTGATGGGATTACGCGTCCGTGGCGAAACGGTCGACGAGATTACCGGTGCGGTGCGCACCATGCGTGCCAAGATGACGGCGGTCTCTGCACCGGAGAATGCCATCGATATTGTCGGCACGGGCGGAGACGGCAGCGGCACGTACAACGTGTCGACCGCAACGGCGTTCGTCGTCGCCGGTTGCGGCATTCCGGTCGCCAAGCACGGCAACAAGGCGATGTCGTCGAAATCGGGCGCCGCTGACGTGCTCTCCGGCCTCGGCATCAACCTCGAAGCGGATATGGCGCTGGTCGAGGAAGCGATCCGCGATGCCGGTATCGGCTTCCTGTTCGCGCCGCGTCACCACAGCGCCATGCGCCATGTCGGGCCATCCCGCGTCGAAATGGGTGTGCGAACGATCTTCAATCTGCTCGGGCCGATGTCCAATCCGGCGGGCGTGAAGCGCCAGTTCACCGGCGTTTTTTCTGCCGACTGGGTCGAGCCCATGGCCCAGGTGCTGGGTCGTTTGGGCAGCGAACGTGCCTGGATCGTTCACGGGCTCGACGGGCTCGACGAATTGACCACGACCGGCAAGTCGCTGGTTGCCGAACTCAAGGACGGCACTGTCTCGACGTTCGAGATCGAACCGGCGGATGCCGGTCTCACTAACGCCTCGCCCAACGATCTGAAGGGTGGCACGCCGGAGGAGAATGCGGTAGCGCTCAAAGCGGTGCTCAACGGCGCACCAGGGCCGTATCGGGATATCGTCGTCTTCAATGCTGCGGCGTCGCTGATCGTTGCCGACGCGGCATCGGACCTCAAGGACGGCGTTGCCAAAGCACAGGCAGCGATCGACGATGGCAAGGCGAAAGCCAGTCTCGATAAGCTTGTCGACATCACCAACAGGGACTGACGCAGTGTCTGATGTCCTGGCTGAAATCTGTGCGGCAAAACGGGATCACGTGCGCCAACACATGGAGCGCGTACCGCTGGTTGCCGTCGAGGCGCAGGCCCGCTCCGCGTCGGCAGGGCGGCCGTTTGCCGACGCGCTCGCGACGGCGGCGAATGCCGGGCGGTTCGGTCTGATCGCCGAAATCAAGAAGGCGTCGCCCTCGAAAGGACTGATCCGCGAGGATTTCAACCCGGAAGCGTTGGCCCGCGCCTACGAAACCGCGGGCGCAACGTGCCTCTCCGTACTGACCGACGTGCCCTACTTTCAGGGCGAGGACGGATTTCTCAAAATGGCGCGGGATGCGACGGCGCTTCCGGTGCTGCGCAAGGACTTCATGCTGGAGCCCTACCAGATCATCGAGTCCCGTGCGCTCGGCGCCGACTGCATTTTGCTGATCATGGCGGCCCTGGGCGACGACCAGGCGGCGGAACTGGAGGCCGTGGCCGTCGAGTACGGCATGGACGTGCTGATCGAAGTGCACGATAGCTTTGAGTTCGAGCGCGCGCTGAAGCTGGATAGCCGTCTGCTCGGCATCAACAACCGCAATCTCAAGACCCTCGAGGTCGATCTGGGGATCTCGGACGACATCCTGCCGCACATGCCCCATGATCGCATGGCGGTTGCCGAGAGCGGTCTTTCCGAGACCGCCGACCTGCAGCGCTTCTGGGATCTCGGGGCGCGGGCCTTCCTGGTCGGCGAGTCCCTAATGCGTCAGGATGACGTAGCGGAAGCGACGCGGGCATTGCTCGGCGACGGTCCCAACCGGATATCCGAGGCCGCTCTGGCATGAGCGACGATCTCACCCACATCGACGCCGACGGCAACGCCGTCATGGTCGACGTCTCGGAAAAACCCGCAACCGACCGGACGGCGACCGCCCGTGGCAGTATCTACATGCAGCCCGAAACCCTTGCCCGGATTGAAGCCGGCGGCATCAAGAAAGGCGACGTGCTGGGCGTCGCGCAACTGGCTGGGATCATGGGCGCGAAGCGCACGCCTGATCTGATCCCGCTCTGTCATCCGCTCAGCCTGTCATCGGTGAAAGTAACGCTCAGCGCGAATCCGGACCGAAACGCGGTCGATGTCGAGGCAACCTGCCGACTGACCGGTGCGACGGGGGTCGAAATGGAAGCGTTGACGGCGGTCAGCGTGGCCGCGCTCACCGTTTACGATATGTGCAAGGCCATCGACCGCGGTATGAGAATCGGCGATATCCGCCTGGTACACAAGTCCGGCGGCAAGTCGGGCGTCTTCGAGGCCGAGTGATGTTGTCGGTCGCCGAGGCGCTGGACCGTGTTCTGGCGCCGCTGACGGCCATCGGCCACGAACAGGTATCCCTCGGCGAGGCCCACGGCCGCGTTCTGGCCGTCGATGTTGTTTCCCGACTGTCTCATCCGCCCGCGCCGGTCTCGGCGATGGACGGTTATGCTGTGCGTGCGGCCGACATCGCCGGGCCGCCGGTGGATCTTGCGGTCGCAGGCGAATCCCGCGCTGGCGCCCGTTTCGACGGCGTGGTCGATGCCGGACGGGCGGTTCGCATCTTCACGGGCGCGGTCGTGCCCGAGGGCGCGGATGCCATCGTCATTCAGGAAGACACCGAGCGAAACGGCGATTCCGTGCGTGTCTTGGAAGGCGTCGCCGCCGGAACGTTTATCCGCGATGCCGGGCTTGATATCCGCGAGGGCGACGTACTTGTCCACGCCGGTCGACGGCTCACGGCGCGCGATCTCGGTGTTATCGCCTCTGGTAATCATGCCGAAGTGACGGTGTACCGGCGGCCAAGGATTGCCATTCTTGCGACTGGCGACGAACTGGTGATGCCAGGCGGGGAGATCGGTCCGGACCAGATTGTCAGCTCCAATAGCGTTGCCCTTGCCGGTTTCGTCACGGCTCTGGGCGGTGCGCCCGTGTCGCTGGGGATTGCGCGGGATACCGCCGAATCGCTGAAAGAGCGGCTAAGCGGGCTCGGCGACGCCGATATGCTGGTCACGATCGGCGGCGCGTCTGTCGGCGACTACGATCTCGTCGCATCGACGCTTGGCTCGGAGGGCCTTAAGCTCGACTTTCACAAGGTTGCCATGCGGCCTGGAAAACCCCTCATTTCCGGTACGTTCGGTGGTGTTCCGATGCTCGGACTGCCGGGCAATCCGGTCTCGGTCGGCGTTACCAGTTGTCTATTCCTGACCCCCGCCGTCGGTGTCCTTTCCGGTGTCGGACCGGTGGGCCCTGAGATCGTAAAAGCCAGGTTGGGTTGCAATCTCGGACCCAACGACCGGCGTCAGGACTATCTTCGCTCACGCCTGGAGCGACGCCCGGAAGGCGATCTCGTCGCGATCCCGTTCGACCGTCAGGACAGTGCCATGCTGGCAGCCTTTGCCCGCGCGGACGGCCTCGTTCTGCGGCCGCCGCATGCGCCGGCAGCCGCAGCCGGCAGCGATGTCGACGTGGTCCTGTTTCCCGGCGGACCGACGGCTTTCTGATCGCGCCGCGATCGCAACATCTTGACGTCACAATAGAACTAAAGTAGAACATTTTGCATGTTGCGCATTTGTTCTATCTCATTTTGCGAGGATTTTCGACATGCTGACCCGAAAACAGCACGATCTCCTGATTTTCATCGCCGACCGGCTCGGTGAAACCGGGGTTCCCCCCTCCTTCGACGAAATGAAGGAAGCACTCGGTCTGAAATCGAAATCCGGTATTCACCGGTTGATCACGGGGCTTGAGGAGCGCGGGTTCATCCGTCGGTTACCGCACCGAGCCCGGGCCCTCGAGGTTTTACGGTTGCCGGAGGATCGTTTACCGGCCCCATCGGTGACGGCCATCGAGGATACGAACGACAGCAACGTGATCCAAGGCGATTTTCGCCAGCGCCGCGATACTGGCGACAGCGGACAGGAAAGCGTTTCGTTGCCGCTGTACGGCAAGATTGCTGCCGGCACGCCGATCGAAGCCCTGCAGGACCCGTCCCGCTTCGTCGATGTTCCGCCGTCGATGCTCGGCGGCAGCGACCGCTACGCGCTGGAGATTGAGGGCGATTCGATGATCGAGGCCGGTATTCACGATGGTGATACGGTCGTTATCGAGCGCTGCAGCCGGGCCGACAACGGCACCATTGTCGTTGCCCTCGTCGACAATGAGGAAGCGACCCTCAAGCGGATCAGGGTCCGCGGTCAGTCGGTCGCGTTGGAGCCCGCAAATCCGGCTTATGAAACCCGTATCTGCGGTCCCGACCAGGTCAAGGTTCAGGGCCGGCTTGTCGGGTTAATCCGCGAATACTGAGCGATCATCACTTCCTGCGGCGCCGGATACGGTCCACGGTCGTCTACCGAGAAACGCCGAAACCGTCGACACTTCGATCCGCCCTTCCGTCAGAATGGAGACCGTTATGCCGCCGGTGCGGTGCAGATCGAAGCGGTCGACGACGTGCGCGGGGCCGGGACAAGCGCGACGGATCGGAAATGTCGCGATCAGAATGTCCGCGTCCCAGCAGTCTTCGATGAGGCCGCCTTCATACCAGAGAATGCTGACAATGCGGCCGTGACGCGATAGACGGCAGCCTGTGAAATCGCAATCCCGTCGATCGGTCCCCTTGTGTGCCGATCCGAGTCCGCTGGCGCGCAGCAGAGCCGTCCGCTCGAAGCGGTATCGTCGGCTCTCCGGGCCAAGCACGTGCATTTGTCCGTTTTCGCGCCAGAGCGCAACACCGCCGTCATGCGTGACGAACAGGTCGGGTTTCGGCGCCGTCATTGCGAAAACCAACGCAGACATGGCAATTGGGGCCGACAACCATCGCATCACGCCCCGTCCGATGCAAAGCAGCAGACCTGCAGCCGTTACGGACAGGATGAAGCCGTCGCTCAACGTTCCTGTCAGGAGTATCGCGTTGGGCAGTGCCGATATGCTGCGGGCGACGTCGAGGACGATGCCGATACCCGCTCCCATGACGGCAAGCGGCGTTTCTTCGATGCCGAACGGCATAGCGAGCAACGCGGTCAGCCCGCTCGGCAGAATCCAAAGCCCGGTCATCGGCACGGCGATAAGGTTTGCGGGCAGCCCGAAGAGCGCGGACTGGTTGAAGTGATACAGCGCAAACGGCGCCGTTGCGGTCCCGGCAATCAGCGTCGACAACCCAACGCCGGTGAGATACCCGGCCATCCGGCGAACCATACCGGCGCCAGGCGGAAACCACGTCCTGAAACGGGGGCCGAGACGCTCATAGGACGTGACCAGCGCGACGACGGCGGCAAACGACATCTGAAAACCGGCGCCGACGAGCGCATGCGGCTGCCACAGCAAGATGGCGATCGCAGCCCAGGCGACCAGTCTGAGCGTCATGGCGCGGCGGTCGATCATCACAGCCGTCATGAAAAATGCGGCCATGATGAAGGCCCGCTGCGTCGGCACCGATGCCCCGGCAAGCAGCATATACGCCAGCGCACCGACCAGCGATGCCGCCGCTGCCCACTTTTTGATCGGATAATGGAGCGCCATGCCGGGTACTGCGGCGAGGACCGCTCGGACAGTGAAAAAAATGAACCCTGTCACCAGACCGACGTGGAGACCCGAAATGGCCAACAGGTGCGCAAGCCCGGAATCGCGCATCGCCTCAGTCGCAGACTTCGGAATGGCGGCGCGAAAACCGGTCAGAAGCGCCGCCGCCACAGTGCCCTGCTCGCCCGGCAGCGTCGATATGATCCGCTGGGCTACGGTCTGGCGAAGGCCTTCGATCCCGTCACCGAACCGCCACACGAAGCCCGTATTCCGGCCGCCATCGATCACTGTCGGTGCGCCGAAACTGAAGCCGGTTGCACCGAGGCCCTGAAAATAAGCATGCCGACGGAAATCGAACCCGTTCGGATAAATCGGCGACGATGGCGGCGATAGCTTTGCCGTGACCCTCACCCAATCGCCGGGTCGAATGTTGGCGGCTGCACTCGCCCGGCTGGTGACGCGGACGCGTCCGGGCGTCTCCCATTGCTCAAGACGTGAAAGTCGCACGTCCGTCAGCGTCAGGCGAGCGCCCGATGCCAGCGGTTCGGCGGTGACGACCCTGCCGGTGACGGTTAACGGGCCGCGCTCGCGATCGAGAAACCGCGTGTCCAAAGCCCGGGTTTCGACTGCCGCAGCGACGAACCCGACCATGCTTGCGACACATGCGATGAGACCCAGCATGATCCCGTAACGGTGCCGGAAATGGAAGGCGGCGAACGATACGGTCAATAGCGCGATCAAGACCGGCCAAACCGGCGGCTCTGTCGGTAGCGCAAAATAGACAGCGACCCCGCTGCCGACGAACATCGGTAGCCACAACGCAAACCTTCCCGGTTCAGGCTGCGACAGCATTTCCCACCATTCAATATTCAATCTCAAGATCCCGCGTCGCTCCCGATCGTCAGCCCGGCTTGTCGCTGGCGTTTTGCTGCAAGTATGCTACTTGTTGCGCCCGAATTCGCGTTTTTTCAGTTATCTCCAAGGATTTACATGTCCGTCGTTACCCGTTTCGCTCCCTCGCCGACCGGCTATCTGCACATCGGTGGCGCCCGCACGGCCTTGTTCAACTGGCTCTATGCCAAGCACCATGGCGGAAAATTTTTGCTCAGGGTCGAGGATACGGACCGGGCGCGCTCGACCGACGATGCGGTTGCCGCAATCTATGATGGCCTCAAATGGCTGGGTCTCGATTGGGACGGCGATGCGGTTTCGCAGTTTTCCAGAGCCGACCGTCACCGCGCCGTCGTCGAAGAAATGCTGGCCGCAGGCAGTGCCTATCGCTGCTATTGCACGCCGGAGGAATTGCAGGAAATGCGCGAGAAAGCGCGGGCCGAGGGGCGACGTGTCGGATACGACGGCCGCTGGCGAGACCGCGATCCGTCGGAAGCACCCGACGGCGTGCAGCCGGCGATCAGGCTTCGCGCGCCGAAGGACGGCGAGACCGTGGTGAACGACCTCGTTCAGGGCACGGTCACTGTGCCGAACGCGGATATCGATGACCTGATCTTGCTTCGCTCGGACGGATCGCCGACGTACCTGCTTGCCGTTGTTGTCGACGATCATGACATGGGGGTGACGCATGTCATTCGTGGCGACGATCATCTGACGAATACGTCTCGTCAGATTCAGATTTTTCGCGCGATGGATTGGGATTTGCCGGCATTCGCCCATATCCCGCTGATACACGGTGCGGACGGCGCAAAACTGTCGAAACGGCATGGCGCGCTCGGGGTCGAGGCGTATCGCGATATGGGATTGCTGCCGGAGGCGCTGCGCAACTATCTGCTGCGCCTTGGCTGGGGACATGGCGACGAGGAGATCATCCCGACGGACCGCGCGATCGAACTGTTCGACCTGAATGGCGTCGGCAAGTCGGCGGCGCGGTTCGATATGGCGAAACTGACGAACTTGAACGGTCATTACATTCGCGAAGCGGCGGATGCGGACCTCGTTGCGGCAACCCGGCCCCAACTCGAAAAACTGGCCGGAAGGCATTTATCCGAGGCCGAGATATCGGCACTCGAGACGCTTATGCCGACGATGAAGCAACGCGCCAAAACAACGATAGAATTAGCTGATATTGCACTTTTTTTGACGTATGAACGCCCATTGGAATTCGATGAAAAAGCGGCGGAACTGTTAAATGGGGATGGGCTAGCGGCGCTCGGCGCTGTACGATCCGATCTCGACGCGATCGCAGACTGGACGGCTGAATCTATCGAGGCTGTTGTTCGCGGATCCGCCGAGCGGCTCGATCTCAAGCTCGGCAAGGTGGCGCAGCCGCTTCGCGCGGCATTAACCGGAACCACGGTATCGCCGCCGATCTTCGATGTCGCCGCCGTGCTTGGCCGGGACGAAACTTTGGCCCGGCTCGGCGACGTGGTGAACGAAAAAACGTAGGGTGGGAAGAGGAGTCTCCGCATGAACGCCGATAAAAAGACCGGATTTTCACTGACGAACAACGAGACCGGTGACAAATACGATTTTACGGTTCTCGACTCGTCTGTCGGACCGAAGGTCATCGACGTTCGATCGCTCTACGCGGAAACCGGTTACTTCACATACGATCCGGGCTTCACGTCGACCGGTAGCTGTGAGTCGAAGATCACGTTTATCGACGGTGACGAAGGCGTGCTTCTGTACCGTGGCTATCCAATTGCCGCGCTCGCAGAGGAATCCGACTTCATGGAGGTCGCCTACCTGCTGCTTTACGGCGAATTGCCGAATGCCGAGCAGAAGCGCAAGTTCGAGAACGACATCACGTATCACACGATGCTGCATGAGCAGATCAATTACTTCTTCCGCGGTTTCCGCCGTGACGGACACCCGATGGCCGTCATGTGCGGCGTGGTTGGCGCGCTGTCGGCGTTCTACCACGACAGCACCGACATCACCGATCCGAAGCACCGCATGGTCGCCTCTTACCGTCTGATCGCGAAAATTCCGACGATTGCGGCAATGGCGTACAAGTTCTCCGTCGGCCAGCCGTTCATGTACCCGCGCAACGACCTCCGGTTCTCGGAAAACTTCCTCTACATGATGTTCGGTACGCCGTGCGAGCCTTTCCGGGTCAATCCGGTGCTGGCGCGCGCCATGGACCGTATCCTGATCCTGCATGCGGACCACGAGCAGAACGCATCGACCTCGACGGTGCGCCTCGCCGGTTCGTCCGGCGCCAATCCGTTCGCCTGCATTTCCGCCGGTATCGCCTCGCTGTGGGGACCGGCGCACGGCGGCGCTAACGAGGCCGTGCTGAACATGCTCGAGGAAATCGGGACGCCTGACCGCATCCCCGAGTTCGTCAGCAAAGCCAAGGACAAGGACGATCCGTTCCGCCTGATGGGCTTCGGTCACCGGGTCTACAAGAATTTCGATCCACGCGCCAAGGTGATGCGCAAGACCTGCCATGAGGTTCTGGGCTCGCTCGGCATCAAGAACGAGCCCCTGCTCGATATCGCCATGGAGCTGGAACGCATCGCGCTCGAGGACGAGTATTTCATCGAGAAGAAGCTCTATCCCAATGTCGACTTCTATTCCGGTATCATCTTCAAGGCCATGGGGATTCCGGTCAGCATGTTCACGGTGTTGTTCGCTGTCGCGCGGACCGTCGGCTGGATCGCCCAGTGGAACGAAATGATCGAGGACCCCTCGCAGAAGATCGGCCGTCCGCGCCAGCTCTATACCGGTCCGACCGAGCGCGATTTCGTGCCGCTGCATATGCGGCGCTGATCATCGGCTCCCATTGCCGGGTCAGCTCGACTGGATTTCGAACGCCTTTGGGTCGACCTGCCGCCATGGCGGCGAGAGCTTGTCGATCTCCGCGAAAACCGGGCACGACGGTTCGTGCGTGCCCGGCAGATACCCGACGCTCATGAGGAACTCGTTGACGATTTCGCCGCCGGTGAACTTGAACGTCTTCTTGAAGAGCTTCGTCCACTCGGGCCGGTTCATCGGATGGTGTTCATTGAGCCAGGCGACGATACCGCCGTCTTTGCGCATGGCCTTGAAACGCTTGGCGTTTTCGATGATCGCCAGAACCTTGAGGCGGTTACGGATGATCTCTGCATCGCCGAGCAATCGGGCGACATCCCTGTCGCCGTAGGCCGCGACCTTATCGACCCGAAATCCGTGGAATGCCGCGTTCATGCCGGCGCGTTTCTTCAGAACCGTCTCCCAGGACAGACCGGCCTGCATAATTTCCAGCGACAGCCGTTCGAACAGAACGGTCTCGTCGGCCGTTGGAAACCCGTACTCCGTTGCATGATAGGACTGATGAACGGGATGACCCGTGGCGAACTCGCAATAACCGGGCACCGCTCACCTCATTCCTTCGGCCTGAAATCGAAGACGCCGGCTGCATCGGCCCAATAAAAAATCCCGAACAGAACGGCCGAAATAAGGGTCGTCGCCAACAGTTTGCGCCACATCATGGGTTTCGCCGGCGCACCGGCGTCATGACCGTCTGCGACGGATTCATTGTCGATCTTCTGTTTGGCGCCGAACGGCAGCACCATGAACAGCACGAGCCACCAAATGATGACGTAAATCGCGAGACTACCGGTCAACGACATGGTTCAGGCCTGCTCGATTTCAACCAGGGTGCCGCAGAAATCCTTGGGATGCAGGAACAATACGGGTTTGCCATGCGCGCCAGTTTTCGGCTCTCCGTTGCCGAGGACGCGGGCGCCGGTCGAAACCAGGTGATCGCGCGCGGCGATAATGTCGTCGACCTCGCAACAGACATGATGCATGCCGCCGGCCGGGTTTTTCTCCAGGAATGCGGCGATCGGCGAGTCATCGCCCAACGGGTGCAGAAGCTCGATCTTGGTGTTCGGCAATTCGACGAAAACCACGCTTACACCGTGATCCGGTTCATCCATCACATCCGAAACCGTCGCGCCAAGGCTGTCGCGGTAGACCGAGCTGGCCGCGGCTAGGTCCGGCACGGCAATGGCGACATGGTTGAGGCGTCCGATCATCCTGCTCTCTCCTGTCTACTGACCGTCTTCGTCCTCGAACGGGACGCGGATCAAATGAATATCCGTCACTGGGCGTTTGTCCAGACGGTCCTGAAAAAATCTGCGCACGGCCAGCCGGATGGCTTCGTGGGTCTCCGCATCGTCGCGGCGTTTCCGCGCCGAGAGCCGGTCCAAAGCATTATCGATGGCGTCGATGGCGTCCTCGATCAGGTGCGGTTCATCCGCTTCGAGGAGGCCGGATGTTGAAAACACAGGGTCCGCGAGCAGATCGCCGTCCTCGTCGAGCGCGACGCTTACCACGACAAGGCCGTTGTAGAGCGCTCGCTTGCGGCTGCGGATCACTTCGCCGTCGACAGGCACGAGACGATTGCCCTCCAACGCGATCCGTCCACTCGGCATCTGGGCGCGAACGGCCGCTCGCCCGGGCGCGAGCCGGACCAGCGCGCCGTTTTCGCACACCACGGTTTCGGCGACCTGACAGTCGCGGGCAAGGCGCGCGTGCTCGGTCAGGTGACGGTACTCGCCGTGTACCGGAACCGCGACCTTCGGCCGCGCGAGTTGATACATGCGGGCAAGTTCGTCGCGCGCCGGGTGACCGGAGACGTGAACGAAGTCGTCTCGCCACGTGATCAGCCGGATACCGCGCCGGACCAGATCGTTCTGAAGTGTGCCGATGGCAAGCTCGTTTCCGGGGATGACACGCGAGGAGAAAATTACCGTGTCACCCTCCTCCATGGTCACCCGCGGATGTTCGCCCGATGCGATGCGCGACAGCGCAGCGCGCGGTTCGCCTTGCGATCCGGTGCAGATGATCAGGGCCTTGTCCCGCGGCAGGTATCCCGCATCGTCTTCCGTCAGGAATTGAAGATCCGCCGGCATATGTCCGGTTTCCTGGGCGGAATCAATCATGCGCCGAAGCGACCGGCCGGCCAGAACCACGTCACGGCCGGCCGCCGTCGCCGCCGAATGGATGGTCTGCAGCCGGGCTACGTTGGATGCGAAGCAGGCCACGGCGACCCGTCCGGTGCAGTCTTTCACGATTCGGCCGAGCGATTCCTCGAGATCGCCTTCGGAACCGGCATCGCCCGGCGTAAAGACATTGGTCGAGTCGCCGATCAGGGCGAGGATTCCCTCGTTGCCCAGTTCCGACAAACGCGCCACATCAGGGGCCTCGCCGACCACCGGGTTGTCATCGAACTTCCAGTCGCCGGTATGAAGGACAGTGCCGAGCGACGTTCGGATTGCGATTGCGTTGGGCTCGGGGATCGAATGCGTCAGGCTGATCAGTTCGAAACGGAACGGCCCGAGATCGATGTCGCCGCTCAGTGGGACCTCCGTGATTTCCAGATCCGAGCAGTCGGACGCCTCGACCAGTTTTCGTCTGAGCACGGCGGCGGTAAACGGCGTGGCGTAGACCGGGCAGCGTAGTTTCGGCCACAGGTGCTGGACGGCGCCGATATGATCCTCGTGAGCGTGGGTCAGCACGATGCCCAGGAGCCGGTCGCGCCGCTCGACGATGAAGCCCGGATCGGCCATGATCACATCGACGCCCGGCAACGTATCGTCGCCGAAGGTGACGCCGAGATCGACCATGACCCATTGCTCGCGCTCGGGCGGCCCGAAACCGTAAAGGTTGAGGTTCATGCCGATTTCGCCGGCGCCGCCGAGCGGCAGGAATACCAGTTCGTCGGCGCCCGTCTTGGTTGAGTTCAAGTGTCCGCCCCCCGGTTGCGGGTATGAACCTCGCACAATCCCTTCAGCGTGATATCCGGATCGACGGCCTTGAAGATGTCGGTCGCGTCGGCGAACAGTGGTGCGAGACCGCCTGTCGCGATTACCGGCATGTCCTCCGTCCCGTACTCACGGCGAACCCGGGCCACCAGACCCTCGATCAGGCCGACGTAGCCCCAGTAGACGCCGGACTTCATCGCTTCAACGGTATTCTTGCCGATGACCCGGTCCGGCCTCTCGACGGCAATGCGCGGCAGCTTTGCCGCCGCTTCATAAAGCGCATCGACACTGAGATTGATCCCCGGTGCGATGATGCCGCCGACGTAATTGCCTTCCCCGTCGACGATGTCGAGGGTCGTACCAGTGCCGAAGTCGACCACGATCAGCGGTCCGCCGTAGTGACGATGTGCGGCAATCGCGTTGAGCAAGCGGTCCGCACCGGCCTCTTCCGGACGGTCGATCAGGATCTTGATTCCGAGATCGACCCCGGGCGCGCCGATCAGCATGGGCTCGCAACCGAAGTGGCTGCGCGCCAGCAGTTTCAACTCGAACACCATTTTCGGAACCACGGATGCGATGGCGCAGTCCGTTACATCGGCGCGGTCGAACCCCTTATGAGTCATCAGGTGATCGAGCCAAACGGCATACTCGTCGCTGGTCCGCGATGTGTCGGAACTGATGCGCCACTGTCCTTTGACGATGTCGCCGTCGACCAGGGCGAACTTGACGTTCGTGTTGTTGGCATTGATAGCGAGAAGCATGGCGTTTCGACCTGTCAGTCGTCCTGATCCGGAAAATACACGTCACCTGCGTTGATCAGAGTGACGCCCTCGGACGTCTCGAGGCGCAGCGCGCCCGCATCGTCGATGCCGGCAAACATACCGGATTGCTCGGCATTTGCCAGCCGGACGCGGATTTCTTCACCCGGCCGGTGAGCCATTGCCTGCCACGCGTCACGGATTGGTGGGAACCCATCGATGCGCCATATCTCCGCCCAGTAATCGAAGCGCGTAGTGAGCGCCGCGACCGCGGCGCCTGGCGTCACGATAACGCGCCACACCGCTGCAACGGAGGTCGCAGGGTACTGTGCCATAACCGGCGAATGATCGAGATTGATCCCGATCCCGATGACGATGGCGGGTGATTTCAATCCGGATCCCGTTGCCGCTTCAAGCAGGATTCCGGCGCACTTCCGGCCACCGATCAGGATATCGTTGGGCCATTTGCACGTGACGTCCGGTGTATCCGGGGTCGGCGACCAGGCGCGGATGACGTCGGCCACCGCGAGGGCCGCTACGAAGCTGAGCTGTGCGGCATCGGCGAGCGGTCGGTCCGGACGCAACACGATCGAGGTAAACAGGTTTCCCTCGGGCGATTCCCAGTTCCGCCCGTGCCGGCCACGCCCTGCCGTTTGCTTGTCGGCCCAGACGACGAGTTTGTCGGCGGTATCGTCCGCACCAACGGTTTCCAGCGCTAGCTGGTTGGTACTGGCGATTTCGGGGACGTGCAGCAATGAGTAGCCCGGCGGCAGAGAAACGTCGCCGTTCATCGGGATATCACATCATCGCCCGACGAGTGCGCCTGCAGCGTGCGACGCGCTGTCGAGAAGTGGCGCCGGATAGAGGATGAACACGACCATCAGAAGCGCCGTTGCGGCAATGATCATGACCAGCGTTCTCGGGATCGGGCTGTCAAAATTATCCACGGGCTCGTCGAAATAAGCGATCTTGATAATGCGCAGATAATAGAACGCGCCGACGACGCTGGTGACCACACCGATGACGGCGAGCGTATAGAGTTGGGCGTCGACGGCAGCGAGAAAGATGTAAAGTTTGCCGAAGAATCCGGCAAGTGGCGGAATGCCGGCCATCGAGAACATGAAAATGGCGATCGCCAGGGCGAGCATCGGCCGCGACTTCGAAATACCGGCGAGGTCGGAAATTTGCTCGACCATGGTGTCGCCCCTGCGCATGCAAAGGATGCAGGCGAAGGTGCCGACGTTCATGAACAGGTAGATCGCCATGTAGATCAGAATGCCGCGGACGCCGGCTTCGTCGCCGACCGCGAGGCCGATCAGCGCATAACCGACGTGGCCGATCGAACTGTAGGCCATCAGACGCTTGATGTTGGTCTGATTGATCGCCGCCAGCGCACCAAGCACCATCGAGGCGATGGAGACGAAGACGATGATCTGCTGCCACTGTACGACGAGGCCGCCGAACGGCTCCATCATGACGCGAAGGAACAGCATGATCGCGGCGATTTTCGGCGCGACCGCGAAGAATGCAGTGACCGGCGTCGGGGCGCCCTCGTAAACGTCCGGCGTCCACATGTGGAACGGCACGGCGGAGACCTTGAAGGCGAGTCCCGCGATCAGGAACACGAGGCCGACGACAACGCCAGTCGACGCGTCGCCGGACGCAAACATGCCGGCCAGCGCGTCGAAGCTGGTGGTGCCGGTGAAGCCGTAAATCAGCGAACTGCCGTACAGCAGCATGCCCGATGCCAGGGCGCCGAGAACGAAGTATTTGAGGCCGGCTTCGGTCGAGCGCTGTTCGTCACGGCGGAATGCGGCGATGACATAGAGCGAGAGGCTCTGCATTTCGAGGCCGAGGTAGAGCGAGATGAGATCGTTTGCCGATACCATCATCATCATGCCGAGTGATGCGAACACGATCAGTACGCCGTATTCGAAACGCGCCATGTCGTTGAGCTCGAGATAGGGCTTGGAAATGGCGAGTGTCAGCGCGGCCGCGATCAGAATCAGGATCTTGGCGAAGACCGCAAAGGCATCGGTTACGAAAAGAGATCCGAATGTCACCATCCGCTCGCCCGACACCGTGGTCACCAACAAACCGGCGAGAACTAGGGTCACGATGCTGAGCAGCCAGATCTGGGCGTTGACCTTGCCGGCCGTTTCGTTGCTGTCGGCGCGCTGGAACACACCCAGCATGAGGAGTCCCATGATGGCGATCGCCAGGAAGATTTCCGGTGTCGCCGGCGCGAGATTGGGGATCATCGTCGTATCCATATTCTCGTCCCCTCCCTTACTGTGCCGCCGTCATGGCGAGGCTCTCGCTGGCAACGCGTGCGGCCTCGACCTGGTCGAGCAGATTGGTTACGGAGACGTGCATGAAATCGAGAAACGTCGGCGGGTAGATGCCCATCCAGAGCGTCAGGATGACGAGCGGCGCGAACACGAGCACCTCGCGCGGCGACATGTCCTTGATCGCCTTCAGGTGGTCCTGGGTCAACGTGCCGAAAATGACCCGGCGATAGAGATAGAGCATGTAGGCCGCGCCGAGGATGACGCCGAGCGCGGCGAACGCGGCAACCCAGGTGTTGGCCTTGAAGGCGCCGACAAGCACCAGGAACTCGCCGACGAACCCGCCGGTCCCGGGCAATCCGACCGATGCCAGCATGAACAGCATGAAGGTCAGCGCGTAAACCGGCATGCGTTCGACGAGACCGCCATACATGGAAATCTCGCGGCTGTGTATGCGGTCGTAGACCACGCCGACGATGAGGAAGAGCGCAGCAGAGACAATGCCGTGGCTCAGCATCTGGTAGATTGCGCCTTCGACGCCCTGCACGGTCAGGGTGAACGTGCCGATGGTCACGAAGCCCATATGAGCGACCGACGAATAGGCGATCAGTTTCTTCATGTCCTGTTGCGCAAGCGCGACCAGCGACGTGTAGATCACGGCGACGATGCTGAGCGTGTAGATCAGCGGCGTGAACATGAATGTGGCTTCCGGGAACATCGGCAGCGAGAAACGCAGGAAGCCGTAACCGCCGAACTTCAGCAATACGCCGGCCAGAATGACGGAACCGGCCGTCGGCGCCTCGACGTGGGCGTCGGGAAGCCAGGTATGAACCGGCCACATCGGCACCTTGACGGCAAACGATGCGAAGAACGCGAGCCACAGCCACGGTTGCATGGCTGACGGGAAACCGTGGTTCAACAGCGTCGGGATGTCGGTTGTGCCCGCATCGACATACATCGCGATCAGCGCGACCAGCATGAGCACCGAGCCAAGAAGGGTGTAAAGGAACAGCTTGAACGCGGCGTAGACCCGGCGCGGACCACCCCAGACGCCGATGATCAGGAACATCGGCACCAGTACGGCTTCGAAGAAGATGTAGAAGATCACCATGTCGAGGGCCGAGAACATGCCGACCATCATTGTTTCGAGGATCAGGAACGAGATCATGTATTCCTTGACCCGGTCCTTGATCGTCGTCCAGCTGGCGAGAATACAGAGCGGCGTCAGCAGCGTCGTCAGCAGCACGAACAGCACCGAGATGCCGTCGACGCCGAGATGATACGCAATGCCGAACGCGGGCATCCACTCGCGACGTTCGACGAACTGGAAATCCGCGGTCGTCGTATCGAAGCCGAACCACAGATAAAGCGACAACAGGAATGCGGTCACCGACGTCAGCATCGCGACGTTACGGGCGTTGCGTTGCACGACCTCGGCCTCGCCGCGGATCAGAAGAATGAACCCGGCGCCCGCGAGCGGAATCAGAATCAGGAGCGACAGGATGGGGAATGAACTCATGATGCGATGCCCCTAGCCCGCCACCAGCAGGTACCAGCTGACCAGCAGAACGACGCCGACCAGCATGGCGAATGCGTAATGATAGAGATAACCGCTCTGCAGGGCGGCAACCCTGCGCGCCATGACGCGAACTGCCGACGAAATGCCGTCCGGGCCGAGTCCGTCGATCAGGGTGCCGTCTCCGACCTTCCAGAGACGGTTGCCGAGGTAGAAACAGGGCCGGACGAAAATGCGGTCGTAAAGCTCGTCGAAGTACCACTTGTTGAGCAGGAACTGATAGACGCCCTGATACTTCCCGGCGATCAAACCCGGAATGTCCGTACGTTTGATGTAAAACAGATACGCTAGACCGATACCGAGCACGCCAACAATGAGCGGCGAATACTTGACCAGCCAGTGAACGTTTTGGGCGTTCTCGAGCGCATCATGTCCCGGCAGAATGAGGATCGAATTGCCCCAGAACTCTGAAGTTTGGTCGCCAACGAACAGGCTGTAACCAGCCCAGCCGGCCAGTACCGCGCCGGTCGCCAGCACCATCAACGGCAGAATCATCACCTTGGGGCTCTCGTGGACGTGCGCCATGACTTTTTCGTCTGCTCTCGGCGTACCGTGGAAGGTCATGAACAGCAGGCGCCAGGAATAGAACGCGGTCAGGAATGCGGCCGTAAGACCGAGCCAGAACGCGTACTTTCCGACCCCTGTCTCCGCGGCCCACGCGGCTTCGAGCACGATGTCCTTGGAGAAGTACCCGGCGAACGGCGGCACGCCCGCGAGCGCCAGCGAGCCGATCCACATGAGCACGTAGGTGACCGGGATCATCTTCCAGATACCGCCCATCTTGCGCATGTCCTGCTCGTCGGACATGGCGTGAATCACGGAACCGGCGCCGAGGAACAGCAACGCCTTGAAGAACGCATGGGTCATCAGGTGGAAAATTGCGGCAGAGTAGGCCGACACACCGCAGGCGAACAGCATGTAGCCGAGCTGAGAGCATGTCGAATAGGCAATGACCCGTTTGATGTCGTTCTGGCAGCAGCCGACGGTGGCCGCGAAAATTGCCGTCGAGGCGCCGACGATCGTTACAACGGTGAGCGCGAACTCGGAGTATTCGAAGATCGGCGATAGGCGCGCGACCATGAAAATACCCGCCGTCACCATGGTCGCGGCATGGATCAGGGCGGAAACCGGCGTCGGGCCTTCCATGGCGTCCGGCAACCACGTATGCAGGCCGAGTTGCGCGGATTTGCCCATGGCGCCAACGAACAGCAGCAGGCACGCCAGCGTCAGTGCATGAAACTCGCCGCCGAAGGCGACAATGACGTCGTCGACCTTGGTCGGCGCGGTCGCGAAGATGGTGTCCAGGTGAACCGTTTCGAAGATGACGTAGATGGCGAAAATACCAAGCGCAAAGCCGAAATCGCCGACCCGGTTGACCACGAAGGCCTTGATCGCAGCGGCATTGGCCGACGGTCGCTGATACCAGAAGCCGATCAGAAGATAGGATGCGAGACCGACGCCTTCCCAGCCGAAGAACAACTGCACCAGATTATCGGCGGTGATCAGCATCAGCATGAAGAAAGTGAAGAGGCTGAGATACGCCATAAACCGAGGCACGTGGCCGTCGTGGTGCATGTAACCGATGGAATAGATGTGCACCATGGTCGAGACCACGGTAACGACGATCATCATGACGGCGGTCAGCGTGTCGACCTTGAGTGCCCAAGAGACCTCAAGCGTACCGGAATCGATCCACGTCAGCAGCTCCACGGTTTGCGGATTTCCGCCGAGCGCGACATCGAAGAACACGACGATAGCCGCCAGCATCGATAGCACCATGGCGCCGCACGTGATCCATTGCGACATTTGGTCGATCGCGTGCGAGCGCTCATGCTTCTGGCCGTGACGGTAGAACGCCAGAATGCCGGCAAGTATCGAGCCGATGAGCGGCAGGAAGACGACGGAATTAATCATGCCCGGCTCAGCCCTTCATCATGTTGATGTCTTCGACGGCAATCGAGCCGCGGTTGCGGAAATAAACCACCAGAATGGCGAGACCGACAGCAGCCTCGGCAGCCGCGACGGTGAGCACGAAGATAGCGAACACCTGACCGACGAGATCGCCGAGCGCCGAGGAGAACGCCACCAGATTGATGTTGACGGCGAGCAGCATGAGTTCGATCGACATCAGGATGATGATGACGTTCTTGCGGTTCAGGAACACGCCGAAGATACCGAGCGAGAACAGGATCGCGGCGACGGTGAGGTAATGGGCGAGGCCGATTTCGAACATCAGATACCCCTCCCCGTCTCGACCTTGCGAACTTCGATGGTATCCGACGGGCGGCGCGCGTTCTGGTCGGCAACACGTTGTTTGCGAACGCCCGGACGCGAACGGTGGGTCAGCACGATTGCGCCGATCATCGCCACCAGAAGCACCATTCCGGCCGCCTGGAACAGGTAGATGTAGTCGGTATAGAGAATACGGCCCAATGCGTGGGTATTGGTTACGTCATGCGGTGTGCCGGCAGCGCCGATGGCGACCGCTTCAGGCGTCAAGACCCAGCTTCCGAGGACGAAGATCAGCTCGGCAACGAGGATCAAGCCAACCAAAGCACCGATGGGCAGGTACTGCAAAAAGCCCTGGCGCATCTCGACGAAGTTGATGTCGAGCATCATGACCACGAACATGAACAGCACGGCGACAGCGCCGACGTAGACGACGACCAGAATCATCGCCAGGAACTCTGCGCCGAGCAGCACGAAAAGGCCCGCGGAGTTGAAAAACGCAAGGATCAGGAACAGCACGGAATGCACCGGGTTGCGCGATGAAATGACCATCACGCCCGATGCAATCGCGATGAATGCGAAGAGATAAAACGCCATTCCAGCGATCATCGCCGCGCCCCCGTATCAATCATGTGTCCCCTCGTCGTCATGCCGTCTCTCTTACCGGTAAGGTGCGTCAGCCTGCAGGCGCTGGGCAATCTCGGTCTCCCAGCGGTCGCCATTGGCAAGCAGCTTGTCTTTGTCGTAGAGCAGTTCCTCGCGGGTCTCCGTCGCATACTCGAAATTCGGCCCTTCGACGATGGCGTCAACCGGACAAGCTTCCTGACAGAAACCACAGTAGATGCACTTCACCATGTCGATGTCGTAACGAGTCGTGCGCCGGCTGCCGTCGTCGCGGGGCTCGGCTTCGATGGTGATGGCCTGCGCCGGGCAGATTGCTTCGCAGAGCTTGCAGGCGATGCAGCGTTCCTCGCCGTTCGGATAACGGCGCAAAGCGTGTTCGCCGCGAAAGCGCGGGCTGATCGGTCCCTTTTCGTAAGGATAGTTGAGCGTCACCTTGCGCTTGAAGAAATAACGCAGCGTCAGGCTCAGACCCGATACCAGTTCGGAGAGCAGGACAGAGCGGATGCTGCGGTCGATGAAACTCATGATCGAACTCCCTTTTGCATCCTAACCCACCACCGGCGCCAGATCGAAAGCGACCAGAATGCCGGCGACGATCGCCACGGCGGCCAGCGAAATCGGCAGGAACACTTTCCAGCCGAGACGCATCAACTGATCGTAGCGATAGCGCGGGAACGTAGCGCGCACCCAAATGAAGATGTAGAGACAAAACGCGATCTTGAGCGCCAGCCAGATCGGTCCCGGCAGCCAGTTGAACGGCGCGATGTCGAACGGCGGCAGCCAGCCGCCCAGGAACAGAACCGACGTCATTGCCGACATCAGGATCATGTTCGCGTACTCGCCGAGGAAGAAGAGTGCGAACGTCATCGCGGAATATTCGACGTTGTAGCCGGCGACGAGTTCCGCTTCCGCTTCCGGCAAATCGAACGGGTGGCGATTGGTTTCGGCCAGGGTCGAGATGAAGAACACGACGGCCATCGGCAGCAACGGGAAGACGAACCAGTTGAACATGCCGTAATCGCCCTTCTGGGCGAGCACGATGTCGCTGAGATTGAGCGATCCGACGCACATCAAGACAGTAATGATGACGAAGCCCATGGCGACCTCGTAGGACACCATTTGGGCGGCGGAACGTAGCGCGCCGAGAAACGCGTACATGGAATTCGACGCCCAGCCGGCCATCAGGATGCCGTAAACGCCGAGCGACGAGATCGCGAACAGAAACAGAATGCCGACGTTGATGTCGGCCAGCACCATGCCGGCGTCGAAGGGAATCACGGCCCATGCGATCAGTGCGAGAATGAACGTGACGCATGGCGCCAAAACAAACACGCCGCGATTAGCGCCTGCCGGAATGATGGTTTCCTTGAGGAACAGCTTGAGACCGTCGGCGATCGGTTGCAGCAGGCCAAACGGGCCGACCACGTTGGGACCCTTGCGAAGCTGCATCGCGCCGATGACCTTGCGCTCGGCGTAGGTCAGATAGGCTACCGAGAGCATGACCGGGATCACGATCGCGACGATCTTGATGACGATCCAGGCTGTCGGCCAGATATAGGCGTCCCAGAGTTCAGCCATCTGTTCCCGTCCTCTCCGCTTCGGCGCCGAGGGTTTCGGCACACTTCAGCATGGTTTCGGAGGCGCGGCTGATCGGATCGGCCATATAGTAGTTATCGATCGGCGAGACGAACGGCGCTGCGGTTACGGCGCCGGCTTTGCCGAAATCTGCCCAGGTCGCCGGCTGCAGGACGCCGAGCGTAGCGAACACCGGGTTCGCTTCGGCGATACGGGCGTGAAGTTGATCGGCGGAGTCGTAGGGCAACGTGTGACCCAGTGCGTCAGACAGTGCGCGTACGATGGTCCAGTCCTCGCGCGCATCGCCCGGCGGGAACACCGCGCGTCGGGTCATTTGGACGCGACCTTCGGTGTTGACGTACGTCGCGGCCTTCTCGGTATAGGCGGCGCCGGGCAGCACGACGTCGGCGCGGTGGGCGCCGGCATCGCCGTGATGTCCCTGATAGACGACAAAGGCGCTTCCCAGACGCGCCATGTCGATTTCGTCGGCGCCGAGCAGAAACACGGCGTCGATGCTGCCGTCCGCCGCACCGGAGAGAATGGCGTCCGTGCTGCGTCCGCCCTCGCCCGGCACGAAGCCGATGTCGAGTCCGCCGACTCGTGCTGCGGCCGTGTGCAGAACGTTGAAACCGTTCCAGTCATCGGACACCATGCCGTAAGTCTCTGCGATCTTGCGGGCCAGCGCATGTACGGCGGCGCCGTCTTCGCGGGCCAGCGCGCCGGCGCCGAGAATGAGCATCGGCCGCTCGGCGTTGCGCAGGACTTCGGCGAATGCGCCCTCTCCGTTGGCCAGTGCCTCAAGGCTGTCCGGCCCGGCGCCGATGTAGTCGTAAGGATATGTCAAATCGGTTTGTGGGCCGACAACGCCAATCGAATACGGGCTGGCGAGGAAACGTTTGCGGATACGGGCGTTCAGTACGGGACTTTCCTTGCGTGGATCCGATCCGACGATCAGTAGTGCATCCGACTCCTCGATTGCGGCGATCCCGGAATTGAAGATGTAGCCGGCGCGCGCCGATGCATCGATCTGCGCGCCGTCCTGTCGACAGTCGATGTTCGTTGAACCGAGCGCCGCCATCAGATCCTTGAGGGCCGCCATGGCCTCAACATCGGCCTGATCGCCGGCAATCGCCGCGATTTTCGATCCGTCGACGCCTTTCAGGCGATTGGCGATGGCCTCAAAGGCTTCCTGCCATGACGCCTGCTCGAGCTTGCCTGAGCGGCGCACATAGGGTCGGTCGAGACGGCGGCGACGTAGGCCGTCGCAGGCGAAACGGCTGCGGTCACCGAGCCATTCCTCGTTCACGTCCTCGTTCAGGCGCGGCATGACACGCATGACTTCCGGGCCGCGTGAATCGACGCGCACGGCGGCGCCGAGCGCGTCCATAACGTCGATCGATTCGGTTTTCTTCAGTTCCCACGAGCGCGCGTTGTAAGCGTAGGGCTGACTGGTCAACGCCCCGACCGGGCAAAGGTCGATCAGGTTGCCGGATAGCTCTGACGTTAGAGCTTTTTCGACATAGGTGCCGACTTCCATGTTCTCGCCCCGACCCGTGGCGCCCAGCTCGGGCACGCCGGCGACTTCGGTGGCGAAGCGAATGCATCGCGTGCAGTGAATGCAACGGGTCATGATCGTCTTGATCAGCGGGCCCATGTACTTGTCCTTAACCGCGCGCTTGTTCTCATGATAGCGGCTGCGGTCGGTGCCATAGGCCATGGCCTGGTCCTGCAAGTCGCACTCGCCACCCTGATCGCAAATCGGGCAGTCGAGCGGATGATTGATCAGCAGGAACTCCATCACGCCTTTGCGCATCTTTTGCACCTCGGGCGTGTCGGTATAGACGACCATGCCGTCGGCGACCGGCATCGCACAGGAGGCGACCGGTTTCGGAGACCGCTCCATGGCAACCAGGCACATACGGCAGTTGCCGGCAATCGAGAGCCGTTCGTGATAACAGAACCGCGGAATCTCCTTGCCGGCTTCTTCGCAGGCCTGAAGCACCGTGATTCCGGCAGCAACCTCGATTTCCGTCCCGTCGATGGTGAGCTTCGGCATGGCTTACTCCGCGGCCTCCTGGGATCCTGCCCGCTTGGCGATGCGATCCTCAATCTCGCCCCGGAAGCTCCGGATCAGACCCTGGATCGGCCACGCCGCGGCGTCGCCCAGCGCACAGATCGTGTGGCCTTCGACCTGACGGGTAACTTCTTCAAGAATATCAATCTCTTCGACGCGAGCATTGCCCTCGCACATACGCTCCATAACGCGCCACATCCACCCCGTACCTTCACGGCACGGCGTGCATTGACCGCAGCTTTCATGCTTGTAGAACGCCGAAAGCCGTGTGATTGCGCGGACGATGTCGGTCGATTTGTCCATGACCATGACCGCCGCCGTGCCGAGGCCCGACTTCACTTCCTTGAGCGAATCGAAATCCATCAGGATCGAATCGCACGTCGGCTTTGGCAGGCACGGTACCGACGCACCGCCCGGAATGATCGCCAAGAGGTTGTCCCAGCCGCCGGTCACGCCACCGGCGTGTTTCTCAATCAGTTCTCGCAGCGGGATGCCCATCTCTTCCTCAACGGTGCACGGCGTGTTGACGTGCCCGGAGATGTTGAAGAGTTTGGTACCCGTGTTGTTCGGACGACCGAGCCCGGCGAACCATTCGTGACCGCGGCGCAGGATTTCCGGCACCACGGCGATGCTTTCCACATTGTTGACCGTCGTCGGACAGCCCCAAACGCCGACATTCGCCGGAAACGGCGGCTTTAGGCGCGGCTGACCCTTCTTGCCTTCAAGACTTTCGATCAGTGCCGATTCTTCGCCGCAGATGTAAGCGCCGGCGCCGAGGTGAAGGTAGAAATCGAAATGCCAGCCGCTGCCGGATGCGTTGGGGCCGATCAATCCGGCGGCGTAGGCTTCGTCGACAGCGCGCTGTAGCGCTTCGGCCTCGCGGCGGAACTCGCCCCGGATGTAGCAATAACAGGCATGTGCGCCGATGGCGAAACTGGCGATCAGCGCACCCTCGATCAGCTTATGCGGTTCATGGCGCATGATCTCCCGGTCCTTGCAGGTGCCGGGTTCGCCTTCATCGGCATTGATCACGAGATAATGCGGCCGGTCGCCGACCTCCTTGGGCATGAAGGACCATTTCATCCCGGTCGAGAAACCGGCGCCGCCACGGCCGCGAAGGCCTGATTCCTTGACCTGTTCGATGATCTTGTCTCGGCCCAGCGCAATCAGGTTGCCGGTGCCGTCCCAATCGCCGCGCGCCTGTGCGCCGGCGAGCGTCAATTCGTGCATGCCATAGATGTTGGTGAAGATGCGGTCCTGATCTTTCAACGTCATGCGCTCTCCCCGTCTTTACCGGTGAGGCACGTCAAACCCGTGACCGGCTCGCAGCTGCGGCGGCCGTTCTGCGGCCCCGGCGTCGGTTCTTCACCGTTCTTGAGCGCGTTGAGAATAGCTTCGGTGCTCTCTTCGGTGAGATCCTCGTAGTAGTCATCGTTGATCTGAATCATCGGCGCATTGACGCATGCCCCGAGACATTCGACCTCGGAAAGCGTGAACGTACCGTCATCGCTGGTCTCACCCCAGTTCAGTCCCGTCGCCTTCTTGCAGGCGCCTGCAATGCCGTCCGAACCGCGCAGCCAGCACGGCAGGTTCGTGCAGACCTGTACGTGAAAGCGCCCGATCGGCTTGTGATTGTACATGGTGTAAAACGTTGCGACTTCGTAGACGCCGATCGCCGGCATCGAGAGCATGTCAGCGATGTAATCCATGGAGGCCCGGGTCAACCACCCGCCATTCTGACGCTGTGCGATGTCGAGCAGCGGCATTACGGCGCTTTGCTGGCGGCCCGCGGGATACTTGGCGATGATCGCTTGCGCGGCCGCCATGTTGTCGTCGGAAAATGCGAACGATGTCGCTTCGTCATGCATGGTGTCTCCGCTCATCGGTCGACCTCGCCGAAAACGATATCGATGGAACCGATATTGGCAACCACGTCGGCCAGCATGTGTCCCTTGGAAAGCATTTCCGTCGCCTGCAAATGGGCGAAGCCCGGCGCGCGGATCTTGCAGCGGTAAGGCTTGTTGGTTCCGTCCGAGACCAGATACACGCCGAACTCGCCCTTCGGCGCCTCGACGGCGGTGTACGTCTCGCCCGCCGGCACGCGGTAGCCCTCCGTGTAGAGCTTGAAGTGATGAATCAACGCTTCCATCGAGTGCTTCATGTCGCCGCGGGACGGCGGCGCGATCTTGTTGTCCTTGGTCTTTACCGGGCCGCCCGGCAGGTTCTCGATGCACTGACGGATGATCTTGAGGCTTTCACGCATTTCCACCATGCGAACGAGATAGCGGTCGTAGCAATCGCCGGCCTTGCCGACAGGAATGTCGAAATCGATTTTGTCGTAAACGTCGTAAGGCTGCGCCTTGCGCAAATCCCAGGCGATGCCGGATGCCCGCAGGTTCGGTCCCGTGAAGCCCCAGTCGAATGCCTGTTCTTCCGAAACGACGCCGATATCGACCGTGCGTTGTTTGAAGATACGGTTCTCGGTCAACAGTCCCTCGAAATCGTCGAGGAATGCCGGGAACGTATCCGCCCATTCCATAATGTCTTCGGCGAGTCCGGCGGGCATGTCCTGGCTGACGCCGCCCGGTCGGAAATACGCCATGTGAAGGCGTGCGCCGCAGACGCGCTCGCAAAACTCCATCAGGCGTTCGCGATGCTCGAACGCCCATAGCATCGGCGTCATGGCGCCGACATCCATGGCGAACGCCGTGATATTAAGGATGTGATTCAGGATGCGGCCGATCTCGGCATAGAGAACGCGCACGTACTGACCGCGCGGCGGCACCTCGATACCGAGCAATTTTTCGGTTGCCAAGGCGAACGCATGTTCCTGGTTTTGCGGTGCCACGTAATCGAGCCGGTCGAAGTACGGAACGGCCTGGATGTAGGTCTTGTACTCGATCAGCTTCTCGGTGCCGCGATGCAGCAGTCCGATGTGCGGGTCGGCGCGCTCGACAATTTCACCGTCCATTTCGAGTACGAGGCGCAGCACACCGTGGGCTGCCGGGTGCTGTGGGCCGAAATTGAGATTGAAATTCTTGATCGCTGTCTCGGCCATCAGGCAGCGCCCTCCTGATCGTCCGTTTTCTCGGCCTTCTCGTCGCCTTCAAGGCGATTGGGCAGCCCCTCCCATGGGCTCAGGAAGTCGAACGTGCGGAAATCCTGGGTCAGGCGAACCGGTTCGTAAACCACCCGCTTCTGTTCGTCGTCGTAACGAACCTCGACATAGCCCGTAAGCGGGAAGTCCTTGCGGAGCGGATGGCCCTCGAAGCCGTAGTCGGTCAGAAGGCGGCGCAAATCCGGGTGATCGGAAAAATAAACGCCATAGAGATCCCATGTCTCGCGTTCGAACCAGTTGGCGGTCGAGAACACATCAGCGACGGAGGGAACGGCATCGCCCTCGCCCGCCCGTACTTTTACTCGCACCCGCATGTTGTGGGGCAGGCTCAGCAGATTGTAGACGATCTCGAAGCGTTCCGGATCTTCCGGGTAATCGACGCCGCAGATATCGACGAGAATCCGGAACCGGCAGTTGATATCATCACGTAGGAACGTGAGAACCTTGACGATATCGTCACGCCGGGCATCGACCATCAATTCGCCCAAGTGGATACGGGTTCGTTCGACCGCGTCCGGCAGTGCCGTAGCGATTAATTCGCCCAGATCGTCGAGTGCCGAGTCCATGTTCGCGTTCAAGCCCCTCTTTCTGTCCGCGTTCGCCGTTTAGCCGGCGTTCAGCGCCAGAGCGTCCCCGTACGCTTGATCTTTTTCTGCAGCTGCATGACGCCATAAACCAGAGCCTCCGCCGTCGGCGGACAGCCAGGAACGTAAACATCGACAGGTACCACCCTGTCGCAGCCGCGAACCACTGAGTACGAGTAATGATAATAGCCGCCGCCGTTTGCGCAGGATCCCATGGAGATCACGTAGCGCGGCTCCGCCATCTGATCGTAAACTTTGCGGAAAGCCGGGGCCATCTTGTTGGTCAGTGTACCGGCGACAATGATCACGTCGGATTGCCGGGGACTCGGTCGCGGCACGACGCCGAAGCGATCGAGATCGTATCGGCTCATGTATGCGTGAATCATTTCGACGGCGCAGCACGCCAGGCCGAACGTCATCGGCCACAGGGACCCCGTTCGCGCCCAGTTGACCAGTTTGTCGAGGTTGGCAACCACGAAACCGCGATCCGTGAGTTCGCCGGTAACACGGCGCAACAGTTCGTCCTGCTCGACCCCCGGGGCCAGGGGGGTCATGCCGCCGTTCGTCGCCGATGCGTTGGTCTCTACTCCCATTCCAGCGCTCCCTTCCGCCATTCATAAACGAACCCGACTGTCAGAATGCCGAGGAACACCATCATCGACCAGAAGCCGAAGACGCCGATGTTGCCGAGCGAAATCGCCCAAGGGAACAGAAAAGCGACTTCGAGATCGAAGATGATGAACAGGATGGCGACGAGATAGAAACGGACGTCAAACTTGTTACGCGCGTCGGTAAACGCCTCGAAGCCGCATTCGTACGCCGATGTCTTTTCGCTGTCGGGCCGTTGGCTGGCGACAATCAGGGAGCCTGCAACGGCGACCCCGGCGATGGCAGTGGCGATACCGAGGAAGATCAGGATGGGCAGGTATTCGAGCAGTAACGCTTCCATAGCTGACATCCTACGTTACGTCGGACGCGGATGCCAGAGTGGCGGGAGTGACGGGACTCGAACCCGCGGCCTCCGGCGTGACAGGCCGGCGCTCTAACCAACTGAGCTACACCCCCGTGGCAACGACATGCTCCCGACCGGGAGAGCTTGGTGTAGACCACGCCCGGAAGGAGTGTCAAGCACTGCACAGTGCCTGAAAAAGAAAAGAAATTCGCACCGAAATGCCAAGCGTTTGTGGTGGGCGATGACAGGCTCGAACTGCCGACATTCACGGTGTAAACGTGACGCTCTACCAACTGAGCTAATCGCCCTTCACAAACCCGCCTCATGGGTCGCTTTGGGCGGAATGTGGTCCAATTCATGGGGTGACGCAAGGCCGGTTTCGAGCGATGCGGCCGGCCCAAACGAAAACCGGCCGCCCGTTGGGGCGGCCGGTCATCGTGTCTATCGGGAAGCGATCAGTTGACCGCGTCCTTAAGGCCTTTGCCGGCCTTGAACTTCGGCTGGCGAGACGCCGGGATCTGGATGGTGGCACCAGTCCGCGGATTGCGGCCCGTGGTCGCCTTGCGATTGGCGACACTGAATGTGCCGAAGCCAACGAGGCGGACTTCTCCGCCGCCCTGCAGCGACGAGGTGATGGAATCGAAGACAGCGTCGACGGCCTTGGCGGCGTCGGTTTTCGAAAGCCCTGTGCTGGAAGCAACAGCGGCGACAAGATCGTTCTTATTCAATGGAAGGCCCCCTCTTTCTAAGGTTCAATACAATAGGGACGGTCAAAAAACCCGCTCATCGGGTTGGCCTGAGTCTATGGGCCGCCCGTTCTTTGCGTCAACGATGGACAGGGTCGAAAAAGGCGCTGAAGCGCAGAATCCTGCGGTTTTCATAGGCTTAGCCGTTGATTCGATCAAAAAAATACGGGCCCGGCAGCCTCAATAATGCCGCCGGGCCCGCAGAATTCCGCCGAATCGCGAGAATCGATTCGGTTATCCCTAGTGGGTGATAAGGCCGATATCGTCCTCGTCGGCGCCGACCGCCGTGACGGATTCGGCTTCGATCTCGCTCTCTTCATCCCACTCGATGGGGGTCAAAGGCTGCGTCAGCGCGTGTTCGAGAACCTCGTCGACGCTCGATACGGAGACGATCTCAAGCCCCTTCTTCACGTTGTCGGGGATGTCCGCGAGATCCTTTTCGTTGTCGATCGGGATCAGCACCTTGGAAATGCCGCCGCGCAATGCCGCCAGCAGTTTTTCCTTCAGTCCGCCGATCGGCAACACGCGGCCACGCAACGTGATTTCGCCGGTCATGGCGATGTCCTTGTTGATGGGAACGCCCGTCAATACGGAAACGATCGAGGTCACCATCCCGACACCGGCAGAAGGGCCGTCCTTCGGTGTCGCGCCTTCGGGCACGTGAACGTGAATGTCCTTCTTCGAGAACACCGTCGGCTTGATGCCGAACACGGTTGCCCGGGACTGCACGTAAGAACGCGCGGCCTGGATCGATTCCGTCATCACGTCACCGAGTTTGCCGGTAATCGTCATCTTGCCCTTACCCGGCACCATGACCGACTCGATCGACAGCAATTCCCCGCCGACTTCGGTCCATGCGAGACCGGTGACGACGCCGACGAGGCTGTCGGCCTCGACCTCGCCGAAGCGGTATTTGCGGACACCGGCGAACTTGGCGAGGTTGCGGACCGAGACCGTGATGGTTTCCGCCTCGCCCATCATGATTTCCTTGATCGCCTTGCGCGCCAGATTGGCAAGCTCGCGCTCGAGGTTGCGGACGCCGCTTTCGCGCGTGTAGTAGCGGATCAGGTCGCGCAACGCGGCGTCGGAGATCGACCATTCGTCGTCTTTCAGGCCGTGCGCCTCGACCTGCTTCGGAATCAGGTGTCGCTTGGCAATTTCAACCTTTTCGTCCTCGGTATACCCGGCGAGACGAATGATCTCCATGCGATCGAGCAACGGGCCCGGCATGTTCATAGTATTGGCCGTCGTCACGAACATCACGTCGGACAGGTCGTAATCGACCTCGAGGTAATGATCGTTGAAGGTCGAGTTCTGTTCGGGATCGAGCACCTCGAGAAGCGCGGACGCCGGGTCGCCCCGCCAGTCGTTGCCCATCTTGTCGACTTCATCGAGCAGGAACAGCGGGTTTGACGTTTTCGCTTTCTTCATTCCCTGGATGATCTTGCCCGGCATCGATCCGATATAGGTTCGTCGGTGGCCGCGAATCTCGGACTCGTCGCGAACGCCGCCCAGCGACATGCGCACGAAGTTCCGGCCCGTGGCGCTGGCGATCGACTTGCCGAGCGACGTTTTGCCGACGCCTGGCGGGCCAACGAGGCACAGGATCGGTCCCTTCAGCTTCTTGGTACGCTGCTGGACCGCGAGATACTCAAGAATGCGTTCCTTGACCTTCTCAAGGCCGTAGTGATCCGCATCGAGGGTGTCCTGCGCCTTCTTGATGTTCTTTTGGGTGCGGCTCCGCTTCTTCCACGGGATGTTCAGCATCCAGTCGAGGTAATTCCGAACGACCGTAGCTTCCGCAGACATCGGCGACATCGAGCGCAGCTTCTTGAGCTCCGCCATCGCCTTTTCCTTCGCTTCGGCGCTCAGCTTGGTCTCGTTGATCTTGTCTTCCAGTTCCTGGGCTTCGTCGCGGCCGTCGTCGGACTCGCCGAGTTCCTTCTGAATGGCCTTCATCTGCTCATTCAGGTAGTACTCGCGCTGGGTCTTCTCCATCTGGCGCTTGACCCGGTTGCGGATCTTCTTTTCGACCTGCAGTACGCCGATTTCCGACTCCATGAAGGCATAGACCCGCTCGAGCCGCTCGATCACGGTCTCGGCTTCGAGCAGTTCCTGCTTTTCCGAAATCTTCAGCGCAAGGTGCGATGCAACCGTATCGGCAAGCTTGCTGGCTTCCTCGATCTGATTGACCGAGACCAGGGCTTCCGGAGGAATTTTCTTGTTCAGCTTGATGTATTGCTCGAACTGCGTAACCACGGAACGGCAGAGTGCTTCAAGCTCCTGCTCGTCAAGGTGGCCTTCGTCCATGGCGGCCGCTTCGGCCTGGAAGAACCCCGGATTGTCGACGAAGCTCGTGATGCGTGCCCGGTGCGTACCCTCAACGAGCACCTTCACCGTGCCGTCAGGCAGTTTCAAAAGCTGCAGGACCGTCGAAACCGTCCCGACATCGTAGATATCGCCGGGTTCCGGATCGTCCTGAGCGGCATTTTTCTGGGCAACGAGCAAGATCTGCTTGTCGTCCTTCATCACATCCTCGAGCGCACGGACCGATTTGTCGCGTCCGACGAACAGCGGCACGATCATGTGCGGAAACACCACAATGTCGCGCAGCGGCAGAACGGGATAAAGGTTCGGATCGGTATCGCTCATCAGGATATATGCCTTGTATCGGGGCGGTGCGCACACCGCGAGAACGGAAACGGCCCCGTTGCGGGGCGCTCCCTAAAAGTGGGCTGATTCGGGTCTATATGCAAGGGCATGGGCCATAATTCGGCCATGATGCATAAGCTATTGAAATCGATTTCTTTTCTTCGTCAGGCGCTGGTTTCAACGTCGTCGTGCCGTTCCGCATAGATATAGAGCGGTTTGGCGTTGTCTTCCGCAACTTCGCGATTGATGACGACTTCTTCCGCGCCTTCCAGGCTTGGCAGTTCGAACATGGTGTCCAGAAGGATGTTTTCCATGATCGAACGCAGGCCCCGGGCCCCGGTTTTGCGCTCCACGGCCTTCTCGGCGATGGCGTCGAGGGCGCCTTCGGTAAACGTTAGCTTCACCGATTCCATTTCGAACAGGCGCTGGTATTGCTTTACCAGCGCATTCTTCGGCTTGGTCAGAATTTCAACCAGCGCATCCTTGTCGAGATCGTCGAGGGTTGCGAGAACCGGCAAGCGGCCGACGAATTCGGGAATCAGACCGAACTTCAATAGATCTTCCGGTTCGACCTCGCGAAGGATTTCACCGGTCTGGCGTTCTTCAGACGAACGCACGTCGGCGCCGAAACCGATGCTCGTGCCCTTGCCGCGTTGCGAGATGATCTTGTCGAGGCCGGCGAAGGCGCCGCCGCAAATAAACAGAATGTTCGTGGTGTCGACCTGCAGGAATTCCTGCTGCGGATGCTTGCGGCCGCCCTGCGGCGGGACGCTTGCGACCGTGCCTTCCATGATCTTCAGCAGCGCCTGCTGGACACCCTCGCCCGAGACGTCGCGGGTAATCGAGGGGTTGTCCGACTTGCGGGAGATCTTGTCGACCTCATCGATGTAGACAATGCCGCGCTGCGCCCGCTCGACGTTGTAATCGGCGGATTGCAGCAGCTTGAGAATAATGTTTTCGACGTCTTCGCCGACATAACCGGCCTCGGTCAGGGTCGTCGCATCGGCCATGGTGAACGGGACGTCGAGAATGCGTGCCAGCGTCTGTGCCAGCAGCGTCTTGCCGCAGCCGGTCGGCCCAACCAGCAGAATATTCGATTTGGTCAGTTCGACGTCGTTGTTCTTCTGCCCGTGACTCAGTCGTTTGTAGTGATTGTGGACCGCGACCGACAGCACGCGTTTGGCATGAGACTGACCGATAACGTAGTCGTCGAGCACCGTATTGATGTCGAACGGACTGGGGACGCCGTCGCCGGATTTCACGAGGTTGGTCTTGTGCTCCTCGCGGATGATATCCATGCACAATTCGACGCATTCATCGCAGATGAAAACCGTCGGTCCGGCAATCAGTTTGCGAACCTCATGCTGACTTTTGCCGCAGAACGAACAATAGAGGGTGTTCTTCGAGTCGCCGCTGCTGTTCTTGCTCATCGCTCCCCGCACGAATCCGTGTGTAGCGTCATCATAATGCGAGCACTGGGGCCGGTACAGCCCCTTGCACCGCCTGCCGACATTGCATCAAACAGAAGGTAAAAGCGCAAACATTAGCGACGGGTTAACTCGTCGCGGTGATCGTCGATCAATCCGGCTTGTCGCCCGCCTCATCGTCGTCCGGGATCGGGCGGCTGGTCACGACCTCGTCGATCAGGCCGAACTCGACGGCCTCATCCGCCGTCATGAACTTATCGCGCTCAAGCGCATCCTCGATGATCTTGAGATCCTGGCCGGTGTTGTCGACGTAGATCTGATTGAGGCGCGCCCGAAGCTGCAGAATTTCACGGGCGTGAATCTCGATGTCCGTCGCCTGACCCTGAAAACCGCCAGACGGCTGGTGGGTCATGATCCGTGCATTGGGCAAAGCGTAACGTTTGCCCTTGTTGCCGGCGCAAAGCAGCAGCGAACCCATGCTCGCGGCTTGACCGATGCAAACCGTCGAGATTTCCGGACGGATGTAGCGCATGGTGTCGTGGATCGCGAGGCCCGAGGTGACGATGCCGCCCGGCGAATTGATGTAGAGCGCGATGTCCTTGGTCGGATTTTCCGATTCGAGAAACAGGAGCTGAGCGCAGACGAGGCTCGCCATGTGATCCTCGACCCCGCCTGTCAGAAAGATGATCCGCTCCTTAAGCAGCCGGGAATAGATGTCATAGGCTCGCTCGCCCCGGTTGGTCGTTTCGACGACCATCGGTACCAGGGTGTTCATGTATGTTTCGATCGGATCTCTCATTGCGGTTCCCTTGTTGTCGCCCCGGGTGTTGTGTTCCCGTCAGGCGATCAGTCGTCGGACTTCTTGGCCGCGGTCTTCTTCGCCGGGGCTTTCTTCTTGGCGGGCGCCTTCTTCTTGGCGCCGCCGTCATCGGCACTCTTCTCATCCTTCGCCGCGGTCTTCTTGGCGGCGGGCTTCTTTTTCGCCGCGGCTTTCTTTTTGGCCGGCTTCTTCGGCGCCTCCTCCGGCTCCTTCAACAGTTCTTCAAGATCGACCGAGCGCTCTGTCACCTTGGTCAGTTCAAGGATGAAATCGATCACCTTGTCCTCGTAAAGCGGCGCCTGAAGCTGTTGCATCGCTTCCGGGTTCGACCGGTAAAACTCGATCACCTGCTGTTCCTGCCCCGGATAACGCTGGGCGGTCTGGAACAGCGCGCGGTTGATCTCGTCCTGGCCTATCTGAATGTCGTTCTGGCGGCCGATTTCGGAGAGCAACAGGCCAAGACGAATGCGCCGCTCGGCGATGTCTTCTAGCTCGGCCTTGTGTTCATCGTCGCTTTTCGCGGCCTCTTCTTCATCGAGGTTGCCGGCCTCCTTCTCCTTCTGGAACTGCTCCCAGATGGTGTTGAACTCGTCCTCTAGCAAGCCCGGCGGCACCTCGAAATCGTGCGCCTCCGAGAGCGCATCGAGCACGTTGCGCTTGAGGCGCATGCGCGAGGCCTCGTTGTACTCGCGACCGCGCTCCTCGACGAGCGCCTGACGCAGGTCGTCGAGCGAGTCCTTGCCCATTTTCTTGGCCAGTTCGTCGTCGATCGGCACCGCGACCGATTCACGGATTTCGTTGACCTTGACCTCGAACACGGCGTCCTTGCCGGCCAGGTCCTCGGCGCCGTACTCGTCAGGGAATTTGACGTTGACCTCTTTCTCGTCACCCGCCTTGACGCCGACCAGTTGGTCTTCGAAGCCGGGAATGAAACTGCCCGAGCCGAGCTCGAGGTTGTAGCCCTCGGCGGAGCCGCCCGGGAACGCTTCGCCGTCGACCTTGCCGACGAAGTCGATAACCAGCACGTCGCCCTGCTTGCTGGCACGGTTGCCCTCGATCGGCTGCGAGTCCTTGTGCATGTCGGCGAGCCGCTGCAGTTGCTCGTCGACTTCCTTGTCGTCGACCTTCACGACGAGTTTCTCGACCTCGATCTTGGAAAAATCACACGGCTCGATCTCCGGCATGATGTCGAGCACCATGGTGTATTCCAGATCGCCGCCGTCCTCGAACGACGTGACCTCGATCTTCGGTTGACCGGCCGGCCGAACGCCCTGTTCGGCGACGGTCTTTTGCGACATGGTATTGACGGTCTGTTCGAGCACTTCGCCCCGCACGCTGTCGCCGTAGCGCTTGCGCAGTAGCGATACCGGCACCTTGCCCGGACGGAAGCCCGGCATCTGGGCCTGACCGGCCAGATCCTTGAGGCGGGCTGAGATGCGGTCCTCGATCTCCTTGGCCGGTACGGCGATCTTGTATTCGCGGCGCAAGCCTTCGGATTTGGTCTCTGTTACCTGCATGATCCCTCGGTTTGATCTCGATCCGTTGTCGGTGAAACTCTGTGCGTCGCTGTAGGCTGAACGGCCCCGGCGGAGTTGGTGCGGGCGGAGGGACTTGAACCCCCACGGATTGCTCCACAGGTACCTAAAACCTGCGTGTCTACCAATTCCACCACGCCCGCGTTGAAGCGCTCCGACGCGAAGGGCGCAACTCTAGCGATTTCGCCTCCCCTGTCAATCCACGGGAAACCGTCGAAAAAACGGCGGACGGCCCCGGAAATCCGGGGCTCTGACGCGTTAAGGGCGCGCCCTCAGAGCGACGCCAAAACCGCCGGCAACTGTTCGGGCAGGTCCTCTGCGATCAGGCCCGGGCCGGCGGTCTCGCCCATGCGGCCGTGCAGCCATGCGCCGGCGGTGGCGGCCTCGAAAGGGGCCATGCCCTGCGCCATCAGCCCCCCGATCAGGCCCGCGAGAACGTCCCCCGATCCGGCCGTCGCGAGGCCGGCTATTCCGGTTCCGTTGATCGCGGCCCGGGGACTGCCTTTGGCATCCGGCGCCGCGATAACCGTATCCGCGCCTTTCAGCAATACGACCGCGCCGCTGGTTTGCGCTGCCGCGCGGGTGCGCGACAGCTTGTCGCCATCGACAGCGAAGATGCGGGCGAACTCGCCTTCATGAGGCGTCAGCACGACCGGACCGGCGATGGCGTCGAACAGGGTGGTGGGGTCGTCCCTGAACACGCTGAGCGCGTCTGCGTCGAGGACGCAGGGCCGGCCCGAGGCGAGCGCCGTCAAGGCTAGCGACCGGGTCCGCTCATCAAGACCGTTGCCGGGCCCGACGACGAGGGCGTTGCGCCGCGCGTCGGCCAGAAGCGCCGTCAGCGCGGCGGCATCGTCGACCGCCTCGACGAGCGTGCCCGGATCGCCGGCGCGGTAGACGTCGCAGGCGGCGGCCGGGCTGAGGATCGTCGCCAGTCCTGCCCCGGCCCGCCGCGCGGCCCGGGCGGCGAGCCGCGCAGCGCCCGTCATCTCGGCGCCGCCGACAACCTGCAGGTGGCCGCGCCGGAACTTGTTGGTATCGGTTGCAGGTTGCGGCAGCGTTTTCGTCCAGAGCGCCGGGTCGTTGTCGAATACCCGCGGGCCGACGGCTTCGATGACCTCATCCGGGATGCCGATGTCGGCGACGACGACGTCGCCGCAGAGATCTCGTCCCGGCATCAGGCGGTGTCCGGTCTTCGCCCGGGCGAACGTGACGGTCAGCTCGGCCTTGGCGGCGAAACCCATGATTTCGCCGGTATCGCCGTTGATGCCGCTTGGTAGATCGCAGGCGACGATCGCCGCACCGGACCGGTCGGCCTCGCGTAACGCGTCTGCCGCAGCGCCCTCGACCGGGCGCGTCAGGCCGGCGCCGAATAGGCAGTCGATCACGATCGCACCGTGGTCCGGTGCAAAATCGTCGAGTGCGGCGGGCGCCGCTCCGGTTTCTTGCCGCCAACGCCCGGCGTGAATGGCCGCGTCGCCCTTGAGCCGGTCCATGCCGCCCATCGGGTAAAGCGTCACCGGCCGCCCCGCAGCCGCGAGATGCCGCGCCGCCACGAAGCCGTCGCCGCCGTTGTTGCCGGGCCCTGTCAGCACGGAGACGGGACAGGCATCCCATCGTTCCGCGACGGCGTCGACGATAGCCTTGCCGGCGACTTCCATCAGCGTCTCGCCATCGATCCCGCCTTCGATGGCGAGCGCATCGGCGCGGTACATTTCGTCGACGCTCAACAGTGCCAGTTGGGTCTTGGGACGCGTGTCGGTCATACCGGGATGATAGCCCCGCCCGCGCCTGCTTGCATTGCGGAAGTCACGTCCTACCATCCGTCATCCGATTCATCCGTTTCGAAAGGGCTGACATGCACATCGTCGTCCTCGGCGCCGGCGTCATCGGCGTGACCACCGCCTGGGAACTCGCGAAGGACGGCCATCGCGTAACGGTCGTAGAGCGCCGCGCCTCGGTCGCGGCCGAGACCAGCCGCGCCAACGGTGGCCAGATTTCGCCGAGCCATGCGGATCCGTGGGCGGCGCCGGGCGCCATCGGCCGGGCTGCGCTCTGGATGTTCGATCCCCGTGCTCCGCTGAAACTGACGCCGTCGGTGGACATGGGGCTAGTCGACTGGTTGCGGCGGTTCATGGCGAATTGCCGCGCCGACCGTCATGCGGCCAATACCGAGGCCATGCTGCGCCTCGCGCTTTACAGCCAACAACGGCTCGCCGCCTTCAACGACGAAACCAAGCTCAACTACAACCGGCGTACGGAGGGCATTTTGCATATCTACCGGGACGCCGGCGCTTTCGAGGGCGCCCGGCGGCAGGCCGACCGCGTCACCGAACTCGGGTGCGAGCGCCGGCCGGTGAGCGCGGAGGAATGCACCGCCATCGAACCGGCATTGAAACCGATCGCCAAACGCCTCGCCGGCGGTTACGCCTCGCCCGCCGACGAAAGCGGCGACGCGCGGTTGTTTACCGAACGCCTCGCCCGGCTGGCGAAAAAGCAGGACGTGCGATTCCGGTTCGATTGCCGGGTGACGGGCCTGGTCCGCGAGGGCACGCATTTCCGGGCGGTGAAAACCGACGACGGCGAGATCGAGGCGGACGCCGCCGTGGTCGCTCTCGGCAGCTGGTCGCGGCCGTTCCTGAAGCCGTTTCACATCGATCTTCCGGTGCAGCCGGCCAAGGGCTATTCGGTCACGCTGCCGGCGAAGCCTGCCCGCGCCGCGCCCAAGGTCGCCTTGATCGACGACGAACGAAAGATCGTCACCAGCCGCCTCGGCGGCCAGGTCCGCATTGCCGGCATGGCTGAGTTCGCCGGCTTCGACGCCTCGGTGCCGGGGCCGCGCGCGCGGCTGCTGCTCGACCATGCACGCGATCTGTTGCCGGACCTGCAGACGCCGGATGACGCCCGCTTCTGGGCCGGGTTGCGGCCGCAAACGCCGGACGGCGTGCCGCTCGTCGGCGAAACGCCGGTCAAGGGATTATGGCTCAACACCGGCCACGGCACGCTCGGCTGGACCATGGCGATGGGGTCGGCGCGGCTTGTCGCCGATGCCATTGCCGGAAGCGAGCCGGGCGTGGAGGCCGGGATTTACGGCCTCGGGCGCTTCTGAATCGGGCGGACGAAACACTCCCACCCTAACCCTCCCCCTGCAAGGAGGAGGAAAGAAATGCGGCGGCACGGTTTCCGCTCTCGCAAGAGGGAGAGAAGGCGGAGGGGCAACGGACAGACACTCCTCTTCGTCATGCCCGCGCAGGCGGGCATCCAGGATTGGCACAGCATCGGTCTGGATTCCCGCTGTTGCGGGAATGACGGAATGGCGGCGACGCTTGGCGATCCTCATACTTCGTCAAGCTCAGTATGAGGATGATTTCCCCGTCTCCTCACCCTGAGCCCGACGAAGGGTGAGCTTGATCATTCCTTCAACGCGCTCTCGATCAGCACTTCGGAGTGCAGCGTCTTGTGCACCGGGCACTTGTCGGCGATTTCGTAGAGCCGTTGGCGGGTCGCGGCATCGAGATCGCCTTCGATGTCGATCTCGACGTCGATCCGGTCGATCTTGCCGTCCTTCGTTTCGCAGGCTTCGCAGTCCTCGGCGTGAATCTTGTCGTGCTTGAGCGCGACCGAGACCCGCTCAAAATCGATGCCTTTGCGGTTCGCGTACATGCGCACCGTCATCGCCTTGCAGGCGCCGAGCGCGGTCAGCAGATAATCGTAGGGCGTCGGCCCCTCGTCGGCCCCACCGACCCCCGGCGGCTCGTCGGCCATCAGCGCGTGACGGCCGCCGACGCTGACGTACTGCGTGAAGCGCCCGGTGCCGGCCTCGGCGACGACGACCCGGTCGGCCGCCGCGACGGGGCGTGGATGGCCCGCGCCCGCTGCCGCGCCGTCGGCCAGGAAACGGCCGGCCCACGCGGCGATCATGTCGGCGGCGTAGATCGCGTCGCGTTTTCGCGTCAGCAAATGGTCGGCATCGTCGAGTGAGACGAAACTTTTCGGGTGCTTGGCGGCGGTGAAGATCGCCGCCGCGTTCTCGATGCCGACGGTCGTATCGCCCGGCGCGTGCATCACCAGCAGCGCCTTCCGCAGGCCGCCGATGCGGTCGTCGAGCGATTGCGATGCAATATCGTCGAGAAATTGTTTCCTGATCCGGAACGGTCGGCCCGCAAGCAGGACCTCCGCCTCGCCCGCCGCCTCGATGTCGGCGATGGCGTCGGTAAACAGATGGCTGACGTGGCCCGGATCGGCCGGCGCGCCGATGGTGCACACGCCGACCGCTTCCGGGACCCGCTCGGCGGCGGCGAGAACCGCAGCCCCGCCGAGCGAATGGCCGATCAACAACGCGGGGGCCTGATGGTTGTCTCGCAGCCAGTCGGCCGCGGCGACCAGATCGCCGACATTGGATGAGAAGTTCGAGTTGGCGAATTCGCCGTCGCTGGCGCCGAGGCCGGTAAAATCGAAGCGCAGCACGGCAAAGCCCTGCTCGTTGAGCCGGGATGCGACGCGCGACGCGGCGAAGATATCCTTCGTGCATGTAAAGCAATGCGCCCATAGCGCGAAGGCGCGCGGCGTGCCGTCCGGCATGTCGAGCCGTGCGGCCAACGTCTCGCCTTGTCCGCCGGTAAAGGTGATCTTGCCATCGTCGCTTGTCATGTCGGTCTCCGGGTTCTAGGTGTCATCGGCATCAGACCACGCCGAAGACGGGAACTGCAAATGACGCGTAATGACGGATCCGGTAGCGATGTGCCGCGCGACGTCGAGATCGTCGAGCGCGAGCGTGCGTTCGACGGCTACTTCACCGTCGACCGGCTGACGATCCGCCACGAACTCTACGGGGGCGGCTGGTCGCCGCCGCTGGTGCGTGAGGTGCTGAGCCGCGGCCACGCGGTCGCCGTGCTGCCCTACGATCCCGTGCGAAACGAACTGGTCTTCGTCGAACAGTTCCGCATCGCCGCCCATCAGGCGTATCGCGAGGGCGAGGCTCAGGTTGCGGATACGGGCGCGTGGCTGCTCGAATGCATCGCCGGCATCGTCGAGCCGGGCGAGGATCCGCTTGAGGTCGCGAAACGCGAAAGCATTGAGGAAGCCGGTTGTACGGTCGACGATCTGATGCGCGTCCGCGAATGCCTGACCAGTCCCGGCTGCCTGACCGAGAGCGTCGGATTCTACTGTGGCCGCACCGATGCTGCGGATGTCGGCGGCATTCACGGACTGTCGAGCGAGGGCGAAAACATCCGCGTCGTGAAACTCACGCCCGACGAAGCGTTTGTCCGGCTTGAAGACGGACGCATCAACAATGCGTTCACGATCATCGCCGTCGAGTGGTTCCGCGCCAATCTCGATGACCTCCGCAAGCGCTGGGGCGGATGACAAATACGCGATTGAAACCCGCGCTTTCTTGATCGCGCACCGGCCCCGGTTATATTGACGGAACAACAGAAACGACGAGGGCTTCATGGACTTCAGGACAGGGTTTATCGACGCGATCGGCAACACGCCGTTGATCCGTCTCAACAAGGCGTCGGACGAAACCGGCTGCGAGATTCTCGGCAAGGCCGAGTTCATGAATCCGGGCGGGTCGGTCAAGGACCGTGCGGCGCTCGGCATCATCAAGGACGCGGAAGCGCGTGGTGCGCTCAAGCCCGGCGGCCTCATCGTCGAGAGCACGGCAGGCAATACCGGCATCGGCCTTGCGCTTTGCGCCAATGCGCTGGGTTATCGGACGACGATCGTGATCCCCGAAACCCAAAGCCAGGAAAAAAAGGATGCACTGCGCCTGTTCGGCGCCAAGCTGATCGAGAATCCGGCCCTCCCCTTCTCAAACCCCGACAACTATCAGCACGTCGGCAAGCGTCTCGCCGAAAGCCTGAACGAGGAGGAACCCAACGGCGTCATTTTCGCCGACCAGTGGAACAATCTCGCCAACCGTCAGGCGCACTACGAAACCACGGGCCCGGAAATCTGGCGCCAGACCGACGGCAAGGTCGACGCCTTCGTCAGCGCGATCGGCACCGGCGGAACCATCTCGGGCACATCGATCTACCTCAAGGAACAGAACCCCGACGTCACCATCTGCGTCGCGGATGCGCCGGGTGCGGCGATGTACGACTGGTTCGTCAACGGCGAAATCAAATCCGAAGGCAGTTCGATTTCCGAAGGTATCGGTCTCGGCCGCGTTACCCCGGTGATCGAGGGCATTCAGGTCGACACGGGATACCGCATCCCAGACGAGGAATGGGTGCCGATCGTTTTCGATCTGTTGCAGCACGAGGGATTGTGCCTCGGCGGATCCAGCGGCGTGAATGTCGCCGCCGCCACGCGCCTTGCCAAGGAAATGGGCCCCGGCCATACCATCGTTACCATGCTGTGCGACAACGGGACGCGCTATCAGTCGAAACTGTTCAATCCCGAATTCCTGCGCAGCAAGAACCTGCCGGTTCCGGTGTGGCTCGAGTGAGTTCGGGATCATGACCTACGCTCATCCCGAAGCCCTCGTGTCGACCGAATGGGTTGCCGGACATCTCGACGCACCGGATGTGCGGATCGTCGATGCGACGTGGTTCATGCCGGGCGACGAGCGCGATGCGAGGGCGATTTACGAGGAAGCCCATATACCGGGCGCCGTCTTTTTCGATGTCGACGAGATTGCCGACGATTCGACGGACCTGCCGCACATGCTGCCGTCGCCGGAGAAGTTCTCAAGCCGCGTACGCAAACTCGGCCTCGGTGATGGCGTGCGCATCGTCGTCTACGACAACAACGGTTTCATGGCGTCGCACCGGGTATGGTGGACGTTTCGCGCCTTCGGTCACGCGGATATCGCGGTGATGGACGGCGGCCTGCAAAAGTGGCTGGCCGAGGGACGCGAGACCGAGGATCTGCCGCCAGTGCCCGGCGAGCGCCACTTTACCGCGCGCTTCGACAACACGCTTGTCCGCAACAGGGACCAGGTGCGCGCCAATATCGATAGCGGCCGCGAGCTGACCGTCGACGCACGGCCCGCCGGCCGTTTTTCAGGCGAAACGCCGGAGCCCCGAGAGGGCCTCGCGAGCGGACACATTCCGGGCAGCGTCAGCGTGCCGGTCACCGCCGTGTTGCAGCCCAATCACTTCAACACCATGCGGCCTGCCGATGAGATTTCGGCGGTTATGGCCGATGCCGGCGTACGCGCCGGCCAACCGGTGATCACGACGTGCGGTTCGGGAATTACTGCGGCCACGCTCGCGTTCGCGCTGCACCTGATCGGCCGGGATGGTGTCGCCGTTTATGACGGCTCGTGGACCGACTGGGCCAGCCACCCGGATTCGCCGATCGAAACCGGCTGATCCGGGTCACGTCACTGCTGACCGAGAATCTGCCCGGCGGTACGGGCGCGGATGATCACGTCCGGGTTCGCCGGCGGGCGGCCGACGGCGAGATTGTCGAGCACGTCCATGCCGTAAAGCACACGGCCCCAGGCGGTATATTGACCGTTGAGAGTCGGCGCGTCGCCAAGCGCAATGAAGAAAGCGCCGGTGGCGCCGTCCGGGTCGTCCGGCGGTCGCGACATGCCGACGATGCCCCGGGTGAACCGGGTATCGGTAATTTCCGCGGGAATGGTCTGGCCCGACCCGATCCCCGACTCGCGCCCCTTGAAAGCAATCTCGGCGGCATAGCCGCGGCGGACAAACTCGAACCGCGCTTCGTCGTAAGCGCCTTGGCGCGCCAGGGCCTTGACCTGCTCGGCATGGTTGGGCGCGAGCTCTGGCAAGGTTTCGATGATGACCAATCCGCCGTCGAGCTCGAGGAACAACATATTGCCAAGGTCGGCGCCAGGATTGCGCTGTTCCACGGCCTCGAGGGCCTCCTCGACTTCTTCGGCCGGTGGCGTCAACGCCGCAGTCTGGGGATCGCTGCTCTCGACGTCTTCGCTGAGCGATGCGTACATGCCGGCAACGGCGGCGTTCATTTCCGGCGATGTCGCGGTGCCGAGCGAGGCTTCGCCGTTCCGGTCGACCGAATAGACTTCGCCGGCGGTTACCGGTTGAATACCGGCAGGTGATGTAACCTCGACGGTTCCTTCCTGAACGGCGACTTCGGTGCGGACATCGTCGGCGAGAACGTCGAACTCGGTACCGCGGACACCGATCGTCGCCGTCGGCGTATCGATGGTCAGCTTCATGGTGACGCCCGACGAGCGGAAATGAATGATGCCGGCAACCATGTCGATGACGCCCTCGACGGTTGCCGTGTTGGGGTCGTAAACGAGCGAATCGAGCAGAACCTCGGCATCGGCGCCGATCGTCAGGTGCGAGTCGTCCAACAGCGCGATCGCCGCCGCGCTTCCCGGCCCTGTCTTCACGGTTTCCAGATGGAATACCGAGTCGCCCCCGTCGATCTGGCGCGCGTTGGCGCCGGTGACGTCGCGCACCGCGGTCTCGACGACGCCAATCTCGCCGTCCGATTGCGCCGTTGCCGCTGGCGGCCACGCGAACGCGGCGACGATCGGGACGACAACAAACAGGTGAATGGCCAAACGCGTCATGACACAGGCTCCGCTCGAATTATGCGCCATTGTTGAAGCAATTCCAGTGCCAACGAAGCGGGCACCGCAAGCCATTGAAGTTCAGCGGTTTTGGTGCCCAAACGGAAGCGGCCCCGGGGCATTTGCCACCGGGGCCGGAAAAGTGCCGGAAAACTTTGCCGGGTCGTCCGAATGGTGTCAGTGAGCCAGAATCTGGCTCAGGAACAGCTTGGTGCGATCCGACTGCGGGTTGTTGAAGAACTCTTCCGGTTCGTTCTGCTCGATGATCTGACCGGCATCCATGAAGATGACCCGGTTGGCGACGGTTTTCGCGAAACCCATTTCATGGGTCACGCAGATCATGGTCATGCCGGATTGGGCGAGCTCGATCATGGTGTCGAGCACTTCCTTGATCATTTCCGGATCGAGCGCCGAGGTCGGTTCGTCGAACAGCATGATGCGCGGGTTCATGCAGAGCGACCGGGCAATCGCGACGCGCTGCTGCTGGCCGCCCGAGAGCTGGCCCGGAAACTTCTTGGCCTGCTCGGGGATCTTGACCTTTTCGAGGAACTCCATGGCCGTTTTCTCGGCCTCTTCCCTTGGCGTCTTGCGGACCCAGATCGGCGCCAGCGTACAGTTTTCCAGCACCGTCAGATGGGGAAACAGGTTGAAGTGCTGGAACACCATGCCGACTTCCTTGCGGATCGCGTCAATCTGCTTGAGGTCGTTGGTCAGCTCGATGCCGTCGACCGCGATGCGCCCCTTCTGGTGTTCTTCCAGCCTGTTTATGCAGCGAATCATCGTCGATTTGCCGGAACCCGACGGTCCGCAAACGACGATGCGTTCACCCTTGTTGACGGTCAGGTTGATGTCGCGGAGTACATGGAAGTCGCCATACCATTTGTGCACGTCCTGCAGCTCGATCATGACATGGTCGGTGACTTTCATGTCGCCGACGGGATCGACATCGGTGGTATCCACTTGTTCGGACATAGGTGCCCTCCCTGTTTGTTCGTTGCCGGTCAGTGGCCGGTGCTTTCATGGCCGATCAATGGCCGGTGTGCAGTTTGCGTTCAAGGTGCTGGCTGTAGCGGGACATGCCGAAGCAGAAAATCCAGAACAGCGCGGCGGCGTAAACATAGGCCTCGGTCGAGAAGCCGGCCCAGTTCGGGTTGGTCAGCGCCGCCTGCGCGGAGCCCAACAGATCGAACAGACCGATGATCAGGACCAGTGTGGTGTCCTTGAACAGACCGATGAAGGTGTTGACGATGCCGGGGATCACGAGCTTGAGCGCCTGGGGCATGATGATAAAGCCCATGGTCTTCCAGTAACTCAGGCCGAGCGCCGCCGCCGCCTCGTACTGGCCTTTCGGAATGGCCTGCAGGCCGCCGCGAACGACCTCGGCCATATAGGCGGACGAGAACAGCATGACGCCGACCAGGGCACGGATCAGCTTGTCGAAGTTCATACCCTCCGGCAGGAACAACGGGAACATCACCGAGGCCATGAACAGCACCGTGATCAGCGGGACGCCGCGCCACAGTTCGATGAAGGCGACGCAGACGGCGCGGACGGCCGGCATGTGCGATCGCCGGCCGAGCGCCAGCACGACGCCCAACGGCAGCGATCCGACGATGCCGACGGTGCCGATCACCAGCGTCAGGAACAGACCGCCCCACAACGGCGTTTCGATATGCGGCAAGCCGAACGACCCGCCCACGATCATGAAGAACACGATGACCGGGAAGCCGAACAGCATGAATACGGAGAGCCATTTCTTGAACGGCAGTCCGGGCCAGATCAGCCAACCGATTCCGGCGGCGCCCAGCACGTACATCGTATTGATGCGCCAGAGTTCCTCGTCCGGATAACGGCCGTACATGAGGAACTTGTTCCATGCCTGAATGAAGACCCAGCAGGCGCCTTCGCGACTGCAGTCGGCCTTCTCCGTGCCGGTCCAGTCGGCGCTGATGAACGCCCAGTCGACGATCGGCGGTACGATCAGGTAGATCAGATAGACGCCTAGTAGCGTGAAAAACGTATTGACCGGACCGGAAAACAGGTTTGTCCGCATCCAGCCGACGATGCCGACAGTCGATGCCGGTGGCGGCAGCTCGGGATGCTCGCCGGGTTTATAGGTCTGTTGCGTATCAGCCATGACCTACCTCTCCACCAAAGCCATTTTCTTGTTGTACCAGTTCATGAACGCCGAGATCAGCAGGCTGAGCGTCAGATAGACGCCCATGGTGATGGCGACGATCTCGACGGCCTGACCGGTCTGCATCAGCACGGTGCCGGCGAAGACGAGGACGATGTCCGGATACGCGATCGCGGCGGCTAGCGACGAGTTCTTGGTCAGATTCAGGTACTGGCTGGTCAGCGGCGGGATGATGACACGAAGCGCCTGCGGAATGATCACGAGACGCAACGTTGGCCCGGGCCGCAGGCCGAGCGAAAACGACGCTTCTGTCTGGCCCTTGCTGACGGCGAGAATGCCGGCCCGGACGATTTCAGCGATGAACGAAGCGGTATAGGTCGCGAGCGCCGCTGTCAGGGCGACGAACTCGGGGATGATGACGAGCCCGCCCTGGAAGTTGAATCCCTTGAGTTCCGGGTATTCCCAATGCAGCGGAAAGCCCGTGACGATGGTCATCAGCAGCGGCAGACCGATCAGAATACCGAACGATGTCCAGAAGACCGGGAACTGCTCGCCGGTGGCTTCCTGCCGCTTCTTCGCCCACCGCGCGAGGCCGATGATGGCGGCGATGGCGACGAACACCGAGATCACGATGTAGCGAAAGCCCTCTTCCGGAATCGGGTCGGGAGAATAGAGCCCGCGGTTGTTGAGGAAGTAACTGTCGAAAATCGAGACGCTGTCCTTGGGCCCCGGCAGCGGACGCAGAACCGCGAAATACCAAAAGAAAATCTGCAGTAGCAACGGAATGTTACGCAGCACCTCGATGTAGATCATGGCGATCTTGCGGATCATCCAGTTCGGCGACAGACGGGCGACGCCGACGATAAAGCCGATAATCGTCGCCAGGATGATCGAGACGCCGGAGACCAGCAACGTGTTGAGGAGGCCGACCAGGAATGCGCGCCCATAGGTCGAGGACGGCGAGTAGTCGATCAGGGTCATGATGATCGAGAATCCGGCGGTCGTTTCGAGGAAATCGAAACCGGATGCGATGCCCTGTTTCTCGAGGTTGCTGAGGGTATTGTTGACGATGTAGATGCCGCCGAGGATCACGAATCCGAGGACGAGTGCCTGGAAAAAAATCGCGCGGTAAAGCGGATTGTTCATGATGCTCGGACTGGCGGGTGCGGCGATCTTGTCCGGCGCCGCGCCGGTCGAATTCGTCGTTGCCACTAAACTGCCTCCCCGCTGTCAGTGGAACGCGCGCCGTTGGAAATACCTTTCTTGTGAAGGCTTAACCAAGGCCGCGAGAATGAAACGGCGATACGCACGCCCGGGAAAAGTGCCCGGAACGCGCGTACCGTATTCCCGTTTCTCGATCCTTAGCGGATCGGAGCGGCGTACATCAGGCCGCCCTGCGACCAGAGGTTGTTAACCCCCCGCTCGAGTTCCAGCGGCGTGTCGGCGCCGACGTGACGCTCGTAGGTCTCGCCGTAGTTGCCGACCTGGGTCACGACGTTGTAGAGCCAGTCGTTGCCGATGCCGAGTTTCTCGCCCATGTCGCCTTCGACGCCCAGCAGGCGGCGAACGCTCGGATTGGTCGAGTTGGCCTTGAGATCGGCGGCATTACCGGAATCGATGCCGTACTCTTCGGCTTCCAGCAGGCCAAACATGGTCCACTTCACGATGTCGAACCACTGATCGTCGCCGTGACGGACGACCGGGCCGAGCGGCTCTTTCGAAATGACTTCCGGCAGCACCATGTGAGCGGAGCCGTCGGCCATCTTGAGACGCTGGGCTGCGAGGCCCGAACGGTCGGTCGTGTAGACGTCGCAACGGCCGGCGTCGTAAGCAGCGACAACTTCGTCAGCCTTTTCGAAGGCAACGAGCTTCATTTCCATGCCGTTGGCCCGGAAGAAGTCGGTCACGTTCAGTTCGGTCGTTGTGCCGAGGTTGGTGCAAACGGCGGCGCCGTCGAGCTCGTGAGCGCTTTTCACGCCGAGATCCTTGCGGACCATGAAGCCCTGCCCGTCGTAGTAGTTGACGCCGGCAAAGTTCAGACCGAGCGAGGTGTCGCGGCTGAGCGTCCAGGTCGTGTTACGCGACAGCATGTCGACTTCGCCCGATTGAAGCGCAGTAAAGCGCTCCTTCGCGGACAGCGGGGTGAACTTGACCGCACCCGCATCGCCGAGAACGGCGGCGGCCACGGCGCGGCAGACGTCGACGTCGATGCCGGTCCAGTTACCCTGTTCATCGGGATTGGAGAAGCCCGGCAGACCCTGGCTGACGCCGCACTGCACGTGGCCTTTCGCCCGGACGTCGTCAAGCGTTGCCGCCTGAACACCCGTGGTGACGACAGCGGCCGCGGCAAACGCGGCCAATGTGCCCAAGGTTTTCTTCATTGATTTTCGCTCCCTGACAATAGTGGAATGTTTTGATTGCCCGCCCGCTTAAGAGGCGGGCGTCCGAATGGGTAACACGGTTCCGAGCGTATGCTCAAGCACTTAGCCGGAACGCCCCGGTTTCCTTGGTATGCCAGCCACGGTTCAGGCGTTGGCTGTTTCGACCCGGTCGGTGTACCGATGCGCGAGGCGGGCGTACTCGGCGCCCATCGGACGAAGACGGTCGAGCGGTGCGACGTGCGACCGGGTTTCATCGAGAATTTCGGCGATCCGGCCCTTGCCGTCGCGCGTCGTCACATAGAGGGCCTGGCTTGAGACGACGGCGAGCATGGCGAGGCAGGCATCGAGGCAGCGGCCCGCCTCGTCGAGTTTTTCCCATGCCGGAAATGCGACTGAGGCCACGTCGTTTTGGCCGTAACCGCCGCTTTCCGAGCCCGGCAGCAGGGTTGGCTGCGCCAGAAGCCGCGCGCGCTCGACGAAACCGACAGCGGCGAACCCGACCGTGCCGAGATAACGGTCGTCGTCGGGACCGTCGAGCAACTGGTGCGGCAGCTTGGAAACGCCGCCGTCGAGCATTTTCGACGTTTGGCGCTCAGCCAGCGTGCAGAGATCGGCGCACGCAGCCGATAACGCATCCATCAACGGCGCTGCCAAGGCGTCCTGATAACCGCCGGTCGATATCGCCCTCTCCTCGCCCAGTGCGCCACCGGGCGGGACATAGGCCGGATTATCGGTGACCGATCGCAGGGCGCTCTCGGCGTAGAGCCTGGCATCCTCCGCAGCCTTGCGGAAACGTGCGATGTAGCGTGGCAGAATTCGGAAGCTCACCGGCGCTTGATAGGGCCGGCGGTCGGCGCCGACGTCTTCCAGGCGAGTGCGTAGCGCCTGCAACGCCCAGGCGTCGTGTTCGTTGCTCCAGAAATCGTCGAGCGCCGGGTCGATATGCCCCATGGGCGCTTTGAAGGCTTCCCACGCCATTGCAAAGATATCGCAGGCGATGTCGAGGCGGGCGGCAGCCGATAACGCAGCATCCGCGATCAGCGAGATGGCGCCGGGCGAGCCGTTGATGAGCGCAACGCAGTCTTTTTCCGCGAGATCGACGGTCGACGCCAGCGGTCCGAACAGGTGGCTGAGGGGCAGGATTTCACCGGCGCCGCCGTTACCTTGCAGAGGGACGTCCGGCAACGTGCCGCCGTTCAACAGATCGGCGACGGCAACGGCGAGATCGGGCGATATCGCACTGTAGCCGCTCACCAGATTGGTCAGTCGGGCGAACACGATGCCACGGGTAACGCGGACGGGGAGCGGATCACCGAACGAGACGGCGGCGGCCATCGGCGGTTTTCGCGCATGCTTTTCGCGTTCTTCGCGGGTGAAGCGGAGGTGCGCCATCTGTCCGTATCCGCTGGTCACCCCGTAGACCACCACATCCTCGTTGTCGATGTAACGGAGAAAGGCGTCGCGCGATGCCGTCATCCGCGCATAAGCGCTCTCGCTTAACGAAACACCCTCGCCGCGCCGCGAAACGCGCCGGTAGGCGTCCAGTGAGAAATCATCCCGATCGTCGATTACGATGGTCATCGGCAAACCCTTTTACAGGTCGCGTAAAGCGCGTTAACACAGGTTTTCGACCGAACCGGTCGGGCGTGGCAAGCACGAAAAGGCGGCATCATGGCGAGCAGTGACGGCGACGGACGCAAGCGAGACCGTGCAACGCGGCTGGTCACGACCGGCCGCCCGCCCGAGGACGTATCCGGACCGGTCAACGTCCCGGTCACGCGAACCTCGACGATCCTGCATCCCGATCTGGAATCATATAACCGGAAAAATGCCGGTTACGAGACCGGAACCCTCAACTACGGGCGGATCGGTACGCCGACCACATGGGCCTTCGAGGAAGCGATGTCGGATCTCGAGGGTGGGAGCGGCGCGGTCAACTATCCCTCGGGATTGGCGGCCGTTGCCGGCGTGCTCAGCGCGTTTACCAAGGCCGGCGACCATCTTCTGATCGGCGACAACATTTACGGTCCGACGCGCCGCTTCGCCGAAGATGTGCTGCGGCGCTTCGGGGTCGAGATCGAGTACTTCGATACCATGGCCGGCGCCGGGGTGCGGGAGCTTTTTCGCGACAACACCAGCATGCTGATCATCGAATCGCCCGGCTCGCAAAGTTTCGAGGTCTGCGACTTGCCGGCCATCGCCGCGGTTGCCCGCGAACGCGGCGTTGTGACCGCCGTCGACAACACATGGGCCGCCGGTTATTTCCTGCGCCCCCTGGAGCACGGTATCGATGTCTCGATCCAGGCGGCGACGAAGTATATTGTCGCCCATGCCGATGCCATGCTGGGCGTTGCCGTCACCGGAGCCGAGCATTACGAACGGCTGAAACAGACGGCCGTGCGGTTCGGCACCTGCGCCGGCACCGAGGAGTGCTATCTCGGGCTTCGCGGTCTCAGGACCCTCGACGTCCGCATGCCCCGGCACTACGAGACCGGGCTCAAGCTCGCCGAGTGGCTGGTGGGCCGGCCGGAAGTCCGCGAGGTTCGCCATCCCGCCCTGGAAAGCTGTCCGGGACACGATATTTGGAAACGGGATTTTTCCGGTGCAAGCGGGTTGTTCGGCGTGATTCTTGAGGATTTCAGCGACGAATCCGTGCGCCGCATGATCGAAGGAGTGGCGCTTTTCGGCCTCGGCGATAGCTGGGGCGGCTATGAAAGCCTGCTGACGCCGATGAAGCCTGCGGCGATGCGGAGCGCAACGACATGGCTGCATGACACGCCGGGATTGAGGATCCATGCCGGCCTTGAGGCGTTCGAGGATCTTCGCGACGACCTTGCCGGCGGGCTCGGCCGGCTCAATACGGCCTGAGCGATGGATGCCCTGCCCGATACCACGGTCGACGAACGGGCCATCAGGGCTTACCGGTTGGGCCGCATCCGGGCCGAGCTGTCGGCGCGCGATCTCGCGGGCATCGTGCTTTTCGATCCGGTCGGCATCCGCTACGCCACCGGCAGCCGCAACATGCAGGTCTGGACCAAGAACAACGTCTGCCGCTACGTCTTTATCGCCACCGAAGGTCCCGTCGTTCTCTTCGATGGCGGCAGTTCCATCCATTTGGCGAAACAGCTCGAAACCATCGACGACACCCGCTTGTCGCTCTCATGGGACTACATGCAGGTCGGCCCCCGCACGCAGGAGTTCGCCGAACGATGGGCCGCGCAAATCGCCGATCTCGTCGCTCAACACGGCGGCGGCAACCAGCGGCTCGCGATCGATCGGGCCGATTGGCTGCCGGCGATGGCGCTGTCCCGGTTGGGCGTGGAGATCGTCGACGGCAAGGCTGTCGTCGAACATGCCCGCGCCATCAAGTCGGCGGATGAAATCGCGGCGATGCGTCATGCCTTTCGCGTTCTCGACGAGAGCGTCGCCGTCCTGCGGGAGGCGGCACGTCCCGGCATGCGCGAAAACGACGCGTTGGCCGTGTTGCTGGCGGCCAACATCGAACGCGGCGGCGAATACCCGGAAACCCGTCTGCTGACGTCGGGACCGAGGACAAACCCATGGTTTCAGGAGACCACGGACCGGGTCATGGAAGCCAGCGACATGATGTCGTTCGACACTGATTTGATCGGACCGTACGGCATCTACAGCGACATTTCGAGAAGCTGGCTGATCGGCGACGGCAAACCGAGCGACGACCAGCGTCGGCTCTACGCCACGGCGATGAACCAATTGGAGCACAATACCGCCCTGCTCCGGCCCGGCATCGGGTTCATCGAATATGCCGAGAAGAGCTACCGGTTACCGGACGCCTATATCCCGAACCGTTATGCCGACATCGCGCACGGTTGCGGTCTTGGTGTCGAATATCCCTTTATCTGGTATCCTGAGGATGCCGATTACGGTCTTTACGACGGCGTTTTCGAGGCTGGCATGGTGGTCTGCGTCGAGTGTTATGTCGGCGCCGTCGGCGGCCGCGAGGGCGTCAAACTGGAACAGCCGGTGCTGATCGGCGAAAACGGCAACGAAATCCTCAGCGATTATCCCTTCGAACTGGACTATCTTTGACCGCGCCATGCCCGTATCGAAATCCGTACTGAAAAGCCTGTTGTCCCAGCTCCGGTTCGACGACCGCGGTCTGATACCGGCAATCGCCCAGCAGCACGATACCGGCGAAGTGTTGATGATGGCGTGGATGAACGCTGAATCGATCGCCGAAACCCTGGAGACCGGGCGGGTCTGCTACTGGTCGCGTTCCCGCCGGTGCCTGTGGCGCAAGGGCGAAACATCGGGTCATGTTCAGTCCCTTGTTGAGCTGCGTTGGGATTGCGACGCGGATACCATTCTGTTGGTCGTCGATCAGACCGGGCCGGCTTGTCATACGAACCGGCGCAACTGTTTCTTCAATGCGGTCCGCGACGACGAAGTCGCCGTTATCGCCGAGCCCGTCGACGGAACGGTGTAAACCCATGACTGGGGCGGTGTCGGTCCGCATCGCGATTGTCATATCGATGCTGGCCGTTGTGTTTGAGCCCGCCTTCCCCGCTGCGGCCGAACAACCGCTTGCCGTTGCTGCCGCATCGAGCATGAGCGAAGCCATGACCGACATGGCAACGGCGTTCGAGACCGAGACCGGAACAGCCGTGAAGCTGAGTGTTGCCGCCAGTTCGCAGGTCGCCCGTCAGATGATCAACGGCGCGCCAGTCGGCGTGCTCGTCGTCGCCCATCCGGTCTGGATGGAGCAGGTCGTCGCCTCGGGCAGGATTCTGGCGCGCAGTGTTCGCACCGTGGCCATGAACCGGCTTGTCCTTATCGCCCATGAAGATCGCCGAATTTCCGAACCCGTGAGCCTCGACGCGATTTTCGAGGACGTGGAGTCCGCGAAGCTCCGCGTCGCCGTTGCCGATATGGATCATGTTCCCGCCGGCATCTACGCGGCGGAAGCCCTTGCCGCTGCCGGGTGGCTCGAACGGCTCGACCGCCGGCTTGTCCGGCTGCCGAATGTTCGCGCCGTCCTCGCTTTCACCGACCGGGGCGAGACGCCGTTCGGGATCGTCTATGCGAGCGATGTCCGGATTGCCCGCCATAGCCGCATCGTCACCATGTTCGAGCCCGAAAGCCACGCGCCGATCCGTTATCTCGCCGGCGCGGCTGAAGGCTCCTCCAACGGCGCGGCATTTCTCGATTTCATGGTATCGGCGGCCGGAAGAAACATCCTGACGGCAGCCGGGTTTCTCACGCCTGACACGGCAGAGGCGTCCGATGGATAGCGCCGCGTGGTTCCCGAGCGCATTGGAGGTCGAGATCGTATGGCTCAGTCTGCGGGTCGCCGTGACGGCGGTTGTGTTCAGTCTTCCGGCCGGGTTGGTCTGCGCCTGGATTTTGGCGCGGTGGCATTTTCCTGGCAAAAGCCTGTTCGACGGCCTTATCCATCTGCCGCTGGTGCTGCCGCCGGTCGTCGTGGGATATGCCCTGCTGGTCTGGTTCGGCGCAAACGGCGCAATCGGCCGCTGGCTGGCGTCCATCGGGATCGATATCGCATTTACCTGGCGCGGCGCGGCGCTCGCGTCCGCCGTAATGGCCTTTCCCTTGATGGTGCGCGCCATTCGTCTGTCGTTCGAGGCCATGGATCCGCGGCTCGAGGCCGCCGCGCGTACGCTGGGCGCCTCGAAGGCTGCCGTGTTTCTGACGGTCTCGCTGCCGCTTGCGCTGCCCGGTATCATCACGGGCAGCCTTTTGGCGTTTGCCCGAAGTCTCGGCGAGTTCGGCGCGACCATCACGTTCGTTTCGAACATTCCGGGCGAAACCCGAACGCTGCCGCTCGCCATCTACACCCTGATCAACATGCCGGACGGCGAGGCAGCGGCATTTCGTCTCGCCGCGATCGCCGTCGCGGTATCGCTTGGGGCGGTAATCGTTTCGGAAGCCGTGGCGCGGCGGTTGCGGAGGGCGCGACATGCTTGACGCCGATATTCGCGGCCGCAACGGCGGGTTTACGCTGAATGCCCAATTACGCTCGGAGGCGGGCATCACCATCCTGTTCGGCCGCTCCGGCGCCGGCAAGAGCACGTTCATCGACATGATCGCCGGGCTTCGCAAACCCGACGTCGGTGTCGTTCGTGTCAACGGACAGGTCATGTTCGACGGCAGCGCCGGAATCGACATTGCGCCCGAGCGGCGGCATGTCGGCTATGTGTTCCAGGATGCCCGCCTGTTCCCGCACTACAGCGTGCGCGGCAATCTGGAATACGGTCTTCGTCGTCGCGGCGCCGAGGCCCGTCATTTTTCGTTCGATGACATTGTCGCCCTGCTCGAACTCGAGGCCCTGCTCACCCGCAGACCGGCAACACTTTCGGGCGGCGAAGGACAGCGTGTCGCAATCGGCCGTGCGCTGCTCAGTCAGCCGTCTCTGCTGCTGCTCGACGAGCCGCTGTCGTCGCTCGATGTGACAAGCCGCGAACAGCTGATCCCGTTCATCGCCCGTATCGGTAAGGATCTGGCGATGCCGGTGATCTACGTCTCGCATAACATCGAGGAAGTCGTTCGACTGGGCGATGTCATGGCGCTGATGTCGGCAGGCCGGATCATCGAGACCGGGACCGTCGAGAACATCATGAGCCGGCTCGATCTCCGGCCCCTGACCGGTCGTCATGAGGCCGGCGCCGTGATGACCGCAACGGTCGAGGGGCATGATGCCGCGTACGGGCTGACCATTCTTAAATTTGCTGACGGCAAGCGTATTCTGGCGCCCCGGGTCGACCTCGCAAGCGGAGAGGAAACCCGGATTCGCATTCGTGCCCGCGATGTCGCACTCGCGCTCAGCGAGCCGAGCGATTCCAGCGTCCTGAACATCTTCCCCGGAACGGTGATCGAGAGCGCGCCTTCAGGATCGGAGGCGCAGGTCGAGGTGTCGGTCGATATCGGTGTGCCGCTGTCGGCGCGAATAACCCGTAAGTCCATGGAAAAGCTTGACCTTCGACCGGGCAAACAGGTTTACGCCATGATCAAGAGCGTCGCCGTCGATCGCCGCAGCGTCGGAGCGCCTCTCGAGTCCGCCGCCGAGGCGAAAAGATGATGGCGGAAGCGCTGTTTCGTTAACCCATCGTCAACCCTGATGGTGTGGTATGATGGCGCGTCCTGATTGAGGAGACGAAGTGTGGCCGAACCCGGATCTAACGAGATTTCGAAAGCCGACGACGAGAGCGGCGCGATCTACGAGGTCGAGGTCGAAATTTCCGCCGTTCTGGGGACGGCGGACATGCCGATCAGCCAGATTCTGAAGCTTGGCCGTGGTGCTGTCGTCGAACTCAAGCGGCGCGTCGGTGAGGACATCGAACTGCACGCCAATAATCGTCTTGTCGCGCGCGGGGAAATCATCGTCATCGAAGACCAACTCGGCGTTACCATCAGCGATACGGTCAAGAAGTCTTCGACCGAGTGAGGTAACGCCCGCAGCCCTGGGACAAGCTGACATGGCGACATCGAGCGATATTTACAGAACGGCCAATCTTCTGATCGAGACATACGGCGAAATGGCCGCGGTCGGTGCCGCCATCAAGGCGGATGAATGTCTCAGAAACGGCAATGCGACGGGCCGCGCCGTTTGGCTCCGAATTGTCCGTGCGGTGGAGGAATTGACCGAAGATTCACCGCCTGCGGGCGCGGTCATCAACTGAACGCAGTTTATCTACCAGATTCATTTAACATTATAATGAATTGTTATTATTGAATTATCTCTGCGGGGATACATAAACCCTGCAATTTGAATACCCGTCATTAAAAAAATGAAACGTCATCCGCGGTGCGGCCAGACCCTTGGGATCGTAGAGATTCCAGTCGGTCGTCGCGATTCCGCTCAGCCCCGGGCTGCGGTCGCCGACAAAGCGGATCACCATGTAATAAGGCCGGTCCTGGTTGAATTCGCGAAGTTGACAGGCCTGGGTCAGGATCGGATCGAACAGACCGACACTTTCTTTCGGCAACGTACTGGTCGCATAGACGTACGTGCCCTTTCGGTTGAGAGCATCAGCGGGAGGTGCGGCAAGGCATGCTGCCAGGCCGATTACAACGAGCCACGTTGTGACGGTGCTGAGCCTGTAATGCCTTGATTCCGCTGTTTTCACGTTGCCCCGTGCTCCGTTCAGGACCCTTGCAGGCACAAAAAAACTGGCCTCAGCCAGTCAACAAAAGTCCTTCGATACAGCCCATTCGTCATGTGCCGCCAAGTCAGATGTTCAAATCGACTGTCGCCCCACGTCCATTCGATCCGGTGGATTCGTCACCGGCGGTTTCGCTGGAACCCTCAACAGAGGCAGAATCAGAATGATCCGCGCTCTCGCTTTGCGTGAGGCGGCTCAATTGTTCTTGCGCTTCCCGTTTGCGTTGGGCTTCAGCTTCGCGCTCACGTTCCTTGGTCTCCTCAACCGCCTCTTTAAATTCCACCTGCTGGCGGATGGCGGTCTGGAAGGCCGTCAACGCGACGTTACCCTGAACGGTGTCGTTCGACTTCTGTACTAGACTTACCATTTCCCCGACTTTCTGCCGGAATATACTTTTGCTCGAATAATATAATATCCGAGCCGTCAACACAGTCAAGAAATATTTTCTGAATTTTTATGCGGAAACCCAAGCCGTCGACGGGCAGTCGAGGCACTCCGGACAGCTTGGGTTTTAGAACAATATCAGCGGGTTACGCCGCTTCGCCTTCTCGCCACGCAGCGGTGCCCTTGCAGGTCGGGCAGACACGCTCGCCGTAATGGTTCGATGTGAATCCGCTACCGCACATCAAACACTTGCGATTCTTCTTCTGGTGCTCGTAGTCGGCCGTCGGCTTTTTGGTGTCGCGGGAAGATGCCATTATGCCGCCTCCCGGTACGTCACGGCCGCAGCCTCACGGCGTGCCAGCAGCCGACCGGCAAGCGCGGTCAACTCTTCAGCTTCCTCATGCAGGGACGTCGTATCGCTACCCTCTGCCGAACCGGAGACGGCATCGACAAGTTCGCCCGCACGATCGATAAGGTATTGAATTAAATCGTCTTTCATCTGCACTTCTCTCTGTTTCGAACGTCTTTGGTTTTGTAACATAGCTGTCGCGCAATTGCAGCAATTTTTTGTGCAATGCAGCATTTCGCCTACCGCATAGGCGGAAACCTGTCAAAAATGAACTGTATGCGCGTAGTTTAGCGCATCTCGATTCGTTTTTGTGTTATTTTTTCGCGGATTTTTCCGGATTTTTGTCTGATTTCATGCGTATCGACATCATCGCCGACATCGTTTGTCCTTGGTGCTTCATCGGAATCAGGCGCCTCTCGGCAGCATTGGCAAATCGACGCAAGGCGACCGTGGATATCCGCTGGCGGCCCTTCTTGCTGGCTCCGGATATCGGCCCGGAGGGCATCGGCCAGTCCCTGTTTCTGGCGCGTGCCTTCGGAACCGAATCCCGTGCAGGACAGTTCCAGGCCTCGGTCGAGACCGCAGGCGCTGCGGTCGGTATCGATTTTCGTTTCGATATTGCCGATTTTACACCGAATGCCCTGCCGGCTCACAGGCTGATCAGGGCGTTCGACGGCGGGCTGGATACGCTTCGTCTCGTGGATAGCCTTTATTCGGCTTATTTCTGCGACGGTGTCGATATTGGCGATCCCAGCCGATTGACGGATATCGCCCTCGCTCAAGGTCTCGAACCGGCACGGGTCACGGCTGCGGTCGAGGACGATTCGCCGGGCGAAGCCGTCGCCATTGACGAGGCCGACACCAGCCGGCTCGGAATCAACGGTGTACCGTCCTTCATCTTTGCAGAGCGCAACATTATTTCCGGCGCCCACGACGATACGGTTCTATCCCATATGATCGATGTATCGGCGCGTCTCGACCCCGGTGCGGCATGAGCCGCCGCGCACTGACGGCCTGGATCCTGGCCGTGCCGGTCGCTCTTGCCGCGACGGCAGCGTTTCTCTGGTTGTTCGGTATCGATCTTGCCGGAAAAGATGCATGGGCCGCGTTCCCGGATGACTGGACCGTCTTCATGCTTTTGAAGCATGCCTTCGCGGTCATGCTGTTTGCCGGTCTTGTTCGCGCCGCCAAGCGCCTGCTGAGTGAGTTGTGGCTAGAGCGGCCGGCCGACCGGCCGGTCCCCCTGCCCGGCGATCACCCGGACGATTGACGCGACGATCGGACAACATCGAGAACTACGTCTGCCGCTTTGCTGCTTGGCGACGCCTTCTCAGGCCGGAGGGCGGCAAGCGCGGCGTCAAAAGCGGATTTCTGTTCGGCTCTCAGTGCGTCGTTCTGCAGCAGGTCCTGAAGCGCCGGCGCCAGCCGGTCGGGCTGGCAGTCGCCGAGCAAAAACTCCGGCATCACCGTACGGCCGCAAATAATGTTGATCAGAGAAACATGGTCGAGCCGGATCATGCGCTGCGCGATCAGGCCGGTGAGCGGATTGAGACGATAGCCGACAATGGCCGGCAGGCCGGCGCGGGCCAGTTCGAGAACGATCGTTCCCGAGGCCGCCAGCGCGGCATCACTTGCAGCAAGCGCGTTCTCGAATTCGCTCCGGTCCGCAATGACGTTTGCCGGCACCGCCCAGCGCGCAGCCGCCGCTCCGACCTGGTCCGCCAAATGCGGAAGCGTGGGAACGATGACGGACAAATTCGTCAAGTGGTCCGCGACCCGTCCGAGTGTTTCGCCGAATACCGGCAGATGGCGCGCGAGTTCACCCCGTCTGCTGCCGGGCAACACGGCGACGACTGGGGCATCGGATGAAATTTCATGACGCTTCCTGAAACCGGGTCCGTCGCCGCTCTTCGCCGGCTCCTCGACGACGGGATGGCCGACGAAGCTAGCCGCCAGTCCGACGCGTTCGAAGTATGGCGGCTCGAAAGGGAACAGTGTCATCACATGATCCGCGATTGCCGCGAGTTTTCTGGCGCGGCCCGCGCGCCAGGCCCAGACGGTTGGCGCCACATAGTGGACCACGGGGATGTCGAGATGCCGGATCCGTGCGGCGACGCGATGGGTAAAGTCAGGCGAATCGATCGTTACCACGGCGTCCGGGCGCATGCGGCCGATGGCCGCTGCAGTCTCGCGAATGCGGGCAAGCAGCGACGGAATACGCGGCAAAACCTCGGCAATTCCCATAACGGAGAGCTCGCTCATGGGGAAAAGGCTCTCCAGCCCCCCGGCTGTCATTGCCGGTCCCCCAACCCCCGCGATGCGAATATCCGGCATGTGCTCCTTCAAACGCCGGATCAGGGGTCCGCCTAGCGCGTCGCCGGAGGGCTCTCCGGCGATCAGGAATATCAGCGGCGCCTCAGTCATCGGGCTGCTCCGCCGCCGGTTCGATGCCCAGCACGAAGAGACCGAGCCGATCGGCCTCTGCAACGACGGTATCGCCGTCGATCAGCAAGGAGCGGCCGGCTTCGATTGCGATGCCGGCAAGTCCGGCGGCGTGCGCGTGCGCAACCGTCGAGGGGCCGACAGCAGGAAGATCGACCCGCAAATCCTGTTCCGGTTTGGCACACTTGACGAGAACGCCGCCGCGCGCCTGATCGCCGATGTTCGAGAGCATCGCGTCGGTACCGGATTGGTTTTCGAGTGCTACAACCTGCCCATTGGCGGCAACCGCCGCCTGGCCCTTGTCGGCGCGGCCGAGGTCCCGTGCCGCAGCCGCGGCAATACGGATATCCTTTCGTTCAGTTTCGCTCGGACGATGCTGCGTACGGCATCCCGTCGGCGTTACCAGGTCCGGCGCCACGTCGTCGGCGCCGATAACGGTCATCCCTCGCTCTTCGAAAACCTTGAGCAGCTCGCGAAGTAGCCCGTCATCGCCTTTTGCAAGTGCAGCCGTGCGCAGAAGGAAACCGGCGCCCCACAAATCCGGGCGCAATTCCCGCCAGTTCGGGCGACGGATCGAGCCGGCAAGGACGACGTCCTCGACCGAATTCCTTTTCAGGGTTTTCAGAATGAGCGCCCCGGCCCCGAGACGGCACCACGTCGTGTGTTCATCGACGACATTGGCCGGATCGGCCTGCCCCTCGAAGGCGATCACGGCGTAGGGACGTGCTTGGGCTACGCAGGCATCGATCAGCAGGCGCGGGAGCCGCCCGCCACCCGCGAGAATGCCGAGTTTACGCGGCATCATCCAATTGCGGCTGACAGATCTGGCGTTTCGAGGCGGAGCGGATGAAGTTGACGATTTCCATGACCGGCTCGTTGTCATGGAACTCCTCGGCGACATCCTGCAGACGTTCGGCCATCGTGCCCTCATGCGCGAAGATCAGACGGTAGGCCTTGCGAATGTCGTGGATCATCTCGCGCGAAAACTCGCGCCTTTTCAAACCGACGAGATTGAGGCTCGACAGGTGTGCCCGATTGCCGACAACGGAGCCATAGGGGATAACGTCGTTCTCGACGCCGCTCATGCCGCCAACCATGGCGTGCCGGCCGACGCGGACAAACTGATGCACGGCCGACAACCCGCCGAGAATGGCGTAATCGTCGACTTCGACATGACCGGCAAGCGTGGCGTTGTTGACGAGAATGACATGATCACCGACGCGGCAGTCATGCGCCACATGAGCGCCGACCATCAGGAGACAACCGTCACCGATTTGCGTGAGCAGCCCGCCGCCCTCGGTTCCCGGGTTGATGGTGACATGCTCGCGAATGACGGCATTGGCGCCGATGACAAGCCGCGACGGTTCGCCGCGGTATTTCAGATCCTGCGGCGGATGACCGATAGAGGCGAACGGGTATATCCGGCTGTTTGCACCGATTACGGTATTGCCGGCGATGACGGCATGGGAAATCAGTTCGGTACCGTCTCCCAGCGTCACCTCGGGGCCGACGACGCAATACGGTCCGATCACGACACCCCGGCCGAGGGTTGCGCCGTCTTCGACGATGGCGGAGGGGTGAACGGTGCTCATTGGCGGTCGACGATCATCGCTGAGAAAATCGCCTCGGCCTTGAGGACGTCACCGACCTTCGCTTCACCCTCGAACTTCCAGACGTTCGCCCTTGCGCGCACCTTGCTGACGTGCAGTTCGACCCGGTCGCCCGGAACGACGGGCTTGCGGAAACGTGCGGAGTCGACGGTCATGAAATAGACCAGCGGTACAGGTGCTCCTTCTTCGCGGTCCTGCCCCGCCATAACGGTCACGCCTGCCGTCTGCGCCATTGCCTCCACAAGCAGAACGCCGGGCATGATCGGTTGTTCTGGAAAATGCCCCTGGAAGAAAGGCTCGTTGATGGTCACGTTCTTGATGCCGATGGATCGTTCGCCTGATTGGAGGATTTTTACCGCATCGATCAACAGGAACGGGTAGCGATGCGGAATCAGGGCCATGATTCCATGAATATCGAGATCGTAAGTGCTTGCGGTGTCGTCCACGACTCTCTCCCCCTCGTCACTTCGACTTGCGTTTTGTCAGGCGCTCGACGGCGGCAACGCCCTTCAGCCAGACGGTCATGGGCTGCGCCGGCGTTCCACCGATCTTTTCGCCGGCCGGTACGTCACGCATGACGCCGCTTTGAGCGGCGATCTGCACCCCGTTACCGACTTTCAGGTGTCCCGCGAGGCCGACCTGGCCACCAACGATGACGCCATCGCCGAGTTCGGTGCTCCCGGATATGCCGACCTGTCCGACGATTACACACCCCCGTCCGAGGCGGACATTGTGGGCAATCTGAACCAGGTTGTCGATTTTACAGCCGTCGCCGATAACGGTATCCGGACCGGCGCCCCGGTCGACCGTCGTATTGGCGCCGATGTCGACATCGTTGCCGACAATGACCCGACCGAGCTGGGGAACCTTTTCATGTCCGCCGGCGCCGAGCGCGAATCCGAACCCGTCCTGTCCGATGCGGACACCGGGCAGAAGGGTCACGCGGTCGCCGAGAACGCAGCACTGAAGCGTGGAACTCGCACCGATCGAACAGTTCTCGCCGATGCGAACGCCGCGCATGACAACGCAGTTGGGACCGATATCTGTCCCGCTACCGATTTCCACATCCGGGCCGATGACGGCACCGGGACTTACCGACACGTTCTCTCCCAGACGCGCGCCGGAATCCACCCGGGCGTTGGCATCAATCCCGCTATGGCTTCCGAGAACCGCATGGAAGGCAGCCGCGACGCGGGCATAGCCATGGTAGGGCTGTTCGGTCGCGAGGACCGCCATGCCTTCGGGGGCGCGCTCAACATGGTCAGGATGAACAATACAAGCGCCAGCGCTGCTACCGGCGAAGGCTTCCAGATACTTTCGGTTATCCAGAAAACTCACCTCTGTCTCGCCCGCGTCATCGAGCGCGGCGACGGCTGAATAGGATCGATCGGGGTGCGGGTCCCTGGCGACCGTTGCTCCGGCGATCTCGGCCAATTCGGCCAGGGCGTAAGGGCCCCGGGTTGAGAAAAAACGGGGATCGGCCATGTTTACTGTCCCGGCGTGGCGACGGTCAGATCGGGCAACTGAGCGTTGAGGCGTTGCGAAACTTCTTCAGTAATCTCGAGCGATTTTGCCGACAGGACAGTCTGGTCGCGACGCAGCACAAGTGTGAGACCCCGCTCCTTGGCCACTTCCGCAATGATCAGATTCAATGCCTGATGCAGTTCCTCCAACGCTTTCGAGCGCGAGAGCTCGAGTTCGGTCTTGCGCTGCTGAACCTTGCGTTGCACGTCGGCAACTTTTTGCTCGAACTGTTGACGCGCTTCCTCGAAGGCTTCGGCACTGACGACCGTCCTCTGGCGCGACAGCTCCTGGTTCGCGTCGCGGAGGCTCGCCTCTTCCTCTTGAATGTCCTTCTGGAAAGCGTCGCGGTAAGCGGCAATCTGTCGACTGATGCTTGTCAGGGCAGTCGAATCCTGTCGGACCTGGGCCAGATCCACGATACCGATCCGGATGACGGTATTCTCGGGGTCGGCGGCTTCCTGGGCAGCCACCGGCAATGCGCCAAGCGCTATGATCAGCATCAACGGAAACAGGGATGCCAAACGAAAATGCAAAGTGCTTCTCCTAGAAACGGGTACCGAAATTGAGGCGAATGATCTCGGTTTCGTCGAAATCTTCCTTAATGACAGCCTGACCGATATCGAGTCCGATGGGACCGAAGGCGGACACCCACGTTGCCCCGACTCCAACCGACATTCTGAGTGATCCCGTATCCTGAGCATCGGGGCCGCCGGGCGTCAGTTCGCCGACGCTGCCGAAGTCCGTAAACACCCGACCGCGGATGTCGAGTTCTGAAACGAAATCCATGGGGAAGAAGACCTGAGCCGTCCCGGTGTACTTCCACTCGCCACCGAGAGAGTCCGATGTCGCGTTGTCACGCGGCCCGACGCCGGATGCAGCGAAGCCGCGTAAATCGGAACCGCCGACGAAGAAGCGGTCGATCAGATCGATATCCTCGCTGAGACCCGTGATGATACCGGCTTCCGCTGCAAGATTGAGAATCCAGTCGTCGACAATCGGCATGTAGTAATCGCCGCGAACCTCGTTGCGGATATAATGTTTATCGCCGCCGAAACCGGCAAGATCGTTGTCCATGCCGAGCAGATATCCATCTGTCGGGAAAATACGGCTATCGCGGAGATCGTAGATCAATCCGTGTGAGATTTCCGACGTCAGGTCCTCGCCAACCTGGGAACGGATGAAGCGTGATGCGTCGGATGGTACGTTTTCAACCTTTTGATTGGCGACTGTGTACGCCCAGGTTTGTCGCAGATCGTCGGTGAGCGGATAGCCGGTCCGCAACCTGAGACCGGTCCGCTCAAAGTCAAAGGAGCTCTCGTCCTGTTGATCGCGGGTCGTATGAAAGATGTCGAAACCGGCGGCGACATTCCGATCGAGAAAATACGGCTCGGTAAACTTGAGCTCCAGCTGCGTTCGTTCCGCCGCCAATCGGGCCGATACGCCCAGATCCTGGCCGCGGCCAAGAAAGTTCCGTTCACGAATACCGGTTTCGAACAACGGACCGTCATCCGTGGAGAAACCGGCGCCGAAGGACAGCGATCCGGTCGACTTCTCCTGTACCTCGACGCGGACGACGGTCTTGTCCGTGTCGCTGCCGGGCAAGCGCTCGACCTCGACGGTTTCAAAAAAATTCAAATCCTGAATGTTGCGGCGCGAGCGGCGCATTTTGGCGGTGCTGAAGGCATCGCCCTCGACCATCTTGAACTCGCGGCGGATGACTTTGTCGATCGTCCGCACGTTGCCGACAATATCGATACGCTCGACGAACACGCGCGGGCCCTCGTTAATTTCGAAGGTTATGTCGATACGGCGTTCCGTGCGGTCGCGATTGATGCGCGGCCGCACATCGACGAAGGCGTAACCAAGATTGCCGACCTCATCGGTCAGGAAGTCAACCGTATCGTCAACGTCGCCGGAGTCATACCAGTCCCCGGACTCGAGTTCGATCTGTTCGCGCAGCGCGTCTCCGTCCAAATCCTTCAATCGCGCGTCGACGGCCACTTCTCCGAAGGCATAACGCTCGCCTTCATCGACTGTAAACGTGATGAAGAAATCCTTGCGATCCGGTGTCAGTTCGGCGATGGCCGAAATCACCTTGAAGTCGGCATAACCCTCGTCAAGGTAGAACTGGCGCAGCAATTCGCGGTCCAACGTCAAACGGTCGGGGTCGTAGACATCGTCGGCCGACAGAAAACGATACCAGCGGGTTTCCTTGGTGCGGACCACGGAACGAAGATCGTCATCGTCGTACGCCGCATTGCCGATAAAGCGGATGTTGCGGATCTCCGTGGGATCGCCCTCGCTGATTTCGAACACGAGATCGACACGATTTTGCGGAAGCTGGATAACCTTGGCTTCGACGGTTGCGGCAAAACGACCGATCTGGCGATAAAGGGTGAGAATGCGGCGAACGTCGTTCTGGACCTTGGTCCGCGTGTAGATGACCCGGGGCCGAAGCGACACTTCCGGCGCGAGGACCTCGTCTTCGAGCCGGTCATTTCCTTCGAATGCGATCCGGTTGATGATCGGATTTTCCACAACCCCGACGATCAGCGCGGTGTTCTGTCGCCGAAAGCTGACGTCAGCAAACAAGCCCGTGGCAAAGAGGCTCTTGAGGGATCTGTCGAGGCGGCTGGCATCGAACGAGTCGCCGGGCTGAACCAGCAGATACGAGCGAATCGTCTCCGGATCGACCCGATTGGCGCCTTCGACCCTGATTTCCTCGATAATCTCGCCGGATTGCGCAATCTGGATCGTCGCCGAGGTCGCGGCACCGTACGGGACGAGGCCTGCGAGACTCAAAATTGTAGCGATTGCGAGCGCGCGCAGCATCAAGCCTGATCCCTGGGATATGCCGGTGTCGGCCCTGTCAGACGCTCAGCGCCCTAAACTCAGGAAAACCAACGATAAATAATGTCGTTTTTCGTTACCCAAACGAACAGGAGCAATACCAGAATCAGGCCGAATCGGAAACTGTATTCTTGCACCCGTTCGTTAACGGGACGCCCGAGGACCGCTTCAGCGGCATAAAACACAAGATGTCCGCCATCGAGCATGGGAATCGGGAACAGATTGATCAGTCCCAGGTTGACCGATAATGCGGCGGAAAAGATGATCAGCGATATCCAACCGTCTGCCGCCATTTCACCGGACAATTGGGAAATACGCAGCGGTCCGCCCAATCCTTCCGGGTCGCCCTGACCGCTCAGCAACTCGCCGACATAGCCGAGAATACCCCATACCATGGCGCCGGTTCGTTCGATGCCGAACCAGACGGCGGCAATCGGATTCTCCCGGTCGTATTCGACCTGTGCCGGATCGGGCATGATCCCGAGGCGCCCGGTTTCGGCGCCGTCGATCCCCGTGACGGTATTCGGAACAGCCGTGAGAACCGTCTCCGTCCCATCGGCTCGGGTCACAAACATTTCAAGCGTTCGGCCAGGACTGGAGCCGACGATACGTTGCAAATCCGAGAAGTGCGTTACGGCCTCGCCGTCGATCGCCGTAATGGTGTCGCCTTCCATCAGGCCTGCCTCGGCCGCCGGGCTGTCCGGCACTACCTCGCCGACGCCCGAGAGCGGATTTGGCGTGCCGACAACGCCGGCCAACAATGCGAACACCACGGCGGCAAACAGGAAATTCGCCAGCGGGCCGCCCAGAACGATGGCAGTGCGCTGGCCAAGCCGCTTGTGGGCGAAGGATACGGCCCTTTCGTCTTCCGTCAGTTCTCGTTCTTCGTCGCCATCGACGACGGTATCGCTCTCGCCGAACATCTTGACGTAACCGCCAAGGGGTATCGCGCTGATTTTCCAGCGCGTGCCGGCGTCATTGGTCCAGCCGTAGATTTCGGGTCCGAAGCCGATCGAAAACACCTCGACCCGTACGTTGTTGCGCCGTGCGATCCAATAATGACCCCACTCATGCACGTAGACGAGGACCGTCAAAACGATCAGGAAGTAGAAAATTTCATGCGCTGCGCTGAATAGAGATTCCATGGTTCTCGCCGATTCGGGGTGTCGTTGTCTTTACTCGGATCCGGATATAACGGCCTCGGCTAATCTTCGGGCGTTTTGATCGCACACGAGGATATCGTCAAGGGCTTCCGGGTCACGGTTCGGTGTTCTTTCCATCACGCGTTCGACTGTGGTCGCGACGTCCGTGAACGCGATGCGCCCATCGAGGAATGCCGCTACGGCAACCTCATTTGATGCATTTAGGACTGTCGGCAACGATCCGCCAGCATCGAGCGCCTCGCGGGCAAGCCTGAGGGCGGGGAAACGTTCGTTATCCGGCTTTTCGAAAGTAAGCTGAGCAATGCTTGCAAGGTCGAGCCTCTCTGCCGGCGTTTCGATGCGGTCGGGCCAAGCCATCGCATAGGCAATGGGCGTTCGCATATCCGGCGAACCGAGTTGGGCCAGCACCGATCCGTCGATATAGGAAACCATGCTGTGCACCACCGACTGCGGGTGCACCAGAATCTCGATCTGATCGCTGCGAACGGGAAACAGATGAAACGCTTCGATCAACTCGAGACCTTTGTTCATCATGGTTGCCGAATCGACGGAAATCTTGGCGCCCATGGACCAGTTCGGGTGGGCGACCGCTTGCGCCGGATTCATGTTTTTCATCTCGGCGATGCTTGCTGTCCGGAACGGCCCGCCCGATGCCGTGAGAATAATCTTCTCGACCCGGTCGGGGTTCTCAAAGTCGAAGACCTGAAAAATGGCGTTGTGCTCCGAATCGACCGGCAGCAGCGTCGCGCCGGAACGCCGCACCTCGTTCATGAACAGGTCGCCCGCGGAAACCAGGCACTCCTTGTTGGCGAGGCCGATCGTTGTGCCGCGCTGTACCGCGGCGAGCGTCGGGCGCAACCCGGCCGTTCCGACGATACCTGCAATGACAAGATCGCTGTTGTGGGCGGCGGCCTGCATCAAGCCCGCTTCGCCTGCGGCAACTTCGACACCGCTGCCGGCGAGCGCTGCTTTCAGGTCGTCGTACCGCCGGGCATCGCCGATCACGGCCAACGCCGGCTTGAACTTCAGCGCCTGGCGCGCCAATTCGTCGACTTTGCTGTGGGCCGTCAGCGCAGAAACCCGGAACCGGTCCGGCGAGCGTTCGATCAGATCGAGCGTGTTGCAGCCGATCGAACCCGTCGAGCCCAGAACGGTCACGGTCCGGGGCGTTCCGGCGGCGGTTCGACGCGGCGAAACAGGCATGGTGGTCAAGGCCATAGGTCAATATGCCCCGGTTGCACGAGCGAGACAATCACGGCGCCGATCGATGCGGCCAGAAGGCCGTCGATCCGGTCGAGCACACCACCATGCCCAGGGATCAGGCTGCCTGAGTCTTTGACTGCGAAACGGCGCTTGGCGTGAGACTCGAGCATGTCGCCGAGCGCCGAAAACAGCGCGAGTACGCTGCCTGCCGCGGCGACGATGGGCCAGGCGTCGGCAGTCGAGCTGTACTGCGCCATCGCCGCGCCTGCCGCTGCGGCAGCGGCGACGCCGCCGACGAGGCCGGACCATGTTTTCTTCGGACTAATGGCGGGCGCCAGTTTGGGGCCCTTTAGCGTCGAACCCACTAGATACGCGCCGGTGTCTGCCGCCCAGACCGCCAGAATGACCCAAAGAACGACCTCGAATCCGTGCGGATGCATGGCCCTGAGCCAGACCAGACCGAGGCATCCCAGCGAGATGTAAAGCGTGCCTGCGGCAACGACCAGACTTCTGACCGGCATCGATGGCAATGCGCCTGGCGTCCGGCACATCCGATACCATTCGTGAACCGCGATAATCAGGATGAGCCCTATCAGGAGTTGGAACCATACGCCGCCTTGCCATTCCGCGACGAGAACGACGGGGGCGAGAACGATGGCGGAAAGGCTGCGGACAAACAGGTTGCGCATCACGCCGCGCCTAGTCAGCCGCTGGTCGCGCCAAAGCGGCGTTCGCGCCGGTGATACGACGCAATGACGGCGGCGAAATCCCCGGCGGCGAAATCGGGCCACAACGTGTCGACGAAAACGAACTCCGAATAGGCGCTCTGCCACAGCAGGAAATTGCTGATCCGTTGTTCCCCGCTGGTCCGGACCATGAGATCGGGATCCGGAATATCATGTGTGTAGAGGACCTCGCTGATGGCCGTCTCGTCTATCGCGTCCGGCAGGCGATGCCCGCTCGCGACCTCCTGCGCCAGCTTTCGCATGCCGCAAACGAGCTCGTCCCGGCCGCCGTAGCTCAACGCCAGGATGAGATTGAGTCGCGTGTTCTCCCGGGTCCGGTTTTCGCCATCCTCGATCAATGCGGCAATGTCCGGGTCGAGGCGTTGCCGGTCGCCGATCACACGGAACCGGACACCGTTCCTGTAGAGTTCGGCGATCTCGCTTCGCAGGTAAATCCTCAGTAACGCCATCAGGCTGCTGACCTCGTCGCTTGGCCGTTTCCAGTTTTCTGACGAGAAGCCGTAGAGCGTGAGGTATTCGACGCCGTGATCGATCGCCGCCTCGACCGTGCGGCGAACCGCTTCGGCACCGCGCCGGTGCCCTTCTGTTCTCGGCAGACCGCGCGACTTTGCCCATCGACCGTTGCCGTCCATGATGATGGCGACGTGACGGGGGGGCGGCGGCGTTTCGCCGGTCGATCGGACGGGAGCGCCGGAACCAGCCATCAGACCTGCATGATCTCCGATTCCTTGTTGGACAGGGCTTCATCGATTTTGCCGACGGTATCGTCGGTCATTTTCTGAACCTCGTCGGAGTATCCGCGATGCTCGTCCTCGGAAATTTCGTGATCTTTCTCGGCGCGCTTCAGCTCATCCATGGCGTGCCGGCGAACGTTGCGGACCGCAACACGCGCCTCCTCCGCATACTTGCTTGCGATCTTGGTAAACTCCGTGCGGCGTTCCTCGGTCAACGCCGGGATCGGGACGCGTACGATCTGGCCGTCGATCTGCGGATTGAGGCCGAGATCGGACTCCCGGATCGCCTTGTCGACTGCATTGACCAGCGACTTGTCCCAGACCTGGACCGTCAGCATCCGCGGTTCAGGCACGCCGATGGTGCCGACCTGGTTCATTGGCATCGCGGAGCCGTAGGCATCGACGGTGATCGGCTCAAGCAGACTGGTTGCCGCACGGCCGCTTCGCAGGCCCGCAAACTCCTTGTGCAGCACCTCGACGGCGCCCTCCATGCGGCGCTGGATATCCTTGCGCTCCTTGGCGAAGTTGAATTCGCTCACGTTCTTTCTCCTTTCCGGGTTCGTCGGTGACGTCAGGTCACGATCGTGAAACGGCCTTGTCCGCAAACCACATCGGCAAATGCGCCGGCGTCATGAATGGAGAATACCAAAATCGGTACGTTGTTCTCCCGCGACAACGCAACCGCAGATGTATCCATGACTTTCAAATCCTGACTGAGAACCTCATGGTAGGTCAACGTTTCGTAACGTTTTGCATCGGGATCCTTCTTCGGGTCCGAACTGTAGACGCCGTCGACCTGCGTTCCTTTCAAAAGCGCATGACAGCCCATTTCCGCGGCCCGCAAAGCAGCCGCCGTATCGGTCGTGAAGAACGGATTGCCGGTGCCGGCGGCGAACAGGACGACGCGGCCCTTCTGCATGTGCCGCTCGGCGCGGCGGCGAATATAGGGCTCGCAAACGGTCGACATGGGAATCGCCGATTGAACCCGGGTCTGCACGCCCTTGCCTTCGAGAACGCTTTGTACGGCAAGGGCGTTGATGACGGTCGCCAACATGCCCATGTAGTCGGCCGTCGTACGCTCGATGCCCGATGCCGCACCGGAAACGCCGCGAAAGATATTGCCGGCGCCAATCACCAGGCAAATCTCCACGCCCATGTCATAAACGCGTTTGATCTCGTCGGCGATGCGGTCGACCGTATCGGGGTCCAGACCATATTCGCGATCGCCCATGAGACCCTCGCCGGACAGCTTCAGGAGGACGCGTTTGTATTTCGGGCTGGGATCGCCTGATGCCATGGGAACCTGCGGGTATCGAGCACTTGTCTGGGTCGCGTTTGTATAGCACGAACCCTCTTCGATCACGGAAAAAAGCGCAAAAAGAAAGGGCCCCGGCGTTGCCGCGGGGCCCTCTCGAAAATCGACTGCGAACGATCAGCCGGCGGCGGCAGCAGCCACTTCGGCGGCGAAATCGCTCTCTTCCTTTTCGATGCCCTCGCCCAGACGGTAGGCGACGAAACCGGCAACGGAAACCGGCGCGCCGACATCCTTCGCGGCATCCTCGAGCACCTTGGAGACCTTGGATTCGCCGTCGATCGCGAACGTCTGGTCGAGCAGGCAGACTTCCTCGTAGTACTTGCGGAGACGTCCTTCGACCATCTTTTCGGCGATCTCGGCGGGCTTGCCGCTTTCCTTCGCCTGTTCAATGAGGACGTTGCGCTCGCGCTCGATCATTTCCGGATCGAGATCGTCGCGCGACACCGAGGCCGGGTTCGAGGCCGCGATGTGCATCGCGATCTGTTTGCCGAAGCCCTGAAGCGCGGCGGTATCGCCCGCCGATTCGAGCGCGACGAGCACGCCGATCTTGCCGAGGCCCGGCGCGAGCTGATTGTGCACATACGCCGTGACCAGGCCCTCGCCGACGCTAATCTTCTCGATACGGCGCAGGCTCATGTTCTCGCCGATGGTGGCGATCATGTGGGTCAGTTCCTCGTCGACCGTGCGGCCGGTATCCGGATATGCGGAACCGCGGACCGCATCCAGATCGCCGTCTGACGAAAGACCGAGGGTTGCGAGAGTCGTTACGAATCCTTGAAACGTCTCGTTACGGGCGACGAAGTCGGTTTCCGCGTTCACCTCGACGACCGCGCCGACGGTACCGTCGACGGCTACGCCGATGAGGCCCTCGGACGCCGTACGGCCGGCCTTCTTGGCGGCGGCCGCGAGTCCTTTGGTGCGAAGCCAGTCGACGGCCTCCTCCAGATTGCCCGACGTTTCCGCGAGCGCCTTCTTGCAGTCCATCATGCCGGCGCCGGTTTTGTCGCGAAGGTCCTTCACGAGCGCAGCGGTGATCTCAGCCATGCCTTACCTCTTTATCAAGAATGGGGGTGCCGGCGCGCTGGCGCGCGCCGGACCGAACGTTATGCGTTGTCGATTACGCTTTTGCCTTATCGCCGTCGGCGGCCGCATCGCCGTCCTTGGCAGTTTCTTCGGCGGCAACGGCTTCCTCGGCAGATGCCGTCTCCGCTAGCGTCGCGGCCGCTTCTTCGGCAGGCGCCTCAGCCGGTGTTTCGGCGGGCGTTTCAGCCGCCGCAGCCGCCTCGGCGGGTTTGTCGGCTTCGGCTGCGGCAGGAATCGTTTCCGCCGGCGCTTCCGCCATTTCGCCGATATCGCCGCCCCGTGCGCTGACTTCGGCCTGGATGCCGTCGAGCACGGCGCCGGAGATCATCTCGCAATAGAACTCGATGGCGCGAATGGCGTCGTCGTTCCCCGGGATCGGATAGTCGACGCCTGCCGGATCGCTGTTCGAATCGATGACCGCGATGACCGGAATGCCGAGCTTCTGGGCTTCCTGGACGGCGAGATCTTCCTTGTTGGTGTCGAGCACCACGAGAATGTTCGGAAGGCCGCCCATGTCCTTGATGCCGCCGAGCGAGCGTTCGAGCTTGTCGCGCTCGCGGGTCATCATCAGCAGTTCTTTCTTGGTCAGGCCGGCGAAGTCGTCGTCCGAGAGCGTGCCCTCAAGCTCCTTCAGCCGCTTGATCGAACGCGAGATGGTTTCCCAGTTGGTCATCATGCCGCCGAGCCAGCGGTGGTTGACGTAGTACTGGCCGCAGCGGCGCGCGGCGTCGGCGATGCGTTCGGACGCCTGGCGCTTGGTGCCGACGAACAGCACGCGGCCGCCGGAAGCGGTCACGTCGCGCACGGCGACGAGCGCGCGGTGCAGCATCGGCACCGTCTGCTGCAGGTCGATGATGTGAATGCCGTTGCGGACACCGAACAGGTACGGCGCCATCTTCGGGTTCCAGCGGCGGGTGTTGTGGCCGAAATGAACGCCGGCTTCGAGCAGCTGACGCATCGTGTACGTGGGCAATGCCATCGTCTTTGGTCCTTCTCCGGTTAAACGTCCGCAGGGAGTGACCCCAAAACTGGGGCACCGGATCGACGATCTGGCGAATTTGCGCCAGGGCCGTATACCTGCGTGCGAAATCGCGCGGGTTTTACGGGGCGGGCGCCGCCAATGCAAGCGGAAATCAGAGAAAATGCCCCCTCACCCTTCGTCAGGCTCAGGGTGAGGTCATACAAAATTTCCTCATGCTGAGCTTGTCGAAGTATGAGGAACTGAATCGGCTGCTTAAATCTCCTGCACCTCGAGCACGCCATGGACGGCGCGGGTCGCGAGCAGGACGTCGTGATTGACGGCGTAGCGTTTGCCGACGTCGATGCGGACGTCCTCGTCGTGGCCGTTGTCCCGGATCCGGGTCACGATCTCGACCTTTGAACGGCCCTCGCCCTCGCGTTCGAGGATTTCCCGCAAGGGCGCCAGCGGGCCGTCGTCGGCGACGATGATCTTGAGGCCGAGGCTGAGCTTGTTGGCGCGGTGCTCGATCGGCTCGATCGATTGCGCGCTCAGACGGACGCTGTCGCCTTCGACCTGCACGCCGACCTTCATGTAGAGCGAGCGGCCGACTTCGAGAAACTCGCGCGACGCCGACAAGGTATCCGAGAACACGATGATCTCGTAGGCGCCCTGCGGGTCCGACAACTGAACGAACGCGTAACGGTTGCCCTTGGCGGACGTCCGTTCCTTCTTGCCGATCACCGTGCCGGCCATGGTGACGACCGCATTGTCGCGGCTTTCCAGCACGTCGCCGGAGTAGCGGATGTGCAGTTTGGCGAGCTGGCCGGCGTAACCGTCCAGCGGATGCGACGAGAGATAGAAGCCGATGGCGTCGAACTCTTCCTTGAGCCGTTCGAGCGGCGACCAGTCGGCAACGTTCGGCAGCGGCACCTCGGAAACGCTGACGGACGCCTCGCCCGCGAACAGGCCCATCTGATTGGCGTCGCGGTCCGAATTGGCGGCGGCGGCGTGTTTGAGAATGCTTTCCGCCGCATCGAACAACTGTCGGCGATTGTACCCCAGGCTGTCGAAAGCCCCCGCCCGGATCAGGTTTTCGAGCAATCGTTTGTTCATCTGATGGGTATCGATGCGCGAGACGAAATCGGTCAGGTCCGCGAACGGGCCGTTGGCCTCGCGCTCGGCGACCAGCGCCTCCATGGCCGCCGAACCGACATTCTTGATCGCGCCGAGGGCGTAGCGGATACCCGGCGTGCCGACCGCGTTCCTGTCGACCGAGAATTCCGCCCGGCTGCGGTTGATGTCGGGTTGCAGCAACGGAATGCCGAGCCGGTCCAGTTCCTGGCGGAACATGTTGAGCTTGTCGGTGTTGCCCATGTCGAGGGTCATCGAGGCGGCGAAGAACTCGACCGGGTGGTTGGCCTTCATGTAGGCGGTCTGATAGGCGACCAGGGCATAGGCAGCCGCGTGGGACTTGTTGAAGCCGTAGCCGGCGAACTTGGCGACGAGATCGAAGATCTCGGCCGCCCGTTTCTCCGGCACGTCGCGCTCGACTGCGCCCGAGACGAACCGCTCGCGCTGCTGGTCCATTTCCGCCTGGATTTTTTTGCCCATGGCGCGGCGCAACAGATCGGCGTCGCCCAGCGTGTAGCCCGCCAGCGTCTGCGCGATCTGCATCACCTGTTCCTGATAGATGATGATGCCGAAGGTTTCTTCGAGGATGCCCTGCAGCGTGGGATAGAGGTAGTCGATCTCCTCCTCGCCGAGCTTGCGCTTGATGTAGCTCGGGATGTTGTCCATCGGGCCCGGGCGATAAAGTGCGACGACGGCGATGATGACCTCGAACTGATCGGGTTTGAGACCGCGCAGCACGTCCCGCATGCCCGCACTTTCCAGCTGGAACACGCCGCTCGTCTCGCCGCGCCCGATCATGTCGAATGTCTTCGCGTCGTCGAGCGGCAGACGCGCCACTTCGATGTCTTCACCGCGTTCGCGCACCAGCCGTTCGGCGACGGCAAGGACCGTAAGCGTTTTGAGGCCGAGGAAATCGAACTTCACCAAGCCGGCGCTCTCGACGTACTTCATCGAGAAACCGGTCACCGGCATCTCGGAACGCGGATCGCGGTACAGCGGGATCAGTTCGTCGAGCGGCCGGTCGCCAATGACGACGCCCGCCGCGTGGGTCGAGGCGTTGCGGTAAAGCCCTTCCAGCTGCAGGGCGATATCGGTCATGCGGCGCACGTCGGGATCTTCGTTGATCTGTTCGCGAAGGTCCTGCTCGGTCGCAATGGCGTCGCCGAGCGAGATCGGGTTGGCCGGATTGTTCGGCACCAGCTTGCAGATGCGGTCGACCTGGGGATACGGCATGCCGAGCACGCGGCCGACGTCGCGCAACGCCGCGCGGGCCTGCAGTTTGCCGAAGGTGATGATCTGGGCGACCTTGTCGCGGCCGTATTTTTCCTGAACGTAGGAAATGACCTCGCCCCGCCTATCCTGGCAGAAGTCGATGTCGAAGTCGGGCATCGACACGCGTTCGGGGTTGAGAAACCGTTCGAACAGCAGGCCCCAGCGCAGCGGATCGAGATCGGTAATGGTCAACGCCCAGGCAACGACGGAACCGGCGCCCGAGCCACGGCCGGGACCGACGGGAATCCCCTTTTCCTTCGCCCATTGAATGAAATCGGCGACGATCAGAAAATAACCGGGAAAGCCCATGTCAACGATGACGTCGAGTTCGTAGTTCAGCCGTTCGCGATAAGGCGCGGCGGCGGCCGCGCGGGCCGCCGCGTCCATATCGGCGGTCCAGACGTCTTCCTCGAGTCTTCCCTCCAGGCCATCGGCGGCCATTCGGCGCAGGGTTTCGTCCTCGGTCTTGCCGTCGCCGCAGTCGAACGGCGGCAGAATGGGGGCGATCTTTTCGACCATGAAGGCACAGCGTTCGGCGACCACGACCGTATTGGCGATCGCCTCCGGCAGGTCCTCGAACACGGCCTTCATCGCCTCGGCTGATTTGAAGTGATGGTCCGGCGTCATGCGCCGCCGCTCGCTCTCGCTGACGTGGCGGCCCTCGGCGATGCAGATCAGCGCATCGTGGGCCTCGTACATGTCGGTCGACGGAAAAAACACCTCGTTGGTGGCAACCAGCGGCACGTCGAGGTCATAGGCGATGTCGATGAAGGCGGCCTCCGTTGCCGTTTCTTCCGGCATGCCGTGACGCATGATTTCGACATAGAGCCGGTCGCCGAAACAATCCGCCAGGGTTTTCGCAATCTCGCGGGCCTCTCGCGGCCGTTCATTCAGAAGGTATTTGCCGATCGGACCATGTGGACCGCCGGTCAAACAAATCAGCCCGTCCGTATGGTTCGTCACGTCCTCGACGCTGACCCAGGGATCGGGCGTTTCGTCGTGATCGAGATAGGCGGCACGGACCAATTTGAGCAAATTGCCGTAGCCAACCTCATCTTGTGCGAGCAGCACGAGTTGGCTCGATACGCCTTTCGGCGCGCCGCCAGCGATCCCGGCGTCGTCTGTCTTGTCGGGCAGCCAGAGGGTCAGCTGACAGCCGATGATCGGTTGTACGCCGGCGCCGGCCAGGACGCCGGAAAACTCCATGGCGCCGAACAGGTTGTTGGTGTCGGTGATGCCGACCGCGGGCATGCGGTTGTCGGCGCAAAGCCGGGCAAGATCGCCGGCGCGCACGGCGCCCTCGGAAAGCGAGTACGGCGTGTGAACGCGAAGGTGAACGAATTCGGCGATCCCTGACATGGGATCAACATTCCACAGCCCCATATCCGTGTCAGCATTGCTGCCTGTGGGTAAGTGAGAAACATGGGGGATCAGGCAGTTGGCCGGATTTACCGGCGGCCCTCAGGCCGCATCCCGATCCTTGAATCCTGAAATGTCACGATAACGATTCGCGAATTGACAGGGTCGCCGGATACGCAAACAACAGTCCGCCATGAGCGTTGTCATTCCGTCCCAAACCGCCGGTGCGTCCTTCACGCGCGGTATCGTCGATGTCCTGCCCCTGCTCGTCGGGTTGGTTCCGTTCGGCCTGATTGTCGGTGCGTTGGGCGTCAAGGCCGGACTGCAACCCGCCGAACTCATGATGATGAGTGGCCTGGTGTTTGCCGGCGCCGCGCAGTTCATCGCGCTCGATATGTGGGGCAACGCCGCCGGGCTGACCATTATTTCGACCACGCTGCTGGTCAATTTGCGCCATGTGTTGATGGGCGCGTCGGCGCGGCCGTTGATCGTCGATATGCCGCGTTGGCTGAAATGGCCGTTTCTCTCCATCATGGCCGACGAAAACTGGGCGTCGGTCATGCGCCGGGGCCGAACGCTCGGTGACCTGACACCGGCCTATATCGCCGGCGCATCGCTCCCCTTCTACATCGGTTGGCAAATCACCTGTCTGATCGGCACCCAGGTCGGCAGCGTGATGGGCGATCCCGCGCGGTTCGGCTTCGACTTCGTCTTTACGGCGGTGTTCATCACGCTGGTCTTCAGCTTCTGGAAGGTCGACCGGCGGTTGTCGCCGATCATCGCCAGCGCCGCCGCGGCTTTGGCCGCTCATCAGTGGTTGCCGGGCACATGGTACATCCTGTCGGGCGGCATCGCCGGCGTCATTGCGGCACTCCTGACCTACCGCCCGGCGGGTTCCGCATCGTGATGCCGCCCCTCGATCAATGGATGAATACGCCCTGGATCGTCATTGCCGGCATGGCGCTGGTCACCGCGGCGACCCGGTACTCGGGCTACATCCTGCTGGCGCGGACCCGCTTGAGCGCTCGGGCCGAGGACGCGCTCCGCGCCGTGCCGGCATCGGTGCTGACGGCCATTATCGCGCCTACGGTCCTGACGACCGGCGTCGCCGAAACCGCGGCGGCGCTCCTGACGATCTTTCTGGTTTGGCGGTTCCCGCCCCTCGCCGCCATCGTCGGCGGGGTTGTCGGCGTGGTTCTGTTGCGCCAGACGGGATTTTGATCGTGCTGGCCCGGATTCCCGCGTTTCTGCAGGTCAGGGGTATTCCCCGGCTGTTCTGGAGTTCGCCGCGCCCACACAACATGAAACCCTGTTTCGCGACCATGGCGTTTCTTGTCTGTGGGCTGACCCTGTTCGGGCTCGGCGAGGCGCTGATCGTCACGGCTAACGCCGGTCTCAGCCCGTGGATCGTGCTTGCCGAGGGGATCGGCACCGTAACCGGGTGGTCGATCGGCGTCGCCACCTTTGCGATCAGTGTCGCCGTCCTGCTGTTCTGGATACCGCTGCGCCAGATGCCCGGCATCGGCACTATCCTGAATGCCGTGATCATTGCTGTCGTGCTGGCCTATGCGCTGCCGTACCTGCCGTACCCAGAGTCCACCATGGCGAGGGTCGCCCAGAGCTTGATCGGGATTCTCGTCGTCGGTTTCGGCGCTGCCGTCTATCTGATCTCCAATCTCGGTCCGGGTCCGAGAGACGGGCTGATGACCGGTTTGCAGCGCATCACCGGGTTTCCCATCGCCTGGGTACGGAGCGGTATCGAGCTTTCGGTTGTCGCCGCAGGCTGGTTACTCGGCGGTACCGTCGGCATCGGCACGTTGCTGTTCGCATTTCTGATCGGTCCGGCGGTTGCCGCCAGTCTGTCGCTACTGATCCGGATGTTCCCGCGACAACCGTAATACCGCCGCGTTACAGCGCGACGAGGTGGCCGTCCTCCATGCGCAGCGCGCGGTCGAGCGATTTCGCAAGATCGGTGTTGTGGGTCGCGACGAGTGCGGCCAAACCTGTCGCCCGGGCGATCCGGACCAGCATCCGGAAAACGTCGTCGGCGGTGTCGGGATCGAGATTGCCGGTCGGCTCGTCGGCGAGTAGCACATCGGGCACGTTGGCGATAGCGCGCGCAATGGCGACGCGTTGCTGTTCGCCGCCCGAGAGCCGTGCCGGCCGGTGGTCGGCGCGTTCGCTGAGACCCAGCATGCCCAACAGCTCATAAGCCCTGCCCCGAGCCTCGCCCTTGGGCAGACCGGCGATCATTTGCGGAATGACCACGTTTTCGAGCGCCGAGAATTCGGGTAGCAGGTGGTGGTACTGGTAGACGAATCCGAGATGATTGCGGCGAGCCGCCGTGCGTTCGTCGTCACCCAGACCGTCGATGCCGTTGCCGTCGATTACGATGCGCCCGGCGTCGGGTTTCTCCAACAGGCCGGCGATCTGCAACAGCGTCGATTTGCCCGATCCTGAAGGCCCAACGAGCGCAACCATTTCGCCCTGGCGCAGCGTGAGATCGACGCCTTTCAACACATCGAGCGTGCTGCGGCCCTGCCGGAAAGACCGGGTCACACCGCCGAGCGTCAGCACCGCATCACGCTGATCAGCCATAGCGCAGCGCCTCTGCCGGATCGAGCCGGGCGGCCCGCCAAGCCGGGTAAATCGTCGCCAGGAACGAGAGGCCGAGGCCCATGGCGACGACGGCGACGACCTCACCCATGTCAACGACCGCCGGCAACTGCGACAGGAAGTAGATTTCCGCGGCGAACAGTTCGCTGCCGGTCAGCCCCTGAATCCACTGGCGGATGGTTTCGATGTTGCTGGCGAACGATAGTCCGAGAATAAAACCGCCGAGCGTACCGATCACGCCGATGCTGGCGCCTGAAATGAAGAAAATCCGCATGATCGTGCCTTTGGTCGCGCCCATCGTGCGCAGGATGGCAATGTCCCTTCCCTTGTCCTTGACCAGCATGATCAGGCTCGAAACGATATTGAAGGCGGCGACAAGGATAATCAGCGTCAGGATCAGAAACATGACGTTGCGTTCGACCTGAATTGCGTTGAAGAAGCTTGCATTGGCGCGCTGCCAGTCATGCACCCGTGCGCCGGGGCCGAACGCCTCGGCAATCTCCCAGGTTCTCGACGGCGCATCGTCCGGGTCCTCGATAAAGACCTCGAGGCTGCTGACGCCTTGCTTCATGCGAAAATAGATCTGTGCCGCCTCAAGCGGCATGAAGACGAAACCGGAGTCGTACTCGAACATGCCGACATCGAACGTCGCGACAACGGTGTAGGCGCGCATGCGGGGAACGGTGCCGAAAGCCGTCACATTGCCGTCGGGTGAGATCAGATTTACGGACCCGCCGACACCGACGCCGAGTTTCTGGGCAAGCCGGTAGCCGATGACGATCACATCCTCGCCCTCGAAATCCCGGAGACTGCCGGCAGTGATGTTTTCCGCGACAAGCCGGCGGGCTTCGAGATCGCTCGGCCGCATGCCGCGCACGATGGCGCCTTGAGCGGCGCCATTGGCCGACGCCATAACCTGACCTTCGATCAAGGGCGACACCGCAACGACGCCGTCCAGACCGCTCAGTTTTTGCGCCTGTTCCCGGTAATCGGTCATGACGCGGGTCGGCGCCGAAACGCTGAAATGGCCGTTAACGCCAAGGATGCGGCTCAACAGTTCCTGACGGAAACCGTTCATCACCGACATGACGATAATCAAGGTGGCGACGCCGAGCGCGATCCCGAGCAGCGAAAACCACGCGATGACGGAGATGAACCCTTCCTGGCGGCGTGCCCGGAGATAGCGGATCGCCATCATCCATTCGAGAGGTGAGAACACGGCGTCCTTCAGCCCAACAGCTTGGCTTTGGCGGCTTCGAGCGACAGCTCCTCGCGTTCGCCCGTGGCCCGGCGCTTCAGTTCGACGACGCCGTCCTTGAGGCCGCGCGGCCCGACGATGAGTTGCCAGGGCAGCCCGATCAGGTCCATTTCCGCGAATTTGCCGCCGGCGCGGATTGCCCGGTCGTCATAGAGCACGTCCCGACCGGCCTGTTTCAATTCGGTATAGAGATTGTCGCACGCCCTCGTGCAGTCGGCATCATCCATCTTCAAGTTGATCAGGCCGATATCGAACGGCGCGACCGAGTCGGGCCAGACGATGCCGTCGTCGTCGTGCGACGCTTCGATAACGGCGCCGACGAGGCGCGATACGCCGATACCGTAGGATCCGGACGATACCTCGACTTCCTTGCCGTCCTGGGTGGTCAGTTTGGCGCCGAGAGGTTTGGAGTACTTGGTGCCGAAATGGAAGATATGACCGACCTCGATCGCGCGGGCGGTCACGAGATCGCTGCCGAGCGCCTTTTCCTCGTCGGGATCGCGTTCCTCGTCGGTCGCGGCGTAATTCGCCGTGAATTCCTCGACGATCGCGCGAATGGCATCGGCGTTTTCGAAATCGATATCGCGTTCCAGCCAATCCATGTCGAGATAGGCCTTGTGACAGCCGATTTCGCTTTCGCCGGTTTTGGCGAGAATCAGGAATTCGTGACTGGAATCGCCGCCGATCGGCCCAGTATCGGCGCGCATCGGGATCGCCTTCAGACCCATGCGCGCAAACGTGCGGAGGTAGGAGACGAAGAACTTGTTATAGGAAACGCGGCCTGCCTTGTCGTCGACATCGAATGAATAGGCATCCTTCATCAGGAACTCGCGGCCGCGCATGACACCGAAACGCGGGCGGACCTCGTCACGAAACTTCCATTGAATGTGATAGAGCAGCTTGGGCACGTCGCGATAGCTGTTGATCGCGCTCCGGAAGATTTCCGTGATCTGCTCCTCGTTGGTCGGGCCGTACAGCATCTCGCGGTCATGGCGGTCCTTGATGCGCAGCATTTCGGGCCCGTACGCATCGTAACGGCCACTCTCGCGCCACAGGTCGGCGGGCTGGATGGTCGGCATCAGCATCTGCTGGCACCCCATGGCGTCCTGTTCTTCCTCGACGATGCGTTGGATGTTCATCATCGTCTTGTAGCCGAGCGGTAGCCACGAATAGATGCCGGCGCTCGATTGGCGGATCATGCCGGCGCGCAGCATCAGCCGGTGTGAGACAATCTGCGCCTCGGCGGGCGTTTCCTTGAGTGTCGGCAGGAAGTAGCGGGTTAGCCGCATGGTGACCTCTGGCGTCGCTAAGTGTCTTTCCGCAAAACGGGAATCGGGTGCGGCGGACTGTATGGGATGGCGTCCCCGTTGTCCACGCGCGAACGCCGGAAGTCGGCGAGGAATTCGGCCTCAGGCCGCGTCGGATATTGCGATGTCGGCGAGCGATCGCGCCAGCATGCGAACGCCGTCGATCCGGACATCGTCATCGATCCACTGGCGCTGGAACACCAGTTTGTGGTCGGGACGTAGCTGTGCCGTACCCTTGTGCTGTTGGATAAAGCCGACGAGCCCGGCGGGATTTGCGAACGTGTCGTCGCGGAACGAAAGCTGCGCCCCCTTCGGCCCCGCTTCCAGCTTGGCGATGCCGGCAGCTCGGCAGTGCAACTTGATCTCGACCGTTTCCAGCAGATTCTCGACGGCATCCGGCAACGGCCCAAACCGGTCGATCAGTTCGGCGCCGAGTGCGTCGATTTCCTGGCGCGATTGCAGGTGCGCGATCCGCTTGTAAAACGCCATGCGCACGTTGAGGTCCGCGACATAGGTATCGGGGATCAGCACGGGAAGTCCGATGCCGATTTGCGGACTCCAATCGTCCTGGGTCGTATGATCGAGACCACGCGCTTCGGCAACGGCCTCTTCCAGCATGTGTTGGTAAAGCTCGATCCCGACCTCGCGGATATGACCGGACTGTTCTTCGCCCAACAGATTGCCGGCGCCCCGAATATCGAGATCGTGACTGGCGAGCGTGAATCCGGCGCCGAGATGGTCGAGGGTTTGCATGACTTCGAGCCGGCGCTCGGCATTCGGTGTCAATTTCTGATTCACCGGCAGAGTCAGATAGGCGTAGGCTCTGACCTTTGCGCGACCGACGCGACCGCGGAGTTGGTAGAGTTGCGCCAATCCGAAACGGTCGGCGCGGTGAATAACGATGGTATTGACCCGCGGCATGTCGAGTCCCGACTCGATGATGTTGGTCGCCAGCAATACGTCGTACTTGCCGTCGTGGAACTCGCCCACGGTTTCCTCGATCTGACGTGCCGGCATCTGCCCGTGAACGGCGGCGATACTGACCTCCGGGATCAACTCCCTGAGATGCCCCTCGACACGTTCGAGGTCGGCGATCCGCGGACAGACGTAGAAGGTTTGTCCGCCCCGGAACTTTTCGCGCAGCACGGCTTCGCGGATGATTACCGGATCGAAGGGCAACACATAAGTGCGGACCGCAAGCCGGTCGACGGGCGGCGTCGCGATCAGGCTCATTTCGCGAACCCCGGACAATGCGAGTTGCAGGGTACGCGGGATCGGCGTTGCCGTCAGGGTCAGCACATGGACATCGGCTTTGAGCTGCTTCAGGCGTTCCTTGTGGGCGACGCCGAAATGCTGTTCCTCGTCGACCACGAGCAACGCCAGATCGCGAAACCGGATATCCTTGGCAAGCAAGGCGTGGGTGCCGATGATGATGTCGACGGTGCCGCTCTCCAATTCGGTCTTCGTGGATTTGACGTCGGCCGCGGTGACGAGCCGCGATAGCTGCGCGATTCTGACCGGAAAGCCCCGGAACCGGTCGACGAAGGTTTCATGATGCTGACGCGCCAACAGGGTCGTCGGCACGACAACGGCGACCTGACGGCCTTCCATGACGGCAACGAACGCCGCGCGCAACGCGACCTCGGTCTTGCCGAATCCGACATCGCCGCAGACCAACCGGTCGGCGTGGCGGCCGCTCGCGAGATCGTCGAGCACGGCGTCGATGGCAGCCTGCTGGTCCTCGGTCTCGGCGTAGGGAAAACGCGCGGCGAACTCATCGTACGCCCCGGCAGGCGGGGTCATGCGGCCAGCCGGCACCAGCTCGCGCGCGGCCGCCGTCCGGATCAGCTCGCCGGCCATCTCGCGGATGCGTTCCTTGAGACGCGATTTGCGCGCCTGCCACGCGGCGCCGCCGAGGCGGTCGAGCTGCGCTCCCGCTTCCTCGGAGCCGTAACGGGAAACCAGATCGATGTTTTCGACCGGCAGGAAAAGACGGCCCTCGCCGGCGTACGCGAGCTTCAGACAATCGTGCGGCGCCCCTGCCGCCTCGATGGTGAACAGGCCTTCGAAGCGGCCGATCCCGTGATCGGCATGGACCACCAGATCGCCCACGCCGAGCGATCCGGCATCGGCAATGATGTTCTCGGGTTTGACCTTTCGCCGGATCGAACGGTTGAGACGTTCGCCGAGAATATCCTGCTCGGTGATCAGGGTGAGGTTGCCGATTTCGAAGCCGTGCTCGATATCGGCGGCGGCGAGCGCCGCCTTACCCGGACGCGGAAACCGGTCGGCGCCAGCCTCGATAAACGAAAGCCCCTGTTCGCCGAGAGCGCGGGCGATACGGTCGAGCGATCCGTCGGTCATGCCGTTGACCAGGACGCGCTGTCCGGCTTTCTGGCGGATACGGATATGATCGGCGACGGCCTCGAAGACCGTGCCTTCACTCTTCTGGCGGGCTTCCGCAAAATCGGGACCGCGGCGGCCGCCCATTTCGACGATGATCCCCTGCTCGCTCTCCGGGCCAGAGAACGGCGACAGGATACCGCCGGGCAACGCATCGACATGGTGACGCCAATCTCTTGCCGAGAGAAACAGAGTTTCCTTGGGCACCGGCCGATAGACGGCGGCCTGGTCGGCCCCTGCAACGCCGGCCACGCTGACGCGGGCATCGTGGTACTCGTCGATCAACTGCAGACGGGCCTCGGCGGCGGCCTCGGTCTGATGATCGAGGATGCACGGCACGTCGCCCGTGAAATCGAACAGGGTTTCCAGCCGGTCGTGGAAAAACGGCAGCCAGTGCTCCATGCCCGGGTGCCGGCTGCCGGCGGATACTGCTTCATAGAGTGCGTCGTCGCTGCCGGTCACCCCAAACGTTTCCCGGTATCGGGTCCGAAAACGCGCGACCGAGTCTTCGTCCAGGGAAAACTCGCTGGTTGGCCGTATCGAGACACTGTCGATTTTGTCCGTCGTGCGTTGGCTTTCCGCATCGAAGCTGCGGGCCGATTCCAGCTCATCGCCGAAGAAATCAAGGCGCACAGGGGCGTTTGTGCCGGCCGGGAAGATATCGAAGATGCCGCCGCGCGCGGCGTACTCTCCCGGCTCGCGGACGGTATCGACCCGCAGATAACCGTTCGCCATCAGCCGCTCGGCGAGGTCGCCCGGCGGCATGGTGTCGCCCGGTCGAATCGTCACCGTACGGCCGGCGAACGCGGAACGCGGCGCCACGCGCTGCAATACGGCCGATACGGTCGTCAGAACGATTTCGGGACCGCTTCCATTCTCCGCCTCGCTCAGGGACGCGAGTGTCGCGACCCGGCGGCTGACGATCTCGGGGATCGGCGAGACCCGGTCGTAGGGCAGGCAATCCCATGCCGGAAACACCAGCCGCGTCACGTCCGGCGCGAAGAAGGCCAGGCCCTGCTCGACCCGCGCCAGCGCGACGTCGTCGCGGGCGATGAAAACGATGCGCCCCGCCTTGCGCGCAATGGCGGCGAGGATCAGCGTATCGGCGCCTTCCGGCGCGCCGGCGACGATCGAACGGCAGGCGCCCGCTTCGATAACCGGCTCGAGGTTTGTGTCGGGAAGCATTTCGACCTTCAGGCTCCCCGCTCGTTGGCGGTGACAATGCGCATCAGAATGTCCGATTGTTTCTCATCGGGGATCGGATCGCGTCCGAGAATCCAGTTCACGAGATCGTTGTCGCCCTCGTCGAGCAGCGCTTCGAACGTCGCCAGGTCGGCGTCGCTCATGGACGGCAGGTTTTCAGCCGCGAACCCGCCGAGAATGATGTCGGCTTCCTTCATGCCACGGTGCTGGCTCTGGTAAAGTAGTCGTTTTCGTTTCGCGTCCAAACCGCAGTTCCTCTGGTCGGCGATCTCGATGCCGGTGTGTTTCACCGCGCCGTAGGATATAAGGGACGCGATCGCCATTGTCAGCCGTTCCATCATGCGCCCGGAAATCCTGTTCGACCTGTTTCGCGACGTCAAAAGCCTGGATGGCGTCGGTCCGCGCACGGCGGCGACGCTGACGCAACTGACCGGCGACAAGGTCGTCGATTTGCTGTGGCATTTGCCGACCTCGCTGATCGATCGCAATTATCGGCCACACATCGCCGAGGCCGAGCCGGGCCGCGTCGCGACCGTCACGGTTTCGGTCGAAAAACATCTCAAGGCTTCCAACAAGCGCGCGCCCTACAAGGTTCGGTGCCGTGACGACAGCGGACGCTTGATGCTCGTTTATTTCCATGCGCGCGAGGATTATCTGCGCAAGCTTCTGCCCGAGGGCGAGCAGCGGATCGTTAGCGGCCGGGTGGAATTGTTCGGCAACGATCTGCAGATGACCCACCCCGACCACGTCGTCGCACCCGACGAACGCGACGGCATACCGGCGGTCGAGCCGGTCTATCCGCTGACCGCCGGGGTTTCTCTGAAGCTGCTCGGCAAGGCGATATCGCAGGCCCTGGCAGAGGTTCCCGAACTGCCGGAATGGCTTGACCCGGAAATGCGCCGCCGGCACGGCTGGCCGGCATGGCACGATGCGGTTGCGGCCGCTCACCGCCCGCAAGGCAACAGCGATCTGGAGCCGTTGGCGTCAGCTCGGGCACGCCTCGCCTATGACGAGCTGCTCGCCAATCAACTGGCCTTAGCACTGGTCCGCCGATCGATGCGGAAGTTGCGTGGCAAAACGCGGGCGGGGAGCGGTGAGAAGCAGAAATCCGTTCGCGAGGCCTTGCCCTATGAACTGACGGGCGCTCAACAAAGGGCGTTTACCGAGATCGCCAATGACATGGCGGGTGGCGAACGCATGCTGCGGCTGTTGCAGGGCGATGTCGGCAGCGGCAAGACCGTTGTCGCAGCCCTTGCCATGGTGCAGGCGGTCGAGGCCGGCGATCAGGCGGTCCTCATGGCGCCGACGGAAATCCTCGCGCGGCAGCATTTCGCGACGCTGACGGAATTACTGGCCCCCGCAGGGGTCGAGCCGGTGCTGCTGACCGGTCGTGAGAAAGGTCGCAACCGGGCCGATATTCTCGAGCGCCTCGCCGACGGCAGTGCGCCCATTGCTGTCGGAACGCATGCCCTGTTTCAGGATGACGTCGATCTCGCATCGCTGGGCCTGTGCGTGGTCGATGAACAGCACCGCTTCGGCGTGCATCAGCGCCTGACGCTGGCCGGCAAGGGCTCGGACGCCGACGTGCTGGTCATGACCGCAACCCCGATTCCGCGAACGCTGGTGCTGACAGCCTACGGCGACATGGAGGTCTCGCGTCTCGATGAAAAGCCGCCGGGCCGCAAGCCGGTCGATACGCGGGCCATGGCGATCGGTCGGCTAGACGACGTCATCGCCGGTATCCGCCGCGCCGTCGACGGTGGCGGCCGGGTCTACTGGGTGTGCCCGTTGGTCGAGGATTCGGAAACCCTCGACGTCAAGGCGGCCGAAGACCGGCATCGCGAACTTCAGGCCGTGTTCGGCGAACGGGCCGGACTGGTCCACGGTCGTTTGAAGGCGACGGAAAAGGACGCTGTCATGGCCGCGTTCGCCGCTGGCGATATCGACGTTCTCGTCGCCACCACGGTCATCGAGGTCGGCGTCGACGTGCCCGAGGCCAACGTCATGGTGATCGAACACGCCGAACGTTTTGGTCTTGCCCAGTTGCACCAGTTGCGCGGTCGGATCGGTCGCGGTTCCGCGGCCTCAAGTTGCCTGCTGGTCTACGGTCCGGACGCTTCGGAAACGGCGCGTGCGCGTATCAAGATCATGCGCGAGACCGAAGATGGTTTCGTTATCGCCGAGGAAGATTTGCGCCTCAGGGGCGCCGGCGAATTGCTTGGCACGCGCCAAAGCGGATTGCCGACATTCCGGATGGCCGATCTCGCCCGGCATGCCGACCTGCTGGCGACGGCGCGGCGCGACGTGCAGTTGATCCTGGAAACAGACGGCGAACTCGAAAAACCGCGCGGACAGGCGCTGCGAGTTCTGCTGTACCTTTTCGAGCGGGATTCCGCCGTTCGCAATTTGCGATCGGGCTGATCAATCGTCGTCCGGTAACGGGTCGCCGGCATATCGGCCGGTCATCTCCTTGGCTTTCACCCCGGGGCGTTCGCTGTCGTCGACGCCCTGATCCGCACCCTGCTTTTCCCGTTCGATATCCAGATTTTCGTACGTCCTGGCGCTGGTCAGGGCTTGTTTCTTCTGTTCCGGCGACCGGCGGTCCGGCGGCGTCACGATGCCGCCGGAGATGACCATTTTGATGGCTTCCTCGACCGTCATGCTGAGCGGAATGAGATCCTTGCGTGGCACGAAGAGCAGGAATCCGGATGTCGGATTCGGCGTCGTCGGCAGGAAGATATTGACGGTCTCTTCCTCGGTGAGGCTTTGCACTTCGCCCTCGGTCCGGCCGGTGATGAAGGCGATCGCCCACAAACCGCGCCGCGGATACTCGATCAGCACGGCTTCGCGGAACGCATTGGATTGCTGCGCGAGCACGGTTTCGAGGATTTGTTTGACCGCACTGTAGACATTGCGGATGACGGGCATCCTGTTGAGCAACCGCTCGCTCAGGCCGATCATGTAACGCCCGAGGAATCCGGCGGTGAGCATGCCGACGAGCGTCAGCGCAAGGAACAGGACAACGAGACCGAGACCGGGTACGGCGAACGGAAGATAGCTTTCCGGGTTGTATTTCGCCGGGATCAGCGGCGTGATTTTGTTGTCGACGAAATTGATGAACAGCCACGCCAGATAGAACGTGATCGAGATCGGCGCGGTCACCAGAATGCCGGCGAAGAAATATGCGCGGATACGCTTGCCGAAAGACGGCTTGATGGTCACCGCGTCGCCGGAATTGTCAGCGGGGCTCATGGCGTCCTCTGTTCTCTGAGATGGCGGGGCTCACTGGGCCCCGCGAATGGTTTCGACGAAAATCTTCAACAGCATTCTGATAAACGGATCGGTTTTCTTCAGTTTTGCCTCGAACGTTCCGCGACTGACGACAATCAATGTTCCGCCTTTTTTCATCCGGGCGGCGGCCATGCGCGGTTTGTCGTCGATCAGCGCCATTTCACCGAAGATGCCGCCTTCGGGAATCGTTGCCAACACCACTTCTTCTTCGCCCGATTTGACGATTTCGACACTGCCGGACTGAATGATGTAGGCGTTGTTTGCCGAATCGCCTTCCTTGAATATGTAGTCCCCTGACTGGAACGTCAGTCGTTCTACGAATCCTTGGTTCACGTCAACAGCTCTCCACCCTATGCAGTTGTCTCCCCCGCACAGGCCGCTAATCTAACCTCGCCCGGCGGGCGAAGCATCAACAAAGTGTGTGGGAGCGAAAACGCGATTTGGCCAGACGGTTTCCAACGGACCCGCTCGTCGGGGTCGGCGCGGTCATTATCGACGGTGATCGCGTCGTTATGTGCCGGCGCGGCAATCCGCCGCGCAAGGGCGGCTGGAGTTTGCCGGGAGGCGGCCAGGAACTCGGCGAAACGGTAGCCGAAACGGCCGTGCGCGAGGCGTACGAGGAAACGGGCCTGAGGATCGAAGTCCTTGGCATCGTCGATGTGATCGACTCCATCATGACGGACGATAACGGAGAGATCGAATACCATTACACGCTGATTGACGTTGCCGCGCAGGTCGTTGGCGGTGCGCTCGAGGCTGGCGATGATGCCGATGAAGTCGGCTGGTTTAGCATCGATGGCATCCGCGATCTCGACACCTGGAAGACTACCGTCGAGGTCATCGAAAAGGCACTGAAAACATATTCTTCATCGGGCGGAAAGTGAGTCCGGTCAACGTTCGCGGAACGACTCGCTGACCGATGCGTAGATCGGTTTCAGGATGTATTCGAACAGCGTCTTTTGGCCGGTCTGAATGTCGGCCTGAACGGTCATGCCGGGCGTGACCTTGTTCTGCTCAGGGTTGGTTCCAACGTAGGTCTTGTCGAGCGACACCATGCCCTTGTAGTACGGCTCGCCCTCCTCATCGAGGAACGTGGTTGCGGAGATATCCGTGAGTTGACCCGTAATGCCGCCGTAGCGGGCAAAATCGTAAGTCGCGACCTTGACGGTTACCGGATCACCGATCTGAACGTGACCGACGTCGCGCGTCGTAATGCGGGTCTCGACGATCAACTCCTTGCCGAGTGGCACGATTTCCATCAGCACGCCACCGGGCGGTACGACACCGCCGATGGTATTGGCCTGTAGGCCCTTGACCACGCCGCGCACCGGCGCGCGCACGTCATGACGGTCGATACGCACCCTGATGCGGCCGAGAGCCTGGCGCAGCGCCGCAAGCTCGGCCTGTAGGTTGCCCATCTGGTCCAGTGCCTGTTCCCGGAGATCGGTTTCGCTCTCTGCGAGGCGGTTGCGCGACTCCTCCAGCGCTTCCTGGGTTTGCTTGCGCTCGCTTGTCAGCGACGCCAGATCGCCAACCGCGTCGTTTACCTCGCGTTGCACATCGAGATAGACCATTTTCGAGCTCAGGCCCTTTTCGTAGAGTTGACCGCGCATGGCGAGCTCGTCTTCGAGAATCGACAGATTTCGGAGCAGGGTTTGCTCCTGCTCTGTAAACGTCTCGAGTTCGGCTTCGCGTTGCGCGATCTGATCGAGAAGAACCTTGCGGCGGTTTTCCGCCGCCTCCAGTTGACTTGCGTAAATTTGCTGCTGGTCCTGGATCTGATCGAGGTATTCGAGACCGGCGAAGGAAAAGTCGGGCTCCCGGCCTTCGCCGACCGCGCGCAGTCGTTCGGCCTGAAGCTGGAGCGTTACCATGCGGGCTTTCTGCTGTTCCAGTTCGGCGCGAACCAACGTCGGATCGAGACGGATAAGGAGTTCCCCCTCCTCGACCAGTTGGCCTTCGACAACCGGAATTTCGAGGATTGTACCGCCTTCCTGATGCTGGATGGTCTGAACCCGCCCGGCGGGAATGACTTCGCCGGAGGTTACGGCGATTTCGTCGACCTTGGTCACGGCGGACCAGGCGACGAAAGCGCAGATTACGAGCGAGATCGTAATCAGGGCGATCCGGACCAGACCCGATGTTCCGGCCTCTTCAAGAATGACCGACTGGGCGAGGAAGCGGGTCTGGCGGTCGCCCCGCTTGACTTGGTCCTTTTCGTTGGCGGTCTCGTCGCCGTTCGCCGTCTTGTTCTCGGTCATTGCGTTCATCAGAGGAAGCCCGGCGGCAATTGCTGTTTGACTTGTTCTGCCGGTCCGACTGCGCGGACATGGCCAGTATCCATCCAGACGATCTTGTCGGCCAGCCGCAGATGGCTCGGCCGGTGCGTCACGATGAACACCGTGGTGTTGCCCTTGAGGCGCTCCACCTTCTTCATAAATGTCTGGTCGCCTTCGTAGTCAAGGCCGTTGCCCGGTTCGTCGAACAACATGATTGGGGACCGTTTCAGGTAGCCGCGCGCGAGGTTGAGGCGCTGCAACAGGCTGGTCGGCATGTGGGCGGCCGTGGAATCGCCGATCCGCACCTCGAATCCGCTTCTCTTCCATTTGCCGGAGCCCTGCTCCAACGCCAGAATATCTTCGAGTACGCCGGCCTGATCTGCAGCCCAGTGAAGCTCTTCGTCCGATGCGGTCGGGTGGGTCAGCCGTAGGTTCTGGGCAATCGTTCCATAAAAGAAGGTGTAGAGTTGCGGCACGTACGAAATGGCGTGCCGCAATTCGATCACGTCGAGCTGGCGTACATCCTGATCGTCGATGCGCACGCTGCCCGCCTGTTGCACGTAAAGGCCGGCAAGCAACTTGAGCAGGGTCGATTTGCCCGAGCCGTTTCCGCCGACGACGGCGACAACCTCGCCCGGTTCGACATCGAATGTCACGCCGACAAGGGCCGGGTCGGCCTCCGGGCTGTAGCGTAACGAGACCCGGGAAAACGAAACCCGGCCGGCGAAACGCTTCAACGGAAGCACGGCCTCGTCCGGCTCGCGTTCGGCCTTCAGGTTCATCAGCCCGTTGATCTGGGTGATACTCGATTTGACCTGGGTCAGGCGGGTCATCGACACGAAGGCGATCTGCAACGGTCCGAGCACGCGCCAGACGAGGATCATCGACGCGACCAGGGCGCCGATCGTCATATTGCCGCCGAGCACCCGGAATACGCCGAAGGCAATCGTCGCGAGACCGGACGCCGTCATCAACACGCTGGAGAGCGTGTTCAGAAGCGAACCGTATTGTGCCGTATAAAAACTGTTGAGCGACGAACGCGCCGAATAATCGCGGAAGCGCTCCAGCCAGGTGGTTTCGGCGCCGGACGTTTTCACCGCGCGCATGTTGCCGAGTGTCTCGACCATCAGTTCCTGTCGCCGCGATCCGCCGCGCGCGGCTTTTGCGACACTTGCGCGGATCAACGGCTGAATGACGAAGCCGAGAATCAGGAAGATCGCCATCATGATCAGCGGCACGAAGGCGAGCGGTCCTGCTAGGAACGCGATGACGATGACGAAAATCAGCGTGAACGGCAGTTCGAAGAAGGTCAGCGCCATTGGGCCGGTGAAGAACTCGCGCACGTTTTCGAAGTCCTTGATGCGGGCGACCTGTGCGCCGACGGTCGCGCGTTCGGTGAACGCGGGCGGTAGGAACAGGATGCGTTGAAAGACCGCATTTCCGACGATGTTATCGAGCCGGGCGCCGATGAAAGCGAGAACGCGAGACCGCACGCCGCGAATAACAAGATCGCAGGCAATGGCGATGCCGACGCCGATGGCAAAGTAACTTAGCGTCTCGATGGAGCCGGTGGCGACGACCTTGTCATAGACCGCCATGACGAAAAGCGGTGTTGCGAGCGCCAGCAGGTTGAGCATCAGCGTGAGCCCGAAAACCTGGTAACCGAGCGTGCGGAACCGTTCGATTACCGTACGGAACCAGCCGCTGCGCTGTTGCGTTTGCTGACGTGCCGCCTCTTCCTCGAGCTGATGAAAGATGTAGGCAGTGCCCCGCATGTCGCCGGGTTCGATGGTGCGTTCCGTATCGGTCCCGCCATCGTAGATATCGATCTTGTCGCCCTTTCGCGCGATCGCGACCATGGCCGCGCCGTTGCGCGGCAGAAACAGGCACGGCATCAGACGAAGATCGAGCTTTCGGATCGCAATCTCGATGGGCCAACTCTCGAAGCGCAGGTTCGCAAAAATGTTGCGAAACGACGTGATGTCCAGAGAGTCGAGAAAATGCGGGATCGATTCCGCTACATGGCGCGGGTGGCCGCGCCAGTTGATGGCTTTAAGAAGCGGGATCAAGCAGTTCGACAAATCGGTCTTGTCACGCAGACCGTGTAGCGCAGAGGAAATGTCGTTCTCGTCGGGCGGCGGCAGATCGAGTGGCAGATCGGGTTTTGTCGCCGGCGGTTCAGGCGGCGGCGGTGGCGGCGGAGCTATGCCAGCCGAGCGTTCCATGGTTTGGGTCGCCGTGCCCGCACTGCCGGCTGCGCGTGTGCCATCGGCGTCGACCGACGCGTCGTCGAATGTGCCCGGCGGCAGACGCAGATCCTCGATCCGGGGTTCCGGCAATCTTTCCGGGCGGCCTGCAAGGCGATCCACCGAAGAAGGTTCGGGCTGTCTGGCCGGCCCGAAAGGCAGTCCGGTCAGACGCGGTTCGTCACGTGGCGTCGTCTTACGCCCTTCTCCCCCGGTAGCGACACCACGTTTCCGCATGCGGGACGCAGCGCTGTTCTTGCGGGGTGCGGGCGGTTCCGGACCGGCGGGGATGGGGGCCGGCGGTTCGACGCGTTTCCGTTGTTCCTCGACCGGCGCCAACCCCTCGATTTTCGGAAATTGACCGGTCATGTCTTGGATCCTGTGGCCGGCGTGGCGGGTTTCGGATCGGTTTCCGACTTCCTCAATCGGGTGCCATCGATCTCATAGATCGTGTCCGCGATGCTCAACAACGAGGGCCGCGACGATACCAGGACAAGAGTCACGCGACTCTTCAGCCGTTCGAGTAGCCGCTTGAGCATTTCGTCGCCGTTGCTGTCCATGGCCGTATTGGCCTCGTCGAACAGCAGGATCTTGGGTTTGTCGACCATCGCGCGGGCAATTGCGACCCGCTGCTTGATGCCGCGCGGCAGGTTTTCGCCGGCACCGTCGCCAACCATGGTGTCGTAGCCCATGGGCATGTGCGCCACGACGTGATCGAGACCGAGCAGGCGCGCCATGTCGAAGGCCTCGGCTTCTTTCTCGCGGCGGAACATGGTCAGGTTTTCGAGCAGGGTTCCGTTGAACAGAACAGCGTTCTGCGGTAGCAGCGCGACCGCACGACGAACGGAATCGGGTGAAAAATTCTCGACCGGCCGGTCGTCCACGAGAACGCTGCCGGATGTCGGACGGATGGTGCCGTTCATCATCAGCAAAAGGGTCGTCTTGCCGCTCGCGTTGGCGCCCTTGATGCCCACAGCCTCTCCCGGATTTACGGTCAGCGCGACGTTCTCGAAAACCATTGGCAGATCTTCGCCGTCGCGGTTTTGCCCGTAGAAATAGGAAATGTCGCGCAGTTCGATCTTGCCGCGGACATCCGTCAGTTCGGGCAGGTTGTCGGCGGACTCGGTGGTCATGGCGAACAGTTTGCGCAACCGGTCACGGGCGAGCGCGATGGACTGAAACCGGGTCCAGATGCCGACCGCCCGCTGCAACGGTTGCATGGCGCGTCCTGACAGCATCGTGCAGGCGGCGAGACCGCCGACCGTCAGCACGCCGTCGATCACGAAGGTTGCGCCGTAGCCGACGACGGCGAACATGGTCACTTGCGAGAAAACCGCGCCGGTGCTTTGCGCCGCAGCGCTGTTGAGCGCGACAGAGCGTTCGGAACCGGCACAGGTTTCCTGCAGACGCTCGTAGCGGCGGAGCATCTGTTCTTCCATCGCCAGGCCCTTGATGGTGTGAATGCCGCCGAGCACCTCAATGATGAAATTGTACCGACGGTCGTCGGCCATCATGCGGCCTTCGAGCGAGTCCTTCAGCTTGCTGCCGACCCAGCCGGCAACGAGGAAGAACGCGATAATCAATCCGATCGGCACCAGCACCAGATGGCCAGCCAGATAGTAGATGGCGCCAAGATAGATGAGTGCGAACGGCAAATCGCAGACCGCGAGGACAGCCTGGCCGGCGTAGAACTCCTTGAGGACGTTGAGCGATGTCATGCGTTCGAGGTGAACGCCGGCCCCCTGCTTTTCGTAGTCGACGATCGGCGAACGCAGCAGTTTTTCCATGGCGTTGCAGCCGGCGAGGTGCTCGAACCGGGCGCCCATCCAGCCGCTGACGTAAGAGCGGCCAAGCCGCAACAGCGCTTCGAGCCCCAGCGCCACGCCGACGCCGATGACCAGCAACGACAGCGTACCTTCGGCATTTGCGGGAATAATGCGGTCGTAGACCTGCAGGAGCGTCAGCGGAAGGGCGAGGCCGAGGATGTTGATGAAGGTTGACGCCAAGACAAGGTCGAACACGCCGCCCGGCATATACGCGAGCGCGCCGAGCGCCGAATCGTCATTTCGGCCGCGACTACCGAAGAGTCTGCGAATGCTGATTGCCGCCACGTTTCCTACTGCCTGCCCGCAGTCGCTGTGTGCGTTTCGGATGCACACCGCCACCAATCCGACGACGTTATCCGGGCGTCGTTAAAAAAGCGTTGCCTGTTTCGACCGAACCCGCCGAAATCCGGCGACTTCGGCTCGCTGCCCATGCCGCGCTATCGTACCTCCAATTGGGCATCAAGTTCGGCGATCACCTGCCGCGCAACGACAAGGGCTTCATCGCGGTTCATGCCGGGCGTCAATCGCGGGTCATAAAGCGTGCGCACCAGGATCTCGTCAGTGCGTTGAATCGATGTCACGGTATCGAGATCGCTGAACACGGATGGTCGGATGAGATCGGAATCGTTGGGCAGCCCGAGACTTTGCAGAACCTCCTCGAGCAGGCAGTGATTGATCGCGCGCGACGAGCGTTCGTTGTTGACGACAATGATGCTGCGCACGATAGCGTCGGGCGGGTCGCGGAATGCCAGAAAATAGCAGCTTCCAGGACCCGAAAGCGTGCGGATCAGTTTCGGGTCGACCGTGTCGATTTTGATTTTTGACATCTGGACTCGCGGCACGAAAACGACTGTCACGTTTTCCGGTTTTTCGTCACCGTCCACCGCACTAATCGACAGTCCGGTTATATCAAGTATGGAATCAAGATGACGACGTAAATATTTGATATGGCTTTCTTTTGCTTGCCCTTTTACGCTTATCCTGAGATCCCCGTTCCATTTTGCGACGACCTTCGACCGCATGGTCTCGTCGATCTCCGCGCCGAACACAACGTCGTCGAATGTGGCGACAAGCTTGTCCACCGTCGGCCGGCCGATTTCTGCACCATGAGACGCGCCCGCGACAGCGATCGCGGCGGCGAACAAAACGGTCGATACGGTCAGTGAACGTTTTCTCAGGCCCATAGCCCGGATGTTATCGCGCAACCGGCGTCAGGGTCCATGACTGAACCATTGCTTCGACGGTCAAGCGCATCGCCTCAAATGCCTCAGCGGGAGCGACGAAGGTGAAGACGTGCACGGTTGCGCCGTTACCGCGCGGGAGCGCGATCGACCATTGGCGGAACGGCGTGCCGACACGGGTGAACTCCGAGAGCAGATGGCGGGCTTCGACAGCATCGCCGCCCTCGCCCCGCAGACTCATACTTTCGATCGGTGAATGCCTTACATCGCTGACGCTATAGGCCAGCTGCGCCATGATTTCCTGAAGCACGGCGCCAGCCGCCGCGCGTGGATCGCCCATCGAGGCGCCGGCGACATTCTGGATGCTGGCATTCGCCATTGCGCCGTGCCCGCTGCGGCCTGAAAAAACGACCATGTGCGGTGTCGGCTGATCGACCCGCCAGTCGCCCGGGTAACCCACGGCTATGCCCATGGGGCCGTCCTGGAAGGTTCGAAAGGCGCCGTCGGTCGCGGGTGCTTCGGGTGAGACGTTTTCTATCGAAAATGTTCCGCCGTCGCCGCCGTTCGTCGGCGGACTGAAACTCGCCAGGATGGCGTCGAACACCGCTTCCACCTTGACGTAGGACCGCTCGGGCGCGATGAACATCAACACCATGTCGAGGCTCTTGGTCCGCACGATAACGACGCGCGCCTTGCTGCCGGAACCCTCGTACAGCCCTTCGTAGGCCGGCAGGCCGGCAACCAGTCGCTGGGTATGGCCAAGCTTCACGTTCCAGGGACGGTCGGGACCGACATAGCGCGACTCGAGCTTCGCCACCATCATCGGGATGGTCTCGGCATCGTTGCGCGGTGCGGATTGCACGTGCATCAGCCAGCCCTCTCGCGAGCGGACCGATATGTCGACGGGCGCCTCGCGTTCGACAATCTCGGAGCCGGCCGGCACGGCAATCGAGAACATCTTTTCCGGATGCACGTAGACCTGCGCCGAGGGGTTCCCCGGCAACTGACCGCTTGCCGCCGCGTCGGCAGCGTCCGGGATCGCCAACGCCGAAAGAAAGCCCGCTACCATTATCAATGCGGCGCTAATGCGGGACAAAGCATGGAAAATTGTTTTCATGTCAGCATCAGCGTACGCTTGCATGGTTAACGAAACGTTTCATCGCGTTCGATCATGACCGTTGTTGCCATTCTGCTCGTACTGCTCGTAACCGTTGCGCCTCTGGGTGTTGCGGTCTATCGCTCGCGGGCGGGCATTCGACACTCGGCGTTGCCGCCCGAAGAACGCATCCGCATCGGCGAGCAGCCGACGCCGGACATCCTTATCAGCCGCTCGAGTGAACGGGCGGAACGGCAATTGTCGGCGGACGGTGATCGGTTGGCGCAGGTTCGTCGCCTCATCGAACGATATCCGGAACGCGGCGCAGAGGTTATCCGGTCATGGATGTGGGCCCGCTGAACGGTGGATTTCGCCGCACCGTCGTTGACATCCGTCAGCGGATACCATACAAGCGCTAAATCATTAGAGAATAAGCGCTTTTCGACGTGATATCTTGCAAATGATCGCACAGCGATTTCACCTGAGCCAACAGGCAAAAGGGGCCTGCGCCGGTTTCGTCGCGGGACCGCCGCGCCGCCCGCGGAACGCGGCATAGGGCAGCCATGGATATTTACCTGCCCATCGCCGAGATTTCGGTCAATGTTTTCCTGATCCTCGGTATGGGCGGCGGCGTAGGGTTTCTCTCGGGTCTGTTCGGCGTCGGCGGCGGTTTTCTGATGACACCGTTGTTGATTTTCATCGGGATCCCGCCCGCGGTTGCGGTCGCGACCGAAGCCAATCAGATCGTGGCATCATCGATTTCCGGCGTTCTCGCCCACTGGAAACGCGGCAACGTCGACGTCAAGATGGGCATGGTGCTGCTGGTCGGCGGTGTCGTCGGTTCCAGTTCGGGCGTTTGGCTGTTTACGTTCCTGCGTGAAATCGGCCAGGTCGACCTCGTCATCAAGCTATCTTACGTCGTGTTTCTCGGAATCATCGGCGGCTTGATGCTGCTCGAAAGCGTCAAGGCGATGATGGCGAAGAAACGTGCCGTCGCTGTGCCCAAGCGCCATCATCACAATTGGATGCACGGGCTGCCCTTTAAGATGCGCTTCCGCAAGTCGAAGCTCTACATCAGCGCGCTGCTGCCGTTCGGGATCGGCGTTTTCGTCGGTATTCTGGCAGCCATCATGGGTGTTGGCGGCGGCTTCGTGATGGTGCCGGCGATGATCTACATTCTCGGTATGCCGACAGCCGTGGTCGTCGGCACCTCGTTGTTCCAGATCATTTTCGTGACCGCCAACGTGACGATCCTGCAGTCGGTCAGCAACCAGACCGTCGATGTGGTTCTGGCGCTGCTGCTGCTCGCTGGCGGCGTGATCGGCGCGCAGTTCGGTGCCCGCGCCGGCGCCAAGCTGCACGGTGAGCAATTGCGCGGTCTCCTTGCACTGATGGTTCTCGCCGTCTGCCTCAAACTGACCTATGACCTTGTCGCGACGCCGGCCGAGCTGTTTTCGATCGGGCTCGGCGGAGGGCATTGACGATGATGAGGCGGATCGTCAGCGGATGGGGAACCGGACAACGCCTAGCGGCGTTGGCTGGCGTTCTCGCGCTCGCCCTGATCGGCGCCGGTGCACTGCGCGCGCAAGACCTGGTGATCGACCTTTCCAACCCGGTCGTTGCGATCACTGCCGGATTTACAGGGACCGACCTGCTGTTGTTCGGCGCAACGTCGAAGGACGGCGACGTCGCGGTCGTTGTGCGCGGCCCGCAGGAGAACCACACGGTGCGGCAAAAGTCCCGGATTGCCGGGGTCTGGGTCAATCGTGACGAGGTCACGTTCACCGATATCCCGTCCTATTACGCGGTCTCGTCCAATCGTCCGATCGAGGATTTCGTGCCGCCGGAGGATGCCAGTATTCACCAGATCGGCACCGAGCACCTGACGTTCAAACCGCTGGTCACCCGCCAGCAGGTCGAAAACGTCGAGCCGTTCAGAGAGGCCCTTCTCCGCATCAAGGAACGCCAGGGCCTTTATGGCAAGCTATCCAGCAATCTGTCTTTCCTCGGTCACGGCTTGTTCCGGACCGATATCCATTTTCCGGCCAATGTCTCCGTCGGGACCTACGGCGTCGACGTTTACCTGTTCGACAATGGCGAACTCGTCGACACCCAGACCACCCTGCTTAACGTTCGCAAGTTCGGCGCCGAGGCCAGCATTTTCGATTTCGCGCACCGCTATTCCCTCGCCTATGGCGTGCTTGCCGTGATCATTGCGGCAATGGCAGGATGGGCCGCGAACGCGGCCTTCAACAGGAGATAGTCGTTGTCCGACAGCCCTTCGGAAGAGACCGTGACCGAGACGCCCGACGACAGTGGCGAGTCCGGCGCGTCGACGGAGCAGGAGCGCGTCTTTCTGCTGCTCATCGACGAGAGCGAGGAATTCGAGGTTGCGCTGCGCTTCGCTTGCGGCCGGGCCAACAATACCGGTGGCCGTATTGCGTTGATGTACGTGGTGCCACCGGCCGAATTCCAGCATTGGCTGGGTGTCGGCAACCTGATGCAGCAGGAAGGCCGGGAGACAGCCGAGGAAATGTGCCGCGTCGTTGGCGAGCGTGTGCAAAAACGCACTGGCAAGATGCCGATCGTCTATATCCGCGAAGGAAAGGCGAACGAAGAATTGACCAAGCTGATCGAGGAAGAGCCGCAGATTTCAGTTCTGGTCCTGGGTGCGTCGATTGCCGGCAACGGTCCGGGACCGATTGTCACGCATATCGTTAATGAAATGTCGGGTAATTTTCGCGTACCGATCACCATCGTGCCGGGCGGCATGACCGAAGAAGAAATCGATCACATCACCTGATCCGATCGTCGATCGCGCGGCTACGCCCGCGAAGCGCTCTCCGCACCCGCGCGGATGGCGGCGATGTTTTCCGCGTATTCTGCATCATTGAAGACGGCGCTGCCGGCAACGAATACCCGCGCGCCCGCTGCCGCCGTTTCCGCCGCGGTTTCAGGATTGATACCGCCGTCGACTTCGAGTTCGATATCGCGATCGCCGATCATTGCATTGATTTCGCTTATTTTCTGGATCTGAGAGCGAATAAACGATTGACCGCCAAACCCGGGATTGACGGTCATGACCAAAATCAGGTCGACCGCGTCCATGACATGCGCCAAGGCGGACGCCGGCGTCGACGGATTGAGTGAAACGCCGGCTTTTTTGCCCATGCCGCGGATCATTTGCAGGCTGCGGTCGAGATGGCGGTCGGCCTCCGCATGGACCGTGATGATATCCGCGCCTGCATCGGCGTAGGCTTGCAGATGCGGTTGCGCCGGATCGATCATCAGGTGAACGTCGAACGGCAGCGCTGTGGCAGTCCGCAACGCCTTGATGACCGGGGGGCCGAACGTCAGGTTGGGCACAAAGTGACCATCCATCACATCGATGTGGATGTAATCGCAGCCGCCCGTCTCGATCGCCTTGATCTCGTCGCCCAGCCGCGCGAAATCTGCCGACAGGATCGAAGGCGCGATCTTGACCGGCCCGCCCGTCATTGTCAGGCGGCCAGCGTGCCGGCGGTGGCGTCGCGATTAGCCTGGGCGCGCTCCAGGAGGGCTTCTTGCCCAGCCGACGTATTTTCGGTCTTGCCGGACCAGGCCTTGAGCGCCGATTGCTGCAGCGCACGGCCGTAGGAGAAGCTCAGTGCCCATGGTAACGGGCCGCAATCCGCATTCATGATGTTGAGATGCTTCGTGGCATCTTCCTCGCTCTGGCCACCGGACAGGAACATGATGCCCGGAACTGCGGCCGGCACGCAGCGCTTGAGCGACGCGACTGTCCGGTGGGCAACCTCGTCGGGACTGGCCTGTGTCGGGCAGTCCATGCCGGAAATCACCATGTTGGGTTTCAGGATCATGCCTTCGAGGAGAACTTCCTGGGCATAGAGTTCGGCGAAGACGGCATTCAGCGTGTCTTCCGTGACCTGCTCGCAGCGTTCGATGTCGTGGTCGCCGTCCATCAGTACTTCAGGCTCGACGATCGGCGCCAGGCCACCCTCCTGGCAGATTTTGGCGTAGCGTGCGAGCGCGTGGGCGTTGACGTGAATACAGTGGTGGCTCGGGATATCGTCGGCGATGGTGATAACGGCGCGCCACTTTGCGAAACGCGCCCCGAGCTCGACATATTCGGCGACCCGTTTCGGCAATCCGTCAAGGCCCTCGGTCACCTTTTCGCCTGGGCATCCGGGCAGGTCCTTTGCGCCGGCGTCGACCTTGATGCCGGGTACGATGTTTTCGCGCTTAAGAAGCTCGACGAGCGTGGTGCCGTCCTCGGCCGATTGGCGGATGGTTTCGTCATAGAGGATCGCACCGCTGATAAACTTGCCGAGACCGTTCGCGCGGAACAGCATTTCCCTGTAGGCCCGGCGGTTCGGCTCCTCGTTCGCGACGCCGATCTGGTCGAACCGCTTGCCGATGGTGCCGGTGCTTTCGTCGGCAGCCAGAAGACCTCGATGGTCAGAAACCATTTCCTGCGCCGTTTCCGCCAAACGCTCAAAGTCCATTCTCAAGTCTCCGTCACACCATGATGTCACACATGTTTGCGGTTGATCACCGCCCCAGAAGTCGCTTCGCCCGGTCGGCCACAGCCGTTGGCGTAATGCCGAAATGTTCGAACAAATCCGGTGCCGGCGCCGATGCTCCGAAACCGGTCATGCCGACGAATGCGCCATCGGTCCCGATATAACGGTCCCAACCGAGCTGTACGGCGGCCTCGACGGCAACCCTGGGTGCATCGCCCAGAACGGCGGCCCGATACGCGTCGTCCTGCCGCTCGAACAGTTCCCAGCACGGCATCGAGACCACGGCGGCGGCAATTCCCTGCTCCGCCAGTTCGGCCCGGGCGTCCATGGCGACCGAAACCTCTGATCCGGTCGCCAGAAAGGTGACGTCGCGATTGCCGCCCTCGGCGTCGATCAGTACGTAGGCGCCGCGCGCTGAAAGATTGTCGGTGCCCGCGACGGTCCGCAGGGTCGGTACGCCCTGCCGGGTTAACACCATTCCCGACGGCGTTTCGTTGTTTCGCAATGCGACCGACCAGCATTCCGCCGTTTCGACCGCGTCGCACGGGCGGAACACATTGAAGTTCGGCAGCGCCCGGAGCGAGGCCAGCGTTTCGACGGCTTGATGGGTTGGGCCATCCTCGCCGAGACCGATGGAATCATGGGTCAAGACATAGACGACGCGTTGCTTCATGAGCGCCGACAGCCGCATGGCGCCTTTCATGTAGTCGGTAAAGACAAGGAACGTGCCGCCATAGGGAACGAACCCGCCATGCAACGCGATACCATTCATGGCGGCAGCCATGCCGTGCTCGCGGACGCCATAATGCATGTAGCGTCCGGAGAAGTCGTCCGGTGTCACCGGCTCCATATCCGGCGTCTTGGTGTTGACCGAGCCGGTCAGATCCGCCGAGCCGCCGAGTAGATTCTCCATGACTGGCGAGATTGCCGCCAGTGCCTTGCCCGATGCTTGCCGGGTCGCCCACTTTGGTGCTTCGGCGACGACACTCTCCTTGTGTTCGTCGAGCGCAGCAAACGCGGCTTCCGGCACCTCGCCAGCCAGCGCCGATTGAAACTGCGAACGGACGCCGGCATCCATCGCGTCGATACGGGTTTGCCACGCCGATCGCGCATTCCGGCCACGCCTGCCGAGGGCACGCCAGGCGGCGAGAACGTCCTCAGGAATCTCGAAAGGCTCGTGCGGCCAGTCCATGGCATCGCGCGCGGCGGCGATTTCGTCGTCGCCGAGCGGCGCACCATGCGTCGATGCGGTGCCCTGCTTGTTGGGCGCGCCCCGGCCGATAACCGTCTTGCAGGCAATCAAGGACGGCTTGCCTGACGACTTGGCCGCTTCGATTGCCGCCGAGACGGCGTCAGGGTCGTGTCCGTCGACCGATGCGACGTTCCACCCCGAGGCCTTGAAGCGGGCTTGCTGATCGTCGCCAACGGAAAGTTCGGTGCCGCCGTCGATACTGATGGCGTTGTCGTCGAACAGGACGATCAATTTGGAAAGGCGAAGATGTCCGGCAAGTGAAATCGCCTCGTGGCTGACCCCTTCCATCAGGCATCCGTCGCCGGCAATCACATAGGTATGGTGATCGACCGTTTCGTCACCGTATCGCGCGTTCATCAAACGCTCCGCCAGCGCCATGCCGACCGCGGTGGCGAGGCCCTGACCCAGCGGTCCTGTGGTCGTTTCGATCCCAGGCGCGTGACCGTGCTCGGGATGCCCGGCGGTGACGTAACCCAGTTGGCGGAAATGACGGATTTGCTCGATATCCATGCCCGGATATCCGGTGAGGTACAGCAACGAGTAAAGCAGCATCGACCCATGCCCCGCCGACAGCACGAACCGGTCACGGTCGGCCCACTCGGGGTCGGCGGCGTCGAACTTGAGATGGCGGGAAAACAGAACCGTTGCGACGTCCGCCATACCCATCGGCATACCGGGGTGGCCGGATTTCGCAGCCTGGACCGCATCGGCGGCGAGAAACCGGATAGCATTGGCCATCGCTTGATGGTCGGTTTCGGCGACCACCACCCGGTCGTCCTGCCCGACGTCCTGATCCGCTTCGCTCAGTGTTGCCATAGCCGTTTCGGCACCCGTCATGGACGCGCCCCCTTCGATCTTCTTCTCAATTCATGCCCAGGGAAATCTCGTCGCTGCTTGTCGCTAATCCTGAGCCAAATGTCCAGTGTTACAGGGCAATTTTCTGTAGATTTGCGCTGCTTTCCGGCGTTATCGCGTTTTAGCGGAGGAAATTCTTTGAAAAACATGCTTAACTCTATGAGCTCATGAGGGAATTCACCGCGTAAGCGGCCGGCAGAGCTGCCAAAATTCCAACCACACAAGATGCCGCGGGGCAGTTGCGGGCGCCGTGCGCCGATGAAAGTTTTCATCCATGCCGATGGCATGGCGGTTAGGTGTGTTCATGATGACAGCCGAATCAACGACTGAGGACGGGAGCATCCTGCTTGCCGACGAGGACCGAGACTCGCTCTCGGTTTTGCCCCTTATCATCATTCCGTTCGAAACCCGCGCGCTGAAACGCACGCGCATGATCAAGAACAGCAAGCTCGAGAGTGTTATCGAACTGTTCAACGAACAGGACGTCGGCAAGGGGCACATCTACCCGCATGAAGTCGACCAGTTCTTCGCCGACGTCAACGGCAACGATACCTCGATCATCATGACTCTCGCCGAACTCAAGAGTTACGACGTTTACAGTCTGCGTATCAGCCTGCGGAACTCCGGTATCGAGGTCGATCAACACGATGCCCTGCGATTGTCGGACAACAAACAGGCCGAGCTTCAGGCCTACATGCAACCGTTCCTCAAGCAAATGACCGTTAATCTGTTCGGTACCGACGACGGTCCGGTGTCGGGTGACTGGCGACAGATGTTCATGCACCCGGACGTCAAGGTGACGCGCCGGCGACTTGAAACTCTGTCGTCGAAACTTGGTATTCCGGTTCAGGACGTACCCCGTTTTCTCGAGGATTACGGCGATGTTTATCTCTCGGTCGCTTACTACCAGCAGTGTCTCGACGAGATTAAACCGGCCGTCGTTCACTTCGTACAGTCGGCGTCGGAGATTCTCGCGCACTCGCAGCTCGGCAGGGACTATCAGATCAGCAAGACCTGCAATGCGCTTCGCAACAAGGTCGAGCGCATCAGCCGAACGCTGACCGAACAGTTCACCGAGATGGGCAAGAGCACCGACCGGTTGTGGACGGATTCGGATGCCGCGTCGTTCCAGCAGTTCCGCCAGATGGTCGAGAGCAGCCACGACCGTTTCGGCACCCTGCTTTGCGCGCTGACGGTCAAGATGCTGGCCTGGTCCCATAAGTTTCCGGTCGACGACGAGAGCGGCCCGATGCGGCGCGCCGACTTCATGACGACGGAGATGCGCCAGGGCTGGTGATCAAGGGCTGGTGATGCGATTGCCGCCCCTGCCTACCGCGATCATATTGCGTGGTGACCGAGTGCGGCCTTGACCATGTGATAGGTGATCAGCAATTGCGACAGGGCCAGCGGGTGACTGACCTTCTTGACCTTGTCTTCGCCAAACTCGCCCAGTGCGTCGCGCAAATACTGCGCCTCCGGGATCAGGTCCCATAGAAGGTTTTCAAGTTTTCGCGCCCGTCGGTCGCCGATGTCGCCCGAGATCTCGAGAATATCGACCGGCTTGCCATCGATATCGCGGCTGAGCTCGAGCTTGATGCCGTTCTTCGCACCGGCTTCGAGCACCGGCGTCAAATCGGGATGCGGCAACGTCGGCCGCAGCGTATGGGTCACGTTCAGGTGCGCGCCGGTCTCTTCCGAATTGTCGTCCGGCGGGAAGAACCGGACGACGATATCGGCGAAGGTTCGTTGCGGGCGGATGTACTTGTCGCGTGCTTCGGCGCGGCGGTTGATCTGCTCGATGACTTCTGTCCGCTTGTAGCCCCGCGAGAACGTATCGCGGGCGATTTTCCAACGCACGCGAAGGTCCTCGACCGGTTCGGCGTAGATCTTCACGTCATAGCAGTCGCGCATGGCGCGCGTGGAATATCCGAGCAGCCCCTCGACGATGATGTATTCGTGCGGTTCGATGTGCTCCGGTGCGCCGAGCGTGCCGTCGGCATGGTGGTAGACCGGTTTCAGGATCGGACGACCCTGGCGCAGCAATTGAATGTGCTGTTCCAGGATATCCATGTAGTTGGCCTTCGGGTCGAGCGCGGTGATCTTGCGCTCGATCCGTGCGGCGCGGCTGAGGCGATGGTAATCGTCCGTGCCGATCATGACGACCCGTTCCGGACCCAGCATGTTGGCGATACCGCGCGCGAGCGTCGTTTTGCCGGCCGCCGAGTCGCCGACGATACCGAGAATGATCGGGCGGTCGGCAATTCTATTGTAGGGCATCGCCAGCGGCCTCCAGCCAGTCGACATATTCATGACCGTCGCCGAGCGAACGGTACGCGGTGGTAATGACCCGGTCGCGGGTCGTGCCCGAGAGGATCAGCGTCTGCGTGCGCTCGGCATGAAGCGTGCGTTCGACGCCATCAAGCACGAGACCCGTGGTGATTCCGGTTGCGGCAACGAGAACGTTGCGGGTTTTCACGAAATCGTCCGCGTCCATCCATCTCTCGGTGCTGAGTCCGGCTTCGCGGACCGCCGCGTGCTCGGTCGAGAGTTGCGGGTCGAAGCGGCCGCAAAACACGCCGCCAATGGCCCGCGCTGCGCAGGCCGAAATGATGCCTTCAGAGCATCCGCCCGTTCCCATCATCGCATCGATGCCGGAATCCGGCGTCGCAGCCATTAACACGCCGGCAATGTCGCCGGCCGGAAACGACGCGACCCGGGCCCCCGCTCCCTCGATGGTTTCGATCAATCGGCGGTGGCGCGGCTTCTCCAGCACGAAAACGCGAAGGTCGCGAACGGTCTTTCCGAGTGCCCGGGCCAGGGTTTCCAGAATTTCCGGCACCGGCGCCGCAGGGTCGATGATGCCCTGAACCTCGGGTGGTCCGGCGAACTTCGCCATGTAGAATGCGGGGCCCGGCCGCAGCATCGCGTCGGCCGGCGCCAGGGCCGCTATCGAGAGTGCATTGGTCTGGCCGCGGGTCAGGAAACTCGCCCCTTCCGTCGGATCGAGCGCCAGATCGAGGGGCGGTGCCGGGTCCTTGATGCCATAGCGTTTGCCGACTGAGAGCGGCGAGCGGTGATTGGTTTCATCCGGGCCGTCGCCGATCACGATCTCGGCGCCGAAGGGCGCATCGTCGAGGGCCCGCTTCATGGCGACGCGGGCGGCGCGGCTGAGATCGATAGGCTCGCCGTGGCCGAGCCACGACGCGGCGGCGCGTGCCGACTGTTCGGTCGCATGCCCGAGCGCCAGCGCCACCGGATGGCTGGTGCTCCATTCGGTCTCGTCGGTCATGTCGATCGGGGCCGTTGCCGTCGCCATCGCGGGAGCCTCAGAACTCGCCGCCGGCAAGATAGCGTGCGACGGCCTGCGCACGGTTGTTGACGCCGAGTTTTTCGTAAAGGTTCTTGAGGTGGAACTTTACCGTGTTGAGCGTAATGCCAAGTTGATCCGCGATCTGGGCATTGGTGCGCCCGTCGGAAAGCGACGCCAGCAGGTCGCGCTCACGCGGCGTCAGCGTGTCGAGGCCGCTCGCGACCGGCGCGTCGATGTTCATGAATGGAAACACCATGCGGCCCTCGGCAACAGCGACGACCGTGTCGATCAGGAGTTGCGGGCTGTCCTGCTTTGAGCAGAACCCGGCACCGCCGAGTTCGAGCACCTGGCGTGCGATGCCGGGCTTGCTGCTGCCGGTATAGACGACGATGCGCGGCGCATCGGGCCGGCCCTTCAGCGCCGCCAGCACGTCACGGCCCGACATGTAGGGCATCTCCCAACCGATCACCGCGACCTCGAACGAGAGCCGGCTCTCGGCTTCCATGAATCGTTCGCCATCGGCGGCCGTCGCAACCACGTTGAAACGATTGTCGTCCTCGAAAATCCGCGTCAGGCCCGACAGAATGATCGGACTTTTGTCGACCAGAATGACATCGATGGTATTCATGCAACCGATTCCTGCCCACCCCTGTTTTGCTACCTGTTCGGGTAGGCGCGATGCAGACTAAAGCCTAACCGTCACCGGCTGTAAAGCGTTGATGTTACGAGGGCTTTCCGGGACGTGTGACGACGCTCACTGCATCCTGTGGATAAATCGCCTATCTTATAGATGTAGATTCGCTCTGAATCTGCATCACACTCTCCCTGTCAAACTTGCCGGACCTTTCGGGGTCCGGCCTTTTCTTTGCACGGCGAACGGTTGCGGCGCGCCGGGAACGTCTTAATCGCGATTTCAGTTGGGGATGGGGTGGCTGATGGGATTCGAACCCACGACCCTCGGCACCACAAGCCGATGCTCTAACCGACTGAGCTACAGCCACCACACGGGATTTCGCTCGGTAAATTATGGGGCGAAATCGAGGCGCCTATGTAGACGCTTGCCCGATAGGCGTCAAGCGGCAGCCGAGCCGCCGCCGAGGTAGTCGCGAAGACGAGCCGATGCATCGTTCAGGACCGCATCGCGCTTGCAGAAACAGAAGCGCACGTACTGGTCCGACGCCCGCTTGTCCGGGTCCGGCAGATAGAACGCGCTGAACGGCAGCGCGGTCACGCCGGCGTTCTTGGTGATATCCATGCAGAACCCCTCGTCGCCAAGGCCGGATTTGCCATCGGGCAGCCGCGCGGTCAGGAAGTAGGTCCCGGCGGGGGCCGCAATATCGAGCCCGGTTCCCTCCAGGCCCGCAATCAGCAGATCGCGTTTGGCCTGCATCTCGTCGCCAAGTCCCTGGAAATATGCTTCATCCATGCGAAGGCCCTCGGCAATCGCGATTTGCAACATCGGCGGCACCGTGAAGGTGACGAACTGGTGTGCCTTGGCCATGAGTTTAATGAGGTCGGGCGCGCCGGTGGTGTAGCCGATCTTCCATCCGGTCAGCGAGAATGTCTTGCCGGCCGATCCGATGCGCACGCTGCGTTCCGCCATGCCGGGAAACGTCATCAGCGGAATGTGCCGCCGGCCGTCGAACACGATGTGCTCGTAAACCTCGTCGCAGACGGCAATCGCATCGGCGGCGATGACCCGCTCGGCAAGACGGCCGAGTTCGTCTTCGGTGAAAACCTTGCCGCAGGGGTTCTGCGGATTGTTGAGGATCAGCATCTTCGTGTTCAGTGAAAACGCCGCGTCCAGCGCCGCGTCCTCCAGTTCGAAATGCGGCGGCTCGAGGCGGATCGTCCGGACGATCCCCCCTGCCCGCTGGATCATCGGCGCGTAGGAATCGTAGACCGGCTCGATGACCACGGCTTCGTCGCCCGGATTGATAAACCCGAGGATGCAGGCGGCGAGCGCCTCGGTCGCGCCGACGGTGATCACGGTCTGGGTTTTCCAGTCTGCCTCGATACCGTAGAACCGGGCGCTGTGCTCGGCCGCGGCCTGGCGGAGTTCGGGCAACCCAAGCATCGGCGGATACTGGTTCGGCAGGTCGCGCATGGCGCGCGCCGCGGCATCCTTGATCTCGTCCGGCCCGTCGACATCGGGAAAGCCCTGCCCGAGGTTGATGGAGCCCTGGTCATTGGCGAGCTGCGTCATGACCGTGAAGATCGTCGTGCCGTAGCCGGCGAGGGTTTCGTTCAGTTTCATGGATGCTCGTTCCCGGGTGCGAGGTACGGACTATTCGAAGAAGTCCAGATACCACTCCATGTCCTCTTCGCTCAATGCGTATCCCCCGCCGTCGGTCGGGCGGATCACCATCTTGCCCTGCAGCTTGCCGACCTTGGTCTGTAACGTCAGCGCCCGCTCGGCGGAAAAATCCGCCTTCCAGGCGAGCGAACAGATCGATTTCGCGCTTTTACTCGAGAGAATGTCGCGGACCTTCTCCCACGGCAGTCCGGTGAGCAACGCCAGGGCGTGAATCACGAAGAGCCGCTCGCCTTCGTCGATGGCGTCGACCACGGTCTCCTCGTCGAGCTTGCCCTCGCCATACAACCGCTCCGCACGCGCCCGCGCCTCCTCGCCTGGCAGTTCCTGGCTGTCCGCCGCACCCGACATGATCCGCTTTTGCACGTCGCGGCGGATTTCCTGCAGCACGTCCTCGCCGAGTTTCTTGTAGCGTTCAGCCAGCCGGTCGAAGATCGCGCCGGATACGAAACCGGCAATGCGGCGGATCGTCGAGAGCGTCAGATCGTCGCGTTCGATCATGGAGCCTTGGACTGCCGGTTCGGTCTCTGCCATGTCGCCGATGGCAAGCATGTCGGGCTCGGCAATTTCCGCGGATTTGTTGTCGAGCAACGCCCGCGTGACCTCCGGTTCGTCCTGATCGACCAATGCGGCGGAAACTTCGGCCTTCAAATTGCGTCGCCGGGCGATGGCGCGGAGCGCGCCGCCTTCGATGCCGCTCTTGATGATTTCGATGAGTTGGCGGTCGTTCAGCAGCGGCGAGTATTCAAGCACCGGCGCCGCGACGACGGCCTCGGCATCGCGCGCCAGTCTGTCGATGAGCTTTGGCGGCAGGTTGTCGAGGCGTTTGATTTCGCTGGCGACCACGCGGCGGACCTGTACGGCCTTGTCGCGCGCGAGGATTTCGACAACCTCCATGACCATTTGCGTGACGGCCTCGGCGCCTTGCGGATCGAGCTCCGGCAACAGCCGGCAGATTTTTGCCGCAAGTTCCTTGCGAACTTCCTCCTTTTCGTCCTCGGCGAGGATCTTGTCTGCCTGGAGGGGAGTGTCCGGGTTGCCGGCGACCGCCTTGCGGACGCCGACGTCCTTGTCGGTTGCGAAGTAGTAGAGAAACTCGGGCTGTAGACCGGGCTGGCTCGCCAACCAGCGGCGTTTCTCGGTCGAACCCTTGTCGGCGATGTCGCGGGACTCTTCGTAGGACGGCAGAAAGTTGTTGTACCGCCCCTTTTGCTTTCGCCCGAACAACCACTTGAGCAACGGATTCCCCCCGCCGAAAGATTCAAGCGAAGCTTACCAACACCGGAGCGCAAGTGCGAGGGCGCACGCCGACTTTCCGGTCAGGGGCGCATCCGCGTAACGCGGCTGATCACGACACGTTGCCCGACGATCTGCTCGCGGAAGATCACGTAAAGTCCGCTGCCCAGGATCAGAGAAATTCCGATCAGCGTGGTCCAGTGCGGAATCTCCATCCAGAAAACGAAGCCCCAAAGCGCCGACCAGGGAATGATCAGGTACTCGAAGGGGGCTGCGAGGCTTGAAGGCGCCGTCCGGTAGCCTTCGGTCAGACAATAGAAGCCGACCGTTGCTATGACGCCCGTCACGGCGATTAGGACACCGTCGAACAAGGTCGGCACGATCCACGGGCGAGTCATGAATGCGACGGCCGGATGACTTTCGTCGGCCATGCCGCCGCTGCCGAAGAGAAGGCTGAGGGCCCCGGCAATGAAGAAATAGCCGATCAGATTGGACGAGAACGACAACGCCCAGGCATTTTCAGTCCGCGCCAGCCGGCGGGTCAGCATATTGAACGCCGCGTAGACGAACGCACCGGCGAGCGCCAGCAAGGCCGCCGGGTCGATGGTATCGAGCCCCGGTCGCATGATGACAATGACCCCGACCAGACCGATGATCACGGCGGTCCAACGCCGCACACCGACCGTTTCTTTCCCGAAGATCGCGGCCATACCCGTCAACACGAGGGGTGCCACGAAGTAGATCGAAACGGCGGCGGCCATGGGAATGGAGACCAGGGCCAGATAGTAAAGCGCGAAGCTGAAGAAAATGAGGACGGCCCGTACGATCAACAGACCGATCCGGTTTGGCCTTAGCAATCCGATCTGGCCGCGTGCCGCGAGAAACGCAACGGTCAGCGAAATCACGACGACGGCCCGTAGCACAAGAATCTGCGTCAACGGATAATCGCCGCTGACGAGCCGCACGATCACGTCCTGGACGGAAAAAATCGAGACCGCGAAGGCGATCAGGAGAACCGCACGTACGGGGTTATCATCCGTTTCCGTCGACGTGGCCGCGGTTGCTTCGTTCATGCACTGTCCCCCGGGTTTGTTGCCGGTAACGTGCGCCCAGTTATCCATGGTTCCCAACGAAAAGATTTTGTCACGCTGAGCAAAGATTCTTGCCGTTAGCCACACGATGACGGGGTACCTGCATATCCGGCAGGCAAATGCCCAAAAAACAGGCATCGAGAATCTATGCGGGTCGATTTCGATATCGTTTTTGACAATAAATATCCTGCAATAACAGCCTGCTAAGGCGTGACGAAAAATTGGCATGCAAGCTGCACTTGATCTGTCGCGCGCGCCTGAAGGCTTGCGCGCGCGGGTCAATTCGCTGGTCACGGGAGAAACGCGATGAAGAAGATCGAAGCGGTCATCAAACCGTTCAAGCTCGACGAAGTGAAGGAGGCCCTTCAGGAAGTCGGCTTGCAGGGCATCACGGTCACCGAAGCCAAGGGTTTCGGTCGTCAAAAGGGCCATACCGAACTCTACCGCGGCGCGGAGTACGTCGTTGATTTCCTGCCCAAGGTCAAAATCGAACTCGTCATCGAGGACTCGATGCTCGAGAAAGCCGTCGATGCCATCAAGTCGGCCGCTCACACGGGTCGGATCGGCGACGGCAAGATTTTCATTCTGCCCATCGAAGACGCCATTCGCGTTCGTACCGGCGAGCGCGGCGGCGACGCCATCTGAGGCACCGGCCGCATCCATCTACTACACACGAAACCGCTGAAAAACAGGATTAGCCATGTCGTTGAATCTGAAATCGCCTTCCGAGGTTCTGAAATACATCAAGGACGAAGACATTCCATTCGTCGATCTTCGCTTCACCGATCCGAAAGGCAAGTGGCAGCATCTCACCATGTGCTCCGACTTCATCGAGGAGGATACCTTCGAGGACGGCATCATGTTCGATGGCTCGTCGATTGCCGGTTGGAAGGCGATCAACGAATCCGATATGTCGCTGATCCCCGATGCCTCGACGGCCGTCATGGATGCGTTCTCGGCGCAGCCGTCGATGATCCTGTTCTGCGATATCGCCGAGCCGACGACCGGGCAGGCCTATGACCGCGATCCGCGCTCGACCGCCAAGAAGGCCGAGAAGCACCTCGCCGCCTCCGGGATCGGCGATACCGCCTATTTCGGTCCGGAAGCCGAGTTCTTCGTCTTCGACGATGTCCGCTTCGATGTCGAGATGAACAGTTGTTTCTACGAGTTCAGCTCGGAGGAAGGCCCCTACGTCACCGGGCGCGTGCTGGCCGAGGGCAACTTTGCCCACCGCCCCAGCGTCAAGGGCGGTTACTTCCCGGTCCCGCCGGTCGATTCATCGCCCGATCTGCGCGGCGAGATGGTCACCATCATGAAGGAAATGGGCCTCAACATGGATAAGCACCACCATGAGGTGGCGCCGAGCCAGCACGAACTGGGCCTGACTTTCGACACCCTGGTGCGCAGTGCCGACAACATGCAGATCTACAAGTACTGCACCCACATGGTTGCGCACACCTACGGCAAGACGGCGACTTTCATGCCGAAGCCGGTCGCCGGCGACAACGGCTCGGGCATGCACACCCACATGTCGATCTGGAAGGACGGCAAGCCGACCTTTGCCGGTCAGGGTTACGCCGATCTCTCGGATACCGCACTCTACTACATCGGCGGCATCATCAAGCACGCCAAGGCAATCAACGCCTTCACCAATCCGTCGACGAACAGCTACAAGCGGTTGATTCCAGGCTTCGAGGCGCCGGTCCTGCTCGCCTACTCGGCGCGCAACCGCTCGGCGTCGTGCCGCATTCCGTTCGCCACCTCGCCGAACGGCAAGCGCGTCGAAATCCGCTTCCCGGACCCGACCGCCAACCCCTATCTCGCGTTCGCGGCGATGATGATGGCCGGCCTCGACGGCATCGAGAACCGGATCCACCCGGGCGACGCCATGGACAAGGACCTCTACGACCTGCCGCCCGAGGAGCTGGCCGACGTGCCGACGGTCTGCGGCTCGCTCCGCGAGGCGCTGGAAAGCCTCGACGCCGACCGCGATTTCCTTAAGAAGGGCGACGTCTTCACCGACGACCAGATCGACGCCTACATGGATCTCAAGTGGGAGGAAGTCTACAACTTCGAGCACACCCCCCACCCGGTCGAGTTCATGATGTACTACTCGGTGTAACGACCGAAACACCGATCCCGTGGCCGAAGGGCCGCCTTGGCGGGGCTGTTCCTCAGCGGGCAGCCCCGTCTTTTATTTTTTGTGGCAGCAGAACCGCGCGCACTGGGATGGTTGAGTTGGCCAGTGCGCACACCGTGACATGTCCGCACGACAACCTAATCTGCGCCTCTTACATAATTTTTTATTTCGGATGACTGATGATTGGCTCGCGTGGGGCGTGGGTGATGATTTCCGGCGCATTGTTTGTGATGATGGCCTGCTCAGCCACTGCCATGGATAACCCTGCATTTCGGTCATTCAGAATCATATGCGTGAAGAAGGTCATGTTTTCTTCCAGCACAACGGGATTACCTTCAAAGATCAGCGGTTGTTCCATCCATGTGGGCGGCCACGCGGCATTCATAGAATAACCGCATACGGTCAACACGGAATCTTTTAAATCGTAGTCGATAAGGGTATCGCGGTAAGCGTCATAAAGGTCGCCAACCGTATTGCCGGGACGTAGCTTTTTCTGAACCTCTTCAAGGGCCGTTACACTGACCTTGTGCATGTAGAGATGGCGATCACTAATATCAGGGCCAGTCAACACGACCCCCATGCAGGCGGCGTGATATCGCCGGTAAGCGAGGCCCAGTTCTAGCGTCACTTGATCGTTCATACCGACATGCTTTCGACCCGACGTGTAGCGTAGATTCAGGGCGGAGTCGCCGCTGCCAAAGGGCGGTATGTGTGCCGGCAGATCGGCATCAAGCCGGAACAGGCTGTCGTAGAATGTGGCATAGATATCGCCTTCGAATGCGCCGGGGTACGTCGCCGCGATGACATCCGCCATAACCTTGTCCATGATGCCGCCTGCTTTCCGGAAGTAATCCAACTCCTGCGGGCTCTTGACCAGGCGTAGCTCGCGTATGAAATCGGGTGCGATCACCAGGTCACACCATCCATCCAGTTCGGACTGGATTTCCAGGAACAGCCGTGGCGTCAATCCCATGGTGTCGACCTGAATGCCGATACGCTTGCCCTGCATGCCGTGGGATTCGAGCATGTCCTTGATACATGAAGCGCGGGTTATGTCTTCTGAATCGTATGATACCCGTACATCCGTGCAGATAGATGAGTAGTTGATGTTCCCGAGATCGGCCGGCCGCGCGACGTGGGTCAATGCGCCATCGGTCCCCAGGAACATGTTGCTGAAGATGCAAAAGCCGTCGGATTGAAACCCGCATAGCCAGTACATGTCTTCGATCTTGAAGAGCAAAAGTCCGTCCAGTTCCAGTTCTGCAAGACGACGGCGTGCTCTCGTCTGGCGTTCTGTGAACTCCTCGTCACTGAAAAAGGTGTATGGCATGGACATGTTGACGTTTCCTCATGCTGACGTTCCAAAGCACCATTTCACTTTTACACCGATAAAATCCACGGCATCCAAACCTCGTTTTGAGTGAAGACATTCTTATTATGACTTGAACGGCTATGACCGCACCGGGTCATCAGCCGGCCATCGTGTTCGACGCCCGCAACGTCAACTTACCGAACAAAACCCGACATCGTAGCGCTCCTGACAAAAAAGGAATAATGTCGCAGGCGGGTGGTGCTACGATCAGCAGTTATCCGTGAGTTATCCGTGGGCCGTCACCTGACCGCGCGCCATGCCTCGCCGGCCATTCCCACGGCGCGCGGATCAGTTTGCCGGCGACAATTCCGGTGCCAGCGGCGGTTCATCGACGGTAACGAACGTTTCCGGAAAGAAGCCGTTGAAGTGGGTCGCCATGGAGTTCGAATAGGCGCCGAGCTGGCCGAACTCGATCCAGTCGCCCTCGTCGATATCGGCCGGCAGCTCGATCTTGTAAGGCAGCACGTCCGTCGAATCGCAGGTCGGGCCGTAAATGGTGAAGGCGGCCGTCTCGCCGCTTAAATCGCGGTTCAGCCGGTGCGCGCGGGCCGGCAGCTTGATGCCGGCGTCCTTCGGCTCGTTCATGCTGTGATAGACGCCGTCATTGATATAGAGCGCGTCTTCCTTGCGCAGATGCACCTGCGTCAGCAACGAGCACGAGCTTGCGACCAGCGCGCGGCCGGGCTCGCACATCAGCACGCAGTCCTTGCGCAGGTTGATCTTGGCGATTTCTTCCTGAATGGCCGTCACATAATCGGCGAACGGCGGCGGCGCGTCGTCGACGTAGTGGACCGGGAAGCCACCGCCGACGTCGAGATAGTGAATCGGCACCTTGGTCTGCTCGAGCACGCCGCCGACGGTGCGGATGGCGTCGCGGAAGGCTTCCGGTGTGCGGCATTGCGAGCCGACATGGAACGCCAGGCCCGGCTGGAAGCCCTCCTTGCGGACGCGCTCCAGCAGCGATGCCGTTTGCTGGGTCGGCGCGCCGAACTTGTCCGACAGCTCGAACGCCGAGCCAAACGACCGAGTCTTCAGCCGCACCAGGACGACCTGGCCGTCGCCGCTGCCGATGACGTCGACCATTTTTTCGAGCTCGCTCTCGTGGTCGATGACCCAGTGATCGACGTGATAGACGTCGCGCGCGCTGAGAATCGCGGCGCGCGATTTCACCGGGTGCATGAAATAGGTGTCGGCGTCGGCGAACAGCTCGCGAATGGTCGCGACCTCGGTCAGCGAGGCGGTGTCGAAATGACGGATGCCGGCATCGTAAAGCGCCTGCAGTACGATCGGATGCGGGTTGCACTTGATGGCGTAGAGCACACGGCCCGGAAAGTTGCTCAGAAACAGCTCGGCGCAGCGCGCCAGTTCCGAAGGGCGGAGACAATAGACCGGGTATCCGGGCCGCAGTTTCTCGACGACGCTTTTGACGTCCGCGAAGTGGGAATCCGATTTGTTCACGTCGGACCTCTGAACTCGGGTTTCGGGATGGGTCTCTTTATCGCGTTCGCGCGATCAGAGCCAGCGCGGCGGGCATACGCCGGGCCGCATTCTGCGGCAATATCCCAAAAGGGCCCCGGATTACCTTTGGAAGCCGGTTGTGTTACCGGGGCGGCAATTCAAGTCGAAACGTATCGCCGTAACCGTCCTGAGAGCAATGCGCGCGGATCAGCACGTAGCGGGCGCCGATCGGTACTTTGACGTTCGACAGCGATCGGGTAAACGGATTTTCGTCGACGCTCGGGTGAAACAGCGTCCGGGTTCCCAGGACAGAGCCGCTCTCGGTCAGGACATCCCAGCTGTCGGCGTAGTGGGTCCAACCGTCGTCTTCGTGAAAGACGGTCACCGAGAAGGCATAGAGTCCGTTGGTCTGCGCTTCGGCCGTTGCTTCGACGATTTTCGGGGTGACCGCATGTGCCGGCGCTGCGGGCAGGGTCAACATCGCGACGGCAAGGATCAGAAGATATCCGATCGCCACATGCGGGGTCCGGCTGTTCATCGCGAAGCGTCCTCTCGGTTCCGGTTCTCCATATGAACAGAAGACACCGTACCCGATCAAGGAGGTCGCCTGAAATCACCGGCCAGAACAAATGTTCCTGTTTTGTTCTTTACATTGTTTAATCCCCCTGCTAGGGTCCTTCCAGAATGACGAATGAGGAGAACCCGACATGACACTGCACCGCATGATCAAGGATTTCGCCGGCGTAACGATGCTAGCCTGGGCCGGATACGGTCTGTTGCTGGTTTCCTGACCAGGCCGCTTGCCCACCCCTCTCAATCCCTGCCCTCGGCCACCGGAATCTCCCCCTTTCGGTGGCCATCCGGAGCCCGGCACTGCCGGGCTCCGATTTATTTGGTACAATATCTTGTGTGCGCTAATGACCGCGGATACCTTATCGACCCGATAACAGGCGCTGTACAGGTGCCATAAACTTGCCTTAGACCGGAACGACCATGGACGACCTCTTCAGCCGCGCGGAACAGCAGGAAATGGCCGAAAAACCGGCACCGGACTCACCGGCGAAAACCAGGAAAGCGGCAAAAAAAGCGAAATCCGCGAAATCGAAATCGCCCGCTTCGGGCGAATCGGCGGGATATTCCGCACACGACATCGAAGTCCTCGAAGGCCTGGAGCCCGTTCGCCGCCGTCCAGGCATGTATATCGGCGGCACCGACGTTAACGCCATGCACCATCTGGTGGCGGAGATACTCGATAATGCTATGGACGAGGCCGTCGCCGGACACGCCAGCCGTATCGAGTTGCATATGGATGCCGGCAATGCGGTCACGGTCACCGATAACGGCCGCGGCATCCCTGTCGACCCGCACCCCAAGTTCAAGGACAAGTCTGCGCTCGAGGTCATCCTCACCACCCTTCATTCGGGCGGCAAGTTCGGCGGCAAGGTCTACGAGACCGCAGGCGGTCTTCATGGCGTCGGCTTGAGCGTCGTCAATGCGCTGGCATCCGCGCTATCCGTCGAGGTCGCGCGCGACAAGGCGCTTTGGCGTCAGACCTACGCGCAGGGTGCGGCAACGTCCAAACTTGAAAAGGCCGGCAGCGTCAGCAATCGCCGCGGCACAACGATTCGCTTCGTTCCCGATCCGGAAATCTTCGGCGAGGCGGCGTTTTCCGCCGAACGTCTTTATCGTATGGCGCGGTCCAAGGCCTACCTGTTTCGCGGCGTTGAGATTCGCTGGTCCTGCGACCCAGCGCTGTTGGACAAAGACAGCAAGGTTCCAGCCGAGAAAAGTTTGCATTTTCCCGGCGGTCTCGTCGATTTCCTCAAGGCCACATTGGATGGCCGCAAGGTTCTGACCGAACCGTTCTCGGGTCAGGCCAAGTTGAATGGCTCGGAAAATGACAGCGGCAAGGTCGAATGGGCCGTGACTTGGCCGCTCGATCAGGAACCCTACCTCAGCACCTATTGCAACACGGTGCCGACGCCGCAGGGCGGCACGCACGAAAGCGGCTTTCGGAGCGCCATGCTCAAGGCGCTGAAGGCGCATGCCGACCTCGTCAACAACCGCCAGGCCGGCAAGGTGACCGCCGACGACTTGCTGGGCGGCGCCTGCATCATGCTGTCCGTCTTTATCCCGAACCCGCAGTTCCAGGGCCAAACCAAGGAAAAGCTGGTCAGCGCGGAAGCCCAGAAGCTTGTCGAGAACACGATACGCGATCATTTCGAGCACTGGCTCTCGGCCGATCCGGAAACCGCCAAGGTCGTGCTGGAACACGCCATCGAGCGCGCGCAGGATCGGCTCCGAAGGCGTCAGGACAAGGAAACCAAGCGCAAAACGGCGACCCGCAAACTTCGGCTGCCGGGCAAGCTCGCCGACTGCACGCGGAACACGTCGGAAGGCACCGAAATCTTCCTGGTCGAGGGCGACTCGGCCGGCGGATCGGCGAAACAGGGACGTCAACGCGAAACTCAGGCCGTACTACCGCTTCGGGGCAAGATTCTGAATGTTGCCAGCGCCACCCGCGACAAACTCAAGGCCAATCAGGAACTCAACGATCTTATCGAGGCATTGGGCTGCGGCATCGGGTCTGCATGTCGGCCCGGCGACCTGCGTTACGAAAAGGTCATCATTATGACCGACGCCGATGTCGACGGCGCGCACATTGCCTCCCTCTTGATGACATTTTTCTTTAAAGAAATGTCTCAAATCGTTGAAAACGGTAATCTATACCTCGCGCTTCCTCCCCTCTACCGCCTGACGCAGGGGGCGCGCACCGTTTACGCCCGCGACGACGCCCACAAGGACGAACTGCTCGCCGATGCATTTTCCGGCCGCGGCAAAGTCGAGATCAGCCGGTTCAAGGGGCTTGGCGAAATGCCGCCGGCACAGCTCAAGGAAACCACCATGGATCCGGCGCGGCGCACGCTGCTGCGGGTTACCCTACCCGTCGGCGAAGAGCGCGAAGACATCAAGGCAATGCGCGAAACCGTGCGGCTGGTCGAAACCCTGATGGGGCGGAAACCCGAAAATCGCTTCGCTTATATCCAGGAAAACGCCGAATTCGTCGAACAAATAGACGTGTGAGCCAGTTGCACGGCGTCATCAAAACTCCATATTCTACGTGAACATTGCGCGCTTCACCCTGACCACGGAGAATTTCATGATGCGCCCGATAACCCGGTTTCGTTCCGTTTTCGCCGGTATTGCAGCACTCGCGCTTGCCGGTTGCGGTTCACTTTATGCCGGCAGCGATCACACGGTCGTCAATTCGTCTCTCGTTCGCAGCGATGCATACACCTACATCCGCACGGCAGCAGGCCATGGAGAAATGAAAACCAAGGTTTTCGGCAATCCGTTCGGTGAGGATGCTGGTTCGGTGCGCAGCCGAACCGTCGCCGCCATGCAGGGCCACTATCCCGGCGGTCGGTTCCTGTTTACCGAGACGCCCGAGATCGTCGATCGCGACATCCATGTCACCATTGCCTTCGAACCCCCGGAGGTCTTGCACGCACCGCGTCTTTGCAAGGAACCGGAAAGCGTTGAACTCGGCCGCACGGAAGGCGACGTCATGAATGCCGCCGCGGCTTTCTGTCTCGGCAATCAGCTAATGGCCGTATCGCGTCTTCGCGGCCCCAATCCGGGATCGTCTGAAACGGCTGCGTTCGACAAATTGATTGGCGAGCTGACGTGGAACGTGATGAATGTGCCGGTAATCGATCGCGACCGGGATTGCGACGCCTGCGGTTAGCGCTGCGCTTGCCGCGCTGGCGCGCCCGGCAGGACTCGAACCTGCAACCGCTCGCTTAGAAGGCGAGTGCTCTATCCAGTTGAGCTACGGGCGCATTCGCGCATCGTTTCGGCGTCCCGAGACGGCGAAACAAGGGTCGTCGCCGCAATGCGGCGGTCAATAGTGTCTGTATCTGTCGGGCGAAAAATTGGCGGCGTAGCTTTTCGGACGAATCACCCGGTCCTTCGGTTCTTCAACGCGATAAGACAGCCCTTTGCGTTCGGCGTAGGCCACCGCCTCGTCCCGGGTTTCGAATCGTAGCTTGATCTGATTGCGGGTATCGACGGACCCCGTCCAACCCATCAACGGATCGATGAACTTCGGCGCAACCGGTTCGTACTCCAGCACCCAGCGCTTGGTGTTGGCGCGTCCAGACTGCATTGCATTCTTGGCCGGACGATAGATTTTTACCTGAGCCGTCATGTCACCCCGCCGTTACTACCTGACCGCTGAGATATACCCCAGTTGATCACGCCGTCAAAGTCTTCCGACGTTTTCCGATGCTGGTCGGGGAGACTGGATTCGAACCAGCGACCCTCTGCTCCCAAAGCAGATGCGCTACCAGGCTGCGCTACTCCCCGATCCGGCGAACGAACGGCGGTTTATCTCACGCACTCGGGTGTGAGACAAGTTGCGGTTCGGCCAGCAATGCGCTGATTTGGTCGGGCACCGTAAGGCTGATCAATTTGTCGACCGTTTGTCCGTCGTCGGCGAGCGGGAGCTGCACGAACGAATAGTAAGGTGACGCGTTGGCGTAGTCCGGGTTTTGCCATTGTAATGGGCCGTTGCAGACGCGAAATCCGCGCCCGTTGGCGATTTCCTTGCACATCACAAGATCTTCTTTCGAATAGAGCGCCCCAACATGGTCGGACACCCGCTTGCCGGTTATTTCAACGCCAAAAAACCGTACCAGCATGGTGCCCCAAAGGCGCACTTTCGCATCATAGGGTGTCCCCGGGATCACGTCCTCGACGCTGATCCAGCCATGCCAGTCGGTAAAATCGTCCAGATTAAAGTCGCGCCACGCCGGCATGGCGCCAGCGGGACGTTTCCGATCATAAAGACCTTTGAATGCGCCAATGGTCGACAGCGCAGCCGCGGGTGTATCGAGCGGATACATCTCGTAAAGCCAGCCATTGGCCTCCCCCCAGATTGCCATCAATCCAAATCCTTCCGCCGATCTGTGCTCAAAGGGTAAAGCACGTAATCGATGGTGCGATTTGCGGCTGAGAACGTCAGTGCGCTACGTCACAATACGTATACTCCAATGGCGTTTCGGAGGATTACTCGGGGAAAATCCGGTGTGCGATGCGTTGGCCGACGGCGAGTCCAAAGCGCTCGGTTGCGCCACCACGAAGCTCGAGAACGGCCCGTACGGGTTCCGGCGATTCGATCACGTCCTCAGAGTACGGCTCGGCAAACGGATGAATGCCGGCGATGGTGCCATCGTTGCGGATAAAGAGAATATCGAGTGAAAGCGGTGTGTTTTTCATCCAGAAACCGACGGGTCTCGGCTGGTGGAAGTCGAACAGCATGCCGGTATCCCACGCAAGATATTCGCGAAACATCAGCCCCTGGCTACGGCTCTCCGGTGTTGCAGCGAGCTCAACCGTGAACGGAATGTCTGCTTCCGCCGTCCTGATGGTCAGGGTCTCGACAGGCAAGTCACCGGCTTGCGCCGATGCGTAAATCGCGCCAGCCGGTAACGTCAGAAACAGAATCAACAGAACGCGGACAACCATCGGAAAACCTGAACACAGCCTCAGGCGGTTGTAAATCGGCGGATAAGGCCTCATAACCCTGCATTACCCCGCGGGGGGAGCCATATTCTTTGGCTGAGAGGTCCCGTTGCCCTGATTTCAGGGCGGGGACGACCCCTAGAACCTGATCCGGTTTATACCGGCGTAGGGACGCACAGCATGAGTTTGACGCCCACCCACGATACAGAGACGTCAACGCCACCGGATATTGTCGTCTCCGGTCTGGATCTGATCATCGACGGCGGAAAGACCTTATCCGACGACTTCGACCTTCATATCCCCGGCGGCCGGGTGACGTGTCTGCTCGGCCCCAGCGGCATCGGCAAAAGCGTATTGCTCCGTTGCATACTCGGGCTAACGGAAGCGGGTCGTAACCGTGTCCAACGGCGGGCCGGTACGATCACCGACGAGACCGGCGCATCCCTTGCGGGTCGGATTGCCTACATGGCGCAACAAGATCTGCTGTTGCCGTGGCTTTCGGTTATCGAGAACGTCACTCTTGGCAGTCGTCTGCGCGGTCGTATCGATCGGAAAGCAGAGGAAAATGCTATCCGTTTACTCGATCAGGTCGGTCTTGGCGGCGTTACCGGACAGCGACCCGACACTCTTTCGGGCGGTATGCGTCAACGTGTCGCTCTCGCCCGCACGCTGGCCGAGGACCGACCGGTCGTGCTCATGGACGAGCCGTTTTCCAAGCTCGATGCCATCACCCGGCGACGCCTTCACATGCTCACGTCAGGCTTGCTTGCGGGCCGCACCGTTCTGCTCGTGACACACGACCCGCTGGAGGCATTGACCATCGGACATCGGGTCGTGGTGCTGGGCGGCCGTCCGATGCGTGCGGTCAAAACAATCGAACCCGGCGACGATGTGCCGCGTGCGCCCGGTCGCGCCGACCTGGCATTGCTCCATGAAGAACTGCTTGAGCAACTGGCCGGCGAGGTCGGGTAAAATGGCTTTCTTGCGCCCCGTCATCGTGTCCATCGGCCTCCTTCTCGTGTGGCAGATTATCGTGAGTCTCAGCGGCGTGCCTGCCTATATTCTGCCGCCTCCTGCCGCGGTTGCACGGGCACTTTCGGAGAACCGCGCGCTTCTGTCGATGCACGCGATGACGACATTGTCCGAAATCGTCGCCGGCCTCGTTTGCGGCACGATTTTGGGTGCCTTGAGCGCCCTCGCGATGACGGCCGCCCGCCCGGCGCGGCGCTGGCTTTTGCCCGTGCTGGTCATCAGTCAGGCACTACCGGTCTTCGCGCTCGCACCGATCCTTGTGCTCTGGCTTGGGTACGGGATGGCATCGAAAATCGCCATGGCGACCCTTATCATCTATTTCCCTGTTACGGCGACGTTCTATGACGGCCTGCGCCGAACAGAGCCAGGCTGGCTCGATCTCGCACGCACCATGGGCGCGAGCAACGTGGCAATCCTGCGCCATATAAGATTGCCGGCCGCCCTGCCCGCCCTCTCGTCAGGTCTCAAGGTTTCGGCTGCAGTCGCGCCGATCGGCGCCGTGGTCGGTGAGTGGGTCGGGTCGAGTGCCGGCCTCGGTTACCTGATGTTGCACGCGAATGCGCGGCTCAAGATCGATCTCATGTTTGCCGCTCTCGCCGTGCTCGCGGCAATCGGACTCATTCTTTACTTCACGATCGACCATGTCGGCCGTCGCCTGCTCGCGTGGCAGCCGGACGACGATAACGAAACCGGAGGCTCCCCTTCATGACCGTGTTACGCCCGCTGCTCGCAGCGATGACGATTGTTCTTTTCTCGTTCGCGCCGGCGCAGGCCGACAACCGGCTCACCGTGCTGCTCGACTGGTTCGTGAATCCGGATCACGCCCCGCTGATCGTCGGTGTCGAAGCGGGTATCTTCGACGAGGCCGGGCTTACGCTTGAATTGATTGCGCCGGCCGACCCGAACGACCCGCCGAAGCTGGTTGCCGCGGGCAAGGCGCCGCTCGCTGTCTCCTACCAACCGCAACTCCATATTCAGGCTGCCGCTGGGTTACCGTTGGTCCGCGTTGCTACGCTCGTCGCGACACCGCTCAACGCACTCGTCGTACTCGCCGACGGACCGGTCGGCGGCATTGCCGATCTCAAGGGCCGCAAAGTCGGCTTTTCCGTGGGCGGCTTCGAGGACGCGCTGCTCGGCGCGATGCTGGCGCAGGAAGGCCTGTCGCTCAGCGATGTCGAACTGGTCAACGTCAATTTTTCGCTGTCGCCGTCGATTATTTCCGGTCAGGTCGACGGGGTAATCGGCGCATTTCGCAATTTCGAACTCAATCAAATGGACATCGTCGGTCGGCCCGGCCGCGCATTTTATCCGGAGGAACACGGTGTTCCGCCCTACGACGAACTGATCGTTGTCGCCAACGCGGACGCTCTCGACGATGCCCGTCTGGTCCGTTTCGTCAACGCTCTGGAGCGGTCCGTCCAGTACATGCTGAACCATCCCGAGGAAAGCTGGTCGATGTTCATTGCGGCACACCCGGACCTCGACGATGAACTTAACCGCCGAGCGTGGGCCGATACACTGCCGCGCTTTTCGCTTCGACCGGGTGCAATGGATCCCGCACGCTACGCCCGTTTTGCCGGTTTTCTCATCGATCAGGGCTTGATCGACGGCGCCCCACCCGTCGAGACTTATGCACGGGATATTCGCTGATGAAGGAACCGATATCATGCCAGACCAACCATTTGACCTGAGTGGCCGCACCGCCCTGGTGACCGGCGCCGGCCGCGGTCTCGGCCAGGCCATTGCCGAGGCTCTGGCCAGCGCCGGCGCGAACGTTATGCTGGCAGCCCGCACCGAAACTGAACTCGACGCCGTCGCTGAGGCAATCGAGGTGAAAGGCGGAACTGCCACAACCCATGCCTGCGACGTTCGCGACCGGACGGCGTGCGATGCGCTCATCGCGGCGACAGTTGACGGTTTCGGCGGACTCGATATCGCCGCAATCAACCACGGCATCGGATTCGCCGCCATGCCGGAAGACACATCGACAGAAGACTGGACCCGCATGATCGACATCAACCTCACGGGCGCGTTCAATGTCGCGCAGGCGGTCGGCGTTCGAATGATCGCCCAGGGCCACGGCGGGTCGATCATTTTCACGTCCTCCACCGGCAGCATGCGGGCGCACCGGGGGCTTGCCGCCTACGGCGCCTCGAAAGGCGGCGTCGACATGTTGTGTCGCCAACTGGCGCTGGATTGGGGCCCGCATGGCATTCGCGTCAATTGCGTCAATCCGGGCTACATGGCGCATCATATGCGGGGCGCCGAGGACCGTCATGGCGACAATCCCGCCCTCGACGCCGAAGTATCAGAGCGAACGCCGCTCGGCCGGCGTGGGCGACCCGAGGAGGTTGCCTATCCTGTCGTCTTTTTGGCGTCCGACGCCGCGTCGTTCGTCTCCGGGCACATTATGCCAGTCGACGGTGGTTATTGTTGTTTTTGAAGCTCTTGCGAACATTTCCTGCTGCGCATCCCTGATATTTTTTTCTGGCCACCCGGGACCATCGCGTTATCCTGTCCGGCACAGGAAGGCTGATTCGGCGCTAGAACGCCGGACTTGAAAGAAAAGAACAACCACGTAGACGGGGAACACGGCATTTGGCGCACGCACTCGGACTGGCGATATTTCTCGCGGGCCTGTGGCTTCTCCTGTCGGGATACTTTCTTGGTTGGCTGCTGGCGCTTGGCGCCGCGTCGGTCGCGCTGATCGTCTATATCGCCCACCGGATGGACGTCGCCGATCACGAGGGTTTCCCGATCCATCTCGGCCCGTCGGCCTTGACCTACTGGCCATGGCTGCTGAAGGAGATCGTGCTCTCGAACTTTACAGTCGCGCGCGCCATCATCGGCCCGTTGCGCATCCAGCCCCAGGTTTTAACCGCGACCGCAAGCCAGGACAGTGAAGTCGGGCGCGTGACCTACGCAAACTCGATCACGTTGACGCCGGGCACCATTTCGATTGGCGTAACCGACGACAAGATCGAGGTACATGCGCTGCTCGATGAAACCGCTGACGGGATTCGCGATGGCGCCATGGACCGCCGCGTTGCAAAGATGACGAACACGAAATCCCCCGTCACGACCAAAAAAGGGGCGGCATGATGTATGCTGTCGCCGCCGCCGCAGTGCTTATCTGCATGGCGATCGCGCTGATCCGCGCCGCTTTGGGCCCGACCGTGTTCGATCGTATTCTTGCCGTGAACACCTTCGGCACCCTGACGGTGCTACTGATCTGCGTTTGGAATTTTCTGGACGGCAGACCCGAATTCCTCGACCTCGCTCTCGTCTACGCATTGATCAATTTCATCGGCACGATCGCCGTGACGCGGTATGTGCGCCATTCGCACTTCGCCGACTCCGATGACGACGTTACGGGGGATATCTGATGGAGGCGGCGCTCGATTATCTCAGCTGGGCGGCCATCGTCATCGGTTCAGTTTTTGCGCTCATCGGCGCGCTCGGCATGTTGCGTTTGCCCGACGTTTTCACGCGGATTCATGCTGCCAGCCTGATCGAAACCATGGGCGCCGGCATGATTATCCTCGGGCTCATGTTTCAAGCAGGTTTGACGCTGATCGGCGTCAAGCTTGTGCTCATTTTGCTGTTTCTGTTTTTCACCAATCCGACAACGACCCATGCCTTGGTGCGGGCGTTGCACCATGCCGGCGTCAAACCCATGACGTCGTATCCGTCCGATAAAGGCGAGGAGCAGCGACCATCGAAGGACTGATCATCATATCGCTCATGAGCTTCATGGGGCTGACGGGCCTGATTATCCTCCGGGTCCGCGACCTGTTCGCCGTGGTCATGCTTTCGGGCATCTACAGTTTGCTCGGCGCCATGGTGTACGTCGTCATGGATGCGGTCGACGTGGCCTTTACGGAAGCGGCGGTCGGTGCCGGCATTTCGACGGTGTTGATGCTCGCGACGCTCGGTTTGACGACGCGCGAGGAAAAGGTTCGCAAGACCTTTCGCCCGGTTCCGTTCGTGGTGGTTTGCGCGACCGGTGCACTCTTGGTCTATGCCACCTTCGATATGCCGCGGTACGGCGATCCGAATGCGCCTATCCATCTTCATGTGGCGCCACATTACATCAATGATTCGGCCGAGGAAGTCGGGCCGCCCAATATCGTCACATCGGTTCTGGCAAGCTATCGGGGCTACGACACCCTGGGTGAGGTCTTCGTGATCTTCACAGCCGCCATCGGCGTACTGACCATCATCGGCCGGGCGCCGGGCCGTTCGCGCAAGCCGAAGGGCAAAGATATCGGGGGGCACGGATAATGCGAGAAAAACCCGTCCTTCGCGTCGTATCAAAACTTTTGATTCCGCCAATCATGCTATTCGGCCTCTACGTGCAGTTTCACGGCGATTTCGGACCCGGAGGCGGTTTTCAGGCCGGTGTGATCTTCGCCAGCGCCTTCATTCTTTACGCCCTGATTTACGGCACGTCGGCAGCCCGCCGGGTCGCACCGCCTTGGCTAACGCGCCTTTTGCTCGCGGCGGGCGTGCTGATTTACGCCGGGACCGGCGTTGCCGGTCTGTTGCTTGGCGGCAATTATCTGAATTACTCGGTTTTGTTGGACAACCGGTTGGACGGCCAGCATCTCGGTATCGTGGTCATCGAGTTCGGCGTCGGCCTGACGGTCGCTGCGGCGATGATCACCATTTTCTTCACATTCGCCAGCCAACGGCGGGACTAGGGCCGGAATCATGGATATCGCCGGGCTGTTCAACTACTGGGTAGTGATCGTGCTGATGATGATCGGTTTCTATATCGTCATCGCGCAAGAAAACCTGATCAAGAAAATCGTCGGTTTGAACGTCTTTCAGGTCTCGGTTTTCCTGCTCTACATCTCAATGGCCAACATCGAGGGTGGCACCGCGCCGATTCTGACCGAGGGGGCAGAATACTACTCCAATCCCCTGCCCCATGTTCTGATCCTGACGGCGATTGTGGTTGGCGTCGCGACAACGGCGTTGGGTCTGGCATTGGTGGTCGGCATCAAGCGAAATTTCGGCACCATCGAGGAAAACGAGATCGAGGAGATCGAGGTAGCCGAAGACGCCGCCGGCGCGGATGAATCGGCGGAGACGACTTCATGATCGCCGATCATCTGATCATTCTGGTCGTTATCGTACCGCTGATCGCCGCACCGGTCTGCATCGTCATTCGCAACCGCAATGTCTGCTGGACCTGGGCGGCGTTGGCGACATGGGCATCGTTTGCACTTACCGTGATGTTGACGATCGACGTCATACAAGGCGGCACGATTTCCTATGAACTCGGCGATTGGGCGGTACCCTGGGGCATCGAGTACCGGGTCGATCTGGTCGCTGCCTTCGTGCTCCTGATCGTTACCGGTATCGGCGCCGTGACAATGCCCTACATGGCGGCGAGCGCCGCGCGGGAGATCCCTGAAGAGCGCGGTTATCTGTTCTACACCATGTACCTGCTCTGCCTCAGCGGTCTGCTCGGCATGACGGTCACGGGCGATGCCTTCAACCTGTTCGTGTTCCTCGAGGTCTCCTCGCTGTCGACTTATGTGCTGATCAGTCTCGGGGCGAACCGCCGTGCGCTTACGGCGGCTTTCCGCTACCTGATCCTCGGCACTGTCGGCGCGACACTGTACGTGATCGGTGTCGGCCTGATGTACATGTCAACGGGTACGCTCAATATTACCGATTTGACGACCTTGATCCCGGCCGTCATCGACTCGCGGACAATCCAGGCAGCACTGGCGTTTCTGACGGTCGGATTGTGCCTCAAACTGGCGTTGTTTCCGCTGCACATGTGGTTGCCGAACGCCTATGCGTTCGCACCATCGGCGGTCACCGTGTTCCTCGCCGCGACGGCCACCAAGGTTGCTGTGTACGCTCTAATCCGAATTTACTTCACCGTGTTTTCAGGGGTCGGCGCCCAGCTTTATCCCGCCGTCGAGACTGTGTGGATCGTGCTCGCCGTCGCGGGCATGTTCGCCGGATCGTTCGCCGCCATCTATCAGAACGATACCAAGCGCATGTTCGCCTATTCCAGCATTGCGCAGATCGGTTACATCATTCTCGGTTTCAGTTTCGCGACCACGACCGGTATCACCGCGGGCCTCATTCACCTGTTCAACCATGCGATCATGAAGGGTGCGCTGTTCATGGCGCTAGGGTGTGCCGTCTATCACCTCGGTCGCGCCCATATCAATGATCTCCGTGGGCTCGGCAAACGAATGCCATTAACGGCTGCGGCTTTCGTCGGCGGCGGTCTGAGCATGATCGGCGTGCCCGGCACCGTCGGATTCATCTCGAAATGGTATCTGATCCAGGGGGCGCTTGAGCTCGATCACTGGATCGTCGCCGGTCTCATCCTCGCCAGTTCGCTACTCGCCGTCATCTATGTCTGGCGCGTGATTGAAGTGATGTACTTTGGTGAAGCTCCCGTGGGCGACGACGGCCAGCCGAGCGTTCGCGAGGCGCCGGCCGCCATGTTGATCCCGATGTGGGGTCTCGTTGCCGCTGCCGTTTATTTCGGCATCGATGCGACAACGACGCTCGGGATCGCGACGTCGGCCGCCGACGCATTGATGGCGGGAGGCGTGCCATGAGTCCTGAAACGGCGCTTCTAATCGCTGTTGCCCTGCCGTTTGCCGCAATCATCCCGATTGCCGTCGCCCGAGATTTTCCGAATGTCCGCGAGACGATCTCTATCGCCGTCGCATCGACGGTCTTTCTCCTGGTGGTTCAGGTCTACAGCGGTCTCGCCGCCGGCGAGGTCATCGACATCGTTTTAATCGAGATGATGCCGGGCCTGACGATCCGCTTTACCGTCGAGCCTCTCGGCATGATCTTCGCGGGTATCGCAAGCTTCCTTTGGATTGTGACCACGATCTATGCGATCGGCTACATGCGCGGCCACCACGAGCGAAACCAGACTCGCTTTTTCATGTGTTTCGCCGTCGCCATCGGTTCGGCGCTTGGCGTCGCCTTCGCCGGCAACATGCTGACCCTGTTCGTGTTTTACGAAGTGTTGACGGTTTCGACGTTCCCGCTGGTCGCCCATCACGGTAGCGAAGAATCGAAGAAGGCCGGCCGCACGTATCTCGGTATTCTGCTCGGCACTTCGATCGGTCTGCAGTTGTTCGCCATTCTGGCGACGTGGGTCATCACCGGCACCCTCGATTTCCGCGATGGCGGCGTCTTCGGCGAGAGTATCAGCGGAATCACCGTCGGCGTCCTGCTCGGGCTCTATGCGTACGGCGTCGGCAAGGCTGCGTTGATGCCGCTTCACCGCTGGTTGCCGGCAGCCATGGTCGCGCCGACACCGGTCAGCGCGTTGTTGCATGCGGTTGCGGTCGTCAAGGCCGGCGTGTTCACGGTGGTCAAGGTCGTGGTTTACATATTCGGCATCGACCTGTTGGCGGCCGAACCGTCTGCCGGCTGGCTGCTCTATGCCGCCGGCTTTACGGTCATCGTCGCTTCGCTGATTGCATTGCGCCAAGACAACCTGAAACGCCGGCTCGCCTATTCCACCGTCAGCCAGCTTTCGTATGTCATCATCGCGGCAGCTATTCTGACCCCGATTTCAGCCGTCGGCGCGGCAGTCCACATCGCCGCTCATGCATTCGGCAAGATCACGCTCTTCTTTGCCGCAGGCTCCATTCTTGTCGCCGCACACAAAAGCCAGGTCAGCCAGCTCGACGGCATCGGCAAGCGAATGCCGATTACCATGACAGCCTTTGCAATTGGCGCACTTTCCATGATCGGCCTGCCGCCGACCGCCGGTTTTGTCTCTAAGTGGTACATCCTTCAAGGCGCGTTGGTGGCCGATCAGATGGTCGCCGTTGCCGTGATCATCGTCAGCACCCTGCTGAACGCCGGCTACTTCCTGCCGATCGTCTACGCGGCATTCTTCCGCAAGGAAACCGAAGGATCTCACGCCGACGAGCATGGCACGGGCCATGGCGAAGCCCCTCTTCCCATGGTGTTGGCGATCAGCGTGACAGCGGTCGGCACGGTGCTGATGTTCTTCTGGCCCGACCTGCCGCTCGGTTTGGCGCAACAGATGGTCGGAGGCGGACAATGACGCAGAAGACCCGGGAACACTGGCTGAGACGGCCGGAAAACATTCGCAAGATGTGGCGATACGGAATTGTCATGCTGGCCGCGCTCGCTCTGCTCGACCTCTTCCTCGAGCCGCATCCGTACTTCGGCATCGACGGAACCTTCGGGTTCTATTCATGGTATGGCCTGCTGACATGCATCGCCATGATCGTTGTCGCCAAGGGTCTCGCCCTGTTCCTCAAGCGCCCGGACACCTATTATGACGATTGACGTGTTCCCCCCCGGTGTCGCGCTGATCCTCGGCGCATTCCTGCTGCCGCTGGCGAGCGGCATTGTCCGTCATGCCTTGGTCGTCGGCCTGCCGCTGCTGGTGCTCGGACTGATCTGGGCCGTGCCTGACGGGCCTGCGGTCACCGCCGGTTTCCTCGATTACGAACTGACCATCGTCCGCGGTGAAGCGGTTGGACGGGTCTTCGCCACGGTGTTTGCCATCATGGCAGCGGCGGGCGGTCTCTTCGCTCTCCGCCAGGCGCGTGTTCTGGAACTCGCCGCGGCCTTCATTTACGCCGGTAGCGCCATCGGCGTCGCCATGGCCGGCGATCTGATCACGGTTTTCGTGTTCTGGGAAATCATGGCGGTCGGTTCGACATTGGTGATCTGGGCAAGCGGCACCGAGGCCAGTTACAAGGCCTCGATGCGTTACGCCGCCGTTCACCTGTTCGGTGGGGTCGTCCTCATGGTCGGCGTTATCGGCTACATTTCAACGACGGGCGAGGTCGACTTTACACGGATGACGCCGCACGATTTCTCGACATGGATGATTCTGATCGGTTTTCTGGTCAACGCCGGCGCGCCGCCGTTTTCAGCCTGGTTGCCGGATGCATACCCGGAAGCATCGCCCTCCGGCGCCGTATTCCTGTCGGCATTCACGACCAAGACGGCCGTTTACGTCCTTATTCAGGGCTTTGCCGGAACCGAGTTCCTGATCTACGTCGGTATCTACATGGCGTGCTACGGCATCGTCTATGCGCTGCTCGAAAACGATATGCGCCGGATCCTCGCCTACTCGATTATCAATCAGGTCGGCTTCATGATCTGCGGTATCGGCATCGGCACCGAAATGGCGCTCAACGGCGCTACCGCGCATGCGTTCACCCACATCATCTACAAGGCGCTTTTGCTGATGTCGGCAGGTTCCGTTCTGTACATGACCGGTAAACGGAAATGTACCGATCTCGGCGGCCTGTTCCAGAGTATGCCGCTGACCTGCATTTGCGGGATCATTGGCGCACTCGCGATCTCTTCGTTCCCGTTGACGTCCGGATTTATCTCGAAATCCATGGTTTCCCAGGCCGCAGCCGATGAAAACCTCGTATTCGCCTGGTTCATGCTGATGGCGGCATCGGCCGGCGTGTTCCTGCATGCCGGCATTAAGTTTCCATGGTTTGTGTTTTTCCAGAAGGATTCGGGGCTGCGCCCGCCCGATCCGCCCATCGAGATGAGGGCCGGAATGATCCTGTTCGCGTTCCTCTGTATCGCGCTCGGCGTCTATCCGGAGCCGCTCTATGCGATTTTGCCGTTCCCGGTGGATTACGTGCCTTATACCGTCAGTCACGTCGTCACGATACTGCAGTTGCTGCTGTTCTCCGGTCTCGCCTTCTTCGTTATGTTGCCGGCAATGAAGCGGACACTGACCATTACGCTTGATACCGACTGGTTCTATCGCCGCCTTGGCTTATGGGTGGGGCAAGCTGTCATCGCGGCGGCCGCAAAGGTATTCAAGACGCTTGAAGCCGCCCTGACGGATGTCGTGAACCAGGCTCGCGGTTCGGTGTCCAGGCTCAGCCGCCCGGATGGCCTGATTGCGAAAACCCTAACCGCGGGAATGATGGCGTTCTGGGTCATCGTCCTGCTGGCTGCCTATCTGATCTTCTACTATTTGTGACCCCAATCAGTTGAATGATTGTGCAGTTCAACGAGGATTCGTTAGGATTGCAGCCGTATCTGAGGGGTAGCGTCCGCGATGAGCGATGCCAAGGCCCAACTGGAGCGTCTGCCGTCGACCCAGGATCTGCTGGCGACGATTTCGGCGCCTGACTTCACAACGGTCGAGTTCAACTCGCTGTTGCTGATTTCGTTCGACGGTCTGCCCGACATCCAGGACGACGCGTTCTGGCTCGACTGCGCTGAAGTTTTCGGAATGTTCAAGAAACGGTTCAGCGCCCAGCTTTACCGCATCTCGGCAATCGAACATGCGGCCTTGGTCAAGATCACCGAGGTCAACCAGATCAACATCAATACGTCGCTCAAGTTCGAGTTGCTGAAATTGATACAAAGCTACTTCCCCGAATTCTTCGGCCTCATCGATCAATCCCGCCTCGTCCGCACCATCAACCTGACAGCCCGAAAATCCAACGCCGTTGGCTATCTCGAATATCGCATAAAGGAAATCAGCGACGCGGCTTCCGGGGACAAGACCAAGTTACGAAGCATTCGGGAGTCCGATATCGACCGGGTTAACAAGGTGAAGGACCACGTTGGCCCGGACGGCTTTGCGAAGTTATTTCTGACCAGTCAGCCGATTACCGTCATTCGCCCCCAGCAGCAGGTCAAGACGGTGATGAACGAATACTTCGTCGCCATGGACTCGTTGCGGCGGCATGCGTTTCCCGATGTCGAGCTGCGCGGTGCGGGCAACCTGTTCGCACAATTGACGCTGACCCTCGACACCATACTGCTCGGTATTTTCAACAAGGTTGTGTCGGGCAATGCGCGGGCCAGCATCAACCTGAACGTCGAGAGCGTTTTCACCAATGCTTTCGAGAAGTTCACCGCAGAGCGCGGTAAGGAGCAGCTAAGCAATTTGGTGTTCGAATTCCGTCAGGCCAATATTTTGCAGCATTTCGATCAGTTCGAGGTTGCCGCCAATATGATCCGCGAGCGCGGCGGCGTCATTGCCGTCGACGCCGTGTTTCCGGAAACCATCGGGATCGTCAACATTGGCCGATTTGGCGCCGAAATCGCCAAGGTTTTTTGGCGGCCAGGCGCGGAAACCATCATTCCGGCGTTAAAGCAGGATATCGCCGCCATGCAGGACTCCGGCTGCATGATCATCATGTCCAGAGTCGACGAGGATGCAGCTGTCGAAACCGGACAACCGCTCGGTATCACCATGTATCAGGGTTTCTATGTCGACGACCTGATGAAGAAAGCTGACGGACAGTTCGACGAGGCTTCCGACGGCTAAATATTCGGGCCCATCGGCAGATACTCAGTTCGATTTCTGCGACGGGTCCCAGGCGGTTACGACGACCGGTTTGCCGTCCTGGGTCCGCATGACTTTTGGTTTCACCACGAACGAGACGTCCGGCGCGTTCTGGTCGCGGATGAACGACTGACGCATCGTTTCCAGGGTGATTTCAGCACGATTTGCCCGGTTGCGGGCCTGTCGGTAGGCCAGCGTATCGTTGGTCACCTCGTTGAGGCGATCGACGGATTGATGGCCGAACCGTCGCCAGATGCCGGACAGGAACGATTCGACCTCGTGGGGCAGAAACAGCTCGACGTCGATGTCCGGCCGACCCTTTGAAAAAGCGAGATAGACGTTAGGCTCAATCGGACCCATCTCGTCGGCGACGAAAATCGCCGGCATCAGCTTGCGGCCCTTGAACGCCACAGCATAGTAGGCTTGGGAGATGTAGAGCAGGCGCTGAAGTTTTTGCGGTTGCAAATACTCATTCTCGGCGAGCGCCGTGTCGGCGAACCAGAAAGCGATGTCGAACGCCGAGTTTACGTCTGCTGGCATGATGCCCTCTGCTGGCGGCCCCGATAGACCATGTTGAATCGCACCATATCACAATCTCGCCCCGGGTAAGACCAGGCAAGCGTTCCGGCGATAAATGTTTTTGTCGTCAGAGAGTCAGGCTGACCGTATCGCCACGTATCGGGCGGTCGCCCGAATCCGGTTGCACATTCGCCTCGTAAAGTGCAACGGCCTTGCCGACCAGTCGGCCGATGAACTTCTTGGATGCCTTGTCACCGGCAACCTGACTCGCATCGAAGGTGTCGCGAAGCTCAAGCATGGCGACGAAACTCTGGCTCGGCGTATCGATGATGCCGGTATGCGGTGTCGGCACGTCGCGGTCGTCACGGTAGGACGGCTGGTAACGATGACCGAACCGGCTTTCGCCTTCCTGATCGACGACCGATGTGTTGGCATCCTCGATATGCGCGCCGAAAGCGGGTGAGGTCGCCTCGACCGAGCCGGAGAAGGTCGCGACCGGGCTGCGTGGGCTGGACACGGTCGACGGCCCGCGGGGCGTACTTACCCCCGGGGTGGGTCCTGCAGCAATCGGTTTGGCGGCGAGTGCCATGTGTCGACCTGTTGCCTTGCTGGTTGCCTTGTCCGTTATGCCAACGCTTTACCGTTAACCATGAACCAACCCGCACATACATTACGCGGATTATTTCACGCCTTACCATATAAGCTATGGAGAGCAGAACAAAAAGTCAACATCAAGTGCTGGTGGGCGATACAGAAGGTCAGGATGATGCCCGTATCTCGCGCAGCCAACCGAGCATCGGATCAACCACATCGAAGTCGAATATGTCGACGTGGCCAGCTGAATCCAGCCAGATCGCGCGTTTTGGCTCGGACGCCGCAGCATGAAGCCGGGCGCCAAGTTCGAACGGCACCGTCCGGTCGGCACGCCCATGAATGACGAGCAAAGGCGCGCCGATCTGCTTTATCTTGGAAAGCGAATCATAGCGATCGCGAACCAGATAGCGGGCGGGCAACCACGCGTAGTGATATGCCGCCGCATCCGACATGGAGGTAAATGGCGCCTCGAGGATTACGGCGCCGACCGGTTTTCCCTGTTTTTGACGGTCGTGCGCCGCCTGCACGGCAACGCCGCTTCCCAGCGACTCGCCGTATAGAATCAGTCGTTCGGACGAAACCTCTTGCTCCTCGAGCCAATCGAGCGCGGCCGCTGCGTCGCGATAAAGCCCCTGCTCCGTCGGCGCACCCGGATTGCCGCCGAACCCCCGGTACCCGGCAAGCATCACGCCATACCCCGCATCCAGAAAGTACCGTGCCTTGAAGGCGCGATCTGCAATCGTACCGGCATTGCCGTGAAACAGGACGACGACGTCGCCCCCCGCGTCCGGCGGCGCGTACCAGCCAACCGTCTCGATGCCATCCTCCGCACGCACCGTGACGACGGACATCTCGGCGAGACCTGCATCCGCCGGCAACCCGACGTGCGAACCCGGGAGGTACATGAGGTTGCGTTGAAAAAAATAGAGCAGAAAAACGATGGTGAGGTAGCCGACAAACGCCGTGAGCAGGAGGGATTTCAGCATTGCGACGGCTTCCCGCTCATCAACCCGAGCCGGCACAAGTAAGGCTGTGCGTTCGTTCCGATCAACCGAAAGCGTCGGCGACCACGACCCAACCGCCATCTGCGGATCGGCATGCCGCTCCGTCTCCACCTACGATATCGTCACTGAACGCTACCGTCGCCCTGTATGTCCTGCAGAGCGTGCCGTTGACACCGGTGTAGGTTCGACCCGCGCGAATCACGCCGCCATTACCGGTCTTTGCATTGTCCCAAGTGGCGTTGGTGGTCGTTCCTTCAGACGAGAGGGCGTCGCTTACAGCCGAGTTGTAAGCGGAACGGTCGCCGGGCATGAGTGAGCGGCCGGTCGCATAGCCGACCGTTGCGCCGGTGAAGGCGCCGGCGGCCGTAAACAGCGTCTGGCCGAGGCCACCGCCAAACTGGGCTCCCACGTACCCGCCAAGAGCGGCACCCGCCGCGGCGCCCAATAATGGGCCGGCGGACAAATCGAGCTTGTTCGTGTCGACAGCGCATGCCGATGTGCCGAGGGCGATGCACACCGCGGCAAGTCCTGATTTCTTCATTTTCTGTCTCCCGATGGTGTTCTTCCATCCATGCCGCAGAGTTCGGCAAGACCACTATACACACTTAAGAAGAATCGTGGAAGTCTCTGATTCTCAATAATGAATCGCTCAGAAAACAACCTGTCCATCTGCGCTTTCCGGGGCAACGCAGGCATAAACGGCAGCGTTCGGCGTCGTTAGCGGGCAAAGAGTATACGTTTGATGGTCGAACACCGGCACCTTGCCGAACCGGCCACATTCCTGACGTGCCAGTGCGACAATGTCGGCAGGCGATGTGTTGCGGCTGGCGTAGCAAATCGTGACTTCGGAAATGTCCGTCGGGTCCTTGCCGAAACCGACCGCCGAACGGTCGAACTCGTTGGCGTGGTAGACATATGGCGCCGGCAGCGCACAAGCGCCGAGCATCAATGCCAGACAAATCGCCAGTAATCGTGTCATGGGCTCAGCTATACCGCGTGCCGGGAGCATCGGCAATCTTCCCGCCAGAGCGTGCGACGGCCTGGCAAATCATGCTTGCGGAGGTCCGCCGGCTCATGTGTCATGGCGGCGTCGAGGAGAGGCGGTTTCGTGAACAGTTCCCCTGCCCCTGCGTCCCCCGTCGTCGTTGCCATCAGCGGCGCATCCGGCGCAATTTACGGTATCGAGGCGCTCAAGCTGCTGGGCGAACTCGCCATTCCCGTTCACCTCGTTATCAGCGAACTGGGCGCGCAAACCATTTCCATCGAGACCGACTACGCGCTGGACGATGTTCGCGCATTGGCCGATGTCGTGCACAGCAACAAGGACCTGACCGCGTCCATCGCCAGCGGATCGTTCGCGACCCGCGGCATGCTCGTCGCGCCGTGCTCGATCAAGACGCTGTCGGGCATTGCCAGCAGCTTTTCCATGAACCTGCTCGTCCGCGCAGCGGACGTGACGTTGAAGGAGCGCCGGCCGCTGGTGCTCATGGTCCGGGAAACGCCGTTTCACACCGGTCATCTAAGGCTAATGAGCCATGCCGCCCGTGCCGGCGCGCACATCATGCCGCCGGTGCCCGCGTTTTACACCCGCCCCGAAAGCGTCTCAGACATAGTCCGACATTCGGTCGGCCGCGCACTCGACCTTATGGGGGTCGAACACGAGCTGGTCGATCGCTGGATGGGCGATCCACGCACCACCGACGTCAGCTGCTGAAGGAGCCAGACCATGCCGACCGCACGCGAGCTCGCCGAAAAACTCGGCGACATCCTCGATCCCGCACTGCGCGAGGTTACGGCCACCCCGCCGGAGGCGTTCCGCCCCTATGACCGTTACGGCGAGCCGGTCGAGGGCATGCATTGGTTGCCGCTTAGCGTCGACAAGGACGACGATCTCGATATCTTTCTGCTACGTATGGATCCGGGGGCGCAGAGCCGGCCCCACGAACACGTTGATACCGAACAGTTTCTGGTCATCGATGGCGCATTGATCGATTGCGACGGCACAATCATTCCGACCGGATCGTTCGCGCGTTTCGAAGCCGGCTCGACCCACCATTCGCACACCGAGGAAGGATGCCTTTTGCTGTCGATCCTTCGTACGCGCAACCGGGGCCTCGACGAAGAAGGCAACTGACCCTACATCGGCAACGGCGACACGCCGATGATCTTGTGGTGCAGTGAAACCAAAACGGCGAACAACACGGCACCGCCGAGCAATCGCCACCAGCCGATTTCAGCGAAAACAAACGACTGGCGGCCCTGCACGATCGCCAGAAAGGGTATGAGCGAGGACTGAGCCGCATACCGTTGCCAGTCTTCGCCCAACAACGCGGACTTGCGGGCCTCGATGTGAAGCGCACCGGCAATGGCGAGAATGCCGATGGCGCTCTGTACAATAATCGCTGACGCCTGACCGCTTGCCGGTACGTGAACCAGCGACCAGAGCGCGATGGCGGCAAGAATGGGTTGGCGCGCAACGCGAAAAATGCCCCGAGGGCCATCTGCGATCCGCGCAATTCGATCGAGGCCGACGGCGCTCGGGTTGGGTGCGGTGTAACCCGCGACAATCAGGATGCAGGCAAACAGCATGACGCCCATCGGCAGATGCCGAACCCAAGTCGGGGCGATCCACAGATACGCGACGGGGGCATTCAGGTATGCATGGATCATCCAGGCGAAAGCGGCCAGCGAAACGACGACATAGAGCGCCAGAAACCCACCACGACCGATCCGCCCGGAGACCGGCACCTTGAACCGTGTCGACGCCATCATCATGTGGCTGGCGACGAAAACGACGGCGGCAACCGTCAACGTACCGTAATCTCCCATGTCTTTCCCTATTCTGCCGTTGATGTTTGACCGGAATCCGGCGCCGCACACGCCGGCGGATGACTTGCGCGCGTGACAACGTAGATCCCGACCGGAATCAGAACTGCGGCCAACGCAGGCCACGCCAAGGGGTGCGGTATGGCAAAGGAAACGTAGACGACGCTTGCCAACATCATGAGAACGGCAAGTGTTTTGGCGCGAGGCGGGATCACCCGGTAACGATACCAATCGCGGATTGGCGGGCCGAGGTTAGGGTGGAGCCAAAGCCAGCGCTGCAGCCGCACCGAACTCTTGGAAAACGACCATGCGGCGGCGAGCAGAAATACGGTCGTCGGCAATCCCGGAATGAAAATACCGATAACGCCGATCACGATCATGACGCCGCCGAGGCCGAACAACAGTCCCCGCAATACGGGAGAGCGCACGACAGTGCCGATCGGCATGGCATCAGCTGTCGTGCTATCGAAATCCGGCATAGGCCCGTCCGTCCAAGGTTGCGATGGCGGCAGTATATCGCCAATCTGACACCCGGCCATCACCGTCGAACGAGTTAACGCCTATGTCCGATAACCCGCCACCGATCAGCCCGACGGGAACGGCACCGCACGGCGAAATCTGGTCGGCAATTCGTGACGCATCAGCCTGGCGCGGGCAGAATCGCCCTGCCCTTTTTCTTGACCGCGACGGAATCGTCAATGTCGACAGCGGTTACGTTCACCGCCTCGATGAACTTGAAATGATCGCCGGCGCAGCCGACCTGGTTCGCGCGGCAAACGATGCGACTGTCGCCGTCATCGTCGTGACCAATCAATCCGGCGTCGGCCGGGGATATTACGACTGGGCGGCCTTTTCCTCTTTCCAGACAGAAATCGAGCGCCAACTTGCAAACGACGGAGCCTACATCGATGCCGCCTATGCCTGTCCCTTCCACGGCAAGGCGCGGCCGCCTTACGATGTTAACGAACATCCGGCCCGTAAGCCCGGACCGGGCATGCTGTTGGCGGGAGCGCAAGCGCTCGAGATCGATCTTGCGACGTCGTGGATCGTCGGCGACCGGTCCGGCGACATGCTTGCCGGCGCAGCGGCTGGCCTCGCCGGCGGGGTGCTTGTGGGCGCGCAGGCCGCGATCAGCGTGCCGAGCTCATTCGATCTTCGGAAGGCAAACAACACGGCAGACGTTTTGCCGCTGATCCCGCTTCTCACCCCTTGAGGCGGCCCCCGGCTGCGAGGTCGAAGCCGAGACCGTTGGTCCACAAGAGACAGTCTTCGGCTTTTCCTGTCGGCCGAAACTCACAACCGACGGCGCCCGCATACCCGGCGCGGCGCAATGCACCGAGCCCCGCCCGAAAGTCGACCTCGCCCGACCCGGGCTCGCCGCGTCCCGGGTGGTCGCTGATCTGAACATGAGATATCCAACTGCTGTGATCGGCAATCGAGGGGACGATTGGGTCGCCCGCCCGGTGCGCGTGGTAGAAATCGAACATCAACCGGAGATTGCCGCAGTTCAGCGTGCGAAGTACCGAAACCGCGTCCTCGATCCCGGCGAGATGATAATTCGGAACGTCCTGGCGATTGATGGCTTCGATCACAAGTATCGCCCGCTTACCGGCGAGTTCCGACGCGTCGGCAAGATTGTCGAGCAACACCTGGCGTTCGCCCCCGGCGCCAGCCAAGACATGGATGTGCGAGAAGCCGACGGCGTCGGCATAATCCAGCGCCGCCCGGATCGAGCGGCGGAAGTCGTTACGCCGCTCCGGGATAGCGGCGAATCCGAACCGCGCCGCTTCGTCGCGGCCGACAGGGGCATTGATCAAGACCGGATCCAGCTCGCTTTTCCGCAGCGCCTCGCCGAGTTCGGTCCCGTTGCATTCGTGGTAGGGCCACTGCGCCTCGATTGCCGAAAACCCGGCCGCCGCCGCCCGTGCTGCACGGGATGGCCATGGGCCATCGGCGAATTGGGTCGACAAATTGGCCGCCAGCCTCACGCAACGACCCGCGAGCGAATGGCCTCGGCGATGGCGTGCGCCGGATTGAATGGCGGGTGTTTCATCGGCGGGCTATCGCCGCCCAGGGGTTGCGCCAAACCGTCATCGCACAGTCCTTGCAACATCCGCGCGTGCTTGGGCGTAATCAGGGCCGGCGGCGCAAAGATGTGAACCGGAGCGCCGACGCCACAGGCTTCGGCGCACATCGAAACGGATTCGCCAGTCACGACGATTTCGTCGGCCCATGCCAGATATCCATGGTAGGGGTTGTCGCCCTTGTCGCCCCAGAGAAACAGGTGCTCCGCAAGATCGCGAACGCCGCCGACGAATGCGGCGCCGCCATGGCCCGAGCGACGGCTGGTGGTGATCAACAGTCGTGCGCCCTTGCTTTCGGCGAGATGTCGGACCCTTTTCGCCATCTCGCGCCCCATGTCGGTCGTGAACAGTCGACGGCGCGTATTGCCGCCGACAATGACGGCGATCCTCGGTCCGGCGATGGGCTCGAGGACCGCCCGCCACCGTTCCCGGGCGGCCTCAAGAACCTCGGGTGTGATCCCGTGCGGTGCGCCGTTCACCTCGATCATGTTTTCAGTTACTCGGGCCGTGTCGTGGTGCGGCACGGCAATCAGGTCGAAGTCACCGCGTCCGGCGCCGGGGTCCATAATCTGAACCAGTTTGGTCCGACCTCTGCTCGCCTTCCGGATCGCGCGTGAAATCGGCGCGGTACGGCGGCCAGCGGCAATGATCAGATCCGGATACGAGGCGATCTTGACCGATGTCCGCGCCTTTGGCGTCAGGGTCGCGAACGTCGCTCCCAACAGCGCATTCGGCAGATTGGCGGCCCATCCGTATGCCAGCGATTTCGTTTCATAGGGTTGTCCCAGTGCGTCGGCGACGCCGAGCGCCTGACTCCGGTGGCCGGCCGCAGTATCGAGCAGTACCCAAACACGGGGTTCGCCATCGGTATCGGGGTTTTGATCCATGTCTGAATAAACCGGGGCCGGCGCGCCCGGGTCAACCGCTTTCGGGCGTTGCCAATCATGGCCCCAGCCGATTAACTATCGGCCACGCAACGGACGATTCGGTTTTCAGGCAGAACGACATGACGCAACAAGGCTCTACGACTTTTCACAGTAACGACATCGCCCGCCAGACGGCCCGGGACCTTCTCGATATCGGCGCCGTCAACTTCCGGCCCGACGAGCCTTACACCCTGACCGCCGGCTGGGCGAGCCCGGTCTACATCGACTGCCGGTGGGTCATTTCGTTTCCTGAACAGCGCCGTCGCATCATGGCCAACGCCATCGAGCAACTGGACAACGAGATCGGTCTCGACACCATCGATGCGATTGCCGGCGGCGAGACCGCCGGAATCCCCTACGCGGCGTGGATGGCGGAAGCGACCGGCAAACCCATGCTCTACGTTCGAAAAAAACCCAAAGGCTTCGGACGAAACGCACAGATCGAAGGCAATCTCGAAGAAGGGAGCCGCGTGCTGCTTGTCGAGGATCTGGCAACCGACGGCGGCTCCAAGGTGAATTTCGTTAACGCGCTCCGCATGGCCGGCGCGGAATGCAACCACACATTCGTCGTTTTCTTCTACGGCGCGTTCCCGGGCGCACTGGACGAGCTCAAGTCGCTCGGTGTCACGTTGCACCATCTTGCGACTTGGCGCGACGTTCTGGCCGAAGCGGAGGACGGTGACGATTTCTCGCGCGACGCCATCGCCGGCGTTCGCGCATTCCTCGACGACCCTGTCGGTTGGTCCGTCGCGCATGGCGGTAAGGGCGCCTGATTCGTCGGCAATTGTGGCTCGGCAGCCTGCGCCAGTGTTAGGCTCGTGGGCATGATTCGGTTTTTCATCCGCGTGGCCCTGTTCTGCGTTCTGATATTGACGACTGTCGGGCCGGCCCGTGCGACCAGCGACACGCTGGTTATCGGCATCACCCAATATCCGACGACGCTGCACCCGTTGATCAACTCCATGATGGCCAAGAGTTATACGCTCGCCATGACCCGCCGGCCGTTAATGGCGTACGACCCGGACTGGCAGCTCGTTTGCATGCTGTGTACAGAGGTGCCAACGCTGGAGAACGGCCTCGCCGTTCGCGAGACGTCGTCGCTCGGCCGCAGGGCCGTCGCCATTACGTTCGAGATTCACCCGGACGCAGTCTGGGGCGATGGCGAGCCCGTGACTGTCGACGATGTCGTCTTCACGTGGGAGGTCGGCAAGCACCCTAAAACGGGCGTCGGCAGCACGGAGCTGTATCAGCGAATTCTTGCGATCGACGAACACGACGAGAAAACATTTACCCTGCATCTCGACCGCATCACCTTCGATTACAACGACTTCAGCGGTTTTGAGTTATTGCCCGCGCATCTCGAACGAACGCCGTTCGAGTCGGGACCGGAAGATTACCGAAACCGCACACTGTACGACACCGACAGTCTCAATCCCGGCCTCTACCACGGCCCTTACGTGGTTTCCGAGCGGGTTTCCGGTTCACATATCACGCTCGAGAGAAATCCGCTTTGGTGGGGCAAGACGCCGTACTTCGAGAAAATCGTCGTTCGCGTCATCGAGAACACCTCGGCACTCGAGGCCAACCTGCTTTCCGGCGCCATCGACATGATTGCCGGCGAACTCGGCATGAATCTCGATCAAGCGCTGGCCTTCGAGAAGCGTTTTTCGAAACGGTTCGATATCGATTTCGCACCGGGTCTGATTTACGAACATATCGACGTCAATCTCGACAATCCGATCCTCGCCGACCGCCGGGTGCGTCAGGCGTTGGTTCATGCCATTGACAGAACCGCCATCAGCCAGCGTCTGTTCGAGGGTCGCCAACCAGTCGCGACGAGTAACGTCAACCCGCTCGATCCCATGCACGCCGGCGATTTGGCGACCCTCGGTTATGACGTCAAACGCGCCGAAGCGTTGCTGACGGAGGCCGGCTGGGATCACATGCGCGACGGCGTTCGGGTTAATGCGAAAGGTGATCGGTTGGCGCTTGAGTTCATGACGACGGCAGGTAACCGTACGCGGGAACTCGTCCAACAGGTTCTGCAAAGCCAATGGAAGCGGGTCGGAATCGATGTATCGATCGTCAATCAACCGGCCCGCGTCTATTTCGGCAAGACATTGACGGAACGGCTGTACACGGGACTCGCTATGTACGCCTGGATCAGTGCACCCGAGAGTGTGCCGCGGACGACACTGCATTCGTCGCACATTCCGGATGCGGCCAACGGATATTCCGGGCAAAACTATCCCGGTTTCAGAAACGACGAGGCAGACCTCTTAATCGACGCCATCGAGGTCGAACTCGACGATGAAAAGCGTCGCGCGCTTTGGCGACGTTTGCAGGAAATCTACATCACCGAAGTGCCGGTCATACCGCTCTACTTCCGCGCCAGTTCCTTCATTTTGCCGCCTTGGCTTTCTGGTGTCGAACCGACCGGACATCAGTACCCGACGACGCTCTGGGTCGAAGACTGGATACGCGCCGAATGAGTGCGTTTCTGGCCCGCCGTGCGGTCCACTCCCTGACCGTTCTTTTGATCATGTCCTTCGTGATTTACGGATTGATCGGATTGATGCCGGGCGACCCGGTCGATCTGATGATCAGCGGCGATCCAGATATCACCGCCGAGGATGCGCAACGGCTCCGCGCGCTTTACGGCGCCGACCAACCGATCACGACCCGTTACGCCCATTGGCTGGGCGGGGTCGTGACCGGCGATCTCGGTTACTCCCGGCTGCACAGCCAGCCGGTTCTCGACGTCCTCGGTCCCGCACTCGGGAGCACGCTCAAGCTCCTCGGCGCCGCCTTTCTGTTATCGGCCTCGATCGGAATCGGTCTTGGCCTGCTGGCCGGATCCAAACCGCGCTCCCTGCGCGACTACGGCATCAATCTGTTCGCGTTTGCCGGTATATCCGTGCCGCCATTCTGGATGGCGCTGTTGTTGATCCTGATCTTCGCCGTCGGCCTCGGCTGGCTGCCTGCCGGCGGAGTCAATCTAGACGGCGGGTGGCTCGGCGAACTGCGGCATCTCGTGTTGCCGGTTGTCGCCTTGACCATTGCCAGCATCGGCGGTCACACGAGATACACCCGTGCCTCGGTCATCGAGGTCATGCGTCAGGACTTTATCCGGACGGCGCGGGCCAAGGGCCTCAGCGATGGACAGGTCTTGGTCCGTCACGCGCTTCGCAATGCGATGATCCCGGTGTTGACCATCATGGCGCTCGATTTCGGTTACCTGTTCTCGGGCGCCTTGATCACCGAGACCGTGTTCGCCTATCCGGGCATGGGCAAGCTGATCTTCGATGCCATCATGGGCAACGATTTCAACCTTGCGCTCGTCGCCCTGCTGTTCGCCACGCTGCTAACGCTGGTCGGCAATCTGCTCGCGGACCTTGGGTACGCCGCACTGGATCCCCGCATCAAGCTCACCGAGGTCGAGACATGACGTCGGTGACCGCGATTGCGATGGACGTGGAATCTCCATCGCGCCGTATGATGCGACGGTTCGCGAGACACCGCCCAGCCGTTGCCGGCGCCCTGTTGCTGATCTTATTCGCCGTGGTCTGCTTTGCCGCCCCGCTCATCGGCCTGGTGCTCGGTGTCGATGGCGAGACGGTCGATCTGTTCGAGCGCTATCAGCCCCCCGACAGCCGCCATTTACTGGGTACCGATGAAATCGGTCGCGATGTTCTGATCCGCCTGCTGGAAGGCGGCCGGGTTTCGCTGATTATCGGGCTGACCGCGGCGATCATCGCCGCATTGATCGGCACCGCCATCGGAATCGTCGCCGGATATGCCGGTGGGGCAACCGACGCGTTGCTCATGCGGGTAACCGACGGCGTGATTTCGCTGCCGTTGCTGCCGCTGCTGATTGTGCTGGCCGCGCTCGATCTACAGAAGATCGGCGTGCCGCCGGAAATCGCGTCGAGCGAGCAGGCCAGCCTCTACCGGATCGTCGCCATCGTCGCTCTCGCCGGCTGGACGACGGTAGCACGTCTTGTCAGAGGTACCGTCCTTGCGCTCAAGGCCCGTCCCTTCGTTCTCGCTGCCCGGGCGCAGGGCGCCGGCGCCTGGCACATCGTGATCCGTCATCTGCTTCCGAATCTAACGTCGCCGATCATCGTCGCGACGACGCTGTCGATCGGCAACATTATCCTGCTCGAATCGGTGCTGAGCTTTCTCGGCCTCGGCATCCAGCCGCCGTTGCCAAGCTGGGGCAATATGCTGACAAACGCTCAGGAACTGATCTGGCAAGCGCCGATGCTGGCGGTTTACCCGGGCCTTGCGATCTTTCTGACCGTCATCGCCTTCAACATGCTGGGCGACGGACTTCAGGACGCGCTCGATCCCCGTGCGCTGGACGGACGGGAACAAGCAACCCCGTGATGCACAATTGATATGTGACAGGCCGCGCCGAACGGCCTACAAACGCTGAACCGTCATCAGCGCAGGATCTCGCCATGAACCACCAGGGCAATTCACCGGCCAGCCGCGATATCGCCAGTCACATTCACGGTTACACAAACCTCAAGGCGCATCGGGAGAACGGCCCCTTTATCATCACCCGGGGCGAAGGCGTTCGTATCTTCGATGACGCCGGGAACGCCTATATCGAGGGCCTTGCCGGCCTCTGGTGCACGTCGCTCGGTTATAGCGAAAAACGCCTGGTCGATGCAGCGACCAAGGCCATGAGCACACTCCCCTATTGTCACGGTTTCGCCCACATGGCGGCGGACACCGTGGTCGAACTGGCCGATCGGCTGACCCAGCTTTCGCCGGACGGTCTCAACAAGGTTCTGTTCGCCAATTCGGGTTCGGAAGCAACCGATCTCGCGGTCAAGCTGGTCTGGTATTACCATAATGCGATCGGCAAGCCCGAGAAGAAGAAGATCATCTCGCGCATCCGGGGCTATCACGGTGTCACCGTCGCATCGGCTAGCCTGACCGGCCTGCCGCATCTACATGCGGATTTCGACCTCCCCATTGCGCGTATCCTGCATGCCGATTGTCCGCATCACTACCGTTTCGCCGAAAAAGACGAGTCGGAAGAGGATTTCGCGACACGCCTTGCCGAGAATCTCGAAAAGATGATTCTCGATGAAGGTCCTGAAACCGTCGCCGCATTTTTCGCCGAACCGATTATGGGTGCAGGCGGCGTCATCGTGCCGCCGGAAACCTATTTCGAGAAAATCCAGGCGGTCCTCAGGCGCTACGACGTCCTGCTGCTGGCTGATGAAGTCATCAACGGCTTTTGCCGCACCGGCAATTTCTGGGGGTCGGAGACGTTCGGCCTTGCGCCGGACATGATGAGTGTCGCCAAGCAACTGTCATCCGCCTACCTGCCGATCTCGGCCCTGTTCGTTTCGGACGCCATCTACGAGGCCATGGTCGACGAGAGCGAGAAGCTCGGTATCTTCGGTCACGGTTCGACCTACGGCGGTCACCCCGTCAGCGCAGCCGTCGCGCTCGAGACGCTTAACATCTATGAGGAACGCGACATTCTCGGTCACGTCCGTGGCGTTGCGCCGGCGTTACAGGATGGTCTTCGGAACCTCGCCAGTCATCCGCTGGTCGGCGAGGTGCGCGGCAAGGGCTTGATTGCCGGCGTCGAACTGGTCGCCGACAAGGAAACGCATGCCGCGTTCGATCCGGCGCAACGGGTCGGCATCCACGCACAGCAGCACTGCCGCGACCATGGCCTGATCATCCGCGCCATGGGCGACACCATTGGCATCTGTCCGCCGTTGATCATCGACGAGGCCGACATCGCAACCCTGATCGAGAGCCTGCGTCTGGCGCTTGACGATACTCAGGCATGGATCGACCGCGGAGGGCTTGAGACCGCGGTCGCCTGACGCCATATAGAGCGCAACAGCCGCCGAATGACGTCGGCCTCCGCCTCAGGTATACTGACGACATGTTCACCGATAACACACTGACGCCGAAAGAGGCCGTCCGGCTTTGCGCTCTCGGTATTCTTGCAGACGGTCCCCAAGCCTATGGCACCCTTGCCAACGCCGTCCGCCATTTCGTCAGTCATATTATCGGCCCGTCACTCGACGTCATGGGCCAGTCGATCGAGCTCCTGAAATACGAAGGCCTTGTCGTCGTGGATGGCGATGAACGCGCCAAGGCGGATACCGAGATTGCGATCTCCGATCTCGGGCGCGAAGAACTGCACACCTTGCTGACGGCCAATGTTCGTCACGGCGCGACCGAATTGAACAAGCTGATCGTCGCCTTGAAGTTCCGATTTCTGCACACGCTGTCCGCCGAAGACCAGGCGCGCCAGATCGAGCTGCTGACGGATATGTGCGAAAACGAACTCGATCGGCTCGAAACGCTTAAACAGCACCACGCCGGCGACGACGGTTTGCTGGGTGACTGGCTCGAACACGATATCGAACTCGTCGGCGACCGCATTCAGTGGCTCGGTGAATTGAAGAAGCGATATTAGACGACCGGGCAGTCAGCCCTTCGACACAATCCGTGCGTCCATCTTCTGAATGCCGGCGAGAATGGCTTTGCCGGTGTCGCCGCCATCACCGGTCATATCCTGAGTAATGACCAGCTTCATGGCTTCGATATGGATGCGAATGGCTTCGTTTTCGAGATCGTCGGGATTTTGCTCGCCGAACTTCTCGATCAGACGGCACAGATGATTGGCAATCGCGGTCACGAGGTCGTAGCCGAAACTGCCGCCCTGCCCCTTCATGTCGTGCGAAACCGAAAAAATCTCATCGAGATTGGCCGAGCGCTCGCCCTCACCGTTGACGAGCCGCTTGTAGGCCGTCTCGACGCGCTCGAAATCTGATTTCACCCACTCGATGTAACTGCCCTTCATGCCGGCAATGACCTGCTCGGCGCGGGCCAGTGCGGCTTCATCGACGGCATTGGGGCCGCCGACCGTCACCTTGGCTTTGAGGAGATTGGGCGGCGTGATGATTTCGACATCGTCGTTGGGCATGGCGATCCACCATCTTCAGGCAGTTGCGAAAGTATTGATCGATAGCACATCATGCCTTGTCGCCTGTTGCAAGGGTGACACGGCGGCAGCACCGTACAACCAATGCTCGGCAAACTCACAACAATCCGAGCTCGCGCAGCTCCCGCTCCATTTCGGCTGGCAATTTATCGCCCCGTCGGCGGCCGCTCTTGATATCCCGTGGCGCGTCCCTGGTCTCGAGATAACGCCATCCCTGGAACGCCCGATGCGGGCGCCACTCGGTTTCCACCAACTCCGGTGCCATCACGATGGCGCACGCCGGCTGACCGTCGCTACGAACCGTGGCCTCGAGATCGAGAACCGGCTGGCGGGCCTGGATGACGCCCCTGATCACCCAGTACAGCGACCCGCCGTCGAGGACTTCGGCAGCGCGTCGCGGCGTGCTGCGCGTCACGTGACGCAGGGTGAACGGCTCGCCCGTTTTCTCCGCAACGCGCTGGCGGCGTTGGTGCCAGTCGCGCAGATCGTCGAGATCGTCGACACCGACGCAGAGTTTGAGCAAATGAACCGTCACCGCATACCTCTACCAGCCGCCCGATTTGAGCCAGCGCTTGATCATCCAGAAGCGGTCTGCGCCCCAGAACGGCTCGCCATCGACAAAGACGAAGGGAGAGCCGAACACACCTCGCTCGATCGAACCGTCGACCTCCTGGCGCAGGCGTTCCTTGATTTCGGGCGTTCCGACGGCTTCGGCGAACTTCGCCCGATCGTGTCCAAGGCTTTCGGCGATGTCGTCGACAACCTTGGGGTCGGAAATATTGCGGCCGTCGGCGAAATAGGCTCGGTAAACCGTCTTGGCGAAGGCCACGGCCGCTCCCGGATCTCGTTCATCGAGCCAGTAAAATCCGCGCGCGGCGCGTATGGTGGCAACCGGAAACGGGTCGGGGATGCGAAACGGCACATCCATGAAACGCGCCATACGCTCCATGTCGCGGCGCGAGTACGCCCCTTTCATCGGCTGATCGAGCAGCGGGCCGCTTCCGGTCTCCTTGAACGCCACCCCTAACAGGATCGGCCGCCAGCGGATATCCCGGCCGAACGGCGCAATCACGGCTTCGACCCGCTCCGCCGCGAGATAGCCGTAGGGTGACGAAAAATCGAAGTAGAAGTCGATGGGATCGGTCATCGTGTACCCGTTCCTACCATGGCAGTTCCGTTCCGTCGTAATTCCAGAACGTTCCGGTCCGTTCAAGGGTCAGTCCGGCGATAACCTTACGCATGCCTGCTACACTCTCCGTTGCGTCGATCAACGCACCGGGGCCGCCCATGTCGGTTCGCACCCAGCCCGGGTGCATGACTGCCGCAGCGATGCCGCGCGGGGCGATCTGCAGTGCCATTGCCTTATGGGCCGCGTTGAGCGCTGCCTTGCTGGAGCGATAGACATACTCGCGGCCTTCGCTGATCTCGCCGATGCTGCCCATTTTGCTGGTGACTGAGGCGATTTTCTTTTGATCGCCGGCAGCGACGTTATCGAGAAAGGCCTCGGCGACCTTGATTGGCGCGATCGAGTTGACCTCGAACACATGCCGCCATGCCGCCGGATCGAGATTGCCGATGCCGGTATCGCGCGGCCCGTAGATACCGGCGTTGTTGATCAGCACGTCGACAGGTTGATCGCCGAGAGTGGATTTCAACTCGTCGATCTGGCGCGACATATCGACCGCCAGACGGTGCACCTCGATATCGCCCGAAAGCCCGCTGAGCCCGACCGCTGCGGACGGATCGCGGCACGTTGCAATGACCCGCCAGCCGTCGGCGAGGTATTGTGTAGCGAATTCGAGCCCGAGTCCCCGGTTCGCGCCGGTGATCATGACGGTTGGCATGAGTATCTCCTCCTCAAAGCAGAACGACGGCGGCGAGACCGAGGAAGGCGAAGAAGCCCACCACATCGGTCACCGTGGTCAGAAACACGCTCGACGCGATGGCGGGATCGACGCCCCAGCGTTCGAGCAAAATCGGGATCGACGTGCCGGCCAGCGCCGCAACGACCAAATTGATCACCATGGCAACGGCAATCACGCCGCCGAGACGCATGTCGTCGAACCATACCGCCGCGACGACGCCGGCGATCACGGCGAACAGCACGCCGTTGATGGCGCCGACCAGCAGTTCCTTGGCCATGACCCGCAATGCATTTCGCGACGACAATTCCTTCGTCGCCAGGCCGCGCACGGCGACGGTCAGGGTCTGCGTGCCGGCGTTGCCGCCCATCGAGGCGACGATGGGCATCAGAACGGCGAGCGCGACGATCTGTTCCAGGGTCGCTTCGAACAGACCGATCACCAGCGATGCAAGGACTGCCGTCAATAAATTAACCAATAACCAGGTGAATCTTGCGCGGGTGGTATCGAGGGTCGCGTCGTAGAGATCGCCCTCGCTGACACCGCCCAGCAGCATCATGTCTTCCTCGTGTTCCTCGTCGATCACGTCGACCACGTCATCGATTGTAATCGCGCCGATCAGTTTGCCCGCCGCGTCGATCACCGGGGCCGAAACGAGGTCGCGCTGACGGAACAGATAAGCGACATCTTCCTGATCGGTCTCGACCGGAATCAGGTGCATCTCCGTATGCATCAAATCGATGATCGGCACCGGCCGCTTGGTCTTGAGCAATTGGCTCAGCGGCACCCAGCCCATGGGTTTATGATCCGCATCGACGATGTAGATATCGTAGAAGACATCGGGCAGTTCGGCGGTCTCGTCGTCCTCGTCGGCGCTGGCCCGCATGTAGTCGATGGTCCGGCCGACGGTCCAGTCTTCCCGAACCCAGACCAGTTCGCGCTGCATCAGACGACCGGCGGAGTCTTCCGGATAGCCGAGCGCTTCCTCGATGTAAGCGCGGTCCTCGGGGGCGACGGCGTCGAGCAGCTCGCGCTGGTTCTCCTCGTCGAGTTCGCGGAACAACTCGACCGCATCGTCACTGTCGAGTTCGGCGACGGCCTGAACCACGTTTTCGAGGCCGAGGTACCCGAGCACCTCCTCACGGACGGTTTCGTCGAGTTCGGTCAGCGAGTCGTAATCGAGCCGGGAGCCGAGCGACAGGACGAGCCGTTCCCGCTCGCCGGAGCTCATCCACTCCAGCACGTCGGCGATTTCCGAGTAGTGCAGCGGCTCGACAAGCGCCCATACGTCGTCGGTGCGACCCTCGTCGAGCGCCTCGACGATCTGCGGCAACAATTCCTCGAGCATTTCAGGCGATGCCGCCCCGGTCTCGTCGGTGGACGCGCCGCCCGGCACGGCGGACGGGTCTTCCGAAACAGTCTGATTTTCGACGTTTTCGCTCACCGGCCCGGCCCCGCTGACTGACGATGCGTCAGATTACGCCATGCCGCGGAAAGCGAAAAGCAGAAGCCCGCCGGTTTCCCGGCGGGCCTCTCAGAAAAGTGGTGCGGTCGAGAAGACTCGAACTTCCACCCTGTTGCCAGGACAGCGACCTCAACGCTGCGCGTCTACCAGTTCCGCCACGACCGCAATTCGCTTGAGACAACCGGACGGTTGTCCTTTCATGGCGGGGAGATAGCAAATCCCGCGCCCGCGATCAAGCTGACAAAACGCCGTCCGAGACGAAGTTTCCGCCATGCCGCCTGAACCCAGTGAAAACCGCACGAACGCCGAGTGGATCGTCGACGACTCGCCGGTTCCCTATCCGGCTGCGATCGCCTTCATGGAGGACCGTGTGGCGGCGATCCGGGCCGGCGATGCGCCGGAGGCCATCTGGTTGCTCGAGCACCCGCCGCTCTATACCGCGGGCACCAGTGCCGATCCCGCCGACCTGATCGAGCCGGACCGATTCCCGGTCTACGAAACGGGTCGCGGCGGGCAATACACCTATCACGGGCCCGGCCAGCGGATCGCCTACGTCATGCTCGACCTCAAGCGTCGCGGCGGCGACGTGCGCTGCTATATTCACGACCTCGAGGCGTGGATCATCCGCACCCTGGCCGGATTCGGCGTTCAGGGTGAGCGGCGCGACGGGCGGGTCGGCATCTGGGTCACGCGGGGTGGCGGCCGCGAAGACAAGATTGCCGCGATCGGCGTTCGCGTGCGGCGCTGGGTGACCTATCACGGAATTTCCATCAATCTGGAACCCGACCTCGGGCATTTTTCGGGGATCGTTCCCTGCGGCATTTCGGCGCACGGCGTCACCTCGCTCGCCGATCTCGGCGTCACGGCCACCATGCCGGACCTCGATCTGGCCCTCAAAGCGACGTTCGGCGAGATTTTCGACGTCAAACCGTCGAGCGCTGATGAAAGCCCGGCTCAATGCCCTCCGGATCGTCGCTGATCGACAGGTCGCTTACGGATGCCAACGGCGGGCCGGACCGCATGCGCCCGATCATCTCGTCGACCTTGTCCTCCGGGCCGAACAGCGCTGCCTCGACGGTGCTGTCGTGACGATTGCGCACCCAACCGTCAAGGCCGAGTTCCTGTGCGTTTTCGATGGCCCAGCCGCGGTACCACACGCCCTGGACCCGGCCCTGGACGACGACTTTGACGGCCTTGTTTGCACTCATGGATATCGCCTAGCACATCCGGTTCGAAAAATCAGGCGAGTTCGCGAACGACGAGACGCACGGCAACGATCCACATCACGGCACAAACGGTAAGATCGAGGGTTCGCGCGCCCGTGACGGTTCTGAAGAACGGCGCCAGACGCGTCGCCCCATACCCGATCCCGTAGAACCAGACGACCGAGGCGGTCATGGCCCCGGCCGCAAAGACGACGCGAAGATCGACAGCATACTGCGCCGCAATCCCGCCAAGCATGACCACCGTGTCGAGATAGACGTGCGGATTGAGCAGCGAAAACGCAAGCGCGGCACCAATGGCGCGCCCCCGCCCTGTTGTGCCGGCGGATCGAGCCGCTGCGTCCGCCTCGGCCCAGTCGGCGGCCGAGGCCCGTATTGCCGAGCGCAGCGCCAATGCGCCGTAGACCGCAAGAAACGCCGCGCCGCCCCATGCGGCGATGACCCGCAAAACCGGACTCTCGGCAATCAGCGTGCCGACACCGCCGGCGCCAAGGGCAATCAGAAGAATATCGATCACCGCACAGGTGGAGGCCACGGCGAACACATGCTCGCCTTTCACGCCTTGGCGAATCACGTAGGCATTCTGCGCCCCGATAGCGATAATCAGGCCGCCGCCGATCAACAGACCTTCGACGTAGGGAATGAGAGTCACGTTGGAAACCGGCGCGTCAGGCGAACTCGAGAATGACCTGGTCGACCATCAAGCTGTCGCCGGGCGCAGCGTGGATCTCGGACACGGTGCCATCGCGTTCGGCGCGCATGACGTTTTCCATTTTCATCGCTTCGATGACGGCAAGTTCCTCTCCGGCCTTGATCTCCTGGCCTTCGGCGACGGCGACAGAAACCAGCAAGCCGGGCATCGGCGACATCAATAGCTTCGATGTGTCCGGCGCTTCCTTAACCGGCATCAGATCATGTAACTGCGCGCCGAACGGGCTGAACACCAACGCATCGACCCTGGCGCCGCGATGGGTCAGGCGGTAGCCGATATCGATACGCTCGACCTGGAGGCAGAACGATTGGCCGTTGATCGTCACATGCATGACCGGCTCACCCAGTTGCCAATCCGTGCGTAGCGGCATCAATCCGCCGTCGAGTCGGATATCGAAGCCGTCTTCGGCAATCCGCACGTTGACCTCGTGACGTTCACCCGGCAGCACGACGACCCAGTCTTCGGCGACGGTGCGCCCATAACCGACCGTTTGACCGCTGATTTTTGTCGCCCGCACCTGATAAGCCATATGGACGGCGGCAGCGGCAGCGGCAATGACCTCGTGCCCTTCGCCAGACAAGTCGGCGGCATCGAAACCGTCGGGGTATTCCTCGGCGATGAAATTGGTCGTCAGGCGCCCGGCGCGGAAACGCTCGTGCGCCATCAACGCCGCGAGAAACGCGATATTGTGGGAAACGCCGCGGATATAGAACGCATCGAGCGCGCTCTGCATGATCTCGATGGCATGCTCGCGGTCGCGGCCCCAGGTCACCAACTTGGCGATCATCGGGTCGTAAAACATGGAAATCTCGCCACCCTCGGTGACGCCGGTATCGACGCGTACGGTCGCACCATCGGCTGCAACGCCCTCCACCGGCGGTGCATATCGCGTCAGGCGGCCCGTCGACGGCAGGAAACCACGGAACGGATCTTCGGCGTAAACGCGGGACTCGACGGCCCATCCGTTCAGTTTGACGTCGTCCTGTGCAATGCTCAGTTTTTCGCCGGCGGCGACACGGATCATTTCTTCGACGAGATCGAGACCGGTGATCAGTTCGGTCACCGGATGCTCGACCTGAAGACGGGTGTTCATTTCGAGGAAATAGAAATTGCGGTCCTTGTCGACGATGAACTCCACGGTGCCGGCGGACTCGTACTTCACGGCCTTCGAGAGGCTGACGGCCTGCGCCCCCATCGCCGCGCGGGTCTCTTCGTCGATGAAAGGTGACGGCGCTTCCTCGATCACCTTCTGGTGGCGTCGCTGGATCGAGCATTCACGCTCGCCGAGGTAAACGACGTTACCGTGGCTGTCGCCGAGCACCTGGATCTCGATGTGGCGCGGTTCCTCGATGAACTTCTCGATAAAAACGCGGTCGTCGCCGAAGCTGGACTTCGCCTCGCTGGTCGCGCGCTCGAACCCCTCCTTGCAGTCGGCATCGTCCCAGGCAACGCGCATCCCCTTGCCGCCGCCGCCGGCCGATGCCTTGATCATGACCGGATAACCGACCTTCTTGGCGATCGTAACGGCCTGTTTGGCGTCCTTGACGGCCTCCGTGTGGCCCGGGATCGTGTTGACCTTGGCCTTGGCCGCCAACTTCTTCGATTCGATCTTGTCGCCCATCGCGGTGATGGCGCGCGGCTTCGGGCCGATAAAGGCGACGCCGGCTTTCGCCAGAGCGCGGGCGAAGCTCGCATTCTCCGACAGAAAGCCGTAGCCGGGGTGCACTGCGTCGGCGCCGGTTTCGGCGATGGCGGCAAGGATATTCTTCTGCACAAGATAGCTCTCGGCCGAGGGCGCCGGGCCGATACAGACAGCCTCATCGGCCATCTCGACGTGCAGCGCGTTGCGGTCGGCCTCGGAGTAGACCGCGACGGTCTTGATCCCCAGGCGACGTGCGGTGCGCATGACGCGGCAGGCGATTTCGCCCCGGTTGGCGACGAGAATTTTCTTGAACGGCTTTTTGCGGCTAGCGCTCATCGGTTCCCCTTTCCGAATGCGTCAAACAGTCCCATGGCATAGGCCGCGTGAATCGCCAGCGGCGCACCCCAAAGCACGACCGGAAAAATCACGAAGATCCGATCCGGAAACATTGAAAAATTCACCAAGGCAAGCACTGCACTGACGACGAAAAACACGGCAAAGTGCACAGCCAGGCCGCGAAGCCGGCGGCGTGCTCGCCCGTCATCCGAACCGTGTTGCATCAGAGCGGCAGATTGTTGTGCTTCTTCCAAGGTTTCTTGACTTCCTTGTTGTGCAGCATTCGAAGACTGCGGCAGATACGGGTTCGCGTATTGTGCGGCATGATGACGTCATCGATGAAACCGCGGGCGCCGGCGACGAACGGATTGGCGAAACGCGAACGGTATTCCTCCGTGCGGCGGGCGATCTTGTCGTCATCTCCCAGGTCCTGACGGAAAATGATTTCGACCGCGCCTTTCGGCCCCATGACGGCGATTTCCGCCGACGGCCAGGCAAAGTTGACGTCACCACCGAGATGCTTGGAACTCATGACGTCGTAGGCCCCGCCATAGGCTTTGCGCGTGATGACCGTGACCTTCGGAACCGTCGCTTCGGTGAACGCGAAGAGCAGCTTCGCACCATGCTTGATGATACCGCCGTGCTCCTGTGACGTGCCCGGCAGAAAGCCCGGCACGTCGACGAAGGTTACGATGGGAATGTTGAAACAATCGCAAAAACGGACGAATCGGGCGCCCTTGATCGACGACGCGATATCCAGACATCCCGCCAGGACCATCGGCTGGTTGGCGACGATACCGACTGTCGAGCCTTCCATCCGGGCAAACCCGATCAGGATGTTGCCGGCATAACCGGGTTGAAGTTCGAAAAAATCGCCCTCGTCGACGACCTTCTCGATCAGCTCCCGCATGTCGTAGGGCTTGTTCGGGTTTTCGGGTATCAGCGAATCCAGCGACATTTCGACCCGGTCGGGGCGATCCGGTGTCGGCCGAGACGGCGGCTTTTCCTTATTGTTGAGCGGCAGAAAATCGATGAAACGGCGAAGGTACAGGAGTGCTTCGACGTCGTTGGTGAAAGCCTTGTCGGCAACACCGGATTTTGTCGTATGAGTGCTGGCGCCGCCAAGTTCTTCCTGGGTTACGGCCTCATGGGTGACGGTTTTAACCACATCGGGTCCCGTGACGAACATATAGGACGTATCCTCGACCATGAAAATGAAGTCAGTCATGGCCGGTGAGTAAACCGCACCGCCCGCGCACGGCCCCATGATCAGAGAAATCTGCGGCACCACGCCCGACGCCTCGACGTTACGCTCGAACACCTCGGCATAACCGGCAAGCGATGCAACGCCCTCCTGGATGCGCGCACCGCCCGAGTCGTTGAGTCCGATGACCGGCGCACCGACCTGCATGGCTTTGTCCATGACCTTGCTGATCTTCTCGGCATGGGATTCGGAGAGCGAGCCGCCCAGCACGGTGAAATCCTGGCTGAAAACGAAAACGATGCGACCGTTGACGGTGCCGAAACCGGTAACTACGCCATCGCCGGGAACTTTCTGATCGGCCATACCGAAATCAGTACAGCGATGTTCGACGAACATGTCCCATTCTTCAAAGGATCCGGGGTCGAGCAACAAATTCAGACGTTCGCGGGCCGTCAACTTGCCCTTGCCGTGCTGGGCGTCGATGCGGCGTTGCCCGCCACCGAGGCGCGCCTGTTCGCGCTTTTCCTCAAGCTGGCGAATGATGTCCTGCATGGTGCCCCTCCCCGATTTTAGCGGACCGCAGTTTACGGGGCGGACGCCAGCGAAAAAACCAAAATATTGCACTGCAATAGAGCGATAGATTTTATGCCTGATCCCGGACCAGCGCGGCAAACCTGAGTGCCGTTTCGACATCCCGGCGGATCTCCCGCCGACGGCCTTCGGCGGCCTTGTCGATCCCCCAGCGCTCAGCCTGGTGGAGTTCTTCCAGGTAAGCCGCCGAAAATGCGCTATCCGCGTCGATATCGCCCTCCAGCGCCGCAATCGCCACGACAAGGGATCCGAGATGGGTCGCACTGTCGACAAGCGCTGTGAGCACGAAATCGTTACATCCAAGGGCGTAGTCTCGGACTGCATCGCTTGCGGCGCTATCCTGATCGGCCGGTCGCAGCCCGTGCGTCAACCGCAGCGTTACATCGAAACGGGTCCGAAAGCCCTCGATCAGCGGATCCCAATGGCGCGACTCGCTCTCGACGAGGTCGGTGGGCGCTTCTGCCCTGAAGCACACGGGGTCACTCTCGATATGGGAGACGAGGTTGTCGACGGCGGTCGCCCGCCGGGGGCCGATCCGGTCGATGGCGGCATTGGCGAGTCCGGTCAACGGCATGGTTTCAGGGGCAACATGATCGCCCTGCGCATCCCATTCGACTGCGATTTCTTCAGCCAATCGTCGATTCGGCACGACGAATGGCGCTTTTGCCGGCGTGCGAACCGGTCGGTTGTCGAGCAGAATGGCGAAAGAACCGTCCGTTTCGCCAATTTCGACGCCGGCATAGAACCGGCGCGGCTTCGAAACGCTGCCGGCTGTGTCCGTTTCGGCCATCAGTTTCCCAGCAGGTTGTCGAGCGCGCCGCCGACGCCCTCAACAGCGTCACCGATACCTTGCCCGGCCGGTTCCTGAGCTTTCGGTTGCGTGGCGTCCGTCGTTCCACGGGAGTCCTTGTTGGTTGCCGGCGCTGTTTCGCCGTTTCCACCGGCGTCTGGTGTCTTGCCGGTCAGGGCGGCCTGGCAGTAGTCGGTCTGATCGGCTTTCGTAACCGTGTCAGCGGCCATTTCGACGAGGGTCGATATTCCACCCGTCGCAATGCCTAGTGCCGTCGATGCCACCCCCTTCGCGACGCTGCCGGCATCAGGCCCGAATGAAGGCTCGAGGAACGTGCCGCTGACGCGGATGCCGATTTCGGCGACGCTCACCAGCGAAACGCTCTTGGCGCGCGGGTCGAACAAAAGATCGAGTGTCTCGTCCCGCAAATCAACAACGCCACTGCCGATGATGTTGAGCCCGCCGGTTTCGATAACAATGGCGCGCGGAACGGCAATGCCATCGTCGATCGCGAAATCGATTACGCCACACTTGAGCGCGCGGGCGTCGTCTTTGTTTCCGAGAAACGGCACAGCGCCGAGTAAATCGCCCGAGAAGAAGTCGAGTGCGCCGCTTTCGATCCGACCGTCCAGCGTGACTACGCGAAGGTCGCCGTTGAGCGAGGCCATAATTTCGCGAACCGAATGTCCCCGGCCGTTTAGATCGACGTTTACGTCCATCAGACCTTTGAGTGTCGCGTTCCCGGCTGTTTGCGCAAGAATATGCCCGTAATCGATACCCTCACCCGATAGCCGGGCGACGATGGTCGGATTGACGGTCGTAGCATCAATGGCGGTGGTTCCGGCGACCCGTTGACCGTCGTAGCTCACATCGAGCGGGTCCAGACTCAGTTTTCCAGCCGCAAGCGCGAGCCCGAGCGACGTGTTATTGACCGTGACGTTTGACACCGTAAGCGATTGAACGGTCAGATCGACCTCGGCATCGATGTCTTTGATCGCGGCGAACGGCAACGGATCGTCGGGGAAAACCCGGCCGTCCAACGGCTTATCGTCCTTTCCCTGATCCGCCGGCGCCTCGAAGCTGACAATGTCCGCAAGATCGAAGACGTTGGATTCAAGTATGGCGACAAGCCCAACTCGCGGCGATTCCGGCGCCAGCGAGAGGTTGCCGCGAACGTCCGATCCGCCCGCCTTTACGGCTAACCCGTCGATCGCCAGTCTTTTGCCTTCGTCTCGTACGGCCCCGGATAAATCGAACGCCTTGTCCGAGAGATCCGGGAGCGCAAAGCCGCCCGCGAGAGCGGCAGCGCGGCCGGCAACGGCGCGCAATGATTCGCCCTGCAACGAGAAGCCGATGTTGTAGCCTTTTGCGTCGCGGGGCCGATTAACCGTGCCGTCGAGCGTCAAGTCCGCGCCGAGCGCTGCGACATCCAGCCGCAACGGAAACAACGTGTTGTCGATCAACGCCGTCACCGGGCCCAGTTCACCCGACATCTCGACACGTTCGCCGTTGACGTCAGCGACAGCAGACATGTTCAGCGGCGATTCGAGATTTTTTGCCGCAAGTTGCAGGTTGTCGAGCGCCAAAGTCTGGTCAGTTCCGGTAACGCCATCACGGTATGTCAGATTCACATCCGCCAGTCGGACGGCATTGATGACGGGCAGCCGGGTTTCGCCCGAGCCCGTGCCGGTATCGCCGCTCTTTGCAGCCGGGAATTCCCAGTTGCCCCGACCCGACGCATCGGTTTCCAGGAGCACATCGACACCCGACATTTCGATCCACTCAATGCGGATATCGCCCGACAATAACGGGATCAGTTCAACGACTGCGGCCAGGCGATCGAGTGACGCCATCTCCGGCCGGCTGCCCCAGTCGGCATTGGCGAATGTGACACCCGCGACCGAGAGGGCGGGTTTCAGAGAAACATCGAGCGTCAAGTCGCCGGCGATGACGACCTTACGCCCTGTCGCATCTTCAACCGCATCCGCAATTAATGAGCGGTAAGAATTGAAATCCTGGGACTTTAGGACCGCAATCCCCGCAACGGCGATGGCCACCACCAGGACGACGAGAATGCCCAGAACTTTGATACCGCGTTTCATCTCAGACTCCCGATCAGATCGATGATGGCCGGCGTCAATTGACGCCATTCATCGATGACAACATGTGCTCCCGCTGCGTGCAACGCCTCGGCGGGATGGTAACCCCAACTGACCCCGATCGAAGCGACACCGGCGTTTTGCGCCATTTCCATATCGAATGTGGTGTCGCCGACCATAACCGCAACATCTGTTGTGACACCGGCTTCGCTGACGGCGCGCTCCAACATCTCCGGGTGCGGCTTGCCCATTGCCACGTCGGCGGTTTGCATAGTGACGAAGTGGCGCAGCAGATCCAGCGGTCCGAGTGTTGCATCCAACCCGCGTCGCGCTTTACCGGTCGCGATACCGAGCAACCACCCCTCCTCGTCGAGAGCACGAACCGTATCCGCGGCACCATCATAGAGCGGCTCGACCACCGAACCGGCGGCGCGAAACGCCCGAAACATGCGGCGATAGGTTTCAGCGATCGTCTCGTGACGGAATTCCGCCGGTTCCCCGAGCAGTTCTGCGATCGCGACGTCGAGCGGCAAGCCGATGACGCGGCGAACACGGTCGGCGGAAACGGCGGGTAACTCATGCTCCTCAAACGCCAGGACCATCGCATCGACGATGGATTTTTGACTATCGACCAGGGTTCCGTCGCAATCGAAAACGACCAGCTTCAAAAAAAATCCCTCTCGCGTCGAAAAAAGGACGGCCCAGTGCGAACCGTCACAGATCGTGCAGGCCAGCTGTTTTAGAAGATGGCGACATATCTTGAAAGGCAAAGCAGCACCCTTGGCGCTCTTGATGCGACTTGCGTCCTAAAACGTCTCAAACCCACACTGACCGCGTGATGATGCGGCGGTTGCCATTAATACTACGATGCCGCATTGTGTAGTTTGACGGATGGGGAAAACCACAGGATCAGTTCGGGATCTCAGGGTCGAAGTATGTTTTCGAGGAGGATTTCATCCATGAAACGAATGAAGAAACTATTTGCCGTTGTTATTCTGATGCCGCTTCTGGGCGCGTGTGCGGTTGTCGATCTCGATGAGGTCGCCGGTCTTGAACAGATGGGCGACACCTATTTCCAGGCGCTTCATCGCGAGTATGTTCAGTTGGCCCGCACGGAAGCCGTTGAGGGCGACTGGGGCGATGCGGAATACTTTGCATCCAAGGCACGTGCCGCTGCGGCGGGCGAGTATCAAGGTCCGCAAGCGCTTGAAGAGCGTGACCTGCCGGCAGACTCGATTCTCGAGCTCAGTCTGGCCCGCAGCTTGTTGGTCGAGGCCCTGAATACGCGCCGCGACGGTAATCCGCATGCAGCCGGCCGCGCCCAGGCGATGTTCGACTGCTGGATGCAGGAACAAGAAGAAAACTTCCAGCCCGATCATATCGAGGCCTGCAAAACGGACTTCACAATCGCCTACGAAGCGCTTGTCTACGAACGGCCCACTGCAGCCGCGCCGATGGCCGAAGAGGTCATGCAAGCCGGCCCGTTCATGGTCTTCTTCGGGTTCGACAGCGACGCGCTCGACAAGGCCGCTCTCGCATTGATCGAAAATGTCGCCAAGCACCCGATTGCTCAGGACGGCGATGCACTGATCACGATTAGTGGCCATGCCGACCGTTCGGGCAACAAGGACTACAATATGGCGCTTTCCGAGCAACGCGCGATCAGCGTGTCGCTCGCCATGCAGCTGTCCGGCGTTTCCGCCAAGGTCGCCATGCAGCATTTCGGTGAAGAAAGCCCGCTGAAGGCAACCGACGACGGCGTTCGCGAGCCGAAGAACCGTCGTGTCGAGATCTTACTGACCAAGTAAGTTCGCGACATCGGAAAAACGAAGGGCGGCTGAAACATCAGCCGCCCTTTTTCTTGGGCATGTTCGATTCGCCGTGGCCGATTTAGTCGGCGCAGCGGATCCTGGCTACGGGGGCGTCCGTGAATTCGACCCACGAAGGATCGAGCGACAGCGCCAGCTCGGTGCCGGTCTCGGCGACGCCCGGCACCACGATCCTTACGGATCCGCGGCTCGCCAGCGTGTTCTTGCGGACGCGAACGATCTGGCCGTCCGTCGCCCGCGAAACGATAAAGCGCATGTGATCGGGCAGCGCGGCACCGAGATTGATGACATTAAACACGGCCGAGCCAGCGCTGCAGGCGGTTTCGACGGCAACCCTGATCTCGTCGCCGGTTTCGATGTTAGACGCGGCGGCATCCGAACCGGCGCCATGGGCAACGCCCAGTCCTGCGGCCAAGGCCAGTATCCGGAAAGATTTTCTCATTTCAGGCTCCCTCTTCTGAGGTCCCGCGACAAACGCAGCGGGTTCATGAGCCTATATCTACAGTTCGGGCCTTAATGAGGCCTTACCCGAGCCTGACGGCAAGCTGAACGATGCGGAAACGAGGTTTCTGAACCGCAGACCCGTATCAAGCGGGTCCGGAATCCAGTTCGGACAGGACGTAACCCATGCCGCGTTTGGTCTTGATTTGGACGTTCGCACCAGCGTCCTGAAGACGTTTACGGAGTCGTGAAACATGGACTTCGACGGAATTGGAAGAGACCTCCTCATCGAAGCCATAGAGCTTCTCCTCGAGCACGTCCTTCGAGACGATCCGGTTCGCTCGGCGCAGCAAGTGCTCCAGCACGTCGGTTTCGCGGCGAGACACGTCAACGGCGCAATCGCCGACGCGAACCTCGCGGCTTCGCGTGTCGTAGGCCAAATTGCCGACATTAAGAACGAGATCCACCGTTGCGGCCGGCCGGCGCAATAGTGCCCGTACACGGGCGATCAATTCTTCCATGTCGACCGGTTTGGCGACGTAATCGTCAGCGCCGCTATCGAGTCCCTCGATCTTGGCGTCGACTTCACCGCGCGCAGTCAGCAGAAGAACCGGGATGGCATTACCCATCTTGCGGATTTCCTGGAGAACATTCAGGCCGTCGCCGTCGGGCAAGCCGCGATCGAGGATCATCGCATCATACGTGATTGTCGTCAGCGCGACGCTTGCGTCCTCGCAGTTTTCAACGATGTCGACGACATAGCCGGTTTGCTCAAAGGCGCGCTTGATGCCTTTGGCGAACACCTCGTGATCTTCGACAACCAACAGTCTCATTTTTTCTCAGGCCTGCCGAAGGCAAGCGCTGCATCCCCTCAGGTCATAATTCTGATGACATACGCTTGTCTCTTAGCGATGCCTCACCTGTATGTTTCCAAAGTAAACATGCCCCCGGCGACGCCGCAACCGGATACTTTGGCATCCGGGATGGGGGGCGCATCATATGAAGTTGGATAGGTTTTCGGGATCGGATAGCTCAAGCGCCGACATCAGGTCACGCATGTGGTCCGGTGGCTCCGCTGCGACGCTGAGCGGGGCCAGACCGTCAATTTCCAGCATCAATCCTCGGGCATGCAACTGCAGTTGTCGGCGACGGCCGAGAATATCCGGATGGGCATCCGCACCGCCGTACTTGCCGTCGCCGAGAATCGGGGTTCCGATCGCCGCAAGATGGACGCGGAGCTGGTGCGTGCGCCCGGTCAACGGCTCAAGCGCGAGCCATGCCGTTGTTTTTGATGCCTGGGCGACCGTCCGGTACGCTGTCAGCGCTCTGTCGCCGCGTTCCTCATCGACGATCATCCTTTCCGATCCTGGCCCGCCAGTGCGCGCCTTTCGAAGCGGCGCGTCGATCGTGCCTTCCGCCAACCCCGGAACCCCCACTGTCAGCGCCCAGTAGAGTTTTCTGACCTGGCGCGTCTGAAACGCCTTTGTCAAAAGTTTCGCCGTGTGCCGATCTCGCGCCAGTAGCAGGACGCCGCTCGTGTCCTTGTCGAGACGATGAACCAGGCGCGGCCGCTCGGCGTGCCCATGGCGAAGCGTGTCCAACAGACCGTCGACGTGACGACTGGTACCCGAACCGCCCTGTACTGCGAGTCCGGCCGGCTTATCGATCGCAATAATGTGATCGTCCATGTGAAGAATACGGTCGGCGAGCAGGCCTTCGTCGGATTTTGCAACGGGTGGCGTCCGGCGTTCCTTCTGATCCGGTCGGCCGTCGCCGGTCGGCGGAATCCTTACAATCTGGCCGGCGACAATCCGGGCATTCGCCTTCGCTCTTTTGCCGTCGAGCCTGATCTGGCCGGTACGGAGCAGTTTTTGCACCTGCCCCTGACCGATTCCGGGAATCTGCTCGCGGATCCATCTGTCGAGACGCATTCCGTCGGCGGCCGATTCGACGGTGACATTGCGCACGCCGGACATCGGGTTAACCGCTGACCGTGCGAATCAATGCCATGCCGCCGAGCAGTCCAGCGAGTCCCAGCGCAACGGAACCGATCACGTAAAGCGCACCCATGACCATCTGATCGCGATTGATCAAAGACTGCAGATCGAGGGAAAACGTCGAGAAGGTCGTAAAGGCACCGAGTAACCCGACGACGATAAAAGCCCGCCCCGCTTCGGAAGGCGACCAGTGAAGCGCCGAAATCTCGATAACGACCCCGAGGGCAAACGAGCCGACGACATTGACGGTCATCGTACCCCAAGGGAATCCGTGGCCTGCCCAGTGCCCGACGGCGCTGGTTGTCAGAAACCGGGCGACGGCGCCGACCGCGCCGCCGGCCGCAACCGCAATAAGAATGCTCGGATTCACGCTGCCCCCTCGCCTTCGTCGGTCTCACGCTTGCGTCTGAGCTCGTCCCAATACGCAATCCGCTTGGCGATCTCCCGCTCGAACCCCTTGTCGCCCGGCCGAAAGAACCGTTGCCGGGGCATATCCTCAGGAAAGTAGTTCTGGCCCGAAAACCCCTCGGGCGCGTCATGGTCGTAGGCGTAGCCGTCCCCGTATCCGAGGTCCTTCATCAACCGCGTCGGCGCATTCAGGATATGTTTCGGCGGCATCAGCGAACCCGTCGATTTGGCTTCCCGTTTCGCCGATTTCTCGGCTTTGTAGGCGGCATTCGACTTGGGCGCGCTGCCGAGATAGATCACGCACTGAACCAAAGCCAGTTCGCCCTCGGGCGAGCCGAGGCGCTCGTAGGCGTCCCAGGCTGCAAGCGCCTGGGGCAATGCCTGAGGGTCGGCCAAGCCGATATCCTCGACGGCAAAACGGACCAGCCTGCGGGCGATGTAACCGGCTTCCTCCCCACCGGCGATCATCCGCTCGAACCAGTAGAGTGCAGCATCCGTATCGGATCCGCGCAACGATTTGTGGAGAGCGCTGATCAGGTTGTAATGGCCTTCCTGGGATTTGTCGTAAACAGGCGCGCGCCGCTGAACAGCCTCGGCCAGGGCATCCGGCTCCAATCGCTCGTTCTCGTCGAACTCGAACAGCGCCTCGGCCATGTTCAGCAGGTACCGCCCATCGCCGTCAGCCATGGCGCACAACATGGCGCGTGACTCATCGGTGACCGGCAGGGCGCGACCGAGATCTCCCTCGGCGCGGTCCAGCAACTGCATCAAGGCCGCCTCGTCCAACCGCTTGAGAACCAGCACCCGGGCGCGGGACAGCAGCGCGGCATTGAGCTCGAATGATGGGTTTTCCGTCGTGGCGCCGACAAGCACCACCGTGCCATCCTCGACATACGGCAGAAATCCGTCCTGTTGGGCCCGGTTGAAACGATGAATTTCATCGATAAACAGCAGCGTTCCGCGCCCCGCTTCGCGGAACTGGCGGGCGCGCTCGAAGATCTTTTTCAGGTCGGCAACGCCTGAAAACACCGCCGACAACGGCTCGAACGCCATATCGGTATGTTGCGCCAGCAGCCGCGCGATCGTCGTCTTGCCGGTTCCCGGCGGCCCCCAAAGAATGAGTGACGACAGTGATCCCGTTTGCAACATGCGGCGCAACGGGCCGACGGGGGTGTCGCCTCCATCCGACAGCAAATGGTCCTGTCCGACCACGTCTTCCAGCCGTTGCGGGCGCAATCGGTCGGCCAGCGGTCTCGGCGCGTGGCGCTCGAACAACGTTGCGGTCATCAGCCGACCACCAGATTGATGCGCTGACCGTTTCGGTCAAACGTAAGTTGCCACCGGTCGGCCGGCGCTTCGATGGCCGTGAGCAAAGAACGTACATCTGTGATCTCGATACCGTTAACGGCAACAATTCGGTCACCGCGCGTGAGACGCATACGCGCGGCCGGCGAATTGCGGGCAACGGCCAGGATAACGACGCCGGGACGCATATCGCTAAGCCGCTCGTCCTCGGCCAGTGCCGGAGAAACGTTGGCGACTTTCAGCCCCGCAAGCGGGCTCGGTCCCTTCGTGATCGTAATGTCGCGGGGCGGTTCCTCGGGCGCCCGCACGAGCGCGACGGCGAGATCAAGCGTTTGCTGTTTGCGTATCACCGTAACGGTCGCTTCACCCCCAACGGGTAGCGATCCAAATCGAAACCCGAGTTCCGCGCCGTCATTAACTTCTTTGCCGTTAACATGAGTCAAAATATCCCCAGGCATGACCCCGGCGAAGGCTGCAGGACCGTTCGGCCACACCTCATTGATCAGCACCCCGATCGGCCGGTCGAGACCGAATGCCGTTGCCAGCTCCGACGTGACCGGCTGACCGAAGGCGCCAAGCCACGGCCGAACCACGCGGCCCCCCTGATCGAGACTATCGATGACGAACCGCACCATGTTTGCCGGTACGGCGAAGCCGATACCAAGCGAGCCGCCTGTCTTTGAGAAAATGGCGGTATTGATGCCGACAAGCCGCCCGTCCATGGTGATCAACGCGCCGCCGGAATTTCCTGGATTGATGGCGGCATCCGTCTGGATAAACGATCCGATATCAGCCACCCCGACACGGGTTCGCGCAACACCGGAAACGATACCGCTGGTCACTGTCTGCCCGACCCCGAACGGATTGCCGATGGCGAGCACCAGATCGCCGACCTCGATATCGTCGGAATCGCGAAACTCGATCGTCGGCAGCGGGGTCGAAACGTCGACCTTGAGTAGCGCGATATCGGTTTGATCGTCGGCGCCGATTACCGTGGCCGTGAACTCCCGCCGGTCGGTCAGAACCACATTGATCTCGTCGGCACCCTCGATGACGTGATTGTTGGTCACGATCAGGCCGTCCTCGCGCACGATAACGCCGGACCCGAGGGAATTCTTGACCCGCTCGCGGGTACCGCCCTGAAACCCGAGACCGTCGCCGAAGAACCGCCGAAAGAACGGATCGCTGAACAACGGGCTGACGCGGCGCTCCTGAACGACCGTTTTGGTGTAGATGTTGACCACGGCTGGCGCCGTTTTTCGGACCAGCGGCGCAAATGTCAGTTCGATCTCCGCCTTTGTCGTCGGTACCGTCTCGGCGGCCGTCGGTGACCGGGCACCAAGCGTGACGAGAACGGCAATGAGAATGATGGTCAATTTGCTGCGTATCATGGCGGTCACTTTAGCAAAGCCCTGGGCATACAGACCACTCCCCAGCCCGTATGGCAAAAACGAAAGAGGCGGCCGCCCGCAGGCGCCGCCTCTCGTAAACTTACGCAAGCAGCGGAGATCAGGCCAGCGCCTGTTCTTCCTGTGCAGCCAGTTCCGCCTCGTGACGGGCCTTGTCTTCGGCGCCCTTAGCGTCGGGATCGCGGTCGACCAACTCAATCACCGCCATCGGCGCGGCGTCGCCATGCCGGAAACCGGCCTTGAGAACGCGGGTATAGCCCCCGGGGCGTTCCTTGTAGCGTTCGGCGAGCCCGTCGAAGAGCTTGGAGACGGCGGCATCGTCGCGAAGATATGAATGGGCCTGGCGGCGGGCATGCAGCGAACCCTTCTTGCCGAGGCTGATCATGCGGTCGACAACGCGGCGCAGTTCCTTGGCTTTCGGCAATGTGGTCTTGATCTGCTCATGGACCAGCAGCGAAACCGCCATGTTGGACAACATGGCCTTGCGGTGAGAACTGCTGCGATTGAGACGGCGTCCTGCTTTACGGTGGCGCATCTTTCAGGTTCCTTCTTGCTCTAAGGCGTTTCTCAGGGCCGCGTACCATTTCACCCGGCCCGGTTTGGTTCTTGGGCGGGTGCGGTCCCGCCTTTTTGTTGTTCCGCTTCGGCTCAGAACGGCTCTTCGAGGCGCTTCGCCAGGTCTTCGATGTTTTCCGGCGGCCAGGCGGCGATCTCCATACCGAGATGCAGGCCCATCTGCGCCAGAACTTCCTTGATCTCGTTCAACGACTTGCGGCCGAAGTTCGGGGTCCGCAACATGTCCGCCTCGGTTTTCTGCACGAGATCGCCGATGTAGATAATGTTGTCGTTCTTCAGGCAGTTCGCCGAACGAACAGAAAGTTCCAGTTCGTCGACCTTGCGGAGCAGGTTCTTGTTGAACGGCAGGTCGTCCTGCTGATCTTCCTGCGGCGCCGCCTTCGGCTCGTCGAAATTGATGAACGTCTGCAACTGGTCCTGCAGAATGCGCGCGGCAAGTGCAACGGCGTCATCCGGAGTCACCGCACCGTTGGTGCTGACGTCGAGGGTCAGTTTGTCGTAGTCGGTAACCTGTCCGACGCGGGTATCGCCGACTTTGTAGGCGACCTTGCGGACCGGCGAAAAGATCGCGTCGACCGGAATCAGGCCGATCGGGCTGTCTTCCGAACGGGTCGCGGATGCCGGACGATAACCCTTACCGTTTTCGACAGTGAGTTCCATGTTGAGCGACGAACCCTTGTCGAGATGACAGATCACCACATCCGGGTTCATCACCGTGATATCGCTGCCGGTTTCAAGCATGCCCGCCGTGACTTCGCACGGACCGTCCGCCTTCAACGACATGCGCTTCGGACCCTCGGCATCCATGCGGAGCCAGATGCCCTTGATGTTGAGCACCATGTCGGTCACATCCTCGCGCACACCCGGCAGCGAGGAAAACTCGTGCAGCACGCCGTCGATCTGGATCGAGGTCACGGCCGCGCCCTGCAGGGACGACAGCAACACCCGGCGCAGCGCGTTGCCGAGCGTCAGACCAAAACCGCGTTCAAGCGGCTCGACGACGATAGACGCGGTGCGCATGGCATCGGTGCCCTCGACAATATCGAGCTTCGTCGGTTTGATGAGTTCTTGCCAATTTTTCTGAATCACGGAGACGACCTCTTCGATACGGCGGTTTCAGGCGGGATCCCGTCGGATCCCGTTAACGGTCGCAAACGCACCGATCAGTGCGTCTGCGCCGTGATGGTACTGTCGCTTTAGACCCGGCGACGTTTGCGCGGACGGCAACCGTTGTGCGGAATCGGCGTGACGTCGCGGATCGAGGTAACGGTAAAGCCAACGGCCTGTAGCGCGCGCAGCGCCGATTCACGACCCGAACCCGGCCCCTTGACCTCGACCTCAAGGGTCTTCATGCCATGCTCCATGGCCGCGCGTCCCGCCGTCTCGCCGGCGACCTGCGCCGCGTACGGGGTCGACTTGCGCGAGCCTTTGAAGCCTTGGCTACCTGCCGACGACCAGGCAATCGCATTGCCCTGCGCGTCGGTGATGGTGATCATCGTGTTGTTGAACGATGCGTTGATGTGCGCGACGCCCGACGCAATGTTCTTGCGTTCGCGGCGGCGGGGGCGTTGAGCGGGCTTGGCCATTTCCGTTCCTTACTCGTTTGCGCGGCCCGGCGGGCGGGCCGGCGGATTACTTCGTCGCTTTCTTCTTGCCGGCGATCGCCTTTGCCGGACCTTTGCGGGTCCGCGCATTGGTGTGCGTGCGCTGACCGCGGACCGGAAGTCCCCGGCGATGGCGCAAGCCGCGGTAGCAACCGAGATCCATCAAGCGCTTCACGTTCATCGCGTGTTCGCGACGCAGATCGCCTTCGACCTGGAAATTCTGGTCGATGGTCTCGCGGATACGTGCAACCTCGTCGTCGGTCAGTTCATTGACCCGACGCTCGCCGGGTACGCCGACGATATCGCAGATTTCGCGCGCCTTTGTCCGACCGATGCCATGGATATAGGTCAGCGAAATGGCGACCGGCTTGCCTGTCGGAATGTTTACACCAGCGATTCGTGCCAAAGCACTTACTCCTTAGACTTTGGAATTAAACACAAAATTAAGGGTCTCAGGATTTCCGGGAGGCGAGATTATATGCGTAAAAACGCCCAAGTCAACACGCCCAAAGCACCTGATTTTTACCCTAAAATCTCCTTCAACTGGGCCGTCACGTCGTCGATATCGGCCATGCCGTCGACGGTCTTGAGCGTACCCTTTTCCCGGTAGTAACCGATGATCGGCGCCGTCTGTTCGTCATACGCCTGAAGACGCGCCCGAACCGTTTCCGCATTGTCATCGGCACGGCGTTTGAACTCTGTTCCGCCACACTTGTCGCAGACCCCTTCCTGGGCCGGCTTTTGAAACACATCATGATAACCGGCGCCGCACTCCGAGCACGTGTAGCGGCCGGTAATGCGGGTCACCATGGCTTCGGCATCGACCTCGAAGGCGATCACGCTATCGATGGCCATGCCCTTTTCAGCGAGCATCGCGTCAAGCGCTTCGGCCTGCGGCTCCGTGCGCGGGAAACCGTCGAGAATGAAGCCGTTGGCGCAATCTTCGTGATCGATCCGGCTCGAAATCATGGCGATGATCAGCTCATCCGAGACGAGTCCGCCGGCTTCCATGACCTCTTTAGCTTGACGGCCGAGATCAGAGCCCGCGGCGACTTCCGCGCGCAGCATATCGCCGGTCGACAACTGGACGATATCGTAAGCCTCTTCGAGGCGCTTCGACTGCGTACCCTTGCCGGCGCCCGGCGGTCCGAGGAGAATCAGCTTCATGATCGCCGCCCCTTCAGTTTTGCCTTCTTGATCAGGCCTTCATACTGATGCGCGATCAGGTGCGACTGAACCTGGGAAACCGTATCGAGCGTCACGGTCACGACAATCAGCAGGCTGGTGCCGCCGAAATAGAATGGTACGGAATACTGAGAGATCAGGATTTCCGGCAACAGGCAGACGGCTGTCAAATAGGCCGCGCCGACCACGGTCAGTCGGGTCAGCACCCGGTCAAGATACTCTGCCGTATTCTTGCCTGGTCGAATACCCGGAATGAAACCGCCATACTTGCGCAGATTATCCGCCGTATCCGACGGATTGAAGACGATGGCGGTATAGAAAAAGGCGAAGAAGATGATCATCGCCGAATAGAGCGCGAGATACAGCGGCTGGCCGCGACCGAGAAATGCCGTAACGGTGGTTAGCCACTCCGGTCCCGAACCCGACGAGAACGTTGCCAGCGTAATCGGCATCAACAGGATTGAGCTGGCAAAGATCGGCGGAATGACGCCGGCGGTATTCAGCTTCAGCGGCAGATGCGAGCTTTCGCCGCCGATCATCTTGTTGCCTTGTTGGCGCTTCGGATACTGGATGACGATGCGGCGCTGGGCGCGCTCGAACAGCACGATCACGAAAATCACGCCGACGGCCATGATCAGCAGGCCGACGATCAGCGCCGTCGACAGCGCGCCGGTCCGGCCGAGTTCGAGGGTGCCGGCGAGCGCACTCGGCAGATTGGCGACGATGCCGGCGAAAATGATCAGTGAAATGCCGTTGCCGACGCCCCGAGCCGTGATCTGTTCGCCCAGCCACATCAGGAATAGCGTACCGCCGACCAGGGTGATCACGATCGTAAAGCGGAAGAAGAGCCCTGGATCCGAAACCGCCGGCACCGACGTCGACATACCTTCCAGCCCGATCGCGATTCCGTAGGCCTGCATCGCCGTGATGAACACGGTCAGATAGCGTGTGTACTGGTTGATCTTCTTGCGGCCGCTTTCGCCTTCCTTCTTCAACTGTTCGAGCGTCGGCGACATCGCCGTCATCAGCTGCATGATGATCGATGCCGTGATGTACGGCATGATGTTCAGCGCAAAAATCGTCATGCGCGACAGTGCGCCGCCGGCGAACATGTCGAACATGCCGATAATGCCGCCCTGCTGCTGACGGAAAACGTCCGCCAGGACCTGAGGGTCGATACCGGGAAGCGGAATGTAGGTGCCGAGACGGTAAACGATCAGCGCGCCGAGCGTAAACCAGATGCGGTTCTTAAGCTCGGTCGCCTTGGCAAAGGCGCCGAAGTTTACGCCTGCTGCCAATTGTTCGGCGGTGGACGCCATGTCTCGATCCCAAGTCTGTTGTGCCGGTGCGCGTCATCGACCCCGATGGCGCACAAGCTTCGGCGATTTACTTTTCGGCCGATTTCTCGTCGGCCTTGCCAGCCGCCTTTGCGGCCCGCTCGCGCTCGTGCTTCTTACCTTTGCCAGCCGGTTTCTCGACTGGCGCCGGCAGGGTAACGCTGCCGCCCGCATTTTCGACTGCCGCGACAGCGCCCTTCGACGCCCCGCTGACCTCGATGGCCAGCTTGGCCGACAGTTCACCCTTACCGAGCAGGCGGACGCCATCCTTGCTGTTCCGAACAAGACCGGTCTCCCGGAGAACGGCTTCCGTCACCGGCTTTTTGGCATCGAGCGCGCCGCTGTCCACGGCGGTCTGCAAACGACCCACGTTGACGGTGGCGAAGTCCTTGCGGAACAGCGCGTTGTTAAAACCGCGCTTCGGCAAGCGACGGTAAAGCGGCATCTGGCCGCCTTCGAAGCCAAGCAGCGACACGCCGCTGCGGGAGTTCTGGCCTTTTTGGCCCTTCCCCGAGGTCTTGCCGGTACCGGAACCGATGCCGCGGCCGACGCGCTTCCGCGCGTGACGGGCGCCTTCGTTGTCCCTGATCTGATTGAGCTTCATCTTCTCTGTTCCTTAGTCTCGCCGGCGAAACGCCGAGTATTACTCTGCGCCCTCGACACGCACAAGGTGGCTGACCTTCGAAATCATGCCACGCACGGCCGGCGTGTCTTCGAGCTCGCGGGTCCGGTGCATCTTGCCGAGACCGAGCCCCTTCAGGGTCGCCAACTGATCCGCCGGTCGGCCGATCGGGCTGCGCACCTGGGTGACGGTGACGGTCTGCTTAACCATTCGCCTGTTCCTTCATTTCGCCCCCGTCCTCGCGCCGAGTAACGATATCGGACACCTTCTTGCCGCGGCGCTGTGCGACGGAACGCGGCGACTGCGACGTGATCAGCGCCTCGAAGGTCGCCTTGATCATGTTGTGCGGGTTCTGTGTGCCGACCGACTTTGCGACGACGTCGTGCACGCCCATGGTTTCGAAAACCGCGCGCATTGGGCCGCCGGCGATGATGCCGGTACCCGCAGGCGCCGCACGCATGATCACCTTGCCGGCGCCGTAGCGACCACGCAGATCGTAATGCAGCGTACGGCCCTCGCGGAGGGGCACGTGAATCATCGAACGCTTGGCCTGATCGGTCGCCTTGCGGATCGCCTCCGGCACTTCCCGGGCTTTACCGGTGCCGTATCCAACGCGGCCTTTACCGTCACCGACGACGACGAGCGCGGCGAACGAGAAGCGGCGACCGCCCTTGACCACCTTGGCCACACGGTTGATGTGAACCAGCTTGTCGACGAGATCGTCGGCGGGGCCGTCATCGCGATGCCGGCGGTCGTCGCGGGAGCGGCGGCCCTTCTGCTCGCCACGTTCGGGTGCTTTGGCCATCTATCCGTCTCCTTAGAAATTCAGTCCGCCTTCACGGGCGGCATCGGCAAGCGCCTTGATGCGGCCGTGATAGCGGTATCCACCACGGTCGAACGCAACCAGATCGATGCCGACGCTTTTGGCGCGCTCGGCGATCAGCTTGCCGACCTCGGAGGCGGCATCGGCGGTCGACCCGTTCTTGATCTTGTCGCGCATCGGCTTTTCCAGCGTCGACGCGGCAGCCACGGTGACGCCCTTGCGGTCGTCGATGACCTGCGCGTAGATGTGCTTGCCGGACCGGAACACCGACAGACGCGGCCGATCCGATTTGCGCTTCGCGATCTTGGAACGCACGCGCTGGGTGCGCTTGACGAAGAGTTGCTTTGTGTTGGCCATGGCTTACTTCTTCTTGCCTTCTTTGCGCAGGATGTACTCACCCTCGTACTTCACGCCTTTGCCCTTGTAGGGCTCAGGCGGGCGATAGCCGCGGATTTCGGCCGCGATCTGACCGACCTTCTGCTTGTCTGCGCCGGAAATCTCGATGTGCGTCTGGTCCGGGCACACGATGTTGATGTCCTGCGGGATCGGATACTGCACGTCGTGGCTGAAACCGAGTTGCAGGACGAGATTGCTGCCCTGGACCTGCGCACGATAACCGGTGCCGCTGATCTCAAGCTTCTTGGTGAAGCCCTCGGACACGCCGAGAACGAGGTTATTGATACGGCTGCGCGCGGTGCCCCACATCGAACGCGCCTTCTGGCTTTCGTCGACCGGATTGACGACAACGGCGCCGTCGACCTCTGCAATCGTGATGTTGTCGGTCAGGTCGACCGACAACTCGCCAAGCTTGCCCTTCGCGGTCACGGAAGTGCCGGAAATCGCGACGCTCACGCCGTCCGGAAGCTGAACCGGGGTTTGACCCACTCGAGACATGTCTCTCGCTCCTAAACTCTATCCAATCCGCGCCCGATCAGAAGACCTGGCACAGAACCTCGCCGCCGACGTTGTGGCTGCGCGCTTCGTTGTCAGACATCACACCGCGCGGCGTCGACAGTATCGAAATACCGAGGCCGTTGTAGTACGGGTGAAGATCCTTGATCTTCGAGTACACCCGGCGGCCCGGCGTCGACACGCGCTCGATCTGACGGATCACGGGGTCACCTTCGTGGTACTTGAGCTCAATACGCAACTCGTTGATGCCCGGACGAACCTCATAGGATTCGAAACCGCGAATGAAACCTTCGCGCTTCAGCACATCGAGTACGTTCGCCCGCAACTTGGAGGCCGGAGAAACAATATCGTTCTTCCGTGCCCGCTGACCGTTGCGGATCCGGGTCAGCATATCACCGAGGGGATCGGTCATCGACATCCGCCAGTCTCCTTACCAGCTCGACTTGACCATGCCGGGAATCTGACCGGCTGAGGCAAGGTCGCGCAACGCAATGCGCGATACTTTGAATTTGCGATAGTTACCGCGCGGACGGCCGCTCACCTCGCAGCGCAGGCGCTGGCGGTTGGGCGAACTGTTGCGCGGCAGTTGCGCGAGCTTGAGGCGCGCGTTGAAACGCTCTTCCGGCGAGGCTTCGGGATCCTTCGCGGCGGCCTTGAGCCGCTCACGCCGGCCGGCGTACTTGTTCGCAAGCTTGGCGCGCTTCTTTTCGCGTTCCACTGCGCTCTTCTTAGCCATCTATCCTACTCCGTCTCTGCCGTCAGCTCGTGAACGGCATGTTGAAGCCTTTGAGAAGCGCCTTCGCTTCGTCGTCGGTCTTCGCCGTCGTGCAAATTACAATGTCCATACCGCGAACCTGGTCGACCTTGTCGTAGTCGATTTCCGGGAACACGATCTGCTCCTTGACGCCCATGGCGTAATTACCGGCGCCGTCGAACGACTTGCCGCTGACGCCGCGGAAGTCGCGCACGCGCGGAAGCGCGATGTTGACCAGGCGATCGAGGAATTCGTACATCCGGTCGCGCCGCAACGTCACCTTGGCCCCGACGGTCATGCCGTCGCGAAGCTTGAATGCCGCGATCGATTTCTTGGCCTTGGTAACGACCGGTTTCTGGCCGGTAATCGCCGTCAGGTCGCTGACCGCGCCATCGATCTTCTTGCGGTCCTGCGAGGCCTCACCGACGCCCATATTAAGGACGATCTTGGTGATCCGCGGAACCTCCATCGGGTTCTTGTAGCCGAACTCCTCCTGCATCGCTGGACGCACGGTGGTTTCGAAATGTTCCTGCAAACGGGTAGCCATCGTCATCGACCTCAGTTATCGAGCACTTCGCCGGACGCCTTGGCGAAACGGACCTTGCTGCCGTTCTCAAGGTGGCGGAAACCGACTCGCGTCGGCTTGTCTGTTTTCGGATCGACCACTGCCAGGTTCGACAGGTTCACCGGCGCTTCGCGCTCGATGATGCCGCCCGGATTGGTCGGCGTCGGCCGGGTGTGGCGCTTGATCTTGTTGACGCCCTGCACGACGGCGCGGTTTTCCTTCGGCATAACCTTCAGAACCTCGCCACGCAGGCCCTTGTCGCGGCCCACGGTAACCTGCACACGGTCGCCCTTTTTGATTTTCAATGCCATCACAGCACCTCCGGTGCGAGCGAGATGATCTTCATGTAGCGCTTGGCACGCAGCTCGCGGGTCACCGGACCGAAAATACGGGTACCGATCGGCTCACCCTGCGGGTTGATCAGCACGGCCGCATTCTTGTCGAAACGGATCGCGGTACCGTCGGGGCGGCGAACATCCTTCGCGGTGCGCACGACGACCGCCTTCATGACGTCGCCTTTCTTTACGCGGCCGCGCGGGATCGCCTCCTTGACGGAGACGACGATCACGTCGCCGACCGAAGCGTACTTGCGCTTCGAGCCACCAAGCACCTTGATGCACTGCACTCGGCGAGCGCCCGAGTTATCAGCAACTTCAAGGTTCGATTCAGCCTGAATCATCTCTCTCTATCCTTGTCCCTGGGAGTTTGGTTGGCGGGCTCTATGCCTCGTCGCCGACCACTTCCCACGTCTTCCGCTTCGAAATCGGACGACACTCGCGAATCTTGACCTTGTCGCCGACCTTGCAGGCATTCGCCTCGTCATGCGCCGAGTACTTCTTCGAACGGCGAATGAACTTCTTGTAGATCGGATGCATAACCCGGCGCTCGACACTGACAACGACGGTCTTTTCCATCTTGTCGCTGACGACCACGCCCTGCATGACACGTCTCGGCATCGTCTTCTTCCTCTTTACCCGTACCGCGCCTTAAGAGGCCACGGCTTCAGCGGTGGCGTTATCGCGCGCACCGAGAATCGTTTTGATCCGCGCAATGTCGCGCCGCACCTGGCGGACACGCGCCGTGTTTTCAAGCTGACCTGTCGCGCCCTGGAAACGCAGGTTGAACGCTTCCTTGCGCAGCGAGGTCAGCTCGTCCTTGAGTTCGTCGTCGGACTTGTGCTTCAGGTCAGCGGCTTTCATGACCTCAACCCTCCTCGCCCAGGCGCGTCACGAAACGCGTGCGCACCGGCAGTTTGGCGGCGGCCAGAGAAAACGCCTCTTTGGCGACATCGGCCGGCACGCCGTCGATTTCGAACATGATACGGCCCGGCTTCACGCGAACCGCCCAGTACTCGGGCGTACCCTTGCCCTTGCCCTGGCGAACTTCAGCCGGCTTCTGCGAAACCGGCACGTCCGGAAAAATGCGGATCCAGACACGGCCGGCGCGCTTCATCGCACGGGTCATGGCCCGGCGCGCGGCCTCGATCTGACGTGCAGTCACGCGCTCCGGCGTCGTCGCCTTCAGACCATAGGCGCCAAAGTTCAGTTCGGTTCCGCCCTTGGCCTTGCCGTGGATCCGGCCTTTGTGGGCCTTGCGGAATTTCGTCCGTTTCGGGCTCAGCATGTCTCGCTACCTCAATCTTCCAGGCCGATCCGCTTAACGGACCGCCTGCTGCTCCTGCGCCTGCTTCTCGACCGCCATCGGGTCGTGGGCCAGGATTTCACCCTTGTAAATCCAAACTTTCACACCGCATGCACCGTAGGTCGTCCGCGCCGTGGCAACGCCATAGTCGACGTTGGCGCGCAGCGTATGCAGCGGCACACGGCCTTCGCGGTACCACTGTGTCCGCGCGATCTCGGCGCCACCAAGACGACCGGCACAATTGATCCGAATGCCCTCGGCGCCCATGCGCATTGCCGACTGCACGGCACGCTTCATGGCGCGGCGCACGGAAACCCGACGTTCCATCTGCTGGGCAACGTTCTCAGCAACCAACTGGGCGTCGATTTCCGGCTTGCGGATTTCGACGATGTTCAGATGCACTTCGCTGTCCGTCATTTTGGCGACGTCGCGACGCAATAACTCGATATCGGCGCCCTTGCGGCCGATGACGACACCCGGACGCGCCGTGTGAATCGTGATCCGGGCCTTTTTGGCTGGGCGCTCGATAATGACGCGGCTGACGCCGGCCTGGCTCAGGCGATCGCGAAGATATTCGCGAATGCGAATGTCTTCATGTAGCTGGCCGGCATAGGCCTTCGGGCTCGCGTACCAACGCGAATCCCAGGTGCGATTGATGCCGACCCTGAGGCCAATCGGGTTAACTTTATGTCCCATTATGCGGTCTCCTGACGCTCGCGCACGACGAGTCGCAGATTGCTGAACGGCTTTTCGATGCGCCCGACACGGCCCCGGGCGCGGGCGCGAAAGCGCTTCATGGTAAGCGTCTTGCCGACAGTCGCTTCGGCGACGAACAAGCGATCGACGTCGAGCTGGTGATTGTTCTCGGCGTTGGCGATGGCCGACTGCAGCACCTTCTTGACCTCTCCGGCGATCCGGCGGCGCGAGAAGGTCAATTCGGCAAGCGCCTTTTCACAGTCCAGACCACGAATCGACTGGGCGACCAGATTAAGTTTCTGCGGGCTGGTGCGGACATGGCGCGAGAATGCCATTGCCTCGTTTTCGGCCAGCTGCCGCTCTGCGGAACGCTTGCCCATCGTTAACCCCTCTTGGCCTTCTTATCGGCGGTATGCCCGTGATAGCTCCGGCTCGGCGAAAACTCGCCCAGCTTGTGGCCGATCATGTCCTCGGTCACCAGGACCGGGATGAACTTGCGGCCGTTGTGTACGCCAAACGTCAAACCGACGAATTGCGGCAGAATCGTCGAACGGCGCGACCAGGTCTTGATCACGGTGTTCCGGCCCGACGCACGAGCGTCCTCGGCCTTCTTGAGCAAATAACCGTCGACGAACGGTCCCTTCCAAACGGAACGTGGCACGTCGGCTCTCCTTTACTTCTTCTTCCGCACGTGGCGGCTGCGCATGATCAGCGCATCGGTCTTCTTGTTGCTACGGGTCCGCTTACCCTTGGTCGGCTTGCCCCACGGCGAAACCGGGTGACGGCCGCCGGAGGTCCGGCCTTCGCCGCCGCCGTGCGGGTGATCGATCGGGTTCATGGCAACGCCGCGGACGCTCGGACGCTTGCCGGTCCAACGCGAACGGCCGGCCTTGCCGAGCTTGATGTTCTGCTGGTCCGGGTTCGAAACCGCACCGATGGTCGCCCGGCATTCGCCACGCACCATGCGGAGTTCCCCCGACGAAAGGCGCAGCTGGGCATAGCCCTGGTCCTTACCGATCAACTGGGCGTAGGTCCCGGCCGACCGCGCGATCTGGCCGCCCTTGCCAGCCTTCAGTTCGACATTGTGGACAATAGTGCCGACCGGCATGCTGCCGAGCGGCATCGAGTTGCCCGGCTTGATATCGGTCTGCGAACCGGAAACCACGTTATCGCCGACCCGCAAACGCTGCGGCGCCAGAATGTAGCTGAGCTCACCGTCCTCGTATTTGATCAGCGCGATAAAGGCCGTACGGTTCGGATCGTACTCCAGCCGCTCGACCGTCGCCGTCATATCGTCCTTCGTGCGCTTGAAGTCGACGACGCGATAACGGCGCTTGTGACCGCCGCCGCGGCGACGCGACGTGATGCGACCCGCATTGTTGCGCCCGCCCGACTTGCTCAGACCCTCGGTCAAGGATTTGACCGGATCGCCCTTCCACAAGTCGGCGCGATCGACGAGGATCAGATTGCGCCGTCCCGGCGTTGTCGGATTGTAGTTCTTCAGTGCCATGATCTCGGTCCCGCGATCTCTTACAGTCCGGTCGTAACGTCGATCGAGTGGCCTTCGGCCAGCGTCACGACGGCTTTTTTGGTATCGATCCGTTGACCGGGGCGACCGCGAAAACGTTTGGTCTTGCCCTTCTGACGGATGGTGTTGACGGCGCTCACCTTGACGTCGAACAAACCCTCGACGGCGGCCCGAATCTCGGGCTTGGACGCATCGATGGCGACGTAAAAGCTGACCTGATTGTACTCACCCATCAGGGTCGACTTTTCGGTGATCACCGGGCGGCGCAGCACTTCGTACATGCGCTCCTTGCTGATTTTCTGGATGCCGCTGTATTTGCTCATTTCAGGCGCTCCACGAGTTTCTCGACACCGTCCTTGGTCAGCACCAGGGTGTCACGACGCAGAATGTCATAGACGTTTGCGCCCTTGGACGGCAGGACATCGAGGCCGGCGATGTTACGCGCCGCCAGCGAAAAATTCTGATCGACCGCCTCGCCGTCGATGACAAGCGCGTTGGTCCAACCCAGCGCACTGACCTTCTTGGCCAGATCGCCGGTTTTCGCAGCCTTCATTGCGGCGCTATCGATCACCACGAGTTGACCGGCGGCCTGCTTCGCCGAAAGCGCACTGATCAGCGCCGCGCGTCGAACTTTCTTCGGCAGCGAGATCGCGTGATCCCGCGGTGTCGGGCCGAATACAACGCCACCGCCGCGCATCTGCGGTGCAACGGTCGTGCCCTGACGAGCCCGGCCGGTGCCCTTTTGACGGAACGGCTTCGCCTTGGTCGCGGCAACTTCCGAACGACCCTTGACCTTGTGGGTGCCGGCCCGGCGCTTGGCGAGTTGCCAGTTCACGGTCCGCGCCATCAGATCCTCACGAACGGCACCGCCGAACACGGCCTCGTCGAGGTCGATGCTGCCCGATTTCTTGTTATCGAGGCTGATTACGTCGCACTTCATCGTCCTCAGTCCTTCTTCTCGTCTTCGGCGTCGCCGGCGGCGGTGTCACCGCTTTCGGCCTCTTCGCGAGCCTCGGCAGCCTCTGCATGGGCCTGTTCCTGGGCTTCCATTTCGCCCGGCAGCTCAACCGGACCAGCATCTGCCGCCTCTTCGGCGACTTCCGACGGCGGCGTATCGTCGATATCGTCGCCGCCCTTGATACCGGCCGGGAACGGCACATCTTCCGGGCGCGCACGCTTGACCGCGTCACGCACCAGAACGAAGCCGCCCTTGGAACCCGGCACCGCGCCGGAAACAAGGATCAGGCCGCGCGAATCGTCGGTTGCGACGACTTCGAGGTTAAGAACGGTGACACGGGCATCGCCCATGTGACCGGCCATCTTCTTGCCCTTGAAAACCTTGCCCGGATCCTGGCACTGACCGGTGGAACCATGCGCGCGGTGACTGACCGATACGCCGTGCGATGCACGAAGGCCGCCGAAACCGTGGCGTTTCATGGCACCTGCGAAGCCTTTACCGATCGAGCGGCCGACGACGTCGACTTTCTGACCGGTAATGAAGTGAGCCGCCGAAAGCTCGGCGCCGACGTCAACCAGCGCGTCCTCGCTAACGCGGAACTCACGCACGTGACGCTTCGGCTCGACCTTCGCCTTGGCGAAGTGGCCGCGCATGGCGCGGGTAACGTTCTTGACCTTGGCAGTGCCCCAGCCGAGTTGAACAGCGGTGTAGCCGTCACGGTCCTGGGTACGCTGCGCGGTCACCTGCAGGTTCTCGACCTGGAGAACCGTGACGGGCACATGCCGGCCGTCTTCCGCAAAGATGCGACTCATTCCAACTTTTCGTGCGATCAAACCTGTACGCATAACTTCTATCCTCAAGTCCGCCCTGCTCGCGATGGCCGGGACGGACGCTCCAGTTCACCTAGAGCTTGATTTCCACGTCAACGCCGGCCGCGAGGTCCAGCTTCATAAGAGCGTCGACCGTCTGCGGGGTCGGGTCGACGATGTCGAGAACCCGCTTGTGGGTTCGAACCTCGAATTGCTCACGCGACTTCTTGTCGACGTGCGGCGAGCGTAGAACCGTGTAACGCTCGATATTGGTCGGAAGCGGGATCGGACCACGGACCTGTGCGCCTGTGCGCTGAGCCGTATTCACGATCTCGCGCGCCGACTGGTCGAGCACCCGGTGATCGAACGCCTTCAGGCGGATACGAATATTTTGATGATCCATGTGTCCGGTTCCCGGCTCTGCTACCTAGTTTCCGCTTACTCGATGATCGACGAGACGACGCCGGCGCCGACGGTGCGGCCGCCTTCGCGAATGGCGAAGCGCAGACCGTCGTCCATGGCGATCGGCGCAATCAGGTTCACCGTCATCGCGATGTTGTCGCCCGGCATCACCATCTCCGTGCCGTCCGGCAACTCGATCGTGCCCGTCACATCCGTCGTCCGGAAGTAGAACTGCGGACGATAGTTCGAGAAAAACGGCGTATGACGGCCGCCCTCGTCCTTCGTCAGGATGTAGCACTCGCACTTGAACTTCGTGTGCGGCGTGATCGAACCCGGCTTCGCCAGAACCTGACCGCGCTCAACCTCGTCTCGCTTCGTGCCACGCAGCAGAACACCGACGTTGTCGCCCGCCTCGCCCTCGTCCAAGAGCTTGCGGAACATCTCAACACCCGTGCACGTCGTCTTCTGCGTGTCCTTGATGCCGACGATCTCAATCTCCTCGCCGACCTTCACGACACCGCGCTCAATACGACCCGTCACAACCGTGCCGCGGCCCGAAATCGAGAACACATCCTCGATCGGCATCAGGAACGCACCGTCCTTCGGACGATCCGGCTGCGGAATGTACTCGTCAACCGCCGCCATCAGCTCCAGGATCGAGTTCTTGCCGATCTCGTCGTTGTTGCCCTCAAGCGCAGCCAGCGCAGAACCCTTCACGATCGGAATATCGTCGCCCGGGAACTCGTAAGACGACAGCAACTCGCGGATCTCCATCTCGACAAGCTCGAGAAGCTCCTCGTCGTCAACCTGGTCGACCTTGTTCATGTAAACAACAATCGCCGGAACACCCACCTGACGCGCCAGAAGAATGTGCTCGCGCGTCTGCGGCATCGGGCCGTCCGCAGCAGAAACAACCAGAATGGCGCCGTCCATCTGCGCCGCACCCGTGATCATGTTCTTCACATAATCCGCGTGACCCGGGCAATCCACGTGCGCGTAATGACGGTTCTCCGTCTCGTACTCAACGTGCGCCGTCGAAATCGTGATACCGCGCGCACGCTCCTCAGGCGCCTTGTCAATCTGGTCGTACGCCGAAAACTCAGCACCACCAGCCTCAGCCAATACCTTCGTGATCGCAGCCGTCAGCGTCGTCTTGCCATGATCAACGTGACCTACCGTCCCGATGTTGCAATGCGGCTTATTACGCTCAAACTTCTCTTTCGCCATCTCTCTGCTCCGTATGCCTTCGCTGGCTATTGAATTTCCGCGTCCGGGTTAACCCGCGAGACGCTGTTGAATCTCTTCCGAAACCTGGTTCGGAACGACGTCATAATGGTCGAACTGCATGGTGAACTGGGCACGGCCCTGGCTCTGCGAACGCAGTGTGTTGACGTAACCGAACATGTTCGCGAGCGGCACCATGGCGTTGACGACGCGGGCGTTACCGCGCTGATCCATGCTGGAAACCTGGCCGCGACGGCTGTTCAGGTCGCCGATGATATCGCCCATGTACTCCTCGGGGGTCACGACTTCGACCTTCATAACCGGCTCGAGAAGCTGGGGCTTACCCTTCTGCATGGCTTCGCGGAATGCGGCGCGGGCCGCGATCTCGAAAGCCATGACCGACGAGTCGACATCGTGAGAGGCGCCGTCATAGAGCGTCGCCTTGATATCGGTCACCGGGAAACCGGCAATGATACCGGAGTCCATGGACCCTTCGAGGCCTTTCTGAACACCCGGGATGTATTCCTTCGGCACGTTGCCGCCGACGACCTTGTTTTCGAACTCGAAACCGGAGCCCGCAGGAAGCGGCTCAAACTGAATTTTCACGCGCGCGAACTGGCCGGAACCGCCGGTCTGCTTCTTGTGGGTGTAATCGACGTCAACGGCCTGCGAAATGGCTTCACGATACGCAACCTGCGGCTGACCGACGTTGGCGTCGACTTTGAACTCGCGGCGCATGCGATCGACGATGATGTCGAGGTGCAGCTCGCCCATGCCCTTGATGATGGTCTGGCCGCTCTCAATGTCGCTCGAAACCCGGAACGACGGATCTTCGGCCGCCAGGCGGTTGAGCGCGACACCCATTTTTTCCTGGTCGGACTTGGTCTTCGGCTCGACGGCGATTTCGATCACCGGATCGGGGAAGTCCATGCGCTCCAGGATGACCTGGTTGTTCGGGTCGCAAAGCGTATCGCCAGTGGTGGTCTCCTTGAGACCCGCAACAGCCACAATATCACCGGCCATGGCGACCTTGACGTCTTCACGGGTGTTCGAATGCATCAGCAACATACGGCCGATGCGCTCGCGCTTGCCCTTGACGCTGTTCATGATCGACGTGCCCGATTCGAGAACGCCCGAATAGACCCGAATGAACGTCAACGAACCGACAAACGGATCGTTCATGATCTTGAACGCGAGAGCCGCGAACGGCTCCGAATCGTCATTCGAACGCTCGATCTCTTCTTCGGACTCGACCGCAACACCCTTGATATTGGCGACGTCTGTCGGCGCCGGCATGTAATCGACGACGGCGTCGAGCAACGGCTGAACACCCTTGTTCTTGAACGCCGAACCACAGAACACCGGAACGAAGGCTTCCGACAGAACACCCTTGCGGATGCAAGCCTGAAGCGTATCGAAGTCCGGCTCGTTACCTTCAAGGTAGGCTTCCATCGCGTCATCGTCCTGCTCGATAGCGGTTTCGATGAGCTTTTCGCGGTATTCGGCGGCCTTGTCGGCGAGATCGGACGGAATGTCGGTGTATTCGAACTCCGCGCCAAGGCTCTCGTCCTTCCAGACAATGGCCTGATTCTTGAGCAGATCGACGACACCGACGAATTCGGCTTCGGCGCCGATCGGCAACTGCATGACCAGCGGGGTCGCGCCGAGACGGTCGACGATCATGTCGACGCAGCGATAGAAATCGGCACCCATGCGGTCCATCTTGTTGATGAAACAGATGCGCGGCACATGATAACGATCTGCCTGACGCCAGACAGTCTCGGATTGCGGCTCGACGCCGGCGACCGAATCGAACACGGCGACAGCGCCGTCGAGAACGCGAAGCGACCGCTCGACCTCAATGGTGAAATCGACGTGACCCGGGGTGTCGATGATGTTGACGCGATGATCGCGCCAGAACGTCGTGGTTGCGGCAGACGTAATGGTGATGCCGCGCTCCTGCTCCTGCTCCATCCAGTCCATGGTGGCGTTGCCGTCGTGGACCTCGCCGATCTTGTAGGACTTGCCGGTGTAATAAAGGATACGCTCGGTCGTCGTCGTCTTGCCGGCATCAATGTGCGCCATGATGCCGATATTGCGATACCGATTGAGGGGCGTAGAGCGGGACATCGTCGTCACCTAATTCCTGATTACCAACGGTAGTGCGAGAAGGCCTTGTTGGCCTCCGCCATACGATGCGTGTCCTCGCGCTTCTTCACGGCCGCGCCACGATTGTTGGCGGCGTCCATGAGTTCCCCGGAAAGGCGCTCGACCATCGTGTTCTCCGAGCGCTTGCGCGAGTTTTCGACCAGCCAGCGAATCGCCAGCGCCTGACGGCGCTCGGAGCGAACCTCGACCGGAACCTGGTAGGTGGCGCCACCGACGCGGCGGGAGCGAACCTCGACCGCCGGCTTAACGTTCTCGATGGCTTCATGGAAGACCTTAACGGGATCGCCGCCGGACTTCTCGGAAATACGGTCGAACGCACCGTAGATGATGCCCTCTGCGACGGACTTCTTGCCGTCGTACATCAGGGCATTCATGAACTTGGTCACGACCATGTCACCGAACTTCGGATCCGGCAGGATTTCGCGTTTTTCTGCTGCGTGGCGGCGGGACATCGCTACTCTCCTTACTTCGGCCGTTTGGCGCCGTATTTCGAACGACGCTGACGCCGGCTCGAAACGCCCTGGGTGTCCAGGGTGCCGCGAATGATGTGATAGCGGACGCCCGGCAGATCCTTGACGCGACCGCCACGAATCATGACGACCGAGTGTTCCTGCAGGTTGTGGCCTTCGCCGGGGATGTAGCTGGTGACCTCGAAACCGTTGGTCAGACGGATACGCGCAACCTTGCGAAGCGCCGAGTTCGGCTTCTTCGGGGTCGTCGTGTAGACGCGGGTGCAAACGCCGCGCTTTTGTGGACACGCCTCGAGCGCCGGTACTTTGTTGCGCTCCGGCTTGTCCTTCCGCGATTTGCGGATCAACTGGTTAATTGTCGGCATCCTGCTTTCCCGTACTATCCGCCGTCGGCCGCCAAAAGCGGTAACCGATTGACATTAAACCGTTTTCTGCCCTCTGAGACCGCTTGAACGACGGACCTTATGGTTTCCAGCGAACAAACAAAGCGCCATGAACGGCCCCAGCCGCCAAGGCGTCGTCTCGTCAAATTGTCTTTCCCTAACGCATAGAGAGCCGCGTCTAGTCCGCTTGGGGCTACCACCAGGCTCCTGCGAAGTGGGGCGGACTATATTGATGCCCCTGTTTCGCGTCAAGGAAAAGAATTGCAGTAATTTCAATGACTTCGACCGTGCACCATGCTGCGGCGCAACAAACCGAAAGGCCCGGCGCACAACAGATTCGCTGTCGCACGCCGAGCCCTCAAAAATGGCGGAAATCCGCACTCCGGTATTACTCGCCGGCAGCGGCCTTCGTTTCGGTTTCTTCGACCGTTTCGTCGGGCAGGGCCGGAATGGCGCTTTCCATCTCCTCGATCTCCGGTGCCATTGCCGCATCCCGGTCCGCTGCAACGCGGCGGAAATCGTTCATCATGTTACCGGTGCCTGCCGGAATCGGCCGACCGACGATGACGTTCTCCTTGAGGCCGATCAGATTGTCGACCTTGCCGGAGACAGCCGCTTCGGTGAGCACGCGGGTCGTCTCCTGGAACGACGCCGCAGAGATGAACGACTGGGTCTGCAGGCTGGCCTTGGTGATGCCTTGCAGCACCGGTTCGCCCACGGCCGGCTTTCCGCCGTCCTCGACCGCCTTTTCGTTGACGGCGTCGAACTCGAGCCGGTCGACCAATTCACCGACCAGATAGGTGGTGTCGCCCGGCGCGACGATCTCGACCTTCTGCAGCATCTGGCGAACGATGACCTCGATGTGCTTGTCGTTGATCTTCACGCCCTGCAGGCGATAGACGTCCTGGATCTCGTTGACGAGATACTCTGCCAGGGCTTCGACACCCAGGACCCGCAGAATGTCGTGCGGCACCGGATTGCCGTCCATCAGGGAATCGCCGCGTTCGACGTAATCGCCCTCCTGGACGCTGATGTGCTTGCCCTTCGGGATCAGGTACTCGACGGGATCGCCCTCTTCCGGCACCACGACGATTCGGCGCTTGTTCTTGTAGTCCTTGCCGAACTCGACGCGGCCTGGGGCCTCAGCGATGATCGCATGATCCTTCGGCTTGCGGGCTTCGAACAATTCCGCAACGCGCGGCAGACCGCCAGTGATGTCGCGGGTTTTGGCCGATTCGCGCGGGATACGGGCAAGCACGTCGCCGGCATGGACCTTCTGGCCCGGCTCGACCGACAGAATGGCGTCGACCGAGAGGAAATAACGGGCCTCCATACCATTCGGCATCGTGATGATTTCGCCCTTGTCGTCGCGCAGCGTGATACGCGGCTTGAGATCGGTACCCTTCGGCTGGTTGCGCCAGTCGATAACGACCTTGGACGCGATACCGGTCGCCTCGTCGGTCTGCTCGATCATGGAAACGCCGTCGACCAGATCCATGTAGTTGGCGACACCTTCCTTCTCGGTGATAACCGGCAGGGTATACGGATCCCATTCGACCAGCTTGTCGCCACGTTTGACCTTCTGCTTGTCTTTGACGTGCAGCTTGGCGCCGTACGGAATGCGGTGACGTGCACGGTCGCGGCCTTTTTCGTCGACCAGGTTGAGTTCCGCATTGCGGCTCATGACAACCTGAACGCCTTTCGAGTCCTTGACCGTCGAGCAGTTGGTGAGTTTGACCTTGGCGTCGGTAATCGCCTCGATCTTCGACTGCTCCGCGCCACGCTGGGCCGCGCCGCCGATGTGGAAGGTCCGCATCGTCAACTGGGTTCCCGGTTCGCCGATCGACTGCGCGGCGATGACGCCGACAGCCTCGCCGACATTGACCTTGGTGCCGCGGGCCAGATCGCGGCCATAGCAGGCGCCGCAAACGCCGTTCAGCGTCTCGCAGGTCAGCGCCGAGCGGATCTTGACCGCATCGACATCGGCTTCCTCTATGGCGATCGAGGTTTCCTCGCCGATCAGTTCACCGGCCGGGGCGAGAATCTCGTTCGTCACCGGATGAATGACGTCGGTGCACGGCGTACGGCCGAGGATGCGTTCACTGAGTGGCGAGATGACCTCGCCGCCCTCGACGACGGCCGCGATGGTGATGCCATCCTCGGTTCCGCAGTCATGCTCATTGATAATGCAATCCTGGGCCACATCGACGAGACGGCGGGTCAGATAACCCGAGTTCGCCGTTTTCAACGCCGTATCCGCCAATCCCTTACGGGCGCCGTGGGTCGAGTTGAAGTACTCGAGCACCGAGAGGCCTTCCTTGAAGTTGGCGATAATCGGCGTCTCGATGATCTCGCCCGACGGCTTGGCCATGAGGCCGCGCATGCCGGCAAGCTGCTTCATCTGTGCCGCCGAACCTCGCGCACCGGAGTGCGCCATCATATAGACCGAGTTGACCGGCTCGCCGGCTTTCGGATTGGCGATCTTGCGCATCATGGCGTCGGCAACGCGGTCCGTGCAATGCGACCAGGCGTCGACCACCTTGTTGTACTTCTCGCCCTGGGTGATGAGGCCGTCCAGGTACTGCTGTTCGTACTCCTTGACGAAATCTTCCGTCTCGGCAACGAGGCCCTCTTTCTCCTCCGGCACGACGAGATCGTCCTTGCCGAACGAGATTCCGGCCTTGCAGGCGTAACCGAAGCCAAGCCCCATCATGCGGTCGCAGAAGATCACCGTCTCCTTCTGACCGCAGTGACGATACACCTCGTCGATGACGTTGGTGATCTCGCGCTTGGTCAGCAGCCGGTTGATCAGATCGAGTGAAATATTCGGGTGCTTCGGCAAGATTTCCGAGAGCATCATGCGGCCCGCGGTGGTTTCGATCCGCCGGGTCGCCGGATTTCCCTCTTCGTCGACACCTTCGTAGCGGCACTGAATCTTGGCGTGCAGCGAGAGCGCGCCGGCGTCGAGCGCCTGCTGGATTTCGCCCGTATCGAGAAACGCCATGCCTTCGCCTGCAGCGCCCTCTTCCTCAAGCGAGAGGTAGTAGAGGCCGAGAACGATGTCCTGGCTGGGCACGATGATCGGCTTGCCGTTGGCCGGGCTGAGGATGTTGTTGGTCGACATCATCAGCACGCGCGCCTCAAGCTGCGCTTCGAGCGACAGCGGCACGTGAACAGCCATCTGGTCACCGTCGAAGTCGGCGTTGAATGCGGCGCAGACTAACGGGTGCAGCTGAATGGCCTTGCCCTCGACAAGCACAGGTTCGAACGCCTGAATGCCGAGACGGTGCAACGTCGGCGCACGGTTCAGGAGAACCGGGTGCTCGCGGATGACCTCTTCGAGGATATCCCACACCTCCGGGCGTTCCTTCTCAAGCATGCGTTTGGCGGCCTTGATGGTCGTCGCCATGCCGTAGAGTTCGAGCTTCGAATAGATGAACGGCTTGAACAATTCGAGCGCCATTTTCTTCGGCAGACCGCACTGGTGCAGCTTGAGTTCCGGGCCGACCACGATGACCGAACGGCCCGAGTAGTCGACGCGCTTGCCGAGCAGGTTCTGGCGGAACCGGCCCTGCTTGCCCTTGAGCATGTCGGAAAGCGACTTCAACGGACGCTTGTTGGCGCCGGTAATGGCGCGGCCGCGCCGGCCGTTGTCGAACAACGCATCGACGGATTCCTGCAGCATGCGCTTCTCGTTACGCACGATGATATCCGGCGCGCGCAATTCGATCAGACGCTTCAGTCGGTTGTTCCGGTTGATGACACGACGATAGAGATCGTTCAGATCCGACGTCGCGAACCGGCCGCCGTCGAGCGGCACCAACGGGCGCAGTTCGGGCGGGATGACCGGGATGACCTCGAGAATCATCCATTCCGGGCGTGCGCCCGAGGCAATGAACGCCTCGACGAGCTTGAGCCGCTTGACCAGCTTCTTGCGCTTGGCCTCGGAGTTCGTCTCGCGCAGTTCCTCACGCAGCGTGACCTCTTCCTCTTCGAGGTCGATCGCCGACAACATGTCGCGGATCGCTTCGGCGCCAATGCCGACGGTAAAGGCGTCGTCACCGTATTCGTCGAGCGAACGCTGGTAAGCTTCCTCGGTCAGCATCTCGTGCAGCTTGAGCGGCGTCAGGCCTGGCTCGACGACCACGTAGTTCTCGAAATAGAGCACGCGCTCGAGATCCTTGAGCGTCATGTCGAGCAACAGCCCGACACGGCTCGGCAGCGACTTCAGGAACCAGATGTGCGCAACCGGCGAGGCCAGTTCGATGTGGCCCATGCGCTCGCGGCGCACTTTCTGAAGTGTGACCTCGACGCCGCATTTCTCGCAGGTGATGCCCTTGTACTTCATGCGCTTGTACTTGCCGCACAGGCATTCGTAGTCCTTCGTCGGGCCAAAGATGCGGGCGCAGAACAGGCCGTCGCGTTCCGGCTTGAACGTCCGGTAGTTGATGGTTTCCGGCTTCTTGATTTCACCGAAAGACCACGACCGAATGCGTTCCGGCGACGCAATCGAGATCTGGATCTCGTCGAACTGCTGCTGGTTCGGCTGGCCGAAAATACGTGTCAGTTCATTCATTGTTTGTCTCCTTCAGGCGTTCCGGTTCATTTCAGTTCGACGTTGAGGCCAAGGGAATGAAGCTCCTTGACCAGAACGTTGAACGATTCCGGAATGCCCGCTTCGAAGGTATCGTCGCCGCGCACAATGGCCTCATAGACCTTGGTGCGGCCCGAAACGTCATCCGACTTCACCGTCAGCATTTCCTGCAGCGTGTAGGCGGCGCCATAGGCTTCGAGCGCCCACACCTCCATCTCGCCGAATCGCTGACCGCCGAACTGAGCCTTACCGCCCAGGGGCTGCTGGGTGACCAGGCTGTACGGACCGATCGAACGCGCGTGGATCTTATCGTCGACCAGATGATGCAGCTTCAGCATGTAGATGTAGCCGACAGTCACCTTACGATCGAACGCCTCACCGGTACGGCCGTCGAACAGCGTCACCTGGCCGGACTGGTCGAGACCGGCGAGGTTGAGCATGTCGACGATGTCCGGCTCCACGGCGCCGTCGAAGACCGGAGTGGCAATCGACACGCCGCCCCGCATGTTCTCGGCGAACTCCATGAGCTGGTCGTCAGGCAATTCCTGAACGTTCTTGCGATACTCGGAAGGATCGTAGATTTCCTTCAGCTTCGAACGGATCTTCTGGGTGTTGCCGCTGTTGGCCTTAGCCTGATCGACAAGTTCGCCGATTTGACGTCCGAGGCCCGCGCAGGCCCAGCCCAGATGCGTTTCGAGAATCTGACCGACGTTCATGCGCGATGGCACGCCGAGCGGGTTCAGCACCAGATCGACCGGGGTGCCGTCCTCGGTGTGCGGCATGTCCTCAACCGGCACGATACGCGAGATAACGCCCTTGTTGCCGTGCCGGCCGGCCATCTTGTCGCCCGGCTGGATTTTCCGTTTCACGGCGACGAAGACCTTGACCATCTTCATGACGCCCGGGCTCAGATCGTCACCGCGCTGCAGCTTCTCGACCTTGTTCTCGTAGCGTTCCTGAAGTTTGGCGATGCTCTCCTCGAACTGGACCTTGAGCGCCTCGACGTCCTTCATGACGCGATCGTTGGCGACAACGATCTGCGCCATTTGGCCCGGCGTGTAGCCCTCCAGAACGTCTTCGGAGATCTTGGTGCCCGATTTCAGCCCCTTCGGACCGCTCGCCGCCTTCTTGTTGAGCAGAAGATCGTGCAAACGGCTCTGGAAGCTGCGCTCGAGGATTTCGCGTTCGTCGTCTCGGTCCTTGGCGAGACGTTCGATTTCCGCCCGCTCGATGGCGAGCGCGCGCTCGTCCTTGTCGACACCGCGGCGCGAGAAAACGCGAACTTCGACGACGGTACCGGCAACGCCCGGGGGCAGACGCAGCGACGTATCGCGTACGTCGGAGGCCTTTTCACCGAAGATCGCGCGAAGCAGTTTCTCTTCCGGCGTCATCGGGCTTTCGCCCTTTGGCGTCACCTTGCCGACGAGAATGTCGCTCGGTTTCACCTCGGCGCCGATGTAGACGATACCGGCTTCGTCGAGGTTCTTGAGGGCTTCTTCACCGACGTTCGGAATGTCGCGGGTGATTTCTTCCTGACCCAGCTTGGTATCGCGGGCCATGACCTCGAATTCCTCGATATGGATCGATGTGAACACGTCGTCGCGGACGATGCGCTCCGAAATCAGGATCGAGTCCTCGAAGTTGTAGCCGTTCCAGGGCATGAATGCGCACAGCACGTTGCGGCCAAGCGCCAGCTCACCAAGGTCCGTCGACGGACCGTCGGCAATCGTGTCGCCTGCCTCAACCCGTTCGCCGACCTTCACCAGCGGGCGCTGGTGCAGGTACGTGTTCTGGTTCGAACGCTGGAACTTCTGCAGGTTGAAGATGTCGACACCGACCTCCGACGAGCTCATTTCCTCATCGGTGGCGTTAATGACGATACGCGTTGCATCGACCTGGTCGACCGTGCCCGACCGCTTGGCGACAATGGTCGCGCGGCTGTCCTGGGCGACGGCGCCTTCCATGCCGGTGCCGACGAACGGCGCTTCGGAATGGATCAGAGGCACCGCCTGACGCATCATGTTCGACCCCATCAACGCCCGGTTCGCGTCGTCGTTCTCGAGGAACGGAATGAGCGCGGTCGCGACCGAGACCACCTGCTTCGGCGAAACGTCGATGTACTCGATGTCCTCCGGCCGCGACATCATGAAGTCGCCGCCCTTGCGGCAACTCACGAGATCACTGGCGAACTGGCCCTTGTCAGTCAGTTCGGCATTGGCCTGAGCGATGGTGTAGCGGCCCTCTTCGATTGCCGAGAGATAGACCACGTTGTTGGTCACCTCGCCGTTTTCGACCTTACGGTACGGCGTTTCGATGAAGCCGTACTTGTTGACCCGGGCAAACGTCGCCAGCGAGTTGATGAGACCGATGTTCGGACCTTCCGGGGTCTCGATCGGGCAAATACGGCCGTAGTGAGTCGGGTGCACGTCGCGCACCTCGAAGCCGGCCCGTTCGCGGGTCAGGCCACCCGGTCCGAGCGCCGAAAGCCGGCGCTTGTGGGTGATCTCGGACAGCGGGTTGGTCTGGTCCATGAACTGCGACAACTGCGACGAGCCGAAGAACTCACGCACGGCTGCGGCTGCCGGTTTCGCGTTGATCAGGTCGTGCGGCATGACGGTGTCGATATCGACCGAGCTCATGCGCTCACGGATCGCCCGCTCCATGCGAAGCAGACCGACGCGGTATTGGTTTTCCATGAGTTCGCCGACCGACCGCACCCGGCGGTTGCCGAGGTGGTCGATGTCGTCGATTTCGCCGCGGCCGTCCTTGAGGTTTACCAGCGCACGAACGACGTCGAGGATGTCCTCGCGGCGGAGCACCCGTAGTGTGTCCTCGACACCCTCGAACTCGAGGCGGGCGTTCATCTTGACGCGGCCGACGGCCGACAAATCGTAACGCTCAGGATCGAAGAACAGGCTGTGGAACAACGCCTCGGCGGTTTCGAGAGTCGGCGGCTCACCCGGGCGCATCACGCGGTAAATGTCAATCAGCGCCTCTTCGCGGGTCGTGTTCTTGTCGACCGCAAGGGTGTTGCGGATATAGGGGCCGACATTGATGTGGTCGATCGCCAGGGTGTCGATCTCGTCGACACCGGCTTCGGTCAGCGCTTCGAGAACCTCTTCGGTGATCTCGTCGCCGGCTTCGGCATGCACCAGACCGGTTTTTTCATCGATCACGTCGATCGCAATGTAGCGGCCGATCAGGTCCTCGTCGGAGACGAGCTGTTCGGTCATGCCCTTTTCCGTCAGTTCCTTGAGGAACCGCGGCGTCAGCTTGGTGCCGGCCTCGGCCACGACCTTGCCGGTCTTGGCGTTGATCAGGTCGGAAACGAGCTTTACGCCACGCAACCGATCGGCCTGGAAGTCGGTCTTCCAGCCGCGCTTGACGCGCGCGAACGGCACTTTGGCGTAGAAGTAATCGAGGATCATTTCGGGCGTAAGGCCCTTGATTTCCTCGGGTGCGACCGGCTTGTTCTTCTTTGCGCGATCGGCGCGCAGCTTGGCCGTTGCGTCGTCGTCGAGCGCCATCAGCATGGTCGTGACCGGCAGTTTACGGCGCCGGTCGATGCGCACGAAAACGAGATCCTTGGCGTCGAACTCGAAGTCGAGCCACGAACCGCGGTACGGGATCACACGGGCGGCATAGAGATACTTGCCCGACGAATGGGTCTTGCCCTTGTCGTGATCGAAGAACACGCCCGGCGAGCGGTGCATCTGCGAAACAATGACGCGTTCGGTGCCGTTGATGACGAACGTGCCCTTCTCGGTCATGAGCGGCATGTCGCCCATGTAGACGTCCTGCTCCTTGATGTCGCGGATCGAGCGCGAGCCGGTCTCTTCATTGACGTCCCAGACAACGAGGCGCAGCGTCACCTTGAGCGGCGCGGCGTAGGTCATGCCGCGTTGCTGGCACTCCTCGACGTCGTACTTCGGCTCCTCGAACTCATAGGAGACGAACTCGAGCGTACCGCGCTCGGAGAAGTCCTGGATCGGAAACACCGACCGGAAGACCTCGAGCAGCCCGGCGTCGGCGCGCTCGGCGGCCGGCACATCGCGCTGCAGAAACTGTTCATAGGAGGTTTTCTGGACTTCGATCAGGTTGGGCATTTCGGCGACAGCCGTCAGGCGGCCGAAATTCTTACGGACACGTTTGCGACCCGCGAGAGAACTCGTCATGAATTTTCCTCGTAACATCCGCTGCTGAACGTCGCTCCCACCGGCTACCGCTTCCGGTGATGACGTCGTTCAATGTGTGACGCAAAGAACATCCGATGGACGTTTCGCGTCGGACGGCATTCACGTTTCCCGGCTACGGCAAGCCTATTCGGGTGAATGCTGCGGTTCTGTCAATCTGCGTATGCGTGCCGGTTCACCACGTTTGAGCCGGCGACAAACGGCCGGAACGGCAGCCGTCGAAACGGCTGCCGCCCGCGACCATCCGCCAATTACTTGAGCTCGACGGTCGCGCCAGCTTCCTCGAGCTTCTTCTTGATTTCCTCGGCCTCTTCCTTTTTGACGCCTTCCTTAAGGGATTTCGGCGCCGCCTCGACGAGGTCCTTGGCTTCCTTGAGGCCCAAACCGGTGATGGTCCGGACTTCCTTGATCACGTTGATCTTCTTGTCGCCAACCGAGGCGAGGACGATTTCGAACTCGTCCTTTTCTTCGGCCGGGGCGTCGCCACCGGCGGCACCCGGGGCAGCAGCCGCGACCGCAACCGGCGCAGCGGCGGAAACGCCCCATTTTTCTTCGAGGATCTTCGAGAGCTCGGCGGCCTCCATGACCGTCAGCGCCGAAAGATCGTCAGCAATTTTTTCAAGATCAGCCATTTTCATGTGCTCCTAGGGCTTGAACGTTGTCTTCGAATTCGGTGTCTCAGGCGGCCTCGCTCTGCTCTCCGCGTGCCGAAAGCACACGGGCGAGCTGGCCCGCCGGCGCCTGCATGACGCCCGCCACACGCGTGGCCGGGGTCGACAGCAGACCGACGAGTTTGGCGCGAAGTTCGTCGAGGGACGGCAGTGTGGCGAGCGCCTTGATACCTTCGGCATCGAGAGTTTCGTCACCGATGGCGCCGCCAAGAACAACGAGCTTTTCGTTCTTCTTGGAGAAGCCGACCGCCGCTTTGGCCGCCGCCACGGGATCGTCGGCATAGGCAATCGCCGTCGGTCCGGTGAACAGGTCGGTCAGTCCTTCGTACTTCGTGCCTGCGAGGGCGAGCCGCGTGAGACGGTTCTTGGTGACCTTGAAGCGGGCACCCGCTTCGCGCATCTGGCCTCGGAGTTCGCCCATTTCGGCAACCGACAACCCGGTATAGTGGGTGACGACGACCGAGGTCGAATCCTCGAACACGGAATGCAGGTCGGAGACAAGTTGCTCTTTGGCTACTCTATCCACTTCCGTCTCCAGTCTCACTTGGGATCACCGTGACTTTCGGCACGGCGACACCGTTGCTTCATGGCCCTTCGCAGTGGCCACCGGACACATCCGGCGACAAACCCGATCGGGCCGGCTCGCCTGTCCAGTGCAACAGTTCAAGCCGCTTCACGGTGCCTCAACGGCACCAACAAAACGGTTCAATCTGTCTACGCAGGTGGTTTCCCTTTACGTTTCAGGCCCTTAAGCCGTCCACACCTACGGTCTCGGACAGGTCGGGAACGGACGAAAAATCGGCCATTCCCTGTTACCCGGCACGAATTCTGTGCCGGGAATCCCTAAATTGGGCCTTCGTCTACCCGGAGACGGAGGCCAGGTCAATACGCACACCCGGTCCCATGGTCGAACTCAGGCTGACTTTTTTCATGTAGGTACCCTTGGCACCGCTCGGCTTGGCCCGGTTGAGAGCGTCGATGACCGACGAGACGTTCTCGGCAATCGCTTCTTCCGAGAAGCTCGCCTTGCCGACACCGGCATGCACGATACCCGCCTTTTCGACGCGGAACTCGATCTGGCCGGCTTTGGCCGCCTCAACGGCGCCCTTCACGTCCATGGTGACGGTGCCGAGTTTCGGATTAGGCATCAAACCCTTCGGACCGAGAATCTTACCGAGCCGGCCGACAACGGCCATCATGTCCGGTGTCGCGATGCAACGGTCGAAGTTGAGATCGCCGCCCTGCATCCGCTCCATCAGGTCTTCCGCACCGACGACATCGGCGCCGGCAGCCTCGGCCTCGGCCGCTTTGTCGCCCTTGGCGAATACGGCGACGCGCAGCGACTTGCCGGTGCCGTGCGGCAATGCGACGGTGCCGCGCACCATCTGGTCCGCGTGGCGCGGATCGACGCCGAGATTGACGGCCAATTCGATGGTTTCATCGAACTTCGAAGACGCATTGCCCTTGACCAGCTTCACCGCGTCGGGAAGCGGGTAGAAAGCGTCGCGGTCGACGGCTTCGCGTGCAGCGTTGTAGCGCTTTCCGTGTCTAGCCATATCAGCCTCCCACCACTTCGATGCCCATGGAGCGTGCGGTTCCGGCAATCATCTTGGACGCCTGGTCGAGATCGTGGGCGTTGAGGTCGACCATCTTGGCTTCGGCGATTTCGCGCACTTGCGCCATGGTGACCTTGCCAACGACTTCGTTGCTCGGCGTCTGCGAGCCCTTCTGCAGCTTTGCCGCCTTTTTCAGGAAGTAGCTCGCCGGCGGCGTCTTGGTGACGAAGCTGAACGTGCGATCCGCGTAGGCCGTGATCACGACCGGAATCGGCATCCCCTGCTCCATGTTCTGCGTGTCGGCGTTGAACGCCTTGCAGAATTCCATGATGTTAAGGCCGGCCTGACCGAGAGCCGGACCGATGGGCGGCGACGGATTGGCTTGGCCAGCCGGCACCTGCAACTTGATATAGCCTGCGATTTTCTTTGCCATTTTCTCTCTCTATCCACAGAAATCGACCGGAACGGTCCGGCCCTGGCGAGTGCGTGGTCCGGCCATGGCTGGCCTCCCACACGGGTCCCCTTCAGGGGAGCGGCGCCTCTATAGAGGCAACCGTGAACAAAATCAAAGCTTTTCGACCTGGCTGTATTCCAGTTCGACCGGCGTCGCCCGGCCGAAAATCGACACCGCGACCTTGAGCCGCGCGCGCTCGTCGTCGACATCCTCGACATGACCGTTGAACGAATTGAACGGCCCGTCGCAAACCCGAACCTGCTCGCCGATCTCGAACGTGATGGACGGTTTCGGCCGCTCGACGCCTTCCTCGACCTGATGCAGGATGTGGTTCGCCTCTTCCTCGGTGATCGGTGACGGACGGCCCTGACCGCCGAGGAAGCCTGTCACTTTCGGCGTGTTCTTGACCAGGTGCCAGCTTTCGTCGGTCATCTCCATCTTCACGAGCACATAGCCCGGAAAGAACTTGCGCTCCGACTGGTGCTTCGCGCCGCGCCGCATCTCGACGACCTCTTCCATCGGCACGAGCACGCGCTCGAACATGTCTTCCATGCCAGCCTGACGGGCCTGTTCCTCGATCGACTGCGCGACCTTCTTTTCAAAGCCCGAATACGCGTGGACGACGTACCACTTGGCAGCCATTTGCCTAGCCTCCCAACCCGAAGATCGCCTGAACGCCCCAGGCCAAAATCTGATCGACGATCAGAAAGAAAATTGCCGCTATGATGACAAGGACAAACACCATGGCAGTCGAAATGCCGGTTTCCTTGCGTGTCGGCCAGGTCACCTTGGCGGTTTCCTGACGGACTTCGCGCATAAACTGTGCCGGGTTGGTTTTCGCCATCTGTTTTTCCGTTCCGATGCCTTAGATAGTCACGCCCGGCATCGATATAAAGTCGCTTCTAAAAAACTGGCAGGGGCACCAGGGCTCGAACCCGGGACCTGCGGTTTTGGAGACCGCCGCTCTACCAACTGAGCTATACCCCTAAGCTTCGCCGCCGGGGCGTGGTTCCGGCGCGTTGCCACGCCGGAACCGATCCCGTTACTCGATGATCGACGAGACGACGCCGGCGCCGACGGTGCGGCCGCCTTCGCGAATGGCGAAGCGCAGACCGTCGTCCATGGCGATCGGCGCAATCAGGTTCACCGTCATCGCGATGTTGTCGCCCGGCATCACCATCTCCGTGCCGTCCGGCAACTCGATCGTGCCCGTCACATCCGTCGTCCGGAAGTAGAACTGCGGACGATAGTTCGAGAAAAACGGCGTATGACGGCCGCCCTCGTCCTTCGTCAGGATGTAGCACTCGCACTTGAACTTCGTGTGCGGCGTGATCGAACCCGGCTTCGCCAGAACCTGACCGCGCTCAACCTCGTCTCGCTTCGTGCCACGCAGCAGAACACCGACGTTGTCGCCCGCCTCGCCCTCGTCCAAGAGCTTGCGGAACATCTCAACACCCGTGCACGTCGTCTTCTGCGTGTCCTTGATGCCGACGATCTCAATCTCCTCGCCGACCTTCACGACACCGCGCTCAATACGACCCGTCACAACCGTGCCGCGGCCCGAAATCGAGAACACATCCTCGATCGGCATCAGGAACGCACCGTCCTTCGGACGATCCGGCTGCGGAATGTACTCGTCAACCGCCGCCATCAGCTCCAGGATCGAGTTCTTGCCGATCTCGTCGTTGTTGCCCTCAAGCGCAGCCAGCGCAGAACCCTTCACGATCGGAATATCGTCGCCCGGGAACTCGTAAGACGACAGCAACTCGCGGATCTCCATCTCGACAAGCTCGAGAAGCTCCTCGTCGTCAACCTGGTCGACCTTGTTCATGTAAACAACAATCGCCGGAACACCCACCTGACGCGCCAGAAGAATGTGCTCGCGCGTCTGCGGCATCGGGCCGTCCGCAGCAGAAACAACCAGAATGGCGCCGTCCATCTGCGCCGCACCCGTGATCATGTTCTTCACATAATCCGCGTGACCCGGGCAATCCACGTGCGCGTAATGACGGTTCTCCGTCTCGTACTCAACGTGCGCCGTCGAAATCGTGATACCGCGCGCACGCTCCTCAGGCGCCTTGTCAATCTGGTCGTACGCCGAAAACTCAGCACCACCAGCCTCAGCCAATACCTTCGTGATCGCAGCCGTCAGCGTCGTCTTGCCATGATCAACGTGTCCTACCGTCCCGATGTTGCAATGCGGCTTATTACGCTCAAACTTCTCTTTCGCCATCGCTCCGTCTTTCCGTTTTCTTTGCCGTTCAAATCGATTTGCGGGAACGGCGGTTAAAAAGTTGCTCCGTCAAAGGCGGTCTGGAGCGGGTGAAGGGAATCGAACCCTCGTCGTAAGCTTGGAAGGCTTCTGCTCTACCATTGAGCTACACCCGCCCAACCGTGAAACGCGCCTCTCGGGCCCGTCGTTCTTCCTCCATCCCGTTCGTCTCGACCAACCGTCGGATGACAAGCATCCCGGCGGTGGTGGAGGGGGTTGGATTCGAACCAACGTAGGCATAGCCAACGGGTTTACAGCCCGTCCCCTTTAGCCACTCGGGCACCCCTCCGGCCAAGTTACCCGCGCCGGCCACCGAAGTTGCCAGAACGGGCGCGGACGCTCAAATACGTGCTCAAAGCGTTGTATGTCAACGCTTAAAACGCCAAAACGAGTGCGTCCCGCCGCGCTCTTCGACCTGTTGCCGACCGAAAACGCGTTGGGACACTCAACGGCGCGCATGCTATAGGGCATCATGAGCAAGCGCAAGGCACCGCAAAACCAGCGTAAACAGCGAAAAAAGCCGGTGTCGGCCGGCCACCGCGGCAGCCGCGGGAGATCGGATCAAAGTCACGCCGGCGCAGGCGCCGAAGCCTGGCTCTACGGCGTCCATGCCGTCGAGGCGGCGCTGCTCAATCCGGCCCGAACCTGCCGACGACTCGTCATGACGGAACATGCCGCCGATGCCGCCGAAGCGATACTCGCACGGTGCCCGCACGCTTCACTCGCTGCCGAAATCACCGACCGCGAGCACATTGACCGTCTGTTGCCGGACGGTGCGGTGCACCAGGGCATGGCGCTGCAGGTCACCGCCCTGCCCGAGCGCCATGTCGAGGACATCGTACGGCAAACCCGGGACATGACGGCGGCAACCCTGGCCATCGTCGATCAAGGCACGGATCCGCGTAACATCGGCGCGATTTTGCGTTCGGCGGCGGCGTTCGGCGTTTGCGCCGTGATCGTGCAGGATCGTCACGCCCCGGATGCCACCGGGGTCCTTGCCAAATCCGCTTCCGGCGCCCTCGAGACGGTTCCGATGGTCCGTGCCACCAACCTCGCGCGAACCCTCGAACAGTTGAAGAACGCCGGATTCTGGTCGGTCGGGCTCGATGGTGCAGGCGAGACCGGGATCGATGCCCTCGATTGGCCGAAAAAATCCATCGTCGTACTCGGCGCCGAAGGCAAGGGACTACGTCGGTTGGTGCGCGAGTCGTGCGATTTTCTGGTGCGCATTCCGATGACTCCGGCGATGGAGAGCCTGAACCTGTCGAACGCCGCGGCTATCGCTTTTTACGAGGCGTTCCGGGCACACTGCCGGGAGCGCTGAACCGTACTGAGACGTCCGACGGTCAGGCCGTCTGAATTCCTTTTCCGTCAATCTTCTGAAGCGCGTCGTCGATCAGCGAACAGCGCATCGCCGCATCGGAAGCGGCGCGGTAAAAGGTCACCATTTCGCGCCAAGGACCCGCGGCACGCTCGACGCCGGTCAGAAACGCAACGACGGCGCCGACCTCGATCTCGCCCTTAACGACCATCCAGCCGCCGAAACCAAGAACCACGAGACTGGCCGTATGGTTCAAGAGGTTTGTCAGCAATTTGAGGATGTACTTGAGACGGAAACGGGACATCTGCAGATCGAAAACACGGCTGATTCGCTTTTGCGTGTTGTCGACGGACTCGATCTCGCCATCCTCACCGATGGCATTGCCGACCTCGCGCAATTCTTCGGTCTGTTTCTGCGCGTAGACGTTAATTTTTGCCTGCAGGATCGGGACGAAGATCATTTGCGGCAGGAAAACCGCAATAGCGGCAGCGGCGACGGCGGGCTGCACCACCAGCATGTAACAGAAAACCGCAATCAGGATGCCGCCTTCCGAAACGGGAACGGAAAAACTTTCGCCGATGAAACCACCGAGCGGTTTGACCTCGGCGGCGATAATCGAGACGGCCGTACCCGAGCCGGATTTTCCGTTTTCACTCTGTTGCGCTGTTTCGATTTCTGCCGCGTCGTCACCGTTGTTCTTCATGCCGCAAAAGGTTCTCTGACGGAGCGAGCGCATCGTTGCTTCCGCGATCTCGACCCGTGCCATGCGCATGAAGTATTTAAACCCGCCCTGAAGCACGATGACACAGGCGAAAATCGTGCAAAGCGCGATCAGCAGCGACAGGTCTTTGTTGCCGATAGCGCTGTCGACGATGCGGCGTTGCAATTCGAGGGGGACGACCGAGAGCACCGCAACGGTGACCGACAGACCGACGGCCCACGCCTGCCGGCACCAGGACTCGCGCCACGCGAAGGCGTAGAGCTGTCTCAAACCCGTAATCTCCGGGCTTTAGAACGAAGCATCGACATCGGCGCCCCGCCCGCGGTCGGCAACAGCGCGCTCATTCGGCGCCCAATTGTGGGCACGGGCGTCGCGGGCTGCTGCCGCCGGATGCGTGAATCTGGCAAAAAATCCACGCATACCCCGCCAGAGTTTCGGCGCCAGCCAGATCAGCAAGCCCAGACCGATCGCCGCGCCAACCAAGAAGACCGTCGGCTTGAACAGCGCCAGCAATAGCCCGGCGAACACCAGAATATCCTCGACAATCGAGGCAGCAATATTGGTGAACGGTTCCGGCGACATATTGACCACCGCACGGCTCGCAGTTTTCGTCGCGTGACTGCCAGCCGTCAGCGCTCCGCCGGCGATCAGTGCGAGAATGAATTCTGCCTCGCTCCCAAAGCCGGTAAGATCGAAACCCTCGATAGCACTCGCGGCCAGAAACGCCCCAGCCGGAATCCGGACAAAGGTGTGGACCAGATCCCATAGCGTATCGATGACGGGTATCTTGTCGGCAAAGAATTCGATTCCGTAAAACATGATGGCGGCAATCAAGACGACCGGGTTTTCAATCACCTCAAGACCGGGCGGCAAATCGACAATGCCGAACATCCCGAGCCCGCCGATAAGGAGAACGGTTGCATACAGATTAATACCACTGGCCCACGCCGCGCCCATCGCGAGGGTCAGAATCTCCATTGCCTGCATGCGATGGTCCTACTGGGTCATGCTCTCGGCGGCGCTGGCGGCCGATTCCGCCTCCGCCGCCCGCTTGGCCGCTTGTTTCTTGGCGATACCCTGCTTGCGTGCAGCGCAGACCCCGCAGTCCTCGCCGCTCATGAGCTCTTCCCATGCCGCCGCCTGGCGGCGGTCTTCATAGACGTCGTAGGCGAGTGCACCGCCGGCAGTCAACAGCACGACGCCGGCAATCACGGCTGTCCGCGAACGAGTTGCCCGTGTGAATAACTGTCTCAACATAGGCGCATTTTGGCGTGTCGTTTCGCCTCTGACAAGCGGGGCGCTTGCGAAGTGCAGCGATGCGACGTAATAGGTTGCGCGTCGCCCCGGATATCCGCCGGCTTAGCTCAGTTGGTAGAGCGGCTGATTTGTAATCAGTAGGTCGCGGGTTCGACTCCTGCAGCCGGCACCATCCCCTTCCGACGACCAGCAATCAGAGCGTATCGACGTAGAGTCCGACCCCGCTCGGATCAATTCCCAAACGACTGCAGATCGAGACGATTTCAATCTGATCGGCAAGCTGGGTCTCGGCGTTCGATTCGCTCACCGCGAGACAGATTCTGACGACGAGATCCCGGCAACCGGGAGTGGTCAGGTTGCTCTCCAGCGCTTGCCAGGTTCGCTCGTGCCCATCCATGGGATTGGCAAGGATATCATCGCAAAATGCCCTGAAGATTTCGATGCCCTCGTGCGGATCGAATGCCTGCAACTGTTTTAACGTCTGCAAGATCTGATCGACGCGAACATGCTCGCTGAAGGACACGTTGCCGTCGGCAGTCGCCACCAGAGCGCACGCCGCCATGGACGCCGTCAGGAACGGCCGTTGGCGCCGCCGCTCTAAATGATCCTGATAACCGTCGATCAATTCGGAGAGAAAACCCATTACACATTCACTCCTGAACGAAGTCTCTTCGGTGACAGCGCGACCGTAACGCACCACGCCAGACTATCAACATTCGTGCCATAGCCGAAACGCCGATCACGGCGCCATCGCGATCCGGTTTCCGCTTGATCGCACGCGGCCGTGACGTCACTTCTATCATATCCGTCCATCAACCGATCGAGGCCCGACATGAATCCGTCCGCTCCCGCACAGCCGATTATCGTCATTCAGGGCGCAAAGGGACCGGCCGATATTCCGAACATCGACACGCTGCCTGACGACGTCGAGATCCGTTTCGCTGCGGGCGGCGATGCGTTTGCCGATGCGCTTCACGGAGCCGACGTTCTTTTCGGCTGGGACTTCCGGGGCGACCTGCTTCAATCCAATTGGCAACACGCGGATTCACTCCGCTGGATTCAGTGGTCGGGCGCCGGCGTCGATACCGTCATATTCGACGACCTCGTCCAGAGCGACGTGATCCTGACCAATGCACGCGGCGTGTTCGACCGGGCGATGGCAGAATATGCCGTCGGATTGATGCTTGCGCATTTCAAGAAGTTTCCCAAGGTCTTTGCCGACCAGCGGAGTCGCCATTGGGAACACGGTTTCACCAACCGTCTCACCGGCCGGCGGGCCCTGATCGTCGGCGTCGGCAGCATTGGCCGTGAAATGGCGCGCCTGTTCAGAGCGGTCGGACTTGAGGTCGCGGGTGTCGGCCGGCGCGCACGGTCGGGCGATCCGGATTTCGGCACGATCCATGCTGTCGCCGACCTCGACAGCGTCCTCGGCACCGCCGATATCGTCATGCTGATCGTGCCGTATACGCCCGAAACCGAAAACATGTTCGGCGCCGAACAATTCGCGGCGATGCAAGAAACGGCGTTGTTCATGAACTTCGGGCGCGGCGCCCTGGTCGACGAGGACGCGCTGATTGCGGCGCTCGCGACCGAAACCATCGCGGGCGCGGCCATCGACGTGGCCCGCCAAGAGCCCCTGCCCGCCGATCACCCGTTGTGGCGCGCACGGAACATCATCATCACGCCCCACGTATCCGGCGACTACATTGAAAGTCTCGAAGACATCGCAGCGCTGTTCTACGACAATCTCGGCCGCTACATGCGGGGCGAACCGCTCCGCAACCTTGTCGACAAACATACCGGCTTTGCCGCACCCGACCCGGGTTAACGGCCGCCGCATTCACAATTTTTCGTCGGGCGACGAATTTAATTGAATTGCGCCCCTTGCCGGACCGCATGATCATTCCCTATCGACCATCCGTTCCGGGGAATACGGCATGCAAACCATTACATCACGCAAGGTATCGGCCGAAAATATTGCGGTTCAGAAAGGCGCCATGGATTACACCACGCCGCCGACGGATCTTGATGCGGTGCGACTCTATCGCCTCGGTCGCGTACGCTCGGCGCTGAAAGCCCGCGACTACGCCGCCGCCATTCTCTGGGACCCGCTCAACACCCGCTACGCAACCGACGTGACCGACATGCAGCTCTGGAGCATGCACAACGAAGTCCGTTATGTCTTCGTACCGGCGGAAGGCCCCGTAATCGTCTTCGAGTTCGATGCCAAGGATCACTTCTCCTCGGGCATTCCGACGGTTGACGAAACCCGCCCCTCGACCTCGTTGTTTTACATGGGACAAGGTCATCGGCTTTCGGAAATGACAGGCAAATGGGCTGCGGAGATGGACGATCTCATCCGCGCCCACGGCGGCGGCAACAAGCGCATCGCCATTGACCGGATGGGCTACGAAGGCGCTCATATTCTCGCCTCCAGTTATGGTTACGAAATCTTCGACGGTTTCGAGCTGATGGAGAATGCCCGGCTGATCAAGTCGGACGGCGAAATCGCGCTGATGCGCCATTCCATCAATGTCTGTGAACAAGGCATCGGGAATATGCGCGCCGCATTGCAACCCGGCATTACCGAGAATGCCCTGTGGGCGAAACTGCACGAAACCAATATCGCCCTCGGCGGTGAGTGGATCGAAACCCGTCTGCTGTCTTCCGGACCGCGCACCAATCCCTGGTATCAGGAGTGCTCCATGCGGCCGATCGAAAAGGGCGACATCGTCAGTTTCGATACCGACCTGGTCGGTCCCTATGGGTACTGCTGCGACATGTCGCGCTCATGGGTCTGCGGCGACGTCAAGCCGAGTGACGAACAGCGTCGCCTGTACGCCATGGCGGTCGATCAGATGCGGCACAACCGGACACTGGTCAAAGCCGGGGCCTCGATTATCGAAATGGCGCAAAAGGCCTGGATCATTCCCGAAGATTGCTATGCCAACCGGTATACCGTTCTCTATCACGGTGTCGGATTGTGCGACGAGTATCCCGCCGTCATCCATGCCAGGGATTACGATGCCGGCAAGGGGTTCGACTGCGTGCTCGAAGCCGGCATGACCATCTGCGTGGAGGCGCTGATCGGCGTCGAGGGCGGGCGCGAGTGCATCAAGCTCGAAGATCAGGTTCTCGTAACCGAAGACGGCTACGAGCAGTTGACCCACTATCCGTTCGAAGAAGAGTGGCTTTAACGGACATCAGCCGCCGATGCGGTAGTCGAGTTGCAACGCCTGAGCCAGATTCCTGACCCGGCGTTCGACCGACTCGCCGCCGAACATGGGCGCATTCTCACGGAACTCGAGCGAAAGCACGCCCTCTTCGATCGCGATCGCCGTCATCGCCAACAGACCGGGTGCGGAACCCGCCAGCCGATGTCCGAGTTGCAGCGCCAAGCCGGTAATCCCGGCGACGTTGCGCGCCTCTTCGGACGCCAGCGTCATGACGTCCTTGAGCAACCCGTCGCCGATGCTGCCGCCATAACGGATATAGACGGAAGCGGCCACAATGACGCGTTCCTGATGGGTCATACCCGCAAGCGGCAGCCGCAGCACCCGCAAAAAAGCGTGTTCGGCGCGATAATCGGGATGTTCGTGCCATCCGATGTCGCTCAACAGACAGGCTGCCAAACGGCTACGCGCTTCAGCACCCGAATCGTCAGCGAACAGCGGTCGCATCCATTCATCGAGCTCCTCACCGGAAATGGTCGACCGGCCGTCGCGTACAACGACGCCGCGGCAGCCCGCAATCAACGGGTCGACCGCACGCTTGGTGCGCGGGATCGAACGGATCATTCGGCCTTCGCGCATGCCGAAGGCCGAAAACACGACCTGTTTCGGTTTGACGTGATCGAGCAGCACATCGAGAACCACGGCCGCCATGGGCAGGGTGTCGATACGTTTGCTCGGGATGCTCGGGATGCGTTTCAGCGTGGTCGTGCTGAGCTTGGAAACCAGTCCCGTCAGCTGTTTCGCTTCGCCACGGGAAACCGTGAAATTGTCGACGATGTGAAGCGGATAGGACGATTGTTCGATCTGCAGCCGCGCCAAGGCGCGAATGGATCCGCCAACGCCGTAAATCGATCGGCCGGTGACCTTGCCGCCCCAGTCGATCGCTTCGATTTCGGCGGCGACGATCTTTCGCGCCTTTCGAACGTTGCCACCCGAGACCTCGTGCAGGCGGAGATGGCCGAACGGCAGGGAGAACTGACGGGCGCATTCGCCGTTTTCGACATGCACCAGATCGAGACTGCCGCCGCCGAGATCGCAAACGATACCGTCGGCATCGGGAATTCCGTGCATAACGCCGACGGCGGCGAGGCGGGCCTCCTCCTCGCCGCTCAGGATTTCAACGTCGATTCCGCAACGGTCCTTGATCGCGGCGACAAACGCATGACCATCCTCCGCATCGCGGACGGCGGCCGTTGCGACCAGTGATAGCGCGTCCACCGACATGGCCCTGGACAGGCGCACGAAGCGATCGATACTGGTGAGAGCCTGTTCGGTGCCGTCGGGGTTAAGGCGCCCCGTTTCATGCAGGCCAGCACCAAGCCGGCAGGCAACCCTCTCGTTGAACATCGGGACCGGTAGCTGACTGTCCACGTCATAGACAACGAGGCGCACGGTGTTCGATCCGATGTCGACGACGCCCACTCGTTCCAATCTATCACCCCTCGGCGAAAACGGCTGGCACTCCGCACCGTCGGCGCGTCTGACAAGGTCAAGTCAGTCAGGTCGTATGAACGGGAGACACCGGGCGAGTGTCAAGGGCAAAGCCGCCGCCGTCGTCAGAAGGCTAGGATTTCTTGCGCTTGCCGGTTTTTTTCTTCTTGTTCTTTTTGTCGCTGCCGAGACCCGAAAGGCTCGGATTCGTCATGAAGTAGTGGTGTGCATTGAAGCCCTCCAGGTTGCCGCGACGTTCAAACCGGCCGTCCGACTTCATTTCCCAGCTTTGCGCTTCGTCGCGCAGATTGGACACCATGATTTCGTTCAAGACCTGCTTATGCACGGTCGCGTTCTCGATCGGCACCAGGGTTTCAACCCGCCGATTGAGATTCCGCGGCATCAGATCGGCCGACGAAATGAAGATCCTGGCTTCGTCCGAGGGCAAAGGATCGCCATTGGCGAAAATGTAAATTCGCGAATGCTCCAGGAAACGTCCGACGATACTCTTGACCTTGATGTTCTCGGACATCCCCGAAACGCCGGGCCGCAGACAACAGATGCCGCGAATGACCAGGTCGATCGGCACGCCGGCGCCGGACGCATCGTAGAGCGCCTCGATCAGTTCGGCATCGACGAGCGAGTTCATTTTCATCCAGATGCCGCTCGGCTTGCCGTCGCGGGCGTTTTGCGCCTCCTCGGCGATCATAGCCAACAGGTTGCGGCGCAGGGTGTCCGGCGAATAGGCCAGCTTTTCCATGGTCTTGGGCTGGGCGTACCCGGTCATATAGTTGAACAACCGCGCGGCGTCGCGACACAGCGCCGGATCGGACGTAAAAAACGACAGGTCCGTGTAAATCTTCGCCGTAATCGGATGGTAGTTTCCGGTCCCGAAGTGAACGTACGACCTCAAGCTGCCGCCTTCGCGGCGCACCACCAGATTGACCTTGGCATGGGTTTTCTTGTCGACAAAGCCGTAGACCACCTGACACCCCGCACGTTCCAGGTCGCGGGCCCAGCGAATGTTCGCTTCCTCGTCGAACCGCGCTTTGAGTTCGACCATGGCGGTGACCGATTTACCGGCCTCGGCGGCTTCGATCAGGGCAGCGACGATCGGCGACTGATTACTGGTCCGGTAAAGCGTCTGCTTGATCGCCACGACGTCGGGATCCAGGGCTGCCTGGCGGACGAACTGGACAACCACGTCGAAACTCTCGAACGGATGGTGAACGATGATGTCCTTCTTGCGGATTGCCGCGAAGACGTCGCCGCCAAAATCCCGAATTCGCTCCGGAAAGCGCGCGTTGAAGGGCTCGAACAAGAGGTCTCGACGCTCCTCGACGATCAGTTGCTTGATGTCGGCGAGTCCAAGCAGTCCGTCGACGGGCAGTGCATCCTGCGGCTCGACGCCGAGTTGATCAATGACCAGATTGCGCAGGATATCGGGAATGTCGCTATTGAAGGTCAGGCGAATCACACTGCCGCGCCGGCGGCGCTTCAGTGCCGATTCGAATGTCCGGACCAGATCTTCCGCCTCTTCGTCGATTTCCATCTCGCTGTCGCGAATGATGCGAAACCGCGAGCTCTCCATCACCTTGTAATCGGGAAACAGATGATTGAGGAACAGCCGGATCATCGCCTCGACCGGCAAGAAGCGGATCTTGGTGCCCGGCAAGCGGATAAACCGGTCGAGCTTGGCGGGTAACGGCAAAAGCGCATGGAGCGGCTCGTCGTCCCCCGGTTTGTGAAGCAGCAAAACCAGCGAAAAACCGAGATTGGGAATAAACGGGAACGGATGCGCCGGGTCGATGGCGAGTGGCGTCAGAACCGGAAACACGTCCTCCATAAAACGGTTTTCGAGCCACGCCCTGTCGCGCTTGCTGAGATCGTCGCCTTTGAGAACGGCAATGCCGGCGTCGTGCAAGAGGTCGCAAATCTCAAGCCAGCACGCATGCTGGTCGCGCATCAGTTGCGCGGCCGCCGCATTAAGGGCATCGAGCTGCTGGGATGGTGTCAGGCCGTCGTCGCTCGGCGTCGAAATGCCTGCACGTACCTGGCCCTTGAGACCGGCAACGCGCACCATGTAGAACTCGTCCAGATTGGCCGCCGAAATGGAGAGGAAACGAAGCCTCTCGAGCAAAGGATGCGAGGGGTTTCGGGCTTCTTCGAGCACACGGCCATTGAACGCAAGCCACGAAAGCTCGCGGTTGATGATCCGCGACCCTTCGCTACGCAGCGCATCCGCCGCCGCTGCCGCGACCGACGCCGCTTCCTTGCGGTCTTCCGGCACCGCCATGTCGTGACCCGTATCCAATACGGCCCCCATTGAACGAAATTCAGCCCATGGCAGTACCATAGACTGAAATTGTTACAAAAAAAGGTCGGATTGAACGGTGCGAACCTACATGCGGTCGCTGAGATAGCGGCTCGTCAGCGGCAGGGTTTCGAGTTTCTGACGGCGACCGTAGTTCCGAACGAATTCCCGCAGCATCGGCCGGTCGCCATCAAGAAGCACCGTCGGATGCTGATAGCACGCCGCAAGCAGCGCCACATCGATGGATTTCCCACGTTGGTAAGCGCCGAACAGTTTCGCTGCTGCCGTGCCGCGCGTCGCGATTTCCAGCAGAGCCGAAATATGATCGGCAATGCCGCCGGCACTGCGCCCGAACAATTCCATCAACAGTCGGTTATCCTGGTCGAGTGGCGCGTGATACCCATCGGCGAGCACCGTCATTTCGCGCCACACGTTGGCGGCATGGGCGTTTTGACGCTTGATGGCATCGCACTGCCGTTGCCATTCCTCCGTGCTGGGTTTGCGCGCGCTGTCACCGGTTGTAACGCGCCTGCCATGATGCGGGATGGGTTGATTACCCGGTTTTTCCGGCATCGGCATCTGGGTGGTTCTTTCCAACCAGGCGCTTCGCCAGGCCTCCCACAACAGCATTCGATTGGCGCTCTCCGTCAGCACGCCGTGAACCCGGGCATGCCAGGCGCCGGGGGATTCCTGTTCGAGGTGGGCCACGATTTTCCGGCATCTGACGTAGACTGTCGGCAGGATATGTTGCCGGACGATACGCAGATAGCGTTCCGCAAAACGCCGCGACAATAGGAACGGCAGCCGGCCCCTGATCTGGTTTTTCGTTTCGATTTCGCCGCGCATGACGGCGAAGCGATCCGCCATAATCTCGCAAAAGGCGTCGCTGAACGCCGCCTGCACCGACTCGTACTCGCCCTTGCCGCCGCCCGGCGCCGGCGACCAGTCATCGTCCGTATCGTCGAGAGCGACATCCAGGATTTCCGGCGATGCGCCTCTGCGATCGCGGTGATCGGCCGCATCGCCCGTAACGACTTTATCGTTGGTCGACAATTTGTTTCGGGCAATCCGGTCGTTCTTGATACCACGCAGCAATTTCACCGTGCGGACACGCACGACTTCGAGCGGGTCATGATGCCCATCTTCCACGGTCGAGAGGTCGGTGATCTCGTTCAAGAGCTTGGTAAGAGCCTCGCGCCGCGGCTCGTCGCCGTTACGGGTAAACAACGTCGCGACGATCCCGGTCACCTGCTCGCGAATGGTGTCGACCGACCGCGCCCGTGCGATAACGCTGATGAGGCCACGCTCGGGGTCCTCGAAGATGCGCTCCCAATCGGCGCCGCCACCACGCTGTCCCGGCGCGGCGCTGGGCGCTCGCATGGGCGTCTCGGCTGTATCCTGGTTGAAGTTCATCTGTCCCTCGTTACGCGACCGGTCAGAGCGAGGACCGGCTGGCATGATCCTTATCGCAGGCGCGTAGCGACTGGGCAGTGACGTAAGTCACTCGAATATATACGTATTATTCCGGATTAACCTGCTGCTGCAGATTGTTGGGATCGAAGATAGAGCCGAACGGTTTCGCGGCATCGCCGTCCTGCTCGCCGCCCGTTTCCCCACTCTGCGGCGCATCTTCGGGATTGACCTGTTGCTGCAGGTTGTTGGGGTCGAAGATCGTTCCGAAAGGCTTGGTTTCGCCTTCGGCGGGCTGGCCGTCGTCGCTCGGTTGCGTCGCCGGTGCATCCTGCAGATCCTGGCGCTGCTGTTCCTGCAACTCTTTCTTCTGCAGGAACTGGCCCGGGGTGCTTTCGATCAGGGTTTTGAGCTCACGCTCCTTCTGCAACTCGACCTTGCAGGCGTTGACGTCGTAAGTACTGGCGAACCAAGCGGTGCCGAGGCCGGCAATGGTGATCAGCACCAGCAGAATGGCCATCGGATTGCCAAGAAGGCCGGCCTTGGCCGCGCGGCTGGCAGGCGCGCCGCCTTCGCGCTTGCGGGCCTCGGTTTCGGCCATTTCACGCCGCTTCAGGATCTCAAAGACGATGGCGCCGATCAATGTCAGGGCGACAATGATGACGGCGAGGGAACTGATCGAGGGATTGATTCCGTAGCGCACCTTGCTGGCGAGAACCGTGGTCAGGGTACTCTCGGAAATCACCGTGAAGACGGTGGTATTATAGTTCTCGAACGACGCCAGGAACGCGAGCACGGCGGCGGAGCCGATAGCTGGCTTCATGAACGGCAGCAGAACCTTGCGAAACGCCTGAACGTTCGTTGCGCCGAGGTCGAGCGCGGCTTCCTCGAGAACCGGGTCGAAGCGTTGCAGCCGGGCGATGAACACGAGCATCGAGTACGCCGAAATGAAGGTCGCCTGACCGATGACGGTCAGAAAGATGCCGTCGTAGAAGACCGAGTTATAGCCCGCGTCGAACATGGTGCCGAGCCGGTCCCAGAAAATCAGCGTCGAGATACCGAGCACCACGCCCGGCATGAGGATCGGTGAGATCACGATAGTGTAGTAGAATGGCCTGACACGGTGATGGACCTGGGTCAGCATCATGGCGGCGGCAAGGCCGATCGGCACCGACAGAAAAACCACACCGACACCGATCAGCAGACTGTTCTTGAGACCGTCCATGAGCCGCGTATCGGACGCCAGCACGCCGAACCACTCGAACGTGAAACAATCCCAAGGGGTGACGCGCGGAAACTCGGAACTGTTGAACGCCGACATGCTCATGATGATCAACGGCCCGAACAGATAGGCAAAGAACATCAGAATGAACGCGCCGGTAAACAGTTTGAGAACGGTCTCGGATCTCATTTGCCGATTTCTCCGAGACGAACCTTGAACAACTTCATCATCAGCATCACGAAGCCGATACAGGCAAGCAACAGCACGATCGCGTAGGCCGACCCCCGCGGCCAGTTACCGCCGGTGTTGAACCACTGGTAGATGATCTGCGTGAACCACAGACTGCTGGGGCCGCCGAGGATCTGCGGCGCAGCGAGCGCGCCGGCGGACAACATGAAAACCATGGTACAGCCGGACGTAATGCCCGGCGTCGCGAACGGTATGACGACCCGCCAGTGAATGCGCCACCAGGGCGACCCGAGATCGCGCGCTGCCTCGATTTGGTTCTTGTCCAGGCTTTCGATGGCGTTGTAGATCGGAAAGATCATCAGCAGGATGTATGCGTAGCCGAGACCGGCGTAGAGGGCGATGTCGGCCTTGATGAAATCGACGGGCTGGTCGTAGAGGCCGATCGTCATGAAGAACGTGTTGATGAACCCGGTCGAGCCGAACAGGATCCGGAACGCGAATGCGCGCAATAGTTCGTTGACCCAGAACGGGACGATCAATGACAGCACCATGAGACGCGCCACGCCGCCGTGCGCGCTCTGCGCCAGGTAATACGCGATCGGATAGCACAGCACGACGTCGAAAATCGTGACGAATACAGCGGCAAGGATGGTGCGGAAAAACACCGATACGTCGACGATATTGAACGGATCCGGATTGCCCGGGCTGCCGAAGATCAGGAACTTGTAGTTGGCCAGTGTCCAGACATCTTCTGGCCCGCCGATCTTGGATGGCGGGAGATTGTAGCGGAACGAGAAATCGAGCATGAAGATCTGCGGCAGCAGGATCATGATGAAGATCCAGAGCGTCACCGCCGTCAGCAAAAACAATGCGAGCACAGTCCCGTTCTTCAGGAAGAACTTGCGGAAGTAGTCAGCAACGCCGCTCATATTCTCGCCCGGCCCCGTTCAGTCGCTCGCCATCGGCCCGTCGGGCAAGGCGACCGCGAGATCTTCGCGGAATGCAATTTCGACCTCGTCGCCGACGTTGTGGCTGAGCGTATTGCCGTCGTTCATGATCGACATCTTGATGTCATCGTCGCCGGCCCGCAGCACGACGTGACGGAGGTTGCCCTCGAATTCCTCCGTGTTCATGCGGACCCGAAGTTTGTTCGCGGCATCACTGCCGTTGGCGAAGGCGACAGATTCGGGGCGCACGAAGACAATACTCTTGTCGCCGACGTTGAGCGCCGCATCCTTCGTCGCGGCGCGGCGGGCCCGAATCATGCCGCTTCCGGTTTCAACCGAAACGGTATTGCCGTCGATGGATTTCACCGTGCCGTTGAATGCATTGTTCTCGCCGACAAACGAGGCGACAAACGCCGTTTCCGGGTGGTCGTATATGGTCGTGCTGTCAGCCATCTGCTCGATGACGCCAGCGCTCATGACCGCGACACGATCGGACATGGTCAATGCCTCGCCCTGGTCGTGGGTGATGTAGATAAACGTGATGCCGACGCGCTGCTGAATGGCGCGCAGTTCCGTCCTCATATGCTGACGTAATTTCAGATCGAGCGCCGAAAGCGGTTCGTCGAGCAAGAGAACTTGCGGTTCGACCGCGAGCGCCCGCGCAATCGCGACGCGTTGACGTTGCCCGCCGGACAATTCGCCGATTTTCTTGTCGCCCTGATCGGAAAGCGCGATGAGATCGAGCAACTCGTCGGCGCGCTTACGCCGTTCCGCCTTTCCGACGCCGCGGACCTCGAGGCCGAAGGTGATGTTTTCCCACACTGTCATCAACGGGAAGAGCGCGAGATTCTGAAAGATCAATGCCGTCGGCCGCAGGTTCGGACCGATACCGGCCATATCGCTGCCGCCGATCAGCACGCGGCCTTCGGACGGCTCCTGGAACCCCGAAATCGTCCGAAGCAGCGTCGTCTTGCCACACCCGGACGGCCCCAGAAAACTGAAGAACTCGCCGCCCTTGATGGTCAGATCGGCATCGCGCACGGCGACGAAATCGCCGAACCGCACCCACACGTTGTCGAGTTGAACGTCAGCACTCATGTCCGGCTTGCCTCCCCGTCCGGCATACCGCTTCGGATGTGTTCAGAAGACCGGCCCCGGTGAAGTTCCACCGGGGCCGTCGACTGACGTCGTCAGGCGTTGACGAACTTGTTGCGATACTCGGTGCGGACGTCCGCGTACCACTGTCCTTCCGCCGGCCACGGATTGAGATTGGCCAACGCATCGCCCGGATACGCCTCGGAAAAGTTCTTCTTGTAGGCGTCGCCGGCATGGGCATCGGCACCCAAAACGACCGAGTTGTATCCATGGTGATCGATCGCCTCGCCGGCCGGTTGCGGCTTGTAGCAGAAGTTCACGAACGCGTAGATCTCGTCGATGTTCTCCGCACCGACCGGGATCGACATGCCGTCGACCCACGCCATGGAGCCTTCTTTCGGCGCCTGATACGTCACAGGTTCGCCGTCGGTCTTCATCGCTAGCGGCGGGCCGTCCCAGGTTTGGCCGACGATCACGCCGTCGTTCAACAGACCGTTTTTCTGGGTATCGGCATCGTTCCAGAACAGCTTGATGTTGCTCTTCTTGGAAATGCAGAATTCGGTGATCTTCTCCCATACCGGACGCATCTTGTCCTCGCTCGAGTAGGCTTCGACGAGAACGCTACCCGGTTTCAGCTCACCGATACTCTCGAGGTAGAGACCAGCGCCGAGCATGCCGGAGTGCGGCCGGATCATGGTCTTGCCGGCGTTGGCGTCGGCCCAGATATCGCCGTAGCTCGGCACACCGCCGGACGGCGACCAGAGATCCGTTCGCCAACCAATGCCCTCGGTACCCCAGATATGCGGCAGCCAATGCGACCCGGCGCCGCCAAAGTTCCATTCGTTGGTTCCGATAGCGAGCATCGGCGGATTGACCGTCGACGAATCGACGCGGTTCATATCGATCGGTGTGATCAGTTCAAGCGGACCCCATTGACCTGACCGGTTGTTGGTCGGGCTGATGATATCGAAACCGCGACCCTTGGTGGCCTTCATCTTGTTGATGATTTCCTCGTTCGAGCCGATGCCGGTGTAATTGACTTTGATCCCGGTCTCGCCTTCGAACGCCGCAATGAAGGTCGGCGGCAGATAGTCGGACCACATCAGAATATTGACTTCGCCGGACGACGAGAATGCGTCCTTGACGATCATCGGGCTGGCGACCGCAACGGCGCCCGCAGCGACGGACCCCTTGAGCATCGTGCGCCGGGTAAACGCACGGGCCGCGGCAACGGTTTTCGCCGTTGAGGCCCTCGATTTCGTGAGTTTGGTCATATCCATTCTCCCTGGATTTCGGTTGCGTGTTTGTTGTTTTCCCGTCCCGTCCGCCGCGGCGCCCGGAACCGTAACGACAGTCTGAGACGGTTCCCGCCGAACCGTCAAGTAGGGCGCTCGGCTTGTTCTTTAATTTGTCATAACCGGGCAAGCCTGACGTCGTCGTTTTACAAGCGGGAGTTCCAATTTCTGCGAAGGCATGAGTCCAGCCCATGCGCCGTGAACCGCCCGCGCCTATGCCATATCAAATACTCGTCATTGCCGTGTCCGATCCATTACTCTCGAACCATCGTCGGAGGAAGGTGTAAACGATGCAACACATGCCCATAGGCGCCGCGAGCGAATACGGACGCCTGCGACAGGCCGTCGTCGGCATTGCCGACGGACTGACGTTGCCGCCGTTTAGCGGCGATTTGAGCCACTACAACCCGGAACTCCGCAGCGTCCTTGAGAAATCCGGCGGCAAGCCCGTTGACGTCAAGGAGCATTTCCCCGAACGCTGGCAGGAAACCGCCGAGCAGATGGACGGCGTTGCGAAAATTCTGGAGGATCGTGGCGTCACCGTGCATCGCCCCCGGCCGTTCAACGAAGCGGAGGCCGGTTATCTCTCGAATCTGCAGCCGGGCAAGGCGCAACTTTATCCGGCCGATCCGGTTTTCGTGATCGACAAGCATTATATCGAGATCAACATCCGCCGCGCCTATCGGCGCAAGGAAGTGTTCCCGCTTCGCGATCTGATTCGCCCGATTGTCGACGCCGACCCGGACGCCACGGCGGATGCCATGCCGCCGGCTGCACCGTGGTCGCCCGCCGGCGAAGGGCCGGGACCGTTCCTCGAAGGCGGCGACATCATCATCCTCGGCAACGACCTGATCGTCGGCATGGGCGACCTGTGCAGCAACCGGGCCGGTCTCGACTGGCTCGAGCGCACGATGGCGCCGTATGGCTATGCAGTACATCCGGTCCGCATCAAAGGACCGATCCTGCACGCGCTCGGCATCATGTGCCTGCTGCGCGAAGGTTTACTGATGGCCTATCTGCCGGCCATGGCGGACGGATTACCCGAACCGCTGAAGGACTGGGACGTCATCGAGATCACCGAGGACGAGATGCTCAAGCACGCGACCGTTGGCGTCAGCATCGATGACAAGCATTACCTGATCGACCCCCACTTCAACCGGGTTATGGATCAGTTGGTGAAGTACGGTGTCGAACCGGTTCCCGCACCGTGCGACGCCATCGGTTTCTGGGGCGGTGCGATCCGCTGCATCACGCTGCCGCTCACCCGCGATCCTGTATGAGGGCGTCATGACCGAGAACACCATTCAGCTCGATCCTTCACTCGCCGGCGACATCCTCGCCGCCGTCAAAGACGGTTTCGACGAACAAACCGCCTTCACCTGCGATCTGGTTCGTCATCCTTCGCTGCGCGGCCAGGAACACACGGCACAGGATTTTCTCTATGACGCCATGGCGGCTCGTGGCCTGGCCATGGACCGCTGGGCCATCGACGTTGCCGATATCGAGAACCACCCGGGTTTTTCACCGGTCAAGGTCAACTACGATAACGCTATCAACGTGGTCGGCACGCATCGCCCGAAGAACGAGACCGGCCGTTCGCTGATTCTGAACGGTCACGTCGACGTTGTGCCGACGGGCCCGCTCGACATGTGGCGCAAACCGCCGTTCGAACCGTGGATCGACGGCGACTGGCTCTACGGGCGCGGCAGCGGCGACATGAAGGCGGGGCTTGCTGCCAACATCTACGCACTCGATGCCCTAAAACGCCTCGGCCACCAGCCTGCGGCCCGCATCCACGTGCAATCGGTAACCGAGGAAGAGTGCACCGGCAACGGCGCACTTTCATGTCTCGTTCGCGGCTATACGGCAGATGCCGCGATCATCCCCGAGCCGGAAAACGACATGCTGGTTCGCGCCAACGTCGGCGTGATCTGGTTCCGTCTACACGTGCGGGGCGTGCCTGTGCACGTTCGCGAGGCCGGCGCCGGCGCCAATGCGATCGAAGCGTCCTACCGGCTGATCGCCGCGCTGCGCGATCTTGAGGCGCGCTGGAATGAACGCAAGGCCGGCATGGCCCATTTCGCCGATCTCGATCATCCGATCAATTTCAACGTCGGCAAGATCGCCGGCGGCGATTGGGCGTCGTCGGTGCCGGCGTGGTGCAGTGTCGATTGCCGCATCGCGATCTATCCGGGCGACGACCCGCGCAACGCGGCCGCCGAGATCGAACGGGCGATCCGCGATGCGGCAGCGGCCGATCCGTTCTTCGCCAATAACCCGCCGGAGGTCGAATACAACGGTTTCTTCGCCGAAGGTTACGTGCTCGAAGAAGGTTCGGACGCCGAACGGACGCTCGGTCGCGCTCATGCATCCAGTTACGGCAAGAGCCTCGAGAGCTTCGTAACGGCCGGCTACCTCGACGGACGCGTCTTCGTGCTCTACGACGATTGCCCGTGTCTCGTCTACGGGCCCTATTCCGAAAATATCCATGCTTTCGACGAACGCGTCTCGCTATCGTCGATCGAACGCGTCACCGGCACCATTGCGTTGTTCATCGCCGAATGGTGCGGTCTGGAACCCTGCAGTTAGACATCCGTGCCCGAAACGGGTGACGACGACCTCGGCGCCGGGTTAAACTTGCCGGATGGCCGGTCTGACAAAACCCCAACTGAAGGCGTTCAAGAAAGCGCTCGAAACCCGCCGCAAGGAACTGATGAAGGTTCACGATGCGACGGCCGAGGCGCGCGCGCCGGTCGAACTCGACCAGACGACGCAAGGCCGCTTGTCCCGCATGGATGCCCTGCAGGTGCAGGCGATGGCGCTCGAAACCGATCGACGGCGCGAGCTTGAAATTCAACGCATCGATCATGCGTTGGAACGCATCGCCGACGGCGAGTTCGGTTACTGCATCACGTGTGGCGAGGAAATCGACCGCAAACGGCTCGATTACGACGCGGCCATTCCGACCTGCATCGACTGTGCACATTAGATCGGACCATGTTTTCGGATCGCGAAAGCAATCTCGACAAAACATGACCTTCGCTGGATCCAGTCAGCTAATCGATTCCGAATGCCCGTCGACCGGCAAGACCTGCCCAGAGATCCGCCTGCCCGCATCGGAACACAGAAACAGGATCGCATCCGCGAGATCGTCGGCGCTGACCCAGGTCTTCATTGACGTGCATTCGACATAGGCCTTGCGGATATCCTCGACAGGCACGCCGGATGCCCTCGATTCGTTGGCCAGTACGCGTTCCATGCGGTCGCCCTCGACTGCACCCGGCGCGATGGCGTTGACGCGGATATTGTCGCCGCCGAGTTCCATGGCGAGCGTCTTGGTGAAGCCGATGATGCCCCATTTCGCGAGACAGTAAGGCGAACGGTTGGGAAACCCGAACAAGCCCGCCGACGAGGACATGTTGATGATGGCACCGCCGCCGGCCTGCCTGATCAGCGGGATCGCGGCCCGGGCGGACAGGAACGCCCCGTTGCAATTGACGTCGAGACAGGCTTTCCAGTCCGTGTAATCCATGGACTCGACGGGCGCGGCGGGTCCCGAGATTCCGGCATTGTTGATCAGGACATCGAGGCCGCCGAGGTCGTTTGAGGCAGTCTCAAAGAACGTCGCAACCGACGCCTCGTCGGTGACATCGGCGACCATGGCGCCGCAGCCGGGATTCTCAGCAATGAAAGCCTCGACGGCGTCCGCGTCCACGTCACAAACCCACACACGCGCACCTGCGGCACCGAATGCACGGGCCACGGTCCGGCCGATGCCCGCGGCGCCCGCCGTCACGATGACCCGTTTACCTGAGAAATCCGACATTGCCACTCTCCCGAACGGTACCCATTTCTAAGTGCCAGCGTTTGAACGCCGCGCGGCACAATGCTACCAGTGCTGCAGCCCCGCAAGGCGATATTTCCTCCGGCATCAAGAGCGCGTAACGGGCCCATGAGCAGCACCATCGATGCAACCGGCTACAATTGTCCGATCCCTGTCCTGAAAGCGCGGAAGGCGCTGAAATCAATGGAACCGGGTAGCGAGATCACCGTGTTGGCGACCGATCCCGCTTCGGCCATCGACATTCCGCATTTCTGCAATACCACAGGCAACGAACTGATCGACCAATCCGAAACCGACGGTATCTATACCTACCGGATTCGAAAAGGCGGCTGATCATGGCCGCCTTGCCGAGCCAGTATCGCGGCATCGCCTGGCTGATACTGGCCACCCTGGTGTTCACGGTGATCAACACCCTGGCGAAATTGCTCGGTGACCGGGTCGGGTTGCTCCAGATCGTCTGGGGCCGTTACTTCTTTCACTTTCTCATCCTGGCGTTGCTTCTCAACATTCGCCTGCCCGCCGTGTTACGAACGCGTCACCTGAAACTGCAAATTGCCCGATCGTTTCTGTTGTTGGCCGGATCGGCACTCTATTTTGCCGCCTTTATCGCCATGCCGCTCGCTGACGCGGCTGCGCTGATCAATCTCGCCCCGGTCATTGTCACGGTTCTGGCCATCCCGTTTCTGGGCGAACGCGTCGGGATCAGACGGCTGACCGGTGCGTTGCTCGGATGCGCCGGCGCATTGATCATCATCCGGCCGGGCGGTGCGACGTTTGACGCGGTCGCGCTGTTGCCCGTCGGCGCCGCCGTCGTCTACGCGCTTTATCAGTTGGCGACACGTCATGTCAGTCACGCCGACAGCCCGACGACCAGCATCACCTACACGGCGGTTGCCGGCGCCGTCATCGGCTCATGCATTGTTCCGTTCTATTGGCAAGCCATGGACGGGACGACATGGCTGATGCTGGCGATGCTCGGCGGCGTCGGTGCGTTCGGTCACTATGCGATGATCCGCGCCTACGCAATTTCCGAGGCTTCCGCCGTGGCGCCCTTCGCCTACGCGATCCTGATCTGGATGGCAATTTCGGGATACCTGATCTTCGGCGATGTGCCGGACATCTGGACCGTCGCGGGCGCGTCCGTGATCGCCGTCAGCGGCATCTACATCGCGCGCCGCGAGGCCAGCCTGAAAAAAGACGTCAGCGTCCCTAAACCGCCTGCTCCCGCGTCTTGAGCAGACGGACGTCGGGCCAGTCCTCGGCCGTGCGGTCGAGATGCCAGGCGTTGCGCGCAAGGAAGACGAGTTGCCCGTCGTGATCCTCCGCCAGGGCGCCCTTGTTGGCATCGACGAACTTCTTGATCGTCTGCTGGCTGTCGGCCTCGACCCAGCGTGCGGTCAGTAGTTCGGTCTTCTCGAAATGGACGGGGACCTCGTACTCGGTCCTGATCCTGTCCGCCATGACGTCGAACTGCAGCCAGCCGACGACGCCGACGATCCAGTCGGCGCCGATCATCGGCTTGAAGACGCTGGCAGCACCCTCCTCCGCCAACTGCTGCAACGCACGGCCAAGGTGTTTGGCCTTCAGGGGATCATCGGGCCGTGCGCGCTGGAGAAGTTCCGGCGCGAAACTCGGCACGCCGGAGAAACGGATTTCCTCGCCCTCGGTCAGCGCATCGCCGATCCTGAGATTGCCGTGGTTGGGAATGCCGATGATATCGCCCGGCCAGGCCTCCTCGGCGATCTCGCGATCCTGCGCCAGGAACATCACCGGGTTATGAACCGTCAGCTGCTTGCCGCTGCGCACGTGCTTCAGCTTCATACCCCGCTTGAACCGGCCCGAGCAGAGCCGGACGAAGGCAACCCGGTCGCGATGCTTCGGGTCCATGTTGGCCTGGATCTTGAATACGAAGGCCGAGACCTTTTCCTCGGTCGGCGCGACGGATCGTCCCGCACTCGGTTGCGGCCGCGGCGGCGGTGCGTTCTCGGCCAGGCCCGACAGCAGTTCGTGAACGCCGAAGGTGTTGATGGCGCTGCCGAAATAGACCGGCGTCAGATTACCGCTGCGGTACGCTTCAAGGTCGAACGCGGGACAGAGTTCCCGCACCATCTCGACATCCTCGCGCAGCTTGTCGGCATCGATCGACGGCAGTAACTCGTCGATCTTCGGGTCGTCGATACCCTGGCACTCATGTGTAATGTCGGGTTTCTCGCCCTTCGTGCGGTTGACCAGCACGAGGCGGTCGTGCAGCAGGTCGAAACAGCCCTGAAAATTTCGCCCGGAACCGATCGGCCAGCTCGCCGGCGTCACGTCCAGTTGCAGGGTCTGCTCGATTTCGTCCATCAACTCAAACGGATCGCGGCCGTCACGGTCCATCTTGTTGATGAAGGTAAAGATCGGCATGTCCCGCAGGCGGCAGACCTCGAACAGCTTTCGGGTCTGCAACTCGATACCCTTGGCACTATCGATCACCATGACCGCGGAATCGACCGCCGTCAGCGTGCGGTATGTGTCTTCGGAAAAGTCCTCGTGCCCCGGCGTGTCGAGCAGGTTGAAGCTGCGCCCGTCGAACGTGTAGCTCATGACCGAGGATGCGACCGAGATACCCCGCTCGCGCTCGACCTTCATCCAGTCCGAATGGGCCCGGCGTTGCTCGCCGCGCGCTTTGACCGCACCGGCCATCTGGATCGCACCGCCGAACAGCAACAGCTTCTCGGTCAGGGTGGTCTTGCCCGCATCCGGGTGTGAAATGATCGCAAAGGTGCGGCGGTTCGCAACCGCCTGTTCTAACGCATTCATGTCGGGAACGTGTCCGTGAACTTCGTGTGTCGCGCGGGACTTTATGCCGGAAATGGCGGAAATCCAGCAATTTCTGTTACGTAGTAGTGACTGCGTATCGCCCCTGAATTGTCCGCACCCGGTTGAGCGCTTATTCTTCACGCCGATTCGGTCGTTCGATACCGAATCGATATGGCTCGCAAACGAGGGGAAAATCATGACAACCACGGACCAATCCGGCGCAGATCGCCGCAACGACTCTGACCGGCGGTCGGAAGACCGCAGAGGCACCGATCGACGGAGCCGGGACCTCGGCCCGCCGACTGGGAGTGAGCGGCGCTCCGGCAACCGGCGTTCGCACAGCCGCAGACAGGGTGCACGTCGCGCCTGACCGCGAATGCGCGCGAAATAGCGAACCCCGCACCCGTCGACCGGATGCGGGGTTCTGTTTCTTCGCTGTTGGTTGAACTCTAGCTCTCGTTGCCGTCGATGGAGACGGTCACCTTGTCGCCGTCCTGGGTCACCGTATAACCCTCGCCGGTTTCGGTGTTGATGTCTTCCATCTTGACGCCTTCCAGCTTGACCTTTGTATCCGGGTTATTGGCGAAGGAAATTTCGACATCGCCATCACCGGCGTCCTGGAAGATCATATCATCGGCGTGGAATTCCTGGCCCTCGAACACGACGGTGTCGTTCTCCATCACATCCTTGATGATGTCGGCGCCGCTCTCCGCGTCGAAGATGAAGGTGTCCTCGCCTTTGCCGCCGGTCAGTACGTCGTTACCAGCGCCGCCGGTGAGAATATCGTCGCCCTTGCCGCCAAACAGCTCATCGTCGCCGAGACCGCCGTACAGTTCATCGTCGCCGAGACCGCCGAACAGCGTGTCTTCGTCGGACCCGCCGAACAACACGTCGTCACCGGTATTGCCCGACATAATGTCGCGGCCGGAGCCGCCGTGCATCGTATTCTCGCCGGCCTGACCGATCATAATGTCGTCGCCTTCGAGACCGAACATCTCGGCATCGGCTTCGCTGGCAATCAGAACGTCGTCTGCGCTCGAGCCAACGTCGATATCGTCATCGTCTAGCGAAACCGGAATCTGGCCGGTCACCTCACCCTGTTCGAGCGTACCGGTCGCGTCGAGAGTGAAATCAACCGGCAATGCGGTCGGCTCGACCCCGATTTGCAGCCCGACCAGATCGTCCGGCGACAATGTCCAGGTACCGTCACCCATGACATCGGTCCCGGCGGATAATTGCGCACCGGCCGGCAAACCGGAAATCGTGATCTCGATCAGATCGGCGCTCGACTGGCCGTCGGCAAAGTTGAGCGAGCCGAGCACATCGAGGTCGAACGTCACCATATCCTCGATCGGCGAGGTATCGACCGGCGCATCCACCGTAACCGTCAGCGTGTCGCCCGTCGTTTTCGTGTCGCCGTCGGCTTCGATCGATTCGGCGATCACCGTTAGCGACATGTCGCCTTCGAAATCGACCGGCGGGATCACGGCAACGTTGGCGAGCTGAGCCGCCGACAGGCTGAAGACACTGCTGGCCGGAAGCTGGACCTGGCCGTCGACGACGAAAGACGTTCCTGCCGGGAAACCCGAAATGGTGATCTCACCCAACGTTTCGGAATCGGTGTCTGTGACCGCGGCGCTGATGTCCAGCGCGATGGCCTCGCCGGCCGTGCCGGTCGCTGGCGACACGTCGAGATCGACCATATCCGCAACGCCGGTCACCTGGAAGTTGATCGGCGCAAGCGTAACAGGGTCGACGCCTTCGTCGCCCGATGCGATCACGGTCAGCTGGAACGCACCGGAGAGATTGTTGGGCGGCGTCAGCGTAACACCGATTGACGGATCGACGAACGCATTGCCCGGAAGCTCGACGCTTCCGTCGGCCTGCACCGTGTACTGATCGGTGCCTGCCGTCACTACGGAACCGGCGGGAATGCCGTAGATCGAAACCGTCGCTTCGGCCGCATCGGCGCCGGTCAGATCGATATCGAGCGGAATGGCGGTATCTTCGTCGCCCACCATATCGGTCGCCGAAACATCGAAATCGTCAACGACGGACGCGACCGTTACCGGAACGACGACAGCCGTTTCCGCTGTTGAGCCATCGGTCTCCGTCGAAACCGCGGTTACGGTCAGATCGAAGCCGTCCGTTGTGAAGTCTTCGGGGAATGCGACAACGACGCTATCGGCCAGCGACGGCGGGATGGTCGCGACCCCGTCGATGATCGGCATTTGCACCTGAACGGGCGGTTGGCCGAACGAAACGAACACCTGCGTGCCCTCCGGCAACGGTGCGCCGTCGGTACCGGCAACGGTCACGGAACTGATGAACTCCGACGAGTCGGTGACCGACGCGCTGAGATCGAGGTTAAGCGGAACACCTTCCGTGGTGACCTCCGGAACGGTTCCAAGGAGGATGTCGTCGAATGTCGGTGCATCCGCAACCGGCGAGACGTTGATGGTGAACGTCGTGTCGGCGCTTTCGGAACCGAATGCCGTGGAGGCCGAAACGCTGAGAACGAAATCGTTGCTGTTGTTTTCCGGCGGCGTGATGGTCAGCCCGTTCAACTGTGCGGGCGCCAGCACGACCTGACCGTTAACCACGGCGATCTCGTCCGTTCCGGCCGTAATGACCGCGCCCTCGGGAATGCCGCTGATCGTGATGCTATTGACCTGATCGACGGCGATATCGCCGATCACTTCGGGATCGATGTCGAGCGCAATCGGCTCATCCTCGTTGCCCGTGGCCGGTGCCACATTGACAATCGGCGGTAACGCTGCCGTCGCCACACCGTCCGAGAACACGACGGCCTCGACGCCGACCAATGTGTCGACGAAACCATCGGCGTCGGTCAGGGTCACATTCCCGGCATCATCGAGACCGACCTGGAAGCCGCCGAACGCCGTGTCGTAGACGACGATGTCAAAGCCTTCGCCGCCGACAAGCCAGTCGTTGCCGCCGTCCTGGGTTGCATAGTTGCCGCTCGCGGCATCGGTCGTCGCAGTCAGCACGTCGCTACCGCTCGTACCCTCGGTCACGGCGCTGTTTGCGCCATCGAGGAAGAACTCGTTGGTGCCGCCGATCAGCACGTCGTCGCCGTCACCGCCGAACAGATAGTCGTCACCGATGTTGCCCATCAGGACGTTGTTCACATCGCTGCCGATAATGACGTCATCGCCTTCGCCGCCGAGCACGTTCTCGATTTCCAGAACGGTGTCGTTGTCGATCCAGACGGCGGGAATCGGCTCATTGTTCGCATCGAGAATCTGGTTACCGAACTCATCGAGCAGGTATTCGCCCGGGTTCGCATCGGTTGCGGATTGCGGGTCGATGACCACGACGTCGCCGTTGAGCAGTTCATACCCGACGGGGTTGCCGTTGGCGTCCAATTCGGTGCCAAGGCCGTCGGACCCGACATTGATCAGCAGGTCGTAGCCTTCCTTGGCACTCGGATAGATGATCCAATCCGCGCCCTCGCCGCCGATGTAGGTATCGTCGCCGCGGCCGGTGCCGCCCTGGATCTGGTCGTCGCCCGCGCCGGCATCGACCGTATCGTCGCCATCGCCGGCATAAATGAAGTCGTTACCGCTACCGAGGGTGACGTTGTCGTCGCCGCTGCCGCCGCTGACGATGTAGCTTTCCGTCGCGTCGGAACGTGAGAGCGACACGGTGCCGTCACCGGCAGGCGTAACGACGAAATCGTAGGTTCGCCCGGAGGTGTCCGAACCACCAAAGTTCGGCGGCGCCGCCGTGCCGCCGACCGAAATGCTGCCGGCCTCGCCAGTGCTGAGATTGACGGGGGTCGGCACGGGGTCGGGTTCGGGAAGCGGATCGGCCGGGCCGACGATGATTTCTTCGACACTGTCGTCTTCTTCAAAGTTGAAATCGTTACCGACGGAACCGATCACCGTATCATTGTTGGTGCGCTCTTCGTCGACGATGAAATCGACCAGGTCGAGCGACGGAATGGTGTCTGTTTCCTCGTTGAGTACGACATTGATGTCGCGATCTTCTTCAACGACCTCGTCTTCCTTGACGGCGTCCTCGAGCGTTTCCTCGACGGCCTCGGCCTGTTCCTCGGCTTCGGCGATGACTTCTTCCTGAAGTTCCTCGATTTCCTCTTCGGCCTCGGCTTCTTCTTCGGCCTCGGCGATCTCGATTTCCTCGGCTTCCGCTTCGGCGTCGGCCTCCTCAGCTTCGGCCTCCTCCGCCTCGGCTTCCGCCTCGGCCTCTTCCTCGGCTTCGGCTTCCGCGACCTCTTCCTCCAGTTCCTCTTCGAGGGCCGCTTCCTGTTCCTGAATGGCCTGCTCGATCAACTCCTCGAGTTCGAACTGGTCGGCGTTGAAGGTATTGGCGTTGTTGAGGCCTGGCAGCGCCTTCAGCGCATGACCGAATGTCTGAAGCAATTCGACGTGGTCGAGCGTGAAGCCCTCGGCCGGCGGCGTGTCGTAACTGAGAATCTTACTGGCGGCGTTCGCCGTATTCAAAATCTCGACGCCGGCATCGTTTTCGAGCACGACTTCGCCGACGAAGCCGTCGGCTTCTTCCATGAGAACGACATCCATGCCGCCCTCTTCGCTCAGATTGATACCGACCTGGGTGCCGCGAATACCAATGGTCGCGACCGGGGTGTCGATCGACATGGCGTCCGGATCGGTTTTCGCGACCTGTCCGGAGACGAACGTGAACACGCCTTCGAGGACGGACACCGAAACCGAGCCTTCCTGGCTCGCAGGGTCGTAAACCATTTCGTCGAGAACCATGCGGCCGTCTTCGCCCATGGAGAACGTGGTGTCGTCCGCAAGAATGATACCGACGGAGCCGTCGTCGCCTGATTCCAGAATATCGCCTTGGAAGACCGGGTCGCCGACCTTCAACTCGACACGGGTTCCGTCAACGCGGATTGCCCAGACGGCGCCTTCGGCGTCCTCGACCGTACCGATGGCCGTGCCGTCGGTTCCGCCGATCATGCCGTCCGTACCGGACATGACGTCGCCGACGCCCTCGAACGAAAAATCGGTCGAGACATCGGCGGGTGAATCGAGTTGCGCCATCTGGAACGCCAGATCGCCGGACATTTCGGCGCCGCTTCCGTCGGTCAAGGTCGGCGCATCGTCAGCGCCAAAGCCCTCGACAGAGGCTTGCGTACCATCGGGCCAGGAAACGACGAGGTCGTCTCCGTGCATGGAAAACGTTGCGTCGGACAGGGAAAATCCGTCGGGCATGGACACGACGCCATCGTCACCAACGTTCAAGGTGACAAGCGCTTCGGTATCCGTGCCATTGGCGTTCGAATCGCCTTCGGCCATCTTAGTGATCCTCGTTCATGCACCTAAACCCGCCTACTTTTTCTTGGGCTCGGTACTCGAACAGCAACGTTATTATTCTTCTTTTGCACAATCGTTATAGAAACACGTCTTCCTTAAAGTCAAATGACAGGAAAAAATATTTCCAACATGATCACCGTTCTGATCTTAACGCTTCAGGCAAGCACCTCCGGATCACGGTAGTATTGTGTCACAACGTGGCGCGCTTCAGCGAAAAACAACCATCGTTCCACCAGCAAACCGACCAGCATCACGACGCCCGCAATGCTGTTCGATATGACGGGAACCCATGAATTTTCGATGAACAGCGCACCCGCCAGCAACCCCGCCAATGGTAACGCAAAGCCCAGGACGATGGCGTAGACACGCAGCTTGGCCGCGTGTTTGCGGGCGATGCGATAACCCATTTCCTTCATCAGGTAATTGTCCGCGGAATGCGGATTTTCGAACGGGTGGACAGTGCCCAACCCGCCAAGGCCCGTTGCGTCGCCACGATTCGGCCCCCCGAACCCCCGGTCGAGCGCCTGCCAGTAACCGAGCTTCAGAACGAGACCGACAGCCGTCAACACCAACGCTGCGATCTGTAACTCCATTAGCGGACGGCCGAGCGCCGCCAATGCCGCCGACAGAACGACCGCGCCGCTCGCAAGGCCGAGCGCCAGGTAAACCGGCATCGTCCAGCCGTTGTGCCACGCGGGTATCGGCTTCAGCGACCGGTAGATCATGGCCGTTGAGAGAACCGTCACGACACTCAGCAACGTAAGGGTCAGTCCTGTCGCGATCCAGATCGCACCATCGTTGCGCTGCTCAACGATCCACAACCACGCCAACACAAGGGCTGGTGCATAGGTCAGCAATGCAAACACCCCTTCTCGCGACAACCATGACGAACGCCATTGAGTGATTGCCCGCCAGGCACGCTCGGGGTGGCCGAGGTGCGCCGTCGAGGACAGCAGACCCGCGGTCACCAGGGTCAATCCGATTCCCAGATTGATGACGGCGTAGAGCGGATAGGAAGGCATCCGCCCGGCCGCGGCAAGGATACCGGTAAAAGCCAGCACGCCGTAACCGGCGCCCGATGCCACGGTGAAGAAGATAACGGATACGGCGGGATGCACAGGCCTGCCTCCTAGGGCGTGAACTCATAAATGGCGTTGGCAGAGACGCGGCTATTCTTGCTCACTGACAAGGCGTTAGAACGGAGTGATGCCAAAGCATCATGACGGACGACACAACGCCGATCAGCGACAAAACGAGACGCGTCCGTGTAAAGGGGCCGATAGAGAGGCTGTTTCGGGGCGTCAAGCGGCCTCATCGGGGCGCGGCCCCCGCTTTCGGCCTCTTTTCTGTCGAAACAACCGCTCAATCGATCACAGGTCATCGTCATTTATGAGTCCATGCCCTAGCGCGACAGCACGCGGTCGATCCAGTGCAGGACCGGATTTGTTTCGGGCACGGCGCGCGGTAGCGGTTCTTTCGTTTCCGAAGACTTCCCGTTTCGCCGAGGCCGGGGCGGCAGATACTTGTTGGTCGGCGCGTAACCGAGCGACGCCATGAGATCGAAACCGCCGCGCTCGTCGACAAGTTGCGAAACGGCGGATGTCGGATCCCCGAGATCGCCATAGTGGCGAGCGCCCGCCGGGCACGTCGACACGCACGCCGGCACCCGTTCGGTCAGCGGCAGATTGTCGTTGTAGATGCGATCGACGCACAGCGTGCACTTCTTCATGACGCCGGCGTCGCTGTCGTACTCCCTCGCGCCGTAAGGACACGCCCAACTGCACAGCTTGCAGCCGATGCATTTGTCTTCGTTGACGAGGACGATGCCGTCTTCCTCACGCTTGTAGGATGCGCCGGTCGGACACACCGTGACGCAGGCAGCATCCTCGCAGTGCAGGCACGAACGCGGAAAATGCACCATGCGGCCGTTGTTCGGATCGTCATCCTCCGATGTCACTTCATATGAATGAATGCGGTTGAACCAGACCCCGTCGGGTTCGTGGCCGTAGGCCATCAGATCGGTCAACGGCGCCATGTGTCCGCCGGTGTTCCACTCCTTGCAATTGACCGCGCACGCGTGGCAACCGACACAGGTATCGAGGTCGATCACGAGACCGAGTTTCTTTCCCGACTTTTTGGGGAGCGACGTCATGACCGTTTGCCCTTTCGACCGGCCCGGAAATCCGCACCGTAACGCACGGTATCCGGTGCTTTCGCGAGGCCCGGCGCGGGTAACACCGTGAAGCCGGGTTCGGTATCCGTCAGGTCGTCGGCGTCCTCGGCAGCGGCGACTTTTTCAATACGCACTCGGAGGTCGTACCACGCGGCCTGGCCGGTCACCGGGTCCGCATTGGCATAGCGGTAACCGCCGTCCCGCTCCGGCAACAGTTCCGATATCAGGTGGTTGAGCAGAAAGCCCTTGCGCGCTTCCGGTCCGCCGGGCTCGAGGTTCCAGGCGCCCGAGCGTTTGCCGATGGCGTTCCAGGTCCACACCGTGTCGTCGTTGACGCCATCCATCAAACCGACCTGCACCGTGATCGAACCGTGATGGCTCGAAACGCGAATCCAGTCCCCGTCGCGCAATTCCATACGCAGACCGGCGCGCCGGCTCATGTACAGGCGGTTTCGGTTGGTGATCTGGCGCAGCCACGCGTTCATCGTGCCCCACGAGTGATACATGTGCATCGGCCGTTGGGTGATGGCGTGGAACGGAAACTCCTCGCCATCGAGCATTGCTTCCTCGAACGGCGGATACCAGAACGGCAACGGATCGAAGTAGGCCCGAATACGGGCGCGCTCGCGATCCGGCGGTTGATGCGACCCATGCCCTTCCGCAGCGAGGCGGAATTTTTGCATCGGTTCGGAATAGAGCTGCAATGTGATCGGTTCGGCCTTCGGAATGAAACCGGCGCGGGCGGCGAACTCCAGGTAGCCCCTGTTGCCCATTTTGAAGAAACGCTCGTCGCGCGGGAACGGGTAGCTCCAAAAACACTGGTTCTCGATATAGAGATCGAGCTGGTTCGGGTTGGGCTCGCCGATAACCTGTTTCTTGCCGTCGTCGCCTCGCCATCCGGCCAGTGGGCCGATACCGGGGCTGCGCTCATGATTGACGATATAATCGGCATACCCGCCCGGATAGCGCGGGCGGCCCTGATCGTCGACCATACCCGGAAGGCCGAGTCGCGCACCAAGGTCGAGCAGCACCGTCTGGAACGACCGGACGTCGCGGTCGGGTCGCACGATCGGCTGGCGGATCGCGTCCTGCGCGGCATCGGCTTCCGAGATCGGTCGATCAAGCAGCGAAATGCAATCCCAGCGTTCGAGATAGGTCGTGTCCGGCAGGATCAGATCGGCATACGGTACCATCTCCGAGAAGTAGGCATCCGAATAAATGATCCTCGGTATCTTGTACTCGCCGGTCGCGGGATCGGTATCCGTCAGCATCTCGATGGTGCCCGCCGTATTCATCGAGGAGTTCCAGCTCATGTTCGCCATGAACATCATCAGCGTATCGATCGGATAGGGATCGCCCGCCCAGGCGTTGCGGATTACCGAATGCATCATGCCGTGGGCCGCGATGGGGAACTCCCAGGAAAAGGCCTTGTCGATCCGCGCCGGACCGCCGTCGTCCTCGACCAGCAAATCCTCAGGCCCCGTGGTGAAGCCGAGCGGCGGGCCCGGCATCGGCGTATCGGCCTTGACGTCGCCGGGCTTTCCGGCGGGACGGATGCCCGGCGGAATCGGTTTCGGGAACGGCGGCTTGTAGCGGAACCCGCCCGGACAATCGATGGCGCCCAGCATCATCTGCAGGATGTGCAGCGCACGGCAGGTGTGAAACCCGTTCGAGTGCGCTGATATGCCGCGCATGGCGTGCATCGCCACCGGCCGGCCGACGATCTGATCATGCTTGCGCCCCCAGGCGTCCTCCCACGGCACGTCGAGGCGCACTTCGCGTTCGAATGCCGCTTCGGCAAGCTCGGCGGCGATCCGGCAAATGGTCTCGGCCGGCACGCCGGTCCGCTCGGCGACGCTCGCCGGCGCATACGCATCGTCGAGATAGCGCTCCGCCAGCAGATGGAACACGGGCCGAACGGTGCGCCCGTCCGTCAGGGCGTATTTCCCGGCGATCGCGACATCCGCCTCGATGTCCTTGGCCGGGATGGCGGCGTCCGTCCGCCGGTCCCAGCACAGCGGCTCGCCGGCATCGTCGCGCGCGAAGAGACCGTGATCCGCCGTGCCCGGCGCGTCGACCACCAGCCAGTGCGCATTGGCGTACCGGGTCAGGAACGGAAGATCGACCTTGTCGGCTTTCAGCAATTCATGGATCAACGCCATGATGAACAGACCGTCCGTGCCGGGACGGATGCCGATCCATTCGTCGGCGATCGCGGAATAGCCGGTGCGGACCGGGTTGACCGAGACGAACTTGGCGCCACGGCCCTTCAGCTTACCCAGGCCGATCTTGATGGGATTGGAATCGTGATCTTCGGCGACACCGAACATCATGAAGTACTCGGTCCGGTCCCAATCGACCTCGCCAAACTCCCAGAATGCGCCGCCGATGGTATAAAGCCCCCCGGCTGCCATGTTGACGGAGCAGAAGCCGCCATGCGCCGCGTAATTCGGCGTGCCGAACTGCGTCGCCCACCAGCTGGTCAGCGCCTGGCTTTGATCGCGGCCGGTGAAGAACGCAAGCTTGCGCGGATCGGTCGAGCGAATAGACGACAGCCAATCGCCGGCCGTCGCGAATGCTTCATCCCATTCGATTTCGCGAAACTCGCCAGAGCCACGCGGTCCGACCCGGCGCAACGGCTTTTGCAGCCGCGCCGGCGAATACTGGGTCATGATTCCGGCGGAGCCCTTGGCGCACAGGACGCCGCGATTGACCGGATGGTTGGGATTGCCCTGAATGTAACGGATGGCGCCGTCCTTCAGGTGGACCTTGATGCCGCAACGGCAGGCGCACATGTAGCAGGTCGAATAGCGGATATCGTCGCCGACCTCGGGTGAGGTGTCGATCCCGTCTTTCCAGCGTTTTGCCCGATCCGGCATGTCCCTGCGTCACCCCTCTGCGTCGTGCCCACGTCACAATAAGCACTTACCGTGGAGAGGGCGAGCCGTCTAAAGCCAGTTACAGAGAAATCGATGTCCAGCGAGGGATTTGGTTTAGAAAGCCCTCGGCCCCCCGATCAGGACGATAACGTTCAGGACTGCGGCGCGACGCCGACCTGGGCGACGAAATCGTGCACGGATCCGGTACGCAAAAAGCGGATCGCGCAGGCAAGTTCCAGATCGGGCGCCTCGCCTTCGTCGTCGACAGCGGCGCCGTTGACCGGACAGCGGTCGGCGGCGACAACGGGGATGTTGTTGCGCCACGCTGCCTCGACCGTATCCAGCGCGTTGGGCAAATCCGCCTCGCGGGTCAGCTCGACGGCATCGTCGCCCGGCGGCATGCGAAGCACGATATCCGGATAGACGCCGTTGCCCTGAATGGCGTGGCCGTCAGGCGAATAATAGAGGGCAGTCGTCAGGCGGATCGCTCCCTCGATCGGCAACGGCGTGATCGTCTGGACCGACCCCTTGCCGAAGGACCGGGTTCCCATAATGGTTGCCCGGCCGTTTTCCTGCAGCGCACCGGCGACGATCTCCGAGGCCGAGGCCGCGCCACTGTTGATCAGCACGACGACGGGAAGACCCGAGGCCATGTCGCCCGGCGTCGCAGAGTGACTGCGGCTGTTTCCGGCACCCCGCCCCCTGATCGAGACAATTTCACCATCATTGAGAAACGAGTCCGCAAGGATCAGCGATTGATCCAGCAATCCGCCTGGATTGTTGCGAAGATCGAGCACGATACCCTGCAGGTCCGCGCCGAGTTCTTCGCGCAACTCGTTCATCGCCGTGACGATTCCCGGCTCGACGCGCTCGGTAAAACGGGTGACGCGGATATAGCCGACGCCATCCTCGGCGCGCCAGCGCACGGATTTGACGCGAATGATGTCACGTACGATGGGCACGTCGAACGACTGACTATCGCCGCGTAGAATAGTAATGACGACTTGGCTTCCCGGCTCACCGCGCATCAGATTCACGGCATTCATCAGACCCTTGCCGCGGATATCCTCGCCGTCGACGTGGGTGATGCGGTCTCCGGAGGCAAGCCCCGCCGCCTCGGCCGGCGTACCCTCGATCGGCGCAACGATCTTGATGGTGTCGTCCTCGAGCATGATTTCGATGCCGAGACCGCCGAATTGCCCGCGTGTCGAAACCCTGCTCTCGCGGAATTCCTCGGCATTCAGATAACTCGAATGCGGATCGAGCGATGCCAGCATACCGTCGAGACCGGCCTCGACAATGACGGCCGGATCGACGCCGCCGATCTCGCCCTCGAGCGCTTCGACGCCTTCGATGGCCGCATCGATCAGGACCTTGTCCGTAACCTCCTCGACATAGGTCGCGCGAACCCGCCGGAACGCATCGCTGAAATGCTTGAGGTGGCGCCCCGGCGTATGTGACGCATAGCGCGCATAGACGGTTTCGAAGCGTCGGATTTCGGCCTGTGACTCGGCCGAAATCGGATACGCGCCGCCATTATCGAAATAAGCCGACGGGCCACCGCTTTGCGCACATGCCACGATGGCCGGCGCCAATAGCAGCGCGGCACAGAAATAGGCGAAATATCGGCTGCGCAAACGTTTGGTCAATGTGCCCGTTCTGGCCAATGTGCCCGTTCTAGACAGTATCGGAGGCAAAATCCCAGTGCCCTCTCAGCCTGATGGCGGAACGGCGATCCTCAGGCGGACGTGATCGTTTCGATCAGCTCGCCGAGCACCCGCTCCGCATCGTCATTGTCGACCTGACATGTTCCCGCGGCCTCGTGACCGCCGCCGCCGTAGGCGAGCATCAACTCGCCGACGTTGACCGGCGACGACCGGTCGATGATCGACTTGCCGGTCGCGAAAACAGTATTCAGTTTATTCAATCCCCAAAGCACATGGATCGAAATATTGGTTTCCGGGAACATGGCGTAGACCATGAACCGGTTACCGGCGAAAATGGTGTCTTCCTCGCGCAGGTCAAGAACCACCAGCGGTCCGTGCACCGTCGCGCAGCGCTTGATCTGTTCGACATGTTGTTCGTGGTGCTGGTTATAGAGGTCGACGCGTTCCTTGACGTCCGGCAGAGCGAGAATCTCCTCGATCGTGTGATCGCGGCAATAATCGATCAGCTGCATCATCAGTTGATAGTTCGAGATCCGGAACTCCCGGAAGCGACCGAGGCCAGTTCGCGAATCCATCAGATAGTTCAGCAGAACCCAACCGGTCGGGTTGAGAATTTCGTCTTCGGTGAATTGTGCAGAATCGCTCTTGTCGACCGCTTCCATCATCTCTTCGGAGATGCGCGGGAAGGCGCTTGCGCCACCGTAATAATCATAGACGACGCGCGCCGCGGACGGCGCATCGGGATCGATGATATGGTTCTCCGGCTTGTCCTCGACGCGAATGGTTTCGCTCAGGTGATGGTCGAAGGCGAGATGGCATCCCGGCACATACGGCAGGTTCGTTGTAATGTCCTGCTCCGAGATCAGGATCGTGCCGTCCTGCATGTCCTTGGGGTGGACGAACTTGATGTCGTCGATCATGTCGAGCTCCTTGAAGAGCACGGCGCAGGCCAGCCCGTCGAAGTCGCTTCGAGTCACGAGACGAAATTTTTCGTCGCTCATGGTCCTCTTCCTTCTCCCTGTCGCGTTAGCCCGCGTGACCCGCCGGACCACTCATGCTCGGGCGAAGGCCGAGTATAGGCCAGCTTTTCGGGCCGTGTAAAACCGCGAAAATCAGCCTTTGGAGCCCTGCATTTCGCCAGTGAATCCTGGCCGACCGGCGCAGAAAACGGCGTAAACCAGCATCGTGATCAGGACCATGGCGCCGGCCTGATGCAACACCGCCAGATCGATCCTGACGACGCTGAGAAGCGTGGAAACGCCAAGCAGGTACTGCAGTAATGCCGCACATGCGGCGAACCCGACCGGCTTGCAGATCAGTGGCTTGCCGCCCGACCGGACCGCGACGATCCAGGCACCGAGGATCGTCAGCAGCGTCACGCTCGCCAAAACGCGGTGATTGAACTGAACCGTGGTGACATCCTCGAACGCGGCGCTCCAGGCCGGCGATGTGTCGTAGATGTTCGACGGAACCAGTTCGCCGTCCATCAGGGGAAACGTATTGTAGGTCATCCCGGCATTGAGGCCGGCGACGAACGCACCGGCGATCGTGGTCACGAAGGCCAGGCCGAGCAGCGTTCGCGTCGCGTTCAGCCAGTTGTTCGACATAATTGCGGGCCGTCCATGTCGAAGCCACAAGGCCAGACGCAACAGCAGAATATAGATGACGACCGCGACCCCGAGATGCAGCGCCAAACGGTACTGCGAAACATCCGTGCGTTCGCTGAGACCGCTTGAGACCATGTACCAGCCGATGCCGCCCTGCAGAGCGCCAAGCGCCAGCAATCCCGCCAGCATCCAGAACAGCGGCCGGTCCAGCATGCGGCGGGCGGCGAACCAGAAGAACGGGACGAAGAAGACGATCCCGATGGTGCGCCCGAACAGGCGATGCAGATATTCGAGCCAGAAGATGTTCTTGAATTCATCCAGCGTCATGCCGGCATTCAACTGCGTGTATTCGGGAATTTGCCGGTAACCGTCGAACACCCGTTGCCATGCGGCTTCGTCGAGTGGCGGCAGCCAGCCGGTCACCGGACGCCAGTCGGTCATCGAAAGGCCTGACTCCGTAAGGCGCGTCAAACCGCCGACAATGACCATGGCAAAGACCATACCGGCGACAATGAAAAGCCAGGCCGCGACCGATCGGTCGGCGGTCTCCTGGGGCGTCGCTCCGTGCATCGGCATGGACATGCGCCAAGACGTGATGCGCCGTCTTCGCAATGTCAATCGCTGGTGCAATTCTCTCCGACACAGCCCACTCGATAAGGTAGGCGATACCACCCCGAAAGATACCACGTTCCTGCCCCGCAAGGTGTTGCCGGGTTTTGCAATTAGGCCTAAACGGCTTGTCAGGCCTCAAACTCCGGAACAGGAGTGATGGCCTGAACAGGACCCTACCCGTTTTCCCAAAACGAATTGCGGGTAGGCACCGATAACAGAGGACCTGGCTTCCATGCGGTTCAACAATCCGGTGTTCATTCCCGGACCGACCAATTTGCCGGAACGCATTCGCCGCGCCATCCAAACGGTGACCGAGGATCAACGCGCGCCGGGGTTTCCCGATTTGACCCTGCCGTTGTTCGACAAGCTCAAGCGCGTCTTCAGGACGCGAACCGGTCGCGTGTTTATATACCCGAGCACCGGTACCGGCGGCTGGGAAGCTGCCGTCACCAATACGCTGTCGCCCGGCGACACGGTTTTGATGAGCCGCTTCGGTCAGTTCTCGACCCTGTGGGCGGCGCTGTGCGAGCGCCAGGGCCTCGACGTGATGACCGCCGACGCACCGTGGGGCGAAGGCGTACCGCTCGACGACTACCGTCGCATTCTCTCGGAAGACACCGATCATCTGATCAAGGGCGTTTTCGCGTGCCACAATGAAACGGCGACCGGTGTGACCAGCGATATTGCCGGCGTCCGCAAGGTCCTCGACGATACCGGGCACCCCGCCCTGCTCTATGTCGACGGCGTCAGCTCCATCGGCTGCATCGATTTCCGGATGGACGAATGGGGCGTCGACCTCGCTGTCAGCGGCTCGCAAAAGGGATTCATGCTGCCGACCGGTCTCGCCGTCATCGGCGTCAGCGAAAAAGCCCTCGCAGCGGCCACGACGGCACAATGCCGGCGCGCGTTCTTCGAGTTCGACGACATGATCCGGACCAACGACTCCGGTTATTTCCCGTACACGCCGAACGTCCAGTTACTGCACGGCCTCAGCGAAGCCTGTGACATGCTGCTCGAAGAAGGCCTCGAGAACGTCTTTGCCCGCCATCACCGCATGGCCGAGGGCGTCCGTCGCGCCGTTACCGGCGGCTGGGGCCTCGCGCTCGGTGCGCTCGATCCGAAGTGGAACTCGGACACGGTGACCGCCATTCGCACGCCGGACGGCGTCGACGCGTCGCAGGTCCTCAAAATCGCCTATGAACGCTATGAGGTCTCGTTCGGCGCCGGCCTTGCCGAATTTGCCGGCAAGGTTTTCCGCATCGGCCATCTCGGTCTCGTCAGCGAGGTTCAACTGCTCGCCGGTATCGCGGCGGCGGAAATGGCCATGCGCGACATCGGCATCGAGGTTGCCGCCGGCAGCGGCGTTGCCGAGGCCGCCGAATATTACAGACAGACCGCGGCGCCCGTCGCCGTTGCCGAAGCGGCGTCGCGTTAGACGCCGGATCACCGTTTGACCGTCCGCAGGGGGAAAACCGAATGGACATTCACGAGTATCAAGCAAAGGAAATCCTCGCCGGGTTCGGCGTTCGGGTACCGCGCGGGGGCGTCGCCTACAGCCCCGAACAGGCGGCCTACCGGGCGACCGAGATCGGCGGCCGTAAATGGGCCGTGAAGGCGCAAATTCATTCCGGCGCCCGCGGCAAGGCCGGCGGCATCAAGATTTGCGAAAGCGCCAACGACGTGCAGGACGCGGCGGCTGAGCTTCTCGGCAAGCGCCTGGTGACGCACCAGACCGGCCCGCGCGGCAAGCTGATTCACCGGCTCTATATCGAGGAAGCGACCAGCTTCAAGCAGGAGATCTATCTCGGTTTCGTGCTCGACCGTAAGTCGGAACGCGTCATGGTCGTGGCGTCGGCCGCCGGCGGCATGGAAATCGAGGAGATTTCCGCCAACGAACCGGACTCGGTCATCCGCGTCAGCGTCGAACCGGCCGTCGGCATGCAGCCGTTCCAGGCTCGCGAGATCGCCTTCGGACTCAAGCTCGACCCAGCGCTGATCAGCCAGGCGGCCAAGTTCATCCTCGCCTGCTATCGCGCATTCCGCGATCTCGACGCGACCATGGTGGAGATCAATCCGCTGGTCGTCACGGAAGACGACGAACTGGTCGCGCTCGACGCCAAGATGTCGTTCGACGACAACGCGCTGTTTCGTCGGCCGAGCATCGCCGAGCTGCGCGACAAGAGCCAGGAAGACCCGCGCGAAACCAAGGCCGCCGATCGCGGTCTCAGCTACGTCGGTCTCGAGGGCAACATCGGCTGCATGATCAACGGCGCCGGCCTCGCCATGGCGACCATGGACATGATCAAGCACGCCGGCGGCGAGCCCGCCAACTTCCTCGACATCGGCGGCGGCGCGACCCCGGAACGAGTCGAAAAGGCCTTTAATTTGGTGCTGTCGGACGAGGGCGTTGACGCCATCCTCATCAACATCTTCGCCGGCATCAACCGTTGTGACTGGGTCGCCGAGGGCGTCGTCCAGGCGTTCCGCAACCTGAAGCCGGAGATTCCCGTCATCGTGCGGTTGTCGGGTACGAATGTCGAGGAAGGTCGCAAGATTTTGGTCGACAGCGGCCTGCCCATCCAGGCTGCGACCACCCTCGCGGAAGCTGCCGAAATGGCGGTCCGTGCCGTCGGCAACAGCGCCCCGAACGCGGCTTAAGAGGCAGGAAACAGAGAGATGAGCATCATCATCGACGACAAGACCCCGGTCATCGTTCAGGGCTTCACCGGCAAGATCGGATCGTTCCACGCCCAGGAAATGATCGAGTACGGCACCAATCTGGTCGGTGGCGTGACCCCCGGCAAGGGCGGCGCCGAGCATCTCGGCCGGCCCGTGTTCGACACCGTCAAGCAGGCGGTTGCCGAGACCGGCGCGACGACCAGCATCGTCTTCGTGCCGCCGCCGTTCGCGGCCGATTCCATCATGGAGGCCGCCGACGCGGGTCTCGCGACCTGCTGCGTCATCACGGATGGAATTCCCGCACAGGACATGATGCGCGTAAAACGCTATCTGCGCCGCTACAAGAAGGAAAAACGCATGCGCCTTCTCGGCCCGAATTGCGCCGGCACCATCTCGCCGGGTAAGTCGATGCTGGGCATCATGCCGGGGCACATTTATTTGCCCGGCAATATCGGCATCGTCGGGCGTTCCGGCACGCTCGGGTACGAAGCCGCGAGCCAACTCAAGGACCTCGGTATCGGCGTCTCGACCAGCGTCGGCATCGGCGGCGATCCGATCAACGGCAGTTCGTTCAAGGACATTCTCGAGCTGTTCGAGGCCGATTCGGAAACCCACGCGGTCATGCTGATCGGCGAAATCGGCGGCCCGCAGGAGGCCGAGGCGGCCGAGTACATCCGCGATCACATGTCGAAACCCGTGATCGCCTATGTCGCGGGTCTCACGGCGCCGAAAGGCAAGCGCATGGGTCACGCCGGCGCCATCATTTCCGCGTTCGGCGAGAGCGCCGACGAAAAGGTCGAAATTCTCTCCGAGGCCGGCGTGCATGTCGCGCACCGCCCGTCCGACATGGGATCCACCATCGCTTCCGTACTGTAACTCCTTTTTCCCAACGTCCTCGGGAGTTATGGTTCTTAGGGCTGACCGCGAAATACCGGTCAGCCCCTTTTTTACCCATATTAAACACTTAAAAAATGTGATTTATGGTATTTCACATTTTTCTTTGACATTATTCATCAATTTACGTACTCTTTACGTAATTCGAAATCAGGCGCAATTCGACATGCGCCGCATACAGGAACAGAGCCATGAGCTTGCAAATCGTCACCGCCAACCGTCTTATCGATGGTGCCGTCGTCTATTTCACGATGGACGGCCAGTGGACCATCTGGATTTCCGAAGCGTGCATCGCCGAAACCGAGAGCGAGGCCGAGGCCCTGCTCAAGTCGGCCGAGCAGTCCGTTGCCGATAACGAGGTTGTCGAGGCCTATCTGATCGAGGTTCGCACCGAGGCCAGCACCATCAAGCCGGTGCGCTACCGCGAGGCGATCCGCTCCAAGGGTCCGACCACGCACCCGCATCACGGACGCGATGTCTCGAACGTCATCGCTGGCACGGGCGGCAGCACGACCCAGACCTTTCTGAACGGTCTCTGATCTCCCTGTCACCCGGTCCGGCGGCCCGCCCGACTTGATCGCGCGGGCCGTTCCCTCATAGAGTGCCGCCCGGAGAGGCAAACATGTACCGTTACGACGAGTTCGATCACGCGTTCGTCAAGCAGCGCGTCGCCCAGTTCCGCGATCAGGTCGATCGCCGGCTCGAGGGTGCGCTGACCGAGAACGAGTTCAAGCCGCTGCGCCTGATGAACGGCGTCTATCTGCAGTTGCACGCCTATATGCTGCGGGTCGCCATTCCCTATGGCGTGTTGTCATCGCGCCAACTCCGAATGCTGGCTCATATCGCGCGAACCTATGACAAGGATTTCGGCCACTTCACGACGCGTCAGAACATTCAGTACAACTGGCCCAGGTTGCAGGACGTACCGGATATCCTGAGCGACCTCGCCGAGGTCGAGATGCACGCCATCCAGACCAGCGGCAACTGCATCCGCAACGTAACCTCCGATCCGTTCGCCGGCGTCGCCGCCGACGAGCTTGAGGACCCGCGGGTCTATTGCGAAATCATCCGCCAGTGGTCGACCCTGCACCCCGAGTTCGCGTTCCTGCCGCGCAAGTTCAAGATTGCGGTGGCCGGCGCAGAGACCGACCGTGCAGCGGTCAAATTTCATGATATCGGTATCTATATTCGCCGGAACGACGACGGCGAAATCGGCTTCGAGATTTTGGTCGGCGGCGGCCAGGGCCGAACGCCAATGGTCGCCCAGACCGTGCGCGAATTCCTGCCGAAGACGCATCTGATCTCGTATCTCGAGGCGATCCTGCGCGTCTACAACAAGCTCGGCCGCCGCGACAACAAATACAAGGCGCGCATCAAAATTCTGGTTCACGCCACCGGCATCGAGGAATTTACGCGCCTCGTCGAAGAGGAATGGGCCGTCATCAAGGACCGGGATTACGATCTGCCGGCCGACGAGATGCAGCGCATTCAGGCCTATTTCGCGCCGCCCGAATACGAGAAGCTCGACGCCGTCGACCGCGATTTCGAGAACGCAAAGTTCAGCGACGCGGACTTCAACGACTGGTGCATGCGGAATGTCGACGGCCACAAACAGCCGGGTTACGGTATCGTTACCGTGTCGCTCAAACCAGTCGGCGGTGTTCCGGGCGACGCCACATCGAGCGAAATGGATTTGCTCGCCGATCTTGCCGACAAATACAGCATGGGCGAAATTCGTGTCACCTTCCGCCAGAACCTCGTCCTGCCTAATGTCAGGCTCGCGGACATGCAGGCACTGTACGAGACTCTTCGCGAGAACGGTCTGGCCACGCCCAACAAGGACCTTGTGACCGACATCATCGCGTGCCCCGGTCTCGATTACTGCTCGCTCGCCAATGCCCGCGCGATCCCGGTTTCGCAGCGCATTTCCGAACGTCTTGCGGACCTGAAGCGCCAGCATGATATCGGCGATCTGCACCTCAACATCTCTGGCTGCATCAATGCCTGCGGCCATCATCACTCGGCCGCCATCGGCCTCTTGGGCGTCGACCGGCGCGGCGAGGAATACTACCAGATCACGTTGGGCGGCAGCGCCTTCGAGGACGCCTCCGTCGGCAAGATCGTCGGTCCGGCGTTCTCGTCGGACGGTGTCACCGATGCCGTCGAAAAAGTCGTCGAGACCTACATCGGCATCCGTGAGGACGGTGAGCGTTTCCTCGATACCTACCGGCGCGTCGGACTCGATCCGTTCAAGGAGGCGCTTTATGGCGCTGATTAAGGACGGCGCGCTGGCAGACGATCCGTTCGTCAATCTTGACGACGACGATGCCCTGCCCGCTTCGGGCCCCGTTTCGGTTACCTCGGCCCGCTGGTTTGCGGACCGCGATGCGCTGATCGGCCACGACGGCGATATCGCCGTGCGCCTCGGAAACGATCAGGACACCGAAGCCATCGCCGCCGACCTCGAACGCATCGCCGCCATTTTTATCGAGTTCCCGAGCTTCAGCGACGGCCGCGGCTTTTCGCAGGCCCGCGAACTCCGCGAAGAGCACGGCTTCGGCGGCGAGATTCGCGCGCGCGGCCATATCATTCGCGACCAGTACCTGTTCCTGCACCGTTGCGGCGTCGATGCCGTGGAGGTCGAGGGCGACGACGCGCTCGGCGAGTGGAACAAGGCGATGGAGGAATTCTCGACCTTCTATCAGCGTACGGTCGACGAACGCACCCCGGCGATGGCACTGCGCCGGCGCGGCGGCAAGGCGGCGAATTGACCCGGAATTAACGGGGAATTTGATCGCAAACGGGACTGACAGCACGCCCCGGCGCGGCTAGACTCCGGGCACGGGTCAGAGAAAGTCCAAGACCGTGACACAGACGCAGCACTCCCCAAGAGTATCCCTGGTCGGCGCCGGTCCGGGCGATCCCGGCCTGCTGACCATGACGGCGTACCGCTACCTGCAGGACGCCGACGTCGTGGTTTACGACAAGCTGGTCTCCGACGCGGTGCTCGACCTCATTCCGCAGGGAACGACCCGCATCTTCGCCGGCAAGACGGCGAGCAACCACTACATGCCCCAGGATCAGATCAACGGACTGCTGGTCAGCCTCGCCGAAGCCGGGCGTCGTGTCGTGCGCCTCAAGGGTGGCGACCCGTTCGTGTTCGGGCGTGGCGGCGAGGAAGCGCTACATCTGGCGCAACACGGCATCGATTTCGACGTCGTGCCGGGCATCACCTCGTCGGCGGCCTGCGCGGCCTATGCCGGCATCCCCCTGACCCACCGGGAACTCGCCCACAGCGTGCGCTTCGTCACCGGCCATACCCGCGCCGGAACCGAACTCGACCTCAACTGGTCTAGCCTCGCCGATCCGGAAACCACGCTTGTCGTTTACATGGGCATGATCAACGTCGAGACGATCACCGCGAAACTGATCGAGGCCGGTCTCGATCCGGCGACACCGGCCGCCGCCATCAACATGGGCACCCGGCCGGAGCAACGCGTCGTGCGCACCCGGCTCGACAGCCTGGCCGCGGAGGCCCGTGCCGCCGAACTGGTCGGCGCGACCCTGCTGGTCATCGGCAAGGTCGTCGCCATGGCCGACGACCTGACCTGGTTCGTACCCGATAACCTTGAGGCCGGCCAGGCCCATGGCTGACGCCCCGGCGCCGTTCGCCGACGCCACCGTCATGCTGCTCGCGCACGGATCGGAAGCCGCCGCGTCCGGTGCCGATCAGGCCCGCACGCATGCAGCCGATTTGCAAGCGACGGGCAAGTTCCGCCGGGTGATCGCCGCGTTCCTGCGCGACGAGCCGACGCCGGCGAACGTTTTGGATACCTTCCCCGAAGGCGATGTCTATGTCGTCCCGTTCATGGCCGGCGAGGGCTATTCGCTGGAACGCCTGATCCCCGATGCACTGGCCCAGGCCGGCAGCCGCATCCGCATGTGCCGTGCCGTCGGCGCCCATCCGGCGGTCCCGAACTGGGCGTTCGACCATCTGGCGGACTATGCCGTCCGCAACGCATTGCCGATGACGGAAACATCGGTGCTGATCGTCGCCCACGGCACAAACCGCAACCCCGACAATTTCGACCGCGCCCGTGAGGCCGTGAAAGCCGTCGAGGAGCGCGGTATCTCGGCCCATATCGACGCCGTGTTTCTGGATCAGGAGCCCCGCGTCGGCGCATGGCGAGACCACGTCCGTCCCGGTAACGTGCTGGTCCTGCCCTATCTGATGGCGCTCGGACGACATGGCCGTCACGATATCCCCGATGCGCTCGGTATTCGTGGCCGGGGCTTGGCGGAACGACTGGCGGCCGGCGATATCGCCGGCCCGTTCGAAACCGACGATCACACGATCCACTACGGCCCCCTGCTCGGTGCCTGCCCGCTGATCCCGGAAATCGTCATCCAGCATGTCCGTGACGGCCAGACACACGCAAACGAGGCCGTCGACGAAGGCGATCGTACTTTTCCTTAATTCGTACTGAACTGTTTCAGATACGACCGTGGCAGAAGCACGCACTGTACGTACGCCAACGGAGTGCTAAGCTTGGCGTGCGGCCTTTTGTTGGGTCGGTTACGGAATGACCAGAAACCTCACAATTTTCCTGATCGTCACCTTCTGCATGTTCCTGCCGGGCGCCGGTCATGCCGTGGCCGGTTGTACGGAGTCGGATGCGCTGCGTACGTCGCTCGACGCCTCAGACGATGACGCGTTTTGCGATGCGACCCGGCGCAACTTGGACAGCAACGTCGTGGGAACGCTGAACGCTTGGAAGAACCCGAAAACCGGGAACGCAGGTACCGTGCAGTTCATCTTACGTTACCGCTCCGAAGGGAGCGAATGCCGCAAGATCTGGCACACCCTACGTCAGTCCGCGGGCAAAACCCAGGTCTGGGAGGTCAATGCCTGCAAGACGGATGACGCCTGGGCATTGTCGCAAACCCCAAAACCGCTCTGATCCATGCGAAACGCGGTTCTGCTGGCTGCCGCCATTCTTTGGCGAGGTTTGCAATCCCTCGTTTTACACTCGCGGCGAGTGCTCGCGCAGTAGATCGACGAACGTGCGCTCGACAAGGTTAAGCGCCGTGCTGCGCTTCGTGACGATTTCGATCGTCGTTATTGCCCGGAACCGCTCCGGCAAAATACTGGCCATCCGGCCGGTATCGATCCATTGGCGTGCATAGCTGACGGGTAAGTAACCGATGTACAGCCCGGTCAGTATCAGATGAGCGATACTCTCTATCTGATGCCCGGTCGACGTCGACGGCAGCTTCGCGGTCTTCGACGATACCGTCTCCTCGGCAAGATAGGACCGGCTGGCATAATCGAAACCGCCCAGCCCGGCAGGTTCGCGGCCTGCGCGCGCGTCGTCGAAAGCGGGGTGTCCTGCACCGCAGAAGAGTTCGAGCGGATCGGTGTAGAGCGCTTCGTAAACGAGTCCGGGACGCTTTTGGTGAAAAACGCCAATCCCGATCGGCGCCCGTTGCTCCAGCACCATGTGTTCGATCTGATCCGGGGCCAGGGACATCAAATCAATCGTGACACCTGGTCCCTTGTGTTTGAGTGCGCGGAGCGCCGGCGCCAACGGCGCCTGCTCGTCGTTCACCCAGTTGTCGATTGTCGCAATCGTCAATTCCCCGATCAGTTCGCCGCGCAGCGCACCGACTTCCGTACGAAACTGCTCGACCGAGGAAAACAGGCGCTGGACCGCGGCATAAACCTGGCGACCCTTGTCGGTGAGTCGGAACCCGCTTCTACCACGCTGACACAGACGCACGCCGAGTCGGCCTTCGAGATCGGATATGCTGCGGCTGATCGCGGACGCGCTGAGATTCAGTGAAATCTGGGCGGGAGCGAAGCCGCCGGACTCCGCAACGGTCATGAAGATCGACAGCAGCCGCATGTCGATGCGGGAGACGGTGGCATAGAGTGACATATTTATTTTACAATTTAGGCAAGTTACGTTTCTTTTATTGTCATTTTTTGTAACTTAATCCTGCCCTACGATCAATCGGAGAACGGTTTTCGATTCAACGGTAGGGAGACATCCGGATATGGACGACGCGCAATCGATGGCGCCAACGTCGCATGCTTCATCACGCTGGGGAATTGACAATGATTATGCGCCGTTGCGGGATGTGTTGCTTGGTAAACCCGAGCACTACCGATGGGTAGAAGCCGGGCCCATCATCGGGCGGACCCTGGCAAACGCTCATAAGACCGGCGTGAAGTTCGATCTGCAGCTTGCCATGGCGCAGCACGCCGAAATGGTTCGCGTGTACGAAGATGCCGGGGTTAACTGCCATTACCTGGACCCCGATGAGGTTCTCCATCGTAACTTTTTCGCCCGCGATTCGAGCGCCATGACGCCGTGGGGCGCAATCGTCTGCCACATGCAGTTGAAATGCCGGCGCGCCGACTATGTGAGCGTCATCAAATTCTATCAGGAAAACGATATTCCGATCTGGAAGTTCGTTACCGCGGGCCATTTCGAAGGCGGCGATCTGGTCATTCTCGAACCGGGATTGGCGTTGGTCGGTTACTGCGGCGAGCGATCCGAAAAAGAGGGCTCTGAACAGGTCACGGGCTGGTTCCGCGAAAAAGGCTGGGATGTCGAAACAGTCCCGATTTCACGAGAATTCGTTCATCTCGACGGCCTGCTGGTGCCACTCGACGAGAAACGCGTGGTGACGTGCCTGGATGCACTTGAGCCATGGGTCGTCGACTGGCTCCGCAAGCGCGGTTTCTCGTTCGTCGACGTCAGCTACGGCGAGGCGAAGAATCTCGGCGTCAATCTCGTTGCCCTTGGCGACAAGAAGGTTCTGTCGATGAAGGGCGCTGACGATCTCAACGCCGAGATGCGCAATCTCGGTTACGAGGTGTTCGAGCCGGATATGAGCATGTTCACGCTTGGCGGTGGCGGCGTGCATTGCCTGTCGCAGGCTCTGTGCCGCGATCCGGCAACCGGTTCACAGACGGCGTAGGGCGCATGAGCGAAATCTCCGTCAACGGCGATCGTCTTTGGCAAAGCCTAATGGGAATGGCCAAAATCGGCGCGTTGCCGAACGGAGGATGATGCCGTCTCGCCCTGACATCTGAGGACATTGCAGGCCGCAATCTTTTCGTCGAGTGGTGCCGCGATGCCGGCTGTTCGATCGAACTCGACGACATGGGCAACATCTTTGCCCGCCGCCCCGGCCAGAATTCATCGCTTGCGCCCATTGCAACCGGAAGCCACCTGGACACGCAACCTCATGGCGGGAAGTTCGACGGTGTTTTCGGTGTCCTCGCCGGTCTGGAAGTGGTGCGCACACTGAACGACCGCGATATCCGGACCGAAGCGCCCATCGAAATCGTCGTGTGGACCAATGAAGAAGGCTCGCGCTTTGCGCCCGCCATGGTCTCGTCCGGTGTGTATGCCGGCCTTTTCGAACGCGATTACGCATATGCGCGGCAAGATTCCGATGGCGTCGCCTTGGGAGAGGCGCTGCGGGAAAGCAGTTATCTCGGCGAAAGCCCTTGCGGCGAGCATGAGCTGGGGGCGTTATTCGAAGCGCACATCGAGCAGGGCCCCGTCCTTGAGTCCGAAGACCTGCCGATCGGCGTTGTGGTCGGCGGGCAAGGGCAATGCTGGTACGACGTATCCGTGCAAGGTGTCGATGCCCATTCGGGCTCGACGCCGATGCCGGGCCGTCGCGACGCGCTCGTTGCAGCGGCCGTCATGGCGCAGGCCGTTGAAGAGATCGCCCTCGCCCATCCACCCTTCGCTGTCGGGACCGTCGGCTCGCTCACGGTCACGCCGAACTCGCGAAATACGATCCCCGGACGGATCGAGTTCACGGTTGACCTGCGGAATCCGGATGATGATGTTCTTCGCGCCATGGGTGAGCGAATGCGCGAGGTTTTCGCCCGTGTGGCGGAGAGCCGCGAGGTCGCCGTCACGGTCAACGAGATCTGGCACAACCCGCCCGTCGCCTTCGACCCGGCCTGCATTCAAGCCGTTCGCGACGCTGCCGAAAAACTTGAAACCGGCTACCGCGAGATGGTTTCCGGCGCCGGGCACGATGCCTGCATGGTCGCGCGCAAGGTGCCGACGTCGATGATCTTCGTGCCGTGCGCCGGCGGCATCAGTCACAACGAAGCCGAAAGCGCCGAACCCGCGCATCTCGAAATCGGCTGCAACGTTCTATTGCACGCCATGCTGGACAAAGCCGGCACGGCATCACTGGCGAAATCCGCCTGAAACGTTTTAACACAGACCAGGAACGGGAGAGCAAATCATGACCGACATAAATCACCTGAAACGGAATCTGAGAACGGGCAAGACAACCCGCCGCGATTTCGTGCAGCGCGCGGCAGCGCTTGGCGTCGGCACGGCCGTTGCAGCGGCCGCACTTACTGAAGCCGAGGCCGCAATCCCCAAGAAGGGCGGCACACTGAGGATTGCCAAGGGCCACGGCTCGACGACCGATTCACTCGACCCGGGCCTCGTCGAAAACGGTTACACAATCGGACTGTCCTTCGGTTTCCAGGGATATCTGACGCAGGTCGCCGCCGACGGCTCGCTTGAACCTTCCGTTGCCGAGAGCTGGGAGGCCTCCGCCGACGCCTCGACCTGGACCTTCAAGCTCCGCAAGGACGTGGAGTTCCAGAATGGCCGCAGCGTCACCGCCGAAGACGTGGTGGCGTCGATCAACCATCACCGGGGGGAGGATTCGACCTCGGCGGCGGCGCCTCTCGTGAAAGCGATCTCGAATCTCCGTGCCGACGACGACCGCACCGTCGTGTTCGAGCTCGATGCCGGCAACGCCGATTTTCCCTTTATCCTGAGCGACTATCACTTGCCGGTGATGCAGGCGAACGACGGCAAGATGGATTGGGCGTCCCTCGTGGGTTGTGGCGCCTATCGCATCGACCATCATGACGCCGGGGTGTCCTCGGAACTCAGTCGCCATGCCAATCACTGGACGGATGATGTCGGCCACGCCGATCAGGTGCAATTGCTGTCGATCGTTGATCTCAATGCCCGGACGGCCGCGCTTGTTTCGGGCGACGTGGACGCCATCGATCGCATCGACCTGAAGACGGCAGGTCTGCTGGGCCGCAAGCCGGGCGTTACGTTGCAGACTGTGACCGGCACGCTGCACTACTCATTCCCCATGCTGTCCGACCGCGAACCGTTCAACGACAACAACCTTCGTCTTGCGGTCAAGTACGCCTTCGATCGCCAGGAAATGGTCGACAAGATCCTGTTCGGTTACGGCGAGCCGGGTAACGATCATCCGATCGGATCGAACCAGCGGTTCTTCAACAAGGAGCTCGAACAGCGACAGTACGACCCGGACAAGGCCAAGTACTATCTCAAGCAGTCGGGTCACGACCGTTTTGCCATTCAGCTGCACGCATCGGAAGCCGCCTTTGGTGGTGCGGTGGATGCGGCGGTTCTGTTCCAGAACTCGGCAAAGGGCGCAGGACTGGATGTCGAGGTCGTACGCGAACCGAGCGACGGCTATTGGGCCGACCACTGGATCAAAACGCCGTTCATCGCCAGCTACTGGAGTGGCCGCGTGGTCGAGGACCAGATGTTCTCGACCGCCTACCAAAGCGGCGTGCCGTGGAACGAAAACCAATGGTCAAACGAAAGGTTCGACAAGCTGCTGATCGACGCCCGCGCCGAACTCGACGAGGCGAAACGCCGCGATATGTACTACGAGATGCAGGCGATCCTTTACAATGAAGGCGGACCGGCGATCCCGATGTTCGCATCCTACGTATTCGGCACGACGGACCGTATCGGCCTTCCCGCCACGCTTGGCGCCAACTGGGATATGGATGGCGAGCGCTGGATGGAACGTTGGTGGGTTGCCTGATCCGGACGCGAACAATCAGCCTTCCCCATAAGCGTCAACCTTGGAGCCGGGAGTCTTCGGACTTCCGGCCATTTTCCAGGCCCCTGATCCTTGGGTCAGGTTTTACGGATCGAAAGAGCGATTCCGTCGAACCGCGAACGGCGCCAGAAAGTGATCTTTCTACTCGTCCCGCCCAAGGGCGCGGTTCAACAGCATGAACAGCTTGCCCATGTCCGACGACAGCAGCGTGGTGTTCAACACGTTGTCCTGGTCGCGCTTCTTGGCTTCCTCGATCAGCGAATGGAACTGCTTCAGGTACCGCGTCACATACTCGCGGAAGTCCGGATCTTCCTGATAGTGGTCGCGGATCGTCGCCAGCTTGCCCTTTTCGCGGAAGCCCAGCATCTTGCGCACGAAGACGCCGCGCTCGCCCTTGTTGTAGCGTCGCCAGTCCTCGTCGGTGACCTCGGCTTCCATCATCCGGTTCATGTCGACAGCGAGCGATTGCAGCCGCTCCATGACGAAGGCGGCATGGCGCAGGAAGTCGTCGGCGGCAGCAACCTTCGTGCGTTCGCGGAGTTCCGCCAGCAGATGGCTCGCCTCGTCCGACGCCGTGCGGATCTCCCGCGTGCGCTTGCCGAGGGTTTCGGCGACCACGCCCGCCTGCTCGGCAATCTCCTCGGTCAGTTCGCCGAGTCCGCGGGCATGGGTCATAACGCTCTGATCCCAGGCATGTAGACGGCGGACGGCGTCGTCGGTCACGCTGCCGACCTCGTGGCCGCGCCGGCCGATGGTCTCGCCGAGCGACGCCAACCCCTTCTCGGCCTCGCCGGCGGCCTCGGTGACGTCCTTCATCTGACGGCGAAGGGTTTCGTTCGCAGTGCCCATCTTGTTGAGCACCTGATCGGCCAGCATGTCCGAGCCCTCGGCGTGTTCGCGCAGCAACCCGGCGGCGTTGGTCAGACGCCGCGCATTTTCGTCCATGACAGCGCTCGCCTGATTGGCTCGCCCTTCCAGGGACTCGCCGAGCGACTCCAGCTTGCCGAGCGAACTGGTCGTCAACGCGTCGAGCTGTTCGGCCCGCGAATGGATGGTTTCCGAAGCGGTGTCGATGCTTTCCGTCGACCGATCCGATGCCTCGTCGAGAGCCTGAATGCGCTGGCGCAGGATATCGCCGATAGACCGCAGGCTGTCCGACGTCGACTGGGTCATGGCCTGGAGTTCCTCGGTCTGTTCGCGGAGCCCGCCGCGGACGTCGTCAAGCTCGCCCTTGGTGCGCCCCGATATGCCGGTCAACTCGTCGGCCTGGCTGCGCAGGCCGGCATTGACGCCGGCGAGCAGCTTGGTTGCCTTGTCGACGGCGGCATCCATCTCCGCGCCGCGGGTCCGTAGCGTTTCGGCAACATGATCGATCCGCCCCGCCGCCGCGTCGCTGGCATCGCTGATCCCGCCCGATTGCCGGTGAAGCCGGTTCGCGAACTCGTTGATGTGTTCGACCGCCCGTTGATACGTTTCGTCGAGTTCACCACTGCGCGAACGCAAGGTTTCGCCGACCCCGTTCAGCCGTGACTCTGCGTGATCCAGTCGGCCGTCCATGTCCGACGTATGCTGGCGCACGGAATCGGCAATTGCCTGAAGTTTTCTCAGGGCCTCGTCCGAATGCGCGGCCGTCCGATCCATCTCGCTCCGCGCGGTTTCGCCGGTGGTCGAGATTTCGTTTGTCGTCGCTTCCGCGATCGCGCTGACTTCGCGGCGCAGATTTTCAGCCGTATCGCTGACCTTGCCGACAGCGACATCGGCCGTCTCGGTAACCGAACGGCTGGCGGTGTCGGCGACGCCGGAGATTTCCGAGCGTGCATGATCCGCTGTCCTGGCAATGCTATTGCTGACGGCATCCGCCGCACCGGCAACCTCGACCGAGCGATGCTTGAGAAGTTCGCCGACATCCTCGATACGCTCGGACGCAGCCAATCCGACTTCCGATAGCTCCGACGCGCGACGTGCCAGATTGCTGCTCGACTTGCCGATGCGTGCATCCGTTGTCGCAAGCCGGTCCTCCAACTCGCCGGCGCGCTGCGCCATGACCTGGGATGCGGTATCGACCCGGTTGACGGTTTCATCGGCAACTTCGCCCAACCCGGCGCTTTGGCGCAGCATCGCATCGTTGACGAGCGAAATCAGGCGTGCCGCTCTGTCGGTCTGCACCGTCATCTCGCGAGTCGATTCACGCAGCGAGTCGTCGACACGGCCGACGTCGTCGATCGCTCGTTCCGAGGCGGTCTCGATATTCTTTGTGCGCTGATCGAGCGCATCGGCCAGGGCGTGAACGCGCCCTGAAGCCTGATCCGAGGAGTTCAGCAATTGGTTCAGCGCCGATGCCAGGCGGGTCTGCATGGTGTCCATGCTGAGGTCCGCGCGGGTTGCGGCATTTTCGAGATCGGTAACGCCGCGACCGATGGTCTCGGCGCCGTCGCGCGCCTTCGCACTCAACCGCTCGGTCAGGTTCTCCAGCGTCAGCCCCTCATGTTCGAGCTGTGAATGAACGCCGCCGAGCGCGTCGGCGCTGTCCTTCGATGCCTGCTCGACGCGGCCGGCGCCGGCCTCGACCGCATGGCCGAGTTCATCAAGGCGCGTCGTCGCCCGCTGCGCCAGTTGTTCGACATCGCTCAATTGCCCGCGGAACGTCGATATCGACGTATCCGCACGGTCGGTCGTCGATTCCACCGCATCGGCTGAAAGCTTCAACTGGTTGATGACCTTCTGCACATTACTCGTGCCCTTTTCCGTCTCGTTCTCAAGCTGCTCGGTCTGGTGATGGAAATCCTGGTTGACGGCCGTCATGCGCTGTGCGGCGCGCTCGGTGGCGCCTTCCAGATCGTTCGAACGTTGCCGAAGGGTCTCGCCGACATCGGTCAGGCGCTGTTCGGTCAGATTGGCAATCCGGTCGATGTTCTGGGATTGACCGGACAGCGTATCGGCCGAGCGGCGAATACGGCCCTCGGCGACGCCCGATGTCTCGTCGAGCTGTTCGGAACGCTTCTGCAGAGCCTCCCCGACCCGCGCCATTTCACCGATGACGCGATCACTGACCGACGCCAGGCTTTCAGCACTGGTTTCCAGCGCCGTGGTCACGGATGTGACGCCGTCCTCGGCATTGGACGTGATGGTGTTGACCTCGTCGATCCGTTCGCGGAATTGTTCGCCGACCTCGCGAACCCGTTCGTTGGCGATCTGCGACGCGCTCTGCAGGTTGCGGGTGGTCCGTTCGAGATCGCCCGCGGTCTCGCGAACGGTCTGGCTGACCGTATCAGACGTGGTGCGCAGCGATGACGTTTGCCGGTCGAGCGAGCGCTCGATTTCCTCGGCGCGCATTTCCAGATGCTCCGCCGCATCCGACAGCACCGAACGCTGCTGTTCGAGCATGTCGCGCAATGTCTCGGCCTGACGTGCGGTCTGCTCGGAGCGCGCCGACATGTCTCGGGACTGACGGTCGAGGGCCTCGGATGCGGTATCCAGTTCCTGACTGGCGTTGCGTGTTGCCGTGGCGACCTTGTTGGCGCGCTCGTCGAGAAGTGCGCCCGACTGCTCGGCCTGGCGCAAACTTTCCTGAACGACGGTGGCGAAACGCTCGCCCCGTTCCTCGAAGACCTGTGTCGCGTGCTCGGTGCTCTGCGTCGCCTCGCGCGAGACATCGACCAGATCGTGACTGCGCGACCGCAAGGCTTCGCTGAGATCCTCGGCCCGCGCCGATGCCCGGTCCGATGAACTGATCAGTTCCTGGGAACGCTCGTAGAGACTGTCGCCGACCTCGCGGGCCCGTTCGACGGCCCTGTCGGTGACCTCGCGCAAATCGTCGGTCTGGCGTTTCAGCGCCTCGGATACCGCCCGGGCGCGCAAATCGGCATCGGCCGAAACCTGAGACAGCTCGACCGACCGCTGCTTGACCAGCCCGGCCATGTTCTCCGCCTGGCTGGCCGCCACATTCGATGCCCGCGTCAGTTCCTGGGCCTGACGCCGAAGCGAGTCGGTGATTTCGTGAAGTCGCGATTCCGCCCCGTCCGACGGATAGGTCAGTTGGCTGAGTTGCCAGCGCAGGGCCTCGGTTTCGTGGCGCAACGCGCGACCGCGCTCGAAAAAGGCGACGACCATCCACAGTAGCGCGATCGGTGTGACCACGCCGGCAGCAACGCCGCCGATTTCATGGGCCAACAGAACGCCAAGGTTGCTCCAGCCCAGTTGCTGCTCGACGACCATATAGGCAAGCATCAGCCAGGCGGCGCTCGCCGCCGCGCCGAACATCACCGGGATGTGGTAACGCAACAGGAATGGCGGCCGCCAGGGTTCGGGTTCGATCGGCAGATCGAACGCAGCGGGCACGTTCTTCGCGCCGGTCCGCGCCGCACCTTCATCGTCGATGCCGGCGCCGCGCAGCGAACGGTCGAGAACGACCGCTTCGCGGTCGACTGCCGCGTCCTGCCCCTTGGATGCGGCGCCTTTGGAGCTGGCGCCGGATTTCGATCGCTTGTCAGCCATGGTCAACCCTCTGCCGAAACGGGACGACGCGCCGGCCACGAAGACCCGACGTCATCGTCCGAATCATACACAGGCCCGCCCCGGATCGGAAGACCTGAGGATAAATATTGCGCTCTAATCTGTGGATAACCACTAGATGTGGGTTCGGCTACGCCTTGGACCGCTCCAGAATCGCTTCGGCGATTCGTGTTGCCGATCCGCCGTCGCCGGTATCGCCGAACACGATGGAACGCGCCCGCGCACGCGGCTCGGACATGGCGTCGGGGTTCGCCATCGCCTGTGCGAGCGCATCGCCAAGCGCCGCCGGCTCGTGCACCGCGCTCGCCGCCTGTTCGATCGCGGCCACAACGGTTTCGTTCAATGCATGCGCGCCCTTGTGACGCTTGCCGGTCACGATCAGCGGCCGGTCGAGGGCGAGATAGAGCGCCGCCTTGTCGCCGGGGTCGGTGATCATCGCATCCGCGGCAGCGGCCATTTCGGCCGGACTGGCGTCGGGGCGATCGAGCAACACGATGCGATCGTTGCCGCCCGCCATGCGGCGCCAGTTTTCCATCCAGAGCGGCTGCCCCTGAAGCGTGTCGGGATGCGGCAGGATCGCGATGTCGGTATCGTCCGGCAGTGCCGAGATCGCCGACGAAAAAAAGTCGCCAAGCTGCGCGGCGGCAGATGTAGCCGCCGCATGGGGCGCGAACAGGACATAGCGCCGGTTCGGCATCAGTGGGCTCGGTCGCGACCTTGCCCGGTCACGGAACAGGACATCGCTGATCGGCGTTCCCGTAACGGCGATCCGGTGCCGGTCGTGGCCGCCCTCGATCAAGGCATCCCGGTCGCCGTCGTTGAGCGCGCAAACCATATCGGCGGTGACCGCAGCGGCCAGTCCCGCAGTATCGCGCGCCGCCGCGGCGCACAGGTGAATGCACGTTTCGTCCAATACCATTGACCGGATATCGTCGGCCCCTGCGCCACAGGTCACACCGAGCGCCGGAGCGAACTCGGCAATCTGGCGCGCATCGCCGCTGAGCAAGGGCCAACACGCATCGCCCAGCGCGTGAAAAACCGGCCGGAAGGCATTGAAATCGCCGGGCGCGCTGAGGTGAAACAGCACCCTGGGCAAGCGGTCGAGATCGCGCCCGCGGCACAACGCTGCCGCTTCCGCGCTCAGGATCGCCGCCTCGATCAGCCGATCCGCCGGGTCGATCCGGCTTGCGTCGCCGAAACACCGCGCCGCCTCGTCGAAGTGACCGAGGCTTTCGCAGGCGAGTCCGAGATAATAGAGCGGCCGGGCATTCTCGGGATCGATCTCGGTCGCTACCCGCAGACACCGCACAGCCTCGTTGAAAGCGCCGGAACGGCGCAGCGCAATGCCCAGCAACAACCGCGACTCGCCGTCGTCCGGCGCAATACGAACGGCGCGCCGAAATGCATGGACGGCCTCCGGTTCATTACCGGCGAGAAACAGCGCCTTGCCGAGCTGGCGCAGGGTCGGCACATCGTCCGGACGGCTGTCGATGGAATGCCGCAGCAGGTCCACCGCCTTGTCGAAACGCCCGCGCAACGCCATCAATTCACCCATCTGCGCATTGACGGCGGGGTCGTCCGGCGCAATCGCAGCGGCGCGCTGTAGGTATTTCTCGGCCGCTTCCATGTCGCCGGCCGTTTTTGCCTCGGCAACCCGCCGCTTGATGCGGATCAAACTGTGCGAAGGATCGCTGCCCTCAGGTCCGCCATCGTCGTCAGGCGGCGCGCTCTGGCGCGTGCGATCGACGCTCTCCGGGACCGTCACCGCGGCGTCGGCTTCCGCATCGTGAAGACCTGCGGCCGCTCGCATGCGGGCATCGGCATCGTCGCGCGATCCGCGGCCGGTAGTCTCGTCGACCAGCCGCAACAGATCCATCTTGCCGAGCCAAGCGACCGAGAAAGCCAGTGCATCGGCATTCCGCCCCGGCATCTTGCGTTCCAGTCCGGCCGTACTGAGCCCGCCGGTATCGGCGACAATGGCGAGGATCGTCTCGAGATCATCCATCGGCAAAAGCCGGCCCCTGGCGAAACTGTTCATACTGTGGCGCAACCGCTGGTCGATGGCGGCGCGGTCGTTATGCTCACCCCCCTTCAGGAATGTCTCCTCCGAAACCGTGTCGCTCGGATATGCCGCGAACATGGCAAACGGGTCGGGCCGCGTTGGCACCATGGTCGGCTGATCATCCCGAGTCGATGCCTGGGCGCGGCGGCGACGCTCATCGAGCTCGGCCCAGAGATCCTGATAGGCCGATACGATATGTCGCCAGTCATAGACCTCGCGCGCGCGGCGGCGGCCGGCCTGGCCGAGTTTGGCGCGTTTTTCCGGTTCCGTGATAAGCAGCGATAACGCATCGATGCACGCGGCCGTGTCGACGGCAATCGCCTGACTGACCTCACCGCAATAACGGTCGTACGTCTTTGGACTCGGCGTACCGGCGAAATCGTGATCGGCATCGAGGGCCAAGTCGCCGCCACGCCCGGAACCCGGCATCCAGGACGGCACGAGAAAACCGTCGACCCCGTCACGCACGGTTTCCCGATAGCCATCCCAATCGCTGACGATGACCGGCAAGCCGGCGGCCATGGCTTCGATGGGCGTGAGGCCGAAGGTCTCCTGAATGTTATCGGAGAGCGAGATGAAGATATCAGCGGCATGCCAGATTCGTTGACGAACGTCACGGTCGCGGCCGTCGAGGAAAACCATGCGGACGGACGGACAAAACTGTCTGGCGCTCTCACGGAACTCGCGTTCGATGGCGTCGTTGGCGAACCAACCGGCCATGATCAGATGAACGCGCCGTCCGGTACGATGCGCCGCTTCCTCGGCAGCAAGATACATCGGCAGCGGATGGGCTTTGGCATGAAAGCTCAGGCGGCCGAGAAACAGCAGCGCGACGTCGCTCTCGCCGATACCGATGCCGCGGCGCAGGTGCGCACGCTCGGCTTCGGAACGCCTACTGTCGGAAAACCGCTCGCAATCGACACCGAGCGGGATGACCGGCATTTCGGCGGCAAACGACGGCTTCGCGCCAAAGCGCTCCTCGAGGTACGCAAACTCCGCATCGATGACGTGCCGAATTGCGGAACGCGATGCCTCCGACGTGCAGATCAGCGCGTCCCATGGGTTGACCGGTGCGCGCGCCATCGCGGCGAGGCCGTCCATGACATTGGGCGACGCGACGGTGTGATTGACGCCGCAAATCCCGAACGTGGCGCTCTGCGATAGCTGACGCCGGCGCCAGGCCAGATCGGCGTAGTCGGGACCCGGCATCATCAGCATCGCCGGCACGTCCGGATCGCCGTACTCGGCCGGCGAAACTCGGCGGCACTTGCGCCCGGGATCGCCCAGCGCCTTCACCCGACCGGTAAAATCGAGAAAGTGATCGGCCGATCGGGTTTCTGCGTAGAAGGTCTCGGCGCCGCTGTGACGGATAAAACCGGTCAGGAACCCCTCGCCCGCGGCATGCCGGCCCATCAACCGTTCGCGGTCGGTGTTCACACTGTCCGGATGATGAAAGATGACCGCGTTCTGCAAACCGCTCGCTCCCGATACCGTACCCGCTGCGTCAGTAGAGGTGCTGGCCGCCGGTAACCCAGATTTCGGTTCCCGTGACATAGGCGGCATCGTCGGAACACAGATAGAAGATGGTGCCGACCACGTCGCCGGGCGCGCCCATGCGGTCGAGCGGGATGCGCGGGATCAGCGCTTCGTACTCCGGACCGATCATTTCCGTTTCGATCTCGCCCGGCGCAATGGCATTGACGCGGATGTCGAGCGCCGCCATCTCGTTGGCGAGTTCCCGGGTCAGCGCCGACAGCGCCGCTTTAGAGATCGAATACGCGGAACCGGCGAACGGATGGATACGGTGTCCGGCAATCGATGTTATGTTGACGATGGAGCCCTTGCCGCGATGCAGGGCCGAAGCAAAGCCGCGTGACAACCTGAGTGCGGCATAGAAATTGATCTCGAAGACCTCCTGCCAGGCATCGAGATCGCCATTCAGACACCCCAGCCGTTCGCGGAACGGCGTCTTCGGAGACAAGCCGGCATTGTTGACCAGCGCGTGCAACGGTTGATCGCCGAGCACCTCGTTGGCCTCGTCGATGAACGCCTGAACGCTGTCGGGCCGTGACAGATCGGTCGGGATGTGACACGTCCAGTTCGGATCGCGCTTACAGGCTTCCGGCGTATCGTCGCGCGAACACGTAATGATCTGCCATCCCCGGTCGAGAAAACACTTGGCGGCGTGATGGCCGATCCCCCGGCTTGCCCCCGTTATCACGATGTTCTTGCGCTGCTCGGTCATGTCCGAAGCCTAAGGCATCGCATGAGGCTGTTCCAGCGGATTGGCGACCGTCGCAGGGGGCCGCCGGACTGGACCCGCTGCCGCGCCATCACTAGTCTCCGGCCATGTGCTCACGCTACGAACTGAACAGCAATGCAGCTGACCTGATGCGGCAACTCGACCTGCCCGAACCGCCGCCGATGCCCAACGCGGGCGAGCTCCGCCCGACCGACCGGGTTCTTGCCGTCGACACCGCCCGCAATGCATCGCTTCGCGCCTGGGGCATTCCCGCACCCTGGGACGGCAAGCCGATATTCAACGCCCGGTCGGAAACGTTGAGAGAGAAGCCGACGTTCAGCCCCTACCTCAAAAATCGGTTCGTCCTCCCGGCCAGCGCTTACTTCGAGTGGCGCAAGGACGGTGCGAAGAAAACCAAGATGCGCATTCGCCCGTCCGAAGACGCTTCTGTGCCGTTCTGTTTCGCGGCATTGGGCGATGCGGCGCACGTAACGATCGTGACATGCACGGCCACGGCCTCGATCGCCGACATCCACGCTCGCATGCCGGTGTTGCTGGATGGCGACGGAATCGCGCGGTGGCTCGATCCGCATCTCGACCTGAACGACGTCGCGGCGCTGCTACGGCCGCTCGATCTCGGCAACCTGACCGCCGCGCCCGCCGAAACGGAAACCGCCCCTCGACGACCACCGGACCAGCCCGACCTGTTCGCCTAATCTCGCGCCGGTTTCGCAACACCACGCTTGCGGCGGCCAACAGGAAGCTATAAGCGTCCGTTTCAAGGGGACGAACACCGATACGGTGGCGATCGATGAAAACCGAAAACGACAACGCAACCGCCGACGGGACGGAAACGACCGGCGAGTCCCTGTTCTCCACGACCGTCGCCTTGTGGTCGTTGTTCATCAGCATCGCCGCAGGCATGCTCAGCATGGGTCTGCTCGGTCCGCTCTTGGCGATCCGCGCCGGTATCGACGGGTTCTCGACGGAAACGACCGGTCTCATCATGACCGGCTACTTCGCGGGTTTCCTCGTCAGTTCCCAGCTGACACCGAAACTGGTTGCCCGTGTCGGCCACGTCCGGGTCTTCGCCGCGCTGGCATCGCTGGCATCCATTTCGCCGCTGGTTCACGCCCTGATCGTCGATCCTTACGTCTGGTTCGCCGGCCGTGTCGTGACCGGGTTTTCCTATGCCGGCATCTATATCGTCGCCGAGAGCTGGCTGAACGCGCGCGCATCGAACAGAAACCGCGGCAAGCTCCTGTCGATTTACATGGTCATCATGGTCGGCGCCATGGCCGGCGGGCCGCTATTGCTGAACCTGTCGCATCCGCTGGCGATGGATCTGTTCATTCTGGCATCGATCCTGGTTTCGGTTTCCCTGATCCCGATCCTGCTCGCCGCCACGCCCGTACCGGCCTACGAGGAGCCTGAAAAACTCAGCGTCCTGAAGCTCTATACCCTGGCGCCGCTCGGGGTCGTCGGCATGCTGATCGTCGGCCTGACCAACGGCGGCATGATCAGCATGATTGCCGTGTTCGGCGATGACATGGGCATGTCCGTCGCCCAGATTTCCCTACTCACGTTCGCCGCCCTGCTTGGCACCGTCGTCACGCAATGGCCGATCGGCTGGCTGTCGGACCGGTTCGACCGGCGCTGGGTGCTGACCGCCGTCACCTTTGCCGCCGCCGGCGTGGCCGCCATCGGTTTCTTCGGCATCACCCTCTCATTCCTGGCGTTGTGCGCCGTAGCCGCGCTGCTCGGCGGACTGGTGTTTCCGATGTACAGCCTGTGTCTGGCGCATACCAACGACCGGCTGACGACCAAGCAGATGATGGCCGCCAGCGGCACCATGGTCATGCTTTCGGGGATCGGTGCGATCGGCGGGCCGTATTCGGCCTCTTGGCTGATGTCGCAGATCGGCCCGCGCGGATTTTTTCTCTATTTCGTTATCCTGCAAGGCGGGCTCGGCGCCTATGCACTCTGGCGTATGACACGGCGAGCGCCGATCCCCATCGAGGATCAGGAACAGACCATCGGTTACGGCCAGACGGTCGCCGTCACGCCGGTTTTTTCGACGGAGTCGTACATGGAAATGGCGTCGCCGGGCGAGAGCGAAGATACGCCGGCAACGTCATCCCCTTAATGGACGAGGATGACCGGTATCGTCGCCTCGTCCAACACGTGACGCGTCACGCCGCCCATGATGAGCTGACGCAAACGGCTGTGCGTATAGGCCCCCATCACAAGCAGATCGGCGCCCCAGTCTGCGCATCGCGACAACACCGTCTCGCCGACGTTCTGTTCGATCACCGGCGACGTCTCGATTGCCGCCGTGACGCCGTGCGCCCTCAGGTAACGGGCGAGATCGGCGGCCATGGCATTGCCGCTCTGGTCCATGTCGACGGTCAGCACCTTGACGGCGTCGGCGGCCAGGATCAGGGGCATGGCCGCGGCGACGGCACGGGCCGCCTCGGCGCTGCCATTCCAGGAAATGGCAATCTTGCGGCCGACGGCACCGGCACCGCCCGGCGGCACGACGAGTACGCCGCGACCGGTTTCGACGAGCGCCGCATTCAGGGTCAGGGTTGCCGATACGGTGGCATCGTCCACCGGTCGCGGCACGACAATGAGATCGGCAAGCCGGCCTTGCAGGGCGACGACCTCGTCCTCGCGCCCTTCCAGCGAACGCCATGACGCCGTGACGCCCTCGTTGGCCGGCGGATCGTCGGATTCCGTGATTCCATCTTCCGCACAGAGAACATCGAACATTTCACGCGCGATTGCCGCGCGCCGCTCGGTTTCCTGCTGGGTCGCCTGCACGATGTCTTCCAGCATGGCGCCGGACATGCCCTCGCCGAGCAGCGGCACCGAGTCCCTCGGATTGGCGCGGACGTGCAGCACATCGATGTGTGCGACATGGTCGGCGGCAACGGCTTTGGCGGTGTTCAGCGCATCCGCCGCACCGTCGGAGCCGTCGAGGGGTACAAGAATGGATTTGATGGTCATGGTTGGGTTCCCTCCCGAGGGGGCGCCAGATCGCCTCTCCCATTGAGGTATCCTAACACATGCCCGCCGCAAGTGGCGGATCAGCGAAAGACCGGAATATCCTCTTCGACGCCTTCCGGGTCCTGGTGCACGATGACCTCCGCGTTGGGAAAGACCTCGATGATGCTGGCCTCGACTTCGTCGGCGATTTCATGGGCCCGGTAGAGCGATATGGCACCATCCATTTCTAGGTGCATCTGAACGAAGATGTGCTGACCCGAGGTTCGTGTCCGCAAATCGTGCAGGTTGCGAACATCGGCATGAGACATGGCGATATCGCGTATTTGACGGCGTTCGTCATCCTGGAGTTCGCGATCCATCAGGACCTGCAACGCCTCATTAGCCAGCTGCCAAGAGCCATGCAAAATGTAGCCGGCGATGACGACGGCGATGAAGGGGTCGAACCACAGCAAACCGAAGTTGGCGACGACCGCGAGCGAGCCGATGACGCCGAGATTGACCAACACGTCCATCTGGTAGTGCATCGAGTCCGCGCCGATGGCGATCGAGCCGGTACGCTTGACGACATAGCGCTGAAATCCGACCAGGAACACGGTCAGTACGATGGAGAAGACCATGACGGCGTAGCCGATCTCGGTGCGCAGGATCTCACGCGGGTTGAAGAACCGCTCACCGGCCTCGATCAGCAGAAAAGCCGCGGATCCGGCAATAAACGCCGCCTGCGCCAGCCCGGCCAGGGACTCCGCCTTGCCGTGACCGAAACGATGTTCCTTGTCAGCCGGCTCCAAGGCATGTTTAACTGCATAAAGGTTAATCAACGACGCCGCCGCATCAAGCAACGAATCGATCAACGTCGACAACAAACTCACCGAGTCGGTCAACAACCAGGCGCCGAACTTCGCCGCGACGAGAATACTGGCGACCGAGACCGAGGCGATTGTCGCAATCCGCATCAGGCGGGCCGATTGCGAGTCCGGGGCGGCGACTGCGCCGCCCGGCGTCACGACATTCGTCACGTCGCCACTGTCGTCGTTCGCGGGGCTTCGCTCGGTCACGGGAACAGACGCTCCGTCGTCCAGTCGGCCGTTGTCTTCGGGCGGCGATAGACCAACCGGTCGTGCAGGCGGTAGGCCTCCTGCTGCCAGAATTCGATGGCGATCGGGGCGAGACGGAAACCGGACCAGAATTCGGGCCGCGGAACCTCGCCGATGTTGAACTTCGCCGTATACTTGGCGATCCGCTTTTCGAATTCGTAGCGGCTTTCGAGGGGCTGCGATTGTCGCGAGGCCCAAGCGCCGATCTGGCTCATTTTTGCCCGGCTGGCGAAATACGCATCCGCCTCTTCGTCGCTGACCGGCTCAACGGCGCCCTCGACACGGACCTGCCGGGTCAGCGACTTCCAGTGAAAACACAGCGCGACGTGCGGATTGGCTGCAAGTTCGCCGCCCTTGCGGCTGGTCAGATTGGTGTAGAAAACGAAGCCCGCATCGTCGACATGCTTCATCAGCACCATGCGCACGGACGGACGGCCGTCCGGCGTCGCAGTCGCCAGCGCGACTGCGTTAGGGTCCGAAGGCTCGCTCGCCGTGGCATCCTCGAACCAGGCGTTGAAGAGATCGATGGGATTGTTCTGTGCGTCGATCATAAGGGCGTCTCGCCGTCTCGCCAGGCCGCGTACCGGCGCGAGATTCCTTGAATGGCGCGCAACCGCGGTTAGAGTTGTTATCGGATTCGCATTGCGTGTACGCCATGCATTTGGTCTCTCGCCCCGCTGCCTGTCAAGCGCGGGCGGTCGGCGAACTCTTCATTCAGGAGTACTACCATGCCGAAAACCCTGATTGTCTCCATCGCAGCCGCCTCGCTGCTGCTCGCGTCCTGCACGCAGGATGTCGTTTCCGACAAAAAGGCAGCAGGCACCGTGATCGGCTCCATCGTCGGCCTCATCGTCGGCTCCAAACTGGGCAGCGGCACCGGGCGCACGGTTGCCATGGCGGTCGGCGGCATTGCCGGCGCGTGGATCGGCAGCGAAATCGGCCAGAAACTGAACGAACGCGACCAGGAACTGGCCCGTGAGGCGGCCGACGAAGCGCTCGAGAACGGCAAAACCGGCAACACCGACACGTGGAGCAACCCGGACAGCGGCAACAGCGGCTCGGTCACGCCGGTTTCGGACAGTTACGAAACCGTGTCCAACGAGGAATGCCGCGACTTCGAATCGACGGTTACCGTCGAGGGTGAAACCGAGGTGGCGCATGGCCGCGCTTGCCGTCAGGAAGACGGATCCTGGAAGATCGTGCGCTGACGCCGGCTGCCCGACGAGGCCCCGAACCGTCCGGTGACGGCGCTACACGTATTTCACGGTGTTACGGGCCTCTTGATTTGACCTTCCGGACGCCATCGGCTATGGGCTAACGGTATCAAAACCCTGATTCGACGCCGGTTTTCGCCGATTTTGCGATACGCCAACCGGACACGAACGGGTTGCATGTCGAAAGGAATCCAGGATGACCGAGACCTCCACGCTGATGGCTGGCAAGAAGGGCCTGATCATGGGCGTTGCCAACGATCGGTCAATTGCCTGGGCCATTGCCAAGACGGCGCACGATCACGGTGCCGAAATGGCCTTCACCTACCAGGGCGAGGCTCTGCAGAAGCGGGTCAAGCCGCTGGCGGAATCCATCGGCGCATCGCTGGTGTTGCCCTGCGACGTTACCGACATGACCAGCGTCGATGCGGTGTTCGATACGCTGTCGAAGGAATGGGGCAGCCTGGACTTCGTCGTTCACGCAGTCGCCTATTCCGACAAGGAACAGCTCAAGGGCCGCTACATCGACACCACGGCGGACAATTTCGCCGCGACCATGAACATCTCGTGCTTTTCGTTTACGGCCGTTTGCCAGCGCGCCGCGCCGCTGATGACGAACGGCGGCAGCCTGCTGACCCTGACCTACTTCGGCGCCGAACGCGTGATGCCGCATTACAACGTCATGGGCGTCGCCAAGGCCGCTCTTGAGACCAGCGTGCGCTACCTCGCCGAGGATCTCGGCAAGGACGGCATCCGCGTCAATGCGCTGTCGGCGGGGCCGATGAAGACGCTGGCGGCATCGGGTATCGGCGACTTCCGCTACATCCTCAAGTGGAACGAATACAATTCGCCGCTGCGCCGCAACGTCACCGGCGAGGACGTCGGCGGCGCCGGGCTCTATCTGCTGTCCGATCTCGCCAGCGGCGTAACGGGCGAGACGCACCATGTCGACTGCGGTTACAATATCGTCGGCATGAAGGCGGTCGATGCCCCGGATATCACTGTCTCCTGACCGTACACCGGCCCATACGGCCCCCTGAGACGAGCGCGAACCGATGAGCCATAATTCGTTCGGACACCTGTTCCGTGTCACGACCTTCGGCGAGAGCCACGGGCCGGCGATCGGCTGCATCGTCGATGGCGTGCCGCCGGGCCTTGATCTCACCGAACACGACGTGCAGCACGATCTCGACCGCCGCAAGCCGGGCCAGTCGCGCTTCACCACACAGCGCAAGGAAAGCGATACGGTCGAAATTCTGTCTGGCACGCTCGAGGGGGTCACCACCGGCACGCCGGTCGCCATGTTGATCCGTAACGAGGACCAACGTTCAAAAGATTACGACGCCATCAAGGATCAGTTTCGCCCGGGCCACGCCGACTTCACCTACATGGCGAAATACGGCATCCGCGACCATCGTGGCGGCGGCCGATCGTCAGCCCGTGAAACCGCCTCCCGCGTCGCCGCCGGTGCCATAGCGCGCAAGATCGTCACCCGTATCGCCGGTGACGAGGCGGTGATCCGCGCCGCCCTAGTTCGTATCGGCGAACACGCGGTCGATCCGGCCAACTGGGACTGGTCCGTAAAGGACGGCAACCCGTTCTGGTCGCCGGACGCCGCCATCGTGCCGGTCTGGGAGGATTATCTCGACGGTATCCGCAAGGCCGGCTCGTCTGTCGGCGCTACCGTCGAGGTCCGCGCCGACGGCATTCCTGCCGGGCTTGGGGCGCCGGTCTACGGCAAACTCGATGCCGATCTGGCGGCGGCAATGATGAGCATCAATGCCGTCAAGGGCGTCGAGATCGGCGCCGGCATGGCGGCGGCCGAGCTGACCGGCGAGGCGAACGCCGATGAAATCCGGAGCGACGGCAACGGCGGCGCTGCGTTTCTCTCGAACCATGCCGGCGGCATTCTCGGCGGCATCTCGAGCGGCCAGGAAATCGTCGTGCGCTTCGCGGTAAAACCGACCAGCTCGATCCTGACACCGCGCAAGAGCATCGATAAAAACGGCAACGAGATCGACGTCTCGACCAAGGGACGTCACGACCCCTGCGTCGGCATCCGCGCCGTGCCGGTCGGCGAGGCCATGATGGCCTGTGTGCTGGCCGATCATCTGCTGCGCCATCGCGCGCAGTGTGGCTAAGAAATGAGAACAGGAGAACGTCATGCCCGGCGTTGAAGAAGCCGATCCCGCGACCGTCAAGGCGATGCTCGACAACGGCGAGGCCGTACTGATCGACGTGCGCGAGGACGCGGAAGTCGCACAGTTCCGCATTCCCGGCGCACAGCACATTGCCATGTCGCGGTTCGATCCCGAGAGGATACCCGATCTCGAGGGACGCAAGCTGGTGCTGCATTGCGCCGCCGGCATGCGCTCCGACGCGATTGCCCGCGAACTCCTGAGCCGCGGACTCTACGAGGAAATCACCAACATGGTCGGCGGCATTCAGGCCTGGGCGCAGGCTGGATTTGAGGTCGAGAGCTGATTTGCCGATCGGCTCAAGGAATCTTCACCACGACAAGAAAGCGCAGAGAATCCCAATTATGCGCCTCTGCCCTCAAGTCGAGACAGATCGATATCCTTGGCTTGATCCAGAGCAATCGAGTTCGTGTGCGCCCGACCGACGCGTAAAGCGCGCGCGCTTACATGCAATGCACAAAGAAAGACGGAGCCATACGGCTCCGTCGTAATAAAAAAGAAAATCCGGGTCAGAAGCTGACGTTCAGGCCGAGTTTAACGGTGTGAACCAACACGGTGTCCTCGACTTCGTCCTCGACCGTGCCGGTGAACACGCCTGTGATGTTGTAGCCGCCGATAACATCGACAGTTTCTGTAACGCCATAAGCCATGCCGACACCAAGCTGGACCGCCGGTGCGATCCCGCCGAATTCTTTCGTCTGCAACGTTCCGTTTCCGTCGGAATAGGATATATCCCCGTCGATACCCACGCCGCCAACACCAGCGCTGATGTAGGGCGTCACCGGCATATCGGTCTCGATATCGGCATATCCGTTCAGCATCAGGCTATAATAATCGATGTCACCAGAGCCGTCGGTCGCCGATGAAACACTGTCGATATCCATACGGGCCAGCCCGGCCTCGACTTCGGCCCGCCAACCACCGTAATCGTATCCGACACGCACCTGACCGCCACCGCCGAAATCGAACTCGGCTTCGCGCTGGGTTCCCGTTCCACGGTTGGTATCGAATTCCGTATCGCTTGCCTGTACGCCGATTACCGACGCACCGGCGTAGAAATTCCCATCCATCTCGTCCGCGTGAGCGGCGGCACCGAGCGTCAACCCGGCAGCAACCGTAGAAACTAAGAGAAGCTTTGACATTGATTTACCAATCGTTCCAATCAAGAGGCGTAATTTGTTGATTCTAAAGGAAGACGAGTCCATCAGGCAACCTACAAAAGATCATACCTAATTTTCGCCGAAAACTGCTCAAACCTGTCTCATCGCTACATCTGCAAGCGTCCAACTGAACATTCGGCACCAAACCGCACACACGATCGACAAAGACTGGTGCCTCAACGAGTAAATGCAGCGAAGCAGGATAACCAAGAGCCACCCAATACACCGATTACGAACAAAAAGATAGAGCCGACAATCATGACGTTTGCATTTTACCCCGTCCCCGGGCCATTTGCTCCCGGCAAGGTGAAACGCGCTGTTGGCCCGTATCATCTACCTGCCACATCTCCGTTGTTGCCACGGCATCAGTTCATGCCTCTCTTACCAGTATTGTCCAAATAGCCTCACGCAAGGCGCTCTCCCGGAACTGTATTTGCCGTATGCGGCATGCTGTGCAATCACTTGGAGCGCCTCATTCACGGCATCGGGTGTGAATTCGGGTGCGCCTTGGGGGAATTAAACGAATTGCTCTGGAGAGAAGACGACGACTGGGCCTACAACCTGTTTCCGCTCAGCGAGCCCGAGGGAACCTTTGGTCCGTTCTCGGGATTGGTGCGGATTTGGCGCGACAAGGCACAAGACGCCTATCTGCCTGCATGGTCGGATTTCGATCTCATGGACTTTGCCGGCTGGTGGGGAATGCTGGCCGTCTTCGACGTGATCGAAGAACAGCCGTTCGCGTTCAAGGTCCGCTTGTGGGGAACAAAGCTGGTCGAGCTTGGCGGTTTCGATCTCAGCGGCGAGGTACTGGCGCCGTCGCCCGACTTCAAGAGCCAGGACAAGAAACAGATCACGCGCACGGATGTCGAGGCTTGGCGCGAAACCATCGACACGCGCCAGATCTGTGTGGCGAACGGCCCGGTCAACGTCCAATACGTTGGGATCGGCGAACTGCGTTATGTCTGTCTGCCGCTCGCCGATGACGGTCTGACAATTGACAAACTGCTGTATGCCGAAATCGCAACGTTCCGGAAGTCCGGGTCTTAGGGTCCGGACCCTAGAGCCGGTCATGGTTTGACGGAATCGTACGAGCGATTCATCGAACCATGTGAATCGGCTCGAAACTTTAAGAACCGATCAGATTCACACGTTCAGACGAAGTGCAAAGCGTTTCCGTCAAAACGTGATCTGATCTACCCGTCCCGTGCCGCACCGATGAGGAACTCGACGTTACCCTCCGGCCCGGTGATCGGACTTTCGGCGACGCCGATCACTCGCCAACCGTCGAATCCGTCGAACCATGCGCGGATGTCGTTACAGACCGCAGCGTGCAGTGCCGGATCGCGGACCACGCCCCCCTTGCCGATCCGCTCCTTGCCGACCTCGAACTGGGGCTTGATCAGCGCGCAGGCGAAACCGCCCTTCTTCACCATCCCCAGTGACGCCGGCAACACCGTTTTCAGGCCAATGAAACTGGCGTCGCAGACCACACCGTCGACGGCCTCCGGTATGTGCTCATCGGTCAGATAGCGGGCATTCTGGCGTTCCAGCACCACAACCCGCTCGTCGTTCCGCAATTTCCAGGCAAGCTGGCCGTGCCCGACATCGACGGCATAGACCCGGGCGGCGTCCCGGCTCAGCAACACGTCGGTGAATCCGCCCGTCGACGCGCCGACGTCGATGACCGTCCTGCCGGCCGGATCGAGGCCGAAGCGGTCGAGACCGTGCACGAGCTTGAGTCCGCCCCGCGAGACCCACGGATGCTCCTTACCCTTCAGGATCAGTTCCTCGCCGTCCTTCACGACCTCGCTCGCCTTGTCGATCCGCGCCGTGCCCTTGAAAACCAACCCCGCCATGATCAGGGCTTGCGCCTTCGAACGACTCTCGACGAGGCCGCGATCGACCAGCGCCTGATCAGCGCGCACCTTCTTAGGCTTCTTGTTTTCCTGGAAACTGCCTGAAGACCGGCCAGGCACGTGTCAGGCGCGGGCCAATTAGGCGCGCGCCGGTGCGGCGATCTCTTCCGCCCGGCCGAGCGCGGTCAGCACCTTGGCAACGATATGTTCGGCATCGAGTCCCGCCTCGGTGACCTGAAGGGCGGGTTTGTCCTGCTCGATAAAGCGGTCGGGCATGGTCATGGTACGAACCTTGAGTCCATTTTCCAGCAGGCCCTCGTTGCTGAGGAAAGTCAGCACATGACTCGCGAAACCGCCGATCGAGGCTTCCTCGATGGTGATCAGCACCTCGTGGGTTTCCGCCAGTTTCCGAATCATGCCTTCATCGAGTGGTTTGGCGAAGCGCGCATCGGCAACCGTCGTCGACAGTCCGCGCGACGCCAGGTCCTCGGCCGCCTTCTGGGCGTCGGCAAGGCGGTTGCCGAGGCTGAGGATCGCGACGGCGGAGCCCTCCTCGACGATGCGGCCCTTGCCGATCGCAAGCGGCGTGCCCTTGGGTGGCAGCTCGACGCCGACGCCCTCGCCGCGCGGATAGCGGATGGCGCTCGGCCGGTCGTCGATCGCCGCGGCCGTCGCAACCATGTGCATCAGTTCCGCTTCGTCCGAGGGCGCCATGACGACGAATCCCGGCAGCGTCATCAGGTAGGCCAGATCGAACGCGCCGCAATGGGTCGAGCCGTCGGCGCCGACATAACCGGCGCGGTCGAGAACGAAGCGCACCGGCAAGCCCTGAATGGCGATATCGTGGACGACCTGATCGTAGGCGCGCTGCAGGAACGTTGAATAGATCGCGGCGAACGGCTTGTAGCCCTCCGTCGCCATGCCGCCGGCAAACGTCACGCCGTGCTGCTCGGCGATGCCGACGTCGAAACTGCGCTCGGGGAACGCCTCGGAAAACTTGTCGATCCCGGTGCCGCTCGGCATCGCCGCCGTGATCGCGCAAATCTTGTCGTCGGCCTCCGCCTCGGCGATCAGCGCCTTGGCGAACACCGACGTGTAGGACGGCGCGTTGGCCTTGGGCTTGATCTGTTTGCCGGTGACCACGTCAAACTTGGAAACACCGTGGTACTTGTCGGCGGACTCCTCGGCCGGCGCATAGCCGTGGCCCTTCTGCGTCACGACATGCAACAGCACCGGTCCCGGTTCGCCATCGTCGCGCAGGTTCTTCAGAACCGGCAGCAGGTGATCGAGGTTATGACCGTCGATCGGGCCCACGTAGAAGAAGCCGAGTTCCTCGAACATGGTGCCGCCGGTCACGATGCCGCGGGCATATTCCTCGGCGCGGGCGACGCGCTCCTCGATCTGGCGCGGGAACTTCTTGGCGATCTCGGCCGCGAAATGCCGCATCGAGCGATAGGATTTCGACGAGATGAGCCGCGACAGATAAGCGCTCAACGCCCCCACCGGCGGCGCGATGGACATGTCGTTGTCGTTCAGGATGACGATCAGTCGGGCATCCATGGCGCCGGCGTTGTTCATCGCCTCATAGGCCATGCCGGCGGTCATCGCCCCGTCGCCAATCACGGCGACGACGTTGCGTTCGATACCCTCAAGCTGGCTCGCCACCGACATGCCGAGGCCGGAGGAAATCGACGTCGAGCTGTGCGCCGCGCCGAACGGGTCGTACTCGCTCTCGCTTCGCTTGGTGAAACCGGAGAGGCCGCCGCCCTGACGCAGCGTGTGCATGCGGTCGCGCCGGCCGGTCAGGATCTTGTGCGGATAGCATTGATGACCGACATCCCAGATCAGCCGGTCGTGTGGCGTGTTGAAGACATGGTGGATGGCCACGGTCAACTCGACCACGCCAAGACTGGCGCCGAGATGGCCACCGGTAATGCTGACCGAGCGGACGGTGTCCTCGCGCAGTTCCGTTGCCAGTTGTTTTAGCTGATCGGTCGTGAAGTCCCGCGTGTCGTACGGGTACTGCACCGTGTCGAGCAGCGGCGTGCCGGATGTGTCGTTCAAAATCATTTCCCCAGTCGATACCGCGGCGTTACGCGCGGCGATTGACCACAAATTGTGCCAGATCAGCCAGACGTTGGCCTTTTTCCCCGAAAATTTCAAGGTGTTGCGCTGCCTGATCGGCCAACATCACGGCTTGTTTACGGGCCTGTTCGACCCCCATCAGCGACACGAACGTCGCCTTGCCGGCGTCGGCATCCTTGCCCGTCTGCTTGCCGACCTCTTCCGGCGTACCCTCGACGTCGAGCAGATCGTCGGCGATCTGGAACGCCAGCCCGAGGTCGTGGGCATAGGCATGCAACGCCAGCCGCGCAGCCTCGCTGGCGTGCCCCATGATCGCGCCGAGACCACAGGATACATCGATCAGCATGCCCGTCTTCATGCGCTGCAACCGGGTAATTTCCGCCATGCCGAGCTCGCTGCTCGCGGCCATCAGGTCGAGCATCTGGCCGCCGACCATGCCCTTGTCGCCGGCAGCGATGGCCAGTGCAAGCACGAGCTCAGCCCGGGTGTGGCCATCCTCGTGGGTCGCCTGATCGGCGAGAACCTCGAACGCGAGGGTCAGCAGCGCGTCACCGGCGAGGATCGCCGTCGCCTCGCCAAACGCGATATGGCAGGTCGGCTGGCCGCGCCGGAGATCGTCATCGTCCATCGCCGGCAGGTCGTCATGAACGAGCGAATAGCAATGCACCATCTCGACCGCAGCAGCCGCGCGCACGGCGCGTGCCGGATCGACATTGAACAGCCCGGCGGATTGCATGACGAGAAACGGTCGCACGCGCTTGCCGCCGCCGAGAGTGGCGTAACGCATCGCTTCGGTCACGCGGTTGTCGGGCGTGTCCTTCATCGGTAGCAGCGTGTCGAGTGTCGTCGTCACCTTTTCGGCGGTGACGGCCATGGCGCGTTGCAGATCGTCCACGGTTGGTTCGGCTCCTTCGCGACTCACTCGTCGATGTCGACGGGTTCGAGCGTCGCATCGCCGTCGGGTGTCATGACGATCTTCTCGACCCGCGTGCGGGCTTCCTTGAGTTTTTGCGCGCAATGGCGTTTCAGTGCCGCGCCGCGCTCGTAGGCGGCGATCGATTCGTCGAGTGCGCGGCTGCCGTCCTCGAGATCGCGCACGATATCCTCGAGCTCGTCGAGGGCATCCTCGAAGCTCATTTTCTTGATATCGGCCGGTATTTTGTCTTCGTTTTTCGCCACGGTGGATTGGTCCCGATGTCGTCGTCGATCTGGGCCGCAGTTTATGCCTGCGGGATCGGGCGAACAAGCAGGCCGAACCAATGAATCCGTCATGCCCGGACTTCAATCGTCCTCGTCCTGAGCTTGACGAAGGGCGAGGCATCTCATGCTTCGTCAGGCTCAGCATGAGGTCGCAGCGGGTGCGAGACCGACTTACGCCACCATCAGGGCGCGAACGTGACGGTCGACGCTTTCGCCAAGGGCTTGCAGGTCGTAGCCACCTTCCAGCGACGAGATCAACCGCCCGCCGCAAACCCTGTCAGCCACCGCGGCGATTTCTTGTGTGATCCAGCGGTAGTCCTCGGTCTTCACGTCGACCTGGGCGAGCGGGTCGCGCTCGTGCGCATCGAAACCCGCCGAGATAATGATGAATTCGGGCGCGAAGCGCTCCAGCGCCGGCAGGATCTCATCGGCCCAGGCAGCGCGAAATTCGGCCGGACCGGCCCCCGCCGGGAGCGGCACGTTGCAGGTCGCACCCCCGGCCCCGGTTTCCTCTCGGCCACCGCTGCCGGGATAGAACGGATACTGATGGCTGGAGCCGAAGAATACGTCCGGGTCGTCGAAAAACGTGTGCTGGGTACCGTTGCCGTGATGCACGTCGAAATCGACGATGGCGATGCGTTTCAGACCATGTGCCGCGCGCGCCTGCTCCGCCGCCACCGCGACCGAATTGAACAGGCAGAATCCCATGGCGCGGTCGCGCTCGGCGTGGTGGCCCGGCGGCCGCACGGCGCAGAACGCATTATCGGCCTCGCCCGCCATCACGGCATCGACCGCGGCACAGGCCGCACCGGCGGCACGCAACGCCGCCTCACCCGATTGCGGGCACATCGCGGTATCCGGGTCGAGATGCACGCGGCCCGCGTCCGGCACGTTGTCGAGCACGAGCTGCACGTAGTCGGGGTCGTGCGCGCGGCCGAGCTGTTCAGTCGTCGCCTTGGGCGCTTCGCGCCGCTCAAGCCCGTCGAAATCCGCAGACGACAAGGCCGTCATGACAGCCTTGAGCCGCGCCGGGCTTTCCGGGTGCATATCGCCCGCGTCGTGTTCGATGCAAATGGGGTGAAAATAGAGCTGTGTCGTCATGACCGTCTCCGTCGGCAACTTGCCATCCCGTCATTTTTCGATCCGTATCTTGCCGAAACGGGCAGCCCGGCGCCAGCCGGTCGTTGACGAACAATGCGCATTCGGTCACTCAGGCAACGGCTGGAAGTGCGACAGCCCCCTTACCCGCGGGAGTGGAGAGTGTTCGCGGCTATAACCTGGATCGGTCCGCCACTGCCGATACGAATTGACTTGCTAAGTTCTTAAACGCTTCTATGGTGCCCTCGCGTTTGAAGTCGCTGTTGTGTACCTGCGTTCCCGCCTCGGCGGTCGACCAAGTTTTCTTCTCCGACATTTTGAGCGTTATCCCGGTCCGTCGCATTTAGCAACGGACCACAATTCATGTCGTGAAAGGAAAAAATCATGACCACAGGCACCGTAAAATGGTTCAACTCCACCAAGGGTTTCGGCTTTATCGCACCCGAAGACGGTTCAAAAGACGCCTTCGTGCACATTAGTGCTCTGGAGCGCGCCGGACTTTCAAACCTTGACGAAGGTCAGCGCGTCACTTTCGACCTGGTCTCCGGCCGGGACGGAAAGATGGCAGCTGAAAACCTCAGCGTCACTGGCTAATGCGATACAGGGCGGTCAGCGACCGCTCTGTTCGACCGGGCGGGGGTCCCTGCTCCAAAAAAAATCCGACAAACGGAACAAACATCAATGAATAACGAAACAGTCTTCTTGACCAAATACGGTCTCAGGCACTACGTCACCAGCGCCAGAATAAGCGGCACATCCGTTTTTTCGATCGATGCGACGCAATGCACGAAAATGATCGATCACGCGCACGACATCATCAATGAAATGTTCGGTACGCCATCGACTATTCTGGTTGTCTAGATCAGATCACGGTTTGACGGAAGCACGGGACGTTCTACCCCATCTATCCGCAATCGCAGCCAATCGCCGTGTCTATTGTCTCTCAGGATTCGGACCTCGGCCGATGGATGACGAGAAATGCGCTGACGACGTGTGCGACCCATTTGTCGATCTCCGCCGGCGACGGGTTTTCTTGCAGGCCCAGCACACAGCGCATGTGCAAGTCGCCCTTCAGCATGGCGTAGAACATGTTGGCGCCGGCCTCGGCGTCGTCGATCCTGAGTTCGCCCGCCGCGTCGAACGCGCGGAGCGTTTCAGCCAGTCCGGCGACGGCGCGGCGCGGGCCGGCGCGGTAGAACACCTCAGCCAATTCCGGAAAACGCACCGACTCCGCGACCACGGCGCGATAGTGCGCGATCGAATCGGGATGGAGTATCACCGTGAGAAAGCGCCGGCCGGCCCCATTGAGCACCGGTTCCGGCGCCGAGTCGGCTTCGGCGGCGTTTTCCAGATCCTCGTCCGTCAGACCGAGCAATTGCGTACAGAGATCGTGAACGATCGCCTCGAACAATTGCGCCTTGCTGCCGAAATGGCTGTAGAGGGTTTGCTTGGCGACGCCGGCTTCGACCGCGATGGCGTCCATGCTGGCGTTGCCGTAGCCGGCATCGAGAAAAATCCGGGTTGCCGCCGCGACGATAACGTCCGCTTTCGCCGGTCTTTCCTGCTGGATTTCGCGGGCGGCCGCCACCATGTCATGTGTCCGGAATAAGTGAACAATTGCCGGAGTTTAACTAGACTGGACGGTCTAGTCCATACTATGATCAGGGGATATCGAACACGGGACGGTCCGGCATGTCATTTATCGCTCACGCCTCGCGCCGATGGGCGCTGCTTCTGTTGCTGGTTGCGGCCGTGTCCGGCGGCGCGCTCGCGCAGGAAAACGGCGCGACCAGCGTCAGCGTCGATGCGGTAATCGAGGAACCGTTCAGCCAGACCATGCCGGTCATCGGGCGCCTGGTCGCCAACCGCGCCGGCGTTGTCTCGACCCGCATCAACGGGCCGGTCAAGGCCTTCATGGTCGAGGTCGGCGACAGCGTCGAAGCCGACGACCCGATTGCCGCGCTGGTCGACGACTCGCTGGCGGCACGGCGCGATCTCTGGCAGGCCGAACTGGGCGAGGCTGAAAGCGCCGTCGGCACCCGCCAGGCGGAACTGTCACATGACCCGGTTCCCGCCGAGGAACGGCGAGGCGATGACCGCGGCCGCGCTGTTCGGTCGCTTCCTGCTCGACCAGGATCCGAGCGAGAAGCCGATCATGAAGAAGGCGGCGCAGGTGCTGCTCGCCAAGCCGCCCGTTTGGGCCAAGGGCCACATCGATCCGTACTACTGGTGGTTCGGGACGCAGGCGATGTTCCAGATCGGCGGCGAGGCCTGGGGGCGCTGGCGCCAATACCTGCCCGTTCTCATGGTGACGCAGCGCACCGACGGCAACGCCGCCGGCTCGTGGGACCCGATCGGCGTCTGGGACGTCGAGGGCGGTCGCGTCTACGCGACGGCGATGCACACGCTGACGCTGCAGGTGCTGCGGCGCGAAGCCGCGCTCGTGCGCTGAAGGTCCCGGGGACGTGATTCTGCGGCCGGGGCTGTTCCTCGGCCGCTCCGCTCGCCACGATCACGGGCCGCATGGCCAGCCCGACGACCGTTCCCGAGCACGACCTCTTCCAGCGCTCGTTCGAGCGCGTTCGCGCCGCCGCCGAGCACGCGGATCTCGACTCCGAGACGCTGACGCGTCTCGCCGTGCCGCGGCGCACCCTCGAGGTCGCCGTGCCGGTCCGGATGGACGACGGTTCGCTGCGCGTCTTCCGCGGCTACCGCGTGCAGTACGACGACTCGCGCGGGCCGTTCAAGGGCGGCATCCGCTTCCACCCGAGCGTCGAGCTCGCCGAGGTCAAGACGCTCGCGCTGTGGATGGCGCTCAAGTGCGCGGTCGTCGACATCCCGTTCGGTGGCGGCAAGGGCGGCGTCGAGGTCGATCCGCGTGAACTGTCGACGGCCGAGGTCGAGCGCCTCGCGCGCGGCTACATCCGCGCGATCGCCGACGTGATCGGTGTGGACCGCGACGTGCCGGCGCCCGACGTCTATACCAACGCGCGGACCATGGCGTGGATGGCCGACGAGTACGCGGCCGTCGTGCGGCGCCAGGAGCCCGGCGTGATCACGGGCAAGCCCGTGGGGCGCGGCGGCAGCGTCGGCCGGGACGACGCGACCGCGCGCGGCGGCTACTACGTGCTGCGCCAGATCGCCGAGCAGCGCGATTGGCAGCCGAAGGACATCGCGATCGCGATCCAGGGCTTCGGCAACGCCGGTCAGCACGCGGCCCGGCTGCTGCACGCCGACGGGTATCGCGTCGTTGCGGTGAGCGACTCGCGCGGCGGCATTCACGACCCCGAGGGGCTCGACGTACCCGCCATCATCGAGCAGAAGCAGTCGGCGGGCCGGTTGCCCGACGTCGGCAGCAAGCTCGAGAGCGGCGCGCTGCTCGAACTCGATGTCGACGTGCTCATAGCTGCAGCGCTCGAGGACCAGATCCGCGAGGACAACGCGGGCAAGATCCAGGCGGACGTCGTTCTCGAGCTCGCCAACGGTCCGACGACCGGGGAGGCCGACGCGATCCTGCACGACAAGGGCAAGCTCGTCGTGCCGGACGTGCTGGCCAACGCGGGCGGCGTGACGGTCAGCTGGTTCGAGTGGCTGCAGAACCGCGCCGGTGCCTACTGGGACCAAGACGAAGTGCAGGAGAAGCTGCGCGTTCGCATGCAGAACCAGTTCGAGATCGTGCACGAGCGCATGCAGAAGAAGGACGTGCCGATGCGCGCTGCAGCCTACGCGGTCGCACTCGAACGCCTCGGCAGCGCGCTGAACGCGGGCGGCATCGCCGCGGACTACCGCTGAATGAACGAACCGCGGCCGTACCGGACCCGTTTCGAATCCGCCATGGTGCGGTCTGCGCAACATTGGTTCCGATCGGCTTCTCCGCCGAGTTGGCGGTGGCGGATTCGAAACGGGTTCGGTACCGCCACCTCAGGTGGGGTTGGCGAGGCGTTTGAGCAGGTTGATCTGGCCGGCGTGGTAGAGGTCGTGGGAGGCGGCGCCGAGCACGTAGTCGATGAGTCGCCATGAGCCTCGGCGGCGCTCCAGCGTTGTCGGGTCGAGGGCTCGGACTGCCGTGATCAGTTGCTCGTGCTCGTCGTCGAGGAGCGCGAGGTCGCGCCGCCAGGCCTTGGCGTCCGCCGGATCGGGCACGGCGGGGAAGTCGGCTGGCGCGCGCGGGAACGAGCCGCGGCGTTCGCCTGTCAGTCGGCGCCGCACCGTGTACTTCCAATACGCGGCGTGCAGCAGCAACTGCCAGATCGAATTGCGGTCGGGGCCGGGTTGCCAAAGCGCGCGCGCCGGCGTGACGCCGCGCAACGTGCCGCGCAGCGCCGTGCCGTGCCACGACGGGCCGCGATAGGCGCGTTCGAGATGGTCGAGCAGCAACGGTAGCGGCGACTCCAACGACTTGGCTGCCATGCGCGCAGGGTAGCGCCGGTGGTGCGGTTCGCGGTCTCGAATCGGGACCGGCGCTGCGGGCGCGCAGGTCGCATTCTGCAACTTCCCGTGGGGCGCGATCACGGTGCGACGTTGCTGGCTGCCGAACCTAGTGGTCTGTCGCGGAAGTTCGCATCGAAAGTCCGCGCCCTGAACGCCGCTCGCGGCGTTGCGCCTTCTCGGCATATCCACCGATATTCCTCCGGCGGCGCGCCTTGCGAGCGTCGCCCAGGAACACGGACTTCTGATCCGAACTTCCGCGACAGACCACTCGTGCCGGGCGGAACAGGCACGGCATTCACAACCGGGAGAGACTGAGATGATCCGAACGATACTGACGACGGCGCTGGCAACGGTCCTGTGCCTGCAGGACGCGACGGCGCAGGGGCGCGGTCAACGTGGTGAGCGTGGCGAACGCGTCGAGAAGCAGCGCGAGCGCCGCAGCGAACGCCGGGAAGAACACCGCGAGAAGGTCGGCGAACGACGCGAGGAGCGCCGTGAGAAGGCCGGCGACCGCCGCGACGGCCGCCAGGAGCGTCGCAGCGATCGCCGCGAGAAGATCGGCGAACGGCGTGAGGACGTGCGTGAACGTCGCGACGAACGCCGGGAGGAAGTCGGCGAACGCCGCGAAGAGCGCCGCGAGCGCGTCGAGGAACGCCGCGAGGAGTGGCGCGAGCGCCGGGATGAACGCCGCGAAGAGCGTGGCGAGCGCCCGCCGCCGCCGCCCGGCAAGGGCCGTCGCGAGCGCTGGGAGGAGCGCCGCGAGAACGTTCGCGAGCGCCGCGAAGAACGACGCGAGAACGGTCAGGAGCGGCGTGAGGAACGCCGCGAGGAATGGCGCGAGAACGTGCAGGAACGGCGCGGCGACCGTCGCGAAGGCCGGCAGGAGCGCCGCAGTGATCACCGCGAAGAGGTCGGCGAGCGCCGCGAAGACCGCAAGGAGCGCCGGGGAGAGCGGCGCGAGGGCCAGAAGGAACGCCGCGGCGAACGCCGGGACAGCCGTGGCGAGCGTCGCGAGGGGCGGCAGGAACGTCGCAGTGACCGGCGTTCGGAACGGCAGGAAGGCCGCAGCGAACGCGGTTCGAAGCGCGGTCAGCGTCGACCGGGGCGCGGCCGCGGCGGCGATCGCATCTGACCGTTCCGGCTGGTCGGCGGCGCGGGTGCTTTCCCCGCGCCCGCCTCCGCGCCAACATGGCGGGGATGCGGCCCGTCCATAACCCGCCCAACCCGTGGCAGTCCGAGTCCGTCGAGTGGCTCGGGCCGGCGCCCGACGTGGCGCTCGAGGTCTACGAGGAGGACGCCCGCAGCGTCGTCGCGGAGAACGACAGCCCGGACATTCCGTTCCGCTGGTCGATCAACCCCTACCGCGGCTGCTTCCACGGCTGCGCCTACTGCTACGCGCGCCCGACGCATCAGTACCTCGGTTTTGGCGCGGGCACGGACTTCGAACGGCGCATCGTCGTGAAGCGCAACGCACCCGACGTGCTGCGGCGGCACCTGCAGCGGCCGTCGTGGCAGGGCGAGAACCTGGTGTTCTCCGGCGTGACCGACTGCTACCAGCCGATCGAGGCGAGTTACCGATTGACGCGCCGTTGTCTCGAGGTCTGCGCGGAGTACCGCCAGCCGGTCGGCATTATCACCAAGGGTGCGCTCGTCGAGCGCGACGTCGACGTGCTGCAGGATCTCGCGCGGGACGGCGCTGCGTCGGTGTTCGTCAGCGTACCGTTCGCGAACGAGCAGGATTCGCGCGCGATCGAGCCGTGGGCGGGTTCGCCGGCGCGCCGGTTGCGGGCGCTCCGAGCGCTCTCCGACGCTGGCGTGCCGACCGGGGTATCGATCTCGCCGCTGATCCCGGGACTCAACGATCACCAGATCCCGGAGATCCTCGCGCGCGCGCGTGACGCCGGCGCGCGCTACGCGTTCCACATCCTGCTGCGCGTGCCGCAGGAGGTCGAGCAGGTGTTCTCCGAACGGCTGCACACGGCGTTCCCGGGTCGCGCCGACAAGGTGCTCTCGCTGCTCGCGCAGACCCGCGGCGGTGAAGTGCGCGGGGGCGACAACGCGGGTTTCCATCGGCGCATGCGCGGCGTCGGGCCGCGCTACCAGCTCATGCTCGACCTGTTCGAGCAGCGCGCGAGGAGCCTCGGTTTCGAGCCGCGCACCGTCGGGCCGACGGCGGCGACGACGCCGTTCCGGCGGCCGGGTGCCCAGCCGGAGTTGCCGTTCGGGGGGGCGTCGTGAAGGTTCGGCTGTTCGCGGTCACGCATCGCCAGCCCGATTGGGTCATCGCCGGCGAACGCGAGTACGGCAAGCGCCTGCCGCGCGAGTGGGGCTTCGAACTCGTCGACGTCAAACCCGGTGCCCGGCAGAAGGGCACGAGCGTCGAACGCATTCGCGAACAGGAGGCCGCACGGCTCACGACCGAGCTCGACAAGTTCGCGCGGCGGCCGCTCGTGATCGCGCTCGACGAACGCGGCAAGAACTGGCGCACGGATGATCTCGTCGGGAAGCTGCGCGACTGGCAGCAGGATGGCCGCGATCTCGCGTTCGTGATCGGCGGCGCCGATGGCTTCGATCGTGAGTTCCTCGGCACGGCGGACCAGCGCTGGGCGCTTTCGGCCGCGACGCTGCCGCACGGGCTCGTGCGCGTGATCGTCGTCGAGCAGCTCTATCGCGCCGCGAGCGTGCTCGCCGGGCATCCGTATCATCGCGCCTGAGTCGCCGCTGCCACCGCGGGTTGCCATCCCGTGCCGGTCCGGTGCGCACGGTTGCCGAAAGTGGGACGGTACCGATGTCTTCGCCGATGTTTTCCCGGGCCGAACCGAATGCTGCCGACGTGACCCGCGCCCTCGCGCTGTTGGTTGGGGTCGCGACCATCGGCGCAGCGGCGGCCGCCATCTGGCCATTGGCGCTCGCGGTCGTCGTGCCCGGCGTCGTCGCGATCGCGACGGTGGTCGGCGCGCGCGTCCGGCGGCTCGCGAGCGAACTCCGCGACGGAGTGTTCGAGCGCGAGTTGCTGGCATCTGAGCAGTCCGATCTGCGGCGCGAGCGGGACGAGGCCGTGGCGGCCGCGGACGAGGCGCGAGCGAGCGCCGAGCTCAAGGCGCAATTCCTCGCGAACATGAGCCACGAGATCCGCACGCCGATGAACGGTGTCCTCGGCATGGCCGAGCTGCTCGTGCGGACCCGCCTCGACGCGGATCAGGAGCAGATGGCGACGACGATCCAGTCGTCGGCCGACGCGCTGCTCAACATCCTCAACGACATCCTCGACTACAGCAAGATCGAGGCCGGCAAGCTCGAACTCGAGGCCGCCGATTTCGACGTGTGGCAGACGATCGACGACTGCGCGGTGCTGCTGCACGGCAAGGCGGCGGACAAGGCCGTCGAGCTCGTGACCTACGTCGACCCGCGCATCCACCGCTCACATACCGGCGATCAGGCGCGGTTGCGGCAGATCGTCCTCAACTTCCTGAGCAACGCGGTCAAGTTCACGCTGGCCGGCGAGATCCTGCTCGAATGCAGCCTGCTCGCCGAGGACGACGAGAGCCAGACCGTGCGCGTCGCCGTGCGCGACAGCGGCGTCGGCATCAGCAGGGACGCGTTGCAGCGGCTCTTCACGCCGTTCTCGCAGGCCGACGCCTCGACGACGCGGCGCTTCGGCGGCACGGGGCTCGGGCTGTCCATCTGCCGGCGGCTGACCGAGCTCATGGGCGGGCGGATCTACGCGGAGAGCGAGGAGGGCCGCGGCTCGATGTTCGCGCTCGAGCTGCGGTTGCCGTTCGGCGATCTCAGCAGGTCGCGAGCGCGCGCGTTCGACCTCGATCTGCAGGGTCACGCGGTGCTCATCGCCGAGGGCCACGCGACGACGCGCAAGCTCATGGTGAACCAGCTGACCCCGACCAGGATCGGCATCGACACCGCGGGCAACGCGATCACCGCGATCGCGCGGCTGCGGGCCGCGGCGAAGTCGGGCAGGCCGTTCACGATGGCGATCCTCGACATGGGGATGCCGGGGATCGACGGGCTCGAACTCGCCCGCGCCATCCACGACGACCCGGCGATCCCGCGGCTGTCGATCGCGCTCGCGAGTTCGCTGAACGAGCGCCCCGACCTGCTCGACATGGCCGCGGCCGACGTGTTCCGCTGGCTCAACAAGCCGCTGTCCGGCGGCCGCCTGCTGCAGCTCGTGCACGACATGGCGAGTGTTTGCGGCAAGGTCGCGGCCGAGCGTCCAACGCGGTCCGAGTTCCAGGAAACGAACGGCGCCGTTCTCGACGGCGTGCGCCTGCTCGTCGCCGAGGACAACGAGATCAACCGCCGCGTGCTCGGCGGCATGCTGAAGAAGATCGGGTGCAGCGTGACGTTCGCCGTCGACGGGCAGGAGGCTCTCGACATGATTCAGCAGAACGAGTTCGACCTCGTGCTCATGGACTGCCAGATGCCCGAGCTCAACGGCTTCGATGCGACGCAGGCGATTCGCGCGCTCGGCGGTTTGCACGCCTCGGTGCCGATCATCGCGCTCACGGCGAACGTGATGCCCGGCGATCGCGAGGCGTGCCTCGAGTCCGGCATGAGCGACTTCCTCGGCAAGCCGGTGAAGCTCGATCAGCTGCGCGAGATGCTCGAACGGTGGGCGAGCGCGCGGATCGACCCGGCGATCGTCGCCAATCCCGAGCTGACCAGTCGAGCTGACCGGCCCGAGCAGACGAGTCCCGAGCTGACCGGGGCGAGCTGACTACAGGTCGTAGAACTTCAGGTCCTGCCCCGTGACCTGCTTGGTCCAGGCGTAGATCTGGCCCGCATGGCCCGAGAAGTGCTCGATCACGTGCAGCACCGCGGAGAGCCCCGTCTCGTCGAACTGGCGCTGGACCACGCGCTCGCGCAGCCACTCACTCGGCTCGAGGCCGTCGACGATCGCGCACGCTTCCTCGACGACCTGGGCGAGGCGATCGACGAGCTCGGTGCCGCTCTTGCCCGATTCCGCGGCGAACTCGGCGTCGCGGTCGCGGTCGTCGTTCGACGCGCCGAACGTGGCGTGGATCCACTGGCGCGTGTTGCCCGTGAGGTGCAGCAGCAGGTTGCCGACCGAGTTGCAGTTCGGCGCGGGGCGGCACCACAGCGCCTCGTCGTCGAGCAGCCCGACGCACTTCCGGATGCGCGGCACGTACTCCTCGGCGAGCCGCCGGCGGAACTCGACGGCGACCGCGCGGCCCATTGCTGCGACTCCTTCCACTACGACACCCCGTCCATCAGCCTACCCCGGCCATCACGCGACTTCGTCGCGTTCGGTCTTCTGGCGCCGCCGCACGGGCGCCTCGGCGCTCTCGTTCTCGTTGCGGTCCTTCTGCAGGCGCTGGATCGTGTCCTCGAGCAGCGAGACGCGTTGCGCGAGGGTGCGGTTGCGATGCGTCAGTCGGCTGAGCCGGATCGAGAACTGCAGCGCGAGCACGACGAGGAACAGGATGGCGCCGAAGAACAGCGTCGACACCGGGCTCGCGGCGCCGATCCAGCGGCTGAACTCGACGAGCACGCCCTCGAATATCGCGAGGACGATCAGCACCATGCCGGTCGCGCACCAGAACCACGAGTACTCCTCGCGCAGCTTGCGCCGGCGGACGAGCTCGAGAACGAGCACGAGGATGCCGACGGCGACGACGATCGCGGTCGCGCGCTGGCGTTCCGGCAGCGGTTCGAGCACTACGGACTCCAGCCAGTTCGCGATCACGGCATCCTCGCGACGGTGTCCCGTGACCGCAGTGGCGTCGGGCGGCGGATCGGCAGGAGAGCGAGGGTGACGAACATCTTGTAGCCGTAGTAGGCGACGCGCGCGCCGCGGTGCATCGACACGCCGCCCTTGCGTTCGCGCATCGTCACGGGAACCTCTACGATCCGCATGCCGGCGCGCGCGTGCTGCACGAGCACGTCGCAGTCCGGGTAGTCCTCGGGGAAACCGTCGTTGACGACGGTGACGAGCGCGCGTTGCGACAGGCCCTGGAAGCCGCTCGTCGGGTCGGTGATCTTCGTGCCGGTCCAGCGCGATGCGAGCCATGAGAACAGGCGCGTGCCGATCTTGCGCAGCAGGCTCGAGCGCGGCGGCACGCCATCGAGGTAGCGCGAGCCGATTACGACGTCGGCGCCGCCGTCGAGCCCGGCCAGGAGCCGTTCGAGCATTTCCGCCTCGTGCTGGCCGTCCGCGTCCATCTGCAGCACGCGGGCGTAGCCGCGGCGGCGGGCATAGCAGTAGCCGGTGTGCAGCGCGTTGCCGTACCCGAGGTTGAACGGGTGCTCGAGCACGGTCGCGCCGGCGCGGCGCGCCTCGGTCGCGGTGTCGTCGCCGCTGCCGTCGTCGATCACGACGACGTCGATGCCGCGGTCGAGTCGCAGAACGTCACGAACGACGTCCCCGACCCGACCGGCTTCGCGGAACGCGGGTATCAGTAGAACCGTGTGGGATTGCACGAGCGGCGGGGGCCGGCATCCCACCGACCCGCGCGCAGCGTATGGTCCCGTCGAATCGCTGCCAACGCCGTTCTGGCCCGTTCTGGCCAGATTCGCGGACTGGGCGCGATCCGGCGTGACCGCGGGGGGCGGCGGCGAGCTACGAGAAGCGGACGACGCCCGCGTCGTCGACGGTCTTGTGGACGACCGAGTCGGTGCCCCAGTCGAGCTTCTGGCCCGCCTTGAGGCCCTTGAGCGTCGACTCGAACCAGAACTCCTTCTCGCCGAGCGCCGGCTGCAGGTCGTCGAGCCACGAGGCCTGCTCGTCGTACTTCGCGAAGAAGATGCGGTTGACCCACTGGGGATCGCGCCCCTGCAGGAACTTCAGCACGAAGACCTTCTCGCCGTGGATGTCGGCGATGCCGTCGACGAGCACCTTGCCCGGGGTCGCCGACATCGACGGACCGCGGACCGTGCGCGCGAGACCCGAGACGCGGTTGTAGGCCTTGCTGAAGATGTCGATCGCGCGTGCGAGCGGCACCTCGAAGTACTGCTTCGGACCGGTGTCGCGCTCGACGAACATGTAGTACGGGATGGCGCCGAGGTAGACCTGCCGCTTCCACATGTCGGCCCAGACCTTGGCGTCGTCGTTGACGTGCTTGATCAGCGGCGCCTGGCAGCGGATCACCGCGCCCGTGCTGCGGATCGCCTTGACCGCGGCCTGCGCCGCTGGCGTGTCGAGCTCCCGCGGGTGGCTGTAGTGCGCCATGATCGCGAGGTGGCGACCGGCGTTCTGCACTTCCTCGTAGAGCCGCATCAGGTCCGCGGCGTCGTCGTCCGACGTGAAGCGCTGCGGCCAGTAGGCCGGCGCCTTGGTGCCGATGCGGATGCTGACGATGTGGTCGAGCTCCGCGCTAAGCAGCGGTTCGATGTAGCGCCGCAGCACCTTGGTCTTCATGACCATCGGGTCGCCGCCGGTGAACAGGATGCTGTTCACCTCCTTGTGCTTCTTGAGGTAGGCGACGAGTCCCTCGGCTTCCTTGGCGGCGAACTTCAGCTCGTCGAGGCCGACGAACTGCGGCCAGCGGAAGCAGTAGGTGCAGTAGCTGTGGCAGGTCTGACCGCTGCTCGGGAAGAACAGCGTCGTCTCGCGATACTTGTGCTGCAGGCCGGGCATCGGGATGCCGTCGACCTTGGGCACGTTGAGCTCGAGCTGGCCCGCGGGGTGCGGGTTGAGTGACATCTGGATGCGACGGGCTTCTCGATCGATCTCGTCCTTGCCGGCCTCGGCCTTGATCAGGCCCATCATCTTGTCCAGGTCGTCCTGCGCGAGCATGTTGGGCTGCGGGAACGTGAGCTGGAAGATCGGGTCGTTCGGCGCCTTGTCCCAGTCGATCAGTTCTTCGACGACGTAGTCGTTCACGCGGAACGGCAGCACGTTGGCGACCGCCGTCATCGCGAGGCGCTCGTCCGCGCTGAAGCGGTCGAGCTGCGGGATCTTGTCGATGTCACGCTTGGTGAAGACTTTGAACTTTCGAGGGGGGATCGAGGTCGTCGTTGCCATTGCTTCTCCTGTAGTGCTAGCACGCGGCGCCCGCATTCGCCGTTCGGGGACGGCCAAGGAACTGGCCGAGGGTCGGGGGCGGGCAGGTCGGCCAGCCAAGCCCGGTATCCACCCGGATTTGCGGGGCGACCATTCTATCGGCGTTCGGCCCGTCGCGCCACCAACCAGCCTCCGCAGCGCGGCTTTAGGATGCCCCAAGCCGCTGTTCCAGAGTGATTTCGGTTGCCCCGCGCGGGGGGCTCAGGGGGGCGGTTGGCGGGTCGTCAGCACGACCCTCACGGCATCGAGGAGCATCTCGGCGGGGTCGCCGCGCTCGATCTCTGCGATTACGTTGAAGCGAATAACGCCTTCCCGCGCGACGTGTCGCAGGCTCGACGTCGAGAACTCGAGGATCGTGTTCTGCGTCGTCGACGTGGGCGCGAGTTCGACCGCGGTGTCGAACCGACTCTCGACCGGGTTGTAGAGCGAGATGCGCAGTTCGGTGTCGCCGCCGATCCGCGTCGTCCGCAGCGCGGCGCGGATCTGCAGTTGTGCAACATCGAGCGCGTCGTCGACCGGCAGCGTGAACCGGCACTCCATGCCGGCCGTCTCGTGGTTGTTGGTCGAGCGCGTGCGCAGCGCGTAGGCGTTGCCGTCCTCGGCGACGAGCTGCGTCTCGTTGCCGAACCCGATCGAGCCCCACGCGATCTCGAACTCGGCCTCCTCGACCGGCAGCTCGACGGCCGGCTCGGTGAGCGGCAGCTCGGGCACGTTCGCGAGGAAGTCGAGGCCTTCGAGCGCGTAGCGTTCGTCCGGCCAGACGAGCACGGGGTCGCCGGTCAGCAGCGGCACGAACGCGAGGCGCAGCGCGTCGCGGCCGGGCAGCGGTTCGTCGAGTCCGAAGAACAGCCGATCGGCGGTCGGCGAGAAGCGCGGCAGGCCGATGTCGCCGCCGCCGCCGACCTGCAGCCGTTCGACCTCGACGCCGGTGCCGATGTCGATCAGCATGAGGCGGGCCGTGCCGCCCGTGCGCCGCGCGAACACGACCTGTTGGCCGTCGGGTGCGAACGCCGGCTCGAAGTCGCCGTCGCCGGGCAGGATCGCGCCGGCCGCCGTCGACAGCGCGGTGTCGCCCGTGCCGTCGCCGTTCACGAGGCGCAGCTCGTGCACGCCGTCGACGCGCTCGCGCACGTAGACGACGCGATCGGTCGCGGGCGACCAGTCGGCCTGCGAAAACGTTTCGCCGACGGGTGGCGTGAAGAACTCGCGCTGGTTCTGGCCGCGCGCGTCCATGAGCCACAGCCCGTTCCTGCCGTCGCGATCGCTCGTGAACAGGATCGACTCGCCGTCGGGCGACCAGCACGGCTCGTCGTCGAGCGCGGCGTTGACCGTGAGGCGCAGTTCGGCCGCGGAGCCGTCGACCGTCGCGACGAACAGCTCGCGGCTCGCGGGATCGTCACCCTGGCGTTCGCGCGCGAACACGACGCGGACGCCGTCGGGATGCAGGCGCGCGCGACGCTCGATGCCGTTCCGCTCGGAGACGCGGTCGGTGCCGAGGTTCTGCACCGTGCGCAGCGCCATCTCGGTGAACGCGAGCGGCTGCTGGACGCGAGAGCGGCAGACCAGCAGCTCGGGCACGACGTCGTTCCCGCCGATCGGGGTGCCGGGACCGGCGCCGCCGCTGCAAGCGCCGAGCAGGGCGAGGGCGAGGCCGAGGGCGGTGGCGGGGAGAGCGGGTGACCGGATCACGCCGGAGATGGTGGCCGGTGTCGGCGTCGCGGGCAACCGGGTCCCGCGGTATGACGATCGCGCGTGCGAGTTTCCGGCTTCGACTTCGAGTTGGGTCCCACGGTATGACGATCGCGCGTGCGAGTTTCCGGCTTCGACTTCGAGCTGGGTCCCACGGTATGACGAGACGCGTGCACGTCTCCGACTTCGACTTCGAGCTGCCGCCCGAACAGATCGCCGCGACCGCGGCCGAACCGCGGGACAGCGCGCGCCTGCTCGTGCACGACCGCCAGACCCGTGACACCGCGCATCGGCACTTCCGCGATCTCGGCGACTACCTGCGGCCCGGCGATCTCCTCGTCGTCAATGACACGCGCGTGCTGCCGTGGCGCCTGCGCGGCTCGCGCGCGACGGGCGGCGGCTGCGAGTGCCTGATCCTGCGGCGCGACGGCGCGGTCGGCGAGGGTTTCGTCAAGCCGAGCAAGAAGCTGCACGTCGGCGACGTGCTCGCGATGGAGGGCGGCGTCGTGCGACTCACGCTCACCGCCGATCTCGGCGCGGGACGCTGGCGCTTCGACCTCGCGCCGGGGGCGCCGTTCGACGACCTGGATGCGGCGCTCGACGCCGGCGGCCGCGCGCCGTTGCCGCCCTACATCCGCCGGCCCGGGATCGAGGACGCCGCGGTCGTGGCCGCGGATCGCGAACGCTACCAGACCGTCTTCGCGAGCAGTCCCGGGGCCGTCGCGGCGCCGACCGCGGGGCTGCACTTCACCCCCGAGCTGCTCGCGCAGCTCGAGGATCAGGGCGTCGAGCGCGCGACCGTGACGTTGCACGTCGGGGAGGGCACGTTCGCGCCGATGCGCACCGAGGTCGTCGAGGAGCATCGCATGCACGGCGAGGTCTACGACCTGCCGGCTGCGACGGCGGCCGCGATCACCCGCACGCGCGCGCGCGGTGGCCGCGTCGTCGCCGTCGGCACGACGAGCTGCCGCACGCTCGAGACCTGCGCGCGCGCAGACCGCACGGTCGATCCGGGCGCGGGCACGTCCGAGCTCTTCCTCTACCCGGGCAGCGAGTTCCGCGTCGTCGACGCCCTCGTGACCAACTTCCACCTGCCGCAGTCGACCCTGATCATGCTCGTCGCCGCGTTCGCGGGCCACGAGGAAACGCTGGCGCTCTACCGCGACGCGATCGAACGCGGCTACCGCTTCTACTCCTTCGGCGACGCGATGCTGCTCACGTAGCAAACCAAGGTGGCGGTACCGAACCCGCTTCAAATCCGCCATCGCCGACGCAGCGGCGAGGCCGATCGCAGCGGGGGTTGCGTTGGCGGCAGGGTGGCGGATTTGAAGCGGGTTCGGTACCGCCACCCTTTCACAGCTGCTGGCGGAGTTCGGCTGCTGCGTTCTCGGGATCCGCGCTGTGGAGGATCGCGCTGCTCACGGCGATGCGGTCGATGCCGAGCGTCATGAGGTGGGGGAGGTTCTCGGTGGTGATGCCGCCGATCGCGTAGAGCGGCACGGGGCCGGCGGTCTGGCGCGCCCTGCGGATCGCATCGTCGGGTTGGCCACTGAGGTAGCCCTTGGTCTCGGTCGGGAAGCACGGGCCGAAGCCGAGGTGGTCGGCGCCGGCTGTGATCGCGGCGCGGATCTGGTCGTCGTCATGCGTGCTCACCCCGAGCAGGCGGCTGCCGAGGAGCCGGCGCGCCGCTGCGGCCGGCAGGTCGTCCTGGCCGACGTGCGCGCCCGCGGCGTCGGTCGCGATGGCGAGGTCGACGTCGTCGTTGATGATCAGCGGCACGCCGGCCGCATCGCAGAGTGTGCGGCACGTCCCCAGCCCGTCGGCGTCGGGTGTCTTGGTGCGCCACTGCACGAGATCGACGCCGCCGCGCAGTGCCGCTGCGAGGGTGCGGGTCGGGTCGGCGCGGCACAGGCTCGGCGTGAACAGCAGATAGAGACGGCGGTCGTCGAGGGGCATATCGCGCCACAAGTCGGAGCATCCGGAGGAACGAGAGCGTAGCCTTGGCGCCGTGTTCGCCGACTCGTTCCTGCCCAACCTCGCACTCTTCGTGCTCGGCCAGGCGGCGGCGTGGTTCTACCTGCGCACCGGCCGGTTCCTGATCGGCGCCGTCGCGACCGCGGCGTTGTGGATCGCGGCGGACTGGGCCGCGGTGGCGCGGTTCGCGTTCGAGAACGACACGCACTACCACGCGGCGCTGTTCACGATGCAGGGCACGGCCTTCGGGATCACCCTGCTGCTCGCGTATCAGCAGTGGCGGCGGCGCTGGTCACCGGCGAGTCGCCAACGTCACGAGCGCTTCGCGGCGGGCATGGCGGCCTATCTGCGGCACGACCACGATGCGGCCCGAGCCGCGTTCCGCCGCCTCGTCGCGACCGATCCATGGGACGCGGCGGCGTGGCTCGCGCTCGGCAACGCGTATCGGCGATCGGGCGACGTCGGCGCGGCGCGCCGCTGCTATCGCCGCGGTCAGCGCGTGGACAAGCGTGGGGAGTACACCGAACTCGTCGGTCAGCTCGCGGATCGTGCGGCGCCGGCCCGACCCGCGCAATCGAGCGCGAAGGCCGAGCCGAAGCCCGCCCCGACGACGTCGGCGCCAACGAAAGCAGCGCCAGCGAAGCCGGCTCAAGTGAAGCCGGCCCACGTGAAACCGGCCCAGACCAGGCCTGCGCCAGCGAGCCCAACCGAGCCGAAGTCCGCGTTGCAGAAGCCCGTGCCCGAGCAGCCAGCACCCGAGAAGCCGGCGGCGAAGAAGCGGGCCGGAGTGCCGCCTGCCGCGACGAAGGCAAGCGCGAAGCGGTCGGTCGCCAAGGATCGGAAACGTCGCGCGGGCAAGGCAGCGCGCCCGAGTTCGGACGGCAAGTCACAGTCGGCCTGACCATCCGCGCGTTTTCTCGACCCGGGAGTGGGGGACGACATCCGTGTGACGTTGTTGGGACAGCCCCGTGCAAGGAACTTCCCCATGACGATGATCCGACTCACTCTCGCCGCGCTCGCGACCGGCGCGGTGCTGCAGGCGCAGAACAACCTGCCGCCCGTGCCCGTGCCGCCGCAGAACCCCATCACGCCGGCCAAGACGATCCTCGGCAAACTGCTCTTCTGGGAAGAGCAGATGTCGAGCAACAACCGCGTGGCGTGCGGCACGTGCCACACCTTCGGCGCGGGCGGCGGCGACCTGCGACGGGCGCGGCACCCGGGGCTGGACGGCGTGTTCCAGACGGCCGATGACGTCTTCGGTTCACCGGGGGTGCATCGCGCCGACACGCAGAACAGCTACCTCGACGACGCTGCGTTCGGGCACGCCGAGCAGGTCACCCGGCGCGCGTCGCCGAGCATGCTGACCGCTGCATGGTTCCCCGAGTTGTTCTGGGACGGCCGGGCGCGCACCACGTTCGTCGACCCGCAGACGGGCCAGACCTCGGTTCCCGCCGGTGGCGCGCTCGAGAGTCAGGCGATCGGACCGATCCTCGATGGCACCGAGATGGCGCACGACGGTCGCACGTGGTCGCAGGCCGTGAGCAAGCTCGCGACAGCGGTGCCGATGGCGCTGGCGACCAATCTGCCGCCCGACATGGCGGCCGCGGTGCAGGGTGGCGCCACGTATCCGGACCTGTTCCAGAACGCGTTCGGCACGCCGGCGATCACCGCGGAGCGCATCGCGTTCGCGCTCGCGACCTACCAGCGGACGCTCGTGCCGAACCAGACGCCGTTCGATCTCGGCACGCTGACCGCCGCGCAGGCGCGTGGGTTGCAGGTGTTCCGCGGCCCGGGTCGTTGCGTGATCTGTCACACGGACCAGAACGGGTTGTTCAGCGACCGGACGTTCCGCAATCTCGGTCTCCGGCCGATCAACGAGGACCGCGGTCGCCAGGAGGTCACCAACAACTTCCAGGATCGCGGCAGGTTCAAGGTGCCGAGTCTGCGCAACGTCGGCTTGCGGCGCAGCTTCATGCACAACGGCCAGTTCACGTCGGTCGCGGACGTCGTGGACTTCTACCGACTCGGTGGCGGGGCCTTCACCCCGAACAAGGACCCGCAGCTGCAGCCGCTCAACCTGCCGCCGTCGGCTCGCGCGGACCTGATCGAGTTCGTCGAGAACGGCCTCACTGATCCGCGCGTCGCAGCCGGTGTCTCGCCGTTCGATCGCCCGACGCTGCGCAGCGACGTCCTGCCGCCGAACGGCGTGCTCTACGGGGCCGGGACTGCGGGCACGGGCGGCATCAGCCCGACGATACTCGCGGGTGTGCCGGCCAACCTCGGTCACGCGGACTTCAAGGTCGGCATCGGTGATGCGCAGGGCGCGGCCATTGCGGCGCTCCTGATCTCGCCGCTCCAGGGCCTGAGTTTCGCGAGCGGCGCGACGTTGTTCGTCGATCCGGGCTCGTCGGCCGTGAGCTTCCAGCTGCTCGCAGGCGCGCCAGGCGCAGCCGGCGCGGGCTGCGGCACCGCGCACTTCCCGCTGCCCTCCGACCCGGCGCTCGCGAGTCTCGTCGCCCACACGCAGTGGGTCGTGTTCGATTCGGGTTCGTTCGGCGGTCTCGCGGCCACGGCGGCGGCAACGGTCACGCTCTTCTGAGCGGTCGCGGCGCCGCCCGCCGCCGCGTACTAGTTGCCGAGCATCAACTCGAGTCCGTTGCTCGCGACGACGCCGAGCGGGTTCGGGTTGGACGCGGGATCGAAGCCAGCGGCCTGCACGATCATGCGGACGCCCGCGAAGCGCGGGATGACGAACGGCACGGTCACCTGCGTCGCGCCGCCAGGCAGGACGAGCTGCACGGACAGCTGGTTGCCGTACTGAAAACAGTCCGGCATGCCGATCCCGGCGAGCGACATCCCGGGATCGAACTTCTGGAAACCGAAGACGACCCCGACGAACGCCGCGGTCGGTGACACGTTGTCGACCACGAGCCCGATCTGCGTCATCATCGCCGGCGGCGCATCGGCGGTGATCGTCAGCGGCGCGATGTCGGTCGCCGCGGTGCCGAGCGGGCCGGCGGCGGCCAGCGTCGACAGATCGAAGTTGCCCGGGTCGAGCGCCGGACCGCCGGGGCTGTAGCCGATGAGCCAGCCATCCCCGCCGGGCCACGTGCTCGCGCTCGTCGTGTCGAGCGCGCCGAACACGATCGCGACGTTCCCCGTGCTGCGGTCGAACTGGAACTGGAACGTGCTCGGGGTCACGCCAGGCACCTGGCCGTCGTAGCCGACCACCGCGTCCCACGTGATGATCGAGACGTTGCCGATCTCCTCGAAGAACACGCCGCCGCTCGCCGGATCGTCGGGGATCAGGTCGCGCCACGCGGCCCACGCCGCGTTCGGCCAGCTGAGCAATTCGGCGGGCGACGGCGAGAAGTCGAACGCGGCGCCGTTGGGTGCTGTGGCGACGTGGCCGTTCGAACCGACCGTCAGCATCGCGGCCGATCCACCCGGATACGGCAGCGGGGTCGCGAGCAGCACGGTCGTTTCCGCGTCGTCCGCGAGGTTGAGGTTGAAGGCCGTGGCGCTCGGTGGCACGAACGCGACCGAGCTCGAACTCACGTCGTAGGCGCCGGCGTTGAGCGTGAGCTCGAACGCCGTGTTGGCGAGGTCGATCGCCGCCGTCGTCGGGAAGAACTCGTAGAACGACGTGTAGGCCGCGACACAGCCCGAGCCGAACTCGGTGAACGCCGCGCAGCCCGTGAGGTCCGCGACGTCGTAGCCGCCCGCACCGTTCGGCCAGCCACTCGATCGTGCGATTCTCGAGCGCCGATGCGCCCCCGGTCGGATCGTTCTCGTGCAGCACCGGCGCGCTCGTGCTGAATGGCGTGCTCAGGAACGTCACCGCGTTTGCCGTCGCGTTGGCGCCCGGACTCGCGCCGACGAGCCACGGCGACGTGTTGTGCGCGATGTCCTGACCGTAGGCGCAGCGGATCGCGCCGCCATCGATCAGCACGAGCTGGAACGTGTGCGGCGTGAGCCCGCGAAACTCGTAGACGCCGCGCCACGTGATCACTGCGTGCGCGGGGTCGGTGCCGTTGGCCGGGACCGCGTTGAACCAGACGTTGCCGCTGCCGCCGGCGCTCGGGTCGAGGTCGACCCAGAACGGGCAGATGCGCGCGAACGCCGCGCCGTTGAGGGCGACGGGATCGGGATCGGGGTCGGCCTGACCGCCGCCGCCGCCGAGCGTGACGTAGCCGTTGTCGCAGACCTGGATGGCCGTCCACGTGCCGCCATCGAACGCGAAGCTGAAGCCGAGGGCCTGGGGCGCCGAGACGGACTCGTCACCGAGTGCGAGGTTGGTGCCGTAGTCGGCGATCCAGCACGGCAGCTGGGCCTGCGCCGTGCCCGCGGCGAGCACGATTGCGAGGAGGACGGATCGGGTCATGTTCAAGCTGGCTACACGCTCCCTTCATGCGAGGGTGGCACAAGGGAGTGGCACGCTGGGGTGGCGTGCGGAAGGCGGACGGCGAAGGTGCAGCGGGGTTCTGCGAGGTGGCGGGCGGGCGCGCGCGCCGCAGAAGCATAGCAGGTCCGAGCCCCCTCGCTCAGCCGAGGTCGGCGCCGCCTTCGAACTCGAAGCCGCTGCGATACTCGGCGCGCTCCTGCAGATGATCGACGAGCGCGAGGAGGTCCGGGTCACCCGCGAGCGTCGCGCTGTCGCCGATCACCGTGAGGTGCCGACGGGCCCGTGTCAACGCGACGTTGAGGCGCCGAAGTTCGCGCAGGAACCCGACGTCGGCGTTTGCGTTGCTGCGCACGAGGGACACGACGGTGGCCTCCTGCTCGCGGCCCTGCAGGCTGTCCACCGTCCCGATTTCGATCTTCGTGTCGAGTCGCGTTCGCAGCAGCTGCACCTGCGCGTTGTACGGCGTGATGACCGCGATCGCCGCCGGCTCGACGCCGGCCGCGACCAGGCCGTCCACGACCGTCTGGACGAGCGCCGCTTCGCCCGGGTTGGCCTTCGAGCCGTCGTCGTCGCCGGCCGTCTCCTCGTGACCGCACCCGGCCGTGTCGATGAAGCGCAGGGGCACCGCGGTCGCCGCGCTGGCCGCGACGCCGTCGAGGTCCGTCAGCAGGTGCCCTTTGACCGCCGGCGCGGCGTGGAGCCGGCCGTCGTAGAAGCGCTGGGCCGAGAAGCTCATGATCGCTTCGTGCATGCGGTACTGCAGCGTCAGCTGCCGCGCGCAGACCGCGGTCATGGGGTGGTGCACCAACCGTTCGAACAACGTGGTCGCGAGGCCGCCGGCGATGGCCGCGGCCGAGAGGATCGTCGGCGGCAACTGCCGGTGGTCGCCGGCGAGCAGCACGCGCCGCGCGCGGGCGAGCGGGATCCAGCACGACGCCTCGATCGCCTGCGCCGCTTCGTCGATGACGAGCTGATCGAACGTCGAATGGCGCAGCAGGCGGTCGGCTGCGCCCGTGTTCGTCGCGAGCACGACCTCGGCGCCGTCCACGATGCCGCGGGTGATTGCGGTCTCGAGCTGGCGCAGTTCGCGGCGGCGGGCGCGGACCTCGGCATGCGCCTCGCGGCGCGACCGACGGCCGTCCGCGCGCTGCACGGCGCGCAGCCCCTGCTCCACCTCGCGCCGCACCGTCTTGAGCAGCTTCTGTTCCGGAGCGCGTTCGACCTGAGCCGCGAGCGTCGTGGCGAGCACCGCGTCGCTGACGCGCGCCGGGTGACCGAGTCGGACGATGCGCAGACCGGCAGCCGCGAGCCGTTCGGCGACGTTGTCGACCGCGACGTTCGACGGTGCAGTCGCGAGCACGCGTTCGCCGCGTGACGTCACCTGCCGGATGAACTCGACGAGCGCCGTCGTCTTGCCCGTGCCGGGCGGACCATGAACGAGCGCGACCGTGCGCGCACCGAGCGCGTGGCGGATCGCGTCGCGCTGGGAATCGTCGAGGGTGGCGTCGAACCACGCGGGCTCGGGAACCTCGGCGAACTCGGGCTCGCGCTCGTGGAACAGGGTCGCGACGAGATCGCGCCGGTCGACTTCGGGATCCCCGGCGAGGTCGTCGAGCGCAGCCTCGAGCCGCTGCCACGTGACGTCGGATGCGAGCTTGTCGAGGCGAACGAGCGGTGGCAGATCCGCGTCGTCCTGGTCCAGCGTGACGGTCAACGTGTCACGTCGCACGCGCGCGATCACCCCCGTGGCGACCGGGTCCCGGTCGCGGTGCTCGCGCAACGCCACGAGGTCGCCGGGCCCGAGCCGGTGCGCCGGCAGTTCGTCCTGGCTGCGGCTGCTGCGCACGACGGCCTGCACGGCCCCGCCGAGACCGGGCAACAGGTCCACGACCTCGAGCCGCAGCAGCGTCGTGCCGCGGGCCGTCAACTCCTGGTCGGAGCGGTCGCGCAGCAGCCGTTCGGCCGCTTCGCGTTCGGCGTCGCGCTCGAGCGCGAGCAGGTGGCGATGGCGCGCGATGAAGTCAGGGCGGGGGAGCGGCGGCACCCGAGAACTGGAACGCGCGGCAGACGAGGGCGCCAGCACGGATCGCGCGGCTCGGTCCCATCGCGCCGAACGCAAGCGGCCCGCCGGTTGGGTAGCCGGCGGGCCGTTGCGGGGATCAGGGTAGCGGTCGGTGCTCGCCTTGCCTCGTGGTGGCGAGCGGTGTGGTGTTCGGCGTCGGGGGGGGCCGAAGCGATTCGGGGGGTGGTGGCGACTACGAAGCCTGCCACTTGTGGCGCTGCACCCGCTCCTGAAAGCTCTCCTTGTCCTCGCGGCTGAACAACCGCACGCGGTTGCCGCAGTCGACGCAGTAGGAATGGTTGACGCTCATCATGAAGCGGACGTAGCCCTTGCACTCGTCGCAGTACTTCGTCTCGTTGTAGTAGTCGCAGGTGCCCATGTTCGTTTCTTCCTTCTTGCTGCCGGTGGTCAGGCTTCGATCGGTGAAGAGCAACTCGCTTGCCAACTGGCGTCATCGGCGCGTGATTGTCGCCGGACGCGCCATGGCATCGGCGCGAACCGTGCATGCGACCACCGGTGCCGGCCTGCCGTCGAACGGCAACGACCGTCGGCCGACGTAGACGGTCGGGGCGGCAGCGGTCGACGGGCGATTCGCAGCCGGCGATGCGATGGGTGAATCACTGCGAACGTCGCATTCGGGCGACGGTCGCCCGAATCGGACTACTCGTCCGACTGCGCGCCGCCGGCGAGTGCGTGCTCGAGCTCGGCCCGCACGCGCGTGTCGTCTTCGTTGCGCAGCGCCGTCGCGAGCGCCGTGTGTCGCGGCTCGATGCGACCGATCGCCCACGCCGCGTGACCGCGCACGATCGGGTCGGGGTCGCGCAGCGCGTCGGACAGGCTCGGCAACGCGGCTGGATCGCGCCGATTGCCGAGCACGATCGCGGCGTTGCGCCGCAGGCCCGAGTGCGTCCGCGCGCCGCATCGCCGTCCCCGTCACCTCCGCGTCGTACCTGTCGGCGTCCATCGCCAGGACGTCGACGATCGTCCACGTCGCGACGACGCGATGCGGCCGCAGGTCGGGGTCGCGGTCGTCGCCCGTTTCGCGTCAGAGCCGGGCTCTTGCGCGTGAACGGGCAGACCTCGAGGCACACGTCGCAGCCGAACAGCCAGTCGCCCTGCGCGCGCCGCATCGCCTCCGGCACGAAGCCGCGCAACTCGATCGTCGTGTAGCTGAGGCAGCGGCGCGCGTCGACCTGGAACGGCGCCGTGATCGCGCCGGTGGGGCAGGCGTCGAGGCATGCGGTGCACGTGCCGCACGAGCCGCTGCCGGCCCATCGACGGGCAGCTCCATGTCGGTCAACAGTTCGCCGAGCAGCAGGTACGGCCCGTGCGTCGGCGAGATCACCATCGCGCTCTTGGCCAGGAAGCCGATCCCGGCGCGCTGCGCGAGCGCGCGCTCCAGGGCCGGCACGGCGTCGGTGCCGCCGATCATCGTGCCGCGCGGCACGCCCAGGCCTTCGAGCCGATCGCGCAACGCGGTCACCCGCGTGCCGAGCCAGCGGTGGTAATCGCGCCCGACCGCGTAGCGCGCGACCCGGCCGCCGCCGGGCAGCTCGCCGGGCGGCCCGCCGTAGTCCGCGGCGACGGCGATCGTCGACCGCACCCCGGCGCGCCACCGGGTCGGCTCCACGATGCGGTCGCGGTTCTTCGCGAGATACTCCATCTCGCCATGGCGCCCGGCTTCGAGCCAGTCCAGGAACCGCTCGCCGTCCGCGCCGGGCCCGGCTGGGCCGAACCGCACGAGCTCGAACCCCAGGTCGTGTGCCAGTTCGCGGATCTCGGTCGGGGACAGCGGGGGGCGCGGCATGGCCCGCGGATGCTACCCTCAAGCCGCGGGCCCCGGGCGGCCGATGCCACGGGCATGTCGACACCTCCTGTGGAAGCGCCCGTCGGGCCGCCGGCGGCCGCCGGCGAGTACGTGCTGCCCAAGCCGGGCCGCGGCGCTGGGGATCTCGTCGTGGCTACGGCGCCGACGCACCGCTGGCATCGCGATGCGGACGTCGCGCGTGGGCTCGGTCAACGCATTGCGACGCTCGCCGCGTGTCAGGATCAGTTCCTCACCGAACTGCGCAGTCGCCTCGAGGACGCCACGGACTCGGTCGCCGAAGCGGGTCGGGCGCGGCTGCAGAAGACGCTGCAGTCGGCACTCGGCGTGCTCGAGTGGTGCGACGCCGTGCAGCGCGAACTGGCGGAGGAGGCTGATCACGCCAACCGCGGGCTGCAGCCGATCGACCTCGCGGCCAGCTGCAGCGATCTCGCGATGCAGTGGGCGGGCAGCAATCGGACCGTTCACGTTCGCGGTGACGCGGACCGGCTGTGGTGGGGCGACATGGGTCGCTTCGCCGAGACGGTGCACGCCGGCCTCGACCTCGTCGCCGCGCGCTGTCGCGATGCGAGCACCCTCGTCATCGAGATCGACTCGGCCGGCGGCGGCGACCCGGACCGCGATCGCCAGGGGCCGCAGCTGCACATCGCCGGTGCGGGCGAGCCGGCGAGCTCCGTCGATCCGACGATCGTCCGCACGTTCCGCCAGGCGGCCGAGCGGCTCGGGGCGCGGGTCTGGGCCGATGCGCTCGGTCCGGCCAGCACGGGCTTCGTGCTCGCGCTGCCGGCTTCGCCGCGGGACTGATGCCTTGGGTGTGGATCCGGCGGGAGCCCGATCCGTGGCGAAGTGCGGCTCCGGGATAATTTGCGGCTAGCCGTATAGCGTTCCGGTGGTCGTGACTTCCCGAACGGGCTCGGCTATGGCAAGATGTGACTGGTCCGCGGCCCCGCCGCGGCCCATTTGACCTTGGCCAAGCGACTGGCCGACCTCCGCTTCCCGTCATGTCGCAAGAACGTCACAGCTCCGCAGCGTCGCGCCGAACCGCAGACCGGCAAGCGCTCGCCCTCCGCCTCGGAGAGCTCTGGGAGCGTACCGGCGACAGCGCGCTGCATCGCCTCGCGAACGGGCAGTCGCCGCGCGACGGTGTGTCGGTCGCGACCGATCAGCAATACGAGGACTGGGTCAGCACGAGCCTCATGGACTGCTACAAGACCAGCGGCGATCCGCAGGTCTTCGCGCTGCTGTACGAACTCAACCGCGCCTCTTTCCTGCAGGCGATCCAGTCCAAGCTGCGGCGGTCGTTCCACCACATCGACAGCAACGATGTGCTGCAGGAGGTGTTCCTCAACATCTACCGCTACCCGCATCGGTTCCACCCGGACCGGGCGGATGCGTTCCGCGGCTGGGGCCACCGCATCGCGCGCAACACGCTGCTGAAGTTCCTGAAGGGCGCGACGCGCCTGGCGGTGTTCCGCGGCATGGACGAGGACGTCGCGCCGCCGGAGGACCTGCGGTCGCGCCGGCCCGACCGCGCGGTGAGCGACGCCGAGAGCGCCAAGGTCGTGAACACGGCCTACGTGCTCTACCTGCAGCTCTACCTGCTGCACTTTGGCAAGCTGTCGCCGCGCGAGCGCCGCGCACTCACACTCGTCGAGGTCGACGGGACGTCGTATCGCGACGCCGCCGCGGACCTCGGCATCCGCCTCGAAAACCTCAAGATGGTGATCTTCCGCGGCCGGCGGAAGATCTACCGCGGCATGGAGCGCACGCTCGGTGACCTCGCGGCACGCTCGGCAGCGTCCGCGGCTACCGCCGCGTCGTCCATCGGCGCGTCGTCCATTGGGGGGCCGTCGCGCCCCGGCCGCGGAGTTTCGCCGCGGAAGGTTGCACCGCCCGCCGGCCATCCTCGTTCGAATGTCGCGAAATCGCCTCAATCGCCGATCGTCTTCGGCGTTCCGGGTGACTGAGTCGCGTCCGCCTGCTAGTCCCTGCCAAGATGCCGCCTTTGCCAGCTCTCGATCGCGAGCACGATCCGTGCATGCAGATCCAGGTGGATCTGTCGGCGATGCTCGACGGTGAGCTCGACGCGCCCTCGGTGCGCCGTGTCATGGTGCATTCGGACGCGTGCTCGTCGTGCCGTGGGTTCCTGCAGGGCATTCGGAGCCAGGTGCGCATGCACCGCGAACTCGCGCTGGCCAAGCTGGCTGATGGGGCTTTGGCCGCTGGGGTTCGCGACCGGGTCGGCGGGCCGACCGCAGCCGCCGCGGCGGACAGCGACAGCGACAGCTCGGCAGCCGCGATGCGACTGCGGCAGCAGCTCACGGACAACCGCGAGAAGCTCTCGAAGATCCTCTACGAGCTCGGTCGTTGCTTCGTTCTCATGGGGCTGTCGCCGGACTTCTCCAAGGAGGTGTCCAAGGAGCCCGTGCCGATGCCCGATATGGCGCAGCGCGGTCGGCACCTGCTCGACGAGGTCGCGCGTGCGGCCGAGTCCGAGGCGGCGATGGCGGCGAACGATCACGTCGCGAGTGAGCACCCCGCGAGCGAGCACTCCACGATTGGGCACTCGGCGATTGGGAGCGACGCGGGCGGCGAGTCCGCCGGTCCGGCCGGCGCGCCCTGGGTCGCGGCCAAGGAGCTGTTCGATGGTCGGTGGTGTTCGGCCTCCGAGGCGCTCGCGAAGGGGCAGCGCCTGCTGACCGAGTGCCTCGCCCTCGACCCCGACTCCCACGAGTCCCGCATCTACCTCGGGCTCGTGCACCACGTGCGCGGGCAGCGCACGCTCGCGAAGCAGCAGTTCTCCCAGGTTCTCGCCGGGACGAACGAGCCGGTGATGCGTGGCTACGCGCTTCTCAACCTCGGCAACCTGCACCTCGACGAGGGCGATTGCGACGGCGCGGCCGAACTCCTCCTCGAGGTCGTCGAGTCCGGGGTCGTCGCCGAGCAGCCGCGCCTCGGCATGGCCTACTTCAACCTCGGGCTCGCCTACGGCCTCAAGGGCGAGTTCGACGAGTCGCTGCGCTGGTTCCAGCGCCTGCACGACGAACTGCCGCACCGGCGCGGCGTCGTGGCGCGGGAGCTGCAACGGCGCAGTCAGTTCCTGCACATCGTCCGGAGCCATCCCGGGATCCGGGGGCGGTTTGCGGAAACCCTGCCCGTCTGGTTCGCGGAGGCGGGCTAGCCGCCGTAAAGCCCCGTGGGGGCGATGGCCGATGTTCGGTCCAGCGTCTTTCCCCGCGCGGGCCCTTCCTTCCGGGCGCCCCGACGGTATCCTCTAGACCTTCGCTTCCTCCCCAAACCAGCCGTGAAACAATCCCTCCGCTTCCTGCTCGTGGCGCTCGCTGCGATGTGGCTTGCCGCGCCGACGACTGGCAACGAAGGCGGTGAGAACGCAGGGGGCACCGGGGTCTGGATCCTGCCGGCGTGCGCGAACGTCGGCACGCCGGGTGTCGGCCCGGCCCTTGGGGCAAGTCGACAGCTGGCCAGCCTCGACCGCGACTTCACGCTGCGCGTGCCGCAATCGATGGGCGCCGTGGTGGCGACGGCCTGTGATCCGCTCTCGGGTCTGATCGTGCCGCTGCCGGTCGCGGGCCGCGACGTCTCGCTCAGCAGCACGGTCATCGCCGGGTTCCGGAACGCGAACGTGCGGCTCGTCGAGATCGTGATCGTGGACGAGACGCTCAAGGGCTACCGCATCCGCCTGCAGATCAGCCACGACGGCACGTCGGCGACGCTGACGATCCACTAGATCCTCTGCGAGTGGGCCCCTGCGAGTGGGCTATGCCAGTGGCGCCCGCTCCATCCGGGCGCCGTCACCGCGCGCGGTGCAGTTCGCCGGCGCGCGCGAGTTCGAGCATCCGGCCCGGCTCGTTCGTGCACATCGCGTCGATTCCGATCCGGGCGCCGCGGCGCATCCCGTCGGCGTCATCCGTCGTGTAGCTGCAGACGAGCAGCCCGGCGGCGTGAACTCGTGCCACCGTTGCCGCGTCGAGGTCGCGCTCGCGCCAGTGCAGCATGCCGGCGCCGAGACGCCGTGCTGCGGCAATCGCCTCGGCGTCCAGCCGGGCCGCGAACGGGCCGGGGCCGAGCAGCGCGACGGCGGCTTCGGGGGCGGCCGTCTTCACCGCGGCGACGAAACCCCAGTCGAACGACTGCAGGATGCAGCGCGCCAGTTCACCGCGTTGCCGCAAGAGCGTGAGGAACGTCGCGGGGTCGCCGGCCTTGTGTTCGATCATCGGGATGCCGGGCCGGATCGCCGCCAGCGCTTCGTCGAGGCGCGGAACGACCGCGCCACCGCCGGCGTCGAGCGTGCGCAGCGTTGCCAGGTCCGTCGCGACGATCGGCCGATCCGGCCCGAGCAGCTGCGCGGCGTTCGTCGTGCGATCGGGCGTCGCGTCGTGGATGCATACGAGCTCGCCGTCCCGCGTTTCGCGGACGTCGAACTCCTGCATCGCACAACCGAGCGCCGTCGCCGCGGCGAACGCGGGCAGCGTGTTCTCGGGCAGGCGCCCGCTGTCACCGCGGTGAGCGGTCACGACCGGGCTGGCTGCGGCGAGCGCGCGCAGGCGCTCGAACGGGTTCTCGTTCTCCGGCATGAAGGTCGGCTGGCCGATTCCGTTCTGAGCAAGGTTGCCCGCGCGGCGGGCAAACTTGCTCAGGACCTCGCCGAGCGCCTTCGGCGCTCCGCTTCGGTTCTGAGGGGGAAACCGCCGCGGTGGCCGCTCTAATGGCCGGCCATGTCCGCTGAGTTCTATCGTATCGCCCACATCGTTGGAGTCCTGATGCTGTTCCTCGGCCTTGGCGCGATGTTCGCCGCGGCCGGCAAGGACGGCGCCAAGGCGCCCGCGCTGTTTTCGATCCTGCACGGCGTCGGGCTGCTCGTGATGATCGTCGCCGGTATCGGGCAGGCCCACAAGCTCGGCTACGGGTGGCCGATGTGGCTGATCCTCAAGATCGGCTGTTGGCTCGTCATCGCGGTGCTGCCCACGCTGGCGAAGAAGAAGATCGTGCCCTGGGGTGTCGCGTTGCTGTTCGCGCTCGCGCTCGGCGGGACCGCCGTCTGGCTCGCGATCGCCAAGCCGCTCGCCGAATGACGATGGGCTTCCGACCGGACGAGGTCCTGCTGCTCGGGCCGGGCCCGTCGCCGACGAGCCCGGCCGTGCGGGCGGCGCAGGCGATGCCGTTGCTCGGGCACCTCGACCCGACGTTGCTGCCGCTGCTCGATCTCGTGCAGGCGCGGCTGCGCACGCTGTTCGGCGTCGACTATCCGCTCACGCTGCCGCTCGCCGGCACGGGTTCGTCGGGCATGGAGGCGATGGTGCACAACCTCGTCGCGCCGGGCGAACGCGTCGTCGTCGGCGTGCACGGCGTGTTCGGTGGGCGCTTTGCGGACTCGTGCCGGCGCGTCGGTGCCGAGGTCGTCGAGGTCACCGCGGAGTTCGGCACGCCGCTCGATCCGGACGCCATCGCGGCGGCGGTCGCGGCCGGGCCGACGAGCCTGCTCGCGGTCGTGCACGCCGAGACCAGCACGGGCGTGCTGACCGACCTCGAGCCGATCGCGGCGAGCGCGCGTGAGCACGGTGCGATGTTCGTCGTCGACTGCGTGACGAGCATCGGCGGGCTCGAACTCGACTTCGGCGCGCTGGGCGTCGACGCGGCGTTCTGCGGCACGCAGAAGTGTCTGTCGTGTCCGCCCGGCCTCGCGCCCGTCACGTTCTCGCCGCGCGCGGTCGAGCGCGCCGAAGCGCGCGACCGGCCCGCGCCGTTCTACTTCGACCTCAAGCTGCTCAACGGCTACTTCGGCACCGAGCGCGCGTATCACTACACCGCGCCCGTCAGCATGATCTACGCGCTCGCCGCGGCGCTCGACGAGGTCTTCGACGAGGGCCTCGCCGCCCGCGCCGAACGTCACCGGCAGGTCTCGCGGTCACTCCGCGCCGGGCTGTCCGAGCTCGGGCTCGAGCCGCTCGTGCCGGTCGAACACGCGACGCCGATGCTCACGACGGTGCGGTATCCCGATGGCGTCGATGATGGCGCATTCCGGTCCCACCTGCGCCAGCGTCACGGCATCGAGGTCGGCGGCGGGCTCGGGCCGCTGCAGGGCCGCGCGTTCCGCGTCGGGCTCATGGGCCACGGCGCCCGGCCGGAGAACGTGCTGCGGGCGCTCGCGGCGTTCGGCGACGCGCTGACCGCGGCCGGGCAACGACCCGATATCGGCAGCGCGCTCGCGGCGGCGCGACAGTAGTGGTCCCCGCCAGAGGTTCGGTGCAGATGTCGGCGAGCAATGCGCGATGCTCGCAAGGGGCAGCGCCGCAGGCATATCGGTGGATATGTGGAGGACGCTGCAACGGCGCGAGCGGCGTGCAGGGCCGGCGACATATGTGGCGAACTTCTGGCGGGGACCAGTAGCATCGGACGCCGTGACGATGGATTCAGACAAGATGCGCGCGACGTTCGAGGAGAGCATCGCGACCAAGCAGCGGTTCCTCGAGGTGTGCCTGCCGGCGCTCGGGCAGCTCTGCGACCTGGCGATCGCGACGCTGCAGCGCGGCGGCAAGATCATGCTCTGCGGCAACGGCGGCAGCTCGTGCGACGCGTCGCACGCCGCGGGCGAGCTCGTCGGCTGGTTCGAACACAAGGACCGGCGCCCCTACGCTGCGATCGCGCTCGGGCACCAGGTGCCGAGCCTCACGGCGATCGGCAACGACGCGGGGTACGAGCACGTGTTCGCGCGCGAGGTCGAGGCGATCGGCAAGCCCGGTGATCTGCTCATCGGCATCACGACGTCGGGCGGCAGCAAGAACGTCGTCGCCGCGATGCGGCAGGCGCGCGCGATGAACATCGATACGGCGCTGCTCTGCGGCGAGAAGCGCGGCGCGGCGACGGAGTTCACCGAGGTCGCGATCCACGTGCCGTCGACCAACACGGCGCGCATCCAGGAGAGCCACCTCGCCTGCGTGCACGTGCTGTGCGCCGCGGTCGAGGACGCGCTGGCCGAGTAGGCCTACTTCTTGCCGCCGGCCGGCTTCGGGTTGGCGGGGCCGGTCTTTGGAATCAGGCTCTCGGGGTTCGGCACGGTCGGCGTCGGCACGCCGTTCTGCTTCGCCTGCTTCGGCGCGGTGCCCGCCTTCTCCTTGATGCGCCAGCTCGCTCCCCAGATGCCGGTGCGGCCCGGGATCGCCGTCATCGGCCCGTTCGTCAGCGTCGCCTCGAGGCTCAGCTCGGCGACCTTCTGCAGCAGGCCGCTCGGGATTGGCGCGCGCGGCCTGCCGAGGAAGTCCGCGCTCTCGGCCGGCTGCGTGACGGCCATCGAGCCGTCGGGGAAGACCGAGTTGGTCCAGCTTCGCAGTCGCGGCAGCAGCGCGTCGAGTTCCGCGATCGGTTCCTCGGATGCGACCGCGATGAACGTCGTGATCGCGGCGATGCGCGCGCGACTCGTCCAGTAGATCGCATCCCCGCCGTTCTGCCCGGGCAGCACCGAGCGGCCCTCGGGCAGCGGGTTGGTGAGGTCGGTCTTCAGGCCGGTCGAGGGGAAGAGCAGGACCGTGCCGTCCTCCTGGCTGTGCGAGAAGACGTAGAGGTAGCGCGGGCTCGGGCAGACGACCGAGAGCCGCAGCGGCGATTCGGCCGGCAGCGTGTCGTAGTTGGCGCCCTGGACGAAGTCGACGCCGCGCCCGACGCGCCACGTGCACGCCGGCGCCGCACCCGCGGGCTCCGCGGTTTGCCAGAACAGGATCCCGACCGCGAGCGCGATCAGCGGCAACACGAACATGCGGGGGCGGAGGCGCATCACGTCACCCTAATCGACCATCCGGGCCGCGACACTTGTGCTCCGAGCGATCGGGGGTTCCGATCGGTCCCATGACCGCTCGTCTCGCGCCGTTCGTTCTGCTCCTGACCCTGGGGCAGGTCGCTGCTGATCTGCCGGGCCAGAGCAAGTCCGAGAAGGGCGACCCGCGGGCGGTCGATCCGCCGGTCACCAGCAAACGGCCGAAGAACTCGCCGTCCGCGCCGCGGTTGTTCGACCGCGACGAGCTGCCCGTCGCGGATCCGGCGCCGCTCGCGGTCGAGGCGGCGAACGCGCGGGCCGTCACGGCGCTGCTCGCGCTGCCCGAAGGCGATGGCGACCAGTGGCCCTACGAAGGCGTCTACCGCGAAGACCGCGGGCAGCTGCCCGTCGGCTACCGCGTCGGCGGCACGGCGATCGTCTGCCTCGGGCTCATCGCCGCGCCGGGTTACGAGCGCGACACCGAACGGCAGTCCGCGGTCGAGCGCGGGGTCGCGTTCGTGCTGAAGACGCTCGAGGTCGAGCGCATGACGATCGGTTTCGAGGGCCGCTACGACGTGCGCAACTGGGGCAAGATCTACGCGCTGCAGCTGTTCCTGCACCTGCAGGACCAGGGGCTCGTGCCCGCTGCGCACGCGGACGGGGTGCGCAGCAAGACCACGTTCCTGGTGCAGTCGCTCGTCGAGTCCGCGATCCCCGAGAGCGGCGGTTGGAACTACTCGCGCCGCGCCGGTTTCCTGAGCCCGAAGAACCGCGCGTCGACGTTCATGACGCCGGCGGCGCTGCAGGCGTTGTTCCACGCCGAGGCGCGTGGTCACGAGGTGCCGAAGCACGTCGTCGACCAGGCCCTCGATGCGCTCGAACGGGCGCGCAGTCAGGCCGGCGGCTACGCCTACGGCGCGGGCCCCGGCAACCGCAACGAGGTCCCCGAGGAGAAGCTGTCGATGATGGACAAGACGCCGGGCGCCGCCGCGCGCGCGGCGCTCTGCGAGACGACGCTGAAGCTCGCCGGTCGCGGCGACGACGCGCGGCTCGAGCGCGCGGTGCAGAGCTTCTTCGACAACTGGGACGAGCTCGCGGTGCGCAAGAGCCAGCGCGGCACGCACGTGCGGCCCTACGGCATCGCGCCGTACTACTTCATGTTCGGTCACGTCTACGCCGCGCAGGCGATCGAGCAGATCGAGGACCAGAGGCTGCGGGACGAGCTGCGCGACCGGATGCGCGTCGTGCTCGCGCGCTCGATCGAACCCGACGGCAGCTGGAACGACCGCCAGTTCCCGCGCTCGGCCGGCTACGGCACCGCGATGGCGATCCTCACGCTCAACATGCCGGAGCTGCCGAAGCCCGAGCCGTGGCGGGGCGGGGCCGTGATTCGTTAGTCTCGCTGTCGGCTACTTGACCGGGACTTGGTAGCGGCTGCCATCCGGCATCGTGACCTGACAGCCAGGCCATGCCCGAGCGGCCGCCTTGACGGCCGCCTCCGTCAGGTTCGTGCCGTCGAGATCGAGCCGGCGAAGCGCGAGGCCCGCCAGACCGTCGAGGGCGTCGCTTCGAACCCGTTTGCAGTTCGTCAACCGCAGCGTGTGCAGCGAGCGCGACGTCGCCAGCGGCGCAAGCAGCTCGCCGGTGATCGTGTTGTTCCCCGCGAGATCCAGCTCGAGGAGGGCAGGCAGCCCGCCGATGGATGCCATGACGCTGGCATCGAGCCACGGCACGCTGCCCGACAACCCGAGTTCGGTCAGGCTGGTGTGAGCCGAGATCGACTCGCGAGCCGCCGACGTCAGTTGGGAGTCGGTGGGGATCATGACCGCTCCGTTCCGGTGAACCGGGTGGCCGCCGCCGAGACGGAGCACGGCAAGACCGCGGCCTTCGAGGATGAGTCGGAGGTCGTCATCGGTGATCGCCGGGACGTCGTCGAGGGACAGCTCGAGCAGGTTGGGGAGTTCGGGAAGGCGTCGCAGGCCGCGCCCTCTGAGGCGGTGATTCCCGTCCAGGGCCAGCGCGACGAGTCCGGCGGGCAGCTGCGGCAGCAGCGCGGCCGTGATCTTCGGCATGGCGGCCAGGTCGAGTCGCCGCAGCGTCACCATTCTCGACAGGGTCGCTCCGATGTCGTCCGTCAGCGCGGCGCAGCCGCGGAGCGAAAGGTCGGTGAGCTTCAGGTCGCCAAGAAGCGCGACTCCCGCGTCGGAGATGGCCGGCGGCTCGTTGGCGCCGCTCCGGTTCACCGGGCCGAGATCCAGTCGTTTGATTCGGGTGAGTTGCGACAAGGCGGCGAGTCCCGCATCGTCGAAGCCGTAGCAGCGGAGGTTGATCGCGTCGGCGGGCAGGTTCGCGATATCGCCAGCGTCGCGGACGTCGTGCCAGACCGGTGCACCCTGGGGCGAAGCCGGTGCCGGCGACGCGTGCTGTTCCGAGTCTTCGAGCGTCGCGACGCCATACACCACCAGCGGTGCGAGGAGCGCCACTGCGGCAAGCAGCCATCGGTGCGCTGGCGCGCTCGTTTGCGGCACCGGTGTTCGAGTGGAACTCGGTCCGCGGCCGCCGACTGCCTCGCGCAGCAACCATTCCAATCTCCGATCCTTGGCCTTCTCCATCGCGTTGGTCATGTCGTTCTCCGTTCGATGCATTCGCGCAGCGCGCGCCGGGCGCGTTGCACCAGGGTCTTCGTGCCGTTTTCGCGCAGCCCCAGTAGGCGCGCAGCGTCCCGCCAGGGCAGACCGTCTTGGTAGTGCAGTTCGAGCGCCCGTCGCGCCCTGGGTTGCAGCGTCTCGAGGCACTCCGTCAGCCGCCGGAGCAGGTCGTCTCCGGCGCTCTTCTCGGCTGACGCGATCCACAGTTCTTCGACTGCCATCGCGATCTCGCGCTCACGCCGGCGTTGCCACCAACGGCGCGATCGCAGCCAGACGTTGCGCGCGACTCCCCGCAGGAACGCTGCGGCGCGTTCCTCGTCGGGTGCTGGACTCGCGCAGCCGATGAGCATCGTCTCCTGCGCGAGGTCGTCTGCTTCGTCGGGCCTGGCGCCCAACATGCAGAGGTAGCGCCAGATGGCGGCATGGTGGTGTCCGACCCACTCCGGTGGTTCGGAGGTGGGATCGGCTTCGGTTGGCGCCATGGCGCGGGGCATCGACCTACAGTCGCCCGCGGCGACCGATGCTATTCATGGAATCCGGGGGCGATTCCGGTGAGGCGCGTCATCGCCGGGCGTATTCCGCGAACCAGCGATCGACCTGCGCGGGAGTCGGCGTGCCGTTCGCGACGACGAGGCGGTAGCGCATGGTCTGCGGCACCCCGGGTTCGAGCGCCCAGGCGGTTTCCTGGGTCGGCACGAAGTTGAAGAACACCGCGCCGCCGTTGTTCGCGGTCGCGGGCCAGATGCGCTGGCGTTGGGGGGCGTCGTGGTTTCGTGGGTCGCCGAGGATCGCGACCGCGGCGCTGCTCGAATCGGGGGCGGCCGAATCGGACGTGGGCCGGTCGTCGGCGGCCGGCTCGGTCGCGCCCGACAGCAGACACCAGCGCGCGCGGGTCGTGTGGCCGTCCGCGCGGCCGCGGCCCGCGGACGTCAGATACGCGCTGTTGTCCGCTTGCCAGTGCGCGGGGCCGCGGTAGGCGATGCCGCCGCCGTAGCGATACGCCGGCAGCTGCAGCGGCGCATCCGTCACGTTCATCTGCTCCGCGACGTAGTCGACGAGGTAGTGCCCGTTCGGATGCACCGCGACGTCGATCGAGAACGTCTCCGTGAGCACGGTCTCCTCGGCGCGCGCCTCGGTCGCCAGCGCGACGTGGTGTTGCGTGACCGTGAAGCCGACGCCGGCCGCTCCGCGCCGGAGGCTCTCGGTCGCCGCGTAGCGCACCGTGCCCTCGCCCTTGCCGAGGTTCCAGAAGTCGACGGCGCGGCCGCGGTGCTGCGTCTTCACCCACGCGTGCCAGAGGCCGAGGTGGTGGTGGTGATCGCGCGGGTGCATCCCGGTCACGGGATCGCCGCCTGGCGCCGTGAGCGGGTGGATGAACCCGGAACGGCGATAGAGCGCCGACGCACCGGTCGGTGGCGGCACTTCGGTCTTGTGATACGTCAGCACGTGCGCGTCACCGCAGCGGATCACGATCGCCGCCGTGGACTCGTGAATCGTGAGGGCCCGCGCGTCGGCGCCGTTCTGCATCGCGCAGCCGGCGAACGGGAGCCCCAGGCCGAAGGCGATCGTCGCGCCGACCTTCATCGCCGGAACTCCAGCGTGCGGCGCAGCGGCGTGAACCCCGTCACGTAGATGCTGCGGCCCGGGACCTTGGGCAGGGCGCCGCGGATGTCGACCCACTCGTGCTCGACCTGGCCGCCCCGCACGCGAATGCGATCGTCGCCGATCGAGAGCGTGGCGGCGTCCGGCAGCAGGAGGCGTTCGGGGTCGCCGTCGACCGGGAGAGCGCCTGCGATCGTCGTTTCGGCCGGGCACGCGAGCTCGATCGCGACGGGCACCCCCTCGGTGCCCGTGAGTTCGAGTTCGACGTCGAGGCCGCCGTCCCGTTCGCGGATGCGGACCGTCGATCGCAGGTGCTGCACCTCGCTCTGCGGGCGTTGGTCCCGCGGCATCCGATGCCAGTCGCCGTCCGGCCGCCGCAGCGTCGCGTCGATCGGCTGGTAGTAGGGCCCCGTGAGGTCCTGGTGCATGACCCAGGCGTCACCATCCTCGTGCAGTTCTCCGCCGACGAATTGGCCCTTGCCGAAGAACGCCGACGCGAAGCGCATCGCGACCGCCGCGCTGCCGATGTGCAGACTGCAGAACGTCGGGTTGTCCGCGAGGATCGTCGCGCTGAGGTCGTCGCGCCGGATCCGCACGAGGTCGGAGTGCGGGAAGTGACGTTCGTAGTCGGTCGGCAGTTCGCCGCTCCTCGGCAGCGGGTCCGCGAGCTCCGGCGACTCGAGGAAGAACGCGAGTTGGCCGGTCAGTCGTTGAGGCTCACGGCGCTCGATCTGCCGCACGACCGCCGCGAAGCGCGCGTCGCCGTCGTGCAGCGCGAAGTAGCGGTAGGGGTAGTAGTAGCGCAGCATCGTGCTGCTTTTGTACTGGTCCTGGCGGCGTGAGCCCTCCGTCGCGATCTGGCCGCCCTTGTGCATGTAGTAGAGCGACATCTCGAGGTTGCGGCGCACGGCGTCGAGCAGCGCGGGTCGGTCGAGCAGGCGCGCGACGGTGATGAGGCAGCGGTTCGTGAGCGGCGAGTAGATCGACGTGCTGCGTTCGGTGAACTGGCCGTCGGGGTCGATGTCGATGTTCTCCGCGAGCCACGTGTCGACGCGCTCGACGTAGCGCGGGTCCTCGAGGAGCGCGTTGGCGCGCGCGAGCGCCATGCAGACGACCCAGCGGTGGTTGGGCGTGTGAATGCCGCCGACCGCGAGCGCGTCCGCGCCGCGGCGGATGAACGTCAGGAGCTTCTGCAGCACGGGCTCGACGGCGGCGTCGTTCGCCTGCTGCAGCACGGTCGCCGCGGTGCACACCCACTCGAGCACGAACCCCGTGTCGGGCGGTGAGTGGAAGTTCGTCGTGATGAGGTCGATCGTGCCGTCGTCGTGCTGCGAACGGAGCAGGAACGTCGCGGCGTCGTCGATCGCGGCGAGCAGTTCGCCGCTGCCCGCGTAGCGGCTCGCCGGCGACACGTAGGCGGCCGCGAGATCGCGGACGAAGCCCGAGGCCGCGCCCGCGTGGTAGAGCCCGTTGCTGGCGCGGATGCCGCCGAACGAGCTCGCCGAGCGATCCCGCTGCTGGCGCGCGAGCCGCGCGGGCATCGCGGCGTCGTTCCAGGCGACGAGTCGGGCGACGAGATCGCCCGTGATCGGCTCGGTGCGCCGGTCCGCGGTCCGGCAGCCGAACGCCGAGAGAAGCACCAACGAGAACACGGCAAGACGGGGGCAGGGCATGGTCGCAGTCACTTCCGCAGGGTCTCGATGAGCAGCGTCGCCGCCGGGTTGCGCGGGTTGGGCCATTCGTCGAACGCCCGTTGGAACGCGACCTGCGCGCCCGCGCGGTCGTTCTCGCGCAGGCGCAGGTGGCCACGCAGTTCGTGCAGCCGCGCCCGTTCGCGCTTCGACACCACCGGGCTCGTCCCCGCGAGTTCTGCGGCCGCGTCGATCCACTTGCCGATCAGGGTTGGCTCCCCCTGGCCCAGGGCGCCCTCGATGGCGCCGAGTTGTCCGAAGAACGACGTCGCGAGCCGGTGCAGGTCCTGGTTGACTCGCCGCGTGGTGTCCGCGTCTCTCGAGCCAGCTCCGATGCGCGCGAGGACCGACGCTTGCCGCCGGATCAGCGTGGCACGATGCGCGATCAGCCCGGGATCGCCGCGGTCGTCGAGCTCGAGAGCGCGGTCCAGGAACGCCCGGATCTTCTGGTGCATCGCGACCTGCTGACGTTCGTTGTCCCGCAGGACCTCGTGATAGAGGCCGAAGTCGATCATGCCGAAGCCGTGATCGTACGGCGCCATGAAGTAGACGGGTCGCTCGGTGGTCGCGATGAACTCGCGGATGATCGCGCGCTTCTGCTCGCGCGGGGTCGTGGGGGCGAACAACCGGTTGCGGAAGACGTAGCCCTCGGCGTTCATCAGCGTGATGTCCGGGCGGACGCCGAGGACGTGGTGGGCGAACGCGAGCGGTCCGAGGTTGGTGTCGCCGGTCGTGAAGACCACGGCATTCGACTTGACCGTTGCCAGGACCGTCGTCGCGTAGTCCTCGGCATAGTCGAGTGTGCGGCAATCGTTGCGCTGCAGACCGGTCCAACCGACCCAGCCGAGCGTGATCGCGGCGAGGACGGAGCTCACGACCACGCCACGTCGGAGCTTCGTCGAGATCGCGGCCAGCCCGGCTCCGATCCACAGCGCTCCGATGCCGAACGCAGGCAACGGATAGGTCCGGTAGACCGCTTCGGCAGCGAACGAGTAGTCGAGGTTGAGCAGCGCGAACAGCACGGTCGAGGTGCCGGCCCAACCGCAGACCAGTGCGACCGTGACCGGCCGCGCGGCGCTGCGCCAGAGTGTCACGCATCCGACCACGGCGAGCGCGAGCCCGAGCCACGAGTGTTGCGCGACGAACTCACGACCGAGGAACCACTGGAACTGCAACTTGTCCGCGATGCCGGCACTCGGACTGTTCTCGACCGCGGCGTAGTCCCGTCGGCTGACGAACGCCCAGAGATCCTCGATCGGTCCCGAGAAGCTGACCAACGGATCGGCGTGCGAGCGGGCGAGCATCAAGCCGTAGGGCAGCAGCCCGAGCAGGACCGCGATGCCCATCAGCGGCAGCGCACGCAGCAGTTCCCGTCGGCGCGGCCAGACGAGCAGCAGCAGGCACGGTGACGCGAGCGCGATGAGTGGCCACTGGTTCGTGAGGCTCAGCCCGAAGACGAACGCGAACCAGACGGCGCGTTGCCGCCCGCCGCGCTCCCGGTAGCGCAGCGCGAGTGCGATCAGCCCGAACGTGAACGCGGCGTTGAGCGTGTAGACCTCGGCGACGATCGCCTGGGACCAGAGGCCGGGGGACAGGGCGAACAGCAGGCCCGAGACCATCGCGAAACCCGGTGCGATGCCGATCATGCGCGCGACCGCATACAGCGCAACGCTCGCGAGTGCGGCGCACGTCGCGCTCAGTCCGTGCACGGCGGTGGCGACGTGGTCCGGGGCGACGCAGCTGCTCACCAGGGCGGCCAGCGCCGTGTAGGTCGGATACCCCGGCGGATGCGGAATCCCGAAGTGATACGCGCTCACGAGGAAGCTGCCGGAGTCCTCGAGCGTGACGGTGTCCGGCATCGTCGCCCAGTACGCGGTGAGCGCGATGGCGCAGATCGCGATTGCGGCACACCAGGGCGGGCACGAGAACGGTCGTGTCGGCATCAGGGGGACAGTCTCGCGGTGAGCGGCGTCGACACCAACCCGTTCCTGTCGAGTCGGACGGACGATCTCGCTGTCGGCTCACCGTGCCGCCTGCGCGCTACGCCGAAACACGGGCAGATCGCGCGTGTCCCAGGGTCTCACACAACCGGTAACAGCGTTGTATGGTTCACCGCGCTCCTGCTCCCCCCAGGAGCGCAATCTCAGCTCTGTTTCCCAACCCAGCATCAGGTTCATGCAAATCCGTTCGCTTGCCCTCGCCAGCCTCGCCGCTGGTCTCGTCACCTCGGCCGCCTCTGCGCAGCAGTACGGCGCCGTCCTCTTCAGCTTCCCGGCTCCTGCCAACGCCACCACGCCGGTCGGTCTCGACTCGACCAGCATCGCGGGTGTCGGCCCCGACATCTACGTCGTCGATCTCGCCAACGACACCTGGGATACCGTCAATGGTTCGACGGGCATCTCAACGGGTCCGACGATCTCGGTTGCGCCCAACACGGGCAGCCCGATCGGCATCACGCGTGACGTCACGAACGTCTACGTGACCGACACGACCGACGACGACGTCGACATCTACGACACCGCTGGCGTGTACATCTCCAGCATCCCGGTCGCGACCGAGACGACCTTCCCCGAGGGTGTGGCCTGGAGCCTCATCAACAACCACCTCTACGTCGTCGACGGCACGGCGTCGGAGATCGAAGAGTACGACCTCAACGTCACCCCGCCGGTGCACGTGATGACCTACCCGGTCAACGGGAGCTCGCTCGATGGCATCGCCCACGACGTCAACACCAATACCTTCTGGGTGTACGACAGCGGCACCGACAGCATCCGCAACTACGACGCCTCGTTCGTCGAAATCGGCTCGATCCCGGGGACGGCCTTCTACGGCTTCGGCACGGGTGAAGGCCTCGCGTTCGTCAACAACATCGTCTACGTATGCGCGACGGGTCAGGACACGATCGTCGCCTTCAACGTCGACCCCAACTCGCCGCAGCCGGCCGTCCTGACGGCGGTCGCCGAGCCGACGCTGAACACCGGCACGCTGGGCGCGGGCCCGTTGGTCGAGTTCGACGACGGTGATTTCCTCCGCTGGGAGATGGGTGCTGGCAGCAGCACGGCCGTCATCTGCGCGGTCGTCGCCAACTTCGCCAACGGCCAGACGCCGACCGGCGTGACCCCGGGTCTGCCGGGCTTCAACCAGCTGAACACGCTGTCCGGCCACCCGGGCGCCGAGGTCATCCTGCCCCCGTACATCGTGGGCAACCAGCACAGCTTCCAGGTCCCGGCCGGCTTCTTCGGGTTTGCCGAAGGCATCCGCATCCAGGGTCTGACGCTCGAGCCGACGCTCTCGCCGATCCCGGCGCTCGCGACCGGCGAGACGATCAACCTGTTCCGCCGCTTCAACGCGACGTGCAGCATCTCGGAAGACTTCGAGGCCGTGGCGAACGGTCTCGGCAGCTACCCGCTCGGCTGGGCCACGGGTGCGGGCGGCACCGCCTGGACCTGTGACTCGGGCGGCACGACCTCGACGGCCACCGGCCCGAACACCGGTGCCAACGCCACTGCGAACTACATGTACTGCGAGACCAGCGGCTCGGGCGGTACGGCGACGTTCATCATGGACAGCGCCGTCTACTCGGCCGCCGGGATCAGCAACCTGAAGTTCGATCTCAGCCGCGTCGGTGCCTCGATCGGCACCCTCGAGGTTCGCATGGGCGACGGCACGGGCACGTTCCCGACCGTCCTCGCGACGTTCACCGGCCCGGTGGCCGGCGAGTGGAACCTCGTCAACCTGCCGTTCACGGCGCCGGCGACCGGCAACGTCCAGTTCCAGTTCCACTACGTGGCTGGCGGGACGTTCACGGGCGACATCGCGATCGACGAGATCTGCCTCTACTGATCCGGTGATCGGATTCACGGGACTCGCCCCGTGATTGCCGTGGAGAACGCCACCGACACGCTCGTGTCGGTGGCGTTTCTCGTTTCGGGGCGCAGCCTGCGCGGCTCGCAGGGCGGTAGGGTCGGGCTCCCGTCTTGACCCCCGGGGCTCGTCGGGGAACCTCCACGCATGCGATTCTCGTTCGCAGTCATCCTCGCCGCCCTCGCGCTGGTCCACGCGGCATTGCCCCAGACCGAGGCGCCGCCCGTGACCGGCGCGGCGGTGGAGCGCGTCGACCTGAGAGAGTTCGCCGAGGCCCGCTCCGGGCGCATCGCCTTTGCCATGTACCTGCGCGATCAGAAGGTTGGCTGGGTGGTCCAGGAGCGCGCGATCGTCTCGCCGCGAGGCCGCCCGGTCCATCGCCTTACCGAGACCGTGGAGATGTACGAGCTGGTCGGCGGTGACGTCGTCACCACGCGAGTGAGCAGCGTGACGGACTTCGCCTTGCTGTGGCCCGGCAACATCGAATGGGCCGAGGAGAGCGTGACCGAGCAGGGCCGTACGACCCGGATCACGGTGACGCGTTCGGGCGATCGGATGGCGGTCACGCGCCGGAGTCCTGGCGTGGACGGAACGCTGCGCCAGGTGCCGGTGCCCAAGGAGAACCTGGCCGAGCAGGTGCGGCTCTCGCGCTGGCTGAGTGCGCCCCGACAGCGCGGCGACGAGTTCGCGACCTGGGAGACGGACTGGGAGCGCGACGACGTGGATCAACGGCGATCCTACGAGTATCTCGGTCCCGAGCTGTTCGACCTGGGCGGCGACGAGCAAACGGTTCATCGCATCACGCTGACGGTCGATGGCGCGCCGCTTCGTGCCCGGCTGGAGTCGAGCGGACTCGTGATCAGCATGGGGCTCGGGCTCGGCATGGAGGTCCGGCGTGAGGACGAGGCGACGGCGAAGGACCGCGCGACGATCGCGCGCGTCGACACGCTGCTTGCAATTGCGGTCCCGGTCGACAAGTCGCTCGGGGATCCGACGAACCTGGCCGTGCTGACGCTCGAGGTGAGCGGGGCGGGCTGCGATCGCTTCCCGACGTCATCCCAGCAGCGCGTCACGGTCACGGCGCCCGACGCGGTTCGCCTGGAGGTGCGAAACGGCCCGATCGAGCCGCACTCCGCGCCGCTATCGGCCGCCGACCGGGAACGCTACCTCGCGAGCACGCAGCAGCTGCCGGCCGCGGACCCGAAGATGAATGCGTTGGCGACGCAGATCGCCGGGGCCGACGACGGCGCGTTGAGGAAGGCGTCGCGCCTGCAGCAGTGGGTCTACGACAACCTCGCGTACAGCAAGGTGCACAACGCCGACAACGCCCTCGATGTGCTGGCGAACGAGAGCGGCGATTGCTCGGAGTTCGCCCAGCTGTTCGTCGCGCTCGCCCGAGCGGCGGGCATTCCGGCGCGCCCGGTCACGGGGCTGGTCTATTCGGCCGGCGACGGGCCGAAGTTCTGGGGGCACGCCTGGGCCGAGGTCCACGATGGCGCGAGCTGGGTCGCGGTGGACCCGACCTGGAACCAGGTCTACGTCGATGCGGGACACATCAAACTCAGCGAAGGGGAGCGCGATCTGTCGTGGGTCGGAGCGCTCGACGTGTCGATGCGCGTGCTGGACTTCGAGACCTACGAGGACCGGCGTGAGCCGCCGCTGCAACTCGTGCTCGAGGTCGCCGGTGAGGCGCGCGAGATCGAACTCGGCGAGCTCGTTCGGGTTCCGGTCGATGCCGGCGAGCTCGCTCTGCGGGTCGAGGCCGGACCGCAGCGTCGCTTGCGCGCCGGCAGTCTCGTGCTCGATTACCCGCGCGAGTTCGCGTTCTACTTCTGGGAGGAGGACGCCGTTCGGTCGTGGATGATCGAAGGCGAGGAGTGCACGCTGACGATCGAGCGGCATGCGGTCCACGAGGCGGTCGGGCTGCTCGCCCGTCGGTTCGAGGAGCTCGCGACGACCGAGACTGCGACGGGGGCGACGATCGAACGGGGGGATGTCACGATCGAGTTTGCCGGCAGCGAGCGGACCGGGCGGCGGTTGACCTCGGTCGACGAGGGGTTCACCGTTCGCCACGACCTGTTCGCGGTTCCGACAGTGCGCGACGTTTGCGTTCTGCACATCACCACCAACCTGCTCGAGAGCCACGAAGCGCCACCGAGCGCCCAGCGCGCGATCGACCGGATCCTCGCGAGCCTGCGGCTGCGGCGCTGACGGCCGCTACTCGCGGTGCACGTGATACGGCGACGCCTGGTGCGTCGGCATCACGAGGATCGTGTCGAGGTTGACGTGCGGGGGGCGGGACGCCGCGAACACGACGCACTCGGCGACGTCGTCGGCGACGAGCGGCTGCGTGCCCTCGTAGACCTTCCTGGCCTTCTCCTCGTCGCCCGCGAAGCGCACGATCGAGAACTCGGTGTCGACCATGCCGGGGTCGACGCTCGTCACGCGGATGCCCTTGCCGAGCGTCTCCATCCGGATCGCCTCGCAGATCGGCTGCAGCGCGCGCTTGCTGCCGCAGTAGACGCCGCCGCCCGGATACGCCTTGTGCCCCGCGATCGAGCCGATCACGACGACCTGGCCCTGCTCGCGCTCGATCATGCCGGGCAGGACACGCCGCGTGACCTCGAGCAACCCGACCACGTTGGTCTCGATCATCTCGCGCCACGCGACGCCCGTGCCCTCGGCGATCGTCTCCGTGCCGCGCGCGAGACCGGCGTTGTTCACGAGCACGTCGATCGGGCCGTGCGCCGCGATCGCGCCTTCGACGAACGCGGTCACGCTCGCGGGATCCGTGACGTCGAGCGCCCTGCAGAACGGGTTCTCCTTGGCCGCACCCGGCGCCGCCGCGGCGGCGGCAGCGACCTCGTCGAGGCGCTCGGCCCGGCGCGCGCCGAGCGACAGGCGATCCCCGAGCTTGCCGAACTGGATGGCGCAGGCGCGGCCGATGCCGGAGCTGCTGCCGGTGATGACGACGTGACGGCTCATGGCGCCGACGATACGTCAGGCGGCGACGATCGCGACGACGATGTGCCGCAGCTGATCGGCGAGGCACAGCGCGGCGATGACGATGACGACCCGGCGGATCGCGGCCGTGCCCTTCTTCACGCCCCAATGGCTCGCGAGGTAGCTGCCGAGACCGCAGCCGACGGCGAGCGCGAGGGCCGGCGACCAGTCGATCGCGTCCGCCGCGATGAACACGGCCGCACTCGTCGTGGACGTCAGGATCACGACCGCGGCCTTGGCCGCGAGCACCGCGACGAGGTCGCGCTGGTACACGCCGACGAGGACGAACGTCGCGACGAGCCCGGTGCCGACCTGGGCGTAGCCCATGTGCGCGCCGATGAAGAAGCAGCCGAGGAATGCGAGCCACTTCGGGCGGGCCGTGCCGCCCTCGGTCGCCTTCTGGGGCATGAGCTGCTGGATCAGCAGCAGCACGAGGATCACCGCGAG
>CBDDJL010000003.1:0-307799 GCA_965229715.1 Rhodospirillales bacterium
GCAGGTCAAGGATCCTCGGGGTTCGCGCGCGTCCAGATCGGCCGAGTCAGGCCTGAACCGAGTCCTTCAGCGTCCGGTAAGCCGCGTTGATATCCTTCAGGCGGTCTTCGGCGCTTTTGTCACCGGCGTTGGCGTCCGGATGATACTCCTTCACCAGCAGTTTATACCGAGCCTTTAGGTCGGATGCCGTGACCGGATATTCAAGGCCCAATGTGAGATAGGCCCGCTGCTCCTCATCCGAGATCGGCGGGCGGACCGGCGGACCGTCGCCCCGATGGGGGCCGCCCGCCGCGGCGCCCGAGAAGATGCCGAGCGGGTCGTTGATGTGCTCCGGCCGGAAGGCGCCGTTGCCGCCGAGCCGCCACGTCGGCCGATTCCATGTGGTGTCGCGCCGGACATCGGCTTCGACCTCGCTGTCGCTCATGCCGTCGAAATAGTTCCAGGCACGATTGAACTCGCGCGCGTGCTGCTGACAAAACCACTGGTACTGATCGAGCTCATCGCGCGAAACCGGCGCGCGGTGTTCGCCGGGGGCGTCGCACCCCGACCAGGCGCACGCGCGAGCGTTCTCGCGCTTGTCGCCATCGCGCGGCCAGTCGAATGTCTCCAGTTCTGGTGCGGCTCTGCCTGCCATAACCGGATCAATATGGAACCGCCGACGGCGGCCTGCAACTGCACTTCACACTTGACTCAGATAACGTTTGGCAGCCCAAGCTTGGGGAGAATCAAACGAGGGACCGACAGCACATGACCATGGCGGACAAAATCACCGAGGCGATCGAGGCAGGGCTATCGCCGGAGCAATTCGAGATCGTCGACGAATCGGCGCTGCATGCCGGTCATGCGGGCGCACGGCCGGGCGGCGAGACCCACTACAGAATTACGGTGGTCGCGAGCGCGTTCGAAGGATTGAGCCGGGTCAAGCGGCAGCAACGGGTCTACGGCCTGCTGGACGATGCCTTCGATGCCGGCCTGCATGCTCTCGCCATGACCACGTTAACCCCGGACGAAGCGGCGAAACGGCGTGGTTGACGATTTTCTATCATAGAAAAAATCTAACCAATGGTCAGATAGATAATAATTTAGCTAATTTGGTGCCGCCTTTAAACTGCGCATGGATTTCACGAACAGATCGAAATGGCGCGAGGAGATCGGGGGATGTCGATCGAGAAGATAGATACGCTCGTCGTCGGCGGCGGACAGGCCGGCGTGGCGATGAGCGAGCATCTGGGCAATTGCGGCATTCCGCATCTCGTGCTCGAGAAGGAGCGCATCGCCGAACGCTGGCGCACCGGACGGTGGGATTCGCTGGTCGCCAACGGACCTGCGTGGCACGACCGATTCCCGGATCTGGAGTTCTCCAACACCGATCCCGATGCGTTCGCCGGCAAGGACAGCGTTGCGGATTACTTCGTCGAGTACGCAGAAAGGATCGCCGCGCCGATCCGCTGCGGCGTCGAGGTTAGGGAGGTTCGACGGATCGACGGTCAACAAGGCTTTCGCGTCGAAACGTCGGACGGGAGCATCGAGGCCAACCATGTCGTCGCCGCCACCGGCCCGTTCCAGCGTCCCGTCATCCCGCCCGTGGTGCCCGAAGACGCGGACGTCATGCAGATTCATTCCGCCGCCTACCGAAACCCGGCGCAACTTCCCGATGGTGCGGTTCTCGTCGTCGGCGCCGGATCGTCAGGCGCACAGATTGCCGACGAATTGCTGGCTTCGGGCAAGCGCGTCTATCTCTCGGTCGGCCCGCACGACCGGCCGCCAAGAAGCTATCGGGAGCGCGATTTCGTCTGGTGGCTCGGGGTGCTCGGGAAATGGGATGCCGAAGCTCCGGAAGCAGGGACCGAACACGTCACGATCTCCGTGAGCGGCGCCCATGGCGGCGTAACCGTCGATTTCCGCCGCCTTGCGGAACAGGGAATGACGCTCCTCGGGCGTACCCAGTCGTTCGCCGGCGGCGTGCTGACGTTTGCCCCCGATCTCGCGGAGAATATCGCTAACGGCGACGCCAATTACCTCTCCGTTTTGGACGAGGCCGACGCCTATGCGGCGCGAATGGGGCTCGATTTGCCCGAGGAGCCCGAAGCCCGCGATATCGGACCGGACCCGGATTGTCTGACCAATCCTATCTCGGAACTGACTCTCGCCGAGGCCGGCATCACGTGCATCATCTGGGCGACCGGTTATGCCGTCGACTATAGCTGGTTGAAGGTCGATGCCTTCGACGAGAACGGCAAGCCGCAACACCAGCGTGGCGTTTCAACCGAACCCGGAATCTATTTCCTCGGTTTGCCGTGGTTGTCGCGCCGCGGGTCGTCGTTCATCTGGGGAGTCTGGCATGATGCCAAGTTCATCGCGGATCAGATCGCCATTCAGCGTGGATACCTGAGTTACCGGCCGTCGGCTTAGCGTGGCTGGAATCCTACGATCCTTGTGAGCCATCGTCGCCGGTATAGTGCTCCGGAAACTCGCGCTGAACGACAGGCCCGTCGCTGGCAAATGCATGACACTTGTCGATCAGCCACGAAGCGTCGCGACGTTCCTTGACCGGCACCTCTTCGGAGCCGTCGGGAATGATGGTCTGTACCGCCGTTGTCGCGAGGGGACCGAGCAGCAGGTCGGTCAGATGCGTGCAGCCGTGTACGCCGCCAAAGACCCGCATGACGGCCTTGCGCCAGCCGGCTTCGATCTTCAGGCCTTCGAGTTTCGAGAAACTCTCGGTGACGTGCGGGCAGATGTTGTAGGGCGAATGTTCGGTTGCCGCCTCGGCCTTGTGGATGGTGCGGTCGCCATCCATGGTCAGGCGGATCAGCATATCGTGCAGCGGCTCGCCGGCCGCGATGCCGCCTCTGTCCCGGTTGGGAAAGCTGTAGCTCTTGGTGTCGGTGATACGGCCTTCGATATCCCAGAGACCGTCATCGCGCTTGTAGCCGCGACAGACGATCTCGCGCGTGTGCATATGGCGCCGGTGCGCGGGCTTGGAGAGCGGCATGCCCGGTACCGTCCGTATCAGGCGCCGTAGCGGTCGCCGAACACGAAGGCCTCGGTCTCGCGGATGTCTTCCTGAAGGGCGTCCATGACCACGCGATAGAGGTCGCGCACGGAAACCATGCCGATGCACTTGCCGTCGACGGCGACCGGCAGATGACGGTAATTCCGCGTATGCATGAGCTGCAACGCATCCATCGCCGAATCGTCCGGCGCCAGCGTGTCGGGATTGGCGGTCATGATATCGCCGATCACGACCTTGGCGGGCGTCTGACCTTTGGCGACGACGTGGCGCGTCAGATCTCGCTCGGTCACGATACCGATCAGCTTGCCGTCACCATCGTTGACGATCACGGCGGCGGTGTTGGCCTGGGCCATCATCTCCGCCGCATCGAGCGCGGTGTTGTCCACCGTCACGGCGTGCATGTCATGCTCGTTAATGACGTCGGGTACGATCCTGCGTTGCATCATGGCGCAAACTCTCCACCTTCCGGTCGGCCTCTACCCGTAACGAGCTGGCCTGAAACCGCAGTATACAGGCAATCTCGACGGTTACCAAATCCCGACTCAGAGCCCGACCGAGGGCTCGTCGAGGTCTTCCTCTTCCGGTGGCGGCGTGACCCGGATGAGCGTGATTTGATTGCGTTGCCGGCGCATGATCTCGAAGCGGAATCCATGGAACAGGAAGGCCTGGCCAACGTCCGGAATACGGCGCGATTCGTGGAGCACGAGACCCGCAATGGTCGAGGCTTCCTCGTCCGGCAGGTTCCATTCCAGTTCGCGATTCAGATCGCGGATGGTGACCGTGCCTTGCACGACGAAGGAACCGTCGGATTCAGCACGGACGCCGGTCACGGCGATGTCGTGCTCGTCGGAAATGTCGCCGACGATCTCCTCCAGAATGTCCTCAAGCGTGACGATCCCCATGATCGCCCCGTATTCGTCGATCACCAGCGCCGAGTGTTCGCGGCGCTCGCGAAACGCCTCAAGCTGATCCTGCAGGGACGTCGTTTCGGGGACGAACCAGGGCTCGGCGGCCACCGACATGATGTCGGCGTCCTCGCCATCCTTGTTGGCATTATTAAGCATCAACCGGAGCAGCGCCTTGGCATGGATAACGCCGATTACGTTATCAGGATCGTCTCGCCACAGCGGGACGCGGGTATAAGGACTCGCGAGCGCCTGGGCGATGATCTCTTCCGTCGGCTGGTCGGCGTCGATGGTGACCAGCTGGCGGCGGTGGGTCATGACTTCGCCGACCTGAACCTCGACCAGATCGAGAACGCTGCGCAGCATCGCCCGCTCGTGGCGGACGTCGGCATCCTGGCGGTCGTGCAGTTCGATAGCGCCGCGCAATTCCTCGTCGCCGCTGCCGAGTACGTCGCGGGCTTCGAAGTTGCCGCCGAACACGTTGACCACGCCAATGATGAGGACATTGATCGCGTGGGTGAATGGCGACAGAATCCATACCAGGACCTTGACGACCGGAGCGATGGTCAGGGCCACGCGGTTCGAATTGTGAAACGCGTAGGTCTTCGGCAACACCTCGGCGAAAATCAGCACCAGCAAGGTCATGCCCAGGGTGGCGTAGGCGATGCCTTTTTCGCCGAAGAGCGTGATCAGTGCACTGGTGGCGAGTGCCGAGGCGAGAATGTTGACAAGATTGTTGCCGAGCAGAATGGTGCCGATGAGGCGCTCCTTGCGAGCCAGCAGGTCGTTGACGATCCGTGCACGGGCGTCTCCGCCCTGTTCCAACTGATGCATCAACGGCCGCGATGCGGCGGTCAACGCCGTTTCGGATCCGGAGAAGAAGGCGGAAAGGATCAGCAGTACGGCAATCGAGCCGAGCATGATCGTCATGTCTGGTCCTCAGTTCTGATGAAAGGGATGTATCGAATGCGCATGTTCAGGGGCGTGCATCAGGGCTCTCACGTCGTCTCCAGTGCCGTGCGCAGGACGGTCAGCACGGCATCTTCCGGAACATCACGGGTAATGAAAGCATCGCCGATGGCGCGCGCGAGAATGAATGTCAGCCGGCCCTGATGCACCTTCTTGTCGAGGCGCATGTGATCGAGGAGGCGTTCCGCCGTCCATGCGCCGGTATCGAGCTGCGAGAGGTCTGCCGGGACGCCGAGCGCGCGGAAGTGGGCCGCGATACGGTCGGCAATGTCCGGGGCGCAATGGCCGAGATCGGCAGACAGGCGGAACGCCTGCACCATGCCGATGGCGACGGCTTCTCCGTGCAGGAGGCTGCCTTCGTATCCGGCTTCGGCCTCGAAAGCATGGGCGAAGGTGTGCCCGAGGTTGAGCAATGCGCGAACGCCGCCCTCGCGCTCGTCGGCGGCGACGATATCGGCCTTGGCTCGGCAGCTTTCGAGGATGGCGTGTCGGCGAACCTGCTCGTCGCCGTTGAAAAATCCCCGGCCATTTGTTTCCAGCCATTCGAAGAAATGGGCATTCCCGAGCAGGCCGTATTTCGCGATTTCGGCATATCCGGCAGCGATCTCGCGGGGCGGCAACGAATCGAGAGCCGCCGTGTCGGCCAATACGAGACGCGGTTGGTGAAACGCGCCGACGAGATTTTTGCCATGGGCGGTGTTGATGCCGGTCTTGCCGCCGACCGAGCTGTCGACCTGGGCCAGTACGGTCGTCGGGATCTGGATAAAGCCGATGCCGCGCATGAGAATCGCCGCAGCGAAACCAGCCAGGTCACCGATGACGCCGCCGCCAAGCGCAATCAGGGTCGATGCCCGTTCGATTCGATGGGACAGCAATTCCTCGCACAAGGTTTCAAGGGCGCCGAAACTCTTAGCGCTTTCCCCCGGCTTCAGAACGATCGTCGATGTCTCGATACCGGCCGCTTCTAGAGACGATGTCAGCGGCTCAAGCCAATGGCCGGCGACATGTTCGTCCGTGACGATCATGGCGCGCCGGTCGGACAGAAGCGGCACGATCTCATCTGCCGCACGCTCGATCAGACCGCGCCCGACAACGATATCGTAGCTGCGCTTTCCGAGGCCGACGGTCAGCCGGTCGGGGCCATTCGTGGTGGCGGCATCATTCATTGTACGGTCGAGGCCCTTACGGCAGGTCATCGGCACTCACGCCGAGAAACGACGCGAGCGAACGGAGCACGAGTTTCGCCGTGTTATCAACGCTTTCCGTCCCGGTTTCAACGGTGATGTCGGCCCCCGCGTAAACCGGATGGCGTTCCGCGACCAGGCGCTTCAGGGTTTCTGCGGCATTCTTTCCCCGCAAAAGCGGTCTGTCGTTGCGCCGCCCGGTGCGTCTGATCAGGACGTTGATGTCGGCGCGCAACCACACGGATACGCCCCGCTCGGCAATGCGCTTGCGGGTCTTGTGGCTCATGAACGCACCGCCGCCGGTCGACAGAATCTGCGGACCATTGTTCAACAGGCGGTCGATGACCTTCTCTTCGCCGTCGCGAAATGCCGGTTCGCCATAGGTCTCGAAGAAATCCGCGATGGTGCAGCCGGCGGCAGACTCGATTTCCTGGTCCGCATCCGTGAAGGGCAGACCGAGATAGTGAGACAACCGGCGCCCAACGCTGGTCTTGCCGGCGCCCATCAGGCCGACAAGCACGACGGAGCGATTGCCGAGAGCCTCGGTCAAGCGGTTCATGCCAGGATCGCTCCCGCCCGCAGAATAGCGCTTGTCATTGATGAGCCCGTTCGGTACCCGCTTGGTCTCGAGGGGGTTGAGGTGAGCCGATAGACTGCCAAAAGAATGTCACACTATAATCCTAAACGATTCGATACCTATACGCTTGTCCGCATGCCGTCAAAGCCAGACTGACGGTCGCGCGGTTCCGAAACGTGGCTGAGAATCGTCATACACGTGAAACCGTCTGGTCCGGGAACAATCGAAAAACCGCATTCATATGAGACGCTTTACGACGCTATTCCTGTTTCTCGTGCTTGCCGGCGTAATCGGCGGCGCTGTCTTCCTCGCGACCTGGGACATTCCGGCGCCGTCCGCCCCGGTCGAAATTGTCGTGCCCGATGAGCGCTTCCAAAGCTGATTCGGGCAAGATCGTCGGCCGCTTGGCAGGCGCTACGCTCGCCGCGGTGTTGGCGTTCGCGCCGGGAGCGGCGACGCTTTACGCTCAGGAACCGTTGACGATCGAACCCGAGATCATTGATCAGGGTAAATCCGAAACGATGCCCGCCGAGTCAGTATCGGAGCCGATGATGCTGGACGCGCCGCAATCGCTCGAGCCGCCGGAGCCGCTCCCGGAACCGGCGCCGGGTGAGGGGACGCCAGCCGCCGGGAACTATGGCGGTGACGGCAGCGGCCAATCCATCCAGGTCGATATTCTCGAAGCACTCAACGTCGACAGTGTCGGCACTATGGGATTGCTCGACGGTGGGTTCGGCCCCACGCTCTGGCAGGGCGCGACGATGGGCGATGTCCTTGGTCTGCTGGATGAGCTTCCGGAGACCACCCAGTCCCCGGCACTGCGTGCCGTGCAACGACGGCTGCTGTTAAGCACGGCGCCGCCGCCTGAAGGCGCCGCGACTCCAGGCGACTTTGTCGCTGCGCGCCTCGACCGATTGCTGGCGATGGGCGATTACGATGGCGTCGCGCGGTTGCTCGCCGTGACGCCCGGCAGAGACCGCGACATCCGCTTTGTGCGTATCGAAGCCGGCGTGGATCTGTTGAAAGGCAACTATGCACAGGCATGCGGCAAAGCGAATACCGGCACTCGGGAATCGGCGGACCCGTTCTGGCAGCGGCTCCTGGTGTTGTGTCAGGCCTTGTCGGGCGCAACGGCCGAGGCGGAGTTCGGCCTTGCGTTGATGAACGAGACCGGGTCCGGAGATCCCGTTTATGAACGGTTGCTGACGGGATTGCTGCACGAAGAACCGCCGGTTCTGGAGATCGCACCGGCATCGTCACCGATGCACATTGCCATGCTACGCTTGTCGAAAGCGACCCTGGCCGACGATGTCATTACGCGCACATCGCCTGCCGCCCTCATTGAAGTTGCCATGTCGAAGCACGTCGAGCGCGATCGACGGTTCGCGTTGGCCCGTTCGCTCGCCGAGAACAACGCATTGCCGCCAGACACACTGCGTCGGTTGTTCGAGTCGGCGGCGTTCGATGACGCTATGCTCGCCAATCCGATCAGCGCGGTGGAGAACGTCGGTGGCTTCGAGGGACTGGCATTGCTTTATCAGGCGAGTCGGGCGCAGCAGGTCGATTCCGCCCGCGCCGAGGCGATTGCCTTGGCTTTCGAGCGCGCCCGAGAGGACGGTCTGTTTCCGGTCGCCGCAGGCGCGTTCCTGCCGGTCATCCGCAGCATTCCGGCACGAACCGATCTTGCGTGGTTCGCCGAGGATGCCGCCAAAACACTGATCATGGCCGGCGAGACGGCCGTTGCCACCGGATGGGTTTCGATCCTTCGAAGTGCCGCTGTCCTCGATACCGAAATGGCCGCGGCACTGACGCGCCTGACGCCGCTGATTCATCTCAGCGACCTCGGTCAGGAGGCGCTTCGCGAGCGCGAGTTTGCTGCGTGGTGGTCCGGAATCGAAGCCGAGCCTGCCGGGCGCCGGAATGCCGCCCTGGTTCTGTCCCTCATGGAAGGCCTGCAGCCGGGCACGACGGCAACGCTGTGGCCGATTCTCGGTAACCGGGCCGGTGTGCGCGGCGGTGTCGGCATCGATCTGGCCCTTTGGCACCGGCTTGAGACCAGTGCCGGTCTCGGCGCACCGGGCCTGCCCGTCCTGCTCGCAACAATCCTGCTGGGCGGTGATGGGTTTGCAGATGCTGACCCGCTGGCGTTCGGACACGTGCTTCGTCAATTCACCCGCCTCGGCCTCACCGACGAGGCCCGCGCCATCGCTCTCGAGGCGGCGGTTGCAGCGGGCCTATGACCGAGCGTCGCGGCGAAACCAATACGTTCGACGGAGAAAAACGTGGTGCGCGGCCGCGCGAACGGTGGGTCGATCTTTTTCTCGACATGCTGGCTGTCGAGCAGGGGGCGTCGGCCAACACCATCGATGCCTATCGCCGCGACCTGACCGCGTTTGCCGCCTTCGTTCGGGCCCGGCGCCGGGCGCCAGAGGATGCCGTGACGGCGCAGATCGAAGCCTACATGCGCAACCTGGCGGGGAAGGGCATGGCGCCGTCGACGGCGGCGCGCCACCTGTCCGCGATTAGGCGATTTTACGGCTTTCTGCTCAGCGAACAGGTGCGGCGCGACGATCCGGCGTCGACCGTCGACGGTCCGGCGCTCGGACGGGCGCTGCCGAAGTATCTTTCCGAGGACGATGTCGAGCGGCTGCTTGCCGCCGTTCACGAATGGCCGGGCGAGGAGGGCGTCCGCCTCACGGCGATGATGGAAATCCTCTATGCAACCGGGCTGCGGGTTTCGGAACTGGTCGGCCTGCCGCTGAGTTCTATCGCCGGCGACGGCCGCGTGCTGATCGTCCGCGGCAAGGGCGACAAGGAACGCATGGTACCGCTCAGCGAGCCCGCCATGGCCGCCATCGAGGCCTATCGCGGCGTGCGTGAGCGGTTTCTGCCGAAGGGCCGTTCCGCCGGAAAGGCGGATACGTTCCTGTTCCCGTCACGGGGGAAATCCGGGCATCTGACCCGGGCGCGGTTTGCGCAGCTTCTCAAGGAACTCGCCGTCGGCGCGAGTCTCGATGTTCGTCGCGTGTCGCCGCACGTGCTGCGCCACTCGTTCGCCAGCCACATGCTGGCACACGGCGCGGACCTCCGGTCGTTGCAGCAGATGCTGGGCCACGCCGATATATCGACGACGCAGATCTACACGCATGTGCTGGAAGAACGCCTGAAGGCATTGGTCGAAAGCGCACATCCGCTTGCCGGCGCCGGCGCGACCGATACTCCGGTTTCAACAAGGAATGGCTGATTAAAGCACCGTCAGGAAGAACTCGCCGATGCCCGTGGCGGCGAGTCCGATCCAGAGCGTGTTGACGAGATAGAGCATCTGAGCGCGCCGTCCTCGTTCGGCGGCGCGCGCAATCCGGCGTTCCGGCGTGTTGCGATCCGATCCCAATTGCTGGGTCAACAGATCGGCGGCGCGTGATCCGCGCTCGAACGTGCCGATGGTGGCGTCTTCGAACAGTTCGAACCGGTTGCTGATGAGCAGGCCGGCAAGCCCTATAAGGCCCAATCCAAGCCATCCGACAAAATAGAATGCGAGGGCGGAGAAGACGGCGACGATAACGAGCCCGCCCGCCAAGGCGTTCGATTCGGGTCCAGTCAACTTCAGCGGCGGCATGGCGTATCCCCCATGACCGCGCCGGATCATCATGCGCTGCCGTTATTTTCTTTCGGTTTACGGATGCATTCATCGTAATAGCCGTACCAGGCAAGTCCCAGCACGCTGACGACGATGATCCAGAACGGGATGTGGCCGATGGATTCGGCGAGACCGAGCAGAAAGGCGCTGAGAATCGCCATGCCGATGAAACCGGCGATTTTTTCCGAATTGTCAGCCATGACGGCGGTTCCTTCCTGTCGGATGTTTCATTCTACCATCAATTCGCCGACGAGCCAGTTTGCCGTGCGCAAAAGCCGCGCATCGTCGCCGAAGCGGCCGACGAGCTGAACGCCGACCGGCAGGTCGTTTTCACCGACCATGAGCGGCAGCGATATCGCCGGCACGCCGAGTAGCGACCAAAGCTGGTTGAAGACCATGTCGCCGGTGCTCTCGATGCCCGCCGGCGCTTCGCCGGGCGCCGCCGGCGTGATGATAGCATCGACGTCTTCCATCATCCGCGCGAACAGGACCTGTAGCGACTTGCGGGCAGCTAACGCGTCCAGATAGTCGCTGGCGCTGGCAGCCATGCCGCGTTCGAGCCCGGCAACGAGTTTCGGATGAAGCTGGTTTTTGTCCTGGTCGTAGTACGCCCGATAGTGGTGTGCGTCCTCGACGTCCATGATTAGTTGGTGCCATTCCCAGGCCCGTTCGAACGCGGGCGGCATATCGAATGCCGTCACCGCATCGCCGAGCGCATCAGAAAGTTCCTCGAAGGCAGCCTGGGTCGATGCATCGGCGCGGTCCCATACGGGGGTCTTGGCGAAGCCGAGAGTGACGCCGACCGGCGGCGGCGAAAGCGCGATTTCGTCATAGGGCGGCATGTGCGTCAGAACGCGCGTGTCGGGATCGCCGGGATCGGCGCCGACCAGGCATTGCGTCAGCAGGGCGATATCCCCGATCGACCGCGCGTAGGTGCCGACATGGTCGAGGGTCGGCGATTGCAGTAGCACGCCGGTTCGCGGGATCAGCCCGTGGCTCGGCTTGAAACCGTAGATGCCGCAAAACGACGCCGGGCGGATCATCGATCCGCCGGTTTGCGTGCCGAGCGCGCCGGGCACCATGTAGCTGGCGACCGCGGCAGCCGAGCCGCTCGATGAGCCGCCGGGGGTGTGGTTCGTGTTGTGCGGGTTGCGCGTCTTGCCCGGTCCCGCGACCGCGAGTTCCGCGGTCACCGTCTTGCCCATGATCACCGCGCCGCATTGGCGCAGCCGCGCAATGGTCCAGGCATCGTCGAACGGAATGCGTCCCTTGGTCAGGCTGCAGCCGTACTCCGTCGGTACGTGTGCGGTATCGAAGATGTCCTTGATGCCGATCGGCACGCCGTGCAGCGGGCCGGTCGGGGCGCCGGATTTCCTGGTCTCATCGCAACGGTCGGCCTGGCCGAGCGCCTTTTCGGGATTGAGGTACGCCCATGCGCCGATGTCGTCTTCGAGCGAGGCGATGTGGTCGAGACAATCCTCGACCAGTTTGCGCGACGTCAACGCGCCCTCGCGGATGGCGGTGGCCGCCTCCGCCAGTCCCATGCCGTGGCTTCCGGTCTGCGTCATGTACGCTGTCCCGCGTCGCTGCTCAGAGCGGCACCTTGCCGAAGAAGAAGTCCGGCAGCCAAAGTGCGATCCCCGGGAAATTGTACATCAGGACCATGGCGAAAATGACGATCGCCAGATACGGCATGATGCCCCGGAAAATCTCGATCAGCTGCAGGTGCGGCGGCGCCACGCCCTTCAGATAATAGGCCGCCATCGCCATCGGTGGCGTCAGGAACGAGGTTTGCAGGTTGAGCGCCACGAGCATCGCGAAGAAGTACGGATTGACTCCAAAGGTATCCAGCATCGGCAGGAAGATCGGCACGAAGATGATCAGGATTTCCGTCCACTCCAGCGGCCAGCCGAGCAGGAAGATGATGGCCTGGGCGAGGATCAGGAAGCCGACGGTGCCGAGGTCGAGGCCGAGTATCCAGTGTTCGATGAGGTCATGACCGCCGAGGTAGGAGAAAACCGAGGCAAAGGTCCACGAGCCGACGAACAGCCAGCAGACCATGGCGGCGGTCTTGGCGGTCAGGAAGACCGACTCCTTGAGCCGCTCCCACGTCAGGGAGCGATAGCACACGGCCAGGAACAGGCCGCCGAACGCACCGACGCCGGCGGCCTCGGCGGGCGTTGCTAGCCCCATCAGGATCGAGCCGAGCACGGTCAGGATCAGACCGCCGAGCGGCACCACGGAGGTCATCAGCTGCCAGACGATCTGCAACGGCGGCGGCACGTCTTCTTCGCGCGGCTTTGGCGCGATGCTGGGATTGAAGCCGGCGCGGGTGACCACGTAGACCATATAGAGACCGGCAAGCAGCAGTCCCGGAAACAGCGCCGCGGCGTAGAGCCGTAGCGGCGACAGTTCGGCGATGGCGGCATAGACGATCAGCATGATCGACGGCGGTATCAGGATGCCGAGACAGCCGCCGGCGCAGATCACGCCCGAGGCGAACTTGCGTTCGTAGCCGGCTTCCAGCATGGCCGGCAGCGCCAGCATGCCCATCAGGGTCACGACGGCGCCGATGATACCGGTTGCCGTCGCGAAGATCGCGCAGGTCGCGAGCGCCGCAACGGCCATCGAACCCGGCAAATGCCGCGCCGCCAACTGCAACGAGAAGAACAGCCGGTTGACGATGTTCGCTCTCTCGACCACGTAGCCCATGAATAGAAACAGGGGGACCGCCACCAGCACGTCGTTCGACATGACCGAGAAGGTGTTCTGTACCATCAGGTCGAAAATACGGTTGTCGAAGATCGTCGCCATGCGCAGTTCGTCGTAATAGGCGTAGTAGCCGAAGCCGAGGCCCATGGCGATCAGGGTGAAGGCGATCGGAAAGCCGAACAGGACCATGAGGATGAACAGGCCCAGCATGACGATGGCGACTTGGGGATCGGTCATCTCGCGTCGCTCCCGTCATGCGGTTTTCCGGCGGCGTCGCGCGCGGCGGGGATATCCTCTCGTTCATGCATCAGCATGGTTTCCGTCTCCATGACGTCGTGCAGCCGTTTCGGCCATTCGCCATGACGTATGCAATGGATGCAGCGAACGATTTCGGCCAGGCCCTGGATCAGCAGGAGCACGCCAGAGACGGGGATCAGGGTTTTGAAGAAATAAATCTGGATGCGCGACGGACTCGACCAGCTGACCTCCTTGTAGAACCAGCTGTCGGCGGCGAAACCGTAACCGTACCAGGTCAGCGCGAATACGCCGGGCATGAAGAATAAAATGTAGAGGATCAAATCGATGCCGCCTTGCCACTTGATCGGCAGCAGGCGGTAAACGACGTCGCCACGGACGTGCGCATCCTGCGACAGCGCGTAGGCGCCGGCCATCATGAACAGGGAGCCGTACATCTGCACGCTCATGTCGAACGCCCAGACGGTTGGCGCATTGAGAACGTAACGGACGAACACCTCGTAACACGTGGCGAACGTCAGCACGACGATGCACCAGGCAAAGGCTTTGCCCGTCCAGGCGCTCAGCGCATCGGCGAAGTGAAGAATCTTGGTCATCGATTGCCCATCACACAATCAATCAGCATATGAACGAACCATTCGTCGGCAACCCGGTTCTGACCGTCCTTCCGAGATGAAACGGGGCGATACGATCGTACCGCCCCGTTCCTGTCATTTAAACCGGTCCATGCCGATCGTTTCGCCTTAGAGCTTGCCGAAGTAATGCTCGTAGGCGCCGCGATAGTCCGGCGCATTCTGCAATGCATAAGCGCCGTGACGTTCGGCCCAGGCCTTCTGCGAGGCGACGACCTTGGCGAAGAACTCGTCCTCGCCGCTGATGCGGTCGACGACGATATCCCACGCCTTGAGCTGGTCCTGCATGACGCTGGTCGGCGTACGGTAGACGTTGACGCCATGATCCTTCTTCAGGGACACGAGATCCTGCGAATACCGCTCCATGGCCTTCCAGGCCATGTCGGACGATGCCGCTTCGGACGCATACTCGAGGATCGCCCGGGCTTCTTCCGGCAGTTTGTCGAAGAGCGTCTTGTTGTAGATGATCTCGAAGCACTCCTGCGACTGGTGGAACGAGCCCAGGTGATAGTGCTTGGAGACGTCCTGCATGCCGAAGTCCTTGTCCGACGTCGGATTGTTGAATTCGGCCGCATCGATCAGACCGGATTTCATGGCCGGCTGGATTTCGCCGCCCGGCAACTGCACGACGGACATGCCCATTTCCTGCAGGACGTCGGCGGCGAGGCCGACGGTGCGGTACTTGAGGCCGTTCATCTGGCTCGAGTCGTTGATTTTCTCCTTGAACCAGCCGAGCGGCTGCGCCGGCATCGGACCGGAGAAGAAGCCGACGAGGTCGAGTTTCAGGCGGTCGTGCATCAGTTCGTAATAAAGTTCCTTGCCGCCGCCGTATTGGACCCAGCCCATCAGTTCGTTGGCAGACCAGCCGAAGCATGGTCCGGTACCGAACAGCGAGGCGACCGGGCTCTTGGAGTACCAATAGGCGGTCACCAGGTGGGCGCCGTCGAGAACGCCCTTGTGCACGGCGGTCTGCATTTCGGCGGTCTTGACGACGGCGCCGACGCCGAGCAGGTCGATGGTCAGCGCGCCGCCGGACATTTTGTTGACGCGATTGACGTAATCCTGAGCGAATTCGAGGAAAATACCGCCGCCCCAGGCCGCCTGGACCTTAAGGGTAACGGCCGCCTTGGCGACGTGCGGGGCGGCAACGGCGCCAGCCGCGGCAACGCCGGCGAGGGCCGAACCGCGCAGGAAACGGCGGCGATCAACCGGCTTTTTCGTGGTTTTGGATGTCTTGTTTGCCTTGGTCATGAAGTCCTCCCAAATCGAATTGAGCGCTTCGCCACGGCGATAACCGGCCCCGTGTTTAGCGCCTTCTCAGTCTCTTTGTGGTATCCCACAGATTATAATGTCCGCCATTTCCCAACTTCGATCAAGTCGTTTACCCGACCGGAGCCCGGGTCTTAAGCGACACGATCTCCTGGCTCGTCACCCCGGAAAAAAGCATCGAGATTGTCAATGGCCCGGAATCCCATGGCATCGCGCGTTTCGGCATTGGCGCTGCCGATATGCGGCAACAGAAACGTGTTGGCGAGTGCGGCAATCGAACGATTGCCGCCCGGCTCTTCGCAGTAGACGTCGAGGCCGGCGGCGAACAATTGGCCCGATTCCAACGCCTCGGCGAGAGCGTCCTCGTCTATCAGGGCGCCGCGCGCCGTGTTGACGACAATCGACCCTTCCGGCAGCAGATCAAGCCTGTCGGCCGACAACAGGCCGCGTGTCTCGGATGTTGCCGGGCAGTGCAGCGAGAGGATGTCGATTTCCGGCAGCATGTCGTCGAGACGTTCGTGGAAGATTGCCCCGTGTTCCTTCGTCGACGCGAGGCGGGAGCGGTTGTGGTAGTGCACTTCCATGTCGAAGCCGCGGGCGCGGCGGGCGACGGTTTGGCCGACACGGCCCATGCCGACGATGCCGAGGCGCTTGCCGGTAACCGAGCGCCCGACCATGAAGGCCGGACTCCAGTCCTTCCAACTGCCGTCGCGCATCATGCGCTCGCCCTCGCCGGCACGCCGTGCAGCACCCAGCATCAAGAGGATGGTGATTTCAGCCGTGGCATCCGAGAGCACGTCCGGCGTGTTCGTCACGACAATGCCCCGGTCGCTGCAGGCCTCGAGGTCGCAATGGTCGACGCCGACCGAAAAGTTGGCGATGATTTTCACGCTGTCGGGCAACTGTTCGACCAGTTCCCTGTCGAAGTGTTCGGTATGACAGGGCAGGATGCCGTCGCATCCGGACGCCTTGGAAAGAAGATCTTCGGGCGAATAGAGCGTATCGTCCGGATTCAGGCGGACGTCGTATCGATCCGCCAGACGATCCTCGACCGCGGACGGCAGTTTGCGCGTGACGAGAATGACAGGCTTTGGATCTTCGTTGTCCGCGTCGTCCGTCGCTTCGTTCTCCGCCATGGTTGGTTCTCCCCGTGATGCAGCGTGTCGTTTCTGTACCTTACGCCGTCGCGTGCGGGCTTGAACAGGGGCGGGGATTGTTTCATGTTCTGCCCGAGGACGAGGATTTGTGCGCCGCACAATTGCGACGCCGCATGAAGGGCCAAAGGGCCGCAGGAGTAAATTGATGAGTTTCACGATAGTCGAACAGGCGCCGGCGCGCCTCAACCGTTCCGAACTTGCGGTTCCGGGTTCGAACCCGACATTTATGGAAAAGGCCGCGAATAGCCCGGCTGACGTTGTCTTCCTCGATCTCGAGGACGCCGTCGCGCCGGACGACAAAGTTCAGGCGCGCAAGAATATCATCGAAGCGCTCAATGATCTCGACTGGTCGGGTAAAACCGTCTCTGTTCGGATCAACGGCCTCGACACCCATTACATGTACCGCGATGTCGTCGATGTCGTCGAGCAGGCGGGTGAAAAGCTCGATCTGATCATGATCCCGAAGGTCGGTACGTCGGCTGACGTCTATGCCCTCGACATGATGTGCACGCAGATCGAGGACAACATGAAGATCGGCAAGCGAATCGGTTTCGAGCTGATCATCGAGACCGCACTGGGTATGGCCAATCTGTTCGATATCGCCAAATCGTCCAAGCGACTCGAGTCGTTGCACTTCGGCGTCGCCGACTACGCCGCCTCGACCAAGGCGCGGACCACGGTTATCGGCGGCCCGAATGCGGATTATGCCGTGCTGACGGATCCCGACGACGATGGCAATCGCGACGTTCACTGGGGCGACATGTGGCACTATCCGATCGCCAAGATGGTGGTTGCCGCGCGCGCAAACGGCCTTCGTCCGATCGACGGACCGTTCGGCGATTTCCAGGACCCGGACGGTTACAAGGCCCAGGCGATGCGGGCGTCGACGCTCGGTTGCGAGGGCAAGTGGGCGATCCATCCGAGCCAGATCGAACAGGCTAACGATCTGTTCAGCCCGTCCGAGGCCGAGGTCACCAAGGCCAAGCGGATTCTCGAAGCGATGGAAGAAGCCCAGCGTGAAGGCCGCGGTGCCGTCTCCCTCGATGGCCGTCTGATCGATATCGCATCGATCCGTCAGGCTCAGGTCATGGTGGAAAAGGCAGAGCAGATCGCCAAAGCTGGTTGACGGTTAATAGCGAACGGGCACGCCCATGCACAGTTATCTCGATTTCGAAAAACCGATCGCGGAACTCGAAGGCAAGATCGAGGAACTACGCCATCTGAGCGGCGACTCCGACGTTAATATCGCCGATGAGGTCGGCAAGCTGCAGGGCAAGGTCGACAAACTGTTGGTCTCGACCTATGCGAAGCTCAGCCCGTGGCAAAAAGCCCAGGTCGCCCGCCATGCCCAACGCCCCCATGCGCTGGCCTATATTCGGCAACTCGTTGAGGATTTCACGCCGTTGGCGGGGGATCGCTCGTTTGCCGAAGATTCGGCAATCGTCGGTGGTCTCGGCCGGTTCCAGGGCCAGTCGGTCGTCGTTATCGGCAACGAAAAGGGCGCCGATACGGATGCCCGCATCCGCCACAACTTCGGCATGGCAAGACCCGAGGGGTATCGCAAGGCACAGCGACTGATGAATCTCGCTGACCGGTTCCATCTGCCGGTCATCACGCTCGTCGACACGCCGGGCGCCTACCCGGGCGTCGATGCCGAAGCGCGCGGCCAGGCCGAGGCCATTGCACGGTCCATTGAAACGTGTCTGATGCTCAAGGTGCCGCTGATCAGCGTGATCATCGGCGAGGGCGGTTCAGGTGGCGCCATTGCGCTTGCTGCCGGCAACACGGTCCTGATGTTGGAGCATGCGATCTACTCCGTCATCTCGCCGGAGGGCTGTGCCTCCATTCTCTGGCGTGACGGTGATCTCGCCAAGGATGCCGCCGAAGCGCTGCGGCTGACGGCGGGCGATCTCAAGAAGCTCGAAGTCATCGATGGTGTGATCAAGGAACCGCTAGGCGGCGCCCATCGCGAGCCGCAGGAGGCCATCGCCGCCGCCGGCGAGGCGATCGCGATGGCGTTGTCGGATCTGAAGGGCGTCGAAGGCGGCGTTCTGAAGTCGCGTCGGCGCGAAAAATTCCTGAAGATGGGCAGCAAGGGCCTGAACTGAGACCCGTCGCAACGCTACGGGGGAGCCCCCGTACCGCTTCGCAAACTTCCATGCTAGGCTTTCTCCAATAAACGGGGAGGTCAACATGGCAAGAACAGCGAAACGCACGCCAGGCAAGTCGGCTTCGGGGAAGCCGTCGAAGAAGCGCAAACCGCGCCATCAGACGCGTACGACGCACAAGACCGAGTATGAAATCCATTCCGCCGGGGAAAATTCGCCACCGCGCAAAAAGATCAAGAACAAGGTCTACGAGCGCGAGCTTGCTCGCCTGCAGATCGAGTTGGTCAAGCTGCAGGAATGGATCAAGCACGAGGGCTTGCGTGTCGCGATAATCTTCGAAGGGCGCGATGCGGCCGGCAAGGGCGGCGTTATCAAGCGGATTACCGAGAGTCTGAACCCCCGGGTCGCACGTGTCGTGGCGCTCGCCAAACCGACCGAGCGCGAGATGACCCAGTGGTACTTCCAGCGCTATGTCGAACACTTGCCGGCTGCCGGCGAAATGGTCCTGTTCGATCGTTCCTGGTACAACCGGGCCGGTGTCGAGCGGGTCATGGGATTCTGTAGTGAGGACGAGTACCGGGAGTTCATGCGGTCGTCTCCGGAGTTCGAGCGTATGTTGGTGCGCGCCGGAATCATCCTGATCAAGTACTGGTTCTCGGTATCCGACGAGGAACAGGAGCGCCGTTTCCAGGCTCGAGCAGAGGACCCCACTAAGCACTGGAAACTCAGTCCGATGGATATGGAGTCACGCAATCGCTGGGTCGAATACTCCAAAGCCAAGGATGAAATGTTCATTCATACCGACATCAAGCAGGCACCCTGGTTTGTGGTCAATTCCGACATCAAGAAACATGCGCGGTTAAACTGTATCAGCCATTTGCTGAGCATGATCCCATACAAGGACGTCACGCCGAAAAACGTCAAGCTGCCGAAACGCAAGAAACCGAAACAAGCGTATGTTCGGCCGCCGATGTCCGATCAGAATTTCGTACCGGAGATTTTTTAGACCGTATATCGCATCGATTTCATCGGCTCTGGCGGCGTCCGCTACGGTTGCGATGCCTGTTCCTTGATCCACGAAGCGACTGCGCTGGCGGTGTCGCTTCGTGTGATACCGTCCCGCCAGATCAGCCAGTAGGCGCCGCCATCGAACGGTGCGGCATCGATTTTGACGAGGCGGCCGGCCTTCAGGTCGCTGGCAACGAGCAGGTCGTTTGCCAGCGCAATTCCCTGGCCCTCGACCGCCGCGTCGATAGCCTGTCCCGCGCTCCAGAAAACCATGCGGGCTTTTTCCTCGAAACGGATGCCATTGGCATCGAACCACTCGCGCCACCAATCGCCGAAATCCTCATGCAGCAAATCGGATCGCAGCAGATCCTGAGGTTCATCGAACGGACCCCTGCGCGCGATGTAGCCGGGCGAGCAGACGGGATAGAAGGACGGCGCTGCGAGAAATTCCAGCTCGCCATCGAGTTGGCTCTCGCGCCCGAAGCCGATGGCGAAATCGGCGTCGCCTACGACGCCATCCTCGATCTCGATCAACGGCTCGGCAAAGACCAAGAGATTGGGAAACCGTTCGGCCAGCAGCGGCAGGCGCGGTGACAGCCATTTGGCTGCGAACCCGGCGATCGCCTGGACATGAATCTGATCCGTGCCGTACTGGCGGCGAACGTCGTCGGTCGCCGCCGCGATATCGCTCAATGCGGTACCGACCCGGTCCGCATAAAGCCAGCCGGCTTCTGTCAGTTCAACGCCGCGTTTGTTGGTCTTGAAGAGTTCGACACCGAGCCGGTGCTCAAGTCCGCGGATATGCCGGCCGATGACGCTGTGGGTCACGTTCAGCTCGGTCGCGGCCGCTCTGAAGCCGCCGCATCGGGCGGCAGCGTCGAAGGCTTTCAGGGCGTTAAGCGGCGGTAGTCGGCTTGAACTCATGGTGCCAAAAAGTATCCAGTAGGGTAGCATATATCAAGTTGTGCGAGAGGCGCGCCGGAGACACTCTCGATATGGCCTACACCCGTATTCGGTCCGATATATAAGAGGTTCCATATGTCAGTTCTCAACCGACGCTCCTTCATCGCAGCCTCATTGGCAATGGCCACCGTCGGCGCCGGCCGCGCCATGGCACAAACATCGACACCGGACGTGGTCGTCATCGGCGCGGGTGCGGCCGGCATGGCAGCTGCGCGGGCGCTACTGTCGCGGAATTTGACCGTCACGGTCGTCGAAGCCGCCGACCGGATCGGCGGCCGGGTGCACACGGACCACGCGATCTTTGGCGAACCGTATGATATCGGCGCCCACTGGCTTCATGCATCGGGCAACAATCCGTTCGTCGATTACGGTCGAGAGAATGGCTTCGATGTATATCGGGCATCCGATGAGGAGGTGCTCTACGTCGGAAACCGGGTTGCGACGGACGACGAGGCCGACGCTTTTTACGACGGTCTCGAAGCAACGTATCGGGCGATCGCACGGGCTGGCGAAAGCGGCCGAGACGTGAGTCCTGCAGACGTTGTGCCCGATATCGGCGAATGGAGTCCGTTGGCGCACTTGTATATCGGCCCATGGTCGATGGCGAAGAACTTTGAGAATTTTTCCTGTGTCGACTGGTATTCGGGCGAGGACGGCAGCGACTCGTTCTGTCGTCAGGGTTACGGTGCGCTCTGGGCGCACAGTGTACGTGGCATACCGGTGGAACGTTCTACCGCCGTCACTGCGGTCGATTGGAGCGGCGACGGCGTTCGTGTCGAGACAAACAAGGGCACGATCGTGGCCAAGGCGTGCATCGTGACCGTCTCGACAGGCGTTCTGGCAGCGGAGCGTATTCGGTTCTCACCGGAACTTCCGGTTTCAAAGCGCGAGTCGTTTCACGGCATTTCGATGGGACTTTACAACCACATCGCCTTTCAGTTTCGCCGTAACATCTTCGGAACTCCCGATGACGGGTATCTTGTATACAAGGTGCCGGAAACCGAGGACGGATCGCCGCGCGGTTTTGCCATGGTGACGAACATCGCCGGCGGCGGACTGAGTTTGGGAGACGTCGGCGGCAACCTCGCGTGGACCCTGGAGAAAGCCGGGACAGATGAGGCACGCGCCTTCGGTCTCGAAGAGTTGCGACGCATGTTCGGTTCCGACGTCGACAAGGAACTCGTCAAGGTACACGTTACCGAGTGGGGCAAGAATCCGCTGACACTCGGGTCTTACGCGTCGGCGGAGCCTGGCCGGTTCCCCATGCGCAACGTGCTGCGTCAATCGGTCGGCGATCGTATCTTTTTTGCCGGTGAAGCCTGTAGCCGCAGCAGTTGGGCAATGGTGCACGGCGCCCATCGGACGGGGATCGAAGCGGCGTCGGAGGTGGCTGAGACGCTGGACGCCTGATGGTCATGCCGCTCGTCAGGTCGCCGATGCGGCCGCAATAATCTTCCTGAGCGGTACGCCGAGAGCGTCGGCCTGCGCCGCGTGCAGGTCGCCGATGCGATGAGAAAGCTCGCGGCCGATCGGATCGTGCGTGTTCTTGAGGGTTTCTGCATCGAGATCGAGACCGAGGGTGGTCAGCAGATCGCCCAACGTCACCGATTCGAGATCGCGCACCAGCAGCCATCGCTTGTTGGCGCCGAGCTCGATGAAGCCGTCCCGTCGAAGCCGTGCGAGCAATTCATCGAGCGCAATGTCCGACACGCCGGTCGCGCGCAGCAGAGTCCAGCGGCCCGCGCCGATTCCCCGTCGGTCGGATGCTTTGCTGGTCTCGAACAGCCGCGCGAGAAGGCGGATGGCGATGTTCAATCGGGCCGTCAGATTGGTGTCGAGCGGTTGCGGGCGGCCTCCGGCCGAATGCCATTCGTTCATCGATGCCGTCAAAACGGCGCCCAGAAGAACGACGCTCCATGACAAATACATCCAGACAAGAAAGATCGGTACGGCCGACATCGCCCCATAGACGTTTTCGTAGGTCGGGAACGCCGTCACGTACCAGGCGAAGATGCGCCGTAGCAGACCGAACAGCAGTCCGGCGACGACCGCGCCGGTAAAGGCGGACGATAGCGCCACGGGACGATTGGGGATGACCATGTAGAATGCGGTCAGTCCCATGATGATGATCGCCGTCGGCGCGATCAGGCCGAAGAACCCGAGCGGGCCGCCGAGCCCGTCCAGCCCCAACCATTCAGTGGCGACAAAAACGTACGTGGCGAGCGAGAAGCTGGCGCCGACGACCAGCGGGCCGAGACTGATTACGGCCCAAAAGACGAGCAGGCGCGGTACCAGCGGGCGTGGCCGGCGGACCCGGAAAATCGCGTTGAGATCGGCCTCAATGGTGCCGAGCAGCAGGACGGCCGTTGCCGCCAGGGCAATCACGCCCACCGCGCTAAGCGTCGCGGTGTTGCGGATGAACTGATCGAAATACGTCCGCATCGCTTCCGCCGATTGCGGCAGGAGGTTGGCGAACAGGACGTCCTGGAACTGACCGCGGAGGCCCTCGAAAACCGGAAACGCCGCCAGCATGGCGAACGCGATGGCGGTTAGCGGCACGAGCGCGAGCAGCGAGGTGTAGCCGAGACCGGCGGCCATGCGCCAGCAGCGGTCTTCGCGGAAGCGCTGGAATACGTATCCCAGGAAGCCGGGGAGGTCGCTGCCGATATCGCGGAGCTTGTCGACGAAACTGGTGGTGTCGTCCGGATCGTCGGCGAAGCCGGAGACGGCATCGACGAGGACTTCGTCGTCGGACCCTCCCGATTTTTCGTGGTCGTCGTCCAGACTATCCGCTGCCATTCAACATCAATCCCCGTTTGCCGAGTCCGTCAATCATATGCGCCGTCAGTATATGTTGGTTCTTCGGCCACAGGCTAGGATTGACGGCCACCGCGATTCGCGGCAAGTGGTTGTCGAAGATTGGCGGGGATGGGCCATGCACGACGAACCAGGCACGATTAGACCAGGTCTCAAGCGCGGCGTCGCCGGTCCGCCCGAGGATCCCGTCAACCTGATGCAGCAGGTCTTCGACCACGCGGCCGAGTTCATGGGGCCGGCCCCGGATATTCTGTTGTCCTGGTTGATGCGTCTCAGTCCCGAGGTCGATCAGTCGGCGGCCGCGCGCTGGGTGCTGAAGACCTATGCCGAACCGGCACGTGCGGATGCCAACGCCGAATGCCTGAAGCTGATCGATCTGCTCGATCAGGCGGCGAACGGTACGGCGGTCCGGTCAACCGGCCGGCGCGGCGGCCGACGCAGCCGGATCGAAAACTGAGTTAAATCGAAGATGTGAGGGAGTTGCATTGATGAGTTTCGAGGGTAAGTCTGGGGTCGTCGCCGGCGGCGGGGGCGGGATGGGACTCTGTATCGCCAAGATGCTGATAGATGCCGGCGCGCGGGTTGCGGTGCTCGACGTCAAGGACGCGCCGGACGATTTGACCGATGCCGGTGGTGCGGCCACATATCATCAGGGCGATGTCACCGACGAGGCGTTCGTCCGCGGCGCCATCGAAAGCCATGTCGCCGAAACCGGACGGCTCGACTATCTCGTCAACTCGACCGGCGTGCTCTGGTTCGACAGAGACAAGTCCTGCGTCGATATGGACATGGATGTCTGGGATCGGGTGATGGCGATCAACGTCAAGTCGTTTGCGCTGACGGCGCGCCATGCCGTTCCGGCGATGAAAAAAACCGGCGGCGGTTCGATGGTGCATATCTCGTCGATGGATGCATTGCGCGGCGACGGTAAGCCGCAAGACGCCTACGGCGTGTCCAAGGCCGGCGTCATCCGGCTCTCAAAGTCGCTCGCCATCCAGTTTGCCGGTGACGGCATCCGCTCGAACACGATCCTGCCCGGTCCGATCTATTCGCCGATGCAGGCGCGCTGGGACGAGAATCCCGATGTACTGAAATCAATCGGCGAATTCGTGCCGCTCGGCCGTGTCGGCCAGGTTGAGGATACCGCCAATGCCGCGATGTTCCTGCTGTCCGACCAGGCGAGCTACATCACCGGAACGGAACTGCCGGTCGACGGCGGGTGTCTGGCGAAGCCATAGCCCGAAGAAAAAACCCCCGCGCCGAGGCGCGGGGGTCGTGAAGACGATGATTGCTTGAATCAGGAATAACGGTACGGCACGCCGACCTTTTCCATGACCTTGGCGTAGTCCTTGTAGGCCTGGACGACGCGGGCCGTGCGGTCGCTGATCGAGGCCAGTTCGTCCCAGAACTCCTCGGCATCCTTGACGACGCCATCCCATTCTTCTTTCGGAATTTCGGTGAGCTCCATCTTCTTGCCGTTGACACGAAGATCAGCCTCGCCGCCCCAGTACCAGACCTGACGGTAATAGTGCGAGCTGTCGACCGAGAGCAGGAACAGTTCCTGCAGATGCGGTGGCACTTTCGCCCAGCTTTCGGAGTTGGCGAAGTACGAACCGCACCACGCGCCGGTGATGTTGTTCAGCAGCGCGTAGTCGCAAACGTCGGCCCAGCCCACCTCGTAGGCTTCGGTGAAGCCGCACCACGCGACGCCGTCGAGCTCGCCGGTCTGGATCGCGACCTCGATGTCGTCCCACGGCAGGGTGACGGGCACCAGACCGTAGCGCGACAGGAAACGGCCCGCCGTCGGCACGCCGAAGACGCGCTTGCCGCGCATGTCGGCGAGGCTGCGGATCGGCGTCTTGGTGAAGATGTGGCACGGATCCCATGCGCCGGCGCTGAGCCAGTCGACGTTTTCGACTTCGCCGTACGCTTCGGCCCAGATTTCCTTGAGGCCGTAGTAACGGAACAGCACCGGCATATCGAGGCTGTAACGAGTCGAGAACGGGAAATAGCCGCCGAACACATTGATGTCGACCGGCGACGCCATGGTTGCATCGTCCGACTGCACGGCATCGATGGTGCCGTTCTGCATGGCGCGGAACAGCTCGCCGGTCGGGACCAACTGATCGGCGTAAAACAGCTCGATTTCCATCTCGCCGTTGGCCGCCTTGTTAAAGGCCTCGATCTGCGGCTTGATCACGTGAGCGCCGAGCGGCGCACCCGAGTAGGTTTGCAGGCGCCACTTGATCGGGCCGCTTTGCGCGTGCACGGCGGGTGCGCTCAAGCTGCTTGCGGCAACCGCGGCACCGGCGCCGACGGTGGCAACCCCGGCTTTCCTGAGAAAATCGCGACGCGGAGACGTCGTCGCGGTGGATTTCTTTTTTGTCGTTTTCTTTGGGTCTTTCATGTCGAACTCCCGTGTTGAGTTATCGTTATCGTCCGTTTCTTCTTGTTGTTGCCTGCCTTATCCCCGGACGTACTGCGGTAACCACAGGGCGACCTGGGGGAACATAATCACGATCGCGAGTCCGAGGACCATCACGAGCACGAACGGTATTATAGACCGGTAAATGTCCGGCAGGGTGATTTCCGGTGGCGCCATGGCGCGCATCAGGAACAGGTTGTAGCCGAATGGCGGCGTCATGTAGGCGATCTGACAGGTGATCGTGTAGAGCACGCCGTACCAGATCGGATCGAAGCCGAGCGCGATGACCAGCGGCACGTAGAGCGGCGCAACGATCACCAGCATGGCGGTATCGTCGAGGAACATGCCCATCACGATGTAGGAAAGCTGCATCATGATCAGCACTTCCCACGGGCTCAGTTCCCAGCGTGTGATGAACAGCGATTCAATGGCCTTGACCGCGCCGATGCCGTCGAACACGGCGCCGAAGTTAAGCGCGGCAAGGATAATCCAGAGGAACATGCAGGATATGCCGAGGGTCTTCTTCATGGTCGCTTCCATGACCTTCCAGGTGACTCGGCGTTTTGCCAGCGCAGCGATCGTCGCGGAGGTGGCTCCAACAGCCGAGCTCTCGACGAGGCTGGTAATGCCCATGACGAACAGACCGGTCATGAAGAAGAAGATCAGGAATGGAATGATGCCGGCGCGCAGAAGCTTCAACTTCTCACGGAGCGGGATATCGCGCTCTTCCTTTGAAACCGTCGGACCCAGTTCCGGCTGCATCTTGCAGCGCACGATGATGTAGATGATGAACAGCGTCGCCATCATCAGTCCCGGGATCGCACCGGCAAGCCAGAGCTGGCTGACCGGCTGGCGCGCAATCATCCCATAGAGCACGAGCACGACGCTCGGTGGCACGAGAATCCCCAATGACGATCCGGCCTGAATCACGCCGGTGATCATCACCTTGTCGTAGCCGCGCTTCAGCATTTCGGGGAGTGCGATTGTGGCGCCGATGGCCATGCCGGCTACGCTAAGACCGTTCATCGCGGAAATCACCACCATCAGGCCGATGGTGCCGACCGCGAGGCCGCCTTTCAGGCCGCCCATCCAGACATGGAACGCCGTGTAGAGATCGTCGGCGATCCCGGTCTCGGAGAGGATGTAGCCCATGTAGACGAACAGCGGCAGGGTGAGCAGCGGATACCAGTTGAACAGCTTGAAGGCCGCGTTGAACGGCATCTCGAAGGCGCTGTCGCCACCCCAAAGCAGCAATGCGGCCGTGGCGGAAACGAAACCGATTGCGGCGAAGACGCGCTGACCGGTCAGCAGCATCAGCAGCATCGAGGCGAACATGAAGATGGCGACGAGCTCGAAATTCATAACGTGGGCCTCTCGCCGTCATGGGAAATGGGGTTGCCGGTCGCCTTGGCAAAATCCTTGAACAGGATCGAGATGGCCTGCAACAGCATGAGGCTGATGCCGGCGACCATGATGACCTTGATCGGTATCATGGACGGATTCCACATCGAGAACTTCCGCTGGCCGGTTTCGATGGCGTAAATCGTGCTCGAGATCGAGCCGAGCAGAAGGATCGTCAGGTAAAAGAGCAGGCATCCGCTGGTCGCGACGTCGAGCCAGGCCTTGGTCCGCTCCGAGCAGCGTTCATAGATCAGGTCCATGCGAACGTGGTCGCCGAGTTGCATGGAGTAGGGGCCGCCGACGATGTAGTACGCCGTCATGGTGAACTGCGCCATTTCGACGCACCAGAACATCGGATACTGGATGATGTTGCGGGTGAAGGCGTCGATCAGCAGCACCGCGATCATGACGAAGATCATGAACATCGCCAGGCGTCCGCATTTCTCGGACGCCCAGTCGACGTATTTCACGTACAGCAGGATCGGTGTCGGCACGGTTCAGGCAACTCCTGGACCGAAGGGCCGATCGGCCGGCCGGTATGCAAGCATGAATTATCCGTCCCCGGTCTCAGGTCTTCGTCCGTTCTTGGGCGACCTCCCAATCGCCGGAACAGATTAAACTTGGAACCGGGGCCGAGGACAACGAGGATTTCGGATTTTTTTCGGATTCGCGCGTTTTAGAGCCGGTCGTGGCGTGAAGGATGCGCTTTGCGCTTCACCAAAACATGATCTGATCTAGGGTCCGAGCCCTAGGCGATCTTGCCGTGACAATGCTTGTACTTCGAACCCGAACCGCAGGGACACGGCGCATTGCGGGCGACGCGACCCCAAGTCGAGGGATCTTCGGGATCGCGTTCGCCCTCGGCCTTGCGCGTCGTGACCGGCGCGGCAGTCGGCGTGTTCATGGGCTCTGCGACCGCGGCGGCGCCGCCGGCGAGCGCCGGATCTTCACGACTCTCATGCATTTCCTGCTGGCGCGGTTGCGGCATGTCGACGGCGTCGGGCGACTGGATCTCGACGTGGCTGAGCAGCGTGGTCACCCGGCGTCGCAGGTTGACGAGCATTTCCTCGAACAGATCGAACGCTTCGCGCTGGTATTCGCGTAGCGGGTCGCGCTGGCCGTAGGCACGCAGCCCGATTCCCTGGCGCAAATGGTCGAGGGTCAGCAGGTGTTCTTTCCAGATCTGGTCGAGCAGCTGCAGCAGCAGGCTTTTTTCGATGGTGCGCATGAAGTCGGGCGTGAAGCGCGCGGCCTTCTCCGCCATCTTGCGGTCGCTCGCCTCGAGCAGACGTTCGAGAATCTCGCGGTCGGCAATGCCTTCTTCATCCGCCCACTCGGCGACCGGCAGATCGAGACCGGTCACGCGCAGGGTCTCCTCATGCAGCAGGTTGGTATCCCATTGCTCGGCATAGGCCTTTTCCGGAATCGCCTGGGCGACGATTTCCTCGATGGTTTCATGACGCATGCTGACGATCGTGTCGGAGACATCGTCGGTCGACATCAGCTCCTTGCGTTGCTCATAGACGACCTTGCGCTGATCGTTCATGACGTCGTCGAACTTGAGCAGGTTCTTGCGAATCTCGAAGTTGCGCGCCTCGACCTTCTGCTGCGCCTTTTCGAGCGCCTTGTTGACCCAGGGATGGACGATGGCCTCGCCTTCCTCGAGCCCGAGCTTCTGCAGCATTGCATCGATACGCTCGGAGCCGAAGATGCGCATCAAATCGTCTTCCAGCGAAAGGAAGAACTTCGAGGTGCCCGGATCGCCCTGCCGGCCGGAACGGCCACGCAGCTGATTGTCGATGCGGCGGCTTTCGTGGCGCTCCGTCGCGAGCACGAACAGCCCGCCGGCCTTGAGCACGATGTCCTTGTTGGCGTCGACTTCGGCCTTGATTCTTTCGATGGCAGCAGCCCGCTTGTCCTCGTCGGTCACTTTGTCGAGTTCCTGGCTGACGCGCATCTCGACGTTGCCGCCGAGTTGAATGTCGGTACCGCGGCCGGCCATGTTGGTGGCGATGGTCACCGCGCCCGGCACGCCGGCCTGCGAAATGATGAAGGCCTCCTGCTCGTGGTAGCGGGCGTTGAGCACGTTGTGCGGTACCTTGTTCTTCTTCAGCATTGCCGACAAAAGTTCGGATTTTTCGATCGATACGGTGCCGACGAGCACCGGCTGCTGTCGTTCGCGGCAATCCTCGATCTCGGCGATGATCGCGTCATATTTTTCCGCGGCGGTGCGGTAGACCTCGTCGTCGAAATCCTCCCGGATGCACGGCACGTTGGTCGGAATCTCAGCGGCTTCGAGCTTGTAGATCTCGGAAAACTCGCCGGCTTCGGTCATCGCCGTGCCGGTCATGCCGGCGAGCTTGTTATAAAGCCGGAAGTAGTTCTGGAATGTGATCGAGGCGAGGGTCTGATTCTCGTTCTGAATTGAAACGCCTTCCTTGGCCTCGAGCGCCTGGTGCAGGCCGTCGGAATAACGGCGCCCCTCCATCATGCGGCCCGTGAATTCGTCGATGATGACGACCTTGTCGTCCTTGACGATGTAATCGGTGTCTTTCTCGAATAGCGTGTGCGCCCGAAGCGCCTGGTTGGCGTGATGCACCAGGGCGACATTCTGAATGTCGTAGAGGCCGCCTTCCTCTAACAGCCCGGCATCGCTGAGCAGTTGCTCGACGTGCTCGGTGCCCTGATCCGTAAACGTGACAGCGCGTGCTTTCTCGTCCTTTTCGTAATCGCCCTCGACGAGGCTCGGAATCAACTTGTCGAGCGCCGTATAGAGTTCCGAGTTGTCCTCCGTCGGCCCGGAGATGATCAGCGGCGTGCGCGCTTCGTCGATGAGGATCGAATCGACTTCGTCGACGATGGCGAAGTTCGGATCGCGCTGGACCATGTCCTCGAGACGGAACTTCATGTTGTCGCGAAGATAGTCGAACCCGAGTTCGTTGTTGGTGGCGTAGGTCACGTCGCAGCCGTAGGCCGTCTGACGTTCCTGGTCGTCCATGCCGTGCCGGATGCAGCCAACGGTCAGCCCGAGGAATCGATAGATCGCGCCCATCCAGTCGGCATCGCGATTGGCGAGGTAGTCGTTGACCGTAACGACGTGAACGCCCTTGCCCTCGAGTGCGTTCAGATAGACGGCGAGGGTGGCGACGAGGGTTTTGCCCTCGCCGGTCTTCATTTCGGCGATCATGCCCTTGTGCAGGACCATGCCGCCGATCAGTTGCACGTCGTAGTGGCGTTGACCGAGAGTCCGCTTGGCCGCTTCCCGTACCGTGGCGAAGGCCTCGGTCAGGATGTCGTCCGTGGTTGCGCCGGAAGCCAGCCTGTCTCGGAACTGATCGGTTCGCGAGCGCAGGGCGGCATCGTCGAGCGCTTCGAGATCGCTTTCCAGAGCATTGATGGCGTCGACCTGCTTTGAAAACCCTCTGACGAACCTGTCGTTGGCGCTGCCGAACAGTTTTTTGGCGAGGGATTCGAGCATGGATCCGGAGACTCCGAGGTGGCCTTGGCGTCATTGCCCGGCGGCTCGGTCAATCATGCCGATTACGCAGGGAGAACGCGGCCCGTGGCCGGGCCGCAAAACACATAAGCGCGGAGGGGAGGGGTGTCAACGCAACGGCGGCAGGTAGATTGCCGCCGTATGATGTATCGATGCCAGATCTCGGAGTACTGGGCTCGGTCGGTCGCTGCGTTCGCGGTTCAGTCGCTCTTCCGCTTTGTCTCCATGTTCCCGCCCTATTCCTTGCTGTCGGCTTCGGGCGAACAGGCGGAACCGGTCGTCGTAGCCATCGGCACAAGCGCGGGAGTACGGATCCGGGTAACAGACATGTCGGGTTTCGTCGGTTGGGCGCAGGCTTCAACGGTAAAGGGTCAGGGCATCGTCCGAAACCTCGTAGCGGTCGAGGCGCGAGAGAAAACTCATGCCGAGCAATGACCGTGTCATGTCGGCGCCGTTGACGGACGCGCGAACGTCGTTGACGCGGATCGGGCCGATTTCGATGGTGCCGAGTCTGACCGGTGCGCCCGACACCATGCCGTTGGCGGTGCGATAAATCTGCGTAAAGGCCATCTCCTCCGGCTGAAATCCAAGTCTGCGTGCATCTGCGGGGCTGAGCACCACGTCCGTCGCGCCGGTATCGACGAGAAAGCGGACGGGTTCGCCGTCGACCGTGGCATCGACAATGAAGTGGCCCCCGGACGAGGCCGGAAAACGAATAGACTCGCTGCCGGCTACGCCGGACGACGGTGCGATTTCACCGGCCAGCCGCTGGCCCAACCGGGCTGCGTCATGCCGAAACGAATAGCCGATCAGGATCAGCCCGCCGATGGCGAGCCAGAGTATCGCGTTCCGTGCCATGCGGCCGAGGTTCATTCGCCCCCTGACAAACAGGCTGGAGGCAACGAAAACAAGAATCAGCAGGCCGTGCACAACGCCGATTTGTCCGTCGCGGCTCGACAACGTGTCCGGGTAGCGCTGATGCAGACCGGCAATTGCGAGAAGAACCGCTGCGGCAATGACGCCGAGCCATAGCCAGTAGGAAGATTTCCAGTTCATCCGCATCATATAATCCCGGCGTTGTGACTTTACCAACGAGGGGCGTGGCGTGCATGATGCGCCAACCAAAATTCGGAGATTTGTCATGCTGTTTCGGCCCTTTGCCGCTCTATTGTTGTTGCTCGCCGTCCTTGCCGAACCTTCGAGCCTTACCGCCGCCGGTGACGACCCGATCGTGGCCACCGTCGACGGTACGGAGATTCGCATGAGCGACGTCGAGGAAGCTGCCCTCGTGCTGCCCGATCAGTATCGCCAATTGCCGATGGAAACGTTGTTTCCGCACTTGGTCGACCGGCTGATTCGCATGCATCTTCTCGCCGCGGAAGGCGAGAAGCAGGGGCTCGACGAGACCGAGGCGCATGCCGAGCGGCTCGTCCGGGCCGAGCGACGGTTGCTCGAGCAGGCGACCGTAGACCATCTACTCGACCAGCGACTCGACGATGCCGCGCTGCGCGCGCGTTACGATGCCTTCGCTGCCGAGCGGGGTGGCGAAGAGGAAGTGCACGCCCGTCATATTCTTCTGGCCGATCTCGGTGCGGCGGAACAGGTCATCCGCGACCTCGACGGCGGTGCTGATTTTGCAGACCTGGCGAAGGAACGCTCGACTGGGCCTTCCGGGCCGAGCGGGGGCGATCTCGGCTTTTTCCAACGCGGTCAGATGGTGCCGGCATTCGAACAGGCCGCCTTCGGTATGGCCGTTGGCGCGCATTCCGACGCACCGGTACAAACGGAGTTCGGTTGGCACGTGATCAAGATCGAAGATCGTCGCGCCATTCCCGTTCCGCCCTTCGAGAGCGTGGCCGAACAATTGCGTGCCGAACTCGCCCGCGAGATCGAAGATGCGTATGTCGACGGTCTATGGTCCGGTTCCGACATTCGCAAGTTCTCGCCGGACGGCCAACCGCTGCCGTAAGCTTCCGCGGAGCGTCTTTCATGGGAAACAAAAAATCGGCCGTATCGCCGCTCGCCCCAGCCTCGTTCCCGGAGATCCCGGGTGTCGCCGGCGTTCGTTTCGCGACCTGTAATTCAGGTATCAAGTACGTCGGCCGCGATGATGTGCTGTTGGCGGCGTTTGACGACGGCACCCAGGCGGCAGGCGTGTTTACCCAGTCGCGGACGGCGTCCGCCCCGGTCGACTGGTGCCGCAAGGCGCTCAAGGGCGGGAACGGCGAGGCCCAGGGCCTGATCGTTAATGCGGGCAATGCCAACGCTTTTACCGGTCAGGCCGGTCTCGATTCGGTCAACAGGACGGTCGAGGCCGTCGCCGATACGCTCGGTTGCCGGCCGAGCCGGGTGTTCGTCGCCTCGACGGGCGTCATCGGCGAGACTCTGCCGGACGAGAAGATTCGCGAAAAGCTCGGCGACATGAGCGCCGGTCTTGGTACTGCCGATTTCGCCACGGCTGCGGCCGCGATCATGACCACCGATACGTTCCCCAAAGGTGCCTGCAAAACGATTCAACTCGATGGTCGCGAAGTCACGATCGGCGGGATCGTCAAGGGATCGGGCATGATCGCGCCGGATATGGCGACCATGCTGGCTTATGTGTTTACGGATGCCGCCGTATCGCACGAGGCGCTGCAAACGCTTCTCGAGCGGACGACGGCGAAAACATTCAATTGCATCACCGTCGACAGCGACACCTCGACAAGCGACACGCTGATGGCGTTTGCGACGGGTGCTGCGGGCAATAATGCCGTCGACAATATCGACGACCCCCGATTCGACGAATTCCGTGCGGCATTTGAAGCGGTATGTCGCGATCTCGCCCATCAGGTGGTCCGCGACGGCGAGGGCGCCGGCAAGTTCGTCACCGTGACCGTGAGCGGCGCCGAAACCAACGGTTCTGCGCGGGTGATTGCGTTGTCTATCGCCAATTCGCCGCTGGTGAAGACGGCAATCGCCGGCGAGGACGCCAACTGGGGCCGCATCGTCATGGCCGTCGGCAAAGCCGGTGAGCCTGCCGACCGGGACCGGATGACGGTTGCCGTCGGCGGAATCGCGATTGCGGCGAACGGGCAGGCGGTTGCCGACTACGACGAAGCGCCCGTTGCCGCGCATATGAAAGGCGACGAGATCGAGATCGCCGTCGATGTCGGAGTCGGCGACGGTACGGCGACCGTCTGGACGTGCGATCTGACCCACGGCTACATCGAAATCAATGCCGATTACCGGTCCTGACCCGACCTGCCTCGACGCCGGGACCGACGCGCGGCGCGTCGGCGGCCTGCCGATGCTGCTGGTCAGTGCCGCCGCCCTCATCGATGCGGACGGACGGGTGCTGATCGCACAGCGGCCCGACGGCAAGGCCATGGCGGGACTGTGGGAGTTTCCGGGTGGCAAGGTCGATGCGGGCGAGACGCCCGAAGCCGCATTGATCCGGGAACTTCGCGAAGAGCTTTCCATCGACGTAACGACGAGCTGCCTGGCGCCCATCGCCTTCGCCAGCCACGCCTATGACGATTTCCATCTGCTGATGCCGCTCTACGCCTGCCGGGTGTGGCGGGGCGATGTCATGCCGACGGAAGGTCAGGCGATCAAGTGGGTGCCGCCCGTGCGCCTCGGCGATTATCCGATGCCGCCCGCCGACGCACCACTGATCGCCACGCTCCGGGATCTCATTTGATCTCAGTTGTTGGTCGAATTCGATGATCGCGTTATGATTGTACGGCTTTCGGGAGGGAACCGTTCATGAAACTTTTTCGTTTTGCCAAGCTGATCGCGGTCGTCGCCCTTTTCACGATCGGCGCATGTGCGCCGGTAACCAACATACCACAAATCGACCAGCAATCTGCGGAAGACGAGGCGGAAAAACAACGGCAGTTCGTGATTTCGGAACAGGAGCGCTTGCGCGAACGGCTTGAGCGGGTCGGGATGCCGATTTTGTTGGCGAATACCGCGCTGTGTGACCGGCGCAACTATTACTACGGCCTGCAACTCGTTCACGCACAGGATTCCAGCGACGAATATCGGTCGGCGTACAAGACGCACTACAATCTGACCGACGACAACATCCAAATCGGCCGCGTCATGCCGGAATCGCCCGCGGCCGAGATCGGTATCCTTGCCGGCGATGAACTCGTTTCCATCGACGGGGTGCCGGTCGAGGGCGGGAAAAAGGCGGACGACTGGATCGACGAGTACTATTACGGTCGCCCGGAAGAGCAAATCGACATGTCGGTCGTTATCCGGCGCGATGGCGAATTCAAGACGTTCGATATCAAACCGAAAACCATCTGCGGGTATCCAATGGTCATGGATAATACGGATGAACTGAACGCATACGCGGATGGCGACCGCATCTTTTTCTCGGCTGCTATGATCGAGTTTATGGCGGATGACGACCACCTCGCCCTGGTGATCGGCCACGAACTCGCACACAATACGATGGATCATATAGAGAAAAAGCAGGGCAACGCGCTCGGCGGTGTCCTTGTCGGCGCTATCTTCACGGTCCTTACCGGGGTCGATATGACCGGGCTGGGACGGGACATCGCCGGCTCGGCGTTTTCTCAGGAATTCGAGGCCGAAGCGGACTACGTCGGCGTCTACTATGCGGCGCGGGCAGGCTATGATATTTCCGATGTAGCGCACCTCTGGCGGCGTATGGCCGCGCGCCATCCGGGCAGCATCGACCTTGCCGGTACCACGCATCCGTCAACCGCCAAGCGTTTTCTGGCCATCGAAGCAACGCGGGACGAGATTCTGGCGAAGAAGGCGGCCGGCGAGCCGCTCGAGCCGGATATGGTGCCGATCGATCTCGATGAGGACGTTCAGGCGACCGGAGACGAAATCGATATCGACCGATAAGGGCCGATCACGACCCGGCCTGCGTTACTCCGGTTTCCGGAACAGCAGCGAGAACCGGTCCGTATTGCCGGTGACCGTTTTGCGGCCGACTTCGTAGCGCAATTCGTCGTCGGGTTTGAAGAACAGGTTGCTCGACCCGATCAGTCGAAAGCCCGCCGCCTGCACTTCGAGAATAACCTGGACCGGGTCGGCGCGGCGGCCGTTCTCCGGATTTTCCGGCTCCATATGGCGGCGGGTGTGGTCGATGACGCAATAATAACCGCCGGGCTTCAACGCCTTGAATGTTGCCCCATTGACGACCGAAGCGCCTTCCGCGTCGAAGTTATGGTATTCCCGGATATTGAGCGCCAGGTCAGCGTCCGTCAGGCCATAATCGATATCGCCCGGAATATATTGGTGAATGTCGCGGTCCCAACCCATGTCGATCGGCAGCTTTTCGACCGCAGTCATGGACGGGCGCGCCAGCATCTCATCGAGACCGTCGAGCCAGGCCGCCTGGTTGGCGATCAACAGGCGGCCTTTTTCCTGAAGTACCGGCCCGAGGAGTTCCGTGTACCAACCGGCACCGGGGCCGAATTCGATGACGGTCATATCGTCGCGCAGCCTGCAAAACGCCATGGCATTGACCGGATCCCGGTTGTCGTCGCGGGCGCGGTTCTTGTCGCTACGGTAGGTCTGGGCGATGGCGGCTTCGAGCTTCGCTTCGGTCGGATCGAAATCACTGTCGGCGACGGCCGGCGCTGTTGCGACCGACATGAGGGCGAGGGCGGCGATCAGAGAACGGTTCATGGACGGGGCTCCTGCTGGTTGATTGCCGGAACCCTAACAGCGATCAACCGTGTCGCGCGAGGAAATCCCGAACCGGCGGGATGACCCGCTCCGGGGCTTCGAGAAGGATGGCGTGCTTGATACCGTCGAGAACGACCAATTCCGCGTCGGGCAGTTCGTCGGCGATAAACCGGTTGAGCCGTGGATTGCAGCCGCCGTCGAGTTCGCCGGTCAGCACCAGGCAGGGGTGCGCGACCTCGTTCAGCCAGGGCGCCATCTCGGTTTCGGCATAGACGTGAAAGACAGAAAGGAAGACGTCTGGCGGGGTCGTCAGAACCTGTTCCTTGCGGCGTTGAATGACATCGGGCCGAGCGGCGATGAAATCGTCGGTGAACCAGCGGTCGAGCAACGTGTCGAACACCGGTTCGATGCCCTTTTCCTCCATGGCGCGGACCACGCCCTGAACCTTCGCGGCATCGTCCTCGGTGCGCCCGGCCGCCGTGCTGAGCAGGCCGACGGTCAGGGTTCGCTCGGGATGAGTCCGCGCGTAACCCGGTCCGATCATGCCGCCGAGCGAGTGACCGATGACGTGGATCTTGTCGTGACCCAATCGTGCGCGAAGCGCCTCGAGATCTTCGACCAGGCAATCGAGACCGTAGGGCAGTTCGCCGACCGGGCTTTCGCCGTGCCCGCGCAGGTCGTAGGTGACGCAGGTGTAATCGGCCTTGAGATCGGCGACGAGCGCATCCCAGGTCGCGCGGCGCGAGCCAATCCCGTGAACCATGTAGAGCGGCGGGCCGGACCCTTCCACGGTATAGGCGACATCGACAGCCGTCATCGCTCTATTCCGCCGCCGCGCGGGCGCCGGCAGGCCGCCCGGTGAAATGGGGCATGACGTCCTCGGCGAAGCATTGCAGGCTGTCCATGGTCTCGGACTGCTCGAGACCGAAATTGGGGCTCAGGATCAAGCGGTCAACGCCGAGATCCTGATAGGGGCCGAGCTTGTCGGCGATCTCCTGGGGCGAGCCGAACAACAGGCTTTGCTCCATTTCCTCGATGCTCTGTTTGCGGGGGAGTTCGCGGATCATGCCATGGTCGACGATCCCCGGCCCCGTGAAGACATTGTCGAAACGGCTGTAATAGCGATACGCGGCCTCTAGTTTCCGCAGTCGCTCCGCCGGTGTCTTGGCGGTCTGGCCGACGCGTGACAGCGACAGCGTCAGATGCGCGCCGTCCTCGCCCATTTCCTGCTTGGCGCGGGTGAACCCCGTCACCTGATCGACGAGCATGGAATGATCGCCGGACAGCGGCGTCGTCTGAATGTGAAAGCCGCGCTTCGTGCAGTGGTAGATGCCCTGGTGGTTCATCACCGCCATCATCATCTGTGGGCCGCCCGGGCTGACCGGGCGCGGCATGATCGTGATCGGATCGAACGTGTAATATTTTCCGTCCCATGAGACCTCCTCGTCGCGGAGCAACGCTTGCAGCACGTCGAGCGACTCGTCGAACCGCTCGCGGGTCTCGTCCATGGGCACCCCGAGACGTTCCATCTCGTACTTGAAGGCGCCGCGCCCGACGCCGAGCAGCAATCGTCCCTCGGTAAAGATATCGGCGACGACGACTTCGCCGGCAAAGACCCGCATGTCGTGGAGCGGCAGCACGACCACGGAGGTCATGATCTTCACACGTTCGGTCTCGGCCGCGATCTTGACGGCAAAGGTCAGCGGCGCCGGCATCATCAGGCAGTTGATCAGATGGTGCTCGGTCACGGAAACGGCATCGAATCCCATCCGGTCGGCCAAGCGGGCCTGTTCCAGCATGTCGGCGTAGACGCGGTCGCCGCCATAGTCCTTGTTCGGATAGTCGGCGGATAACTGGATACTGAATTCCATCCTGCAACACTCCCGTGGAAACGATGCAGACAGTATGGCAGGCGTCATTAATTCTTAAAAACGAATTATATTGCAAAGAATTATCGATAAATACGATAATAAGCCATGAACCTCATCAATGTTCGTACGTTCCTCGCCGTGATGGAAACCGGCTCGCTGAGCCGGGCATCGGAACGTCTGCATGTGACACAGTCGACGGTGACGGCGCGTTTGAGCGCGCTGGAGAGCGAGATCGGGCAGACCCTGTTCCATCGCCGGAAATCCGGGGCGGAACTGACGTCGGCCGGTTTCAAGTTCCAGCGGTATGCGGAACTGATGTCCGATCTGTGGTCCCAGGCGTTGCTGGAAACGTCATTGCCGTCCGGCGTCGGCGCGATCTGCAACATCGGCTGCCAGCCCGATCTATGGCATGGCTTCGGCGAACGGTTTCTGGCCGAGCTCGAAGAAAACGCGGCCGATGTCGCGTATTCGGTTTGGCCCGGCGAACAGGCTGACCTGGCCCGTTGGTTGCGCACGGGGCTTGTCGATCTCGTTTTCTGCTTCGTGCCGCCCAATGCCGGGGACACGGTCGTGCGCAAGATATTCGACGACGAACTCGTCCTCGTATCGACCCGCCCCCGGCCGCTCATGCGGTGGGATCCGGCGTATGTCTACGTCGACATGGGCGAAACGTTCCGCCGCGACCACGCTGCCGCCTATCCGGACGGGGACACGCCGACACGGACGTTCGGCTCGGGATCCTGGGCACTTGAATATCTTCTGGCCAACGGCGGTTCGGCCTATCTGCCGGCCCGGCTTGCCGACCCGCACCTGGCGGCGGGAACGCTGCATGCCGTGGCTCACGCACCCGTCTTCAAGCGTCCGGCTTACGTCGCTGCGCGGCGCGGCCTGGTCGAATCGTGGTCGTGGTACGAAGCGGTTCTTGATTCGGCGTTCGCCGGCGGTGTCGAAACAGAGGGTTAGGGTCCTGACCCTATGATTTGCGCATGCCGGCGATTCGCTCCGCCGAAGCGCAGAGTTCGGCGACCGCGGCATCGAAAAATCCATCCATGCGATCCCGCATCGACGGTGACAACGCCACGAGGCGCGAGCGGGCGTCCTTCGGGTTGCCGGTTTCGACGATGATGCCGCCGGCGACGGCCGTGTCGATGTATTTGCCGGCCGTGTGCGGGCTTTTAACGCTCTTCATGCAGTCGATGGCGTCCGTCTTGCGGACCGGCTCGTCCGCTTCCCACAGCGTGGTCAGCAAATCCCAGTAGTGGGACGAATAGAAATCCGTGTTGCCGTCAAACAGCGCGAGCCATCGGTCGCCGACATGCGCCAGCAAATCGAGGTATTGGCGGTGGGCCGCATTGGTGAAAGCGTTGGTCATCGGTCGATTACCGCAAAGTCCATCTTTAATCCCCGGCATTAGCGCCGAATCGTAGAAAATTTAGCGGGCATGTCGTTGGGATTCCAGCACTATATAAAAATTTGCATTCAAAAATACAAATAAATATTGACATCAAAAATACATGCAAATATGTATATATCTATCGGCCGGCGAACCGCGTTCTTGTTATTCGTATCGATTGCCGGGCGAAAAGGAGGATCAGTCATGAACACATCCAGTGCTATTTCGCATTCCCGTCCCCGTCGGGCCTCTACGTCGAAGTCTTTCGTCTCGCGCATTGCCGCGATGTTTATGGTCGTCGTGTTGGCCACCGGCTGCGTGACCGGTTCCGGCGACAAGCAAACGGCCGGCACATTGCTCGGCGCCGGCCTCGGCGGCCTTGCCGGTTCGCAAATCGGCGATGGTCGCGGCCAGCTTGCTGCGGTTGCCGCCGGTGCGCTGATCGGCGCCGTCATGGGCAGCGAGGCAGGCGCCAGTCTCGACCGCGCCGACAAGGCCTATATCGAGCGAGCGCAGAACCGTGCGCACAGCGCGCCGGTCGGCGAACCGATCGTCTGGTCGAATCCGGAGTCTGGCAATTCCGGCACGGTTGTCGCGACCCGCGAGGGCGCGGCGCAGACGTCGGGCCGATTGTGCCGCGAATATCGCCACACGGTGTATGTCGGCGGCGAGCCGCAGGATGCCTACGGCACCGCATGCCGCGAGGAGGACGGCAGCTGGACGGTCGTGCATTGATCCTCCACGGCCGGTCCCGGTAGCCCGTAACCCCCCCCCCCTCTACGGGCGCCGGCCTCCCGCCAGCGAGACGGCCCCGGTGTCGCAATGATGCCGGGGCCGTTTCCCCTTTGCCGCGGGCGCGCGGGGTGTTACCGATGGGGCGCAAAGGAAAACCCCATGTCGGACGCCTCGCAAGTCTATACCGCCGCCATCGTGATTATCGGCAACGAGATCCTCTCGGGCCGAACTCAGGATGCAAACGTCTCCTTCTTGGGGCGGCGGCTTTCGGAGCTCGGTATCCGCCTCGTCGAGGTGCGGATCGTGCGCGACGAGGACGACGCCATCGCGGACGCCGTGAATACGCTGCGTGCCGCGCACGACTATGTCTTCACCACCGGCGGGATTGGCCCGACCCACGACGACATCACGTCCGAAGCAGTCGCTAGGGCGCTCGGCCTGCCGTTCGGACGCAACCCGGAGGCCGAAGCCATTCTCCGGGCCTACTACAAGCCCGAGGACGTGACCGAAGCGCGGCTTTCGATGGCCGACATGCCGGACGGCGCGGAATTGATCGACAACCCGGTCAGCCGCGCGCCGGGATTTAGGATCGGTAACGTCTACGTTCTACCCGGAGTGCCGAGCATTCTCGAAGTCATGTTCGACGGGATTGCCGGCAGCCTCGCGGGCGGCGAGCCGGTGCTGACCGTGTCGGTCGCCGCGAACCTGCCGGAAGGAACGATTTCAACGCCGCTCCGGGGCATTCAGGACGACCATCCGACGGTCGAGATCGGCAGCTATCCGTATTTCAAGGAGGGCAAGCTGGGCGCCAGCCTGGTCATGCGCGGCACCGATGCGGCCGAGATTGCCGTCGTCGCCGACAGGATCAGGGCGATGATTCGCGACCTCGGGGGCGAGCCTATAGAAGATTAAACCCAAGCGAGGTGTTTGCGCGCGCCGAGGGAATGGACCGGCGGGGCTCGGCGCGCAGATTCGCCAGTCAACTACAGTTCCACGCAGGCATACATCTGGTTGGCCGCTCTGGATTCCCGCTTACGCGAGAATGACGGGAAAAAACGCCTTTTTAGCGTTCGACGATGAAAGAACCCGGATCCTCGCGGCCCTGCCAGCCGGCGCGCTCAAGCTCGGGATCGAGGTGTTCCTCGACCGGCCAGCCGATACACAGATAGCCGACCAGCGTCCAGGTGTGCGGCACATCGAGAATCCGGCGCACGTTCTCCGGATCGAGAATCGACACCCAGCCCATGCCGACGCCGCGCGCCCGCGCCGCCAGCCAAAGCGTCTGGATCGCGCCGACCACCGAGTAGCGCAGCGTTTCGGGCATGGTCTGCTGGCCGAGGCCGTGGCCGAGGTCGGTCGCCTCGTCGCAATAGATCGCCAGATGCTCCGGCGCATCGTCGAGGCCCGAAAGCTTGAGTGAGGCGTAGACCCGCGCTTTTTCGCCGGAATAGTCGTTCAACGCATCGGCGTTGCGTTCGGCGAAATCGTCGCGGATGGCGGCGCGGCGCGCGGGATCGCGCACCCGGACGAAGCGCCACGGCTGCGAGTTGCCGACGCTCGGGCTCAGCGCCGCGATCGAGATCAGCTGTTCGAGCAGGCCGTCCGGCAACGGATCGGTGCGGAACCGGCGCACGTCGCGCCGCCAGCGAATCAGATCCTCGAGACCGACGCGGAACGCTTCGTCGAAAACCGGTGGTTCGGGCTGATCGCGATCGTTCGCGGCGCTGCGGTTGTTGCTCATGTCCGGACATTAACGCGCGCTGCGAGGCCCGACAATGCGGCCCTTGCCGCGACACGGTCCCCGGCTTAGGGTCGGCGCGGTGCGCGTCGCCAACGTGGGCGGGCGTGGTGAAATTGGTAAACACAAGGGACTTAAAATCCCTCGGCTTCGGCCTTGCCGGTTCAAGTCCGGCCGCCCGCACCATCCGCTTTCGCTTCGCTACAGCGTGATGGGCGTTGTAGCGTCCGGGAAAGCGGATGCCGCGCCGAAGTCTAATGGAGGCGGGCCGTGAGCCCAATCGGCCAATGAAGTACGTCTACATTCTTCAGAGTGAAGAAGATGAAGCGCGTTTCTATATCGGAGCGACACTAAATTTGAAGCGGCGTATAGATGAACACAATGCGGGGCATTCCATCCACACCAGCAAGTTCAGGCCATAACGGCTCAAGACATACATTGCATTTGAAAACCCGGCTCGAGCAGACGCGTTCGAGGCCTTTCTAAAAACCGGCAATGGCCGTCAGTTCGCCAAAAAGCGATTGTAAGAATTAACTCTGCACACCGCCAAACCTTCACTGGCCCCCGTCGGTTCGCGTGCTAAGCTTCCCCGGTCGCACAGATAAAGGGGAGGGGTGGCGTTATGAAGGCTTCGGATCTTTTCGTCAAATGTCTTGAGAACGAGGGTGTCGAGCGCATCTTCGGCGTACCCGGCGAGGAAAACGCCGACGTCATGATGTCGCTCAGGAACAGTTCCATCGAGTTCGTGCTGTGCCGTCACGAGCAGGCCGCCGCCTTCGCCGCCGACGCCTACGGGCGTCTGACAGGCAAGGCGGGCGTGTGTCTGGCGACGCTCGGCCCGGGGGCGACGAACCTGGTCACCGGCTGCGCTGACGCCAACATGGACCGCGCGCCCGTGGTCGCGATCATCGGCCAGGGATCGACGACCCGGCTGCACAAGGAAAGCCACCAGAACATGGACTCGATCGCCATGTTCGATCCGATCAGCAAGTGGTCGGCGACCATCTATTCGCCGAACAACATCACCGAGGTGGTGCGCAAGGCGTTCAAGACCGCCGAGCGGGAGAAGCCCGGCCTGACGGTCATCGAGCTGCCCGAGGACATCGCCAAGCGCGACACCGACGACGAGCCGCTGGGAATCGTCAAGCAGCGCCGTCCCGCCGCCGATCACAAGGCGGTCAAGCAGGCGGTCGAACTGATCATGCAGGCCAAGCGGCCACTGATCCTCGCGGGCAACGGCGCCATCCGCAAACGCGCCGCAACGCAACTCCGCCGACTCGCGCACAAGGCCGGGATCGGCGTCGTCAACACGTTCATGGGCAAGGGCGCCATGCCGATGGACGATCCGCACTGTCTGTTTACCATGGGCCTCGGCAGCGGCGACTACAACAACCTCGCGTTCGAGGATGCCGACGTGGTGATCACGGCGGGATACGACCTCGTTGAGTACGCACCTGCGGCGTGGAACAAGTCGCGCTCCAGCAAGATCATTCACATCGATTTCGATGCGGCGGAGGTCGACAAGGATTTTCCCGTCGCCGTGGAGATCGTTGCCGACCTCGCCGACGCGCTGTGGCAGATCAACGAGGAACTCAACCGCCAGGCCGAAGACAGGCTGCCGCTGTTCGACATCAACGACCGCAAGAAGCTGCGCGACGTGATGCTCGAGGATTTTGCCGCCGAGAAGGACGACACGAGCTTTCCCATGAAGCCACAGAAGATTCTCTGGGACGTGCGCGCGTTCATGAACCCCGAGGACATTGTCTTGGCCGACGTCGGCGCGCACAAGATGTGGGTGGCGCGCCACTACCAATGTCACGAAGCCAACACGTGCCTGATCTCGAACGGGTTCTGCTCGATGGGATTCGCCCTGCCTGGTGCCATTGGCGCGAAGTACGCCAACCCGGATTGCCGGGTGCTGGCGATTTCCGGCGACGCCGGTTTCCTGATGAACGTGCAGGACCTGGAAACCGCCGTCCGCTACAAGCAGAACATCGTCGTCATGATCTGGGTCGACAACGAGTACGGCCTGATCAAATGGAAGCAGCAGGTCGGCTTCAAGGGCGAACATTCCGAACTCGGTTTCAGCAACCCGGATTTCGAGTTGCTTGCCAAATCGTTCGGCATGTGGGGTAGGGTCCTCACCGCGCCGGACCAACTGGTCCCGGCGATGGAGGAGGCATTCTCGCAGGATGGGCCTGCGCTGATCGCCGTGCCGGTGGACTATGCCGAGAACATGAAGCTGACCGAGCGGCTCGGCAACATTTCGGTGCAAATCTGACGGCCGGCGACGTCAGGCGAGGAGATCGATCAGTGTGCCGGTCATCCGGTCGCCTGCGCGGAACACGCTCGCGTTGGCCTTGAACCCGGTTTCCGCCTGTTTGAGATCGAGCACCGCCTTGAGGATATCCTGTTCGGACAGCGCGACGCCCTGTGCCCGGTCGGCCGCGCCCGATGTCGCCGGGCTGTCGCCGGCGGGCCGGCTGACGCCGCGCACCAGACGGTCCGCTGCGTCAGCCGCGTTCGCCGCGTTGTTGCGGAGGCCGATGGTGGCCGTGGTCAGAACGCCATCGATCATTGCGCTAATCTAGGGAAACGTCCGCGCATCGGCTGTGATGCATCGCACACGCGGTCTTGAAAACGCACCGCCGCCTGAGGCAGGCTGGGGACCATGAACAAGGCATTCGTCAAGGAATCCGAGGCCGGTCTCGATGTCGACGAGGAAACCGACGGCGACGCCGGCCCGGCATTGCCACGCGGCGCCAAGAACTACATGACGCCGGCGGGCCATGCGCGCCTTGAAGAAGAGCTTCGACGGCTTCGCGTCGAGGAGCGCCCCAAGGTCGTCGAGGTCGTGTCCTGGGCGGCAGGCAACGGCGACCGTTCGGAAAACGGCGACTACATCTACGGCAAGAAACGGCTGCGCGAGATCGACCGGCGCATGCGCTTCCTGATGAAGCGTCTCGATATCGCCGAGGTCGTCGACCCGGCGCGCCAGACCAACCGCGATCAGGTGTTCTTCGGCGCGCGTGTGACCTATGCGGATGGCGACGGCGATGAGCGTACGGTTCGCATCGTCGGTGTCGACGAGGCCGATCTCGACCGGGGCGAGATCAGCTGGGTATCGCCCATCGCCCGGGCGCTGCTGAAAGCCTACGAGGGCGACGTGGTCAAGGTGCGTACGCCGGCCGGGCTCGAGGAGATCGAAGTCGTCGCTATTGAGTATGAGGCGTGACGGCTGAACGACCGTTCCGTGTATATCCCGATGTTGGCATATTGAATTGGCCGATCCGGCCACTACATCTCCGACGGTCACATGTTGTTCCTCAGGGACGAAGAGAGCGGAAGGGCGGATTGTTGAACGCGCCAATACCAGAAGACGAGCTGGATCGTCTTTCAACGCTGAGAAGCTACAACATCCTCGATACACCGCGTGAACAGGCGTTTGACGGCGTTACCCGACTCGCCAGTTCGATGTTCGGTGTTCCGGTTGCCTTCGTCTCCCTCGTCGACGAGGACCGTCAGTGGTTCAAGTCCTGTATCGGCATCGATATCGAGGAAACGCCGCGCGATATATCGTTTTGCGCCCATGCCATCTTGCAAAACGACGTGATGGTAGTTCCCGATGCGACGGAGGATTCCCGTTTCAAAGACAACCCGCTGGTTGTCGGTGAACCGGGAATCAGATTTTACGCCGGGGCGCCGCTGACTTTCGGCCAGCACAATCTTGGAACCCTCTGCCTTGTCGATTTCGAGCCGCGAACGCTGGATGCGGAAGATTGCAGGCGCTTGTCCGATTTTGCGGCGATTGTATGCGATCAGCTCGAGCTTCGAAAAACGGCGAAAGAATTCGATCTGGAAAAATCGAACGCAGAAGCTGCGAGTGAAGTGCGCGACCAGTTTACGGCCAGCATTGCCGGCGCGTTGCGCGGCCCGTTGAATACAACCCTCGGGCATGCGCGGTCTTTGCAAAAGGTGGCGCCCGGCCAAACCGGCGACGAGCAGAAAAGGTGCGTCGAAATCATTGCAACCAATTGCGTTCACATGCTCAAATTTGTCGACGACGTTTTGAACATTCACGATCTGGAGGGGCCGCCTCAACGATCGTCGCTTGAGCTTGCGACGGTGGCTCGCGCTGGCGTGGATGAAGCCATCGAGGCCTGCGCTTTGCGGGGGAACCGTATCGATTGCCGCGTCGGCGAGATCAATGACGTGACGTGTATGGCGAACGAGCGTTTCGTCCGCCGCGCCCTGGCCGGCTTACTGGTTGGCATGTCATCGCAATCGTCGGCATCGACCCGGATGGTCGTCAGCACATCGGGGCCCGAGGAGGGATACGCTGTGATAACGGCCGAGCAATTCGGCGGACGTCAGGCGGATGGGGATTTCGACGGCAACGTCAACGTGATAATCGCGCGGCGACTTATCGAGCGGACGGGCGGCTCGATCGATCTCTCGGTACGAGATGCCGGAGCGACGAAATCATTCCGGATAACGCTTCCTACCTAGGCGCCGAAAACATCGGTTGAACCGCAGCAGGCAGGTCGACGGCAGATTCGGCCGGATGTTTGAGATCGCCCATCATCGCCCCGAACCCACGGATAAGGTCTTGAAGATCCGGCTCCTCGACCAGCGAAGCGGCGGTGTCGCAGGGGAACCATTCGCGCCGACGCTGGTGTGCCTCCGGCCAATTCGGCGCGACGCTGTCGACCAACATCGGATAGACATCGACGGCATAGGCGCGTCGTTTCCTGTCGTCGAACTTGCGGTAGATATAGGAACCGATCGCGCGGTCGCCGATGGCGCCGACGATGCCGGCTTCCTCGAGTGCTTCCTTGGCGGCGGACCGCGCCGCGGTCATGCCGCGTTCGATATTGCCCTTTGGCGGCACCCAGCGGCCGCGCCCGCGTGACGTGATCAACAAAATCCGTAGCCCGAAACCGCGGACCAGATAAGGCAGGGCGGCGGACTGCGGCACGAAGGGTGTATTGGTCATTGGCAGGCTCCTTCCACGAAGGAAAAAGCCTAGCAATAACAATGTTTAAACGAGGTTAACCGCCAAACTGGACAATCAGTTATCCGGCGAAGATCAGGCGTTCCTGCTCATAAAGCCAGGCGGCGAAGCCGACAAGGATCGCGGCGACCGCGAACGAGCCCAGGGCCGAGAGCAAGACCGAGAGACCGGTGATGCCATCGCCGGAAACCAGATCGCCGAGCAACAACGTCTGCGACAGGATCGGGACAGCGGTCATCCAGGTTTGCGACTGCACCGGCGCGAACACCATGACCATGCCGGGAATCGCCGGTATCAGGGGCAGCAGGCCGAGATACGTCTGCGCTTCCTTGTAGGTGCGGGTCAGCGACGCGATGATGACCTGAATGCCGACGGCGACCATCATCAACGGCAAGGTGACGATCAACGCCAGTCCGACGGAGTCCCAGGTGAAGGCGGCGGCAAAATCGACGTCCGGGTTCCCTGTCAGGTAGAGCACGAGCTTGAAAGCGGCGAGCTGCACGGCAACTGCAGCGGCGGTAAACACCAGTGCCGCCAAATACTTGCCGATCAACAATCCCCATCTGGGCACCGGATGGATCATCAGGCTTTCGAGAGTGCCGCGCTCTCGCTCGCCCGACGTCGTGTCCATGGCGAGGTAGACCCCGCCCATGAACACGTTGAAGATGATCAGCGGCGGCACCATCAGGAAGAGAAACGCGATGACGTTCTTTTCCGTTGCCACGTTGACGTTCTCGATCCACAGCGGTTGCAGGATGGTACGGTCGATACCGCGTTTCTCGAGACGCTGGTCCAAAATCTTCCGATTGAAACGGCCGAGGATTTCCTTGAGCCGGCTGACGGCCAGCAACCCAGGGAGGTTCGACGAATTGAAAATCGCGGTTACCTTGCCGACCCGGTCGGCGGCGAGGTCGTCGGCGAAATTCTCGGATATGACCAGAGCGATCCTGACCTCGCCGATTTGAACCGAATGTTCCGGATCCGGCGGCATCTCGACGATGGCGACGTTTTCCGACTTCAGGTGTGCGGCGAGCGCCGGGGCATGCTCGATGCCGGCGACGGGAACCTGCATGGACGCGTTTTCGTCGTCGCTAACCGTGGCCTTGACGATGGCCGAGAACAACAACCCCAACAGCAGTGGTCCGAGCAGCGGATAGATCAGCGCCGACAGTAGCGAGCGGTGATCGCGCGCGTTGTCGATAACTTCCTTTTCGAAAACGACGGCGATACCGCGCCATGGGTTGGTTCGGGATTTATTCATCGTTCGCTGCCCTGGTGAGGCTCATGAAGACGCCCTCGATATCGGCGGCGCCGGTGCGCTGCAGCAGGTCGGGGACGGTGCCGTGCGCGGCCGCGCGGCCTCTGGCCATGACGATGACCTGGTCGGAGATGTTGGCGACCTCCTGCATGATGTGGCTGCAAAAGACGATGCAGCAGCCATCGGCCTTCAAGCCACGAATGAGATCGTGAACCGAACGGGAACTGCCGACGTCGAGCCCGTTGGTCGGCTCGTCGAGCAGGATGTTTCGCGGCTTGTGGACCAGTGCCCGGGCGAGCGCGACTTTTCGCATCTGGCCTTTGGAGAACCCGCGTGCGCGACGGTCGATAAATTCCCCCATATCGAGCAGATCGGAGAGTTCGTCGATCCGGCGATGAAGCGCGGTGTCTTCCATCCCGTGTAGCCGGCCGCAATACCGGACATGTTCGCGGGCGGTCATGCGGGGATAGAGCCCGCGGCTGTCGGGCACGACGCCAAGGCGGCTTTGCGCGTCAAGCCGGTCGTTCACGGTGTCGAACCCGTCGATGGTTGCCGCACCGGAGTCGGGCCGCAGGACCGTGCACATGATACGGAGCGCCGTGGTCTTGCCCGCGCCGTTCGGGCCGATCAGTCCGGTAACGAGGCCATCCGGCGCCTCGAACGACAGATCGTCGAGCGCGTGAACGGTGCGAAACGATTTTCGGAGATTGTCGACCCGTATCATGAGCAGATTGTTGCCATGTCGCGCGCCGCTGGCAACAACCGAGTCTCGGGATTGCCCGTCCTCGCCGTCGTGCTAGGGTCGGCAAACGGAGGCGCCGATGACAGACATGAAGAAAAAACTCGACGATGTTTATCAGGCGGGCGGTGACCGCGCCAAGCTGGATGGCGTTTACGACAACTGGGCAGCGACCTATGACCGCGATCTATGGGCGACGGGAAATCCGTACATCGCCATGATCGTCGGCCTTTGCGGCCGTTATATCGCGGATCGCCACGCCCGCATTCTCGATGGCGGTTGCGGGACGGGCAATCTCGGCGAAGTGCTGTTCCGGATCGGCTACGACAACCTGATCGGTTTGGAACCGTCCGACGGTATGCGCCGCGCGGCCGCCGGCAAGGGGTGCTACCGGGAGATACACGGGTTGCTGCTCGACACGAAAATCGATTTGCCAGCCGAGAGTTTCGATGCGGTCACGGCGGCAGGCGTCCTGACGGCCGGCCACGCCGGATCCGATGCGCTCGACGGTATTCTGTCCGTCGCGAAGCCCGGCGCGCCGATTATCTTTTCTATTTCTATACCGGCGGTCGAGGATTTCGGCTTCGGCGGCAAGATGCAAAGCCTATCCCGTGACGGTGACTGGAGCCTTGTCGAACAGACCGAGCCGTTCAGGACTTATCCTTTCCTCGACGAATACGCCGATCTTCGGCATTGGATTTGTGTCTACCGAAAGGCCGAGCGCTGAGATGAGCAACGAGTCCGACGACCTGAAACCCGAAACCCTGGCGGCGCAGGCGCTGGGTGTGATCGATGTGGAAACCGGCGCGGTGGTGCCGCCGGTTCATTTCTCAACGACATATCTGCGCGACGACAATTACGAAGCGACGGCGTCCCGGAGCTACATTCGCGACCACGGGCCGACCCAGCAACAGGTCGAGGACGTCATTGCGCGGCTTGAAAACGGCCGTGAGGCGATCACGTTTGCATCCGGTAATGCGGCCTGCACCGCCGGATTTCACGCACTCAAGGCCGGCGACCGGGTTGCCGTTTCGAAAATCGTTTATCACGGGGTCCTGCGCTGGATCGAAAGTTTCGCCGCTGAGCGGGGCCTGACCGTCGATTTCTTCGAGCCCGGCGGCGCCGATGCGATGCGCGCAGCGATCCATGAAGGCGAAACGAAACTGGTTTGGCTTGAGACACCGGCAAACCCGATGTGGACCGTAACCGATATTGCCGAGGCGGCCGATATCGCGCACGAGGCCGGCGCGCTGCTGGGCGTCGATTCGACCTGTGCGACGCCGGTGCACACCCGGCCGCTCGATCTCGGCGCCGATATCGTCTGTCACTCGGCGACGAAGTTTCTGAACGGCCATACGGACGTCCTGGCTGGCGTGTTGGTCACACGCCGACCGGATCACGAACTGTGGCTGCGGATCCGCGAACACCGGGTTTACGGCGGCGCGATGCTCGGCAGCATGGAGGCGTGGCTGTTGATGCGCGGACTTCGGACTCTCTTCGTCCGCGTTCCGAGACAGTCGGAAAACGCCTTGAATTGCGCCCGGCATCTGGCCACTCATCCCAGCGTGGAACGGGTCTGTTACCCCGGTCTTGAGACGTTTCCCGGGCACGACATCGCCGTTCGGCAGATGCAGGGCGGGTTCGGCGCCATGCTGTCGTTTCAGGTCAAGGGCAATCGCGATGCGGCCATCGACCGGGTGCTCCGTTGCCGAGTCATCAAGCGGGCGACCTCGCTCGGCGGTGTCGAAAGCCTCATCGAACATCGTAAAACCAGCGAGGGTCCGTTGACCGATACGCCAGAAAATCTGATTCGAATGTCCGTCGGTATCGAACACATCGACGACCTGATTGCCGACCTCGATCACATGCTCGCGGACTAAGCGGGCTTTGCCGGTGGAGAGATTGCGCCATTTCGGCACGGCGATCTGGGGCCGGGGCCTTGGAGACAGCCCCGCGCTCGCAGCAGGATTGCTGATGGCCGCTCTTGCAGTGCTCAGTCTGCAGGACAGCTTCGTCAAACAACTCAGCTACGAACTCTCGCTGTGGCAATTTCAGGCGCTCCGCGCTTCGATCAACCTCGGATTCGCGTTGATAATCTGCCTTGTCTTCCTGGGCGGATTCGAGCGCCCCCGCAGCTATCGGGCGGTCGGTCTCAGAAGCACCGTGCACGTAACGACAATGGTGTTTTTCTTCGGCGGCGTGCCGTTTCTCAGTCTCTCGGAAATTGCCGCCGGGCTATACACCTATCCGTTCTTCGTCGCCCTGCTTTCGGGCACCATGCTTGGCGAACGTGTCGGTCCACGACGGCTGTTCGCTATTGCCGTCGGATTTATTGGGGTCTTGTTGATTTTACGGCCAGGAACCGAAGCGTTCCGCCCGGTCGCCTTGATGCCGGTATGCGCGGGGTTCTTCTATGCCTTGAGCGTCATGACGACACGCAAGCTTTGCCGCGAAGAACTGCCGATTAATCTGGCGATCGGCGTTGCCCTCGCATTCATGGCGCTCGGCGTTCTTGGTCTTGGTCTCTTTTCGGTTTGGCACCCCGGCGAGATTGCGATTCGTTGGCCCTACCTGTTGACCGGGTGGCGTCCGCTCGAAACCTGGATGACCGGCATTATCGTCGTATGCTCGGTGCTCAATCTGGTCGCCAACGTCTCGATGGCAAAAGCCTATCAGAGTGCGGAATCGAGTTGGCTCGCGCCATTCGATTATACATATCTGATTTTCGCGACGTTCTGGGCCGTCGTCGTGTGGGCTCAGGTGCCCGACGCCATGACGATTGCCGGTATGGCGTTGATCACCGTTTCCGGCGGTTTCGTTGCCTGGCGCGAACGCAGGGCCGGTCGGGCAGTCGACTTACCCCCACGTGGCCCCTAAAATGCGTCTCCGGGATTGGCGGTACCACTGACATGAGCGAAACCGACGGCGAAACAGGCAGCGAGGGACTCGACCGCCGGACGTTCTCGGCAGGTGAAACCGTCTTCAAACAGGACGAGGATGGCGCCGCCGCTTATTTGATCGTCGACGGTGAAGTCGAGGTTTTTCGCGGCAAAGGCGGGCGTGAAGTCGGGCTCGCGACCCTGGGCCGTGGCGATATTTTTGGTGAAATGTCGTTAATCGACGGCAAGCCCCGAGCAGCGACCGCACGTGCGGTCGGCGATGTCGAGGTGCTGGTCGTCAAGCCCGATGACATGGACGGTCGTTTGATGCGGCTTGCGGAGACAGACTCGGTCATGCGCCGCCTGATCGACGTTTTCGTCCAGCGCCTGCGCGGCCAACTGGCGCGGCTGGATTGAGCGGGGTCGAGATGGCAGAGCAAACATCCTCGGCATTCGGTTGGATGATGCGCTATGTCATGTTGCCGGCGATAGTCGCCATTCTTGGCTTGGTCGCCGTGGGCGGATATTTCGCCTATCGGGATCATCGTATTCGCGCGTTTACAGGCGACGTCCGGCCGTTTCTCGAACAACTCGGCCTCGATTTCTCTCCGCGGGCGACGGAGCGAACCAGCAAGGTATTGGTGGATGTCCCGCCGCCGGTCGAGCCGCCGCCGGCTGTCGAAGTCGATTCATATCCGCCGGATGCGCTTTATCCGCTCGAGTCGTGGCAGGTCGTCAACGATCCGGCGGGATTCGTCGATTGGGTCAAGGTCGACGGCGAGGTCCAGCCGATCGACAGCCCGATCCAGGTCGCCCATGGTCAGGTTGTCGAATTTGGCGGCTGGGCCGGTCACCGGCTACTGGGCATGCGGTTTGAGGAAGTACTGTTGTCGGTTTGCGATATCGTCATCGCCGGCACGCCGGTCGATATCGAGCGCCCTGACATCGCCGCGACCATTCACCCGAACCTGAACATCGCGGGTTGGCATGCGAGACTGTTCGCGAGCGATATACCCGCTTGTGCCGACGCGACCATCAGCATCTGGGGGAGACCGCCCGTCGGCACCACGCTGCGGCCGATCGTCGGGGGGCGCGCCGTAAAGGTTGTCGATAGCGAAAACGTCGATCCTGGTCCCGTTGCAACGGTCATGCATGTGCGACCGGCCGTATTGCCCGAACAGGCCCCGTCGCCAGTCAGCATACGCCTGGAAATTCTCACCCCGCCGCTGGTTTTGCGCCAATGTGCGGACACGGAATGTCCGCCGCTTGCGGAAACGGCGCAACTTGTGTTCGAGGCGGTTGTCGTCGAGCGGCGGGATGGTTGGCTGTTACTGCAATCGGCGGCGGGGTCAGGGTGGATTCCGGCCGGTGATGTGGTTCCGGCGCCGTGAAGACGTCCGTTTCGGATGTCAGAATCGGGATGTATCAATACGGCTAGTTGACCGCGGCCTCGGGGCTCGGGCACGTTGGCCGAACCGGCGTTTTCCGTGTCAGACGGTCGACGCCGGGAATGTTGGAAATGGGGGCCTGAATGGCTAAGGATGCGTCCACGCCCGAGGGCTTCTTCGAAGCCTATCCGGATATCGAGTTCTTCGACGTACTTGTTTACGACCTGTGCGGCATCATGCGCGGCAAACGGGTCGACCGACAGCAACTCAAAAAACTCTTTGAGGACGGTTTTTTGATGCCGTCGTCGATTCATCTGCTTGATGTCACCGGTGATAGTTCCGACCCGCTTGGCCGGGGGTTCAGCGATGGCGATCCGGACTATCCGCTGCTGCCGGTCCCCGGCACACTGGCGCCGGTCCCGTGGGTGGATAAGCCGCTCGGCCAGGTGCTTGCGAGTTTCTACGAAGAAGACAAGACAACGCCGCAGTATGACGATCCACGAGCGGTTCTGGCGCGTGTCCTGAGTGTATTCGGCGACACCGGCCTGAAGCCGGTCGTTGCCTGCGAACTGGAGTTTTACCTGATCGACCCCGAGCGCGGCGAGGGTGGTGAACCGGTTCCGCCGATCCTGCCCAAAAGCGGTAAACGAAGCAGCGGCACACAGGTCTACAGCGTCCACGAGATGGATGAGTTTGCCGACGTCCTATCCGATATTGCGGACGCTTGCCGGTCGCAGGGTTTGCCGGCGGGACCTGCTTCCGCCGAGTACGCCACCGGTCAGTTCGAGGTCAATCTGGATCATGTCGACGACCCGCTAATTGCCTGCGACCAATCCGCGTTGCTACAGCGCGTGATCCGGGGGGTGGCGGCGAAGCACGGTTATGAGGCGACGTTCATGGCCAAGCCTTATCCCGAGAGTTCGGGAAGCGGTCTCCATGTTCACTGCAGTCTTCTCGATGGAAGCGGCGTTAACGTATTCGACGACGGCACGGACGCGGGCACGGAAGCGCTGCGTCATGCAATGGGCGGCATGATGGCGACGATGACGGAAGGCATGGCGGTATTCGCGCCGAACCGCAACTCTTACCGGCGCTTTATCGTCAACAGCTACGTTCCCGTCGGTCCTGCATGGTCCTACAACAATCGCTCGACCGCTCTGCGTGTGCCGGGGGGCAGTCACAAGGCGCGCCGGTTCGAACATCGCGTCGCCGGCGCGGATGCCAATCCCTATCTGACCATGGCGGCCATTCTTGCAGGCGTTCACCACGGCATCGTCAACAAGATCGATGCGGGCGTACCGGCAACCGGGAACGCCGGCAGCGTTGCCGATCCGGATATGCCGCTTTCGTGGCAGCGCGGAATTGACCGTGCGCGCAGGGCCGAAATCTTGCCGGGATACTTCGGCGAGCTTTATTGGAATCGCTACTTGCAAACCAAGCAGGATGAACTCGATCGCTTCAACAGCATGATCTCGCCGCTCGAATTTGAATGGTACTTGCTGACCCGTTGACGGTCGGATGCCGAAATCAGGAGACGCTTATGGAACGCACGCATAACTGGACGACCGAGGAATGGGTCAAGTCCGACCTCGAACACCACTTCCACCCGTTCACCGACATCAAGGATATCGAGACCAACGGTATCCGTGTGATGTCCGAGGCCGATGGAATTTATATCCGCGACACAGAAGGCAAGCAAATGCTCGACGGCATGGCTGGCCTCTGGTGCACGAACCTCGGTTATGGCCGTAAGGAGCTCGCGCAGGCGGCATACGACCAGATGGTCAAGTTGCCGTTCTACAACACCTTCTTCAAATCGACGACGATGCCCTCGACGGAGCTTTCGCAGGTTCTCGCAGAGATGACGCCGGAAGGCCTCAACCATGCATTCTTCGCGTCCAGCGGTTCGGAAGCGAACGACACCATCGTCCGCATGGTGCGTCATTACTGGAACGTGATGGGCAAGAAGAGCAAGAAGACCTTCATCAGCCGCGAGTATGCCTATCACGGCAGCACCATGGCGGCAGCGAGCCTCGGCGGTATGGAAGGCATGCACGGACAGGCCGATCTGCCCTTGCCGGGCTTCACCCACGTGATGCCGCCCTATTGGTATGTCTACGGCAAGGACATGACGCCCGACGAGTTCGGCATTGCTGCCGCCAAGGCCGTCGAAGACAAGATTATCGAACTGGGCGCCGAAAACGTCGCCGCCTTTATCGGCGAACCGATTCAGGGTGCCGGCGCCGTTCTGATCCCACCCGCGACCTACTGGGGCGAGATCCAGCGTATCTGCAAGGAACACGATATCCTGCTGATCGCCGACGAGGTCATCTGCGGCTTCGGGCGCACGGGCAACTGGTTCGGCTCGGACACGTTCGACATCAAGCCCGATCTGATGCCGCTGGCGAAGGGCCTGACGTCCGGCTATCTGCCGCTTTCCGCGGTCATGGTGCACGACAAGATCTACGACGGGCTTCGCGACTCAGGCGAGTTCCAGCATGGTTTCACGTACTCAGGTCATCCGGCGTCATGCGCCGTGGCGCTGAAGAACATCGAGCTGATCCGCGACGAAGGCCTCGTCGAGCGGGTTCGCGACGTGACCGGGCCGCATCTCGCTGCGCGTCTCAAGGAGATTGCCGATCATCCGCTGGTCGGCGAGGTTCGCCATGTCGGCATGATCGGAGCGGTCGAACTGGTCAAGGACAAGAAGACTCGCACGTTCCATGAACCGATGGGCCGGGTCGGCGGGATTGCGCGCGATCACTGCTACGCCAACGGCCTGATCATGCGGGCATGCCGAGACTCGCTGGTATTCTCGCCGCCGCTGGTCATCACCGTTGAGCAAATCGATGAAATGGTCGACAAGCTTGCCGTCGCGCTCGACGGTGCGGCGAAGGATATCGGCATCTGACATGACAGCTCTGCGTTTCGCCGGCCAAACGGTGCTGATCACCGGCGCGGGCCGGGGACTCGGCCGGCAGCTCGCACTCGACTTCGCGTGCGATGGTGCACGGGTTGTCGTTAACTACGCCTCGTCTGCGGATGCCGCCAACGAGGTCGTGGAGGAGATCGCGAAGACCGGTGGCGAAGCGACGGCATGTCGTGCCGACATTGCCAGGGCCGACGACGTCAACGCCATGGTCGAACAGGCGGTGTCGGCTTTCGGCGGCATCGATATTCTGATCAACAACGCCGGCCTGAGTATCGACGAGCCGTTCCTCGACATGCGCGAGGAGTCCTGGGATCGCGTCATGGACGTGAACCTCAAGGGACCGTTCCTGCTGTCTCAGGCGGTCGGTCGTTACATGGTTTCGGCGGGTTACGGGCGGATCGTCAATATCTCGGCAACCTCAGCGATTCAGGCTCGCGCCGGAAATGCAAACTACGCAGCATCCAAGGGCGGCTTGCATCTTTTGACACAGAGCATGGCGCTGGAGCTGGGTCCGCACGTCACCGTCAACACGGTCGCTCTCGGTTTTGTCGATAGTCGGCTGGTGCGTGAGTTGTTCACGTCGGAGCAGTTGCAGAAAGCGAGCGATGCCGTGCCGCTGAAGCGGATGACGACCTACGAAGAAACTTCTGCGTTCGTCAGGATGCTGGCGTCCGACGCGGCAGGCTTCATGACGGGGCAAACGATTCCGTTCGATGGCGGTCGTGTTATGCGTTGACCGCGTAGGTCGGCAGTTCGACAGGCCCGTCATAGAAGGGAAGATCGTCGACGCGGGGTTGGTAGTCACCAGCATCGATGACCGAACGGACATGGGCAGCGATTCCCTCCATGGTTGCGAACCAGACGCCGCCTTTTTCGATCATATATTGCAGAAGCCCCTCGACCGCACGTAGCCGTGCGAGACGGCCCGTCACGAACGGATGCCATACGGCGATCCACAAGCCGCCGCTCTCCCAGGCCGCATCGAACTCATCGCGATACGCGACGATGGCCTGGGATGGCGCCTTCACGGGCATTTCGAAGTTGATATCGCTGTTGTGGACGTAGGGGGGCCAATCATCCATGCCCCAGTAAGATGGAAGTTCGACGAGGTCCTTGTTACCCGACCGGATCAGGTACGGGATGTCGTCGCCCATCAGCGATGCGTCGTAGGTAAACCCTTCCTCCAACAGCATATCCAGCGTGTTTTCCGAAAACTTGTACAACGGTGCGCGGTAACCCCTTGGCCGCTGTCCGGTATGGCACTCGATGACGTCGATGCTCTTCTGCAGCCAATATCTCTCTTCGTCCTTTGGGCGCTCGTTCGGGTGCTCGTGAACGTAGCCATGATGGCCGACCTCATGGCCGGCCTTAACGATCGCATCGACGGTGTCGGGGTAGCGTTCGATGCACCACGCCGGAATGAAGAAGGTCTGTTTCAGGCCGTAACGTTCGTACAGGTCGAGAATGCGGGGAACGCCGACCTTGGGGCCGTATTGCAGTTCGGATGTCGCGGCGAGGCGGCGGAAGGAATCTTCGGGATGGGTCAGATGAATAAGGCTGTCCGCGTCCATATCGAACGTGATCGCGGCGGCGCACTTGGCGCCGTTCGGCCAGGGTATCGGATTGCTGATCATCGATTGTCGCCTTTCTCATTTGCCGGGGCCGTCATGGCATGATGCTCCCGCCGTTCATTCCGAGGCCCTGACCCGTGATGTAGGCGCCCCCGTCACCGCACAGAAATGCCGCCATCTGTGCGACCTCGTCGGGTTGCGCGAAGCGCCGCATGGGAATGTCCAGTTCGCGTTCGCGCCATTCCGGGCTCATGTTTTCGACGTCCAACATGGCGGTATCCGTCGGGCCGGGACACAGGGCGTTGACGTTGATATCCGGTGCGAACTCCAGCGCCCAGGACCGAACCAGGCCGAGGACGCCGTGCTTCGAGGCGACGTACGGGGAGAAGGTTTCGCGGCCGTAATAGGCCAGATCGGACGACGTCATGATGACGCGGCCGCCGCCCGTTTTCGTCATGCACCGAATGGCTTCGCGGCCGACCAGAAAGCTGCCGCGGAGATTGACGGCGATCACGCGGTCGAACTCGCTGAGCGGAGTCTCAAGAAGCGGGCGTTCATGGATGATACCGGCGCAGTGCACGAGATAATCGAGCGCACGCGATCCGCCAAAATACCGTTCAAATACCGCCACCACGGATACCTCGTCGGTTACGTCACACATCGTTTGTTCCGTGGACCCGCCGTCGGCGGCGATGGCATCAGCCGTCTCCCGACAGTCGAGCTGATCGGCGAGCACGACGTGGGCGCCGGCTGTCGCAAGCGCCTCGGCACAGGCCCGGCCGATGCCGCGGCTCGCCCCCGTTACCAACGCATTCCGGCCTTCGAAACTCATGCCTGAACCTCGCCGCGATCGACCATGACGGCCTGCCCGACGATGTCCGCCGATGCGTCGGACGCCAGGAACAGGTAGGTGGCCGCCATATCGCTCGGTTCCATGAGGCCATCCATGATCTGTGCGCCCGTAATTTCACCCAGCAGATCTTGCTCCGGGCGACCGGTACGGTTCGCCATGTTTTTCAACGACAACATGGATGCATCCGTCCGCACCCAGCCCGGACAAACCCCATTGACGCGGATTCCCCGGGGCGCGAGTTCCTGCGCCATGGACCGCATAAACCCGAGATTGGCGTGTTTTGAACTGCAGTAGGCGGAAAACTCCGGAACCGCCGTCCGGCTCCAGATCGAGCACGTGAAAATTATGGTGGAACCAGCCGGCATTCTGCGTGCCGCATACCGGGTGACATTGAACGTGCCGATCACGTTGATATCGATGATGCGGCGGAAGGTTTCCTCGACCGCGTCGTCGTCATCGAGGATGGGCGTAATCCGTTCAAGTCCGGCATTGTTGATCAACACGTCGATCCGTTCGAGTGAGGCCATGGCGGTGCGTACGGCATCGACATCCGTGATGTCGCACTGAATTCCGCGCACGTCGCCCCCTGTTTTCGCGGCCAGGGCTCCGGCGACGTCATGTACCTCGACGCTTTGCGCCAGGATCGCGACGTCCGCGCCGGCATTCGCGAATCCCTCGGCGATTCCGTGACCGATACCCCGGCTGCCGCCGGTGATCAGGACCGTGTGGCCGCTGAAGTCGTATGAAATGTTTCGCGGACTCGAGATCATTCGTCTATGTCGGGGCGTTGTGCCCGCATCAGGGCCATGATGTGACGCTCGGCGTCGAAGTATCCGTCCTTCTCGAGCGCCGCTTCCTTCTCGGCAATTCGTTCGCCCTTCTTGAAACTGACGGGGCCGTCCTCGAGGATCGTCCCGGGATGGCTGGAGAAAAAGACGATGCGGTCGCCGAGGAACAAGGCTTCCTCGATGTCGTGGGTCACCATGACCACCGTCGTGTCCGTGGACTCAAGGATGGAGATCATCAACTCCTGCATATTCCATCGGGTTTCCGCGTCGAGCGCGCCGAACGGCTCGTCCATCAGGAGGACACTCGGTTTGTTGGCCAGGGTTCGGGCGATGGCGACCCGTTGCTTCATGCCGCCGGACAACTGGCTCGGGTACGCGTCCTTGAACTTCGTCAACCTGACGAGATCGAGAAAGTCGGCTGCAATCTCGCGCCGTTCCTTTGCCGGGACGCCATTGCATTTCATGCCGTATTCGACGTTTTCGCCAACGGTGAGCCAGTCGAACGAGGTGTAGTTCTGGAACACCATGCCCCGATGACGATCGGGCCCCTCGATCAGTTCGTCATCGAGCAGCATACGCCCGGTGGTCGGAACCTCCAGACCGGCAATCATCCGCAGAACCGTCGACTTGCCGCATCCGGACGGTCCGAGCAACACGCAATATTCGTTCTGCGCGACAGAGAAGCTGATGTCCTCTAACGCGATAATTTCGCTGCCATCGGCCAATGGGAAAATCTTTCCGACGCTGTCGACGACCAGCTTGGCAGACCCCGTGGTTTGTTCGGGTGCATTCATGACCGAAACTCCCCTAACGACCCGCATTGTAGAGATAGCCGAAGATCGTTCGATGCGCCCATCTGAACAGAAGATCGAACAGCAATCCCAGGATGCCGATAACCAGAATGCCCGCCATGATCTCGTCGGTGTAGAGGAAGCGGCGCGCCCGCATCATCATGGCGCCGATGCCCGTCGTCGATGCAACGATCTCGGCGATGACAAGGTATGTCCAGCTGACGGCAAGCATCTGGCGCATGGCGTCGACGATGTTCGGCATCACCGCCGGCACGATCACCGACCACAACACGCGCCGTTGCGAAGCGCCCAGGGTCAGGGCGGTTTCGATCAGCTCGATGCGGACCTGACGGGTGTAATCCATGACGAGCGTAATCAGGAAGAAAACAACACCGATGAACAGCAAGGCCAGCTTCGGTCCTTCGCCGGTGCCCAGCCACATCAGCAGGATTGGAATGAAGGCGGGGGCAGGGAGGTAGCGCCATGCCGAGACGAACGGATTGAAGAAAGCTTCGACCGCGGGAAACGTTCCCATGAGGATTCCCAACGGTATGGCAAGCAGACAGGCACCGGTGAAACTGCCAAGCACGCGGAGAACACTGACGCCGATATCGCCTGGGAAACGTCCGCCGACCATTAGCTCGTAGAGCGTGCTCAGCACCTGTTCCGGGGGCGGCACCAAAAGGACGTTCACGGCTTCGTACACGACCGCCAGTTTCCAGGCGGCGAAGAAAATGATCCAGATTCCGATCCCGAGACAAATAGTCATGGTGCGGGATATCGGCTTGCGGATGCTATGCTGACGCTTCGTATTGCGGGAGTTGTTCGGCATCACGAACCTTCCGGTCTGGCCATGCGACAAGCCACTTTACGCAGATCACTGCGCAGCGCCACAGAATACAAAACCTGATAAACGGACTGGTCCGGGAAACGGCGGGGCACCATGGCGCCCCGCCACCTCTCGGCGTTAGTTGGCAGAGATCGACTGGCGGTAGCCGCTTGCGACGAGATCGCCGATCAATGAGCAATCCACGGCCTTCGATGAGTCGACCATCTCGGTCATGAGGCCTAGCTTGATCCACCATTCGTTCACGAAGGTCGCGACATCGACCACACTGCCGTTCGGCAGGCCGAATGGCGGATCACCCTCCAGCGCACCGCAAACGCGCGCAGCTTCATCGAAGTCGTACATGTAGATGCCGCCATCGAAATACTTGCCGTTCGTCCCGATCACGTAGCCCACGTCTTCGACCGGCCACTGCAGGAAGTCGGCCAGCAACGCGTTCACCTCTTCCGTGTTGTCATGCCAGTACTGGACCGAGTCCCACCGGGCTTTGAGAACATCCAAGGCGGTTTGTCGACGCTCCTTGATGAAGTTCTTGTTCATGTAGATGACGTCCATGAAAATACCGGTCTCCAGCATCGCCGGATCCGCCGTATGGATGGCGCTGTAGGCGCCTTCCCGGGCCGCAAGAACCTTGGAGATCCAAGGCTCGTAAAGGTATGCCGCGGCAAGGTCGCCGGACATCATCGGGCCGACAGCTTCGTCGGAATTGAGGTTGACCCATTCAACCTCGTCCGGTGCGACGTCGATCGTGTCCAGCATCAGGCCCATGAGCAGGTGGCCGATATAGGCCTGCGGCGCGGCGACTTTCTGACCCTTGATGTTTTCGGCGGTCACGCCCGGCGAAAAGATAATGTGATCCACACCATAGGAAGGGTTGGTGAATCCCACATTGACGACGTCGGTTCCCCGTTCGGCGATCAACGGCGTGTAGTCGCCGGTGCACATATAGACGTCGATCTGTCCGGCGGCGGTTGCCAAATGCCCGCCGATCGGATCGTTGAAAAACGTGAAGTCGTACTCGATGTTCGGTGAGAGGCCTTTTTCCTCTGCCACTTTCAGCATGGCATATCCCGGCCATGACACGCAGATACCGACGTTGACCTTTTCGGCCGCATGCGTGCTCGTGGCCATGGATGCCACTAAGGCGAACACGCCAAAAACACCGGTCAAAATCTTTTTGAGATTCATCCCACCTCTCCTGTTTCCCGTTTGGTTTTTAATTGCACGAATAGTCCCTGAGCCAAAAACGCTATCGGCGACAATAAATTTAGTCAATAAAATAATATGGTCTATAAAAGTAATCGACTGTACGATCCCGGCTTTGGTCGCCAGGGGCGGCCGTGAGAGGCAGACCATGCAACATATGGAACCCACAGGCGGTCAATGGCTGGGCTAAGAGAAAAGCAGAAGGAAAGCCGGCAGCGACGGATTCTCGAAACGGCGCGTCAACAGTTCCGTGCTGCGTCCTATCGGGACGTCACCATCGAAGCGATCGCGGACGAGGCCGAACTGTCGTCCATGACGGTGTTCAATTACTACGGGACGAAAGGTGGGTTGCTGCTGGCGCTCATTGCTGAAAGCGACCGCCAATTGATCGAAAAAATCGACACGATTCTGAAGATGCGTCACGATGATGCCGCGTCGGCGGTGATCGCCTTTTCGAGAACGATTTTCGACCACGCGTTTTCCTATTTGGATCAGGACACGTGGGGCCATGTGCTGTCCACGGCGATCCGCGAGGGCAATTCGACCTTTGGGCGCGGTTTCATGGCCCTCGAAGATGAGCTTTGCAAACTCCTGACAGAACTTCTTGAGCGCCTCAAGACCGATGGCCTCGTCGCGGTGGATTGCGACTGCGAGACGGCTGCTGTCGTCATCTACGGTGTTCACAACGCATGTTTCACGTTGTTTGCGTCGGATTCTGGAATATCCAGACGCGAGATCGACCGGCGAACCAGCCGGGATCTCCGGTTCGTCGCCACCTGCATCGGCGCCTGAGCGCAACAGCGCTCTAGGGAATTGATTCAGACATTCAGCAGCAGGTGCTCACGCTCCCACGAGCTGATGACCTGCAGATACGTTCGATATTCAGCATTCTTTACCGCGACCACGGATTTGACGAAACGCTCGCCGAGCACGTCACGGATCGTGTCGCACGCTTCCAGGGCCTTCAACGAGTCGTCGAGATGCTGCGGCAAGTTGCGGGGCAGTTCATACACGCTCTCCGCGTGCGGCGCCTCGGGCTTGAGCTGCTCGATCATACCCAGGTATCCGGCGATCAACGTCCCGGCAGTGGCGAGATAGGGATTTACGTCCGCACCAGCGAGGCGGTTTTCGACGCGACGGGCCTCCGGCGGGGACGTCGGCACGCGAAGACCGCAAGTTCTGTTGTCATAACCCCAATGGGTATTGATCGGGGCTTCGTGATAGGTGAACCGGCGATAGGAATTGATGTTGGGCGCCGCGAGCGCCATCACCGCCGGCATGTATTTCTGCAAACCGCCGATGAAGTGTGCCAGCAACGGGCTGTCGCTACCGTCGTCGGTCGCGAATACATTGCGGCCGGTTTCCGCGTCGAGCACGCTCTGGTGAATGTGCATGGAGCTACCGGCCTCGATCTGCATCGGCTTCGCCATGAACGTCGCATAGAGTTTGTGGCGGTTAGCGGTCTGCCGGACCGTGCGTTTGAACAGGAAGACCTGGTCGGCAAGGGCCAGTGCGTCACCGTGGCGGAAGTTGATCTCGAATTGTGCCGCGCCGCCTTCGTGATTCAACGTGTCGATATCGATCTTCTGGGCTTCGCAGTAGTCGTACACATCCTCGAATAGGGGATCGAACTCGTTGACCGCATCGATGCCGAAGGCCTGTCGGCCGGTTTCGGCCCGGCCCGACCGCCCCATGGGCGGCTCCAGCGGATAATCGGGATCACTGTTGATCTTGACCAGATAGAACTCTAGCTCGGGCGCGACAATGGGACGCCAGCCTTTCTGTTCATAGAGATTGAGCACGCGCTTGAGAACTTGGCGGCTGCAGAACTCGACCGGCGTGCCGTCGAGATTGAAGCTGTCGCAGATGATTTGCGCCGTCGGTTCGTCGTACCAGGGGACCGGGCGGATTGTTTCGGGATCGGGTTTCAGCACGATGTCGATATCGACTGGGTCGACAAGCCCATCGACGTCAGGGTAGTCGCCGGTCACCGTCAGAATGAAGACGCTTTCGGGCAGCCGGTGGCTGTCTTCCGCGTTACCCTTGAGAAACTTGTCGGTCGGCAGGATCTTGCCGCGTGGAATCCCCGACATATCGGCGACGAGGCATTCGACCTCGGTAATGCGATGCTCGTTGCACCAGCTTTCAATGCTGTCCATGGTACGAATCCAAATCGAATTAACAAATTGCCGTCTCTTGTCAGAGACGCTGCGGGAGTATGCTGACTATGGCCGCGACCCGCAATGTCCCGAAACAGATGCTGTCGGCACGAGAAAATGGGCGGAGAAAAATGCCCCGTATTCGAGCCAGTTTAAGACGAACGTGGATGGGTTTGTTGACGGTCTGCGGCATTGCCGATCGCGGTTACTTCATTCCCTATCGGTATGCCGCGAGCACGCCGAAGACGATGAGCTACAGCGCGCTTGAGCCGTCGTTTCGATCTGCCGAGCCGACGTTTGAGAGGCATCTGACACGTTGCACGGCCTATGTAGACGATTTTGCGCGGATCGGCGATGCCGCGCCGCCGGAACCTCGGTGGCGCCAGCACTGGTTTCCGGGTCTCGACGCGGCTGCGGCCTATTGTTTTGTCCGTGCGCGTCGCCCGCAAAGAATCGTGGAAATCGGTTCCGGCCATTCGACGCGTTTTCTTGCCCGCGCCGTGCGGGATGAAGGGATATCGACGACGATCACGACAATCGATCCGGCGCCCCGAGCCGACATCGCATCGCTCGCCGTTACTTGCATCCGCAAGACGGTGCAGGAGGTGGATCCGGCTGTATTCGGCGAATTACAGGAAGGCGATTTTTTAAGTGTCGATTCGAGCCATATCGCGATGCCGGGCAGCGACGTCGACTATCTGATCAACGGTGTGCTTCCGGAGCTGCCCAAAGGACTATTGTTACACGTCCACGACATCTTCCTGCCAGACGGATACCCTGGGGTGTGGTCATGGCGCAGCTACAACGAGCAGTCGACCGTGGCGCCGCTGATACATGTGGGGGGCTATGATCTGGAGTGGTCCAGCCACTACGTCAGAACACGAATGACGGATCGCATTGATTCGGCGCTTGTCAACGTGATCGAGCCGCCCCGCAGCGCCCTCGAGACATCCCTGTGGCTGAGGAAGCGGTAATTCGGAACATCATTCAGGGCGGTAGCCTGGCGGCACGAAGAATAGGAAATCCCGATTGGAGCGAATTTTATGGCATGTATGGCAGAATGCCGCCCGCGCCGGGCTGCGCCCATGGCTATCGCCGATCACGGTGCCATCCGTTTCGATAAAGAGATAACGCCAATCGCCCGTTTCAGGACTTTGGCCTACGTCGAGTTTCTCCATGATGAAAAGCCGGCCCGGCAATACCGTGCCGTCGGATTGGACAATGAAGCTGTCTTTGGCGAAGGCGGCGCCCGCCGGCATATCGGTTTCGGCGGTCATGGCGTCATAGCCTTTGGCAAGCCCGTTGGCGTAGTTGTTGATGAAACGATTACCGTGGGTGGACGACAGATAGGGTGAGGTGTTGTAACGCTTCCAGTCCGGAAACAGGCGTGCGGTGCGCACACCCGAACGCGCGAAGGCAGCGAACTGCTCCGTTTTGATTTCGTTGTAGATGCGTTCGGTTTCGGATGTCGAAAGACGGGCCGGATTGGTCACCTGAACGTGTCTGAAATCGGGAACGCCATCGTCTTCCGCGCTATCCACGGGCACCGCAGACAAAACGATGATTGTAAGCGCGGCGAAGAATGTCAGCATACATGACACTCTAACCAGGGTCGTCGGCATGGACGGTCCTCCATCGGAAAGTGTCAGAGCACGCAATGACCATGCGCCCCGAATCCGGTCGATGAAAGCCCGCCTCACACCCATGTGAGGTGAATTGACGGAAAATTTTCGCTCAGGGGTTGGGGATCAGGAGTAGGGGTCGGCAGCGTCGCGCAAACCGTCGCCCAGGAAGTTGAACGCCAGGACCACGATGATCACGGGGGCCATCGGCAACATCAGCCATGGATAGAGCGCGACCGCATTGATGTTTTGCGCTTCGACCAACAGTACGCCCCAGCTGGTAACCGGCGGTCGCAGACCGAGTCCGAGGAAACTGAGCGCCGTCTCGCCGAGAATCATCGACGGAATGGAGAGTGTTGCCGAGGCGATGAGATGGCTCATGAAGTTGGGTAGGAGATGACGGAAGATGATCCGCTTCGGTTTCGCGCCCATCAACGTCGCTGCGGTACAGTAATCCTCCTCGCGGAGCGCCAGCAGTTTCGAGCGCACGGCGCGGGCAAGCCCCGGCCAATCCAGTAGGCCTAGGATAATGGTGATGCCGAAATAGACCAGAATGGGGCTCCAGGTAATCGGCAGGGCCGCCGACAGCGCCATCCAGAGCGGTAGTTCCGGCAGCGATCGCAGGATCTCGATGGATCGCTGTACGATATTGTCGACCCAGCCGCCGAAGAATCCAGCGAGGCCACCGATGCTGATACCGAGGATGAAACTGACCGTGATGCCGATCAAGCCGACGGTCAGGGAAATGCGGCTACCGTAGAGCAGGCGCGAGAACATGTCGCGCCCGAGCCGGTCGGTGCCGGCAAGAAACAACGTGCCGCCCTCGGCCGGGCATACGAGATGGAAGCTGCCCTCGAACAGACCCCAGAACGTATAGTCGTCGCCGAGGCAGAAGAACCTCAGATGCTGGACCTTTTCCGGGTTCGGCGTGTATTCCCGCTTCAGGGTTTCCATATTGAGGTTGTAATCGAGTCCGTACACGAACGGTCCCTCGAATGAACCTTCATGAAAGAGGTGGATGCCCTGCGGCGGCGCGTATATGAAATCGGTATTGCGGGTATGCAGGTCATAGGGCGCCAGAATCTCGGTGATCAGGATCGAGGCGTACATCGCCAGAAGGATAACGCCGGAAATGACGGCGAGCCGATGGCCCTTCAGCTTCCACCAGATCATCTGCCATTGTGACGCCATGTAGACACGTTCCTGTTCGGGCGTCAGGGCCTCGACGGAATGAGGGTCGAACGGCTCACGGTCGACGTAATGAGTGGCGCTGCTCATCGACGTGCCCCCCCGGACAGACGGATACGCGGGTCGAGTACCGTGAGCAGAACGTCTGACAGGAACATGCCGACGACCGTCAGCACCGCGAGGAACATCAGGAACGACCCGGCGAGGTACATGTCCTGGCTTTGCAGTGCGGTGAGCAGCATCGGTCCGGTCGTCGGTAACGACATCACGGCCGAAACGATGACCGAGCCGGAGACGACCTGCGGCAACAAATTGCCGATATCGGCAATGAACGGATTCAACGCCATGCGGAGCGGGTATTTGACCAGAAGCTTGCCCGGCGGCAGACCCTTGGCGCGGCCGGTGATGACATACTGCCTCTGCAATTCGTCGAGCAGATTCGCGCGCAACCGCCGGATCATGCCCGCCGTGCCAGAAGTGCCGATGACGACGACCGGCACCCAGAGGTGCGCCATCACCGACTTGGCCTTGTCCCACGACCAGGGCTGGTCAAGATACTGAGGGTCCATCAGACCGCCGATCGACGTGCCGAACCACGTGTTCGCGAGATAGAGCAGCACAAGGGCGAGCAGGAAGTTCGGCGTCGCCAGTCCGAGAAAACCGATCAAGGTCAGTCCGTGATCGCCCCAGCTGTATTGGTGGGTCGCCGAGTAAACGCCGATCGGGAACGAAACCGCATAGATAAACAGAATGGTTGCGAAATTGAGCACCATCGACAGGATGAGGCGGTCGCCGACCACTTCGCTGACCGGTAGGTTGTACTCGAACGAGTAGCCGAGATCGCCGTGCAGCAGGCCGAAAGCCCAGGTCAGGTACTGTTCCGGCATCGACTTGTCGAGGCCGTACTGCTCACGCAGAAACGCGATTTTTTCCTCGTCGACCATCTCGCCCTGACTTTCCAGTTCGGCGATATAGGTCGTCAGATAGTCGCCCGGGGGCAACTGGATGATAATGAAGACCAGCACACTGACGGCGACGAGGGTCAGCATCATGGTGAAAATACGACGGATGAGATAGTCGAGCATGCCGTTACTCCGCCGCCGCGCTTTCGACCGGCCGGTCGAACCAGAATGTATCGATTTCGTAGATGCCGAAGTGCGCGCCCGGATCCCAGTTATAGATGCCGTCCTCGGGGACATTTCGCAGATCGTTGGCAACGACGACCGGCTGGCGGACGCCTGAAATGAGGCCGATGGTATAGATCTGGTCCGCGTGAATGCCGAGCATCTCATGCCAGATTGCGGCCCGGACATCATCCTCGGTGGCCAGCGTCCAGGCTTCGTTGAGTGTCGCCAACTGGCGCGGAATCGCCATGTCGATCGGCTTACCGGCTGCGCCGCCGCTCTGGTAGAATTGCCCCCATTTCGGCCACTGCAACTGTTGCTGATCCGTCGGGGCCAATTCGCTTGGCGGCATGCTTGCTGTCGGAACGCCGTTCTCGAGTCCCGACCAGACCGACATCAACGTCGTGCCGGTGAAAATGCGGTTGCGCAGTACCTCGCGCTGCAGCGGTTTGGAGTAGATCTTGATGCCGAGCTCACGCCAACTGTCGTGCACGAGTTGCAACACATCGGTCTGTTCGGTGTCCTCGCCGGCGGTTTCGATGATGATCTCCATCGGTCGGCCGTCCGGCAGCAGTCTCAATCCGTCGCCGTCGCGGGCCGTCAGTCCGAGTCCGTCGAGAAGGGCATTGGCGCGATCGGGATCGAAATTTGCCCATTTCTTTGCATACTCCTCGCGGTATAGAGGACTGGCTGGCAACACTGTGTTGTTCGCTTCGAGGGCCAAACCGTAATAGATCACCTGATTGAGTTCGTAACGATTGACGCCAAGCGAGAGGGCGCGCCGAAAATTGGCTTCCCTGAACAACGTGCGCCACGTTTCGTCGGTCGTATTCATGTTCGGGTATAGCGCGACCTTTGCTCCCTTCGCTGTGCGCCAGAGACGAACGTTGAAATCGTTGTTCTTCTCGCCCTGTTTCAGAAACGTGTAATCGCTGAAAGACAGGCTCCGTGCCTGAAGATCGACCTCGCCGGAGCCGGCCTTGGCCGGAATCAATTTGGCACTGGCGATGGTCACGGCGACTTCATCGATGTAGGGCAATTGCCGACCTTCCGGGTCGATCCGGTGATAGAACGGATTGCGTTTGAAAATGAACCGGTCGGCCGGCGGCGGCGTGGTGATGGTCCACGGCTGCAGACTGGGCATGTCCGGATTTTCGGTACGGTACTGGCGTCCCTTGTTGAACAGGAGTGCTACCCAGTTGCGTTGGCCTTCCTCTTCGACCAGAGCGGCCAATTCCTCCTCGTTGCGATAGCGGGCGTGAAATTGCTTCAAATAATGGGCCGGGCGGTAAATGAAGAGCGGGCGGGCGCCGGCCAGCGCCGGGAGAAAATGCGGATTGGGCCGCGACCATGAATAGCGGACCGTGTATTCGTCGATGACGTCGAATACCGGCGCCTCGCCGCCCGCCATCATGATCGAAGGCGGTCCCGCCGCGGAAACTTCCTCGTTATTGGCGAAATCTTCCCAGTAGAACCGGAAGTCTTCCGCCGTAAACGGCTGACCGTCGGACCAGCGATGCCCCGGCCGGAGATGAAGGGTGAAAATGCGCCCGTCCTCGACGTCGACGTCGCGCAGGATATCAGGCACAAGGTTGTAGCGGCGGTCGAAACCGATCAGCCGCGCGTAGCCGTAAACAACCATCAGGCGGATATCCTTGGCACGTCCGAACAGAAGCCTGAGTTGGCCGCCATGGACTCCCGGTACGGCGTCGCCGATCATGGCAGCGACGGCGGGAATTTCCGGAATCCTCTCGCCGACGGGCGGAAGCTCGCCGTTGGCAACACGGCCGGCGAGTTCCGGCGTCTCGATGAGCGACATCGGAATGCCCGTTTCGGCGCGCGCGTCGGTTCCGACGCCCAACAAGAAACAGAGGGCAAGCAGACCAGCAACGATCGGGCGCATCATGCTCCACCCGCCAACGTTGACGCATCGGCGTTGGCGCGAACGTGATGGCCTTCGCCGAGATCGACGAATGGAACCGGCGTATCCGGATCGGCGCGAAACGGTTCGGGCCATGCACTCGGAACCGATGCGCGGCCCTCCATCAATTGATCGAAATCGAGCGGGCGATCCGGGTCTGGATAGGGCACCGCCGAAACCAGTGCCTTGGTGTATGGGTGGACGGGGTTGCTGAATAGCACTTCCCGGGGTGCGACCTCGACAATGCGGCCGGCGCACATTACGGCGATGCGGTCGGCGACGTAATCGACAACTGCGAGGTTATGCGAAATGAACAGGTACGTCAGCCCCATGTCCTTTTGCAGATCTTTCAGAAGATTGAGGATCTGCGCCTGGACCGAAACGTCGAGCGCCGACACCGGCTCGTCGCACAATACGAGTTCGGGCTTCAACGCAATGGAACGCGCGATGCCAAGCCGTTGGCGTTGGCCGCCGGAAAAACTGTGCGGATATCGGCTAAGCCACCGGGGGTCGAGACCGACCAGCGACATCAGTTCGGCGACGAACTCACGCCTGTAGGAAATGTCGCCGATGCCATGAATTGTCAGCGGCTCGCTGAGAATGTCGAACACCGTCATCCGCGGATTCAGGGAACTGAACGGGTCCTGAAAGATGTATTGGATCCGGCGGCGGAACGGGATCAGCTCTTCGTCGTTCAGCGCCAGCATATCGACAGGTCCGGCATAGTCGTTGAATGTAATGCTACCGCTATCGGGGTCGATTGCGCGCATGACGATCTTAGACAGTGTCGTCTTGCCGCAACCGCTCTCGCCCACCAGCCCAAGACATTCGCCGCGTCGAACCTCGAACGTGACGTCGTCGAGCGCCTGAGTGCGGATTCCCGTATCGTTGGAGAGCCACCGGCGCTGCGCGCGATTGATGAAACTCTTGCTGACGTTTTTTACGACCAGTATCGGCTCGTCCGGATTTGCGTCGGCGGCCTCCTCGTTCTTGCGGCTGAGCAAGCGGCCCGCCTCGGCCTTGATCTCGCGAAGCGGTACCAGGCGCTCACCGTCCTTCATGTCGAAGTGCGGCACCGCCTTTAACAGGGACTGCAGGTACGGATGCTCGGGATTGGTAAAGATTTCCCGGGTCGATCCGCTTTCCATGACACGGCCGTGATAGACCACGACGACGTCATCGGCGACATTGGCGACGACGCCAAGGTCGTGTGTGATCATCAGCACGGCCATGCCGAGCTCACCCTGCAAGTCGTTGATCAATTTTAGAATTTGGGCCTGGATCGTGACATCGAGGGCGGTGCTCGGTTCGTCGGCAATAAGCAGTGCAGGGCGGCAGACGAGTGCCATCGATATCATCGCGCGCTGACGCAACCCGCCGGACAATTCGAAAGGATAGGTGTCGAATGCGCGGGCCGGGTCAGGGAAACCGACAAGTCGAAGCATGTCGATCGAGAGCTCGCGACCTGTCGCCTTGTCGACGTCCCGGTGCAGAAACAACGCTTCGCTGACTTGATCGCCGATGGTGTGTAGCGGCGACAGAGATGTCATCGGCTCCTGAAAGATCATCGAAATGCGGTTGCCCCGTATGTGGCGCATGGCGCTGCCGCCGGGATCGAGTTTGGCAATATCGGAGGTGACGACCGGGCCATCATCTCCTTCAGGTCGGTCATGAAACAGGATTTCGCCCGACTCGATCTTTGCGACCCGAGGCAAAATCCCCATCACCGCCTGCGCAGTAACCGATTTGCCCGAGCCCGACTCGCCGACGATGGCGAGCGTTTTTCCGGCCTCGATGGCAAACGACATGTCGCGTACCGCATCGATGCTGCCGGCCTGGGTCATGAACGACACCGCGAGATTGTTGACTTCCAGCAGTTTGCTCATCGACAAAACACCTCGCGGGCAGACATCCAACGGGCAGCGGGGTGATCGGCGACGGTCTTGAGGAAGCGCCCCAAGAAACGCCAGACGTCTTCGTCGTGGACCAGATGATGCGTCAGAAGCCCCGTTGGCTCGACCGGGTCGACGCCTCCTGTGCGCCTAAGACTGAGATGCCCCACCGCCTGTTTCAGAACCGCTTGATCTCCGGCATAGCCGCGCGACCCGCGCCAGTCAATCGGATCGACGTGTGTGTTCACGACGTTGAGCTTATCCGGCGGGCAATCGGTCTCACGCGGACCGAAAGTGGAGAGACCGTGCATGCCGAGCATCGGTAGAAGCGGGATGAGCCGGGCGCAAATGCGATTCCAGGGTGGAACGAAAACGGCGAGGGTGTGATCGAGCGGCGCGAGAATGCGCCGGCCGTCCTGGATCTCGTCCATCATGATTTCGCTCGATCGGTGGTCGCCGAACTCGGCCTTCTTCTCAGAGGCCGGTGCGTGATTTTCGTGGCGCAAACCATGTTGCAAGACAGCCGTTCCCGGAGGCCAGTCGCCGCGTGCCAACAAATCGCTGGCTGCTTGCGCCGGAATGATCGCAAGCGCGACGGGCGCCCCATGCTCGTCGGCAGTGCCGGTCAGTCGGTCGAGCGGTGTCGTACAGGCGACGGCATCGTCATCGCGCCACCAGAAACCGGCAACGCGGCCGGCGGCAGCCCAGCGATCGAGTTCATCGGTCAAATCACCCCAGGTGGCCAAAGGCCTCTACCCTTTCCGGCGCGAAGCCTTGTTCGTTGCATTTTGGGAACACTGCTAGACCATTCCCATGAGTGTCTGAAGGTTGCCGCGCTCGATTTCGGCTTCCTCGACGGTCAGGTGTTTGTCCGCCATGTACGTCGCCTCGTCGTGTTCGATGGGGGCCGACAAGACCTCGGTGATGCGTCTGATGATTTCCTGCGTGCTCGGTACCTGTCCCGACTCGCGTGCGATCACGCCGAGGCGCAACGTGCCGAGACTGCCGAGCGTGTCGGAGCTTCTGACAACGGGTTTGACGCGATTGGAAATAACGCGAGTGACGGCCTGCTGCGCATCGAGCCCGGCAGCTTCGAGTTCGGACACAAGCCCCGACATATCGAAGATCAGCAATGTCGACTGGTCGCCGAGACGTTCCTGCGTCACGGCGGCGGTCTTCATATAATCGATGAACAGGTTCCGGTTGGGTAGCCCGGTGACTGGATCGTAAAGTTCGTACTGGGCGCTCATCCCGCGCATCATCTGCTCCAGCTTACTGGCCAGAATGCGCGATAGGTTGGCGCCGACCGCCGGGTTTTCCTTGATCAACTGCATGAATACGTCCTTGGTGATCTTGAGGACCGTCGTCCGCCCCTCGGCCTGCACCGTTGCCGTTCTCGGCGCCTCGCAGAGTAAAGCCAGTTCGCCGATCAGGCCGCCGCGACCGATTTCGGCAACCTTGATCCGCCGTTCGGACGTTTCGGCAATGACATCGCATGAACCTTCGACGATGACGCACGCCATGTCGCCGGGGTCGCCCTGCAAGAACAAAACCTCGCGCGGTTCCAGAGTCTGGCGTTCGCTGGTGAAGGCCAGCAGCTTGAGGCGCGAGCGGTCGAGTCCGGCAAAGAAAGGAATTCGGCTGAGCAATTCGGTATCGGCGCCGACGTCGCTCGCCGCAGCCGTTTCATCGGTGGTTTGCTTCTCGCCCTCATCGTCGGATTGAGCGGTCGCCTCACGGACACGTCCTCCGTCCACCCGGTAGACGACATCGAAACCGTTTTGCGGTACGTCCTCGTCGCCGATCCATACCAGCGCCTTGTCCTGCATGGCGGAGGCAATAGCGTCCATGGCGCGGGACTGCGATGGTCCATCGAAGGAACTGGTCGCTTCATTGACGACGAGCACTGAAGGTTCCTTGACCAAATTCCGGGCGATGGCGAGCTTTTGACGTTGCAAGGTCGACAACCTGCGGCCGGCAATGCCGACCTCGGATGACAGGCCGGCATCAAGAACCGGAAGGCGAAGGTCGAGGTGATCGAGGACGGATACCGCGAGTTCCATGATACGCTCGCTGGCGTCCGAGCGGCTCGAGTCGATCTTCCCCAGCAGCATGTTGTCGAGGATCGAACTCGCGGGATTATAGCTGTCGGCCTCGAAGAACGAAACGGCGGTCGCGTGTTCCTCAGGTATGATGCGGTGGAAGGTGTCCCGTAGTTTAAGCAGTTGTTCCTCAACCTCCGGCGTAATCAGTCCGAGCCGATGCTTGGACGGTATCAGACGAAACGGCAACTCAAGCAGGCGTCGCCGCTGATCGTCCGACAGGGCCTCGAGGCCGCTGTTACCGGCTGTCGTAAGCATCGACTGGAATTCCGGCAGATCGTCGGACTCGATGAAACTGTATCGTTCGAAGAATTCGTGTCCGGGCGGCAGGTCCTTGAACAGTTCGACCATGAGCGCCGCGACGTCCCGACCCATTTCGACAAAGCGTTCGCGCAGACCGGTTTCGTCGAGTGCCTGAAGTATGATGGCGTTTGCGCCAAGGGCGTCGAGCGCGAACGTGTCGCCGACAGGGGTGCCGAACAGAATGTTTTCAGCCACGGAGCCGTTTCGATTGTAGGCGTCGCGCCGCCAGATTTCGACGAGTCCCTTAAATTCTTCATCGTTCAGGCGTGTCGCGATTTCTTTGCGGGCACGGAGTATCCCTTCTGCAAGATTTGGGTGTTGTTCAGGATCGATGGTGCTGCGGAGCCCGATTGTCAAAATGTCGAGTTCAAGGCCAACCGCTGACAATGCCTCACGTGCGCGCTTGAGTAGACGTTCCTCGTCTTCGGCGCTTCCGCTCAGATCGGCAATCCATCCCGCGTTGATATCGAAAATACTGTTGCCTGAGCTTTCCGCCTCGCTGACGCGCTGCTCGTGCGCCTTGCGGCTCTCGGGGTCCGCGTTCTCGTTAACCGGATAGTGTTTGAGGCCGTAAAACAGATTATCGCGCACGGTGCCCGATCGAATATAGGCATCCTGGTCCACATATCCGAACCGACGCCCGATGAACGACTCCGGAAGGGTTGCGATATCCTGATTGTTGACCTTGATCGTGCCTGATGTTGCCACGATCTGACGCGCAAGCAATTGAGCGACCTCGTTTTTGCCGCCGCCGGATCCGCCCACGAACGATACGTGCTGGTCGGGATTGAATTGGAAATTTGCTGACTCGATGATGCTGTCGCCATCATCCGCCTTAAGGCCGACGTTGGAAGCGACAATCGGACCCTCAACTTCGGGCGGGGAGTCAGCCAGTGGAGCAAGCATGTCTTCGGCCATCAGACCGGGCGGCGTGAAGCGATCGACCAATTGGTCATACTTGATCCGCGCATCCTCCATCCGTTGATAGAAGTTCAGGAGCTCTTTCCACGGTGGGCCCAGATCCTTGTACGCGGCGAGGATCGCCACGAGAGCGCCAATCGAGAGTTCCCCCTCGATGACCAGATAGCCGCCGATCGAGAAGAAGAAGAAGGGTGTTACCTGGGCCAGAAAGTTATTGATGAATTTGATGAGGAACTTGAGCTTGTAGATCTTCATGCGGATGCCGAAGATCGTGCCGAGTTGCTGTGAGAAATCTGCAAGCTCGAACTGCGCGGTGTCGTGGGCGTGAATTTCGCCGGCGCCTGCGACGGTCTCGCTGATGCGTTCCGATAGCTTGCGGACGGTCTGGACGCGCGCCTTGGCCAGCTGGTTGACCCGTTTCTGTAGCTTCGGGATCAGCCAACCCTGGACCGGATAAAGGGCAATCGCCGCAATCCCGAGGATGGGATCCTGAACGAACATGAAGATCAGGGCCGTAATCAGCATACCGCCCTGGAATGCCGGCAGCGACAACGCCTCGCCGACGAAACCGCCGAGCGGCTCGGTTTCGGTCGTCACCATGGCGACGACCTCGCCTTCCGAAACACTGCGGAACTGCGGCAAGGGAAACCGCAGGACGTGGTTCACAAGTTGATAGCGGAGCCGTCGCAACATGCGTTCACCGACGACGCCACGATAGACATTGATGATGTATTTCAGTGCGCCATTGATGATGACGAGCCCGAGGAACGTGAACGAGAGGACCATGAGGAACTCGATCTGGCCAAATTCTGCGCCCAGGACGGTTGCCGGGAAATTCTCTCCGCCGATGGCCTCGTTGACGATGGTTTTGGGCAGGTCGAGCGAGTAGTAATAGAACGGATAGGATACGGCGGTCATGACCAGCAGCGTGATCTGTTGGCGCTTGCTGAACCGCCAAATGAAACCGAATACGCCTTTTTCCACGAGCTCCCCCACTGAGCCAGTTTTTCGTTTATTTGCGCACGTTATCGCGCGCTTGTTTTTTTGTTCATGCGGACTGTAGCAGGCGGTTTGAGACCAGAGAAGCAGGGATCGCCGGAATGTGCGCTTTCCGTGGACTTCATTTGGCTGAGTCGTCCGTTATCTTTTCGACAATGAACCGGGCCGTCCTGCTCGCGCCGTCGAGTGCAAACGGCGGTCCTGGCGGCCGTCGACGATTAACTGCTGAATCGATAGCATTCGCGAGGTCTGTCGGAGAGAGTTTCTCTGATCCGAGCATGGACAGATATCCGCGGTCAGCGAGGATTCCCGCCCGGTATGTTTGCTCGGACTCGCCGCCTTCGGCGAACGGCACGATGACGGCCGGGCATTTGGCCTGAATGATGTCCATCACGGTGTTGTATCCGCCTTGCGATATGGAAACGGCGGCATTCGCCAGCAGCGCCGGGTAGTCGGCGCGGTTGGGCTCGACGATGATGTTCCCGCTGCGCGCGGCGTTCAGGGTTTCGGCGACGGCCGGGTCGAGATTGGGACCCGTCAACAGCCGCCATTTGCGATCCGAGAGCGCCGATAGCGGGCGCGCCGCCAACGCCGTAAGCAGGAGATCGCCGCCAACGGCACCGCCGCCCGCAGCGACGATGACATCGCCTCTTCCGGCTTCGGACGGCTCGGGCGGTGGCCCAGCGACGTACCCGGTATAGACGATGCGTTCGGCGAGCGTGTCGGCGAGCGGGAACGTTGCCCCCAGCGATACGAAATCGGCGTCGCCATGGACTAGAATACGATCGAAAAAGCGTTCGACGGTCTCAACGGTTTCGCGGTCGCGGTCCGGGCGATCCTTGTCGACCAGAATATCCCGGAGTGAGCAATACACGCGAGGACGTGGGTGCAGCGAGACGACGCGATCGAGCAGTGGCAGAAGCTCTTGCCGGAACGGGCGCCTGCCGAACGGATATAGTTCGATTAAAAGTGCTGCAGGCTTAAGTGCATCCGCCGTGGATATCAGGGCCTCGCGACGTGTCCGCCAATACGCTTCGTTTGGTGGTGTGCCATGAGGATCGACCAGTCCGGAGAATGCGCTATCCATTGCCGTCAACGGCGGTAACTGGTGAACGGTCGCTCCGTCCCAACCGATTTCCATCGTCGGTGTCCCGCCGAGCACGACGTGAACCTCAAGGTTCTCCGCTGCCATCGCCTGTGCGATCAACGATGCGCGACGCAGGTGACCGATACCCAGCAGGTGTTGGACATAGAACAGGACTCGCGGCCGTTCAGTCGATGGCATCGGAGTACGCCTCTTCGCCGAGGATCACGTCGGCGGCTTCGATCGCCATTGATCCGGCCACAGTGACGGAAATGACCTGGGCGGTGCCGCTCGATACTCGCGCCGGAGGCTCTCCGGTCATGTCCCATCCGGCGGCGAGAGCGACGATCGCGCGGATCACGCCCTTGTGTGTCACTGCGCCAATGTCGCCGCCGAGATCGGGAAGGATGTTTAACCAAGGCCGGACCCGGGTTTGGACCATTCGGGGGCTTTCGCCGCCAGGCGGCAGAAAATCGAGGCCTTTGGCCTCGTTCGCCGCCATTGTTCCGCCCGGGCGTGCACGCAGGGAAGCAAGTTTTTCGCCTTCCCATTCGCCCCAATCCATTTCAACCAGTCGCGGTTCCGGATCGGCGTCGAGTCCCATCTTGCACGCGGTTTCGCGGGCACGGATCAGCGGACTGGTGAACCACTTGGCACCGAGCAGGGATGATGGGAGTTGCCAGTTTGCTGCGTCCCTGAGTCCCTTGGTGTTGAGCGGGATATCGGCGCGGCCTTGGATGCGGCCCTCGGCATTCCAGTTGGTCTCGGCATGCCGGACGAGAATCAGGCGCATGGTGCGCGGAGCCCATTCAGCAGGCGGTCAATCGTTTTTGCGGCGGGAAACAATCCATGATCGCGAACGATCGATGATTGAGCGCATCGGCCCATCTCCGAGCGGGTTGCCGGTTCGCCGAGCAGCGCCGCTACCGCGTCCGAGAAGGCGCCGACATCGCGTTTCTCGACCAGTGTACCGCCTTGCGGCGCGGCGACGACGCCGTGGACGCCGCCTTCGTCACAGGCGATCACGGGTAGACCCGACGCCTGAGCCTCGAGAAATGCCATACCGAACGCTTCGTTGACTCCGGGCCAGACGTAGAGATCGGCCGCGGCATAGATGCCGGGGAGAGAGTCCTGCGCTTGTGCGCCGAGCCACGTGACGCGGTCCGCGACGGGCACGAAGGCGTCGGCGATCTCCGATCGGGAATCGCCGTCCCCGACGACGAGGAGCCGCCAGGGCCGGTCGGCAATACGTGCTAGAGAATCTGCGAGGAGGCGATAGGACGCCGTCTTGTCGCCGGGCCGCATCATGGCGACGGTCAACAACCACGGCTCGTCGAATGGCAGGCCGTACTGACCGGCGGTCATTGCCCTGTAGGTTGGCCGTTCTCGTGCCGCCGCCTGATAAGGCTCGCAGTCGATGAACGGCGCAACGTGTACATAGTCTGCGCCAGACGAAAGATGGGGGCTTACGCATGCTTCGTCGTTTGCGTTGAAACCGATAACCAGCCGCGCCGCATGAAGGCTGCGCAAGACGCCGCGGTGACCCATATCCCAGGCACCACCGGCACGCTTCGGTGCCACCGATGCCTCGGCAACCACGTAAGGAATGCCGAGTTCATCTGCGACGACCGGCCCGATCCAATCCGGCGCCTTGTAGTAGAGGTGGTAGGTAAACCAGAGTTCGGGCGGCATTGCCGCTTCCTTGGCATAGGCTTCGAGCATTCCCATGGCTTCGCGTTCGCCCTCGGCCTTCAGTTGCTGTTGGCGTCGGACGTTGCCGTCGCCGTCGTAACTGCGATGGCGGCTTGCGAGCGTGATCTCGTGACCGGCGCCACCAATGGCCCGCATCAGCAGCCGTGACAGGCGACGGTCGCCGGACGGCGACGACGATGTTGGTGGCTTGAGCGGTGCGTAAAACGATACCCGCACTAGACGGCTTCCCGGCGATCGGAATTTGCGAGACCGAAGAGATCGGCGAGGGTGTCGATTCCATCCTGTATAGAAAACGCCGTCGTCACGCGCTCGCGGCCGGCGCGGCCGAGCGTAATACGGCGCGCCGGATCTTCGATCAGGCAGGATAGGGCTTCCGACAGGGCGGCATCGTCGTCGGGCGGTACGAGGATGCCGGTTTCGCCGTCAACGATCAATTCAGGGATCGCCGAGACCCGCGTGGCGATGCACGCCAAGCCCTGGCTTTGCGCCTCCATCAGCACGTTGGGCAGGCCGTCCCGGTCGCCGTCATCGGCAATACGGGAATTGAGAACGAATACATCACTTTCCCGATACGCGTCGAGCACGGCGTCCTGCGGCTGCGCGCCACACCATGCGATCCGACCCGAGAGACCAAGGTCGTCGGCCTGCTTTTTCAGCGCGCCCGTTAGCGCGCCGCCGCCAATATGGGTGAAACGCCAGTCGAGGCTTCCCGGTAGCGCGGCGAGCGCGCGCAGGAGACCTGCGTAGCCCTTTTTCTCAACCGCTCTGCCGACGGATAGAATGCGGACGGCACCCGGCGAACGTTCGGTTGTCGAGGGCGCCGGGAAGCGGGTGAAATCGAGCCCGTGGTAAACGAGGTGAACCTTTTCGGCATCGCGACCGTGGGCAATCGAGCGCAAATGCGCGGCGTTTGCGGCAGTGCAGGTTACAAGCCAATCGAGATCGCCGATCTTTTCGGCGATCTCCCAGTCCGGGGATGTATAGATGTCCTTGGCGTGGGCAGAGCACGTCCACGCAAGACCGCGCATCGCGGCCACATACCGCGCGACCGACGCAGGAGTATGCAAAAAATGGGCATGCAGATGGCTAATGTCGGCGGGTAATTCCGCGGCCACAACACAGGCCTGGCCAAAGCGGCGGATACGGTTGCGGCTTCGGTCGCGCGCAAGATCGGCGAGCCACATTGCGTAAGCAGCGCCGTAGCCGGGTAGCTGCCGTACCGCGCGCCAGCTTTGCCAGACGCGGCCCGGTTCTTGGTGCAGGTACTCAGGCAGATAACGGGCAGACGCCGTGATCTCGTCGTGAATCGGGTGACAGTGTGGGTCGGTCGGATGACGCAGCGAGACGATGTCGATCTTCAGTCCACGTTGCTCAAGCGCGCGAATTTCTTGCGCGATGAACGTCTCGGAGAGGCGAGGGTAGCCCTTCAGAATGAACGCGATGCGGGTCACGATGCCTCTGCGGCGTTCAGCTCGTGACCACGGAGAGGGTCGAGAATTCGCTCCGGTCCGGGTTGGCAAGCAGCCTGTCGACGGTTGAGCTGATCGTCGAAAGGCCGTCGAGCAACCCCGGAATGCGGATCGCAGACGGTTTCGCCATGCTCGGTAGGCGTCTGATCGCCTTCGCCATGTCCTCCGGGCGTCGTTCGTCATCTTCCGGCAACATACCGACAAGCCCGAGTTCCGAGGCGCGAGATGCGCGAATAAACTGTTCAAGCCGAGGCACGGTGCGCGGCACGATAATGCACGGTTTGTCGAAGGAGAGTACTTCGCAGAACGTGTTGTATCCGCCCATGGCGATAACGCCGCTGGCGCGCGCGAACAGCCCCTCAAGATGCGCATCGAAGGTGATGGCGTGCACTGTCGGTAGCGCGGCGACGCGCGCCATGAACTCTGATTGCAGGTTCGTATGCATGAACGGCCCGAGAACCAGCAGCGCCTGCGTCGTCAGCGTCGGATCGTGTTCGAAGGCGCGTAGAACCCACTCAATCAGTGTTGAGCCGTCGCCGCCGCCGCCGGTCGTCACCAGGATGTAGGGCCTTGATGGATCGAATCCGTCACCGACGTATGGCGGCGTCATCATGGCGTCCCAGTTACGGCGGAGATAGCCCGTGTAAACGGTCTTTTCCCGAACGCCGGGCGGCAGGCTGATGTTATCCATTGGGTCGCAGATATCTTCGAGGCCATAAACCCAGATCTGATCGTAGAGATCGCGGATTGCCGGAACGGCCTTTTTGCGCTCCCATTCTTCCGAGAGCTGTCCGGGCTCATCGAGCACATCGCGCAGTCCGAGGATCGTGGGGATCCGTTTTTCCTTCATCATCTCGAGGGTGGTCTTGACCTCGCCACGAAGGCCAAGCGGCTCCTTATCGACAAGAAAAAGGTCGGGCTCGAACATTTCGGCCGTATGCCGGATCAGCCCCTCACGCAACGCCACGGTTTCGTCGACATCCATTTCCAGACTGAGCGACGTGTAGGCACCATGCCGGAGTTTGATAACCCCGGGGATACGGACGAAGTCGACGCGGGTGCGGAAATCGAAGCTACCAATGATCGGCGAGCCGGACAGGATCAGAATCGAAAGGTCCGACCGGTTTGCGACCAGCGAGTGCGCAATGGTGCGACACCGCCTCAGGTGGCCGAGACCGAAACTATCGTGGCTATAGATCAGCAGGCGTGAGCCGCTCCGCGTTCTCGCCATAATCGATCTCCGGACAATCGTTAAACAGAGCGCTTCCCAAATTATGCCTATCGTATAACCTATTGAACGCATGAGAAAAGGCGAAACGCGCTCCGGCCTTCTGACAGGGATGACGAATATATGAGCCGATTGGACAGCTTTATCCGCCGGCTGGAGGCGCAACGCGCCTGCCTGAATCACCTCACGCATTGCATCGATGGCCTCGATGGAATCATTCTTGAGCTCGGGTTAGGCAACGGCCGCACTTATGACCACATCCGTTCGACGTGTCCCGGGAGAGAAATTTTTGTCTTCGAGCGCGAGGTCAGAGCGCACCCTGATTGCATACCGGAAGATAAATACCTGATTCTCGGCGACATTTTCGAAACCTTGCCGGCTTTTCTGGCGAGGGCGGCAGGACGGGTCGCCATGGTCCATTCCGATGTCGGCTCGGGCGATGCCGAGCACAACAAGATGATTGCCGCACGGCTCTCCGAGATTCTGCCGGCAGCGCTCGCCCCCGGCGGGATGATCGCCTGTGACCAGCCCCTTGATGTCGGCTCGCTCAATCCTGTCGATTTGCCGCCTGGCGTTCCGGAAAACCGTTATTTTCTGTACCGAAAGCCCGCATAGGCACGATGGAAATGTTGCCCGCCACCGGCGCCGAATTTCAGATGTGGGTCACGTTCGCCCTGATCTGCGGCGCTTTCTATTTCTACGTTTCCGAACGCGCGACGATGGAACTGACGTCGGTCGGCCTGATCTGCGTGCTTCTTGTCTTCTTTCACTTCTTTCCCGTGGTCGGTGCGGATGGCCAGAACCAGGTCGACCCAATCCGAATTTTGCACGGCTTCTCCAATCCGGCGCTGATCACCGTCTTGGCGCTTTTGGTCATCGGACAGGGGATGGTGCGGACCGGGGTGCTCGATCACGGTGCGCGCATGTTGTTGCTGTTGGCGAGGGGGCGGTTGGGGGCCATCATTGCCATGCTGGCGGCGCTGATCGTCGTGATCGTGGTCAGCGCGTTTCTCAACAACATTCCGGTCGTCGTCATCTTTATCCCGATCATGCAGGCACTTGCCGCGCGGTTCGGCCACTCGGACAGCAAGTGGATGATGCCGCTGAGCTACGCCGCGGTGTTCGGCGGCATGATCACGCTGATCGGTTCGGGTACGAATCTGCTCGTCAATAGTGCGCTGATCGAGGTCGGCCACGAGCCGTTTGGTTTCTTCGATTTTTCGGTCACGGGCCTGGCGCTCGCCGGGGCGGGCCTGGTGTACATTCTGCTTATCATGCCGCGCCTGCTGCCGGACCGCGCCGCCACCCGGCCCGAGGCCGGCTCCGGCGGCGAAGGCAAGCAGTACCTTGCGCAGATCACCATCGACCCCGATACGCCGCTGATCGGGGCAGCCCCGCAGGGCGGTATCTTCCGGGAACTTCCGGGCATTACGGTGCGTATGATCCAGCGCGGTCAGGACGCTTTTCTGCCGCCGTTCGAGGATTATGTCGCCCGTGCGGGCGACGTGATGGTCATTGCGGCGACCCGCCCGGCCTTGCGTGACGCAGCCGCTTCTGACCCGAATCTGCTACACCCTGATTTGGGCGATCGTTCGCGACCGGCCCTCGGTGCCCAGCCGTGGCAGGAGGGCGAACAATCGATGGCCGAAATCATGGTCGTCCCGGCGTCCCGCTTCATTGGCCAGACGTTGGCCGAGATCGGTTTTCGCTACAAGACCAACTGCATCGTGTTCGGGATCCAGCGCCGTTCCCGTATGGCGCGCCAGCCGATCACGGACATTCGCCTGCAGGCTGGCGATGTCCTTCTGATCCAGGGCCGGCCTGAAGACGTCGCCCGCCTGAAGGACAGCCGGGACGTTGTCCTGATCGAGTGGTCGACCGAGGAACTGCCGATGATGCAGAACGCCCAGCGGGCTATCTGGATCTTTGCCGGTGTCGTCGGTTTTGCGGCAAGTGGCCTGGTGCCGATCGTTGTCAGCGCATTGTGCGGCGCCGCTGCCATGGTCATTCTCGGTGTGCTGAACGTAAATCAATGTTTCCGAGCACTCGACTCCAAGATCGTGACGACCATCGCCGCCGCGCTTGCGCTCGGCGTCGCCTTGCAGGACACCGGGGGCGCGGCGTTTCTTGCGCATTTGATGATCGAATTGTTCCAGGGAAGTCCGCCGGCCGTGATCCTGTCGGCCTTGTTTCTTCTCGTCTCTGCGCTCACCAACGTGTTGAGCGAAAAGGCCTGCGCCGTCTTGTTCACGCCCATCGCCGTCGATATTGCGCTCGAACTCGGGGTCGACACCGTTCCATTCGCGCTTGCCGTGCTGTTTGCCGCCAACTGTTCGTTTGCCTCGCCTCTCGGCTATCAGACCAATCTGCTCGTGATGGCACCCGGCAACTATCGATTCGCCGATTTCATCCGCGCCGGATTGCCGCTCAACGTCCTCATCTGGATCGTCTTCAGCTTCTTCGTGCCCTGGTATTACGGCCTGTAAAAGTGGCAATCTGGTATACTTTATTCCATACCGGACCGTTTCTGATCCCGATCCGACGTTGCATTTGACAGGGTGCTTGTGCGGTGCAACAAATCTCTCGCGCCGCAGCAATGCGGATGCGCCTGACGTTCGTCACAAAATCGAAAGCGATTGATATGGAACGGCCCCCCAACCTGCCGTCGCGACCGCTGTTTTCTTCCGGCCCGTGCGCAAAACGCCCGGGATGGTCGGTCGACGCACTCGCCGGAGCATTTACCGGTCGTTCGCACCGCTCGGCGACGGGCAAAGAGCGACTCGCCCAGGTCATCGAGCGAAGCCGGTCGATCCTGGGGTTACCGGATGGCTGGCGGATCGGCATTGTGCCGGCGTCGGACACCGGTGCGGTCGAGATGGCACTGTGGTCGCTTCTGGGCGCACGCGGTGTCGATATGCTGGCCTGGGAAAGCTTCGGCGCGGGCTGGATAACAGATGTTATCAAGCAACTGCAATTGACAGATGTACGTCGTCTGGAGGCCGGGTATGGCGACCTTCCGAACCTGTCAGAAGTCGATTTCGACCGCGACGTTGTCTTTACCTGGAACGGCACGACATCCGGCGTTCGGGTGCCCGACGGCGACTGGATCGCCGACGACCGATCCGGGTTGACGATCTGCGATGCCACGTCGGCGGCGTTCGCATACGATCTGCCGTGGCGAAAGCTCGATGTCGCAACCTATTCCTGGCAGAAAGTGATGGGCGGCGAGGCCGCGCACGGCATGCTGATCCTGTCGCCTCGCGCGGTCGAACGGCTCGAAAGCTACACGCCGCCCTGGCCGCTGCCCAAGATCTTTCGTCTGACGAAGGGGGGCAAGTTGATCGACAGCGTGTTCTCCGGTGCGACCATCAACACGCCGAGCATGCTGTGCGTCGAGGACGCACTCGACGGGTTGACGTGGGCAGAGAGCATCGGCGGCTTGCCGGCGTTGATCGCACGAACCGACTCGAACGCTGCGGCAATCGACGCTTGGGTCGAGCGCACCGATTGGGCCGGTCATTTGGCGGCAAACCCGTCGACCCGATCCAAGACGTCGGTATGTTTGCGATTTGCGGACATCACCGGAGAAGCTGCCGGTCGCGCGCTCTCGAAGGCGATCACGGCGCGACTAGAAACCGAGGGCGCGGCCTTTGATATCGGTGCCTATCGCGACGCACCGCCGGGGCTCCGTCTATGGGCCGGCGCCACCGTCGAGACCGAAGATCTCGAAACCTTGTTCCCCTGGCTCGACTGGGCCTACGCCGAAGCCCAAGAAGGATAAGCCGATGCCGAAAGTGTTGATTTCCGACAAGATGAGCGCGCTGGCGGAAGATGCCTTCCGGCGTCGCGATATCGATGTCGACGTGATCACCGACCTCGATCCGGAAACGCTGGCGGCGCGGATTACGGAATACGACGGCCTCGCCGTCCGGTCGTTGACCAAAGTGACGGCAGCGACTCTCGAAAACGCGGGCAACCTCAAAGTGATTGGCCGTGCCGGGATCGGCGTCGACAATGTCGATGTTCCAGCGGCGACGGCAAAGGGCATCGTCGTCATGAATACGCCGTTCGGCAACGCCATCACCACGGCCGAGCACGCGATTTCCATGATGCTCGCGCTCGCGCGCCAGATTCCGCAGGCCAATTCGTCCACGCACGCCGGCAAATGGGAAAAGAGTCGTTTCATGGGGGTCGAGCTGATGGGCAAAACCTTGGGTTTGATCGGTGCCGGCAATATCGGTTCCATCGTTGCCGACCGGGCGCGTGGCTTGAAGATGAAGGTGTTGGCTTACGATCCGTTCCTGACGGCGGCCCGCGCCATGGACATCGGCGTCGAGATGGCCGACCTCGACCGGATATACGCCGAAGCCGATTTCATTACATTGCATACGCCGCTCAACGACCAGACACGCGGCATCATCGACGCGGCGGCAATTTCGAAGATGAAGGAAGGCGTGCGCATCATCAATTGCGCGCGCGGCGGACTTGTCGTCGAAAATGACCTCAAGACGGCGATCGAGAACGGCCATGTCGCCGGCGCGGCACTCGATGTTTTCGAACAGGAACCGGCAACCGACAACCCGCTGTTTGCCTTTGATCAGGTCATCGCGACTCCGCATCTCGGAGCGTCCACGACGGAGGCCCAGGAAAAGGTCGCGCTGCAGATCGCCCAGCAGATGGCCGACTATCTGACGACCGGGGCGGTCGCCAATGCGTTGAATATGCCGTCCGTCACGGCTGAGGAAGCACCTCGTCTGAAGCCGTACATGGGGCTCGTCGAACAACTCGGCGCGTTCGCCGGTCAGGCGACCCATTCCGCAATCCGGGAAATCGATATCTGCTATGAAGGCGACGCAGCGGCGCTCAACCACAAGCCGCTGACGGCGATCCTGCTGAAGGGTCTGCTGACGCCCCTGCTGGCCGAGGTCAACATGGTCAATGCGCCGGTGATCGCGGCCGAGCGCGGCATTCGCATTCGCGAGGCGACGAGTACCGATTCGGGCGAATATCATACCCGCGTCGTGCTGACGGTGACGACCGAGACCCAGACCCGCGCGGTCGCCGGAACGCTGTTCAACAACGAACCGCGGATCGTGACCGTCAAGGGCATCCATGTTGACGCGCGTTTGGGACCCAACATGCTCTACATTACGAACTCCGATAAACCGGGGTTCATTGGCGCCCTCGGGACGCTGCTCGGCGAAGCGGGAATCAACATCGCAACGTTCAATCTTGGCCGTGCCGAGCGTGGCGGCGACGCGATTGCGTTGATCGAGATCGACGAGGCGCCGTCCGACGACGTGATCGCCCGGCTCAAGAGACTCGAGCACGTCATCCAGGTTGTGCCGATGAAATTTTGAGGTTTTCGCGGCGTACTCGGTCATTGACCTCGGTTTTTATCGGTGTTTAATGTTCGGTGACGGTTTCCCCGCGAAAGGCGACAGAGCCTGGGGATGAAAAGGGAATACGGAAGGGTCGACCCCAGAGGGGACCTTAAACCGTAGCTGCCCCCGCAACTGTCTGCGGCGAGTGTCGGCAATAATGGCCACTGGGTAACCGGGAAGGCCGCCGGGCGCGAAGAACCGCTAGCCAGGAGACCTGCCGTCACATGTCATCGCCTGCCTTTGGGACGGGGTGTCCTGGGGCCGGAACGATCCGTCGGCGGTGATTGTGTGCAACACAATGTGACGAATGGAGTGACATTCATGTCGACGAAAACCAAATCTCAGCTTTCATCCGTTGTCGCGTTAGACCGGGCCGCGCCCGCCGTCATCGCGCTCGTGTTCGGCCTGTTTCTCGTCTGGGGTGTGGGCTTTGCCCAGCCGGCCGAGATTCACAACGCCGCGCACGATGGCCGGCACGCATTCGCGCTGCCCTGCCACTAAGCCTGAACACCTGATTTGATCCGGCCGTGCGCGGCCGTCCGCTCGCCGTGAAATGTTCGCGGCGGGATACGGTTCCGTGCATGCCGGGCACGGAGAAAGCATATGTTGAACCGACTTTTCATGACGGCACTGGTTGCGGGGGTTGCCGCCGGTGTCTTTGGTTGGGCGCTGCAGATGGCGCTCACGACCCCGATTATCGTTGCCGCAGAGGTCTTCGAGAACGCTGGCGCGACCGGCAATGTCGGCCACGACCACGGTGACGAGGTTGGCAGCCACGACCATGACGACGAAGCATGGGCACCGGATGAAGGTTTCGAGCGTCATGTGTATACCTTGTTAACATCGGTTCTGTTCGGCGTCGGTTTTGGCGCCATGCTGGCGGCGGTGTTCGTGCTGGCCGGCCGTGACAGTGTCGGTTGGCGTGACGGTCTGGTCTGGGGACTGCTCGGTTACGCCGCGATTTATGTTGCACCGTCGCTGGGCTTGCCGCCCGAGGTTCCGGGTATGGCCGCAGCCGGTGTAACGGAGAGGCAGATTTGGTGGTTTTTGACGGCGATAACGACGGCAGCGGGGATCTACGGCCTGATTAGGGGCGGCATCCTGTTGCGTGTCATCGGCCTCGTTGCGATTGCATTACCGCATCTTGTCGGCGCACCTCATCCGCAAGAATTCTCAGGTGGCCCGCCAGCGGAACTCGCCGCAAAGTTCGCCGTTGCCTCTCTGGTCACCGTCGGTCTGTTCTGGATGATGCTGGGTGCCGCCGCTGGTTGGGCATTCGATCGTTACGCCCGAGACTAAGGCCGGAGCGGTCTGTTAACATCAGGCAGCCATGAACGCCGAAGAGACACCCGATTCTGCTCGTGCTGTCCGTTGCTTCGTGCGCGGACTCGGATCGGGATCGCTTGCCACCCTGGATGCGAAGCACGCGGGTTCGCCGTACAACTCGCTGGTGACGTATGCCTGCGATATCGACGGGTCGCCGATATTCCTGTTTTCCGCATTGTCCGACCACACACGAAACCTCGGAGTAGACGAACGCGCCGCCTTGCTGGTCGAGGCGGCGAGCGGCCGGCGCAATCCACAGACCGGTCCGCGCGCTACGTTGACCGGCACAATCGGGAAAGTGGGAAAGCGGCAGCTTTCGTTACTCCGTGACCGTTTTCTTGCGCGTCACCCCGATGCGGCGCTCTACGCCGGGTTCGGCGACTTTGCGTTTTACAGTATGACGGTTGAGCGCGTGCACTGGGTCGGCGGTTTCGCCCAGGCCCGCTGGATGTCCGGTCGCAACGTGATCCTCGGCAATCGCCGGATCGTTGCCGCTATCCGAGATACGGCAGCGGGCGTAATCGATCATATGAATGTCGATCACGCCGATGCCGTGGACCTTTACGCCCGAAACTTGCTCGGCCGAAAGGGACGGAACTGGAAGCTCACGGGGGTGGACCCCGATGGGGTCGACCTTCGGCTTGAAGGGCGATCGGCGCGGCTTGATTTCGATGACGTTGCTGGGACCCCCGAAGATTGCCGGGCACACCTTGTCGCACTCGCCGGTCGTGCCCGTGCCCAGAAATGAAGGGTCGATTTCGGGGGGATGCGTATTGAACGGCCTTGGACGCACCACTAAAGTTTCACTCTCGATGGTCGACGGGACCGGATCAGAGCGGCATCAAGCCGCCGACTGGTCGGGTCGATCTGCGGTTAACGGAACAAGAGGATGAACCGTGCAGGACGTGGGACATGTGATCAGCCGTCATCGGCTGAACGAACAGGGACTCGACGGAAACCATACCGCACATTGGAATTTCGGTGCGGCACGCCTGACGGAAGAGGCCGTCCGCCGGGGCGAGGTTAGATTAGCAGACGGCGGTGCACTGTTGGCGCTGACGGGGGAGCACACAGGTCGTTCTCCCAACGACCGTTTCGTCGTTGAGGAGCCCGAGACACGCGCCGATATCTGGTGGGGCAACGTCAACAGACCGATTTCACCAGCGCATTTTGATGTCTTGCTGGACAAAATGACCGCGCATCTCTCGGGTTGCGACGTCTTCGTGCAGGATTGCTATGCCGGCGCCGATCCGGCTTACCGCCTACCGGTTCGTGTGGTTACGGAGAATGCCTGGCACAATCTCTTTGCGCGAAACATGTTCATCCAGCCACGCGACGATGAACTCATGGAATTCGAACCGGCCTTCACCGTTCTTCAGGCGCCCTCGCTTGATGCCGATCCCGAATCCGACGGGACGACGTCGGGCACCTTCATTGTCGTGCACCTCTCGAAACGGTTGGTTCTGATTGGCGGGTCCGCCTATGCGGGCGAGATCAAGAAATCGATTTTTTCGGTTATGAATTTCCTGTTGCCGCCGAAGAATGTATTGCCGATGCACTGTTCCGCGAATGTCGGCGCCAACGGTGATGCCGCCATCTTCTTCGGACTGTCCGGTACCGGCAAGACGACACTGTCGGCGGATGCATCCCGGATGCTGATCGGCGACGACGAACATGGTTGGGGTCCCGACGGTGTCTTCAATTTCGAAGGCGGCTGTTATGCCAAAACCATCAACCTCACAGCCGAAACGGAGCCAGAGATTTTCGCCACGACCAACCGTTTCGGGTCCATTGTCGAAAACGTCATGATGGACGAGGACACCCGGGCGTTCGACTTCTTCGATACGACCTATTCGGAAAATGGGCGAGTTTCCTACGATATTTCCGAGATTCCCAACGCCTCGCCGGATGGCCGGGCCGGGCACCCGACGAATATCATGATGCTGACGTGCGACGCCTTCGGCGTATTGCCCCCGATCAGTCAATTGACCCCGGAACAGGCGATGTATCACTTCCTGTCGGGGTACACTGCCAAGGTTGCCGGCACGGAGCGCGGCCTCAAGGAGCCGGCAGCAACGTTTTCGACCTGTTTTGGTGCCCCTTTCATGCCGCGCCATCCGACGGTTTACGCGAAGTTGCTGGGCGACAAGATGGCCGCACACGGCGCCAAGTGCTGGCTGGTGAATACTGGTTGGTCCGGCGGTGGTTACGGTGCCGGCGAGCGCATGCGGATCGCGCATACGCGCGCCATGGTGAATGCGGCGCTCGACGGGAAACTCGACGGTGTCGAGTTTGCACCGGATCCCAACTTCGGCGTCCTCGTGCCGAAGGATTGCCCCGACGTCCCGTCCGAGGTGCTGGCGCCCCGCAGCACCTGGAGCGACGGTGCGGCATACGACGATCAGGCGCGTGACCTCACGCAACGCTTTGAACGAAACTTCCAGCAGTTCGAAGGCCACGTTGCCGATGCCGTAAAGGCAGCCGCCATTCACGCGGCGGCCTGAGGGCCGGGATCATGCGGACGGGCGGGTGCCAATGCGGCCATCTACGCTACGAGATCGATGCCGAGCCGGTGGACCTGTATGCCTGCCATTGTCGTGAATGCCAGAAACAATCCGGGTCGGCGTTCGGAATTTCCGCAATCTTTCCGTTGGCTGCAGTGCGCATCGTCGCTGGCGAACCCAAGATCTGGACACGGCCGACCGACAGCGGCAACACGACCGACTGCTATTTTTGCCCGGAGTGTGGTTCGAGAATCATGCACGTTGGAACCTTGGATCGGGCGGTGACCGCTATCAAGGGCGGTAGCCTTGACGAGCCCCTCGACATGAGCGCCGCCAAGCACATCTGGACCAAGCGCACCATCTCCGGCATTCCGGTCCCCGACGGCCACGAGAACTGGCCCGGCGAACCGCCGGACTAGAATGGCCGAAACCGACGCATCAACTGCGCGCCTGGCGGACGCGAACGAGCGCGCGGAGCGACTCAAGGGCATGGCGCTTGTCACGGCATGTTCCGTGCTCATCAGTTTTTCCGGCCTTGCCGTCCGCGCGATCGAGAACGCCGACATTTGGCAGATCAACGTCTATCGGCCCCTGTCATCGCTCCTGGTCGTGCTCATCGTCCTGTTGTTTCGCTATCGCGGCCGGCTGGGGCAGCCGTTCCGTGCCATTGGTTGGCCCGGATATGTCGGTGCGCTTTGTCTCGGTGTGTCGGGCTGGGGGTATGTCTTTGCGATTACGACCACGACCGTCGCCAATACGCTATTCACGTTAAGCAGCATCCCGTTCGTTACAGCGTTGTTCGCCTGGTTGTTCCTGAAGGAGCGTTTGGCGCCCGTCACCCTGGCGACCATGGCAGTGGCCGCCCTCGGCATCGTCGTTATGTTCGCGGGCGGGGTCGAGACCGGTGCACTTGCGGGTAATCTGGCCGCGCTCGGCACGGCTGTCGGGTTTTCTGCCTATGCGGTGCTGATAAGACTACGCAAGATGACAGACATGTTGCCGGCTTATTTGCTGTCAATGTTGATCATCGTCGCGACCGCATTGGTCATATCGGCCGACAGCTGGCGGATCGGTCTCTGGGATCTGGCGATGTGTTTCATCTGGGGCGGATTGTTGTCCGGTCTCGGCAACGTGCTGTTCGTCGCATCGGCGCGTTATTTGCTCGCCGCCGAAATGACGTTGTTTATGCTGATCGAATTCGCCCTGGGACCGGTCTGGGTCTGGTTGTTCGTCGACGAGGTTCCAGCGCTCTGGACGATTGTCGGCGGCATTATGATCATGGGGGCCGTTGCGGCGCGCGCGCTCTGGCAGATCAGGGTGTCACGGAGAGCCGCCGATTACGGACGCTTCTCAGGCCCGACATAGGCGTCGCTCCGGCCGTCAGGACGTCTCCGTGGTTCCGGAGACCATGTCACCCTCGGTGCATGAGACCGAGATTTCGACACGACGGTTCTGGTCATGCTTCACGCCGTCTCCGGTGTGAACCTCGAGTCGTCGTTCGCCCCAGCCCTCAACATCAGCGACGTCGAGGTCATTTTCTCTCAGTTTGCCGGCAACGTATTTGGCGCGTTCACGCGAGATATTCAGGTTCGCACTGTCATTGCCGATGGTATCCGAATATCCGCTAACCGTCGTTTGGCACGATTTTTCGGCCATGAACGTCCGAAGGTCGGGAATGGCCGCATCGATCTGTTTGTCGATGCCGTCGCCTTTGGATACGGCCAGGGGGAAGTAGATCTTCCTTACGATCCGGTCGCTCGGAACCGTTACCGTAACCTGTTCGGCTGGTTCGGGTGTGGAAAGCGTGCCCAGTCTTTCGACGATGCTCTGTTGTTCCGAGCGCACGGCCTTGAGTTCGACGGCGAGTGCGTCGAGGCTTGTCGTAATCGCGCCGCCGGACTCGTCCGACGCAACGCCGCCGTCACCGAGTTTTCGGATCTCCTCGATGGTCTCGGTCTGCAGGTCCACGATGACGCTGCGCGTTTCCGCGTGGCTCGCCGTGAGTGAGGCCCGCAACTCGCCAAATCCATAGTATCCGGCGCCGATCACACCTGCCGCACCGAAAACGGCGGCAAGAACAGCCGCTACGGCGACACCTTTGTTTTCACTCATGACACTGCCCTTTGCCCGAATCGACTTATTTTACCCGTCGAGGAGGTTTTCCACTAGCTGGTCGATCGTGAGGACGCGAGATCGTTAAGTGTCTTGCCACAATGCGGGCACCGTCGCGGTTTCATCGTCTCATGCTGACGGTGGCGGGCTCTGAGGAATGAGGCTGCTTCCGTGTCGTTAAGGCCGAGTTCAGCCTGCAGATCGCGCAGCCGCTGTCGGCCGGTTTCTTCGAGGGGGCCTTGGTCAAGGAGCTCGTCGATCAGAGTGTCGAAGCGTTGGCGGCGACGATGAAGAGCCGCGTTGAATCCCGAAGCCAGGATACCGGCTGGCAAGGCCACTATGCCGACACTGACGATGCCGATAAGACTGCCGAAAACTTTGCCCGTTGCCGTAACCGGCACGACGTCGCCATAACCGACGGTCGTCATGGTAATGACGGCCCACCAAAGTGCCTCGGGGATCGAACCGAACGCGTCCGGCTGTGCTGAATGTTCCGCAAGATAAATTGCGCTGGCGCCGAGTATCATGAGGATAATCAGCACGAACAGGGCGGCGCAGATGTTCTTGCTCTCTTCGCGGAGAACATCCAAGAGCAATGACATGGAACTCGAGTAGCGGGTCAGCCTCACAACACGAAGCAACCTCACAACGCGGAGTGTACGAAGATCGACGTTGACGAAGAACGTCAGATAGAACGGTAGAATTACGAGCAGATCGATGAGGGCTAGGGGCGTCAACATATAGCGGATTCGGCCTCGTATCGGGTGCCGGTACTTCTCTCCCGGATGCTCCGTCGCCGACCAAACTCGGAGCACATACTCGATCGTAAATATAAAGACCGAAATCGCCTCGAACGCGTTGAATACAGTGGCGTAGGCTTGACCGATATCTGGCACGGATTCGATGATGACGGCGACCACATTGATGACGATCAGAATGATCAACGTGAGGTCCACCAAACGTGCAAGTCGCGTGTCGGTACGCCCGGCTTCCAGCGTTTCGTAGATGCGGCGGCGCCGCTCACTCATCGGGCGTGCCTCACACTCGCAAGTGCTAGCAAGGCCCAACCCGCCATCAGCAACATACCGCCTGCGGGCGCGGAGCCGTTGAACGGAATGTCACCTGTGGCGCCGAACATGTAGAGCGAACCGGAAAACATCAGAATGCCGATGAGAAAGGCAAGCCCGCTCAGGATCGCCGTGCGACTGCCGTTTGTGCGGTCGATCAACCAGGCGACACCAATCAGGGCCAACGCATGCCACATGTGGTACTGCACCCCGGTTTTGAAGCTGTCGGCGAGGTAGCCGGAGTCACCGTCAAGGCCATGTGCGCCGTATGCGCCGGCGGCGACCGCGACCAGGCCGTTGAGGCCGGCCATAGCTCCCCAAAAGCGCCAATCACAAAGCAATTTCATGCGGCTGCGCGTTCCGGCGGCGCCTCGCCGCCAGCGACGGCGACCAGGGTGTCCAACAATTTGCGGTTCGGATTGCCCTTGGCGGCGAAGAACTCCGGATGCCATTGAACGCCGATGGCGAAATGCCGGTCGGGCAGCTCGATGCCTTCGATCACGCCGTCGGGCGCGACGGCACTAACGACGACATCGGCGGGTAGCGAGGCGAAGGCTTCGCGATGCGCGGTGTTGACGCCGAACGTGCGAGCACCGGTGACCGCTTGCAGTAGGGTGCCCGGCGTCACGGTAACCGTGTGGGCAACCTCTTCAGCCGGCCGCTCGTTCAAATGGTCGATCGATGTCCGTACATGGTCGTGAAGATCGCGATACAAGATGCCGCCGCGGATCGCCCCCAGGACCTGCATACCGGCGCAGATGCCGAGAACCGGCATGTCGCGTTCGAGAGCGAACGCCGCCAACTCGGACTCGAATGTGGCGCGCGGATGCACCTTGGCGCCGTTGTCCGCCTCGCCGTAATAGGCAGGCGGGAAGGGATAAAAGCCACCGGGTAGGATCAGGCCGTCGATACGGTCGAGAAGCTCATTCGCTGTGCTGGCCGCATAACCGAGGCCCACCGGTAATCCGCCCGCCGCCGCGATCGCGTCGAAGTATGCGCAACGTAAGGCGTTGTGCGGGCGTGACGAAAACGAGCCCTCATCCTGATAGTCGAGCAGTATGCCAATCAGTGGCCGCATGGCGCGGATTCCTGCCTCCGTTGCATTCGTTTCAATCATCATACACCAGCACCACCAAAGCGTTAACGGCAGGGCGCAGAAATCGCAGTTGACATCGTCGACAATATATCTATAAAACTAGAAATATAGAAATGAAGGTTGCCATGGACAGTTCCACCGCCGCCAGAGGATTTGCCGCTATCGGCTCCGATTCGCGTCTCGACGTTCTGCAGGTTCTCGTACGGGCAGGCGAGGGCGGATTGACGGTGGGCGAGATCCAGTCCCGGACCGGGATCGCGCCGTCGACGCTCAACCATCATCTCGGCACACTTCGCGATGCCGGGTTGCTGATTCAGGAGCGCGAAGGGCGGATCATTCACAACCGGGCGGCCTTCGACCGACTGGCTGAGTTGGCGTCATACATTCTGAGTGAGTGTTGCGCCGACGAATTGGAGACTCATGCCGATGTCCGACATCGCCGTCGACTCGCCGAAAGCGCGTAAACCGCTTCTTGAATATCTGAAATCCCCGTGGACGGTGGTGATCGCCGTTCCCTTGCTGGTCGCGGCGGCCGATCCGCCGAACGCCTGGCCGACAGTAACGTTTGCGATCGAAGCCTTGATATCGACGGCGCCGTACATCGCATTTGCGGTGTTCCTGATCGCCTATCTCAAGGCCGCAGGTGCCGAGGCGATGATCGCCAGGGCATTTCAGGGGCGCGAGGTGCAAATGATCGCACTTGCCGCGTTGTTCGGCGGATTGGCGCCGTTCTGCAGTTGCGAGGTCATCCCGTTCATTGCCGGCCTGTTGGCGTTGGGCGCACCGCTCTCGGCGGTTATGGCGTTCTGGTTGTCGTCACCGCTGATCGATCCGCCGACGCTGCTGATCACCGCTGCCGCACTCGGTTGGCCGTTCGCCATCGGCAAGGCCGTATCCGCGGTCGCGCTCGGTCTGTTCGGCGGGTTCGCCATTCGCTTCGCTATGAAGGGCGGCCTATTCGCCAATCCACTGCGTCCGCGTTCCACGGACGGATGCAGCAGTTGCGGTCCGTCGCCCTTCGAGGGCACGCCGGAGTGGCGCTTCTGGAACGATGGTACGCGCCGTGAGACGTTCGGCCGCGAAGCCAGGGACAACGCGCTGTTCCTGGTCAAGTGGCTGTCGCTCGCCTACGTTCTCGAATCCTTGCTGATCACCTATGTACCGGCCGACATGATTGCCGGTGTCGTTGGCGGCGATGGCGTCGTTCCGATCACCATCGCGGCCCTCGTCGGTATGCCCGCTTACCTCAACAGCTACGTCGCGCCGCCCCTGTTGGCCGGGTTGATGGAACAGGGCATGAGCGCGGGCGCCGCCATGTCCTTCATGGTCGCCGGCGCGGTCAGCTCTATTCCCGCCATGGCGGCCGTGTGGTCGCTGGTCAAGGCGCCGGTGTTTGCAAGCTACCTGACCCTTGGCGTCGTCGGTGCGATCCTGTCCGGCCTGATCTTTCAGCTGGCGGTCTGATCGACTCTTCTGATTTCGAGCCGATTTACACGGTTTGATGAATCGCTCGCGCGTTCCGCCAAGCCATGACCGGCTCTATGACATCATTCCGCAGCGTTTGTTGCGCCCTTACGGAGTGCATCTTCCGCTTCGCGGGTCACCGGGTGCTCCAGACGGTCGAGCATTTCCTTCGGCACAATCTGCCACATACGGCCAGCCGTGCGGTCCCAATCGCCGAGCAGGGCTTCGGCATAGACCGAACCCGTGTTCTTCACGTGAAGCGCGACAAGAACCTTGAGGACTTCGTTCCAGTAGCCGGTCTCGATGCGTTGCCAGACGACGGTTTCGTCATTGACCCGGTAACCGAAGTCGTCATCCGGATCGTAGACGAATGCCATACCGCCGGTCATGCCGGCGGCGAAGTTGGCGCCGACCCGGCCGAGAACGACGGCGACGCCCCCGGTCATGTACTCGCAGCCATTGGAGCCGCAGCCCTCGACCACGGCATGGGCGCCGGAGTTGCGGACGCAGAAGCGTTCGCCGGCTTGGCCGGCGGCGAACAGGCTACCGGCCGTTGCGCCGTAAAGCACGGTATTGCCGATGATGGTGTTGCGCTCGCTCAAGAGCGTGCTCGATACCGGCGGGCGGACTACGATCGTGCCGCCCGACAACCCCTTGCCGACGTAATCGTTGGCGTCGCCGTAAACATGCAGTGCGAGGCCCTGCACGGCGAAGGCGCCCAGGCTCTGTCCGGCGGAACCGCGAAGGCGCACCGTCAGGTGGCCCGGCTGCAGCCCGTGCATGCCGAACTTTCGGACCAGCGCGGAACTGGTCCGTGTACCGACGGCGCGGTGCGTGTTGCGGACCGTATAGGTCAGCTGCATCTTTTCGCCATGATCGAGGGTCGCCTGGGCGTCCTCGAGAATGCGGGCGTCGAGCGTTTCCGGAACTTCGTTGCGGCCCACGAGCGTGCAGTAGCGCGCATGACCGCCAGCGTCGGCCTGGGCCAACAGCGCATTGAGATCGAGGTCGTCGAGGTGTGAGTTGCCGCGGCTGACCTGGGCCAGCAGATCCGACCGGCCGATGACGTCTTCGAGCGACGAAAAGCCGAGGCCTGCGAGTATTTCGGCGACGTCTTCGGCAATGAAGGAGAACAGGTTGACGACCTTTTCCGGCGTGCCGGTGAACTTCTCGCGGAGCTTCTCGTCCTGGGTGCAGACGCCGACCGGGCAGGTATTGGAATGGCATTGACGCACCATGATGCACCCCATGGCGACGAGCGATGCTGTGCCGACGCCGAACTCCTCGGCGCCGAGCATGGCGGCGATCACCACATCCCGACCGGTCTTGATGCCGCCGTCGACGCGAAGTTTCACGGTATGACGAAGCCGGTTGAGGGTCAGCACCTGGTTGGCTTCGGAAAGGCCCATCTCCCACGGCAGACCGGCGTACTTGATTGACGTTTGCGGGCTGGCTCCGGTGCCGCCGTCGTGGCCCGAAATCAGGATCACGTCGGCCTTGGCCTTGGCGACGCCGGCCGCGATGGTGCCGACGCCCGATCGCGCCACCAGCTTGACGCAGACCTTGGCGTTCGGGTTGATCTGCTTGAGATCGTATATTAGCTGCGCCAGATCCTCGATCGAGTAGATGTCGTGGTGCGGCGGCGGGCTGATCAGGCTGACGCCCGGCGTTGCATAGCGCAACTTGGCGATTTCGAACGAGACCTTGTGGCCGGGCAACTGGCCGCCCTCACCGGGTTTGGCGCCCTGGGCCATCTTGATTTCGATCTCGGTACAGTTGTTGAGGTACTCCGCGGTGACGCCGAAGCGGCCGGATGCAACCTGCTTGATGGCCGAGGACGCGTTGTCGCCGTTCGGGCGGGGCGTGTAGCGTGCCGGGTCCTCGCCACCCTCGCCGGAGTCGGACTTGGCGCCGATGCGGTTCATGGCGATCGACAGCGTTTCGTGGGCTTCTGGGCTGAGTGCGCCCAGCGAGATGCCCGGCGCAACGAGGCGCTTTCTGATCTCGGTGATCGACTGGACCTGCTCTACCGAGATCGGATCGCGGTCGTGTTTGAAATCCAGGAGATCACGCAGGTAAATCGGGTTACGGCCGTTCACGCCCTCGGCGTATTTCTTGTAAACAGAATACGACTCGGTGCCGACCGCGTGCTGCAGCATGTGAATCAGGCGGCCGTCGTGGCCGTGTCGCTCGCCGCCGGAACGGTAGCGATAAAAGCCGCCGACCGAGAGCGGCACCACGTCCGGCTCGAACGCGATGCGGTGGCGTTCGGCGATCTTGGCGGCGATGCCGCCGAGACCGATACCGGAAATCCGGCTCGCCATGCCGGGAAAGAACTCTGCAACCAGCGCGCGGCTAAGGCCCACGGTTTCGAAGTTGCAGCCGCCACGATAGGAGCTGATCACGCTGATGCCCATTTTCGACATGATCTTGAGTAAGCCCTGATCGATGGCCGCGGTGTAGTGACGGATGCATTCGCCTAACGACAGACTGCCGAAAAGGCCCTTGGTATGGCGCTCGGCGATAGCTTCCTCGGCCATGTAGGCGTTGACCGTGGTCGCACCGACCCCGATCAGTACGGCAAAGCAATGCACGTCCATGCATTCGCCGGTGCGGACGTTGATCGAGGTGAAGGTGCGCAGGCTCTGGTGTACGAGGTGGGTGTGGACGCCGCTGGTGGCCAACACCATCGGCACCGGCGCGCGCGACTCGTCCATGCCCATGTCGGACAGGATCACATGGGTGCGGCCGCCGCGAACCGCGTCCTCGGCCTCAAGCCGGATGCGATTGAGTGCTTCGCGAAGCCCCGTGGCGCCGCTGGCGGGATCGAACGTGCAGTCGATTTCCACCGCGCCGTCGCCGAGATAACGGCGTACGGCTTCGAAAGACGCATTCGACAAAACGGGGCTTTCGAGCTGCAGGGTTTCGCATTGACTGGCTTCCTCGGCGAGCACGTTGTTGAGGTTGCCGAACCGGGTCTTGAGCGACATTACCTGGCGTTCGCGCAGGGAATCGATCGGCGGATTGGTGACCTGACTGAACATTTGTCGGAAGAAATGGTGCAGGCCGCGATAGTGATCCGACAGCACGGCGATCGGCGTGTCGTCACCCATGGAACCGACGGCCTCCTTGCCGCTTTCCGCCATGGGATGGAGAATCATCTCCACGTCTTCCATGCTGATGCCGAACAGGTGCTGGCGGCGGAGCAGGGGTTCACCATCTATGAGTCGAGGCATGAAACCATCCCCTGCGTCCGGATCGATCATGCTGTCGAGGTGCTTGATACCGCCGGTCCAGTCGGCGAACGGCCGCTCACCGGACAGGTGGTCCTTCAACTCGTCGTCGGTATAAAGTTTGCCATCGCGGAGATCGACGCCCATCAGACCGCCGGGGCCGAGGCGTCCTTTCTCGAGAATATCGGCTTCTGCGATCTCGACCATGCCGGTTTCCGAACCGACGAGCAACAGGCCGTCGCTGGTCACACAGTAGCGCACCGGACGGAGGCCGTTACGGTCGAGCCCGGCGACGATCCAGCGGCCGTCGGTTGCACAGATCGCGGCGGGTCCGTCCCACGGCTCCATGACCGTATAGCAGTAGGCGAAGAAATCGCGGTGTGCGTCGGGCATGGTCGCGTTCTGGCCGATCGATTCAGGGATCATCAGTGCCTTGACCTCGGGGGCCGTGCGACCGGCGCGGCACAGCAGTTCGTAGACCGCGTCGAGTGCGGCTGAGTCGGAACTGCCCGCCTGAATGACCGGTTTCAGATCCTCGATGTCGTCGCCGAACAGTTCGCTTTCCATCTTCGGTTCGTGCGCGGTCATCCAGCGGGTGTTGCCGGTGACCGTATTGATTTCGCCATTGTGCGCCAACATGCGAAACGGCTGCGCGAGACGCCACGTCGGAAACGTGTTGGTCGAATAGCGCTGGTGATAAATGGCGAAACTGGAGACGAAACGGTCGTCGAGCAGATCCGGATAGAACGCCGTCAACTGCTCGGCCAGAAACATGCCCTTGTAGATGATCGACCGGCAGCTCAACGTGCAGATATAGAAATCGCTGATGTGCGCGGCCAGCACCTGCTTTTCGATACGGCGGCGAATGACGTAGAGCTCACGCTCGAATGCCTCGTCGTCTGCATCGGCGCTATCGGCGCCGGCTATCATGATCTGTTCGATTTCGGGGCGGGTCGCATTGGCTTTTTCGCCGATGACGTCGACGTTGATCGGTACCTGACGCCAGCCGTAGATTTCGTGCCCGGCCCGGAGAATTTCCGTCTCGACGATGGAGCGGCACCGCTCCTGCGCAGCGAGATCGGTCTTCGGCAGGAACACCATGCCGACGGCGATGTGTCCGTCTGAGGGCTCGTGCCCTGTGTTGCGGACGTGCTCCTTGAAGAAATTTTGCGGAATTTCGACATGGATGCCGGCGCCGTCGCCGGTCATGCCGTCGGCGTCGACGGCGCCCCGGTGCCAGACGTTCTGCAGCGCCTCGACGCCTTTTTCGACCACGTCGCGCCGGGGCGTGCCGTCGATGGAGGCGATCAGGCCGACGCCGCATGCGTCATGCTCTTGTGCGGGGTCGTAAAGGCCGTGTGTTTCGAGATGCCGGGCATTACGTTGCCAGTCTGCAACGATCCTGTCAGCCGCTCCTCTCAGCTGTTTATCGTGGATCATGACGGCGTGCCTTCCTCGGTACTGTCATCGGCGAACATGGCAAATACCTCCGGTCCCGTCATGGCCGGAATATCGCCGGCAAAATCGTAGTAGCCGGGCTTCTCGTCGATAAAAATCTGGTTCGCGAAGGTCATGCCGGAAACGTCGTCGAGCGCACCGGCCGATACCACGAATTCCTCGTTGCCGACTTTCAGCCGATAGAACAACGACGAGCCGCAGGCACTGCAGAACCCGCGCTTTGCCCAATCGGAACTGTCATACCAAGCTAGGCTATCGTCCTGTTCGAGGACGACCTGCCCGGATGACAAATGGACGGCATGCATCGGCCCGCTGGCCCAGCGCCGGCACAGGGCGCAATGGCAAACGGATACGGTATCCGGCGCATTCTCGATGTGAAAACGGACCTTGCCGCAAATGCACCCACCGCTTCGCTTCGTTCCCATTTCAGACTCCCTCAGGATGCTTCTTTAAGCGACTCGGTTTGCGCGGCAGCGCTTTCCGATTCGATAAAATCGTGAATGCCGTCGGCGGCATCGCGGCCGTCCTTGATCGCCCATACGACCAGGGATGCGCCGCGTACGATGTCGCCGGCGGCGAACACGCCGGGCATATCGGTCATCCCGGTCAACGGATCGATCTTGACCGTGCCCCAGCGGGAAACGGGGAGGTCGGGTTCACCGAAGAGGCCCGGCAAATCCTCGGGATCGAAGCCGAGCGCCTTGATCACCATATCGGCCTCAAGGTCGAACTCGCCGCCGTCGATGGGTTCAGGGGCACGGCGGCCGTCTGAACCGGGTGCGCCGAGGCGCATGCGGTCGGCCCTGACGCCGCTGACGCGCTCGTCGCCAAGGAACGCGGCCGGCGCGGCGAGCCATTCGAAACGCACGCCTTCCTCTTCGGCGTTGTCGACCTCACGCAGCGAGCCCGGCATGTTCTGACGGTCTCGGCGATAGAGGCACGTGACCGACTTGGCGCCCTGACGCACAGCAGTGCGCACGCAATCCATGGCCGTGTCGCCACCGCCGATAACGACGACGTTTTTGCCGTCGGCATCGAGGGTGCCGTCATCGAATGCGCCAACCTCGTCGCCCAATCCCTTGCGATTGGAGGCCGTGAGATAATCCATCGCCGGAAAGATGCCCCCGATGTCGGCGTTGGGGGCCTGCAGTTCACGTGCCTTGTAGACTCCTGTGGCGATCAGTACGGCCGCGTGTCGCTTACGCAGCTCGGCCAGCGACGCGTCGTGGCCGACCTCGAAATCATGATGAAACGTAACGCCGCCGTCGGCGAGCAGGGCGGTGCGCCGTTTGACCACGTCCTTCTCGAGTTTGAAGTTCGGAATACCGTAGATCAGCAAGCCGCCGGCCCGGTCATAGCGGTCATAGACATCGACCGAATATCCCCAACGACGCAAGCGGTCTGCCGCGGCGAGCCCGGCGGGTCCGGCGCCGATGATGCCGATGCTGATCCCGCGTTCGGTTTTCGGTGCCGGTTTCTCGACCCAACCCTCCGCCCACGCAGTGTCCGTGATGTGCTTTTCGATGGCGCCGATGGTGACGGTGCCATGTTGCGATTGTTCGAGTACGCACGAACCCTCGCAGAGCCGGTCCTGCGGGCAAATACGACCACAGACTTCGGGAAACGTGTTGGTTGCCTGGCTGATCTCGTAGGCCTCGCGCAGGCGGCCTTCTGCCGTCAGCCGCAGCCAGTCCGGGATGTTGTTTTGCAGCGGACAATGGATCTGGCAAAACGGAACACCGCATTGTTCGCATCGCGATGACTGTTCGGCGCCGGCTTGGCGCTCATAATCGTCGTAAATTTCCTGAAAGTCCGACCGCCGCGCATCCGCCGCACGTTTTTTCGGCATGGCACGTTCGGTGTCGACGAACCGTTGCATCACGTCAGGCATGGAATTCTTAACCTCCCCCAGAAAGTGACGCATCAGGCGCAGTATGCGTCGAATGCTTCTATGACGTGAATGGCCGGAAGAATCAATCATTATTAGGTCAGTATAGCTGTCTTAAAAGTGGCACACATAAGGCAATTGAGCGAGCCCTGTTCGGGTTTCTGGGGTGCCGGAGACAAGATTTAGTTCCGATACGGGACTAAAAACGAGCATAGGCGTCCCTGCCGTTCGTGCTATAAGGGCGACGAATTCACAGTATCTTGGGGAAACAGGGGTTGCCTCTCCTACATCTTGCGGTCCTTGCCGTCGTTCAAGGCGTGACCGAATTTCTCCCGGTGAGCTCGTCCGGCCATCTCGTGCTGGTTCCTTTCTTTACGGGGTGGCGCGATCAGGGGCTTTTAATGGATGTTGCCGTGCATGTCGGTACGCTCGGCGCGGTGATGATCTATCTGTGGCGCGAGTTGCTCGGGATCATCGTCGGGCTGGGACGCTTCGTCCGTGGGCGGCGAGACGCCAATGCGCGTCTGTTCCTCTATGTGATTGTCGGCACGTTGCCGGTCATCGCTGCGGGTGTGGTCCTGAACACGTACTTCCCCGGCGGCATTCGCAGCCTCGAAATCATCGGTTGGACGACTCTCGGGTTCGGCATTTTTCTGGGCTTCAGCGACTGGATCGGCATGACCGTGCGACGCATGGAGCATGTCCGATTTGTCGATGCGCTGATCATCGGCGTCTTCCAGGTTCTTGCCCTGATCCCGGGGACCAGCCGTTCCGGTATCACGATGTCGGCGGCGCGGCTGCTCGGTTTCGAGCGACCCGATGCAGCGCGTTTTTCGATGTTGCTCTCGATACCGGCGATTCTCGGGGCCGGTACGTTGAAGGGGATGGAGCTTTACGAGGCAGGCAATCCGGCATTGACCCACGAGGTCATCGCCGTGGCGGGGATGTCGTTCCTCGCGGCGCTGGTTACGATTGTCGTCATGATGGCATGGCTGCGTCGTGCCAGCTTCGCACCTTTCGTGTTCTACCGGGTCGCGCTCGGGTGCGTACTGTTGGCCATCGCCTATGGCTATGTCGGCTGATTAAGTGTCAAGACCGGTGATCGAACCGTAGGCCCAATCGTTGTAGGTCGTCCGGCCCCGCATCCAGCGGTCGTCGGGCGTGTCCGATTCGACGTAGTCCCAGTCGGGTGGTGTTCCTGTCGTATGGTGTGCCCGCTGTACCAGGTGTCGTCGCACTTGGGCGAGGCGAACGTCGCGGGCCAGAGAATCTGCATTCCAGATCGCCGCGACCTCCATGCGGAACGCCGCCAGATTCTCTGCTTGCGCCGTATCGCCGATCAGGTTCGCGTCCTCTTGCGGATCGGCGACGACATCGAACAGCATTTCTGGATGTACCGAACTCCATATGTATTTCAACGGCCCGCGACGGATCATCAACACCGGACCTGGCGTTCCCTCGCACGTGAGTTCCGCATAGAGCGGCCGGTTCGGCGCGTCCCGTTCGTTCAGAATATTGGGCGAGAGGTCGATACCGTCCAGAGGCTCTACCGGGGCAGGTGCTTCGGCATCGTCGGCGGCTGCGAGGCCAAGCATGGTCGGAAGCAGATCGACCAGCGAAACGAGGCCGCCAAGGCGTGCCGCGCCGATGCGGTTCGGCGCATGGACAAGTAGCGGTATGCCGAGCGCACCCTCGTAAAAGACCTTCTTCATCCAGAGTCCCTTCTCGCCCAGCATGTCGCCGTGATCCGCAGTGACGATAACGATGGTGTCGTCCCGGATACCGGCCGCATCGAGGGCATCGAGCACTTGGCCGATTTTTCGGTCCGTGTAGGAGACTGAACCGTAATAGCCGCGCCGGGCAGCAATGATCTGCTCTTCCGTTACGGCGACATCGGCGAGCCCGTATTGCCCCATGAGGATTGCCGAATGCGGATCGGTGGCCGGCGCCGATGTCGGTAGCGGGATCTCGACGCCGTCGTAGAGCGCCCAGTCCTCTTGCCGGCAGACGTAAGGGTCATGCGGGTGGGTAAACGAAACCGTGAGCAGAAACGGATCGTGGTCGCCCGACCGGGCCGTAAGCCAGCGGCAGGCGCGCTCGGTAACCTGCTCGTCGTAGTCGATCTGGACGCTATTCTCGCACTTGCCGGCGACCTCAAGCAGGATCGGCCCATTGGTATCACGTTGTTTTCCGGTCCCCCAATCGGCGGCCCAGGCGAAATCTCCGGGATAGATGTCACTGGTCAACCGCTCGTCAAAGCCGTGCAGCTGATCGGCGCCGACAAAGTGCATCTTGCCCGACAGGCACGTCCGATAACCCAGGGCGCGCAGATAGTGTGCGAAGGTCGGAATCTCCGAGGGAAACTCGGCACCGTTGTCGTAAGCGCGGATCCTCGATGCGAGCCTTCCCGACATCATCGAGAACCGCGAAGGCGCGCAGAGTGGGAAGTTGCAATAGGATTCGGCGAACACGATGCCTTCGTCCGCCAGTCGATTGATAGTTGGCGTGACGGTGATTTTGTTGCCGTAGCAAGGGAGTGCCGAGGCCGAGAGTTGGTCGGCCTGGATCAGCAGAATGTTGGGGCGTCGGGGCACCGGCGATTACGCTGCGTGGGACCGGTAGCGTTCAATGTAGTACGCGGGCGGGTTGGCGATCGATTTCACGGCGGTGCGATTCTCCATGGTGGCGATCCACGTCGTCAGCCGCGTGCACTCGGCTGGAATTTCGATGCCGCGGTGGTGCATCCAGCCGGGAAGACGCTCGAAAAACGGGTAGTAGGCACAATCCAGCAGCGAAACCGCGTCGCCGAGCCAATAGGGGCCGTCCGACAATTTTGCGAGGCCTTCGTCGTTGATGTGGCGCAGATGCCCGACCACCTTGTCGCGCAGTTCGTCGATACGGCTTTTGTCCTTGAGATAGAGCGCATCGTAATAGTCATCAAGGAACCGATTGTCGCAGTAGTCGATCCAGATCCGCATCTGCGCGCGGCCCCAGGCGTCGGCGGGGCGCATGGCGGGGGACGGGAAGACCTCGTCGAGATACTCGTTGACGATGGCGCTCTCGTAGACGGCATGGCCGTCGTGAACCAGTGCCGGCACCTTGCCATAAGGCGAGACGGCGAGAAAACGTGCCGGTTTTGCGTCAAAGTCGATCTCGGTCAAATCGAACGGAATGTTCTTCTCCGCAAGCACCAGGCGCGTGCGGTGGGCATAGGGGCACACCTTCGCGGTAAACAGTTCGATGTTCTCTGGCATGGCCTGGCTCCCGGATTTGTTCATGCTCACTCTAGCGCCGGATCACAGCCCGGCAAAGAAAAGACCGGTTCACATCCTGTTGGGACATGAACCGGTCGGAGGCTTCAGGCAAGTGCCCGGGAAACCGGGCGACAGGGTCGGCGGGGGAGACCGCCTTAGAAGGTCAGTCAAGCCGAGCGGTTGAAACCGATGTCGCGGAGCATGCGGTCCGGCAGGTGCCGAACGTCGCGGGCGGTCCGCTCGTCCACCGCGTGACCATCGTCGGAGCGGCGGATTTCATTTGTTTCGTCAAACGACGAAACGAAGGATTCGGCAAATGAGAGCAAATTGGGAAACATCGTCGTTCTCCTCGTTGGTGTTTCATCAGTGCCGGCTGTTCAGGGTCGAACCGTGACCGGCGTTGTTCATACCCAGAAATATAGGCTGTCCTGAATTATTTGATAATACGATCTTCTTAGGATAAATTATCCTGAAAAAAGGGATAATAGAATGGACCTTCTCGCCTCGATCCGAACGTTTAATCGCGTCGCCGATCTTGAGAGCTTTGCTGCGGCGGCGCGCGACCTCGGGCTGTCGACATCTTCGGTCAGCCGTCTCGTCGGCGACCTCGAGGACGATCTCGGCGTTCGGCTGCTCAATCGCACGACGCGTCGCCTCAGTCTGACGGAGGCCGGCGCCGCTTATCGTGAGCGGTCCGGCGAAATTCTCGAAGAGCTTGAGGAACTGCAAGAGGCGACCAGGGCCAAGTCAAAAGAACCGTCCGGTCATCTTCGTGTAACGACCAGCATCACACTCGGCGAGAGTTGGGTCGTTCAGTTGTTGCCGGAGTTCTACAAGCGTTACCCGGACGTTTTCGTCGAACTGGACATATCGGATCGCGTTGTCGATCTCGTGGCCGAGGGTTATGACGTCGGCGTCCGTTCCGGCGATTTGCGCGATTCCTCCATGATCGCGCGGCGCATGATGGAGCTTCATTACATCGTCTGCGGTGCGCCGGCCTACGTTGAGGAACACGGCATGCCGGAACAGCCGGAAGACCTGAAAAACCATCGCTGCATTCAATACATTCAGCCGAACCGGACGGGCGATGAGTGGTGGTTCGAACAAGAGGGCGGCGAAATCACGATCCCGATCGAAGGCGTTGTGGGTGTCAACAACGCCTGGGCAACCCGCGATCTGATGGTTGCCGGCGTCGGTATCGGTTTCGTTCCCGATTTCGTCGTGCAGCCCGATTTGGACTCCGGCCGTCTGTTGCGGCTGATGCCGGATTGGGCGGCGTCGGCGGACGACGTCCACGCAGTCTATCCGTCGAAGCGCTACCTGTCGCCCAAGGTCAGAGCGTTCGTCGATCACCTGACCGAACACAAGGACGTCATGCCCGATCTTGCGTTCGACGGTTTCTGAGCTCATCCGAACCGTTTGACTTGCCCCGCGTACAATAGTTGTCTCAACGCCCGAAAAGGCCGGCACCGAATTCGAACCGGCGGGGATTGGCGATAGGGGAAGAAGATGCCTGGAAATCTGACATTTGAAGCGCTCAAGGCCGCCGTCACGGCGGCCGAAATCGATACCGTTCTGGTGTGCCTCGTCGACATGCAAGGCCGGTTGATGGGTAAACGTTTTCAGGCGGAGTTTTTCGTCGACAGTGCGTGGGAGGAGACCCACAGCTGCAATTATCTGCTGGCCACCGATCTCGAAATGTACACGGTCGACGGTTTCAAGGCGACCAGCTGGGCGGCGGGTTACGGCGATTACACCATGAAACCGGATCTCACGACATTACGGCGTGTTCCGTGGCTTGAAGGCACCGCATTGGTGCTTTGCGATGTCCTCGATCATCATACCCATGCCGAGGTGCCGCATTCCCCGCGCGCAATTCTCAGGCGCCAAATGGCCCGTCTTGCGGACATGAACATGGTGCCGATGATGGCGTCCGAGCTTGAGTTCTTCCTGTTCGACGGCTCCTTCGAAGAAGCCCATGAGAGCGGGTACGCCGGCCTTCGACCGATCAGCCCCTATAACGAGGACTACCACATCTTCCAGACGACTAAGGAGGAATCGGTGATGCGGGCCATCCGCAACGGGTTGCAGGGTGCCGGCGTGCCGGTCGAGAACTCGAAAGGCGAGGCGGATCCCGGCCAGGAGGAAATCAACGTCCGTTACACGAACGCCCTGGAGATGGCCGATAACCACGCAATCATCAAGAATGCCTGTAAGGAAATCGCCTGGAAGAACGGACGCTCCGTCACTTTTCTCGCCAAATGGAACACGGACGCCGCCGGGAGTTCGAGCCACATCCACCAGTCGCTGGTCGCAATGGACGGCACGCCGCTGTTCTACGACCCCGACGCACCGCACGGCATGTCCCAGACCATGCGGCACTATCTGGCGGGGCTGCTCGCCCACGCCAGCGAGATTACCTACTTTCTGGCGCCGTACGTGAACAGCTACAAGCGGTTCATGGAAGGCACGTTTGCGCCGACCCGGGCGATCTGGTCGCGCGATAACCGGACGGCGGGGTACCGCATGTGCGGCGAGGGCACCAAGGCCATCCGTGTCGAATGCCGCGTCGGCGGTTCCGATCTCAACCCCTATTTGGCGATGGCGGCGTTGCTGGCGGCCGGTCTCGACGGGATCGATAACAAATTGGAACTGGAGGACGAGTTCACCGGCGACGCCTACAAGGCGCGCCGTGCCCGCCAGATTCCGCAAACCCTGCGCGGCGCCACGGCGGCGTTGAAGAAGTCGAAGCTGTTGCGCGCTGCTTTCGGCGACGGCGTGGTCGATCACTACGTCCGAGCCGCCGAGTGGGAACAGGAAGAGTATGACCGGGTCGTTACCGACTGGGAGGTCGCCCGCGGGTTCGAGCGGGCTTGAGGACAAGGGAAACGAAGTCATGAGCAAGATGATCCAATGCATTTCGCCGATCGATGGATCGGTTTTCGCGGAACGGCCGGCCATCGGTCCTGATGACGCGCGCGCTGCCGTCGAAGCCGCCCATTCGGCGCAGAAAGCCTGGGCGGCCCGGCCACTCGAGGAGCGAATTGAGCTGGTTCGCGCCGGCGTGCGCCGGCTCGGCGAGATGAACGACGAGGTGGTGCCGGAACTGGCCCATATGATGGGGCGGCCGGTGCGCTACGGCGGTGAGTTCGGCGGCGTTGACGAACGCGCGAGCTACATGGCGGATATCGCCGCCGAAGCGCTGCAGCCGTTGGTCATCGAGCACAGCGACGGTTTCGAGCGTCGCATCATGCGCGAGCCGCACGGCGTCATCCTGGTGATCGCGCCGTGGAATTATCCCTACATGACGGCCATCAACTCGGTGGCGCCGGGATTGATCGCCGGCAACGCGGTGGTTCTGAAACACGCCAGCCAGACGCTGCTTGTCGGCGAACGCATGGTTCGCGCGTTTACGGAAGCCGGCGTTCCGGCCGAAATTTTCCAGAACATGTTCCTCGATCACGAAACCGCGGCGACGCTGATCGGCGAGGGCCGCTTCGGGTTCGTCAACTTCACGGGCTCGGTCGGCGCCGGCCAGCAAATTGAGCGGGCCGCCGCCGGCACGTTCACCGGTACCGGTCTCGAACTCGGCGGCAAGGACCCCGGTTACGTCATGGACGATGCCAATGTCGAAGCCGCCGCCGATACCCTGGTCGACGGCGCCATGTTCAATGCCGGGCAGTGCTGTTGCGGGATCGAGCGGATCTACGTTCACGAGTCGCTGTTCGATGCCTTCGTCGAACGCTCGGTCGAAATCGTCAACGGCTACGTTCTCGGCAATCCGCTGAAGGCCGAAACCACGCTCGGGCCGATGGCGCACAAGCGTTTTGCCGCCGAGGTCAGGGCGCAGACGGAAGAGGCCGTTGCACAGGGCGCGCGGCCGTTGATCGACCCGGCGCGCTTTCCGGCCGACGACGGCGGCACCTACCTGATGCCGCAAATCCTCGTCGACGTGACCCATGACATGCGGGTCATGCGGGACGAATCCTTCGGTCCGGTGGTCGGCATCATACCGGTGAAAAACGACGACGAGGCGGTCGAGCTGATGAACGACAGCGAGTTCGGGCTCACTGCATCGTTATGGACGGCGGATCCGGAGCGCGCAGCGGCAATCGGCGCGCGAATCGAGACCGGCACCGTCTTCATGAACCGGGCCGATTATCTCGACCCGGCGCTGTGCTGGACCGGCTGCAAGAATACCGGGCGCGGCGGCGGCCTTTCTGTGATCGGCTATCACAACCTGACGAGGCCGAAGTCGTATCACTTTAAAAAATCGTGATCAGGTTGAGACCACGCCCGACTCGTCGGCCTTGAGTTCGAAGGCTGCCGCCATCAGGGCCTTGGTGTAGTCTTCCTTCGGATTGTCGATGACGTCTTCAGCAGGGCCCTGTTCGATGACCTTGCCGTCGCGCAAGACCAGCACATCGTGCGACATGGCGCGGATGACCTTGAGGTCGTGGCTGATGAACAAATACGCAAGGTCGTGTTTTTTCTGCAGGTCGCGCAGCAGATCGACGATCTGCGCCTGTACCGAGACGTCGAGGGCGCTGGTCGGCTCGTCGAGGACGATGAAGCTCGGCTTGAGAACGAGGGCGCGCGCGATGGAAATGCGTTGCCGCTGGCCGCCCGAAAACTCGTGCGGGTAGCGGTCCATCATCGACGGTTCGAGCCCGACCTCGATCAATGCGTCGGCGATCAATTGGCGACGTTCTTCGAACGAGCCGCCAAGGTTGTGCACACGCAATCCCTCCTCGACGATTTCGGCAATCGAAAGGCGCGGGCTGAGACTGCCGTACGGGTCCTGAAAGACGATCTGCATATCGCGGCGGAGCGGCCGCATGTCTGCGTTCGAAAGGTGATGAATCGGCTGTCCGTCGAACTCAATGGCGCCGTCGGATCGCTCAAGGCGGATCAGTGCGCGGGCGAGCGTCGATTTGCCGGAGCCCGATTCACCGACGACGCCGAGGGTATGGCCGCGCCGGACCGTCAGGGTAACCCCATTGACGGCTTTGACGTGATCGACGGTCCGCTTGAGCAAGCCGCGGCGTATCGGGAACCAGACTTTGACGTCATCGCCGGTCATAAGCGGCGCCGAGCCGTCCGGTGGCGGTTCCGGGCGGCCACGCGGCTCGGCCTTCAACAATTTCTGGGTATAGTCGTGGGCCGGCCGGTCGAAGACGCGCTTGGTGTCGCCCTTTTCGACAACCTCGCCGTCCTTCATGACGCAGACCCGGTCCGAAACGCCGCGCACGATACCGAGATCGTGGGTGATCAGAAGCATCGACAATCCGGTTTTCTCGCGAAGATCGGCGAGCAACTTGAGTATCTGTGCCTGGATGGTGACGTCGACGGCAGTGGTTGGCTCGTCGGCGATCAGCAAATCGGGATCGTTCGCCAGCGCCATCGCAATCATGACGCGTTGCTGTTGTCCGCCCGAGAACTCATGCGGCAAGGCATCCAACCGGTTGATCTGATTATCAAGCCCGACAAGATGCAGCAGTTCCTCGACCCGGGCCCTGGCCTGGCTCGCGTTCATGTTCTTGTGCAAAAATAGAACCTCGGAAATTTGTTTGTAGATGCTGTGCAGCGGATTGAGGCTTGTCAGCGGTTCCTGGAAAATCATGCCGATCCGGTCGCCCCGGATTTCGCGCAGCCGTGACGGTTTGGCGCCGACGAGTTCTTCGCCGCGATACGTAATCGATCCCGACGGATGCCAAGCGTAAGGGTAGGGAAGGAGTTGTAGGATCGAGTGCGCCGTGACCGATTTGCCGGAACCGGACTCGCCGACCAGTGCGACGGTTTCGCCCTCGTTGATGGTAAATGTCGAGCCCTTGACCGCATCGACGCGGCGCTTGTCGTGGCCGAACGCGACGGACAGGTCGTTGATTTCGAGCAGCGTACTCATGGGCGCCATTTCATTCGGTGTCGGCTCATTTGAATGTTTTCCGGGGATCGAAGGCGTCGCGCACCGCTTCGCCGATGAAGACGAGAAGACTGAGCATCACCGATAGCACGAAGAAGGCGCTGAGACCCAGCCACGGCGCCTGCAGGTTGTTCTTGCCCTGGCCAAGCAGTTCGCCGAGCGAAGGCGAACCTGGCGGTAGGCCGAAGCCGAGGAAATCGAGGCTGGTCAGCGTCGTGATCGAGCCCGACAGAATGAAGGGCAGGAACGTCAGCGTCGCCACCATCGCATTCGGCAGCACGTGCCGGAACATGATAACGCCGTCGGTTGCGCCGAGCGCGCGTGCGGCCCGCACGTAGGTGAAGTTGCGCGCGCGCAGAAACTCTGCGCGGACCACGCCGACAAGACTCATCCAGGAAAACAACAACATGATGCCGAGTAACCACCAGAAGTTCGGGGTTACGAAACTCGCCAGGATAATCAACAGGTAGAGCGTCGGCAGGCCGGACCAGCACTCGATGAAACGTTGACCGAGCAAATCGATCAGGCCGCCAAAATATCCCTGTACACCGCCGGCAGCGATGCCGACGGCGGACGAAAACAATGTCAGCACGAGGCCGAACAGTACCGAAATCCGGAACCCGTAAATCAATCGTGCGACAACGTCGCGGCCCTGGTCGTCGGTGCCGAGCCAATTGACGCTGCTTGGCGGCGCCGGTGCCGGCTGTTCGAGTTCGAAATTGATGGTGTCGTACGAAAACCGGATCGGCGGCCACAACATCCAGCCTTTTTCGTTGATCAGATCTTCGACGAACGGATCGCGGTATTCCGCCTCGGTCAGAAACTCGCCGCCGAAATCCGTCTCGGCGTATTCGACAAACACTGGGAAGTAGGGCGCGCCGTCGAACCACACCAGCCACGGCTTGTCGTTGGCGATGATCTCCGCGAACAGACTGACGAAAAACAACGCGAGAAATATCCAGAGCGACCAGAAACCGCGCTTGTTGCGCCGAAAGCTCTGCAAACGGCGGCGGGTAATCGGCGTGATGCAAATGCCGAGAAACCGCGTCGAGGGCGGTGGCGGAACAGTCGCGGCTACATCGTCAACGGCGATTTCCGACACCTCAGACCTCCCGGCTCTCGAAATCGATTCGGGGATCGATAACGTGGTACATCACGTCACCGATGATGTTGAGCACCAACCCGAGCATGGTGAAGAAGAACAGCGTGCCGAACATGACAGGGTAATCGCGGTTCAGCGCCGCCTCGAAACCGAGCAAACCCAATCCATCGAGCGAGAAGATGATCTCTGTCAGCAACGATCCGGTAAAGAGGATCGAGACGAAAGCCGAGGGGAAGCCTGCAATGACGATCAGCATGGCATTGCGGAAGACGTGCCCATACAGGATGCGGCGTTCCTCCAGACCTTTGGCGCGGGCGGTGAGAACGTACTGCTTGTTGATCTCCTCGAGGAACGAGTTTTTCGTCAGCATGGTCAGGCCGGCGAAACCACCGATCACCATAGACAGCACCGGCAATGTCATATGCCAGAAGTAGTCGAGGATTTGGTCGATCGTCGATAGGTCTTCCCAGTTGCTGGAAACCAGCCCTCTGAGCGGGAAAATCTCCCAGTAACGCCCACCGGCGAACAGAACAATCAGCAGAATAGCGAACAGGAACCCAGGTATCGCATTGCCGACGATGACGAAACCGGATGTCCAGACATCGAAGCGACTGCCGTCCTTGACCGCCTTGCGGATCCCCAGAGGAATTGAGATCAGGTAGACCAACAGAGTAGTCCATATACCGAGGCTGATGGAAACAGGCATCTTGTCGACGACGAGCTGCGCCACCGACCGGTCTCGGAAGAAGCTGTCGCCGAAATCGAATGTCATGTAGTTGCCGAGCATCAGAAGAAAGCGTTCGTGCGCGGGCTTGTCGAAGCCGAACTGACGCTCGATATCTTCGATGAGTTCCGGCGGCAGACCTTGAGCGCCGCGGTACTTTGAATTGGCGTCCGTTGTGGTAGTAGTGGGCGATTGCTGCGTTGTCGAAGTCTCGCCGCCGCCGGCGCCCGTAATGCGCGCGGTAGCATCGACCGCCGTGCCGGTGATCTGGGCGATCATCTGTTCGACCGGCCCCCCGGGCGCGGCCTGAATGATGACGAAGTTCGTCACCATGATGCAGAGTAGCGTCAGGGGCACGAGAAGCAGGCGGCGGAGGACGTAGGCGTACATCGGCTGGTCGTCGGTCCTCCGCTTAGCCGCCCGAATTCTTGCGGCGCTTCTGCAAGGCTTCGTATTTCTCGGGGTCGACCCACCATGTCATGAACACATTGCCACTGTCAGGGACCACGTCGGGCCGGCCGAACATATCCCAGTAGGCGATACGATCGTATGTCGCATGCCAATGCGGAATGACCCAGTGACCCCATTGCAGAACACGGTCGAGGGCGCGGACGGCGGTAACCAGCGCCGCGCGATCCGGTGCGGCGATGACTTCCTCAATCAGCGCGTCGACAACCGGATCCTTGATTCCCATCAGGTTGCGCCCGCCTTCCTGATCGGCGGCGGCGGAACCCCAAAAAGCCCGTTGTTCGTTACCGGGTGAGAGCGATTGGCCGAACGATCCGACCACGACATCGAAATCGTATGTATCGAGGCGCCGGACGTATTGTGCCGAATCGACGGTTCTGACCGTAATCTTGATACCGAGACGCTCGAGATTCTGGGCAAACGGTAGGACGATGCGTTCGAACAGCGGGCTGATCAGCAGCACTTCGAATGTCAACGGTTCGCCCGTTTCCGCGTTGACGCGTCGCTTGTCCTTGATCACCCAACCGGCTTCGTTCAGCAACTTGCTGGCCGTCCTCAAATTGCCGCGCAACCCACCTTTGTCATTCGTGGAGGGCGGATTGTACGCCTCCGTAAAAACCTCGTTCGGCAATTGGCTGCGATACGGTTCGAGTAACGCCAGCTCGGCTTCGGATGGCAGGCCGGTTGCGGCGAGTTCGGAGTTGTCGAAGTAGCTCCGCGTACGGTGATACTGACCGTAGAACAAGTTCTCGTTAGACCATTCGAAATCGAATGCGTAGGCCAGGGCCTGGCGCACCCGCTTGTCAGCGAACAGCGGCCTACGGGTGTTGTAGACAAAGCCTTGCATGCCGGCGGAGCGGTTGTGTTCGATTTCCGCTTTGATCAGCAATCCGTTACGCACAGCAGGAACGTCGTATTCGCTGGCCCAGGCTTTCGACGAATTTTCGGACCGATAGTCGAAGGCGCCGGCCTTGAACGCTTCGAGGGCGACCGTGGTATCGCGGTAGTATTCGTAGATCATCCGGTCGAAGTTGTTCTGGCCCTTGTTCACAGGCAGATTCTCGCCCCAGTAATCTTCGACCCGCTCTAGGGTGACGGAGCGGCCCGCATCGACGTCGGCAATGCGGTAGGGACCGCTGCCGAGCGGCGGCTCCAGCGTTGTTTTGTCGAACTCCCGGCTTTCCCAGTAATGCTTCGGCAGAATACTGATCTGCCCGATGATCAGTGGGAGTTCGCGATTTTCCCCGGGCGCAAAGTCGAACCGTACCGAGCGCTCGCCGGTCTGGCGCACGTTGATCACGCTGCCATAATAAAACCGATAGAACGGCTGCCCTTTCTCGACGAGGGTGTTGAAGGTCCAGATAACGTCATCGACCGTGACCGGCTTCCCGTCGTGAAACCGGGCCTCAGGACGCAGCGTGAACTCCACCCATGAGCGGTCCTCGGGCACGCGAACGCTCTCGGCAAGCAGACCGTATTCGCTGAACGGCTCGTCCGCAGAATTGACCATGAGCGTGTCGTAGATCTGGCTTGAGCCTGCCGCTGCCTGACCCTTGACGATGAACGGGTTGAGGCTGTCGAAGCTGCCGATCGCGCCGAGCCGGACGGTGCCACCTTTGGGGGCACCGGGGTTGACGTAGTCGAAGTGGGAAAAGTCCGGCCCGTACTTCAGATCGCCGTGCATGGCGATGCCATGCGACGGTGTCGGTTCCTCGGCAAGCGCTGCGTGAGACAACGCCAAAACAATAGAGAGCAGAGTAGTGGCGAGAAGGCGGGACGGCATGATGCTTACTTTCGTGAGGCAGTATCGATGGAGGAATAGTGATCGCCGCGTATGGCAGGATCAAGGCATTCCCGGCCAATCGGCCCGGGAATCACGGGATCGTCAACCGACGAGCACACCGACCGCAACATCGTGCAGGGCCGGATCGCCGGCGGCGAGAACCTGTGGCCCGGACTCGAGCGTAACCGGATCGCCGGTCCATGTCGTCACCCGGCCGCCAGCACCCTCGATAATTGGTACCGTTGCCATGTAATCGAATGGGTAGAGATCGCTTTCGCACACCAGGTCGAGGGTGCCGTTGGCGACTAGACCGTAGGCATAGCAGTTGAGCCCCCAGGTCGTGCGAAAGCAGGCCGAGCGCAGTCGCTGCGAGGCCGCCCATTCGCCATCCCTGTGGAACATGTCGGGCAACGATGCGCTACACCATGCCACGTCAAGAGTGGGGCAGGCGCGGGTTTTAACGATTTCGCCGTTAAATGTCGTCGGGCGGCCGCGTGCGCCGATCCAGCGTTCATTCATTTGCGAGCAATCGATGATACCCAGGATTGGAACGCCGTTTTCCAATAGTGCGATCATTGCGCCGAAGACCGGATACCCGGTCGCGAAGCTCGCGGTTCCGTCGATTGGGTCGAGGACCCAGACGTAGGTCGAATCGATACTCTCCGTGCCGTGTTCCTCGCCAAGAATCCCGTGCTCGGGATAATGCTCGGCGATCATGCGCCGCATCGCCGTTTCGGTTTCCTTATCGGCAATGGTAACGGGGCTCTTGTCGGCTTTGCCTTCGATCGAGAAAGATTGGCGAAAGTACCGGGACGCGATGTCAGTCGCCGCATCAGCCATGGAGACAGCCAACTCCATGGCACCGTCAGGGACGTCGGCGCCCAGCAATGCCGTCGACGGATCCGAACCGGGTGATTGTGATTGGGACTCGCTCATCGGCCGCAGGCCCCGTCGGTCAGCCGCCGACGATCAATTTGACTGCAAATAGACGATGACTGCTGCGCGTTGCTCCGGCTTCGAGAGGCCCCGGAAGGTCATCTTGTTACCCGGCGCGAAGTTCTTCGGGCTTTCAAGGAACGAAGCAAGACGTTCAGGCGTCCAGTCACCGTCGACGCTCGCGAGCGCGTCGGAGTAGCTGAACCCGCTGGCGCTGGCAACCGCCCGGCCGACAACGCCATTCAGGTTGGGACCGACTTTGTGAGCAGCGCCCGCTTCGATGGAATGGCATGACACACATTTCTTGAAGACTTTCTCACCGGCGCCTGCATCGGCGCTGGCGATCAGGGTCATAATATCGACCTCTTCCTCGACGGCGACCGTACTGGCGACGTCAACATCCTCATCGGTTGCGATCTTCAGGGCTTCGACGTTCCCTTCATCTGCATGAACCAGCATGTCGCCGATCTTGTGACCGCCCCACAACAGCCAAGCAGTAATCAGCAGGCCGAGGCCAAGTTGTTCCTTGAACGAGATATGCATGCGTCGAAACCCCAATTGCACGTCAAGCGTATGATTTCGCGCACCATACAGTCTCATAGACGCCCGTTCAACGCGGTTTTGCCTGATCGGCGGGTAGAATCGGGATTCAGAAAAATCCTTTGGCATCGGGTGTTTGCCGACCGATGATCCGGGTTTACTCTTTGCACATCGAATAGTGTCGATGGGAAAATCAAGGATGTCGACGTTACCGCACAAACCGCTAATCGTCATTCCCGCCCGCATGGCGTCAGAGCGGCTTCCCGGCAAGCCGCTCGCCGATATTCTCGGCCGGCCGATGATCGCTCACGTGATCGATCGCGCTCGTGATGCGTCCATCGGTCCCGTTCTGGTCGCCTGCGCCGAGGCCGAGATTGCCGAGGCCGCCCGTACGGCTGGTGCGGAGGCCGTGCTGACCGATCCGGCTCATCCGTCGGGTTCCGATCGGATTTGGGAGGCTATTCAGACCTACGATTCAGGTGGTGCGCACGATGTCATCGTTAACATGCAAGGCGACCTGCCAACGCTTGAGGCTTCCGCGATTCACGCGTCGCTGCGGCCGCTTGACGATCCCGATGTCGATATTGCAACGCTGGTTGCCGAGATCGGATCGCCGGAGGAACGCGAGAATCCGAACGTGGCCAAGGCCGCGGTCCATTTCGCCGACGGTGCTGCGGTTGGCCGGGCGCTCTATTTCAGCCGCGCGTCGATCCCGGCGGGCGATGGGCCGACCTACCACCATATCGGTCTTTACGCTTACCGCCGCGATGCGCTCGGCCGCTTCGTCTCCCTCCCGCCCGGCGGCCTCGAGCGCCGTGAAAGACTCGAACAACTGCGTGCGCTGGAGGACGGCATGCGAATAGATGCAGCCCTCGTTGACACGGTTCCGCTCGGTGTCGATACTCCCGCCGACCTTGCCCGGGCGGTCGAGATGCTCTCGGCTTGATGCCCGCGATGCCGCAACCTGTGTGGACGCCGTCATGAGCGATAGTGCCGCCATCGATCCTGCCAACACGATCGCCTTTCAGGGTGTACCGGGCGCATATTCACATCTCGCTTGTGTCGAGGCCAAGCCGGACATGACGCCGTTGGCATGCCGGACGTTTCCCGACGCCTTCAAAGCGGTGCAAGACGGCAAGGCGGCGCTCGGTATGATTCCGATCGATAATTCGGTGGCCGGGCGGGTTGCCGATATCCACCACCTGTTGCCGGACTCGCATTTGCATATCGTCGGCGAGCATTTTCACCGGGTGAACCATCACCTGTTGGTCGTGCCCGGCGCGACGGTGACGGATCTGACCCATGTGCACAGCCATATACACGCGCTCAATCAGTGCCGCGACAGCATCGCCGAGATGGGATTGGAGCCGGTCGAGCACGTCGACACGGCGGGCGCGGCGGCGGACGTTGCCAAGTGGGGCGATAAATCCCAGGCGGCAATCGCATCCAGTCTCGCTGCCGAGATCCACGGGCTGGCGTCGCTTCGGGCCAGCATCGAGGATGCCGAGCACAACACGACCCGCTTCGTATTGATGGCCAAGGAGCCGGCCGAACTGGCGCCCGATGAAAGGGTCGCCGACGGCATCGTGACCAGCTTCGTGTTCCGGGTTCGCAACGTACCGGCGGCGCTCTACAAGGCGCTCGGGGGGTTCGCGACGAACGGCGTCAACATGACCAAGTTGGAGAGCTATGTTTCCGGCGATTTCGTGGTCGCGCAGTTTTATGCGGAAGTGGACGGACACCCCGACCAACGGCCGGTCAAGCTCGCGTTGGAGGAGCTCGATTTCTTTACACACGAAGTTCGTATTCTCGGCACTTACAGGGCCCACCCGTTCCGCGGTGCGGTCGACGCCGGCGGCTGAGTCCCGATACCAATCCAAGTGATGCTTATCACAGGGAGGCTCTGTTTCGCCTGCTAGGGTGAAACCGTATTCATACGAAACGGCAACCCATCGGAAACGATGGCAACGCAAATCCACCGGCCTAAGGCGTTTTAAGCAGGCGCTATGGCAGCGGGGTTTCCGAAAGGAGTACGGGCATGTTCAGTGCGGTTCTGAACTTTATTCTGAAAATGTGGAATACATGGGCGTCCCTGTTCAGCGACCTGCCGCAGGGCGATCCTTATATAGCGTTTTTGGTGTTGTTTGCCTTGCTGTGCATGGTTGCCGCCCTGATACCAAAACTGCATGTGCGAATCCTGCGCTTTCGCGGCAAGGACTTGCCGACGGATCAGCTGGAACGCGTTGCCCGTGTTCTGAACATCCGCTGAATCTCGCGATCAGGTAAAGGCGTTGTCGTCGGTGTCCGCCGAAAGGTGTGCCGCATCGAGTGCCACGCCAGCCGGATCGGCCAGCTCGACGCCCGCCGAACGGATCGAGTCGAGGATCGCACGGTTCACAGCATAGCGGGTCTGGAAGTAACGCTTGCTCGGCACCCAGAACCGGGCGCCGATCACCACGCCGCCGTATGTGAAATCGTGAATACCGACTTGCGGCTGAGCATCGCCGGCGGCGATGTCGGGAATGCCCGACAAGGCGTCGCGGATCGTGTCGACCGCCTTGACCGCCGTGTTCTGGCCCTTGATGGCAATTTTTGTCTGCACCACGCGGCGCTCATCCGAGTTGACGATGACCTGCCCGACGATTTCCTTGTTAGGGATGGTGATGACCTCGCCGTCCTCGCCCGAGAGAATGGTGTGTCCGAGACCGATTTTCTCGACGACGCCGCTGACGCCGTCGATCGCGATGGTGTCGCCGATAATGAAGGGACGGCCGAGAATGATGCCGACGCCGGCGCCATAGTTCGACAGTGGTCCCTGAATGGCGAGCGTTGCGCCGAAAGCCGACGCACCCGCCAGCGCGACAATCGGCGCGATCGAAATACCGAAATTGCCGAGCGTGATGATCACCAGCATGACGACGGCGACGATCTTTACGATGCTGCCGATGAATTGGGCGAGGGTCTGATTGATGCCGCGCGCCAGGGCCACGTTGGTGATGCGTTTGGCGAGCCAGCCCGCGACCTTCATGCCGATCAGCAGGAAGACCAGCGCGCCGAGGATTTGGAAGCCGTAGTCGACGGAGAACTCGGTCAGTTTGTCGATCAGGGTCCTTAGTGAGTCGAGATCAGTTGGCGTTTCCATGACGGTCTTCCCGGCAATTTGCGGCGAGCATACGTCGGATGGGCCGGCAACCGCCAGCCCTGCCTGCAACCAGCATCACTGTCCTGCCAGCCAGTCGTTTATGAGCTTGCGGGCGATCGAGTCGGAACTCGACAACACACCGATGGATTCCTGACGTCGGTAGTGCTCGATTAGTTCGTCTCGCGTGAACCAGCGCGCTTCCTCAAGCTCATCCTCGCTGGTATCGATTTCGGTATCGAGTGCTCGTGCCCGGAAGCCGAGCATCAGCGATGACGGGAACGGCCATGGCTGCGATTCCCGATAGGTCACATCGGTGACGTGGATGCGGGCTTCTTCGTAGACCTCGCGGGCCACGGCAGATTCCAGACTCTCTCCCGGTTCGACGAACCCGGCAAGCGATGAGAACTGTCCGGGTTGCCAACTCGGCTGACGGCCGAGTAGGCATCGCTCGCCCTCCGGGCCGTCATGCGTGACCAACATGATGACCGCAGGGTCCGTGCGGGGAAAATGCGCGGTTTCGCAGGCGGAATCACTGCATCGTCTGACATGGCCGGCATCTTCGCTTTGTGTCGGCTTCCCGCAAACGCCGCAAAACCGATGACGATTGTGCCAGTAAACCATGCCGCGCGCATATGCGAGCAGGGCGCCTTCGCCGTGTGGCAACAATGCGCCGACACGTCGCAGATCGACAAACGACATGTCGTCACCTTCCTTGTCGGCGACGGCGGCGCGTGCCTCTTCAAGATCGAGATCGGATAGATCGCAGGCAAAGATTGGATGCTGGCCGTCGCGGCCGAGGAAGATGCTTGCACGCTCCCGTAACAAGGATAACGCAGCCCCGCCTTGCAGAAACGCGGCGCGGGGCGCCGTCTCGTTCCGGTCGTCGATCAGGTTGTTGTCGCGCCATACCGGCAGCACGCAGGCGTCGGCCGATATCTGCTGCGTTTTGAGCCATTTTTCATTGTTGCGACGGCCGGCCTCACGCTCGAAATCGTGACCGGAATAAGCCAGGAGCACCAGCGATTCGGTTATCTCAGCATCCATGGCCGGAGACTGACACAATCGTTAAATCGATGCCAGCGGCGGCAGTCGCGGGTTTCGGGCTGACCGGCCTTTTCCGTGGCCCGGTTTTTGTCGGGCTGCTATCAACTATCCATGAAGCGTGTGTTCGTTTTTCTTGCCGCAGCGTCGCTGGCCGGGTGCAGCTATCTTGAGCAACTGTCGCTTGGCGATGTTGCCGGGCTTGGCGCCGCGGCCGAGCAGGCCGTCTGCGAAGAGCGAACCGTTCGTTGGCTGGAAGGCGTCTCGTTTGCCGATACGCCGCGCCTCGACATGGAGATTCGCCGCGGTGAATTCACGCCCGTTGTTGTGCGAATGACCCAGAATCGAACCTATGTGCTCCGATTACGAAACAGGGATGAAGAGCGGCATGTGTTTCATGCGCCGGAGTTCTTCGAAAACATCGCGGTTGCAGCCGTGGCGATCGACAATGCATTTGTCGAAACCGTCTGTCCCGGACCATCCATCGAATTGTTGCCCGGCCAGAGTCTTGAACTTCAACTCTATGCCGCCGTCGATGGTTCGTACGAGTTCAAGGATGCCGCCGGCGTCTTTGGCGCGCTTGCGGCGTGGGAGTCTGGCGGGATCATCCGTATCGAGCCCGCGCCATAAACGGAACCGATGGCGCGGCGATAACCGCGCCACCGGTGCCGACATGACCGTTTGGTGCTTGGAGCAGCGTGCATGGTCGGCGACGAGTGAACCCGTGCTTGCGTCGGCCCCGGGCGGCGCTGCTATAATAAGGATGGATGGCCGGTGACGGACAGGCTCCTCGCCAACCCGGTCAGGTCCGGAAGGAAGCAGCCGTAACGAGTTTCGGTCTGGGTCGACGCCGGTCATCCGCCTGTTCTCTCCCCCGAGAGTCGAGTACCTCACCGCATGACGGACAGCGAAACTTCCGCCGCGACCGACGTACCAGCTACGCAGGCCGAATCCGAGTCCGGCGCCTACCGCGTCCTTGCCCGTAAATACCGCCCATCGACATTTGCCGACCTGATCGGTCAGGAAGCCATGGTCCGAGTCTTGACCAACGCCATGAACACGGGTCGCCTGGCGCACGCGTTCATGCTGACGGGTGTTCGCGGTATCGGCAAGACAACGACGGCGCGGATCATCGCCCGGGCCCTTAACTGCACCGGCCCCGATAACGAGCCGGACTTCGGCCCCACCATCGAACCCTGCGGCGTGTGCCCGAATTGCACGGCGATATCCGAAGATCGTCATGTCGATGTGCTTGAGATGGATGCGGCAAGCCGTACGGGCGTCGACGATATTCGTGAGCTTATCGAGGGTGTGCGATACCGGCCGACGTCAGCCCGCTTCAAGATTTATATCCTCGACGAAGTCCACATGCTGACCAAGAACGCCTTTAACGCGCTTCTGAAAACGCTGGAAGAGCCGCCGGAGCATGTGAAGTTCGTTTTCGCGACGACTGAGATCCGCAAGGTCCCGGTTACGGTACTCAGCCGCTGTCAACGTTTCGATCTTCGCCGGGTTGCGGCCGAAGCCCTCGCCGGGCATTTTCGGGCAATCGCCGAGAAAGAGGGCGCGAAGGTGGATGATACCGCGCTGGCATTGATCGCGCGGGCTGCCGACGGCAGTGTCCGCGACGGTCTCAGTCTTCTCGATCAGGCGATTTCCCAACAGGATGACGGAATAACGGAAGCCGATGTACGAACCATGCTCGGCGTTGCCGACCGTAGCCGGTCATTCGACCTTCTCGAAGCAGTGCTGAAAGGCGAAACCGCAACGGCGCTCGGTGTCCTCTCCGAGCAGTATGATGCCGGCACCGATCCGTCTCAGATCATCGAAGACCTGCTAGAGATTACCCATCGCCTGACCCGTATCAAAGTGGCGCCGACATCGGCCGAGGACATCACTGTGCCGGAGATCGAGCGTACCCGGGGGAAGGATATGGCCGCAGCGCTATCGATGGCCCATGCGGCCCGCGCCTGGCAGATCCTGCTCAAGGGACTCTCCGAGGTCAGGAACGCGCCGTCACCAGTCGATGCAGCGGAAATGGTTCTGATCAGGCTGGCGCACGCATCGTCGTTGCCGTCGCCGGAAGATGCTCTGAAGGCGCTACGGGACGAGCCGGCGGAAAACCCAACCGATGCCGCTGCTGCGGCGTCGCCGAAACCCGATGACAGCGGTGGAGCACGCGCCGTGGTTGGTGGTGGCGTGTTGACGGAGCGCGCACGCGAACAGGCGCCCGTATCATCGCCCGTGTCCGAGGTGAAGCAACCGGTTGCCCTGACAAACCTGCAGGCCATCGCCGATTTGGCGGCCGAACGGCGCGAAGTTCTGTTGCAGGCGTTTTTGCTGCAACACGTACGTCTCGTGCGACTCGAGCCGGGATTGATCGAGTTCGATGCCGGCGAAAACGCTGACGGTGAGATGATCCAGCGGTTACGAGCCTTTCTCAAGGAAGAGACCGGCGATGTGTGGCAAGTCTCGGTCGTTTCGGGCAGGGGCGCACCGACCCTTGACGAGCAGGCTGCGACAGACAAGGAAGCCGCAAAGGCCGAGGCGGCACGCCATCCGTTGGTCAAATCGGTACTCGAAACCTTTCCCGGCGCGAGTGTCGTCGACGTTGAACGTCGCGCACGCCGTCAGGATGACCGCGAATAGCGTATTGCTTATGTTTTTTCAGTTATGATCAGGCGATAGTGGCGCGAACGTAGGGCCGTGCGTTTAGTCCGCTATCCAGCACCGAAGGAAAGCAAAATGTCATCACCCGTGCGAACTGAGCGTCGCGGCAAGGTCTTCGAGATCACCATTGACCGGCCGCCGGTCAATGCTATCAACACGGAAACGGGTGCGGCCCTTTACGAGGCATTTGCGGCATTACGGGACGACCCCGGCCTTACTGTCGGGTTGATTACTGGCACCGGTGAAAGATGCTTCTCCGCGGGATGGGATCTCAAGGAAGCAGCCGAAACTTTCGACGGCATGGACGCGCCGGAGCTGATGGGACAGACCCCGGGCGGGTTTGCCGGATTCACCGAGATGTGGAACCTCTACAAACCCGTCATAGCGGCAGTCAATGGTCATACCATCGGCGGCGGCTTTGAGATCGCGCTCGCCTCAGATATCGTGATTGCCGTCGACTGGGCCGAGTTCTGGTTGCCGGAAATGGAGCGGGGTTTTTTACCGGATGCCGGTGCGGTCCAGCGGCTGCCAAAGAAAATTCCGCAAAATGTTGCGCTTGAGATGATGTACACGGGGCGCCACCTGACGGCGGCTGAAGCGGCGCGCTGGGGATTTGTGCACCGCGTCGTCTCGCCGGATGAGTTGATGACATCGGCGCGGGAGATCGCAGAGCATGTCTCAGAGGGTGCGCCGCTGGCATTGCAGGCGCTCAAGGAATGTGTGTACGGCACCGCGGAACTGCCGGTCGACGAGTCTTTTGCCCGAATGAAGCGTGGCAAGGGCGTATTTCCGATCTACGAAAAGATGATCGATTCCGAGGATTTCAAGGAAGGCCCCAAGGCGTTCGCCGAAAAACGGGCTCCCGTCTGGAAAGGCCGCTGAGCCGGGTTCTACGCATATGCGCCATCATTTTCGGCGCATGTTTGGCGGTCGTAATCTTGCCGCCCATTGCCGAGAGCGAGCAACGTCCGAGAGCCGAGTTGGCGCTGGTGCTTGCCATCGATCTCTCCGCGAGCGTCAACGACGCCGAATATGATTTGCAGCGCAGGGGCACGGCAGAGGCATTCCGCGATCCAGACGTGCAGGATGCGATCCTGGCGCACAACGGCGGTATTGCCGTGATTGCCATCCAGTGGGCGAGCCGCGCCTACCAACGCGTCGCAATTCCCTGGCGTCGCCTCGAAACACTCGACGAAATAAGCGCCTACGCCGACCAGTTCGAAGTCATGCCTCGAAAATTGCCGGGCGGCGGGACGTCGATCACCGGTGGACTGACATTCGCCGCGTCGATGTTCACGACCAGCCCGGTGATCGCCAATCGCTACGTCATTGATCTGGCGGCGAACGGCCGTGCCGACAACTTCAAGGAGATGCGCGACGTACGTCAGGTGATCGTCGATTCCGGGATCGTGATTAATGGCCTTGCCATCGAAGAGCTGAAGGACGACCTGACCCGCTATTTTCGGGATTTCGTGATCGGTGGCGAGAACGCCTTCGTGCAAACGGCCTGGCGGTTCGAGGATTTTCGTATCGCCATGCGCTCCAAGTTGTTGCGCGAGATCGGTACGCCGCGCATGAGCGGCGAACCGCCTGCGACAATCGAGGCGAATCTCGCCGACGGGCGCTAACGTTCTATCAGCAGCCGAATGCCGAGAGTCCCGAGAACCGTCGCCGCGATCCGGTCGAGCACAACCTTGGCGCCAAGATATCGCCGGCTCACCGCCGGATTGGACAACAGCACGGCAAACACCGAATAAAAGACCGCCTCGACAATGAACTGATTGAGGGTAATCAGCGCCTTTTCCGTCATCATGAGTCCCGGCGGGAAGATCACGACCAAAACGGCGCCAGCGAACAGGACCGATTTCGGGTTCGCGAGATTGACGAGCAAACCGCCGAGGAAAGCCCGTGCGCGTGGCCGCTCCACCGGCTCGACCGGGCGGCGCGCATTTTGCCATGCCTGCCAGGCGACAAACATCAGGTAAAGCGCCCCCGCCGTTTTCAGTCCGGCATACGCCCACGGCACCAGGCGGAACAAACCATCGAGCCCGAGCAGGGCGAGCAGGGTCCAGCATGCCGCCATGCATCCCAGGCCCAAGCCTGTCGCGATACCGGCAGGACGGCCGTGGGCAAGCGTCCCCTGCACAAAGTACAGCAGCGCAGGGCCTGGGCTGAAAATAGCGGCAATCAACGCTGCGTTGAAGGCAAGCAGATGGGTGATTTCCATAACGTCATAAGCCGCCGGGTCGTCGGTCGAACCACGGCCGCGCCTCTTCCAATTGGGCGGCAAGGCGGATCAGCATCGCCTCGTCGCCGAAGCGGGACGTGAACATGGCGCCAACCGGTAGATTTTCGGCGTTCCAGTAGAGCGGTACGGACATCGAGGGCTGTCCTGTCATGTTGGCAAGCCGAGTATAGGGTGAGAATGCCCGGGCGCGAGCCATGAACGCCTCCATGTCGCCGAACTGCATGGAAAGCTCGCCAATCTCAATCGGCGGCTTGGCGAGGGTCGGCGTCAGATGCAGGTCGTAGGTCTCATGGAAGGTTGCGACCTTTCGCGACTCCGTGTGCATGAAATGAATGCAGCGGGCGACATCGCCGGCGGATGTATCGCGGCCGAGTTCGGCAAGAGTGAGGCTCCACGGCTCGACGTCGCGATCGTCAGGCTCACGGCCGAGGTAATTGCGCATTACGACGTGGCTGGCCGCGACATTAGCCGCGAGAATGGTAATGAACGCCTCGGCGAGACCGGGGCGGTCGATTGGCGGATCGCCGGTTTCGATGCTGTGGCCGAGCTCCTCACACAGTTTCGCGGCATCGTCTACCGCATCGACGCAATCAGATGCGGGTTCGGCATCGTAAAGCGGTCGGGTCGATACCGCGATGCGGAGTGTGCCGGGGGGCTTGCCGACTTCGCCCAAGAAACTTTCCGGTGCGGGCGGCGCGGGGTAGGGATCGCCGGGCACGTATCCGGCAACGACATCGAGCAGCGCAGCGCTGTCCCTGACGCTGCGGGTCAGTGCATGTTTGGTCGCCAGACCATTCCAGCCGTCGCCTGAAAGCGGTGCGCCCGATACCCGCGAGCGGGTCGGCTTTAGACCGAAAAGCCCGCAGCACGATGCCGGTATACGGATCGAACCGCCGCCGTCGCTGGCCGACGCGGCCGGCACGATTCCGGCTGCGACGACAGCACCGGAACCGCCGCTCGAGCCACCCGGCGTGCGGGTCGTGTTCCATGGATTGCGACAAGGGCCATGCAGGATTGGTTCGGTCGTGCCGCATAGACCGCCCTCGGGCGAACTCGTGCGTCCGACAATAATCAGGCCCGCGGCCTTGAGACGCGCAACCATCTCGATATCGACGCTGGCAACCAGATCTTTGTACGCGCGGCTGCCGTGGGTGCAGTTGACGCCTGCTTCCTCGTACCCAAGGTCTTTCAGCATGTAAGGCACGCCGCGGAACGGGCCGTCGGGCAGCTTGTCCGGGTTCGAAGCCTGTTTTCGTGCCGTTTCGAACTGGCGAACGGTTACCGCGTTGATCGCGGCGTTGCGTGCTTCGATGCGGTCGATCGCGGCGTCGACCAACTCGACCGGGGTGGCATCGCCCTTCGTCACCAGCTCGGCCAAGCCGAGCGCGTCGTGTGATTCGTAATCGTCAGTCATGCGGTTCTCCGTTTTCGATGAGACCGTGCGCGGCGGCGAACGGATCCCATCCGGCATCTTCGTGCCATGCATATTCGGCCCAGAATGCAGTCTCCCGCGCCGTCTCGACGCCGAGCAGACGGGCTATAACGGCGAGGGCCTGATCCATTCCCGCGGAGACGCCCGAAGCGGTAAAAATGTTGCCGTCCTCGACCCAGCGGGCCGCGCGGACCCAATCCACATTCGGTCCCTGATCGGCGACCCACTGAAATGCTGCCTTGTTGGTGGTTGCGCGCTTACCGTCGAGAATGCCCGCGCGCGCCATCAATGCCGCGCCGGTACAGACGCCGAGGGAAAGCGTCGCCGTTTTCGATGTCTCGGTGATCCACCCTTTGATGGCCGGGTTGTCGATCTCCGTTCGGGTCCCGCGGCCGCCGGGGATCAGGATGATGTCGTAGGGTCGGCCCTCGGCAATGATATCGTCGACTGCACTGCGCGGTCCCTGATTGCTGGTGACCGGTTCGGCTGTTTCGGCGACCATGCGAATGTCGAACCTGTCCGGGTGCAGGCCGAACATTTCGAGCGGACCGTACACGTCGAGTAACTCGAAACCGGGGAAGATGAGCGCGCCGACCGTTTTCATGACTTTCTCCGCGGTGATCTTCAGTAGTTACGGCCCGGCCGCGCCTTGTAAGGCGGCAACGCGAGGCCTTTCGCGATGCCCAGCGCACGCAGCCCGAACCCGGCGGCAAAACCGGCGGGGGCGGCATACATGACCGGGACGTCAATAATTTGAAGGCCGATGTAAACGGTGGCGCCGAGCATGGCGCATGTTGCATAGACTTCCCGGCGCAGGATCAGCGGCGTTTCATTGCACGTCACGTCGCGCAGCAGGCCGCCGAATGTTGCCGTCATGACGCCCATGACGATGGCGACGAGTTCGTTCACACCCGCCCGCAGCGCGACATCCGCGCCCATCACTGCATAGGCGCCGATACCGACCGCGTCGGCCCACAAGACCACAGTGAAGCGTCGTTGCAAGACGTGCGCGGTGAAGAACACGCCAACCGCGACCAGAATGCAGACAGCCAGGTATGAGGGCGTTTGGAGCCAAAACACCGGTCGGTCGAGCAACAGATCGCGGAGCGTGCCGCCGCCGATCCCGGTCAGGCTCGCCATCAGACTAAAACCGATGAAGTCCATCTCCTTGCGCGATGCGACAAGCGCGCCCGAAACCGCGAAAACGGCAACGCCGATAAAATCGAGATAAATAATCAGCGTCGGCATATCCGGTTTGCTCCATTCATGGAATCGTTGCGTTAGGCTAGAGACAATTTCCGTGCTTTGGAATTGCGGTTTTTGTCCCTGGAAACGGTGCTCGCCAAGGGGTTAGCTCTCCGAAGAATCTCCGCTGGGCAACGAATGAATGTAGCCGGTCGAACTATCGCCGACGTAAAATCCGTAAGACTGCGTTCGTGTCTCGAAAACGAAACGTTGCATCATCGATCGCTCGGCGGGCGATGCGATGGGGCATTTCTCCAGCCCATCGATCGGGATGTATTGCCCTCCGGCGCAGACACGGTCGTCCGCCGCGGTCGCGAGGAAGTATGTGTAATGCTGACCGCTGTCCCCATCGAACATTGAGTAGGTCGAGCCAAGTTCGACGGAAACGCCGGCCGTAGAAAACCAGTCCATGACGGAGGTGCGAACCGGCGTGTTGCTGTCGACGTCCGTCTTCGGAACACTAAAACCATTGGCATCCTCGATAAGCAGCACCTTGTCGCCACGGGTCACGATCGCGCCGGCATAGGAGCGGCGGCCGCGGGGAACGGCTTCCGATGTCGCGTGTTCGAGACCCAAACTGAAGTAACGTCCGGCGACGTAACCGAGACCTTGCTGGCTGTGCTGCTTGAAATCCGTGATCCGGCCGAGCAGAACGACGTGGTCGCCGGCCGGTACGGCATCGGCCGTCTCGCATGAGAAATGCGCCGCGACGCCAGCGAGAATGGGAAGCCCGGTTGCATCAGCCTGCCAGGGAACTTCGGCGAAGCGGTCACCAGTAAAGCTGGCGAACGTGTTGGATACGGTTTCCTGTCCTTCGGCCAGGACGTTCACAGCGAAGCGTGTGCAGGTCTCGAATACCGGGAAACTCGTGAGATTGCGCCCCGGGCAAACCAGCAACATGGGCGGATCGAGCGACACCGACGTGAATGAGTTGGCGGTGAAGCCGACGGGCTCACCCTTTTCCGTCAACGTCGTGACAACCGTGACGCCGGTCGGAAACGCGCCGAATGCGTTACGCAGTGCCTTGGCGTCGATTTCGATCATGGCGCGCCTCTCGTTGCAGCCCTCAGACGGCCGCCGGGTTGTCGGGGTCGTGCCCGAGGTCCTTGAGATCCTGGTAACGATCGCCGATTCGGTGATGTGGCCGTCCGCCGATCGCAGCGCCGAGAACCACGACGACCTCGTCGTCCCGAGGCGCGTCGGATATCGAGAACTGGATGGTCAGATAATGTGATCGACGCCCGGCATCGTTCTTGTCCATCAACGGCACGGTGATCGGCGCGTTGGCCGGGCCGCGCGTATTGGTGAACGCAAGATAGGACTTGGCGCCGACAGCCGTTCGGTAATGGTTGCCGAAGCGCAGGGTGTGGATAAGACCCGAGGCGTGCTCGATTTCACCGTTGAGGCCGACGACGGCGGCTTTGCCATATGCCTCGATGGCGTCGCCACTTCCTGCAAGTGCAATCATGCGTTCGGTCAGGAGTTCGCCGAGTTTCGGTCCAAGCGCATGAATCTCGGTCTTCAGATCGTCGACAAAACGGCCCGCCCAGGGGTTCGTGAGTACGGCGGCGACGGCGAACTGGCGTTGTGGCGGGACTGCCGGCTTGAAGCCTTCAACCCTTACTTCTTCATCGTACGTAACAATCTTTCGGATGTCCGGTTCCATCGTCGCGATCCCCTCGGCGGTTTTCCGTTCTACATGTGCCACGGCTTTGCAATTTGGCAAAGTACGGATGTCCGTGCGGGGCCCGTTCACGGGCTTGTCATTACTGCTCGCCGTTGGGGGGTGGCATAATTTTTCCATGACCCCGATCGATAGGGCCGCCTTCGTTTCCGTCGGCAAGGCCAGCGGATTTGCGCTGCTGGCGATCTTCTGCATCGCTTTCGGTTTTCTGCATCAACCGCCGGTATCGGCCTTCGTCGCCGGCGTATTGTGTCTGGGGCTTGCCGTTGTGCTTCGGGGGTTTGCCCGCTGGACCTGGATGCGGCCGTACAAGCGGACCGAGACCTGGCTTCTGATCCCTGATGAGGATCGCCCGCCAGCGGTTGTCGCGCAGCAGATCATCAGCGTTGCTATGCGCTCGGCTTATCTCTGGTTTTCACGCCAGACCACGTTCTGGGGGGCTGCATGCCTGGCGATTTCCATAGGGCTCAGCATGGCAGGTCTCGATTATCTGACGGTAGACGGCAAAAGCGCTGCTTATATCGACGAAACTCAGCCGTTCCTGCACGCGATTGTCGATCAGACCTCGCTCGTCGTTCCGTGACGCAGCGACAGGTCGCACGCATGGCCTTCAGGCCTCGATCCACTCCCGCATGAGATTGAGATAAGTCTTGGTCAGGCGTTCGAATTCCGGCGTTCGCCCCAATTTGTCGTAGATCGCCTGACGTGTTGTTTCGAGATCGTAAAGCACTTCCCGGTGGTGATGGTGCCGGATCATGCTGTGTATCCAGGTGATTGCTGCAAGGCGCTGACCGCGGGTTACCGGGGCGACCTGATGCAGCATGATCGGTGGGTAGAAAATCGCCGATCCTGCCGGCAGTTTGATCCTGCGTTCACGGTTCAATTCGCACAGCACAAGCTCGCCGCCGTCATAGTCCTCCGGATCGTTGAGGAAGATCGTCATCGCCATGTCGGTTCGTATGCGCTGTTGTTGCGGCCCCATCATCACATTATCCATGTGCTTGCCGTAACCGCCGCCCTCGCTGGTGCGGCTGACTATGAATGGACGGATAATCTTCGGTATCGCAGCCCTCTTGAACAGTTCGTTGGCGTCGAGAGACTGGAGGATGATGGTATTGACCTTCTGGTTTTGCGGCCCGGGCGCCATCTGCTCGTTGTCTTTGATGCTGTGGTCTTCTTTGGCGCCTGTGGCGCGGCCATCGAGAAAACTTGCTTCATCAATGTAAGTTCGGATTTGCCCGAGATCCTGCTCCGAGATCAGGCCGTCCAGATAGACAAACATCGACGTCGTCCCGTGCTGAGATTTCGTTTTACCGGAGCGCTGTCAGGGGACGCCATGCCCGAACTTGCAATGTCTTTCCGATAACCAGCGAACGTCTGCAACGGCCTCCATGGCCAAGGCAACGCAGACGGACCCGCGAAGCCTCTTCCCTCATCTCAGGATAAGCGGAAGCGGCTCGAATTGCCAGTCGCTGCAAGTGAAACTCAGAGCAGAAACGTGTTGCCGGACGCCTCGCCCCAGGCGTCCATGAACTCGATGAGGTGCGGGCGCTCCGCGCCCTCGGCCTCGATCAGCGAGACGATATCGGAAACGGCGTGATTGTAGCCGTCGATGCTGATGCGGCCCCTATGCAGCATGTGACGCAGATAGACGAGGTAAGTATTGAGGACGTCGGTTTCGCAGTAATCGCGAACGGCCATGATGTCGCCGGCGTCGACCAACCCGGCCACGGCGCTGCCGTCGACGCCGACCTTGCCCGGGAAGCCGAGCGCGGCGCAGACCTCGTTCAGTTTGACCCGCGCCGACGCACCGTAATCGGACAGAACTTCCATCAGATCGCAATGCCAATCGGCGGAGTAGCGCTGGGTATAATTGTTCCACTTGTCGCCGGCGGCATAGAGAAAACCGGCATCGATGCCGTGCACCATGGCACGGTATTTCAGGACGGCGAGATCGAAGCCGCGACCATTGAAGCTGACGAGACGCGGCATCAGGCTCCTCAGATGCTGGAAAAAACCCTGCACCAGTTTCTTTTCGTCGAAACCCGGTTCGCCGCCCGAGCGCAGTTCGCGGAGGTGGTAGACCTCGCGGCCGCCGTCGTCGCCGATTTCGGCATCGAGGAAGCTGATCGCGACGACCTTGTGAAACGGTTGACGCGGGAACGGATTCTTTCCGCCCGTGATCTCGAGGTGATAGTCCTCAAGCGCCTGACGTCGAACAGCGATGTCCGGATCGGTAATGCCGGTCAGATTGGGCACCGCGTCGGTATCCGGCACGGTCTCGATATCGAAGACGAAAAGGTTCGGCCCGGTGGAATGCGGTGGCATGACACGTCCTTTCGCGGCTGTTATACAACGGCCAACCCCGGTGGCCTACCTCGCGGAGGACGATCGATGAAGAATCTCGGCCAAATGATGAAGCAGGCGCAGCAACTGCAATCGCGCATGCAGGAAATCCAGCAGGAACTCGAAGCCGCCGAGGCGACCGGCAACGCCGGCGGCGGCATGGTCGAGGTGACGCTCAACGGCAAGGGAGAGCTGCGGCGTGTGACGTTGTCACCCGACCTGTGGTCGGAATCCGACGCCGAAATGACCGAGGATCTGATCGTCGCCGCGCACAACGATGCCCGCACCAAGATCGACGCCATGAAGGCGGAGAAAATGGCGGAACTGACCAACGGCCTGCCGCTGCCGCCGGGCATGCAACTGCCGTTCTGATCGTCTCATGCAGGATGCGGCAATTGATCGTCTGATCCACCAGCTTTCGAAGCTGCCCGGCCTTGGGCCGCGCTCCGCCCGCCGGGTCGCGCTGCATCTGATCAAACGCCGGGATTCGCTGTTCAATCCACTGATCCGTGCGCTTGAAGATGTCGCCGAGAGCATCGTGACGTGCGCGCTCTGCGGTAATGTCGGCACGCACGATCCCTGTCACGTTTGTGCCGATGCGCGGCGCGATCCGTCATTGATTTGCGTCGTCGAGGACGTTGCCGATCTCTGGGCACTGGAGCGCACGGCGGCTTACCGCGGGCGCTATCATGTGCTGGGCGGGCTGCTCAGCGCCATCGACGGGGTCGGGCCCGACGATCTCGGCATTCCGAAACTGGCCGAACGCGCCGGCGCGGCGACGGTCACGGAGGTCGTCCTCGCGCTCAGCGCCACGGTCGACGGCCAGACAACGGCGCACTATATCGCCGACCGGCTCGACGACGCGAACGTCAAGGTCACCGCGCTGGCGCACGGCGTACCTGTCGGCGGCGAACTGGACTATCTGGACGAAGGCACGCTGTCGACGGCGCTGAACGCGCGGCGAGGGGTGTGATACAATTGCGATCCGATCATTGAGAAGATAGGACCACGATGGACGCTGACGTTTCGCATTTTTCCATCAAGGGACCGGGCAAGGTCGAGAATCAGGACGCCATCATCGGCGGCCTGAAGGTCGCCGACGGGGTGCTGTTCGCCGTCGCCGACGGGCTCGGCGGTCTGCCGGCCGGCGAGGTCGCATCGAAGGCGGCCCTCATCGCGCTTGGACTCGGGATCGGCATCGCGGGCAAACCGGATTTTGACGCCGGCTTCCAGCAAGCGTGCCGGGCGCTCGGTGAGAAGGAAAAGGCCGTGCCGGCCAACGAAGGCATGGCGACGACCATCTCGGCGGCGTTCCTGAAGGACGGCAAGGCACATATCGGGCACGTCGGCGATTCACGAATTTACCGCCTGCGCTACGGCAAGCTAAGCCGTATGACCAAGGACCAGACCCGCGCCCAACAAATGATCGATGCCGGCGAGATGACCGAAAACGAGTCGCATCACGATGTGCGTCAGCATGTGTTGCTCTCTTGCATCACCGCCCGGGCGGACTTCACGCTGATGACCAAGAGTTTCGGCGTCGAGACGGGCGATCGGTTTCTGCTCGTGACCGATGGTATTTACAACGTGATCGACGATGCCGGCCTCGCGGAAATGGCGGAATCCGCCGGCACCGTCGCGAGTCTGTCCGAAGCGCTGTTCAGGGCGGTAGACCTGATCGGACCGCGCGACGACGCGACGGCGATTTGCCTGGAAATTCCGTGACTGGACAGAGTGCTCCATGACATACGATGACGGCTATCTCGCCGATATCCTGGGGCGAACCCGAACGGTCGCGATGATCGGCGCGTCGCCGGACAGCGGCCGGCCGTCGAATGGCGTCATGCGGTTTCTGCAATCGCGCGGCTACCGGGTGGTGCCGGTAAACCCGGTCGCGGCGGGCGCCAATATCGACGGTGAGCCGGTCGTCGCGACCCTCGCCGATATCCCGCCGGATGTCGGGCCGGTCGACATGGTCGATATTTTCCGCCGCGCCGACCTTGCCGGCGAGGCGGTCGATCAGGCCGTTGCGGAAAAGGACCGTCTCGGCATTGCGGCCGTCTGGATGCAGCTTGGCGTCGTCAACGAAGGCGCCGCCGCGCGGGCAGAAGCTGCCGGGTTGCGGGTCGTCATGGATCGTTGCCCGACCATCGAGATACCGCGATTGGGAATTTAACCGGGCGATTGCACTCGGTGTACGGGCGGCGTTGGTCCGCGATTACTGCGGCGCGGTTCGCTGTTCGGTGAGTTGTGCTTTCATCTGTCGAGCGGCAATCGCGAATCCGCCGTCGCCACCGTCCATGAAGTGCAGGTGTTGCGAGTCCTCTATGCTGAAGACCAGGCACGTCATCAAGGCCGTGTCGGAAATATGCATGCCGTAGGCGATATCTGTCTCTTCGCGCAGCTCGGCGAGCACGTGTTCCAACTCCCGGATTTCCGCCTCCGTGCAGTCGAGCACCATCCGCAAGGTATCGTCGAAGCGCTGGTAATCGGTGTTGGCGATGAGTTCCTTCTTGTATGCCGGGCCGTTGTATCCGCCGACCTCGCCGCCGAACCGGTGCAGCCAGCACTGAAACGCGCTCTGGAATAGCACTTCGAGGGTTCTGGCGAGGAAACCGCCGATGCCGCGCCGCGCCGTCGCCTTGACCTCGGTCCAAAGGCGCCGGGGCGGCCACAGGAAGCGCAGTCCGGCGTCCGATGAGGGTGAATGGGGCGGAAACGCACCGCCGAGCGCTTCGCGAAGCCGCTCTTCCACGCGGTAGTAGAGTGCGGTGCTCTCCGTCGTTTCCATGCGGGGACAGAGTACAAGCAGCGAGACCATCTTGCCCTGTTGCGAGGGGATCGGCTGCCAGCGGCACGAAAGGCCCTCCAGATCCGGTTTCACGTCTTCCGCCGTTGGCACCTCGACGCGGTACGGTTTGCCGCGTGCGTCGTCCTTGATCAGATTGTCGACGATCTCGACGCCGCCGCCGTTGAACATGGCCAGGGTGTTACCGGGGCTGAGCTGATACTTGGCGACCAAAACTTCGCCGCCGAGTGCGCGAATGTCGCGCTCGGGGACGATTCCGATGCGAAGCGGCAGACCGAACTGCGCCTCGCTGAGATACTTGGTTTGCTCGAGCGCTTCGCGAACAACGCTGGCGACGCCACCGGGAACGGCGAGAGTCGCTCCGTCGCCACCGAACACGTAGGGAATCTCTGGCGGCACCGATAGTTTCCGAAGCGCATTGAGCGTCGCCGTGATGCACGCCGCGCCGATCATGTTCACATCCTTGTAGCGACCTTCCTGAATTGCCTTCGTCGAACCCTGAATATCGGCGATGACGACGCACCAGTCATCAGGCAGCGTCCGGTAGTTCGACAGGTCGGCGAAGTCCTGGAAGCGTTCGAACGGCGGCGTTTCGGCATAGAAGGTCCGAGACGGGTTGTCGGTACGCCGCTCGCCGACACGTCGCTCGTGATCGCGGCGATCGGCACTCAGGGTGCGGCGATCCGACAAGCCTTCCGGGAGTGAAGCGTCATCGACCCGCCGGTCGTCCTCGGCGCGGCGGTCCGACGGTGATCGCCGGTCAGACAAGTTTCAGTCTGTCCTGCGGATCGGCGGCCTTCGGCGGCTCCAGGTCCTCGGTCGGTGACCCGGCATCGTCGCCGAGTTCGATGGCCTCGATCTTTTCCGCCGTGCGGCCGATCTTGCGGCTCGACGTCTCGATCATCTCGATATCGCGGGATGCCTGATCGAAATGGTTGCGTAGCTTGCCGACGCGATCGTCGAGCCGGACCATGTCGTCCATCAGCTTGTGCACCTCGATCTGGATAAGCCCCGCCTGTTCCTTCATGCGCGCGTCCTTGAGTACGGCGCGGACGGTATTGAGGGTCGCCATCAATGTGGTCGGCGAGACGATCCAGACCCGGCGGCGGAAACTGTCCTCGACGATGTTACGATGATTGGCGTGCAGTTCCGCGTAAATCGCTTCGGACGGCAGGAACATCAACGCTGAATCGGCCGTCTCTCCGGGAATGATGTACTTCTCGGCGATGTCGGCGACATGTTTTCTGACGTCCGTCGAAAACACCCGTGCCGCCGCCGTCTTCGATGCGTCGTCCTCGGCGCCGCGTAACGTCTGAAAGCTCTCGAGCGGGAATTTGGCATCGATGACGATGGGGCCCGGCGGGTTCGGCAGGTCGAGCAGACAATCCGCACGCTTGCCGTTGCCGAGGCTCGCCTGCAGCGTGTAGGCGGATGGCGGCAGGGCGGCTGTGATGAGGTCGTTCAGCTGGATTTCGCCGAACGCGCCACGCGCCTGCTTGTTCGACAGAATATCCTGCAACCCGACCATCTGCTGGCTGAGGTCGGTAATGTTCTTCTGTGCCTGATCGATCACGGCAAGCCGGGCCGAAAGCTGCTGCAGCGTTTCGCCGGTTTTTTCGGTGTGCTGTTGAAAGCCGTCCCCGAGCCGCTTGTGAAGCGCATCGAGCCGTTCGCCCATATGGCTCTGGGTTTGCCCAAGGCGGTCGGCGAGAATCTTCTGGTTGGTGTCGAGTTGTGCGGCGGTTTCGTGCAATCGGGCCATTGCCTCGGCGAGTGCCAGGCGGTTGCGCTCGCTATGGCCCCGCACGAGCAATACGATCACGGCGGCAACGGCGAGCCCGGCGATGCCGGTCAAAATGATGACAAGATTGTCAGCGACAAGGTTTTCCATATGGCTTTTTACCACCTCGGAGGCAGCCTTGCACCCGAGACGCGCCCGGCCCACACTCGACGGGCTTTTGCGGGGTGTGCACGGCAATGGAACGGAGTGACATATGATCTGCAGGCGAATCGCAGGCTTTCCCTCTGCCCTGGCTTTGGCACTGGCCGTTGTCTTTACGGCATCCGTTGCGTCGGCGGTCGAAAAAGTAAATGTGCCCGCGGCCGAAACGGCTGAACTCACGGTCTACCAGAACGGTCTCGGCCTGGTTGTCGAAAAACGGACGGCGTCGATCGGTGCGACGGGCCCGTTCGGCGTCAGTCTGACCGGCATTCCCGCAACCGCCGTGCAGGGCAGTGCGCGTTTTACGGGCGATCGCCTCGATCCGCGTCGCATGCATTACCGGCTTCGGCCGCTTGACCGTCAACTGCTATTGGAATCCAAGATCGGCGAGATCGTAACCTTGATCCGGAGTAACCCGCAGACAGGGGAAGAGAAAGATGTCACCGCGCGGCTTGTCGCCCTGGAAGGGCAGTGGCCGCTGCTCGAAATCGATGGCCGTATCGAGATCAATCCTCCGGGGCGGTTGGTCTTCGATAACCGGGATGCCGATCTCGCGCAACGCCCCGCTATCGATGTTTTCGGTCATGCACTCGCGCCCGGCGAGCGGCCCGTCGAGGTGCGGTTTCTAACATCGGGCATCGGCTGGCATGCGTCCTATGACATGACACTCGGCGGTACCGAGGCGGAACCCCGTTTGGACGTGCTGGGTTGGGCGATGATCCGCAACGACCTTGGGCGCGATTACGTCGCCGAGCCCCTGCGCCTCGTTGCAGGCCAGATCAATCGTATTTCCCGTGGCGGCGGCGCGGCGCAACCGCAGGCCGAACGCATGATGATGGCGATGGCCGACGTAGCAACGCCGACGCCGGTCCGCGAGGCCGCCAGTGACGCCCACATCTACACAGTTGGTGGCGGCGTTCAGGTGCCCGCCGGGGAAACGCAACTGCGCCTGTTGGCACGCTCGGAGGTCGAGGTCGAACGGCGCTACGTCTTCGATGGCAATCAGCAGGTGTTCTGGGGACCGGTCCAGAATTTGCAGCCGTTCCAAAATCCGGCCATCGAGATCTCTTTCCGCAATTCGGGCGCTGAACCGTTGCCGGCGGGCGATGTCCGGCTCTACGACGCGGCAGACAACGGGGGACGTTTGATCGGTGAGACGCAGTTACCCGGTATTCCCGCAAATGCGCGGGCAACGTTTCGCACTGGTCGCGCTTTCGATATCCGCATCGGCCGATTGCAGACGGCTTTTCGCCGCCTTAGTGCGCCGGAAAACGGGTATGAAAGTACGCACAAGTTGACGGTTTCGAATGCAAAGGAAATCGCTGTCACCGTCGCCGTGCGTGAGCCGGTCGGCAGCGATTGGGAAATGATCGACGAGAGCCACCCGCACACCCGTAAGGGTCTGACACCGGTTTGGCTGATCGACGTTCCGGCCGCGGGTTCGGCAACCCTGACGTATACCGTCAAAGTTCGACGTTAGGCTGCCGACAACGGCTTGACCTCCTGCGTCGCAACGCCATATCAAAGGGCCGTTTCCGGAGAGGATCCCAGCCGTGGCCCGTTTGCCGATCATCGTTGCGCCAGACCCGCGTCTCAAAGAGCGCGCCAAACCCGTCGAGTTCGTCGACGACGAGGTGCGTCGCCTGATGGACGACATGCTGGAGACCATGTACCACGCCAACGGCATCGGATTGGCGGCGCCTCAGGTGGGTGTGCTCAAACGGGTGATCGTTGTCGACTGCGCGCGCGGTGACGAGGATCCGCAACCGATGGCGCTCGCCAATCCGGAGGTCATCTGGGAATCGGACGATATCGAGCCGCGCGAAGAGGGGTGTCTTTCCCTGCCGGAACATTACGCAGAAGTCCGGCGGCCGGTCTCCGTCAAGGTTCGCTATCTCGATCAGGAAAACGAGATCCGGGAGGTCGAAGCGGATGAATTGCTGGCTGTCTGCATTCAGCACGAGATCGATCACCTGGACGGCGTGCTGTTCGTCGATCACATCGGCTCGGTCAAGCGCGGCATGATCATCCGAAAATTGACCAAGGCAAAGCGGCAGGGTGCATTGAGCACGGCCTGAATGCCTGACGCCGGGGAGAGTCCATGACGACATCGCTACGCCTTGCGTTCATGGGCAGTCCGGTATTCTCCGTACCGACGCTTGAAGCGCTGATCGATGTGGGTCATGAGGTCGTTTGCGTTTACGTACAACCGCCGCGGCCGGCCGGCCGTGGTCATCGCGAACGATTGTGTCCGGTGCATGCTGCGGCGAGGGCCCAAGGTATTGAAATCAGAACGCCGGAGTCCTTGAGCGACGAGGAAGTGCAGCGCTCCTTCGTTGATCTCAAACTCGACGCCGCCGTGGTCGTCGCCTATGGGTTGATCCTGCCGGATAGGGTGCTTCAGTCGCCCGACCTTGGATGCATCAATATCCACGCGTCTTTACTCCCCCGCTGGCGCGGCGCGGCGCCGATCCAACGGGCTATCGAAGCCGGCGATGCAGAAACCGGGATCTGCATCATGGCGATGGATGCGGGCCTCGATACCGGACCCGTCTACGTGTCTCGCCGCCAAAAGATCACCGAAGTCACCACCGGCGGCATATTGCACGATCAACTCGCGGAACTCGGCGCCTCGACTATTGTCGACACGTTGCCGGCAATCGCTGCGGGCACGTTGACGCCATCACCGCAGCGGGACGAGGGCGTAACGTATGCCGCCAAGATCGGACCTCGGGACGGCGATATCGATTGGCGGCAACCAGCGGCGGTGATCGAGCGTCGGGTTCGCGCCTTCGATCCGTGGCCCGGATCGGCGTTCGGAATGAACGGAGAGCGTATCAAGGTGTTCTTAGCCGGTGCCATTGCGACCAGCCACGGTGCATCACCAGGCACGGTACTGGATGCAACAGTCGAAGGATGCCCGTTGATTGCCTGTGGCGAGGGCGCTTTGCTGCTTCGCGAGCTGCAACGGCCCGGTAAGGGGCGACAACCGGCGGACGCATTTCTGCGCGGCTATCCAATCGAGAAAGGGATGATCCTGACATGAGCATTGAGACTGTATCTCCGGGCAAGTTGACCCTGATTTGTTCAGGTATGGATGCCCGGCCCCTGTTCTGGACCGAAGCAGACGGCACGCGTCACGGTTATGAACCGGCGGCGGCCGAAGCAATGGCTCGCGCCATGGGCATGGAAATCGATTGGCTTTGTCTGCAATGGGCGGACTTTGTGCCGGCGCTGATGGATGAGCGGGGTGACGCCATCTGGTGTGGTTCCGCTATCACACCCGAGCGTGAGCGGTTGTTTCTCTATTCGCGGCCCTACGCGGTGTTTAACGAATCGGCTTTGGTTCGAGAGGGCGAGGGGATCACTGATCCCCAACACCTCAGCGGAAAGCGGGTCGGCGCGATCGTCGGCAGCACAAACATGGCATTGGCGGAATCGTGGCCCGGCACCGACCATGTCGGGTTCGACGGCGCTACGGACGATGTGCTCGGCGACATGATTGCTGCGCTGCGCGCAGGCGATATCGACGCCGTGGTCGACGATGATTGCGCCTTTGTTGGCATCTCGGACGATTCCGGTTTGGACGTTGCGTTCACTATCGAAACTCGGAACCGGTGGGGCGCGGCGATGCGACCGGGGTCCGATCAACTCAAGGCGGCATTCGATCGGGCGCTCGACCACGTGATCCTGAGTCAGGGCCTGAGCGCCATCTGGAAGTCCTGGTTTCCGAAAATGCCATACCCGGCGATTTGACTTCAGTCGAAATCGGCCAGTTTCGGCGCGCTCTTTTCCAGGTGGGCGATCTGCTCCAGACCTTGTTTCAATTCGGACTGAATAAACTCTGCCCGACGAGCCGGCCCGCCGGCATCGGGACCCGGAAACTGTTCGCGCCAGGCCGTCATTTTGACCGAGAGGGAGCAGAGGATACCGCCGTTGGTCGTGTGAAAACCCGACACCAGCCGTTCGACCTTGCGGAACCTCTCGGCGGAGATGTTTTCCCACATACTCTCCGAGGCATTGTCGAAGGCATTAAACCGGCTGTTGAGGCCGTTCATTGCTGCCTTGACGATGGCTTCGAACTGACGCGCCGTTTGCTGCATCGCGTGATCGTCCTTGAATTGGTAACTCTCCCGCAGCTCGCGCAGCGCCTCCAGAAACTCGATCACGATCGGCTGGATATCGCCCAGACATTGCCTGAAATAGCCGAGCGATAGAAAGATATCGGCGTAATCCTCCAGAAACGTAGGGACCTGATCCGGACTGATATCGAGCTTGTCCGCCATCTGCTTGAGGCGCTCCATCGCATGTTTGACGTCCGGCGACCGGAATAATGCGATCACATCGTCGTAACTTTCGATGTCGTTGTTCTCGTCACCGCCGTAGATTTCTGCAATCAGCGGACGCGTGAACATGGTCATGAATTCGGTGAGTTCGAGGCTTTTGGCATCGGAAAGACGCAGGTGGGTGTGGTTGTTGACGTCGATCCCGAGCTGCCGGACGCTGAGCCGCAGACTGTAAACGTCATAGCTCGGGAGCGTGGAGAGCGACTTGAGCATCGTGAAGTCCTTGTTGGCCTCGGCATCCGGCCAGTTGAACTCCGCCGGTAGATCGCCGACCTCGATCTGCCCGCTGCCGGCCTCGTCATCGACGAACAGTTCGACGACACTCTGCAGTCGCGCATTTTTGATCATTCGCGCCCGTTGCAGGCTCGGCGTTTCGAGGGGCAGCATCGCCAACGGCATGATGTGCAAGGCATCCCGGTCAGCGTCGCGTATCAGCTGCGCGTCCATGTTCTCCTCCGGTCCGGAATCACAGGCCCGTTGAGTCGTCTAATACTATGGGGTACGACTCGTATACGCAACTTTACGTATATTATTTTGCATTATATCCCGTTGACCTGTTAGCAGCCCGGTTGACCCAGGCGACACCGCCGAGAATCAGGACGCTGCCGACGATGAGCGGGATCGTCAGCCGGTCATCGAGGAACAGAACGCCACCGATCACGGCAAAAACAGGCGACAGCAGCGTAAACGGGGCAAGCAGGCCAACCGGATAGCGCTGCAGGAGATAGTACATGCCCGTGTGCGCGATCACGGAACCGAAGAAAGCGGTATAGAGAAGCGCGCCCCAGCCGATCAGCCCGGCATTGACTGCGACATCCCAATGGTCGTCCTCAAAGATTATCGAAACCACCATCAGGACGGGCGCGCAAACCATCGACAGCCAGGCGGTGATCGTAAATGCATGAACCTTCTCCATGCTGCGGACCATGACCATCGTGGTTGCATAAAGCGCCCCCGACACGGTGATCCAGAACAGGGCCGGAAGATCGTCGAAAGCCGCTGGATCGAATCCGATGACGGCCGCGCCGGCAAACGCCACCAGAACACCGGCAAGGCGGTTAAAACTGACGGACTCTTTGAGAAACAAAACGCCGAGCAGCACGGCGATGGGCACTTCGAGCTGACTGAACACAGCCACCGCGGCTGTGTTTTCCGCGAGATACAGCGCCAAATAGAGCGTCAAGTACATGCCGACGCCCATGACCAGGCCGATCCGCGTGAGTGGCCATATCAGACGCCGCGGTACTGGAATGAACGGGGCGAGCGCAATGGCAAGGACGCCAAATCGGAGAGCCGTAAAGTAAACCGGCGGAAACTCCGTCAGGCCGATCGTTGCGACCACGAACATCGACCCCCAAATCAGCGTGATCGAGATCAAAAACAAGAGATGTAGCGGGGGCATGGCGACACGGATTCGATAGGCTAACGCGGGGGCAACAACCTGCCGCTCACTGACGGACGACGGCAAGTAAAATCACGGTGCGTGACATAGCAATCTTGTCTCGATCACATCGCGGAACGCCTTAGAATGGCCGCATGACCCGTTACCGCATGATTATAGAGTACGACGGACGTCCATTTGTCGGGTGGCAGCGTCAAGACAACGGGTTTTCCGTGCAACAAGCCGTGGAGTCCGCAATTGCCGGTTTCTGCGGTGAAACCGTAACCGTGCATGCGGCAGGCCGGACGGATGCAGGCGTTCATGCGCGGGGGCAGGTCGTGCATGTCGATCTTGCGAAAGACAGCGCACCCGGTACTGTGGGGGATGCGATCAATGCGCACCTCAGGCCTCATCCCGTTGCCGTGATTTCGTGTACCGTGGCGGATGACGGCTTTCATGCCCGGTTTTCCGCAACCGGTCGGGCGTACCGCTATCGTATTGTCAATCGGCGTGCGCCGTTAACCGTGGACCGGGGGCTTGCCTGGTGGGTGCCGTCGCGGCTCGACGCCGGTGCGATGGACGCGGCGGCGCAAGCGCTTGTCGGAGCCCACGACTTCTCAAGTTTCCGGGCTAAAATATGCCAGGCCAAATCGCCCGAAAAGACGCTCGACCGGCTTTCGGTTTCGCGAGACGGCGACGAGATTTCGATCGTCGCGGAAGCACGGTCGTTCCTGCATAACCAGGTTCGTATCATGACGGGGACGCTACGCCTTGCCGGTGACGGCAAGGTGTCGCCGGACGATGTCGCAGCGATCCTTGCTGCCCGCGATCGTACAATGGCGGGCGAAACTGCGCCGCCTGAGGGTTTGTACTTGATGGGCGTTCGCTATGATTGACCTGTTTCCCGACGGCCACCGCTGGCGTAAGGGTACGAACAGGCATACGTGTTACAAGTATATTTGATTCGGATCATAAACCGAACGAGGCAGGATCACGATGGCTGACGAATCGGAAAACGGCAGTGGAAAGCGGATCGAGCTGCGCATGGGAAGCGCGGCGACGACCGCCGAAGCGGCGGAGAATGCTGATGCCGACACCGGAGGCTCCGGAGAAGCGCATGACCGTAATACCTCGGCAGGGGGAGCGGCCGGGCCGAGTGCCGGCGTGGCTGCGGGTCAGCCGCCGCAGGATCGGCCCGTCATGGGTTGGATCGCCGTTGCTTGTGGTCTTCTCGGTATTTTTTGGAACGGCATCGTCTTCGTGCCGATTGCCTTCGTGTGCTCGATCATCGCCCTTTTCATGGGGCAAGGCATGTGGGCGTTTCTCGGTTTCCTGACGGCCATCGTCGGCCTGTTGACGTCGCCTGGATTGTGGGCGGTGATCGGTCTGGGCGCATTAGCTGCGTATCTTGGTATTCCGATCGCGCCGTGATCGACCGTCAGCCGTATATCAGTCTGTTAGCCCAGTGGGTCACCATCAACCCCAGAGAGAAGTCCATTCCGACGAGCATCCAGGCTGTGACCGAACTAATGGCGAACGCATTTCGTAGAACGAACCACCTGTAAACGAGAACGGCGAGCAACACGATCATGGCGAGCGGGCCAGCAATCCCGCCATCAAGGCTGGCAAGTGCAATGGGTGTATAGACGGCATTTTGCACGACGGCCGACCAGTTGAATGCAACGATACCCCGCACATAGTGCTCCTCGCGGTCGATGAAGCGTACGAGATATGCCATCAGAACCGGGAACACGGTCCAGGCAATAACGTAAGTTATGGCTTCGACGGTGATAAATCGGAGCGGCGAAATCGGTGCGGAAATGTGATCCCAACGCGCCATCGAGAACGCGATGTAAAACGGCAGAACAAAACCTGCCGCGTGGAATGAGCGCCAAAATCCGGTTGGCGACGTATCGAACACTTTTATCGCTGAACCGTCGAACCGCGCCAGTTTCAGGGCGGCGCCAATCGACGCGGCATAGTGATTGAGCGGAATCATTGTGCGCCGTGATAGCGTCGGATGACGGCCTCGTATATATCCGTAAGGCGTTCGATATCGCCCACGGGGACCGCTTCATCGGTTTTGTGGGCGACATCGCTGAACAGACCGAACTCACAGACAGGGCAGTAATCCTTGATAAACCGTGCATCCGAGGTGCCGCCGGTGGTGCTGAGTTCCGGCGTTTGCCCGGTTGTTTCTTCGACGGCCGCAACAACGGCATCGCTCAGTTCGCCCGGCGGCGAGATGAACGACTCGCCCGAAACCCTGACGTCGAGATCGTAACCGGTCCCGATATCGTCGAGCCGCGACCGCACGGTGGCGATCACGTCGTCGCTGGTGTGCAGATCGTTGAACCGAACATTGAAGCGCGCTTCGGCTCGACGCGGGATGACATTGCTCGCGGGATTGCCGACGTCGACGGACGTCAGCGTCAGCGTCGAGGGCTGGAAATGTTCGCTGCCCTCGTCGAGCGGGGTTTCGATCAGTGCCGTCAGCATGCGGACGAGATGCGGGATCGGGTTATCGGCGCGGTCAGGGTATGCGGCATGACCCTGTACGCCGGTCACGGTGACGACGCCGTTAAGACTGCCGCGTCGACCGACCTTGACCATCTGACCGAGTGCATTCGGATTGCTCGGTTCGCCGACCAGACAGGCATCGAGATTTTCGCCCATTTCGGTTATCCATTCGAGTGCCTTGCGCGTGCCGTTAATGCTGACACCTTCTTCGTCACCGGTGATCAACAGGCTGAGCGAGCCGGCCGCAGCATCTTCACCGGCGATGTAACGCGCGGCGGCAACCGCGAAGGCGGCGATGGCGCACTTCATATCGGCGGTGCCGCGCCCATATAGCATGCCGCCCTCGATCACGGCATCGAACGGTGGATGACGCCAGGCCGACTCGTCGCCAGGCGGCACGACGTCGGTGTGGCCGGCGAAGCAAAGATTGCGACCGCTGTCTCCGATGCGGGCATAGAGATTGCTAACCGGATCGGTTCCGGTTTCTTTGAAGACCTTGCGATGGCAGGTGAACCCATGTTCCGTCAGAAATGCCTGCAGCACGTCGAGCGCGCCGGCATCGACCGGCGTAACGCTCGGACACCGGATCAGATCGCAACTGAGCTCTACCGGATCGTCGGCGCTCATGGCTGAGAGTCCTAGGTTCTGAGAAGCTCGTTGATCGATGTCTTGGAGCGGGTCTTCTCATCGACCCGCTTGACGATCACGGCGCAATAAAGACCGGGACCCAGGCTTCCGTCAGGTAACGGCTTGCCGGGCATCGTCCCGGACACGACAACAGAGTAGGCCGGTACACGGCCGTAGTGGACCTCACCGGTCGCACGGTCGACAATCTTCGTCGACGCGCCGATATAGACTCCCATCGAGAGCACGGATCCTTCTTCGACGACGACGCCTTCGACCACCTCGGACCGGGCACCGATAAAGCAGTTGTCCTCGATAATGACGGGACCGGCCTGTAGCGGTTCGAGAACCCCGCCAATGCCGACGCCACCCGAAAGATGACAGTTCTTTCCGATCTGCGCGCAACTGCCGACGGTCACCCACGTATCGACCATGGTGCCCGTGTCCACATACGCACCGAGGTTCACGAAGCTCGGCATCAGGACGACGCCGGGGGCGATAAAGGCGGACCGGCGTACGGTGCAATTCGGCACGGCGCGAAAGCCGGCGGCGCGGAAAGTGTTTTCAGACCAGCCTTCGAACTTGCTCGGCACCTTGTCCCACCAGGTCGCGCCGCCGGGGCCGCCGTCGATGGCGGTCATGTCGTTGAGGCGAAACGAGAGAAGAACGGCTTTCTTGAGCCACTGATTGACGACCCAGCCGTCGCCGGTCTTATCGGCCACGCGGGCTTCTCCCGAGTCCATCATGCCGAGCGCTTGTTCGACGGCATCGCGAACATCGCCGGTCGTCTTGGTGGAAATGTTGTCCCGGTTGTCCCAGGCGGATTCGATGGTCGATTGAATGGCGGCGCTATCAGTCATGTCTGGCTCTCAAGAGTGCGGTTTAGTGACCCATCGGGGCTGCGCGGGAACATGAGACACCGGACACATCGTGTCAATTGAAAGCGCTATGGTTCCAGAGAGAGCGCTCCTCGGCCGGTTATGTGTCCCACGCGTCGATGACGCCGGTCAACCAATCGGTCAGGTCGTCGGACCGGTGATGAATAAATGGCCCGTCGGACTTGGCTCGGCCCCACGTCGACTGCGTCTCGATCCAGACCGTTGTGATGCCGAGTTCGGCGGCCGGCGCAAGATTGATCGCCATGTCTTCGACCATGACGCACGATGCGGGATCGATACCGTGCAGGTCGATGAGGGACTCGTAGACCACTCGTTCAGGCTTAGGCACGTAGTTCGCCGCGACGATGTCGAAGACAGCTTCGAAATGTTCGTCGATGCCCATATGTTCGGTAATGCGTTCGGCATGCCGGACCGAACCGTTGGTAAAGATGATCTTGCGGCCGGGGAGATTGCCGAGAAGAGCGCCAAGGTCGGGATTGTCGGGGATGGGACTGAGATCGATTTCATGAACGAAACCGAGAAAATCATGCGGGTCGATGCCGTGGTGATGCATCAGCCCGCGCATGGTCGTGCCATGTTCCCGAAAATAGTTTTTCTGGACCGCATAAGCATCGTTACGGTCAAGCTCCAGCCGGTCCATGATATACGCCGTCATGTTGCGTTCGACCTGGCTGAACAGGTCGCACGACGCCGGATATAGTGTGTTATCGAGATCGAAAATCCATGTCTCGGCGCCCGCCAAGCGGTTGACGGGAATAGGGGCGGTCGCAGTCACGCCGTGCGGCGATTCGTCAGTATTGGCAATCATGGCCCCATGTTCGCCGGGGAACGCGATGCGTACAACCCCGCTATAACGCCCCAGTTCGCGTTTCCAAGGCAGATCGATACGTAATACTCCGCATAAGCGGGCGAAATGCTATGATCAGAGGTGGCGATCAGGCGTTGCATTCCATAAACTGCCTAAGTTATGGGAGTTTAGGGGGAAAGGGACAGTCTTTGACTGCAGCGGCTGAATGAGCGACAGCAAGAGTCGGGACGGGATTACTGTCGCGGGCCAGGACGGTGCGCGAACGTCGAAGGCACTCGACGGGTTTCCCGGCGCTGCGGTGCGCTTAGACCGGGACGGCGCCGTTGTCGCCGTCAACGACAAAGGCGGTGCGATTGAGAAACTGCTCCGCCGTGACGGCTTGCCGGAACTGGTGGAGGGTATCGGTCGTACCCGCACGGACGGCCAGATCGGTGTTTTCCCGGTGAAGATCGAAAGCAGCAATGGCACGCTCAGTCTGGAAGCGACGATCATCCCTGAATCCGACGCCGGTGCTGACGGTTTTCTCGTGCTGCTCCGCGATGCAACAGTCGAACACAATCTACGTACCGCGCTGATCGAATCGCGCCAGCGTTACAAAGATCTCGTGGAGATCAATAGCGATTTCACTTGGGAGGTCCGTGCAGACGGAACCTTCGTGTTCGTCTCGCCGCGTGGCGCATTGGGATATGCCGCCAAGGAGATCGTCGGTACGCCGGCGAGGGATTTGCTCGCCGACAAGGATTCGCGTTCGTCAGTGCCGTTCATCAGCAAGAAGCCATTGGAAAACGTCGAGTCGTGGCTGGTTTGCAAGGACGGCTCGACGGCATCCGTGCTCTTGTCGTGCGTACCGTTGTTCGATGAGTCGAGAGAATGGCAGGGAACGCGAGGCGTTTGTCGGGATGTTACCGAAGAGCGGGCAAACGAGGCAGCTCTCGCGAGGGCGCGCCACCGCGAATACGTGCTCAACCACATCGTCTACTCTATTCGCGACGAAATCGAACCGATCAACATGCTATCGGCGGCGGCCGGTTCGACGGCCGGCGCCTTGATGGCGACCGGCGCACAGATTTTTCGCCGGGTTGACGACAATTCGTTTGAGGTCGCGGCGAGTCATGGCGAAACCGCCGGCCTCGAGAAACTGTCGGATACGTTCGGCTCAATCGAGGCGACGGCGGAGGCGACCAAGGTTCGTGTCGGTGATTGGAACGTGTTGTTCGCGCCGACACTCTATCGCCAGAAGATCAATGGCGTGTTTGCCATCTGGCGGCATGGCGATGATTCCGAATGGGATGACGACTACCGGATCTTGCTGTGCGACGTTGCAAACCAAATAGGTATCGCCAACGAGCAGATCGCCAATCATGAGCGCATTTTGGCGCTTTCAAGGACGGACAGCATGACCGGCCTCTTGAATCGTCGCGCTTTTTTCGAAGAAGAACTACCACGCCGCCTCGGCCGGTTATTGCATCAACGGCAAACGGCTGCGCTGTTCTATGTCGATCTCGACAATTTCAAACTGGTCAACGATGTCCATGGCCACCAAACCGGTGATGACGCCATTCTTGAACTTCGAAGCATGCTCGTCGATCATTCCCGGCCGGGGGACGTTATTGCCCGGCTGGGCGGAGACGAGTTCGCAATGTGGCTCGACGGCATGAGCGAAGCGACGGCGCGAAACCGCGCCGACAAGCTGTTGCTGTCGAGTGACCGGTTGAAGAAATTTTCCGGTAGCGAGGAACGTCCGCTTGGTATTTCGGTCGGTCTCGCGGTTTTCGAACCCGAAAGCGGTGAAACGCTGGAACAGGTCATGGCCCGCGCCGACGGTGCGATGTATGCGGTCAAACGGGCCGGCAAGGGTGGCATTAGCGTGGCGGAACCGTATGACCCAGATGCGGCACGCGTCGGCGAGGAACAGGCGATCGGATGAGCGCAGACGTTGACGCCGAGAAACTGACCTATGACGAGGCCAAGGCCCTGGCGCAAAACCCGGATCCTGAGGTTCGCTGCGCGCTCGCCCGTCGTCCCGATATCGAGCCTGAGATCCTGTACTTTCTCGCGAAAGACGACGACCCGGACGTGCGCCGCGCCGTCGCCAACAATACGGACGCGCCACGGCACACATATCAGTTGCTGGCGAGCGATACGAGCGACGACGTGCGCGTCGGGCTCGCCCAGAAGATTGCCGAAATGGCTCCTGATCTCGAACAGGACGAGCGGGACAAGATCTGGCAATCGACTAGCGAGGCGCTCGAAGCACTTGCCCAAGATCAGATCACCCAGGTTCGTCAGGTTCTGGCCGAGGCACTCTCATCTGCCGAAAACGTGCCCGCCAACATTATCGGCACGCTGGCACGCGACCAGGAAACAGTCGTCTCCGTGCCGGTACTCGAAGCATCGCCGGTTCTCAACGACACTGACTTGCTCGACATCATTCAACAGGGTGCCGAGACGGCTAATCTGGCCGCAATCTCGCGCCGCCAGGACGTCAGCGAAGATGTTTCCGACGCCATTGTCGACACGGACGATGTCGAGGCCATCGCCGATCTCTTGGGCAACGACTCATCCCAGATTCGTGAAGAGACGCTTGATATCCTGATTGAGCAAGCGCCGGACAATGAACTCTGGCATTCGCCGCTCGTCAGCCGCTCCACGCTGCCGCAGAACGCACCGCAGCGCCTGGCGTCGTTCGTTGCCGATCATCTGATCGAGACGTTACAGGAGCGAGAAGACATAGACGATAACACCCTTGAAGAAATCAGGCTTGTCGTTCAGGAGCGGATCGCGGAAGAGTCTTCGGAAGAGCCGTCCGGCGGAATGTTCGATTATCTTGAGGGCAGTTTGCCAATGGCATTGGTGCGCCGGCTCGACGGCACCAACGGATTACCGCTCTCTGTCGTGACCAGCGCGTTGAACGCGGAGGACTTCAAGTTCGTCCTCGCTGCATTGGTCAGCCGCTCCAATATCAACGAGGACGTTTGCAAACGCATATTCAAGGATCGCAATCCGGAAGCAATTGTGAGTCTGATTTGGCGGGCAAAGTTGCCAGCATCACTGATCGTCGGCATTCAGAAACAGATGGCGCGTATCGCGCCGGATGCGGTTATCAAACCGAAACTGACATCGGTCGACGGGAAAGACGTCGAGGAATTTCCCCTGAATGCGGGTGAGATGAACCAACGTTTGCAGTTTTTCACGGATCTGATGCGCCGTGAGGGATCGGCCTGAGCATGGCTGGCTGAGTCAGAATGCTCTCATGACCGCCGATAATCCCAGTTCCGATCACGACTATCAGCAGGACAAACTGACAGCGAGTGCGGGTGACGAGTCCGCGCGTGCGGCGCTTGCTGCGCGCATGGATGTACGACCGGAGATTCTCTACTACCTTGTGGACGACGATTCGACTGACGTACGCCGCGAACTTGCTGCGAACATGTCGACGCCGCGTCAGGCAGACCTGATTCTCGCCGACGACGAAGAAGAGGCCGTCCGCTCCGAATTGGCGGGAAAGGTCTCGCAACTCGTCCCCGATCTTGACCTCAGCGCACAGGACAAGATCCATCAGATGACCGTCGAACTTGTCGAGAAACTGGCGCGCGATCAAACAGCGCTTGTTCGGCGGATACTTGCCGAGACCTTGCGCGATGTTGCCGCTGCGCCGCCCCACGTTATCAACCAACTGGCGCGCGACGCTGAGTTGGTTGTGGCGTCGCCTGTATTGACGTTCTCGCCAGTGCTAACCGACGATGATTTGCTCGACATCATCGCCAACGGCCCGATCGCCGGCGCTTTGGGCGCGATTGCCGAACGTAAGAACGTGAGTGAAGCGGTCGCCGATGCTGTTATCGAAACCGATGACGTTGCCGCAGTGGCTCTTCTGCTCGGCAATCAGAGTGCGCAAATTCGCGAAGAAGCGCTCGATGAGATAATCGACAGGGCGCAAACCGTGCAAAGCTGGCATCTGCCGCTTGTCAAACGTCCGGTCCTGCCGAAGAAAGCCGCCGTGCGGTTGGCTCGCTTCGTTGCCGAAAGCCTCGTCGATATGCTTGTCGGACGCGGTGATATCACAAACGAGGATATCGCCGATATCCGCCGGATCGTCGATGAGCGGATCCTCGACGGTTCGCTGTCGAACGAATGGTCGGACGCCGATGGTCACGAAGCATCCCCTCTGGTCGATGTCGACGACCTGCAGCCAGGAGACCGGGCGTCGTTCCGTGAACCAACCGACATTGTCGCCGACCTTCAGCGGCAAGGGGCACTCGACACCGACGTTGTCGGCACGGCAATGAAAGATGGCGACGACGCGCTGGCCCTGGCAGCCGTTGCGGCGTTGAGCGGCCTCGAGGCGGATGTCGTGGATGCCGCCGCAGGCTCGGGCGATCCAGAGACCCTTGTCGCTTTGTGTCACGCAGCAGGCCTGCCCGTTGAAATGCTCGTCACGGCACAGCGCTTGCTTGGCGGAATATCCCGGGCGGACGCGATCGAAGCCGACGGTGACGGTTATCCGCTTGATGAGGAATCGATGGCGACAACGTTGGCGCGCCTCGCATCTTCGGATGCACAGGCTAAGGTGAAACCGGCGCCTAGTTGAAATTTACGTTGTTCTTGTATCCCGGCATGCGGCCGGGTTTCGGCGGAATGCCGGGTTCGCCAATGCCATAGACGAAGACCTCGTCGACGACTGGACGCGGCGGTAACCCCTCGAGCCATAATCGCAGCAGATGGCGTTTATTGGTGGAATCTTCATCATCTTCGAACGCTGTGCGGGCATGAAGCACGGTGAAGTTGTTGGCGAGAACCGCCTCGCCGGCCTCGAGCCTGAACCAGTATCCGACACCGTCTTCGGCGGCAATGGCGTCGAACATGTCGAGCGCTTCGACATCTTCGGGTTCGAAGCGGCATTCTGGATATTCATCGGCGGCAATCTCGACGTACTGACGCACGATGCGACAGCTCAGCAAGCCGTTGTGTTCGCTGTAGACCGGTACACGATGCGGCGTAATCGGATCATACCCCTCCGGCTCCTCGCCAAAGCGATGCCAGCGATATCCCTTGTACAGACGTTGCAGCAGGTCCGGACGGCGTTTCCGCATTTCCTCGTGAACCGTGTGCGAACTGGCGAACAGGCTGGTCCCACCCTGCATCGCGGGCCGAAGGCACAGGAATGCGAGAATATCGCCAGGGTCGGAATGCGGCGTCAGCTCGTTTGAATTGCGATAAGCCCGCTCGTTTTTGTCCTTGCCGGCGACGTCGATGACATGGCCGAGACGGTCCCCCATGACGCTCTGCGACACCGGGCGGCCAAGGTGCAGACCGACAGCCCAATAGAACGCCTCGATCTCTCGTTGCGACAACTCCGCAACGGGGAAACCACGGAGAATGACGATGCCGCGTCCGTTCATAATTGTATCGCGAACATTGGCGAGCTGATCGCCCAGCGGCGTCATCGGCAAATCTTCCGGGGCGATGTCGACCGCATCTTTTCGGGCGGCCACGCGTTTGACGTCGTCGAGTACAGCCGAAACGCGGTCGCCCGTCAGATCGACCGCGATGTCATCCTTCGAGGCAAAATCGCTACCCCGCCACAACGATGCAGGGGATGCTTGGGCGAAATCGACGGAATTGGCCATGATCAGGAGTCCGGCCGGATCAGTGTGCCGGCGCCGTGCTCGGTGAAAAGTTCGAGCAGGACCACACGAGGAACGCGCCCATCGACGATAACGGCGCCGCTGACGCCGTGTTCGACGGCGCCCATACATGTTTCGATTTTCGGTATCATGCCGCCGGTAATCGTCCCGTCGTCGATCAGGGCGCGGGCCTCCGAGACGGACATTTCCTGAATCAGATTGCCGTCCCGGTCAAGTACGCCAGGTACGTCCGTCAGCATCAGCAAGCGTCTCGCGCGGGTTGCCGCAGCGATGGCGCCGGCGGCGGTATCAGCGTTGACGTTCAGCGTTTCCCCGTCCGGTCCTGTCGCAATCGGTGCGATGACCGGTGTGATGTCGGACTGTTCGAAGTAGTCGAGTAGGTGCGGTCTGATGTCCGTCGGCTCACCGACGAGCCCAAGGTCGAGAATTCGTTCGATATTGGAGTCGGGATCACGCTGGGTCCTGCGCAGCCGTTCGGCGCTGATCAGATTGCCATCTTTGCCGGACAGCCCAACGGCAAAGCCGCCGGCCTCGTTTATATTTTGAACGATGTTCTTATTGATGGCGCCTGAGAGAACCATCTCGACAACTTCGACGGTCGCCTGATCCGTGACCCGGAGCCCATCCACGAAATCGCTCTTGATCTGCAACCGTTCGAGCATCTGGCCGATTTGCGGCCCGCCGCCGTGGACGACGATCGGGTTGCTGCCGGTCTGGCGCAGCAAAGCAACGTCGCGGGCGAACGACTCGGCCATTTCCTGGTCGCCCATGGCATGGCCACCATATTTGATGACGATGGTCGCGCCGTGATTGCGGCGCATGAAGGGCAGGGCTTCGGACAGGACTTGCGCCTGTTCGAGCCACTCTTCAGCGGTTTTGACCGGTTTCGTTTTCTTGGTCGTATCGTCCATGATCCGCGCTTCGTATTGTTTCCGAGAGGAACCTAGACGTGTTGAGCGGCAGCGGCAATCCTCGCGAAGGAGGATGCGTCATATCGCCAGCGTGGCGAGTTCCGCACGCAGTTCGGCAATGCCGCCACCGTCCCGGGAACTGGTCGCCATGACGACGGGATGCAACGCGGTGTGGCGTTTCTGCTGGGCCGCGATATCGGCCTTCAGTGCGCCGACGGCCTTCGTAGATACCTTGTCGCATTTGGTCAGCACCGCCTGATAAACCACGGCCGACTGATCCAGCATGGTCATAACCTCATGGTCGTTGGCCTTGACGCCGTGCCGGGCGTCGATAAGCAGGCACACACGCCGCAGTTCCTGACGGCCGCGGAGATAGTTGTTGACCAATCGCGTCCAGGTCTCGACCCGTGATTTCGGCGCTTTGGCATATCCGTAACCAGGCAGGTCGGCGATCATCATGCGGCCGCCGAGATCGAAGAAATTGATCTCCTGGGTGCGGCCCGGCGTATTCGATGTCCGCGCCAGAGCCTTGCGTCCAACCAGCGCGTTGATCAGGCTCGATTTACCGACGTTCGAACGTCCGGCGAAGGAGACTTCCGGTAGATCGCTCGCCGGAACCTGTTCTAGTCGCGCCGCGCCGAGCATGAAATCGCAATTGCCGGCGAACAGCAAACGGCCACGCTCGATGCTCTCGGCATCGTAACCGCCATCTGGAAAGCTCGGTTGTTCCGGCGGGGTCATGCTTGCCCCTTCCTGCTGACGGTCAGTCCGATTTGTCTTCGATCGTGCCGCCGGTCGTCGCATTGACGCCCATCCGGCGCATGATGACCCATTGCTGCAGGATCGAGAGCGCGTTGTTCCACGCCCAGTAGATCACCAGTCCGGCTGGGAAACGCGCCAGCAGGAACGTGAACATGATTGGCAGGAACAGAAAGATCTTCGCCTGAACCGGATCGGCCGGCTGCGGGTTGATCTTCTGCTGTAGATACATCGATCCGCCCATGAGCAGCGGCCATATGCCGATCATCAGAAATTCCGGCGGCGCCCACGGGATCAGGCCGAAGAGATTGAAGATGGTCGTCGGGTCGGGCGCCGACAAATCCTGGATCCAGCCGAAGAAAGGCGCATGACGCATTTCGATGGTGACGAACAGAACCTTGTAGAGGGCGAAGAACACTGGAATCTGCACAAGAATGGGCAAGCAGCCTGCCGCCGGGTTGGCTTTCTCCCGCTTGTAGAGCGCCATCATCTCCTGATTGAGGCGCATCTTGTCGTCGCCGTACTGTTCGCGCAGCTTCACCATTTCGGGCTGGATCTTCTTCATCTTGCTCATCGCAACGTAGGATTTGTTGGCGAGCGGGAAGAAGGCGAGTTTGATCAACACCGTCAGGATCAGGATCGAAACACCGAGATTGCCGGCGTACTGGTTGATCCAGAGCAAGCCCAGGAAAATCGGCTTGGTCAGGAAGTAGAACCAGCCGAAATCGACGGCCAGGTCGAAGCGCTTGATGCCGAGCTCCTCCTCGTAGCGGTCCAGCAGGGGAACTTCCTTGGCGCCCGCGAAGAAGCGGGATTCGAACGATGCCGAGCCGCCGTTGGCAACCGGTTGGGCTGCGCTCAGAAAGTCGGCCTGATACTTGTCGGCGCCGTTGTCGATGCGGTGGATGAAGCGCGTCGAAAGCGCCGCCGATTGATCGGGAATCAGTGCCGTGAGCCAGTACTTGTCCGTGATGCCGAGCCAACCGCCCGTCGTCGCTTGTTCCTCGATACCGTCTTCCTGCAGTTCGTCGTAGTCGACTTCCTTCAGGGTCTCGTCGAAAACGCCCAACAAACCCTCGTGAAGGATAAAGAAGCCGGTTACTTCCGGCGTCGTGCGGCGCGACACGAAACCGTATGTGTGTAATGTCACGGGCGCGCCTGAACCGTTTTCGACACGCTGTGTTACCGTGAACATGTAGTCGGCGTCGATTTCGTAGATTTTCTTGAAAACGATGCCTTCCGGGTTGGTCCAGCTCAGCGTCACCGGGGTGTCGACAGAGAGCAGATTCCCGTCAGCCGCCCATTCGGTTCCACCATCGGGCAGCGTGATGGCTTCGCCGGCGCCGGCAACCCACCCGAAATCGGCGAGATAGGCATCTTCCGCGCCTTTCGGGTGGAGCAATACCACGTCCGGGCTGTTCGGCTCTTGCGATACCTTGTAGTCGTGTAGCTTGAGGTCGTCGATGCGGCCACCGACCAGTGAAATAGAACCCGCAAGGCGTTCGGTTTCAATCGCGACTCTGGGGGTCAGCGCGAGAATATCTTCCCGGCTTGCGCCAGCGGGTATCGTGTTTGACGCGGATGCGGCCGGCGCCGTCGCATCGCCGCTATCTACATTGCCGACCTGCGGCGCACTGGAAACAGACGGTTGGTCCTGGACAGCCTGTTCCGCCTCGACCTGGGCATTCGGGTCAACCGGCGGCGCCGTCATCGTAAAATAAAACTCGAAGCCGACCAGAATCAGGACCGACAGGACGATCGAGAGGATCAGGTTCTTGTTATCGATCATGACGTGCGTATCCGATTCTGCAGTTCGTGCGTCGTATTATCAGCCGGGTCATTAGCTTGGGAATGCCGATCGTTACAGGTTGGTACGGGATCCTCCCCGAACGGGCCCCAAGGGTTGCAGCGTAAAATGCGGAGAATTGCAAGCCCGGTTCCCCTGAACGGTCCATGAATTTTGATCGCCTCGATCGCATAAGCGGAGCATGTTGGGTGAAACCGGCAACTCGCAGGCGTTACGGCCGAGATCGTTGCACGGTAGAATGCCGTTAACTCGACAAGGACCGTGCCGAGTCCATGACGCAAGCCAGATCCGATTCGTCTGATGACGGCGTTCATGTCCCGGACTCCCGGCGTGTTGCCTTGCGGTTGAGCCGATCGACAGCCTGCCCGAGATCGTCAAGCAAATCCGTGAAGGGGCGTTCGAGCGTATTTTGACGCCCGATTAGTACGTAATCGATGTTCGCCAAGCCGTTCTCGGGCAGGATTTCCCGGGCCGCGGCGCGCAGCCGACGTCTGGCGCGGTTGCGGGCCACCGAATTACCGACTTTTTTGCTAACGGTAAAACCGACGCTGGGACCGTCTTCTGCTGGTGCGTCATCCGCAGCATCGCCGCGTTGCCGTGCCTGAACGATCACGCCCGGTGTAACCCATTTGAGCCCAGCAGCGGCGGTTCGCAGAAACTGGCGTCTGCGCTTGAGATGACGAAGGGGTGCGGGCATGTCGACCCTCGGGTCCGAGACGGCCTCAGGCAGAGAGGCGCTTGCGGCCCTTCGCGCGGCGATTGGCGAGAACCCGACGACCGCCGACCGTCGCCATACGGCTACGGAAGCCATGACGGCGTTTGCGGACGATTCGACTCGGTTGATAGGTGCGCTTCACGATCACTCTCCGGGTTTAACGAAGCCCGGTGTATAAGGCGTGGCCTTGGGCAAGTCAACGGCCAAGGCGCAATCTTTTCGCCCGGATTCCGGGCCTTCCAAGTCGGTCTGCCGCTTCACGGATATTTCATGTTAGTTTATTGGTTTGATACGGTGAAACGATACAATGAGTTCCCGACAAGGATAGTCTGTCAGTACGGGAGATTTGGTGCCTTCCGCGTCCCGTGTTGCATTCTGACGGGCGAGATATGGAGTGGGTGAAGGGACGGCCGGGACGTGAGTGAAATCGAGCAGGAAGCAGCACCGAAGAAATCCGGTTTTTCGTTGAAACGTTTGTTGCCGCTTGCCGTGATCGTTGTCGGCTTGGCGATCTTCGTTGCCGCTGGCGGACACGAGTACTTGTCCTTTGATGCTCTTGCGGAACATCGGGACACGCTTTTGCGCTGGTCGGAAGAGAATATGGTTTTCGCGGTCGTGGTGTTCTGGCTCGCCTACGTCGTGACCGTGGCGTTTTCCCTGCCGGGCGCTGCGTGGATGACCCTGATCGGCGGGTTCGTATTCGGGACGTGGGCGGCGACGATTTACGTGGTAACGGCGGCGACCGTCGGCGCCGTCGCCATTTTCCTCGCCGCGCGATATGCGTTCCGGGATTATTTTGCAGAAAAAGCGGGGCGTTGGGTCAAGCGTTTCGAGGCCGGTTTTAACGAGAACGCGCTTTCCTACATGTTGGTGCTTCGGCTGGTTCCAATCTTTCCGTTCTGGATGGTCAACCTCGCACCGGCATTCGTCGGCGTGCCGTTGCGCACATATGCCATCGGTACCCTGATAGGGATCATTCCGGGCAGTTGGGTTTATTGCAGCGTCGGCAACGGACTTGGCGCCGTATTCGACCGCGGCGAAACACCGGACCTCGGAATTATCTTCGAGCCGCAGATTCTGACGCCGATCATCGGGCTTGCGGTTCTGTCTCTGATCCCTGTCGTTTACAAGCGTTTCAGGTCGAATTCCACTACGGCCGAATAGAGAGAATTTCCCCCATGAACGATACTCTGAAACCCGATATCTGCGTCATCGGTGCGGGCTCCGGTGGTCTCTCGGTCGCCGCCGGCGCATCACAAATGGGCGCGCCGACGGTGCTGATCGAACGCGACAAGATGGGCGGCGACTGCCTCAATTCCGGATGCGTGCCATCGAAAGCGATGCTGGCGGCGGGTGCCGCCGCGGCCGCATCGCGTCATCGCAGTAAGTTCGGTATCGCCGATGTCGAACCTTCGGTCGATGGCACCGCAGTCCACGAACACGTGCGCGGCGTCATCGCCGCGATCGAACCCAACGACTCGGTCGAGCGGTTCGAAGGGCTTGGCGTCAACGTGATCAAGGGCGAGGCCCGGTTTGTTGACCCACGCACCGTCGCCGTAAACGGAACGAATATCCAGGCCCGCCGCTTCGTCCTGGCCACCGGGTCGCGGGCCGCCGTGCCGCCAATTCCCGGCATCGACGATACGCCGTATTTCACGAACGAGACGATATTCGCCGCGTCGCCGTTTCCTAGGCACCTGATCGTTGTTGGCGGCGGTCCGATCGGGTGTGAGATGGCCCAAGCACACCGGCGTCTCGGTTGCGAGGTCACGCTGTTGGAACTGTTTACGATCATGCCGAAGGACGATCCGGAACTGGTTGATGTCGTACGCCAGGCAATGGTCGAAGACGGCATTGATATTCGTGAGGGCGTCGAGATCGCGGGCGTCGAAAAGACATCGGACGGCGTCGCGGTTCGCCTCAAGGGCGACGGTCGCGAGGAGCGTATCGAAGCCAGCGATTTGCTGATCGCCGCGGGCCGCAAACCGACAGTCGACGGTCTCGGCCTCGACGAAGCCGGCATCCGCCATTCAGAGAAGGGAATTGTGGTCGATGCCGGTCTTCGCACATCGAACCGCAAGGTTTACGCGATCGGCGATTGTGCCGGTGGTTTGCAGTTCACCCATGTCGCCGGATATCACGCAGGTGTCGTGATCAAGAGTGCGCTGTTTCGATTGCCTGCAAAGGCCGATCATTCGACCGTGCCGTGGGTCACCTATACCAGTCCGGAACTGGCGCAGGTCGGCCTGACCGAGGAGCAGGCCCGAAAGCGACACGGCGACAAGATTCGTATCCTGCGATGGCCGTACCATGAAAACGACCGTGCCCAGGCCGAACGCAAGACCGCTGGCATGATCAAGGTCGTAACGACGCCGGGCGGCAAGATTCTCGGCGCCGGCGTCGCCGGTGCCGCTGCAGGCGAGATTATCCACACTTGGGTGCTGGCCCTCAGCACGAAGGCCAAGATCGGGGTCGTCGCCAGCATGATTGCGCCGTATCCGACCTTCGGTGAGGTCGGCAAGCGCGCGGCGGGCTCGTTCTATACGCCGAAACTGTTCAGCGACCGAACCCGCGCCATCGTCGGATTCCTGCGCAAGTTCGGCTGATCAGGCGACAAGCCAGCGTTGTCAGTTGCGTCGTGTAGTGCAAGGATCGTTCCGCGCACGAACATCGCAAATGGTCACGATGACAGAACCTGCCGACCAACACGAAACGGGCGATCCTCCGCCCGAGACGCCGGGAATCTTGACCGGCCTTTCGGCGCGACTTCTGGTTATGACGGTGGCTTTCGTCATGTTGGCCGAGTTGCTGATCTGGACGCCGTCGATTGCACAGTTCCGCAAGACATACCTTGAGGATCAGGTCGCGCGCGCACACTTGGCCATGATCGCGGTTGGCAGTCTTGAGAATGCCGATGTGAACATGGATCTCGAAAATGAGCTGCTGTTTCACACCGGCACCTACGGGATTGTTCTCAATCTGACCGATCAGCGCATGTTGATGGTCGGCAAGGACATGCCGCCGGCGGTCGACGTCGAGATCGACATGAGCAAAGACACGTTCTTCGGTTGGATCGGCGAGGCGTTCATGACGCTGGCCCAGGACGATAACCGGGTTCTGCGGGTCATCGGTACGGCGAAGAGGGATCCGAGTATCAGTATCGAAGTGATCATGGACGAGACGCCGATGCGCGCGGCCATGTATGACTATTCGCGTCGGATCCTCGGATTGTCGATCGTCATCTCATTGTTTACAGCGTTGCTCGTTTTTTTGAGCCTGCAATGGTTGATGGTTCGTCCGGTTTTGCGGATGGCGCGGTCGCTGGCGCGGTTTCGTGACAATCCCGAAGCGGACCATGGATCGATCACCGTTACCGACCGGACCGACGAGATTGGTCTGGCACAACGCGAATTGTTCAACATGCAGGAGCAGGTACGTCTTGCGTTGCGGCAGAAGTCACGTCTGGCGACGCTCGGTGAGGCGGTCGCGAAGATCAACCACGATTTACGCAACACGCTGGCGACGGCCGTTCTCGCGTTCGACAGGCTGGCCGAAGTCGACGATCCGGAGGTCAAACGCCTTTCGCCTCGTCTCTACAAGGCGATAACGCGGGCGACGAAGCTCTGCAGTCAAACGTTGGAGTATGTCGGCACTAGTGACATTCGCATTCGACGAGAACGGTTTCATCTGGCCGAACTCGTCGCCGAGATCGCTGCCGAGGTTCGCGAGTACCAGATCGAAAACGCAGCCCACGACACGGCAAACGACAAACGCCGCATGGCCGTCGAAAACCGTGTCGTGTTCGAGGTAACCGTCGATGCCGACCGTATCCAGCTGTTCAGGGCAATCTACAATCTCGCTTTGAACGCCGATGCGGCGGGCGCCACGCAGCTGAACGTTACCTGCAGCGTCCAACCCGACGGTACGGCCGTCATTGACCTTGCCGACGACGGGCCGGGCATGCCCGAGAATGTGCTGGGCAACCTGTTCCGGCCGTTCTCAAGCGGCAGAAAGGGCGGAACGGGACTGGGGCTGGTCATTGCCCGGGATATTGCACGCGCTCACAATGGCGACGTCGAGCTCGCGTCGACAGGGGCCGGGGGCACCACCTTCAGGGTCACGTTGCCCGGTGCAACCGTCGAAGAACCCATCGTCGAAGCGTCGTGACGGTGGAGCCACCTGATCTTGCCGAAGACGGCTGGAACGCGGAGCAATACGGCCGGTTTGCCGATCACCGCTTCAAACCTGCAGCCGACCTGATCGCGGCGCTGCCCGATGGCAATCCGCGAAAAATCGTCGACCTCGGCTGCGGCCCCGGTGCCGTCACGATGATGCTGGCCGAGCGGTGGCCGGGCGCCGATGTCGTCGGGATTGACGGTTCGGATGATATGCTTGCCACCGCGCGGCAGAACGACACGGCCGGGCGTGTCATATGGCGGCAGGGCGACATTGGTGATTGGCATCCTACCGGCGAAGATCTTGTCTTCTCAAATGCCGCACTGCACTGGCTCGGCGATCATGACGTTCATTTGAAAAGCTGGCTGGCGGCTATGAGGACTGGTGCGGTCCTTGCCGTGCAAATGCCCAACAACTTTCGAGAACCGTCGCACGCGATCATGCGCGATGTGGCGGGCGATCCACGATGGAGGGATCGGTTGTTCGCGATCGCAGATCGAATGCCCGTCGCGAGCGCAGCCGAATATCGCGCTTGGCTTACCCCGGCATGCGCGCGCGTCGACGTGTGGGAGACGATCTACGAGCAGATGCTGTCGGGCGAGGATCCGGTGCTCGAATGGCTGAAGGGCGCGGGGATGCGGCCTTATCTTTCGGCCTTGCACGAAGATGAGCGGGAAGAGTTCGAGGCGCGATGCCAATCAGCGCTCGCAGAAGCTTATCCGGCCTCTGCAGACGGGACGACGGTTTTCCCGTTCAAGAGATTGTTCGTTGTTGCCGAGAAATAGTTAGTCGCCGGCAGCGACACCCTCGCGCCGAGGATCGGCGCCGCCTTCATAATCGTCCCCAGCCGCAGCGATGCCCTGCAACCCGCTGGTCATCTCGCGGATCTCGATGTCGTGACCGAGATCGCGCAGTGCTTCGAGAACCCAAGCGTCATAACGGTCGTTTTCCAGCAGTGTCGCGCCGTTCTTGTTGATGACATGGGCAAGATCGATGGCGTCCTGGACGTTGAGGTCCCAGTCGAGGTAACCGATCAAGCTTTTGGTTACGTAACCGATGATCGACGAGCCCCCCGGCGACCCGATGGCGAGCTCGAAATCCCCGTCGTCGTCGAACACGATGGTCGGCGACATGGAACTCCGCGGCCGGCGTCCCGGCCCTGCCTGATTGGCAACGGGCTTGCCGTCGACCTCCGGCAGCCAGTTGAAATCCGTCAGCTGGTTGTTGAGCAGAAATCCCCGGACCATCAGGCGCGAGCCGAACTGGGTTTCGATACTCGACGTCATCGAGACCACGTTGCCGTCGCCGTCGACGATGCTGAAATGCGTGGTCGATACGCCATGTTCGTTGCCTGCGGGTGCGAAAGGCCAGAAGGCTTCGCTGCCCGGATTACCCGGTTCGGCTTTGCCCATTGCGCGATAGGCGTCGATCAAGTCTGAGCGTCGGCGCAGGTAGCTCTCGTCCAAAAGGCCGTCCGGCGGACGTACGTGATCCGGATCGCCGAGATAAGTGTTGCGGTCGGCGAAGGCGAGGCGACTCGCCTCCGCGATGACATGCAACGCGCCGGGTTGCCCCGGATCGAGTCTCGACATGTCGAAGGGTTCAAGCATGCCCAGAATCTGGAGCGTGGTGATGCCGCCCGAGGACGGCGGCGGCATGCCGCAAACCGTGTGATCACGGTAGTCGAGGCAGACGGGTTCACGCCGTTTCGCTTCGTAGACGGCAATGTCCGAGCGGGTCATCGAGGTGGGATTGCGGGGTGCGAACGAGACCGTGTTGGCGATTGCCGCGGCGATCGGTCCCTCATAGAAAGCGTCGGCGCCGCCTTCGGCGATGAGGGTCAGCGTGTCGGCAAGTGCTTCGTTGGTCAGCACCGTGCCGACAGGATGAGCGTTTCCATCGAGATCGAAGAAATAGCGGCGGGTCTCATCGAAGACGCGCAACTGATCGTCGTTGATTGCTAGCATGTGCATGCGGGGCGTCACCGGGAACCCCTCGCGGGCGAGACGAATGGCATCTTCGAACAGGCGCTCCCATGGCAGGTTGCCGTTATCGCTGTGCGCCATTTCAAGCATACGGACGACCCCCGGCACACCGACGGACAGGCCGCCGACGACGGCTTCGTGCCAACCCATATAGCTGCCGTCGGCACGCAGGAACATGTCTGGGTGCGCGGATGCCGGCGCTGTTTCGCGGCCGTCATAAGCAATGAGTTTTTTCGTGTCGGCATCGAAATGCAGCATGAAACCGCCACCGCCGATACCCGAGGATTGCGGCTCCACAAGCGTCAGCACCATCTGAACGGCGATGGCCGCATCGACCGCACTACCGCCGTCTCGCAAAACGCGGAGGGCGGCCTCCGTCGCCAATGGGTTCGCGGTCGCCGCCATGTAATCTTCCGCTTTTGCCGGTTCCGCTGCGGATGCAGTGCCGGTTCCGGTTAGCAAGAGTGCGATAAGGAGAGCCAGTATACGCATGGGCGCATGCTAGATCGGATCATGTCTCCTTGAAAACACGGTGTGTCCCAATCGAGCGAATGAGTCCAAGCTGTGTTTCCATGGCAAACCGCGACGGCGTGACATTGACGAACGTCATTGTGCGCTGCACAATTCGGCGCACGACGAGAGGGAAACCGCCGATGAGCACCATGGACCACAACGCCAAACGCATCACCGTGCCGGATATCCGCGCCCGCAAGGGTAAGGAGCCGATCGTCGCGTTGACGGCCTATACGGTGCTGACGGCCCGCTGGCTGGATCCCTATACCGACCTGCTGCTGGTCGGCGACTCGCTCGGCATGGTGATCTACGGCATGGAGAATACGCTCGGCGTGACTCTCGACATGATGATCGCACACGCCAAGGCGGTCATGCGCGGCTCTAAACGCAGTTGCGTCATTGTCGACATGCCGTTCGGATCGTTCGAGGAGAGCCCGTCGATGGCATTCCGCAATGCTGCCCGCGTGATGAGTGAAAGCGGTGCGTCCGGGGTCAAGATCGAGGGGGGCGTCGAAATGGCCGAGACCATCCGCTATCTGACCCATCGCGGCATTCCCGTGATGGGGCATGTCGGCCTGATGCCGCAGTCGGTGCATGCGCTCGGCGGCTTCAAGGCCCAAGGAAAAGACGATGCACAGCAAAAGCGCATCATGGACGATGCAAAGGCCGTTGCCGAAGCGGGCGTCTTCGCGATGGTCGTCGAGGGTACGATCGACACCTTGGCAAAAAAGGTGACCGAATCCGTCGACGTCCCGACGATCGGTATCGGCGCGTCCGTCGATTGTGACGGGCAAATCCTGGTAACGGAGGATATGGTCGGCCTGTTCACCGACTTTACCCCCAAGTTCGTCAAGCGCTATGCGTTGCTCGGCGAGCAGATCGAGGCATCCGCCAAGGCCTACGCCGCCGATGTCAGGGCGGGCAAGTTTCCGGGGCCCGAGCACGTCTTCTCCATGAAGAAATCGCCCGGATCCGCTGACGGATCATGAACGAGATCGCGGTCGTCCGAACGGTCGCCGACCTCCGCTCCCGCATTCGAGATTGGCGGGCTGCCGGCGATACCGTTGGGCTCGTGCCGACCATGGGCGCCCTTCACGACGGGCATATGGCGCTCGCAACCGCCGCAAAATCACGGTGCGAACGCACGGTTGCAACCTTGTTCGTCAATCCGAAGCAGTTCGGCGAGAACGAGGATTTTTCCGTCTATCCGCGGGATGAACGAAAAGACGCCGCCAGGCTTTCAGGCGCTGGTGTTGATCTACTATTTGCGCCCGGCGTTGATGAAATGTACCCGGCGGGTTTTTCGACGCAGATCAGTATCGGGCCGATGGGTGAAGTGCTGGAGGGCGAACATCGCCCCGGGTTTTTCACCGGTGTGGCTACTATCGTGACGAAACTTCTACTGCAATCGTTACCCGATATCGCATTCTTCGGCGAAAAAGATTTTCAGCAATTACAGGTCATTCGGCGGCTGACAGCTGATCTCGATATTCCGGTCGAGATTGCCGGGATCGAGACCGTGCGTGAGGCGGACGGTCTCGCCATGTCGTCGCGGAACGCCTATCTGAGCGATACGGAACGCGAGAGAGCGTCGGCGCTCCATCGTGCCCTTGCGACGCTGGCTGCGCGAATCGCCAGAGGCGAGGGAGTTTCGCAGGCCATTCAGCTTGAAACCCGTGCATTGATCGTCGCCGGTTTTGACGCTGTCGACTATCTGGCGGTCGTCGACGTTGCGACATTCGGTGCGTACGATCCTGCCGCCGGTCGCGCCGGAAGGGTTCTCGGCGCGGCCCGTCTCGGCAGCACCCGTCTTATCGACAACATTGCTCTCGAATCGCCGTAATTTACGTCGGCGCTATCAATCTCGGGGTCAACCCAGTAAATTAATCTCGCCGAGGGGGGAAGGACCGAGGAAAGTATTATGGCATCCGTACTGGTCATCGACGATGACGAGATGTTCCGCCGTCTGGTTTGCAAGCTGATCGAGAATGCCGGTCATGAGCCGATTGCCGCAGCGTCGGGCGAGGAGGGCATCGAGCTTGCGTCGCAAAAAGACCCTGATCTTATTGTCACCGACATGAACATGCCCGGCATGACCGGCTGGGAGATGATCCGCCGGTTGCGGGCGGAGGAGGCGACCGCGACAACACCGGTGGTCGTGGTTAGTGCACATGAAACGTCGCGCGACCGTGACGAGGCTTTCGAGGCGGGGTGTTCAGCTTACGTCAACAAGACCATCGACCCGGACACGTTGATCGGCAAGATCGTTTCCCAGCTTCCCTAGAACTCTGCGGCCTCTGCAACAATCCAGTCGCGAAAGGCGCGCCGCGCCGGCTGCTTTAGTGCACCTTTCGGATAGGTGAGAAAAAAGCCGTAATCGGTCAGTTCGACATCCGACACCCGGACCAGACGACCGTCGGACAGTTCAGGCTCGGCGAGCCGGTCGTAAAACGCAACGCCCTGACCGTTGATAACCGCTTCGAGGCGGACGTTCGGATCGGGGATCGAAAGACTCTCGTATGCCGGCCGATAAGCGATATCGCAGGCATCATGCCAGTCCCGCCATGCATCGGAGTACTGGTCGTCGCCGAGCAACGTCATTCTGCGTAACACGGTTTCGACGCCATCGCGAACAATGGTCTCGGCTGTATCCGCGGATGCGACAAGCCATGCGGGGCATGAGATCAGCGGCTCAACCTCCATCTCCGGCCAATCGCCCTTGCCCCAGCGAACCGCCATATCGATATCGCCCGATTGAAAATCGACGATCCCGACAGTGGGGTGCAGCAGCAAAGCAATGTCTGGATGGCCGGATATGAAGGTCATTAATCGTGGCGACAGCCATCGCGAGGCAAAGTAGGTGGCCATCGCGACGGTGATCCGGCGTCCGCTATGCCCACGGATGTCCTCGATACGGTCCTCGACCGCCTGATGGGCTTCCTGCGACGTTTGCCAAAGGCGGCGTCCGGCATCGGTCAACGTCACGCCGCGCTTGCCGCGATGGAACACCGCGAATCCGAGTTCCTCCTCGAGCCGGCGGATTTGGTAGCTGACGGCGCCCTTAGTGAGATTGAGTTCGTCGGCGGCGCCCGAAAAACTGAGATTGCGGGCCGCAACATTGAAAACGCGGAGATAATCGAACCCCTGAAAGCGCATGACTTAGTATAAATATTTTGAACAAAGTGTTTCAATCATTCGGTTCGGCAGCTTTGCACTTCTTTGCCATAGTTAATTCATGGACAGGAATGCCTATGGATGGATCAAATTTCTATGACGCCAGGATGTTCAAGCCACGTGACGGCCGCGGGTCGGAAGGCAAAAGGCGTCCGCCGAACCGGTGGTCGGGCCGCCCGCAAGTCGAGACGAAGCGCGTCAGGAAATGTGCAAGTGCCGGCCCGAACGCGGCGCCGAATCCCCACCTATGAAGTGCTGGACGATGAGGCGCTGACGCTCATCGAGACGCATGCCGATTGGATCTTGAAGGAGATCGGCATCGAATTTCGCGGCGACGACGTTGCGCTCGATTTGTTCAAGGAGGCCGGTGCGACGGTCGACGGTCCACGCGTGCGGTTCGATCCCGGACACGCAAGGGCGCTCTGTAGGACAGCGCCGCGCAGTTATCGGATGATCGGCCGCGATCCAATGTCCTCGTTCACCCTCGGTGGCGATCACATGGTGCTGATGCCAGGGTACGGTTCGCCATTCGTAACCGACCTCGACACGGGTAGGCGCTATGGCACGATCGAGGATTTCCGCAACTTCGTGAAGCTGACCTACATGAGCCCGTGGTTGCATCACTCCGGCGGAACGGTCTGCGAGCCGGTCGACGTGCCCGTTAACAAGCGTCATCTCGATATGGTCTACGCCCATCTGCGGTATTCGACAAAACCGTTTATGGGCGGCGTCACGGCACCCGATCGGGCCGAAGATTCCATCGATATGGCGCGAATCGCGTTCGGTTCCGGGTTTCTCGAAGAGAACTGCGTTATTCAGGGCAACATCAACGTCAATTCGCCGTTGGTCTATGACGCGACCATGTCGAGTGCGCTCCGTATCTATGCGGCGGCCAACCAGAGTTATGCCGTGTCGCCGGCGATTTTCGGCGGCGCCATGGGGCCGGTGACACAGCCCGCCGTACTCGGCCAGACGCTCGCCGAAACCATGGTCGGTATTGCGCTCGGTCAACTCGTCCGGCCCGGCGCGCCGACCCTCTTCGGGTGCTTCAATACGACCATGAACCTGAAAACCGGCACGCTGACGTTCGGTACGCCGGAGGCCAACCTGTCGAACATCGCCTATGCCCAGCTTGGCCGGCGGCTCGGCGTGCCGATACGCCCGCATGGCGGTCAGATCACGTCAGCCAATTCCGCTGACGGACTCGCCATGCAGGAGTCGGCCGCCAGCATGCTGTGCGCGGTCGTGTGCGGCGCCAACCAAATCTATCATGCGGCGGGTTGGCTCGAGGGCGGTCTGACCATGAGCTACGAGAAGTTCATCCTCGACCTCGATCACTGCGGCATGATGATGCGGATGATCCGGAGCCTGGATGTTGACGACGAAGCATTTGCGCGCGACGCCTATCTCGAAACCGGCCCCGGGCGGAACTTCCTGTCGACCGCCCATACGATGCGGCATTACGAAACCGCCAACTATGTATCCGAGATACCGGATGCCGGGCCCTACGAGACCTGGCTCGAAAACGGGTCGCTGACGGCAGAGCAGCGCGCCAACGGTCGCTGGAAGGCGATGTTGGCCGACTACGAGCCGCCGCCGATCGATCCTGGCGTCGACGAGGCGCTTTTAGATTTCATGGCGCGGCGAAAGGCCGCCCAACCCGATCAATGGTACTGACAACGGAAACAGGAGAAAGAAAATGAGTGGAGCGAAGTGCGTTCGGGTCCCGACACGGGGCGACATCGCGGGCCTGGAGCCGACGGATTACATTCCGGTCGATACGCTGGAATCCGGCGACCCGCAGGAGCGTGGCCGCAGTTTGTATGCCGACCAGACGGGGCAACTCGATGCCGGGGTCTGGGAATGCGAGCCCAACCGGCACGTGATCGAGGCGGCGCCCTACGATGAGTTCGTCTACCTGCTGGAGGGCGAGATCGAAGTCATCGCCGGGGACGGCTCGTCGGAAACCTATCGTGCCGGCGACAGTTTCGTCATGCCGCGCGGCTGCAGGTGCACGTGGGACGTCAAGCAACCCGTCCGCAAGCTCTATGTCGTGCTGACGCATGAAAACTACGAAGCATAACGCGCGGCATGTAATCCTGATGTATTCTTTTCTTGCGAGATTCAGATCTGTGTGATCTCGTGATAATTGTGTAGTGAATGACGTGGACGTGACAGACGGTCGCTGAAGCACATGGTTCGACCAGAAACTGGGAGGGAAGATATGGTTCGCAACCTGATCGCCGTGCTTGCCTTGGTGGTTCTGGGGGCATGTACTGCGACCCCTGACCTTTCCAGTTGGGCGGCAAGCTCTGCGGCACTGTCCCACTCCGTAGCCGAGCAGAACAACGCGGCACTCGACGCATTCGATGAAGTCGTGGTGCAAGCCGAGATCAGTCGGGGCGAAGGCTGGCCGGATTTTGAAGATTTCGATCCAAACGACCTGAAAAAACTGCGCCAAGTCTATGCTGATAGTTCCGCCGGAATTGAAGCAGGCATGACGGCAATGGTTCAGTATGCCGATGCTATCGCTTCGTTGGCGGCCGCCGGCGAAACCGGTCGTGAGGCAAGCAAGCAGATTCTGTCGTCGACCCAGGAGATTGCCAATACGTTGAAATTCACGATTCCGCTCGCTCCCAGCGCCTTCAATGCCGTGAGTGTCGTGCTGGGAGAGTTGGCGCAGGTAGCGACGACCGTGGAGGCCCAAGATTCACTGGCTGAAACTATGGGGGCACTCCAGAGCACGGTGAATAGCCTTGCCGGTAATATCCAGATCTATGCAAACGAGCAGAAGCGGATAACGAGTAATCTCGGGAACATCCGGATTGAACTACTCGAAGGGGAATATGGCGTAAACCGGCTTGATGCTTCGAGATCGGCGTATCTCGATGTCGAAGCCCTCCTGTCCGATGGATTGCCAACTGAGGAAGACGACATTCGAAAACTAGAATTGCTCGCTTCCCAATCGGCCTCTTACCGCGAGTATGTACAACGCGTCTCCGATCTGGCCGCTTGGAGAGATCTGCAGGTGAAAGTGTCGGATGAGATCGCAATTTCGGCCATTGTTTGGGCCCGCACTCATCAGGATGCCACCAATATTCTGATAAAGTGCGGTGGATTGAGGTCCCTTAAGAGAGAGTGCGGTCACTACACGGCGGAAAGCCTGCGTGAGGCGGCGGGGCGGATCGATGTGTTGATTGATGCGGTAAAGGCGGCGCGTGATGATTAACGGAAGGAGCATTAGCGATGTCTGACACGCCGGAACAAAAAGCCTTGGCTGCGTTGAATGAGTACAAGGTGGCGTTGAAGGACGGAAATACCGCCCTTGCAAATGCGGCGTCCGACAAGTTTCGGTCACTTGTCAGCGATGCCAGTGAACCGACGAGACGCGAACTGAAACGGGTTCATCGCAAGTTAATGATGGGAGACCTGCAAGCAGCCATTAAGGCCTATGCGGAAGTCGCCGCTAAGATCGCCGGCGCAGCGGATGCTTTCGAGCTCGGAAAAAAAATGGCCGAAGATGGTCAGGCAGGGCTTTTTTTCCCCTTTGTCGCCGGCGAACTCAGTGAAATCGTGACGACGGTCGCGAAATTACGGGAACTCGCAGACCAGGTCATCGCACAGGTCGAGGATTTGCCCGATTCCATCGATGCAAGCAGCGCCCAGGAACTCGTTGATGAGGGGCTCGAGGCCAAGCTGGCGGTTGATGATCTGATTTCCAAGCTCGGCGAGGTGAAGGCGGTGCTCGAAAGTTGATTGACGCCCGCGATCAGTCGCCAGAGCGCGCGTGAGTGATCCGATAGACCGCATCCCTGCGGTCGTCGGACACCAGGAGCGAGCCGTCGGGTAACGGTTTGATGTCGACCGGGCGGCCCCATGTCGATCCGTCGGGGAGCAAAAAGCCCTCGGCAAAATGCTCGTACCCGACGGCGCGACCGTTTTCGAATCGCACCCGGACGACGCGGTAGCCGTCCGGTATCGTGCGGTTCCACGATCCGTGCTGGGCGACGAAGGCGTCGCCCGAAAATGCGCGCGGGAACATGTCGCCCTCGTAAAAACTGATGCCGAGCGCCGCGACATGGGCGCCGAATTCGACCACAGGATAAATCGGATTGCGGGGCAGCGGACGGCCGCTGAAATCGGACGTTCGGTCGGCGCCGCCGCCGAAATAGGGAAAGCCGAACCAACTGCCGGCGACGGGTGCGTGGTTCAATTCGTCCGGCGGGCTGTCGTCGCCCATGTTGTCGGCGCCGTTATCGGTGAAGAAAAGCTCGCCGGTGCCGGGCTGAAACGCAAAGCCGACGGAATTGCGTACGCCGCTGGCGTAAACTTCGGGCTTCCACGTTTCGGGATCGAAACGCACGATTGTGCCTTCGAGGCCATCGACGGAGCAGATATTGCAGGGGGCGCCGACGGATACGTAAAGCGACCCGTCCGGCGCGAAGCGTGCGTAACGCCAGCCGTGCCAGGGGTCGTCGGGAAATCCGTCGAACAGAACCTCCGGCTCCGCCTCGGCCAACGCCGCAAGCGTGTCACCTTTCAATCGGATCAGACGATGTTGCTCGGCGACGTAGAGATAGCCGTCCCGCCAATCGATGCCGTTGGGCGATTTGAGGCCGCGCAGCAGGATCACGACATCTTCGGCCGTGCCGTCCAGATCCCGGTCGACGATGGCGTGGATGCGGCTACCCTTGCGCTGGCCGACGATAACGGCGCCGAGTGCCGGAACCGGCACCAGCGAACGGGCCTCCGGAACGTCGGCATATAACTTGATGGCGAACCCGTCGGGGAGGCTGACCACATCGCCGACATCGCTTGCATGTGCGGGCGATACGATACCGGCAAGAAACAGAACAATCGTGAGGACGGCGCGGATCATTCCGCTGCCGCGCCATCCGGTTGGTCGGCGACCGGTCGGGAATAGCGCGTTTCGGTATCCCAGGGGAAATGCACCCAGGTTTCCTGGGCAACGTCGTGGACGTAAAGATCGGTGGCATCGAGGCCGTTCGGCTTGGCGTAAACGGTGGCGATGTAAACCTTGGGCATCAGGCGGCGGGTTTCGCGTGCGGTTGCGCCGGAGTCGACCAGATCGTCGATGACCAACCAGCCCTCGCCGCCGTCGGCCGTCGCCTCTGACGGCTCTTTCAAGACATCAAGCCTCCCCTGGTCCTGATGGTCGTAGCTGGCGATACACAGAGTGTCGATGACGCGGATTTCAAGTTCACGGGCAATGATGGCGGCCGGCACCAGACCGCCGCGGGTCAACGCGACGATACCCTTCCACGGCCCCAATTCGATAAGCCGGCGAACCATGTGCCGCGTATCCCGGTGGACCTCGGCCCAACTGACAATAAGTTCTTCGATTGGGCCGGCTTGTTCCGCCATGGTGACACTCCTTTTGTATTTCACCAATTGTAGCGAAGATCGCATTCTGGACAATGGAGCGGTTCGCTCTGCTTTGCTAGAACGATGGCATAGACCACGAGGGAGAGCCGATGCGACCGACAACACGCGCAACCCGCGGGGCCGTTACCAGCCCCCATCATCTGGCATCGCAAGCAGGCCTTTCAGTGCTGCGCGACGGCGGTAACGCGATCGAGGCCTGTATTGCGGCGGCGGCGACCGTTGCTGTCGTTTATCCGCACATGAACAACATCGGCGGCGATGCTTTCTGGCTGATCGCCGACAGCGCAGGCGAGATTCACGGCATCGACGCCTCGGGCCGTGGCGGCGGTAACGTAACGGCAGCCCGTTACCGCGAAGCGGGACTGGACAGCGTGCCGCTGCGCGGCCCGATGGCGGCCTGCACGGTGGCGGGCACCATATCCGGCTGGGCCCGCGCGCTCGAGCGGTCGAGATCATGGGGCGGGACGTTGCCGCTTTCGCGCCTCTTGGAAGACGCGATCCACTACGCCCGGAATGGCGCACCGGCGGCGGAGGATCTCGCCCATTCCACGACCGACGCCGAAGATCCTCTTCTCAGCGCGCCGGGCTTCGCCGAACAGTTCCGTCCGGGCGGTAAGGGGCTCGCGTCAGGCCAGGTCCTGAAGCAGCCGGCGCTCGCGGCATCGCTCGAACTGCTTGCGCGGAACGGTCTCGAAGATTTCTACACCGGCGAGCTGGCGGCGGCGCTCGGCGAAGGATTCGAGAAAGCCGGCATGCCGTTGACCCGCGACGATCTCGCCGCGCATGAAGCGATCGAACCCGATCCGCTGAGCATCGGCATTTCAACCGGGACGCTCTACAACATGCCACCACCGACCCAGGGTCTGACGTCGATGATGATCCTCGGCGCTTACGACCGCATGCCGGCGGGCGAAGCCGAAAGCTTCGATCACCATCACAGGCTGATCGAGGCGACCAAGCATGCCTACGTCGTGCGCAACCGGGAAATCGGCGATCCCGCACATCTTCATCATCCACCGGAAACGTTTCTCAGCGATGGTTATCTCGACGACATGGCGACGGGTGTTGACCGCACTGCGGCCAGTGAATGGGCGTGGCCGCACAAGACCGGCGACACCATCTGGCTGGCAACGATGGACGCCGAGGGCAGGGGCGTCAGTTTCATCCAGTCGCTCTATTTTTCGTTCGGTTCAGGGGTGGTCGTACCGGGCACCGGCATCGTCTGGCAGAACCGCGGCGCCGGCTTCTCGCTCGACGAGACGGCACCCAACGCCATTGGCCCGGGCCGCAAGCCGTTCCATACCCTCAACCCCGCCATGGCGCGCCTCAATGACGGACGTCTGCTGATCTACGGCACCCGTGGCGGCGACGGTCAGCCACAGATCCAGGCGCAGATCTTCAGCCGCCATGTCCATCACGGCGTACCGTTGCAATCGGCGCTCGATGCGCCGCGCTGGTCGCTTGGCCGCACTCAGGCCCATGACGACGATTACGATCTGCTGCTCGAGAACCGGTTCGACCCGGCGCTTTGCAAGGCGTTGGCCGATGCGGGCCACAAGGTTCAGATGACCGGCTCGCTGGATTCGAGCATGGGCCACGCGGGCGCGTTGTCGATCAACGACGACGGCGTCATCGAGGGCGCCTCGGATCCCCGAAGCGATGGCAGCGTCGCGGCGTTCTGAAGTGGATTAGAACAAGGAAAAGGCGTCCACAGTGGACGCCTTTTCAATGTGAAACGTATTGGGTCGATTAGCGCAGATAGAGGTGAACCTCATTGACCCGTGCAGTATCCAGCATCTTGCTGGCGATCGCGACGCGGGCCGGCGGCAGGCCCATATCGACCAGCGAGCGCAGCACGTTCTCCGCATTGCGCCGCGCCTTGGTGGCATTCAGCGCGGCCTTGGCCTCGTCGCCGGTTGCGGGCGTCACGGCAACCAAATCGAACACGGCGTCGGGACGGCGCTCGAGTGCTTTCGAAACCGCGTTGAACAGCGCCTGCTCATAGGGAACCGTGGTACGGTCGAAACGGATGACGACGAGCGGACGTCGCCCGCTGGTGTCGACGGCCTGGCCGGCGACGTTGGCGTTACGGCCCGTGGCGGCAGAGGCCATCGCCTGGTTGACGAGGCTGACGCCGTAAATCTCGCCCGACGTGATGCCGGCGGCGAGAAGATTGAGGTTTGAACGCTCGGTCGCGACGTAGGACGTCTGGCGACGAACGTCTTCGGTGACTTCCTTGTGCAGCCGCTCGATGAGGACGACCGTGCGGTTGATCTCGTCCTCGAGGATGGCGAGCTGTCGGTGATCCTCGTCGACGGCGCCCGACACGCCGAACGCCGCATTGGCGGACTCTGCGAGGAATGCCGACATGGCCGAGTCGTTGGAGACGCCCTGTGCGAGCTGGTTGAGGATGGAAACGTCATCCTCGATCTGATCGAGATCGGCTTGGGCGTTGTTGAACTGCTGAACCAGAATCGGGTTGCCCGGGGTGGTGCCGACCTGAAGCCGCGCATTCATCGCCGCGAGCGCGTTGTGATAGCGCTGCGAGTCGGCGACGATCTTGCCGCGGGTCTGCTGAAGGATACGGTTGTGTTGCGAGATCGCCCCCTGCAACGCCTTCAGTTCACCGCGAAGCTCGGCAACCTTCTTGCCGACGAAAGTGCCGGTCGGTTGACCGGGCGTCACGTCAACGGGTTGAAAAGTCGTCGTTCCGAGTGCTGGTTGAGCCACGACGTTAACGGGAACTTGTGCCGTTTCCGCAGCCGGGGCGGCAGCCGTCTGAGCTGCCGGCGCATCGTTACCGGCCGGGTCTTCGCCGGTCAGCGATGGCCAAAGCGATTCTTCGGCGAAAGAACACCCTGAAACCAGCAGGACACTGCCCAGAAGCGCGCCGTTAATTATTTTCATGCCCATGAAGTAACCCAGCCCCTAAAATCGTGGTCCTCGGATCCCGCTCGACACCGTCATTGGCAACGTTCGGCTCGCGAATCCATTCACGCAACCCCCCGATGGGCAGGCCGCGATTCTCCCTCAGTGATACCGGCAAAATACTACTGAAAGGGTAACGGCCCGACAAGTTCCCATTTTTTCAGCGATTTGCAAGATTTATCCGGGATTTAACGCCATCTGGCGCGGTCGCTCCCGGGCTGTATTCGGCGCTTTCGGGAGAAGTCATAAATCCGGTGTCTATCGCCTTGCGTTCGCCGGATCACTAGAGTAATTTCCCGCGTCCTGCGCAGGGAAGGCTCATGAAACCGGCCACACCGCTGCGTGGAACCCGCCGTTTTCGGCATGCGCCCGTAGCTCAACTGGATAGAGCGTCTGACTACGGATCAGGAGGTTGGGGGTTCGAATCCTCCCGGGCGCGCCATTCCCTTCACTAGGATATCAGAGTCCGGCCCGCCCGATACTGGCATTGAATCGCCGTTGGTCGTCTGCGAGACTGTGCACGGATGCTTGAAACATGCCCGGTGCGCGGTTGCGACCGCGCCCGGATAATCCAGGGGCCAAAGTCGACGACTTCGCATCCCGGCCCGAACTCCCGATAAGGATCATTCATGAAATTGACCGATGACCAGGTCGCTGTCGTCGAACAGCAGACCGGCGCGATACCCATCCCTGCGAACGATCAGGCGGTAACGAGTTTGACCGAAGCTTTCGGCGATCACACGTTCTATGCCGACCCCAACGGTCTGCACGTGCTTGAGGCCCTGCCAGAGGATATGGAGGGCGTGACGCCCGGAACGGTCGCGATCATCCAGATTGCCGAGTGGGCCGGCGAAGACCGCAATAGTCTCGCGCCGATCGAACCCAAGGCCCTTGGCGCAGTCCTCAATCTCAATGATGAGGATGCGGCTGCCGGTGACGAAACCGCCTAGAGGTCGTCCGTACTCCCTCGGGTGCCGACGGTCGCGCGCATCAATTCATGAAGCGAACGTAAGGCGGTCTGACAAGCAGCAGGATGCTGCCGGCCAGCGGTAAGCCGACGACCAGATACATGAAGGGCACCAGGTTCAGGTTCCGGGCACTCAGATTCTCGATACCGAGTATGCCGAGTTGTAGCGAGAGCACGAGAACGACGGCGACAATCACCCGTTTGGTCTGATTGCGCCGCGTGAAGCCGCCGCTGAACAAGCACACAAGAGCGATCGTGGCGAAGGCGACATTGGCCAACGGTGTAATCAGGCGTTTGTGTCCCTCGACGATGTACTTTGCGTGATCCCGGTCGGGGATGTTTGCCTGATTTTCGACATCGAACAGTTCGGACAGGGTCATTTCCCGTGAATCCCGGGTTCGCAGGCCGCCTTCCTGTCGCAGGTTCTCCATGTCGAAAGAGTAGCGGTCGAAAAACAGGATCGAGTACTTGCCGGTCGCTTCGTCGAGGATCTGCCGACTGCCGTCGAACATGACGATGCGCCCGCCCTCGTCGGTGCGCACCAGTGAGCCGCGTTTCGCCGTCACCGTGACGGGTGCGCCGGGATCGCTCGTATCGTGAACGAAAACGCCTCTTAGCGAATTGTCGCTCCCGCTTTCGCGGACGTAGACAGTGGTCTTATCGCCAATGGTGTTAAACTGTCCGTCTTCCAGCAGGATGTGCGAGTAGTTAAAGCGGATTTGCCACTTCAATTCCTCGAACATGCGGTATGATTCGGGCAGAAGATAAATGTTCAGGAAGTAGGATCCGGCGGTCACAAGTCCGGCCAGAACGAAAACCGGTTTTGCCAACTGCAATGGACTGAGGCCGGCGGCGCTCATGACGACGAGTTCGCGGTCCGCCGTCAATTTCGAGAACATGAAGGTCACGACGATGAAAAGCGCGATGGGCAGCGTGATGATCATCAGGTTCGGAATTAGCAGCATCGTCAACTGAACGAACATGCCCGGCGTGGCGCCGTGATTGATGATCATTTCGACGAAACGGAGCGATTGGGAAAGCCAGATGACCGCCGTCAGTCCGCCGGCCACGAAAATGAGGCCCAGCGCCAACTGTTTCACCATTGAGGTTGTCAGTTTGTTCATTGCGCAATTCCGGTGCGACCCGGCATCCGGACCCGTCCGGAACGCCGCTTCAGACGATGCGGGAGAGCCGCGTTAAAATCAAGGGCGACCCCGTGGCGGAAGACGTTTCTCTGGCCCTTCGTTGACATGTCGACGGGTGTATAAACATGCTACGACCCGGACGAAAGAGGAGAGATCAGTGTCCGACAAAAACGAAGAACACGAACCGGTCTGGGGAATCGATCACGCGTTTCGGCGCGACTCGGTCTACGGACTGCATGTCGAACCGACCCATTCCGGCGCACTCAGCTTTCTGCGGCTCAAGTATACCGCCGATCCGTCGGGGCTCGATATTGCGGTCACCGGGGTGCCCTTCGATCTTGCCGTGACCAACCGGCCGGGAACCCGTTTCGGTCCACGGGCCATCCGGGCCGCCTCGACCAATTTGGCTTGGATGCCGCAATGGCCATGGGATTTCGATCCGTTTCTGCGCCTCGCTGTCGCCGATGTCGGCGATTGCGAAATCGAGCACGGCAAGCCTGACCAGGTGCCGGCACAGATCGAAGCGCACATTACCCGCCTGATCGAAGGCGGCGCGAAATCGACACTCACCATGGGTGGCGATCACTTCATCACATTACCGATCCTGCGGGCGCTCGCTAAGCAGCACGGCCCTATCGCCATTGTCCATTTCGATGCCCATTCGGATACCTGGGCGGAAGACGAAAACCGTATCGATCACGGCTCCATGTTCTTCCACGGTGTGAAGGAGGGCGTCATTGACGCTACACGTTCGGTGCAGACCGGCATTCGAACGTTCAATCCCGACAAGCAGGGCATGACGTGGCTCGACGCCTGGTGGGTCCATGAAAACGGCCCGGAAAAGGCGATCAGCGAAATCAAGCGGATCGTCGGCGATGGGCCGGCGTATCTGACGTTCGATATCGACTGTCTCGATCCGGCGTTCGCACCAGGCACCGGAACGCCGGTCGTCGGCGGGCTAACCACCTATCAGGCGCGCCGTATTGTCTGCGGCCTCGGCGGTATCGACTTCAAGGGCATGGACCTCGTCGAAGTCGCGCCGCAGTACGACGTCGGCGAAGTGACCTCGCTCGCCGGAGCATCGCTGATGTTTGACTACATTCACATGATGGCGCAGGGGCGGCCCGTCGCCGGCTCGGGAGAGGAATCATGACCGATTTCAACCAACCACTCGGCGGCAATCAGATGCCGCGGTTCGGCGGGCCCGCGACGATGATGCGCTTGCCGACGCAGCCGACCGCGGAAGGATTGGACGTCGCCTTCGTCGGCGTGCCGTTCGATATCGGCACGTCGAACCGGGCCGGTGCGCGCTTCGGTCCCCGCGCCATCCGTGCGGAATCGTGCCTGCTGCGGCCCTACAATATGGAAACCGGTGCGGCGCCGTTCGACTCTCTGCAGGTCGCCGATATCGGCGATGTCGCCATCAATACGTTCAATTTGCAGAAGAGTATGACGATCATCGAAGAGGCCTATGACGCCATTCTGGCGCACGACTGCATTCCGATGACGCTCGGCGGCGACCATACGGTTGCCTTGCCTATCTTGCGGGCGCTCAAAAAGAAGTACGGCCCGGTCGGTATGATCCATATCGACGCTCATGCCGACGTCAACGACAACATGTTCGGCGAACCCATTGCTCACGGAACTCCGTTCCGCCGCGCGGTTGAGGAAGGATTGCTCGACGGCGACCGGGTCTACCAGATCGGCCTGCGCGCAACGGGTTACGCCGCCGACGATTTCGACTGGCCGCGCCAGCAGGGGTTTACCGTGGTGTGTGCTCACGAATGCTGGCACAAGTCGCTGGCCCCGCTGATGGCGGATGCCCGCAAAAAGGTCGGCGACGGGCCGGTCTATCTCAGCTTCGACATCGACGGACTGGATCCCTCGGCCGCGCCGGGAACCGGTACGCCCGAGTACGGCGGATTAACGGTCATTCAGGGCTTTGAAATCGTGCGCGGATGTCGCGGCATGAACCTCGTGGGCTGCGACCTTGTCGAGGTCTCGCCGCCTTACGATCCGACGGGTAACACGGCCCTTCTCGGCGCCAATCTGTTGTATGAGATGCTGTGTGCGCTTCCGGGGGTTGCAACCCGCTGATCGTGTTTGGTTGGGTGGGGGAATTTCATGTCGGCTCGTACGTCCGATCCGAACCTCGATGCTGTAGCTCGAATTGTCAGTGCGATCGGAACCGTGACGTTTCCAACTGAATTGGCGGCGGCGGTTGCAGACGTCGTTCCCTACGACTCGTGTCTCATTCTTGCTGCCAGCCCGGGGGAGGCGCCGTCGATCGTGCTCGACGATCTCGGCGGCGATGAACGTGACGTCCTTCATGGCGCCTATATGGGCGGGGCGTATCTCGTCGCGGCCGGGTATCGCACGGCGCAGGATACGGGTGCGGTCGGCGTACGCGGTATATCGGAGATTTTTCCCGGCGACCTGCGGACAAGCCGTTATTTTGCCGAATATTGGGGGCGAACCGGCATGATCGACGAGGCGTTCGTCTTCTTCCGGCCGGAAGGCCCTGTCGCCGTGTGGTTTGCCTTCGGACGTTACGCGACGGGCAGGCGTTTCTCCCGGTCAGAGATCGGGCGGTTGCGAAAGCTGGAGCCGGTTTTGTTGGCGGCCGGACACCGTCATTGGGCGCTCATGCCACCGGTCTCCGCGGCCGACGATTGGACCGAGCGGCGCCACAAACGCTCGCAGGCGGCGCTTGAGGCCTTCGGGCAGGACGTGCTGACGCCAAGGGAATACGACGTCTGTCAGCTATTGTTGCGTGGCCATTCAAGCAAGTCCGCAGCCCGGGTACTGGACATTTCGCCGGGAACGGAGCGTATTCACCGGCGACGGATTTTCGCCAAACTTGGGGTTTCATCCCAGGTCGAAGTGCTAACCCGATTCGTATCGATGTTATCCGGCGACAGTCCGGAAAATGAGGAGAAGAATAAATGACGACGACAGGCGAAATGCTGATCCGCTCGCTTGAGGCGTACGGCGTGGACACGGTGTTTGGAATTCCCGGCGTGCATACCCTGGAGTTGTATCGCGGTCTCGGCGACTCGCCGATCAGACACATCACCCCGCGCCACGAGCAGGGCGCCGGCTTCATGGCCGACGGATACGCCCGCTCGACCGGAAAGCCCGGCGTCTGCTTCATCATCACCGGTCCCGGCATGACCAATATCGCGACGGCCATGGGACAGGCGTACGGCGATTCGGTGCCGATGTTGGTCATATCCAGCGTCAATGAACCGGAGACGCTGGGCAAAGGCGAGGGTCATCTGCACGAAATGCCGGATCAACAGAAGCTGGTCGAAGGCGTTGCCGCGTTCAGTCATTCGGTGCGCAAGGCGGACGAGATTCCGGGCGTTTTGGCGCGTGCCTTCGCCGTTTTCAATTCCCATCGCCCGCGCCCCGTTCACATCGAGATTCCCATCGATCTTCTCGGCACACCCGCCGGGGATGTTGTGCCTGCATCGCCGGCGGCCAGCGCACCGCCCGCGGTCGATGAAGACTCCGTTGCGCGCGCTGCCGAATGGCTTGCTGCCGCCGAACGTCCCGTTCTTGCCTTCGGGGGCGGCGCCCAGGAAGCATCTGGCGAAATCGTTGCATTGGCCGAGCGGCTCGGTGCGCCGACCGGTTTGACCATCAATGCCAAGGGTCTGATGGCGCCTGACCACCCGCTGCTTGCGGGATCGCACCTCGCGTTCGCGCCCTGGCGGGAGTTGATGGCCGATGCGGATGTCGTTTTGGCCGCAGGAACCGAACTCGGCGAGACGGATTTCGATTTTTTCCGCGATGGCGGACCACGGGTGAATGGCCGGCTGATCCGGATCGACATCGATCCCGACCAGATCAACAAGAATCTGCCGGCCGACCTCGGCATCGTGGCGGACGCCCGGATGGCGTTGGCGAGCTTGGTTCGGGCGCTTGGCGAAGATGCGCCGAAACGAGAAGACGGCGCAACGCAGGCGGCGGCTGTGCAAACGGCGACGGTAGAGCGGCACGGCGATTGGATGACGCCGCACATTCCTTATTATGCGGCAATCGCCGAGGCGTTCCCCGATCCGATCATCGTCGGCGACTCGACGGCGCCGGTCTACAGCGCCAACTGTTTCTTCAACGGTGCAACACCGCGCTCGTATTTCACGTCGTCGACGGGGTTCGGCACCCTCGGGTACGGATTGCCGGCCGCCATCGGCGCCAAGGTCGCCAATCCCGACCGTCCCGTCATTTCGGTAATCGGCGATGGCGGTTTGCTGTTCACGCTTCCAGAGCTGGTCTCTGCCGTCGAGGCGAAGGCCGGGTTTCCGATCCTGTTGTGGAACAATCAGCGTTATCTGACGATCAAGGACTACATGATTGAGGATCAGATCAGGCCCACCGGCGTGATCGAATTTTCACCGGATTTCCAGACCATTGCCCGCGGCTGCGGATGCGCGGGCGTGGTTCTGAAAAACGAGGAAGGACTCGTCGACGCGCTACGGGAAGCCCACGGTCGCGATGTTCCCACGGTGATCGAGATCGACGTGCCGGAAGAGACCTGAAATTCCGGCTGAAACAGAGATCGCGGCGTTGACAGGCCAAGTCCGAGACCTTATGTTCCGCGCCTCATTCGGCGGCATGCCGCCACGCAGTGTCGGGGAACCGAAAGATGAAGGTTAAAAATTCGCTGAAAGCCGTGAAAACGCGCGATCTCGCCTGCCGTGTGGTGCGCCGCAAGGGCCGTGTCTACGTGATCAACAAGAAGAATCCGCGGTTCAAAGTTCGTCAGGGCTAAGCCGCTGCGTCTCTGGACGATCGAAACCGCGCCTTTGGCGCGGTTTTTGTTTTGTCGCCTGCCCATTCCTCTCTGGCACGACAAAGCCGTCATCACCATGTAAACTGCCACGATATGAATGAGATGACTCGCCGAGGATAACGGCGAGCCTGAGCAGGGAGATCGGAATGCGGATGCCTGAGCCCGATGCGGAAGTCATCGCACGGCGCGACCGCATCATCGCAGATCTGACCGCGATGGTGCCCGGCGAGGGCGTCATCTCGACGGAAGACGAGCTTCGTGCCTTCGAATGTGACGGTCTGAACGTCTATCGGCAGTTACCGATGGCCGTCGTCCTACCGGAAACCACGGCGGAGGTTGCTGCCGTCCTCGGCTACTGTCATGCGAGCGGCGTCAAGATCGTGCCGCGTGGCGCCGGCACAGGCCTGTCGGGCGGCGCGCTGCCGCTTGCCGATGCCATTACCATCGGGCTTGGCAAGTTCAATCGAGTCCTTGAGATAGACTTCGATAACCGCTGTGCCGTCGTCCAGCCGGGCGTGACCAACCTGGCTATCAGCCAGGCTGTTGCGCACGAGGGTTATTACTATGCACCCGATCCGTCGAGTCAGATCGCATGCTCCATTGGCGGCAATGTCGCGGAAAATTCAGGCGGTGTGCATTGCCTGAAATACGGGCTAACGACCAACAACGTGCTCGGCGTCGAAATGGTGTTGATGGATGGCGAGATCATCCGGCTCGGCGGAAAGCACATCGACTCCGGCGGTTACGATTTGCTCGGCGTGATTACGGGTTCCGAGGGGCTGCTTGGTGTGATTACCGAGGTCACCGTGCGACTCCTCAAGAAGCCTGCTACAGCGCGCGCCATGCTGCTCGGCTTCAAGACCAGCGAGGCGGCCGGCGATTGCGTCAGCCGGATTATCGGGGCCGGTATCATCCCGGGCGGACTCGAAATGATGGATAAACCTGCGATCCACGCGACCGAGGCCTTCGTGAAGGCCGGTTATCCGATGGACGTGGAGGCATTGCTGATCTGCGAACTCGACGGACCGAAAGTCGAGGTCGACCATTTGATCGCCCGGGTCGGTGACATCGCCAAGGATTGCGATGCGGTGTTCGAGCGTGTTTCGGAGAGCGAAGGAGAGCGCGAGGTGTTCTGGTCGGGGCGAAAGAATGCATTTCCGGCCGTCGGACGCATCTCGCCCGATTACATCTGCATGGATGGTACGATCCCTCGCGGCCAGCTCCCGTTCGTGCTGAAACGCATGAACGAACTTTCGGAAAAGTATGATCTGCGGTGCGCCAACGTTTTCCATGCCGGCGACGGCAATCTGCATCCCCTGATTCTGTTCGATGCCAATGTGCCCGGCGAACTGGAACGTGCAGAAGCTTTCGGTGCGGATATCCTGAAACTCTGCGTCGAGGTCGGCGGCGTCCTCACCGGCGAGCATGGGGTCGGCGTCGAAAAACGCGATCTGATGGGCGAAATGTTCACGGAGGATGACCTCAAACAGCAGCAGCGGCTCAAATGTGCTTTCGATCCGTCGCAATTGCTCAATCCCGGCAAGGTCTATCCGCAACTTCATCGTTGTGCCGAACTGGGCCGCATGCATGTTCATCACGGCAAGGTGCCGTTTCCGGATATCCCGCGTTTCTGAGGGAGCGAATGAGCACAGCCGATCTCGCCCCCGGTAACCTGAGCGAGGCCGTTGACGCGGTCCGTTGGGCCGTGTCCGAACGGGAGCCGTTGGCGGTTCGCGGCTGCGGGACCAAGGACGGCCTCGGGCGTGTAACGAATGCACGGCGCGTGCTGGATCTTTCGGGCATGAACGGTGTCACCTTCTACGAACCCAGCGAACTGGTGTTGACGGCTGGTGCCGGGACGCCACTTGCGGAGATCGAGAGGCTGCTTGGTGAAAACGAGCAGATGCTGGCCTTCGAGCCGGTTGCGCTCGACCGGATTTACGGATCGGCACGCGGAAATGACCGAGGCACCGTCGGTGGACTTGTCGCCAGCAATTTTGCCGGTTCCCGCCGTATCAAGGCCGGAGCGGTTCGCGATCATGTCTTGGGGTTCGATGCGGTCAGCGGTCGGGGCGAGGTCTTCAAGTCGGGCGGCAAGGTGATGAAAAACGTGACCGGCTTCGATCTCTCGAAACTGATGACCGGTTCCTTCGGCACCCTCGGCGTGATGACCGAGATTACGCTCAAGGTGTTGCCGCGACCGGAAAAAACCAGAACTGTTCTGGTTTACGGCCTCGACGACGCTGAAGCCGGCCAGGCCATGGCGGACGCACTCGGCAGCCCGCACGAAGTATCGTCGGCCGCGCATTTGCCCGAACGGGTTGCCGCGCGCTCCGAGGTCGGACGCGTTGCCGACGCCGGCCGGTCGGTTACCGCGGTCCGGATCGAGGGACCGGAACCGTCCGTCATGGCGCGGACGGAAGCAATCAGGTCGCTGATGAGGCGCTACGGTGAGATTGAGGAGTTACATGCCGCGAACTCATCCCAGTTCTGGTGGGAAGTCTCGGAAACCGTTGCTTTCGCAACCGGGAATACGTCGCCTTTATGGCGGGTTTCAGTGGCGCCGGCGGCCGGCCCCGGGGTCGCCCGGCAGATTCTCGATGAGACCGGCGGCGATGTCTTGTTCGATTGGGGCGGCGGACTGTTGACACTCTCCATCCCGGAAAATCCGGCACGAGCCGGACGCACCGTGCGCCACATCGTGGCCGGCGCGGGCGGCCACGCGACGTTGATCCGGGCGAGCGAGACCGTGCGGGCGACCCTCGACGTGTTTCAGCCGCACAGCCCTGCCGTACAGGCGCTGTCGAAGCGGGTAAAAGAGGCCTTCGATCCGGAGGGCATTCTCAACCCGGGCCGCATGTACGCGGCGTTCTAACCCATGCAGACAACGTTTTCCCCGGAACAGCTCGCCGATCCGCGCAACAAGAGGTCAGAAGATATTCTGCGCCGTTGCGTGCATTGCGGTTTTTGTACGGCGACATGCCCGACCTACGTTTTGCTCGGCGACGAACTCGACAGCCCGCGCGGTCGCATTTACCTGATCAAGGACCTGCTGGAAAACGACCGCACGCCGACAGCCGACACGGTTAAACATATCGATCGATGTTTGTCGTGCCTGTCATGCCGAACGACATGCCCGTCTGGCGTCGATTACATGCATCTGATCGATCACGGACGGGAGGTCGTCGAGGAACGTTACCGCCGGCCTCTGGGCGACCGATTTTTCCGTACCTTACTTGCAACGCTCGTGCCCAATCCGGCGGTGTTTCGCGTGGCGATGGTGTTGGGCTGGCTGGCCCGGCCGTTGCGTTTCGTATTGCCGCCACGCCTTGGCGCCATGCTCAAGCTCGTACCCGACCGACTGGAGCCGCCGTCATCGGTCGACCGGCCGCAGGTTTTTCCGGCCATCGGCCAGCGTAAGCGTCGTGTGGCGTTGCTGACCGGGTGCGCCCAGCAGGCTTTGCGGCCGGCGATCAACGAGGCCACGATCCGATTGTTGACGCGTCTCGGTTGCGAAGTCGTCGTTGCACCGGGGAGCGGTTGCTGTGGCGCGCTTGAGCAACATATGGGCAAGACGGCAGGCGCCATTCGCGCCGCACAGCGCAATATCGCGGCATGGGAAAGGGTCATCAGCAAGGGCGAGATCGACTCCATCGTTGTGAACGCCTCCGGTTGCGGCACGACGCTGAAGGATTACGGCCATATGTTGGCTGACGATCCCGACTGGCGCGAACGCGCGGACCGTATTGCATTACTCGCCCGGGACGTGAGCGAGGTCATCGCTGAGTTGGAGTTGCCGTTAACGAGCGAGGCGCTGCCGACGGTCGCGTATCATTCCGCCTGTTCCATGCAACATGGTCAGCGGCTTGGCGCGATGCCGGCAGAGTTGCTTCGGTCGGCCGGCTTCGAGGTGCGCGAGCCTGTTGAAGGCCACCTGTGTTGCGGTTCTGCCGGCAGCTACAACATGACGCAACCTGGAATTGCCGCCCGTCTCGGCGAGCGCAAAGCGGCAAATCTAGAGGCCACCGGTGCACAGGCCGTCGCGACGGGGAATATCGGGTGTCTGATGCAGATTGGCGTTTACGGCGGCTTGCCAGTCGTTCATTCGGTCGAACTGTTGGACTGGGCGACGGGCGGACCAAAACCGCGGGAGCTCCGTTAAGGGTCGCGCGGACCAGCTCAGGCGGTGGTTCTGGCGATTGCCGGATCAAGACGCGACATGTCTTCGATCGCCTCCTCGATTTCGTCATCGCCAGCCAGAAGCAATGCAAGCGAGCGGGCGAGATCAAGAACCCGGTCGGGGGCGCCAGCGTCTGTCAGGGCGAGACGAACGCCCGAGAGGACGGCTTGCGCACCGGCCCGTTGGTGCAGGCTTCCGTAGATCATGGCGCTGTTTTCGAGATCGTTGTCGAAGCGCTGCTCGCACGCAGGCCTGTCGATTGAGTTGTGGCCGCGGCAAACCAGCGGGCGCGCGTCGTAGGCCCGACAAAGCCCAGTCTCGCGGTCGAGTACGGGACACGGAAACAGTCGGCGGCGGGGAAGTCCGTCGGCTTCAGCTTCTTCCTTGTCTTTCACGCCGGCGATGGTGGTTGCGCGTTCAAGGACGTCTTCGCGGATGTCGCGCCCCACGCCCGACCGGATATGGGCCGCAAGCCGGAAGGCTTCGAGCGGAGAGATGTGAACCTCGTAATTATGACAACAGAAGGAACACCCGGCGGCACAAGCGATCGGTGTGTCGGCCGGGTAACGGTCGTGAAGGTCGCCGATAACGCCCTCGGCGAAGGCGAAAACCTTATCCATCAGGATTTCGATGTGAAGCGGCGACGTTGCCTTGGGTAAGCCGGCTGCGAGGATATTTCGGACCCCCTCTCGTATTTCAATGGCATAGGCCGGTTCGTCGGTGGTTTTCGGATCGTCGTTCATGGTTACCGTCATACCCTTGTCACGGTGAAGTGACTCCCGATCGGCGGCTGTGCGGTTGGAATCGGACTCGATAGTGCATATTCTGAGGACATGCTTAGCACAAGACGACCCGATGCACGATTTCGATCGGTGCGAACGGTTCTGTTGTCGGCCGTTCTGGCCGTTTCCTTCGCCGTGTTTCCGGCTTGGGCGGACCAGAAAGATCCGCGCCTTGACAGTCTGTTCGGTCAGTTGCTGACGACCGCCGATTTCGCGAAGGCCGCACAACTGACCGGCGAAATATGGGAGGTCTGGATCGACGCCGGCGAGCCGGAGATCGACCAGCTCATGACCGACGGTGTCAATGCGCTCGATGTCGGCGATTTCAAGCGCGCACTCACGGCATTCGATCAGATTGTCGCGATGCGGCCCGGGTTCGCGGAGGGCTGGAACAAGCGGGCGACAGTTTACTATCTGATGGGCCGAATGGATGAATCTCTTGATGATGTCGAGCGGACGCTTGAACTCGAGCCGCGGCATTTCGGCGCCCTGTCCGGCCGCGGACTGATTTACATGGCGACCGGACAGATGCCGCAGGCGTTGGCTGCATTCGAGCATGCCCTAGACACCAATCCGCACATGCCGGCGATTCGCGATCGGGTCGAGTGGCTCCGCACGCATCTCAAGGAAAACGCCATTTAATCCGGAAGGAGGGTCCGTATGCCGGATCGGTCATCTGCCATTGTCGTCGGGGTCGGTCCGGGCCTTGGGGCATCCCTTGTCCGGGCTTTTGCTGCGACCGGTCTGAACGTCGCCGCCGTTGCGCGCGACCCCGATAAGGTCAGCGATCATGTTGCGGTCGACGGCTCATCCGATGTTCGCCTCTACGGTTGCGATGCGACGGACGAGACGGCCGTGGAAACGGTCTTCGACCAGGCCGAGACCGATCTCGGGCCTGTCGACGTGGCCGTGTATAACGCCGGGGCGTTCGTTCCTGGCGGCATCATGGAGACCTCATCCGAAGAGTTCGAGCGTTGCTGGCGTGTCGGCTGTCTCGGCGGGTTTCATGTCGGCAAGGCGGCTGCCGGAAGAATGCTGCCGCGCGGCGAAGGCACAATCGTCATGACCGGTGCGACCGCGGCCTTGCGTGGCGGCGCACGCTTCCACAATCTCGCGGTTCCGAAATTTGGACTTCGCGCCTTGGCCCAGAGCATGGCCCGGGAACTCGGGCCGCAGGGCATTCACATCGGGCACGTCATCATCGATGGCATGATCCAGTCGGAACGCCATGCGGATCTAGGTAACGAACGCGGGCCCGACAGCTTGCTCGAGCCCGATGCCATTGCCGCAGAGTATGTGCGGTTGCATCAACAGCATCGCAGCGCCTGGACGCTGGAGCTCGATCTCCGTCCATGGGTTGAGAAATTCTGACGCCCACCGGCCCCTAAGCGTCGCAATAGGCATTGAAAGACCAGGCTCTATTCGGCACACCTGATCATCGAACGATCACGGATGACGAATGATGAGTAATTCTGACGACAGGCAGCCGCGTCTCTTGAGAGAAATGTTCGACGCGGCCGTCGAAGCAGCGATGCCGCGAACCTGCGTGCCGCCGTTTCTGCCCGACCGGAACGACATCGAGCGCTGCGTGGTCATCGGCGCCGGCAAGGCGTCGGCTGCCATGGCGCGGGCCGTCGAGGAGAACTGGGACGGTCCACTCGAAGGCCTCGTCGTTACCCGTTACGGCTACGAGGTACCTTGCGAACGGATCGAGATCGTAACCGCGGCGCATCCGGTGCCGGACGATGCCGGGGAACGCGCCGCCCGCCGTATTCTCGATATTGCCGACGGTCTCGGCCCAGGCGACGTCATGTTATGTTTGATCTCCGGAGGCGGGTCGGCGCTGCTTGCGGCGCCTGCCGACGGCATTACCCTCGCCGAGAAGCAGGACGTCAATCGCGCTCTCTTGCGGTCCGGTGCGACGATTTCCGAGATGAATTGCGTACGCAAGCACCTATCCGCGGTCAAGGGCGGCAGGCTCGCGGCCCGTGCCTATCCGGCACGGGTGATTTCGCTCCTGATCTCGGATGTGCCGGGTGACGATCCCTCCGTCATCGCGTCCGGACCCACGGTGCCGGATGTGACGACATACGCCGATGCGCGGGCGATCATCGAAAAGTACGGCGTTGATCTGCCCGGTGCCGTGGCCGACATCTTGCGGAACGAACCCGATGAGACGCCGAAGCCGGGCGATCACCGCTTGGCCGGTGCTGAAACGCGTCTCGTTGCACTGCCGCAGGCGAGCCTCGAGGCGGCGGCAAAGATTGCGGCCGAGGCCGGCTATACGCCGCACATCCTGGGCGATGCGCTGGAAGGCGAGGCCCGTGTGCTTGGCCGCGAACACGCCGAATTGGCGCGCGCCGTGCAAACCGGCGATGGCCCGTTCGCGGCGCCGTGCGCGATCATTTCAGGGGGCGAAACCACGGTGATGGTTCGGGGTGATGGTCGTGGCGGGCGTAATAGCGAGTATGTTCTGTCGATGGCTGTATCACTTGAAGGTCAGCGCGGCATTCACGCTATCGCTTGCGATACCGACGGGGTTGACGGCAGCGAAGATAACGCCGGCGCAACGATTGGTCCCGATACGCTGGAGAGCGGAGAAGCCAATGGCGTCGATGCAGTGCGCTTGCTCGACGGCAACGACGCATACACCTTCTTCGAGGCCATCGGCGGGCTCGTCGAAACCGGCCCGACCTTCACGAACGTCAACGATTTTCGCGCCATTCTGGTTGACCCGGTCTAACGGCATTCGGCGTAAAATTGCCACAAACACTGGCAATGCTAATGTCGGTCGTCGTGGTTTGATCGCATCCGGTATTAACCCTAAACTCCGCTCAGCGATTGTCATTTGCGAAGACCAACCCGCCGGGGTTGGCATAACTTGATCCGGAGCATCGTCTTGCGAAAGCTGTTTTATGGCATTGGGGCTCTCTTGGTGATCCTCGTCGCCGCGGTCCTGGTCGGGCCGAGTTTCATCGATTGGAACAGTCACAAGGGCCAGGTCGAGCGGCAGGTCGAGGAGCTGACCGGTCGTAAGCTGACGATTGCCGGCGACATCAGCATTTCCGTGCTACCTGCACCGGCCCTCATTGCCCAGGATATCGCCTTTGCCAATGCCGACGGCGCCGAAGCCGAGAACATGGTCGAACTCGGCTCGATCGAGGTGCGTGTTGCGTTGGCGCCGCTGTTTTCAGGCGAGATCCAGGTTAGCAAGGTTATCATCGTCGAGCCGGTGATCGAGCTTGAGAAGTTCGCGGACGGCGGCAACAACTGGACAATCGCCATAAACGATACGGGCGATGAAGCCTCGACCGCTGGATCCGATGAGGCGGCCGCCGAGACGGGCGTATCCGGTGGTGGCGCTCTCGGTGACATCACTCTCGATCACTTTGCCATCGAGAAGGGGGTCGTCGTCTATCGCGACCGCGCATCCGGCGCCACGCATATTGTCGACGACATTAATGCAACGCTGAAGGCAGCTACCCTACAGGGGCCGTTCGAAGCCACGGGACGACTACGTGCCCTTGATATCCCCATCGGTTTCGAAATCGGTATCGATGGCGTGTTTCAGGGGCGGACCGTCCCCGTGACCGCCGTCGTCACCGCGGGCGTCGACGCAGCCAAGGTCTCGGTGTCCGGTAACATCCTCAATCTGCTGGAAGAGCCCATTTTCCACGGACGTCTCGCCGTATCTTCGCCTTCGGTGGGGCGGCTTGCATCCCTCGTCGGTGCCGCCGGTTTGCCCTCCGTTCTCAATGCGCCGTTGGCGTTGGACACGGAGATTTCCGGGTCGGCTGAGGGTGCCACGGCCAGCGAGCTTATGCTCTCGCTCGGGGAAACCACGGCGAACGGAAATCTGGATGTCGCGCTCGGCGATGTACCGCAGATTGCGGTCGGCCTCTCCATACCGCATCTCGATGCCGACGCATGGCTGGCCGGCACCAATGCCACGTCGTCGTCGGCTACCGAAGACAGCGACCAGGCCGATGGCCAGACAGAAGTAGCGGAAACGACCGGGACCGGCGACGCGGTCGATGCCGGCCCGCTGAAAATCAAAATACCGGATGGTATTGCCGCCAACGTCGATCTTGTCGTGGAGTCCATCGCCTATCGCAAAGAGAAAGCTGGGCCCGTCCGACTGAGTGCCGGTCTTGCCGGCGGTGAGGTTACCGTCAGCCAGCTTTCGGCACAGCTGCCGGGTGCGGCGGATATTGCCATGTTCGGTTTCCTGTCGGCGCCGGCCGGGGAGCCGTCGTTTAATGGCGAAATCGACGTCAACGTCGGCGACAGCCGCGGACTGTCCCGTTGGTTAGGCCTCGACTTCGACGCTGTGCCGTCAGACCGCATGCGACGTCTGAGTCTCTCAGCCGCCCTCGTCGGCAACACAGAAAACCTGCAAATCAAAAATTTGGCGGCATCGTTCGATAGCACGAACGTTCAAGGCGGTATCACACTCGCCTTACGAAACAGGCTCTCATTCGGTGCGGCGCTGAACCTCGACAGTATCGATCTGGATCCATACATCGCCGGCTTGAGCGGTGGCGACGGGGCGGAAAACAACGAAACCGCCACTTCGGCGTCCGCATCCTCGTCGAGCGGTGATGCCGGAGAACCTGCCACGCCGGAAAACCCGTTCGCCGGGCTTTCGGCGCTGACCGGATTCGATGCCAACCTGCGCCTGAATGCCGGTGAAGTCGTCTATAACGGCATGCCGGTCCGGAAGATCAAGGTCGATACGACTGTCTTCAATGGCGATGTGACGGTTCGCGAGTTCAGTATCGGCGACGCCGCCGGCAGTCGTCTCGCCGTTGACGGTAAGATCACGGGATTGGGCGGTGTGCCGACAATCGATGGTCTCAACGTTGATTTCGCATCGTCTGCACCGGCACGGCTTGCCAGTCTTGCCGGCGTCGACATACCTGTGTCGGCGAAGGCGTTGGGCAAGGTCAGTCTGCAGACGTCCATGAACGGCAACGTCCTGAAGCCTGCGTTAAAGGGCAAAGTCGGTGCGGCAGGCGGCACTGTGTGGTTCGACGGTCAAGCGTCGGTTCTGCCCGTTGCGCCGATTTACGACGGGGATCTCCGGATCGCCCATACGGACACGGCGGCGCTTCTCCGGGCATTCGATGTCGGATACCGGCCATCGGGTGCGGTCGGCGGTCTCGATATCTCAACTCGTGCGGCCGTCACGGCCAGTACAGTCGATTTAACCGAGTTGCGCGGCACCGTGCACAAGACGAGCCTGAACGGCGGTGTCAGCGTGAAGCTCGACGGCGTCCGCCCGAAGATTGTCAGCACGTTGACGCTGGATGCGTTCCGGGCCGATCCGTTCCTGCCGGCTGAAACCGCTTCATCCGACGGAGTGGCCAGCGGGTCGGGCGGCACGGGATCGAGCGGTGACGCCGCCGGTTATGCTCAGGGCGAGGCGCCATGGCCGAAAGATCCGATCGATCTGTCGGGACTCGGTGCCGCGGACGCCACAATCACGCTGAACGCCGGCACACTGAGTTATCAGGCTATCGATTTCGATAATGCCGTCGTGAAGGCGGTTCTCGCCGATAGCCTGTTGACCGTCGAGCAGCTATCCGGCGGGGTCTTCGGCGGCAATCTGGCATTCAACGGCGCCGTCGACGGACGGGCGACTCCGAACGTCAATGGAGCGCTCTCGTTCAAGAATGCAAGCCTTTCCAGCTTGCTTACGGCGGTGATCGGAGAGCCGGCTGCGTTGGGCGCGTTGACCGTCGAAACCGACCTCGCCGCAACTGGCCGGAGTGTCGCCGACATGGTTGCAGCGCTGAACGGGAAGGGCGCATTCGCTATGAAGGGTGTGGATGTTCAGGGCGCGACGACCGGTTCGGCGATGTCCGGGTTTCTTGGCCTGATTCGCGGTTTCGGTCAGATCGGCGCAGGGCTTGCCGGCAAGAAACTCGACGGCCTCGCCGATGTCAGTGCGCAATACGCGATCAAGAACGGCGTTGCCGACGTGAAACCGCTCAATATCGATACGGCGCTCGGTACGGGACAAGCCGGAGGAACGGTCGACCTCGCGGGATGGAACATCGACCTCGCCGGTAATCTGGATGTGTCCGGGAACTTGCTGACGGCATTACTGGGGCAGCAATTGGGCGGTGTAACGAAACTGCCGTTCAGTGTCAGGGGCGCCCTCGATGCGCCCGACGTCAATGTCGATACGGCTGCGTTGGCTGGCGGTGGCGTGTCGCTACCCGGGCTGGACAAACTCGAGGAGAAACTGCCGGGGGTCGGATCTTTGTTGCAGGGTGTGCTCGGTGGCGGTGGCCAGCAACAGCCGCAGCAACAACAACCATCGACGCAGGATGGAACCGCGACCGAGCCGGCGCCACAGCAACCGAGCCAGCAAAAGCAGGTCAATCCGGAGAACTTGCTGAAGGACCTTCTCGGTTTTTAACACCATCGGCTTCATCGTTACCGACGTTGCCGTCGACGGCTTCGCGAAGCGCAAAACATCGCAAGGCGCTCGCCAAATTCGCATTGTTGCGTTCTGCGTCGATTTCGGCGACCAATGCCGCAAGCGCAAGACCTCGCTTGTCGGCGATAGTGTCTAGAACCTGCCAGAATGCAGGTTCGAGAGCGACGCTCGTTGCATGACCGGCGAGCATGACGGAACGTTTTTCCATGCTCACGTTGCCTGATTGGTTGCGAAAGCTGCCAGCAGGTCGACGGCGCGTTCCCAGTTCTCCTGCTCTGTCAGGCCACTCGCCTTGCGTGGTTTGAATCCGTGATCGCCATCTTCCAGCCATTCGATACGGATACGTGACGGCAACCCAAAGTCCGGCACTTCCGCACGAGTGCCGAAAGGATCGCGGCTACCCTGTAGTATCAGGGTCGGTGTCTTCAGGGTCATCAGATGATCGACGCGCATCTTCTCGGGTTTCCCCGGCGGATGGAACGGATAGCCGAGACATGCAACGCCCTCCACGGGTGTGTCTTCGGTTTCGAAATCACCGGCGATCATGCTAGCAACGCGCCCGCCCATGGATTTGCCGCCGATGACAATGGCCCCCGCATCGGGCCTGCTCCGGACGTCTTCGATGACGGAGCGCCAGGCGTCGAGAAGGATGGGCATGCGATTTGGCGGTTTCTTGATGCCGGAAGCGCGCCGTTCCGCCATGTAGGGAAACTCGAACCGGACGCATCGGACGCCACGGCCAGCCAGGCCATCGGCCATCGCCGCCATGAACGGACTGTCCATCGGCGCGCCGGCGCCATGGGCGAGAATCACCGTCGCGGCGATCGTGCGGTTTTGCGGTTCGTTGATGATAAGGTCGTCTGCGTTCATGCTTGAGAGTCGCCGACCATCGGCACGAACGCAACCGGCAACAGACCCTGATCGACGATGCGGCCGTCTCCATGCCGCATCAGACGATGCAGCATTTGCGGTCCGCCGGCGGGACCGAGCGGAACAACCATACGGCCGTCAGTCGATAGCTGACGGATCAGGGCATCTGGGGCTGTTTCGGGCGCTGCGGTGACGATAATGGCTTCAAAAGAGCCATGTTCCGGCCATCCGGCAAACCCGTCGCCGACCCGGACGTCAACATTGTGACAGCCTGTAAGCGTTAATGCCTCATCGGCCCGCTGGGCCAACGCGTCAATCCTTTCGATGGAACAGACATGCGCCGCAAGGCGGCTGAGCACCGCGGTCTGGTAGCCGCACCCGGTGCCGATTTCGAGTACTCGGTCGGTCGGTTTGATGTCGAGCAGTTCGGTCATCAGGGCGACGATGAACGGTTGAGAAATCGTCTGTCCGTGACCGATCGGCGCGGGGCGATTGGCGTAGGCCGCAGCGGCGGCCGGGTCCTGTGAGTCGTATCCTGCGAAGACGTGACGGGGAACGTCGCCCATTGCACCAAGGGTCGAGCCGCTAAACGACCGGATACCCGTCCAATTGGCCGTCTCTCGCGCATCGTCGTCGATGGCCCGCAGCATACGCCGGCAGGCATCGGCGACAACCATGCCCGATCCCATGCTCATTGGCGACGCCTGCCGGAATCGCGAGGCTTGCGGTCCGCGTTGTTCCGGACCATATCAGGTCCGCCTGTCGGCACGACTATTCGGAATTGGAAGAGCAGACCCATGACCCAGGAAACATTCACCTTTCAGGCGGAAGTCGGGAAGCTTCTCGATATCGTCGCGCGCTCGCTTTACAGCCACAAGGAGATATTTCTCCGCGAACTGATCTCTAACGCAGCGGATGCCTGCGACAAGTTACGCTATCTGGCACTCACTGAGCCATCGCTCGCGGCAACCGCGGAGAGCGGATACCGCATCGAACTCGCCGTCGACAAGAAAGCCAAAACCCTGACCGTCAGCGACAACGGTATCGGTATGTCGCGCGAGGATCTTACCGATCTGCTCGGCACGATCGCGCGGTCCGGTACCCAGGCGTTCCAAGCGGCGCTTGAAGACGGCAAGTCGGACGACATGTCGCTGATCGGCCAGTTCGGCGTCGGTTTTTATTCGGCGTTCATGGTCGCCGATCGGGTCGCTGTCGTCACGCGCAAGGCGGGCGAAGACACTAGCTGGCGCTGGGAATCGGATGGCAAGGGTAGTTTTACCATCGATACGGCAGAGCGCAGCGCGCCGGGCACAGACGTCATCCTGACGATATCGAAGGACGACAAGGAATTCCTCGACCCCGAACGCCTGCGCCACATCGTCCGGACGTATTCCGACCACATCGGCGTGCCGATCGTTCTCAAGGCCGCCAAGAATGGCGAAGACGACGAGACGCTGAATACTGCTTCGGCGCTCTGGACCCGCGACAAGAAAGACATCACCGAAGAGCAGTACCGGGAATTCTATCATCATGTAGCTCATGGTTTCGACGAACCGTGGCACGTGATGCACAACCGGGTCGAGGGCGTGATGTCCTACACGACTTTGTTGTTCATTCCCGGCTCGCAGCCCTGGGACCTGTTCAATCCTGACCGCAAGACGCAACTCAAACTCTACGTCAATCGTGTGTTCATCACCGACGATTGCGAGGATCTGGTACCGTCTTATCTGCGTTTCCTCCGGGGTGTTGTCGACTCCGAGGATCTCAGCCTGAACGTTAGCCGTGAAATGATGCAGCGCGACCCCAAACTCGCAAAGATCCGTAAGGGCGTGATCAAGCGGGTGTTGGGCGAACTCAAGAAAAAGGCGGAGAAGGCCCCTGAAGACTACGCCGTGTTCTGGGAAAACTTCGGTCCGGTGCTCAAAGAAGGTATCTACGAAGATGCCGATAACCGCGACGCCCTGATGGCGCTGGCGCGTTTCCGTTCGATCAATGCCAACGGCGGCGACGGATTGATCTCGCTCGACAACTACGTCGAGAACATGGTCGAGGGTCAGGATGCTATCTACTACATTTCCGGCGATGACGCCGAGAAGGCGGCGAACAGCCCGCATCTTGAAGGCTTCCGCGCGAAGGGCATCGACGTTCTACTGCTGACCGACCCGGTCGACGAGTTCTGGGTGCCGGCGGTGGGACAGTTCGCCGAGAAGCCCCTCAAGTCCGTGACGCGCGCCGGCGCCGATCTCGATGCGGTCAAGGCCAAGAACGGCGATGAGGACGCCGACAAAGATTCGGATACCAGCGGAATAGATGCGCTGATCGGACGCTTCAAGGCCGCGCTCGAGGGCTCTGTCAAAGATGTCCGTGCGTCATCTCGGCTAACCGACAGCGCTGTCTGTCTCGTGGCTGACGACGGCGATATGGACATCCATCTCGAGCGTTTGCTGAAGCAGCATAATCAGCTCAAGGACGGCCAACTGAGCCAGCGCATCCTCGAAGTCAATCCGAAGCATCCGCTGATCAGGCAGTTGGCAGGAATCGCCAAGGATGCGGAGGGACCCAACGCAGCGCTTGAGGACAGTGCGCATCTGTTGTTCGACCAGGCACGTATCGTCGAGGGCGAGGCGCCGAAGGACCCTCAGGCCTTCGTTCGTCGGTTCAGTCAGATGATGGAGCGTGGCGTTACCGGTTGATTGGCGGGGCGTTCAGGGTCAGGCGCTCAGAGATCGAGGGCGCTACCGCCGAGAATCCGTCCGGTCCCGGTCGATTGAACCAGAACGGCGCAGCCCATGCGGTCCGATGTGCGCTTGTGCGGCAGCTCGACCGTCAAGGTCTCGGCGCGGCCTTGCCAGTCCGTGACGGAGATCATCTCTCGGACGACATTGCGGTGGGTCAGGGTTTTGCCTGCGTTTTCCCCGCGCAGCACCTCGCTTGTCTGTGTGTGATCGTAGACGACGAGCAGAACCTGGGAATGCGGTGCATTGGCAACTTCCGGCAAGATGATTTCCACGGCGACGTCGGAAGCATGGCGCAATCCGATATCGATCCGCTCCAGGCGGGCGACACGGCGCAGTTCGTTCTCTACTTCTCCGGGGCGGGAGCCCGGGGCGTGGCTTGAGCCCTGAAACACCATTTGCGGCGTGTAGACCGTCCGCGATTGAAAATAGCCTGCGTATCGGCGTTGCCGGCGGGTGTATTCCGGATTGGCAAACGGATCGGGCCAACCGATGTAATCCCAGTAATCGACATGATAGGCGAGGGCGAGGATGTCCGGATCGTCGGCGATCTCTGCCAGTTTTTTCTCAGCCGGCGGACAGGACCAGCAGCCCTCAGACGTGAACAGCTCGATCACCGTCAGGGATTTTCCCGATTTCGCTTCGGTCGCCGCAACCGTGCGATACGGCGTTGCCAGTCCGAAGGCGGCAAGAAGGGTGGCGAATCGCCGTCGTGTCAGGTTCATTCCGATCATGCAGCAAGTGTGTCAAATTGATCGGGTCACAGCCAAATCAACAATTGGTGACGCATCGAGACACACGGAACCCGGGCCGTGCGTGTGTGTTCTCGGCTATGGTTCGTCCGGTGGAATACGGTCAGACTCGCCCGCGATTCGAACGAGAGGGGTGGACGATGACAGTCAACGGTGAGAGCGGTTTTCGCCGCGACCGGATCGGATTCGGTATCGCCCTGATGCTCATCGGGACCGGCGTTTTCGTCAGTATGGACGCCCTGGTCAAATACCTCACCCTTGAAGGTTATCCGACAATCCAGATTTTGTTCTTCAGAAGCCTGTTCGCCTTCGTGCCGGTCGCTATTTTCATTGCCTACAACGGCGGTGTATCGAGCCTCAAGACAAAGCGGCCGTTCGGCCACGTTCTCCGCGCGTTGATCGGTTTGAGCGCGATGGGCGTCATTTTTTATTCGTTCAAGACGCTGCCAATATCCGACGTCGTCGCGATCATGTTCGCTGCGCCGATTTTCATGACCATGCTGAGCGTCCCGATGCTGAAGGAAAAGGTCGGCATCCGCCGCTGGTCCGCCGTGGTCGTCGGCTTTATCGGCGTGCTCATCATCGTTGAACCGGGCGCGTCCGGCATCGATGTCGCCGTTCTCATTGTGGTGTTCGGCACGGTGCTCTACTCGCTGGCGATGATCATGGTCCGCATCCTCAGCGCCACGGAGCCGAGCGCGACGATCGTGTTTTACTTCACGGTTGCCGGCACGCTTGTCATGACGGCCCTGTTGCCGTTCGGATGGCAGGATCCTGTAGGGTCCGATTGGCTTATGCTGATCGGCGTCGGACTTGTTGGCGGGACGGCGCAACTGATCATGACCTATGCCATTCGGATGGCGCCGATCAGCGTGCTGGCGCCGTTCGAGTACTCCGCCATGTTGTGGGCCTTGGGTTTCGATGTCGTGCTCTTCAGCCTGCTGCCCGAGACGAACACGCTCATCGGCGCTGGCGTCGTTGCCGCGACGGGCCTCTATATCGTTCACCGGGAAACGCAGTTGGGCCGTCGGCAGGGGACGCCCGCCCGATACGCCCGGACCCGGGTTGCCAGCGCGGACCGGGCGTCGACGGACGATACGCCGTCGTGAACGACGGGCGACAACAAGACCGTGCGCCCATTCTCCGGCGCGAAAACCTGCGGGGCATCATCCTGATGACCCTCTCGGCCAGCTTTTGGGTCATGATGAATGCGGTGATCAAGGAGGTGTCGACCGACTATCACCCGGCGCAGATCCTGTTTTTCCGAAACGTCGTCATCCTGCCTGTGATGATTCCCTTCCTGATGGCTGCTGGGGGGTTCTGGACGTTGAAGACAAAACGTCCTTGGGGTCACCTGGCGCGCTCGGTTTGCGGCCTCGTTTCGATGACCTGCCTCGTTATCGCGATTGCCGCGATGCCGCTGTCGGACGTCGTTGCGATTTCCTATGCCGCTCCGCTCTTTATCACCATGCTCGGCGCTCTGGTGCTGGGCGAGGATGTCGGAATCAAGCGCTGGGCCGCCGTGGCCATCGGTTTCGGCGGCGTTCTGGTGATGACAGACCCGACGGGCGATTTCCGTTGGGAAGCCCTGGTCATGTTGCTCGGCGCGTTCTCTTTCTCGCTGACGGTCGTTATCGCCCGCCAGTTGTCGACGACCGAGCCGAGCGCGGTCGTCGTTTTCTATTTTGCGTTGTTTTCCAGCATCGTGACGGGGCTGCTCATGCCGTGGTTCTGGGTCGATCCGCCAGATATCACGGCATGGACCTTGCTGCTCGGCGCCGGCGTGCTCGGCGCATTGACGCAGATCACCCTCGTCGCCGGCATACGGGCGGCGCCGGTTTCCGTAACGGCGCCGTTCGATTACTGGTCGCTGGTGATGGCGGCCGGCATCGATATCGCGATCTGGGGACTGTTCCCGGCGATGACGACCATCGCGGGCGCGCTGATCATCGTCGGCGCGGGACTCTACATCGCGGTCCGCGAGGCGCGAGATGAGGCGGCCTTGAAGAAAGAGCGAACCGGTGAGTCTGTCTGACGGCGCAGAACAATTCGTCAGTCGAAACGGGTGATCACCGAGACCCCGGTGCCTGGAAAAAAATCCATCCGGGTCAACAGATCGGCGCCTTGTTCGAGCGTCAGTTCCTCCCCCAGCAGGGCACCGGGCCGGACGGTCCCGCTCTCGATCATGCGGAAAATCTCCGGATAGTTCTTGGGCGACATGCCGTGCGAACCGCGGATATCGAGTTCCTTCGAGACCACAGGACCCATCGGAATCGGCGGTTCCGCGTCCTTTTCCTTCATCAGGCCGACCTGGACGTGACACCCCATCGTACGAAGGGAAAAAATCGAGTTTCGGCAGGTCGTCGTGCTGCCAAGCGCATCGATGGAAGCGTGCGCCCCGCCAGCCGTGATTTCTCTTACAGCTTCAGCCACGTCGTTGACCTCGCGGGCGTTGACCGTGGTAACGGCGCCCAGTTCGCGCGCCAGTTCGAGCGCCGGCGCGTTGATGTCCACTGCAACGGGATGAGCACCGATTGCGGCGGCGATCATGACGGCGGACAGCCCGACGCCACCGCAACCGTGGACGGCGACCCACTGTCCGGGCCGGACACGACCTTGTTCGACAACAGCGCGAAATGCGGTGATGAAGCGGCAACCGAGGCTGGCGGCTTCGGCAAAATCGATGCCGTCTGGAAGGTGCGCGACATTGGTGTCTGCCCGGGGCAGGGCTACGTACTCGGCAAACGAGCCATTGAAATCGGTTGCCGGTTGAATCTGGTCATCACAGCTTTGGTGGTCGCCGCGCAGGCAAATGGGGCAATGGCCGCAGGCCAGCACAAACGGCACGGTAATCCGGTCGCCGGGCTTGAAACCTCGTGCCAGCGGTCCGGCCTCGACAACCTCGCCGGCCATCTCATGGCCGGGAATCAGGGGTAGGGAAACGTCATCCGGATAGTGTCCGGACCATGTGTGCCAATCGCTGCGGCAGACACCTGTCGCGCGAACGTGCATGACAACGCCGTCACTCGGCGTTTCGGGGTCGCGGACAGTTTCGATCGATAGGGCTTTGTTGTACTCGGTGATGATCGCGGCGCGCACGGTGTTATCAGTCCATCGGTTTACTCGGCTGATGGCAGCTTAGGCATACGAACTTCTTCGGGAAAACAGAGAATGCGCGCTCTTAACCGGTTGCCCGGCGCGGCGTATCGGCCATGTCGACGACATTATTCTTCCACCAGTCGTCGTCGATGACCTGGCCGGTATCCGGGTCTGTCTGCAACGCCTGATCGATGGCGCGCTCGCTGTAGATGTCGATGAGGTGCGAAACATGTTGCCGATTGCGCTCGATGATGGCGGCCATGCGTTGTGCGCCGGAGCCGTCATAGACGGCGTGCGCAGCCTCGAAGGCATCGGCGGCGGCTTCCAGGTGATCGATACGGCGAGTAACCTTGCCCAGCAGGAACAGAGCGGAGCCGAGCGTGTTCTGAGTCGAGGCCCACTGCTGCGGGGATTTTTCACGGCGGCGGATTTCGAGAGCGTTGCGGCACGCCTGGACCGAGTTTTGCAGGATTTTCGGACTCTGTAGGTTGCCGCCAAGCACCTGCGCCGCCTGGGCATAGTTGTTCATGACGTCGGCCCAGCGTTCCGGCGCGTCGACGCGGGTATAGACCTCCATGGCGCAACGGAAGGCCGCGAGAGCCTGCTTGAGGTGCGTCATCTCGGCATCGGCTTCGTTGAGATCCATACGGTAGAGTATTTGCCCCAGACGATTGTGTGCGGCGGCCCATTCGCGCGGCGCGGTGTCGCGGGGAATGATGTCGCAGGCGGCATTCATGGTATCCAGCGTGACCTCGTCACGGTCGGGATCTTGATCTCGTTCGGCAAGGGTCATCAGGCAACCGGCGATATTCTTGAGGGTCAGGCCGCGAACAAGCGGCGGTGCATCGCCTGGCAGCATCTCAAGCGCCTGTTTATATTGCTCAAGCGCCGCCCGAAAGACGTCGATAGGGGCTGCTGCGCGTTGAACGGCCGTGGCCAGAACGTGCCCGCCAGTCAACATCAGATGAATGCGGTCGGTCTGCGTGAATGTTTTGTGCGGGCGGGACATCAGGGTCTTGACCGGATCGATCGCGCCCGTCAATCCGGCCTGCACGACCGTGGTTTTGATTCCTGCCTGCGGTGCAGTGGCCGACAAAATTGCCGCGTGCAGCAACTCGAAATCGCCGTCTTCGGGCTCGGCCGGAATCGGCACCTCGGCAAAGCCGGTGAGATTACCCGGAATATCCTCGTCACCGGGCAACGCCGATACCATGCGAAGTCGCATTGCGCCGCCGGCCGCACCGACCTTCCCCCAGACGAGAATGTCGCCGCCGCTGTTGCGCAACAGGCGCCGCGCACTGGCTGCCCATTCGGAAACGGTGCGTTCATCGACGCCGTCGGCGGGAAACGTCTTGGGTCGGGCGACGGCACGGATCTTGAGGTCGCTATACTGTTCCAGTCCCGCCATGATGCGTCGGGCTGCGCTGTCCCCGTCTTCACCGGCGAAACCGGGAATGCGGACCTCGACAAGCGGCACCGGTTTGGCCTTGGGTTTCAGGAAGCGGGATAGCCAACCCGCCAATGCCGTGTCGCCGAGGGACGTGCCGGGCAGTTTGGCGTCTGCCGTCGCTGCCGGGGAACCGGCGCGTTCGGCAATCCGCGACATCATGTTGAGCGCCTGTTCCGGATCCTGACGGACGGTTTCGAGAAACGCTTCGCGGTGAATGACCTCGACCGTGACGTCGCCGATTGCACGCGCAGTAACCGTGCGCCGGCTCTGGTCCAGAATTCCGGTTTCACCGAATAGTGCACCGGGACCGAGTTTCTCGATCTGGATGGGGCCTGCATCGGTGTTCTTGAGCAATCCAACTTGGCCCGAAACGATGCGATAGGCGGCATCGCCGCGCTCACCTTCACGGAATATGAGGGCACCATCGGAGTGCGCCGCCAGTTGATCGGTTCCAGCGGGGGACTTTGTCCCTGAATTCCGGGATTCTTTTTTCATCTCATCCGCTCCTGCCCGGCGTTTTTCATCAACCGAGTCGGGAAACCCATTTCTGGACAATCGTAGAGGCAAAGAAGTAAACAAAAGGTAGCTTTAGAGAGTTCGGGCGCCGCTGCGGTGTTGTAAGCTGCCAGATGCCCGAATCGGGAGGGGAAGCGTGAAAATCCGATTGCGTGTCGTTGTGGCGAGCGTGTTTGCGTGCGTCCTGATCGCATCTGCGAATCAGGTCCGTGCGGGCGCGATTTACGATATGGACATGTTCCTCGGCGAGACCCATCCATTCGATACGGATCGCACCGCTCCGGCCGTCATGCCGACTGTCACGCAACCGGCCAATGTTCAAACCAAGCCTCAACCGACGGTCGGAACGCAACCGGCGGTTTCCACGATCTCATCCGGCGGTAACACGTCGTACGACGACACGCCGGACGGCGATGTGCAAATGGCCTCGAACGATGGCGGCAGTCGCCTCGGCATGCGCTCCGACGGCAATTCCGGCCTTTACGGCGTCTCCGAATTCCGGTTCGGCGTCCTCAATCACGACGAGGGTCCGTTCAGCCGCAACAAGGAAGAGGACAACCCCGATATCAACGTCGAGGTTCTGTTCGTATCGCCTGAGTTTCTCGACGTGATCTGGTCGCCGCGACCGCACATCGGCGCGGATATCAACACCGGTGACGACACCAGTTCCTACTATTTCGGTCTTTCCTGGGAGTGGTTCCTGTGGCGCAACCTGTTCGCCGGTTTCAGCCTCGGCGGCGCCTTTCACGACGGCGAGACGGGAATCTCCGGCCGCACGGACAAGAAGGAACTCGGCTGTAGCCCGTTGTTCCGCGAATCGGTCGAGATGGGCTGGCTGTTCGCCGAACATCACAGCGTATCGTTTATGCTCGATCACATCTCGAACGCCAAGCTATGCGACCAGAACGAGGGGCTGGAGAATTTCGGTATCCGTTACGGCTACCGTTTCTGATCGGGTTTAGCCACCGTCCCCGAACCGGGCCGTGACCCGTTGGCTTAGCGCATCGCGCAATCCGGCGATTGCCGTCGACCAGTCGCCGAACGCAGGTTGGCGGAAAATTCGCATGCTCGGATACCACGGCGATGTCTCGCCCTTGTATCCCCAACGCCAGTCGGCGACAGCCGGCGCGAGCAGCCACACCGGCTTGTTCATAGCGCCGGCAAGATGCGCCGTGACCGAGTCGGCGCAGATCACCAGATCGAGTTGATTGATCATCGCGGCGGTATCCGAGATGTCGTTTATCCGATTGCCGATATCGGGCAGCAACACATCGCAGCCGTCGGTCTCAAGGTCGGTGCGGTGCCGACCGGTCTGGAGGCTGAATGCGGCGACGCCGGGAACCGACAAAACCTCCATAAGCGTGCCGAGCGGACAAACCCGCGGGTCGTTGTCGGAGGCGGGGACATTCGGCGCCCACGTCAATCCGACACGCATCTGGTTACGGCGCGCGGGCGGCAACTGCAGGCTGATCACGTCAGGCGGCGATATGTAGGGCACCATGTCGGCCTCGACGCCGCCCGTGCGGCCGAGGATCTTCGGTAAGCTCATGACCGGTGCGTAGACGTCGCATGCCGGCGGCTGGCCGCCGCTCATGATGACACGGTCGACCCCGCTGAAAGTCGCAAGCAGGCGGGCAAGCGTCGCGTGGCACTCAACGATGACGTTGCCGCCTTTCTCCTTGATCAGTGGGATGTACCGGGCGAATTGCACCACGTCACCGGCGCTTCCTTCGCCGAGTACAAGAATGGTTTTTCCACCCAGGTCGCTACCGTCCCATTCCGGGGCATCGACCGATCGCGTCGTGTAGACCGGTGTTTGACGGCGCCATTCCAGCTCATGGAATCCGCGCACATAATCCTGTTGCGCCAGTAGCGTGAACGCGAGCTCCGAATGCGCCATCGCATGGTCTTTGTCGACGGCAATCACCGACTCGAAACATGAAACGGCAACGCTGACGTCGCCGGCAGCTCGCATCGCAAGGCCGAGATTGAAAATCACGTCGGTCGATTGGGGTGCCTGCCGCAAGGCCTGGGAGAGCGCGCCGATGGCACTTCGCAGGTTTCCCTGTTCGCGCATCGCGTTCCCGAGATTGGCAAGGGTGCCGGCATGGTTGGGCCGCAGCACCAACGAGCGCCGGTAGCATGCACAGGCTGCAGCCAGTTTACCCTGACTGCGAAGCGCAGCGCCTAGGTTGTTATAGATGTCGGGGTTGGTCGGATCGAGGTTCAGCGCCCGTGAATAAGCGCGGACGGCATCATCGTAAAGCCGACGGCGGTGGTAATCAGCGGCCAGGGCGAAGACACGGGCAGCCTCGCGGTCACGGATCGATGCCCGATCCCCGGTTTCCGCAGGCCCCATCGGGGCGGGGGCTGGCTCCGGCAGCGCGGACGCGTCATTGACTTCCGATGCCGTCGTAGGCGCCGCCGGTTTTCGGCTCACGATCTTCGGTTTACGGGCCACGGCGGAGTTCCTGTTCGTTGGTCTCGATCGCGCTGTATCGCGCCATTATGGGTAGTTTGCGGCACGATCCGCAAGGTGCATAAGCCGCACAGGATCAATGTTTTAGCAAATCCAACACGTTTTCAGGAGGGCGGCCGAGTACGGCCCGGTCGCCGTGGACGACGATAGGTCGCTCGATGATGGCGGGATTGGCGGCCATGGCCGCAAACAGCTCTTCGGCCGACACCGATTCGGGGTCGATTCCCGCTTCCGCGCATTCCTTTTTTCGCGCGAACGCCGCGGGCGCAACCCCCAACATGTCGGCAACGCGCCGTAGTTCGTCGGCATTCGGCGTCGCCGCAAGATATTCGACGATTTCCGGTTCGACACCGTTCTCTCGCAGGAGTTCGAGCGTTTGGCGGGATTTTGAACATCGAGGGTTATGATAGATGCGTGTCGTCGTCACTCGAAGTCCTCCGGCGTTACGATGTGCATGTTCGTTGCCCGCAGGCGATGGGCGATCACAGCCAAAAGAGAATGATAGAAATTTGCCGCCAGTTCGGGATCGCCTTTCAGCAGCGGACGCACATCGCTTTCAGGTAGCGCCACGACGTCGACATCGCCGTCAGCGACAATCGTGGCGCTGGCGGGATGACCGTCGATAAAGCTGATTTCGCCGAATAGGTCGCCGGGGCCGAGCGGGCCGGTGAACTCAACGTTTATGGTATCCGTCCGGCGTTGCATCACCCGCGCGTTCCCGCTGACAACGACGAACAGGCTACCGGGAACCTGAGCCTGTCTGATAATGATGTCGCCATGCTCAAAGGTGCGATTGACGCCGATGTCGGCAATCACCAACCGCTGATCTTCCGTCAGATGCGGGAATGCTCGCTGCAGGATCTGCACCGCCAACCCCTTCCAGAGCTCAAAACCGCTAGTATCAAAGCCTATCGCCGCGAAGGCGGCAACGTCAAACCGCCTCAAGCCCAAGTCGTTCAATGGCGTCGGTTTCGTTTTCCGCATCGACAATGGTGCGCGCGATACCGAGGGTGAAGCCGGCACGGGCGAGGGAGGCGAGATCGCGTTCGCGATAGTCGGCGCGCTTGTTGGCAACGCGGAACGCACCGATGCGCCGCCGGCGAGCGTATCGTAGCGCGGCTTGTTCTTCCAAGGCACCCAGTTGCGTTTCAAGCTCGTCGATTGCATCCTCGGCGATTGCCGCCGGAACGCCCTTTGCCTTCAATCGCGTGCGTATACCACGCGGGCTGATGCCGCGCTCATGGAGAGATCGCGCCCTGGCCTCAGCAAAGCGCCGGTCATCCAACAGGCCGGCGCGTTGGAAGCGGTCAATGAGTTCATCGACCGCACGCCGGCCATCTTGGGGATCCGTCGCGTGTTCCTGTGCTGAGCGATCAACCTTACGGCATAGCACCCGGCGCAGGTTGGCCGACGTGGAAGCGTAGCGCTCGAGATACCAGAGCGCGGCGCGCTCGAGATAATCGGGTGTCGCTTTGCGCGGGCGGCGGAGTCTCTTGCGCTGCGGTTTCGTTTCCGGGCGCTCGGCGCCGTCAGTGTCCTTGCCGTCCCTCATCTTCGGGCTCCTCACTGTGCGCTGAAGCCTACAAACCGAGCAACGTTGCCGAAAGCCCGTTTGCAGCTATCGGTTTGCTGGTCTAGAAGTCCTGCATGCACGCTGAGACTGTCAGAACCAGCAACTGGACCGGCCTCTGGACACTCTACATGCGCGAAGTTCGGCGCTTTATGAAGGTCCATACGCAAACGCTGTTCGCGCCGATGGTGACGACACTGTTGTTCCTCGCCGTTTTTTCGCTAGCGCTGGGGGTCGGCCGTTCCGCGGCCGGTTTGCCCTATGCGGATTTTCTTGCGCCTGGGCTGGTCATGATGGCAATCGCACAGAATGCCTTTGCCAATACGTCGTCATCCATCGTCATCGCCAAAGTCCAGGGTAATATCGTCGACACCCTGATGCCGCCGTTTACGGCATGGGAGTTGACCCTCGCGATCAACATGGGCGGCGTTACGCGGGGCGTCGTCGTCGGTACGGTTGTCGCCGTCGCCATGTCGTTTTTCGTCAATCTTCAGATCCACAGTATCGCGGCCATTGCCTTCTTCGCGTTTACCGCGTCGCTGATGTTGGCGCTGCTCGGCACGATTGGCGGAATTTGGGCCGACAAGTTCGACCACATCGCGGCGGTGACCAATTTCGTTGTGACGCCGCTGTCGTTCCTCTCGGGTACGTTTTACACCATCGACCGCCTTCCGGAAGCGGCCCAGTGGCTCGCGCATATCAACCCTTTTTTCTACATGATCGACGGGTTCCGGTTCGGGTTCATCGGACGATCCGACGTCGATCCGTGGATCGGCGTGCTGGTAATGTGCGCGATCAATGCGGTGTTGTGGGCCGTTTGCCAGAGGATGTTCGCAACGGGCTACAAGCTCAAGGCCTGAGCGCAGCCGGTAACCGTTGACAGCGACCCAAGCGGTTTGGATAATCGCCGGCTTTCCGGGCCGGTGACACCGTTCGCCGGCCCCTCATGTTTTTTGGACGCCGGATCCCGGCCACAGTTCGGGCGGTGTCGGGGGAATGTCATGATCGATGCCGTTATGCCGACCTATGCGCGGGCCGACGTCGCGTTCGAACGCGGCGAGGGCGCTTACCTGTTCGATCGCGACGGCAACCGCTATCTCGACTTCACCGCCGGTATCGCCGTCGATGCGCTCGGACACTGTCATCCGCATCTGGTCGAGGCCCTGACCGCACAGGCGGAACAGCTCTGGCACGTCTCTAATCTCTATGAAATTCCGGGCCAGCGCCGGCTGGCCGAGCGCCTTGTCGCCAACACCTTCGCGGACTCCGTGTTCTTCAACAACTCCGGCGCCGAGGCGCTCGAGTGCAGCTTCAAGATGGCGCGGCGCTATCACCACGCCAACGGCGCGCCCGAACGTTTTCGCGTTATTTGCTGCACGGGTGCATTCCACGGGCGTACGTTGGCGACCATTGCGGCGGGCGGCCAAGCCAAACACCTTGACGGGTTCGGGCCGGTTGTCGACGGCTTCGATCATGTCGCGTTCGGCAACCTGAACGAGATGCGGACGGCGATCACGTCTGAAACGGCGGCCATTCTCGTCGAGCCGGTGCAGGGCGAAGGCGGTATTCGACCCGCCGACCCAGTGTACCTTAAGGCGCTGCGGGAGATCGCCGACGAGTTCGGCCTGCTGCTGATTTTCGACGAGGTCCAGTGTGGTATGGGCAGGTCCGGAAAACTTTTCGCGCACGAATGGGCTGGCGTGGCGCCCGACATCATGGCCGTCGCCAAGGGCTTGGGCGGCGGGTTCCCGGTCGGTGCGTGTCTTGCGACCGAACGCGCCGCAGCGGCGATGACCGCCGGAACCCACGGGTCGACCTTCGGCGGCAATCCGCTCGCCATGGCTGCCGCCAATGCGGTACTCGACGTGATGCTGGAAGACGGTTTTCTGCAGCGCGTGGTGGACGTCGCCGGATATCTACGGTCGCGGCTCGAGGAACTCAAGGGCAGGTTCCCGTCGATTATCGCCGATGTGCGGGGGCTCGGCCTGATGACAGGGATGAAATGTATCGGCGACGGCGTCAACGCGGAACTGTCGAAGCGGTTGTTTGCCCGCAAACTGCTGACCGTTCTTGCCGGCGACAATGTCGTGCGTCTTGTGCCGCCGCTGATCATCGAGACCCGCCACGTCGATGAGGCCGTCGGTCTGATTGCGGAAGAACTGGACGCCTTGAGCGAAGAGGCGGCTTGAGATGAGCGAGTCGGGCAATCCGCGGCACTTCCTCGACCTGGATCGTGTCGATTCGGAGACGCTTCGCGGCATCCTCGACCTTGGCCGGGACCTGAAGTCTGCCGGCGTCCAGAACCAGCCGCTTGCCGGCAAGACGCTCGCGATGATCTTCGAAAAGCCGTCGACCCGCACGCGGGTTTCGTTTCAGGTCGGCATTCACCAGCTTGGCGGGCTTGCCGTTATTCTTTCCGGACAGGACTCGCAGCTTGGCCGTGGCGAGACCGTCGCCGATACGGCCCAGGTTCTGTCGCGATTTTGCGACGCGATCATGATCCGGACCGACGACCCGGCCAAGCTTGACGAGCTGGCGCGCCACGCCGACGTGCCGGTGATCAACGGCCTGACGGATCGCAGCCACCCTTGTCAGATCATGGCGGACGTCATGACCGTCGAGGATCATCTCGGGGCGGTTGCCGGCAAGACGGTGGCGTGGTGCGGTGACGGTAACAACGTGCTCTACAGCTGGGTTCAGGCGGCCGCACAGTTCGGCTTCACGCTGCGCGCCGCGTGTCCCAAGGGCCGGGAGCCGGATCCCGAGGTTGTGGAATGGGCGCAGGCGCAAGGCGCAGACGTGTCGATCGACAACGATCCGGACGCTGCGGTGAGCGGGGCCGATGTCGTAGTAACGGATTGCTGGGTTTCCATGGGTCAGGAAGATGCCAACGTGCACAACACGTTCATGCCTTTTCAGGTAAACGATGCATTGATGGCGAAGGCGAAGCCGTCGGCCATTTTCATGCACTGCCTGCCGGCCCATCGCGGCGAGGAGATGACGGCGTCTGTGATCGATGGACCGCAGTCGGTTGTCTGGGACGAGGCGGAAAACCGCCTGCATGCGCAGAAGGGTATCCTGCTATGGAGCCTCGGCGGTTGACCCGCGCGGCGCTGTCGCCTCATCACGGGACCGACATCGAAACGATCCGCAGAATCGAAAGTATTGCTGCCGCGGCCTGGCCGCCGATCCGTACCATCCGTGTCGGACCATGGGAACTTCGACGGACGCCGAATTCGTCGACGCAACGAGCCAATTCAGCCCTCGCGCTTGAACCTTGGGACCCCTGTCTCGATATCGGTGAAACAGTCGATCGGACGATTGACGTCTACGACGAGACTGGCGGTATTCCGCGATTTCAGATCTCGCCGGCATCACGGCCGGCAGAACTGGACGGTGTGCTGCAGAGCAAGGGATTTCGTGTGGAGTCGCCGACCTGCGTCATGGGGGTAGCGCTTACGGGACGGGCGCCCTCTCGGCGTGTTGACACCGTGCAGATCACCCCAACGCCGGACGCGACATGGCGAAAGGCCTTTCGAAGGGCGAATCCCATGCCCGGAGAAGCCGAGGGCCGGCTTGCAATCCTCTCTCGCGCCACCGATACCGGCGGCTCGGCCGGATTTGCTTCGGTGCGCGATGAAGCGGGCGCGGTCGTTTCCATCGGAACCGGCATTCGCCCGGCGGAAACGGACGCCGTTGTGATCTTCGGCATGCATACGTTTTCGCCCTACCGTCGACGTGGCCACGCCAACCGAATGTTGGCCGGGTTGATCGCCTGGGCGCTGGAAATCGATTGTTCGAAGGTTTATCTGCAAGTGGAAGCCGACAACGGTGAGGCGGTGAAACTGTATGCGGGAAACGGGTTTCGCCACCTCTATGACTACCATTACCGGGCGCTGATCCGGGCGAACAAGGTTGGGTAACGGTATGAACGAGATTCCGGGAACGAGCGCCGCGGAGATTTGGCCGGGTGATTTTGTACAGCCGTTTCAGATCGAGGATGCTGGCTTGCGCGGCCGGCTGGTCCGCATCGGTCCTTCGCTCGAAAAGGCGTTGGCGCCACACGATTATCCGCCGCTCGTCGCCGAGTTGTTGGGCGAAACCGTCGCCATCGCGCTCGTCCTCGCCAGCGGACTCAAGTACGACGGGGTTTTTACGCTGCAGACCAGCAGTGACGGTCCCGTCGGGGTATTGATGGCCGATGTCAGCAGCGCCGGCGATTATCGTTGTTACGCACGCTACGATGCCGAAAGGCTCGCTGCCGTCGAGGCCGAATCGAAACGGCCGTCGTTGCCGCGGTTGCTCGGTTCCGGCCATATCGCCTTCACCGTCGACCAGGGATCCGAACACGACCGTCACCAGGGCATCACGGAAATCACCGGCGCATCGCTTGCCGATTGCGCCCACAATTACTTTCGCCAGTCGGAACAGTTGCTGACGGCGCTCAATGTCGCGGCCGAGTCAGGCGACGACGAACGGGGCGCTTCGGCCGGCGTGGTCATGATCCAGCGCCTGCCGTCTGCTTCGCCGCTCGGCGACGATGCACCGGAGCGCGACCTTGAAGACGAGGACTGGCGACGTTCGGTCATCCTGATGAGTAGCGTAAAATCGGAGGAACTGCTGGATACGGAGCTGGCGCCGCAGGATTTGCTGTTTCGGTTATTTCACGAGGACGGCGTCAGGCTCTATACTGCCGACACCATTGACAACGTTTGCCGGTGTTCCGAAGGTCGCGTTCGCGCAACCCTGCGGTCGCTTCCGCGGGCGGAACTCGACGACCTCGCCGAAGAAGGAATCGTGACCGTCACGTGCGAGTTCTGCAAAACCGACTATGTATATGACGAAGCGTCGCTGGATGACCTGTTCGCTGGTGGCGGCGAGTAGGCGAATCGCCATCACTGGAGGAAAACCATGCGTGCCGTCCTGACAAAGTGCCTGATGATCGTTGCCGTTGCGTCGGTGGCCGCTTGTGCCGCGCCGCAAACCAAGGTGTTTCCGGATATTACTTTCAGTCATTTGCCGCCGATCAGCATCGCGGTCGATGAAAAATCGACGCTCTCCGCATTCCAATCGTCTTACACAATGCCGTACGTGGAGCACGAAATGCCCGTCTTGCCGGAGGCGGTCTTGCGTCAGTGGGCTGCCGACCGTCTGGTGCCGTCCAGCGAAGGTGGCGCGCGCCTGGTGTATACGATTCTCGACGCAAGCGTGACCGCCAAAGCGCTCAGCACCGATGAAACGCTGAAGGCCTGGTTCACCGATGAGCAGGCGGTCAAGTACGAGGTCTCGTTGAAGGCGGAGGTCAAGATTGACGATTCTGCCAACGGTGCGAGCGGCGTTGCTGAGGCGTCTGCCAAGCGTTCGGTGACCGTGCCGGAAGGCGCGACCGTTAACGAGCGTAACCAGACCCTGTTCGATCTGATCAGCGCCGCGGCGGGGGATTTCAACACCCAGCTGGAGGCTAACGTTCGGCGCTATCTCGCCAATTGGGTTCGCTGATCAACGCGGCGGTAACGCGCCATTGCGGATGGTCCGGTTGGCGGCGTTACGTTCGCTAGCGCTCAGATCCGACGCCAGCCGAGGAAGCTGCGCCGCCGCCCATGCATGGCCGGCCGCCGCGGCGAGACCGAACCAGACGTAAGCGACTTTCGGCTGGCTGGCGATCTCGCCAAGCGCAATCATTGCCGTGGTGTCCCCGCGTTCGGCGGCGGCTCGATATAGCGCCCGGGCGCGCGTCGGGTTTTCGTCGACGCCTTCGCCATGGAGCAGCATACTGGCGAGCGACGTGATGGCATCGATGTGGCCATGTTCCGCGGCTGTGCCCCAGTGAATGGCGGCGTCCTCGTAACGGCCACCGTCATAGGCCTCCAATCCCCTGGCGAATTGTTCCGCCGCCGTCTCTTGCGCAAGGGCGTTGCCCATCATCAAGAGAACTGCCGCGGCCATGAGAGTAAGACGGGTCATGACGTCATGGTGGCCCGGAGGCAGGCGCAGTACGACTCAAGCCGTATCACGATCGGGCGAATTATCCCCGCCAGAAGGTTCTGGTGAACAGCACGAGAATGGTAAAGAGTTCGAGACGGCCCAGAAGCATGCCGCCGGAGAGCAGCCATTTGGCGGCATCGGGTACGGACGTGAAGGTGCCCGACGGCCCAGTCACCGGACCGAGTGATGGGCCGACGTTCGAAATGGCCGTCGCCGCAGCCGAAATCGCCGGCAGGAAGCCCATGCCGAGCATGCCGAGCCCGAGCGCAAGGAGCGCGTAGCAGACACCGAAGACGAAAAAGAAACTGAGCACCGATACGATGACGTCGTCGTCGATCGGGCGGTGGTTGTAGTACGGCACGAAAATGCCGTGAGGTTGCAACAGATGGCGCATTTGGGTCCATGCCGCCGCATAGAGCACCTGAAAGCGGAATACCTTGATGCCGCAGGTCGTCGATCCGGCGCAGCCGCCGATGAACATGATGAAGAAAAACAGCGGCGTCGCAAACGCCCCCCATTTCGTGAAATCTTCGGTCGCATAGCCGGTGCCGGTGATGATCGAAACGACATTGAATGCGGCGGCGCGAACGGAATCGCCGAAGTCGCGGCCGTTATCCAGCCACAACCACGCTGTCGCCGTCGCCACGGCAAGAAAGACGATGCTGGCGAACCAGCGCACCTGGCTGTCGCGCGATACCGCCAGCCAATTGCCTTGCGCCATTCTGAGATAAAGCAGGAAGGGAAGCGCCCCCATGAACATGCCTGCCGTCGCGATGGTGTCGACGGCGGCGCTGTCAAAATAGCCGAATGATGCATCGTGGGTCGAGAAGCCGCCGGTTGCGATGGTTGTCATGGCATGGGCGATCGCGTCGAAACCGTTCATGCCCGCGAACCAGTAGGCCAGCGTCCAGATGCCGGTGAACAACAGATAAATCACGCCAATGGCGCTGGCCACCTGTGCAGCGCGGGGCAGGGCTTTTTCGCTGCGGTCGGACGATTCCATGCGGAACAGTTGCATGCCGCCGACCCGCAACATCGGCAGAATCGCGATGGCCATGACGATGATGCCGATGCCGCCGACCCATTGCAGAATGGCGCGCCAAAGCAGGATCCCGGGCGGCGCCTCGTCGAGACCGACGATGACCGTCGATCCCGTGGTCGTTAGCCCCGACATGGCCTCGAAGAAGGCGTCTGTAAAGCTCATTTCGAGCTCGGAATAGCTGAAGGGCAGAGCGGCGAAGGCCGTCAGTGCGATCCACGCCAGCGTCGTCATCAGAAACGCCTGGCGGACCGAAAACTGGCCGCCTCGGCTCGAACAGGAAAACACCATGGCGACGCCGATGAACAGCGTGACACCGGCAGACAGTGCGAATACCTCCCAGTCCGGGTGGCCGATGTAGAGGTCGACGGCCGCCGGTACGCACATGAAAAGCGCGAGCGTGGACAGCAGAATGCCGATCACCAGAAAGACGGGGCGGAAGTCCATGGATGTCATGATAACGCCGTCGAGGGGTATGGGGGCAAGCGGTCGCTGCGGTATCCGTCACGGTCGGCCGCACGTTCGCCGGTCACGCGTTTTCCGCTCACACGTTTGCCGGACCAAGGTTGGCAGGGCTGCCAATCATCGAGAGAAACTCGCGCCGCGTGGACGGATCCTTGCGGAATGCGCCGAGCATGCGGCTCGTCACCATGGTTACGCCGGGTTTATGGACGCCGCGGGTCGTCATGCATTGGTGTGCCGCCTCGATGACGACGGCGACGCCCGCCGGCTCAAGCACCTCGCTGATGGTGTTGGCGACCTGTGCCGTCATCTTTTCCTGAATTTGAAGGCGCTTGGCATAGGCTTCGACGAGACGGGCCAGTTTGGAAATGCCGACAACGCGGCTTTTCGGCAGATAGCCGACATGGGCGCGTCCGATGATCGGCGCCAGGTGGTGCTCGCAATGGGATTCGAAGCGAATGTCACGCAAGAGAACCATCTCGTCGTACCCGTCGGTTTCCTCGAAGGTGCGTTCGAGCAGTTCCCTGGGATCGGTGTCGTAGCCTGAAAAGAACTCCTCGTAAGCCCGCACTACCCGGGACGGGGTTTCGCGCAGCCCTTCGCGCACCGGGTCGTCGCCTGCCCAGCGCAGCAGCGTGCGTACAGCTTCCTCGGCTTCTTTGCGCGTCGGCTTTTCAACAACCGATGGGGTGTCCGGGTCACTCACGGGCGGTCTCCAGGCTCGGCGGGACGGTTAAAGCAGTCGTGCGCTCAGTGGACCGAACCCGCATGGTGCGGGCTGTCGAGCGAAAAGGCGGGAACGACGGCGTCGAACAGGTCACCGGCAACGTTCTGCATCTGGAAGGAGCCGCTCATGATGCCGGACGGCGTGCCAAGCGGCGTGCCGCTGGAATACTCGTAGCTCTCGCCAGGTTTCAGGATCGGTTGCTCGCCGACCACGCCGTCGCCGCGAACCTCCTGCACGCCGCCGGTCGAATCCATGATCCGCCAGTAACGGGTCAGTAATTGAACTGTCTCGCCGCCGTTGTTTTCGATGCGGACGTGGTAAGCCCAGACAAAATGGTTTTCATCGGGTTCCGACTGATCTTCGAGATATTGCGGTTCGACCATAACGGTAATCGAACGGGTCGTCTCGACATAGCAGTTGTCGTTGGCAATTCTCGATTCGGTATCAAGCGAGGTCATGACGGCCTGCCTTCGGCGGTTTCGAACGACGTATTCCAACCCCAATTCCACGCCGGGTCCAGACAAAAAATGAGAAGAATCACGGCGTTGACGTCAAACTTCGGTAGGCCGGCACCGATCAGGCGGCCATCCCGGTTCGCGCTCGGATCGTAATGGCGCGCGGCTGGAGAGCGATCCCCCGCGTCGCGCGTTCGCGGCCGGGCAATACGTCCATATTCGGCCATAGTCCGTCGATAAGGCCGTTCCGGTAGCCGTCTGGCAGGCCGTTTTGCGCCATGGCGCGTGCTTCTTCGCCGGTGTCGTAGGTGAATGGCATCAATTCGGCTGCGATGGCGCCGTTACCGGGATGCAAAGTCGCAAACCAGCCGCGCTTGGTGCCGTCGTTGGCCGGCATTCCGACAACGCCGGCATTGATCCACGCCCGGCCGTCGCCCAATCGGCGCGCGAACGGCAATCCGCAGTGCCCACCGACGATCACGTCGGCGTTGGTGTTGTCGAAATGCGCGGTGAGGTCGTCAGCCGGCGTCGATGCGAAGACCCAGCCGCTGATATTCGACGAGTCGCCATGAAGAAAAACGATGCGAAGACCTGCCACTCGCGCCTCGATTCGGCGGGGCAGCCCACGCATCCAGGCGCGCGCGTCGTCGTCGATCTTCGATTGCGCGTAAGCGTACCAGGACCGCGACAGGACGTCGCACGCGCTGCCTTCCTCGAAACCGCAACCGCAATCGTCGAGTTGTTCGCCGAGGGATTCCTCGCAATTGCCCATGACGACATTGATGCCGGCGCTTCGTATCGCCTCAAGTGTTTCGGCCGGATGGGCGCAATAGGCGATGATGTCGCCGGTACAGACGATGCGGTCGGCCGGAAAGCCTCGCTCAGTCGCTATCTCGATTACACGACGGGTTGCCGCGAGATTGGAATAGGGCCCGCCGAACACGAACAGCGGCGCATCGACAACGCCGAGATCGAGCGTTGCTGAACGGTTCGAGGTCATGCGCTGCACGATGCACCGCCGAGGACGCAGAACTTGGCGCAATGAGGATGGTTGAGCGGCACCGGCCGGTCGCCGTCGGCGAGACGGTCGCCCATCTCGAATCGCTGGTCGTAGGGCAGCAGCGTACACGGCATCACGGTTGGCTTTTCAGCGCCCTTGTGTTTGACGACCATGCGCGATGTCGCGCACATCACCGAGCCAGGATCAACGTTCAGAATATCCCAGCACTGGGTCGTGATCTCCGGCACGTCGGCGTGTTCGTCCATTTCGGGAAAAAGCACGAGGCGCCCAGGATCGGTCGTGTCGAGCCGGATGTTCTCACGGTCGAACAGGGTTGCGTATGCCGCCCGCGCTGCCGCTTCGGGTTCGTTCCACAGCGTGCGGCCGGCGATGGCGAGGTTGAAGCCGTTCTCAGCTAGCCAGTGCAAACCGTCGATCATCGGCGCCCATGTCGCCTTGCCGCGAATTGCCTCATGTCCCTCGGGCGTGTGGTGGTCGACTGATACGCGAATGGCGAGAGCATCGCCATAGGTTTCGCGAAGCGCAAGAAGCGCACGGCGTTTGTGCCACATGGGTTTCATGGCGTTGGTCAGGACGAGCGCGCGGTAACCCCGCTCAAGAACGTCGCCCAACGCGGCAATCAGGTCGCTATTCATGAACGGCTCGCCACCGGTAAAGCCGATTTCCTCGACAGACCAGCCCAAGGCGTCGATTTCGTCCAGGAAACCGGCAACTTCGGCATGGGTAATATAGGCGAGGCGGTCGTTCTTCGGGCTCGATTCCATGTAGCAGCCGACGCAAGTGATGTTGCACAGGCTGCCGGTATTGAACCACAGCGTCCGAAGCCGCGTGAGGGCGACCGTGGCGCGTCGTTCGCCTTTGGCGGTGACGACTGGGTCGCGAAACTTTGCCGGGTCGAGCGTCGGCTCGACAGTCGCGGGGATGACGTTCATACATACTCTCGTCAATAGTGGATCGCCTGCGAATGCATACTCGAGCCCACGGAGGAGACGAAATCAAGAGTGCGTGATAATCCGAAATGGTCGCGCCGACGTAGCAAATACATGACCCTCACGCGCAGAACATTGCTCCGTCGCACCGGCGCGTTGGCCGTGGCAACCTCGGCTCTCGGCGTCGGCGGGTGCACCCGCATGCTCTCGGAAATGTCTGGCGTGGGCGCGGACACGATCGTTGACACCGGTATTCCCTTCGGATCCGATCCGCGTCACTGCCTGGACCTTTACCGACCGACAGCGCTCGATGACGATACGCCGGTCGCCCTGTTCCTGTACGGCGGCAGTTGGCGGTGGGGGTCGCGCGGACGCTACGGTTTCGTCGGTCACGCGCTGGCGTCGCGCGGGATCGCCGTCGCGATTGCCGACTATCGCCTGTATCCGCAGGTTCGATTTCCCGCATTCAATCGCGATGCCGCTGCTGCGGTTGCGTGGCTGGCCCGCAACGGGGCGGGCTATGGCCTGAATGCCCCTATCCACGTTGTCGGACATTCTGCCGGTGCGCACATTGCCGCGATGCTGGCGCTCGACCCCGCATACCTGGAAGCTGAGGGACAAGATGCGGGAGCCATCGCATCGGTCGTCGGGATCGCCGGGCCCTACGCCATTCGCCCGGCGGAGATCGGTTGCATTTCCGATATCTTTCCGCCGGCCGCGGAGCAGGACACGGCGAGGCCGGTTGCGCTCTCGCGGGCGGGCGTCGTCCCCATGCTGCTGCTTCATGGCGCCGACGACAATATTGTCGCGCCAGAGAATACACTTGCCATGGCGGCGGCGCTGAAGGCACATGGCAATGCCGTCGCTGTACGCGTCTACGAAAAGCTCGGCCACAAGGATATTGTTCTGGCGCTGTCACGACCGCTGCAAAGCGTCGGACCCGTGCTCGACGATGTCAGCCGTTTCATCAAGAACGGCGGCGTCGAGGCGGTTTCCCTCGATGCTGCGCTGTGATATGCGCTAGTGGATCGCGGAATTGCGGGCGTAGTTCAGTGGTAGAACGTCAGCTTCCCAAGCTGAATGTCGTGGGTTCGATCCCCATCGCCCGCTCCAACCGCCAACGATGACGCGCTTTGTTCAGTTGCCATGCTCGGCCCAGATTTCTCGGATTTTGTCGGGCAGGGTCATGGGATCGAACGGCTTGGCGATGACGGCGACGGCGCCGAGAGCCTGTAGTTCCTCGACTTCCGTATTCATCGCCTTCGCCGTCAGGAAGACCACCGGCGTATCTTTCAGCGCGTCGATCTCGCGTAATTTCGACAACGTCGTCGGGCCATCGATGCCGGGCATCATGACGTCGAGAAGAATCAGGTCAGGGACGATGTCAGGCGCCTTATCCAGGGCTTCCGTGCCGGAGCCGCACAACGTTACGTCGAAACCGCCGACAACCTGCAGAGAGAGTTCGGCAATCGCCTGAATGTCGGGCTCGTCCTCGACATACATGATCTTCTGTAGTTCGGCCATCTGTGGTTGGTTCCTTGGCTTCCCGAATCGGGGCGTGCCATACTGACCGATCGGCCCTGAGGAGGCAACTGACCAGCCCGCCGAAACGGCGTATATTTACATCAATCTTTCAAGGCGTCGGCGTGATGAGCGATGTGGTCGCCGATAAAGCTGGCGATGAAGAAATACGAGTGGTCGTAGCCATCGCGCATGTGCAGTTCCAGAGGCTGGCCGGCATCGGCGCAGGCTTGCGCGAAAATCTCCGGTTTCAGTTGATTCTCTAGGAAATCGTCGTCGCGGCCCTGGTCGATGAGGATGTCGCCGTCGAAGCGCGCGCCGCGCTCGATCAGCGCCGTGGCGTCGTAACGCGCCCAGGCTTCGCGGTCGGGGCCTAGGTATCCCTTGAACGCTTTCTCGCCCCACGGACACTGCATCGGCGCAACGATCGGCGCGAAAGCCGAAACCGAGCGATAGGTCTGCGGATTTTTCAGCGCGATGGTCAGCGCCCCGTGGCCGCCCATGGAATGGCCGAAGATGCCCTGGGCGTCGGCGCGCGCGGGGAAGTTCTTGAAGATCAACGCCGGCAACTCGCCGGTGATGTAGTCATACATGTTGAAGTGCTTCGACCACGGCGCCTCTGTCGCATTCAGATAGAATCCGGCTCCCTTACCGAAGTCATAGGCATCGTCGTCCGGCACGTCGTCGCCGCGCGGACTGGTGTCCGGTGCGACAATAACGAGGCCGTGCTCGGCAGCATAGCGCTGGGCGCCGGCCTTAACCGTGAAGTTTTCCTCGGTGCAGGTCAGGCCCGAGAGCCAGAACAGCACCGGCCTGGGGCTGTCCTCGGCGGCTTCTGGCACGAAAACGGAAAACCGCATGTCGCAACCGAGTTGCTCGGAGGCATGGCTGTAGACCCCCTGAATGCCGTCGAAGCAGCGATTCTCGCTGACGGTGTTCAAAGTCATCGGACGATCAATCGTATAACACGACGCTGCGAATGCTCTCGCCGGCGTGCATCAGATCGAATGCGTTGTTGATGTCGCCGAGCGGCATGGTGTGGGTAATCAGATCGTCGATGTTGATCTTGCCGTCCATGTACCAGTCGACGATTTTCGGCACGTCCGTACGGCCCTTGGCGCCGCCGAAGGCGGTGCCGCGCCAGACCCGGCCGGTGACGAGCTGGAAGGGACGGGTCGATATCTCTTCGCCGGCGCCGGCGACGCCGATGATGGTGCTTTCGCCCCAGCCCTTGTGCGCGCACTCGAGAGCTTGGCGCATTGTATTGACGTTGCCGATGCATTCGAACGAATGGTCCGCGCCGCCGCCCGTCAGGTCGACGAGATAGGGGACCAGATCGCCTTCGACTTCCTTCGGATTGACGAAGTGGGTCATGCCGAACTTCTCACCGAGTTCCTTGCGCGCCGGGTTCAGATCGACGCCGACGATCATGTTCGCCCCGACCAGCTTGGCGCCCTGAATGACGTTGAGCCCGATGCCGCCGAGGCCGAAAACAACGACATTGTCGCCGGGCGCCACCTTGGCCGTATTGATGACCGCGCCGATACCGGTCGTCACGCCGCAGCCGATGTAGCAGATCTTGTCGAACGGCGCGTCTTCGCGAACCTTGGCGAGCGCGATCTCCGGCAATACGGTGTGATTGGCGAACGTCGACGTGCCCATATAGTGGAACAGACGGTCCTTGCCGATCGAAAAACGGCTGGTGCCGTCGGGCATCACACCCTGGCCCTGGGTCGTGCGGATCGCCTGGCACAGGTTGGTCTTGCCCGAAGTGCAGTATTCGCACTGTCGGCACTCCGGCGTGTAGAGCGGAATGACATGGTCACCCTTCTTGAGCGACGTCACGCCCGGGCCCGTATCGACGACGACGCCCGCGCCCTCGTGGCCGAGAATGGCCGGGAACAGGCCTTCGGGATCCGCGCCGGAACGCGTGAATTCATCCGTGTGACAGATGCCGGTCGCCTTGATCTCGACCAGAACCTCGCCTTCCTTGGGGCCGTCGAGACTGACGGTTTCAATGCTGAGCGGTTTGCCGGCTTCCCACGCTACGGCGGCTTTGGTTTCCATGTCGACCTCCCTTGTTCGTCCTTAGTTCCCTAAACCGTTGTATTGGGCTGGGTTTTGCAAGGCAACCCATGGACGCGGAAAAAACCACGCCCCTGCTAAGTGATTAACACAAAAAAGAAAATCCCGACAAAATCGTGATCCGTATCACTGCATTTCCGGGCGCAGAGAGGCATCGTTGTCAGGATATCGATTCCTGCACCTCAACGAGCAAGAACATGCAGCATGCCATGACGACGAAGCGCCCAATGCAAGAGCACGGTGAATGACCCACGCAGGGACTATCGTATCCGTCAACGGGCAGGTCGCCGCGACGCGGCCGGACGGCGCCCGGCGGCGTCTGCACCACGGCGAGCCGCTTTATGTGGACGATATCGTCGATACCGCATCGAGAAGCTGGCTCACGGCGGCATTTGCCGACGGTACCCTGTTTACAATTTCCCAAAACGGACGGTTCTCGCTCGATGCATTCTACTTCGACGTTCGCAGCGGCGGGGGCTTGATCGAGGCGTGGGTGATGGAGGGAACGTTCTCTGTAACGGGCGGCATGATCGTCCGCCAGGAAGACTCCGAAGCCTTAATCAGAACACGCGACGCGACAATTGCGTTGCCGGGGCCGGGCGGAGCGATTGCCGGCAAAATCTCCGCCTCTGAGCGAGTTACCTTGTTTACGCTGCTCGCCGAAGACGATGGCAGGATCGGTTGTGCTCAGGTCGAGACAGACGCCGGTTTCGTCAGCCTCAACAGCGAGTTCGAAACCACCGTTGTCACCGATGCCGCACGGATGCCCTCGCGACCGGTCGTGGTGACGAGCGCCGATCTGTTTGATCTTTATGGCCTGTTCCGTGACCGGAGCGAACGCTTCAGCATCAGAATACCGCGCACGAGTAAGCTTGAACGGCCCAAGGATGCGGTCATCGTCGAAGGATCGAACAACATGCCGGTCTGGACGGTGCCGCCGTCCCGGACGCGCTGACGGCAGTCCGTATCGCCGCGGCCCTGTGTTCCGCCCTTGCCCGGCGACACATCGAACACTATGTCATTGTCGTCTGTTTTGCCGTTTTCGGAGCGAGGAAATCATGGTGGAGAAAATTCGCAAAAGCGAAGAAGAATGGCTGCAGGAACTGACGCCCGAGCAATACGATGTATGCCGCCGCCACGGTACCGAGCGGCCGTTCAGCGGCAAGTACAACGCGACCAAGGATCATGGCGTCTATCACTGCAGCTGTTGCGGTCACCCGTTATTCGGGTCGGCCAGCAAGTTCGATTCGGGAAGCGGTTGGCCCAGCTTCTTCGAACCGCTCAATGACGACGCGGTGGAGACCCAGTCTGACCGTAGTCTTTTCATGACGCGGACCGAAGTGCACTGCGCCCGTTGCGATGCCCATCTCGGTCACGTGTTCGATGACGGTCCACGCCCGACGGGATTGCGTTACTGCATGAACTCCGTTTCGCTAAAGCTCGAAACGGAAGGCGGCTAAACCGCTCGTAACGATTCAGGCATGAAAAGGGCCGCCCGCAGGCGGCCCTTTAAGTGAGAAATGCGGCGAATTATGGTAAATCAACCGGTTTGCCATCCTCCGCCTTGTGGTAGGCATCCGTCTCGTGACGGCTGCCGACCCAAAGTGCAGCGACGCAGAGCGCGATGCTGATCAGCACCCACACCCATTCAGCGGTGGTGCCGCCGCCGGCGCCCGGGTAGTAGGCGCCGCCGTTCGCTACGACATCGTTCCAGGTATCGAAAATCGAACCCATAACTACAATCTCCTTTCAGATCACCGCGGATGCTCGGTCGCCCGCAAGGACGGACCGATGCCTTCCGGATAGGCCTGGCTTGGCACCTTCGTCATGTCGAGACCTGCGACCTCGGCCGCTTCACCAACACGGAGCAGGCCGCACATCTTGAGGATGTACGACAGCACATAGCCGGGAACGAAGCCGAGCAGGAACATCACGATGGCGCCGACAAGCTGACCGACGAAGCTGGTCGTGATCACGCCCGGGTCGCCCTGCAGCGCAGGATACCCCGATGCGAAGATGCCGACCGCCATAACGCCCCAGATACCGAGGGTGCCGTGGATGGTGACCGCACCGACCGCATCGTCGATACCGAGCTTTTCGAAGAAGTTGTAACTCGGTTTCATCATCGAGGCGCCGATGAAGCCAATGGCGAAAGCCTGCGCCGGATGCCAGAGGTCGAGGCCGGACGCCGTGGAGATGATGCCGCCAAGCGCGCCGGACATCATCCAGAACGGATCGCGGGTCAGCATCCAGGCGCCGATAATGCCGCCGGCGAAGCCCATCAGAATATTGAAGGCCAACGCACTGAGCGTGATCGGCGTGCCGTAGATGGTCGCCATGGTGCCGGAGAACCAGGACCAGCCCTCGCCCGGGACGATGACACAAGCCATCAGGAAGCCCCAGAAACCGGCGATAATCAACATCAGGCCGATCAGCACGATTGGCAGCGAGTGACCGGCGAGATGATTCGCCGTGCCGTCAGGGTTGAACTTGCCGATGCGCGGGCCGAGATTGATCAGCACGCCGAGGGCGAAGAACCCGGCAACGGCGTGGACGAGACCCGCAGCGCCGAAGTCGTGATAGCCCCAGTCGGTGACCAGCCAGCCTGCGGCGCTCCAGCCCCATGCGGCGGCAACGACCCAGGCGATCGAGCCGAGCACGAACGCGCAGATCACAAAGCCGACGACGCGGATACGCTCGATGACCGCGCCGGACATGATCGATGCCGTGGTCGCAGCGAACATCGTGAACGCACCCCAGAACACGCCGGTGGCGTTGTCGCCGAGAAACGGACCCATGACCTCACCGACCGGATTGGCGAAGTCGAGACCGGTTTGCCAAGACTCCGCTGTCGGAATCAGGCCGGGTGTCCACGCCCAGTAGACGAACCAGCCGATCCAGTAGAAACCGGGGCAGCAGAATGCGAACGCGAGAATGTTCTTGATGCCGGACGCGAGCACGTTTTTGTGCCGCGTAGCACCCATCTCATATCCGAGGAACCCGACGTGAATCAGGATCATGAGCGGAATCGTAAGATAATAATACGTCTCCGCGAACATCGTATTGGTCACGGCGGCCGCGGCCTTCAGGGCCTCGACGTCCGCAGCCAATGCGGCAAGTTGCTCTTCCATTGTTGAAACTCCCTCCTCATGTCTCGGCATGCAAATGTCGAGAATGCGGAAGTCTATCTGTCTGCTGGAATCAGACAAAAAGGTTTTTAGTCCATAAGAACTAGTTCGCTACGAAGAACATGCATATTTATTATTTAAAACAATGAATTAACGTATAATGGCGTAATTTTGGTTAAATACGACTTTAGGGGGATATCGTGGGTGTTCCAATGGCGTAGACCGCTCCGGAGCACTGGATTCGCCTATTGCCTTCTATTGAGCCACTGCCGCCGCGAGAGGCTGAATCCCGGCACATCGTCCTCCGCATAGGCCCTGCGCGGACCTGTTGCACGCATGCCGCATTTTTGCAAAACGTGCTGCGACGCAAGGTTCCCAATGTCGGTGCATGCGACGATTTCGTCGAGCGGCGTGCGCTCGAAAGCGAAGTCAGTCAGCGCGCGGCAAACCTCCGTGGCGATGCCGCGGCCCCATGCTTTGCGCTTGAGAATATAGCCGACCTCGATTTCACGGTCGGGGATATCGCCGCCGTCCATCAGATCCCATTCCGTGTCGTCGGCATCGACGGGCAGGGGCAGCAATGCGCCGGTACCGTGCTTATCGCCCGACTCGCGGTCGTGGATGCACCAGATGCCGATGGTGCCGCCGGCGCATCGCCGCATCCAGACCGGGAACTCTTCACGGATTTCGTCGGCCGACATCAAATCGCCGACATAACGGGTGACATCCGGATCCGTGAACATCTCCAGCGCGACATCGACATCGTCGAGCGCCAACGGCTGAAGACTCAGTCGCGGCGTTTCGACGATCAACGACGTCATTCGCGACCGATCGCGTCGATGTCGTAGGGCGTGCCCTGATAAAGGTAGTTGATCCAGTTGCCGAACAGCAGATGGGCGTTGCCACGCCAGACGTTGACGGGCGGTTTCGTCGGGTCGTCCCCGGGGTAGTAGTGTTTGGGTACGTCGATCGGATCGCCGCGCTCGAGGTCGCGCTTGTACTCCTCGTCGAGTGTGGTCGAGTCGTATTCCAGGTGATTGAACATATGCACGTGCCGTCGTTTCCGGTCATGGACGAGACACAGCCCGGCCTCGTCGGATTCCATCAGGATATCGAGGTCGTCCTTGTCTTCGAAGTCCGCGCGACGGTTTTCGGTGTGGCGCGAAACGGGGACGGCGATATCGTCGTTCAGCCCGCGCATGAACAGCGATGTGTGGTCGAGGACCCGGTGGCGGTAAATCCCGAACATCTTCTCGGGCAACTGGTACTTCGGAATGCCGTGGAAATGGAAAAGCGCAGCCTGCGCCCCCCAACACAGGTTGAAGAGCCCGAAAACGTTGGTCTCCGTCCAGTCGAAGATGCGCCGCAATTCGTCCCAGTAGTCGACATCCTCGAACGGCATCTGTTCGATGGGAGCACCGGTGATGATTAGGCCATCGAACTTCTCGTCCAGGACATCCTCGAACGGATGATAGAAGTCGAGCATGTGCTCGACCGAGGTGTTGCGCGGCTGATAGTTGGTCGGCGAGATCAGCGTCACTTCGACCTGTAGCGGCGAGATTCCGAGGACGCGCACGATCTGCGTCTCGGTTTTGATCTTGAGCGGCATCAGGTTGAGGACCGCAATCCTGAGCGGCCGGATATCCTGACGAATCGCATCCTCCTCGCGGATCAGGAGAACGCCCTCCTTTTCGAGAATTTTCCGTGCTGGCAGGCTGTGTGGAATCTTGATCGGCATTTCGCGGCTCAGCCGGTGTCCCGCGCCGCGTGTCGCGCGTCGCAGGTCGCGAGATATCGTTTGAGGTTGTCTTCCGCCGCCGGGTCCGTGTCGCAACCGCGTGCGACGTGATCGTAGAGCAGGTCCAGGAAGCCGTCGGCGGAGACCGTACGGCTTCTGACGTCGACAATATCGAATAGTGTCGCGGCCGGTATGGTGAAGCCGAAATTGTCGGCGAACGTCTGATAGCGGGGACGGCGGAACGCCACGAGATCCGGGAACAGCGGCCCGGCGAACGCCATCGGATCGACGCCGCGGCCGTCATCCGGCTGGTCGGCGAGGCGTGGACCGATGAAATCCGGATTGTAGAACATCGGTTTCGGGTGCGCCTTGGCCCGGGCGATGATCTCTTGTTCGTACGTATCGTCGGCCTTGAGGTAGAGGATGAGGGTCTCGGCGCGCAGCGCCTCGATCACCGGGTCCGCCGGGTTCGTCGGATCCGCGACCTCGACCAGACTGCCGCTGGCGTCGTTGATGAAGTTGCCGCAACCGTATATGCGCCATGCCTTGGCGATGAAGTGGCCGACCTCACGCATGCAGTCGATTTCGGCATCGCGGTAGAGGCCCTGACGCTGCAAGAAGGTCGGTTTGTCGAGGCCGCCTCTGGCCGCATCGCCATACATGCCGAGAAACGTCGAGACGGGCGCCAGATTGTCGACCGTGATGTTGTGGTTGATGTAAATCGAGTCCGAGCGCAACAGGTTGGCGACGAAGCCGTCCGCCATGTTCATGATCTTGAACTTGATGTTGTCGATGATGTGCTCGGCGAGATAACGGGTGCCGATGCGGTAGTCGGCGGAATAGTGATACCAGCCGTCGGATTTGCGCAGCCCCGTCGACAGCACGGTTTTTCCCGCACCGGACATGCCGAGCAGGGTGATCGCATGGGGCAACGCCTTGAAATCGGCGCGCGAAATGGCGGCGCACTCGGCCATTACTTGAACTCGACCTCAACGAACGAAAATTCGAAATCGTTGGCGTTCTTCACGTCGTGTTCGACGCCGGCTTCGCGAAAATACGACACGCCGGCCGTGAGTTCGGCCGTGTTCACATCGTCGCCGGGACCGGTCAGTTCAAGCGTGCCTGTGGTGACCGGGACGATCACGTAGTCGTACTCGTGACGGTGCCAACCCGTCGTCGCGCCGGGCGCGAACCGCCACTCGGTGACGCGAGTCCGTTCGTTGTCGCACTGGACTGTCGGTACGGCGTGACCAGCCATGATAATCTCCAAACGCAAATAACGCGCAAACCTACAGTAAGCCCTGAACCGGTCAAGCCGAACCGCGCAAGCAGCGGCAGCGCGGGTTTGTCCCATAATTGATAGAAATATCGTCGACAAAGGACTCCAAAGCACCCGGGCATTGGTGCTAGGCTCCAGTAACGCTCGAGCCGGCATGTTCGCCGGGCAAAAACGACAATTATGGAGCGATCAGGGAGGAGACGCGATGTGCGGCCGCCGAGGCGTACATCAACGATCCTCCCGGTGCTCCGACACCAGGGAGGTCACGAATGCTCAAATCGCTGAATATCGATCCGGAGAAGTGCACGGGGTGCGTCCAGTGCGAACTCGCCTGTTCCTACGAACAGGAAGGCGTGTTCAATCCATCGAAATCGCGGATCAAGGTTTTCAAGTTCCACGACGAAGGACGCTTCGTGCCGTATACTTGCACCCAGTGTTCCGAAGCATGGTGCATGCAGGCCTGCCCGGTGGACGCCATCACCCTGAACCAGATGACCGGCGCCAAGGAGATCAACAACGATCTCTGCGTCGGCTGCAAGGTTTGCACCATCGCCTGCCCGTTCGGCACGGTGAATTACAATGCCGACAACGGCAAGGTCATCAAGTGCGACCTCTGCGGCGGCGATCCGGAATGCGCCAAGGCATGCCCGACGGACGCCATCACCTACGTCGACGCGAACTGGACTGGCCTTGACAGGATGCGTCAATGGGCGATGAAAACCGACGCCGGTGCGCAGGCTTAGGCGGCGAGAACAGGGAGACGAACCATGGCATGGACACAGAAAATCCTGCGGGTCGACCTGACCAAGGGGACCTGCACAGACGAGCCGCTCAACATGGATTGGGCGGAGAAATACCTCGGCCAGCGCGGCTTGGCGACCAAGTATCTGGTCGAAGAGACCGACCCGAAGGTCGATCCGCTGTCGCCCGACAACAAGATGATCATGACGACCGGCCCGTTGACCGGCACTGGCGCCTCGACCTCCGGGCGCTACTCGGTCGTCACGAAGGGCGCGCTCACGGGTGCCATTGCATGCTCAAACTCGGGCGGTTTCTTCGGCAACGAAATGAAGAACGCCGGCTACGACATGATCATTTTCGAGGGTGCGGCGAAGAACCCCGTCTATCTGATGCTGCAGAACGGCAACGCGCAATTGCTTGATGCGTCCGAGTTCTGGGGTAAATCCGTCTGGGATACCGAAGAGGGTATCAAGGCAAAGCATGGCGACCCGCTGATCCGCGTCGCTTCGATTGGCGTCTCGGGTGAGAAGGGCGTGAAGTTCGCCTGCGTCGTCAACGACATGGACCGCGCTGCCGGCCGCTCCGGCGTCGGCACGGTGATGGGCTCCAAGAACCTGAAAGCCGTCGCCATCCGAGGCACCCTCGGCGTTACGGTCAAGGATCCGAAGCGGTTCCTCGATGCCTCCGCGGCGGCCAAGAAGGTGCTCGCCGACAACGCCGTCACCGGACAGGGACTGCCGGCGTTCGGCACCCAGGTTCTGATGAACGTGATCAACGAAACCGGCGCACTGCCGACGCGCAACCACCGTGACGTGCAGTTCGAAGGCGCGCACGCGATTTCCGCCGAAGCCATGGCGGAGCCGCGCGAGAGCGACGGCAAGCCGAACCTCGTCACCAACTCGGCATGTTTCGCGTGCACCATCGCGTGCGGCCGCGTCTCGACGATCGACCGCACCCACTTCTCGGTCAAAGACCGGCCGGAATATCACGGAGCCTCGGGCGGTCTCGAGTATGAGGCGGCATGGGCGCTCGGCGCGGCGACAGGCGTCGGCGATCTCGACGCACTGACGTTCGCCAACTTCATCTGCAACGAGCAGGGCTACGACCCAATCTCGTTCGGCGCCACGGTCGGCGCGGCGATGGAACTGTTCGAGGACGGCGTCATCACGACCAAGGAAACCGGCGGTATCGAGCTGAAATTCGGCAGCGCGGAGGCGCTTTGCCAGCTTGCCGAACTGACCGGCAAGGGCGAGGGATTCGGCGCCGAAATCGGCCTCGGGTCCAAACTGCTCTGCGAGAAGTACGGCAAGCCCGAACTTTCGATGTCGGTCAAGGGCCAGGAATTCCCGGCCTACGACAGCCGGGGCATCCAGGGCATGGGGCTGACCTATGCGACGTCGAACCGCGGGGCGTGCCATCTGCGGTCTTATACGGTGGCGTCCGAGGTGCTTGGCATTCCGGAAAAGACCGATCCCCTGGTCACCGACGGCAAGGCCGGTCTCGTCAAGGCCTTCCAGGACGCCACGGCGGCGTTCGACTCCTCGGGGCTCTGCATTTTCACCACGTTTGCCTGGACGTTGGAGGATCTTGCGCCCCAGCTTGACGCGGCGTGCGAGGGAGACTGGTCCGCCGAGAAGCTTCTCGAAGTCGGCGAACGGATCTGGAATCTGGAGCGCAAATACAACATGGACGCCGGTTTCACGGCGGCCGATGACAACCTGCCCCCCCGGTTGACAACCGAGAAGGCGGGCTCGGGTCCGGCGGAGGGCAAGACCAATGGTCTCGCCGAAATGCTGCCTGAGTATTATGAAGTCCGTGGCTGGACGTCCGATGGCGTTCCGTCGAACGAGACCGTGAACCGGTTGGCCCTCTGAGCCGGCCAGATGATCTCTCGATGGCCGGGCGATCGTTCGCTCGGCCATCGCGATGACGAAGAGCAGGAGAGAACATGAATTACGTTATCGTTGGCGCCGGCCCGGCCGGTGTGGTCGCGGCTGAAACCCTCGCCAAGCAGGACCCGGACGGAACCGTCACCCTGATCGGCGGCGAACCGGAGCCACCGTACTCACGGATGGCGATACCCTATGTGCTGACGGGCAAGATCGACTATCCCGGGACGTATCTGCGTAAGACCGACGGCCACTACGAAGGACTCGGCATCGCCTACAAGCAGGGTCTGGTCGAGAGCGTCGATGCGGACGGCAAATCTTTGACGCTCGACGGCGGCGATACGGTGTCATACGACAAGCTTCTGATCGCCACCGGCGCGACGCCTGTGAAACCGCCGATCGACGGCCTCGACAACGCGGGCGTTCATCATTGCTGGACCCTTGAGGATACCCGCAAAATCGCCGAACGCGCCGCCGAAGGATCCGACGTGGTTCTGATGGGCGCGGGCTTCATCGGTTGCATTATCCTCGAGGCTTTGAAATCCCGCGGTGTCAACCTGACGGTTATCGAGTCCGAGGACCGCATGGTGCCGCGCATGATGGATGAGACAGGCGGCAATATGATCAAGCGTTGGTGCGAAGACCAAGGCGTGACCGTGCTGACCTCGACCAAAGCGACCGGTATCGAAAAGGACGGCGACAAGCTGAAGGTCGGCGTCGATAAGGGCGATGCGATCAGTGCCGACCTCGTTGTCGTCGCCACCGGTGTGAAATCCAACATCGGCTTTCTCGACGGCACCGGCGTCAAGACCGACACCGGGATTATCGTCGACGATCACCTGCAGTCCTCCGTTCCGGATATCTATGCTGCCGGCGATTGCGCCGAAGGCCCTGATTTCTCAGGTGGCTGGATGGTGCACGCTATTCAGCCGACGGCGACCGAGCACGGCCGCATCGCGGCGGTCAACATGTCCGGCGGCGACGCCGCCTACAAGGGCAGCCTGACCATGAACGTGCTCGACACCCTGGGTCTGATCTCAGCCTCGTTCGGCGATTGGCAGGGTGGTGACGAGCATGCCGAAGTCGTCGATGACGCCAATTTCCGCTATATGAACCTGGCGTTCGAGGGCGACAAGCTGGTCGGTGCGCTGAGTCTCGGCCGAACCGATCAGATCGGTGTCATACGTGGCCTGATCCAGACCGAAGTCGACCTCGGGAAGTGGAAGAACGTGTTGATGCACGACCCCAACCGCGTCGCCGAGGCCTACGTCGGCCAGACGCACTAGCCGATCCGACCCACTGTTGCGGCCCGCAAAGGCGGCTTGATGAACGTTCGGCTCAAACTCTATGCCATGCTGGCGGATTATTTGCCGTCGGGTGCGGAAAAGAACGAGGCGACCGTCGAGGTTCCGGACGGCTCGACCGTGCTCGATGTGTTGAATGGCCGCAATCTGCCCGAGCGCGATTGCCATCTCGTCCTGGTCAACGGCATCTACACTGCGCCGGGCGAGCGCGCCGGGCGCGTTCTTGAGGACGGCGATCACGTTGCCGTGTGGCCGCCGGTGGCAGGCGGCTGACGGATGTCGTCGCGGTCTTATGAAAAACAGATGGGTATTACCCATCCGGAATTCTTTCGATTGATCTCCATTGCGCTCGGTTCCGACGAATACGAGACGCACGCCGACGGCGTCAGTTGGACTCATGGTGCGCTATCCGGCCGTGTCACGTTGGGGCCCGAGGGCAAGCGCCGGATCGCACTCCTCGCCGTACCGTCGACGCCGGTGACGATCGAACTCGACGGCTATGAAGATGCCGCTGCGATGGCGTTCATCAAGCGATTCGACCGGGCGTATCAACGAGGCGGGGGGTAGGCGGCGTCTTGCCGAAACCGGTCCCGGGAGGCAGACCGGAGCTGTTGGTGTTTCCCGTATTTCGTCGGTTTTCGACCCCAAGGCGGACTTATGGGGAACAGTGATGTATGCGATGTATCTCTGCGCTTCTCGCTCCTCATGGTTCCCCTGGATTTGTTGATCAGGCCGCGATGTCCGATGCGCCCCCGACCGAAGCAGATGAAGATACCGACTTGCGGGCGCGACCCGATCTCAACGATCTGATCGACGCTTAGGGCGCGGAGTACGAAATTCTGCAGGGCGCCCGGCATTTCCTCGAAACGCGGTGCGTCGGAATCTATTTCGAGCTTTGGCACGTTCCGATTTACAAGGGAATCTAGCTCGTCGACGAGGTTGTCGATCTGCTCGATGGGCTGAGCTTCTTCCAGTTAATGAGGCCGCCTGATTTTGCTTCTTCAATGCCAATTTCGATTGCATTTTCCACCATTAGGATCACGACGTCGAAATTCACCAAGCGATTTAGGACATCTACGGAGCATCGATGTTCCATCAGGTTTTCAAAGATCGGCGCGCCGCCAACGAGACCGATCCGGCTTCCGGATGATGGTTGCGGAGAACAGGGCACCGGGAGTCCGGAAATTTTTGGCGCAGCCCTCGCAATGCTGGCTTACACGTCCAGTTGCATGATCCGGCGTGATACGATGTCGACTTCCTCGAATACATTCCCGCCGCGAGCGACCCTGTGCCCGACAGCGTCGACTTCCTCGAAGCCGAACTCGGAGAGCAGGTCCGGTATTCTGGCAATCGCGGCGGAGATGTTTACGGACGGGGCCGGGTATTTTTAATCCATGCTGTTTTCCGTGCGCCGAAATACGAGACGGAGTTGTTTCTCGACCTCGATAATGGCGAAAAACACGGCGCCGACGGCAACGATCAGGACACCGTCGGCGAAAGGCACTGCTGCAGTACCGAAAATGTGCTGAAGGGGCGGGAGGTATGTCACGGCAAACTGCGCCGCCGTCACTGAAAGAACGGTAATCCACACGACCCGGGTTCCCCGTACAGCCTTCCACGTCAGCGACGTGCCGTAGATGTTTCTGACGAAGAACAGGTGGAAGATTTCCAGTACCACCAGCGTATTCACAGCCATCGTCCGGGCGAGTTCCGGTGTGTAACCCTTGTCGGTCCCGTAGCTGAAGATGCCAAACACGGCGAATACGAACAGGGTGGAGACGAGCGTGACATGCCAGATCAGTTCGCCAGTCAGGATCGGCGCGTTCCGCGGCCGGGGGCGCCGGTTCATCGTGTCTTCCTCGGTCGGCTCAAAGGCCAAGGCAAGGCCGAGGGTGATGGCGGTAATAAGGTTGACCCAGAGGATCTGCACGGCGGTCACGGGAAGCGCCATTCCGAGAAACAACGCAATGACGATGGTCAGGGATTCTCCGGCGTTGGTCGGTAAAGTCCAACTGATCACCTTCTTGATGTTGTCGTAAACGGTGCGGCCCTCTCGAACGGCTGCGGCGATCGAGGCGAAGTTGTCGTCAGCGAGGACCAACTCGGCCGCTTCCTTGGCGGCTTCGCTGCCCTTCTGGCCCATTGCAATACCGGCATCGGCGCGCTTGAGGGCCGGGGCATCGTTTACACCGTCGCCGGTCATGGCGACGGTCAGGCCGTGCGATTGTAACGCCATTACCAGCCGCAGCTTATGTTTCGGACTCGTGCGGGCGAACATGTCCGTATCGACAACAAGCGCGGCAAGCTGTGCATCGTCCATACCCTCAAGTTCCGCACCGGTCAGGACCCGTTCTGTATTCTGCAGGCCGATCTGCTGTGCGATAGCGCGGGCGGTGCCGGCGTGATCGCCTGTGATCATCTTCACGCGAATGCCTGCCTGGCGGCATTTGGCGACGGCAGCAATGGCTTCGCTGCGCGGCGGGTCGATGAGACCGACAAGACCGATGAGCGTGAGTTTGCCATCCAGGTCGGCGGCATTGAGGACGACGTGATTCCGGTGAACGGACCGCGTTGCGAGTGCCAGCACACGTTGACCCTGCGCGGCTATGGATTCGATTTGATGGTGCCAGTAATCCGCGTCGAGCGGTTCGATCGAACCTCCGGCGCCGCGCTGATCGGCGCACATCTGCAGGATGCGCTCAGGGGCGCCTTTGACATTGATGCATGCGTGGCCTTCGTGGTCGTGGTGCAGGACGGCCATATACCGGTGGCTCGCATCGAAAGGAATGGCGTCGGTACGGGTCCATCCGGTGAATGCTTCGTTGCCGCGGCCGGCGATCTTGCCGGCGAACGCTTGCAAGGCTCCCTCCATGGGATCGCCCTCCACGTGCCAGTTCGTGCCGTCGAGACGGAGCATTGCGTCATTGCACAGGACACACGCGCAGGCGGCTTCCAGAAGCTCGCTATCGCCTGTTTCGTTGTGCATGACGTCGCCCAGCCTAACGGTACCCTCTGGCGCATAGCCGTCTCCATCGATGGCAAAGGTGCGGGCGCCGGAGACCAAGGTGGCCACCATCATCTCGTTTCGGGTCAGCGTGCCGGTCTTGTCGCTACAGATAACCGAGACCGAGCCAAGGGTTTCGATTGCGGGCAGACGCCGGACAATGACGTTTCGCCGGGCCATGGCTTGCACGCCAATTGCCAGCGTTATGGTGAGTACAGCGGGCAGTCCCTCGGGAATGGCCGCTACCGAGAGGCCCACGACCGCCATGAACAACTCGGCGAAGGAGGCGTGCCCGACGAAATAGCCGTAGGCGAGCAGCACTGCTGCGATGAGCAGGATAAAGATGGTCAGCCAGCGCGCGAAGCCATTCATCTGACGAACAAGGGGAGTCGTCAGCATCTCGACTTCGGAAAGCATGCCGCTGATGCGGCCGATCTCGGTCGCGCCGCCGGTTGCGACCACCACGCCCCGAGCCGTGCCGCCGGCCACAAGCGTTCCGCTATAGGCCATGGATGTACGGTCGCCGAGCGCGGCATCCTCAGGCACCGGCTTCGTTGTCTTCTCCACGGGGACGGATTCCCCGGTGAGAATCGCTTCTTCAATGCGTAGCCCATTGACGTCCAGCAAACGTAGGTCGGCGGGCACTTTTTCACCCGCTTCCAGCAGAACGATGTCTCCCGGCACCACATCGGCGCTATCGATGCTGAGCCGTTTGCCGTCCCGTAAAACGGATGTCTGCGGCGCGAGCATCTGCCTGATTGCGTCCATCGCGTGTTCTGCACGTCCTTCCTGGATGAAGCCGATGGTCGCGTTGGCGATGACCACGGCGAGAATGACGCCTGTATCGATAAAGTGGCCGAGGCTTGCTGTAATCGCCGCCGAGCCGATCAGGACATAGATCAGAACATTATGAAAATGGGCGAGAAATCGGAGGAGGGGGCTCTTCTTCGACGCTACGGGCAGGCGATTAGGACCATGCTTTGCAAGCCGTTCCTTCGCATCGCTCTCGGTTAGTCCATGAGCCCCGGTCGCCAGTGCGGCGACCGCCTCTTGTCCGGAGTGGCTGTGCCATGGTTGGGGATCGTCCATGTCGGTAATTTTCACTCGATTGCATCTGTCCCGAAAGCGTATTGGTCAATTCGTTCAAAAATTTTTCACTCGTTTCAGGAGTGCCGTCCAGATCTGCGCGTAGATCGCTAGCAAGGTTTGGTAGGCATAAAACAACAGGTCCAAACGGTCTTCACGAATGTCCCTACCGGTAACACGCGAACGGCGCGGGCCGCTTCGAGATACGGTTGCTTTTGCGCAAAAGGCGGGTGCGTCATTTTTCGATAATCTGGAATATTGTCCTTGATAACTATGAAAAATATCCTATATTGATTTTGCTCTTTGCTTTTGTAAATAAGAACGGTTCCGTTCGTTTTTCCCGCCGTGACTAGGCCTGCCCGGGCTCTTCCCGTAACAACCCGGAATGGCCCGGAAACGACCGGAAACGACCGGAAAACGATGAGAAATGCGAAGCACCGGGGGGGCTATCTACATTTCTCTACGATTCTCTACATTTTTCGGAATCGGCGTTTGGAATCAACGGGTTGAAATTCGCAAAAAAAACGGTCCAAACCGGACATAAGCGGTCCCACGCGATAGCACGTCTTTCGGCACGGCGGAGCGGCGCTGGACAGGACCGGCGGTCAGTTCGTCTCGGTTTCCTCGAACGCGCGGCTGATGGCGCGTTTGGTCGGCTTCTTGCCGCGTTTGCGGCGGACGTTTGATTTCACCTGGCTTTCGACATGGGCGATCATGCGCCCGGCGATATCCAGGCCGGTGGCCCGCTCGATCCCCTGAAAACCCGGCGACGAATTGATTTCGAGGACCTTGGGGCCCTGCTCGGACCGCAGGATGTCGACGCCGGCGATGCCGAGACCGATGACCTTGGCGGCTTTCACGGCGATGGCGCGTTCCTCGCGCGAAATCTTCGTCGCCATCACGTCGCCGCCCTGGTGCACGTTGGCGCGAAACTCTCCCTCTTGGGCCGTGCGTTTCATGGCCGCGATCACCTTGCCGCCGATCACCAGACAACGCACGTCGACGCCGGCGGCTTCCTTGATAAATTCCTGCACAAGGAAGTTCGCCTTGAGGCCGCGGAACGCGCCGATCACGCTCTCAGCGGCCTTCTTGGTTTCGCCCAATACGACACCTCTGCCCTGGGTGCCCTCCATCAGCTTCACGATCAGCGGCGCGCCGCCGACGATGTTGATCAGGTCCTTGGTATCGTGCGGCGAGTGGGCGAATGCCGTCACAGGCATGTCGATCTGGTGTTGGGCCAGGACCTGATGAGCGTAAAGCTTGTCACGAGATGCGCCGATCGCCGACGCCTTGTTGATGACGAACGATCCCATCAGATCGAACTGGCGTACGACCGCCATGCCGTAGGACGTGACCGAAGCGCCGACACGGGGAATGACGGCGTCGTACTGCGGCAGCACCCGATCGTCGTAGCGAACCTCGGGCGCCATCGCATTGATGTTCATGTAGCAGCGCGTCGTGTTGATGACCTCGCAGACATGGCCGTGTTCCTCCGCCGCCTGGACGATGCGCTGGCTTGTGTAGTTGTTGGGTTCGCGGGTCAGCAGGCAGATGCGGAGCGGGCGCTTCGGGCTCTTCGCCTTCTTGACGCCCTTGTAGGCGTCGTAAGACAGCTTTTCTTGAAGATACTTGCGGTTCGGGTCGACGATCATGCTGTCGCCGATGGCGCGACGCCCGAGCAGCATACGGTACTGCATGTTGTCGCGGTTGGTCAGCGAGACCTCGATCGGCCATGTCTTGTTGCCGACCCGGACCGGCGTTTCGATGACGTAGCGCAGTTCGCTCTCGCCGTTCGAACTGGTGATTTCGCGACGGTCGACAACCTTGGCAGAGCAGTGAATCTCGACCTCGGGCCGGTCGGGAATCGGATGAACACGGAAACGAACGTAAGGCCGGCTGGCGCTGCCGAAGGCTTCGATGCCGACCGCGTGAATGGCGGATGTCCGCGCACCTGTATCGATCTTAGCGATCAACGCCGGGATGCCGAGATCGGGCATGGAAACCCATTCTTCCCAACCCAAAATCGTCTGATCGCGTGAATTATCGGTCATCGGTGCCATCAAATCGCAGGGGCCGCTTTTGTCAAGACGCGCAAGCCGGCATGACAACCGGCAGGCGGCGGTCCATTGCCTCAAAACGGAAACGTCGACCCGTTACGTGGCGCCCGTCAGGGCTTACGGGCAAATCGTCTGCAGCCTCGACTTCGATCCAAGGCACCTGCCGATAGCGGATGTAATCGGGTTCCAACCCGCGTCGGAGCTTCAGAAAATCCTGGATCAACCGGCCCATCCTGTGCGGTGGCACCTTGGGGATCATGACGACGTCGAGGAGACCGTCATCGAGGCGGGCGCGTGGCGCGATTCGGACTCCGCCGGCAAATGCACCGTTGGAAACCGTCGTGAACATGGCGTCCGCATCGAATCGTTCGCCGGGAAGACTGAACGCGCCAGCGTATCTCTTGCCGCTGACAGCCGCGGCGACACCGGCGACCATGTAGGCGAATGCGCCGAGCACCCGCTTTCTGGCGCCTGTGGTCCGGCGCGTTGCGTCGGCGCCGAGACCGATGACAGAGGCGTTGATGAAGTACCCGTCATTGATGCGGCCGACATCAACGGATTGAGTCCGGCCGGTGAAAAGGATGTCGAGCGCTGCCGCGGGCTCGTTAATCGGGAGATGGCAGGCACGGGCGAAATCGTTTGCCGTGCCCAGGGCGACGATGCCCAGTGCCGGCGTGTTCTTTGGCGATGCGACAAGCATGCCGGTTAGTACCCGGTTGACGGTGCCGTCGCCGCCGGCCGCGGCAACGACATCGAAGCTCTCGGTCACGGCTGTCGAAGCCCGGTTTTCGACATCCTCTTTCGTCTCGGCGTGATATACGACAAGGTTTCGGCCGTTCTGTTGTGCGGCCAGAATGGCGTCGGCGAGGTCGCGCCGGTTCGCTTTGGCGCGGTTGACGATCAGGCAGATCGCGCGGTCGGTTCTCTGCCTAGGCATAAGGGTTCTTGCCCTTGCGTAGCATGATCCGGACCGGAACGCCGATCAGACCGAAGGCGTCGCGCAAGCCGTTGATCATGTAGCGGACATATGACTCGGGCAGCTTGTCGGCGCGGTTCGCGAACACGGCAAAGGAGGGTGGTCGGGTCTTGGGCTGTGTCATGTATCGGATACGCACCCGGCGGCCGGCAACCAGAGGTGGCGGATGGCTTTCCAGCATGACTTCCAGCCAGCGGTTGAGTTTGGCGGTCGGGATGTGCACGTTCCAGACATCGAAGATATCGAACACCGCAGGCATCAACCGGTCGATGCCGCGGCCCGTCTTGGCGGACAGCGTGACCACCGGAATGCCGCGAACCTGGGGCAGCGATGTCTGGAGCCGGTCCTCGATCGCCGCAAGCACGCTTGCCCGGTCGTCCACCGTATCCCACTTGTTGACGACGAGAACCAGGGCGCGCCCCTCATCGATAACCATGCGGGCAATGGTCAGGTCCTGCTTTTCGAGCCCTTCGGTCGCGTCGATCATCAGGCCGACGACCTGAGCGAAACGGATTGAGCGCAGGGTATCGCCAGCGGACAGCCCTTCAACCTTCCCGGTCACCCGGGCCTTGCGCCGAAGACCGGCGGTGTCGACAAGCCGGATGGCGCGGCCCTTGTACTCCCATGCCGACGCGATGGCGTCCCGCGTGATGCCGGCTTCGGGGCCGGTCAGCATACGGTCTTCGCCGAGCAGTCTGTTGACGAGGGTCGATTTTCCGACATTGGGCCGGCCGACGATCGCGAGCTGCAGGGGCCCGATTTCACGCTCTGGATCGCCGTCGTCCTGCGTCTCGTCCTCGGCCTCCAGATCGTTGTTGACCGCGGCCGCGATCGTCGCGTTCAAATCGTCATGGTACGGTCGGAGCGCGTCGTAGAGCTCGCCGAGCCCCTCGCCGTGTTCCGCTGAAATCGCCATCGGTTCACCCAGGCCGAGGGCGTGGGCCTCACCGAGACTACCCGATCCGGCGCGTCCCTCGCATTTGTTGGCGACCAGAACGACCGGCGTCTCGTGACGCCTCAGAAGACGGGCGAAATGGGCATCGAGCGGCGTTACCCCGGCACGGGCGTCGATCAGGAACAGCGCAACGTGGACGTCGTCCAGGGCGCGCTCGGTTTGCTGGCGCATGCGGCCCTCGATCCCCTTGGCGGTATCCTCGAGGCCGGCAGTGTCAACGATCGTGAAGGAGAGATCGCCGATACGCCCTTCACCTTCGCGGATGTCGCGGGTTACGCCGGGAGTGTCGTCGACAATCGCCAGACGCTTTCCGACCAGTCGATTGAACAAGGTGGATTTCCCGACGTTGGGACGGCCGCAGATCAGAACCCTGAGTCCGCCTGTCGCCGTCGACGCGTTTGCGCTGGGATTCTTCATATCGCTCGCGCCACAAACCGCAGCTCAGCGGTAGGCGACAATATCCGCGTTGTTCGCAAGAAAGTAGACCGTGCCGGCAGCAACGATTGGGGGCACGGCGACCCCGTCGGGTAACTCGATCTTGCCCAGAATGTTGCCGGAGTAAGGAGATACGGCCCATGCCTCGCCGTGCGAACCGGTAACGATCAGCCGGTTTCCGGCCAGCACGGGGCCGGACCAAACGATGGGATCTTCCTTGTCTTCCGGATCCTCATAGAGCGGCAGGCCAATGACCCAGTATATCTGTCCCGTTTCGCGGCGAAGCGCGACGACTTCGGAGTCGTTGGTCAACACGTAGACGATGTCGCCGGCGACCCAGGGTTGGCCGATGCCGCCGATCTCGCGCTCCCAAATGCGTTGACCGCTGAGCAGGTCGGTGGCTGTCATCAGTCCGCCGTGGGAAATGGCCAACACCAGTCCCCGGTCGACCACGGGATGGCCGCGGATCTGCGATAGTGTCGAAACGGTGTCCGTGCGGCGGATCGCCGACAGCGAATCGGTCCAGATCATGCGTCCTGATTCGAGGTCAAGCGCGACCAATTCACCCGACGGATAGGGGGCGATAACCAGATTGCCTTCGATCGCCGGACTGGCGCCGCCCAATAGACTGGCAACCTCTACAATGCCTTCATGCCGCCAAATCTGTTCCCCGGTCGCACCGTCGAGAGCGATAACGCGACTGTCGAGTGTGACGACAAAGACCCGGCCGCCGCGCACTGTAGGAGCGGAGCGGATTGGGCTTTGGACGGAAACCCGCCAGATTTCCTCGCCTGAGGTTGCATCGACGGCGACGACGTCGCCGAAGCCTGTCGTCACGAAAAGCCGGCCACGATAATGCGCGATGCCGCCCGGAATATGCTCGTCATCGCCATCGCGTTCGTTGGAGAGATCGCGGCTCCATCGACGTTTGCCAGTTTCCGTATCGTAGGCCGAAAGCTCGTTGTCTGTGTCGAGGGCGAACAGGTTTCCAGCGGCAACGACGGGGGTGCTCACAAAACGCTGTTCGTCGTCAGCGCCGGCGCCGATGTTCGTCGACCATATCCGCGTTGGCGTGTCGCTCAATGCCAAATGGTGCATCGCGTGGTTCGGATACCCGCCGGCTTGCGGCCAGTCGCGGTTGACGACCGGTGCGGGAAGCAGGAACGTCTGATCCGCGAGTTCCGGATCGGCATTGATGCTGCGCTCATGCAGCAAAACGGAAATTCGTGTCCCGGGGAGGCGTTCTTCCTCTTCATCCTCGAAGATCGAGCAGGCCGAAACGGCGAGTGCGATAGCGAGAACGGCAGCGATCTTCGGTGTCATGACGGTCCCATCGAATCGAGAAGTTGGCGAGACCGGCTGCGAATGCCTTCCGGAGAAGCCGGATCGGACGCCAGCTGTTCGAGCAGCTCGCGGGCGGTGCTCTCGTTTCCGCTTTCAAGGTGGGCAAGTGCCGCCGTTTCGCGGGCGGAGAAATACCATGGGTTGGTTTCGGCCAACAGTGGTGCCAGGCGATTCAATGCATCCTGGGGCGCGCCGCTGTCGAGCAATATGACAGCGGCGTAAAGCGACGCCAGGTCCCGATATTGCTGATTGAGAGAGGAATCGGCGGCGATAGTTTCGTAGATAGCCTGTGCGCTTGCCATGTCGCCACCGTCGGCGAGCAGGCGCGCTTGGCGCATGCGGGCGAGGACTGCGACGTCGCCGGAGGCCCCGTCGGCCAGGGCAGCGTAGGCATCGAGCGCGGCTTCTGCGTCGTCTGCCTGCTCTCGCGATAGGGCGGCAACGTACTGTTGCGTCATCTCTTCCCGGGCGCCCTGGTCGTAGGACTGCCAGCCCTTGAAACCGCCAACCCCGGCAATCAGCAGGACGGCGGCGACGGCGACGTATTTACCGTATTGTTTGGCCAGCGTGGAGAATTGCTCCTGGCGGAGTTCCTCGTCAATTTCGCGAATGAGGCCGGAATCGTTTTCTTCAGCCACGGACGGCTCCCTGCACATGGGGATTGAAGCAATCGGGTGAACCCGACGGTGCGGTAAAATAGAGTGCTGATAAGGGGATGGCAAATATGGAAACGTCGGTTCGGCAATCTGATTTAAGTCTTCGTTAACCCTATGAAGATAACGTTTCGGGACGAACTCATGAATTCTGAAAGAGTGGTCGGCATGCGGTTCTCGGTCTGCAAGATTTTCTTTGTTCTCGTACTGACGGCAACGGTCGCCGGTTGCGGTGAGATCGCCGCGGTCGAAGGGGCATCGACCATCGTTTCGGACAAAACCGTCTCCGATCATGTCGTATCGTTGTTCAGCGGCAAGAATTGTTCGACCGTGCGATTGGAGCAGGGAAAGACCTACTGCGTCGAGGACGAGGCAAAGGTCAATCACGATACGCTCTACTGCTACAAGACCCTGGCGGATGTGGTCTGCTACCAACGTGCTGACCACAGGGCCGACCCGGCTTCGCGCGTCGGGTTGAACGATCACAACGCGGCGCAGTAAACTGCCCCTCGGAGCGACCGGCCTTTTGTCGGTTTTGACAGGCAGAATGCCGCAATGCGATCGATTATCATTACGCTGATCCTTGCGCTTGGCGCAGCGGCCCTGGCCGCGAACGTCTTTCTTGGCGATCTCGCCGAAGACGATTCAATGCGCGATGCCCGTGTGTTCGATGAACAAGTTGCGGGGTACCGGGCTGCTGCAGAGTCCGGAAACGCAGTTGCGCAATACAATCTGGGTCTGGTCTATCTCACGGCAAAAGAAGAGCTCCGCGATCGAGAGCGCGCGATCGATTTGTTCCGAAAAGCGGCAGCACAGGGCCACACCGGGGCACAATATCAGTTGGGACAAGCCTATGAACATGGCATTGGCGTCGCGCTAGATTTCGCTGCTGCGGCGAGCTGGTATGCGAAGGCTGTCCGGGTAAAAGAGTATCCTCCGGCACAGCTTGCCTTGGGCATGATGTACTTCCACGGTCGTGGTGTCGGGCATGACGAGATACAGGCGGCGCGATGGATACGCCGGGCTGCCATGAACAACGAACCCGTCGCCCAATTCCTGATGGGGCGCATTTACGAGACCGGTTTCAGTGTCCGGAGCGATCCTATCGAAGCGTATAAGTGGTACGCTTTGTCCGCGCGCCTTGCCGATGCAGTGATCGCGTACGACCCGCGATTTAAACCGGGTGCCGCCATGGAACGGTTGGCGAAGACCATGAATCGCAGTCAGATCGAGGCGGCAACGAGAGCCGTTGCCGATTGGCGGCCAGCGTCGTGAAACGCGGCATGATCCATCAAGCGAGCGATATCTCGATCCGCCATGCGCGAATCGAGGATGCCGAAGATCTTGCCCGGATGGCGGCGGATCTCAATCGACATGTCGGCCTTGGCGAACCCGGGTATGGCACCGAGGAACTGGCGCAATATGGTTTTGGCGACAGACCCGCTTATCAGGCCCTGATCGCCGAGACCGTTGGTCGCACAGTCGGTTACGCTATATTTTGCGATATGTTCAATACCGACTACGGTCGGCCCGGACTTTGGCTGTGCGATCTCTATGTTGACGAGAGTCATAGAGGCAGCGGCCTCGGCAAGCGGTTGATTCAGGCCGTTGCCCGGATCGGCCGGGACTCAGGAAAAGCTAGTGTCTGGTGGACAGTCGTTGCCGAAGATAAGCAGGCGATGACGTTCTACGAGCGCCTCGGTGCGCGAGGTTATCCCGATGTTCGGTATTTTGAGATGGATGGCGATGCCATGATGCGTGCCGCCGATGCCGGTGAAGATGTTTCCGAGTAACAATGGCGCCTCATATTGATTTTTTTATTGCGTCTCAAAATGAGAAAATTATTTACGTGAATTGACTGAAAATCTCGTAACATTCAGCAAACAAACGCTTCTTACAACTGGCACAGCACTTGCAGAACACAAAGCGGAGCAGCCATTGCTCGTTCGCCGGGTTGCTCTAAACCGGGTTAGCGGTGAAACCGAGACCAGTCTCGCAGGGGTCTCGTTGAGGGTGGCGGGCGGTTCTCCAACTCCCCCCGGACGACCGTTCGCCACCTTCTTCTTCCCGGATTTTCGAAAAAAGAGAGCTTAGAGCCGTCCCTCGAGGGCGGCTTCGAGCATTTGGCGCATTTCCTTGGCGCCAGCGGGTATCGGATTTCCGCCTGTTGACGGATCGGCTTCCGCCATAACCGAGATCTCTTCGACGCGGTTGGCTTCGACGCCGAGTTCGGCAGCCGTATGCGGCACCTCGAACCGTTCGCGAAGCGCCATGACCCAATCCAGCACGCTGGTAAAAGAGGGAGATTTGTGCCCGAGGTAACGGGCCAGTCGTTCGAGGCGGCCCTCGATGGCCGGGCGATTGAACATCATGACGTAGGGCATGAATACGGCATTGGTCAGGCCGTGGTGGGTGTCGTAAATCGCGCCCACAGGATGCGACAGGGAATGGACCGCTCCGAGGCCTTTCTGGAAGGCCGTCGCGCCCATGGCGGCGGCGCTCATCATGTGGCTCCGCGCTTCGAGATCGCTGCCGTCGTCGACCGCTTTTGGCAGCCATTCCTGAATGAGCCGCATGCCCTCGACGGCGATGCCGTCGGCCATCGGGTGATACCCGGGCGCTGAATAGGCCTCGAGGCAGTGGGCCAATGCATCCATGCCGGTGGCGGCGGTAATGTGGGCCGGCAGACCGGCAACCAGAGCAGGATCGCAGATCACGGCACTCGGCATCATCTTCGGGTGGAAGATGATCAGCTTGCGATGAGAGTCCTCATTCGCGATGACGGATGCGCGGCCGACTTCCGAGCCTGTGCCGGATGTGGTCGGCACGGCCACGATCGGCGGGATCGCGTCCGCGTTGGCTCGCGTCCAGTTGTCGCCGACATCCTCGAAGTCCCAGAGATCGCGGTCTTGTCCCGCCATCAACGCGATCGCCTTGCCCGTGTCGAGGCCGCTGCCGCCGCCGAAGGCGACGACACCGTCATGACCGCCGTCGCGGTAAACTTTGACGCCTTCATCGACATTGCGGCCAACTGGATTGGGCTTGATGTCGCTGAAAACGCCAGTCGGGAGGCCAGCCGATTCATTGACGGCAACGGCGTCGCCGACCATCGGCAACTTTGCGAGACCGGGGTCCGTCACGATCAACGGCCGTGTCATGCCGACCGATTTGCAGACTTCGGGCAATTCTGCAATGCGGCCGACGCCGAACTTCATTGTTGCGGGATAATTCCAGTTGCCGACGGGTGTTTTGGAAGCAGTCATGACGGTCTCTCAAGGCAGGTTGATCGGTTTACTTGGGGCCCATCTGACTGACGGCGCCGACATTCTATAGACTACTGTTTGATTGAAGTTTCAAGTTGCCCGCGGCATTCAGGATAACGATATCAGTTCACCATGACGGGTGCAGGCCGGGAGCGTCAGTTCGACGAACGCGTCGGCAATATCCTCCGGTGTCTTCAGGGTCTCTGGGTCTTCGCCGGGATAGGCGTGCGCCCGCATCCGGGTTCGCGTGCTGCCCGGGTTGACGAGATTGACTCGGATCGACGTCTTCTCGACTTCTGCCGCATATGTGAAGGTCAGATTTTCGAGAGCCGCCTTGCTCGCTGCGTAGGCTCCCCAATAAGCGCGAGGGGCGTGGCCGACGCTGGACGTGACCATCACGACGCGACCCGCATCGGATTGGCGAAGCAACGGATCCATGCTGCGCAGAAGGCGCCAGTTCGCCGTCAGGTTTACGGCGATAACCTGATCCCAGACTTTGGGACTGATATGGCCAAGAGGCGACAAGTTACCGAGAATACCGGCGTTGCCAATCAAAACGTCGAGCTTGCCGTGGCGTTCGTAAAGCGCGGCGCCCAACCTGTCGATAGCGTCGTAATCGGTAATGTCGAGCGGTACGAGAGTTGCGCCGCCGATCACGTCATCGACCTCTTCGAGTGCACCGCTGGTTCGCGCGACCAGGATAAGATGCGCGCCTTCGCGGGCGAGAGCCGTCGCGACGGCTCGACCGATGCCGCGGGATGCGCCGGTGACAAGGGCAACACGGCCGGCAAGACGACCGCCGGGATTGCCGGCGTCATTAGCGGGTTCGGCCATGTTGTCAGTCCCGTTCGACCAGCAGGGATAGCTGAGCGTTTTCCCCGCTCTGATGATCGACAAGAGGAATCGAGTACTCGCCGGTAAAACAGGCGTCGCAGTATCGGCGGTTTTCGCCGTTCCGGCCTTCGGCGGCGCCGACCGCGCGATAAAGCCCGTCTACGGAGATGAACGCGAGGCTATCGACACCAATGTGTTTGGCCATTGCCGGCACATCATGGGTGTTGGCGAGCAGTTCGGCCTCTTCCGGTGTATCGATACCGTAAAAGCACGAATGCTTGGTCGGCGGACTGGCGATCCGCATGTGAACTTCGGCGGCGCCGGCCTGTCTAATCATGTCGACGATCTTGACTGACGTGGTGCCCCGCACAATCGAATCGTCGACGAGAACGACCCGTTTGCCCTTGATCGCGGCCGCGTTGGCATTGTGCTTCAGGCGGACGCCGAGATTGCGGATCTGTGCGGTCGGTTCGATGAAAGTCCGGCCGACGTAATGATTGCGGATAATCCCGAGATCGAATGGTACCCGCGACGCCTCGGCGTAGCCGATGGCGCTGGGCACGCCGGAGTCGGGGACCGGAACGACGATGTCGGCGTCGACGTGGCTTTCGTTCGCCAGCTCGGCGCCGATCCGCTTGCGAACGTCGTAGACCGGCTGATTGTCCATCAGGCTGTCGGGGCGAGCGAAATAGATATGTTCGAAAATACAGAACCGACGAGGTGTCGGCTGGAACGGTTTCAGGCTCTGCACGCCGCCCTCGTCGATAACGACGATTTCCCCCGGCTCGACCTCGCGCACGAAATCGGCACCGATGATATCGAGGGCGCAGGTCTCCGACGTCATGATCCATGCGCCGCCGACTTGGCCCAGAACCAGCGGACGTACACCGTGTGGATCGCGGACGCCGATCAGTTTTCGACGTGTCATGGCGACCAGCGAGTAGGCACCGTGCATCTGGTGCAGTGCGTCGGTAATTTTGTCGACGACCTTGTTGAATTCGCTGATCGCGATCAGGTGAATGATCGTTTCCGTGTCACTCGTCGACTGAAAGATGCAACCTCGCTCGACCAACGCTTTATGCATGGTGTGGGCATTGGTCAGGTTGCCGTTGTGGGCAACCGCAAGGCCCCCGAACTTGAAATCGGCAAACAGCGGTTGAACGTTCCGGAGCAGAGTCTCGCCAGTCGTCGAGTAGCGCACATGACCGATGGCGGCGGTACCCAACAGGTTGCCGATGATGTCTTCCGAACTGAAGTTGTCACCGACAAGGCCCAGTGCGCGATGAGTGTGGAAGCGTTCGCCGTCGTAGGAGACGATGCCGGCGGCTTCCTGGCCACGATGTTGCAGGGCATGCAGCCCCAGCGCCGTCAGCGCGGCGGCCTCGGGATGGCCGTAGATTCCGAACAGACCACACTCTTCGTGGAAGCGGTCGTCGTCGGATTGCGGAAGCGGCATGGTTTCAACCTACCTTGCGAGTGTCGCACACCCCGGTCGCTCGGGGATGTTTTTAGTCATTTTTGCCGAAATGTCATTGGCTGTTTTCGATCAATTGTTCGATTTCTTCACGAGATTCGTCACTGTAAGCGCCGTCGTCGGGTTTCTGACTGCCGGATTTTTCCGTTGATGGTTGAACTAGGTCCATAATGTCCTCAACAGTCCCGGGATCGACGTCGGGAACCTCGATTTGCGCGCCTTCGGGCAGCAAGCTGGATATGGCGGTCGCGCCCCGAATAATCAATGGCAACGTGCGCGCTGACGTCACCCACTCCGGTTGCTCATCGCGGGGAATCAGCAACTCCAGCCCGATGAATGCGACGCAAACCAGGACGGCGCCTCGGGCGATGCCGAACAAAAAACCGAGTGACCGGTCCAGCACGTTGAGTGCGCTCTCCTTGACACGCGAGCTGATCGCCCGGGTAACGAGCGAAAGCATGACCAGTGTCAGGATAAAGATGACCACGCCGGTTGAGATATCGGCGAGCAGTTCGACGGGTACGAACTGGCGGGCATACGGCTGCACGTAGGGATAGCCGTAAATCGTCGCAAATATGGCACCGACCCAGCCGCCAACGGCGAGCGTCTCATGCACAAACCCGCGTGCGTAGGCGAGAATACCCGAGACCAGCAGAATCAGGACGACCGCAACGTCGACGGCATTGATCGAGTTGGTGAGCGTGCTATCCAAAATGGGCCTGCCAATCGTCGTCGCCGTGACCACCGCCAACAACCTTCAGGTCTGCAGCCGAACCGAAACGCCCGACCAGTCCGGTTACGTGATCGATCTCCACGATATCGATATCGGCAACGCCGCCCTTGCCGTCTTTGCGGCCCTTACGCCGGGGCGGAATCAGGGCGCGCGTGAAGCCGAGTTTGGCGGCCTCCTTCAATCGTTGATCGGCGTGCGCAACCGGGCGCACTTCGCCGGACAGGCCGACTTCGCCGAAAACCACAGTGTCCGGTGGTAGAGCTTGGCCGCTCAAGGACGACAGTAAGGAGGCGAGGACAGCAAGATCGGCAGCGGGTTCGCTGATGCGCATACCGCCTGCGACGTTCAGATATACATCGGCTCCGCCCAACTGGACGCCGGCACGGGCATCCAGCACGGCGATCAGCATGGCAAGTCGGGAACCGTCCCAGCCGACGACGGCACGGCGCGGCGTCGCCAGTTGCGAGCTGGCGATCAGCGACTGGATTTCCACCAGCATCGGGCGGGTACCCTCGACGCCGGCGAAAACGCTCGCGCCGCTGACTGTTTCGTCCCGGTCGGCAAGGAACAGTGCAGACGGATTTTCAACCTCGGCAAGACCGCCGTCGCCCATCTCGAACACGCCGATTTCGTCGGTTGCACCAAAACGGTTCTTGACGGCGCGAAGGATGCGGAACTGATGGCCGCGCTCGCCCTCGAAATAAAGCACCGTATCGACCATGTGCTCGAGCACGCGGGGGCCGGCAATAGTGCCTTCCTTGGTCACGTGACCGACAAGAATGACGCAGAAGCCGGCTCGCTTCGCGAGGCGGATCAGTTCATGGGCCGACGTTCGGACCTGGCTCACGGTTCCGGGCGCCGATTCGACCGAGTCGACGTACATGGTCTGAATGGAATCGATAATCACCAATCCCCGTCCGTTCGGACTTTCCAGCGTCGAGACGATGTCCCGAACCGAAGTTGCTGCGGCAAGCTCGACTGCCGTATCGGCTACGCCGAGTCGTTGCGCGCGAAGCCGTAGCTGATCGATTGCCTCTTCGCCGGAGATGTAGAGACACGGAGCCTGTCGGCTAATTGCAGCAGTGACCTGCATTAGAAGTGTCGACTTTCCGACGCCCGGATCGCCGCCAACAAGAAGCGCTGAACCGGGCACTAAGCCGCCGCCCGTCGCGCGGTCGAACTCCGCAATACCGGTTGTCATGCGCGGCGGAGCGGGCGTCTCGCCCTGCATGGGAACGGTGCTAATTCGTCGTCCCTTCTTCGCACCAAGTCCTTTGGGCGCGGTTTCGACAATCGCTTCTTCGCTCATCGCATTCCACGCGCCGCAGTCCGGGCACTGGCCGGCCCACTTGGCTTGCGTCGAGCCGCATTCGTTGCAAACGTATCGTGTCGTTTGTTTCGCCACTCGGCTTACCTTTCTTCGATGCCGCGCCCGTCAGAAGGACGCGGTCCTCAAGCGCGCGCGGAAACCCTGATCGGTCCCTCGGCGCGGCCGTGTACAAACTGGTCGACGTAAACGTTGTCCGACCTGCCGACGCCTTTGGCGTCGCCGCTCCAGATCACCTTGCCGGCGTAGAGCATGGCAACACGGTCGCCGATAATTTCGGCGCTCTCCATATCGTGCGTGATGGTCAGACCCGTTGCGCCGACCTCGCGTGTCGTCGTGACGATCAACGAATTGATGACATCCGCCATGATCGGATCAAGCCCCGTCGTCGGCTCATCGAAAAAGATGATGTCAGGATCGGCAGCGATGGCCCGGGCGAGACCGACACGCTTCTGCATGCCGCCGGACAGCTCAGCCGGGTAGGTATCGGCCAATCCCTTGCCGAGGCCGACCTGGGCCAATTTTGTCAGGGCGATTTCGCGACCTTCGGCGCGCGAACAGCGATTCTCGGCGAGCAAGCCGAATGCGACGTTTTCCCAGACGGGGAGGCTGTCGAATAGTGCGGCACTCTGAAACAGCATGCCGAACTTGGCGTTGATACGATGACGCGCTTCGTCGTCGGCGCCAACGGTTTCCTCGCCGTCGATTTCGATGGAGCCGGCGTCGGGCGAGAGCAGGCCGAGGATACATTTCAACAGCACCGATTTGCCAGTGCCCGAGCCGCCGATAACGACGACGGACTCGCCCGATGCGACGTCGAGGTCGACGCCGTCGAGTACGACTTTTCTGCCGAACGACTTTTTCAGGCCGCGAATGCGGATTTTACTTTCAGACGTCATTGGCCGAAGAACACCACCGTCAACAGATAGTCGAAGCACAGGATCAGGATCGCTGCGGAGACTACGGCATTGGTGGTCGCCGCGCCGACGCCCTGGGCGCCGCGCGCCGAATGATAACCGTGATAACACCCCATCAGGGTCACGATGAAACCGAACACCGCAGCCTTCACGAGCCCCGAGATAACGTCGCTGGCCTCGAGAAATTCCCACGTGTTCTGAAGATAAATCGACGGGTTGAAGCCGAGCTTGTAAACCGCGACGAGATAACCGCCGAAGACGCCGATGATATCGGCAATCAGGACCAGAAACGGCATCATTGCCACGCCGGCGATCAATCGCGGTACGACCAGATACTTCATCGGGTCCGTGCTCAGCGTCGTCAGGGCATCGATCTGTTCGGTTACCCGCATGGTGCCGACTTCGGCGGCCATTGCAGCGCCGATCCGGCCGGCAACCATGAGTCCTGCAAGCACCGGGCCGAGTTCGCGGGTAATCGACAAAACAACCACGTTGGCGATCGCGCCCTCAGCTGAAAAGCGGGCAAATCCGGTATAGCTCTGAAGCGCCAGAACCATGCCCGCGAACACGCCGGTCAACCCGACGACCGGTAACGAGTAGAAACCGATTTCGACCATCTGGCGGACCATGATGCGGGGATAATAGGGGGGGCGGAAGCAATGCGAGATGCCGCTCAATGAGAATAACGTCAGCCGACCGATGGTGCCGAGCGAGGTAATGACCACGTTGCCAATGGGTTGCAGGATATTCATGCCGCAGTCGCGCCCCCGTGATAGGTGCGGCGATAACGCGCGCCGAGTGCGGTCAGCACTTCGTAACCGATGGTGCCTGCATTGCGCGCAACGGTATCGATATCGTTGCCGTCGCCGATCAGCGTCGCGTAACTTCCCGGGGTAGTGGCTGCTTCGTCGATACCGGTGACGTCGAGCGTGATCAGATCCATGGATACCCGCCCGACAATCGGAACCTCTTGGCCGTTGATTCGCGCACTCGTTCGTCCCGAAAGACTGCGGAGATAGCCATCTGCATAGCCGGCTCCGACAGTCGCAATCCGCATCGGTCCTGGCACGGTGAAGGTCGCACCGTAGCCGACGGTCCGGGGGGTGTCAACGGACCGAACTTGCAGGATTTTTCCTTTAAGTGTAACGACTTGCTTCATCGGTGATTTGGCCTGCTGCGTTGGATTAATGCCGTAGATAGCGGCGCCGGGGCGAGCCAAATCGAAGTGGTATCCGGTGCCGAGAAAGATCCCGGAGGAGTTTGCAAGACTGGCACGTTGCGCTGGGATAACCGTGTGTGCCCTTTCAAACTCACTGAGCTGCTGCCGGCTCTGTTCGCTGTCGGCCATATCTGCCGACGCGAGGTGGCTCATGACGATATCGATGTCGATATCGCCCAGAAGGGTTGGGTCATCTCGCAATCGGGCAATCTCGTCTTCGGGCAAGCCGAGACGGCTCATTCCGGTGTCGATATGCAAATCAACAGCGTGCGCTGCGTTTGAGCGGCGCAAGAACTGCTGCCATGTCTCGATCTCACCGAGACTGTTGAGGACAGGCACCAAATCGTGTTCGACGAACTCGTCAGGCGAGCCACCGGCGATGCCGGTAAACACGTGGATCCGCGCCTCCGGCAGGATGTGGCGCAAGCGAATGCCACCGTCGATAAAGGAGACGAAAAAATCTCGGCAACCGGCCAGCCAAAGTGTCTTTGCAATCGGTTCGAGCCCAAGACCGTAACCGTTCGCCTTGACGCAGGCGCCGCACTCGGCGCCCCCGAGCTCCTCGCGAAGGGTGGCATAATTGCAGGCAAGGGCATCAAGATCGATATCGAGCACGCCCGTTCCCCGGTCGGCGGCGGCATCGGACTCGATATCGGTATGATCAGCCAACGTGGTCATGGACCGCTTGTCCCTTGCGCGCAGCCCCCGGTCAATACTCGCTATGCTGACCGTCGTAGTCGCTGAAGCGCGTGAATTCGCCGGTAAACTGCATTGTCACGGTTCCGACCGGGCCATGTCTCTGTTTGGCAATAATAACGTCGGCAAGGTTGCGCACCTTGGACATCCGGTCTTCCCAGTTGGCGAGACGCTGCGTAAATTTGGCGCCGTCCTCGTCTTGCCGTTGCTGCGGGTCGGCCTTCTCGAGGTAGTACTCTTCGCGGTAGATGAACATGACCACATCGGCGTCCTGCTCGATCGAGCCCGATTCCCGAAGGTCGGCGAGATGCGGGCGCTTGTCGTCGCGGTTTTCGACCTGGCGCGAAAGCTGGGAGAGGGCGAGAACCGGGACATCCAATTCCTTGGCGAGCGTCTTGAGGCCCCGGGTGATTTCGGAGACCTCTTGCACACGTCCGTCGTTGCGCGAACCGGACGAACCTTGCAGCAATTGCAGATAGTCGACGATGATCAGACCGAGGTCGTGGGTTCGTTTGAGCCGGCGTGCGCGGGTCCGTAGGGCACCGACCGTCAATGCCGGCGTGTCGTCGATGAAAATCGGCGTCTTGCTCAGTTTCTGAGCAGCGGCGGCAAGCCGTGGAAACTCATCGTTCGGCACCTCGCCCTTGCGCATCTTGTCGGACGATATTTCCGTCTGCTCAGAGATGATACGGCTGGCGAGTTGCTCGCCGGACATTTCGAGCGAGAATAGACCGACGACCGCCCCTTGTTCGCCCTGCGTTTCGAGCCAGGTACATGCTGCGTTGTAAGCAATATTGGCCGCAAGGGAGGACTTGCCCATGGCAGGTCGGGCGGCAAGAATCAGCAAGTCTGATCTGTGTAGGCCGCCCAGCATCTTGTCGAGGTCGATGAAACCCGTGGTGATCCCGGCTAATCCGCCCTCCCGCTTGTGGGCGATTTCCGCCATCTTGATGGCCGATGTGACGGCTTCCTTGAAGGGCTGAAAACCCCGATCGTGACTGCCGGTTTCGGCAAGTTGAAAAAGGCTTTCCTCCGCCAGTTCGATCTGCCGGTCGGCGGGATCGTCGATCTCTGCTTCATACGCCTGTTCGACGATGTCGCGGCCGATGGTGATCAGTTCACGCTTGATGGCAAGGTCGTAGACGATCCGGCCATAAGCCTCTGCATTGATCACGGTCGGCGCCCCGGCTGCGAGTTCCGCCAGATAGGCCGGTCCGCCGATCTCGGCGAGGCTCTCCTGTTGTTCGAAGTACCGCTTAAGGGTGATGGGGTCGGCGATCTGGCCGCGTTCGATCAGCCGCTCACAGGCATCGTAAACCAGCCCGTGTTGTCCCGCCATGAAATGGCCCGACCGAAGATAGTCGGAAACTTTTTCCATGGCGCGGTTGTCGATCAGGATCGCACCCAGCAACCCGCGCTCGGCATCGAGATTGTGGGGTAGGGTGCGGTATCCGGCGGACGGATGGTCGACAACCGTTGCCGCGTCATCACTTGTCGGTGTCTGAAAGGCAGTAGACATTTGTCTCTTCTACCCCATTGCCGCGTCACCTGCATCGCATTGGCCATGTGGGTAAGCATGGTCAGCGTGGATAAAGTCACGCTTTCGGCCAATTATCTTAATTAGGTGAATAACTTGTGGAAGGAAACCGTCACCGGCTAACGGAGGAAGATTGACAGGGCCGTGACGAGTCCGGTGACGGTGAAACGTCAGGCGGCCTCATTATCGTTCGATCCCGATTCGCATCGGTCGTGCGAGTCGTTACCTTCGAAATTGCCCTCAACGAACCGGGTTTCGGCTAGGTAGTCGCGGGTCAGCGGCGCGGCCTGTTGGTTACGGGCAATCTGAACCTGGAAGACCGTGTTGTTCAGATACCGGAAGGAGATCTCGCAGATGGCGAGATAGTACTCCCACATCCGGCAAAAGCGCTCGTCATATAGCCGTTTGGCGTCATTGCGGCGCGCAAGGAAACGCTTCCGCCAGTTGCGAAGCGTTTCCGCATAATGCAGCCGTAGGATCTCGATGTCGGTCATCCAGAGCCCGGTTCGTTCGATGGCGCCGGTCAGTTCGGACATCGCCGGCAGATACCCACCGGGGAAAATGTATTTACGGATCCATGAGTCCGTAACGCTCGGGCCTTCCATACGGCCGATGGTATGCAGAAGAGCCAGACCGTCCGGCGCCAACAGGTTACGCATCGCCATAAAATAGGTCCCGTAGTGACTGACGCCAACGTGTTCGAACATGCCGACGCTGACGATGCGATCGAACTGACCTTCTTGGTCGCGGTAATCGCGAAGATGGAACTCGACCCTGTCATCGAGTCCCTCGCGCACGGCGCGTTCCCGGGCAACGGACAGTTGTTCGGATGATAGGGTCAATCCGGTGACATGGACATCGTGTTCGCGGGCCAGATGCAGCGCCAGTCCGCCCCATCCGCAGCCGATATCGAGTACCCGCTGACCGGATTCCAGGCAGAGCTTGCCGGCAATGAGGCGTTTCTTGTTTTCTTGCGCGGCTTCGAGTGTGTCATCCGGAGAGCGGAAGTAGGCGCATGAATACTGACGATCTGCATCAAGGAACATTTCGTAGAGTTCGCGCGACAGGTCATAGTGATGAGCGACATTCCGCCGCGCCCGGCCGGTTGGATTGAACTGTTGCAGCCGTCTAACAGGATACGCCAGTTTTTGTACGAAACGGTTGCTCCGCGGCCTCCCGGCGACCTCGAGATTGCGGCCGATCAAATCGAGGCAGTCGTAGAGCGTGCCATCGACAACGGTCCACCAGCCGTCCATGAAGCCGCGACCGAGCGCCATGGAGGCATTCCACAGCAACTGACACTCCATTCGCCGGTTGTGAAACCGCACGTGACAGCTGGGGCCCGGTTCATCACCCTTGAAAAGGTGTTGCCGCCCCTTGGCATCCGTAATCGTTAACTCGCCGACCTTAATCAGTCGGTGGAACAAGCCAGATACAAGCATCCCATAACCTGCTCATAGCTGGCTGCCGGTACGGCCCGTACGTCCCCCTCAGTCGTCGACCGACCCTATGCAGCCGTGTCTCGCTGAGCGTAGCTTAGCAAACGAAACCGCCGTGGTGGAAGACCATGGCGGTTAAGTATTTTTACTTATTTTAAGTGATGAAAGCCGATCAGGCTTTTTCAGTGGCTTCGTCGTCGTCACCGGTGGCGGGATCAACGGCATCGTCACTGGAGTCTTCGGCTTCGCTCACCTCTGCAACGGCCTCCTCGGTCTCGGCAAGGATTTCCTCGACATCGGCGGCATCGTCTTCGAAGACTTCTTCAATGGCCGCGGCATCGATCGCTGCCGCTTCGTCGATCTTCTCCTGTTCGTCGATGCTCAGAACAGCTGCGCCGGTCTTGGCTTGTAGTTCGGCTTCTTCCTGAGAGCGAGCGACGTTGACCGTTACCGTGATCGAAACCTCCGGGTGGAGATCGATGCGGATCGGATGAAGGCCGAGAGTCTTGATCGGCTTGTCGAGCACGACTTGGTGACGATCGACGGTGAATCCGGCTTCGGTAACCGCCTCGCCGATGTCGCGCGCCGTAACCGAGCCATAAAGCTGACCGGCATCACCGGCCTGGCGAACCAGAATCACACTCAGGTCGTCGGCCTTTGCGGCGACGGCCTCGGCATCCTTCTTGCGTTTCAGGTTATCGGCTTCAAGTTGGGCACGTTCTGTTTCGAAGCGGGCCTTGTTGTCGTCCGTGGCGCGCAGGGCCTTTTTCTGCGGTAACAGAAAATTCCGCGCAAATCCGGGTTTCACGTTAACCGTGTCGCCCATCTGGCCAAGGTTTTCGATGCGTTCCAGCAGGATAACTTCCATCGGTTTTCTCCTCGTTTCGAGGCCCATGACCCCGACTATCTAAGGTTCGTTTGTCAGTCGTCTGTTGATGGCGGTCCGGTGAACCGCAGGCGAAGGTCCGCCCATTGTTCGAGCATGCCAAGCGCAGCGACGATCACCAGGGACCAGCTTGAGATCAGCATGACCATATAGAATGCGAAAAGTGCGAGACCGCGCAACGGCAGGCGCCGGCTGAGGCTATGGACGACCACGAGGCCGACGATGAAATACGGAACAGCCAACACAACCGCGGCGTTTCGGGCGAGGTACTCGACATCGCCGGATGCGGCGAGGGCGATGACTGCAGCGGCGACCAGCGGCCACGCGGCCCATTGGGGCAAACTGAAATCGCCGAGCTTGGAATGTGGCCGGATGTTGCGACCGGCGCGGCGCAAGATCGCCTGGGCGATCAGGCCGTTAGCGGCAATGGTCACGACCCATGATGCGGCCATGGCGCCGGGAAAGACCGGCAGCATGCTCTCCGTGATCATGGTTCGAATTGCGGGATCGATATCCGGCGACATGAACCCCAGAACATCGCGAAGATGATCCGAAACCAGACCCGTCAGGCCTGCCTCATGGCCCGATCCCAGGTAGTAGCCAAGTAGCATCATCATGCCGGCGCCGAACATCGAGAGCGTGGCCGCGATGTTGCCGAGCGGATACCAGGCATCCGGCGCCCCCGGCGTCACGCCACGCAACAGCGCCTGGCGAGATACCAGCCACGCAGGAAACCCGTGCAGAATGGCGAAAGCGCCGGCGGCAACCATACCGCCAAGAATACCGGCCAGGACAAAACCGCTCAGACTGGCTACGGTGGCACCCATCGGCCCGATCGTCAAGGCGGCGAGAAACAGGGGCAGGGTCGCAACATAGACAAGCAACACACCGCCGGGCGCGCCGGTCAGGAATGCGACGGAAGCGAAAGCGCTGACGCCTCCGCTTCCAACAGCAATCAGCATGTTTTTTTGCATGTTTCGATCCCGGTCGCCTGCCCAATCTTGCCGATTGAATTCAGGCGATATCGCCCAATCAGGTTTTGGTGACGTAAGGCACCAGCGCCAGGAAGCGGGCGCGCTTAATCGCACGCGCCAGTTCACGCTGTTTTTTGGCTGAAACGGCGGTGATCCGGCTCGGGACGATTTTGCCGCGTTCCGAAACGAACCGGCTCAGCAGCTTGGTGTCCTTGTAATCGATCACAGGAGCGTTTTCGCCGGAAAACGGGCAGCTCTTGCGGCGGCGGAAAAACGAACGGCTCATGCTTCTTCTCCTGCGCCTTTGGACTCGTCCTTGGAATCGCTTTTGCTATCCGAGTCGCTCTTGTCGGCGGACGGCCGGCCCCGGCCGCCACCGTCGCCATCGCGGCCACGCCGGGGGCGATCATCGGATCCCTTGTTTCGCAGGACCGCAGACGGGCCTTCTTCATGCTCGTCGACACGAATGGTCAGATAGCGAAGAACGTCGTCGTGAATACGCATCTGACGCTCGACTTCGTGCATGGTCTCGGCCGGCGCGTCGATGTTCATGAGCACGTAATGGCCCTTGCGGTTTTTCTTGATCTTATAGGCGAGCGAGCGAAGACCCCAGTATTCGCGCTTGGCGACACTGCCTCCGTTTTGCTCGATAACGTCTTGAAGGCTGTCCGCAAGGCCGTCGACCTGCGGCGCAGCAATGTCCTGGCGCGCGATGAACACGCTTTCGTAAAGCGGCATTTATAGCTCCCTTTGGCTTCTCAGCCCCAAACAGCGGGGTATAGCCGAATGCATCGGCAGGGTGGAAAGCGCGCAATATACACAGTTGCGAAGCCGGTTCAAGCGCATGTTGGGGCTCAAACCGGCGCGTCCGGACTCCCGATTACTGTGAGGTTTGCCGGGTATGGATGATTACGCGATAGTCGGTGGTGTCGAGTCCGGTTCGTAAGCGTCGGGAGAGATTATGACCTCGGAGAAAAAGCTGCGTCGTGTTGAGGTCCGGTCCGGTATTTTTATCTGGCTTCCAGATCGTCTCGACAATCTCGCAACCTATGTTTTTCTGGAGCAGGAGGACTGGTTCGAGGATGAGTTGAACTTTGTCCGCCGGTATCTTCGTGAGGGAATGCGAGCTGCCGACATTGGTGCAGCATACGGTGCCTATTGTCTGAATATGGCGAAGGCCGTGGGACCGACGGGGCGGGTCTGGGCTTATGAGCCTGTGTCGGCAACGGCTGACTGCCTCGAAAGAAGCGCCGCTGAAAACAGATTGACGTGCCTCGAAATTGTCCGCGCTGCGATTTCCGACCGCTCCGGTGACGGCGCGATCCAGTTGTTCGGTAATGCCGAGTACAGCAGCTTGCTCCGGCATGGACAGCCGGCGCTTGAGGGCGCCGTTGCGAACGAGGCAGTGACGCTCGTGCGTCTTGATGAAGAAAGTCATCAACGCGACTTCGGCGAGCTGGATTTCATCAAAATCGATGCTGAAGGAGAGGAACGGGCGATCATCGACGGCAGTGCCGATTTTTTTGCCGCGGGGTCGACGCCGCGGCCTCTTGTCATGATGGAAATGACAGCCGACGAGAATCGATCGAACCTCGATCTCGTGTCAGTCATGTTGTCGCTCGGCTTTCGTCCGTTTCGCCATGTCCGTGGTCTGAATGTCATCGCCCCGTTCTCGGGCGATGCGAAGAATGTCGAGTCGCTCAACCTGTTTTTCTGCCCGATCGAGCGGATCGACGAGCTGATTGCGCGCGAACTGCTTGTCGAAGATGAAGCGGCGATCATTCCGCCGAATGGCGCCTGGGCCGGTTACGTGGCTGACAAGCGTTGGTTCGATTACCAAGCACGGGTTTCGCCGGCGATCGCGACGTTTCCGAACAACACTCGGGACCGCATTTATGCGGATGCACTCGATCTCTATGCTGTTTACGAAACCGGTCGTGCCGGGCCGAATACGATTCCGCTCTCGCTTCGGCTTGCGTGCCTCAATGCCTGTCTCGAGCGTCTCACCGGTCTGTGTGACACATCGCCGACCTTTGCCCGGCGGTTGACGTTGGCCAGGGTCGGTCACGAGGCCAGCAACGTGCGACAAACGCACAAAGGTCTTAGCGAAAACCTGACCGAGCTGTTGGAAGCGACGACACCCATCCAGATCGACGAGCCTTTCTTACTGCCGTCGCGTCGAATCGAGCAGGCCATCGCCGACAATCGTATCCCGCTCGACGATGTTTCGATGGAGTCTCTCGTGACGATGGCGGCGAGTGCGACAGTCGAAACGTATGAGCTTCATCGTCATCTTTCCTCTTATTTCACCAATCAGGAAATCGATCCGCTTCTTCGACTTGTCCAGTCATTGCCTTATCGAAGTGCCGAGATCGAGCGGCGGCTACTGCTCAAGACAGCAACATTGATCGATACCATTCAGCCGTCGGAGGTTTTTGCGATGCTGGAGGAACCGGTTCTCAACAGAGACATCTGGCGCACGCCGTGACAGCGGGGGCAAAATGCGAACGCCGACGAAAGCCCCTGCCTTGACAATGGGCTCGAACGCAGTACCCCATCGTTTCCGACCGAAATCCATCTGCATGGAGGCAGTTACATGACAACGGCATTCGTCTTTCCGGGGCAGGGATCGCAAACTGTCGGCATGGGCAAGGCGCTCGCCGATGCCTCGCCGGAAGCTCGCTATGTATTTGAGGAAATCGACGACGCGTTGGGCAAGAAATTGACGTCCATCATGTTCGAGGGGCCGGAGGACGAACTGATTCTGACCGAAAACGCGCAGCCGGCGTTGATGGCCGTCAGCCTTGCGACGCTGCGCGTTCTCGAAAAGGAAGGCGGTGTTTCGCTGGCCGACAAGGCTACCTATGTCGCAGGGCATTCTCTGGGCGAGTATTCCGCACTTGCGGCGGCCGGCGTGCTGTCGGTCACCGACACGGCACGGTTACTGCAGATTCGCGGTCAGGCGATGCAGGAGGCCGTTCCGGTCGGCCAGGGTGCAATGGCTGCCTTGCTGGGACTCGACCTCGCGGATGCGCAAAGTGTGGCTTCAGCCGCTGCCGCCGGGGATGTCTGTATGGCGGCGAATGACAACGCGCCGGGACAGGTGGTGATCAGCGGCGCCAAGGCGGCCATCGAGCGGGCTGTCGAGATTGCCAAGGAAAAGGGCGCCAAGCGAGCGGTGATCCTGCCGGTCAGCGCACCCTTCCATTGTGCGCTAATGGCGCCGGCGGCGGAGCGTATGGCGGAGGCTCTTGGCGCTTCGGAGATGTCTGCGCCGTCCGTGCCTGTCGTCGCCAATGTGACGGCGAATGCGATTTCGGATCCGGATCGCATCCGTGATTTGCTGATCGAACAGGTGACGCACATGGTCCGCTGGCGCGAAAGCGTTCTATACATGAAGGATCGGGGCGTACATCGTCTCGTTGAAATCGGCACCGGAAAGGTCTTGAGCGGGTTGGTCCGGCGTATCGATCGCGATCTCGAAGCTTTGAATGCCGGAACGCCCGACGAGGTCGAGACATTGCTGGCGCAGCTCTGACAGGATTGAAAGGGAATCGATGATGTTTGATCTGACATCGAAACGCGCCATCGTGACCGGCGCGTCAGGCGGGATTGGCGGTGCAATTGCACGGGCGTTGCATGCCGCCGGCGCTGTGGTAACGCTATCGGGGACGCGCGAGGATGCATTGCAGGCGGTTGCAAACGATCTTGGTGAGCGTGCGCACGTTGCGGTCTGTAACCTATCGGAGCCAACCGGACCGGATACCCTGGTCGAAGCGGCAACGGGGGCTATGGGAGGTGTCGACATACTGATCAACAATGCCGGCCTGACCCGGGATACGCTGGCGATGCGGATGAAGGACGAGGACTGGCAGGCGGTGATCGATGTCAATCTGACCGCCGCGTTTCGTCTGAGCCGGGCGTGTCTCAAGGGTATGATGAAACAGCGCTGGGGCCGTATCGTCGGCATCACGTCCGTCGTTGGCGTGACCGGAAACGCCGGCCAGGCCAATTACGCGGCGTCGAAAGCGGGAATGGTCGGCATGTCGAAAGCGCTCGCTCAGGAGGTCGCATCGCGCGGCATCACGGTAAACTGTGTTGCGCCGGGCTTCATCGTCACGGCGATGACCGATGCGCTCAATGACGACCAGAAGAATGCGTTACTCGGTTCGATCCCGGCGGGCAGGCTCGGGGAATCCGAGGATATTGCCGCTGCTGTGGTCTATCTGGCGAGCGACGAATCGGCTTACATGACCGGCCAGACCCTCCATGTGAATGGTGGAATGGCCATGATTTGAGTCGGCATTTCTGCCGCCCGGTCGACTTAACAGTTGACGGAACGGACCCGCTGCACCAGAAAGCCCCGCATTCGGGTCGCTGAAGGGCCGGATTGGCCGGTGGCAACTGGTCATGTTTGAAATAGTGTGTTACCAGAAAATGCCTTAGACGCAACGCGCCAGGGTAGGTAGCAGACGAACAGAAACCAATTGGATTGGGGAACCGTAAGAATGAGTGACGTCGCCGATCGCGTTAAGAAAATTGTGCTCGAACACTTGGGCGTTGACGAATCGAAGGTCGTCGAGAACGCCAGCTTCATTGACGATCTGGGCGCAGACAGTCTGGACACCGTCGAGCTGGTCATGGCTTTCGAAGAAGAGTTCGGGTGCGAGATTCCGGATGACGCCGCCGAAAAGATCCTGACCATCAAGGACGCCGTCGACTTCATCGAGTCGCAGACCTCCTGACGCTTTTTGAAAACCAGTTGCAGGGCCGCGCGGTCCTTCGGGGCGACCGTCCGGTGACAGGATAAGGTACGGGTATGCGGCGCGTCGTTATTACCGGTATGGGCATCGTCAATGGCCTTGGCACGGGTGTCGAGGACAACTGGCGCCGAATCCTCAATTCGGAGAGTGGTATCGGTACGATCACGTCGTTCGATACGTCGGATCTTGCGGCCAAGATTGCCGGGCAGGTGCCGGCGGGCGAGGGCGGCTTCAATGCGGACGACTGGGTTCCGACCAAGGACCAGCGCCGCATGGACTCATTCATTATCTTCGGCATGTCTGCGGCTCAACAGGCGATCGAGGATTCCGGCTGGGAGCCGGAAGCCGACGAAGATCGTTGGCGGACAGGCGTGTTAATCGGTTCCGGCATTGGCGGCTTACCGGAAATCGCAGACGGCTCGGTGAAAGTCGAAAACGGCAACGTGCGCCGGCTCAGCCCGTTCTTCATTCCTGCGAGCCTTATCAATCTTGTTTCCGGACACGTTTCGATTCGATACGGCTACAAAGGGCCGAATCATGCCGTTGTCACCGCTTGCTCAACGGGCGCCCACGCAATCGGAGATGCGGCGCGCATTATCATGTGGGACGATGCCGACGTGATGGTGGCGGGTGGCGCGGAGGCGGCAATTTGTCGCGTCGGTGTCGCCGGATTCGCTCAGGCCCGTGCTCTGTCGACGGGCTTCAACGACACGCCTGAAAAAGCTTCACGTCCTTGGGATGTGGATCGCGATGGCTTCGTTATGGGCGAGGGCGCAGGCGTCGTGGTCCTTGAGGAACTTGAGCACGCCAAGAAGCGCGGCGCCAAGATTTACGCCGAAGTCATCGGCTACGGCATGTCCGGCGACGCGCACCACATCACAGCGCCGGCGGAAGACGGCGATGGCGCTTACCGCTGTATGACGGCCGCACTCAAGCGCGCGGGTGTGAATACCGACGAGATCGACTACGTCAATGCGCATGGAACATCGACACCGCTGGGCGATGAAATCGAGATTCGTGCGGTCAAGCGCGCTTTCGGCAACGCTGCCAACGATCTGGCCATGTCGTCGACGAAGTCTGCCGTCGGCCATTTGCTTGGTGCCGCTGGCGCCGTCGAAGCAATCTACTCCGTTCTGGCAATTCGCGATAACGTAGCGCCGCCGACGCTTAACCTCGATCAGCCTTCGGAAGGCTGCGATCTCGAACTCTGCGCCCATCAGCCGCATGAGCGGCCGATCAACGCGGCGCTTTCAAACTCATTCGGTTTTGGCGGGACGAACGCATCTCTGGTGTTCAGGGCCTATAACTGACCGCGTGTTCTGGATCGACTTCGGTGATCCGTACTCTTGCAATTGTTGTTTTCTTCATAGGTGCGACGGGCGCAGCTGTTTTTGCTTGGGGGCATGCGGCATTCACCCAACCGGGTCCGACTGAACGGCCGATAACCCTGGTGATCGAGCCGGGTAGCGGCCTGCGTGCCATTGCGACCGATCTCCATGTTGCGGGGGTGATCGATAACCCCGTCGTTTTCCGGCTCGGCGTCCGCGCCATCGGTCTGGCGACACAGTTGCAGGCGGGCGAGTTTGTTTTTCCGGCTGCCATCAGTGCGCGCGAGGCGGCAGAACTGATTGCTGACGGCAAGACGGTGTTGCGTCGATTTACGATTGCCGAGGGGCTGACATCGGCTGAAATCGTCGACCAGCTCAATGCCGTCGACGGACTCCAAGGATACATTAGCGGCTCCGTGCCGGAAGGACGCCTGATGCCGGAGACATACTACTTTTCTTTCGGCGACGATCGTAATGCGATCGTCGAGCGAATGAAGACCGCGATGGACGAAACGCTCGACACGTTGTGGGAAACCAGAAAGGCCGGTTTGCCGATCAAGTCAAAACGCGAAGCGTTGATTCTGGCGTCCATCGTCGAAAAGGAAACGGGTATCCCCGATGAACGTGCGCGTGTCGCCGCAGTCTTCATCAATCGGTTACAACGCGGTATGCGCCTGCAGTCCGATCCAACCGTCGCCTACGGCGTAACTGAGGGCCATGAACCGCTTGGCAGGGCATTGACGCGTACTGACCTCAAGACGCCCACGCCCTACAACACTTACACCATTAACGGATTGCCGCCTGGGCCGATTGCCAATCCAGGCCGCGCTGCTATCGAGGCCGTTCTCAATCCTCTTGAAACGGACGAATTGTATTTTGTCGCGGACGGCACCGGCGGCCATGTCTTCGCCAAGACTCTCGACGAACACAATCGCAACGTCCGCAAATGGCGAAAGATCAGGGATCAGTTGCAGGATGCGTCGAATTGATGACGGTCTAGCCTTTGTCAGGCAGCTTAGCGAGGAGCCGGTCCGACCATGACGCCGGTAGTGCGTTGAGAATCCAGATCGTCAGATACATCGGCCAGGGAAAGGCTATTCTGCCTTTATTGCGTTCCAATCCCCGCATGATGATTTCGGCGGCCCGGCCGGCTTCCATTAACAATGGCATGCGGAACGTGTTGGCGTCAGTGATACGGCTGACGACAAATCCGGGACAGATGACATTGACCGCAATCCCGTGCGGGCGAAGCCGCCCCCTGAGGCCCTCGCCCCAGGACCGCACCGCGGCCTTGCTGGCGCTATAGGCGGGGGCGGACGGCAAACCCCGGAAACCGGCAAGCGAGCTCATGATAGCGATCTGGCCACGGTTTCGCCCGATCATCGGCTCAATCAGCGGTGTCACGGTGTTCAGGACGCCAGCGAGATTGACGGCAAAGATGTCGCGAACTGTCTCCTCGTCGACGACATCGAGGGTTCCACTCTGATGCGAACCGCCGGCGATTCCGGCATTGGCGATGACAAGGTCGACGGGATGGTCAGCGTCCCATTTGCCGATCAAATCGCGCATGGCGTCGCGATCGACGACATCGATCACGGCGGTGCGAACTACGGCACCTTGCGCTTCGCACTCGCGACGGACCGATGCAAGTCGGTTCGCATTTCGACCCGTCAGTAAAAGGGTTTTTCCACGGGCGGCGTAGACCGATGCAAGCGCCTCGCCGATCCCGCTCGATGCTCCGGTTATGAGGATTGTTTCTGGGTGCCGAAATGATGGGGCCATGGCCGACTATACCGAGCGCAGCATCGACTTGTCGCGGTAGTTGTGTCGTCCTGCAGCTACTGCAATGATGCGCCGAACAAGATTGCGGGGCGGCGTAATGGCGTTGAAATCGATGACGGGATTTGCCCGGGCCGTGGGTGAAAGTGACCCGTATCGCTGGGTCTGGGAATTGCGCAGTGTCAATGGCAAGGGTCTCGATGTTCGGTTGCGCTTGCCACAGGGCATGGACGCCCTTGAGAACGATGCACGCTCAAAGATACAGGCGGGGTTCAATCGCGGCCATATTGGTGCGACGTTGTTGGTACAACGAGCGGCGAATGCCGCTGAATTGAGGATCAACCACGACGTCCTCAATATATTCGCCGAGGCGGCTCACGATCTTCAGAAACGGTATCCGTTCGTCGACCCGCCCAGCGCTGACGGCTTGCTCTCGCTGAAGGGCGTAATCGATACTCCTGAAGACGAATCCGACGAAGAACAGTCGGCGACGTTGTATTCCAATATTCTGACAGGACTGGAAAACGCTATCGCCGATCTGGCATCGGCTCGGGCCGTTGAGGGCGGTGCTGCCGGGCAGGCGATTTCAGAACAGGTCGGTACGATCGCCGCGCTTCGGGAAGCGGCCGCGGCGGCGGTCGAGACGCAACGAGACCATTTGCGGGCGCGTGTTACGGAAGCCGTCAGTCAGCTGATATCGACCAGTCAGGGACTATCAGCGGAAAAACTCGAACACGAGGTTGCGCTGCTGTACACCAAAGCTGACGTTCGAGAAGAGCTCGACCGTCTCGCCGCGCATCTCGAACAGGCCCGAACGTTGCTGTGTGACGAAAAGCCTGTCGGCCGACGCCTTGATTTCCTCTGCCAGGAGTTCAATCGCGAGGCAAACACGTTGTGTTCCAAAGCCCAATTGCCGGAACTCAACCAGATCGGCCTCGACCTGAAGATCGTCGTCGACCAAATGAGAGAACAGGTTCAGAACGTTGAGTGAGTCGTCTTCACCAGGCCCGGATATCAAACGTCGCGGACTGCTTTTGGTCTTGTCTTCACCTTCGGGCGCGGGCAAGTCGACCATTGCGCGGGCGCTGCTCGAAAACGATTCCAATCTCTCGATGTCGGTGTCGGCGACGACCCGCTCGCCGAGACCCGGCGAGGTCGATGGCGAACACTATTACTTCGTGGGGCGCGAGGCGTTCGATGATATGGTTGCAAAAGGCGAGTTTCTCGAACACGCGACAGTGTTCGACCATTCTTACGGAACGCCAAAAGCGCCGGTGGTGGACGCGGTAGAAGCTGGTCGGGACGTGTTGTTCGATGTCGACTGGCAGGGGGCGCAGGAAATTCAGGAACAGGCCCGGGACGATCTTGTATCGGTCTTCATTTTGCCGCCATCTGTCGAGGAACTGCAGCGCCGCCTGACGAACAGGGCGCAGGACAGCGAAGAGGTCATTCGCGGTCGCATGGCGAAGGCGACGTCCGAGATGAGCCACTGGAATGAATATCAGTATGTGATCATCAACAACGATGTTGCGGAGAGCGTCTCCAGCGTCGAGGCGATTTTGCGCGCCGAGCGCCTGAAACGTCGTCGCCAGAGCGGCCTCCTCGATTTCGTTCGCGCAATGGGTGTGGGTCAGTAAGTCGCGAACTTCCGCCCTCGTTCAAGCGCTGTCCTGCCTGTCCGCGTCGTGGTGTTTTGCGTAAGCCTCAGCCAACCGGCAAAACGCCGGAATATCGAGATTCTCAGCGCGCATCGTCGGGTCAATGTCGAGTGCTACAAGATCGAGACCGAGCGGTTTCAGGCTCGTGCGAAGCATCTTGCGGCGTTGGCCGAATGCGGCTGCCGTGACGGCCTCAAGCGCCGCCTGATCGACTGGTGCGAGCGGAGAGTTCCGCGGCGTTAGCGAAACCACGGTAGAGGCGACTTTCGGCGGTGGCGTGAATGCGGCGGCCGGGATATTGAAGGCGGGTCGAACCTCGCAAAGCCACTGAGCGAGCACGGACAACCGTCCATAGGCCTTCGTGCCGGGCAACGCTGTGAGACGGTCGGCGACTTCGCGTTGAAACATCAATGTCATTCCGTCGAAAGCCGCTGCGTATCTCAACCACAGAATCAACAACGGCGTCGCGATGTTGTATGGCAAATTAGCGACGATACGGCGTGGTCCGTCGCCGAGTCTCCATATATCCGTTGCCAGCGCGTCGCCGGAAATTACGGTCAATCGGTTGGGATAAACGGCCCTGATATCTTCGATTGCGGCGAGGCATCGGTCATCGCGCTCAACGGCAAAAACGTGCCTGGCGCCCTCGGATAACAAGGCGCGGGTCAGCCCCCCCGGACCGGGGCCGATCTCGATCACATCGACTTCCGAGAGGGGGCCGCTGGCTCTTGCAATGCGCCGGGTTAAATTGAGGTCGAGCAGAAAATTCTGTCCCAGAGATTTCCGTGCCCGAAGCCCGTGTTGGCGAATGACATCGCGTAGCGGCGGCAGTTCGTCGTCTCTCATGCTTTGACGCCGGTACGGCGTCTGGCTGCCGATATCTCTGCAGCAAGCCGGATCGACGCGATGAGACTGGATGGATTTGCACTTCCAGACCCGGCGATATCGAAAGCTGTGCCATGATCCGGCGATGTGCGAACGATGGGCAGACCGAGCGTCGTATTGACGGCGCGGTCGAAGTCGAGCGCTTTGATCGGGATTAACGCCTGATCGTGGTACATGCAGATGGCGGCATCGAATGTCGGCCGGCTGGACGGTGTGAAGAGCGCATCGCCCGGTACAGGGCCAATGACATCGATGCCAGCCGCAATGAGGCGTCCGATGGCGTCGGCGATGATCGTCCCATCTTCTTCGCCAAGCGTACCGCCCTCGCCGGCATGGGGGTTCAGGCCGGAAATCGCTAGTCTTGGCCGGTCGATCGCAAAGTCTTGTTTCAACGCCTGTTCGGTGATCGTGGCGGTCGCGACGATGAGGTCGGACGAAAGCCGGTCGATCGCCTGTTTCAACGGCAAATGCACAGTGACCGGAACGACACGAAGTTCTGGCGACGCCAGCATCATGACGGGTGCGTCAACGCCGCATAGATCGGCGATGAACTCGGTGTGACCCGGAAAGGCGAATCCGCCTTCATACAAGGTCTTCTTATGAATCGGGTTGGTGACGACCCCTGATGCAGAACCGGAGGCGCACACTTCGACCGAGCGTCGAATTGACTCGATTACCGCCTTTGCGTTGCCGATGCCCGGCTCCCCGAGTTTGACGGACATGGTTGCATCCAACGGAAGAACCGGCAACTTGTCGCGGAAGCGCGTGTGTGCTTCTGCCGGATCATGTATTTCGGCAATCTCTACCTCAATGCCAAGATGTTTTGCGGTATCGCGCAAGTACGCCGGATCAGCGAGGGCGAAAAACGCAACTCCCCGATCCTCGCGGCAAGATTGCCATGCTTTGACAGTTATTTCTCCACTGACCCCGGCGGGCTCACCTATCGTCACGGCGAGAGGCGGGCAGGGCGCGTCAGTCGTGGACATCATATTACCGGATTTCAATGTAGGCGTTTCGACGAAGTTCTCGCATGTACTGGCGAGCGAACGTATCCAACCTGCGGTCCATCAATCGTCTCTCAATTGCGTCACGATCGACCTCGGCCGTTTCGATCTTGGGATCGGTCCTGTCGCAAACCATGAGGACGACCAGTGCATCCTGACTTCGGATGGGTGGCGTCATCCCGTAAACAGGGAGGTCGGCAACGGCAACGCGAATCTGCTCCGGTAACCGCGTGATGGGCAGGGAGCCGAGAGAGCCGGACAACGGCGAACCGTATTCCTTGCCGACCGCTTCGAATTTTTCACAAGTGTCGATACCTCGGGTCCGATCCAACGCCGAGTTGACGTAGGAGAGCACGGTTTCTTCCGGGGCATCTGATGGCAACGAAAAATGGAGCTGACTCAGAGAGACCGTAGTTTCCCCCGTCCGCTTTTGCCCTGCAATCCGCTTGTTACGAAGCGCAATAATGTAAAACCCGCCGGACACCTTGATCGGCCCGACGATCCGGCCGACTTCCATCCTTTCCAGTTCAGCCATGACTTCGCTTGGCAAATCGTCGCCGCGAACCCATCCGAGATTCCCGCCCGATGCTGCTGTAGGGCTTTGGGAAAAGGACTGGGCGAGCGACGGAAAACTCGCACCCGCCTCCAATTCCCTGATAAGGCGCTGCGCCTGTGCCCTAGTCTCACCTTCCTTGGACGGGTTGTCGACGCCAAGAAAAATCTCGCTGACCTCATACTCGGGCTTGCCCAACGCTGCTTCCGCCCGGGCGACAGCAGCGTTGAGTTCTGTTTCATTGACATCGATCTGTGAGGAATAACGACGAAACACCGTGCGAGACCAGGCGATATCCGCGCGCAGCTGTTGTATCAACGTCTCGATGTCGAGGTTGCGGCGTTCCAAGAATGCGAAAAGCCCGCCAGGGGGCAAATTGTTGCGTTTTTCAATATTTGCGATTGCGGCATCGATCTCCGCCGGTTCGACAGTCACGCCTGCTTCTTCAGCGGCCTGCAGATGAAGTTTCTCGGCGATCAGCGATCTCAGGATTTCCGGCGCCATCTGACGTCGTATTCCAGGGCGATCTTCGAGATTCGACAACGCAATGACCAACTCGACCCGCGTCGCCAGGTCATAGGCCGAAATGACGTCGTCGTTGACGACCGCAACGATGCGTAGCGAATCGGTTTGTTGCGCATGTGCGTCGGACAAGGATGCGCCAATGGTGGCGGTGAACAGGGCGGCGATCAGGATGAAGACTTGTTTCAAGACGTCAGACCTTTGAGAAATCAGAATGCCGCCGTTTCGAAATCGCCGAGTGTTTTGAGCGAGATTCGAAACAGTATGGTGTCGTTGGGCTGGAGGTCGCGGTCGCGGAAAAAGGACCGGGTAAATGAACCGGTGAATACGAGACATTCGTCTTCATACGTAAGCGACGTGCCAATGTTACGGGTTCTTCCTTCAGCAAGATCGTGCAAGCCATTGATCTCGCCGCGCCAGTTGCGGTCGAACTCGGATGAGATGGTTGTCGATATCTGTTCACGTCCGCCGAACTCGCTTTCTTCCTGTGCATCGATCTGTCGATAGGCCGTCCGGACTTTCAACAACGGGACACCTGCTGTCATCTCGACGAGGTTACGCTGAAAACTGCCGTCCTCGTTATCGATCCGCGTTCGGTAGGCAATATCGAGATACGAGCTGGGGCTGATCTCCAGTTTCGCGACGTAGTCGGAAAAATGATCTTCCAGACCGGTGCCCTCGCCGAACTCGCTGTTGTCCCGGAGACGAAGGCTTTGACCGATCAACACCGAGGTGTGTCCGCCTCCGCTTCCGTAAACGCCCCATTGCATGCCGTAATCGATACGTGAGCCGCTCTCCACACGGTCGTTTCCGGCAAACCGGTTGGCCCGAAAAAGACTGGTTTCGTCAAACTCGACCTCAAGACTGTCCTCGTTCGGAATGTCGGTGGGATTGCTTCCATTGGGCGCGACAACGAGCGAGGCGAGCGGTTCGATCACCTGGTGAACCGTTTCGTGTTGCCTGACCAGAGGAAGCCGCCAATCCAGTTTGGCCTGCGGGAACAGGCGCCCGGAAAAACTGTCTGCATCGCTGGTTTGGCCATCGGGAATGTGGTCGTTGACGAAGTAGGCATCGCCATCGAGCGAAAGCGAGAGCGTGTATGACTCACCGGTCGGTGCCGTGTAGCTGTTTCGCCAGCCCGGATTAATAGATAAACGATAGCTGTCCGCACCGTCATCTCGGGTCAGCGTCGCCATGCTCGCGCCCAGAAGCAGTTGCCCGCCATATTTGTCGGGCTCGCCCTCATGCTGAAAAGTCACCACCGGCAACGCGAGCGGCGTGGTGTCGGAGTCGTCGCCCGATTGAAGTCCGTTGAAATGAAGCGCTTCGACGCGCGCATAATTCCGTCTGCGGAAGCCTTCGGTGTAGAGCGTGTTCGAAATGGTGCTGCCGTCATGGGAAAAGCGATATCGGCGAAGATAGGTATCGTCGCTCACGGCAATGCCTTCGAACCCCCAACGCCAGGTGTCGTCGAGGATGAACTCGCCTTCGCCATCCAGGTGGCCGCGGAAGCCTTCGCCGTCGTCGTCCACGGCGCTGCCAGCGAGATCGAACGTTCCGCTGTGAAGCCGGTGACGATACTCGCTCTCGACCGCCGGTCCGTGATCGCCGTAGTAAACGGGGGTCACGGTGGCATCGCTTTGTTCGTCAATGTTGATAAAATAGGGCACCTTCAGAAACGTGCCGAGATCGCTTGTCGTTCCAAAATCCGGGGTAAGAAATCCGCTCTCCCGCCGAACAGTCGGGTCGGGATGGGTTAGAAACGGTGTGTAAAAAACAGGGACGCCGGCGACTTCAAGCCAGGCATCGTTGTATTCCACCATTCGGCGCGACTGATCGTGATAGACCTTCACGGCCTTGATTTGCCAAAGCGGGGGTGCGCTCGGGTCGTCGGCACATAGATTGCACGGCGAGTAAACCGCTTTTCTGAGATCGAGATCGCCGTTCGCGCGTTTGCCGCCGTTTGCAGCGATCCGGGAACGGTCACTCATAATTATACGGATGTTCGAGATGACCCCGCTTTTGAGATCGCCTGAAATCTCCATGTGATCGGCGAAGATAACGTCCCCGGATGGCTCCAGAAGGGTCACGTTGCCACTGGCGGTCATTACATCCGCGTTTTGATTGTAGCTGATCGTGTCTGCGACGAGTGTTCGTTGTTCGTAGTTGACCTCGACGCGCCCTCGCGCCGTGATGATGCCGAGTTCTCGATCGACATTCAGTTCATCGGCCGTGAACTGAACAGGCAGATCGGTCGGAATGCTCTGAGCTTTTACGGAGATACCGGAAACCAACAACGCGACCGTGGCGAAAGCCGCAAACCAGATCAACTTGAAGCGCCATCGTGTCATCGATTCATCCGACGCGGCCATCCCTCAGCCATCCTCAAGATGCAGCAATGTCGTGAGGCCCAATAGCGTCGCCACACCGGACGGTGTCCATGCCGCCAATGTCACCGGGATGCTCTCGGATCGACCCAAGGCGAATACCAGATCGGAAAAGAAATACAGCACGAAACCGGTCAGGATGGCACCGCCCAGGACGTAGGCGAGGCCGCCGCCGCGTCGGCCATGCCGGAGAGTGAACGTGGCCGCAATCAGGACCATGGCGCACATGAGCAGGGGGTTCGAAAGCAAGGCGTGAAGGTGCATGCGGTGACGCAACGCTGAAAAACCGGAGTCTTCGAGATTTTCGATGAAGCCCGGCAGCGTCCAGAAAGACATGGTTTCGGGTGGCGCGAAGCTATCCTGAATACTGTCCAGCGTCAGGGTGGTCGGAAGCCAAATGACCTCTTCATCCTCGGGCGCGCGCTCGGGCTCGCGACTGGTGGCTTTCTCAAGCCGCCAGAAGCGATCCTCGAGAATAGCGCGTTCCGCATCGATGCGTTCGATGAAGGTGTCGCCTTCGCCGAACACGAACACGGTGACGCCATCGAGGCCGACACCCGTCGCATCGGACGCGGAAATCAACCGATCAGCATGAATGACGGAATGTCCGTCGTCGCTCGCCTGACGCAACCAGATACCGCCACTCGAAAGTGCGAGAAGGTTTCGTTTCCCCTTGAAAAGAAGCGCCTCGACCTGTTCGTATCGGCTCAAACTGGCGGAACTGAATGGATTGAGAGCCGTCGTCTGAAACACGCCCAGAAGAAATGCGGCTGTGATCGCCGGCAAAAGGAACTGCCAGGCGGAGATGCCGGACGCCCGGGTGATGACCAGTTCTTGATGACGGGCGAGACGCCAGAACGTCATCATCCCGCCGAACAGTGCGGCGAAAGGGAAGACCTGCTGGCTCATGAACGGGAGTTTCAGGAACGCCATTTCGAGAATGTGTCCCATGTTGATATCCGGCCTGCTATGCGTACGTCGAAGGAGTTCGATGACTTCGGCCAGGATCACGATGAGCAGGATGATGCCCAGCATCACCAGAAAATTGAGGACGAACTGACGGCCGATATAGCCAGACAGGGTCAAAGAAAGGCGCAAATTCCGTTCCCTTTTGCCCGCGGAAAATGGCCGTGACGTTTTTCGCACGGTTCAAATCCAACGGCTGGTGCCCGGCTCGCGGAATCAAGAACCGCCCAACATCCCCTCACAGGTGCCGGATCGCGGTTGAAATCGTCCCCGGAGAGCCATCTGTTTCGCCGAAAAGTGGAAGAAAAATCGAAAAAAATCAAGGAACAAGGTGTGTTCAATCGGGAATGACCTTGCCCGGATTCAGTATTCCCTTGGGATCGAGGGCGCGTTTGATCCGGCGCATGACGTCGATCTCCGTTTCCCCTCTCAAACGTTGCAGATCGTCTCGCTTGATTTCGCCGATTCCGTGCTCGGCACTGAAGCTGCCGCCAAGGTTAGCGGCGAGCGCGTGGACGTGCTGTGTGATTTCGTCCCAATTCGCCATGAAGACATCGGTCTGCATATCGTCAGGTTGGGTCAGGTTGTAGTGGATGTTACCGTCGCCCAGATGTCCAAAGGCAACGATGTGAACACCGGGCACGATTCCACGTACGTAAGCGCCAGCTTTCTCAATGAAAGCGGGGATTTTGGACACGGGAACGGAAATATCGTGCTTTATGCTGCCGCCCGCGCGGGGCTGCGCTTCGGGGATTCCTTCTCGAATCCGCCAAAGCGCGTTCTGCTGCTCAACCGATTGCGCGACGATGATGTCTCGTGCGATGCCATCCTCGATGGCCCGGGCAAGAACATCCTCTGCCAGACGTTGCAGGCCCGAGTCCGTTCTCGGACTCGTCAGTTCGAGCAAGACGTAGTGTGGGTACGATTCGGCGAACGGCGCATTCACATCGGGTACATGAGTGACGGCCAGATCGACACCCGGGCTCGCCATGGCCTCGAACGCGCTGAGGGCGTCGCCAGCCTCTCGTTGAAGGCGGTTGAAAAGGTCGAGTGAGGTCTGCCAGCCATCGAGCGCGGCGAGAGCGGTAACCTTTTCACGAGGTTTTGGAAACAGCTTTAACGTCACGGCGGTGACAATGCCGAGTGTACCCTCCGCACCAATGAAAAGCTGTTTCAGGTCATAGCCCGTATTGTCTTTTCTTAGCCCGCGCAAGCCGTTCCAGACTCGTCCGTCGGCGAGAACGACCTCGAGACCAAGGACCATGTCGCGGATATTGCCGTACCGAAGGACGGCGACGCCGCCCGCGTTGGTCGAGATATTGCCGCCAATACGACAGGATCCCTCGGCCCCCAAGCTGAGTGGAAAATACAAACCTGCTTCGTCGGCGGTCGCCTGCACGTCGGCGAGAATACATCCGGCATCGACCGTCAATGTCATGTTTTCCGGATCAAGATCTCGGATCACCGTCATCCGTTCTGTGCTCACGACGATACCGCCGTGCGGAAGTCCGCCGCCGACGAGACCCGTATTGCCGCCATGCGCCACGACGGGTATGCGGTGTTCGTGCACGATTTCAACGATTGCTGCGACCGTCGCCGTGTCTTGCGGGCGGGCAACACCGATGCACTCGCCCTTCCAGTATCCGCGCCATTCACGCTCATAAGGCGCACGCTCGTCGGCAGACGTAAGCCAAGCGTTGGGCCCTAACAGGTCGGCGAGGCGATCGACGGCGGTTTGCTGGTCTTTCATATCGCCAGCTTATGATGGCTCATGTTCGGTCGCAATTTCATGATCGGCTCCGTGATTCGCTTGCCGCAGCACTTCGACGGAGGCGGTCGTTGATGGCGCGACCAAGGCCACTGTTTGGAACCGGCGAGACGGCGATTGCCCGACAATCCGAGTGTTCGGCGGCGTGCAGCACGGCAAAAAGATTGGCGGCGGCTTCCTGCAGATCGCCAGAGGGGCTCAAGGACTCGGCATTCTCGGTTCTATCCGCAGGCAGGGGGCCGAATCCGACCAGAAATTCGTCATCTGCGGTGTCGTGAGCGTTCATGCGAAGTGGGATCGCCGTTGCATAATGATGAGCGAGCATTCCCGGAGCCTCGGGCACGTCGTTCGATGCGTTCCTCGTGCTTTGTGGTTGTCTAAGGTCGTCGCCGACGATGGCGGCAATGTCCGATGCCACAATGCCGCCCTCGCGAAGCAATGTGACCCCGCCGTCATCGTGGATGGCAACGACAGTGGATTCGATGCCGACCCGGCACGGGCCGCCGTCGACGATCATGACGTCTGCGCCGGCAAGTGTTTCAAAGACATGTGTCGCGCGCGTCGGGCTCAGCCGCCCGGACCGGTTGGCGCTCGGCGCGGCGATGGGGCGGTCTGCGTCCTTCAACAATGCCGTTGCGGTCGGATGATCGGGCACGCGGACAGCAACGGTTTCGAGGCCGGCCGACGCAAGGCGGGATATGGCGCAATCAGGGCGGCGCGGCAGCACTAGCGTCAGACTTCCCGGCCAGAACGCCTGTGCGAGTTGCCGCGCGGTATCTGAGAATACGACCTGGGTTTCCGCTGCGATAAGACCATCAAAATGACAGATCAGGGGGTTGAAAGCCGGTCGTTGTTTGGCTTCGAAGATGCGAGCGACGGCCGTGTCGTCGGTTGCGTTTGCGCCGAGGCCATAAACGGTTTCGGTCGGGAATGCGACAAGTCGCCCGCCGCGAAGCCGCGTTGCCGCATCGCCGATATTTTCGGCTGTGGAGTCGACGATGAAGGGTGATGAAACATCAACCACTTTGTCGATTAGTCCGCGCCCGGAAGTCGTCCCGCGCCGTAGGCGACGAAATGAGGATTTTCAAATCCCGGTTTTCCGTACCCGAGAGGCGTACCCTCGAGCGTTTCGACATGCCCGCCCGCGGCAGCGAGAACGGCGTGTGCTGCGGCCGTATCCCATTCCATGGTGCGACCGAGACGAGGATAAAGATCGGCCGCTCCTTCGGCCACCCGGCAAAACTTCAACGAGCTGCCGGCCGAGACCGCTTCGCCGATGTCGAAGCGTTCGATGTAGGCATCGACTTCCGGCGACCGATGTGATCGGCTGACCAAGGCGACGATTTCTTTTTCTGGCACAGAGCGGCATTTGATCGAACGCCAGTCTCCGCCATTGCGCTTCATCGCGCCGTCTGGCGCCCCGATATACACTTCGTCCAATGCCGGCGTGTGGACGACGCCGAGAACCGGCGCGCCATTCTCGATGAGCGCAATGTTGACCGTGAACTCGCCGTTTCGGCTGATAAACTCCTTGGTGCCGTCCAGCGGATCGACAAGCCAGAACGAGCCGCCGACTTCAGGTGTGTAGCCTGCCGCGGCGGCTTCCTCACTGACGACCGGGCGGCTCAATCCCAATTCGCTCGCCAGGCCGGCGAGAATAATGTCCTCTGCCGCCTGGTCGGCGGCGGTTACCGGTGATTTGTCGTCCTTCATTTCGACGGCGATATCGTCGCCGTAGAGTTTCAGAATTTCTGCGCCCGCATCGATAGCAAGGGCACTGATTTTTTTTGCGAAGGCGAGATCGACGGCCATTCAAATGGTCTCCCGAGAGTGTGCCGGTCGGGCCGTGGCGAAACGCCGGCCCACATCGGTGCGTCGCAAGGTCCCGATTGATCGGACGGTTGTCAACACCAGCGAGGCGTATCCGGTCAATCGCCCGATGACCGCCAGATCGCCTGAGGTTCGGGGAGTTCGTCCTGCCGCACTTCGTCGGCCGTGAAACGGAATGCTTTGAAGCCCGGCGACCAGTGGTCAGCCTTCAGTCCCGCCTTCATTTTCAGCCTGCCGACGAAGTCGTCGACGTTTGGCAATTGCTCCCAGACGGACGGGAGGAACAGCGCACGGCGACCCCCGTCCTGGATAACCAGACCATCGATACCGGGACGCAACTGATCGAGAAAATCCCGTTCGTCCTTGAATGTCATCGGTGATTGCGGGCTGAGCACCGAAACGGACAGGCTCAGCGCGGGTAGCTCTGTGCTCGAGAGCGGCGGAAAGCGCGGATCCTTGAAGGCTGCGCGGAAAGCGTTCTCAGAGACATCCTTGATCAGCTGTCGATGAGCTTCCGGTGACCCGATGCACCCGCGCAAGCGACCGGCTTTCTTGAGCGTTACGAAGCACGCGCCCGGCTTAGCCAGTTCCGCTGGCATACGCTCAGGATCGACGGGAAGAGGCGTCGCATATTCGAGACCGTGACGAATGCTGGCGGCGGCGACGCTGAGGATCGTTGCGCCGTACCGGCCGAGAAGTGCTTGGGTTTGATTGTCCGGGTCCGCCGTTGAACCGGACGGCGCCGGTTCGGTGAAGGCCCATGCCCCGTACCCGACGACCCGGTCCTTCGACCCGGCCGTGTCACCGCTATTTCGGATATCGACGGTTTCGACGTTCATGCCGCGCCGCTTGGCCGTATGCAGCAGTCCGCGCACGGGAACGCGACCGCAGGCCTGTTCGCGGCCAATAGCCTCGGGGTCGAGGTTTTCGATGGCCCGGCACGTCTGGCCGTCGATATCGCGAGCCGTATCATAGTCAAGGAAATGACTGAGATCGGAACTGATCACCACCAGAGTTTCAGGCCCGCCCCAGACGGCATCGAGAACGCTTGCAACGTCCTGAATGGCGGCGTCACCGACTACCAATGGTACGAGCGCGAAATCACCCAGCATTGTTTGAAGAAATGGGAGATGGACCTCGAGACTGTGCTCGTCCTTGTGCGTCGCATCGAACTCGGAGACCTGCGGCATCTTGAGAAGCCGGGCGATGGTCGCACGATCCAGCGGCACCGCGCCGAGCGGGCTGGCGAACGCGTCGACGGTCGGCGCCGCGAGACCCCGCACGGCGACCCGATGACATGGACCGAGCAGGACGACGCGGGTAATCGTGTCCGCGACCGGTTCAAGACGGGCGTAAACGCGCGCAGCGACCGCACCTGAGTAGCGGTACCCGGCGTGTGGCGCGATGATTGCCTTGGGCGGTTTTGCCTCGAAAGGCGGCACGTCACTGAGCAGGGACTGAACGTCGCGCGCAAGAGCTTCCGGGTTGTCCGGATAGAATGTCCCGGCGACGGCGGTCGGTCGGATTGCGCTCACATTGGCCTCCGGGTTCAGTCTAGGGTTATATTGAAAGTATGACCAGCGACCCCGAATCCGGGCTGGCAGGCGACCTTCGGCCCGCCCGATATTGGCATCGCCTCGACGATGGCCGCATTCAGTGCGACGTATGCCCGCGGTTTTGCAAGTTGCGGCCCGGCCAGAGGGGGCTTTGTTTCGTTCGGGCCGCCGCCGAAGACGACAGCGGCATGGTGCTGACGACATGGGGCCGGTCGAGCGGGTTCTGCGTCGACCCGATCGAGAAGAAACCACTCAACCACTTCCTGCCCGGCACACCGATCCTCTCGTTCGGCACTGCCGGTTGCAACCTGACCTGCAAGTTCTGCCAGAATTACGACATCTCCAAGTCACGGGAGTTCGACAGATTGGCCGAACAGGCCACGCCGGGGATGATCGCATCCGCGGCCAAGCAGTCGGGATGCCGAAGCGTCGCGTTTACGTACAATGATCCAGTCATCTTTCTCGAATACGCCGTCGACGTGGCCGAAGCGTGTCATGCGCTCGGCATCAAGACCGTTGCCGTGACGGCGGGTTACATCACACCGGAAGCGCGCACCGAGTTCTTTCGTCATATCGATGCGGCCAATGTCGACCTTAAGGGATTCACCGAAGCGTTCTATGAAAAGCTCTGTACGGCGCAGCTGGCGACCGTATTGGACACGCTTGAGTACCTACGCAAAGAGACAAACGTCTGGTTCGAGATCACCACTTTACTGATCCCGGATGAAAACGACTCGCCCGAGGAAGTCGACGCGATGACGAAATGGATAAGGGACCATCTGGGCACCGATGTTCCGGTTCACTTCACGGCGTTTCATCCGGACTGGAAAATGCGCGACAAGCCGAACACGCCGCCCGCCACGCTCACCCGGGCGCGCGACATCGCACAACGGAACGGTCTCAAGTACGTTTACACGGGCAACGTTCACGACAAGGCCGGCGGGTCGACCTACTGCCCCGATTGCGGTGAGATCCTGATTGGCCGCGACTGGTATCAGTTATCGGATTGGCGGGTTGCAGTCGGGCAGGGCGGTTTCGGACGATGCGCGTCCTGTCAGTCCGAGGTGCCGGGTGTGTTCGAGGACCGTCCCGGCACTTGGGGGCGTAAACGCACCCCTCTCAGGTTTAACCGGCGGGCATCCTGATTCTATTGGTTTGGCGGCCCGAAGGCGCGCCGCCGACGCGCAATCTCATCGGCATTCAGTCCGTCGATTTCGTTGCGCAACCGCTCGGCTTCGCGCCGTGTGCGCACCGGCCCGGACCACGTTTCGGATATCCGCGGGAGCGGGCGAAAATCCGATGCCAATCGCTTTGCGAGCGTAAAGAACGCTTCCAGCAGAGCTTGATAGGCCTGCCCCTGCAGATCTGCGCCCGTTATGCCCGCATCCACCGGAAACGTCTCGGTGTGAACAATCTGACCGCTATCAACAGCCGATGCGATCTCGTGAACGGTGACGCCGAAAGTCGCCGCGCCCTCGTGGACCGCGAAGGCTGCGGATTCGACGCCGGGATAAGCCGGCGGTCCGGCGTGAAAATTGTATGCCGGTGCGTTGAGGGTATCGATACACGGCTTTGGAACGATGACGTTCGTGCTGAAGGCGATCAGGCGCACCGGGTCTTTTGCTGTCTCGACCGCCCGGCACAAGGTCTCGGTATCGGCAACGTGTTCGACGCGAAGGTCGTCGGCATGGCTTCTCAAGGCGTCGGTCAGGTACGGCGCCTCGGTTGCGCCGGTCAACAGGATGATCGCAGCGGGCATGACGGACTTGTACCATGCCGGCGCCGGGACGCCAGAGACGCAAGTCGATCCCGGTCATGACTATTCGGACTGGTCTCGTGGTGCAGGAATCCCTATTCTTGCTGCGGGGAGGACAAACTGCGGCGTTGAAAAGCCACGGAACGTCCGCGCGAGGAGTTGGAGCGGCATGGGGCACCTGAGCTACGATGTCAGCAACATCAGTGTCCTGCTGATCGACGACAATGAGTTCATCTGTCGGTTGGTCCAGTCGATTCTCGGGACCCTGAATATTCGTCAAATACAGGTCGCTTCGGATGGCGCGCAGGGCTATCAGCTGTTTCAGCGTGTTCCCGTCGACCTGATCATTGTCGACTGGCATATGGAGCCGGTGAACGGTCCTGCCTTCGTTCGTCGCGTGCGGCAGGACGAAGACAGTCCCAACCCTTATGTCCCGATCATGATGGTGACGGCATATTCCGATATCAACAGCGTGATGGCCGCGCGCGACATTGGCGTAAACGAATTTCTGGCCAAACCGATTTCGGCGGCGCGAATTTATGAGCGCATGGTGCGTATTCTCGAGAGCTCTCGTCCCTTCGTGAAGACCAGCTCTTACTTCGGACCTGACCGGCGTCGCCGGAACGACCCTAATTTCAAGGGGGACGACCGGCGAAAGAAGAAGGAGGCCTGACCGGGCCTCATGACCCGTTCTGCGTCGCGGGTCAGCGTTTTCGAGCGAGAAACAGACCGTCCCCGACACCGATCATGGATACGCTGACCCGGTCGTCGGCGCCCACGGTGGCGTTGAGGGTGCGAATGGCCTCGGTATCTTCCGACCGGTCTTCTGCGTTGGCCACGCTGCCGTTCCAGAGAACATTGTCGACGACGATCAGACCGCCGGTGCGAATCAGCCGCAAGCCCCGCTCGTAGTAGTTTACGTAGTTAGCTTTGTCGGCATCGATGAACATGATGTCGAAGCTGTCGGTCCGATCCTCTTCGATCAACGCATCGAGAGTATCGACCGCCGGCGCCAACCGGAGATCGATGCGGTCGTCGACACCTGCCCGGGTCCAGTATCGGCGGGCAATCGCTGTGTATTCCTCGCTGACGTCGCAGCAGACGATTTCCGAATCGGCCGGCATGGCAAGCGCCATTGCGAGCGCGCTGTAGCCGGTGAACGTGCCGACTTCGAGATAACGGCGCGCACCGGTCAGTTCCGCGAGCAGCGCCATGAATTGCCCCTGATCGGGACTGATTTGCATCATCGGCGCGTCGGTCGTCTTTGTTTCCTCGCGGAGCTCCTGGAGTAGTGCGGGTTCACGCAAGCTGACGGCAAGTATGTAGTCGTAAAGCGCGTCCGTCAGGGACAAGGTTTTTTTCGCCATGGCATCGCACTCCGCAGTGGACGGTGGTTCCTGGAAAGTCGGGCCTTTCATTTAGCGCCACGGCGGCTAGGATCGTTGCCTAGAACCGAATGGCCGCGACGCGTCGCTCTGCCACTCAAGCCAATATCAAGTAAGAGGACAAGCCATGAAAATTGCCTTCGCCAATCCGTCGGTCCCGGACAACGGCATCGCGTGTGTCGGCGTCGCCGGCGGCCGCAAGCTGACGCCTGCGGCCAAGACGCTCGACAAGAAGCTGAAGGGCGCGATCGCGCGCGCCGTCAAAGTCGGTCGATTTGACGGCAAAAAGGGGCAATCGGTGACCATTCCGGCGCCGGCGGGCAGCAAGCTCGAGGCGGTCTACGTTTACGGGATGGGCGCGGGCAAGGATCTTGTCGAGGGCGCGCTGCAGGATATTGGCGGAATCATTTATGCCGCAACCGCGAACAGCGGTGCATCGAAAGTCTGGGTCGCCGTTGACAAGGTGGCAGGCTGCAAGCTCGATCCGGCCGACATGGCGGCAGAAATGGCGTTCGGCTACCGTTTGCGGTCCTACCGTTTCGACAAGTACCGCACCAAGCTCGATGATTCGGCCAAGCCGTCGGTCAAGGGGGCAACCTTCCAGGTCGAAAACACCGCCAGGGCGCGGCGAGCCTATGGGCCTCACGAAAAGGTCGCCGACGGCGTATTCTTTACCCGCGATCTGGTCTCTGAACCGGCCAACATCCTCTACCCCGAAACACTCGCTAAGGAAGCGCGAAAGCTGAGCAAGCTTGGCGTCAAGGTCGAGGTGCTGAGCGAGGCTCAGATGCGCAAGCTCGGTATGGGCGCGTTGCTCGGCGTTGCCCAGGGTAGCGCTCGCGAGCCGAAGATGGTCGTCATGCAATGGAACGGCGGCAAGGCCAAACAGGCGCCCGTCGCCTTTATCGGCAAGGGCGTCACCTTCGACACCGGCGGTATTTCCATCAAGCCGGCTGGCGGCATGGAAGACATGAAGTGGGACATGGGTGGTTCCGGTGTGGTTATCGGCCTAATGAAGGCGCTTGCGGGGCGTAAGGCGAAAGTGAACGCGGTCGGCGTTGTCGGTCTCGTCGAGAATATGCCGGACGGCAATGCACAGCGGCCGGGCGATATCGTAACCTCGATGTCGGGTCAGACCATTGAGGTGCTTAATACCGATGCCGAGGGTCGCTTGGTGCTGGCCGACGCACTGCATTATTGCAACGAGCGCTTCAAACCCCAGGCAATGATCGATCTGGCGACCCTGACCGGCGCCATCATTATCTCGTTGGGCGGAGAGCGCGCCGGCCTGTTTGCCGGCGACGACAAGCTTTCCGATCAATTGTTCAGGGCCGGCGAAGATATCGGCGAGCGCCTTTGGCGTATGCCTCTCGGTGACGAGTACGACAAGATGATCAATTCGGACGTTGCCGACATGAAGAACATTTCCGGCGGTCGAGGCGCTGGCAGCACGACGGCGGCGCAGTTCCTGCAACGTTTCGTCGGTTCGACGCCATGGGCGCATCTCGATATCGCCGGCGTCACGTGGTCGAAAAAGGACGCACCGACGGTGCCCAAGGGCGGAACCGGGTTCGGCGTTCGATTGCTCGACCGATATGTTCGCGACAACCACGAGAAGTAATGTTCAATGCGGGTTGTTGACGGAAATACATGACGGAAGTCGCCTTCTATCATTTGCAGCGTTCCAGGTTGGAACAGGTTTTGCCGAGGTTGCTCGAGAAGACTCTCGGCGCCGGTAAGCGCGCGCTCGTGCTGTCCGGTTCGTCGGACCGTGTCGAGCAGTTGAACGGTGTGCTCTGGACCTATGATCCTGCAACGTGGTTGCCGCACGGATGTGATGGCGATGAAAACCCGGCGGATCATCCCGTTTGGCTCAGCACGCGGGACGACAATGTCAATGACGCGAGTTTCCTGTTCCTCACGGACGGCGCCGGCAGTGCCGCAATTGGCGAATTTGAACGCTGTTTCGAGTTGTTCGATGGCGACGATACCGATGCGGTACAACGGTCCCGCGACCGTTGGAAGCAATACAAATCCGATGGTCATGATGTGACATACTGGCAGCAGGGTGACCAGGGTTGGGCGAAGCAGGGGGCATGAAACGGAAATCGACACCACGTCTGCCGGATACCCCCCGCATGATCGCCGATAGTGACGCGCTGGCTGCGTTTTGTGCCGATGCCCGTACGGCGCCGTTCATCGCCATCGATACGGAATTCATGCGCGAAAACACATACTGGCCCATCCTGTGTCTAGTGCAGATCGCCATTGGTAGGCGTCCCTGCGACGATCCGCAATCGTCTGCCGTCATCGATCCGATGGCCGACGGAATCGACCTGAAGCCGCTGATCGACCTGCTTGGCGACGAGCGCGTCCTCAAGGTATTTCATGCCGCGCGCCAGGATCTGGAAATCTTCTTTAAGATGGCGGGCCGGTTGCCGAGCCCTGTTTTTGACACTCAGGTTGCCGCCATGGTTCTCGGGTTTGGCGACTCTATCGGCTTTGAAAACCTGATCTCGCGAACCACGGGTGCGCGTGTCGACAAAGGGGCGCGCTTTACCGATTGGTCGCTGCGGCCGCTGTCAAAACGACAGATCGAGTATGCGCTCGCCGACGTGGTTTATCTCGTGCCGGCCTATGAGAAACTTGCCGCGCAACTCGAAGAGTCAGGGCGTGCAAGTTGGATCGACGAGGAAATGTCGGTCCTGATGACCGAAGAGACCTATCAACCCGATCCACACGGTGCCTACAAACGAATCAAGTCGCGGGGCGCCAAACCCCGTGCAATGGCGGTTTTGCGTGAACTTGCGGCCTGGCGTGAACGCGAGGCGCAGCGCCGCGACGTCCCGAAAAATCGCGTGCTGCGCGACGAAGCGCTTGTCGAAATCGCTCATCATCGGCCCAGGAAAACTGCCGATTTAGCGAAAACCCGGGGGCTCGGCCAAAAAGCCGCGGAAGGCCGTATGGGCGAGGCTATCCTAGAGGCGATTCGGTTAGGCGAAACAGTGCCCGAGGATGAATTGCCGCGCGCGCCGGAACGGCGCGATTTGCCGAACGGGGTTGGCCCGACGACAGATCTCCTGAAGTTGCTGCTCAAGATGCGGTGCGCCGAGGTCGACGTGGCCGTGAAACTGGTTGCGAGTGCCGACGACGTCGAACAGATCGCCGCTTTTGGCGAGGATGCGGACGTGCCGGCCCTCAGGAGTTGGCGCCGCGAGGTATTCGGGGCCGATGCACTGCGTGTCCGGGATGGCGATGTCGGTGTCGCCGTTCGGAAACGAAAACTGGTCCTGCTCGACGCGGCCAAGTGCAGCGAGGCGGGTTAACGCTCAGAGCGTGCCTGGGTAGTTGCCGCCGTCGATCAGGAAATTTTGTCCCGTCATGTATCCCGCCTGTGCCGAACAGATGTAGGCGCACAGTTCGCCGAACTCGTGCGGGTCGCCAAAACGGCCGGCAGGGTTGCTCTTCGCGCCCTCTTCCATCGCTTCCTCGATTGTCATGTTCGCAGATTTCGCGCGGGCTTTGTACGTTGTCTTCAAGCGGTCGGTATCGAACGGACCCGGCAGAATTCCGTTGATGGTGACGTTGTGGCGTACCGTTTGCCGGGCGATGCCGGCAACGAATCCGGTGAGACCGGCGCGCGCGCCGTTGGATAAACCGAGTGTCGCGATCGGCGCCTTCACGGCGCCAGAGGTGATGTTGACGATGCGCCCAAACCCGCGATCGCACATCCCGTCGACGACGGATTTGATCATGAAGATCGCGCTCAGCATGTTGGCGTCGAGCGCCTTGATCCAGTCGTCGCGATCCCAGTCGCGGAAATCGCCCGGTGGCGGTCCGCCCGCATTGTTGACGAGAATATCAGGGTCGGGACAGGCGGCGAGAACCGCTTCACGGCCAGCATCCGTGGCGATATCGCAAGCGATCGCGTCGACATTCCCGCCGGTTTCGCGCCGAATGTCGTCCGCCGCTTCAGCCAGGACGTCCTCGCGGCGTGCGAGAATCGTAACATCGACGCCTTCTCGCGCCAGCGATGTCGCGCAGGCCTTGCCCAGGCCACGGCTCGATGCGCAGACGATGGCGCGTTTCCCCTTGAGACCAAGATCCATGATGTCCTCCTTCGTCAGGTGTTCGAATGTGTCGTTTCGCTCGACGCAAGAGCATCGAGAAGATCGCGGGTCAACGGCACGGTGATACGGCGTTTTCGACTGAGCGCTTCACGGTCGAGGCGGTCGACAATGTCCGCCGCCGCCGCTGCCGAACGGTCCATTCGCTGAACCAGATAACCGACGACATCCGGATCGACGGTCAGTTGCCGGTCGGAAAACAGTTTCATCAGCAAAACCGCGAGCAGGGTGTCGTCGGGTGGGTCGATGCCGACTTGCTCCAGGGTATTCAGGCGCGACCTGAGATCGGCGAGGCCGATCCTCCAGCGCGATGTCGGTGTGGCGCCGGTCAGCATTAGTTTTCGGTCGCTGCTTCTTGCCATATTGAAAACGTGAAACAGGGTTTCTTGCGCTGTGGCGTTGTCGTTTACAGCGGCATCGGCGTTGTCGATGATGATAACTGGCGACGATTCGACAATGATTTCGGCGCTATCGCCGAGCGCTGCGGGACCGTGTACACATGCATCGGTGCGGGCAGCGAAAACGCGGGCGATGTGGCTCTTTCCGCACCCCGGATCGCCGTGAATAACGATCCCGTCGGACGACCAATCCGGCCACTGATCGATACGCGAAATGGCCGCTTGATTGGCTGGCGCGACGAAAAAATCCTCATCCGACAAGGCCGGTCGGTGGGGAAGCTCAAGCGGGAGTTGCTTGGCCGCGTTCACGCTTTGCCGGATCCTTCGTCACCGAGATAAAGCGCGCTTTCCTTGTACTTTCCGGCTGCAAACCGCAACAACACGCCGATAATCGCTGCCGTCGGCACGGCCAGCAGAATGCCGAGAAAACCGAATAGCGTGCCACCAGCCATCAGTGCGAAGATGATCCACAGGTCGTGTAGGCCAACTTTGTCGCCAACCAGACGGGGGGTGAGAAGATAGCTCTCTGCAAGCTGTCCGACGGCAAAAACGCCTGCGACAGCGGCAATCGGTCCCCACGCATCAAACTGTACGAGCGCAACGCTGAGTGCGACGCCGATCCCGGTCAGCGCACCGACGTACGGCACGAACGATATGGCGCCGGCCCCGAGACCGATCAACAGGCCCGCATCAAGGCCGATTATGCTAAGTGCGATGCCATAGTAGATCGCGAGCGTCACGCAGACGCTTGCCTGACCACGGAAGAACGCCGATAGCGTGGTATCGATGATGCGGGCTTGGTCACGAATGGTGTCGGCTTGCGGGCGCGGCAGCAGCTCGTCGATCCGGTCGACGATCACATCCCACTTGAGCAACATGTAAAACGCCACGATCGGCGTAACGATAATCAGCGAAACGATCTCGAACAGGGCGACGCCACTGGTCCAGATTTTTTGTGCGATACGCTTGATCGCCTCTCCAGCGGCGCTGGCCACGTCACCGGCAAGACCCTCGGCGCTATCGAGCGCACCGGGCGGTAGTTTGGCTTGGAGTTGTTCAAGGATTGACGCAGCCGACGATTGCAGCATGGATACAAACTCGGGCAGGCGGCCGGCGATGCCGACGATCTGCGCTTGCAAAAGCGGCAATAGCACGATCAGCGCGCCGACAACGACAGAGAAAAACCCCGCCGTGATCAGCGTTGTCGCGGCTATTCGTGAAAAGCCGGTTGCCTCCAGTCGGTCAGCGAGAGGGTCGAGCAGATAGGCGATAACCAACCCCGCCACGAACGGCAACAAGATCTGCTGCAGCGCGTTGAGCAATAGCAGGAAGACCGCAAGAGCAACGGCCCAGACGATGAGGCGTTGTGTGCGGGTCATGGTTGAACGATAGCCGCGCCTTGCGCCGGCTGCGATGTCAGCGACCACACGCCCTGTTGCTCGCTGAGATTCAGATCGATCTGCGCCAATGCGCGGCTTAGCTGCGATGTCGTTCCGATGAAGTGGATGTTGAGCAAGGCTTCTTCGCGCGATAGCAGAATCAGGTCTGTACGGTCGATAACGGCGATTTCCCCGATTCGACGACGGATGTCGAGCCAGTGTTCGAGGCTGCGGATCGGCACGGATACGGCGAGAATGCCGCCTTGGTCGAAATTCATCAGGTTCTGCCGCTTCCAATCTTCCTCGATCAGGTCGATAGCGATTGAGGCAGCGCGTTTGAGAACCGTGTCGACGGTCTCGCCAGTGCCGGCTTCGACCCGTGCGGCAACGGTGGTTGTTTCACCCGTCAGTGCGGCACGCGTGATCAGGAGTTCGAGATGCGGCGCGCCAATGGCAGCCAGGTCGGCACGCACGACGATGGCTGCGCCGGCTTCATACCGCGCAGCAATGGTTGAAAGCGCGTTCGGGTCGATGCCGAGCGCCTGCTGGACGGTAACCAACCCGATATCGTCGAGGTCGCCGACGGGCAACATAAGGGGAACCGGCGCATTCGGCATCGGAACGGCAGCCCAGGCTTGCCGCCAGGGGTTCGGGTCGCGCCATAGTACTGCCTGGGCGCCACGCTTAAGAACAGGCAGGACCAGAGCCGGTTTGCTTGGGGTTTCCGCGAACGGAAGGCCGAATTCATTCAGCAGGCTGCGGACGTCACGTTCCTTGAACCGGACATGCAGACGGGCGAGATAGCGAACGTCGGAGGTCTTCTCTCCGGATACCGAGAAATCCCGGACGTACGTCGAGATGGTTCCGGCGTCTAGATTAGGGATCAACGCGTGATGTTCCTTGAGCGTCAGCCTGTATAGCAGCCGGTAGAACGCTTCGCGTTGGCCTTGGGCGAGTGCTGTATCGCGGGCCTCCGCCGCAGAGGCTGCTGTTGCATCGACGGGGACGTCGCGTACCTCGAAAATTTCGACCGATGCTTCGGCTGGCTGGGCAGATGACATGGCAACAGCTATTGCCAGGCAAAAAGCTGTGAAACGGAGGCTGTTGGCCAGATTTGCAATCATGACTGCAGCGATTATCCTCAGACATCGTCAAGCGACGCAGATTCCGGCTGGACGCTTGGTTCCGGCCGCGCCAAGGTGCCTCGCCAAGAGGGCGCAAAGCAAGCGAAATCAGGGAAGACAGAACCGCGATGGCGAACGACAAGGCAGAAGGAAATGGCCTGACCTACAGCGACGCCGGGGTTGATATCGACGCCGGGAACGCTCTTGTCGATGCGATCAAGCCAAGCGCAGCCGGAACGTCGCGCACGGGTGTGATGAGCGGTCTGGGCGGATTCGGCGGTTTTTTCGATCCCCGGGCCGCGGGATATCAGGACCCCGTACTTGTCGCCGCGACAGACGGCGTGGGCACAAAGCTGCTGATCGCCATCGAGTCCGAGATTTTTGACACTGTCGGTATCGATCTGGTCGCCATGTGCGCCAACGATCTGGTTGTCCAGGGCGCCGAGCCTTTGTTTTTTCTGGATTATTTCGCCACCGGCCGCCTCGATGTCGGTGCTGCGGCCGAGGTCGTCGAAAGCATTGCCGCGGGTTGCCGTCAGGCCGGATGCGCGCTGATTGGTGGCGAAACGGCGGAGATGCCGGGCATGTATGCTGACGGGCATTTCGACCTCGCCGGCTTTTGCGTTGGCGCTGTCGAACGCGACCGAGCTTTGACGGGCGCTGAAATCGCTGCCGGCGACGTCGTGCTCGGCCTCGGATCGAGCGGCGTGCATTCCAACGGTTTCTCGCTTGTTCGCCGGGTGCTCGATATCAACGGACTGAGTTTTGCCGATCCGGCGCCGTTCGATGCGGCGGCCGCCAGCATCGGTGGTGCTTTGCTGAGCCCGACGCGAATCTACGTGCGGTCGTGTTTGGGCGCCATTCGGTCCGGCGGCGTGAAGGGGCTCGCGCACATCACCGGCGGCGGATTGCTGGAAAACATTCCCCGCGTGCTTCCCGACGGAACGGGTGCCTGCCTGACGGCGGGTTCCTGGGCCGTGCCGCCTGTTTTCGGATGGCTCGCGGCTGCGGGCGGGATTGCCAAGGACGAGATGGCCCGCGCTTTTAATTGCGGCGTCGGCATGGCTGTGATCGTCGCCGAACAGGATGCGACGCGCATCGCCGAAGCGTTCGAGGCTGCGGGCGAGGTCGTCTCGCAGATCGGTATCGTCACCGACGAGCCGACACTCGCCGGCCGGGTCGAGATCGACGGACTGGAGGGCGAATGGCTCGGTTGAAGTGCGCCGTTCTGATCTCGGGCCGTGGCACGAACCTGCAGGCCTTGCTCGATGCTGCATCGGACCTCGATTATCCGGCAGAGGTTGCGCTGGTCATTTCCAACCGCAGCGATGCCGGGGGGCTCGAACGCGCCGAAACGGCAGGCGTGCCTCACGCCGTCATCCAGCGCCGCGACTACGAGAGTCGAGAGGACTTCGACGCCGCCATCGATAAGCGGCTACGCGAGGCAGGGATCGAACTCGTTTGTCTTGCCGGATTTATCTGGTTGTTGGGTGAGGACTTCGTCAACGATTGGCGCGACCGGATCATCAATATCCACCCGTCGCTGTTGCCGGCCTTCAAAGGCCTGAACGTTCAGGCTCAAGCGGTCGAAATGGGCGTCAGATTCGCCGGTGCGTCGGTCCATTTTGTCCGCCCGGAGCTGGATGCCGGTCCGATCATCGTGCAGGCCGTGGTGCCCGTCCTGCCGGATGACGATACCGACCGTCTGTCGGCCCGCATTCTCGAGCAGGAGCACAAGCTCTATCCCATGGCCGTCCGCTGGATAGCGGAGGGTCGCATCAGGGTCGCAAACGAGGTTGTAATCGTGAAGGACGCGAACTTCGACGCTGCGCCGGTTATCCTGCCGAATCCGTGACCGGAATCAGCCGACCAGTTCCAGCTTGCTGAAGAAGTAGCTGATTTCCTCTGCCGCCGTTTCCGGCGCGTCGGAACCGTGCACGGAGTTGGCTTCGATGCTTTCGGCAAAATCCTTGCGAATTGTGCCTTCGTCAGCATTCGCCGGATTGGTGGCGCCCATGATCTCGCGGTTGCGCGCGATCGCATTTTCACCCTCGAGCACCTGCACGACGATCGGGCCCGAACACATGAACTCGCAGAGTTCGCCGAAGAACGCCCGCTCGCGATGCACGGCGTAGAAGCCTTCTGCCTGGCTGCGGGTCAGATGCAGGCGCTTCTGCGCAACGATGCGCAGGCCGGCCTCTTCGAAACGGGCATTGATTTTACCCGTCAGATTGCGACGCGTGGCGTCTGGTTTAATGATCGAGAGTGTTTGTTCGACGGCCATGAGTCGGTCTCCTGATACGCTTCACCCGGGCGTCTGCACGCGGGCCTGAAATCGGTTTGGCGGATGGCTTTTGATGCCGGTACCGCTCGTCGGGGCGGGGTTATAGACCCGCGCCGCCGGGCATGCAACCGCTCGCTGACGGCAAATGTGCGGTGTTGTCGGGATGGCACGGCATGCTATCAAGCGCGCCATGTTGCACATAAACGACCTGACGTACCGCATCGGCGGCCGCACTCTGCTCGATCAGGCAACCGCCGTCGTGCCGGCCGGCCACAAGGCGGGTCTGGTCGGTAGAAACGGTACCGGCAAGACGACCCTGTTCCGCCTCATCCTGCGTGAATTGCAGATGGACAGCGGGACCATTCAGGTGCACCCGAAGGCCACCCTCGGAACGGTGGCGCAGGAAGCGCCCAGCGGCCACCAATCGTTGATTAATATCGTTCTTGCGGCCGATACCGAGCGCGCCCGCTTGCTTGACGAAGCCGAAACGCAGAGTGATCCAGGCAGGATCGGCGAGATCCATACGCGCCTTGCCGATATCGGCGCGCACACCGCACCGGCGCGTGCCGCTTCTATTCTCGCCGGGCTGGGCTTCCCCGAGGCGGATCAACAGCGCCCTGTCGGTGAGTTTTCCGGTGGCTGGCGCATGCGCGTGGCGCTTGCCGCCGCGCTATTCGCATCGCCCGATCTGCTGTTGCTCGACGAGCCTACCAACCACCTGGACCTCGAAGCCGCAATGTGGCTTGAAAGCCATCTCAAGTCATGGCCCGGCACGTTGCTGCTGATCAGTCATGAGCGCGATTTTCTGAACGCCGTTTGTAGCGAGATCATCCACATCGAAGGCTGCAAGCTGAACCGCTACGTCGGCAATTACGACCGATTCGAGCGTACACGCCGCGAGCGGCAGGAACGAGACGCCAAGATGCGCAACAAGCAGTTGGCGCAGCGACGGCATATCGAATCCTTCGTGAACCGTTTTCGCGCCAAAGCCTCGAAGGCGACCCAGGCACAAAGCCGCCTCAAGATGCTGGCGCGGATGGAACCGATTGCCAGCGTCGTCGAGAACCGCACCATCTCGTTTGAATTTCCGTCGCCGGACCCTCTGTCGCCGCCACTGATCGTGCTTGAGGATGCCGCGGTCGGCTACGAAGCCGACAAACCGGTGCTCAGGGATATCGATCTGCGAATCGATATGGACGACCGCATTGGTCTCCTCGGGGCGAATGGCAACGGCAAGTCGACGCTGGTAAAATTGATTTCGGATCGGCTGAAACCGATGCGCGGCCGCTTGCAGAAATCATCGAAACTGAGCGTCGGTTATTTTGCGCAGCACCAGCTCGACGAATTGAGTCCCGGCGGAACGCCGGTTACGCACCTGCAGGCTTTGCAGCCGATGGAACCGGAGCGGCGTATCCGTGCCCAACTCGGCCGTTTCGGCTTTGATGTCGACAAGGCCGATACCGCGGTCGAGAAACTTTCCGGCGGCGAGAAGGCCCGGCTGTTGTTTGCACTGATGAGCCGCGAGGCGCCGCATATTCTTGTGCTCGATGAGCCGACGAACCATCTCGACGTCGATGCACGCGAAGCGCTCGTGCACGCCCTGAACACCTATGAGGGCGCCGTTATTCTTGTCAGCCACGATTCACACCTCCTGAGCGCCGTATGCGATCGGCTATTGCTTGTTGCCGACGGCACGTGCGATGAGTACGACGACGATATCGACGCCTATCGCCGGCGCTTGCTCGATAGCGGCAAACAGGCCCAACGCGATGAGCGCACAGGTGCCAACAAGAAAGAAGAGCGGCGGGCGCGGGCTGAAGCGCGCGCCGGGACCGCGGCGATTCGACGCAAGGTCGAACAGGCAGAGAAAGCTGTCGAAAAACTTGTTGTAACGCTGGATGGCGTAAAGGCCGAGCTCGCCGAGCCCTCGCTGTACGAGGACGAAAACCGAGACCGGTTGATCGAATTGCAAACCCGTTACAGTGAGATCGAACGGGACATCGAACGCGCAGAGGAGCGCTGGATGACGGCAAGCCATCAGCTTGAGGTCGAGGCGAGCTAAGTGCTCAGAAAAATCCGGCGGCGCGTTGTTCGTCGTTTCCCGGGAACGAAAGCGTCGCTTCGGTGAAATTATCGAGAAACTCTCGGAAAGCGCTTTCCCGCATCGGCTCGGCGAAAGCAACACCCTGCAATTCTCCGATGCCGAGGGTCCGCAGAAATTCGACCTGCTCGGCATTCTCTGCACCGATCGCCGTGAGAGCGGCGTCCATGCCATGCGCCAATTGGGCAGCGGCCCGCACCGTCTGACCAGCCGCCGGGTCGGTGCCGATGGCGGCGACATAGGCGGGATCGAGTTTCAGACGTTGCGGCGCCAAACGGCAGAGATCGCGTAACGCCACGCCACCCGCCCCGAATCGGTCGATTCCCGTTGTCACCCCCCGCGTGCGGAGCGCGCCAAATGCGCGAGAAGTCTCATCCAGATGGGCGGCGGCAACGGCCTCGGCGACATCGATTTCGAGATACTCGGCATCCAGCTCCGAGCGCAGCAGAATTTCATCGACGACGGAGTCCAGCTCGCCGCTGGCGACCAGTTCTCTGGGAACGTTCACAGCAACCCGGATGAAGGGCAGCCCTGCCAATTGCCACGCCTTGGCCGTTTTGCAAACGTTGTGGATTGTCCATTTGCTGATGGCTTCCATCAGGTCGCCGTCCGATGCGAGCGTGAGGAAGTCTCCTGGGAGAGTCAGCCCGACGCCCGGTTCCGGCCAGCGGAGGAGGGCTTCGGCGGTACGAATACGGCAACTCTTGAGATCGAGTCGCGCCTGATAGTGCAGAATCAGGTCGCCATTGCCGACATTGTGCTTCAGTTGCGTGAGACGGGCATGGCGTTGATCGACGACTTCGTTGGTCGCGGCCATAAAGAAACGGAATGTATTCGGACCCTCTTCCCGCGCATGATCAAGTGCCATTTCCGCATTTCGGATCAGCTGTGGGACGTTGCCGCTATCGGCCGGGAACATGGTGATTCCGATGTTGGCCTGGGTCTGGATGGTTTGATCGTTGACCGTGTAGGGTGCCGACAGGGCGGTAACCAGTCGCTCGGCCCGCTTCGCTGCAACCTCGGTTCGACCCGTGCAGTCGTCGGCATCGTCGACGAGACCGAACAGGCATCTCTCAAGTCGAATGACCGGTGCCGCGGGGCCCATCACGGTGCGGAGGCGCGATGCGATCTCGCCGAGGAATCGTACCGCCGAATCGTGTCCGACAGATTTCGCGATTTCGGTGAAGTCATCGATCTCGACGAAGAGCAGCGCGCCGCCACCGCCTGCTCCTGTGTTTGCGATGCCCTGAGCGAGTCGTTCCTCGAGGGCGGGCCGCCCGCCAGCGACGGCGAGGCCCATTTGCATCTGATTGAGTGCTGCCTGCTTCTTTGACGGTTGCTCATCGACGCCGGACCGCGGTCTGTCGGTGACGTCGAAACCGTAAACATTGACGAGTGATTGATCGGGATAAGGCACGCACGTGAGTTGATACCAGCGATCCTCAATGGCCTCTTCAATGGTGCCGGGCCTTTTGCGTTGAAGAAAGCTCGCAAAGCGATCGCGCCAGCGATCCGGTAATGCGCCGCCCGGTACCGTTCCCCATATGGTCAGCATGCGGCGCGCCTGCTCATTGGCATAGAGCACTTTACCATCTGCGGCGATACGCAGGATCGGGCCGGTCGCGTCATTTGTCATCTGGGCGAGGCGCGCCAGCTTGCTCTCGGTTTCCTTGCGTTTGTCGATCTCGGCGCGCAATTCGGCGGTACGTTCTTCGACGCGGCGCTCGACATCGGGATTTTCGAGACGGGGTGCCCGGCCGCGACGCAGTGCCGCATCGAGAAGCTCGCGCCACTCCGCCTCAATCGAATCGGAGACGCCCGGTGCAAGGCCGAGAGAGCGTCTCAGGCGCGCGAGCGGCATCAAAACCGTCGACGACAGCGCGAATGCGAGCGCACCGCCGATGATCAAAGTCAAAAGCACGGCGATCAGAACGGCGCGTTCGGTGAAGGCATCTGACGCGATATTGACACCGCTGAGGTCAAGGCGCACGGCAATGGCATATGGAGCACCGGTCTGACTCGCATGCCAGAACATATCGACGTAACGTCCGTCCTCACTGATGCGGCCGTCCTTTGCGGAGATGCCCTCGCCGATGGGCGGCGCGAGGCCGAAGCTGCCCATGGCCGAGCCGTCGCGCCGGAGGTACGTACCGCCGGCGATCGGGCTTCCCGGCAGCAACAGCTCTGTCGTCGCCAGCAGCAGCTTGTCGGTCATCGGATAGGGGTGTGTCAGGAAAAGCGCACTCGTCGCCGCCTGCGCTTCGTCGACCAGGTCGCGAATGGCGCCGGCCCGCTCGGTACGCGCGGCGTTCCACAGGAACGCTGCTTCTACGGCCAGCACGATGACGAACACGGCCAGCACCACGCGTCGGCTGACACGGCTCCTGAAGGTTTCGGCAATGAGATTGGCGTTGTTCGGCATGGCCCCGGGCGGCACGGCGTTGATGGCGCGGGAACGGTAGCAAAATCGTGGAAACGACCGCCCCGCGAACCAGTCGTTTCCCGGTTCAGTCTAGCGAAATCGGGTGTGACGTTCCCGGTGTTGCCTGTGGATGAAAAGAATCTGCGATAAAAATCATGTTTTACAATTGGTTAAAAAGTCTTGCCCGGTGTTGTTCGGTGTCTCGTTTTGCGAGGTTCGCGGTCAGAGTGTGCGAATCGCGACAACCGATTCGCGTGCAGGCCGGGTAAACGGCGGAGAGGCCGTGCACACCGCGACGTGCTCATGTTAGCGTCCGCTTTCTTTACCGCGTACGGATGGAGGGAACTGTGAGCGCCTACAAACTTTTCTGGTGCCCCGGCACGGCGTCGTTCGCCCCGCAGGCACTGATGGCCGAGAACGATATCGACTACACCCTCGAATTGGTCGACGTGAACATTGGCGACGGCCAGAAACCTGAGTTTCTGACAGTTAACCCGGCGGGTTACGTGCCGGCGCTGATCTCGGCAACAGGGGAAGTCTTGTATGAGGCGGCAGCATGCTGTCTCTATCTCGCCGGCCGGCATGGACTGAGCGATGTAATGCCGGGACCGGATGACGGCGATTACGGCATCTTCTTGCGTTCGCTCTTTTACCTGACGAACACGGTGCAAGAGGGCTGCAAGGTATTCTATTACCCGACGCGGTTTACGGCAGGTGCGGTCGAAACGGACGCCGTCAAGGTGCGGGCACGGGAGTTGCTGGCGGAACGCTGGAAGGTCGTCGACGACCATCTTTCGGCGCACGGGCCGCATTACCTCGGTGCGCGCTACAGCATTCTCGACCTTTACATGACCATGCTTGCCGATTGGCATCCGGATCGTAATGACATGTTGAGTGCATACCCCGCGGTTCGGGAGAACTTCGACCGGGTCGTCGCGCGCCCGAAACTCGAAGACGTGCTTCGCCTTCACGGTATCATCGACTGACGCTTCATGTCGGCGAGAGCTTGACAACGACGGCCCTCTCGTGGCTTTTCACCGCGCGATCCGATAGCGACATCCCGAGGCAGAAGATGACAGACCTGCACCCTTTCCGCAGCCATACCTGTGGCGCGCTCCGCAGTGCCGATACTGGCGCATCCGTGCGTCTGTCAGGCTGGGTTCACCGCAAGCGCGATCACGGCAATCTGCTGTTCATTGATCTGCGCGATCATTACGGCTTGACCCAATGCGTCATCGACGTCTCCAGCGAGATTTTCCCGTCGGTCGAGGCCGTGCGACCGGAGAGTGTCGTCACTGTCACCGGTACGGTGGTCGAACGCAGTGCCGAAACGGTAAACACCGGCCTGCCAACCGGTGAAGTGGAGGTCCGGATCGAGGCTTTCACTCTCGAGAGCCCGGCACAGGTCTTGCCCATGCAAGTCGCCGTCGATGCCGACTATGGCGAGGAGATTCGTTTACGTCACCGCTTCCTCGATCTTCGCCGCGAGGTTCTGCACAACAATCTGATCCTGCGCAGCCGGGTTATCGCCTCGATCCGGCGGCGTATGACCGATCAGGGCTTTCTCGAAATGCAAACTCCGATCCTGACGGCATCGTCGCCGGAGGGAGCGCGCGACTATCTGGTGCCGAGCCGCAACCACCCGGGGCAATTCTACGCGTTGCCGCAAGCGCCGCAGCAGTTCAAACAGCTGCTGATGGTGTCCGGTTTCGACAAGTACTTCCAGATTGCGCCTTGTTTCCGCGACGAGGATGCGCGCGCGGACCGCAGCCCGGGTGAGTTCTATCAACTCGACTTCGAAATGGCGTTCGTCACGCAGGATGACGTGTTCGAGGCCATCGAGCCCGTGTTGGCGGGCGTGTTCGAGGAGTTCGGCGAGGGCCGGGTCGTGACCCCGGCGCCGTTTCCACGAATTCCATTCGCCGAGGCGATGCGTAAATACGGTACCGACAAGCCCGATCTCCGCAATCCGGTCGAAATGTCGGATGTGACCGACATGTTCCGGGACTCCGGTTTCAAGATCTTCGCCGGCATGATCGAGAAAGACGACAAGGTCCGGGTTTATGCGATTCCGGGAAAGGGTGGCGGCAACCGTGCCTTTTGCGATCGGATGAACAGTTGGGCGCAGGGCGAAGGACAGCCGGGGCTTGGCTACATCTTCTTCCGTGATGGCGAAGGGGCGGGGCCCATCGCCAAGAACATCGGCGAAGAGCGGACGGCCGCGTTGAAGGCAGATCTCGGTCTCGGTGATGGAGATGCCGTGTTTTTCGTTGCCGGCGTGCCGTCGGAGTTTGCGTCGTTCGCCGCCGCCGCGCGCATGAAAGTCGGCACCGATCTCGAGCTTTGTGAGAAAGACGCGTTTCGGTTCTGCTGGATCGTCGACTTCCCGATGTACGAGTTCGACGAAGAAACCGGCAAAGTCGATTTCTCCCACAACCCGTTTTCCATGCCCCAGGGCGGGCTCGACACGCTTGAGAACGAGGATCCATTATCGATTCTTGCGTATCAGTACGACATCGTTTGCAACGGTGTGGAACTAAGTTCCGGTGCTATTCGGAACCATCGTGCCGACATCATGCTCAAGGCGTTCGAGATCGCCGGTTACGGCCCGGAGGTCGTGGAGGAAAAGTTCGGCGGCATGTTGAATGCCTTCCGCTATGGCGCCCCGCCGCACGGCGGCTCTGCGCCGGGCATCGACCGTATCGTCATGTTGTTGGCGGATGAGCCGAACATTCGCGAGGTCATTGCGTTTCCGATGAACCAGCAGGCTCAGGACCTGCTCATGGGGGCTCCTGCCGGTGTCGATGAGGCTCGTCTGAAGGAACTGCATCTTCGGGTCGTGATGCCGAAGATCGTGAAGACCGGTTCAGCGGATAGCGAATCGGCAGACGGCGATTCGCCAAAATCCTGACGTGTAATGATTCGGCGGGAATGCGGGCGCCGGCAAAACCGCCCGAATTCCGGTAAATTTCACCGTCTTAACCGAATGTTATTGGCTGCTCCCTGAGGGTGAATCAATAATGTACGGGGTTCCGACTCCCGTATTTCTGCCGGCATAGACGGCGAGGCGTGTTCGAGTCGGTCAGGGCAGAACGAACAAAGGGCATTCATTTCATGAAAAAGGCCGCCGTTGCGCTGCTGTGTACCGTCTCCCTCTCGGGGTGCGCGCTGCCGGTCGGCGTTACCGTTGCGACGTGGGCGGCGGACGGCGTTTCGTTGCTTTCGACCCAGAAATCATTGCTCGATCATGGGATCTCGTACGTGTCCGGTCAGGACTGTGCGCTGTGGCGTATGTTCACCGACGACGAAGTCTGCGCCGAGGCGACAGATAATGTGATCGTGCTCGCCGACGCCGGCTCTACACCCATCGTTCAGGGGTATGCTGGCACGGCCTCCTACGACCCCGTTGATGGCGACTATCTCAGTCTGGCGGGCGAAGCGGAGGATTCCGTGCTGATCGCCAGTACCGATGGTCGTACGCCCGTGGTCAGTACTTATGGCGAGCCCTGGTATCGTCAGACCCGAAACGACGAGTACCTGGCCCTGATGCCGGAATCGTTCCGCGACGGTGTTGGTGAGACGACCGTTCGGCTTGCCGACAGCACACCAACATTCGCGCCGGTTGCCACTGAGCCAGAGACTTCAACGGCGGCAATGTCTGCGGAGATGCCGGCCGAGCCCCGGGTTCCGGTCGACGTCGCCGGCGCGGTTTCGGACACGCCCCCCATTCCGTCGGGTTTGACGGGAGCGCCATCGATCGAGATTGCCGGCGTGACGGAAAACCCGGTTGCAGCGCCTGGCCATATCGAACCGGGCGTGCCGCGCCCGACAATGGTTGCCGATGCCCGCCCGATTGATGCCGAAGCGTCCGCAAATCCCGGCCGCTACTTTGTGATTGGCAGCTTCGGCGTCTGGAACAATGCCGTCCGCTTTGCCGCGCGGCATGACGACCTCGCGGCGCACATTCACGGCGCGACGGTCGATGGCACGGATGTCTATCGGATCGTCGTCGGCCCGTTCCGTCCGAACGAGCGGGATGTGCTGAAACAGTCCATTGCTGCGGCCGGCATCGAGCGGACCTGGACCGTCAGTGTCGACAGCGGTAGCCGTGTCGCCGCGTGGTATCCGGCAATGCAGCGGGAAATTGCGTCGCTCGGCGTGCAACCCGGTTCCTGATCGGACTCCTGGCCTGCTTTGACGGTCAGGCGTCCAGGCGGACGCCGTCTCCAGCCAGTCTTTCGAGAACGCGGGCGATTTTCTGGGTCGACCTGACGCGTTGCGAGTCGATTGCATTGTACCGCTGTTCGTAGGCCACCCGTTCCTCCCACTGCAGGACGAAATCGCGCGGGGCGTCGGGCGACGCCGTCTCGCCGAGCAGCGCGCCGATGGTGCTGTCGTAACTCGGGTGAAGTTCGGGCTGAAATGCCAGTTCAGCGTATTCCTCCCACGAGACCATACCCTCGGCGTAGAGTTGCAGACCGACGTTGGCGGCCTCGCGCGGGGTCATGGCGCGGACATCGACATCGAGACCGATCATGGCCCGTGCGGTGTCCCGCCGAGCTTCGGAGTCCGCATCGATCGCGGGGGCATCAGGTCGATCGGAGGGCGTCGGATCGACGAGATCCCGGGCCGGCTGGCGCAGGCTGACAATGGCGGCCGGCTCGCGCCTGACGCTGAGTGCCGTATCGTTTTCGCCCTTGTCAGCCGAACGGCTGGCGGATGGCTCACGGGTAACCGCGACATCCTGTGCCGATGCTGGGGACGGTGGGTCGGTTACGCGCACCGGATCATCCGCGAAAGACGCTCCCGAGCGCCGGTGGCGGCGTCGGGAGCGAGGTTCGGAGAGAGGGACAGAGCGCAGGCCGCGGCAAGGGAGGGGGCGCGGCTTTATTGGGCACGGCGGCTGGCGTCATGCGGCCACCCCGCCATTCGCCGGTGCCGGGGAGAGAAGGGTATGCCGCCAGCGTACCCGGGGCGCGAGATCGGAAATGTCGCTGTCGGCGCCGAGGGTTTCTCTGTTCAGCGCGCAGCAGGTGACGATGCCGCGGCCGCGCCATTCGGCGACGAAGGTTTCCATGGCCGCGGAAACGCGCCGGTAGATCGTCTCCGCGTCGGGTTCCGAAATTGCGATCGCGAGGACGGCGAAGCTGTACTGCCCGGTCCGGGCGAGCAGGTCCTGGCAGCGCAGCTGAGCCGCGAGCACGCCGGCCATGTCATCCAGCATGTAATGGCAGTCGGTTTCCGCGGCGCTGCCGGTCCAGCCGATAGCGGTCAGTTCGACGGTCAGATAAAAGCCCTCGACGTGACGGCGAAGAAACTGGTCCCGGGCGGAGGCAAACGCGCGCTCGAGAGCGGCGGGGGTGAGCAGCGGGCGATCGGTGCGGCGAATGACGACGGCGGCGTCCGGCTGCAGGGTGAGGACGGGCAGGTCTCCATCAGGTGGCATGAGTGCAACTCCCATTTTTTCAGGAGTTGAGCTGCAACGACTGTGCCAAATGAAGCTCCAAAAGGTACGTATGCTTCGCAAAAAAAGGTGTTGCAAGAGATTCTTCTTTGCATTGATTGGCAAAGATATTCAAACAGATTTGAAGAAGATATACCAAATGTTAGAATTCGGTTCGAGGTTTTTCTTGTTCAGATGTCTGTTTCCGGAGAAAAGGATCACTGGAAGGAACCATCCAAGTACCTTGAAACTTGAGAGCTAAAACATGCAAAGTCGTGCTGAAGGAAATTTCAAAAGCAGACCACTTGGAAAGACAGAATCAAGAACGGACAAACAGGCAAAGAGCAAACGAGCAAAGATTGGTTCATTCATTCGCTGGTTCATTTGCCAGTTAAGCCTTGGCAGTGTGAATCTACTTGCCCAGCTTCGCGGTTTTTGATTCAGTTTTGATCAGAGATGGAAGAGCCAGCACAATTGCCGTCACAATGGCAATGCATAATTTCCGCTCAACGTTGTAGAACTAAATCCCCAACGATCACACTGTTTTCACTGGGCACACAAATCTCAATGACACAGCTTGGAGCACCATGGTGTTTGAATTTAATTGCGCCTTTCCAATCCTTTTCCCTTTGTGAATACTCCATGGAACATCAGTCATAGCATTGGTGACATTGATCTTTCGAAGACCCTTTTTGATCAAGGAAAACAGGTCCGATTGCTCAGCCTGATTCTTCAGGTTATGAGCCCAAAGTGCTAAGCAATGGAGCGATCTTTGTCAGTTCCTGCAAATCCATTTTGGTCTAACCGAGCAGCAGCTGAGTGGGAGCTGGCAAGAAGGAGGCCAAGGGAATTGGGGAATCCATCTGGACTACCTGTTCCTGATGATGACTTCGATGTTTGTGGTGAATCACCAAAGCCCGTAGAGTCAGGAGCAAGAGGTAGTAGGAGGAGATCGCGTAGTCCGCCGAAGGTTGGACATGGTGATTCAGCTGGAAGCGGCAATGTGAGAACGGTTGAGTTCAAAACTCCACCCAGCAGCTGGACAACCCAGGGTGGTCCAGGCCTGTGGAGTCGAGGTGGAAAGTCAGAAGGAAAGATGCCGAGCTTTAGTGAAGGTCCGGCCCCAGAAGCTGGAGCTGGAGGACAATCACTGGAGGAGGCGTTTGGTGAACATTTGGTCCAAGAGCTGTTGGATCAAAATCAGAAGCTACAAGAAAAATTCGTCGACTACAAGAAGGTTCTGGGAGAACATCAACTTCATGGTCGGCAGTGAGTCAAGGTGGGAGGAGTGAGACCCCACCGCCACCACCTAGGGAAGTGTCACCAGCAAGGTGGACACCCAACGGAACGAGAGTGCCAGCTGGTAGACCGATGGATGTGAGAAAGGAAGACTATGTCAAGGTCGAGACGGATTACAAGAGTGGAAGGATTGGAGATAGGACATACCGATGTGGTCAATAACGTCTGGCCAATGAAGAAATAGAAAGTGAGCGACTCAATGATCTGGCGTCACAGGTCAACCAGCTTCGGGAGGCACTGAGCAGCTATGAAGGAAGGTCTGGATTGAGATCGAACTATTGGAGTCAGCCAGTGCATCGATATGAGAAAGTCATCACTCAAGGTGGTTCAGGGAAAGATCATGATTGGAATCAAGGTAGTGCTGGAGTACCTGGACAAGATCGGGCTTTCCAGGCGAACTACCACGACAAGATCGGGCTTTCGAACTACCGGGCTTTCCAGCAGTTCAGCGGCGAACTACCAGGACAAGATCGGGCTGGAGAGCATGGTGGTGTCAATGGATCACTACATGATGGAGGCTTTTGCGGTGATCGGGCAAGGCATGGGATGAGTTATCATGAAGAAGTACGAGGTCAAGGTCTATGTGCGGGACAAGGCCTATGGCACGAACGAACAGCTCATCAGGAGCTACCAACTGCTCCAGCATTGCCAGCTCGGGCAATGAGCTGGGAGGGAGTGGAAGCAAGTTGGAGCTTCCAGTGCTGGAGGCCAACTCAGGGCCAATGGACTTTGGAGATTGGATCACGCTGTCTGGCCCAATCATGCGGGATCTCAGTCCACATTCACCGAGATGGTGGGAAAGAACTATGAGAGAAGCTGAAATCTACTACAACCAATGGAAAACATCAACACCATTGGAGAGGGTCCAGATCAAGGCCGAACTTCCGATGGAACTCATGGTGGAACCGTTCGTGAGGACGGAACAGAGAGGTGTAGCACTTTTGCTTCGTGCTGTACCGTTGGAGATAAAACAGCTGCTGGTGAGCAACAGGGATGTTTCATCAACGGCAATCTTGTGGCTTTCAACCAGGAGGACCAGCAGAGAAAGGTCAACTTCTCAGAGCATTGACATCGGTGGGGACAGGAACTACTTCCACAGAACTGGCTTCATCACTGCGTCAGTGGCGAAGGTGTTTCCAGAGGGCAAGGGAGATTGGAGCTGCGTTGCCGGATGGAACACTCTTGGTCCATGCATGGTTTGGAAGTGGCAGCAACCGGATTGGGAAGACTGGATAGCCAATCGGCATTCAGAATAGCGTCAGCAAGATCGCAACTTGGAGTAGATGAGCGCCCAACGGAAAGCAATGTGTTGGCGTACTCTCAGGTTCTGCTGGCGGAAGCAGAAACTTTGCAATTGGCTGGATCAATGGGAACAGTAGCAACACCTTCCCCGAAGATCAAGGCTTGCCAGATGAATGGCAATGGTGGAGGAAAACCAGGGACACCAACTACTACCACGACAGGTGTATGCCGAAGCTGGGGAACAGAAAATGGGTGTAGATTTACACAAAGGTGCAAGTTTGAACATCCCCAGCTGAGTGATATGGCATCAAGATGTTGGCTGTGCTCTGCAACAACCCATTTGAAGTCAAGTTGCCCTCATCGACAAGGTGGCGTTGGGCAGTCGGGACATCCGACTGGGGGAAGTGAGAGAGACAAAGAAGTTGAGAAGGGAAAGAAGGGGAAGGGAAAAGGAAAGGGAGGTGGAAAACCGAATTCGAACAACAACAACAACAACGACAACAACAACAACAACAACAACAACAACAACAACAACAACAACAACAACAACAACAACAACAACAACAACAACAACAACAACAACAACAACAACAACAACAACAACAACAACAACAACAACAACAACAACAACAACAACAACAACAACAACAACAACAACAACAACAACAACAACAACAACAACAACAACAACAACAACAACAACAACAACAACAACAACAACAACAACAACAACAACAACAACAACAACAACAACAACAACAACAACAACAACAACAACAACAACAACAACAACAACAACAACAACAACAACAACAACAACAACAACAACAACAACAACAACAACAACAACAACAACAACAACAACAACAACAACAACAACAACAACAACAACAACAACAACAACAACAACAACAACAACAACAACAACAACAACAACAACAACAACAACAACAACAACAACAACAACAACAACAACAACAACAACAACAACAACAACAACAACAACAACAACAACAACAACAACAACAACAACAACAACAACAACAACAACAACAACAACAACAACAACAACAACAACAACAACAACAACAACAACAACAACAACAACAACAACAACAACAACAACAACAACAACAACAACAACAACAACAACAACAACAACAACAACAACAACAACAACAACAACAACAACAACAACAACAACAACAACAACAACAACAACAACAACAACAACAACAACAACAACAACAACAACAACAACAACAACAACAACAACAACAACAACAACAACAACAACAACAGCTGTACTCCACCTTCATCAACAACAACAACAAAAGAGAAAGAGAGTGGTGAAGGAAAAGGAGGTTCAGAACAAAGTGGAGAAAAACCATCGAGTGCAAAGGTGGTGAACAACGGAGAGCCAACAGGAGACACGGGTGGACTGGTATCGGAAGTAGCCAGCTCGCTCAAGTCAATTCGACTTCAAGGAGGACCCCAACTGAGAGCTTACAATGTGATGAAGGTTGGAAGTGAAATTACAGGCTGCACATTGCTGGATGGAGGTGCAACACATTGCCTGAGGATGTCGGAGTCAAAAAGTGGATGGAATGAGTCCGAGACAGTCAATGTGCAACTAGCAGCAGGGCAGATAGAGTTGAATCTCCATCCGAAAAAGAACACACTGCTGTCGAAGGAAAGAGTGCAGTCGATCATACCAATGTGCAAGCTAACTCAAGGAGGATACGATGTGTGTTGGACGAGCTCAGGGTGTGTGGTGAAACATCCAACCAAGGGAATGTTGGAAGTCACCATGCAACAAGGCTGCCCAACTGTTAGTGAAAGTGATGGAAAACGGCTGATGATGGAGATTGAAGAGATCGAGGAGAAGAAGGCTTCACTACGAGCAGTGGTTGTGGGACAACAAGATCCTAGAACACAAGAAGAGGAAGCAGTCAAGAAGCTACATGAGCTGTTTCCCGAAGTACCCATGAGAATTTTGGAAAGGATCCCTGGAAAGGCCAATTGGAGTTCTCACGCACTGCCCTTCAATCGTCATCGTCGACGGCAAATCGAAAAGGCAAAGATGGTGGTGATACATCTGTTTGCTGGCAAGGAGGATCCGTGCTGGAAACAGCAGGAAAAGAATGGAGTGGTAGTGGTGTGTTTGGACATCGTAGGAGGAGGTGATCTACTACACAACCCAGATCTCGCAGGTTGGTTGGAATGGATGGCAGCAACTGGTAAGGTCAAGCTTTGGTTGTCCGGACCTCCGTGTCGCACTGTGTCTGCCCTGAGATGCAAGGAGGATGAAGGTCCCCCACAGTTGAGGACTAGATTGGGTCCACAACGATTTGGGATAGAAGGGTTGGCGATGCATTACCAGCAGTATGCTGATGATGACACTGTGATGTGGTTGCGGCAGCTATGGTGGATGTTGCTGTCTCACCAAACCTCAAACGGTGGGGAGTACCTTATTGAGCAACCACTCGACCCAGAAGAATGGTGCAAAGGTCAAAAACCCAAAGGAGGATTTCCATCCTTCATGATATGGCCGGAGAGCCTGGAAACAATGAAGAAGTTGGAGATAAAGATGGTGAGAATC
>CBDDJL010000004.1:0-325000 GCA_965229715.1 Rhodospirillales bacterium
AACTAATCAACGACGTGCTGGATATCTCGGCCATCGAGGCCGGCAAGATGAACGTCGAGATGAATTTCATCCCCATCGCCTCGGTGGTCGATAAATGCGTTCCGATGATCCGGCAGGTGGCAGAGAAAAAAGGCATCCGGTTCTCACTCGACGTCGAGGACGGTTTGCCCGAGCTCTACGGGCACGACCGTTCGATCACGCAGATTCTGATCAATTTGCTGAACAACGCCGTGAAGTACACGCCCGCCGGCGGCGAGATCGGCCTCGCCATCCGGTGGGAGAACGGCGGGCACGTGATCGTCGTCAAGGACACCGGCATGGGGATTGCTCCCCACAAACTCCCGATGATCACGGACCCCTACACGCGGTTTCATGAAGACGAGAGCGCGAAGATAGAGGGTACAGGCCTGGGTCTGTCGATCACAAAGGAACTCGTCCAGATACACGGCGGCAGGATCGATATCGACAGCGTCGTCGGCCGGGGCACGGTTGTCACCATCACCTTCAGGGGCGTGACGAGCGGCCAAATCAGTCTGTTTGACGAAAAGGACGTCTGACAGCCGTCAGGCCGCGTGCCGGCGTGCCGTTCCCGTGATCCAGCCACCGCCGAGGACCTGTTCGCCATCGTAGAACACGCCGGCCTGGCCCGGCGATACACCGGCTTCAGGCGCCGCCAGGGTAATAACGGCGCCGCCCGCGCCGTCCGGCCGGATGTGTGCAGGCTGCGGCGGTTGCGTCGAACGAAGCTTGACCGACGCAGCGGTGCCGGCGGCGGGAAGCGCGCCGCCACCACCGATCCAGTTGACGTCGCGGACATAGACCTCATCCTCGAGGATGGCATCGCGCGGGCCGACGACGATCCGTTTCGCGGTGGCATCGATACGGACGACATAGAGCGGCTCGCCCTCCGCGACGCCGAGTCCTTTGCGCTGACCGATGGTGAAATGGATGATCCCGTCGTGCCGGCCGAGCACGCGGCCGTCGACATGAACGATGTCGCCCGGATCCGCCGCACCGGGCCGCAAACGTTCGACCACGCTGGCGTAATTGCCGTTCGGCACGAAGCAGATGTCCTGGCTGTCCGGTTTCTCGGCGATTCCGAGACCGAAGCGAGCCGCTTCGGCACGGGTTTCGGATTTGCTCATGCCGCCCAGCGGAAAACGGAGAAACGCGAGTTGGTCGCGGGTGGTCGAAAACAGAAAATAACTTTGATCCTTTTGCGGATCGGCGCCGGTCAGCATCACGGGCTCGCCACCGCGAACATCGCGGCGGATGTAATGCCCGGTCGCCAGCGCGTCGGCGTCCAGATCGTGCGCCGTTTCCAGAAGGTCCCGGAACTTCACCGTCTGATTGCACATCACGCACGGGATCGGCGTTTCGCCACGCAGGTAACTGTCGGCAAACGCATCCATGACCTCGGCCCGGAACCGGCTTTCGTAATCGAGCACGTAGTGCGGAATGCCGATGTCGGCGGCGACCCGCCTGGCGTCGTGAATATCGCGCCCCGCGCAGCACGATTTGGCGCTCTGCACGGCATCGCCATGGTCGTAGAGTTGCAGGGTGATGCCGACCACATCGTAACCCTGCTCGGCCAGCAACGCGGCCGTCACCGAACTGTCAACACCGCCGGACATGGCGACGACGACGCGCGTTTCGCCTGGCGGCTTGGCGATTCCCAGACTGTTGACGGTTTTCAAAGCGGACATGGCGGCAATATAGGCTTTTGACTCGCGAGAACAAGTGGATGACGCATTCAGTACATTGACTATGTGCCGCAAATCCCCCATCTGACTGCGAGAAGGAGACAGCCATATGAGTACCGTTCCGAATAGCATGGATAAGAGAGACGACGGACAGCCGGGCCTCGGCGCCGTCCTGCTTCGGGGTCTGCTGCGGCGTTGTCCGCAGTGCGGGCACGGCGCGTTGTACCGGCGGTATCTCAAGCCGGTGGATGCCTGCTCGGCATGCCACGAAGCGCTCGGGTTCATCAGAGCCGACGACATGCCGGCGTACGTCACCATTGTCGTTGTCGGCCATATTCTCGTGCCGCTCGCCGTCATTACCGAAAAGCTCTATCAGTGGCCCGTGTGGCTTCATCTCAGCCTGTGGCTGCCGTTGACCGTCATCATGACCCTGACGTTCTTACCCGCCATAAAGGGGGCGACGCTCGGCCTGATGTGGAAGCTGAAGCTGCGCGGCGACGAAACGCAGTAAAGCAGCGCCCATGCCGCCGCCCAGCAGTGCGACCCCTGTATCGTTTTCCGATCCGCTACCTCAATCGGTAGACGTCGCGATCATCGGCGGCGGCGTGGTTGGTATCGCAACAGCGTGGCACCTTGCGCGGGCCGGCGTTTCCGCACTGGTTTGCGAAAAGGGCCGGATCGCCGGCGAACAGTCGAGCCGCAACTGGGGCTGGGTCCGCCAGCAGGGCCGCGATCCGGCGGAACTGCCGATCATGATGGAAAGCATCCGGATCTGGGACAGTCTTGCAGGGCAAACCGGCGAGGATCTCGGGTTTCGTAAGCACGGCGTGTTTTACGTTGCCGAAACCGACGGCGAGATGGCCGAGTACGAAGCCTGGCGCGAGACCGCCCGCCAGCATCAGCTCGACACCCGCATGCTGACGTCAGACGAGCTCGGCAACGCGGTTCCCGGCTTGGCAGGCAATTTCAAGGGCGCACTCCTCACGCCGAGCGATGGCCGCGCCGAGCCGTTCATCGCCGTTCCGGCGCTTGCCCGGGCTGCACAGCGCGACGGCGTCGCGATCGCCGAGGATTGCGCCGTCCGCACGGTTGAGACGACGGGCGGCGCCTTATCCGGCATTGTCACCGAACGCGGGCCTGTGCGCTGTACGGCCGCGGTAGTGGCCGGCGGCGCCTGGTCGTCAACGTTCCTGCGCAATCTGAGCGTCGACCTGCCGCAGTTGACGGTGAAGGAAACCGTCGCCCGAACATCGCCCGCGCCCGCCGGTTTCGAGGGTAACGCGGCGACAGCCGGCCTGGCGTTTCGCCGCCGCGTCGACGGCGGTTATTCGCTCTCGCTCCCCGACTTCGCGGAGCATTTCATTACGGCGGACAGCTTCCGCTATCTGCGCCAGTTCCGCCATGTCCTGAAGGCTTCCTGGTCGACCGTCAGGCTCCGGTTCTCGGGTAATCCGATGGCGACGCCGGCGCCGGGACGCTGGACGGCTGACGACAAGTCACCCTTCGAATACATCCGCGTCCTCGACCCGCCGGCGACACGAATCGCCCTGCGCGACATCGAACGGCGCCTCGTCAGTCATCTGCCGGGTCTGAAGGAACTCGAGATCGTCGATTCATGGGCCGGCATGATCGATACTACGCCGGACGTCGTGCCGGTTATCGACCGCGCGCCTGGTTATGACGGACTGTGGATCGCAACCGGCTTCAGCGGCCATGGCTTCGGGATCGGCCCCGGCGCGGGGCGTGTCGTCGCCGACCTCGTGCAGGGCAAAATCCCCGGGCACGACCTCGCGCGATTCCGCTTTTCCAGATTTACCGACGGCAGCACGCTCGACCTGGGACCGGCGCTCTGATCGGTTCTTCTTCTCGACGATACTCGTGAGAATGCACCCCACCCTAACCCTCCACCTTCGAGGGAGAGAGAGAATGACGGATGCAACAACGCCACATACTTCGACGAGTTCGGCATGAGGCGAAGGTGACGAAGGCCTCACCCTGAGTCTGATGAAGAGTAAGGATAAAAATCGGTCAGATAGAGAAGCTCTCGCCGCAGCCGCAGCGTCCGGTTTCGTTCGGATTTTCGAACACGAAGCCCGAGTGAAACCTGTCCTCGACGTAGTCCATGGTCGAGCCGACCACATACATGATCGCCATCGGATCGACAAAGATCTTCACGCCTTTGTCCTCGACAACTTCCTCGAGCTTGCTTTCGTCCTTGGCGTACTCGACGACGTAGGAAAGCCCGTTGCAGCCCTTCGAGGACACGCCGACGCGCAGCCCGAGAACGGGATCGCTGCTCTGCGCGATCAGGTTTTTCACCCGGTCCGCCGCAGCGTCGGTCAGGCTGATAAGTTGCGGGCGCTGTTCCATACTCATGGCGTCGTCTCCTGCACTTCAGATACGTTCAGATCATGCCGAGCGCAAGCCGGGCATCCTCGGACATTCGCTCCGGCGTCCACATCGGCTCCCAGACCAACTTGACGTTGACCTTGCCGACACCTTCGACACCGGCGACCGCGTCCGCGACCATGCCCGGCATCTCGCCGGCGACCGGGCAGCCGGGCGCCGTCAGCGACATTTCGACGGCGACGTTGCCGTTTTCGGCAATGTCGAACTCGTAGATCAAGCCGAGGTCGTAGATATTGACCGGAATTTCAGGGTCGTAAACGGTCCGCATGGCCTCGATCACCTCGACGTCCGTGGCAGCCTCTTCGCCCTCGGCAAGTTCATGACCGGCATCGGCCTCGAATTCCTCCATCAGGGCGCCATCGGCGTATCCGCCGTCGACGAACGGCGGCGAGTAGGAATGCTGCATCGCTTCGCGAAAAGCGGGATCGTCGTGCGGCGCTTTTGCGGGCGGCGACACAGGACGCTCGGCCTTGTTGGCATCCGTCGATGTATCGATCACATCGCGATCCCGATCGACCGCCCGGGAGTCGCTTGCCGGCGGCGTATCGTCTTCCGGTTTGCCGGACAAAAATTTGTTCAGAAAGTTCATCATCGTCAGTTCACCTGTCTTCCCCCGGCCGATTACTCGGTCGAGATTTCATCTTCGCCTTTGACCGCCGCATCGAGCGTGTGCCACGCCAACGTCGCGCATTTGACCCGCATCGGGAACTCCCGGACGCCCGACAGCATCTGCAACCGTTCCGCCGTTTCCTCATCGATGGCCGCGAGCGCATCGCCGTCCGGCTCTTCGCCGGTGCACAGCTTGTGAAACACTTCGAACATGGTTTCGGCCTCGTTGACGCTGCGGCCGATGAGGATCTCGGTCATCATCGATGCGGACGCCATCGAGATGGCGCAGCCCTGCCCCTGAAAGGCAACGTCGGCGATCTTCCGGTCGTCATCCAGCTTGAGATAAACGACCAGCGCATCGCCGCACATGGGATTGTTGCCGAGCGCCTCCTTGGTAAAGTCGTCGGGCCGGCGGAAATTGCGCGGGTTCTTCCCGTGATCGAGAATCACTTCCTGATAGAGATCGCGGAGTTCATCAAACATCAGCCGAACAACTCCTTTACCCCTTCGAGCGCCTCGGCCAATGCGTCGACCTCGGCGGTGGTGTTGTAGAGACCGAACGAAGCCCGCGCCGTGGCCGCCAGACCGTAGCGCGCCATGACCGGTTCGGCGCAGTGATGACCCGTCCGCACCGCGATTCCGGCGCGGTCGATAATCGTGCCGATATCATGCGGGTGCGCGCAGTCCATGACGAACGAGACGATGGCCGCCTTCTCTTTCGCGGTGCCGATGATGCGCAGGCCCTCGATCGCGGAGAGCCGCTCGGTGGCGTAATGCAGCAACCCCTCTTCGTGGGCGGCGATAGCGTCCATGCCGATATCTTCCAGGTAATCGATAGCGGCGCCGAGTCCGACACCCTCGGCAATCGACGGCGTGCCGGCCTCGAAACGCAGCGGCGCTTTCTGGAACGTGGTCTTTTCGAAGGTCACCGAAGCGATCATGTCGCCACCGCCCTGCCACGGCGGCATGGAATTCAGAATGTCCTCCTTGCCGTACAGAACGCCGATGCCCGTCGGACCGTAAATCTTGTGCGGTGCGAAGACGTAGAAGTCGGCATCCAACGCCTGCACGTCGATCTTCGTGTGCGGCGCCGCCTGACAACCGTCGACCAGCACGACGGCGCCGGCTTCGTGCGCCAGCCGGATGACCTCGGCAATCGGCACCACGGTCCCGATGGCGTTCGAAATATGCGTCATGGCGACGATCTTGGTGCGCTCGTTTAACAGCGACTTGTACGCTTCCATGTCGAGTTCGCCGTCGTCGTCGATCGGCACCACCTTGAGCTCGATCCCGATCGAGTCGCGCAACAACTGCCACGGCACGATATTGGCGTGATGCTCCATGTGCGAAACGATCACCTCGTCGCCGGCCTTCAGGAAGGTCCGTCCGTAGCTGTTGGCGACCAGATTGATCGCTTCCGTCGCGCCGCGGGTCAGGATGATCTCCTTCTCGCTGGACGCGCCCATGAAGCGCTGGATCTTGCGGCGGGCGTCCTCGTAGGCCTCGGTCGCATGCTGGCTCATGTAGTGGACGCCGCGGTGCACGTTGGCGTACTCGGTTTCGAAAACGCGGTCCATGGCCTCGATGACCTGGCGCGGTTTCTGCGCACTGGCGCCATTATCTAGATAGATCAGCGGCTTACCGTAAACGGTTTCCGACAGGATCGGGAAATCCGCGCGAACGCGGTCGACGTCATAGGCAAGCGTCGAATTGCTGCCGGCGGTCAGTTGCGTAACGGTCGCGTTCATGCCGCCTGCTCCCCGACTATCATGTCCGACTCGGGCAACCAGTCCTCGATCCGTTTGGCGATCAGATCGCGGACGGTTTCGTTGCCGATCCGGTCCGTCGCCTCACCGATGAACGAGCGCACCAGCAGATTGCGTGCGACGGCTTCCGGGATGCCCCGCGACCGCAGGTAGAACAGCGCCGCTTCGTCGATCCGGCCCGATGTCGCGCCGTGAGCGCACTTGACGTCGTCGGCGTAGATTTCGAGCTCCGGTTTGGTGTCGACCTCGGCCTTGTCGCTCAACAGCAGGGTCTTGTTCAGCATCTGGCCATCGGTGTGCTGTGCATCCTTGCAGACGACGATCTTGCCCTGAAACACGGCGCGCGCCGTATCGTCGACGACACCCTTGAAGACCTCGTTGCATGCGGTGTTCGGCACCCGGTGTTCAATACGCGTCGTGTTGTCGGCATGGGCGGAACCGCGCAGCAGATACCCGCCGTCAAGGCGCGCTTCGGCGCCCTCGCCTTCCAGCAGTACGACGCTCTCGTTGCGGGTCAGGCCATCGCCCTCGTCGAGCACGAAGGTTTCCAGCGACGCGCCGCGGCCGAGCCGAGCATGCAACCGCGAGACCAGCGTGCCGCCAGTGCCCTCGGCGTTGACGCCGTAGATCCTGAGACGCGCATTGTCGGCGACAACGGCTTCCGTGACGGCGTTGACGAAGCAATCTTCGGCGCCTGACGCGGTCTGATGCACGAGCAGCGTCACCTCGGCGTTCTCTTCGATGACGATCAGGTTGCGCGGGAACCAGGCAATCGGGTCGGCGTCGGCATGACCGACGGAGACGATCTCGATCGGCTTCTCGATGGCGATGCCGCGCCCGACCGACAAGACCCAACCGTCATTGAACGCCGCATCGTTGAGGGCATGGAGCCCGTCCGGGCCGTCTTCAACGATCGAGCCGATCCGCTCACCGAGCCAGGACGCTTCTTCGACAGCAAGCGCCGACAGCGACGTCAGACGAACGCCATCGGGAAGACCGTCGATATCGGACAGGTCGGCTCGCGGCCGGCCGTTGACGAAAACCAGGCGGGCGCAACGTCCATTGTCGCCGAGCAACGGCGGAACCGTCACCGCAGCCTCGCCGTCGGCCGGAACAGCCGTCCGGAAATCTTTGTCTTCGAGCGCCTTCAGCCGCGTCCATTTCCACGCCTCGACTCGATGGTTCGGCATGCCGAGCGTGCGGTAAGCCGACAGCCCCCGCTCACGCAGACCGGCAAGCGGACCGATCGCAAGCCCGTCGGGTACGGCGGCGTCCGCAAACGGCAGATGTATCGCTTCAAATGCCATCAGGCTGCCTCTCCCGCGTATTCCGCATAACCGCTCTTCTCGAGTTCGAGCGCCAACTCCTTGCCGCCCGTTTTTTGGATGCGGCCCTTCGCCAACACGTGCACCACATCCGGCACAATGTAGTCGAGAAGACGTTGATAGTGGGTGATGACGACCATGGCGCGATCCGGCGAGCGAAGCCGGTTGACGCCGTCGGCGACGATCTTGAGGGCGTCGATGTCGAGGCCGCTGTCGGTCTCGTCGAGGACCGCCAGCTTCGGCTCAAGAACCGACATCTGCAGAATCTCGTTGCGCTTCTTCTCGCCACCGGAAAATCCGGCGTTGACGCTGCGCTTCAGCATGTCCTCGGATATGCCGAGTTCCTTGATCTTCTCGCGCAGCATGCGGACGAACTGCATGGCGTCGTGCTCGCTCTCGCCACGATGGCGGCGCTGGGCGTTGACGGCCTCCTTCAGGAACGTGGTGTTCGGCACGCCGGGCACTTCGACGGGATACTGAAACGCCAGAAAGACGCCCTCGGCGGCCCGCTCCTCGGGCTCGAGCTCGGTCAGGTCCTTGCCTTCGAACAGAACTTCGCCGCCGGTGATCTCGTAACCGTCGCGGCCGGCGATCACATGTGAGAGCGTGCTCTTGCCCGAACCGTTCGGGCCCATGATGGCATGGACTTCGCCGGCCTTGACCTCAAGATCGATGCCCTTGAGGATTTCCTTGCCGTCGACGGCAACATGCAATTTATTGATATTCAACATACTTTTAACTCTGCCTTCTTCTTTTATTCGGGCCGTCAGCCGACGCTGCCCTCGAGTGAAATACCGACAAGTTTCTGCGCCTCGACTGCAAACTCCATGGGGAGCTGTTGCAGCACGTCGCGGCAGAAACCGTTGACCACCAGCGCAACGGCGGATTCCGCATCAATGCCGCGCTGGCGCAGATAAAAGAGCTGATCCTCGCTGATCGTCGATGTCGTCGCTTCGTGTTCGACGATCGCGCGCGGATTCTTGCTTTCGATATAGGGCACGGTATGCGCGCCGCACTGGTCGCCGATCAGCAGCGAGTCGCACTGGGTGTAGTTCCGCGCACCCTCGGCCTTGGCCGCCATGCGCACCAGGCCGCGATAGGTCTGGTCGGACTTGCCCGCCGAAATGCCCTTCGAGATGATCCGCGACCGGGTGTTCTTGCCGATGTGGATCATCTTGGTGCCGGTGTCGGCCTGCTGATAATTGTTGGTGATGGCGATCGAGTAGAACTCGCCGACCGAGTCGTCGCCGAGCAGGATACAGCTCGGGTACTTCCACGTAATCGCCGAGCCGGTCTCGACCTGCGTCCACGAAATCTTCGAGCGGTGGCCGCGGCACGCGCCGCGTTTGGTCACGAAGTTGTAGATGCCGCCCTTGCCGTTCTCGTCGCCCGGGTACCAGTTCTGCACGGTGGAATACTTGATCTCCGCGTCGTCGAGGGCGATCAGTTCGACGACGGCGGCGTGCAGCTGGTGCTCGTCACGCTGCGGTGCGGTGCAGCCCTCGAGATAACTGACGTAGGAACCCTCATCGGCGATGATCAGGGTGCGCTCGAACTGGCCGGTGTTCTGCTCGTTGATGCGGAAGTAGGTCGAGAGTTCCATCGGGCAGCGCACGCCCTTCGGAATGTAGACGAACGAACCGTCGGTGAACGCGGCGGAGTTCAGGCACGCATGCTTGTTGTCGCCATAGGGCACGACGCTGCCAAGGTACTTCTGAACGAGTTCCGGGCAGCGCTCGACGGCTTCCGAAATCGGGCAGAAAATAACGCCCGCCTCCTCGAGTTTCGCCTTGAACGTCGTCGCCACGGAAACGCTATCGAACACCGCATCGACAGCGACGCCCGCGAGCATTTCCTGTTCCTTCAGCGGAATACCGAGTTTCTCGTACGTCGCCAGCAGTTCGGGATCGACCTCTTCGAGGCTCTTCGGCTTGTCCTTCATGCTTTTGGGCGCGGAGTAGTAGTAGGCGTCCTGGTAGTCGATCGCGGGAAAATGGGGTTTCTGCCAGTCGGGCTCCGGCATGGTCTGCCAGTGCGCATAGGCCTTGAGCCGCCATTCGAGCAGCCATTCGGGTTCCTGTTTCTTGGCGGAAATGAAGCGGATGATATCCTCGTTCAGGCCCTTCGGCGCCATATCGGATTCGATCGCGGACACGAAGCCGTATTTGTACTTCTCGTCGGCAACCTTGCGGACCTGTTCGACAGTTTCAGCTTGAGCAGTCATTGAATGTCTTTCCTTCGTCTCGTGTCCTCAGGTCAAGTTCTCAGGCGGCCGCCGGTCGGCGTTCCGCAAGTTTCGACCATTCCGCGACAAACGCGTCGATGTCCGATTTGGTGGAGTTCCGGCCGAGGCTGACCCGAATCGCCGAGCCGGCCTCTTCCTCGCCATAGCCCATCGCATCGAGTACGGCGCTCTTGCGCACCTTGCCCGACGAGCACGCCGCGCCGGCGCTGACGCTGATCCCGGCGAGATCGAGCGCCATGACCTGTGTCTCGCTCTCGACCCCGGTCAGAATGATGTTGCAGGTGTTCGGAAGCCGCGGCGCACGCGCGCCGGCAACTTCCGCCCGGTTGCCAAGCCTTTGTTCGAGTTCGTCGCGCAGGGCGCGGGTATGCTCCGCTTCCTCGCGCCAAGCGCTTGCCGTGGCCGCCGCAGCGGCGCCGAATCCGGCAATGCCAATCAGATTTTCCGTTCCCGAACGGTGATACCGTTCCTGTCCGCCGCCCCTGATCAGCGCGTCCGGACGGGCAGACGGATCAGCGGCGATCAACGCGCCGACACCCGCCGGCGCACCGATCTTGTGACCGGAAACCGCGTAGGTGTGCGCGCCCAGCGTGCGGGCATCGAAATCGATCTTGCCGGGCGCCTGCACGGCATCGCAATGGAGAATCGCGCCGGCACGGCGGACGACCTCGGCCGCTTCGGCGACGGGCTGAACGACCCCGGTTTCGTTGTTGGCAGCCATGATACAGACCAATGCGCCCTCGCCGTTTTCGGACAGCATCTCGCCCAGAGCCGCGAGGTCGACGACACCATCACGGTTCACGGGAACAACCTCGGCCCGCAGCGTGACCGTTGCAACGGACGGATGTTCGACGGCGGAAACCAGAACCCGGCGCGTGGACGCACCCTGGACGACCTGATTGTTGGCCTCGGTCCCGCCGGACGTGAACACGACGGCATCGCGGTCGACGCCGCAAAGCTCGGCGACCGCGTCGCGGGCACTCTCGATTTCGGCGCGTACGCGCCGGCCGTGCCGGTGCACGGACGATCCATTGCCGCCCAACGCCAACGCACGTTCGACCGCTGCCCGCGCTTCCGGGCGCAGGTCGGCCGATGCATTGTGGTCGAGATAGACGGCGACGTTCATGACGTTCGAAAAATCCTTCATTGGGCCAATCGGTGTTACTCGGCGACACCCATGCGATCGATGCCCGGCGCGTCGCTTTCCGGCGTGAACAGAATACCGCCGGCGCCGAGAACACGACGGTTAACGACATCGGCAAGGGAGACCGAGCTCAGGAACATATAAATCTGATTGCCGAGTTCCTGCCACAGGTCGTGAGTGATACATCGACCCTTGGCGCCGTGACAGCCGTCGGACGAACCCGGCGCGCAGCGGGTTGCCTTGATCGGCTCGTCGACGGCGATGATCACATCCGAGATCCTCAAATCGTCGAGGTCGCGGCCGATCAGATAGCCGCCGCCCGGACCGCGCACGCTGCGAACAAGACCGCCCCGACGCAACTTGCCGAACAACTGTTCGAGATACGAAAGCGAGATTTCCTGACGGTCCGCGATGTCGGCCAAAGCGACGGGCTTGCCATTCGAATGAAGCGCAAGATCGGCCATCGCCATGACGGCATATCGTCCCTTGGTGCTCAGTTTCACGTCACTATCCTCCGAAATCGGATCGCGCGACGGCTCGTTGGCCGCGCATTATCCGGTCTTCCGCTTGCCTGACGCCGACGCCGAGGAACGGCCGGCGTTCTTCTTACGGGTCGAGCTCGCCGCCTTGGCGCGCTTCGGCGCGGGCGGACTCTCCAATTCCTCGACCCGGCCGGACAGCCGGGCGATTTCCCGACGCAATTCGTCGATGGTTTGCACGACCGGATCTGGCCCATCGGTTGGCGTGCCATAGGCCTGGAACTTCTTGTGCGCTGCCTGATCCTTCGGCATCAGCACTTTTGCCGGCATACCGACCGCCGTCACATTGGCCGGGATGGATTTTGTCACGACCGAATTGGCGCCCACGCGCGAGCCGGCGCCAATGGTGATCGGACCGAGAACCGCCGCGCCGGAACCGATGATCGCGCCATCGCCGAGGGTCGGGTGGCGTTTCTGGCCGACTTGCGAGGCCGAATCCTCCGACGGTGAAATACCGCCGAGAGTGACGTCGTGATAGAGCGTCACGTCGTCGCCGATTTCGGACGTCTCACCGACGACGATGCCGGTGCCATGATCGATGACGAAGCGATGGCCGATACGCGCACCCGGGTGAATCTCGATCGCCGTGAAGATCTTGCCGATGTGCGAAATGAATCGCGCCAGTAAGCGCCAATCCCGCAGCCAGAGCCAATGAGCGATGCGATAAACTATCAGGGCATGGAATCCGGGGTAGCAAAGGACGATCTCCAGGCCCGACCGGGCTGCCGGATCGCGCTCCATGAAGGCGTTGATATCGTCCTTTAAGTTCTTGAACATGGCTGAATTCACACTATTTTACGTCTGCCGGTCGTCGCGCTGATGCCGTGTGCAACAATTGCTGTTGCCGAGGCCCGATGCGACGGGTTGGTGTTGAGGGGGAATATAGGAAGTCCGACTATTTTGATCAAGTATTAACGGGGGAAACTCTCTATTTCCCCCTGAAATACCTTATTCAATTGATCGGATATTCGAGTCACCGGGGTGTTATCCCCGACCGAGCTGCAGCGGAGATACAATGCCTGAAGTAATTTTCAACGGCCCAGACGGGCGTATCGAAGGACGCTATCACCACGCCAAGAACCCGACGGCGCCGATTGCGCTGCTGCTGCATCCGCATCCTCAGCATGGCGGCACCATGAACAACAAGGTCGTCTACGCCATGTACCAGTGCTTCCTACAGCACGGATTTTCGGTGTTGCGCTTCAACTTCCGGGGCGTCGGCCGCTCGCAGGGAGAATTCGACAGCGGTCTTGGCGAGCTCAGCGATGCCGCCGCGGCGCTCGACTGGATGCAAATGCATAATCCGAACACGCGGGCATGCTGGATCGCCGGATTTTCATTCGGCGCCTGGATCTCCATGCAATTGATGATGCGCCGCCCGGAGATCACCGGATTCATCTCGGTCGCACCGCCGGCGAACACGAACGATTTCACCTTCCTCGCGCCCTGCCCGGCATCGGGCATGATTGTGCACGGCGCCGACGACGATGTCGTGCCGCAGGCTTCCGTCGACAAGCTGACGCAAAAGCTGTCGGCGCAGAAGAACATCGTCATCGATTACCGGGTCGTGAAAGGCTGCGGCCACTTCTTCGCAAACCACATCGACACGCTGAGCGATCACGTGACGGATTACCTGTCGAAGATGCTGTCCGAGGCGGCCTGACGGTCGCCAGGCTTGGCGAATTACCCTATGATTGCCGCGCTTTCCCGGGGAGGCGTGTCGCATGAAGATCGTCAGGGCATCCATCTACACCGTGGACCTGCCCACCAAAGGCGGCGGCTATCGACGCAGCATCGGATTCGCGCCCGATGGCAACCTCAGCGTCATCGTTCGGCTCGACACGGACGAAGGCATTTCCGGCTACGGTGAAGTCAGCCCGATCGGCACCCATTACGGGCGGGGTTGGGGCGAGGCGGCATTGTCCGGAATCCCGTTGCTGGCCAGGATGATCATCGGCGAAGACCCGCTGCAGATCGAAAAACTCAACCGCATGTGGGACGTCAAGTTCAAGGACGACCAGTACGTCAAGTCGCCGGTCGACGTGGCGCTGTGGGATATCGCGGGCAAGGCGTCGGGTCGCCCCGTATGCCACCTGCTGGGCGGGCACTACGAGGGCGACATTCCGCTTTACCGCACGGTCCATCTGTTCCGCCAGCATGAGGACACGCCGGACGGCTGGGCACAGCGGTGCCGCGACTATCGGGCCGAGGGCGTTCGACACTTTCAGCTGAAGGGCGCGTCGGACCCCGACGCCGCCATCGCGATCATCGAGGCGGTCTGCGACATCCTCGAACCGGGCGAAATGGCGCTTTGCGATGCCAACGGTGCGTGGCCGTTTGCCGACGCGGTACGGATTGCCGCCGGCGTGCGTGACCTGCCGATCATCATCGAGCAACCGTGCCGAACACTCGAGGAGTGCATCGCGTTTCGCAGGCGGTGCTGGAATCCGATCAAGCTCGATGAATCCATCGAGACGATACAAGACCTCCTACGGGCCTGGAACGCCGGCGCCATGGATTACTGCACCATCAAGATCAGCCGGGTCGGTGGACTCAGCAAGGCCAGGCGAATGCGCGACGTTTGTGTCGACCTCGGGATCGGCGCCGTGCCCGACGACACCTGGGGCAGCGAGTTCGTTTCTTCCGCCCTCGCCCATTTTGCATGGAGCACACCCGCCAAGTATCGGCTGAATGCAACCGACCTGACAGACTATGTCGAGACGGTCACGGCAGACGGTCACATCCGCGCCAAGGACGGGCTGCTCGGCTTCAACGGCGCACCCGGTCTCGGCGTTACGCCGAAACCGGATGTCCTTGGCGAGCCCGTTCACGTCATCGAGTAGGCGCCTCAAATACCTGCCCGCCGGTGCACGGCGCGTCGACACCGGTCGTCGTCGGCAGACTGAGCGGCAGCCCCATCAACGAACGCACGGCCAGATAGGCGAAGGCTTCGGCCTCGAGCGCATCGCCGTTCCAGCCAACGGCATCGGCGGCCACCACCGGCACCTGCAATCGATCGGCCAGCGCCGCCATCATCGTCGCGTTGTGACGCCCGCCGCCGCACACGATCCATTGCACCGGCGCTTGCGGCAGATGGTCCCGCGCCGCCGCCACCGCCTCGACGCTGAACGCCAGCAACGTCGCGGCGCCGTCCTCGACGGACAGTCCCTCGATGGACGCGACATCGAAGGCATTACGGTCGAGCGATTTGGGCGGCGCCCCAACGAAATAGGAATGGTTCATCAACGCCGCGAGCGCATCCCGGTCGACCGCACCGGTGGCCGCGAGTTTGCCGCCTTCGTCGCGTTTTGCACCGGTATGTCGGCGGCACCAGTCATCGAGCAAGGCATTGGCGGGCCCCGTATCGAAGGCAAGAATCGCATCGTCATCCGAGCCGAGCCACGTCACATTTCCGACGCCGCCAAGATTGAGCACACCGAGTGGTCGCGGCAGGCCTGCCGCCCGCGCCCGGTGATAGAGCGGCGCCAGCGGCGCGCCCTCGCCGCCACGGCGCATATCCTCCGAGCGAAAATCGGCGACGACGCGGATACCCGTGCTCGCCGCCAAGCGCGCCGCGTCCCCGATTTGACGCGTGACGCCGCTTTCCGGCGCGTGATGGACGGTCTGACCATGAAAGCCGATGACGGCAACCTCGTCCGGGGCGATGTGCGCGGCCGCCAACAAAGCGGCGACGGCCTCGACGTGGCGGTCGGTCAATTCCGTCTCGATTGCGGCGAAGTCTGGCTTGCGCTCCGGGTGCGGGCCGAGCAGCGACCGCAGCCGGGCCGCGAAATCGTCATCGTAGGCGAGCGACCGGGCCTTTCCGGTCGGCGTCACCTGTTCACCGTCGGTCTCGACCAGAGCGGCATCGATACCGTCCATGGAGGTTCCGGTCATCAAACCGACCGCCAGACACGTTTCGCGTTTCGGATTCATCAACTGGATCGGGGCTCTTCGGGATTGTCGACCGCTGCGGGATTGCACTCATCCGCACGATAGCCTAAACCGGCGCGATTGTGAGGTTTCTTCGCCCATGAGCACACACAAATCCGAATTCGTCCGCACCGTCGTCGAGCGCGGCTATCTGCACCAGTGCACCGATCTGGATGCGCTCGACGAGCTGATGGCCGCGGGCCCGGTGACGGCCTATATCGGCTTCGACTGCACCGCCCCGAGTCTGCATGCCGGCAGCCTGCTGCCGATCATGCTGCTCCGCGTCCTTCAGCGCACGGGCCACAAACCCATCGTCCTGCTCGGCGGCGGCACCACACGCATCGGCGACCCGTCCGGCAAGGACGAAAGCCGCAAGATGCTGACGGATGAGGATATCGACGCCAACACGAAGGGCATCAAGAAGATATTCGAGCGCTATCTGAGCTTCGGCGACGGCCCAACCGATGCGGTCATGGTCAACAACGCCGACTGGCTGCAAAGTCTCGGCTACATCGATTTTTTGCGTGATTACGGCCGGCACTTCTCGGTCAACCGCATGCTCACGTTCGACAGCGTGAAATTACGGCTCGACCGCGAGCAACCGCTGACGTTTCTCGAGTTCAACTACATGGTCCTGCAGGCCTACGACTTCGTCGAACTGGCCAAACGGTTCGACTGTCGGCTGCAGATGGGCGGCTCGGACCAATGGGGCAACATCGTCAACGGCGTCGAACTCGGCAGGCGCGTCGAAGGACAGCAACTGTTCGGCCTGACGTCGCCCCTGCTGACGACATCGTCGGGCGCCAAGATGGGCAAGACCGCAGACGGTGCAATCTGGCTCAACGAAGATCGGCTATCGGTCTACGATTACTGGCAGTACTGGCGAAATGCCGAAGATGCCGATATCGGGCGGTTTCTGCGCCTGTTTACGGATCTTCCCGAGGCCGAGATCAGCGATCTCGAAACCCGCACGGGCAGCGGCCTCAATGACGCCAAGAAAATCCTGGCGACCGAAGTCACCGCCCTGTGTCATGGCCGCGACCGGGCCGAAGAGGCCGCGGAAACCGCACGCAAGCTGTTCGAGGAAGGCGCATCCAGCGACGGCCTGCATACGATCACGGTTCCGCAGGCGGATCTCGAAACCGGAATCGCCATCTACGAATTGTTCCGTCAGGCCGGTCTCGCAAACTCGAACGGTGAAGCCCGGCGTCTCATCAAGGGCGGCGGCGCGAAGTTGAACGACGCGAAGATAGAGGACGAGACCGCAACGGCGGATCTTGGCGACCTCGGTGAAGACGGCGCCATCAAGCTGTCGGCCGGCAAGAAACGACACGCGCTGGTCAAACCGGCGGATTAATCCCGTTCACTGTTTGCCTTTGGCCCCGGTCGGCGCTTCGCCGTTATCGGTGGTTTTCGTGCCGCCGTCGAATACGGAAAACACATTGCGCAATATTCCCGGCGTGAATGCGCTGAGCGCGTTGACCGATACGTCGGGATCGTCGCGTGAACCGGTCATGGCATAACGCGCGGCAAAGACGCCGCCGCCTTCTTCGCCGCCGCTGAAAATCGAACCGAGAAGCGGGACGTTGTTGAGGATGCTGTTCAACAGATAGGCCGGCACCACGGTACCCTCGATATCGACAACGTCCGCGTGGGTGTAAATCTTGCCGTTGGCGGTAAAACCCAATGACGGCCCATTGGCTTGCGCCGACTTCATTTCGAGAATGCCATCGGAAAAACGGAACGGAATCTTCATCCGGTCGAATGCGAGTCCCTCTCCGGTCAGGGACTCAAGGATGCCGGTCAGCGACATGACACTGACGACCTTTGTCAGGGTCGGCGCGTTGATAACCCTGAAATCGGTAATCTCCATGATACCGTTCAGGGGCTCGCCGGGCTCGCTGTCTTCGAAGCGGCCAACGAGGTTGAACTCGCCGCCAATCATGTTGTCGTTGATCCGAAGAAGCCTGAGGACCGAACCGGCGTCACGCGACCACATGGTCAGGAGCCGCGTGGCCGGCGTCGAGTCGGACGGCGCAAGCTTGATCTCGAGTTGCTCGTTGCCCTCAACGACAGTGGTAATGTAAATCGTCTGCCACGCCGCGTTTTCGCGAACGAAAGCGCTTGTCATGTTGTCGACGTGTTCGTCCGTGGACAGCCAAATCCGATCGAATTGTGCCGACACGCTCATATCGGGCAAGAGAGAGTCACCCGACTCAAGAATATCGCCCTCGAAAATATCATCCCATATCCCCGCCAGATCCAGCGCTGCGCCCTGAAAATCAGCATCCCAAACGCCCCCGCCGCGTGGAATCAGCAGCGCTTTGACGTCGCTGCGGCCGACCTTGACTTCCTCTAGGTCGACCCGCGAAAGGCGCAAGTCCTCGCCGGCGTAGGATGCGCTGCCGCGGATCGAGAGATCGGGCGCCTTGATGCGGAACGACGGGATTTCGACAATCTGTGCATCGCGTAGCCGGACCTCGACGTTTGCCTCGCCCGCCTCGCCGGATTTCTTGCGCCATTCCAGCGCCGACAAGTCGATTTCGATTCCGGTCAGGTCGCCTCTCGCGCTGAGCACGGCCTCGCCGTCCCGGTTTTCGATGACGTTGAGCCAGAGCGGCATGTCGCCGCGCATCAGGTCGCCCGAGAACGGTCTGGTATCGACGCCGAGATCGGCCAAGGATTCGACCTGATCGAGCCATACGTTCAGAGTATAGGTATTGCGCACCGGCAATAGCTCGTCGAACTCCTGCCGCCAATTGATATTCGTCGCATACCCGGCAAGCCGAAGGTCGCCGATAACATCCATTCCCGTATCGCCGATATCGATCTCGAACTCGGCATCTTCCACGTCCAGACCGAACAGGCCGGCGGGAATGGACGCGTTCCGGACATCCGCTAGCACAGCCATCTTCACGTGCGACCAGTCAAGATCGACCCTGAGCGGAAAATCGAACGTCAATTCCGCCTCCCCGGTGCCGGACGCGACCGAGGGGTCGAAGCCGATCTCGTCGGGGTCCATGATCGGTTCCCTGTCGACCAGTTCCATCGCGCTCCTGAACGGGCCGGTCGCGAACACCTCGATGTGCGCGCGCTCGATATTGGTCCTCAGATCATAGAGACGGACCTGCGCACGATCGCTCTTGAGACCGAACGACGATGCGTCCCGGATATCGAAGACGATCTGATCCTGATCGAATGTCGCGACCCCGGTCCCACCCGTGACGTCCGGCATCGCGTCGATGTACGTCAGGGAGACGTCCTCGAACGCGAAGCCGCCGTCAAGACGATCGAGGGCGAACCCGCCATCGGCCTCGACGCCGCCCTCAAGCTCCACTTGAAGCTCGGAAACGCGACCGGACGTAACCTGGGGGATAACCCAATCATAGGCATCCTCTGCCACGCTACGTGGCCAGTATATGGGGAAATCCTCAACCATCAGCGGCGTCGTGGAAACCGACAGCGAAACGGCCGGACGCCCCTGCAAGCCGTCGATCAGCCCTTCGGCATTGAAGCTGACGCGGCCTGAATCGAGGCGCAGCTCGTCAAGCCTCAACCTGTCTTCGCCACCCTGATAGCTGCCGGAAAACGACAATCCGCTCAGCGGAATCAAATGCCCATCGTCGAGGGGCAAAGGCAGAACCGTTCCCGGTGCAAAAGATGCATCAAGTTGCTGGATCGATAACCGGCCGATGGTCGTATCGAAGCGCCCCGCAAGATGAATGTCGCTCGCAACGACCACCGTGCCTATAGGCGGCGGCAAGACCACTTCGCCCTCGCCGCCGGTAAGGTCGAACCGTAAATTCCCGAGCTGGCCGTTCAGGTTCGCGTCAAGCGTCACGAGTCCCTCTAGCGGCATGTTCAGCCGGCCAAGCGGTGCGGCCTCGGGCGCAACGCCGGCGAGAATCGACGGCGTCAATCCATCGAACGATACGCCCGCATCGATGCGGCCCGATTCGCCATCGATGTTGGCGGTAATGAGGAATTCGGCAACCCGGTCGCCGAGAGTCACGAAAAACGACGACGACAGAGCAATGCCGTCGTCGATCCGCCGCAGCGTAATCTGCGCATCCGGCGTGGCCCAGGACCGGCCTGCCAAACGATCGATGACGACCACGTCCGCGTTCGTGATCCTGACGCGGGAGAGATAGTGCAGCGCCTTTTTCTCGCTGCCTTTGCCCGAGACCATGGCGATCAGATCTTTCGGGTCGACAAGCGAACCGCTCTCCTCGGTCGAGAAACCGAGACCGAAGTGGCCCGTTTCGTCGCGCAGGATCGTGAAAGTCGGGTCGAAGAATTCGAGCTCGGCCGCCGCGATCACGCCGCGCGACAGCGCCGTCGCGCTCAGAGCGAAAGCGACCTCGGGGATAAATGCGGCAACCTCGTTTTCGTCGGTGCGAAACTGAAGATTGATGATACGCACATCGACGGCACGGTCCCAGCCTGCCCACACGAGGATCGTGTCCTCGAACGAGGCCTCGACGCCCGGCAAGGCATCGTTCAACACATCGGAGACATGCGGCGCGAGAAAACCGAGAGAAATCGGTCCTAGCGATAGACGCCAGACAAGCAGGACGACCGCAATGGTCAGCCCGGCGCCGAGCCCCCCGATGATGTGTAAAAGGCTTCTGACCGTACGTTTGATCACGTTAGCGGACTCCGCCAGCGGCTTGACCGTCGAAAACGGCTCCCGCACTGTTCAACGAACGGGAGCCACATTCAATGCACGACCTTTGCCCGGACCTGCTGCACGCCACATTCCCCGCCCCCGTCGATACGGAGCGAGCGGGCGTCAGCTGGATGCGCTGGCGCGATGTCTGCATCGACGCCGATCATAGCCAAGAATCCCCGACGGTCGAATTCTTAACGAGCAATCCGGACACGGAATCTCTCCTGCACGGCATTTTTGGCAACAGCCCGTTTCTGACCGCTGCCTGTATCGCAGAACCGCCGTTCGTTGCGAAGCTGTTGAGCGCCGGCCCCCAGACGGTTATCGACGAAGAATTGCAGCGAATCGCCGGTCTCGATGTGACCGCGAGCACGCCCGATCAGGTCGGCCGCGAACTACGGATCGCAAAGCGGCGGGCGGCTCTTGCGATCGCGGTGGGTGACATCGCCGGGGTTATGCCGCTGGATACCGTGACCCGCAACCTTTCAGCCTTTGCGGAATGCGCCCTGCAGTGCGGTGTACGTTCCGTTCTGCATGACGCCGCATCGCGCGGCCGAATGGAACTCCCCGACCCTGCGGACCCTGCCGTTGGCAGCGGTTTCATCGTGCTTGCTTTGGGCAAGCTGGGATCCGGCGAACTGAATTACTCGAGCGACATCGATCTCGTCGTTCTGTTCGATCCCGAAGTGGTTCGCGGCGTTTCGCCCGAACAGATGCAGAAGACCTTCGTACGCATCACGCGGGATCTTGTACGAATCATGGACGAGCGCACGAGCGACGGCTACGTCTTCCGCACCGACCTCCGGTTACGGCCCGATCCGGGGGCGACGCCGATCGCCGTCGCCGTACCGGCCGCCGAGGTTTATTACGAAAGTCAGGGCCAGAACTGGGAACGTGCCGCCATGATCAAGGCACGGCCAGTTGCCGGCGATCTTGACGCCGGACAACGTTTCGTCGACTGGCTGACACCGTTCATCTGGCGCAAGAACCTCGATTTCGCGGCGATCCAGGACATCCATTCGATCAAGCGTCAGATCAACGCCCACCGCGGCGGTAGCACGGTGACCGTCACCGGCCACAACATCAAGATCGGGCGCGGCGGCATCCGCGAGATCGAATTCTTCGCCCAGACCCAGCAACTCATCTGGGGCGGCCGTTTACCGGCGCTCCGCGTCAAACGCACGGTCGAGGCACTCAACCGGCTGAAAGACGCCGGCCAGGTCAACGACGAAACAGTCGAAGAACTGACCGCCGCCTATACGTTTCTGCGTACCGTCGAACACCGCCTGCAAATGATCAACGACGAACAGACGCAAACGTTGCCGGACGACCCGGACGGTCTGCGACACGTTGCCGTGTTCATGGGTTTTTCCGCTATCGACGACTTCTCCGAAACCCTGATCGGCCACCTCAGGAATGTGGAAAACCGTTACGCGCGCCTGTTCGAGGATGCGCCCGGTCTCGGCGGCGACGGGGCGGGAGGCGGGAACCTTGTGTTTACCGGGAGTGACAGCGACCCCGATACGCTTGAGACGATTCGCGGCCTCGGCTTCGAGCGCCCCGAAGCCGTGGATGCGGCGATCCGGGGATGGCATCACGGACGTTATCGCGCGACCCGCTCGGTTCGCGCGCGAGAGCTTCTGACGGAATTGGTGCCTCGAATCCTCAAGTCCCTCGGCGCAACGCCGGATGCGGATGCGACGTTCCTCAAGTTCGATGAATTTCTCGGTGGCCTGCCCTCAGGCATCCAGCTGTTTTCGATGATACATTCGCAACCGCACTTGCTCGACCTGATCGCCGAAATCATGGGCGAGGCGCCTCGGCTGGCGGATCTCCTGAGCCGCCGGCCGTCGCTGCTCGATGCCGTATTGTCATCGGAGTTTCTCGACCGGCCGCCAACCCTCGCTGCGCTGTCCGACGAACTCGAGGAGCGCTTCCAACGCGACCGGGATTTCGAGGGCATTCTCGATACGGCGCGCCGCTGGACCAATGACCGCCGCTTTATCGTCGGCCTGCAAAGCCTGCGTGGCGTCATCAGCCCACCTGATGCAGCCTGGGCCCTGAGCGATATCGCCGAGGCTGCATTGGCCGCCATTAAACCGGCAACCGAAGCGGAGTTTGCCCGGCGACACGGCCGGATCGACGGCGAAGCGTTTTGCACCGTGGCGTTCGGCAAGCTCGGCGGCCACGAGATGACCCCGACGTCAGATCTCGACCTTGTCTTTATCTATCCCGGCGAGGGAGACGAAGGCGCATCCGACGGCGAACGGCCGCTCAGCCGGACTCATTATTTTGCCCGCCTTGGACAGCGCTATATCAATGCGATTACGGCGCCGACCGCCGAAGGCATTCTCTATGAAGTCGATATGCGCCTCCGGCCGTCTGGCAATGCCGGACCCATCGCCTGCGCGCTCTCTGCCTTCGTTCAGTACCACGAAAACGAAGCATGGACATGGGAACGCATGGCCCTTACGCGGGCACGGCCGATCAACGGACCGGCGCCGCTGATGGAGCGAATTTCGGCCGAGATCAGACGTTTGCTGACCCTGCCCGTCGACGCGGACAGCCTTCGTAACGATGTCGCGGCGATGCGAAATCGCATGGCCGAAACGCACCCGACGGATCAATTGTGGTCGATCAAGCATCTGCGCGGCGGTCTCGTCGATCTCGAGTTCATCGTCCAATATCTGCAATTGCGCCACGCACCGGAGAATCCGAAAGTGCTTTCGCCCAACACCTGGCGTGCAATCCGCAATCTGTCGAGACACGGCGTGTTGGCAGACGACGATGCGCAACGGCTGACTGCTGCGCTCAGTCTGTGGCAGGCGCTACAGAGCCAACTTCATCTGACCATGGATATGGATCCGGAGCGTGCGCCGAGCACGCGGATGCCGGTTGCACTGCAAGATCACCTGGCGGAACTTGGCGGTGCCGAGACCTTCGGCGGCGTTGAGAACGTGATCCGCGCCACGGCAGAGGGCGTGCACGACATGTTCAAGGACATCATCGGCACCCCGGACCCGTCAGCACCGAACTGACGCGATCCTGGGCGCCACATCACCCCCGGTGAATTATCCCGTTTGAACGGTTTACCTTGCCGGTACCGGTCGCTATTCATCTGGCATACCAACTGACGATGAACGGAGTAGCCCCATGCCTGATACCGGAACCCCTGAAATCGGGAAGGCGGCGCCTGCTTTTTCGGCACCGACGGACGGGGGCGGAACGCTCGCCCTGAAGGACCTCAAGGGCAAGAACGTCGTGCTCTATTTCTACCCGAAGGACGACACCTCGGGCTGCACGCGGGAGGCCATCGATTTCTCCGATCTGATCGGGAAGTTCGGGGAAGCGAATACGGAAATCGTCGGCGTTTCCAAGGACACACCGGCCAAGCACGACAAGTTCATCGCGAAGCACGATCTGAAGGTCCGACTGGTTTCGGACGAAGACGGCAGTATTTGCGAAAAATACGGCGTCTGGGTCGAAAAGAGCATGTACGGGCGCAAGTACATGGGTATCGAACGGTCGACCTTCCTGATCGACGACAAGGGCAAGCTCCGTAACGTCTGGCGCAAAGTCAAGGTCGCGGGCCACGCCGAAGACGTCCTCACCGCCGTCGAAGCGCTTTGACGGAACGGAAATCGCCACCCCCATGACACATATGCCGTCAACGCTCAGCCAGGCCGCCATACACGTTATCGAGACGGCGGACCCTTACGACAAGGTCGCCGCAACCCGCGACTGGGTCGGCGCATGGCGGTCAGAAAAGATTACCGAAACCGGCGCGTGTCGACCGCCGGCACGGCCGGCACGTCCCCGCCAACCGGAACTCAGGAGACCTGGCGACATGCCGCGCCGCCGCAAGGGCGGCCTTGCCGGGCGGCAGGCCTTCGTTCACGCCATTGCGCACATCGAACTCAACGCCATCGATCTCGCGTGGGACATCGTTGCCCGCTTTACCGATGAAAACCTCCCGCGCGCCTTCTACGACGACTGGACGGGTGTCGCGCTCGACGAGGCCGATCACTTCGACATGCTTTGCCGGCGGCTTGGCGAACTCGGCTGTGCGTACGGAGATCTGCCCGCGCACGACGGTTTATGGGAAGCGGCGGAAACGACGGCGGACGATCTGCTCGCCCGCCTCGCCATCGTTCCGATGATTCTCGAGGCGCGTGGCCTCGACACCACGCCGCATGCGGTCGCCGACCTGGAACGGCACGACGATCACGAAACGGCGGCTATTCTGGCAAAAATCGGCGAAGAGGAAGTACCGCACGTCGCAGCCGGCGTCCGTTGGTTCGAGTATCTGTGCGAACGTCGCGACATAGAACCGGTGGCCCATTTCCATGCGCTTCGCCAAGCCCGGTTCAAGGGCGCGCTCAAACCGCCTTTCAATCGGGAAATGCGCACGAAAGCGGGTATGAACCCAGAGTATTTTGATATAAGTATTTACACTGATTCTGCGAGAGGACGCGGTTCGGCGACCGCGAACATATAGAGCAATGGCGAAGAAGCCGAAGAAAGAGACGAAGAAGGGCACAAAGGCCTCCGGCGGCAAGGTCAAGGGCAAAGGCAAGACGATCGCGATTGTTGCGATCGCTGCTCTCGTGCTGCTCGGCGGCACCGGGGCGGGTCTCTATTTCATCGGCATGCTTGATTCGCTCCTCGGCATCGAGGAAGTCGATATCGTCAAGGAAGTCCCGAAAGAAGAACTGCCCCTTGCCGCACCGGTCTATCATGATCTTCCCGAGTTCGTCGCCGATCTCAGGATCACCAACGATACGCGCCCGCCATTTCTGAAATTGCAGATCACCGTGCAGGTAGCGGAACAGGATCTCCCGCTCGTCATCGAACGCGAACCGAAAATTATCGACCGCGTGCAACGTCTGCTTCGCGATCAGACGCGGCTCGATCTTACCGGCAGCGAAGGCGCCGAAAAACTGCGGGCCGATATCGTGCTGATCATGAACCAGACGCTGGATCCCTCGCAGGTCCATAACGTTCTGTTCCGTCAGATGATCCTTCAGTAGGCCGCTTCTTCGTCCTTACCGCCCTGAACGCGGTGCGCGAGAGACGCTTCCAGGAAACGATCGATGTCGCCGTCGAGCACGCCCTGGGTATCCGACGTCTCCGTCTCGGTCCGCAGATCCTTGACCATCTGGTAGGGCTGCAAAACATACGACCGAATCTGGTGCCCCCACCCGATATCGCTCTTGGCTTCGTGCTCCGCCTGGGCTTCCTGCTCGCGCATCTGCAGTTCCCGTTCGTAAAGCCGGGCTTTCAGCATGCTCATGGCCGTCGCCCGGTTTTTGTGCTGGGAACGGTCGTTCTGGCACTGGACGACGATGCCGGTCGGCTCGTGCGTAATTCGCACGGCGCTGTCGGTCCGGTTGACGTGCTGCCCGCCGGCGCCTGAGGCACGGTAGGTATCGATCCGTAGATCCTTGTCCTCGATCTCGATTTCGATGCGGTCGTCGATTACCGGATAAACCCAGGCCGATGCGAAGCTGGTGTGACGCCGGGCGCTCGAATCGTAGGGCGAAATCCGAACCAGCCGGTGAACGCCGCTCTCGGTCTTGAGCCATCCGTACGCATTCTCGCCGATGATCTTGAGCGTCGTCGACTTGATGCCGGCCTCTTCGCCGGCGCTTTCTTCGAGCAATTCCAGCTTGTAGCCGTGCTTTTCCGCCCAACGGGAGTACATTCGCAGCAGCATGTCCGCCCAGTCCTGGGCCTCCGTGCCGCCGGCGCCGGCATGAATTTCAAGATAGCAGTCGTTCGCATCGGCCTCGCCGGAAAGCAGCGTCTTGAGTTCGGCCACGGCAATCTTGTCGCGAAGCGCCGTCAACGCGCTTTCGGCTTCGTCGATCAGGCCCTGCTCGTCCTCAGCCTCGGCGAGCTCGATCATGTCGACGTTGTCGTTGAGCGCCGCCTCGAAATCGTCGATTTCACCGATACCCTGCTCGACCCGGTTGCGTTCGCGCATGATCTCCTGCGCGCGCTCGGGATTCTCCCAGAGGCTCGAATCTTCGGCGAGAGCGTTCAGCTCATCCAGCCGTCGTTTCGCATTGTCGTAGTCAAAGATGCCTCCTCAGCAGTTCCAGCGACTGCTTGATATCCTGGACGACGGTATCGATTTCGGCGCGCATGATGAGGCGGACTCCGCTCGGCAATTGACCAGTCAGCTATCTAGCGAACGGCGGCACCAGGGACAAGCACACTCTGTGCTCGGCGACCGGTCGGTCAGTACAATCCGCCGGTCCCCGCGGACGGCACGCCGGCCGCCGTGCCCTCTACGCCTTCCCTATAGCCCGGTGTCTGGCCTTCACCCGCCAGCAGCACCGAATCTCCCGTCGGCACCGTACCCGGCAGAAAGGCCTCCAGAATCACGTTGCCATCACCGATATCGGCGGGCGCGCCGGTGCTGCCATCAATGCGGACCAGCCGGATACCCGGCGGAATACGGAACGGGATGCCGGGTTTGCCCTGTAACGCCGCTTCCATGAAATCCTTGAAAACAGGCGCCGCGACCGAAGACCCTGTCTCTTTCCTCCCAAGTCCGCGTGGCTGATCGAAACCGATGAACACGCCGACAGCGAGATCGGGTGCGAAGCCGACGAACCAGGTATCGACCTGGTTGTTGGTCGTGCCGGTCTTGCCCGCGAGCGGCTTGCCGACGGCGCTGATGCGCCGCCCCGTACCGCGCTCGACGACGCCCTCCAGCATCGAGACGATCTGGTAGGTCGTTCCCGCTTCGGCGACCCGTTCGCGGTCGTCCGGAAGGATCGGCACTGGCTGGTCGGTCCAAAACGACTGGCGGCATTCCCGGCATTCGCGCGTATCGTGCCGGAAGACGGTAATCCCGTGGCGGTTCTGAATTCTGTCAATGAGGGTCGGCGTGATCCGCTTGCCGCCATTGACAAGCATCGCGTAGGCCGTCGTCAACCGCAGCAACGTGGTTTCTCCGGCGCCGAGAGACATGGAAAGCACTGGTTCCAACCGGTCGACGATACCGAAACGCTTCGCATACTCGGCGACTTTTTCCATGCCCACCGCCTGCGCGAGCCGGACGGTCATCAGGTTGCGGGACTTCTCGATCCCCAACCGCATGGTGCTGGGTCCGTAGAATTTCTTGGTGTAGTTCGCCGGCCGCCATTTGGGCAGCCCCGGGCCTTGGTCGATGACGAATGGCGCATCGAGGATTCGGGTCGACGGCGTGTATCCGTTTTCCAGCGCCGTCAGATAGACGAACGGCTTGAAGGCGGAACCCGGTTGCCGCCAGGCCTGAGTCACTCTGTTGAACTCGCTCCGGTCAGGGTCGTAACCGCCGCTCATCGCTAGGACACGACCGGTATGCGGGTCGAGCGCGACGAGAGCACCCTCGATCTGGGGAATCTGGCTAAGGCCGTAGGTGCCGGGCGGATAGGGTTCCGGTTCTTCGTTCTCGTGCGCCGGCGCGTGTGTTTCCGGCCGCAACGCGACGATATCGCCGAGCTTGAGGATATCGCTCGGCCGGGTAACCGGCGGGCCGAGTTTCTGGCCTTCCGCCCATTTCCGCGCCCAGCGCAACTGCTCCATGGGCATATAACCGAGCTCGCCGCCCTGCAACACCAGATCGACGCCCCTGTCGTCCATCCGGACAACAACGCCGGCGACGCGGTCGAACATACCCGGCGGTGGCTCGAACGTATTGATGGCCGCAATCCAGTCGGTTCCCTCGGGCAAGCGGGCGAGCGGACCACGATAGCCATGGCGGAAATCGTATCGCTCGAGACCCTTGCGCAGCACCCGATCGGCGATGGCCTGTAACCGCGGGTCAACGGTCGTGTGGACAGACAGGCCGCCTTCGTAGAGCCGGTCCTCGCCGTACAGGGCCATCAACTCCCGCCGAACTTCCTCGGCGTAGTAATCGGCTTCGATGAATTGCGTTTCGCTGCGCTGGCGAACCTCAAGCGGCGTGGCGCGCGCCTCTGCCGCCTGTTCTTTGCCGATAAAGCCCTCGGCAAGCATGCGGCCGATTGCCCAGTCCCTGCGTTCGACCGCGGCTTCGTACTGGTGCACCGGATGATAGTTGTTGGGTGCCTTCGGTAGGGCCGCCAGATAAGCGACTTCGGCAATGGTCAGTTCATCGAGGGATTTATCGAAGTAGTTGAGGGACGCCGCTGCAACACCGTAGGACTGCAACCCGAGATAGATCTCGTTGAGATAAAGCTCGAGGATGCGCTCTTTCGTGAAGGCGCGTTCGATGCGAAACGCAAGAATGGCCTCCTTGATCTTGCGGTCGATCGAGACCTCGCTGGTCAACAGGAAGTTCTTGGCGACCTGTTGCGTGATGGTCGAGGCGCCGACAAGCCGCCGGCCTGTGCCGATGTTCTTCAGATTGACGACAATGGCTCGCGCCACGCCGATGGGGTCGACTCCCTTGTGTTCGAAGAAGTTCTGATCTTCGGCGGCGATAAACGCCTGAACGAGGCGTGGCGGCATCGCCCTGATCGGTACGAACACGCGCTTCTCGATCGCATACTCAGCCAGCAAACGGCCATCGCCCGCGTGGACACGGGTCATCACCGGCGGCTCGTAATCCGCAAGCTGGCGGTAGTCCGGCAAGCCCTTCCCGTACTCATAGAAGACCCACAGACCGCCGGCCGCCACAGCGGCCGCGCCGACAATCAGTATTCCGAATACAACGGCAAGAAACCTAAGCATGATGCTGTCGACAGTTTTGACTCGCGAACAGGCGGGATCAATCGGAATCGCGCGATCGACCGTCCCCGGCCGATACGCGACCGGACATTGACGTCACCATGAAACCGCAATTTGGCGATTTCATGGTCGTGGCATGAAAAATTTTAGCCGGTCAGTAGGTATGCGCCTGTTGTATCGACGCGAAATATTCGTCGAGCGAGCGCAGCGTTACCTCGGCAAATTCTCGCCGGTAAGCACGCGACAGGAGGTTTTTCTCGTCCGTGGCATTCGAGAGGAAACCCAGTTCGACGAGCACGGACGGCACATCCGGCGCCTTGAGAACCGCGAAACCGGCGAACCGATGGGTTTTGCGTAACACCTTCGTGACCGGCTTGGCGCTCTTGATCAGCGTGTTGGCATAGCGCGCCGATTCGTTCATCGATTCGCGTTGTGCAAGATCGATCAGGATGTTCGCGACTTCCGGCGGTTCGTTGTTGAAGTCCATGCCGGCAACGATATCGGCCTTGTTCTCGCGCTCCGCGAGCAGCGCCGCTTCCTTGTCCGACGCATTTTCGGACAGCGTGTAGACCGAAAGCCCGCGCGTCTTGCGATTGGCCACCGTGTCGGCATGCAGCGAGATGAACAAGTCCGGTTTCGCCTTACGCGCCCTGGCAACCCGGTCTCGGAGCGGGATGAAAACGTCGCGGTCACGTACGAGAAAAACGTCGTAACGTCCGCTCGCCTCTAGCGCGCGGGCCAGCGCATTGGCGAAGGCAAGCGTGATATGTTTCTCGTAGACGCCGGACCGGCTAATGGCGCCCGGATCGCGGCCGCCGTGACCGGCATCGATCGCGATAAGCCGTCGCTGCGGTGGCGTTGGCACGTAAGACGGTTTGCGCAGCCCCGCCGGCAACGGATTCTCCAACCCCGCCGTCACGGCGGGGGCCGGAGCCGTTGCGGGCTGCGTCGCCGCCGTGGCGACCGACGCCGTCTCCTGCCGGGCCTCGCTGGCGGCCACGCGATAAGATTGTTTGAGCGACGCGACGAACGTCGCGCGGTCGATGGCCTCAAGATCGATGACCAACCGGTGCGCACCGTCGGCGCCCGGCCTGAGATAGAACGCATCCCGGACGGCGACGGGCTCGGTGGTTTCGAGAACCACGCGACTCTGACCGGGCTGGTAGAGGCCATAGCGCATCGTCTTGTAGATACCCGTGGGCGCCGGTAGCGGTTGCGCCGGCAATTGCCAGCCTGTTTCGGGCAGGTCGATCACCACGCGATACGGATCGTCGAGCAGAAACATCCGGAGGTCGACCGGCGTCGAAAGATCGACAACGAAGCGGGTATGCCCGACGTGCTGACCGACGCGGACATCGGTAGCAATGGTATCAGCGGCGTGCACTGACGGCGCCGCTGACGCAACAACTGCCACCAGCATCGAAACCGCCGCATAGCAGAGCCTCAGGGCCCTAAACATTTGCGCCACCATTGAAATGCGACATCGCCATCCCGTTCATCGACCCCGTTCTGGCGGGCCGAGACCACATATACCCCCTGCGCCCGGCTGCAACAAACCATACGGTCACCGGGCGAGAACCTCGTTCATGCGGGGCAAACAGCACCGCTTGGAACGATTGCGATTGTGGAAAAGAATTCCTGAGGTTATGTTAACGAATCCATGGTCATCCGACCTTGGCGGCTGCGGCACCACGTGCCAGCCAACAAACATACCGCAGTTTTCACTGCGTCCCGCCTTGCGGCACGTCAATTCGTGCCAAGAGCGGAAAACCAGAGGTTTTACCTTATGTCAGGTGCGAATGCGCAACGACTGAGCCCCCTAAAAGCGGCGCCGATTTCGGCGTTGCCGGGCCAATCTCCGCGCGCCACCGGCACACCAGCAAAAGCATTCCCCGCCTCAGGCGCGATTTTCCGGCTCGCCGGTTCCGCGTCCTTGCCGGGGGATCAACGGAGTTCCCACTTAAATGTCTACCAAGAAAATGTTGATCGACGGCGCGCACGCGGAGGAAACCCGCGTCGTGATCGTCAACGGAAATCGTCTCGAAGACTTTGATGTAGAGGTTGAATCCCGGCGCCAGCTCAAAGGCAATATTTATCTCGCGAAAGTCACACGCGTAGAGCCGTCCTTGCAGGCCGCCTTTGTCGATTTCGGTGGAAACCGACACGGATTCCTCGCTTTCAACGAAATTCATCCGGACTACTACCAGATCCCGGTCGCCGACCGTGCCGCCCTGCTCGAGGAACAGCAGGCTGCGGAGGCCGAGGCCGAGAAAGCCGAAGAGGCCGCTGGCGACGATGAGAATCGTTCCGTCGAAACTGTCGGCGGCGACGATGCCGATGAAGAGGCGGAAGTTCGCCGTACGGCAATCAACGTGCGGCGCAACTACAAGATCCAGGAAGTCATCAAGCGCCGCCAGATCATTCTGGTTCAGGTCGTCAAGGAAGAGCGCGGCAACAAGGGCGCGGCGCTGACGACCTACGTTTCGTTGCCCGGCCGGTACTGCGTGTTAATGCCGAACACGGCCCGCGGCGGCGGCGTTTCGCGCAAGATTTCCAACGGCGCCGACCGGCGCAAGCTGAAGAACTACCTGAGCGAGTTGGATATTCCCGACGGCATGGCCGTCATCGTCCGCACCGCCGGCGCCAAGCGTACCAAGGCGGAAATCAAACGCGACTACGATTACCTGCTCAGGCTATGGACGCAGGTTCGCGACACGACCCTCGAATCGATTGCACCCTGCCTCGTCTACGAGGAGGGCAACCTGATCAAGCGTGCCATTCGCGATCTCTACACCAAGGATATCGAAGAGATCATCATCGAGGGGACCGAACCCTATCGTACGGCCAAGGATTTCATGAAGCTGCTGATCCCGAGCCATGCCAAACGGGTCCAGCCCTACAAGGAGGACGACGTCCCCTTGTTCCACCGTTTTCAGGTCGAAAGCCAGCTCGACGCCATGCACGACAACGTCGTGCCGTTGCGCTCGGGCGGATATCTGGTGATCAACCAGACCGAGGCGCTGGTCGCCGTCGACGTCAATTCCGGCAAGGCGACGCGTGAGCGTAATATCGAGGAGACCGCACTCAACACCAATATGGAAGCGGCCGACGAGATTGCCCGTCAGCTCCGGCTTCGCGATCTCGCTGGTCTGGTGGTCATCGACTTCATCGATATGGAGGTCAACCGCAACAACGGCCGCGTCGAGCGCCAACTGAAAGACGCCATGAAGATCGACCGGGCGCGTATCCAGATCGGCCGCATCAGCCCGTTCGGCCTTCTCGAACTGTCGCGTCAGCGGCTGCGGCCAAGTCTGATGGAGACCAGCACCGAACCCTGCGTTGCCTGCGGCGGCACCGGTCATCGCCGCTCCGTCGGCTCGGCGGCCCTTAGCGTCGTCCGCGCGATCGAAGAAGAAGCGCTGAAAAAGCGCTCGACGTCGGTTACCGTCTTCGTCGCCGGCGAAATCGCGCTCTATATCCTCAATCACAAGCGCAAGCTGCTCGCCGACATCGAGGAACGCTACGGTCTCGCCGTTACGCTGGAGGCCGACGACAGCCTCGTACCGCCGGATCATCGCATGGAGCGCCGAAAGTCCGACGACGGTGACGTGGTCGAGGAAGTGCACGACGCGGCATCGCGTCTCAAGGCGCGCAACGAAGCCGGTGACGGCGATGACGATGGCGGCTCGCGCAACAAACGCCGGCGCCGGCGCTCCCGGCGTGGTAAGCGTGGCGGTGACGACAACGACCGGCAGCAGGACGACGAGACCGCGGCCAACGACGACGCCGATGACAACGCCCAGGCGGCATCCGATGACGACACCGACGATGGTGGTGGCGACGAGAAGCCGTCACGCCGCAGGCGCGGCCGGCGCGGCGGACGCCGCCGCTCGAAGAAGCGCGAGGCTGCGGAAACGGAGTCCGAAACCACCGGGTCGGATGCTGACAGCGAGGGCGTCAACATTGACGCCGATAACGCTGGCGATGCACCGGTGGAGAGCGACGTGTCGAACGCCGAAGCCGCCGAAACCAATGAGGCAGACGGCGAAAAGAAGTCTAGCCGGAAAAAACCGGCCAAACGCGGTCGCAAGCCGAAGGCAGCCAAAACCGATGCGGATAGCGATCAGCCCGCCGGGGAAGACTCTTCGGACAAGGGATCGAACGGCGCCGGCGAGGCGGCCGATCCGGAACCTGAACCAGCGACCGAACCCGAGCCGGAACCCGCGGCGGCATCTGCCGACGCGGCTGACGATGCCGATGAAGCGGCCAAGACGACGGTCATTGTCGTCGGCGAGCAGGATAAACCGGAATCGTCACGCCGCGGTTGGTGGCGTCGCACATAGAAATCCGGCCTAGGAGAGCCAGTCGCCGATTTTCTCGACGGCGGTCTTCATGTCCGTTGTCGACCCGGCGAATGAAAACCGCACGAAACGCCGGCCCCGGCCGGGATCGAAGTCGACGCCCGGCGTTGCCGCGACGCCGGCCTCGTCCAACATTCGCCGGCAAAACCCGACGCTGTCGTCGGTCAGATCGCTGACGTCCGCATACACGTAGAAGGCGCCATCGGCCGACGCCAACCGTTCGATTCCAACCGCCGGAAGCCCCGCCAGCAGGACACGGCGATTGTCGGCATAACGCGCGACATAACCGTCGAGCTCGTCGTAGCAATCGAACGCCGCCAGCGCGGCATGCTGCGAGACAACCGGCGGCGAAATGAACAGGTTCTGGGCGAGACATTCCACCGACCGTCGGAGCGCCGGCGGGACGATCATCCAGCCGAGCCGCCAGCCCGTCATCGAGAAGTATTTCGAAAAACTGTTGATGACGATCGCGTCGTCGTCCAGCTTCGCGGCGGTTTCGGCGACAGTGCCGTAGGTTATGCCGTGATAGATCTCGTCAGAAATCAGTCGGATGCGGTTTTCATTGCAGTAACCGACAAGCGCGCCAAGTTCGTCCGGCGTCAGCATGGTGCCCGTCGGATTCGACGGGCTCGCAACGATCAGGCCGTCGACCCGAACGTCCAACGCATCCAGCATGGCGGGCGACGGCTGAAAATTCGTCGAGCCGTCGACCGGCAGGTCGAGCACCTCGATCCCGAGGGCCGTCAGGATGTTCCTGTAGGCCGGATAGCCGGGGTTTGCGAGCGCCACCCGATCCCCGGCATCGAACGCGGCAAGAAAGGCCAACGTAAAGGCCGACGACGACCCCGTCGTCACGAAGACCCGGTCCGGTTCGATCTCGTGGCCATACATGCGCGCATGATGCCCTGCGATGGCTTGTTGTAGTGCCGGAATTCCGGGAGCGACGGTATAGCCCAACCGCTCTGTCCCGATCGCGGCCTGCGCCGCCGCGCGAACGCCAGCAGGCGCCGGTGTATCCGGTTGGCCGACCTCAAGATGGAGCACGTGGTGGCCTTCCGCCTCGCGCCGCGCCGCAGCCTGCATCACATCCATCACGATGAACGGCGGCACCTCGCCCCGGCGAGAAGTCTTCAACGCCATTACAATCTCATCGTTCCGACGACAAAGACAGGCCGAACCCGCGCGGGTCGGTGAAGACCTCACAAAGCTCCGGCTTGTTCTGCAATCCTTCGGGACAGTAGAACGCGTTCACACGGCCGATTTGACGGGCTTCCGTAACCTCATGCCCCCTGGACCGCAGCTCGGCCACGACGCCGTCGCCGATGCCTTCCTCGACATAGGTCGTATCGGGCAATCCGCCATGATGAACCCGTTTTGCGGTCAACGCCGCACCCAGTCCGTCTTGCGTGAAGAACGACCGCGCGATGACATTGGCCGATGCCGTCGGCGCAGCCACGCCGCCCGTCGCACTGCTCGCCCAGAACAGATGCTGGGTAATCGGATTGATAACCAGGATCGGACTTAGCGACCATGGCCCGCGGCCGGCGTCCCCGGGAATTGTCGCCAGGACGACCCCCGTTCCCGGCGCGACGCGACCCGTGCCGAAGAAATTGTTCATGGTCAACCCGCAGGCGACGGCGCCGCCGAACCGGTCGATAGTGACGAAACTGGTCGCTGCCGGATTTTCGGCACGCGCGACGGGCCGGGCCTTCAACGCGGTGGTTGGCGTGTGACGACCGGGATCGTAATCCGCCATATCGTCCTCGAAGCGCGTCACATCGCCGAGCTCCTCGGCTTCGAGCGTCGCGCCTCCGTCGGCTGTCAACCAGCGCCCGCGATCGCCGTAGGCCCGGGCCCCCGCTTCCGCCAGCATGTGCGCGCGCTCCTGTTCATCGGCCTCCTCGAAACGGTCATTGCCGGCCAGGTGGTGCACCATGGTTGCCCCTGTCAGACCAGCCGACGCCGGCGGCGGAGCGACGTGCAGCCGATGATAGCCGAGCGGTATACGAACCGTCTCGCGCCAGACCGGACGGAATGTCCGGAGATCATCGAGCTCAAGCGATCCACCCGCGGCGATTGCCGCATCGACCAGTTGGCGGGCCATGGCGCCGCTGTAGAAATCGCCGGGTCCCCGCACCTGCATACCGCCGATCACGGCGGCGAGATCGGGCTGACGCAGGGTATCGCCCTCGCCGACAAGGCCACCGCCGGAAGCGCCGAAAACCCTGATCATTTCGATATCTTCGGAAAGGGCGCCGGCTGCCGCGTTCAGATCCGCAGCCGTCGACCGCGAAACCGGGCTGCCGAAACGGGCCAAATTGGCGCCTGGTTTGACCACGACTTCCCACCGCAGCTTGCCGTACTTTGCATGCAATGCGAAGAATCCGCGCGGATTGCCGGGTACGGCGCTCGGCCGGCTTGCGGTCGGCGGTATCGATGCCGGGGTCTTGGCAAAGAATTCGAGCGCTTCCGTGGTATCTGACTTCGGATCGTGGACAACGCAAACGCCACCCCCGCCGAGGCTGGCCGAAGACGGCTTCGTGACGGCGAGCGCGAAATAGACGGCTACCGCTGCATCGACCGCATTACCGCCCGAGGACAGTACATCCCGTCCGATGACGGCGGCGCGGGGCTCGTCCGCGGCTACGCCGCCGAAGAAGCCCCGGACATAACCGATTTCGCCCTCGTTGCCTTGCGTTTCCGGCTCTTCGATGATGCCGCACGACGCGAGAAAAACTACCGCCAATGACGCCGATGCGATTTGACGCCACCGGGGACGCTCACTACGTTTCCAGTAATATCTAGAGGATTTTCGCATGTTGCCCAGGCGTTCGTCGCTTCGATTTCTTTTCTTGGCCGTCATGTTGCTCGTAACTTGCCTGAATGGCAATGCAGCGTTGGCGTTCATATTCGTACGGGATGCCGAAATCGAATCCACGCTGCACGACTACATAAACCCGATTTTGCAAGCCGGCGGACTCAATCCCGCGTCGGTCAGACTGTTTCTGATCCACGACACCCAGCTCAATGCGTTCGTTGCAGGCGGGCAGAACATCTTCGTTTTTACCGGCCTGATCCTGGCGGCGGAGGACCCGACGGAAGTCATCGGCGTGCTCGCACACGAAGCAGGCCATATCTCCGGCGGCCACCTGGCGCGCACCGGCGACGCGATCGACAGGGCGCAAACGATTGGAATCCTGTCATCGGTGCTGGGCGTTGGCGCAGCGCTGATCGCCGGCCGCGGCGACGTTGCGACGGCCGCCATCGCGACCGGTCAGGATGTCGCCAACAGATCGTTTCTAAGCTTCAGCCGAACTCAGGAATCGTCTGCCGATCAGGCTGCGTTGCGGCTCCTCGAAGCGACGGGCCAGTCGGCACGCGGTCTCGCACGGTTTCTCAGCGTCTTGCAGGATCAGGAACTGCTGAGCACGGCAAACCAGGACCCCTATGTCCGGACCCACCCGCTGAGCCGCGACCGTATCGAAACCATCGAGGCGTTTCTCAAGACGTCGAAGTATACCGACGCGCCGGTCGATCCGGCCTTGCAGGCGAGACACGACCGCATCCGGGCCAAGATCTACGCCTATTCCTTTCCGTTCAGGACGGTCATGAAAACGTACCCTGAGAGCGATCAGAGCATCGCCGGACGCTATGCGAGGGCGTTCGCCTACTACCGCAAGCACGACATGGCCACCGCCCATGAGAAAATCGACGCACTGATCGCCGATATGCCCGAGGACCCCTACTTCGAGGAACTGAAGGCGCAGATGCTGTTCGAGAGCGGCGATGCGGCGGCAGCAGTGCCGCACTACCAGCGCGCGGTCGATCTGTCGCCGCGCTCGGCGTTGCTGCTGGGCTCGCTCGGTCGCGCCCAGATCGCAACCGAGGACCCGGCGATGCTGCCGCTGGCGGAAAAGAACCTGCAGGCGAGCCTTGCGTTCGACCGCCGCTCCCCATCGACATGGCGCCAACTCGCCATTGCCTACGGCCGCCAGGACAAACTCGACCTGAGCTCGCTGGCGCTTGCCGAGGAAGCCATGCTCAAGAATGAGATATCGAGGGCCAAACATCACGCCGGCAAGGTCGCCGACGCTTTCCCCGTCGGCTCGCCGGAGTGGTTGCAGGCTCAGGACATCCTGAACGCCGTCGACGTCAAGACGGCGGAATGATCGGAACAATACGCGTCCGCACATTTGTCCTAGCGGCGAGCCTTGTCTTACTGGCGGGCTGTGCGGCAGATCCGCTCGTCAACACGATGGGGCCCAGCGGCACGCTGCAGATCATCCATATCTCGCGCGATCTTGAGCGTCAGGTCGATTCCGGCGAGCTCTTCATCGCCGGCAACCCGCCCGATACCGCCATGACCCTGACACGGTTCAACGGGCAAGACGCGCTCGCGATGGTCGCCGGCGAGAAACCCTTTGCATTGGCCCGCTCGGTCGATGCGTTGATGACGACGACGCCGTATCTCGAATGGTCGTGGGCCGCCGAACGGCCCACCAACACAGCGGTTCCCGTTGCAATTGCCGTGGGTTTGCACGATCACTCGCTGAATGATTCGCCCGATACCATTGAAACCGATGTCCTCGGTTTCGACATCGCCCCCAGTCACCACCTGATTGTTGGCGAATGGCGCCGTTCACCATTACAACGAGGCCATCTCAAGGCGTTTTCAGAAGACCCGCGCGTCGCGCTATATGGCGTTCGCGGTGGCGGTCCGGTGGCGGCATGGCATCGCGATGGGATCGACATCGAAGCGCTATTCCGCCGTTCCTGGCCTGAAATCGATCCCGGCGACATCCGCATCGCCTATGTCGCCGTCGCCGTCCTCGCCGGCGAGGGCCGGGTTTATCTCGCCGACGTGGTGCTGCACCGATGAGAACCGCAACACTTGCCCCGATTGAAACGGTCCGTCACACTTGAACCATGTTGAAGCTCGTCACGATCGCCTTTATCGCAACTCTGTGGGTTTCCATCGCCGCCAATGCACCATCGCTGGCGGACGAATCCCTGAGCGACGGCCAACGTCAGGAAATCGAAACACTGATCGGCGATTACCTGCGCGACAATCCGGAAGTCCTGATCGAGGCGCTCGAAGTCTACCGGACCCGCCAGGAATCATTGGAGCAAGACCGTATCGCAGCGGCGATCGGTTCGATGACGGGGTCGTTCGCAGACAATCCTGCCATTCCGGTGGCCGGTAATCCCGACGGAAACTTTACGATCGTCGAGTTTTTCGATTACCGGTGCGGGTTTTGCAAACGCGTCTTTCCGGCCCTCAAGGAGGTCATATCAACGGACGACGACATTCGTCTGGTGTTGATCGAATTTCCGATCCTTGGCGAGGACTCGGTCTTTGCCGCGCGTGCGGCGCTCGCGACGTGGTTCAACTGGCCGGAGCGCTACATGGCTTATCACGACGCCCTCATGGCGACGCGCGGGACGCTGAGCAGGGATACGGTTCTCGGCGAGGCCGCGCGACTCGGCATCGATCCCGACTCGTTGAGCGCGGCAATGGGTGCGGAACAAATCGATCAGGCGATACAGGCAAACTATGCCATGGCCCAGCAACTCTCGATCAATGGCACGCCGGCCTTCATTATCGGCAACGAACTGGTGCCGGGGGCCATCGAGTTGGCCGAATTTCGGAGATTGATCGCCGAGCAGCGCGACGGTTGATCGGGGCCGGTCACTTGACCGGCATCAGGGCGTACCGGTTGCCGGTGTAGCTCTCGACGAACAGCAACAGGTGTTTCTGCCCGTCCTTCTTCGCCTTGCGATAGATTTCGAGCACCTGATCGGGATGCCACACGAGGGTCAAGTTGACCTGATGAATGACGTCGCCCCGCAACAGGTTCGACTCGTTCGTTTCGCCTTCCGGCACCAGCGTTACCGCAACGCCTTTGGCCGACCATCTGATCCCCAGTTGCTTGCGTACGTCGCTGGTCAGCGACGTCAACGTGACGCCCAGATCCGGCAGACTGGCGAATCCCGGTTTCGGCTCCTTCCAGTACTCCGGCCACGTGCCGAGAACTATCTCCACGTCATGGGTTTCACGGCCACGCAGTAACTTAAATCCGATCTTGTCGCCGGGCTTTGACGCCCTTACGGCGTCAACCAGTTGCTCGAACGCCATAAGCGCTTCACCGTCGATCTCGAGCAACACGTCGCCGCGCATGATGCCGGCTTCATTGGCTGGAGTACCGAGCCCGACTTCGCGAACGAGAATGCCGGAATCGACGCCGATCGCGACCCGCGCCTCTTCCGGGAGACCCTGAATCTGCATTCCGACAAAACCGGTCTCGGCCTTAGCATCCATCGACCAGACAAGCACGGCGAGGAAAGCTGCAATCGCCGCCCCCCCGCGTAACCGTCCGATAACCGACGTAATCATCGGCGTCATTTTCGGTCTCCCAGTCGTCGAACCGGCCGTTCTGCACCGTCGCCGTGGTTTGCAGCGCAGTGTATGGACTTCGGATTCACGGGACAACCGTTTGAAGGCATTTTTGCGGCATTTGCGTGGCGCCCGTCAGCACGACGGCGCCGGCAACGGTTCAACCCGTTCGGCTTTCATGACGGTCGCGAACTCGCCGAAATTCATGATCAGCCACGGCGCAACGCCGTTGTCCAGCTGGAGCGCCGTCATTTCAAGGGTCGGCAGGCCCGTCTCGCTGTTCAACTCGTAGAACGCCATGGTCAGCGGCCAACCCGGCCGTTCCATGAGCCCGCCTTCGGCTTCAACATCGCCGACATCTGCATCCGAGGCCTCTCCGATAAAAGCGTTGATCAATTCGGGATGAAGCTCGTCGGAGCCGGTGAAAACGACGCGCGATGCCTGACGGTGGCCCGCCTTGGCCTCTGCGATCAGCCAGGCGGTGTGCGACACGGGAAAAAGCGTTCCGGCGGGAAGCTCGATTTCGATCTCGCTGGGCTTTCGATAAAGCGCTCGGCCGGTGCCGTCGCTGTCGACCTTCGCTTCGCCGCGAACTTCATCCTGTTCGGCGTCCGTCTTGACCCGGGATGCGAACTGATAGCTGTCACCGGCGAACGATTCGAAACTGGTAAACGCGGCGCTCTGACGGATTACGGCCCCGTCCTGAATGGCGAACAGCGCATTCATGTCCTGCGTGAAGATCCAGCCGTCGCATGTCTTTTCCAGCGACATGGTCATGACGCCCTCGACCGATTCGATTGTCCCGCCGCGCGACTGCGGAGAGAGAGCCATGCTGTAGAAAGCCCGGTGCGACGCCAGCTCGACACCGGCGAATGCGGATCCGGCACGCGCTTCGGTTGCCGGATACAGCCCGGCAGCGATCACCGCCAGCAACCCGAGCGAAACGGCAATCCTGTGCGCCACGGAGGTCTTGTCGAACATGGTCACTCCCCTAGCAGATCACCGAAGAATAGGCGGTTGCGCCGCCCTCAGAAAGCCGAATTAGGGTCAGGTCCCACTAATTTCATGCAATTCCGGCTTCAGAATTCATCGGCCAACAACCGGTCGATTACCGAGCGATCCGACGGAAACAGGACCGTCAGCAGGGTTCGCACGGTGTTGCACGCACCTTTCCTGTCGAACGTTTCATCGAACAACAGCCACGACCACATGCCGTCTATCAGCCCGTCGATCATCGCCGCCATGATCGCAGGGTCGTCGACGGACGAACGCCCCGCGGACGTCATTTCGCGACAGGCCGATTCCAGAAAGGCCGTGTGCTCTTTGTCCTGCTCATCGCAAAGCCTCAAATAAGTCGGTCGGGTTTTTGCCTCGCCGTAGAACGCATGCCAGACGGCGACACGCTTTCGCGTGCAGATCTCGGGTGAAAAATCGACACGGATCATGGCGCAAATACGCGCAAGCGGATCATCGGCAAGCCCCTCTATCGCAGACCGCCACGCGGCACGATGTTGGTTGACGAGGTACTCGAGCGCTGCCGTCAGAAGCGCGTCCTTGGTCTTAAAGTGGAATACCAGGGCCGCTTGGGAAATATCCGTGTTCTTCGCAACGGTCGCCAAGGTTGTGTCGGCGAAGCCGAGCGTGGCCACCGAATGGATCGTCGCATCGATGATCTGCTGTCGCCGGATCGTGCGCTGCGCGGCACGGCTGCGCCTCGGTACGTCACGGCGTTTGCCGCCTCTCTGCTTGCCTGGTTCCATGACATGTTTTCGACCAAAAATGTCAACAAATCAATATATTTACAAACATTAATTGACTAACTGTTTAGTTAATATTAGAACTCCGACTATCCATTTTGATGATGAGTCAGGAGCCCGTGACAGATGCAGTCCGAATTGGCCGCAAAGACGTTTACCGATCCCGCAAAGCGCGGTGGCCTGCCCGCCTGGAGCTACGACAGCGATGAGTTCTTCGAACTTGAGAAGGAGCATGTGCTACGCCGTGCCTGGTGGATCGCCGGACATGTCAGCGAGATCCCGGAAGCGGGCGATTACCTGAGCCTCGACGTCGCGGACGAACGGGCGTTGGTTGTGCGCGGCCGGGACGGCATTGTCCGGGCGTTCCACAATCTCTGCCGCCACCGCGGCTCGCGCGTCGTCGCCGAACAACGCGGCAACTGCGGTTCGACCATCGTCTGCCCGTTTCACGGCTGGTGCTACGGGCTTGACGGCTCGATGCGCGGCATACCCGCACCCGAGAGCTTCGGCACGGACATCGACCGTAAGACGATGGGCCTCAAGCCGGTCGAGCACGAAATCTGGCACGGATTGATCTTCGTCCGGTTCGCCGCCAGCGTACGACCGTCGGTCGCACGACTGATGGCGCCCTTCGAGGACGATATCGCCGCCTACCGGATTGACGACATGCAGCCATTTGGCCCGCATTGGCACTCCGAGCAGGCAGTCAACTGGAAAGCCGCCGTCGACGTCGACATGGAGGGCTATCACGTCCCGGTCGCCCACCCCGCCCTGCAGCAGTTATACGGCCAGGAATACGGCGATACGATCGTCGGCGACACCATCGTCACCAAGGGCGTCATCAACGATGTGCCGGCCACCCTGTGGTCCGTGCGGCACTATCAGTCCCTGTTGCCGGAGAACCGGGACCTCCCCGAGCATTTGCGCCGTGCGTGGGTCTATTACGGCCTGTTCCCGTCGACCGTGATCACGTTCTACCCGGAGATGATCGACTTCTATCAGACCCTGCCGCTCGGCGTGGAAAAGTGCGTCATGCACGGCCGTTCGTACGGTTTGCCGACGACCGATCGCGCGACATTGGCCACCCGGTACCTCAACAACCGCATCAACGATGTCACCGGAAAAGAGGATATTCAGCTCGTCAAATGGTCGTGGGAAGGCATGCGCTCGAGTGCATTCGACGACTTCACGCTCTCGGACCTCGAAGTCGGCGTACGTCTTTTTCACGACGAAATGCGCAGCGCCCTGCCGATTCTCGATCACCGCGCGCGCCCCGAACATGGGACCATGGCATCGCTCAACAGGGAAATGTCCGCCGATTAAAGCCGGGCGCGAAATTTACGATCCGTCTACACACGCAGGCACTCACATCGATGCTACGCGGGAATTGCGTCAGTTGTTTGCGGTGACCGGCGATGCCGTTAGTCTGCCGGGACGGATCGATATGACGACGAGGATTGCGACATGACGACGCTGTTGGAACGCCGGGAAATAGAGGCCCTATTCGCCAAGGCGGTTTATGACGAACTCGTGCCGGAGATTGGCGCCGACGGCGCCGAAGCGTTGCTCGGGCGCGTGGCCCGCAAACTGGCCATGGAAATGGGCCGCGATCTCGCCGCCGGCGACGGCCAAACCGACCTCGAAACCTTCAACGCGCGGCTTCAGATCTGGCGCGAAGGCGATGCAATGGATATCGAGGAAATCGCCGCCGATGCCGGAGAGATCGCCTTCGACGTGAAACGCTGCGGATATGCCGACATGTACGAACGTCTCGGCATTCGCCATCTCGGCGCGGCATTGTCATGCAATCGCGACGGCTCGTTGTGCGAGGGATACGACCCCCGAATTCGGATGCAGCGGACGAAAACCCTGATGAAGGGCAACGACCGCTGCGATTTCCGATTCACCATCGATGACGGGGCCGATTAACTCGCGGTGAGAACACTCGCGATTGCGAGGGCGGCGATGCCGCCGATAACGATACCGATCAGCAAGCTGCGCTGGCCCCGCGACTTGACGATTTTGGCCTGACGCATTTCGTCGGGCGTCAGCTTCTCCGCCGCTTTAACGCCGTCGTCAGCCTGATCCGATGTGGCGTGTGTCTTGGCGTTTTGGTCTGCCATTTGAGTCTCCTTGCCGGTGGTGTCCGTGCTTCGCGGTGTCAGAAGCGGTCCATGGCCGAGCGGATGGCGCTTTGCATGTCGTCGAAGCTTTTCTGAACGCCGGTTTTCACGTCTTCCCAAGCGCTCTCGCTGCTGGCGCGAAGCTCAAGAAGCTTTTCCCGAAGCGCGTCCTGCTTCGCCCGCAGATCCTCGATTTCTTCATGGTAGGCGACCTGCGCATCGGCCTCTTTTTGATCGGCCTTGGCTTTCAGTTTCGAAATTTCGGCGTTCCATTCCTCGATTTGCGATTCGACCTTCTTCTCGTAGGCTTCCTTCTTGCTCATGTATCTCTCTCCCTAAGCAGATGACGAACGGCCTTCTTCGCCGTCGACGGATTGTTGCGCTTCCCGAGCCGCATTCTCGACGTCACCAGACTTGGCGAACTCGGCCTGCGCGTTCTGAAAACGTTTGGCGGCGGTGTAGTCTCCTTCGCCCTGGCGGCGCAGCTGGTCGGCCGCAAACCGCCAGTTGGCAAGCCGGTCGAAGAAAACCTCGAGGAACTCGCCGCGCTCGTTTTGATAGTCGAGGTAGTAAGCGTGTTCCCAGAGGTCGCACGTCAGCAGGGGATGCTGACTCTGTAGTTGCGGCAATTCCGCATTCGGCGTTCCGACGACATCGAGCTTGCCGTCGGAAACGACGATCCAGACCCAGCCGGAGCCGAACTGCCCGGTTCCGGTATCGACGAACGCCTCACGCAGGGCGTCCATACCGCCGAAATCGTCGATCAATCGCTCTAGAGCGGCATCGTCGACACCGCTGTTGTCGGGACTCATCGATTGCCAGAAAAAGGTGTGATTCCATGTCTGCGCGGCATTGTTGAAGACGTCCTGGTCGCCATTGTCATACGCCGCATGGATCAACTCCATGAGTTCCATGCCTTCGTAGTCGGTACCCTCGATCGCCGCGTTCAGCTTGTCGACATACGAACTGTGATGCTTGTCGTAGTGATAGGAGAATGTTTCGACCGAGATATGGGGCAAAAGAGCGTCCTTCGCGTACGGTAATTGCGGTAGTTCAAAAGGCATGTGTAGCGTCTCCTCTCATTTCAGCGATGACCGTAGCGCGACGTCGTGAAGCATCGCGATAACATGGGTTAACCCGGCGATGGCGATCAGCCGGCGGTTTGTCGCGCGGTGACGAGGTTTGCGCTGGATTCTCGCTGCCGACGGATTATCGTGAATCGTCACAACCACCTTTCGACAAACTTGGAGCATCCTGTTGGCGAACACGAATTCCAGCGACGACGCACGACGCATGCTGACTCACTGCCTGGCCGCAATCGCGGACCTCAACGATTCCGAACGGTCCTTTCTGCAAAACTGCGACATCGAAGGACGCTATTATCAACGCGGCGACACGGTCTTTTCCGAAGGGGCCGATCACACCGGGTTGTTTCTTTGCGTCTCGGGGTGGGGCGCCCGCTTCCGTCTGCTAGAGGACGGACAGCGCCAGATTGTCGATTTCATCATGCCGGGCTCGATGTTCGGTGCGCAGGTCGACAAGGAAGGGCGTCACACCGTATCGGCGGACGCCCTTCATGACCTTAGCCTTGCCGTCATCAATGAACTGGTCCTGAGGGAAATCGCCGACAAGGTTCCCAGCATCGCGTCGCGAATCGCTATTGCCCTGCAGGACGAGAGTTCACGCCTGCTGGAGCGCATCGTATCCCTCGGCCGGCGGGACGCGCAGCAACGCCTGGGGCATTTTCTGCTCGAACTCAACGAGCGGCAGTCCGCCATAAGCGGCATCGAACAATCGGCAATCCGACTCCCCATCCCGCAGCAGGAGGTCGCCGACTTTCTCGGCCTGACGTCCGTGCACGTCAGCCGCACGCTCGGTCAGATGCGCGACGAGGGTCTTATTGATTATGACGATCGCGAAATCACCATCATGAATCCCGATAGACTTGCCGAGATCTGCGAGTTCGAGACGCATCAGGTCAATGCTCTCGGCATACCGCAAAGCTTGCGCCGTGCCCTTCTGGCCTGTGACTGATCCGGGACCGTTGCCGGCCCAGCCACCGTTTTAACCTGGGTTATCGAGCCGACGCCGCCGGTTCACTAGTATCAATGGAATAAGGGTTCATTCAGCACCTCGCTGAAGCGCGTTCCGTGCGGTGCTGATCAAAGCGCCCAACCACTTTCCGGCTGTGTCATGTCCGCCTCCCGGAACCTGACGGTCGGTCTCGAGGGTCGGTCCTGTGCCGACCCTCGTTTTTTGCCGTAAGAGAACCTTGCGCCGGTGCGACACGCGCCGGCTTGGAAAGTGGGCCGACCTCCCTTATCTATGAGGGTAACAGCAACGCGAAACGACCAATGGAGACGGCAAAGTGGCCAAACTCGAGGTTCACCAGATTCCGGTTCTCAACGACAACTACGTCTACGTCGCTCACGAGGCCGACAGCGACGTCACGGCCGTAATCGACCCGGCGGTTGTCGACCCCGTGCTTGCGGCGGCCGATGCCAAGAGCTGGCGCATCACGCATATTCTCAATACCCATCATCACAACGATCACACGGGCGGCAATCTGGAAATCAAATCGGCAACCGGCTGCACCATTGTCGGCCCGCGCGCCGACCGCGACCGCATTCCCGGAATCGATATCGAAGTCGGTGACGGCGACACCTATACCCTGGGCGTTGCCGATGCGAAGGTCTTCGACGTACCAGGCCACACGCGCGGGCACATCGCCTACTGGTTTGCCGGATCGGACACCCTGTTCTGCGGCGATACGCTGTTCGCCATGGGTTGCGGCCGTCTGTTCGAGGGCACGCCGCAACAGATGTGGACGTCGCTGTCGAAACTGCTGGCATTGCCCGACGACACCCGAGTCTATTGCGCCCACGAATACACCCAGGCCAACGGCCGTTTTGCGCTGTCCGTGGAACCTGACAACAAGGCGCTCGTCGAGCGCATGGCCGATGTCGACGCGGCGCGGGACCGGGGCGAGCCGACGGTGCCGTCGACCATGGCGCTGGAACGGGCGACAAACCCTTTTTTGAGACCCGACAGCGAGAACCTGCAGCGCACGATCGGCCTGCAAGGTCACGATATCGTTGACGTTTTTGCCGAAACGCGACGTCTCAAGGATAACTTTTAGAGCGCATCGCCGGCGGCGCGATGGCGCCGTTGCACGGTTCGAACCGCCATAACCAACAGGAACAGGGCCGCGACCACGAAAGCGACGGCCATGAAACCGTGTGGATTCCACGCATCCATTGCCATACCCGCAAGCGGCGGACCGGAAATATTGGAAAGCGTGTAGACGAGCACGATTGCACCGTTCGCTGCCGCGAGTGCGGTCCCGGTACAGCGATGCCCGATGTCGATCAGCGCCAGGGTGTAGAGCGCCCACGCCGTGCCGCCCCAGACGAACAGCACCATGCCCAAAAGCACGGGTGTCCCGGTCGTCAGATAGGCGCCGACCGGTCCCGCAATGCAGGCAAGGCCGCATATCGCCATGACCCGCCGCGCCCCGAACCGATCGGCGAGCCAGCCGATCGGCAATTGAAGAGCGATGTTGCCGGCGATGAAGACCGTGAGCAGCGTTAGCGCGTAGGCAGGCTCGAGCCCGATCCGCATGCCCCAGATCGGCAAAAACGCGAAGAACGCGGTGTCCACGGTTGCCGATACGAAAACCCCGGCATAAACCGTCGGCATGGCGAATATTACGCGCCACACGCGCTGGCGCGTTTCGAGCTCGAACCGCGGCGAGTATCGCCGCACCATGAGGATCGGTACGATTGCCAGCAGATTGAGGACCATGAACGTCATCGGCGGCACGATGCCCTCGGTACCGATGAAACCGAGCACCAAAGGCCCCGATGCGAATCCGGCGGCCATGACGATGGCGTAACCGGCGACGATACGGCCTCGCGACCGGTTGTCCGCGACCACGTTGATCCAGGTTTCCGTCACCACCCAGGGAATGGCTCCACCCAGTCCGTTGATCAACCGGAGCACGAGCCACGCTCCCGGATCGTCGAACACCGGCATCAGGGCGATACTGCCGACGGCGATCAGGCTGCCGAGAATCTTGGCGTCGGCAAGACTCAGCCGCGCAACGATTCTGGCGACGAACGGCGCCATGATCATCACGCCGACAGGATTGGCGGCGGCAACGATGCCGATCAGCACCGGATCGACGCTCCGCGCCTCCATGTAGAGCGACATCCACGGCATCATGCCGCCGAACGAGACGCTGAACGAAAAGACGTTGGCGAACAGTGCGATCAGCACGATCCGCCGCTGTCCCGGGGTTGCTGAAGGTCCCTTGGTTTCTGCAGACGCCGTTGGTTCCATGCATCTGACCTACCCGGAATCGCATTCCGGCGCTATTGCTCTCGATGGGACAGATGGCTGAGCTGTTTACTTTGTCAGGCGCGCGCATTAGAGCCGGTCATGGTTTGACGGACTCGCATGGGCGATTCATCAAAACGCAAAGCGCTTCCGTCAGAACATGATCTGATCTATCACCGATAAAACGCTTCTTCCCAGAGGACTGCACCGTCATGACCGAAACGTCCAACCGAGCGATCGATCTCAGGAGCGATACCGTCACACGGCCAAGTACCGGCATGTTGCAGGCGATGATGGAAGCCGACGTCGGCGACGACGTCTACGGCGAGGACCCGACCGCCAACGCACTTGAGGAACATGCCGCCGACTTGCTCGGCATGGAAGCCGCCATATTCGTATCGAGCGGGACGCAGGGAAACCTTCTAGCCCTTCTGTCGCATTGCGGCCGCGGAGAAGAATATCTCGCGGGCGAAGGTTACCACGTCTACATCGACGAGGCCGGGGGTGCGTCCGCTCTGGGTGGCATCGTGGCATGCCCGCTGCCGATGAATGCCCGGGGCGGGCTCGACGATGCCGTCGTCGAGCGGGCCATCAAGCCGGATGATCCGCACTTTCCCATTACGCGCCTGCTGTCGCTGGAAAACACCGTGCACGGCCGACCGCAACCGGTTGAGCGTATCGATGCACTCGCCCACCTTGCCAAACGCCGCGGCCTCTCCGTACACCTCGACGGTGCCCGTCTGATGAATGCCGCCGTCGCTCTCGGCGTCCCGGCCAGTCGGATACTCGAAAATGTCGACAGCGTGTCGCTTTGTCTGTCGAAAGGCCTCGGCGCCCCGGCCGGCACCGTCCTCGCCGGACAACGCGATTTGATCGCTTATGCGCGCAGGATGCGAAAAATGGTCGGCGGCGGCATGCGCCAGATCGGCATCGTCGCAGCCGCAGGATTGTACGCTCTTAGAAACAATATCGACCGGCTCGACGACGATCATACAAACGCGAAGCGGCTGGCGGATGGCCTGTCGGCTTTGGACGGAATCGCCGTGGATCTCGATACCGTCGAGAGCAACATGGTCTTCATCAAGCCGGCCAAGGGTACCGGTGATGCCTTACGGCGGCATCTCGCGGCCAGCAACATTGTCACCGGCAGCTATGATGAACAGGGCGATGCGAGCCTGCGTCTGGTGACCCATCTCGATATCGATTCCGACGATATCGACAAGGTTGTCGAAGCCTTCGCGGCATTCGCCGATCATCGCTAGATCGGATCACATGGCGATGAATCGCCCAAGCAATTCAGTCGAAAATCGCCGGCCCAAGCCAAAGGAAAACCGCCGCGGACAATGCCGCGGCGGTTGCATTAAATCCGAATGATCGATCGGTCTTAGAGACCGGCCTTCACTTCATCGAACATTTCGGTGAGCTTGGCGTTGATGTCGTCTGGCACGTCCTGGAAGAACACGCCGGCCTGCATCATCTTACCGGGCTCGGAAAGGTTGACGGCTGCAAGGCGTTCCGGATCGGCCAATTCGAAGGCCCTCTTGTTGCCGTGACCGTAGCCCCATTCCTCGAAGATGTACTTGCCGACTTCCGGCGACATCATCTCGTTGACCGCGTCGTACATGGCATCGCGATCGCCACCGCCGTGTTCGTCGTTGATCGCGGTCAGACCGCAGACCCAGAACAGGATGCCTTCCTTCGGCGTCATATACTCGACGGGCAAGCCCTGGTCGCGAAGACGCACCGGCGCCTCGTTCCAGGAGTACGCCGCGACCAGCTCGCCGGAAGCCAGACCCTGCTCCGCGGTCGTCTGATCGTCCCAGTAGTAACGCAGATGCGGCCGCTGTTCGGAGATCTTTTCGCGGATCGCCGCGATCTGGGCATCGGTCGGTTTGAACAGGCTTTCGCGCGGATGGCCGAGAACCATACCGGCGACCGCCGCCTGACCGGCTGCTGAATTATATGTCGCAAGACGGCCGGAGTACTTCGGATCGAATAGAATTTCCCAAGAATGGTTGTCGACGTATTCCGGCGCCAGATCGGTGCGGAAGGCGACCGACGAGTTACCCCAGTCGAACGGTGCGAACAGAACGTCGCCGTTGGAATCGTACTGCTGGTCGAGGTTGGAAACCTCCGGCCACAGATCGTCCCAATGCTCGAGGCGCGACTTGTCCATTCCCATGGTAATGCCGGCGCGGACCCAGCGCGGAAACGTATCGGAGCACGGATGGCCGAACGTCGGCGTGAAGCCGGCGCGAATCTTGGCGAGGCCTTCGTCTTCGCTGGCGAAGAACGAGAACTCGGGGAGCTCGCCGTGCTGAGCCTCGTAATTCTGGAAGAAGGTCGGATCGTCGTAACCGCCCCATGTGAAGTAGTTGACCTTGCCGGCTGCTTTCGCCGCGTTCGGAACGAGCGGCATCGTGACGGCCGCAAGACCAACACCTGCAAGGGCCTTGTTGAAGCTGCGGCGATCGTAGACGCCGTCGATCAGCTTGTTTTTCAGATCCCTGGCTTTCGTATTGCGTTTCATGTCGTCTCCCTGGACTTACCTGTTAAGGTTTGGTGGTTCTCTATGCATAGCGCAACGCACGCTGGCGACAGGATAAACGGGTCGTATGCGCTATGCCAAGTGCCTGTTAAAAAAGGCAACTGACACGTTTGTGTCCCGAACTATCCCATGCCTACAAGCGTCCCACTGCGTCGACGGTTACGGCTATATCTAAAATGAGGTAATATTGCGGCAATCACCTACTCGCCTGTCCACACGGGATCGCGTTTTTCGATAAAGGCGTCGATCCCCTCCTCCGCATCCCGCGCCATCATGTTGCGGACCATAACGTCACTGGCGTAGGCATAGGCATCGGCGACTCCGTGCTCGAGTTGGCGATAGAACGCTTCCTTGCCGATGGCCAGGGTAAGCGGCGATTTATCGGCAATCTGGCGCGTCAATTCGGCAACGGCGCCATCGAGTTCGTCGGGTGCGACGACACGATTGACGAGACCTATTTCGTGAGCCCGTTCGGCTGAAATCATGTCGCCGGTCAGCAACATTTCCATGGCATGCTTGCGCGCGACGTTGCGCGACAGCGCCACCATGGGCGTCGAACAGAACAAGCCGATGTTGACGCCGGGCGTCGCAAACCGTGCTTCGCTCGAGGCAACGGCCAGATCGCAGGTCGCGACCAACTGGCAGCCTGCCGCCGTGGCAATGCCGTGTACACGCGCGATCACCGGCTGGCGCAGCGTCATGATCCTGAGCATCAGGTCGGAACATTGCTTGAACAGGGCCTCATAGAAATCCTTGCCCGGATTGGCGCGGACCTCCTTCAGGTCGTGGCCGGCGCAAAACCCCGGACCGTTACCGGCCAGTACGACGGCGCGTACCGTCGTGTCGCTGTGAATGGCGTCGAACGCATCTTGCAACGCCGATATCAGATCGACCGAGAGCGCGTTGCGCTGGCGCGGTCGGTTCATGGTCAGCGTGACGATGCCGTCCGCGTCTTCTCGCAAGAGCACGGCTTCGTCATTGATTGTTGCATCATCAGGCATGGCCAGCCTCCCCTGCCGCGTTCAACGGAACGCCCTCGATGGTAATCCGGTGCAGCAGGCGGGCTGCGCCGTTGTAATCGTTGACGGCGTAATGCTGCACCAGCCGGTTGTCCCAGATCGCCATCGAACCCGTCTGCCAGCGGAAGCGGCAGCAGTATTCCGCGCGGGTGCAGGCTTCGTAGAGGTATTCCAACAACGGGCGCGACTCCTCCTCCGTCCAACCGTCGAAACGGATGGTAAAGTCGCCGTTGACGTAAACCGCCGGCCGGCCCGTTACAGGGTGCGCGATGATCACGGGGTGCAGACTGTCGACACCAACGTTTTCATCGGAAACACGTCCCTCCGAATCCTTTTCGTCCGAAAAGACAGAGTCCGAATGCCACGCCGAAAGCCGATGTAGCGTGTTCTTGAGGCCAGGCGAAAAGCTCTCGTAGGCGGCCGTCATCGACGCGAACATGGTATCGCCGCCGGCTTCGGGGATTTCGCGCCCGTAAACGATGGAACACATGGCCGGCGCCGGGTCGTACGAATGATCGGTATGCCACGAACCGCCGATGTTGGTCGTCTGGTGGGGGTCTTTGCGAACTTCGGCGATCTTCGGATAGCCGTCGACGGCCTCGAAGAACCGGTTGACGTCGATCTCTCCCCAGCGCTCGGCGAAGGCGATGTGCTGATCGGGCGTCAGGGACTGGTCGCGGAAGAAGATCACGCCGTTCTCAAAGAGAGCGCCACGAATGTCTTCCAACATGTCGTCGGAAATCTGCGCCAGGTCGACACCCGAAATTTCGGCCCCGACCACCGGCGACAGCCTGTCGATTTGCAATTCGGCCATGGCATCCTTTCCTCACCGGTGACGCCGGACCCATCCTAAGGCAACGAAGCACCCAGGATCAAAATCTAATGAACGTTTAGACCAACTGAAAAACCGGGCCAAAACCGGGAAATTCAATCCGGGTCAAATGACGGCGGCGACGTCGCGGGCGACGGCATCGCCACTGAGATACGCCCCGCCACAGAGAGCGACGTAAGGCACGGCGACAGCCTCGCCGGCGAAGAAAACGCGATCGCCGAGCGGCCGGGCAAGCGAGGCGCGTGCGTCGAAATGGCCGGGCGCGGCCGCGGCGTACGCCCCGAGCGTCAGCGGATTGTTTGCCCATCCGGTGAAGGTTCCCCTGACAAAGTGGTCTCTTGCCTTGCTGCCGAACATTTTTTCGACCTCGCCCAAGGCAAAATCGATGGCGGCTTCCTCGCCCGCAGCGGACAGCTCCCAACCGAACGCGCCGCCGACGAACCCGATCATCAGATCGAAGCCGAACGGGAACGTCAAAAAATAGCAGGCTTCGGCCGGCATCTCCGGCGGCACCCAGTAAGACAGCCATTTACTTGAGCCGAGACCAAACCGTTCGCCATCGAACTGCAGGGCAACCTTGGCGAGCAACCCCATCGGCAGATGACCGATGGCATCCTGCTTCCAATCGGGCAGTTCGGGCACGAAGCGAATGGCCCCGGCGCGAAGGACGCCGGTCGAAACGGTAACGACACAGGCCTTGGCACGAATCGTTCCGGCATCGGTCTCGACGGCGACGCCTTCGCCGCTCCAGTCGATACGGCGAGCCGCCGCGTTGAGCTTAAGGGGTAGCTCGTGCGCAGTCCGCGCGATCAGCGCACCGAGGCCTTCCTTGACCATGAAATAGGCCTCGGCATCGGCCGATTGCCAGTAATCCATGGTCGAGAGATCATCGAAATCGACGCCCCAGTCCATCGGTCCGATCCATGTCTGCGGGACGCCATCGAACTTCAGAGGCTTCGGGATTACCGACGAAGCGGCGACATCTTTACCCTCGCGGCCGGCCCTGTTGAACGCGCCGGTGATTCTACCCCAAGCACGATCGTACTGGCCCTGTTCGCTCGCCGTCGCGGGCCGATCGCCGACATAGAAGGCCTCGGCGGCGCCGTTGTGATTGTAGAGCGTAAAGTCCCAGTCCCGGGCTGCGCCGATCAGCGGCAAATCGGAAGGCCCCATAAGCCATGAGCATCCGTGATCGAACGGCACGCCGAATGTGTTGCTTTCCGTATAGGCGCGGCCGCCGACGCGATCCGCCGCCTCGACGATCACCACCGATTTGCCCTCATCGACCAGTCTGCGGGCGGCAGCAAGCCCGGCGGTCCCTGCGCCAATGACGACCACATCCGGATCGGACGGCAACGCTCGCGCCCATGCGGGTAACGTCGCCGTGGCGGCCAAGCCGGACAAGACCAAACGTCGCGTTACTGCGCGAGGCGCCAGCTTCATGACGTGTCCATCTCGACAAATGTAATCGTCAGCATGCAGTTCATTAAATACATGTTCCAGAGCCTGCGCCAAATGTCGAGATAAATTTTGACTGATTGTTCAATCAATTTTTATCTCGACACAATGCGCAATTTGATTGATCAGTCAGAAAATATCGTGCTCAAATCATTATCAGGGATTTGTCCGGTCGACATGCCAGCGCTCACCAAGAAGCACGCGACCGGCCCGCATGCCAACGACCCACACAGGACCCAATCGAGAGTAAGGGAGAACTCACAGATGGATATCAAGGACACCATCAAGCGGATCAAGAACAACGACATCAGCCGCCGCGACTTCAACAAGGCGCTCGCCGCCGTCGGCCTTACGACGGCCATGGTTCCGATGGCCCCGGGAAAGGGCCGCGCCGATGAAGGCGAGGCGATTTACTACACCTGGTCGGGCTACGATATCCCCGAGTGCTGGCAGGCCTACGTCGACACCCATGGCAATCCGCCGGATACGCCGATTTTCGGCGACGCCGAAGAATCGTTCGTCAAGGTCCGCGCCGGTTTCGTCGTCGACGTCATGCACCCATGCAGCAATAACGTGCCGCGCTGGCGCAGCGCCGGCATCCTCCAGCCGATCGATACGTCCCGGTTGTCGAACTGGGGCGACGTCGTGCCGGCCTTGAAGAGCGTCAAGGGCACCGTGATCAACGGCGAACACTGGTTCGTTCCCTTCGAGTGGGGACAAACATCGGTGACCTACAGAACCGACCTGTTCGACCTCAACGGCGAGGAAGAATCCTGGGGCATGCTGTGGGATGAGCGTTACGCCGGACGGCTCTCGATCATCGACGCAGCGGAAGACTCGTGGTGGTGCGCCGCTATCTATGCCGGCATCAATCTCGACAACCCGAGTGACGCCGAACGCGCCAAGGTGCTCGAGCTGTTGAAACAGCAGCAGGAACTTTTGTTGTTCCGCCAGAGCGACATGACGACCGTGGCGCAGGCTCTGGCCTCCGGCGAGGTCGTTGCCGCGATGACCTGGAACGAGACGGCGCTGACGCTTTCCAGCCAGGATGTTCCCGTCAAGTTCGCGAACGTCAAGGAAGGTGCGCTGACCTGGGTCTGCGGCATGGTGCTGACAGCCGATGCGCCGCACTATGACAAGGCGCACGACTTGATCGATGCCCTGATCTCTCCGGAAACCGGCCAGTTCATCATTCAGGACTACGCCTACGGTCATGCCAATTCGATCGCCTTCAACGCCGTCAGCGACGCGGACCTTCATGCCCGCGGCCTGGCTCGCGATCCGATGGACGTGCTTCAAGCCGGTCATTTCCTCGAGGCGCAGTCCGAAGAAATGGAGCAGAAAATCAATCGGGATTGGGCCGAACTGATCTCGTCGATCTGAGGCCAGCCGTTTTCCCTGACCGCGACACGGGCGGTTCGGAATCGATCTTCACGTCACATCGATATCCGGGCCGCCCGCGGCGAAAACACCACATCCCGGAACCGGGCAACCAATCCCAGAGCGATTGCGACAACCGATGAGCAGCGAAGCGACCCTGCGGCCCGCGTCCGGCCCCTCCATCCTCAGCAGTCCTGTAAAGTGGTGGCGCCGGCTGCTGCTGAAGAGCGAACCTCTCCGCGGCTATACGTTGATGTCGCCAACCGTGCTGCTCATGCTTCTGTCGCTCGGCGCGCCGGCCTTGTTCCTGCTCGTCGTCAGCTTCTGGTCGCAACATTTGCTCGACATCACGCCCGGGTTTTCCTTCGACAACTACCTGGCGTTCCTCGAAAAAGACAACTACCAGGCCTTGCTCTGGCGATCGATCAAGATCTCCGGGTTCGTCACCATTCTGACGGTTCTTCTCGCCTATCCGATGGCGTACTTCATCGCCTTTCGGGTCAAGGGCAACAAGTTTGCCTGGCTGATCCTGATTACGGTGCCGTTCTGGACAAGCTATCTGCTGCGCGTTTTCGCGTGGAAGATCATTCTCGGTTACAACGGCGTCATCAATTCCGGCCTCACCGAACTCGGCCTGATCGAGGCGCCTCTCAAGTTCCTGCTCTACAACCCGTTTGCGGTCGTAGTGACGCTGGCTCACGCCTGGGCGGCGTTCGCCATCCTGCCGATCTACGTAGCCCTGGAAAAAATCGACAAATCCGTTCTCGAGGCCGCGATGGATCTCGGCGACAGTCCGGCCCGACGCTTCTTCCGCGTCACCCTGCCGCTCTCCATGGCCGGTGTCGTCGCCGCCGCCCTGCTGGTGTTCATCCCAACCGTGGGCGATTTCGTAACGCCGGCGGTTGTCGGCGGACCGAAAGGGCTGATGATCGGCAACCTCATCCAGTTGCAGTTCGCCAAGGCCAATAACTGGCCTTTGGGCGCGGCGCTCTCGGTCATCTCGCTGATGTCCATCACCCTGATCGTCTGCGCCTTCCTGTGGTTCACCAAGCGCGTCAGGACGCAAAATCTATGAGCGATGCACGCACCATGACCGACACCGCGGCTGAGCCCGTTGAAACCGGCGCCGGGGAGAGATCCGACGCCGTTCCCCGCAATACACCGCCGAGGGATGCCCGGTTCGGCATGCTCGGCGTGTTCGCGATAACCTATCTCGCATTCATCTATATTCCGGTACTGTTTCTGCCGCTGTTCTCCTTCAACGACGCGACGACCATCGCCTTCCCGCTCAAAGGATTCACGTTCAACTGGTACCTTCAGATGACGGAAGCCAAGGGTCTCATCGACTCTCTGCTCAACAGCATCAAGGTCGGCGTACCGGTTGCCGTCGTCAGCACGCTGCTCGGGACCCTGGCCGCAAAGGCCTATACCCGTTACCGGATGCCCGGTGTAACGCCGCTCGTCGGCTTCATCATGGCGCCGCTCGTCGTTCCCGGCATTATCGTCGGCATCAGCATCCTGATCATCGTCAACTGGATCGGCATTCCACTGTCGCTCTACACCGTCGGCTTTGCACACCTGCCCGCGTGCACGGCATTTTCCATGTGGATCATGATTTCCCGCATGGAAGGATTCGACGCATCCATGGAGGAAGCGTCGCTCGATCTGGGGGTCGGGCCGTGGGGCACGTTCTGGCGGGTGACCTTCCCGCTGATCATGCCCGGCATTGTCGCCAGCCTTCTGCTCACGTTCACCATCTCGTTCGACGAATTCATTCTCGCCTTCTTCCTGGCCGGCAAGGAAGCGACGCTGCCGATCTATATCTACAGTCAGCTTCGTTTTCCGTGGCAACTGCCGAACGTGCTGGCAATGGGCAGCATCATTCTCGTTGCATCATTCGTGCTGGTTTATTTCGCCGAATGGTTCCGGCGCCGCGGCGTCAATCTGCAAACGGATACAGGGGTATAATGTCCGTGACAAACGACTCGTTCATTTCCATCGACCGCGTCAGCAAGCACTTCGGCAGCGTCGTTGCCGTCGACGACGTCAGCATCGACATTGCCCGCGGCGAGTTTTTCTCACTGCTGGGACCGTCCGGCTGCGGTAAGACGACGCTGCTCCGGATGCTCGCGGGTTTCGAGTTTCCGACCTACGGCGAGATATTCATCGACGATCAGGCGATGTCGTCGGTGCCGCCAAACCACCGCCCGGTCAACATGGTGTTCCAGAGCTATGCGATCTTTCCGCACCTGAACGTGAAACAGAACATCGGATACGCGCTCGTACAGGACAAGTTGCCGAAGCAGGAGTTCGATGCCCGGGTCGGCGAGATGCTCGACATGATCAACCTGCCGGGCTACGAAAACCGCGGCGCACACGAGCTTTCGGGCGGCGAGCGCCAGCGTGTCGCCCTCGCCCGCGCGCTCATCCGCAAACCGAAGGTCCTGTTGCTCGACGAACCGCTCGGTGCGCTGGACAAGAAACTGCGCGAGCACATGCAGCTTGAACTCCGCGCTCTGCAGCGGTCCGTCGGTATCACCTTCGTATTCGTGACCCATGACCAGGAAGAGGCGCTCACCATGTCGGACCGGGTCGCCGTGATGTCCAAGGGGCGCTATCTCCAGATCGATACGCCGACCCGCCTCTACGAAGCGCCGGTCAACCGCGAGGTCGCTGACTTCATCGGCACCATGAACTTTTTCGATGCCCGGGTCGCCGGCCGGTCGAACGGTTCGGTCGACGTTGACGCCGGACCGGTCGGCCGTTTCTCGATGTCCGGGGACAATGGATCTTTTGCCGAAGGTCAGGCCGTCCTTGTGGCGATCCGCCCGGAGAAGATCCTGATTTCAGAAGAGCAGCCACAGAACGGCCATGCGGTCAAAGGCACCATGAGCGACACGGCGTACCTTGGCGATCGCAGCCATTTCTACGTTCGTATTGACGGCATCGAGACTCCCATTGCCGTGTCGAGCCAGAATCTCGATTCGCATGACGCGGGTACCGATGCGGCCCGTGGGCAGGTTTGGCTCAACTGGTCGGAAGATGCCGTGGTACTGCTCGGGGCGGATTGAGGTTTTCGGGCCGGCGATGTACCAAGTTGGCCGGTGGGGAAGTTGGGACGGGGAAGCCTATGCCTAAGATGTCAACGGAGAGTCAGTCCGGGGGGCGGACAGCAACGCGGGCGGCGCGCCGGCAACAGTTGATCAATGCGACGATCGATTCGATCTCCAAGCGCGGTTTCTCCGGCACGACCCTCGCGACGGTAACCAAGGGAGCCAAGCTGTCTCACGGCATCGTCAACTTCCATTTCGACAGCAAGGAAGACCTCTACGACCAGACGCTCGGTTATCTGGCTCAAGAGCACTACGACTGCTGGAAGGAAGCGATGTCGAATGCCGGTTCCGACCCGGCGGAGCAGTTGGTCGCGATGGTCAATGCGGACTTTGACAAAAGGACGTGTTCGCCAAAAAAGCTGGCGGTCTGGTTCGCATTCTGGGGACAGGCCAAGTACCGGCCCAACTATCTGAAGATTCATTACACATACGACGACGAGCGCTATGCCGAAATGACGAGACTGTGCAGCGAAATCGTCGACGACGGCGGCTATGGCCACCTCAACGGAGAGAACGTCGCGCATTGGCTGGAATGTCTGATCGACGGGATTTGGCTCAACTTGCTGCTTTATCCGAAGGACGCCAACCGCATCGCCGGACGGGAAGACTGTCTTGCCTTTCTGGCGCAGGTGTTCCCCGGCCATTTCCCTGTTGCGTCCATGAAATCGGATTGCCAGCTGTAGCGTTGGCGCCGACGGCGAACCCTCAAGAAAAACGGAGCCCAGCGTGCCTCGCGATCCCAGATACGACATTCTTTTCGAACCGATCAAGATCGGGCCCGTAACCGCCAGGAACCGTTTCTATCAGGTGCCGCACTGCACCGGCAGCGGTTGGAAACACCCGCGCATCCTCGCCGGTCTTCGGGAAATGAAGGCCGAGGGCGGTTGGGGCATCGTCAATACGGAGTACTGCTCGGTCCATCCCACGTCCGACGATGCGCCCTATATGTGCGCTACGCTGTGGGACGACCGCGACATCCGCGCCCATGCCCTGATGACGGAAAAGGTGCACGCACACGGCGCGTTGGCCGGCGTCGAGTTGTGTCTCGGCGGCGCGCGCATGTCCAATCTGATGACCCGCGAGGTCGCTGTCGGCGTCGTCAGCATGCCGAACACGGACGGCAACCCGTTTCATTGCCGCGCGATGGACAAACACGACATCCGCGAAGCCCGCCGCTGGCACCGCGATGCGGCAGTCCGGGCGCGCGAGGCAGGCTTCGATATCGTCTACGTCTACGCGACCCACGATTACATGCTGTCGCAGTTCATGTCGCCCGTGCTCAACACGCGAATCGACGAGTACGGCGGATCGCTGGAGAACCGGATGCGGCTGGTGCGCGAGATCATCGAGGACACCAAGGAAGCGGTCGGCGACACAACCGCCGTGGCCGTCAGATTGTCGGCGGAGGCCAACGGCGGCGGCGGCGGCGATGGCAATCCTGTCAAAGGCGAGACGCCGGAAATACTCGATATGATGGGCGAATTGCCCGACCTCTGGGATATCAATGTTGCCGACTATTCATACGAGATGGGCCTGTCCCGTTTCGTCGAGGAGGGCTCGCTCGAACCATACGTCAGTTACATCAAGTCGCTGACCACGAAACCGGTCGTGACGGTCGGCCGGTTTACGTCGCCGGACACCATGGTGCGCCAGATCAAACAGGGTGTCGTCGATCTGATCGGCGCCGCACGGCCGTCGATTGCCGATCCGTTCCTGCCAAAAAAAATCGAGGAAGGCCGGCTGGAAGACATCCGCGAATGCATCGGATGCAACGTTTGCTACATGGGCGACGGAACCGGTACGCCGATCCGATGCACGCAGAACCCGACCATGAGCGAGGAATGGCGCCGTGGCTGGCATCCAGAGGTGATCCGGAAAAAATCGTCCGATGCGAGCGTACTTGTCGTCGGCGCCGGGCCGGCGGGCCTCGAAGCCGCGCATCAGCTCGGCAAACGCGGCTACGACGTCATGCTGGCGGAAGCGACCCGGGAACTGGGTGGCCGCGTTGAGCGCGAAGCCAAACTGCCGGGCCTGAGCGCCTGGATCCGGGTCCGCGATTACCGCGTGCAGCAGCTTGAGAAAATGGTCAACGTCGAGATCTTCCGCGAGAGCGAGCTCGGCGCCGACGAGGTGCTCGAGGTGCAGGCCGATCACGTCGCCATCGCGACGGGCGCGCGCTGGCGCGACGACGGCTTCGGCGCCAACCATCGCGGCGGCATCAAGGGTCTCGGATCGGCGAACCGCGTCTTTACACCGGATGACATCATGGAAGGCCGCCTGCCCGACGGGCCGACCGTAATCTACGACGACAACCACTACTATATGGCCACCGTGCTCGCCGAACAGATCCGCGATAGCGGCGTACCCGTGACCCTGGCGACGCCTTCCGATTCGATTTCCGACTGGGGCGGTTTCACGTACGACCGGTGGCGTGCGCGAGCCCGTCTGATGGAAATGGGCGTCGAGATGATAACGGCTCACCAGCTCAACGGCTTCGACGGCCAATCCGTCGAGCTCGCGTGCACGTACACCGGCCGGACGACGGCGATAGACGGCGAGAATCTTGTTCTGGTCACGGCGCAGCGCCCTGCCGATACGCTCTATCACGCATTGACGGAAAAAATCGAGGCCGGTGCAGCGGGTGCGCCGCAAACGCTACGCCGCATCGGCGATTGTGAGGCCCCGGCTATCATTGCCGCCGCGGTCTATTCCGGTCACCGTTATGCGCGGGAACTCGGCGAGGCGGTCGACCCGGATCATTCGATGAAGCACGATCGGGTATTTTTCGAGGACGCCTGAAAGCAATGAGTGCGATCGAGGACCGCCCAACCGAACCGGACAAGCCCGTCGCCGAGGTGTGGTACGCGATCGAGGCCTGCGGCGACGGAATCCTTCGTCTTCGCGAAGACCACATCGACAGTTTCGCTGTCGGCGATATCTGGCTGGTAAGGGGGCGCGACCGGACGCTCGCGATCGACACGGGCTCAGGTATCGTGCCATCCGCGCCGCTGGTCGAGGCGATCGCGGGTCAGTCGGTCACGGCGGTCGCGCTCAATCCCTATTATGATCATGCCGGCGGTTGGTCCGGTTTCTCGGACCGCGCCTGCCACGTACTTGACGCACCGGCGCTTGCCACACCCTATTCAGAGAACGACTCGGTCTTCGACTACCTCAACGAGACGACCTTGTGGGCCCTGCCGTCGGCCGGTTACAGGGTTCGCGATTACGCGATGAACGGCGCTGAGCCGACCCGTCTCGTCGATGATGGCGATACGTTCGATCTCGGCAATCGGGTCTTGGACGTCATGCATGTTCCCGGCCGTTCACCGGGCGGATTGGCGATCTGGGAACGCGCGACCGGCAGTCTGTTCACGAGCGACATGCTCTACGACGGCGATCACGGCCTGGCCTGGCCGCCGGAAGAGCCCGAAGCCTATGCCGCCAGTCTCCGGCGTATGCGCGAATTGCCGGTTCGCCAGATTTTCCCCGGTCATTACGGGCGCATGACACGCGACCGCATGCTCGAGGTCATCGACGAGCAACTCGACGATCTCGGCTTCTAGGATTTACGGCCAGCGAACGGGCAGCCACAAAAGAAATCGATTGATTTGACTGACTGTACAGTCAAAACTTGAAACGAGGAATCGGGTCTCTATGGCGTCTTGAACCGGACGCCGGCGATTCTGGAAATACGGGAGGGATGAATGAAACAGACCATTATGACGAAACTCGGCATGGTCGCCCTTGCAAGCGGCGTCGTGGCCGCCTGCCAGACGACCGAGGTCGCCCTGCTTGATAGCGCGACGCCGTTCACGCGGTCGGAACTTTACACTTATCTCGCGGACACGACCCAATCGCGGAGCGGCGATGCGGTCTTCTACTCCTCGGAGGGAACCGCCGATATCCTGCAGGACGGCGAGCGCTTCGAAGGATCCTGGGGCTCGACCAAGGACGGTGCCGTTTGCCTGTACGTCAAGGCATGGGGCGATCACGTGCCGTGCGAGACCTACTATCACAACGGCGATGAGGTCAGTGTCGTTGCCGATGGGGCCACGATGGCTGCGCCACGACAGTACGAGGGCAACGCCGTCGATGCGGTCCGCGACAATGTCGCCTATACACCGCCGGAAGAACAATTCGAAGCCGGCTTCGAGCCGACGCCGTTCACCACGGATGAAACCATCGCCTTCCTGTCCGACAAATCCGTAATCTGGGCCGGCAATGGCGGTGCATACTACGCACCGGACTTCACGTTGAAGACCGTGTGGGACGGCGCCCGCGCCAATGGAACGTGGAGCGTCAACGACGAAGGCGCCGTTTGTTGGCAGATCGCCGCCTGGGGCACGACGCCGTGCGAGGGCTTCTTCCTCTACAAGGACGAGCTCTGGTCGATCTACAAGGGCGAATACGCCAGGGCCGATGAATACGTCGAGGGCGACCAGACAGCCGGCATGTAAATGCCGGTCGCCAGGCCGGGCCCATCTAACAGCGAGGTGAGACCGTGAGCGCGGATGTGGACGCCGTTGTCATAGGCGCCGGCGCAGCCGGTTTGTCGGCAGCGAAGGAACTATCGAAACGCGGGCTGAGCTTTGCCCTCGTCGAGGGATCGCACCGCATCGGCGGTCGCGCCTATGCAGAAGAGATCGCACCCGACGTCTGGTTCGACCTCGGCTGCAGCTATTTGCACCAGGGCGCGGCCAATCCGTTCGGTCCGATCGCCGACGCACTCGGCGTGCTCCTGAACCGTGACCATGCCGATATTTTCTCACGCATCCGGTTTCACCGCGACGGCGTCGAACTGACGGATGCGGAAGCCGCGCGTTTCGAAGAATACGACGATACGTGCGACGAGGCCTTTGATGCGTCTGTCGAGCGCGGAGAAGACCGTCCCATGTCCGACTTTGTCGACATGGAGAGCAAGTTCTTTGTTCCCTACGCCAACGGCATGGCGGCACTCAACGCCATGGATATCGACGAGACGTCGGCCGCCGACTACGCCGGCTTCGTCGACGACGTCGACGGGAACTGGCAGCAGGACATCCCCGTTCCCGGCGGCTACGGCAATCTGGTCAAGACTTGGGGCGGAGACGTCGACGTTTCGCTCAACTGCAAGGTCGAGAAGGTCGACTGGTCTGGCTCAGGTGTTGCGGTCGAGACGGTCAAAGGAACCATACGCGGACGCGTGGCACTGATCACCGTGTCGACGGGCATTCTCGCATCCAACAGCATTCTGTTCGACCCGGTCCTGCCCAACTGGAAGATCGAGTCCTACCTGGGCGTGCCGACCGGCACGGAAAACAAGATCTGTCTCTATTTCGACGAGGATGTGTTCGGTCCGGACGGCCTGGGCTTCCATACCACATGGAACAGCGCTGGCGACGCCGCAGGGTTCGAAGCCAGTGTCAACGGCAACAATACGGCGATCGTGTTCACCGGCGGGCGTCATGGCATCTGGCTCGAGAAGCAGGGCCAGCAGGCGGGAGAGGATTTCGCCTTGGCCCGCGTTGCGGAGGTCTTCGGCAACGATGTCCGCAAACATATGAAACGGTCCATTGCCACCGCCTGGGCGAGCGAGCCCTGGACTTTCGGCGCATACTCCTGCGCCCGTCCCGGCCAGGCGCATCAACGCATCGAGCTCGCAAAACCGGTCGACGAGCGGCTGTTCTTCGCCGGCGAGGCGACAATCAGCGACTGCAACTCGACCTGTCACGGGGCTTATCTATCCGGGATCCGGGCAGCAGAGGAGATCGCCGCGAGTCTGGCCTATCGCTAGCCCCAGAGGCCCCGTTAGCGGGAGGACATCACGCGCCGGATTGCAGGCCGGATGTGCAAGAATCCGCGATACCCGAGTTCCATAAGGAACGATAACGGCCAAATTCGAACCACCCGGCCGAGGAACCGAAACCGGGGAATGGCCGACCACAGGTGTGCGAATGCGGCGGCGCCATCGAGCAGCCGCCCGTCTCGCGTGCGGACATGAAAGCGTCCGAGGGCCGCTTCTCGCGACAGCTCGTCGGGCAACGCGGCAACAGGCGCCTGCGCGACATCCACCCACCGGATCTGCCGGTCCGTGGGGTACCCGCGGTAGTATGCGATTTCACGGCGACAGACAGGACAGGATCCGTCGTAGAACACGGTCGCCGAGCTGTTGTCGCTGTTGTTGTTTCCGCTCAATAAAACCTCCGCGGGCGACGTGTCCGGAAAAGGGGCCCCGACCGCTTGTCACGGTCGGGGCTTGAGGGAGACTGCCTGCTCATAACGGGGGGATTAAGAGCGGCAGGTACCCCTTTTACGCGACCCGACCGACAGTGGATCACCGCGAAACGGGGAATGTCGTTTTCTCTTACGGCTGGATAATCGTGCCGTCCCAGGCGAGGCACGAACCGCTCTCATCGGTCGACAGGCCGTCGATGACGCGCAGCAGATGACCGACCGACGTCGCCGGTGTGAAGATTGTGTTGGCATCGACGTTACGGCGGAATGGCGCTGAAAGATCGGTCGCAACGGTGCCGGGGTGCAATCCGACGCACATTGCGGACGGATTGCGTCTTGCCAGCTCGACCGCCAACGTCCGGATGATCATGTTCAATGCCGCCTTCGAGGCCCGATAGGCGTGCCAGCCGCCGGTGCGATTGTCGGCAATGCTGCCGACCCGGGCCGAGAGCGCCGCGAACACGGATTTCCGATCGCGGTCGAGCAATGGCAGGAAATGCTTCGCGACCAGCGCCGGTCCCGTCGTGTTGATCGAAAACATGCGCTCGAAGGCGCCGGTGTCGAGCGCGCGCCACGACTTTTCCGGCTGCAGACTGTCTCCGTCGTGAAGCAGACCGGACGCCACGATGACAAGACCGAGCGGACGTTCGTCTCCGGCAATTGTCGCCGCGGCGGCTCCGATGGAGTCCTCGTTCGTAACGTCGATCTCGACCCGGCGTACCCGGTCGGTGCCGTGCCCCGACTCAATATCTGCTGGTTGGCGGGACAAGGCCCACAGGGATCCGACCGCCGGGTCGCTGGCGAGCGCATCGACGAATGCGGAGCCGATTCCGCCGGATGCGCCGACAACGGCGACAGTAAGCGAATCGCCGAACGACCTTAGGTTCGATTCTGTCAGTGACACGGCCGTCAGATGTGGACGAACGGCTGCACGACCCGTGCGGCGAGGCTCTTGAAGCGAAGCGGCGCATCCGTCACAGCCAGGCAAATACACGACTCGCCGGCGGCGGCGACCGGCTGATGCGTGACCCCTTCATCCGCTTCTTCCAGATCGCCCGGGCCGAAGCGCCCAATGTGATCTTCGAATGCGCCGGAGAGCACAAGGGTCATTTCGAGGCCGCCATGGGTGTGCTCAGGCACCGGCAATCCGGGCGCGATGCAGAGCAATCGGGCCGTCGCTCCGCCTTCGGAGAGCGGGATGATGGATTGCCGCGTGCCGGGCCCGATGCGCCGCCACTTGATGTGCTCGGCCGACGCGCCGACGTAGCGGCGAAGCGGCGCAGGAAGCAGCGTACCGGCGGATTCGTCGACAGCGGGATCCGGCGAGATGTCCGCGTCCCGCGCATCGATAGCTTGCATCAAACCGTCAAACGAAATGTCGCACGCATCGGATGGCGTTTCGTCATCCAACAGGGTTCCGCCCAATTCCTCCATCTCGGCGACGCGATGGCGGCACACAGGGCAAAACGTCAGGTGCGTTGCAATGGCAAGACTCCAGGCCTCGAGCATGGCGCCCGATGCATAATCGAGCAGGTGCTCGTCACTCGGGTGGTGTTTGACGTTCATTCTTCATCTCCGATTTCCGCGCGCATCCGCTTGAACGCGAGACGGATGCGGGATTTGACGGTTCCCAGCGGGATCTTCAGTTCTTCGGCAATTCGGCTGTGCGGCTTCTCTTCAAAGAAAGCGAGCAGCAGAATCTGGCGCTGATCGTCGGGAAGTTTGGCCATGGCGGCGCGGATCCGCGTTGCATCCTGCCCCATGGAAAGCCGCGCGACGGCATCCGGTTCGGCATCCGGAACCAGAGCCGGATCGTCGGGGTCAAGCTCCGGCCGATCGGCCTTGCGCAAGACGTCTATGTGAACGTTACGCCCGACCGTAAAAATCCATGTCGACGCCGACGCCTTGGCCGGATCGTATTTGGATGCCTTCCGCCAGACCTTGACCATGGCCTCCTGAACGATCTCCTCTGCCGCAGCATGGCTAGCGCCGCGACGCAGCATGAAGGATGTCAGACGCGGTGCGAAATACTCGAACAACAAGCGGAACGCCTCCCGGTCCTGCGATTGCCCGACTGAGACCAGCAGATCGGCGTGACTGGGCGCCTGATCGATCAACTCTCTGGGTGACATCATGCCGTATCCGCACTTTCGGAAAACATCGGCGGATGCAACCAAGCTTTCCAACTGTTGGCAAGACATCAGACGCGCTGCTTCATGCCCTGCTGGATCGATATCACCGATTGAAGCGGTGTTTCTCATACCCTGCTTACGCCCCGGACATTGAATTGGATCACCGGTCTTGCTGCATTGTCGGCGAGATATCGTCGGCCGTGATCCAACAGCGCCACTACGGCGTAGAAGTCAAAACCCTAACGGATCAACATTATGGCCTTCGATCACTCCCCACCACGCAAAGACCTGGACATTGCCGTTGTCGGCAGCGGCATCTCCGGTTTGTCCGCAGCCTGGCTCTTGTCGAAAGCACACCGGGTCACGCTCTACGAAAGGGACGACCGGTTCGGCGGACACTCGAACACCGTCTCTGTCGATACGGCATCAGGCGCGGTGCCCGTCGATACAGGATTTATTGTCTTCAATGAACGGAACTACCCCAATCTGACCGCATTATTCGCGCATCTCGGCGTCGAAACCGCAGATAGCGACATGTCGTTCGCCGCATCTCTCGACGACGGCGCGTTGGAGTATGCGGGAACCGATATCAACGGCCTCTTCGGTCAGCGCTCGAACATCGTCAACCTGCGCTTCTGGCGAATGGTCACGGATCTGCTGCGATTTTATCGCAGTGCGCCCGCCGTTTTGCGTGACACGGTCGGCGAGAGTCTCAGTCTCGGCGATTACCTCGCGCAGCGCGGCTACGGCGACGCGTTCATCGAAAACCACCTGCTCCCGATGGGTGCGGCAATCTGGTCGACCAGCATGCAGGAAATGAAGGCCTATCCCGTAACGGCGTTCGTGCGGTTCTTCGTCAGCCATGGCCTGCTGAACCTGACGGATCGGCCGCAATGGCGAACCGTTGTCGACGGTAGCCAGTCGTATGTGCGCAAATTGACGAACATGATCGGCAAAACCGAACGACGCTGCGGCGTGCGCCACATCCGGCGCCTCGACGGACGCGTCAGGGTCGAAACCGAGCATGGGCATATTTATGAGCACGATCACGTCGTGATCGCCGCGCACGCTGACGAAGCCTTGAAAATGCTCGGCGACCCGGATGATCGCGAGCGGCGGTTGCTTGGGGCTTGGCGTTACACCGACAATCGCGCGATCCTGCACAGCGATCCATCGTTGATGCCACGTCGGCGCCGGGTCTGGGCGAGTTGGAACTTTCTTGGGCGTCAGCGCGCCGCCAATAAGTCGCTGTGTGTTACCTACTGGATGAACAAGTTGCAACCGTTGCCAACAACGCAAGACCTGTTCGTGACGCTGAACCCCGTTACGCCGCCGGCAGCGTCGAGCGTCATCCAGACGTTCGACTACACTCATCCCTACTTCGACACCGCCGCGATGAAGACCCAGCCGGCGCTTTGGGCGCTTCAAGGTCAACGCAACACATGGTTCTGCGGCAGCTACTTCGGTTACGGGTTTCACGAAGACGGTCTACAGTCCGGACTCGCCGTTGCCGAACAGTTGGGCGGCATCAGACGCCCCTGGACGGTCGAAGCCGAAAACGGCCGTATTCATCTTTCGCGGCATGAAACCGAGAAGGCGATTTAGCAGTGCGGTCGGCGATCTACGAAGGTCAGGTAACCCACGAACGCGTCAGACCCAAACGGCATCGTCTGCGCTATGGCGTTTTTTCGATGCTGCTCGATCTCGACGAACTGCCTGATCTCGATCGACGGCACCGCCTGTTCGGCTACGACAGATGGGCGCCTTTTTCGTTCTTCGATCGGGATCACGGGCCGGCGGACGGCACGCCGCTCAGGCCCTGGGTCGAGCGACAACTCGTCGACGCCGGTATCGACGACAGCATCGCGAGCATCCGCCTGCTCTGTTATCCGAGGATCTTCGGCTACGTCTTCAATCCTCTGAGTGTCTACTTCTGTTACGGCCCGAGCGAAACCCTCGTGGCCATCCTTTACGAGGTGTGCAACACGTTCCGTGAGCGCCACACCTATGTCATTCCGGTCGTCGACGACACACGCCCGGTCATCCGTCAGTGTTGCGACAAGTCGCTTTATGTATCGCCGTTCATCGGAATGGACAGCCGATATCACTTTCGGATCGTGCAACCGGATGAACGGGTCGCCATCACCATTCGCCAGGAAGACGAAGACGGATTGCTGTTGGCGGCGGCGTTCAACGGCCAACGGCGCGCGTTCTCGGCGAGCGAATTGACGCGACTCCTCATTCTCTTTCCCCTGATGACCCTGAAGATCGTTGCCGGGATTCACTGGGAAGCCGTGCGTCTCTGGCTGAAGGGCACGCCCGTCTTTCGCCATTTACCTGCCGAACGGCAGGTCTCAACCAGCATTGTTCACCCGCCGACAACAGGGGCATGACTGACCATGGATACGACAATCGATCATCATGACCGTGCCGCTCCGGCCTCTGACCCTGTCACGGCGGCCACGCAGACGATCCCACGATCAGGCCTCGCGCTGTTGGAGCGCATGCTTGTCCGCCGGCTCGACGGTCTCAGATCCGGCGACCTGTCGCTGACCTTTCCGTCCGGCCGCCGCATCACGGTTCATGGATCGGAACCCGGGCCAAGTGCGGTCGTAACGATTAATTCGATGGCGTTGTTGCGCCGGGTTCTGGTATCTGGCGACCTCGGGCTTGCAGAAGCCTTCGTCGCCGATGAATGGCGAACTCCCGATCTCCTGAACGTTCTCGCGTTCGGTGTCGCCAACGAAGCCGCCCTCGCCGGATTGTGCGGTCCGTCGCGTCTCATGCGGTGGGCCTGCCGGGCATTTCATGCGCGCAACGCCAATACCAGACGCGGGAGCCGCCGGAACATCTCGGCGCACTACGATCTCGGTAATGCCTTTTACGAACACTGGCTCGACCGGACGATGACCTACTCGTCAGCCCTGTTCGAAGATCCGGCCGAACCGCTCGCCGACGCTCAGGAACGCAAGTACCGGCGCATGGCTGAGCTTATCGGGTTGGGCGCAGGCGACCGGATTCTCGAGATCGGCTGCGGGTGGGGCGGATTTGCGGAATACGCCGCCCGCACCTACGGCTGCACAATTCTGTGTCTGACCTTATCGGTCGAGCAGGCAGCATATGCGCGACAACGCATGAAGGATCACGGTCTCGAAGATCGCGTTGAAATCCGCATCCAGGATTATCGCGACGTCGAGGGCACCTTTGACAAGATCGTCTCCATCGAGATGTTCGAGGCCGTCGGGGAAGCGTACTGGCCGACCTACCTCGATGCCCTGTCGCGGCGGCTGAAGCGCGGCGGGAAAGCGGCGCTTCAGATCATTACCATCGATGACGCGTATTTCGAGCAGTACCGGCGTACGCCGGATTTCATTCAACGCCATGTCTTCCCCGGCGGCATGTTGCCCGGCCCCGCCGCTTTCGAGCGAGCGACCGCAGCCGCCGGCCTGACGATCGCGGATCGCTTTTTCTTCGGCGCTTCGTATGCGGAAACCCTGCGTCGATGGAACGAGGCATTCGAGAGAAACTGGCAGCACATTCGCGACATCGGATTCGACGACGCGTTCTTCCGTCTCTGGCACTACTACCTGAGATACTGCGAAGTCGGTTTCGAGTCCGGGAGAACGGATGTCGGCCATTTCGTGCTCCAGCATCGATGACGGCTGTCGCCGGGGCCCGCCTATCTAGATGGGTCTTGTTGGCCTATGCGTTGCCCGCCGCGGTCATCGCCATGCCGACGATCCCGGTCTTTCTGCATCTTCCGGCAATCTACGGCGACGATCTCGGCGTCGGACTTGCCGTCACCGGGGCGGTGCTTCTGATCGCGCGGTCGTTCGACGCGGTTTCCGATCCATTGATCGGCATTCTGAGCGACCGGTTTTCAATTCATGGCATGTACCGAAAGCCGTTCATTCTTGTCGGCAGCCTGATTGCCGGTCCGGCGTTGTGGCACCTCCTGACGCCGCCGCCGGGGGTCGATGCAGCCTATCTGCTGATCTGGTCCGTGGTGCTCTATCTCGGTTGGACATTGATGTACGTGCCCTACACGGCCTGGGGCGCCGAGCTCAGCGACGACTACGACGAACGGACGCGGATTACATCATGGCGCGAAGGCTTCACGCTGCTGGGGATCGTCGGCGCCGGCGTGGCCGGGGCATTGGCTGCATCGGACGCCGCCAGCGGAGAACTCGCCACCGGCCAGACGATTGCGAAGACGGCCCTGATCGCCGGCGTCATCGTCCTGCCGATCCTGTTCTGGCGTGTGCCGGATGCGGCGCTCGACCGCCGCGACAATAGTCAGCCGCAGCCGGATTCCGTCCGGCGAGCTCCGGCCCGGTTTCTGCGTGGCCTCGCCGGTCTCGCCGCCAATGGGCCGTTCGTCAGATTGCTGTTCGCCTGGTTTATCAACAGCATCGCCAACGGCATCCCGGCAGCCCTGTTCCTGCTCTATCTGGAATACGGCCTCGACGTCGGCGCCGATCAGCGCCCGATGTTCGTTCTCGCCTATTTCCTCGCCGGTATCCTCGCGATTCCGGTCTGGCTCGCCCTGAGCCGTGCGTACGGCAAACACCGCACGTGGTGTGCGGCCATGGTGCTGACATGTCTCGCTTTCGCGTTCGTCCCGTTGCTTCCGGCGGGTGCGGTCTGGCCTTTCGCGGTCATCTGCGTGATCACCGGCACGGGTCTGGGCGCCGATCTCGCGCTGCCGCCGGCGATACAGGCCGACGTCGTCGATTACGACCGATTGAAGAACGGCCGGCGCCGCACGGGATTGCAGTTTGCGCTCTGGGGCATGAGCGCCAAGTTCGCACTGGCGGTTGCCGCCGGCACGGCGTTGCCGGCCCTCGACCTGTTCGGCTTCGATCCGCAACGTCCCGGCGCGTCCGGCATCATGGCGCTGGCGGTGATCTACGCGCTCGTTCCGGTCGTAATAAAGCTAACGGCAATCGGCCTGATGTGGCGATTTCCGCTGACCCAACGGCGTCAGTCCGTTATTCGCCGGCGTTTGGCGCAACGCAACGCCTAGCCGCGAGCGGCATGCAAAGGAGCGAGAATGTTGAGCCGCCTGACAGCCGCCATTGCCGCCCTGTTTATCCTTAACGGATGCATGAAGATGAATACGAAAGATTTTGCCGAGAACGAGCCCCGTCTGCAGATCGAAGATTATTTTCAGGGCAAGACCCGGGCATGGGGATTGTTCGAAGATCGCTTCGGCGTGGTGCGCCGACAATTCACCGTCGATATCGACGGAACCTGGGACGGCACCGAACTAGTTCTCGACGAGCGGTTCGTCTATGACGATGGCGAGCACGATCGGCGCGTGTGGACCATCCGAAAGACCGGCGAACAGACATACGAAGGCCGCGCCGATGACATCATCGGGGTCGCCACCGGCGAGGCGAGCGGAAACGCGCTGAACTGGCGATCCGACATGGATCTCGCGATCGGCGGCGGCTCGTGGCGGGTCACGTTCAACGACTGGATGTTCCTGCAGCCCGACGGCGTCATGCTGAATCGCGCCCGGGTCACCAAGTTCGGTTTCGAAATCGGCACCGTAACGCTGGCCTTCCGGAAAAGCGACGCGTCGGCGGGAACCGCCATAACCGGGTTTATTCGACCCGCAGGCGATTTCGAATTAGCCGCAGCAGCCAGCCAATAACCGGCAAGCGTTCGTAAAAGTGCCGCGCCGCGTCCCAGTGGTCGCGGTGTTCGACGACCCTGTCGTCGTTATCGAAACGAACGACGCTGGAGCCGGGGAAGCGCCAGGGCTGCCCCCGGAGACGGGCGTGAAACGTCCAGTTCAGCAGGCAGACTGGGCCCTCGGAAACGGCATCGTGAACGTCGAAACGAACGTCGCCGAGCGTATCCAACATGTGCTCGAATACCCGCTTCATGCCGTCATTGCCGACCAGATCGTTGAACGGATCGGCAAAGCGGACGTCCGCCGCGACGTATTGCTCCAGTTCGCCGAGAGAGTCGCGCGTCAGCCTCTGCAGAAAATCGACGTAGCGCTGATGAGCGGGATTCATCGCGCGATCATCCGACGGGTAATCGCAAAAAACAACCGGTCCGGCAGGACGCGCAACATCTTCATCACGAGGGCGAAGCGCCACGGCAAGGTAATTTCGAAAGCCGAGCCGGCAAGCTTGTCACAGATGGCGTCTGCGGCTTTCTCGACGGGCATCAGGAAAGGCATTTCAAAATCGTTCCGATCGGTCAGCGGCGTTTTCACGAACCCCGGATTGATCAGGGTCAGTCGAATGCCACAGGCGTCGAGCTCCGGCTTCAAGGCCTCGCATAAGTTGATCAACGCCGCCTTGCTGGCGCCGTAGGCAGCCGCCGTCGGCAGGCCCCGGTAACCGGCGAGCGAACCGACGACCGCGATATGACCGGTGCGGCGCTCGCGATACCTCCCGATCAACGGTTGCAGACAATTCACGGTTCCCATGACATTGACGTCGAGCAGGCGCCGGGTCGTTTCCACCGTGAATTGCGCCAGCGTCTCCGATGTGTGAGTGCCGGCGTTCAGGATCGCCAGTTCGATCCTGCCGACTTCGTCTTCGATGTTGTCGATGCACGTCGCAACGGCGGACCCATCCGTGATGTCCAGTGGATAGGTGTGAACGGCGCCGTCCCGATGCTCGGCTTTGAGGTTATCGAGATCCTTGGCCGTCCGCGCGCTGATGCACACCGTCCAGCCGTCGCGCACGAGGCGTTCTGCAACGGCGCGGCCGATCCCCTTGCCGGCGCCGGTTACCCAGGCGACTCGCAGACCGTTGGTCATTCTTCCGCACTCTTTACGGTACCGCCCTGGCATCGGCGGCAAACATAGTCGATCATTGTTCCGTCCCTGCCCTTGAACCGCATTTTCACCCACCGGCCGGCGTCGTCGTACCAGACCTCGGTCTGGAGATCGCCGGTGTATGCGTACCGGGTGGCTACGACGGGGCCAAGCTCGGTCTCGACCGCCTCGCGCTCCCTTTTCTCGATTCGGACGGCGTTGATCGCGCCGGTAATGGTATTGAGAACCCGCGGCTGCGTCAGGACACCCGCATGCCAGTGATTGGTCGGATACAGCGGCGGTGTTGTCCGAAGCAAACCTTCCGGCCCGGATATCGTTATCGCGTCGCCCGAACGCATCATCGTAACCGATGACGTATCGCCATTGTCGTCCGTTTGCGCCACCAGTTCGATCAGTTCGCCGTCTTGCCAGGTGCCGACCGACTCATAGAGATAGTCGTAGGTGAAAATGAAGAACCTGATTTCGAGCTCGAACCGGTGAACGGCCACAATGCGATTGCCGCCGCCTGAAAACGTCGAAACGTGATGACCGACGCGCTGTCCGTCCCGCATGACATCGAAGGCAAGCTCACCATCGTACAGGAACAAAGGGTCTGTACCTGCCGCCTGTCCCGAATACGGCATGCACGCCAGTATGAGGCCGATTGCCGCCCGCCTCATCCTGGAGAAGAGCCTGTCGTCAGATCGTCGCATGGGTGTTCCTGATTGCGTTTCACTGCCTTCTACGCATTCGATCGGCTCATGGATCAGGCATGGACCGGGATCCCTGCCCTGCAAGCCTGGGGATCGACTTCGTTGGGTATGTCAAACCGCCTGCCGACCGATCCGGTTACAACACCAGCGAGACTTACGTCAGCATTCATGCCGATAACGGAGGTTGCTCGACTGCGTGTTGGATAACTGCATTTCCCCTTCGGGCAAAAAATGGCTCGAAGAGACAGAATATTTTTGGTCCCGCAAGGTGCCCTTCAGGAACGTGCGTTAATTAGGTCCATCCCGAGCGGGCAACACGACCGGCTGGCATCGATACCGAACGTGTCATTTGCCAAAATCAAATTTCAACAAGAAACGGCAGCGGATTTTCAGCGCATGGTTGATGGAAACTATCAGAGGTCGGAAGATGGAATGGTGTGTAATGTTTCGCGGGAGCGGGATCCGGCGCATCCGGGATCCGCATCGGGCAAAAACGGCATGAAAACCATTTTCTATGCGGAAGATGACGATATCCTCCGCAAGCTTGTGCCGGCCTCCATGACGCAAAGTGGCGAGTTTAACGTGCGTAGCTTTCCGAACGGCCGCGAACTCCTCGAGGCGACCGAATTGGAAATGCCCGATCTAGTGTTGATCGATGTTCGCATGCCGGAAATGGGCGGCGTCGAAGCCGTCACGAAGATCAGGGAGCGCGACGACCTCGCGGATCTTCCGGTGATCTTTATGACGACGGCCGTGCTGCCCGAAGAGGTCGCCCAGTACCGTGAACTCGGCGCTCTTGCGATCATTCCCAAACCGTTCGATCCCATCGGGATCGTTAACGAAGTCAAGGCTGCTCTCGAATCCATGTAATTCCGTAAGCCTGCTGTCACCAGCGGTTAAGGCTGCTGTCATCGGCGGGTAAGGCTGCTGTCACCGAAAGGCGTTAGTTTCCCCCGCGTCGACGTTGCAAGAGTTGTTGGCGTTGGCTCGGTTTCTCCTTTCGGAAGGTGGCACATGACCAGATATCTGGTGACCGGCGGCTGTGGTTTTATCGGATCGCATTTGGTCGATGCCCTGATGGCGTCGGGCAACGACGTTCGCGTACTTGATGATCTGTCGACCGGCCGACGGGAGAATCTTCCAGCCGGCGCCGCGCTAACCGTCGGCTCGGTGACGGACGCCGATACCGTGGCGACGGCGATGACGGATGTCGACGGATGTTTCCATCTTGCCGCTGTTGCATCGGTTGCCCGCTGCAACGAGGAATGGGCGGCGACCCATATGGCCAATCTGACGGGTGCCATCAACGTTTTCGACGCAGCGCGCCGGACGGCAACCTCCGGTGTTCCCGTGGTCTATGCCTCGTCGGCGGCAGTCTACGGCAACAACCGCAACTTGCCCCTCGACGAAGACGAAAAGCCGACACCGCTCAGCGCCTATGGCGCCGACAAGCTCGGTTGCGAATTGCACGGCCAGGTCGCTGCACACGTTCACGATGTGCCGACCGCCGGATTGCGATTTTTCAATGTATTCGGTCCGCGCCAGGATCCCCGCTCGCCCTACAGCGGCGTCATTTCAATCTTTGCGGGACGCATGCTCAGCGACGATGCATTGACCGTCTACGGTGACGGCCAGCAGGTTCGCGACTTTGTATACGTTGACGACGTCGTCCGACACCTGGTCGCGGCGATGACATGCCTTCACGCCGACGACAAAAACGTCGCCGGCCACGCGTTCAACGTCTGCACGGGCGTCGGCACCAATCTGCTGGAACTGATCGACGCGCTGGCGGACGCCGCCGGAATATCGCCCGACATCGAGCACGGGCCGTCACGCCTCGGCGATATCCGCGCTTCGGTCGGGCGGCCGGACCGGGCGCGCGACCGCTTGAAGGTCGGTGCGGAGACTCGTTTCGCCGACGGTATCGCCCGCACAGTCGACTGGATGCGCCATGTTTGACGCGTTTGTCAGAATCGCGGTGGCCGCCGCGGTCACGTTGGGAGCTTTCATGTCTTTCGCCACGACAAGTTCGAGCCAAGCCTCGGATACGGAAAAATGGCTTGTCTACTATTCGGACGAAGCGCCGTTTACCGACTTTCACGATTACTCGTTGCTGGTGCTCGACAGCCAGTATCACCCGCCCCTGCTTCCCCTCGCCGATCGGGGCAAGACGCTCCTCGGGTACATCAGCGTCGGCGAAGTCGAACAGTTCCGCCCCCACTTCGATGAGGTCAAGGCAGAGGGCATCCTTCTACAGGAGAACCAGTTCTGGAAAGGCAGTTTCTTTGTTGATCTCCGCGACCCGCGATGGACATCACGGGTCATCGAGGAACTGATTCCGGCCGTTTTGCGGAAGGGATTTCACGGCTTGTTCCTCGATACCATGGACAATCCGGTCTACCTCGAGGACATGCAGCCCGAGACCTACAAGGGCATGACGGCGGCGGCGGCAGATCTGATCCGCACCATTCGCCATCACTATCCGCGCATCAAAATCATGCTCAACAGGGCCTATGAACTGCTGCCGGAGATCGGTGGCGAAATTGACTACGTGCTCGGCGAGTCGGTCTATGCCGACTACGATTTCGAGAACAAGACGTACGGATTCGTCGAGACGGAGACCTACCGCCATCAGGTCGATATGCTGACCGATGCGCAATCGCGTTATCCCGAACTTCGGGTCATAACCCTCGATTACTGGTATCCCGAAGACGAAGACACCATCCGCGATATCTATAAAGAGCAGCGTGGCAACGGTTTCGAGCCCTATGTCGCGACCATCGAACTGAACCGCATCGTTCCGGAACCGGCGCCATGACCCGTTCCATGCGCACCTTCATGGCGGCGGCGATGTTGGCCGTCAGCGTCATATTCGGCGGAACGGCGGCATTCGCCGAGAGCGGACAGGAGGTTCGACGAACAATCCTGGCGCTCTACGATTCGCGCGACGGCCGCGATATCCAGTACACCCGCATCCACCGGTTTGCCGAAATGCCGCTTAATCATCTCGGGCTCGTGGTGCGCTATCACGACATCAACGAGCCGTTTCCGGAACTCTCGTCGTTATCTGACGTCCGCGGCATCCTGACCTGGTTCGAAGACGACAAGATGCTCGATCCCACCGGCTACATCGAGTGGGCAAAGACCATACTCGATGACGGCCTGCTCTTTGTCGTCATGGGAAATACCGGAATCACAGAAGATCTCGACGGCAATGAAACGTCCACCGTCCGGATGAACGAGTTTCTCGAACTGATCGGCTTTCGGACAGAACGGGACTGGGTCAACCTGACCTACGATATTCGTCTTATCGCAAACGACCGTAAGCTGCTGAATTTCGAGCGGCCTTACCAAGGTATTCTGCCGTCGTTCGAACCCTTGAAGATGATCGACCCGGAGGGCCATTCCATTCTGGTCTCTCGGCGGGGGGACGACCCGGAGACCGACAGCGACCTGATCGCCACGACCCCGGCGGGCGGATTGGTCTCTTCCGGCTATGCGATCTACAGGGATGCGAAGTTCAATCAGGAATTCTGGTACCTCAATCCTTTCGCGTTTTTCCGCAAGGCCTATGCGACGGATGATCTTCCGAAAGCGGACACAACGACGATCTCCGGCCGCCGCGCGTTCTACAGTCACATCGACGGCGACGGCTGGCGCAACATCAGTGAGATCGCCGAGTTCCGTGAAGAAAAAATCCTGGCCGCGGAGGTCATTCTCGAAGAGGTCATCAAGCGCTATCCGCAATTCCCCGTCACCGTGGCACCGGTTACGGCGGAGCTCGATAAATCGTGGAAAGGCACGGATGAAACCCGCCGGATCGCGCGCGAGATGTTTGCCCTGCCGCATGTCGAGATCGGCACGCACACCCATAGTCATCCGTTTCAATGGGCGTTCTATGACGATTACTCGGCGACCAAGGAAGCACCGTATCTAGAGGCCTACGAGTACGCCGACGAAGAAATTCGCCACCGGTATCCGGCTGACGCCCACGGACATGTCGAAACCGACGACGACGGAAACCCGGTCCTCGGCGACGGGACGTACGCGGTGCCGAGAGCCTTTCTGGATCACCCGTTCGATATCGAGAAAGAGATCCAGGGCTCGATTGAAATCCTGCGCGAACTGGCGCCAGAGGGAAAACCGGTCGCGATCCTGCAGTGGTCCGGCGACACGTCCCCGACCGAACCGATGATCGCGGCCGTGCGCGAAGCCGGCATTCCGAACATCAACGGCGGCGACAGCCGTTTCGACCGCGAGTTCCCCTCACACACGGCCGTCTCCCCGGTCGGCCGCCAGGTCGGAGACGAACTGCAGGTGTATGCCTCGAACAGCAACGAAAACACCTACACCGACCTCTGGCAGGGGCGTTATTTCGGCTTTCAGCACCTTGTTCGGACGGTCGAGAACACCGAGACGCCAGTCCGCCTCAAGCCGTTCAACGTCTATTACCATATGTACTCGGGGCAAAAGCTCTCGAGCCTCAATGCACTGCTGCGCAATCTTGAATACGCACGCCAGCAGATGCTGGCCCCGATCGATACAAGCGAGTTCGCGCGGATCGGCCAGGGTTTCTTCAGCATCCGGTTCGAAGCTCTGGGCGACCATCGGTGGCGCATACTCGATCGCAGACGACTGAATACGATCCGTTTCGACAATGCGACGTTCAGATCGGTCGATTACGAGCGCTCGAAGGGAGTTGTCGGACACACGCATTATCAGGGCAGCCTCTATGTGACGCTGGATTCTGAAGCTGAAGAGCCTGTCATCGCAACGACGGTTGTCGCCCGTTCGGGTCAATTCGGCGACGCCCGCCGACCCTATCTGGTCAATGCCGGCTGGCAGATCAGCGGATTGATGATGCAGGACTCCGGGTTCGGATTCGTTGCCCGCGGATATGGAACAGGCGAGATGGCCTGGGCAACCGGCAGGCCCAACAACCGATTCAGGATCGATGTGACTCGCGATGGTGTCATCATCGAATCGACCGACCTCGATACCGACGAAAACGGCGTCGCAACCATCGTGCTTGATTCGAGCGCCATCGATCCCGTGCAGGTCTGGGTCACTCTCGTGGGAGACTCATGAGGCCATGAGGGCACACTTCATCTTCGTTGCCCTGTTCGTGGTCGCCGGCGTGACGACGGCCTTTCTTCTGGTGCCGCGCGACAAGGAGCTCGCCTTGATGTTCTTCAAGGACAAGGACTTCGAGGCGGCGCTGCAGGTCTACGAGGACCAACTCGCCAACGGCGATTGGACCATCAACGTGGTTGTCCCGTTGACGCAGCTCTACCTCCAGTACGGCGACGTGGATAGCGCCGCCGGCTTGATGGAGGAGTTCGTCCGAAAAAACCCCGACAACCTGGAAGCGCGCCGACTGCTCGGCCGGTATTTCCAGTTTGCGCAACGTCCGGCTGACTATCTCCGCAACCTCGAGGAAAGCATCGACATTGCGCTGTCCGAGACCGAACTCCGCGAGCTGTCGTCGATCTACAACTTCAATGCCCAATTCAGACGCCAGATCGACGTGCTTGAGCTGTTAATCCGCCATTTTCCGAACAATCCCGACGACTTTCTCACGCTCGCTCAACTGCAGGCGTCGCTCTCCGATTTCGAAGGCGCCGTCAACACACTCGATCGGATGCTCGATTCCCATCCATCCGCGATGACCGCCGACGTCACCGAACTGCACGTGAGCCTGCTATTGGACCGCGCTCGCTACGATCAAGCCTTCGCGCAGGCCGGCGATTGGCTTACGGCGTTTCCGGAACCGAAGACGTTCGCACGCTACGCCAGTCTGTTTTCGTTCAAAGGCCGGGGCGACATGGCCCTCGACCTCGTTGCGCCGATGGTTCCCGAGATCGAACGGTATCCGGAGCTTCTGGCCGAGTATGTCCGGCTTCAGGCGGAGAACGGACAAAGCGAGGCCGCGTTCGCGCGCCTGAACCGCATGCATGCCGAAAACAGATTGCCCGACGAAGCGGCGGGTACATTCATCGATCTGGCGCTCGACCGGAATGAGAAGGATATGGCGCTCGACGCGGCCAAACGCATCGATCTGCGCATCCTTCCCGATTGGATGTTGCCGGTCCTCGCTGAGGTCGCCATCTCCATCGACCGGCTTGATTTCGTGCGCGGTATGCTGTCCGGCCTCGGCACCGCGTTCCTCGAACTGCGCCCCGTTTTGGCCGCCGAGGTGAGCCTGGCGATGGACGACAAACCCGGTGCGCGTCATTGGGTCGGCGAAGCGGAAGCGGCCCCGTCGCTAACCATCGTTCAGAAAACCAACCTCGCGCGTGTCCTGCTGAAGCTCGACGAACCGGGAAAGGCTCTCGCCTTGTTGCGCGAGATTGCTTTCGAGCCGTCGGCGCCGCCGAGCATTTACTCGGACCTGGCTCGCCTGTTCATACAACTGGGCAAGACTGCCGAGGGCTTGGTCGATTTCAAAAAAATACGGGAAGCCCGTCAGGAATATCTGATCGACGCAGGCTGGGCCATCCTCGCCACGTCGACGGGCGATACCGCAGCAGTGATCGAGTGGCTCGACGAGTCGCAAGACGACGCACAACGCCAAACATTGCTGGATATCTACTTCGCGGCGAACCGTTACGGTCATCAGCTTCTTGCGCTGATTGCCGCGGAGCGACTCTATGAGCGGACCGACCGGCCGAGCGACCGCATACGTCTGACGCGGGCTGCAATCGACGCCGCAAAAACGGGCGGTCCTCTTGCAACCGTGCGAACCGCATTGCTCGGCACTTATGCCGCAACTGAAATTGCCGCGGAGTCGGGGAAAATTGCGGAACTCGGGTACGCCAACCTGGCAACCGTCTTCGCAGCGGGCCAGACCGCGTCACTGCCCGGCGTGCAGGATACGACGGTGGACCCCGATACTGGCGCTGCTTCGGCTGACGACGAAACCGAAGGCCCGTCGCTGTCGGCGTTGAGAGTCGGCTTCGACACCCGCGGCGGCAAGCTGGCCTACGTCGCCGGCCTGATGCATTTGTTGGACACGAAGCAGGCGCTCGGCCGTTTTCTTGCCGAGAAAAACGCCGCCAAACTGGCCCAGGGGTACCTGGACGGCGACGCCCTGCGCACCGCCATCGATGAAATCATCGGGTGGCAGGCGTTCGATCTGGCGTGGCCCTACGTCGCGGAGAACGCTGCAGGACGGCTGAACAACGCGTTCTATCAACTGATCGCGTTTGCCGAGCGCCCTGATTTCGTCGACCGCGTCATCGATTTTCTGAACCGAGAACTCGATCGCCGGGACCTGAAACGGTCGGTTCACGAAGCCCGCTTGAACGCTTTGACCGAAATCGCCGGCCTCGGCGCCGCGCTGCCTCACTTCGAGACGTTCGCCAATCTCTATGGCATCGAATGGGCATACTCGAACGTCGACGGTCTGAAATCGCTAAAGCAGGACGAGCGGGTACCGGAATTCTGGGAAGCGTTCGCGCGCGGCCCGCGGGGAACGCCGGCGGTCAAGCGGATCGCCGTGTTCAACCTGCTCGAGCACGGCCGCAAGGCTCCCGCCGTCGATCTGTTGCTCGAGCTTTCGGCGAACGCCGGGCCGGACTCCGACGACGTCGCCCAACTGCTTTATGTGTGGGGCCCACGCCCCAGACCCGAGGAAATGGACTGGATCGAGACGCGCGCGCGCTCGGCGCCCTCGGACGAGATGCGGCAGTGGTTTCGCATTCTTCGGGAAAGGGGCGGATCAGCGCGCATCGTCAGGTTGGGAAAAGCGACCATGTCGCGGCCGGCCGCGGACCCGGAACGCATCGCGATCGCGCCGGTCTACCTGCGGGCATTGCTCGAAAACGGAGAGAAGGCGGAAGGCGAAGAATTACTTGCCGAGTTGATCGAGAGCGCAGAAGAGCCGAAGCAATTGCTGGATTATGCGGATACGGCGTTTGCCAACGGTTTTGTCGAGCTTGCGCAAACCGCTTACGACCAATTGGCAACGTCGGCCGACCCGTCGCTGCACATCCTGCAGCGCCACGCGACCTCGGCCTACTTCAATGACGACCGGCAGGTCGCCTTGGAAGCGTATTTGAGGTATCTCAACGCCGCGGGGCCTGAGATTGATCCGGAAAGCCATTACTACTATGGCGAACTCCTTAGCGGCGCCGGATCGAAGACACAGGCGCTGGAACACTTCCGAGTAGCGTTGGACGGATCGGCCGAGTGGCAGGAGCCCAACGCGGAACAACGCTTCATTCATGCACGGTTGCTGCAGCTTACCGGTCGCATCGAGGCCGCCAAGGACGCCTTCAGGGGTCTGCTTTCCGACAGACCCGACCGGGACGGCGTACGCGCGGAGCTGGTCGCCTTATTGCTTCAGGACGGTGCCCTCGAGGAGGCCCGTCTCGTCATGTCTCAACGGCCGGAGACGGAGTAAGGCATGCCGATGTTTATGCCAACCATGGCGGACCTTGCCGCAAGCCGGAGTCTCGCACGTCATACGGCAGCCGTGCGGTTCGCCGTTCCGTTGTTGGTCGTGGCGATACTATTGACGATATCGCCACGTGCGCATGCGTCTGCCGGTTTGCATATCGACGAACTGGCCAATCAGGATTGGCTGGCGTTGAATTTCATTTGGCCAGAGGTCACCGGCTACGACTGGTCGGTATCCGAACGCGATCTCGTGATCCGGTTTCCGTCCGCAATCCCGGGCGCCTTCGCGAACGGGCTTTCCGCCGATGCGGAAAGCTGGGTCGAGTTCATGTCTCTTGGATACGACAGCATCCTGATCCGGATGAAACCCGGTATCGAGGCGAACGTTTCGCAACCCGGGCCCAGGGAAGTCGCCGCCGTATTCAGCCGGATGGACCGCCCCAAAAAGAAAACGGCAAAAGCCGCAGTCCCTGACCGCGCCGATCTGCGGTTCCGGATACTGGAGGCCGAACTCCTGCGCAAGAGCGGCCAATTGATCGAAGCGCGCCGGATCATGCGCCAAGAAATGGACCGCAACCCGACGGATGCCGACGTCCTGATCCAGCTTGCCGGAATCGAGAGCGCGCTCGGACGCACCGAGAAGGCCATTCAGCTCTACAACCGCGTGCTCGCATTGCAACCGGATCTCCGAGAGATCGCCGACGAAAAGGCGCGGCTGTTCCGTACGCAAGAAGCAAACCCGAATACGGACACCGAGATCAGCTTCGGCACGGTCGTACAACTGGTTGAGGACGAAGACCGTCAGGAGGAGCAAACGCTCAGAGCGCGACACCGGATCTCAAATCGCTGGGCGGCGATGTTTGACGCCGAGCGGCGGGAGTTGTCTGCAAACTCGGTCTTGCGGCCAAACGGCGACGACGCGCCGTTCGATGGCGCGAGACACCAGGCCACGCTCGGCGCCACCCATGCTCTCGACGCGAAAACGGAGCTGACGGGAGTCATACACCTCAGCGAGGGGTTGCCCGGATTTTCCGCAAAAGCATTGGAACGGGGACTGTTTGCCGCCGCCGATACGGAAACGACCCTGGAGATCGACATCTTGAAGCCCTACTGGGGGCTAATCGAAGGCATCGTCAACGACGGGGCGCGCAGCCGGGTTCACGGAACGCATTATCATCCCTTGAACGACGCGCTGGCGTTCTATGCCGAAACAGGCGTCAACACGTACAGGGTGGACGGCGAATCCGATGTCGCCGACAGCGTGTCCGCAGGCGCGTCGGCAACCTACACGCCTGTCTGGTTCCCCGAGGGCATGACGGCAGCCTATCAGATCGACGGAGAATACGTCCTGACACGGAAGGTCTCGACCCGACAGGACGGTTCGACGTTCCGGCCTCTAAACGTGGTCACGCGGGAAGTTCACACAGGCCAACTGGCATATCGGCGGGAAATCGTACGTCACGTAAATCTCTCGCTCAGCCTTGGTTACAGTTATGACCGCTTCAACGCCAAGGGCCCCTCCGTTGCCACGGGGGTCAGCTATAAACCGATGCCGGGCCTGAGCGCGGAAGCGACGGCAAGTCAGAGCATCACATCCTCACGCGGCAGCGACAGCACCGTAAACCGGTTCGGTTTTCTGTTGTCGTGGCTGTTTTGATCACCACAACGTCAAACAGGAATGGAAAGCATGGAAATGAGTAATTTCGGTATTGTGAAAAAGGCTTCGAGCCTCTTGTTCGTCATTGTTTTTGCTGCGGCCTGCGCCCAGACGGCGCCGCCGGTCGAGCGGAACTATATCAGCGTGTCCGAGCCGCCGAGCGCCAACATGTCAGTCGCCGTGTTGCCTTTCGACAACTGGACGGCGCATCCCAAGGCGGGCCAGATCGTCGCTCAGCTTCTGGCATCCGAGCTTTACAGCCGCGGCATGTTCGATCTTCGCGAAGTGCCCGCTGCCGGCGAGAACGCGACCGGTGCAAGTGGCGCGGCCTCGACAACAAGCATGGAAGATGCGCGTAAGGCGGCAGCCCGCCTCAACGTCGATGCCGTGATCGTCGGCAGCGTTTCAGAGTACGGCTACAAGCACAGCCTCAATGAGGAGCCCGCCGTGGGCCTCAACCTGCGCCTGGTGTCCGCCCGCACGGGGGCGGTGATGTGGGCCGCCAGTCACTCGGTAATCGGTACCGACAAACAGCGTGAAAGCGTCAATCAGGCCGCCCAACGCGCCATCGGGCTGATGGTGCAGGGTCTGGCGGATGGTTTCTCCGGGTAAGCCGGGTGACAACGACGGAATGAATGCGGATACCCGAATGACGAACACAACACCCATCGAACCGGAAGCGGAAAGCGATGTCGGCGAACCCCGGACGGACATGCACGAGTCTCTAATCCGGGATTCGGCCGCTGAACCGGATCCCGCCCGCCGGCTCTATGCCGTGCGCCGCAGCGCGTTGATCGAAATGGGTCTGTTCTTCGGGGTCGCCCTCCTCATCGATTTCGTCTTTCTCGACGGAACGCGGTTCTGGTCGGTCGCACCGCATCCGTTCTGGATCGCGGTCGTGCTGATGAGCGTACAGTACGGTACGAACGAGGGTGTATTATGCGCGATCGTGTCTACGATCCTGCTGCTTGCCGGCAATCTGCCGGACCAGGGGGTCGAGGAGGATCTCTACGCGTACCTGCTCAGCATCAGCCTGACGCCTATTCTCTGGCTCGTCACCGGGGTGCTTGTCGGCGAACTTCGTCTCCGTCAGATCAACAAGGAAACCGGGTTGGCCGAGGCGCTCGCCGACGCACGCGAGCGCGAGAGCATTATCACAACGCGCTACAAGGATCTGCAGGCGGTCAAGGAGCGCCTCGAGACACGCGTCGCCGGACAGTTGAAAACGGTGTTCTCCACGTATCAGGCGGCGAAGGAACTCGAAAACCTGAGCGGACCGCAGGTGCTGCTCGGTGTGTCGAAGCTGGTCGACTCGGTGCTTGGACCGCAGAAGTTCTCGATCTTCCTTCTGCAGGATGACGTGCTCCAGGCCGGTTTCGGCAAGGGTTGGACCATCGACGATCCCTACCTGCGTGATTTCCGCCCGAACTCGCCGCTGTTTCAGCAGGTCATCGGCGCCCAGAAGTTCATATGGGTCGTCGATCCCGTCGGACAGCGCGTTCTCGATGGGCAGGGCATCATGGCCGGACCACTGGTCTATCCGGAAACCGGCGAGGTCATTGGCATGATCAAGATCGAACAGATGGATTTTCTCGACGTCAACGTCTCGGCGCTCGAGAACTTCAAGATTCTGTGCGAGTGGGTCGCCACGTCGTACGCCAACGCTCGCAACTACGAGATGGCGAAGAACGAAACGGCGTTTGATCCGACGATCAATATGCTGACCAGCACTTTCTTCGAGCGTCAGCGATCTTTCGTGCTCGCACTTGCCCGCCGCACGGATATCCCTGTCGCCATGCTGCTTCTCGATCTCGGCGGTGAGCGCCGCCCGACAGCGGAAGAGAAGCAGCAGTGCGCGCGCGTTCTGAGCGAACAGGCCGGCGTCGCCCTGCGCGCGACCGATCTTGTATTCGACCACAACATCGACGGCTATGACTATGCGATCATTCTGCCCAACACCACGGCGCAGGACGGCACTGTGGCGGCCCAGAAGCTGGCCGACAACCTGACCCGTTCGCTGACGTCCGTGGCCGACGATCTGGCGCCCAGAATCGCCGTTCAAAGTCTCTATGAACCGGACACGAAAGAGCTGCCGAAAGCGCCCGCGAAGCCGCGGAAGGCCGCTTCAGCGGGAACCCGCAGACGAAAGAACGAAGCCGATGACTAATACGGCCGTTCAGGATATCGGCGACATTCGCCTCGGCGGCGTTCCGGACGGTGAACAACTCTCCGGCCGCTCGACCCTGTTGTTTCTGGCCGTCACCGCCTTCGCGGCCGAAGTCGGCGCACTTCGCCAGATGCAACTCGGCGCGATCCCACTTCACACCGTTGCTGCCGTTCATCTTGTCGTTTGCGCCGTTCTCTGGGGACACGCAACGTTCAATATGTGGCGAGACCGATGGCGCCGAGGCGATCTCCTGCTGGCGCTGATGATCACGACCACGGGCGCCATCGGCGCGACGGGGTGCGTGTTCGCCTTCATCCTTCACACGTTCTACAGCCGCAGGACCCGCAGCTTTCAGGAATGGTACGAAAGTCTGTTCCCGGACGAAATCCGCGATGCGGCGATGGAACTGTTCGATGACATCGAGAGCGGACGGGACACGCTGGCGTCTGCGAGCAGCGTCTCGTCATTCGGCGACATCCTCGCTTTCGGATCGTTCGAGCAGAAGCTCGCCGTGCTTGCGCTGGTCTCGCGCCACTTCCGGCCCGAATTCGCGGTCCCGCTGAAAAAGGCGCTTGAGGACGAGTCCGCTGCCATTCGGGTGCGCGCCGCGACCGCGATGGCCGAGATCGAAGACACGTATCTGAATCGCTCGCTCGAGCTGTCGAAGGTGCTGCACGAAACCCCGGATGATTTCGACGCCAACCTCGCCATGGCGCGGTTTCTCGACGATTACGTCTACTCCGGCATTCTGGACGAAGCGACGGAAGCGGAGAACCGGCAAGAAGCGCTCAGGTATTACCGTAAATGCCATGAACTCGATCCCGCCAACCAGGATGTGCATCTGGCAATCTCACGGGTTCTCCTCCGCGAAGGTAAGTACCGGGAGACGGTGGACTGGCTCACTTCCGCACGAGAGCGCGGCCTTACGGATCCACGCGCCGACGACTGGTACATGGAAAGCCTCTTTGCGCTGAAGGACTTTGACGGACTCCGCCGGGCCGCAAGGGAGCACTATTCGCAGGACTCGGACAACAATCTGCCGACACGGATGACCGGCGAGGTCGCTGGCCTTTGGGCCTCGGGAGGCAGAGAAGCCCCCGCGAATGACGGCGAAGCCCGATCCGACCGGAAGGACGACCAGTCATGACGAAGCAAATCGTTTCTCATCCTGAATCCGACGTTTGCTTCATCCTTGAGGGGACGTACCCCTATGTTGCCGGAGGCGTATCGAGTTGGGTCCATGACATCATCAGGACGCACAGCCATCTGAAGTTCTCGCTGGTCTGCATTCTCGCCAAGCGCCAGGACCGCGAGCCGCGTTACGAAGTGCCTGATAATGTGGTCGATATCGTTCACGCCTATATTCATGATCTTCAGCCCGGTCAGCGGTGGCTGTTCGGCAAGGACAGACTGAGGCGCCGGCTGGAACCTCATTTGATCTCTCTGCTCCAAGACGGGGGCATCGAGGACATCGCCGAAATTATCCGGGTTCTCGGGCCGGTCAGAGAGAAAATCGGATCGAGACTGCTCCTGAACTCGCCGATGGCCTGGAAAATGATCGTCGATTCCTACGATCAGCTTCTGCCCGGCACTTCGTTCCTCGACTTCTTCTGGACATGGCGCGGATTGCTCGGCGGGATGTTTGCGGTTCTGCTGGCCCGCCTTCCACAGGCGAAGCTCTACCATACGGTTTCGACCGGCTATGCCGGCCTGATGGCGGCGCGGGCCCGGATCGAAACTCAACGTCCCGTCATCCTCACCGAACACGGCATCTACGCGAACGAGCGGCGGATCGAAATCGCCTCCGCTTCGTGGCTCTCGGAGGGCAACCGCTCCGGTCTCTCGCTCGAAAAGCCCAAAGAGGACGTGCGCGACCTGTGGATCCGCGTGTTCCTGAACTATTCCCGCGTGTGTTATACGGCGGCGGACCAAATTATCACGCTCTACGAGGGCAATCAGGCGCTGCAGCGCATTGACGGCGCCGACGAAAACAAACTTCGCGTCGTGCCGAACGGCATCGATTACGATCGCTTTTCGGCGCTCGACCGGGAAACGAAAAAGCAACGTCCAGCGGTTGCCCTGATTGGTCGCGTCGTGCCGATCAAGGACGTAAAGACCTATATCCGCGCCTGCGGTCTGTTACGCAACGCCGTGCCCGAATTCGACGCCTACATCATGGGCCCGACGGACGAAGATCCCGACTATCACCGCGAATGCGTCGAAATGGTCGAACACCTGGGCCTGGAGAGCATCGTTACGTTTACCGGCCGCGTGAAACTCGACGATTATCTACCGAAGATCGACGTCATGGTGCTGACCAGTATCTCCGAGGCGCAACCGCTAGTGATCCTGGAAGCCGGAAGCGCCGGCATACCGACGGTCGCGACCGATGTCGGCGCCTGCCGCGAAATGCTTGAGGGACGAGGCGACGAACATCCGCGCCTTGGGCCGGGCGGCGTAGTCACGCCGCTTTCCAACCCGGCGAAGACGGCTGAAGCGCTCGGCAAACTGCTGACCGATCCGGCATTCCACGCGCGGTGTTCCGGCAGTATCCGCCAACGGGTCGAAAGCTACTACAACAAGAAGTCGATCGACCGTCTCTACGGTGATCTCTATGCCGAGAACATGGCGCGCGCCGATAGCGTACTCGATTTGGCTGCGGCGGCCGAACCGGCCGGCGATGCGGCAGCCGGCAGCTCCACCCCGGAACGAAGGATTGCCTGAACATGGCCGGTATCGGATTTACGCTTCGCAAGCTTACCCAGCGGGATGACCTCATTGGCGTTCTGCAGGGGTACGCTCATTCGGCGGTCATTTCGACCGGGCCGTGGATTTTCACGATTCTCTCGCTCGGCGGAATCAACCTGATCGGCACACGCCTCGTCGATACAGAAGTGTTGGCCTTGTTCCGCATTATCGTCATCTACAATTTCGCGTTCTCGCTGGTATTCACCGGACCCGTTCTGCTGGTTTCGACACGCTATCTTGCCGACATGATCTATCAGAAGAACGTCGAGGAAGCGGTCGGCATGATGCTGGCCTGCATCGGACTGGTGTTCCTGATCGCTTTTCCCATTGTCGTCTACTTTTACGGATTCCTGACGGACCTGCCGTCGGACGTCCGTGTTGCGGCGATCTGGAACTTCTTTCTCGCGACCGGCATATGGACAGTGAGCGTTTTCGTTTCCGCGCTGAAGGACTATCGCACGATTACCCTGGCATTTCTTATCGGCATGGCGACCGCGTTCGGCGCCACCGTCGGACTGGCCGAGTCCGCAGGCGCCTCGGGCATGCTGATGGGGTTCAACATCGGCATCGGCATCATTCTGTTCACGATGATCGCCCGCGTTTTCGCCGAATACCCCTACCGGATCGTCAACATGTTCGGTTTTCTGGATTCGTTCCGGAAATACTGGGATCTCGCCCTGATCGGCCTAGTCTACAACGCGGGGGTATGGGTCGATAAATGGATCATGTGGTTCGCGCCGGGCCGCGAGACCGCCGCCGGCGCCATGGTATTCTTTTCCAACTACGACAGCGCAAGCTTTCTTGCGTACATGACGACGATTCCGACCTTGTCGCTGTTCCTTCTGCAGGTCGAAACCAGCTTTTTCGTTCACTACAAGAGTTTTTTCAGCGCGGTTCAGAACCACGCGAGTTTCAACAAGATCCGCGAACTCCACAGCAACATCATGGTCAACATGCTCGGCAACCTTCGGACGATCCTGATTCTTCAGGGCGCCATCACGGCCGTGGCGATTCTGTCGGCACCGAAGATTTTCCAGCTTTTCGACATCAATTTCCTGCAACTCGGAATTTTCAGGTTCGTTACGCTGGGAGCATTCTTTCACACCCTGATCCAGATCCTCTCCATTGCGCTGGCATACTTCGATCTCCGGCGGATGATGCTGTGGGTCAATCTGGTGTTTCTCGTCACCAACGCAACGTTTACCTGGATCGCGATGGAATTCGGAATCGGCTATTACGGCGCGGGTTTCATGGCGGCGTCAGTCGTCACCTTCATCTTCGCCTACGGTCTGACATCGTTCCAGGTCGGACGCCTGCCGTATCTGGTCTTTGCGGGCAACAACCCGTCGGTGCAATAACTTTCGCCGTGATGTCGAAAAATTGACGGCGTTACTGAACGCCGTCCCGGCGCCGCCCTGAGCCGCGCGGACGCCCGGTGTGCGGCCAATCTCCGGCAAAATCAGAGGGCGACAGAGGAAGTGGCGGACGGGGGGGGATTCGAACCCCCGGTACCCCTTGTAAGAGTACGACGGTTTAGCAAACCGCTGGTTTCAGCCACTCACCCACCCGTCCGTCTTGGCTGATCGCCGCACCATAAGATGCGGCACGCGTGTTCTAACGAAGCGATCACAAGGCGTCAATCAGGCTTCGCCACCGCTGCCCCACGGGCTGACGGGACATCGAGCACACCTGTTTCACCCCTAGGCAAGGGACGTCACGGCAAGCGTGCCCAAGCCGCCGAACAACAGCACGGCGGCAACGCCAGCCATCACCCGTTTGATGGGACCGTCCCCTTCCATATCGTGCGACATGCCGCCGTGTTCGGCCATATGGCGGCGTCCAAGGTAAACGAGGACTGCCGCGATGGCGACGAATACGGCGTTGAGCCAGAAGGTGTAATCGATCTTGAACTGAACGATGTTCGTGATCTCGCGGCCGCTTTCCGGGAGGATCGAAAAGAGACTGAAACCCATATCGAGCAGTAGCGCCGTGATCACGATACTGATGTACATGATTCCGGCAATATAGAGCGCGACTCGCCAGCCGTAGTACTTCGCATTTACCGCAACCAACGGCGGCACCATCAGATCCGAGTAAATGAATCCCATAATGCCGGCGAAGAGCACGCCGTTGGCATTGAGTACCGTGGCCAAGGGAATGTTCCCCATAGAGCCGATGAACGTCGCGGCGGCGACGAAGGGCGCGACCGCGGCATTCTCAAGTTTTATCAGCCACTCCGGCACGGACGGGTCGACGTTGACGAGAAAAATAGCCGCCCAGAATTCCGCGGGCACAAGCACCGCGATGAAGCCGGCGGTCGTGAAGCCGATAAGGATTTCCTTCCACACCATCTGCCAGTCCATCAGGAAATGGTGGCCGACCATCTGCCACCCTTCGCGGCTCGTAATGCGTTCCCGCCAGTCGAAGTCGTCGCTGTCGTCGTCTTCCTGCTCTTCGACGGCCTCACGCGCCTCCTTCAGCCAGGCCTTGGGGTAGGTCAGTTTGATCAACACGCTACTGATGGCGATCAGTATCAGGCCGCCGACGATTTCGGCGGCAAGAAACTCCCAGCCGAGGAAAATCCAGATCAGAATTCCGAGTTCGATGACGAGATTCGTCGACGCGAACATGAAAGCGACGGCGACAATGAAATGCGCGCCCTTCATCACCAGCGACCGGGCCGCGGCAAGTGCTGCGAACGAACACGACGACGAGAGCGAGCCGAACGCCGTGGACAACGCCACGCTGCCGACCGTCGCATCGCCGAGTTTTCGGGTCAGCTTTGCCTTTGGCACAAACGACTGGATCATGCCGCTGACGGCATAGCCGAGGACAAAGGCCCAGCCCGATTTCCAGAAAAAACCGAATGCGGTCTTCGCCGCCTCCGCGTACGCTTCAAACATTGTCATCATATCCTTGGTGGCTGGGTGTTATGCGCCGAGCCGCGATCAATCGAGCGGCATCGGTGTCACTTAGTGAGCCTCGACCGGTTCGGCAATGTTGTAACTGACGATACCGCGGGTCAGTCGCTTCAACTCGGTCACGCTCGCCGGAAAGACGCAGTGCGGATGGCCGGCCGCGGCGTAGACGATCTCGAACCGCTTCAGGCCGCGGTCGATGACCGTCGGCAGCATCTTCTTGCCGCCGACCGGCGAGACCCCGCCGATGGAAAACCCGGTCACCAGCTTAACCGTATCGGCGTCGAGCCGCCGAACCTCGCCCTCGAGGTCGAGGGCACGCGGCAGGTTTTCCTCGCGGCACCGGTTGTCGCCGCTGACCAGCGCCATGACCGGCGTTCGGCCGACTACGAAAGCCAGTGTCTTGACGATAGCGCCGAGTTCGACACCGAGCGCATCAGCCGCGTCACGGGCGCTGCGCGCCGTGTCGGAAAGCTCCTGAACGCGATCGCCGTAACCGTTGTCGGCGAGGATCGCACGGACGCGGCGCACCGCGTCGTTCTCGAGATTTCCGCCCTTGTTTTCGAGTTCCGCCATTTCGCCTCTCTTCTCAGGACGGCACGGCCATGCCGCGCTGCACGGCGGGCCGCGCGCCGACGGCCTCGACCCAACGCCAGACGTTGGGACAGACCTTCGGCAGGTCGATTTCGTGCCATTCCCAGCGCATGACCCACGGATAGGTCGCGATATCGGCGATCGTGTAATCGTCGCCGGCGAGGTAGGCGGTCTCGTCCAACCGTTTGTCCATGACGCCATAGAGCCGGTGCGCCTCGCCCCGGTAGCGCTCCTCGGCATAGGGATTGCTGTCCTCGACGAAATGCAGGAAATGGTTTGCCTGGCCGAGCATCGGGCCGACCCCGCCCATCTGGAACATCAGCCACTGCAGGGTTTCGTAGCGTCGGCGGGCATCCTGCGGGTAGAGCGCGCTTTCGGTCTTGTCGGTGAGATAGACCAAGATCGCGCCCGATTCGAAGAGCGCGACCGGCGCGCCGTCCGGTCCGTCCGGGTCGACGATGGCTGGAATTTTGTTGTTCGGGCTGATCTTCAGGAACGCGGGATCGAACTGCTCGTCCTTGCCGATGTCGACCGGGTGCACCCGGTATTCGAGGCCGAGTTCCTCGATCATGATCGAGACCTTGCGGCCGTTCGGCGTACTCCATGTATACAGATCGATCATTGCACCAACCCTCGGAAGCCCAGAGACTACGAGAGCCCTCCGGCTTGAACAAGGGGCGGTATCGCAAACTATTGTATTGAAAACGAATAAACTGGACCGGCTTCATGGCACTCGATATCGCCATTATTACCGTCGTTGTGGTGATCGCACTCGTCCTTTGGTCAAAGCGGGTCTCCCGCGCGACCACATGGCGCGCGATGACGACGCCGCTTGCCTCGATCATCGGCAGCGGCTTTCTCGTTCTCGGCCCTATTCTGGAAAGCGCCTACGGCGTCTACGCGCCGCTGATCATGTTCATCCTGTGCCTTGGCGCTTATGGATACGGTGCAGCGATCCGATACAACATGACAGCCGACCCGCCCCACTCCGCGCTCGGTCACAGGCTCGATACGGCACTTGAAACGGCATCGGGATGGGCACTCGGGTTCGCCTATATCGTGTCGGTCGCCTACTACCTCAATCTTTTCGGCGCATTTGCCGTCAGCCTCACCGGCCCGGTCGACCGCATGGATGCGCAACTCATCACGACGGCCGTGTTTGCCATCATTCTTACGGTCGGCTGGACACACGGATTCAGTTCCCTCGAACGCCTGGAGTACATTACGGTCACGATCAAGCTGGCGATTATTGCCGGCCTGCTGATCGGACTGGCGGTTTACTTTTTCGGCCGTGTCAACGACGGCGGCCTCGTCATCAATGCACCGACACTGACAGGCTGGCCTGCGGCGACTCTCGCCTTCGGGCTGATCGTCACGGTCCAGGGTTTCGAGACGTCCCGCTACCTGATGGACGAGTACGACCGCGAGATTTGCATCCGCTCCATGCGCTGGGCTCAGATCGTTTCCGGCGTAATCTACGTGTTTTACATCCTGCTGCTGGCCTACGTGTTCGAACCTGGCGAACTCCAACTCAGCGAGACGGCCATCATCGGTATGATGCGCCTGGTGGCGCCGATCCTGCCGGTCTTGCTGATCATGGCCGCCCTCGCTGCTCAATTCAGCGCCGCCGTTGCCGATACCGGCGGATCCGGCGGTCTGTTCCGCGAACTGACCCGAAATCGCATCAGTCCCCGGACCGTCTACGCGATCCTCACCGGGGTCGGCCTGATCATGACGTGGGCGATGGATGTATTTGAGATCATCAGCTACGCGTCACGGGCATTTGCCGTCTACTACATGCTGCAAGCTGCCGTTGCAGCCGTGAATGCGTGGCGATCCGGCCGCCCTGCCCACACTTCGGGTTTTGCGGCTCTCGCCCTACTGGGTTTTCTGATCGCCACTTTCGGCACGCCCGTCGACGGCTAATAATCGCTCAGTAATATTGGCCCATGATCTTGCGGCACTTCTCGGCGATTTCCGCCGATTGGCCTTCGGTCATCGGCTCGCCGTTGAGCAGCAGTTCGCCGGTCTTGATGTTGAACTTTACGGTGCCCAGGACCACGGTCATGTCCGGGCTCTTTGCGGCGTCCTCGAACGCCTCGGCGGTTTCCTGGCTGGCGGCGACCGATTCGCCGGCCAGCGTCGCCGTTTCATTCGTATCGGTATCGAGATCCGACGCCGCCGTGCGCAAGGCCGTGGCGTCCGCGTCCTCGGCATAGCCGATATCCTCCGCCGCATCGACCGCGGCCTCGGCCTGGATAATAGCGGTCGTCGCGTCGCCGCTCGCCGCCGCCGTTTGCGCCGCCGCCAGCGCCGTCTCGGCGGTCGCAAGCGCGGTCTCTGCGTTCTCGGCGGCGGTCTTGAGCGCCGCATTGGTCGGATCGGCCAGCAGATTGGTGACCGCCGTATCGCGCAAGCCTTCGGCGCCCTGCACGGCCTCCGACGCCGCGATGACGGCGGCGTTGGCGGCGGCGGCATCGGCGCTTGAGGCCGCGCTCGCCGACGCGCTCGCCTTGGTCGCACTCGCCGCGGCGGCATCCGCCGTATCCGCCGACGACGTACTGCTCGACGCCGCCGACGTGGCGGCGCTGGCCGCGCTGGTCGAGCTTGCGTCCGCCACCGATGTGGTCACCCCGGCGTCGGTCGCCTCCGTGACCGCCTCGTTGGCTCTCGAGATCGCGGTCTCGAAATCGTCCGAACCCTCGGCGGTTTGCGCCGCGGTCAGTGCCGTATTGGCGTCCGTGATCGCGGTATTGAGGACCGCAAGCTCGGCTGTCAGCGACGGCGAATCGTCCTCGACGGAACGGTCGAGACTTGCCTGCACTTCGTCGCGCGCCGCCGTCAGGTCGGCAATCGCCTGGGTCGCATCCTCGATCGCGACGAAAGCCGCCGCCTGCTGTGCAAGGGTCTCGGCATCGGCGGCGATATCGACCGCCGAATCGGACGCCGCCTGCGCCTTGGTCGCGGCATTGATCGCGGCTTCGGTCGCCGCCGCATCCTCTTCGGGCTGACCGAGATAGGCATTGAGATCCTGGGTGATGTTGAACTCGAACACGTCTGGTAGCGGGAACGCCGCCGCAGCGCCGCCAACGGCCCCATCGGCGGAGACATCGGCGCCCGGCTGGTAGGCGACATCGGCTGCCGGGCGGTGCGCGACGATGCGCCGGCAGTCCCGCTTGGAAACCTCGACGAGCGCGGGCTTCGGTGGCGCCGGCTCGAGGATCGCCAATCCGTCCTGGGCGCCCCGAACGCCCGGCGCGGGCGCCAGCATCAGCGCCGCGAGCGAAGTAACGGTGACGAAGGATCGTTGCATCCGTGCGGTTCCCGGTTGAGACCGGCCAGCATCGCACCACATGGTTAACAAATCATGACTCGCGAACGCCGGCCGCCGCGCTATCATGATCCCATGAAACGTCTCGCATGGATATGCGGTTTTGCCGCGCTGCTGACCCTGGTGCCGTCCGACGGGCCGCGCGCCGCCGATGTGCAGGTCGCCCAGCAGGGCCTGCTGCAGTGCATGACCCAATGCCTCAAGCACGAAGGCGAGGACGCCTATGACACCTGCAAGGTGCGCTGCGCCAACGTACCGACCGACGTGCCGCAGGATCACGACTGCATGGGTGACTTCAAGCAGTGCAAGAAGGCATGCGACGGCAACAAGGCCTGCAAGAAGGAATGCAAGGCAGCACTGATGACGTGCGGTTGACGTAAGCCGGATTGCATGCCGCCGGTTTTCGGCCGTGCGTCTTCAACCGTGTCGGTGCAGCGGTGCCGTGAGGCGCGTCACCCCTGATCGTGCACTGCCGGGTGCGGTGCTCCGTGTTCCGCCGGCGGCCAGACTGCGCAACGTCCCTCTTTATCGCCGGCGATGAACCCTCCAGCACTACCGTCGGGGCCGCCCCAGCGGTCGGATTGCCCGTTGTCGCGATAGTTATAGAACAGATACTCGGTGTCGAGATCGTAACCGTGCGCCATTGCCGCCTCGGTCAACTCGCCGTTCTCATCGAGCCAGCGCGTTCCGTTCGCATCCGGAAAATAGTGCTCCGCCTCGACACCCTTGAGAAATTCGTTACAGGCATCGCCCGTGCCGTAGTCGCGGTCATCGAGTCGCCGGGCGACGCGCGCATTGCATTTGGGGCGAATACTGTTCAGGCCATGGAACGAAGACTCCATGAACGACGAGCCGTCCCACTCGATAAGGTGACCATCCTCGTCCGTCGCAAAGTGACCGCCGGTGGTATGAAGCATGAGCCACCAACCATCGCCTTCCTCCTTCGCAACGGTCTTGAGATAATCTCGATACCACTCGACGGCGTAGCCGTACTCGATCCACGGCCAATCCTCGACACCCGTCAGCGCCTGGCAATCGTAGTCGTCTATGGCGCATTTACCCCCACGGCCAACGTGGTTGTAATAGGCCCAGCAGATGGTCGACTGTCCGAGTTCCGTGAGATCGTAGCGCTTTTGCAAATCGTAGAGATGAGCGTGGATGCACATGTACTCGGTACTGTCGATCAGTTCCTGCGACGGAAGCAGGCTCATGGTCCCCTCTTCCGTATCGATGGTCAGGGTCATTTTGCCGTTGACGTTCGGATCGCCGTTGGGAACCCAACCGGGCTCGACGCTATTCGGCGCACCGCAGACGTCGAACGTGTAGCGTTGCTGATCCGCCGCCGCACCGGATGCCGTTGCAAGGGAGAACAGGAGAATTAAGACGGCGAGATGCATACTTGAACGAACCAAGGCTTCATTCTCTCCTCGATTGGCCACAATTGACGGCGGTCGATCCCTGCATCATATTTTGAATGATCAGTCAGTCAAAATCTTTATTGAATATGGGCATGATCACGAGAGTTCGCGGATTGAATCGATGGCGATGTCGCTTTGCGGCTATCGCATTGATGACCACATCACCGATGGCGGCCGGCGCCGTTTTCACCGCTGAAGACGGCGCACCGTTTTCGCGTGGCGACCTGTATTCCTTCATCGTGAACAAGACGCAGGCTCTGGATGATGGCGGTGCCTACTACGCCGACGACGGAACGCTGAGGCTTCAGATGAAAGGCAAGACATACACTGGCTCATGGTCGACCAGAAAAACCGGCGAACTCTGCTGGCACGTCTACGATCTCGGCGATGTTCCGTGTCAATTGTTCCTGCACGATAACGGCGGCGTCAGGATCGTGCGCGCCGGGGAACCGGCCGGGCAACCTGTATTCCAGGATGGCAATACGCTGGTCGCCGACGACATGGCATCGGTTGCGGATGAAACCGCTCAACCCAAAAATCCCCAAAAGCCGGACTGGAACTTCTTTTCCCGCCAGGAAACGATTGCGTTTCTCGCCGGGAAAACGTCGATGCGCGAACCCGGCGGTCGCATGTACTACGCGCCGGACTTTACGTTGCACACCAACTGGAACGGCGTACGCAAGACCGGCACCTGGCGCGTGAATGACGATGGCGCCGTTTGCTGGGAGGTCGTCGGCTGGGGACCGACGCCGTGTGAGTTCTATTTTCGCAAGACGGAGGACGGCATCCTGTGGGCGCGATTCCGCGGCCGCGATACGGCTGCCGCAGAACACGTCGACGGCGACCGCACGACCGCGGACTAGAGCTGGTCACACGGGCTGGCGAACACCCGTGAGAAGATCGCCTCAGCCGAGCAACTTGTTGACCTGACCGACGAATAAGCCGATGGCCCGAAACGGTCACCGATGTATCAATGGCGTGTTACAGATGTACCTTCTTCGACGTATCCAATTCAGTATCGAGTGTGATCATGGAACATCAAACCTCTCTGGATCTCGTGGTCATCGCCTCAACTCTCGGAATTTTTGCCGCCGTCGTTGTTAGTCCCGGCCCCAATTTTGCGTTGATATCGCGGCTAGCCCTGCAGGGCCATAGAACGGCGGCAAACGGTGCCGTTGCCGGTTTCGTCGCCGGTTCGGCTGTGTATGCGTTGCTGGCAATGGTCGGCTTGTCGGCCATTTTAAGTCAGGTCGGGTGGTTGGCGCGGGGCGTACAAATTGCCGGCGGACTATATCTTGTCTACCTCGGTTTGAATGCTTGGTGGTCGACGCGCGGCACCCGCACTGGAGTCAAAGAGGACACCCGTAATGAATTGCCTCAACCTGGGTTCAGAAATGGGCTGAAGCTTGGCCTGATTATCGAGCTGTCGAACCCCAAAGGAATCGCGTTCTTTGTCGGTTTGTATGCAGCGGCAGTCCCGTTGGATGCCAGCATCGGCACCAAAGCATCGATCTTTGTCGGCGGGGCACTGATCCAACTGGCATGGTACGCGGTCGTCGTTTCGGTGCTTTCCGGAACCCGGTTTTGCGCGTTTTACGAGCGCGGCCGCAAATGGATTGAACGCACGATTGGCAGCGCACTGGTCTTCTTCGGACTGCGTTTGATTGTAAGCGACTGATACCGCCGAGAATGGGCGTGGGATGGCAGGCCGGTGACCGCCGCCCCCTCGCCTATTCTGGGTGAGATCATGTTGGTCACTCATGCCGGGCCCGACGAAGCAGGAGGGCTGCCTCAGCCGAGCAACTTGTCGCGCAGCAGCTTGTTGACCTGACCAGGGTTGGCCTTGCCCCCTGTGGCTTTCATGACCTGACCGACAAACCAGCCGATGGCCTTTTCATTGCCGCCACTGACGTCGGCGGCCTGGTCCGGGTTGTCGGCGATGACCTTGTCGACGGCGGCCTCGATGGCGCCGGTGTCGGTGATCTGCTTCAGGCCCTTCTCCTCGACGATGTCGGCGGGATCCTTCGAGGTCTCGATCATGATCTCGAAAACATCCTTGGCGATGCGGCCCGAAATCGTGTCGTCACCGATCAGGTCGATGAGCTGGCCGAGTTGGGCGGCCGACACAGGGCTCTCGTCGATAGACTTGCTTTGGGCTTTCAGCGCGCCGAACAGGTTGGTGATGACCCAGTTGGCAGCGAGCTTGGCGTCGCGGCCTTTCGCGACATCCTCGAAGAATGCGGCTGTCTCGCGGTCCACCACCAGCACGCCGGCGTCGTAGGCGCTGAGACCGTAATCGGCCATGAACCTCGACTTCTTTTCATCGGGCAACTCCGGCAGACTCGCCTCGATATCCGCGACATAGGCGTCGTCGAGCACCAGCGGCAGCAGGTCCGGGTCCGGGAAATAACGGTAATCGTGGGCGAACTCCTTCGACCGCATGGACCGCGTCTCGCCCTTGTTCGGATCGAACAGTCGGGTTTCCTGGCTCACCTCGCCGCCGGATTCCCACACCTCGACCTGACGGCGCGCTTCGGTTTCGATCGCCTGCATGACGAAGCGAACAGAGTTCACGTTCTTAATTTCGCAACGGGTGCGCAGTTCGTCACTGCCCGCCGGCCGTACCGAGACGTTCACGTCGGCGCGCATGGAGCCCTGCTCCATGTTGCCGTCGCAGGTCCCGAGATAGCGCAGGATCGAACGCAGCTTGCGGACGTAGATACCGGCTTCCCCGGGCGTCCGCATGTCGGGCTTGGAGACGATCTCCATCAACGCCACGCCGGCGCGGTTGAGGTCGATGAACGAGCGCTTCGGATCCTGATCGTGTATCGACTTACCGGCGTCCTGCTCCATGTGCAGGCGCTCGATGCCGATGGGCCGGGTCGAGCCGTCCGGCATGTCGAGGATAACCGTGCCTTCGCCGACCACCGGATGGGCGAACTGGCTGATCTGATAGCCCTGCGGCAGGTCGGCATAGAAATAGTTCTTCCGTTCGAAAACGGAGTGGTGGTTGATCTGCGCCTTGAGACCGAGACCGGTGCGCACGGCCTGCTCGACGCAGTATCCGTTGATCACCGGCAGCATGCCCGGCATCGCCGCATCGACGATCGAAACGTGCTCGTTCGGTCCACCGCCGTAGGACGCCGAGGCGCCGGAAAACAGCTTCGATTCGGATGTGATCTGGGCATGAACCTCGAGGCCGATGACGACTTCCCAATCGCCGGTCTCGCCCTGAATGACGTAGGCCATTACGCACCCGCCCCGAAATCGGGCAGCTCGAAACCGGCCGCCTGCTCGAGCGCTTCAGCGGCGCGCAGCACGGTGACCTCGTCGAACGGCTTGCCGATGATCTGCAGACCAAGCGGCAGACCCGTGTCGGACAATCCCGCCGGCACCGAGATACCCGGCAGGCCGGCGAGCGAGGCTGGCACGGTGAACACGTCGTTCAGATACATCTCGACCGGCGACATCTCGGCGCCGATGGAGAATGCCGGCGATGGCGCCGTCGGGGCCAGCAGCACGTCGACATCCTCGAACGCGGCGCGGAAATCGTCTGCGATGCGGGTGCGCACCTTCTGCGCCTTGACGTAGTAGGCATCGTAGTAACCCGCCGACAGCACATAGGCGCCGATCAATACGCGGCGCTGGACCTCCTCGCCGAAGCCTTCGCCGCGAGTATTCATGTACATGTCGTCGAGGGTCTCGCCGTCGGCGCGGAAGCCGTAGCGGACGCCGTCGTAGCGCGAAAGATTGGCCGACGCCTCCGCCGGCGCGACGATGTAGTATGTCGGCAGCGCGTACTTGGTGTGCGGCAGACTGACGTCGACGATCTCGGCGCCCTGGTCCTTGAGCCAGGCCGCGCCCTGCTCCCAGAGCCGGGTGATTTCTTCGGGCATGCCGTCGGCGGTGTACTCCTTCGGGATGCCGACGCGAAGCCCCTTCACCCCCTCCCCCAGGCCGCTTTCGAAATCGGGAACGTGGAGCGGCGCCGACGTCGAATCCTTGGGATCGTGACCGGCCATGGCGCCCAGCATGATTGCCGCGTCGCGCACCGTGCGGGTCATCGGTCCGGCCTGATCGAGGCTCGAGGCGAAGGCGACGATGCCCCAGCGCGAGCAGCGGCCGTAGGTCGGCTTGAGGCCGACGATGCCGGCGAACGAGGCTGGCTGGCGGATCGAGCCGCCGGTATCGGTGCCGGTCGCACCCATGGCGATGCGCGCCGCGACCGCCGACGCCGAACCACCGGACGATCCGCCCGGCACCAGATCCTTGCCCGCGTCCGGACCGGACGTGGCCTTCCAAGGGTTGATGGTGTTGCCATAATAGCTGGTGATGGTGGCGGACCCCATGGCGAACTCGTCCATGTTGGCCTTGCCGAGCATCACAGCGCCCTGGCCGCGCAGGTTGGCCGAGACGGTCGATTCGTAGGTCGGCACGAACCCTTCGAGAATGTGCGAGGACGCGGTCGTCTGCACGCCTTCAGTGCAGAACAGATCCTTGATGGCGAGGGGAATGCCGTCCATCGGGCCGTTTGCGTCATCTGACGCACGGCGCGCATCGGAGGCGGCGGCGGCCTCGTGCGCGATCTCCGGGGTTTCGGTGACGTAAACGAACAGGTCGCGGTTGGCCTCGCCGGCGGCGATGTGCGCCTCGGTCAGTTCGGCCGACGAGTAGTCGCCTCGGGCCAGGCCGTCGCGCGCTTCGGCGATGGTGAGGTGGGTCAGATCGTCGATCATGATCTACTCCACGACCTTCGGCACGGTGTAGAAGTTGTCGACCGGGTCCGGGGCATTGGAAACGACCTTCGCCGGATCGTTGCCGTCGGTGACCACGTCCTCGCGGCGCGGCAGGGTCAGATCGGCGACACTGGTCATCGGTTCGACGCCGTCGGTATCGACTTCGCCCAGCTGTTCGATCCAGCCGAGAATGCCGTCGAGTTCCCGGGCCATCGGATCGAGCCTGTCCTCGTCGACGCGGATGCGCGCGAGAAAGGCAATTTTGCGAACGGTATCGGCGTCGATCGACATACGTGAACGTCCTGTCAGAAGTGCGTTTCGGCGGAAAAGCGGGCGGAAACTAACACCGGTCAGGGGTGGTGGCAACGCCTTGAACGCACTTTGCCGAACCGGGGAATGTTTCTCATTTGACGCCAAATGAAACGGCGCGCATGGTTTTCGTACCGGTATCGTCATTGGGTGTTTTCACGGTCATGGATCATTCTTCGCACGGGCTCGATTCTCGCTCGGAGGCTTATCGCGCCGTCGCCGGTATCATCGGCGAGGACGGCATCCGTCAGACGTTTTCGGCCATTGACGGAATCTCCGGTCTGCCCAACGCGGCCTACCAGTCACGCGAATGGCTCGAACTGGAAAACCGGCGGATTTTCGCCCGCAACTGGGTCTTCGCGGCAGCCGACGGCGAGCTTGCCGAAGCGGGCGCGATCAAGCCCATGGAGATCGGCGGCGCGCCGATCTTTCTCGTGCGCAGCGAAGACGGGGACGTTCGCGCCTTTCACAATGTTTGCCGCCACCGCGGCACGCAGCTGATCGACGCGCCATGCCGGAAAACTGCCATCATCTGTCCCTACCACGCATGGGGCTTCCGGCTCGACGGCACGATCCGCTCGCGGCCCCATTTCACCGGCGCCGACAGCATCGAGAAGTTTCCGCAAGACGGCGATTCGGCGCTGAACCTCTATCCAGTCCGCACGGCGACCTGGAACGGCTGCCATTTCGTCGACCTGTCGGGCCAGGCGCCCGATCTGCTCGATTGGCTGCGGCCCATGCTCGACCGCACCCAGGCGTTCGACTTCTCGCTGATCCGCTGGATCGGCAAGACCAGCTACACGATCCGGTCGAACTGGAAGCTGGTGCTCGAAAACTACATGGAGGGCTACCATGTGTTCTCCGCCCATCCGCGCCTGATCGCGCATGCGCCGATGGACGTACGCTGGTCGGGCGAATGGATGGAGCACGTGTTCTATAACGATTACGTCGCCCCGAAGCTGACCGAAGGCCGTGGCGACGGTCTGCCCCATTACCCTGGCCTTTCGGACGAGGACATCCGGCGCGGCATGTGGTTCGCCGCCTTCCCCAACTTCGCCGCAGAGGTCTACGCCGACCAGTTCGTTGTGCTCGCGACCTATCCCGTCGCGCCCGACGAAACGCTGGAGGAACTGCACTTCTTCGTCGTTGGCGATGACGCGGCGACGAGTCCCGACCACGCCCAGGGCCGCGAGGAACTGATGAAAATGTGGCATGACCTCAATCTGGAAGATGTCGGTTTGCTCGAGCGGCTACAGCGCGGGCGGCGCTCTCCCGCGTTCGAAGGCTCCAACATGTCGCCCGCATGGGAAGGCCCGGCTCACGAACTCTCACAGCAGGTCGTTCGGGCGATCTGCAGAGAATAAACGATGAGCACGTTCCATATCTTCGATTCCAGGGACGCGCGCTACGAAACATTCAGGTCGGCCGGTAAAGGTTTTCAGAATGTCTGCGAATGGGTCGGACCGCGGCAGGGTGCGCAATATCAGGCCGGTATCGCCGAACTATCGCACATCCGGATCGCCGACTACGTCTTTGCGTTCGACGACTTTCTCTTCGTGCTTGAGGGCTCGATCGCGCTGACCGATGCGGAAAAGTCGGAAACCCTGACGCCGGGGCAAGCCGTCTTCATCCCGGCGGGCACCAAAGTCACGATGGACGTGCCCGAGCGACTGTTGTGGATTTACGTAGCGTATTCGGATTCGATTCACTGGAAAGACACGCCGAACCAACCCGGCCGCGTCGAGGAAATCTAAATTTGCGTTTCAACCGAGCGCGTCGGCGAGCACTTCCCACACCTTGTCGTTCCAGGCATCGAGCGTGATCCGAACGGCGGCGTCGAGGGCCGTGGCGACGTCTTCGGCGGGCCGCACGGTCGGCGACGGCCTGCCGGCGTATTCGCCGAGCGTGATCTGATCGAACGCGACTTCCGACTTGGCATGATCGTAGAGCAGGATCGAGGACAACACGTTGTCGAAGTCCTTAGCGATGACGAGCAGATCGATGCCGATCTGATGCACGGAGTCCTTGCCGCGCGCATAAGGCCCTTCGGTCATGAACGCCAACAATTCGAATGCCAGCTCATTGGTGCCGACGGCACAGACAAGATCGACGGTGTAGTCCGAAAACTCGAACACCTCGCCCTCAGGCCGCGTCTTACCGTCGAACGTAATTTCGTATGAACACTCGCCGGCATCGAACCGGGCCGTGCCGACAACAGGCTCCGAGAGCTTGCCGTCGATGAACGGCAACAGGTATTTGAAGTAAGCGAAACCATAGGGTTCGCCGTCGCGCTCGATTGCAACCCAACCCTGATAGCGACCGCGGGCCATGACCTTTTCGCCTTCCTTTAGGCCGCCAAGGCGTTGCGACCCGGTTTCAGGCCTAGCCCGGACGTTGACATCGCGCGTCACCACGTAGGCTTGACGTTTTCCGTCGATGGCAACACCGAGAAACTGTTCCGTTCCGGTTTCCTGCGCCCGGATATGACCATGGCTCCCGATCCAGACCGCCAGACCGAGGATGCAGACCGCCAACCGCAGAACCGATTGCAGGAATCGTGGTCGTTTCGGGTGGTTCGCCATGTTCTCCTCCTCCATGGCACCCGACAGCACGATAGCCCGACGGCCGGTACAGGTCCATCTACACCCCCTCACACGGTCATGAGGGATGAGCCGCAGGCACAATCCCATGACGCCCGCCACCAAAAGCGCTATAAGCGCGCCATGTCCGTCCTTTCACCTACGGAACTGAAATCCGCCGTCCCCAAAGGCAAAACCTATCTGGGGCTCGATATCGGCTCCAAGACGATCGGCGTGGCGGTCTCCGACGTCGGTCACATGATCGCCAGCCCGCGCGAAACCATTGCGCGCACGAAGTTCAGCCGCGATGCAACCCGGCTTCGCGAGATCAGCGCGACGGACACCGTCGGCGGCATTGTCGTCGGCCTGCCGGTGGAAATGGACGGTTCCGAGGGAACCCGGTGCCAATCCGTCCGAGACCTCACCACCGAGATCGTCAAGGCGCTCGATCTGCCGGCCGCGTTTTGGGACGAACGCTTGTCGACGGCGGCGGTCGAACGGGTCTTGATCGGCGATGCCGACGCCAGCCGCAAACGGCGCGGCGAGGTCGTCGACAAGATGGCGGCCGCGTGGATCTTGCAGGGGTTCCTCGACAGTGCCGGATAAGGACGCGCAAAATCCGGAAATCGTTCCGACGGGCGCCGCGCTCGGTGCACGGCTTCCTGGCGTCGACTTGTCCAACCCGCCCATGGCCCTGTTGGCCGATGCACTCTACCGTTTCCGGGTTCTGATCTTTCCGGAACAGGATCTGACGCCGGACGGCCTCGTCGCATTCGCCAGACATTGGGGCGACCTTTACTACGAAACCTATGACCGGCTGCTACTCGACGGCCATCCGGCGATCATGCGCGTCGGCAACACAGGCCCGGCGCTTGAGGAAGAGGCGTTTCGCAACGGCGCAAGCTTCTGGCATACGGACCGCGCCTACGCACCGGACTGCAACGCCGTCACCATGCTTTATTGCATCGAAGCGCCGGCCGCCGGCGGCGAAACCTGGTTCGCGGACACGATTGCAGCCTACGCAAGACTGGATGACGAGAGGAAGGACCGTATCGACGGTCTTACCGCCTGCCATTGGTATGGTGCCGGCGATCGCGAGGACTGGGAGCTGGGCGTTCACCCCATGGAGGACGGCCAGGCCGGGCGCCTGCCGGATGCCGGACGTCACCCGGTCGCGAGACCGCACAGTGTCTCCGGCGAACGGGCATTGCACGCCATTTCCGGGTCGATCATCGAAGTCGAGGGTCTTGACGAGGCGGAATGGAAGCCGCTGGTTCGCGATCTCAAACGTCATGCGATCGAAAACCGGTTCCAATACCGTCACCGTTACCGGCCGGGCGATCTGGTGTTATGGGACAACACCGCGACACTGCACTATGCGCCGCCCATCGGACCCGCCGTCGACGGTGAATCGCGACGGCTGTTGTATCGGGTGATCGCAACGGGCCTGCCGTGGGCGGTGCGCCATGGCGCGAAAGATCGCGCATCATGAAGACGCTTTCCGAGTTGACGACCACGTTCGCGTCTGCCGGAACGGTCCGATGGCTCGGCGTCCGCCCCGAGCGCCGCGCACCGGTCCAAACGCTGGAGAGTGTCGAGATCACCGGGAGCGGCCTCGCCGGTGATCGTTATGCGAGCGGCGGCAAGCGGGCGGTGACGCTGATTCAGCATGAACATCTCGCGGTTATTGCGGCTCTTGCCGGCTCGGACGCCGTCGATCCGGCTTTGCTCCGCCGCAACATCGTGGTCGGCGGTATCAATCTGCTGGGATTGCGCAAACATTGTTTCCGCATCGGCACGGCCATTCTCGAAGGCACCGGGATTTGCGCCCCGTGCTCTTACATGGAAGAGACCCTCGGTCCCGGCGGGTACTCGGCGGTGCGCGGGCACGGCGGCATCACCGCACGGGTCGTCAAACCGGGAAATGCATCCGTTGGCAACGCAGTATCCTGTCTGCCGCAGGGAGCGCTTGTGATCGACTAGTCGACAAGCGGGCTTTGTTCAGCATAGGTCAGCACGCGGTCGACCGTGCCGCCCGGCCCGGCAAGCGGCAGAAACAGGCCCACGTCCATGACCGTATAGCCGGATTTCTTGACGACTTCCGCGACAACGACCATGGGCTCACGCCGGTCGATGACGAGGTTGTAGCTCTCAAGAACCTCGCCAACCGTCCCGCAAAAGAACCCCTCTTCGACTGTCAGACCGGTAGGATCGCTCTCGCGCAACATCGCTTCTTCGGTTCCAACGAAGCGGTAGACCAGCCTTCGCGGATCGTGGGACACGTCAACCAGCTCACAATGCGGCGCCTGTTTTGCAAGGTCGGGAAGATCGATGTCCCCCATGAACGGCACGTCCTGTGCGCCGCACTTGTCCCGCCAGTACTCGATAACGATTTTGCCGTCGTCGCTCAGGCGAGGATGAATGTCATCGCCGAACAGTCGTTCCATGACACTGGGAAGCGGCGGATTCAACACGCTGAACGTCCCGCATATTCATCGATCGCGATCATCGTGGTTGTCCCGCCAAGCATCATCCACCTCACGTGGACTTTTGTCCTATCCTTGCTCGTACTGTGCTATGATTAAGGAATCGTTGAGACGCGTCTTTGACCATTGATTTGGAGCCCTGTCGAACGGCAAAGCGTCATCACATCCGGCCATCCTTCGACGTGTCGCCTTCGGTGCTCCAGACTAAACCGGACCAGCGTCCGATCAGGTTATGCATGACCGTAAAGTCGAGAGTCCTCTCCCGCGTCATCCCGAGCCGGTTCATGACCGCCTGGGATGCGAAATTGTCAGCGCTGGTGTAGGCGAACACCCGGGACAGGCGGACGCGCTCAAAGCCGTCTGCCAATGCCGCCCGCGCTGCCTCTGTCGCATAGCCTTTTCCCCAGGCGCCTGCCTTTAATCGCCAACCGATTTCCTCGTGGTCGCCGAGCGGATGACCGTCACCGTATCGGGGCATGATCCCGACATAACCGAGAAATTCTTCATTTAGCGTTTCAACGACCCATCGGCTGAAACCGAACTCACGGCAGGTATCCCGGTAAAACGTAAGCCTCGCATCGCTGGTCGCATGATCGAAAACATCGCCGTAATCCCGCATCACGACCGGATCGGCGTAAAGCCGTCGGAGCGATTGGCGATCCGTGTCGCGCCAGCACCGTAATCGCAACCGCGCCGTCAGGAGAGACAATTGCTCATCGTCGCCGGCCGCGGCCATTCAATACCACGCGTCCGGTCGGCCGGCTTTTTCACGCTCGACAAACGCACGGAGTTCCTCGTCCTTCGCCGGATCGATCGGCGGCGCTTCGTATTCGCGCAACAACTGGTTCCAGCGGTCGTAGGCGAGCTCCGCCGTGTTCTTCGACCCCTTCTCGGTCCACTGTTCAAAGCTGTCGGAGTCCGAAAGCTTGGCCTCGTAAAATGCGGTTTCGTAATTCACCATGGTGTGGCCGCAGCCGAGAAAATGTCCCGCGGGCTCGACCTCCAGATACGCATCCTTCGCCAGACCATTGTCGTTGAGGTCAACGCCACCGAGCAGTTTCTGATAGCCGCCGAGGCGGTCGGCGTCGATCACGAACTTCTCGAATCCGGTGACGAGTCCGCCTTCTAGCCACCCCGCGGCGTGCAGGATGAAATTGGCCCCGCCCAGCACCGTCGAGTGCATGCTATCGGCACTTTCGGCGGCAGCCTGGGCATCGGCGAGCTTCGATGCCGTCAGCGAGCCGCCGCATCGGAGCGGCACGCCCAATCGCCGGGCAAGCTGACCGATAATGTAGTTCGACGCCGTCGGTTCCGGCATGCCGAAAGTCGGCGCGCCGCTGCGCAGGTTCATCGACGACAGGAAATTGCCAAGCACGAACGGCGCACCGGGACGCACGAGCTGGCTGAACGCGCCGCACATCATCGCCTCCGCCAGAGCCTGTGCGACAGCCGCCGCCGTGGTCACCGGCCCCATGGCGCCGCCGAGGATGAACGGAACCACGACGATCCCCTGTCCCGCGCCGCAATAGACGCGGATCGCCTGGGTGACGACCTTGTCGACCAGTAGCGGCGAGTTGGTGTTGACGTTACCCATGATGACGCAATGTTCGTCGACGAAGTCGCTACCATGGAGAATCCGCGCCATGGCGACGGAGTCCTCGGCGCGGCTCATCTCGGTAATCGCGCCGAGGTGCGGCTTGTCTGAGAACCGCATGTGGGCATAGACCATGTCGAGATGGCGCTTGTTGACCGGAATGTCGCACGGTTCGCAGATCACCAGACCGCCGTGATGCAGTGACGGCAGCATGTAACTGAGCTTTACCAGTTTCTCGAAGTCCGCGTAGGAGCCGTATCGCCGGCCACCCTCCAGATCGCGCACGAACGGCGGGCCGTAAACCGGCGCGAAAACAACGCTGGTGTCGCCGATTTCGACGTTCTTGGCGGGGTTGCGGGCGTACTGGGTAAACTTGTTCGGTGCGGTCTTGCAGAGATCGCGGGCAGCGCCCTTGTCGAGGCGCACACGTGTATCCTTTACGTCAGCGCCGGCCTTCTTCCAGATCTCCAACGCTTCTGGATCGTCGCGAAATTCGAGGCCGACCTCCTGAATAATCCAGTCGGCATGGTCCTCGAGTTTGACCAACCCTTCCTCATCGAGAAACTCATAAAAGGGAATCTTTCGGGTGATATAGGCCGGCGCTGCCGTATCGCTCGCATCACCACCAGTCGCTCGGCGTTGGCGCCGCTCCCGTGCCGACCGATCCCGCGCCATGATGCTCTCCCGCCCTAGGCCCCAAGGCCGCCAATTGTTACCGTATCTAGCCGGCGGGTCCGGCGTGTCAGCAACTGAAAAATTTTGCGGCTATCCACAATATCGCCTACGGCCGGCATTGGGGCGCGAAATACAAATTTTTCTCATTCAGCCCTTGAAGTCACTGTAATCGCTGACTAAATGCGGGTTACCGGATGCCTTATCGGGTCCGGAAGACAGAGTGGCACGGCTCATGGAGCCACCATTGCATTGCTTCAAAAGGAGGATGTAAGCCATGTTGACCAAAGACTTCGACAGACTGTTCCAATCAACCGTTGGTTTCGACCGGTTCGCACGTCTGATGGACGCTTCGCTGAACGGGAATATGACCGTCCCGGACACGCCGCGTTATGACATCGCAACCACGGGCGAGAATCACTATCGCATCACGATGGCCGTCCCGGGTTTCGAGATGGACGAACTGAAGGTCGAGGTTGCCGACCAGACGCTGAAAATTTCCGGCGAGAAGGCGAAATCCGAGAGTCAGCCCACGTATCTGTACAAGGGGCTCTCGAGCCAGACCTTCACCCATTCCTTCCGTCTCGCCGATCATGTCAAGGTCGTCGACGCGCGACTGGACAACGGCCTTCTAACCGTCGATCTCGAACGGATCGTTCCGGAAGAGTTGCGCCCGCGCACGATCAAGATCGAGCAGGGTGCGCCCGAAAGCCTGATGTCCAAGGCGAAGAAGCTGCTCGAAGGTAAAAGCAGCAACTCCAAGAAGGCTGCTTAACCGAGAGATCGCAAGTCCGGGCGCCGACAACGTGCGGCGCCCGGGCGGCGCTTCCTCGTGAAAGGAGTCTGTTCTCATGCGTTCTCATCATTCGGACGATCACCGCCACGGATTCGAACGCACGATTCTGGAGCACCCGGCGTTCATTAGAGTTGCCGGCGTATTCTCGATCGCGCTGTTTGCAGCATCTTTGTTTCCTTCCGCCCTCGTCGCGGTCGTTCTTCAGGAGATTCTCCTGATCTCCGGTCTGGCGTTCGCAACCCATGCGCTGATCACGCGCGAAACGTTTGATAACCAGCGGTTCAACCGTTGGGACGAAGCCGCCCTATTGGCCGGGATAGCCATCCTCAGCGGGTTTTTCGTCGATCCCGAAGCGGCGCGTCAAACGCTCGAGGCGATGGCGGGAAGCACACCGGGCGGGACGACCGAACGACCGCTCGCATCGTAAATCCCGCAATCAGCAATTGTCATTGCGCGGAGGCTCTGGCGCGCACTATAGTGCGCGCCAATGTCGACGGCCGAAACCGATTTGCAGCAGTATCCGCACCGGCATCTGCTCGGTATCGAAGGCCTTTCTCCCGTTGAAATCAGTTATCTGCTCGACCGCTCAGTGGGGTACGTCGAACAGAACCGCCAAGCCGACAAGAAGAAGTCGTCACTTCGCGGCCGTACGATCATCAATCTGTTCTTCGAAAACTCGACCCGCACGCGGACATCGTTCGAGCTCGCCGGGAAACGGCTCGGCGGCGACGTTATCAACATGTCGGTCGCCACAAGCTCGATCAAAAAAGGCGAGACACTGATCGATACGGCGGTCACGCTCAACGCCATGCACCCCGACGTCCTGGTTGTCCGCCACCCGGACTCGGGCGCGACCAAACTGCTGGCGGAGAAGGTCAACTGCGCCGTGATCTCGGGTGGCGACGGCAGCCACGAACATCCGACCCAGGCGCTTCTCGATGCGCTGACGATCCGGCGTCGTCGGGGCGAGCTTTCTGGGCTTGTAGTTGCGGTCTGCGGCGACGTGCTGCATTCGCGGGTCGCGCGCTCCAATATTCACCTGCTGACGACGATGGGCGCGCGCGTACGCCTGATCGCACCTCGAACGTTGATCCCGGCGGAGGCCGAGCGTCTCGGTGTCGAGGTTTTTCATGACATGCGCGCCGGCCTCGTCGATTGCGATATCGTCATGATGCTGCGCCTGCAGACGGAACGCATGCAGACCAATTTCTTCCCGAGTGTCCGCGAATACTTCCACTTCTTCGGCCTCGACTACGACAAGCTGTCGGTCACCAAGCCCGATGCCCTGATCATGCATCCGGGCCCGATGAACCGCGGTGTCGAGATCGACTCCGAGGTCGCCGACGACTTCGGCCGCAGCGTCATCCACGAACAGGTCGAAATGGGCGTGGCTGTCCGCATGGCGTGTCTCGACATTCTCGGCAACGCCGAGCGCGACGATCTGCAGGCCAGGAATCTCTGATCATGGCGGTTGAGATGATCGAAAACGACGATCGCAAGGCCCGCGGCAAGGTCGCTTACGTCAATGCACGCCTGATCGACCCGGCGAGCGATCTGGACGCACCCGGCGCTGTCGTCACCGATGGCGAAACCGTCAGCGCCGTCGGCCCCGACATCGATGTTCCCGACGACGCCCAGCGGATCGACTGTGGCGGACACTGCCTCGCGCCGGGCCTCGTCGATATCCGCGCGCAACTGGGCGAACCCGGCCAGGAACACAAAGGCACGCTGGAGAGCGCCGGCCGCGCGGCAACGGCAGGCGGCATTACCTCGCTGGTCTGTCTGCCCAACACCGATCCGGTGATCGATGACATGAGCGTCGTCGAGTTCGTTGCCCGCCGCGCCCGCAAGCTGGGACTGACAAAGGTCTATGCCTACGGCGCCGCGACCAAGGGCTGCGCTGGCGAGGAACTGGCGGAGATGGGCATGCTGGCCGAGGCCGGCGCGGTCGCCTTCACCGACGGCACTCGCGCCATCGCCGACAGCCAGGTCATGCGCCAGGCGCTCAGTTACGCTGCGACATTCGGTCTCATGATCGTGCAACACCCGGAAGACCCGGCATTGGCCCGCAATGGCGTCATGAACCTTGGCGAAATATCCACCCGCCTCGGACTGGGCGGCATTCCCGCCGCTGCCGAAGTCATCATGATCGAGCGCGACGTGCGGCTGGCGGAACTGACCGGCGGGCGGCTTCATGTCGCCCACGTTTCCACGGCCGAAGGCGTCGATGCGATCCGCCGGGCGAAAGCGCGCGGCGTCACGGTGACCTGCGATACGGCGCCGCCCTATTTCGCGCTCAACGAACACGCGGTCGGCGACTACCGTACGTTCGCCAAGCTGTCGCCGCCGCTTCGCACCGAGGCGGACCGGCAGGCCATCGTCACCGGCCTCGCGGATGGCACCATCGATGTCATCGCTTCCGATCACAGCCCGCAGGACGAGGACACAAAGCGGCTGCCGTTTGCGCAGGCCGCCGCCGGCGGGATCGGTCTGGACACCCTGTTGGCCGTTTCACTGGAGCTGTTCCACAACGGCCACCTTAAACTCCCCGACGTCATCGGCCTGCTGACCCATCGTCCCGCGGACCTGATGGGCTTGCCCGCAGGCCGACTGACGGCGGGCGCCGCCGCAGACCTCGTGATTTTCGATCCGGACCGGGCCTGGAAAGTGGAAAGCGAGACCGTTCTTTCGAAATCGAAGAACACGCCCTTCGACGAGCGTCCGGTTCAGGGTCTTGCGCTTCGCACCGTGGTTGACGGCCGCACCGTGTTCCTGCGGGACGGCGAAGCATGAGCGGCGACGATCTCGCCCTGTCGGTTTGGCTCGGCGGCGTCATTCTCGGTTATCTGCTCGGATCCATTCCGTTCGGCCTGGTGCTCGGATGGCTGGGCGGATACGGCGACATCAGAAAAATCGGCTCCGGCAATATCGGAGCGACCAATGTCCTCAGGACGGGCAACAAGAGCCTCGCGTTCTGCACGCTCGTGCTGGACAGTGGCAAAGGCGGCGGTGCGGTCCTCGCGGCCGCCTATTTGTCCGGTCACTTCGGCGTCGCCGTGGTGGCGGGCGTCGCTGCCGTGTTCGGCCACAATTTTCCGATCTGGCTCAAGTTCAAGGGCGGCAAGGGCATCGCGACGACACTCGGCACCCTGCTGGTCGTCGCCTGGCCCGTCGGCCTCGGCGCCTGCATCACCTGGCTCGTTGTTGCGGCCGTCTCCCGCATGTCGTCGCTGGCCGGACTCATCTCGCTATCGCTCGCGCCGGCCTACGGCTGGTTCCTCGTGCCCGCGCCGCACAATGTGATCGTCACCTATGCGGCGGCCGTTCTGGCGGTTCTCTCGATCCTTCGCCATCGCACCAACATCAAACGCATCCTGGCCGGCGAAGAACCGAAGATCGGCGCCAGGAAGGAAGAAACGGCGGACGACACTGAGCGACCCTCCAGAGAAAAGAGCGAGGAAAATAACGATGACCGTTGAACTGGAAATGCTGGCCTGGACGGCGGCAGTCACTTTGTTGATGTGGGCGCCTTATATTCTCGCGCATATCGTCAATGTCGGCCCGGTCGCGGCACTGACGTACCGGGCAGACGGGACGCCTGGGCCAGCATGGGCGACGCGGGCCAAGAAGGCGCATTACAACGCAATTGAAAATCTGGCGCCGTTCGCCGCGATCGTTATCGTCGCGCATCTTGCCGGCGTATCCAACGAGGCGACCCAGTTTGCCGCCGTTGCCTATTTCTGGCTGCGCGTCGCACACTATTGCTTCTACGTCTCCGGTATTCCGTTCACACGCACACTGACCTTCGCCGGAAGCTGGCTGGCCCAAATCTGCATTCTGTATCAGGTTCTCGCAGCCTAACGGCCGGTAACCGGTATTCAGTTTTCACCGCGTCGGCATTCGATCGTCTCGGCGATGGCGGAGGTCCGGCGGTCGATCTCTTCCCGGTCGGCCACGACAATCAGCTTGTCGGCCGCACATTCCTTGATCGTCTCCGCTTCTTGCCCGATTTTGTCGAGGTAGTCAGGCGCCACGCGCTCAGCGAGATCATTGAGTATCGAAAGCAGGTCGAACAGCACCTCGGGACGGCCGGCGCCATCCTTCATGATCGGCCGCACGGCGCGCTTCAGCATGTCGCGGAACAGTATTGGGCGCACCGAGAGCCGCCCGCCCGCAAGAACCGTCGCCGGATAATCTTCCGGTGGCACCTTTCCGGCCCGATAGAGCAGCGCACCCAGATATTTGATGCAAACGATTGCCGATTGCGGATCGTTGATACCGGGCGACAACGACCGGCTGGCAATCTCGGTGAGAAGCTCGACACCGAGGTAAGGATCGCCCTCCATCGATCGCTCCGCGCCGGTCGATACCGTATGGCGCAGCTTTGTCACGAGATTGTCCGAAAGGGAGGCGGACGAAAACACCTGCATGGCGGGTATGCCCGTATGAAGGAAATCGCCCTCGCGGTGCAGCAGGTGCACGATCAGATCGTGCTCTTCGACCAACCCGGCGATCGTTTCGAGATCGATCAACTGAATGTACCCGACATCCGTGGCAAACACGTCCGTGCCTGCCCGATCACCGGTGTCGTGCGCCTCACGGTCCGGCTTGGCACGGGACTCGAGCAGATTCTCCAGGGCCTCGTCGGCATCGCGGAAGATCCGCTCGACGACCCGGTTCAGCTTGATGCTGTTGGCAACATGATCGACCAATTGCACGAGATATCGAAGCACGAGCGCAATCAGAATCAGGGCAATAGCGCCGAGAACCACGCGCGCACCGGAAGAAACGTCCCGATACTCGAGCAGCGTAAGACCCGCGAGCGCGTAAACCAGCGTCGCCATGAAGGTCGTCAGGGTGTTCTGGCTGATCGGGTCGGCCATGAGTTCCGGCAACGCGCGCGGCGAGGCGTTGCCGGCGGCGATACTGAGGACGAGCGCCAGAACGGACACCGTCACGGTAATGACGGTCAACATGCCGCCAGCCAGAGCGCGGAGCATCGCCTTCATGGCATTGCGTTCGATTTCGCCGGTGAAGGGAATCATGCCCAACGAATCGAGTTGAGCCAGAATGACGACGCACAGAACGCTGACGAGACTGAATATCGCCGGGCGAAACCAAAGGGCGGAACGGCACGCCCGCGCCATCCGCAGCAACCAGGTTCCGAAATTTTCGTTCGGCGCGATCAGCATGTCTTGCGTACCTCGTCAGAATTCCGTCCGATCCCGCAATTCTCGGCACGCGCAGAGACAATGCAAGGAGCACGGCAAGGGGCGCCCTGACGCTGGGATTGATCCCGTATTGACCTGACCTGAACACTCCCGCACGCTGCGACGTGATGAGCGGTTTTGCGACACGACAACTCTCGGAAAAAGAGCGTATCGACTGGCTGCGCCTGATCCGTTCCGAAAACATCGGCCCCGTCACATTTCACAAACTGTTGTCTCGTTTCGGCTCCGCCGACAGCGCCATCGACGCGCTGCCCGACATCGCCAGGCGCGGCGGGCGACGAAACTACCAGGCACGTTCACCCGGCGAGGTGGAGCGCGAGATGACAGCGGCGACTAAGGCGGGGCTCCAGCTGATTGCCTGGTGTGAGGCGGAGTATCCCGCATTGCTTCGCACAGTTGACGATGCGCCGCCGATCATCGGCATTGCGGGTGACGCGGAATTGCTGAACCGCCGATGCATCGCGGTCGTCGGCGCCCGCAACGCCTCGGCCAATGGCCGTCAGTTCGCGCGCAAGCTGGCGGGCGATCTCGGCCAGGCGCAAATCGGCGGTGATGCACCGGTCATCGTCTCCGGCCTCGCCCGCGGTATTGATACAGCAGCCCACGAGGGCGCGCTCGGGACCGGCACCGTGGCCGTCATCGCGGGCGGCATCGATCATGTCTATCCGCCTGAAAATACCGATCTGCACCGCGCCATCGTCGAACGCGGCTGCATCGTCTCCGAGCAACCGGTCGGAACACAGCCGCGCGGCCGTCTGTTTCCGCTCCGCAACCGTTTGATTTCCGGCCTTTCGCTCGGTGTCGTTGTCGTCGAGGCGTCGCCAAAATCGGGATCGCTGATCACCGCCCGACGGGCGCTCGACCAGGGAAGAGAAGTTTTTGCGGTTCCAGGCGCACCGGGCGACCCGCGAACGGCGGGTGCTAACGGTCTGATCCGCGACGGCGCCTGGTTGACGGAAAATGCAAACGACGTGCTGAACGTCCTGCCGAGCCCGGGCGAACTCCAAAGTCGAGATCAATTAGACCTCAATTTCAATAAGTTAGAGAGCGTTGAAGATGATACCGGCAATCCGGATGACACCCGGCGCACGGTCATCGAATTGCTTGGCTATTCACCTGTCACGGTTGACGAACTGGTTCGTAGCTGCCAATTGTCCCTCGCTTCCGTCCAGGCGTCATTGCTCGAACTTGAGCTTGCCGGGCGGCTTGAGCGGCTGCCGGGAAACCGGGTTCAGTTGCTGAGAACAGAATAACGGAGCGAGGGTTCAGCCCCGAACATGACCAGCGTCGTCGTCGTCGAAAGCCCGGCCAAGGCTAAAACAATCAACAAGTATCTCGGCAGCGACTATCAGGTGCTGGCGAGCTACGGCCACATCCGCGACCTGCCGGCCAAGGATGGTTCCGTGCGTCCAGGCGAGGATTTCGCCATGGACTGGACCGTCGACGACCGCGCCAAGAAACACATTCAAGCCATCAAGCAGGCGGTCAAGGGTGCGGATAAACTGTTCCTCGCAACCGACCCCGACCGCGAGGGCGAGGCGATCTCGTGGCATGTTCGAGAAATTCTTGAAGACAGCAATCTTCTCAAGGGCAAGGACGTCAAACGCGTCGTCTTCAACGAAATCACAAAGTCCGCCGTGCAAGAGGCCTTCTCGCACCCACGCGAACTGAATCGCGAATTGATCGATGCATATCTGGCGCGCCGTGCGCTCGATTACCTCGTCGGTTTCACGCTGTCACCGGTCCTGTGGCGCAAACTTCCGGGCAGCCGATCGGCCGGTCGCGTGCAGTCTGTCGCGCTCCGATTGATCTGTGAACGCGAAGCCGAGATCGAGATCTTCAAGCCTGAAGAGTACTGGTCCGTCGAGACGGCATTGACGACACCGGACGGCAAACCGTTCACGGCGATGCTGACCCATCTGGACGGCGACAAACTCGACAAGATGTCGATCAAGAACGAACACGCCGCCAAGCGTGCCGTGGAGGCTATCGAGCAGGGCGACTTCAGCGTCGTCTCCGTCGAGAAGAAGACGGTCAAGCGCAATCCGGCGCCGCCGTTCACGACGTCGACGCTACAGCAGGAAGCAGCCCGCAAGCTTTACTTCTCGGCCAAGAAGACCATGCAGACCGCGCAACGGCTTTACGAAGGCGTCTCGCTGGGCGGTGAAACCGTCGGCCTGATCACCTACATGCGGACCGATGGCATCGACATGGCCGGTGAAGCCATCGCTGCGGCGCGGCGGCTGATCGAGCGCGATTACGGGGACACCTACCTGCCCAAATCGCCGCGCGCGTACAAGAACAAGGCCAAGAACGCGCAGGAGGCGCACGAGGCGATCCGCCCGACCGACGTATTCCGGCGGCCGAAGGACATTGCCCATGCGCTCGATGACGATCAGCTCAAGCTCTACACCCTGATCTGGAAACGCACGGTTGCCTGCCAGATGGAATCGGCGGCGCTCGATCAGGTTGGCGTCGATCTGCGGTCGCAATCTCCGCAGACCGGACTTCGTGCGACCGGTTCGGTCGTCGCCTTTGACGGTTTTTTCAAGGTCTATCAGGAAAGCCGGGACGAACGCGCTGGCGACGACGACGATGGCGGCGACCGCATCCTGCCGCCGCTCGAAGAGGGTCAGCGCGCCATGGTCCAGGACGTGACGCCGAACCAGCATTTCACACAGCCGCCGCCGCGTTACTCGGAAGCCAGCCTCGTCAAGAAACTCGAAGAGCTCGGCATCGGTCGGCCGTCGACCTACGCGTCGATCATCTCGGTTCTGCAGGATCGCGGCTACGTTCGCCTCGATAAGCGACGATTCGAGCCCGAAAACCGAGGCCGTATCGTTACCGCGTTCCTCGTCCGCTATTTCCCGAAATATGTGGAGTACGATTTCACCGCGGACCTCGAAAACGAACTCGATGAAATTTCCGCCGGTCGCATCGACTGGAAATCCGTGCTGCGCGACTTCTGGTCGCCGTTCTACTCGAAGACGGAAGAGGTCAAGGACCAGGCCAACCGCGATGTCATCGACGCTATCGACGAATTGCTCGGCCCGCACTTCTTCCCGGCCCGCGAAGACGGCAGCAATCCGCGCGCCTGTCCCGCCTGTACCGCTGGGCGCTTGGGTCTCAAGCCGAGTCGCCAGAACGGCTTCTTCATTGGCTGCTCGAACTATCCCGACTGCAAGTTCACCTGCCCGTTGACCATCATGACCGAAGACGCGGTCAAGGAGGCGGCGAGCGGAAACGGCACCCGCGAACTTGGGATCGACCCGGACTCGGGTCTTCCCGTGACTGCTCGCAAAGGCCCCTACGGCCATTACGTGCAACTCGGCGATACGCCGGAACCGGTCAAGGGCAAAGGCAAGGCCAAGGCGCCGAAGCCGAAGCGCGCCTCGATCCCGAAGGACATGGACCCCGCAACCATCGATCTCGACCGGGCGCTGAAACTACTGTCGCTGCCGCGCGAGGTCGGTGCGCACCCGGAAACCGGCGATATGATCCAGGCTGGCCTCGGACGGTTCGGCCCGTATCTGCTCTACCAGGGGAACTTTATCTCGCTGAAGGAGGACGATGTCCTCGAAATCGGCCTCAACCGCGCCGTCTCGGTGATTGCAGACGCGCCCAAGAAAGACCCTGTCAAGGAACTCGGCCCGCATCCCGACGACGGCAAGCCCGTCGTACAGAAATCCGGCCGCTGGGGGCCGTTCGTTCAGCATGGCAAGACCCGCGCGACGCTACCGAAGGGTACCGACAAGGAGTCGGTCACGCTCGAACAGGCGCTCGAATGGCTCGCGGCGAAGGCCGAAAAGGGCCCGAACGGCGCTAAGAAAACAGCCAAGAAAGCCGCTAAAAAGCCGGCCAAGAAGAAATCCGCCAGCAAGGCCAAGACCGCCGCCGCCGCGTCGGCGGGCGACTGACGGCGCGCCGCCATGGCGCAAAAGCGAAAAACCGGACACGGCGGGCCGAGCAAAGCGCCGTTGCCGGGACGCGAAGAGATCATCCGCTTCATCCGCGAGAGCGACGGCCGCGTCGGCAAGCGCGAGATCGCGCGCGCCTTCGGGCTCGATGCACGCCAGAAAATGGAACTCAAGAAACTGCTGCGCGAGCTTGAACTCGACGGCAGCCTGCAGCGAACGCGTGGCCGGAAATTCGCCGATCCGGGCAGCCTGCCGCCCGTCGCCGTCGTCGAGGTCACCGGATTCAGCCGGGATGGCGACGTGCTCGCAAAACCGGGAATTTGGGAGCATGAAACCGACCCGCCGATGATTTTCATGCGCCCCGAGAAGAAGGGCCGTCCTGCGCTCGGCCCCGGCGACAAGGTGCTCGCGCGGCTGACGCCGGTCAACGCGGGCGGCGACGCTCCTGCGCGGGAGTACAAGGGCGAAACCATTCGCCGCCTGTCATCGACACCGACGACCGTGATGGGCAAGCTCGAACGCAGCGGCGGACATTTACGACTGATTCCGACAGACCGGCGCGCCAAGCAGGAATACATCGTCGAAATGGGCGACGCCGGCGATGCCGGCCCGGGCGATCTCGTTCGCTGCGAAGCCCTGCGGCAGCGCGGCATGGGCCTGCGCCGGGCCCGCGTCATCGAGCGGCTGGGGTCTGCCGACGGTCCCAAGGCCGCCAGCGTTATCGCCATTCACCATCACGGACTGCCGACCGAATTCAAACCCGAAGCTCTCGATCAGGCGGCGCGAGCCAAAGCGGCACCCATGAAACTGACCGGCGTCGGCAATCGCGCGGACCTTCGTGACGTTCCCCTGGTCACCATCGACGGCGCCGATGCCCGCGACTTCGACGACGCGGTGTTCGCCGAGCCGGATCCCGAAAACGACGGCGGATTTCATCTGATCGTCGCCATCGCCGATGTCGCCTGGTACGTGCGGCCCGGCGATCCGCTCGATCATGCCGCCTATGAACGGGGCAATTCCGCCTACTTTCCCGACCGCGTCGTGCCGATGCTGCCCGAAGCGTTGTCGAACGGTTGGTGCTCGCTGGTTCCCGATGAGGACCGCCCGTGCATGGCCGCGCACCTCTGGATCGATGCGGACGGCAGGCTCAGGCGCCACCGCTTCGAGCGCGCGATGATGCGAAGCCACGCCCGGCTGACCTACGACCAGGCACAAGCGGCGTTCGACGGCCATCCCGACGAAATCTGCGCCCGGCTCGGCGATGCCGTGTTCCGGCCCTTATCGGCGGCGTACGAGGCATTTCTGAAGGCGCGGCGGTCGCGCGGCGTTCTTGAGCTCGATCTCCCGGAACGGCGCGTCGAAGTGGACGACGAGGGCAACGTTACCCGCATCGCCGTCCGCGAACGCTTCGATTCGCACAAGCTGATCGAGGAGTTCATGATCTGCGCCAACGTCGCCGCGGCAGAGGCGCTTGAACGCAGGAAATCGCCCCTGCTCTACCGCATCCACGATCAACCGTCGGCGGAAAAGATCGAGGCGCTGGGCGCTTTTCTTGAAACGCTGGGGCTGTCGCTTCCCAAGGGCCAAGTCATACGGGCCGAGCAGTTCAACCGCATTCTCGAAAAGGCCCGCGGTACGAGCGAGAGCGACATGATCAACGACGCGGTTCTCCGATCACAGGCACAGGCGGCCTACGCGCCCGACAATATCGGTCACTTCGGTCTCAACCTGCGCCGCTACGCTCATTTCACGTCGCCAATCCGGCGATACGCCGATCTTGTTGTCCACCGCAGCCTGATCGAGACGTTCGGCATGGGTCCCGGCGGTATCGCCGATATGACCCGCGATCTCGGCGACGCGGCAGAGCACCTTTCGGTCACCGAGCGCCGCGCCGCCATAGCCGAGCGCGACACTATCGACCGATATACCGCATCCTACATGGCCGACAAGATCGGCGGGACGTTCTCCGGCCGGGTCACGGGCGTCACCCGTTTCGGCCTTTTCGTGGCTCTCGACGACACCGGCGCGGACGGTCTGATCCCGATCAGCACTCTGCCCGCCGACTACTATCGTCTCGACGACAGTGGCACCCGGCTGGTCGGCGATGACACCGGGCGCACGTTTGGGCTCGGCATGAGGCTCGATGCGACGATCGCCGAAGCCGACGCTTTGACAGGCGGAATGGTGCTGCGGTTCGCCGGCAGCGACGACGAACCGAAACACGGGCCGCGCAAGCCGAAGAAAAAGGGTTCCACGCGAAAAGGCCGCCCCATAAAGCGGAACCGCGCCGGCGCTGCGCGCAAACGAAAACGATAAACCGTTGATCTTGCTGGATTGACTCGGTCGACCTAAGATGGCCTCAGGTTAACTGGGACACCGAATGACGATCGAAATTCACTCGGCATACGTCCGACGAATTGCGGCAGCGGCGATGCTGTTCGCGCTGGGTGCGTGCGCCGTGCCGCCGGGCGATTATCCGGCTTCTGCACTCGACAAGGAACGCCTTGAAGCCGAGGGCGTTCTCGCCGCCGGTTTTGCCAGCATCCAGGACAAGTACATCGAGGATATTCCGCTCCAGGAGATCACGTTCGAGAGCGTGCGAGGTCTCGCCGCCATCGATCCGGCGCTGACGGTCGACCGCGACGGCAACAATATCATCCTGAAACGTCACAACCGCATCATCGTCACGGCCGCATTTCCGGCACGCAGCGATGCGCACACCTGGGGTGAAACGGCAACTTTCATAGCGTTTGAGGCTGCCCGCCATTCGGTCGATCTGCAACAAGCCGACCCCGAGACGATCTATCAGGCCATGTTCGACGGCGCTCTTGCCGAACTGGATATATACTCGCGCTATGCCGGTGCCGCCGAGGCGGACCGCAACCGTGCCAACCGGGACGGCTTCGGGGGCGTCGGCATCCGCTTTCGCGTCGGCGACACCGGCCCGGTGGTCACCGAAGTGATTGCCGACAGCCCCGCCGATCACGTCGGCATACTGGTCGACGACGTGATCGTCGCCGTCGGCGAAAACCCGACCGACGGCCTGGACACGAAGGCGGTGATGACCGCGCTTCGCGGACCGGTCCGCAGCAAAGTCCGCCTCGCCATCCGGCGGCCGCACGCCGGTCACATGGCGTTTATGCTGCAACGCTCGCACATCGTGCCGCCGACGGTCAGCGCTCGTGTGACCGACGGCATCATGCATATTCGGGTCAAGAGCTTCAATCAGGGCACGGCGCAGAGCCTGACCCGCTTGTTGAACGAGACGGAGGCCCTCGTCGCGGGCGACGTTTCCGGCATCGTACTCGATCTTCGTGGCAACCCGGGCGGGCTTCTGAAACAGTCCATCGAGGTTGCGGATGTGTTTCTTGCGGCCGGCAAGATTCTCGACACCCTTGGTCGGCATCCTGACAGTATTCAGCATTACGAGGCCGCCGGGCGCGATTTTGCCGATGGCCTGCCGGTCGTCGTGCTGATCGACGGACGCTCCGCGTCGGCTGCCGAAATCGTCGCCGCAGCCCTGCAAGACGGTCACCGTGCCGTTGTCGTCGGCACCTCGTCTTACGGCAAGGGAACGGTCCAGACCGTCGTGCGCCTGCCCAATGACGGCGAGATCACGCTGACCTGGTCGCGTTTCATGGCTCCCTCAGGGTATGCCCTGCACGGTCTCGGTGTATTCCCGGTCGTGTGCACGTCCAGCGCGTCTGATATCGATCCGGCAGAATTGCTCGCGGCGCTGTCGGCCGAGGCCGACACTGCGGCAACGCTCGGCACCTGGCGTAAGACCGGCGTCGACAAGGCGGCTGCGCGCCGTGAACTACGGGCGAAATGCCCGCCTGAGCGGCGACGCCAGGATTACGATCTGCGAATCGCCAGATCGCTACTCACCGACGGCGATCTCTACGGCCGCGCGCTTGAGATCGCGACCAACGCAGACCGGCCGACCGGGGAGTCCCCCGCGCCCTGATACACAACGCGAAATTGGACAAACGGAGTTGACATGAAGGCCGCGGCGGGTATCTTGCGCGGCCTGAACGGGCGAATGCCCCCGAGACACGAGACGGAACGCGACAATGGCAAAGCCGACAACAATTTTGGTCAAACTGGTGAGCACCGCTGACACGGGCTTCTACTACGTGACCAAGAAGAATCCGCGCAATCTCACCGAGAAAATGCAGTTTCGGAAGTACGATCCGGTAGCGCGCAAGCACGTGCTCTTCAAGGAAGCGAAGATCAAATAATCTCCGCGCCAGGTCTCAGAATGCGAAAATGCCGCCACTCAGCGAGTTGGCGGCATTCGTTTTGTCCGATTTCCGGATTTGAGTGTCCTCAGCCGAGAAACTTGCCGATGGTATCGAGAAACGTCGGGACGGAAATCGGCTTGGCGATGTAACCTTCGCAACCGCCTTCGCGAATCTTCTCCTCGTCGCCTTTCATGGCAAACGCCGTGACCGCAACGACAGGGATGGATTTGAGATCGTCGTCGGCCTTCATCATCTTGGTGACCTCGAGGCCGGAAATCTCAGGCAACTGAATGTCCATGAGGACCAGATCGGGCTTGTGTTCTCGTGCCAGAGACATGGCGTCACGCCCATCCATGGTCTGAACCGTCTCGTATCCATTTGCCTGGAGAAGGTCGTTGAACAGCTTCATGTTCAGTTCGTTGTCCTCGACGATCAGAATCTTTTTGCTCATTGGTATCCTATCTTCGCGCTGTATCGGCATCACCTGAGTCAGGCGACAGAGCCGAACGTCTTCCCCCACGGTATTATGCTGAGTTTACCGCCAAACCTCATGGCGCCGCCACCCCGCAATCGCGGGGAGGCATACTAGTTATCCGCGTACATCCTCAACCATGTCTTCGAGCAATTCGACGCCGTGAACCACCAAAACCTTCTTCTGGCGCTCGACGATACCGTCGCGGGCAAGATCGTTCATGACCCGCGCGACCGTCTCACGCGTCGTGCTGACCCGGCTGGCGATATCTCCATGCACCGGAATTGGGGAAATTTCGGCGCGATCCTCGTTGACCATGTTGAGCTTGGCCTGTCGCAGAATTTCCGCATGAACCCTGTTATTGGCCGCCAGCGTGCTGAGATCCATGATCCGGTCGGTCGCCGTTCTGACAATATGGGTCAGGCAACGGAACAACCGCAGCGACACCTCCGCCTCCTCTGCACACAACTTGAGGAACCGCTCGTGCGAGAGGACCGCCAGATAACACGGGGAAATCGCCGTCACGCTTGCTGAGCGGGGTTCTGCATCGATTGCTGCAAGTTCGCCGAACTGCGCACCGACACTGAGATCGTCCAGCGTCACCTCACGTCCCTGAAGGGAATAGATAGCAATCCGGACCGTTCCCTCGACCACGAAGAATACATCGCGCGTATCCGACTGCCGGTCGATGATCTGTTCCCCAGTATCGTAGCGCTTCCACGCGCATGCCGTTTCCAGGGCTCGGAGCTTGTCCTGGGAAACACCCTTCAGGAGCTCCATTTTTGCCAACGCGGCAATGTTGTCTTCGCTCACCTCGCAACTCCCCCTTCATCATCCGGCATTGCAGGGAATCTCGCATGTCATCCATCCCCGAACTGCCGCAAGTCGGGTTATCTTAGCCCCAACGCGCCGGAAATGGCGATACCCATGACGGTTTTGGAGATTGCGCGTGGAAACACGGGTTACAGAATTCTGCTCGTTCCGGCGCGCCGGGCGTCGCCGCAGGCATCGATACCGTCGGATGCGGGGTCGTCGCGGACGGCATGAACGCCGCCGAAGAACATGTTTCGCTCGTCGAAAACCTTGATGCTCCCGAACTCAGCGGCCAACGCATCGATAGCCGATGCCTCGAAAGGCCGGTCTGCCGGATTCTCGATGAACAGCGTGTCGCCCTCAACGTGAAAGCGCGGCGCGTCGATTACCTGCTCCAGATCCGAAACACCGGCAGCAAGCGCAACCATGACCTGCATCAGGGCCGTTCGAATGCGGTTCGAACCGCCGGAGCCGAGCACCGTGCGCGCACCACCCGGTCCGGCGATCAGACTTGGCGCCATCATCGAACTCATACGGGTATCTTCTGGCCAGGCGTGAAACCCGTTCGGATTGATGTCCTCCTCACCCAGCATGTTGTTAAGCATGAAGCCGCAGCCGGGCACCACAAGGCCGCATCCCTCGCCATTCGACAAGGTGACCGCGGCGGCATTGCCGTGCATGTCGATGACGCTGATATGCGTGGTCCCGCGGTACGCCTGCGGCCGATCGGCAACGTCCTCTTGGTATGACGCAATCAGGTCGGGATCCAACAGCCGCTTGAAGGCCCGGTCGTCGAGCGCGGCAAGCCCACTGTCGCCGCGCGCCCGGTTGGTCGCGGCCATAACCCGCGCCGCAGATATCGCATCTCTCCCGGTCGCCTGCAGCAATCGCATCGCAAACGCGATCAGCACGCCTCCCGTCGACGGCGGCGGATTGGTGGCGACACGGGCATTGGCGAAGTCGAAGACCAACGGCGTCCGGCGATGGACTTCATACGCGGAAAAATCATCCGGCGAGAGATGACCGCCATTTTCTGCCGCAACGCGGCTCATTCGTTGCGCCAACTCGCCGATACGTGCCCAGTCTTCGCCCTCCCGCGCCATCGCCTCGATGACATCAGCCAGATCGGGATTGCGGACGACATCCCCCTCCACCGTCAATCCGTTGGGCGCACTGCCGCCGTAGCACGCCAGACTCGCTGGATCGTGCGTATAGATCGCACCGACGACGCCGAACAGGTAGGCTTGATACCGTGAAATACGGACACCATCACGCGCCAATCCGATGGCAGGTTCGGCAATGACATCGAGGGGCAAGCTTCCGTGCCGGCGCCAAACCTCAAAAAAACCCGGAACGAAGCCCGGGACAGCGGCCGCGCCGAGACCAATATGAAATTCCTGCGTCGTGGTGCCAAAATCCGCATCGATGGGAAAGAACGACAAGCTGTCGCCGTCGCGTCTGTGGCGCGGCGTCTGCGCAAAAAAATCGTAAATGCAGGTTTCGCCGGGCGATCCAGCCGGATCGGCGAGCAGAAATCCGCCGCCCCCGAGTGACGCCAGAACCGGCTCGGCGACACAGGCCGCGAGCATCCCGGCGAGAGTCGCATCGAACGCATTGCCGCCTGTTTCAAGAACTGCCGCCGCTGCCGCGACCGTCTCCGCGTGGCCGGCCGCAACGGCACCCTTGTGTATCGACTTTCCGGCCGCTGTCATGCGGAGATCCGCTGCCAAAGAGGTGTCCGAGGACGTTACCGACACGGTAAACGGCGGACTCCTTGCGTTGTCAACCGTTCCGGGAACGGGGTGGCGCGTTTGGTTGACTCACGGCAAGGCTTATGATTGCCTCGCTGCCTCTTCCGCGAACCCTAACCCGGACCATCGGACGATGCCGTTTCGATCAAGCCTGCCCGCTTTTCTGATCATCTTAATCACAGCCGGTGTGCTACCCGGTACACCGCACGCCCAACAGGATGGTACGGGCGTGCTAAACGCTGTCAGTTATTATCCTATCCCGGCGAGTGCCGCATTCGACGTCCGCACACTCGACAATTCCGATGAAAATCTGGCGCTCGTTGAACATGTGGAACAGACGTTGCGCCTTAAGGGTCGCGGTGTCGACGATGGCGCCACCCTCATTCTTACCATCGAACCGCAGGCCGAGGTCGGCGCCTGGTCATCGAACGACCGGCGTCACATCCTTGAGCTCAAGGGGTTATCCGGCCCCGGCACCGACGACGAGACGGAGGTCAAGCTCAACCTCTTCGACTCGAGCAGCGGCGGCGTTCTGAACGAAGGCAATCCGGGCACTCAAATCATGACCAAAACGCAATCTGTTCTGCTTGCCCGGCTGGAAGACCGCTCCAATGGGCGTCAACTGTGGGAAGCCTGGGTCGCAGCAGACCGCACGCAGCAGAGCACGCAGAAATTGCTGGAACGCATGGTGCCGGCTCTTGTCGACGCTATCGGCCGTACCGTCAAAACCGAACCGATCAAACTGAATTGATGTTTTCCGGCTACCGCCGCTGACCGCTCGTGTGCGGCGCATAAGTCAGATCGCGCTTCGTCAAACCATGATCGTCGTCTAGACAGACTTGTCGTGAGGCCCCTAACCGGCTAGGAGAGGCGCTGTTTGCGCCCTTTCCGGATCACCTGACGAGAGATTTGCTTTCGAGATGACGCGACGCACCGATAACGCCGCCTCGGCTCTGTTGCCAGCCGGGATGAGCGATCTTCTACCGCCCGAAGCAGCCTTCGAGGCGCGCGTCATCGAACACCTGATGTCATGTTTTGCCGCCTACGGCTACGAACGTATCAAGCCGCCACTAATGGAGTTCGAGGAAAGCTTGCTGCGTGGCCCCGGCGCCGCTACCGCCAACGATGCATTTCGGCTGATGGATCCGGTATCGCAGCGGATGATGGCGATACGCGCAGACATGACCCCGCAGATCGCTCGTATCGCCGGCAGCCGGCTCGGGAACGCGCCGCGCCCGCTGCGGCTCAGTTACGCCGGTCAGATCCTGCGTGTACGGGGAACCCAGTTGCGTGGCGCGCGCCAGTTCGGTCAGGTCGGCATCGAAATCATCGGCGCGGATACCCAATCGGCGGATACGGAGGTGATCCTCATGGCCGCCGAATCCCTCACGAAACTAGGGATTGCCGGCCTCAGTGTCGATCTCTGCACACCAACACTCGTACCGGCCGTCTGTAACGATCTGGGCCTCTCGGCGGCAGCCATGGCGGCGCTGAAGACCGCTCTCGATCGCAAGGACGCCGCCGGCATCGAGGCACTGCGCGACGAATTCGGCGACGATGCAACCGAGTTGTTTGCGGCGCTGCTCGCCGCGACCGGCGATGCGGTGACCATGATGGATCGGCTCGCCGCAATCGATCTCGGCCCGGGCGCGTCGCGCGAAAGAGACGCTCTGCAGGCCGTTGTATCCATCATCCACGAGGAAACGCCCGATCTCGCGGTCACCATCGATCCTGTCGAACGCCGGGGGTGGGAGTATCACTCCGGCATCTCCTTCACATTTTTCGCCAAAGGCGCGCGTGGCGAGCTGGGTGCGGGCGGGCGATACGTTACCGGCGACACCAGCGACACCGGCGATACGGGCGTCATTGCTGGCCGTGAACCGGCGACCGGGCTGACGCTGTTCACCGACACGCTTTTGCAGGCGCTGTCCGCCGATCGGGCGCCGTCTCGTATCTACCTGCCGAACGGTACGCCGACGGATATCGCCTGTGAGTTACGTGACGAGGGCTGGGTCACGGTTCAGGGACTGGCCCATACGGACGATGACGACGGCGAGGCGCAGCGTCTCGGCTGCAGCCATGTGTTTACAGCAGACGGCCCCCAGCCGGTGCAGGGTTCATAAAAGGATCGATCGATGGCAAATGTTGTGGTTGTCGGCTCGCAATGGGGCGACGAAGGCAAAGGCAAGATCGTCGACTGGCTCTCGGAGCGGGCCGATGTCGTCGTGCGGTTTCAGGGCGGACACAACGCCGGTCATACCCTGGTCGTCGATGGGGTCACCTATAAGCTCGCGCTCTTGCCGTCCGGCATCGTACGGAAAGGCAAGTTGTCGGTCATCGGCAATGGCGTTGTCGTCGACCCCTGGGCATTGATGGAGGAAATCGACCGGGTCCGTGCGCTCGGTGTCGAGATCGGACCGGAAAATCTGCGCATTGCCGACAACGCACCGTTGATCCTGCCGTTGCATCGCAATCTCGATCTCGCCCGCGAAAAAGCGGCGGGCGATCACAAGATCGGCACCACCGGGCGCGGCATCGGCCCAGCCTACGAAGACAAGATTGCGCGGCGCGCGATCCGGGTCGGCGATCTGATCGATGCCGACGTGCTCGGCGACAAGGTCGACGCGCTGCTGTTCCACCACAACGCCCTGCTGCGCGGTCTCGAGATGGTCGAGATCGATCGGGCCGACCTGATGGCTGAGCTTTCCGCCATTACGCCGGTACTGCTGCCCTACATCGATGCCGCCTGGCGGACTCTCGGCGAGGCCCGGCGCAAGGGCCGGCGGATCCTTTACGAGGGCGCCCAGGGCACCATGCTCGACATCGATCACGGCACGTATCCGTTCGTCACTTCGTCGAATGTCGTCGCCGCCCAGGCGGCTGTCGGCAGCGGCCAGGGGCCGGGCGCAATAGACTACGTACTCGGCATCACCAAGGCCTACACCACCCGCGTCGGCAGTGGCCCGTTCCCGACGGAATTGGAGGACGAAACCGGCCGACTGCTCGGTGAAAGAGGTCATGAATTCGGCACCAACACCGGCCGGCCTCGCCGTTGCGGCTGGTTCGATGCGGTTTTGGTGCGCCAGGCGGTACAGGTCAACGGCATAAACGGCGTGGCGCTCACCAAGCTCGACGTGCTCGATGGCTTCAAATCCCTAAATGTGTGCACCGGATACAAGATTGACGGTGAGATCTATCATCATTTGCCCGCATCGACGGTCCGTCAGGGTCGGGTCGAACCGGTCTACGAAACCCTTGAGGGCTGGGATCAAAGCACGCAAGGGGCGCGGACATGGGCCGATTTACCGGCGACGGCAATCAAGTACATCCGCCGTATCGAGGAGCTGATCGAAGCGCCGGTCGCCCTGCTTTCGACAAGCCCCGAGCGTGACGATACGGTCCTGATGCACGATCCGTTCGAGGACTGATCCGCCGGCAACAGTCGACTTCGTCCGGAAAGCCCGGAATCCCGGGGACTCTGGCGGAGAAATCACAAGACTTTTCCGTAAAAATCGGTTACCTTTTGTTAAGAAATTCGGTGATGTGACGCGCACCTGGCGAAGCACAAGGTTCGTCGGCAAGAATTGTGTGGCGGCTTACCGAAGTGTTTGCACCCGAGAACGGGTGCGCGAGCCAGGAATGGCACGATGGCAGAAACAGCCGAAAATCTGCCCCAAGGGGCAGAGCCGGCGGCTCAGCCGCCACCCGAATCGACGGCGCCTCCGGCGACGGCGATTTTTAACGACCGTTACGTGATCGACGGCGGTCGCCCCCTTGAGGAATTCGATACACCCTCCGCAAAAGCGTATGCGGTTACCGATCAGCGCAACCAAGGCGATGCGCTGATGGCGCTGGTCTGCTCGCCCGGCATACCGGTCCGCGTCGAACTGTTGGATAGTCTCAAGGACCAGGAAATCCGGGGCCTTCTTCAGGTCATAGACTGGGGTCCCGTCGATTGGCCGCCTATCGGCCAATACACCGTTTGTATCATTTACGAACTGCCGGTCGGCGGCCGGGTCATTGATGCCATTGCCAAGGGCAAGGCCAAGATCAGCGAGTACGACGTCGTCAACAAGCTGATCGAACCGTTGCTTTCCGTCATATCGTCGCTCGAGACCATGGCGCAGCCGCACCGGGCAATCCGTCCCGGCAACCTCTTCTTTCTCGACTCGTCCCGCACCGTCATCGTTCTCGGCGACTGCTGCAGCAGTCCGCCAGGCTACGCACAGCCATCGATCTTCGAATCGATCGAGCGCTGTACGGCTTCGCCATCCGGGCGCGGAATCGGATCGTCACTCGACGACATTTACGCCCTCGGCATCACCACGATCATTACGTTGCTGGGCTACAATCCCGGTCGGGACATGAAACTCGGCGATATTCTCGCACTGAAACTCGACCGTGGCAGCTATGCGGCAATTTGCGGCAATGCGCGCATTCCTATCGCGCTCGTGGAGCCGCTGCGCGGTATGCTGAACGACGACGAAGCCAGCCGCTGGACATCCGAAGAGGTCCGTGCCTGGCTCGACGGTCGGAAACGGACACCGCAACAACGCAAGGGGCAACCCAAGGCCGATACGCCATATATTTTCCAGAGCCGGCCGCACACCAGCCCGCGTTCGCTCGCCTACGCCTTCTCGCGCGATCCCGAGGAAACCGCGCGAACGTTGAAATCGGATGAAAATTTCGAAGTCTGGCTGCGACGCGCGCTCGACGATCCGGATCTGGCCGATCGCATCAAGATGATTATCGAAGCAGCCAAGCTCGGCAACGGCACCGCACTGGCCGAGCCCGGCGCGATAACGGCGCGGGTCTGCAGCATGCTCGATCCACAGGGGCCATTGCGATTCGAAAAATACGCCATGATGCCTGACGCACTGGGGCCGGCCATCGCGGTTGAAACCCAGGTCAAGGGTAACGCCCAATTGATGACGGACCTGATCAAGAACGATATCTACGAGGCGTGGTTCAAGGTGCAGGAGAAGAACCCGCCGGATCATCTGATATGGCAACGCAACTTCGTACAGTGCAAACGCTATCTGTCGATCAACGATCCGGGTTACGGCATCGAACGCTGTGTCTACGAATTGAACCCGTCGTTGCCGTGCCTGAGCCCGGTGCTCAAGAGCCACTACGTATCGACGATCCGCGATCTTCTTCCGGCACTGGATGCGACCGCCAACCATATCGAAGGCGACGTCCGGCCGCTCGACCGCCATATCATGGCATTTATCGCCGCGCGCTTCGAAGAGGATATCAACCCGCACCTGCGGGCGCTCGGCGCACCGGATGAGCAGCGCCGCACGATCGGCATGCTCAGCCTGCTCGCGTTCATTCAGTGGAAAACCAATGTCAATGCGTTGCTCGGTCTGACGAGTTGGGTCGGCGGACTGCTGCAACCGGCGATCAATAGCTACCACAGCCGGACCACGCGAAAGGAGATCGAGAAAGCGATCCCGCAACTGGTTCGTCAGGGAAGCCTGCCGGAATTGTTCAACCTGATCGACAACGCCGAGAAGCGCCAGATCGACGACAACGGATTCGCCGCTGCACAGGAAGAATTCATGACGGCGGAAAACGAAATTCAGGAAATCGAGGCCGACGACGGTCTGCACCAATCGAAGCTCTTGCGGTCCGGGCAGAAACTCACGTCCATGGCGGCGATCATGCTGTCGTTCCTGTTCGTCGCCATGATGCTGATTTCGGACCTGTTCTAGGAGCCCCCATGGCAGCCCCCCACAGACCCGCACCGCCCTCGAAGGCCCGAAGCATCCTCGTTATCTGGGTGTCGATCGGTATCGTCGCGCTGCTGATCCTGGCGTTGCCGACGGTTTTCGTCGCGTTTTTCGGTATGGCGCCGACGTTTGTCGCTTTTATCGTCGATCGCACGCGCGAGAAGTACGCGACATTCAGCGTCGCCGGGCTCAATTTATGCGGCGTGTTTCCGTACCTGCTCGATCTCTGGGCCGGCAGTCATACGATTTCTTCCGCCGTCAGCACCATGACCAATCCTTTTTCGCTGGTCGTAATGTATGGAGCGGCCGGTTTCGGCTGGATGATGTTTATCGTGGTGCCGCCGCTGATCACATCGTTCCTGAGCGTTCTCGCGCAAAAGAAGGTCTCGCAGCTACGCGCGAAACAGCGTGAGCTCATCGAGGAATGGGGCGAATCCGTCGCACGGCCGGCAACCCCCGCCAAGCAGGCGGCGGCGCCGGCCAACGACGGTTAAGCGTACTCCGGAAGCCGGTCCTTGGCCATGTCGCGCTCGACCGAGCGCTGGATCTTCTCTAGCGCCCTGACCTCGATCTGGCGAACGCGTTCGCGGGAAATGCCGAAATCCGTGCTGAGGTCCTGCAGGGTTCTCGGGTCCTCGCTCATACGGCGCTCGGCGAGAATTTGCCGTTCCCGGTCGGTCAGATCGACCATCGCCGCATTCAGGCGGCGACGACGCTCGTGCAGTTCCTCCGACGCGGCGAGATGTTGCTCCTGATTCGGCGTATCGTCAGTCAGCCAATCCTGCCACTCACCCTCGCCGTCTTCGCGAAGCGGCGCGTTCAGGGATTGGTCGTGACCCGCGAGACGCCCGTTCATGGAAATCACGTCGTTTTCGGAAACGCCAAGCGTGCGCGCAATCTCACGGACGTGGTCGGGCGCAAGATCGCCCTCGTCGATAGCTTCGAGTCGCGCCTTAAGCTTGCGCAAGTTGAAAAACAGCTTCTTCTGCGATGCCGTGGTGCCCATCTTCACCAGCGACCAGGAATGCAGGATGTACTCCTGAATCGATGCCCGGATCCACCACATGGCATAGGTCGAGAGACGGAATCCCTTCTCCGGATCGAACCGGTTGACCGCCTGCATCATGCCGACGTTGCCCTCGGAAATCAGCTCACCGACCGGCAAGCCATACCCGCGGAACTTCATGGCGATCTTGGCGACGAGACGCAGATGGCTGTTGACCAGCATGTGCATGGCGTTCTCGTCGCCATCTTCACGCCAGGCGCGCGCAAGCTCTTGCTCCTCCGACGCTTCGAGCATCGGAAAATCGCGGATTCGGGTCATGTAGTCGGAAACGTCACGGATAGCGCCGGCGCCCATGGCCGACTGATACTTGGGGCTGAACGAGCCCATGTCACACCTCCTGTTCAGGACCGCCGAAACGGTCGTGAATGCAGAGGTTCGCACCCCCCGGTGCAGCTGTATCTGCCTACGATACCTATGCGGTTACGGGTCTATTACCCGACTTATGGGGTCAACTATAGCATAGTTATTGTTGTTCAAAAGAAGAAATTAAACCATTGAAAATTTGTGGTTTTTCGGAACAAAACTGTAACAATTCCCCCGTTGCCGGGTGGATAATACCGAGGTGAACCGCATGGAGAAGCGGTCTGTCCAGGCCTGAAACAAGGCGTCGCGCGGATTCCGGAACGTTGTTCTTACTACGATTCCGACCGTACAGCGGATCACCGACAATGGGGTGGCCGATATGGGTCAAGTGCACACGAATCTGGTGTGTGCGGCCGGTTTCCAGTTCGCAACGCACCAGTGCCGCAGCCTGCCCGGCTCTCTTGAGAACCGAATAACGTGTGATCGCCGGTTTGCCCGATCGGTTCAGAACGGCCATCTTCTTCCGGTTGCGGGGGCTGCGACCGATGTTGCCTTCGATGATGCCCGAAGCCGGTGCCGGTACGCCCCAGACGACGGCTTCATAAGCGCGTTCGATATCGTGGCGGGAAAACGCCTCGGTCAGGCTCAGATAGGCGCGGGCGGTCTTCGCCGCGACCATGATCCCGCTGGTTCCCTTGTCGAGGCGGTGAACGATCCCCGGGCGAGTTGACCCGCCAACCGCGCGAAAGGCAGGTCCGCAGTGGGCCAGCAGGCCGTTCACCAGGGTTCGGTCGGGATTGCCGGACGCCGGATGGACGACCAGACCGGCGGGTTTGTCGACGACGATGATCTCGTCGTCTTCATAGACGATATCGAGCGGCATATCTTGCGGTTCCGGGCCGCCGCGCCTCGGTGCCGGCAACGTGAGCATGTAGACGTCGCCGGGACGCACCTTGCGGCGCGGCTCGGTGATGGCTTCGCCTGCGTCGCTTGCAACATGGCCATCCTCGATCAGCGACTTGAGGCGGTTTCTCGAGATGTCGTCGAGACTGTCAGCCAGAAAGCGGTCAAGTCGTGTGCCATCCTTGTCGGCGTCGACGTGAAAGCGTAAACATCTGTCTTCGGAAACGTCGGTATCGGACACGGCACGCGACCGGCGTCGCCGGTCCCCAAGGTTGCAGATTGAACGGACTATAGCATGGCACTCCTGAAGGCACTCGTCATCGGCATGGGCATCCTGATCGTTCTCGCCATGGCCATGCTGGCTTATGGCCTGATCAGCAAAACGGGCAGCAAACAGAGTGGCGATACGCCGTCGCCCGCCGCCGTCGCCGCGTTCGGCAACATCGTCATTCCCGATGCCGTCGGCTGCCGCATCGAGGATGCGACGACCGACGCCAATCGCCTGATCGTGACGCTCGGGGGTACTGGCGATTGCCGCCGCGTCGTCGTTGTCGATATGGCGGGCGGCGAGATCGCCGGCACCGTTCGGGTGCAACCCTGACATTGCGACGGCAATGAGCTCTCTCCGGATCGCCGAACCGCTGATCGCCGAGATCATGCGCGAAGCGGTCGCTGCCTATCCCGCCGAATGCTGCGGCCTGCTGGTCGGTCGCGGCAATGTCGACGACGGCATCGAGGTGACCCGCGTCGTGGTCAGCCGCAATCTTGCCGCCGACGCGCGCCCGGATCGGTTCGAGGTCGATCCGATGGTTCGTTTCGAGACCATGCGCGCGGTCGAGGGAACCGGCGAGGATATCGTTGGGCACTATCATTCGCATCCCAACCATCCGGCTAAACCCTCCGACACCGATCTCGCAATGGCGTACGAACCGGAACTCGCATGGCTGATCGTTGGCGTCGAGAACGGCAAGCCGGGGCCGCTTCACGCCTTTCGCCTGAAACCGGATGCTTCTGCCTTCGAAGCGATCGCGCTCAACCCCTGATCTTTTGGCCCACCTCGCGCGCGAGCACTTGCGCGACGCCGCGTTTGCGGTTAAACCGTGCGTCCTCGCGCCGCCCCCATCGTCTAGTGGCCTAGGACGTCGGCCTCTCACGCCGAAAACAGGGGTTCGAGTCCCCTTGGGGGCGCCATTTCAAGAGACTTACAAGACGCTCCCTAACGCTCGATATCGGCGCCGCCCTCTTCCGTGCGCCGGGCGATGAACGCGTCGATTTCCTCGAGCCGGCCCGGTTCCATTTCCGGCTTCTCGTAGGCCTTCACGGTTTCCTTGAACAGCCGGTTGGCGCGTACCGTCGCATCGACGCTGCCGTCGTCGCGCCAGGTTTCGAAATTGCGCCAGTCCGACAACAGCGGCGTGTAGAACGCGTCCTCGAAGCGGTCGATGGTGTGCTGCGTACCGAAGAAGTGCCCGCCGGGGCCGACATCGGCGATGGCCTCGAGACCGAGCGACGCCTCGTCGACCGGTAAGGGTTTCAGCAACTCGGCAAACATCTGCAGCATTTCGACGTCGACAATGAACTTCTCGACCGATGCGGTCAGTCCGCCCTCCAGCCATCCGGCGCTGTGCAACACGATGTTCGCACCGCCCATCACCGCGCCCCAGAGCGACATCTGGGTTTCGTAGGCGGCCTGGGCATCGACCGTATTCGACGCCGTCGGCGCCGACGACCGCAGCGGCAACCCGTAGCGCCGGGCCAACTGGCCGGACGCAAACGCGGCCTTGGTGTATTCCGGGGTTCCGAAAGCCGGCGAGCCCGACCGCATGTCAACGTTGCTGGTAAAACTGCCGTAGACTGCCGGCGCACCGGCACGGACGCTCTGCGACAGGCAGATGCCGGCAAGCGCTTCGGCATTCTGTTCGACCAGCGCGCCGGCAATCGTCACCGGCGCCATCGCGCCCGACAGCGTGAACGGCGTCAGCACCATGACCTGGCCGGCGTTCGCCGCGTCGATGATACCCTGGCACATCAGGGCATCGAGTTGCAGGGGCGAGTTGGAATTGGCCACCGACCAGCACAGCGGCGTATCGCGGAACGTATCCTCGTCGAGGCCGTGCGCCATGCGGATGATTTCATAGGAATCGGCTACCGCCTGCGTACCCCGGAAATACACGAAGGGTACTTTCTCGGTCATGGCAACCTGAGTCCGCGCGATATGCAGATGTCTGACGTTGAGCGGGATATCCTGCGGCTCCACGCTAGGGCCCATGATGTGCATGACGTGAAAATGCTGCGCCAGCCTGCAGAAGTTCTCGTAATCGGCCAGCGTGCCATCGCGCCGCCCGCCGTCCAGGTCGGAGTAGAACGGCGAGCCGCCGACGGTGCCCATCAGCAAACGATTGCCCCCGAAGACCGCGTCACAATCGGGATTGCGGGCCTTCATGGTAATCGTGCCGGGCGCCTTGCCGATCAAATCCATGACCAGCGCCGGATCGAATCGCATCATGTCGTCGTCGAGCGGTTCGACGCCGGCCTCAACGAGAGATTTACGGGCGCCCTCGTGCAGCACGCGAATGCCGATATCCGACAACACCTTGAGAGAGGCTTCGTGGATCGCCTCGATCTGATCTGCCGAAAAGATCTCGATCGGCCGGTAGGGATTGGTCCACTGGCGCCATTCGGGCTTTCCGCGAGGGACCGCAGAACCGCCCGCCCCCTTGTTCCGGGCGCGGCGACCGCGCTGTCGCTGTTGATTCATTGTCGTCTCCCGGCGACCGAGCGCCGCCTCTGGCGAGACACTACACCCGGGCCGGAAGCTTGCAACGTGCGAAAAATATGCCGCGGATCACATTGGATTCATGCTTCGCGGCCCCATATCATCAAATGCAGACAACATTGCCCCTGAAGGAGGAATCATGTTCGCACGCATTCTCTCAAGTCTGTTCGTCCTGGCGTTGCTCGCCTCGCCGGCGGTCGCCGGCCACTGCCCGGTCGACGTCAAGAAGATCGACAAGGCGATCGAATCCGCCGATCTTTCGGCCGCCGATCTGGCCAAAGTTACGAGCCTTCGCAACGAAGGCGACGCCTTGCACAAAGCCGGCAATCATGGCGAGTCGCTCGACGCGCTTCATGAAGCGATGGAAATTCTCGGTATCGGGCACTAATCGACGGGAGAGCGGCCCTCGGCCCAGTCGAGCGCTGCGATCAACATGCGCCGGATAACCGGTTCGACCCGTGACGCCAGATCGGGGCGGAAGCCGAACGGCGGGTCCTCGTCCATATAGATCGCCTGTGCCTTTTCCAATTGCACGGCATGGCGACCGTCCGCCGGACGGCCATGGTGGCGCGTGATGTAGCCGCCCTTGAAGCGGCCGTTATGGACGGCTGTGAAGCCGTCGGCCCCGTAGAGCACGTCGAACATGCGCGCGGCGAGATCACCGTCGGCGCTGTCGCCGGACGCGGTGCCGAAATTGAAATCCGGCAGGTGCCCTTCGAAGAAGCGCGGCACCACCGAGCGGATCGAATGGCCCTCGACCAGGATCGCTTGACCGTGACGGGCATGGATGTCGTCGAGGATCTCGCCGAGCTTGCCGTGGTAAGGTCGCCAGTACGCCTCGACCCGGTCAGCAATTTCATCGGCGTCGGGTTCCGCATTCTCCCTGTAAATCGGCAGTTCGGCGAACGTCGTCGTCGGACACAATTCCGTATTATTGGCCCCGGTATACAGTTCGGCGCCCGACGGATCGCGGTTGAGGTCGATGACATAACGCGAATGGGTCGCGGCAATCATCGGCAGACCCAGTTCCGCCGCCGCCCCGACGTACAGCTCGTCGACGTGCCAGTCCGTATCCGTCAGCATGCGGCCGGCCTCGGTAAACCGAGCGGCGATCGCATCGGGCACATGGGTGCCGACATGCGGACAACTGATCAGGATGGGGCCGTCGCCGGGCGTGAAGCGGAACAGGTCTTCGGGCATCGATACATTCCGTCTTGGGGCCGTTTTGCGGCCGTTTTATGGTTGAACGTCGACCGGCTTCCCGGTTTGCTGACGAGGCAAGCTTAAGCAACCGGAGCCGCCATGACCACGCTGCATTTCGAGAGCGCCTTGTTGCCGGATGGCTGGGCCAGCGATGTTCTCGTCCAGTGTGACGACAGGGGATTGATCGCCGCCGTCGAGGCCGGCGCTGCCGGTCCGTCAACGGTATCGGGCATTGCGCTCCCCGGGATGCCCAATCTGCACAGCCACGCCTTCCAGCGCGCCATGGCCGGCATGGGCGAGGTTTCCGGCCCCAGCACGAATTCCGGCGACGCCGACAGCTTCTGGACGTGGCGGCAGGTCATGTACGGGTTCGTCGACCGGTTGACACCCGACGACCTGAGCGTCATCGCGCTGAAGCTTTACATCGACATGCTCAAGGCCGGTTACACCTCGGTGGCGGAGTTCCACTACCTGCACCATGACCCGGCCGGAAAGCCCTACGAAAATCGCGCGGAAATGTCGCTTCGCACGGTCGACGCGGCGCTCGAGGCCGGAATCGGCATCACCCATCTGCCGGTCCTCTATGCCCACGGCGGTTTCGGCGGCCAGACACCCGGCGACGGACAGCGGCGGTTCATCAACGATGCCGGCGGCATCCTCGATATCGCCGCCGCCGTCAGCGCGCGTCACAACGGCGATCCCAATGTCGCCGTCGGCCTCGCGCCGCACAGCCTCCGGGCGGTAACGCCGGACCTGTTGCACGATACGCTCGGCGGATTGAACGACCGTCTCGGCGACGCAACCGTGCACATCCACATCGCCGAACAGACCCGAGAGATCGAGGACTGCGTTGCCTGGTCGGGCGCGCGGCCGGTCGCCTGGCTGTTGGATAACTTCGACGTCGGACCGCGCTGGTGCCTGGTGCACGCGACCCACATGGACGATACGGAAACCGCCGGACTGGCCGTTAGCGGCGCCGTTGCCGGCCTGTGCCCGACGACCGAGGCCAACCTCGGCGACGGCCTGTTCCCGGCCTCATCCTACGTCCAAGCCGGCGGCGTCTGGGGCATCGGTTCGGACAGCCACATCTCGGTCAGCGTCAAGGAGGAGCTGCGCTGGTTCGAATACGGCCAGCGTCTCACGCGCCGAGAGCGTAACGTGCTGGCTGGCGGACCCAACCGGTCGACCGGCCGTGCCCTCTATGATGCCGCCTTGAAAGGCGGCGCGCAGGCCTCGGGCCGGCCTATCGGCGCCATCGCCGTCGGTCACCGGGCCGATATTGTCGTGCTCGGGGTATCGGATAGCCCGCTCGCCGGCCATACCGGCGACGCGATCCTCGATGCCTGGTTGTTCGCCTGCGATGGCAATCCGGTTCGCGACGTCTATACCGGCGGTAAACCGGCGATCAAGAACGGCCGCCATGCGCTCGACGATCGGGCCGAAAAAGATTTCCGCCGCGTTATCGAACGGCTGACAACGGGGGACCGATGAACGTTTGGGGATTGAAGAACTGCGACACCTGCCGCAAGGCCCTCAAGTGGCTGGAAGCGGAGGGCATCGATCACACCTTCCGCGATATCCGCAAGGACGGGCTGGCGGCAGACGACGTGCTGGCGTGGCTGCGCATCGTCGGCCCTGTCGAGCTGGTCAACCGGCGCGGCACGACCTGGCGGAACCTCGACGAAGCGGACAAACTGGTCAGCACCGACGAGGACCTGACAATGCTCATCCTCGAACACCCGGCCATCGTCAAACGACCGGTCTTCGTTGCCGGCGATACCGTCATCGTCGGTTTCAAGGACGAACAGCGGGCGCTGATCCGGTCGGCGGTCAGTGCGGTGTGATAGCAATCCCCGCCGTGCCCGCGTCGACGAAGCGGCCGTCGCGGATACCGTCTTTGACTGCATTGATTTCGTTCGAGAATTCACGGTCGTCGTCGCGATCGGGGGCGATTTCCGTGATCCGCGCCATGGCCTGCTCAAGCGGCGCCGACGAGCGCAACGGCCGATGGAAGGAAATCCCCTGGGTCGCCGCCATCAATTCCACGGCGACGATCCCGAAGGCATTCTCCGCCATGTCGAGCAAGCGCCGCGCCGCATAGGTCGCCATGGAAACGTGGTCTTCCTGATCGGCCGAGGTCGGCAGGCTGTCGACGCTTGCCGGGGTCGCGCGTTGACGGTTCTCGCTGACCAGTGCGGCCGCCGTTACCTGGGCCATCATGAAACCCGAATTGATGCCCGGGTTCGGCGTCAGGAATGCCGGCAGGCCGGACATCGCCGGATTGACCAGCAATGCCGTCCGCCGCTCCGAGAGCGCGCCGATCTCGGCAATCGCATTGGCGATCTGATCTGCAGCAAAGGCGACCGGTTCGGCGTGGAAGTTGCCGCCCGAAAGAACTTCGTCGGCGTCGGCGAAGACCAGCGGATTGTCGGACACGCCGTTGGCCTCGCGGACAAGGACCTCGGCCGCCATGCGCAATTGATCGAGGCATGCGCCCATGACGCGCGGCTGGCACCGCAACGAGTACGGGTCCTGAACCCGGTCGCAATCGACATGGCTTTCGCGGATCGAACTGCCGTCCATCAGATTGCGCAACGTCTCGGCGACGACGACCTGGCCCGGCTGGCCGCCGACGGCCTGGATGCGCGGATCGAACGGTGCGTCGGACCCCTTCATCGCATCGACGGAAAGCGCGCCTGAAATCAGCGCCGCCTTGAAAGCGTCCTCGGCGGCATTCAGCCCCTGGAGCGCCAGCGCGGTCGACACCTGTGTGCCGTTGAGCAATGCCAGGCCCTCTTTGGCCTGCAGGGCGATCGGTTGCAGGCCGGCACGGCCGAGGGCCTCGGCGCCCGGCAGCCGCTCGCCGTTCACGAATGCCTCGCCCTCGCCGATCATGACCGACGACATGTGCGCCAGCGGCGCCAGGTCGCCCGATGCGCCGACCGACCCCTTGGCCGGGATGACGGGCACGACGCCGTTATTCAGCATATCGATCAGCAGTTCGATGGTGCCTGGCCGGACACCCGAGAAGCCGCGCGACAGCGACGCCGCCTTCAGCGCCATGACCAGCCGCACGGTCGATGCATCGAGCAGGAAACCCGTACCGGCGGAGTGAGACCGGACGATCCGCACCTGAAGTTCGCGCACCTGATCGGCCGGAATCGATTCCCGCGCCAACAGACCGAACCCGGTGTTGACGCCGTAAACGACCCTGTTTTCCTCGACCACCCGGTCGACCGCGGCCGCGGCCGCGTCGACGGCGGTGCGCCATCCGTCGGCCAGCGCCAGCTTCGTATCGGTTCTCTCGATGGTTCGAACATCGGCGAGGCTCAGCCCGCCGGGATCCAGTGTCAGTGTATCGGCCATGGTTGTCGCTTTGCTCCCCAAAGATATCGGCGACACTAATCCCGCCGGCGAGTCGCGTCACGCGGTTTGCGGACGGGTCAGGCGCAGAAAGCGGAACGTCAACAGGTTGGCGGTTGCGAACAATCCCATCGCCAAGCCCCACCACAAACCCTCGACGCCGTAACCGAGCGGGAATGCCAAAGCCGCGCCACCGCCAATGCCGAGCACCCAGTACCCGAACGCGGCCAGCCATACCGGAACGACCGTATCGCGCAGCCCGCGTAACGCATAGGCGGCGATCACCTGCAAACCGTCGAAGACCTGAAACAGGGCGGCGATGTAGAACAGGCTTCGGGCGAGGCCGGCGATCTTCTCGAATCCCGGATCGTTGCTGTCGAGGAAGGCCCCGACCACGAGTTCGGGGAATCCGATGGGAATGATCACCATTGTCGCCAGAATGCATATGCCCATGACGAACGAGAGGATGCCGGCCTGCCGGGCGGCGGCGCGGCTGTTCGTGCCGACACCGTAGGCGACGCGAATCATCGCCGCATCGGCGATGCCATGAGCGATGACGAACGGGAACCCGATCCAGCCGATGATCACGCTGTAGGTTGCAAGTTCGGCGGCGCCGATGATGCCGGAGAGAAGCGAAACGGCGACAAAAAGCCCCGCCTCGACCAACACGATCCCGCAGACCGGTATCCCGAGACGCACGATCTCGCGGCAGACCGAAACATCGATCCGCAGCTTTCCGCGAAACACGCCATAACCCCTGAGTTTCGGCGTCAACCAGATCCAGCCGGCAAGCGACAAAAACATGAACCACGACACGACGACGATGGCCCACCCGGCGCCCATGTAGCCGATTTCCGGCAGGCCGTAGCGTCCCTCGACCCATCCGACGGCGAGAAACCAGTTCAAGCCGACCGCCGCAATGGTAATCACCGTGACGTAGAAACCGCGGTCGAGCATGGCGGCGAAAATGCGGAGCACCGAAAACCAAAGCACCGGCAGAACCGTGAGCGCGAGCGGGACGAGAAACGGCCGCGCGAGGTCGATGATCACGGGGTCCTGTGCGGTCCAGACCATCAACACATCGAGATAAAGAATCAATACGGTCGCGGGAATCCCAACCAAGGTCGCGACGATGATTCCCTGACGCAAAACATGACCGACCTCGGACGCACGATCGCCGCCCTGCGCATGGGCCATCAGGACTCCGACAACCGTCAGGCCGCCCATCAGAACGATCAGCACCTCGTGGCCGAGATCGCCGGCGAGGCCAACCGCCGCAAGCTCAAGATAGCCGACGTGGCCGACGGCGATCTTGGTCACGAGAAACATGACGAACTCGGCCAGCAACGCCATCGCCATCGGCGCGGCGATCCGCGTGATGGCCTTGGCCTCGGTCGCGCGCGCAGGTGCGGCGTTATCCATGTCGGGAGCGGCCACGGATCGGCGTCAGGCGAGCTGGCAATCGAAGAGCCGGCCGAATCCCGCGATGCGATCCTCGATTCCGCCAAGGCGCATGAGATGCCACGCAAGAACCTGATTCGAACAAAGCGCGGGCTTGCCAGTCGCTCCCTCGACGTCGCCAAGAACATCGCAAGCCCGCAGGCTGGTGCACGATGCGAACACCGCCTCGCAAGCGGGGTCGTTGCCGACATCGACCATCGCCTGACGGATCGCCTCGGGTGTAATCCGCGCCACCACCGGATCCTCGTCTTCGTCGAAAACCAGCATGCGCGGAACCGTCAATCCGGCCCCCTCTAGCGCCGCGCGCAGTTTATCCGACACCGCCCGGCTATAGGGGCTGACGAGACCGACGCGCTCAGCACCGAGCGCGGCGAGCGCCGCTTTCAACGCCGAAAACGGATTGGTGACGGGCACCCCCGGCATGGTGGCCTGGACCGCATCCCTGACACCGTCCTCGCCGATGACCATAGACGCGCTTGTGCAGGCATAGCCGACCGATGCGAACGGGAGATGCAGCGGCAACAGGCTCGCGGCAGCGGGCAGGTTCTGTTTCATCGCCGACAGCGATTCTGCCGTCACGTTCGTCTGCATCGGTATCCGATTGTGATAAAGCCGAACGCCGTCGCGGGGCAAAATGCACCGCAAATCGTGCTCCACGGTCTCGTCCGTCTGCAACACGATCAGGCCGAGCACCGCCCGCGACGCCTGCCCGGCATCGAGGTCGGCCTTACGGTCTTCGACAATCGCCTCCGTCATCTTGTCCATTGCATCTACCCGATCACCGGCATGACCGCAGGTGCGCGACGCGACAGATATTCGGCGCCGTCGGCACGGATGACAATGTTTTCCTCGTGTACCATGACCTTGCCCTCGGCGAACGTCATGCCCGGCTCCAGCGTCAGAACCATGTTCTCGACGATCTCGGTCCCGTCATCTTCCGTGTTCGAGGGCCATTCGGTCAACTGCATGCCGAGGCCATGGCCGAGACGGCCGACATCGTTGCCGAGCGCGCCGCCCTTTTCCATCACCTCCTGCATGGCACGAAAAACGTCCGACGTAGTTGCACCCGGCCGCGCTGCGGCAAACCCGGCGTCTGTCGCCTCGTAGACGACGGAGTGGGCGCGCGCGGCCTCGTTCGAGACGGCGCCGAACGCATAGTTCCGGTCGAAGTCGCAGAAATATCCGTCGAAGACGCACCCGGTATCGAGGATCAGCACGTCACCCTCTTCCGTCGGACGACCGAACGGCGGCGAGATGATATCGCCGTACCCGCCCGGACCGGCGGCGCCGACCAGGTAGGAAACGTCGTCGACGCCGGCCTTGAGACATTCGATCTTGAAGGCCCGAAAGATTTCCTGGTCCGTCATGCCCGTCGAGACGAACGTCGGCAGCGCCTCGAACACGCCGGACACGGCATCGCAGACGTAGGCGATCTTGCCGATTTCGGCCGCCGATTTGACCATGCGCAACGTGCGCACGATACCGGTGCCATCGACGAACGTGTTGTCGGGCAGTTCGCGCTGCAACCGGTGGAAGTCATTCTGCGCCATGCGCAGGCACGTCTCGGCACCCATCGGAAGGCCGATACGGCCGCTGCCGATTATCTCGCGGACTGCCTCGGCAAGCAACGTGACCCCTTCGTCGTCGGGCGTCGGGGACGGCCAGGTGCGGATGTCGTCGATCCAGGTGCGGCCCATGGTCTCCGCGCCGATGGCCGGAATTACGGCAACCGGCTTGCCGGCAGCGGGCACGAGTAGGAACCATGGCCGCGTCGGCGATTGCCAGAATTGCGACAGGAAGCCGGAGAAATAACGGACCTCCGGCTCGGTCAAAACGAGCAGACCTGCGAGGTCGGCGTCCGCCATCAACGCCTGCGCGTGGGCGAGTCTTTCCTCGAACTCAGAAACAGGAAAGCCTCTTTCCGGCGTCCGTTTCATGATCAGGCCGGCTTTCCGACAATGCGTTCGTAAATCTCCAGGTCGGTCGCGCCCTCGCAACCGATCAGCAGGATACGGCTCTTGCTGTCGATGCCGAGCTTCTGACGCCATTCGCCAACGCTGGCCGAGCCGATCAGGGCCGTGAGCCCCGGTACGGCGGACTCACCGGCAACGATCCTGCCGCCGCCCGCGTCGCCTGTCGCCATCAGGCGCATGGCTTCCTCGATGCCGTGTTCCTCAATGGCCAGAAAATCGCTGGCGCCACGCGACAGGATTTCCCATGCAATCAACGAGATCTCGCCGCACGACAGACCGGCCATGATGGTTTCTTCATGAATATCGACCTTGGCCGGCCGGTCGAGGCGCGCACTCTCCAGCACGCACGCCGCGCGCGACGGCTCGACAACAACGAAACGCGGCCGACGCGGCCCCAGTTCCTGCCACAGCAGCGCGAGAACCGCCGCGGCAACGCCGCCGACACCGGCCTGCACGAAAACATGGGTCGAAACCCGTTCGCGGATGACCGAATGGATTTCCCTGGCGAATACGCCATAGCCCGCCATCACCTTGCGCGGCACGTCCATATACCCCTCGAACGACGTGTCGGAGATGATCTGCCAGCCGTTTGCGCCGGCATCCTCGATGCATTGGCGCAGCGATTCGTCGTAATCGCCATCGACGCGGACAACCTCGGCGCCAAACTCTTCCATGGCCGACTGCCGGCCCTGACTGACCTCGGCGTGAATGTAAATCCGGCACTGGCAACCGGCCATCTTCGCGCCCCACGCAACCGACCGCCCGTGGTTGCCGTCGGTCGCCGTCGTCACCGTAATCTGCGTTGCCGCAGCGCGATACTTGCCGCCGCGAATGTCGGCGAGCGAAGGCCGCGTGCCGGTATCGCTGAAGATCCTGTCGGCAACGAAACGCAAAACGGCGTATGATCCGCCAAGCGCCTTGAAACTCCCAAGCCCGAAGCGTTGGCCCTCATCCTTGTAGAGCACTTCTGAAACGCGAAGTTCCCGGGCCAGTTCCGTCAATCCACGGAGCGGGGTCGGCGCGTAGCCCGGCCATGTGGTGATCTCGTCCCACGCTTCCTTCATGTCGCTGCGCGACAGCACCGCCTCACAGGCTTCGGGATAATCGCCCGCCAACGCCTCGCGATGAACATGATCGACGATGATCTTTCCGGCATCGATGGTTTCCAACATGACAATTATCCCCCGTTGCGGCCGCAGCCGCGGAACACTCCGGCGCGGAACCTCTTCATCAAGCTCAAAAGCAACCAGAATTCGGCCAAAGCAGCCAATGAATTCCGGTCTATTCCGCGACCGACCGCATGAGCGATTTCAGCGCATCGACGGCCATGCCGGGGCCGTATTCCGGAAGCGCCGCGGCAGCCGCCAGTCGGGCTGCATCCGGCTTGTTTTGCGAGAACTTCCAGGTCCCCTCGACCCGCTCGATCCGCATGCGCACCGGCACGATCATTCGCGATAGGCGTTTGTAGGTGTCGGGCGTCACCTTGTCGAGTGTCCATGCGGGCTTCGGCGCCAAGCGGCGCTCAAAGAAACTCGACAAGTCGTTCAGGTGACTGCGAAGTTTTTCTTCCGGCAACAACCGCACGGATCCGAAAAGGTGAACCGCCACGTAGTTCCATGTCGGGACCTGATCCTCAATGCCATACCAGTCGGGCGAAATGTAAGCATCCGGGCCGGAAACAGCGAGCAATGCCGATACGCCCCCATTGCCGGCCTCGCCCAAACGCGAGCAAATAGGATTGGAGCGCACGATATGCGCGTCGAGCGCGGCGCCGTCTTTATTCAGAACAAACGGTATGTGCGACGCCAGCGGTCCGTCCATCCCGGCCAGTGTCAGAACGCCGAACCCGCGGTCGCGGGCGAATGCGAGGTTGTCTGTCGTCGCCGGCCTGCGGAATGCGCGGTTGGGATGCATGAGCCATTGTCCCTTCGAACCTGAATGAAACTTTCTTGGAGGTTAAGGATCGCCGTGATAACCGGGCACTGGACCTGTAGGAAGGTCCAGTTCCTGTCTGCACAAGAGAACCGCTATCCGCCATGATGACCGCCGTTCAACAAACAAGCCGTCCGCCCATCGCCATCGTCAGCATCATCCTGTCGATGGGTCTGCTGGCGATCGGCAACGGACTGCTGTTCGCCTACGTCCCGGTGCGCCTGACGGAAGCAGGATTTCCACCCTGGGTCCCCGGCGCTGTCGTGACCGGCCTTGCGGCCGGATCGATTGTCGGTTGTCTGGCATCCGGCTGGATCGTCAGGCGGGTCGGTCACGCGCGCGCATTCGCCGTCGGCGCCGCCGGTATCGTTCTCTCGGTGCTCATGATTGCTCTCGCCGTAGATGCGGCGCTATGGATCGCGTCGCGCACACTTTACGGGGTATCGGCAGCGGCCCTCTTCATCGTTTCGCAGAGCTGGCTGAACGATGCGTCGCCCAATCACTGGCGCGGCAAGGTGATCGGCGCGTTTTACATGATCTACGTCGTGGCGATCGGCTTCGGCTCGTTTCTGTTGCGTTACGTGGACCTCGACGGCCCCGACGCGGCGTTGCTTGCCATCTTCTTCACGACATTGGGAATTCTTCCGGTTTCGCTGACCCGGCTGGCGACGCCGCCGCCACCGGCGGCGATCAATATCGCGATTCGGTCGGTTTGGAAGATATCGCCAGTCGGTTTCATGGGGATGGTCGCCGTCGGCGGCCTGACGCTGCTGGTGCAGGGTTTTTCGCCGATCTACGTCGCCGCCGAAGGATACGGAAAGGAAGATGTCGGCCTGCTGATGTTCCTCATGCAACTCGGCATGATCGCGGTTCAATATCCGCTGGGTGCTCTTTCAGATCGCATGGATCGCCGTATCGTTCTAATTGCCGCCGCATGTATGGTCATCGGCACCGCGCTGCTTGCGAGCCGCGTCGATATCGCCGACTTCGTCGTTGTCGCCGTCATTTTTGCGCTCTGGGCGGGTGCCACGGAATCGATCTATTCCGTCGCCAACGCCCACGCCAACGACCGGGCAGAGCCGCAGTACTATGTCTCTCTATCGAGCACGATGCTGATTGCCTGGTCGGTATCGGGGCTCGTGCTCCCGGGCATTGCCACGGGGCTGACATCGATCCTGGGTCCGAGGGCGTTCATGTACGTCGCGGCCGGAATCGCCGCGGCGTACGGCCTGTTCGTCCTATTCCGGATGGTGCGCCGCGAGCATTCGGCATCAGACGAAACAGGAAACTACCAGCAGATCAGTGCGCAGGCGCCCTATCATACCGAGCTTAGCCCGCACATCGACGAAAACGCCGGCGTGCCGCATGACTGATCGCCAGTTTCACGCACGGCTCGATGCCCCGGCGTTTCACCGCAACCGTCAACCGATCCTGGACGTCCTCAAGCCGCTGCTGGAGAACATCGCCGGCAATGCGCTCGAAATCGGCTGCGGGTCGGGCCAACACGCCCGCGCATTCGCCGAAGCGTTCCCGAACCTGACGGTCTGGCCGAGCGACATCGAGGCGCGCCATCGGGCCAGCGCCGATGCGTGGCAGGCAGTGGACGGTTTCGCCAATCACATGCCAGCGATCGATCTCGATGCCGCAGCGAGCGATTGGAGCCTCGGCTCACCAGAGCGGCCGCCGAACGAACTTTCCCTCGTCTATGCCTTCAATGTCATCCATATCTCGCCGTGGACGGTTGCCGAGGGGATTGTACGCGGTGCGGCGCGGCACCTCGCACCGGACGGACAGTTGATCCTGTACGGTCCCTACAAACGGAACGGCGCGCACACCGCCGACAGCAATGCACGCTTCGACGCATCGCTCCGCTCGCAGGATCCGGCATGGGGCGTCCGCGACCTTGAGGCCGTCGAAGCACTCGCACGCGACCGCGGCCTCACGCTAAAGTCGGTCCACGAAATGCCGGCCAACAACCTGACAGTCGCGTTCAGCCGCAAAGGAGACGAGGCATGACGAGCTACCGCAGCGGACAACCGCAGAAGGGGCTCGAGCCGTGGCCGTTCGGGGGTGACGTCTCGAATTACGTTATCGTGCGCGGCAACCCGCGGGCCTCCGGCCGCATGGATCGGGGCACGGGCGACAGCGCCCACCGCCTTGGCGTTTGGCACTGCACCGAAGGGGCATTCGAATGCACCGAACGTGGCGACGAACTGCAGACCGTCATATCGGGCCGCCTGCGCCTAACGCGTGCTGATGGCGTTACCGAGGAATATGGACCCGGCGACAGCTTCTTCACGCACAAGGGCGAACGCGTGATTTGGGACATCGTCGAGGATGTCACCAAGGTCTTCTTTACCCACGACCGCAATGGCCATGACTGACGGCATCGTCTTTCGCGCCGCAACGCGCACCGATCTCGAAGCTATCGTCGATCTGCTGGCGGACGACTTTCTCGGTGAGACGCGCGAAAGCCCCGGAACGCCGCTGCATGCCGATTACACGGATGCCTTTTCCGCCATCGAGGCGGACCCGCATCAGATGCTGCTCGTCGCCGACAAAGACGGCGCGATTGTCGGCTGCCTGCAGATCACCATTATTCCAGGGTTTGCGCTTCGCGGCCTGCGGCGCGGCCAGATCGAAGGGGTTCGTGTCGCCACAAACGAACGCGGATCGGGGATCGGTCACGACATGTTGCAATGGGCGATCGAGGAATGCCGACGGCGTGACTGCGGTCTGGTGCAGTTGACCATGGACAAATCGCGGTCGGACGCACGCCGATTCTACGAAAGCCTCGGCTTCGTCGCTAGCCACGACGGCTTCAAACTGAAGTTCGGCTAAGGTCAGGCCCAGACAACCGGCCGCAACGCAGCCTGTGACATCTGCGGCAAGCCGTCGTCAATGGTGTAGTAATCGCCGGCGCTTTCAGCATGAATATGCGAGACCATCCTGAGTCCCGTCGGCTGATCGAGACTGCCGGCGAAGATCGAAACGTTGTCGTCATCGAAACGTTGCCAGAACAGGTGCGAACCGCACGATGAACAGAATGCCCGCTGTGCAACGTCGGACGAACGGAACCAGGTAATGCGATCCTCGCCCGTGACCCGGAGGCCCGCCAATTTCCCCTGAGTCGCGGCGACATGATGTCCCGACGTCTTGCGGCATTGCCCGCAATGGCAAGCCACCACATCGCGCAACGGACCATCGATTTCATAGGTAACGGCGCCGCATAGGCAACCGCCGGAATAGACCCTTTTGTCATCAGTCATCGTGCTTCGCCTCTGTATCGAAGGTATAGAGATCGAGGGCCCCGGCATTGCCGCGAATTTCGTGCGCGCCGAGTGAACGGCAGCGAAACCGATCGACCGCGGTTTCATAGGTTGCGTCGCTGAACAGGACGCGGGTACCGAGGGTTTTATTCATTTGCTCGAGCCGGGCGGCAACGTTCACGCAGTTGCCATGAACCGTATAGGAAAGCCGGTCCGAACTGCCGACAGCGCCGGCGGCAAGCTCGCCGGTATGAACGCCAATTCGAACATCGATGCGTTCGCCCTCGAAGTCGGTTGAGTCGACCATTTCGAGAAGTTCCTGGGCCGCCGCGAGCGCATTGCACGCATGATCGTCATCGATGACGGGCACATTGAAACTCGCCAGAATGGCATCGCCCTGGAACTGATTGATCGTGCCGCCATTCGCCGTGATGATGCGGCCGGCAGCATCGAAGTAGGCGTTGAGGATGCGGAGCAGCCGGTCGGCGTCGACCCGCTCGCCGAGCGCCGTGAATCCGGCAATGTCGACGAACAATACCGTCGCGACGCGTTTTTCGGGGATCAATCGCCCCCGATCCGCAACAATCGCCGCGGCAACGGCGTCGGGGACGTACTTGCCGAACGTCTCGCGAATGAATTGCCGTTCGGCGCGGGCTTGCTCGCGGCCCGCTTCTGCCCGTAACAGCCGCGTAACCTGGGCGCGTGATCGCTTGACCAGGCCGGCAACGAGCAACGCCGTCAACACCATGAAGATGATCTCGGCATTGCGGCCGGCGATATCGAAGAAGTTCGGGTGACCGTACATGGCGATAACGTCGCCCCGCGTCGGCGACGGCGGCATATCCGCCCACGTGACCGTGTCCGGTTGCCAGTAGACCCGATAGGACTGATAGGCCCAGGCGGCGGCGCAAGTGATGCCTGCCGTCAATGCGATGCGCGGTTTGTAGGTGTAACCGACGCTGACGATGTAGACGATGATGACCGCGAAGAATCCGTCGCGGAACGGCTGTTGCTCCGGCAGATTGAAACCGGAGAACGGGTTGGGCGACGATATCGCAACCGCCAGTGCGATCGAATCGACAGCGATGATGACGAGCCTCAGCGTCATCCACTGCGGCCGGCGAACGGCGACCCAGACCTGGACGGCCAGGGTCGCCGTGAAAAGCGCGGAAAAGATCAGCGGCCACAAGACGCTCGGAATTCCGAACACGAAAAGGGAATAAATCGTCATGACGACGATGAGCAGCCCTTTTCCCGATAGGGCCAATCGGGTGCCATGCCACTCCTCTGCTTTGAGCAGATCCTCGGCATGGCCGGGACCAGGCCCGGCTATTCCAGCGCTATCGCCGGGCCTGATTTCGTCGTTCATTGGAAACGCCTCCGCAAAGATACCGCTTCCATATGTTGGTGCCGGCACGAAGCGAGGCAAGGAAAATCCGGCGACCGACATCATGGCAAGAGAGCTTTGGATCATGTGTCGATCGCCGGATCGGGAAATCCAGCCGATACGGTTAAACCGCACCGAAAAACGCGAAGGCGCGAAGCTCGATACTGCGCCGCGGCCTCGCGTTCTCGCGCACATGCGGCAGCTCGAATGCCGAGTGCGGCACGAACCGCGCATTCACGGCGTGCGAGTCGTATCCTTTGATCAGCAGGATTTCGTCCGGCGACATGTCGGGGAAATAGAACCACTGATGATCGGGATTGTAGGCGAACTCGAGAATTTCACCGTTACGGTCGGGGTAGACCAGGTCAGTCGGAATGACATCGTCGTCGCCGATGCTCCGTGCATCCGCGACAGCGAGCGGCGTGGTCTCGACCGCATGACCAAGCGGCCGCCACGCATTGAGTTGCAGAAAGCGCCCCTTGAGCAGTTCCCGGCCACGCTCTCCGCCCATGATATCGAGGACGCGGCGGGGCGCGGAACGATCGGTGTAGTCGTTATGGACGTGTTGTACCGGCTTTCGCGTACCGTCGTCCGGCGCGTCTTCGAAACGTAGCGTATGATCGAAGATGACGACCTGCGATGCGCCTGTGGCGTTGGCAATCAACCCCGCGGTCTCAGGATAGTAGACATCGAGAATGTGCCGCTCATCGGCGAAGTCGACGGCGCTGGTGGGCTTTCGAAGTAGCGTAAAGCCTTCGTCCTCTAGCCGGAAATCACGCCCGCCGGCACGTCCGTCACGAATGACGACGCGATGCGGCTCATACTCGTGACTGCGTTTCAAGTCTTCACGATTACCGCCAATCCAAATAGCCGGCCGGGTGCCGTTATCATGAAGATAATTCAAGTTTGTATTAATGTCCTGATCGAACATGTCGACCTCCTGAATGTTAAACGCCTTCCACAAACCCCTTGGAAGGCTGGATTGAGGAGATCATCCCCTGCCATGCCTTGTCCGACAAACGAGAAGTCTTGTTCAATTAATAAATTAATTTTAATAATAGTGAATGGTATCACCGCATCTTCCGCTGAACGCGCTGCGGGCTTTCGAGGCCGTCGCCCGGCATATGAGCTTCAAGAAGGCTGCCGACGAGCTCAGCGTTACCCCGGCGGCGGTCAGTCACGCCGTCAAGACGCTTGAAGAATCCATCGGAGTCACGCTGTTCGAGCGGACAACCCGGGCGATCCGCCTGACGCCGGCGGCGGAACGCGCTCTCACGCCACTTCGTAACGGCTTCGATGCGCTACACGATGCCATGGCAGCGCTGCAGCAACGACGCAACGAAAACCAGTTGACGGTCAGTGTAACCGGATCGTTCGCCTACCGCTGGCTCCTGCCGCGACTCGAACGGTTCCGCCAGGCGCATCCCCGCTTCGACGTCAGAATCGATGCGACGAATGCGTTCGCGGAGTTTCATTCCGGCGACATCGACATCGCCCTTCGCTTCGGGCGAGGGCATTACGGAGACGACCTGGTCTGCGAAAAACTGATGCAGGACACTGCTTTTCCGGTCGCAGCGCCCGCCCTTCTGGAGAACAGTCCAGTCTTGAAGAAACCAGCCGACGTGCAACATTACAAACTGCTGCACGTCAACTGGACCATGGAGCCGGGCGAGGAACCGAGCTGGAGAAAGTGGCTTGCCTTTGCGGACGCCCGAGCCGACGTCGATGTCGAACGGGGGCTCAGCTTTACCATGGACGACATGGCGATCCTGACGGCAATCGACGGCATGGGGCTCGCCATTGCCATGACCGCCTTCGTCGCCGACGACATCGCCGCCGGCAGGCTCGTCAAACCTTTCGGCAACCGATTCGAGATGCCGGTGTCGTTCAAACACTTCCTGGTCTACCCGAAGGCGTCGCGGCGCTTGGCCAAGGTCAAAGCCTTCCGAAACTGGATTCGCGGTGAAATCGCGGCGATGCCGACGGTTTAATCGGCGTCGCCCTGCGAGAGCGGCCAGGGCGGCCGGTGCATGGTGAAAACATCGGTCACCACCGTGTAGTCCATGTAGCCGAGGCGCGCGACGGGCTTCAACTTTTCCATGTCGACGAGGCCATCCGTGAGCACCGCATCGTCGATATGGATACCGACGACATGGCCAACGGTCAGCCGGTTGACGACATCCGGCGACGACGTTTCAAGCTCGACGATCTGCGACAAGCGGCATTCGAGATGTGCGGGGCTGGCAGCGACGCGCGGCGGCGCAACAAGCGCCGACGGTGCCTTCTCAAGCCCAACGGCCTCGAATTCGTCGACATTCCGCGGCGCCGGCGTCGAGCTTTCGTTCATGTGCGTGCGTAACGCCCATGTCGCAAGATTAACGACGAACTCGCCGGTCGCCTCGATGTTGGCAACCGTATCCTTGAGCCCGCCCTCGGCATGCGACCCACTGCCGGCGAACATCACCTGCGGCGGCTGGTAGGCGACCGCGTTGAAGAACGAATAAGGTGCGAGGTTGGGCACGCCCGTGGAACTCAGGGTCGATATCCAGCCAATCGGACGGGGCACGACGAGCGCGTTGAACGGGCTGTGCGGCAGACCGTGCGGCTGATCGGTATCGAAAAACATATGCCCGCGATCAAGCGGCCTCGCGCCTGAGCGCCTGACACATGCAATGCACGCCGCCACCGGCCGCCATGATCATGCCCATGTCGGGATCGTAGACCTCGAAACCCTCGGCCCGCAGTTTGGCAATCAGATCCTTGCTCGACGCCGGTGCCAGAACCCGCTCTCCCCCAAGCGAGACGACATTGCAGCCGAGCGCCATGGTATCGCGGAAGCTGACGTCGATGAACCGAATACCCTTCGATTTCAGCCAGTCCTGGACATGGTCGGGTGTGGTGTCGACGCAGACGGCTGCCAGCTTCGGCGCAAGCATGCAGACCATGAGATCGATATGCACGTAGAAGCCGTCGATCGGCGCGAAGTGAACTTCCCAACCCTCGGCCTCGACCCACGCGGCGATCTGCTCGGCCGCGACCTGTTCGCCGCGCAGACCGGTGTACCCGATCAGCACCGCGCCGGGCTCGATAATATTGAAGTCGCCACCCTCGAAACAGCCGGCGGATACCATGTCGTAAACCGGAATTCCTGCTTCCAGATAGAACCGCAACGACGACGCATATTCGCCCCGGCGGCGCGGATTGGCGAGTTGGGTGACGACCGCTCCCCATGGCGTCATGAACGACGAATCGCGGGCGAAGATCTGATAGGGCAGCTCTTCCATCGGCGGATGCTGGTGCACCGTGACACCGGCCTGTTCATAGGCATCGACCATTTCGCGGTGCTGGCGCATGGCGACCTGTTTATCGAAGACCAGTCCGTCGCGTTCGGATTGCCGGCACAGCGCACTGTATTGGGCATTCTCTGCCATCATCCAGCGGAACGTTTCGGCCGGGCCCAACAACACGTCCTTGAGCAGGCCGTACTCGCTCTCGATTCCCCAAGGAAGGCCCTGCTCCTGCAGCGTCGGCGTTGCGCCGCCGCTCTTGCGGGCGCGCAGTGGCACGCCAACCGTGCCCGCTGCTGCGTTGTCGTTGATCGGCATGGTTCCGGCCCTCCGTTTGCACCTGATGTCCGAGCTACAATAGCGGTTTTGCCGACCTCTGAAATAACCCGTTTGACATATGCCGACGCGCGGATCGCGAACAACCATCCCCCGTAATTGACGGCAGGCGGAATATGATGTTGCCTTGTGGTTCGAAGCCCATATCAAGGACCCTGAGCTAAGGGGTCGGAGGGGATTGCGCGGGCGGCACGATGCAAACGGCATACAATCTGGAAAACCTTCAGGTACTGATTGTCGAAGACAATAAGTACATGCAGTTGTTGCTGCAGAACATTCTCCGAATGTTCCGGATTCGCCGCGTTCGAACCGCCGGCGACGGCGCCGACGGATTGCAGGAGCTCAAGAACTTCAATCCCGACATCATCATCTGCGACTGGAACATGGGCGTGCTCGACGGACTGGAGTTCACCCGCCTGGTTCGAACCAGCGTCGACAGCAACAATCCGTATGTCCCGATCATTATGCTGAGCGGCTATACGGAAGCCTATCGCATCTTTGAGGCGCGCGATGCCGGCATGACGGAATACCTGGCGAAGCCGGTTTCTGCAGCGCTGTTGTACGACCGCATTTGTCAGATCGTCGAGAGGCCGCGCCAGTTCGTCAAGACCAAGGGATTCTTCGGGCCGGATCGCCGGCGCTCGAAACCGACGCCGCAAACCAACAAAGGCCGTCGCAAGGGCGATACAGATGCCGACGGTGCGGATGACAACGCTACAGGTGACGATGAAGCCACGGCCGAGGCCGAAGCGGACGCCGCAGCAGACGAGTCGAAGGACGGCCAGGCGGACAACGGCGAAAGCTAGGGTCATGACCCCTGAGCAGATTCCCGCGTTTCGACGGAATCACGGTTCGCTTCAGTCGAAACGCAATTCGGCCCAATGACCTGACCGTTGCGGAAAGCCCCGGCAAGCAAAACGGCCGCAACAAATGTTGCGGCCGTTTGATTGAGCGCCGATTGGAACGTCAGTCGCCGGCCTCGGCCATTGCGGCTTCGCCGATGTTATCCACGCCCCGCTCCTCGACCACGCGTGTCAGCCAGTCCGGATCCATTTCCGGAACAGACGACAGCAACAGGTCAGTATAGGGATGATGCGGCGGGGTGAACATCTCTTCCTTCGGTCCCGCCTCGATGACCTTGCCCTGCTGCATCACGACGACCTCGTCGGCGATCGAACGAACGGTCGCCAGATCGTGGGTGATGAACATGTAGGCCAGGTTCAGTTCTTTCTGCAACCGGTCGAGCAACCGCAGGATGCCCTCCGCCACCAGCTGATCGAGGGCACTCGTCACCTCGTCGCAAATGATGAACGTCGGATCTGCTGCCAGCGCCCGGGCGATTCCGATACGCTGCTTCTGACCGCCCGACAATTCCGGCGGATAACGGTTGTAGTACTGCGAGGGTTCAAGCTCGATCAGGTCGAGCAGTTCGTCGACCCGGGTCTTCAGCTCACCGCCCTTCAGGTCGCCGTAGAACGCCGCCGGCCGGCCGATGATGTCGCAGATGCGCACCTTCGGGTTCAGCGCCGTATCCGCCATCTGATAAATCATCTGCGCCTGGCGCAACTGATCCTTCGTGCGGTTGCGGTAATCCGGCGGCAACTCCTCGCCCTTGAACTTGATGACGCCCTTCGACGGCGGCAACAGGCCCGTGATGCAGCGTGCCGTCGTCGACTTGCCGGAACCCGACTCGCCGACCACGGCGACCGTCATGCCCGCATAGACGTCGAACGAGACATCATCGAGAATCTTAACCGAACCGGTGTAGGACGCATCGATGTTCTCGACCGAAACGACCGGCGGCTCGCCGGTGTTCGGACGTGACTTCTGATCCCGCTTGAAGCTGCGCACCGCCCAGAGTGACTTTGTGTAGTCCTCTTTCGGGCTCTCGAGCATCGATTTGGTATCAGCCTCCTCGACCTCGTTGCCCTTGAGCAGCACCTTGATCGTATCGGCCATCTGCGCCACGACCGCAAGGTCGTGGGTGATGTAGATCGCCGCCGTGTTGTACTGCTCGACAATATCGCGAATGGCGAGCAGCACCTCGATCTGGGTCGTCACGTCGAGCGCGGTCGTCGGCTCGTCGAAGATGATCAGATCGGGCCGGCACGACATGGCCATGGCGGTCATGGCGCGTTGCAGCTGACCGCCCGAAACCTGGTGCGGATAACGGAATCCGATTTCCTTCGGGTTCGGCAGCCGCAGACGCTCATAGAGCTCCATGGCGTCTTCCTGGCTTTCGACCCGCTTCCGGATCCGGTAGTGCGTCGGCGTTTCGGTATGCTGATCGATCAGCTTATGCGCCGGATTGAACGACGCGGCCGCGGATTGCGCAACGTAGGCGATGCGCGAACCGCGAAGCGCCACCCGATCGGCCTCCGGCGTCGTCGTCAGCTCCATGCCGTCGAACTCCACCGAGCCGCCGGAAATCCGGCACCCGTCGCGGGCGAAGCCCATGGCCGCGAGACCAATGGTCGATTTTCCCGCACCAGACTCGCCGATCAGCCCCATGACCTCGCCGCGATGCAGCGTGAGGTCGACGCCATGGACAATTTCTATCCATTTTTCATCGGAATAGCCCTCGATACGGAGGCCTTCGATCTTGAGCAGTATGGTTTTGTCTTGAGACATCTCTGCTCCTCCTTACGTCTTGAGACCCGACGACCGGTAGAGCATCCAGTCGACGACAAAGTTTACAGCAACGGTCAGCAGGGCGATTGCGCCCGCCGGAATAAGCGGCGTGACCTCACCGAACGAAATCAGCGTCGCGTTCTCGCGCACCATGGAACCCCAGTCCGCCGTCGGCGGTTGGATACCCAAGCCGAGGAACGAGAGGCCGGCGATCAGCAGGAACACAAAGCAGAATTCCAGACCGAACTCGGCGATCAACGGGGCCATCGAGTTGGGCAGGATCTCGCGGCGGACCAGGTACCACATACCTTCGCCCCGCAGCCTTGCGGCTTCGATGTAATCCATAACCACGATGTTACCGGCGACCGCGCGAACCAGACGGAACACACGGGGCGAGTAGATGACCGCGACGATGATGACCAGGTTGATGAAGCCGGTGCCGAAGATCGACAGGATCAGCAGTGCGAAAATCAGCGACGGGATCGACATGATCACGTCGGCGACCCGTCCCATCAGCTGATCGAACCAGCCGCCCTTGGTGGCGGCCAACAGTCCGGCAACAGCGCCCAGTACGAACGCCGCAACGGTCGCGACCAAGGCTAGCCCGACCGTGTTCCGCGCGCCGTAGACGAGGCGGCTGAACATGTCGCGGCCGAGCTGATCGGCACCGAGCAGCATCTGCTCGTCGGGCGGCGCAAACGTCTGGGAAATGACCGCCGCTTCACCGAATGGCGCAATGATCGGCGCGAAAACACCGGCAATCGTGTACGTCATGACGACGAACAGGCCGAACGAGGCCGTCAGCGGCATCGCCCGGATCGCCTTGGCGGGCTCCGGCTTGGAAATTGCCCCGATGATGTAAAGCAGGCCGGTAACCAGCACGGCGAGCAATCCGAGGATTTCCCACATCCGTGTCGTGGCGGCCAACGAAACGATGAGGCCGACAACGAAAATAGCGCCGATCACGTAGGACGTGAAGCTCGACATGTTACGCAGCGCGCGCCCCATCGAACCCGTCGAGATGATGACCAGGAATTCGCGGAAGGCGTAGGCCGTCCCGGAGGCGAGCGCGATGACGCCCGCAGCCACCGTGATGGTCCAAAGCCAGGCTTCGCCGCCGACGATACCGAAAATAAACGATGCCAGTGTCAGCGAGAACAAGAGGACAAAGACGCCCCGCTTGCCGAAGTAGGCTGCGAGACACGACGCTCCGATGAGCATCGCGTAATAGCCAATGACAAATGCATTCATAGCCAGCCCCTTTATTTCTTATAGCGCAGTCGCGGATTCGTCAGAATCGCGAGCACGTCAGCCGTCAGGTTCAGCAGAATGAACGTCGCGGCGAATATCAGGCAGCAGGCCTGAACAACGGAAAAGTCACGCTTCGTCACGCTATCGACCAATAGCTGGCCGATACCGGGATAGACGAACACGACCTCGACGAGAACAACACCTGTAATCAGATACGCGAGGTTCAGCGCGATAACGTTGATGATCGGTGCCCAGGCATTCGGTAACGCATGCTTTACGATGACCTTCCAGGCCGGCATGCCCTTGAGCCGCGCCATCTCGATAAACGGCGACGACAGCAACGCGATAATGGCCGCCCGCGTCATGCGCATCATGTGTGCGACAACAACAAGCACCATCGTCAGGGCAGGCAGGAATGTTCGGTCGAGTTTCTCGACGAACGTCATGTTGGCGTCGAGTTTGGCAATTGCCGGAAACATTCCCGTCTTCACAGCGAAATACAGGATGAGAATGTATCCCAGGAAAAATTCAGGCGAGGAGATCGACGTCAGCGTCGCTACGTTGGCGACGCGGTCGAAGATCGAATTGCGCAGCAGCGCAACGATAACGCCGAGGACGATGGCAACGGGTACCGCGATAACAGCCGCGTAGGACGCCAGGAAAAGCGTATTGGCGAAGCGCGGCGCGATGGTCGCCGTAACCGGGTTACCCGTAATCAACGACTTGCCGAAATCGCCGGTCACCGCGCCGCCGAGCCATTCGAGATAGCGAAGCGGCGCCGGGACATCGAGCCCCATCTGCTTGCGCATGGCGGCGAGGTTCTCTTCGGTTGCACCCTGACCCAGGACGGCCTGAGCGGGATCGCCCGGCAGCAACTGGACGGCGCCGAAAATAATGATCGAGATCACCAGCAGGGTTAACAACCCGAGACCGAGTCGTTTGACGACGATACTTGCTACGTCTCCCATGACATTCCCCTGTTCTCCCTATTGAAATTAACTATGACATGATTTCAAAACGTCATCGGCGCGAGAGTCAACCTCGCGCCGCAGCGCTTTATCTTGCATCCCGTTGGAAATCGGTCGGAACCCTGTTGTTCGCACCACCCGAGATCCGATCGAAAATCGGATGAACGCGGGCAATCGTGGTCCCCCGTACATTGCGCCTCCTGACACGCTCAGAGCCCTTATTTTTCGGCCCCTCGACCGCCCGGGCTTCTAATTCTGGTCGGCACCCTAGCACCGTCGACAAGATTTGTCCCGCTCCGGCACAATAAAAGTTATCACATATGGGATAGCCGTTTTTTCAATGACAAAACGGGGCTTGCCAATGGAAACGGATCGCCCACTTCGCGTGGATTCATTCCGCGTTCGACGGGACCGGACAGCGAAACGCCGGCTCCCGCTCGATGGCGCCGGCAACCCGGAACAGGCAGACTTCATCGAAATGCCGGGCAATCAGTTGAATCCCCATGGGGAGACCCGCGGAGTGCATACCACTCGGTACCGTTATCGCTGGGTGTCCCGTCATGTTGAAGAAGGACGTGTATCGGGTGATGGCATTTCCGGCCGGCTCGTCGCTGGCGCCGACTGAAACCCGCACCGCGCCGATCTCTGGTGCGATAACCGGGACGGCAGGTGTCAGCAACACATCGACATCCTCGAACACGGCGTCGACCGCTTGGCGATACAAGGTCATCATTCGTTTGGCGCGAACGTAGTGCTCGGCAAGCAGACATTGGCCAAGCGCCAGGCCAGCGCGAAAGTCGTCGCCGTAAAGATCGCCGCGCTCCTCCAGGTATCGGGCGTGATAGCTCAGCGCCTCCGGCATTTGAACGGTCAGCGATACGGTTCGCGTATGCTCCATGGAAGGCGGTTCGACGTCGAGGAGGGTCGCCCCCCGCGCTTCCAGCGATTTGAGGACAGCCTCGGCCGCGTCGAGGATTTCGGCATCTGCGTGCTCGAAGAAAAAGGCTCGCGGCACGCCAATGCGGATATCATCCAAATCGCCGTCCCCGTCCAACCCGGCCATGTAATCGCCGACCGGCGCATTGGCCGACTGCGGGTCGCCCGGATCGTGCCCGGCGACAACGCCGAGTAACAGCGCTGCATCGGCGACTGTGCGCGTCACCGTTCCGACGTGATCGAGCGACCACGAGTACGGCACGACGCCACGCGCCGAAACTCGCCCCAGTGTGGGCTTCAGGCCAACCAGTCCGCAAAGCGCCGCCGGCGCGCGAACCGAACCGCCGGTATCCGTGCCGAACGCACAGGGCGCCATACCGAATGCGACCGCCGCCGCCGAGCCGCTCGACGAGCCGCCGGCCAGCCGGGCCATGTCGTATGCGTTCGGCGCGGTTCCGTAGACCGGGTTTTCCCCCGTTGCGCCGTAGGCGAACTCGTGCAGGTTCAGCTTCCCAAGCGATACCGCGCCCGAGCTTTTCATGCGCGAGACCACCGCCGCATCGGATTCTGCAATATTGTCGTGCAGCACGCGCGAACCACCCGTGGTCGGCACACCGGCAACATCGATCAGATCCTTGCTGGCGAACGGCAGCCCCTTCAGCGTCGCGCGATCGGAAGATGCATCGCACGCCATTGCCTCGGCGCGCGCCGCATCGGCCGTAACGCGGATAAAAGCCCTGGCCGTCGGGTTCATGCTCTCGGCACGTTCCAGGAAGACATCCACGACGTCTCGCGCCGTGACCTCGCCTGCCGCCAACCGCTGCCGTAGGCCAACCAGGGTGGCAAATGCAATTTCCCGCTCGTTCAAACGCCACGCTCCCGTTTGCCGGGCGTATGCTGTACGCCCTGAGCCGGCGCCGTGTCGCCGAGATCGATTGTCCTGATCGCCTCGATATCGACGAGGAGATCTTGAAAACCTGTAATGATCCCCAATTTCGGATCGACCAGTTCCGCCACATCGGCATCCCGCGCCGGATGCGCCGACAGTTCGCCGAATACGCCGTCGAGTGTCCGTCTCGTTAATGGTTTCATGATCGTCTCCCCCTTCGTTCTTGCCCAAGGTTGACGCACGGTCAATCCCGCCTGCACACTTAATCTATAAGTATACGCAAGCCTTGGATTTCGGGAGTACGCCAGTATGGACGACACGCCTACGCGACCGGAATCGCAATCACGCAAATGGCCGGCCCGTTTCGATGACGGGCGCAATGGACGCGCCAAGATCGGATTTGTGCTGATTCCCAACGAGCAAACGATCGAAGACGACATGATCAGGCACATGCCGAAAGGGGTCGGCGCCTATTTTTCCCGCGCCGTGATGCCGCGCGAAATCTCCACGGAAAGCCTGGCGCAGATCGGCAGCAATCTCGCCGAAACGGCCGCCCGCATCCTGCCCGACGATGGACTCGATGTCGTCTGCTTCGCCTGCACTTCAGGCACGGTAGCCGTCGGCGAAGCGGAAACCGAAGCCGAACTCCGGCGCGGCGTCCCGACCGCAAGACCGTCAACGCTGGCCGGCGCCGTCCGCAAGGCGGTCGGAGCCTTTGGCGCTCGCCGCATTGTCATCGGCACGCCCTACATCGACGAATTGAACCGGAACGTCGCTCGCTACTTCACGGCGGCCGGGTTCGACGTGCTCGATATTCAGGGGCTGGGGCTCGACTACGACACGGACATGATCCGTGTCGCGCCCGACTACATCGCCGAATTCGCAAGCGCCATCGACCGGCCCGACGCGGACGCCCTGGTCATTAGTTGCGGCGCGCTCAGGTCCATTGACGTCGTGGATGAGATCGAACGCCGCCTCGGGAAGCCGGTCGTCTGCTCAAACCAGGCGATGCTTTGGGATTGCCTCAGACTCGCTGGCGTTGACGATCGGCTCGACGGTCTCGGCCGTCTGCTGCGCGAGTTCTGACGACGCCTGACCGCGGGGGGGCGGTCGACCGGACGTCAGACCAGGGCGGCGGAAGCGAAAAAGCCAACCACGATGACAGCATAGAGGCCGACGATCGCGGGCCACGAGGCGCCGCTCATCCGGTATTCGCGGATCAGATCATCCTTGTTCATGGTGTCTTCTCCTTTCGCTGTCTTGCGGTCTCAGGGGTTCCGGTCACTGCGTGCGTTCTCCACACCGGAACGATTCAATTGATGATCCGGAAATAGCATTCACCGGCCCGGTCGACAATTGGCCTTTTCGCATTCCGGGGATGCACGTGGTGCATGGCTCTAATGCATTGTAAAATATTATTTTTATGGTGAATTCTACCAAAACATTCCGGGATAAAGGCGTCCACTGAGCGGCCGGCGCGGCGGCGTTATCGCGGCGTAGACGCATCCGGCCAGCCGAGCATGGTCAGAAGTCGGACGAACGACGATGACAGCGGCTCGGTGTATGTCAGCCGTAGGAGCACGCCCGCAATGTCCAGGGACCTCCGATTACTCAAGATCGGTGCGAAGTCTGTGATTACGTCGTCCAACAACGGCTGCAAGGACTCCCGGGCGCCGTCGTTGAATTGCCCGATCATGCCGTTGACCCGGCGACGCAGTTCGGCATCGCTCGCGCGATCCGGCACGTCGTCTTCATTGGTCCGAATTCGGATGTAAAGCACATCGCCGTGCCCGGCCGGTGGGTCCGGCGTAAGCCGCACGAAGGACTTGCCCGCGAGAAACGCGTCCAGCTCGCCGAGCTGCGCGCCGCCCTGGTAAAGCTCGATGGTCGACGCCTCGCAGACGAGCCACCGGACATTATCGAGATAGCGACCGGCTCCTGACAGGCATTTCAGTTCAGCGCCCTGGGTATCGACGATCAGACAATCGATATCGCCCGGCATGACGCCGTTTTCGCCAAGCACCCCGTCGAGACGGCGGGTCCGAAGTTGCAGGACCTCTCCGGTTTGCACGCCCTCCTGGAAGAGCTCTGTGCGCATAAGATCGGTCGCCGCAAACATGGATGACGCCTCGCCATCACCGGCGGCAATCCGGAACGCGATCTCTTCGCCGTCCGTATCGGAAACAAGAGCATTGCAGAGCACCTGCCGCCCGGGACAGAGCGCCAACTGAGCCTGATGGGCCTTCAGTTCTTCGAACTTTCGGGGATCCGCCTCGATCCAGACGACCAATGCCGGATCGTAGGATGCGTACTCGACGATTTCCTGACCGACGTGGGCGCCGACATGCACGATGCCTCTTGGCGGCGGCACACGAGCGTAGTCGACAAAACGTCTGATCAGCATCATTCAACCCGGTTCTGAAAGATAACCGTGTTCCAGGGATCGAACGGAATCAGCGTGTCGCCCGCCGGGTCGGGGCGAACGAAATGTCGAGCCCGCTCATTGAGCAGGGCAGCCATGCCCGAAAACGTGCTGTTCGATGTCGCAAGCGCATCCGCCAGCGTGAGCATGAAGAAATCCTCAATGTACTCGATTCCATATTCCGGCGGGCCGAAATCCTGTGCCGATACGGCGTTATAGGCCGAGAACCGCTGAACGATATCGGGCTCGTCGCTGGCAACATAGAGCACCGGATTGTCGAGCGCCGGCCAGATCTCGTCCAGCCAGTTCAAGTACCAGTCTTCAGGCGCAATCCAGAACTTTCCCTGGCCGAAATCGCCGCGGCGCAGATGAATGGCGACGATATCGCCGCCGCGGTTGCTCAAAGCGCCGAACGCCTTTTCGATGCGGTCGCGGATGTGCGCGCCGGGTCGAAACAAACCCCGGACCAGATCGCGATGCGGCGCGAACAACCGCGTTTCGAGGTTGTAATATCCGTAAAGATCGCGGCCTGCGGCGACGAGTCCCGAGCCCGGGTCGAGCGCGGCCTCGATGGCGGTTTCGCTTTCCGCAAGACGTGGCAGCCTCTCTTCCGGAAACGGATCGTCCAAGTCGAACAGATCACGGCCGATCCAGTCGGGAACGACCGCTTCGGCGCCGTGTGCCGCGGCAACCATGCGAAGAAAGCTATACTGAAGCAACTGATTGCCGAAACGCCCGAGCGTGCCAAGCGAGCGCATGCTGATCGCCGGCCGGGTCGTATCGCGATGGCGCGGCGGTGGCGGCGTCCCCCATGTCTGGCGAATCCGGAGGACCCGCGGACGGGAGAAGTACCACCCGCGGCCCGGAACCAGTCGTGCGAGCCTGTCGTAGATCTCGATTGCGCCATCGGCATCGCCCCGGGACTCCAAGATCTCGACGAGCAGCGCGAGCGAATCGTGATGATCGGGCGCAACGTTGAGGATCGCCTTGAGTTGACTTTCCGCCTCACCGACGCGGCCGAGATCGGCAAGGCGCCGGGCAATGTCCAACGCTTCATCGACGGTAATCGTACCGCCGGTTGCCTGCCCGTTGCCCGTCATAGAGACCCGCCGCTGCCGCTGAAGTTTATGATCCGCCTCATTTAAACGCCCATTGCATGAACATAACATTGACGCCTCAAGTCGCCTAAGCCACGGTAACCGCACGCGACCAATGCTTTCGTACGGTATGGATACCCCTGAATGAGCAAGGGCCCCCGGCGTCCGACCGATCAGGACCACGCTCTCCGCGGCGCGATCAATACGTTGGTCGCGCAAGCCAACGACGGCGACGCCATTTCCGGCGATGACGCCACGGCCCTGTTGGACACGCATTTCCCCGATGACCAGGCTTACGACAGCGACGCAGACGCCATCGACATCCTGTGCGCCGTCCTGCAGCACTTCGAATTGCACGATGCCTGCCGCCGCGCTTTTTCGCTGCGGATTGGCGGGCCTCTACCCGATCTCACCATCGTCATACCGAACTACAACAATAGCCGTTTTATCGATACCTGCCTGAACACCATTAACGACCAGACCCTAAGGGATCTTGTCGTCGTCTTTGTCGACGATGCGTCGACGGACGACTCCGCCGAGCGGTTCCGGCAATTCCCATGGCGTGACGGAATTCATCCGCGGCTGATTCGCAACCTCGGCAATCTCGGCGTAGCCGAGACCCGGGTCAGCGGTTTCCGTCAGGTTTTCACCGACTACGCAACGACGCTCGACAGCGACGATTGCTACATGAGTACGGAGAAACTCGAACGCGAGTTGGCTGCTGCCAAACGCGCACCGAACGCCATCGGTTTTTCCCTGACCGTGCAGATCGACGAAAACGGCGCGCGTTTCGAGAAACAGTCCGAGTTCGAGGTGCGCGAGGGCGACATCCTGATCGATCTGGTCGCCAACCAGTTCATGAACCCGCGCGACTATGTCATGCCCGCCTCGCTCTACCGCCGGGCCGGCGGATACGACCCCACGGTCGAACTCTACGAGGACCTCGATCTGAAAATCCGGCTCGCCGGCCTCGGCGCACGGTTCGTTTATACGGGCGTCGAAGGCACCGGTTATCGCCAGCGCGACGGCAGCCTATCGAAGGTATCGATCAAGCGACAGTATGACGGGCGTTCGCGGGTGCTGCTCAAAAACATGCCGATGCTGCTCGATCATTTCGATATCGACGATCTGCTGCACGAGATGCGGATTTTCGTACCGATCGAGGGCATATCGGCAAAAGCCGCCGTCGCCCGGCGCGACGAACGGGAGAACAAATCCCGGCAACAAAAAAGCTGAGTGGCATCGTTGGGATATGGCGGATGGGGTGGGATTCGAACCCACGAGACGCTTTCACGCCTGCCGGTTTTCAAGACCGGTGCCTTCAACCGCTCGGCCACCCATCCGTTCCGGTCCGGATGTAGAGCATACGCGTTGGCTTGAAAAGGCCAACGCTGCCGTGAAAGAAATTCTCAGTTTTCAACGCCATCGTTTGCAGGCAAGTTGACGTCATGAAGGACATCATCGACCTCGACCGCTATCCGATCGATCGGCCGGATGACAGCGGCTACGCGGCGCTTCGGCAGCAATGCCTCGGCGACCTCGCCAGACAGGGCGCGGCCGTGCTTGAGGGTTTCATGCGAACCGAAACGCTTGCCGACACCGTGGCCGAGGTCGCGCCGGTTCTCGAAAACGCCTTTTTCACGCCGAAGACGCACAGCCCCTATCTGGTCGCAGACGATCCGGCCTTCCCGCCCGATCATCCGCGCAACCGCAAACAGGCAACCAGTTCGGCAACGCTGGCATACGACTGGATTCCCGAAGACTCGGCGCTCAACCGGCTTTATCTGTGGCCGCCCTTCCTGGCTTTCCTTGCCGATGTTCTCGAGTACGAGGCGCTCTATCCCTATGCGGACACCCTGACGCCGCTGAACGTTCTGATCTATGACAAGGGTGCATCTCTCGGCTGGCATTTCGACCTGCCGCCGTTCGTCGTCACACTGACGTTGCAGCAGAGCGAACAGGGTGGCGAGTTTCTTTTTGCCCCGTTCATCCGTTCCGACGACGACGAAAATTACGATGGCGTCGCCGAGGTGCTGGAGAGTCGCTCGGACGCGGTGCGCGAGCTCAAACAGCCGCCCGGCGCCTTGGTCATTTTCCGCGGCAACCGCACCATTCATCGGGTGACCACCATCGAGAGCGACACGCCCCGCCTGGCCGTGGCCTTCAGTTTCTCGAAAGAGCCCGGCACGATTTCCGACGAGCACAACCGCATGACGTTCTACGGCCGGGTCGACTGACGGCACACCGCGGGCGCGACGGCGACCCCGGGTCATGACCTCACTGAGCGGACCCTGACATGAACCGAGCCGAGAAGCGTCGCCAGAAAAAACAACGCGGGAACCGGGCTTCGAGTTCAACCGCCGCCGCAGATTTCGGGCGTGGCCCGGGATCGCTCGAAGCCGTGCTGCTGAAGGCCGTGCAGCATCACAATTCAGGCGAACTGCGCGAAGCCGAAGCGCTCTATCGCCGGGTTCTTGCGGCCGATCCCGACCAACCCGACGCGCTCAACCTGCTCGGCGTGATCGCGCGCCAATCCGGCGACTTCGCGGCGGCCGTCGATCTTATCTCGCGATCCGTCGCCGTGCGGCCGGGCTTCGCCGATGCCCACAACAACCTCGGCAACGCATTCCTTGAGCAGCGGCGTCTCGACGAGGCCATGGCGAGTTACCGGAAAGCCCTTGATCTCAACCCCCGTCACGCCGATGCGCTCAACAATCTCGGCTCGGCGTTGAACGATCTCGGCAGAGCAGAGGAAGCGTTCGCATGCCACCGGCGCGCCATCGAGATCAACCCGGACAACGACTCCTATTGGACCGGACTGGCAAAGGCGGTGCAGAGCCTGCCGTTTTCGAACGCGGGCGCCGATGAGCGTGCCGTCCTGTTCAAGTTGCTGGCGCGGCGAACGGTGCGCCCCGCCGATGTCGCCCGGCCGGTCGTTCGCGCTTTGCAACGACACCCTGAATTCGCAGATGTGCTGGACCGCACAAGCGGCGGAGCGATCGCGCCAGGCGCGACGTTCGCAGATCTCGCCGATAAGCTGTCGGCGATCCCGCTGTTCCTGCGGATCGTTTCGCTCTGCCCGGTGACCGATCTTACGGTCGAGCGAATGCTCACGGCGCTGCGCCGAGCTATGATCGAAGATGCAATTGCGGATGCGCTATCAGACAGCGCCCTGCCCTTCCTCAGCGCGTTGGCCATCCATTGCTTCACGAACGAGTATGTCTTCGACGAATCGGAAGACGAACGGATGGCCGTTCGCACACTGGAACATCGGGTGGCGGCGGCGGTCGGCGAACCCGAAGACATTCCGGCCACGCTCATCGCCGCGATCGCCGCCTATCGGCCGCTGCATACGTTCTCCTGGGCTGAAAAGCTGCTTGAGCGGACCTGGCCCGAGAGTTGTGCGGCACTTATCGGCAAACAGATCCGGGAGCCGATCGAGGAGCGCTCGTTGCACAACGGAATCGAGATTCTGTCGCCGATCCGCGATGCTGTCTCGCAGGCCGTTCGTGACCAATACGAAGCGAATCCGTATCCGCGCTGGACGTCGATCGGCCTCATCGAAAATGCACGACCGGTCCGGGCCGTTCTACAGGGCGCACCCCTGCATTTCGACATGGGAGACTACGTTTCGCCCGAACGGCCGGAGATCCTGATCGCCGGCTGCGGAACCGGCCAGATCGCCCTGCTGAACGCCGCGCGGTTTTCGCAGGCCCGTTTGCTCGCCATGGACCTCAGTATGAGCAGCTTGTGTTACGCGGCGCGGAAATCACGCGAACTCGGCTTTTCGAACGTGGCGTTTGCGCAAGGCGACATTCTCGAACTGGGCGATATGAACCGTACATTCGACCTGATCGATTGCAGCGGCGTTCTTCACCATTTGGGCGATCCGATGGCCGGATGGCGCATTCTGACCGATATACTACGCCCCGGCGGTGTCATGAAAATCGGACTGTATAGCGAAAGAGCCCGCCAACCGGTCGCCGCCGCCCGGTCGTTGATCGCCGAAAAAGGCTATGCGGCAAACGAGGACGATATTCGACGCTGCCGCCGGGATATCGTCGCCCTGGCCGAAGCCGGCGACCCGGTCATGTCCGAGATTTGCGGCATGGCCGATTTCTACAGCACGAGCGATTGCCGCGATCTGTTGTTCCACGTTCAGGAGCACCGGTTTACACTGCCGATGATCGGCGATGCCGTGAAGTCGCTCGGTCTCACCTTCCTCGGATTCGAGATGCGCAACCAGTCTGCGTTACGGCGTTTCAACGAACGCCACCCGGAACCGGACGCGGCCACATCCTTTGCATTGTGGGATGATTTCGAGCAAGAAAATCCCGATACATTCCTCGGCATGTATCAGTTCTGGTGCCGGAAGCCCTGACGTGGCAACGGATCTCGGTCAGTCGCCATAGCCGTCGAGATACCGTTCGACCGCACGGGCCAGGGTCTCCTGATAGCTGCGCCTTGTGCGACGCGCGAGCCGATCAAGTTTATCGAACAGCGCCGGATGGATGCGGACCGTCAACTGGCGGCGTGCTGGCGTCTTTCGCACGCGTCCGCCCCCCGCACGCGCGATGTGATTTGGCGTCGGGATTTCGCCGACCGGACTTGGATCGGTTGAAATCTTGGCCGGCACATCATGGGGCCGAGGCGATGAATCCGATGTCTTCCGAATCGGCTTCGCCGAAACGATGGTCCGAAGCGCCGGCGACACATGTGCCGGCAGGCGAACCGGAACAGGCGCTTGGTCTCGGGTCGGATCCTCGGTCTCGCGGCGCGGGCCGCGATCGATCAGTTCCGAAAGATCGCCACCCCGGGGAGAGTCCTCCTCGACGGCGCCGGCAGATGCGACCGTAGACAGCCGCGAGGACCGGCACGGCCTGGAGTCCGGGGTACGGCGCTTGATCAGTCCCCCCAGGCCGTCTCCGTGGGTCGCGTCCTCTTGACGCGATGGCATATGGCGGGTCGGTCGCACGGGCGCAAGACGATGGTCCGGCGATGGCGTAGCGGACCCTTTTTCCGCCAGCAAGGAATGGCGTGGCGTCGATTCAAACATATCCAACGTCCCTGTTTCTTGACGGTTGCAATCGAGTCTTCACGCGGATCACTCGGTGAACGCATGACGCGCAGCGGCGGACGGTGCGCCGGCCCCACCGGCGTGGCGCTGTCCGAACGCCTTGTGCGGACGAGACGCAAACGCCTTCCGTTGGCCCGGGTTCGTCTCGCCCGGCGCGGCTGCCGCCGCACCCGCCGGCTCGCTGCTGTTGGCCGTCATCTGAACGGTCGCATCGAAAACCTGGTACCCTTCGTCACGTTCGAGGCGCTGCAGGCGATTGCCGAGATAGTCCCAGAACGCCGCGATCTCAGCCGCCGATTTCCCCTCGGGATTGATTTCCATGACCGCCTTGCCGTTGATCATGCTGGTCGCGAAATCGACCCGGTTATGGATCGTCGCCGGCGCTACCGTACCGTGCTGGCTGAGAGCAACGGCAACCTCGCTGGTCAGCCGGGCTCGCCGGGATGCGCAGTTGATGGCGAACACCATCGGCTTGCGGTACTGCTCGACCAGATCGACGGTCGGACCGACAGCGCGCAAATCGTGCGGCGATGGCCGTGTCGGGATCACCACCATGTCGGCGCATTGGATGATGTCGCGAATGACATCGGTGACGGTCGGCTGGGTGTCGACAAAGACAAGCTTCACGCCCATGCCACGCAGTTCGTCGACGGTGTCGTACAAACGGTCGACGCTCGTGCGCACGAATAGCGGTGTTTCCTCGCTGCGCGCGTTCCACCAGTCGGACAGGCTGCCCTGCGGGTCGGTATCGATCAATGCAACCGGCCCGAAACCGGCTTTTTCCGCCTGAACGGCGAGTTGCCCGCACAGCGTCGTCTTGCCCGATCCCCCCTTCTGAGATGAAAAGACGATGGTGCGGGTCGGCATGGCCTCGACGGACTGCACTTTATCGGACTGAATGGAAACATCGTTTACCAGGGATGCGGTGGACATGTCGTACTCCTGTTCGGTAACTCCGCTGCCTGTTCCCTCGCGCAGGTTCGATGCTCGAAAACTGAGGCCGGTGGCTTTGCGTCCCGCCGTTTCCGACGGTTTGCCGTTTCGCTGGATGCCCACGGGATCCTCGCTCGATCCCTGCATCACCTCGATACATGAAGATGGTAGATGGCGTTTCGGCAACCGCCTGTGACGGGAATCACTCGCCCATAGGCAACGTGCGGCGCCGCAGTCGCCTGTGCCATCCCTGGGCGATGGCGACGCCGATCATAACCAGCAGGGCACCGGCGAGTTGCTCTGGGCGGGGGCTAATGCCGAACCCGATGGAAACGATGATGGCGACCACGGGAATGAAATTGAGAAACATGCTGGCGACCGATATGCCGAGCCTGGAGACACCGATATTCCAACACAGCGTGCCGACGATACTGGTGCCGACCACAGACCACCCGATCAGCACATAGCCGCGCGCATCCGGCATGGTGTTCGGCAACGTTTCGATACCGCTCGCCAATGCTATTGCCGTCGCGACGATACCGAACGGCACGGCGGCCGCAAAACTGACTGTCGTCCGGCGCAGTTGAGACAGCCCCGTCAGCCAGCGCTGCAACAGCGCCGAATAGAGCGGCCATAGGATTACGGCGCCGAGCAGCCAGAGACTGCCCGCGGTATTGAAATTGGTGCCGCCGAGGTCGGCGATATCGACGCTCGCAAGAATACCGCCGGCGACAGCGAACGGAATGCCGAGCACGACGGTGCGGGCCGGACGTCGACCGTTGAGCAGCCAGTCGAGCACGCCGGACACAAGCGGTGCGCCAGCACTGTAGACGGCCGCCGTAATCGGGTCGCTGAGATGGATGCCGATATTGAGCACCACGGCAAACGCGACCAACAGGAAACCGAGCATCAGGGTTTCGCACCATGCGCGGCGCGAAAGCGGCGGTCGATGCACGCCTTCGCTGATCCGCAACCAGATATAAAACAGCGGCATGGTCAGGATGAAACGGACCGTCGTAATGCTGAGCGGATCCCATGTTTTCAGGAGTTCATGGAAAACCGGCGCGGTGGTGCCCCACGCAATCGCCGTCAGCATCAACAGGCCGTTGGCCGCCCAAATGTTGCGCACGGTTCAGCCGCCGTCCTTGGGCAGCATGTCCCGCAACTTGAATTTCTGGATCTTACCGGTCGAGGTCTTCGGTACATCGCCAAACACCACGTGACGCGGGCATTTGAAATGCGCAAGGTTGTCGCGGCAAAAGGCAATGATTTCGTCTGCGGTTGTCTCGCTTCCCGGTTGCAGCTCGATGAACGCACACGGCGTCTCGCCCCATTTTTCGTCTGGTTTTGCGACGACCGCGGCGGTCATCACGGCGGGATGTTTGTAGAGGACGCCCTCGACCTCAATCGACGAGATATTCTCGCCGCCGGAAATGATGATGTCCTTGGAGCGGTCCTTGAGCTGAATGTAGCCGTCCGGGTGCCAGACACCGAGGTCCCCGGTATGGAACCAACCGCCTTTGAAGGCCGCCGCCGACGCGTCCGGATTCTTGAGGTAGCCTTTCATGATCAGATTGCCGCGCATGAACACCTCGCCCATGGTCTCGCCGTCCTTAGGCACCGGCTCCAGCGTGTCGGCATCTGCGACCATCAGGTCTTCGAGCATGTCATAGGGCACGCCCTGGCGTGACTTCGTCTCGGCGCGCATTTCGTCGGCGAGCGCATCCCAGTCGTCCTGGGTCGAGCACACGACGGCAGGGCCATAGCTTTCCGTCAGACCGTAAACGTGGGTCACGTCGAAGCCCGCACGTTCCATCTTGAGCAGCACGGCGGCCGGCGGCGGCGCTCCGGCCGTCATCACCTTGACCTTGTGATCGAAGTCCCGCCGCTGTTCGTCAGTGGCGTTGATGACCATGCCGAGCACGATGGGCGCACCGCAGAAATGGTCGACCTTATGATCGGCGATGGCGGCGAAAATATTGCCCGCCTCGACACGGCGCAGGCAGACGCTGGTTCCCGCGGTCAGCGCAATGGTCCACGGAAACCCCCAGCCGTTGCAGTGAAACATCGGCAACGTCCAGAGGTAGACCGGATGATGCGGAAGCTCCCAGGCCATGACGTTACCGGTCGAGATCAGATAGGCGCCGCGGTGGGAATAGACCACGCCTTTCGGGTTGCCGGTCGTGCCCGAGGTATAATTCAGGCAGCACGACTGCCATTCGTCCGCCGGATACCGCCAGTCGAACGCGGGATCGCCGCCGTCGAGAAAATCTTCGTACTCGATGTCGCCGAGCCGTTCGCCCTCGCCCGCGTAAGCCGGATCGTCGATGTCGATAACCTGGATATCCCGGCCGCACGCGGCCAGAGCGTCTTTCATCACGCCCGAGAGCTCACGGTCGACGATCAGCACCTTGGCCTCGCCATGACCGAGAATAAAGGCGAGCAACGCCGCGTCGAGCCGCGTGTTCAGCGCATTCAGCACAGCGCCGATCATCGGGACGGCGAAATGCGCCTCGAACAACGCTGGCACGTTCGGCGCCATGACCGCGACGGTATCGCCTTTGCCAACGCCACGTTTACTCAACGCCGACGCAAATCGACGGACGCGCTCATAGGTTTGTGCCCAGGTGATCCGCACGCCCCCGTGAATTTGAGCAATTCGGTCGGGGTAGACCCGTGCCGAACGCCTCAGAAACGTCAGCGGCGTCAGGGCTGCAAAGTTGGCGTCGTTCTTGTCGAGGTGCTGTTCGTAGATATCAGTCATCGCCGGGCCGCCTCATCCCTCTACAAGACAGGGTTGTCATTGTTTCAATCTAGCCGCCCGGGCAACGGAGGGCATGAAATTTTTTTGACGGCTCGCCGCCGTCATTTTGATGTACCGCCGATACTGGACACGCTCTAATCGCTGGCCGACGGAGACTCGCCGAGCCGGGAGAAATTGTCATGCCGCCTGCCGCCAGCGATCAACCGACCCTGTCGTTGGATCCGACAATGCGCCGATTGACGGCGATCTGGCCCAACGGACGCGAGGTCACTGTTTCCTATGTCTGGCTGCGGCATGCATCGAAATGCCCCGGCGGCATGCCCAACGACACGGTCAACAAAATGGAACTCGTTCCCGACGATCCGGCGGGCCTGGCGATCCGGAACGCCGCGGTGGCGGACGGCTCGGTCCGGATCGCCTGGTCCGACAACGACGTGGTTACCGAGCATCCGCTGGATGATCTGGCTGGCGAAGACGTATCAACGCCACCGCCTTGTTTGTGGCGTGCTGCGGATACCGACCGCCTGCCCCGCTTCGGATACGACGATCTGGCGGACGACGACCGGCTTCTGGCGCTCTTCCGCGCGGTCCGTGACTGGGGCATCGCGTTGATCCGGGACGTGCCGACAGAAGACGGTACGGTCGGCAGGCTCGCCGAACGCTTCGGCCCGATCACGGTCAGCGGATACGGCAAACTGTTCGACGTCAAATCCGACCGTAACAAGGCGCTCGGGTCGAACACGGCGGTCTATCTGGGGCCGCATACGGACGAGAGTTACCGCTACGAACCACCCGGTATCTCGTTCTTCCATTGCATGGCGTCGGCGGCGGACGCGGGAGGCGATTCCATTCTGGTCGATGGCTTTGCCGCGGCCCGCCGACTACAGGAGAACGACAACCAGGCGTTCCGGACATTGACGGAAACGCCCATCCGTTTCCACCGCTTTGCGGCCGGTTCCGAGGACATGTTCGCGACCGCGCCGATCATCGGTCTCGACCCGCAAGGCCACGTTGAAACAATCCGTTTTACGGATCGCAACTTCCCGCCGCAATCGGTGCCGCTCGACCGGATCGAGGGGTTTTACCGCGCCTACAAGGCCTATTGGCGGGAAGTAAACGATCCGGCCGCGCGCCTTCAGTACGTCATGCAGCCGGGCGATCTGCATGTTTTCGACAATTACCGGGTCTTGCATGGGCGTCAGGCATTCGATCCGGACAAGGGGCTGCGCCACCTGCAACAATGCGCTGTCGACCGTGCCGAGTTCCACTCCACGCTCCGGGTGCTGGAATTGCGCCTGCGAGACTGATGTTCTCAGATGTAGACCGTGGTCTCCCTACACCGCCGGTTTCCTGTATTTCCCATGTTTTGTGAAAGCCGTTTTCATTTCTTCCAGTGAACGGCGGGCCCCTGTCTGCAGGTACTCCATCGCCTCAAGCGCGCCTTCGTGAGCACGAACTGTGGACCCTGCCACGCAGTCCTCGACCACACGGCAAAAGTAGTCATGCTGATGGCCGTCAACGAAGGTGTAATGGACACAGACGTCGGTCAATCCACCGGTCAGCACAAGGGTCTCAGCTTTCAGGCCCTTCAACAGGATCTCGAGATCTGTACCGAAGAAACAAGAATAGCGGCGCTTGCCAATGATGTAATCAGTGGGGCGCGGATCCATGGCAGAGGCGATTGCGGTCGCCCGATCGGTTTCGATGCAATGCACATCCTCACTGCCATCGAGTTCACGGCCGAAATCAACGTGGTCGGGCCGGTGAATCTCACGGAAGAAAACGATTGGAATGCCGACCTCGTGGGCGACATCGACGAGTTCACGTGTCCTGGACACCCTGTCGACGTAACCTTCCATGGAAGGAATCGCATCGGCCGTCGTATGGTCGTCTTCCTCATCCATGTAGTCGCCTTCCATGATGTCGATGACGATCAGGACAGGACGGCCTTCGATGATGTCGCGCACTGGCATGTGTGCCTCCTTACGCTGTTTCCTCAAACCCGGTCAGCACGTTGACCGCGTTGATGCCGATCTCCTCGACCGCGTAGCCGCCCTCCATCAGGAACACGGTCGGTAGGCCCAGTTCGCCGATGCGGCGTCCATAGGTCGTGAAGTCGTCGCTGGTCAGCTTGAAGAACGAGATCGGATCGTTTTCGTAGGTATCCACGCCGAGCGAGACGACCAGCGCCTCGGCGCCGAAGGCCTTGATCCGGTTGCAGGCATCCTCGAACGCCTCGAACCAGACGTCGAACCCGGTGCCGGGCCGCATCGGATAGTTGGCGTTGCAGCCTTCGCCCGCACCCGCGCCGGTTTCGTCGTCCCAGCCGAGGAAGTGCGGAAAGGCGTCCTCCGGATGACCGTGCAACGAGGCAAAGAAAACGTCGCCCCGTTCGTAGAAAATGCTCTGCGTGCCGTTGCCGTGGTGAAAATCCGGGTCGAGGACAGCGACCTTTTCTGCGCCCTGCGCACGGAACGTCTCGGCGACGATGGCGGCATTGTTGAGAAAGCAATAGCCGCCGTATTGGTCCTTCGCCGCATGGTGCCCCGGCGGGCGGCACAGGCCGAAGGCGGCCTTCGCCCCGTCAGCCACCGTCTTCTGCGCCGTCAGCGCGACCTGGGCGCTCCAGTAGGCGGCATGCCACGTCCCCGCGTTGATCGCGGTTTCGCCGGCCAGCGCATACCAGCCGACCTTGCCGTCGACGAAGGTCGGAATGCGGTCGGCCGTCAACCGCCGTGTCGGCCAAACGGTGGCCAGCACCTCGCCCTTGTAGCCGCTCGCCTGCCACTCGTCCCAGATGGTCTGCAGGAACGTCAGATAACCGGCGTCGTGAACCCGTTCGATCGGTTCCATGCCGAAATCCTCTGGCTCGATGACGTCGCCGAGGCCGACCGTCTCGAGCCGGCCCTTCACCATGTCGGCGCGACGCGGCATTTCGAATGGCGGCACGACCTCGCCGCCGTAGATCTCGCCCTTTGAATCGTGTTTGCGATGCGCTTCGGAGTACACGGTCAACATATCAGGCCGCCTTTCGCATCGGCGCCGGCCGCTTGAACGTCGGGCGGTGCTTTTTCGTATAGGCCCATGGCCGTGCGTCTTCGAAGGCGGCGGCGGCGCGGAACACACGCTGATCCTGATAGGTCGGCCCAACGATCTGAATACCGGTCGGCACGCCGTTCTGCACGTGGCCCGAGGGCACCGACATCACCGGACAGCGGCTCAGCATGTTGAACGGATACGTCATGCACCACGCGAGAGCATCCGGGATAACCTTGCCCTTCTCCTTGTAGGTGCCGTAATCGAGCGGATCGTTGGCCCGGATCGCCGGTTTGGCCAGGGTCGGACAGACGAAGACATGGTACTTTTCCATCAGCGGGCCGAACGACTGATACATCTCGCCCGCGACGCGCATGGAATCGACGAAATCGGCGGCCTTCGACTTGATGCCGGCCTCGGCGAAGGCACGGGCATAGTCGGTCAGGTCGTCCTTGTGCTTCTTGAGAACGTCGGCGAGGCTCGCGCCGAACAGGTGGAGCAAATGGGTCATCGCCGCCTTGCCGCTCGCGTCCGTCCAGCCGAGATCGACCTCCTCGACCTCGCAACCGAGCTTCTCGAATGCCTTGATTGCGGCGAGGGTATTGTCCCTGACGTCCTTGTCGACCTTGAAGTATCCGAGATCGAGCGAATACGCGATTTTCCAGCCGCTGATGCTACGCACCTTGCCGCTAACTTCGACCGTATCCTTGAGCGTCGCGATATCGGTCGGCGACGGTCCCGACATGACATTCTGCATCATCGCCATATCGGCGACCGACCGCGCCAGACCGCCCTCGTGGCAGTAGGTGTCGAGGTTGAAGACCTTCATTTCGGGAATACGGCCGTAGGGCGATTTGTAGCCGACGACTCCGCCGCACGATGCCGGTATGCGGATCGAACCGGCGATGTCGGAGCCCGTCGCCAGCGTCGTCGTGCCCGCCGCGAGCGAAGCCGAGGCCCCGCCCGAGGATCCGCCTGGCGTGTAGTACGGATTCCAGGGGTTGCGCGTGACGCCATGGAGCCGCGTGTGGGTCACGGCGGCGCAGGAGAACTCCGGCGTCGCGGTCCGCGCGTGCATGATGGCGCCGGCGTCGAACAGGCGTTGCGCGAATACGGCGGTCTGTTCCGGCACGTAGTCCTTGAGCGTCAGCGAACCCGAGGTGCAGCGCACACCGGCGACCTCGACCTCGTCCTTGACCGCCAATGGTAGCCCCTCGAGCGGCCGCACGTTTTTGCTCTTCTTGGCATACCGGTTCTCCGCCTTTTTCGCCTTCTTGAGCGCGTCCTCGAAAAACGTCTCGGTAAACGCATTGATGACCGGCTCGACCGCCTCGGTACGCTTGATGATGGCGTTCATCAGTTCGACCGGCGAAAGCTTCTTCTTTCTGAACATCTTCAGCGCCTCGGTCGCGCCGAGATAGCAGAGATCCGTGTCGTTCATCCCCATACTCCCTGGTTTTTCATTCCTCGAGTCTTCCGTATTGCCGCATGACGTCCCGCAGCGCCGGGTGATTGATGGCGTGTATGGTGTTGCCGTCCCGACCGGTCATGGTTTCGGCGGCGACAACGGCGTTCAGGATCGCCTCTTCCGTCGAATCGACGGTAGCCCTGAACAACGGATCCATGTCGGCATCGGCGATGTGGTCGATCGTTCCCTCCTCGCCGCCGCCGAGCGACACGTCGTTCCCGGTCGAGAACGCCACGAAGATATCGCCCGAACTATGATCGCTCGCCGTCCCCGTGCGGCCGATGCCAAGCCCGATCCGCCGCGCCACCCGGTTGAGCTGATGCGGCATCAGCGGCGCATCCGTCGCCGCGACGGCAATGATCGAGCCGTCACCGCCCGTCCAAACGCGGTTGTCGGTAAGATGCCGACCGACCGGCACGCCGCGGACGCTGAAATCGTCACGCTTGCCGAAATTGGCCTGGACCAGAACCCCGACCGTGTAACCGCCGTCGCCGACCGCCGCGATGCGGGACGCGGTCCCCGTGCCGCCCTTGAACTCATAGCAAATCATGCCCGTGCCGCCGCCAACGTTGCCCTCGGCGGGCAGATCGGCGGACGCTTCGTCGCAAGCGTCGAGCACGTCGTCCACGCGGACGTGCAGACCGTTGATGTCGTTCAGCCAGCCATCGTAGGTCTCGCCCACCACAGGCAACATCCAGTGGTCCTTGTCGGCGTCGAAGTTGGGATGTTCGATCATCCAGCGAATGACGCCGTGATGCGTCATGCCAATGGCATGCGTATTGGTGATGGCGACGGGGCCCTCGAAGGCGCCGACCTCGTCGATCCAGTGTGTGCCGGTCATCTCGCCGTTACCGTTGAGCGAGAAGCGTCCAGCGAACACGGCATCGAAGGGCCGCACACGACCTCGCGGATGAATGACGGTGACGCCCGTCCGCACCGGCCCCTTGCCGATCTCCAGTGCGCCGTCGCCCGAGACAAGCGTGATCGTGCCGACTTCGACGCCGGCGACATCGGTGATCGCGTTCAATGGCCCGGTTTCGCCATCGAACGGAATGCCGAGATCGCGGGCCCGCGGGCGCGCCGCGGCGGCGTCGGAACTGGACATGCGGTCCTCCCTGCACCGGCCTCTGGCGGGCCGGACATTGCGGCATCTTGCGGCCACCTTGCCGTCGGGACCATACCATAGACGGGGTATATCCCCCGGTGAAATATCGATTACCCTGTCGCATCTTCTGCGATCCGGACAGACAGGGAGAGCGACGCGTGAATCTGAGAATCAACGGCGAGAGACTGTGGCAGAGCCTCATGGACATGGCGAAGATCGGCGCCACGGAGAAAGGTGGCGTCTGCCGCCTCGCCCTGACCGATCTCGACCGCGAAAGCCGCGACCTGTTCATCGAATGGTGCAAGGAGGCCGGTTGCGACATCACCGTCGACACGGTCGGCAACATCTACGCCCGCCGCCCCGGCACCGACCCGGACGCCAAGCCTGTCATGACCGGCAGTCACCTCGACAGCCAGCCGACCGGCGGCAAGTTCGACGGCGTTTACGGCGTGCTTGCCGGTCTCGAGGTCATTCGCACGCTCAACGACCACAACATCGAAACCACCGCACCCGTCGAGGCCGTCGTCTGGACCAACGAGGAAGGCTCCCGTTTCGCGCCGGCGATGGTCGCGTCGGGTGTCTTTGCCGACGTGTTCGATGCCGCGTATGCCTATGAACAAAAGAGCGACGAGGGCGAAACCTTCGGCGGCGAGCTGGAGCGCATCGGCTACAAGGGCGAGGTCGAGCCCTCGTCCATGCACGGCGCCGCTTATTTCGAGGCCCATATCGAGCAGGGCCCGATCCTCGAAAACGAGGAAAAGACAGTCGGCGTGGTGACCGGCGTGCAGGGCATTCGCTGGTACGACATCTCCGTCGTCGGCGACGAGGCCCACGCGGGCCCGACGCCGATGCCGCTGCGCCGCGACGCCTTCATGGCGGCGGCCGATCTTGCCCTGGCCGCTCGCGCCATTGCCCTGGAGAACGCGCCGCACGGGCGCGCCACGGTCGGCAAGATCGCCGCGATGCCGGGTTCGCGCAACGTGATCCCCGGCCAGGCGGCCATGACACTCGATTTGCGACATCCGGACCCGGACGTCAGCGATGCGATGGACACGGCGCTGCGGGCCCGTGCCGCCGAGATCGCCAAGGATCACCATGTCGACATCGACGTCGAGGAAATCTGGTATTCGCCGCCGGTTGCATTCGACGATGGTTGCGTCTCCGCGGTCCGCGAAGGCGCCGGCATCTGCGGCTACGAACACATGGATATCGTCAGCGGCGCCGGTCACGACGCCGTTTATGTCTCAAAGGTTCAGCCGACCGGCATGATCTTCGTGCCCTGCGAAAACGGGATCAGCCATAACGAGGTCGAAAACGCAACGCCGGAGGATATCGAGGCCGGTTGCAACGTGCTGTTGCACGCCATGATGCGTCACGCCATGTGAGGCCGCCGCCATGTTTCACATGCTGTCCTGTTTCAATCTGAAGTCCGGCGAGGACATTGACGCGTTTCGCCGCGCCTACGACGACTTCGCCACTTACATGAAAAGCGTCGACCTGATCGTCGATAACGGCCCGGTCGGCGAGCGCCAGGACGATACGCCGATGGACACGGACGATGAGCGGGACCATCGGTATTTCGCCGTGATGTCGTTCCGCGACCGCCCGCAGGTCGACGCCGCCTACGCATACATCATGACCCATGCGGAACCGGGCGAGTCGTCGCACAACGGTGTCTATCTCCGCGTCGAAGACCCGGTCTTCATCTGCTGGCAGGATCTCGGCTAACCACTGCGGCTGACGGCTTCGTGATCGGATGTCGTGTATTCTGCGGCAATCCTGTCCCGAAGAGGACATGCACACGCACGGTGTCCGGGCTAGTCTTGAGACACCGAGGTCATCGCTGGAGTAATCGATATGATCGACCTGTACACGGTCGCCACGCCCAACGGGCAGAAGATTCACATCATGCTCGAGGAATGCGGCCTGGAATACCGCGAGCACTGGATCGACATCGACGCGGGCGATCAGTTCGAACCGGACTTCCTCGCCATCAGTCCGAACAACAAGATACCGGCGCTGGTCGATGACAGCGGACCCGAGGGCCGTATCGCACTTTTCGAATCGGGGGCGATCCTGCTGTACCTCGGCGAAAAGACCGGCAAGTTCCTGCCCGCCGACCACAACCGCCGTTTCGAGACCGTTCAATGGCTGATGTGGCAGATGGGCGGGTTCGGACCGATGCTCGGTCAGGCGCATCATTTCAACAAGTATGCCCCGGAAAACCCTGGCGGCCCGGTTGTCCTGCCCTATGCACAGGCGCGCTACACCAACGAGGCGGCCCGGCTCTACGGCGTCCTCGACAAGCGCCTCGCCGACAACGCGTACGTTGCCGCAGGCGAATTCACGATTGCCGATATCGCCATCTTCCCCTGGTGTCGTCTTTACGAGCGCCAGGGCCAGAACATAGACGATTTCCCGAACGTGAAACGGTGGTTCGAGACGATCGCCGCACGGCCCGCCGTCGCCAGAGACATGAACAAGACCGAGGACATCGTCGGCGAATGGGACGCGGAAAGCTGGGAGGTCTCGTTCGGCGACCGCCAGCGGACCCAGAACTGAACCGCAGGGACCATGGACAAACCGGCATCCGTTCATGCACTGACCGAACTCGGCCGGGTCCGCCTGTCGGAACATTTCTTCATGCGCGAAATGCTCTATAGCGAAGTGGCCAACTTCCATGGCATGCCGAACATCCCCGACGACCCCGGCCTCGCCATCGAGGTCGGCCGGCGCCTGTGTCGGGAGATTCTCGAGCCGTTGAGAAGCGCGTTCGGTCATGTCACGGTCCGCAGCGCCTTCCGCTCCGCCGAGGTCAACGGTTTCTGCAACGCGAAGTACCGCGAGGCCAACGGCGCCGACCTCGGTTATTACTGTTCGGATAACGACTACAGCGCCGCCCGTCACATCTGGGACCGGCGGGATGCCGACGGTTACATGGGCGGCACCGTATCCGTGGTGATTCCGTGGTATCTGCCGCGCTTCGAGAAAACCGGCGACCCGCGGCCGCTCGCCTGGTGGATCAAGGATCATATTCCGGCCTATGCCGAGATGCTGTTCTTTCCGTGGCTCTGCGCCTTCAACATTCGCTGGTACGAAGGCCCGAGCGAGCAGGCAATTATTCTTGATGACGGTCTTGAGGAGGTTTTGCTAAGCGACCGAGCGATGGCGAACTTCGACGAGGATCACCGCCATCTCTATGCCGACTTCCCGGTTTTGACCGGATAGCCGGCGACGATATGCCGATTCATCCGAGCTACGGCTACAGCCGGCGCGTTGCGATATAGGCCGCCACCGCCGAAATGGCATTCGCGGCGGCAACGCCCGCAAACAAACCGATCGGTCCGAACAGTTTGGCGCCGATAAAGGCCAGCGGCACCATCAGGATGACCATACGGAAGACGGTGAGACGGAGCGACAGTCCGGGCTTTCCCAATCCATTGAGCCACGCAACGGCATTCATGACGACACCGTGTCCGGCGTAGGACCACGGCACGACAGCGAGATACAGAACCGCGGTGGCGACCACGACCGGGTCCGGATCGAACGCCGGAGCAATCACGCCGGCAAGCGGCCATATCAGGATGGCGCCGGCGGCGCCGAAAATCAGCGAATAACGAAACGTCACATGTAACACCTCGGCGACCCGATGATGATGCCCCGCAGAGAGGTTCTGGCCCGCAATGGGACCGACGACGGCGGACATGGCATAGAGCACAATCAGCATGAAACTTTCGATCTTGGTGGCGACGCCGTAACCGGCGACCGCTTCCACGCCGTACCAGGCGACGAACGCGGTCAGCGCCGTCTGCGCCAGCGGATTCAACATCTGATTGATCGCCGCGGCGCCGCCGACATGGAGAATCGGTTTTGCCGAGGCCATGAACTCGGCCGGTCCGATGAGTCGCCATTCGATGAGTTTCTCCCGCCGGTCCAGGATCCACAGCATCACGATCAGCATGGCGATCCGCGCAACGATGGTGGAGATCGCGGCGCCGGCGATCTCCATGCGCGGCGCGCCCAGAAGACCGAAAATCAGGATCGGATCGAGAACCGCATTGATGACGGCGGCGGCGATCATGATGACGGCCGGCCACTTCGTATCGCCGCCCGCCCGGATGGCGCCATTGCCCGTCATCGACGCAATCAGGAACGGCGCACCGAGATACCACCACGTCATGTACTCGCGAATCAGTGGCAGAACATCGTCATTGGCGCCGAGCAGGCGAAACACCGGATCGATCGTCGCAAGGCCGAGAGCGCACAGCAGAACGGCGACCAGGAACGAAAGAATCAGCGCATCGGTTGTCCGGCGCTGCACCAGCCCGTGATCGCCGCTGCCGATCCCGCGCGCAATCACCGACGTAGCGCCGGCCGACAGGCCGATCCCCAGACTGAAGACGAACATGACGATTGGGAAACTGAAGCCCATCGCCGCGAGTTGAGCCGTCCCCAGTTGGCCGACGAAAAACGTATCCGTAATGTTGACGACAATAACCGACAGGATGCCCCAGACCATGGGCACGGCCATCGTTCGGACATGTCGGGGAATCGGTCCCGTGGTCAGGCGCGGCGGATTCATGACGCCGTATCTAGGGTGACGAAGCCGGTCATGGCAACCACCTGAACGGCAAACGGCAAGCCGGCTGACGAGTGCTTGCGAATGTAATCACGTTATGAATTATGCTGTGCGCGTCCGATTGCGAGATCGGTTCGCGCGTGCCAGTGTAACTCCGACCATGAATTGAACCGGTTTCTTCGACGGCCGGTATCGGGGACGTATAGCGAATTATGGCCGATACGGATCTGAGCTTCGAAAAGCCGGTCGTTATCATCACGGATGACGAACCGCTGATCCGCGAGTTCCTGTCCGCCCTGATCGAAGACATCGCCATGGTCGAAGAGGCGTCGGACGGCGAGGAACTTCTCGCACGGGTCGACGAGATTCAGCCTGATTTGATTTTGCTCGATGTCGAAATGCCGGGCCTCAGCGGATACGAGGTCTGCGAACGGTTAAAGTCGGAACCCGTCACGGCGCAAACACCGGTTATTTTCATTACCGGCCGTGAGGATGCCCAGGACGAGGAACACGGCCTCGTTATCGGCGGTTCGGATTACGTCAAGAAACCCATCAGTCCGGGACTTGTAAAGGCACGCATCAACAATCAGCTTCGGCTGATCCGCTATCAGCGCGAACTCGAACGGTTGGCTACTACCGATCAACTCACCGATCTGTGGAACCGCCGTTACATGCTGGAGGTCGCAACCAACGAGTTGGGCCGTTTCAAGCGCTATGGCCACACGTTCAGCGTCGTCATGTTCGATATCGATCACTTCAAGAAACTGAACGATACCCATGGGCACGCGGGCGGCGATATCGCGCTCCGCGAATGCGCGCGCATACTGAAGGATACCGTACGCCGTCAGGATACGCTTTCGCGCTTCGGCGGCGAGGAGTTCTGCATCATCCTGCCGGATACGGACCTGGCCGGCGCCCGCGTCATGGCGGAGAAAATTCGTGCGCGGGTCGAGGACATCGAGATCGCGTTCGACGACGTGATGATCAGTTTTACGATCAGTTTGGGCGTGACCGAAGCCCACGCTGACGACGCAACGTTCGATGACATCCTCGCCCGTGCCGACGAAGCGCTCTATGCCGCCAAGTCCGGCGGACGCAATCGGGTCGAGGTTTGCCCCTGACCCAAAGCTCTGTGACGCCAACTGCCGGAGATGCGCCGTGGCCGAACGCCCGTACTACGAAGCCGACTGGGAGCAACCCTTCCCACCCGAGGAATATGCCGCACGGCGCACCGCGGTCGCGCGCAAGATCGGCGACATGGGGTTCGATGCCGTTCTGGTGACCAACCCGTCGGATCTGAACTACCTGACCGGTTACGACATGATCTGGTTTCATCTGACGGCACTGACGAGTTGTCTGCTGTCGGCTGATGCGGAAACCGTGTTCTTCGACAACTGGGGTCATCAGACCATCGTCGAAACGACCCCGGAAATCCGCGATATCCGGTGGCTTCAGGACGACTCGCTCGACGCCGCACTCGATACCGTCGTAACCGAATCGAAAGCGCGCAACCTCGCAGGCGGAAAGCTCGCGGTACAGCGTTGGGGCTACTCGCCGCATGCCGATACAATGAAGCGGCTGACCGACATGCTAAACGATGCCGGAATCGCAACCGGTGACGCATCCTTCGCTATCCAGGAGGTTCGCTTCCGCAAATCGCCGCGCGAGATTGCCGTCATGCGCGAAGCCGCGCGGATTGCCGACGATGCCATGGTTGCGGCGCGCGACATGCTGAAACCCGGCGTCATGGAAACCGAGATCGAGGCCTGTATCATGGCCAACATGATGGCAGCCGGCGGCGGCGATCCCGGCATCCGCTGCATGATCGGCTCCGGCCCCCGCGCCGGCACCCATCACAGCCCGGCCCAGCATCGCCGGGTCGGCACCGGCGAACTGGTGTTCATCGATTTTTGCAGTTCGCTGCACCGCTACCACGTCAACCTGAACCGCACGTTTGCCGTGGGTCAGGTCGATCCGCGCTGGCACGATTTGATGGAAAAGGCAGCCGAAAACATCGACCACATTGTTGCGACCGTGAAACCCGGTGACGACTGGTCGGCCGTGCAGTGGGCCGGCGACGAGCGCACCGACGCCAACGGCATCCGCGATTACGTCTGGTATGTCGGCGGTTATGCGCTCGGCATCGCCATGCCGCCCGACTGGGTCGGCGACCTCTGGGTCAAGCCGAAACCGCCGATCGAAGATCGCAAGCTGGAACCGGGCATGGTGTTCAACTTCGAAGGCCAGTTCGATGACCGCGAGGGATGGGCCGGGGGCTCCGGCGCCGCCTATATCGAAACGTTCCTCGTCACCGAAGACGGCCTTGAGGTGCTCTCAACGTTGCCGAGAACGCTTGCCGTTGTCTGAGGCACGGTAGAAATCGGTAGCGGTTCGTATGCCGCGAAAACCCCGTGGCCGCCCCATAACCTGATATCCAGTGATACGACCGATGAAGAATAAACCCATACCATTGAAAGACCCCAGCCATCTGTACGAGGCCGAAAAGTGCCTACTGCATTGCGAGCGCCCGGGGTTTCACATCAGCGAGATAACGCTGGGCCCGACCCAGACGATCCCCTGGCACGCCCACACGCAGATTTCAGACGTGTTTTATGTCCTTGAGGGCGACATGCGGCTGTACCTTCAAGAGCCGAAAGAAGATATCCGGTTGACGCCCGGCGAAACCTTCACGGTCGCACCGGAACGCCCGCATCTCGTCACCAACGCCGGCAAAACATCAATGACATTTCTGGTTCTGCAGGGCATGGGTGAATACGACTACGTGCCCTTGGTTTAGCGAAAGGCCGAACCGCATATTCTCTGGCGCCGGCACCCACGCCATCAACAATACGAGGTTTCTGATGCGCCCAACGCTCTACGGTAACCGCCACGCCGTGTCGGCCGGCCATTATCTCGCCGCAGCGGCGGGCAACGCCATTCTCGAGGCTGGCGGCAACGCCGTCGATGCCGGCTGCTGCGCCGGCATGGCGCTCGCCGTGCTGCACGCCGACGAGGTCAGTTTCGCCGGCGTCGCGCCAATCATCATTCGCACGGCCGACGGCGATGTCGTCACCATCGCGGGTCTTGGGCATTGGCCCATGTCGATACCGCCTGACATCTTCATGCGCGAACACGGCGGCGAGATCCCGGTCGGCGTGCTTCGAACCGTGGTGCCCGCCGCGCCGGATGCCTGGATCACGGCGCTCCGCGGCTATGGAACGATGTCGTTCGCCGATGTGGCAGCCGCCGCGATCGAGTACGCACGAGACGGATTTTCCGTCTTTCACTACCTCGCCTCGGCACTCGAGCAGAATGCTGCCAAAGAGAGCCATTGGCCCGCCAACGCAGCGATTTTCATGCCCGACGGCCGTCCGCCGCGGCTCGGCGACCGGTTTGTGCAGACCGATCTTGCCGCGACCATCCAGTATATGGCCGATGAGGAAACGGCGGCCGCCGGGGACGGGCGCGAGGCCGGACTGGAAGCCGCCCGGGCGGCGTTTTATGTCGGCGACATCGCCGAACGCATGGTTTCGTACATTCAGGGCGAAGGCGGCTATCTTTCACGTGACGATCTTGCGAACTTCCGGAGCCAGACCGGTCCTGCGATACGCGGACGTTGGCGGGATTTCGAGCTCTATACATGTGGGCCGTGGTGTCAGGGACCGACCCTGATCGAATCCCTGCTGATGATCGAAAAAGCCGGCCTCGACGGGCTTCAGCAGAACAGCGCGGACTATCTCCATCTCCTGGTCGAGGTCATCAAGTGCGTCTTCGCCGACCGGGAGTACTATTACGGGGATCCGGATCATGTCGACGTTCCGCTCGCTCGCCTTCACGGCGACGCCAACATCGCCGATTGGCTCAGCCGCATCGACCGGGCGCAGGCGATGCCGGGTCTGCCCGCGCCGAACGGCATCGACGAGCCGTTTCGTTATCTTGTTACCGAAGGCCCGCCGGAACGCGATCCGGACACGTCGTATCTCTGCGTCGTAGACCGTTGGGGCAATGCATTCTCGGCGACGCCGTCGGACGGCATGTGGCAAACGCCGGTCATTCCGGGGACAGGGTTGATTCCGTCGGCCCGCGGCTGTCAGTCGCGTACGGATCCGAACCATCCGAGCGGCGTCGGTCCGGGGCGCCGGCCCCGTCTGACGCCCAACCCGGCGATTGCCCGCCGCGATGACGGCACAGTGGTGCCGTTCGGTGCACCCGGCGGCGACGCGCAGGTCCAGTCCATGCTGCAGGTGTTTCTCAACATCTTTCACTTCGGCATGGACGTTCAGGATGCCATCGACGCGCCACGCGTGACGTCGCACAGCTTCCCGTCGTCGTTCTACCCGTTCCAGTACTTCCCCGCAGCCGTCAGCATCGAAAACCGCATCGACGTGTCTATTCGAAGAGACCTGGAGAACCGAGGCCACCGGGTCGATGTTCACCCCGATTACACCCGGAATGCCGCGGCGGTCGAAGTCATCGTCGCCGAACCTTCGCCGGGCTTTCTGCGCGCCGGCGCCGATCCGCGCCAGCCCGCGTATGCAATCGTTCGCTAGGGTCAGGACCCTAGAGTCATGATGTCATCCGCACGAGACGGAAAAATCGCAGACAGCACTGTCGCCATGGCCAGTCTCGATTCTTCGACGGTGATGAATTTCGGCGAGTAGTAGACCCGGATCCAGACGCCTTCCGCCATCGTTTCGAGGGTGTGAGCGACGATCTTCGGCGTCCAGCCGGCGCCCTCGATGCGGTCTTCGGCAGCCTCGCAGAGAGACAGCAACATGCCCAATCGGTTGGCCTCGTAACCGGCGGTCATTTCTGACAGACCCGCATTCGGAGATCCGGCATTCCAAAACGCATTCCAGAGCTTCAGGTTCCGGGGCGTCATGACCCGCGGATCAATGGCCGCGAAGGCCAACGCCACGACCTTGTCGACGGGATCGGACCCGGCATCGGATAGGGCTGCGTTCCAGAAAACCTCGTTTTCTTCCGTAAGATGCCGGAACGTCTCCCGCAGCAGGGACTCCTTGCTTTTGAAATAGAAAACGGCAGTGCCCTGCGACAGGCCCGAGGCCCGGGCGACCGTCGCCAATGTCGTCGCCGACAAACCGTGTTCGACGATCGATTCGATTGCCGCATCCATGAGCTGCTTGCGGCGCCGATTGGCATTCTCGACATTTTCGCCTTTCGGCCGGCCTACGCGTGATTGTTTCATGATGCTTCTTCATTCCTGCATCGAACGATCGGAGTCCGGATTCGGGACCCCAATGTGCCGACTGTCGACCATGACCCTAACAAATCAGGCGGTCGCTCCAAACCGCAATTATTTAAATGAGCGCTCAATTAAATTATTTGACTCGCACGATCGAGGAAACCTACGCTTTGAAGGGCATTGAAGATTTCGATTCGCTATCAACAGGGAGGGACGACAAATGTCGAAAAAAACCACATCAGTCGACGAAATGATCGAACTGGCTGCGGAAGGCAAGCTTTCCCGGCGCCAGTTCGCCCAGCTTCTGGGCGCGACCGGCGTTGCGCTGGCCACCGTGCCTGCGTTCCCGCGGTCCGCCGCAGCCGACGAAGAGGCCTTCTACTTTACGTGGGGCGGGTACGATATTCCGGAACTGCTCGGCGGGTACATCGAGAAGCACGGCGTGATGCCGGATACGTCCCCGTATGCGTCCTCTGAAGAGGGTCTTACGAAGGTCAAGGCAGGCTTCCCTGTCGATGTGCTGCATCCCTGCAATGCGAACATGCCGAAGTGGATCGCCGACGGCGTCTGCCAGCCGATCGATACGTCGAGGCTGTCGAACTGGAATGACATGGTTCCCTCGCTGCAGAAGATCGGCTCGAAGGACGGCAATCACTTCTTCGCAGCTATGGACTGGGGCCAGACCTCGGTCACATACCGTACCGATCTCGTGGAAATCGACGGCGAGGAATCCTGGGGCATTCTCTGGGACGAGAGGTACAAGGGCCGGGTCGCCATGATCGGCAACGAGGGCGACGCCTGGTGGTGCGCGGCAATCTACGCCGGTATTCCGTTCGAAGAGATCCATACCCAGGAGAATATCGACAAGGTCGCTGAGTTGCTGCGCGAGCAGTATCAGAAGGGCATGGTCCGCATGTATACCGACGACATGACGACTGTCGGTCAGGCGCTTGCGTCGGGCGAACTGGTCGCGGCCATGACCTGGAACGAGACGCCGACCAGCCTGAAGAAGGAAGGCGTGCCGGTGAAATTCGCTGACGTCAAGGAGGGTGCATTGACCTGGGTCTGCGGTGCGGTGATCTACAAGGACGCGCCTCGCCTGGACAAGGCCTACGACGTCATCGACTCGCTGATCGCTCCCGAGTCGGGCCGGTTCCTGATCGAGGATTACGGTTATGGCCACTCCAACAAGAAGGCGTTCGATCTGGTCAGCGAGGAACGCCTCGCCGAACTGGGCCTGAGCCGCAATCCCGACGAGGTGTTGAGCAAAGGCCATTACCAGACGGACATTACGGCGGAGTTCGTGGCCACGACCTCTAATCTGTACAACGAGATCAAGGCCGGGTTCTGAGCCGAACCGTTGGTTTCTTGAACTGTCCTGGCATGTCCACGGCGCCCCGGGGTGCCGTGGACATCGGCCTTTTGTAAACACTCGGAGGCTCATCCATGCCGGCCACCACGCTTGATTCGACAACAGATATCGCAACCATCGTTTCGACGCTTCGGCGCGACGGGTACGTGGTCGTGAGCAATCTCGTCGACGAAGATGTCATCGAGACGGTTCGTGCCGAACTTCGCCCGGAACTCGATGCTTCGGGATTGAAGTCGAAAAGCGATTTCAACGGAGCGCTGTCGCTGCGGATAGGCAATGTCCTGGCCGCGGCGCCGAGCAGTGCGGCGCTTGTCGAACATGACATGGTTGTCGCCATAGCCAACGAGATCCTGCTGCCCCATTGCTCGGCCTATCAGATCGGCAGCCTGACGGCGATCGATATTCTGCCGGGCGAAAAAGCGCAGGCCTTGCATCGGGACGACACGATTTTCCCCATCGATAATGCCGGCATGGAGCTCCAGATCGGCGTCATGTGGGCACTCGACGACTTCACGGAAGAAAACGGCTGTACACGGGTCGTCCCGGGCAGCCATCGATTTCTCCGCGCCTGGCACCTGCCTGATCTCTCGAACTGGGAAGCCACCGTGATGCCAAAGGGATCGGCACTGTTTTACATGGGGTCGACCTGGCACGGCGGCGGCGCAAACCGCAGCGACGCATCGCGATTGGGGCTGATCAATGTCTATTCCCTGGGCTGGCTGCGTCAGGAAGTGAACCAGTATCTGATGCACCCGCCCGAGATTGCCGCCCGGTTCTCGCCGCGCCTGAGAGCGTTGCTCGGTTACACAACGCACGGAATGGGCGACGACACGTGCGGCTCGTTCCGGGGCGACTGCCCGGCATGGGTCGATGTGCCGCCGGAGCCGGCGTGGCGCAATGAGCGCGGCGGCCACGTGGGCACCGCTGAGGACGTTAAGGCGCAGGTCGGAAATTAGGGAATCCGGGGCGCGCGACATGCAGACAGAACCGGACGTCATTATCATCGGTGCGGGATCGGCCGGCTTGTCAGCAGCGAAGGAGCTTGCGCGGCTCGGACTGATATTCACCGTCATCGAAGGGTCGCACCGCATCGGCGGACGCGCATATTCAGAGGAAATCGCCCCCGGCACGTGGTTCGATCTTGGCTGCGCCTGGGTCGTTGACGGCACCTGCAATCCATTCACGGCCATCGCCGACGATCTCGGCATTGCGCTGGGAAAGGACAAGGGCGAACGCTTCCTGCTGGAAAACCATCGCTTTCAACATAACGGCGCGCCATTGGAAGACGCTCGGCAAACTGCATGCATCCAGTATTATCGGGACAGCTATGCGGCGATCGACGCAGCCGCGGAACAGGGCCGGGACATCGCCGTCAGCGACGTGATCGATATCGATCATGAGTACGCCGCGCCGTTTCTGGCCAACGTCGCATCGGCCTGGGGCCTCGACGTCGACCAGGTTTCGACAGCCGACTTCGCCAGCGCCGAGGGCGAGCTCGGCTTTCCCGTTTTGCACGGTTACGGCAATCTGGTCGCGGCATGGGGCGCGGACGTGCCGGTCTCGCTCAACACCCGCGCTGACCGGGTCAACGGCTCTGGCTCCGCCATAAGGGTCGAAACGCCGAAGGGAACGGTGCAGGGTCGCGTCGTCCTGATCACGGTCTCAACCGGTGTCCTGGCCTCCGGAGAGCTTGCATTCGAGCCCGGTCTGCCGGACTGGAAAATGGAGGCGATCCACCATCTGCCGATGGGAACCGAAAACAAGATGGGTGTGCACTTCGACACCGACGTATTCGGCCCGGATGGGCGCGGCCACTACACCGTATGGAACGACGACGGCACGGCCGGCAAGGTCGACGCCAGCGTCATGGGGCTCAATTCGGCCCACGTGTTCGCCGGCGGGCGTTTCGGTATCTGGCTCGAAAAACAAGGCCAACAGGCCTGCAGCGCTTTCGCCGTCGATCGCGTCGCCGACATTTTCGGCAACGACATTCGCAAGCACGTGGACCGCACGATCGTCACCGCCTGGCACACGGAACCCTGGACGCGCGGATCGTGGGCCTGCGCCCAGCCCGGCAAGGCGCACCAGCGCACCAATCTTGCCCGTAGCGTCGACGACAGGGTTTTTTTTGCCGGCGAAGCGACTCATGTCGCCGGACAAGGCACTTGCCATGGCGCCTACTTGTCCGGTATCCGCGCTGCCAGGGACATCGCCGAAACGCTGGGTGTCGACGGTTAGCGGTCAGCCCGGATAATACGATTTATCAGGCCGCCCACTGCTTCGCCGCATCAGCCAGGTAGGACCACAGGTACTGGGCGTAGGTCCAACGCACCTGAATGCGGTAGCTCGGCGCCGTCGTCGTCTGATGCAACAGGATCGAGGCGTGCGCGAAGACCGACTGGGCGCACTGGCCGGTATCGAACTTCGACGCATGGAGATCAAGCGGGCAGCCGCGCGCCAGTACGTCACGGGCGTGCGGCCCGGTCACGTCGATGACGACGTAGTAATCCGACACGTCGGTGACGGCGGCGTGGATGCCGTCGAGCGCAGTCCGAAGGTCCTCGACCAGCCGGCTCTCGCCGTTGGGCGGGGTATGCACCAGCCACTCGTCCGGGCCGAGCCAGTAGACGACGTTGCTGCCGCCTGCGGCGGTATGTTCCCCGGTATCGGACACCGGCAGGTTCGGCGCCGCCGCGATCCCCGCGTCGGCGACCGTGTTGGGTTCAATCGGCAGCGCAACGCCGACAACCTTGGCCACCGCGTCGGCGAACTTCGGATCGCCGGCATCGCCGCGTATGTTGACCTTGCCGACGTAGGGCGTTTCGGTCAGCGTGATCCCGGCTGTCGGCGAGACCATGCCGGCAAGCGGCGTAACCGGTTTCGGATTGTTCAGATCGACCATCGTTCTAACCTTCTCGCTAACCTCTGGCCCGTTCGCCGTCCTGATCGACGAACACGGTTTCGGCGACCGTCACCTTGTGCTTGGTGCCGTCGAGCATCGGCACCCAGTAGCTTTCGCCGATCTTGTCGCGGCCGCCTTTGACCAGGGCGAGCGCAATGGAGCGGCCGACGTTCGGGCTCATGTAACTCGACGTGACGTGACCCAGCATCTCCATCGGCGGTTTCGGCTTCAGGTCCTTGACCAGGTGAGCGCCCTCCGGCAGCACCACGTTCGGATCCTCGGTCAGGATGCCGACCAGTTGCTTGCGGCCCTCGCGCGCCGTGTCCGACCGGGTGAAGGAGCGGCGGCCGATGAAATCGCCTTTCTTCTTGGAGACGATCCAGTCCATGCCGACATCCATCGGCGTGCACGTCCCGTCGGTGTCCTGACCGACGATGATGAAGCCCTTCTCGGCGCGCAGCACGTGCATGGTCTCGGTACCGTAGGGGCAGATGTCGTACTTCTCGCCGGCGTCCATCAGCGCTTCCCAGAGATGCAGGCCCCAACGCTGCGGTACGTTGATTTCGTAAGCCATCTCGCCGGTAAAGCTGATCCGGAAGACACGCGCGGGAACACCGGCGACGCTGCCTTCCTTCATCGACATGAACGGGAAGCCTTCCGGATCGAGGTCGATATCGGTCAGTTCGGCGAGCAGGTCGCGCGCCTTCGGACCCGAGATCGAGGCGACGGCCCATTGTTCGGTCACCGACGTGCAGTAGACCTTCAGGTCCGGCCATTCTGTTTGCAGCCATTCCTCGAGCCAGCTCATGACGCGCGCGGCGCCGCCGGTCGTCGTCGTCATATGGAAGTGATTTTCGCCGATCCGCGTGGTCACGCCGTCGTCGAAGATCATGCCGTGCTCGTTGAGCATCAGCCCGTAGCGGCACTTGCCGACGCCGAGCTTGGCCCAGGCATTGGTGTAGACCATCTCCAGCAGCTTGGTGGCATCCGGGCCCTGGATATCGATCTTGCCGAGGGTCGAGGCGTCGACCATGCCGACGGTTTCGCGGGCCTGCTTGCACTCGCGCTGAACGGCGGCGTGCATGTCCTCGCCCGGTTTCGGGAAGTACCATGGGCGCTTCCAGTCGCCGACATCTTCGAACACGGCGCCATGGGCGACGTGCCAGGAATGCATGGCGGACTCTCGCTCCTGCTGAAACAGCGGACCGACGTTCTGCCCGGTCGCCGCGCCGAACGTCACCGGCGTGTAGTTGGGGCGAAAGGTCGTGGTGCCGATCTCGGGGATCGTCTTGCCCTGGACGCGCGCCATGATGCCGATGGCATTGACGTTCGACGTCTTGCCCTGGTCTGTGCCCATGCCGGTCGTCGTATAACGCTTGGTGTGCTCAACCGAGATATAGCCCTCGCGGCTGGCGAGTTCGAGATCGGCCGAGGTCGAGTCGTTCTGGAACTCGTGGAACTTCTTGGGGTGACCGTGCGACGGCACTTCCCACAACGGCCGCAGCGGTTGTTCGGCAACGTCGGCAACCGACGGCATTGTCGCCGCCGAAACACCCTCGATGCCCGCCGCGCGTGCGGCTTCCGCCCCCGCTTCCGCACCTTCCGAGAGACACGTGGCGAGCCCCAGCGAACCGTTGCAGGCCCCGGCGGAACGGCTCGGATTGATCTTCGGCGCGGGGCCCGGAACGTACATGGCCCGAGCATCGTCCCAAGTCAGCTTGCCGCGCGACTGGCTGAACAGGTGTACCGTCGGGTTCCAGCCGCCCGACATGGCGATGCAATCGCAGTCGACCGAGAAATGCGCGCCGGTCACGTCCGTGCCGTCATCGGCCAGTTCCATAACCTCGGCGCTTCTTACGCGCTTACCGCCTTTGGCGCGGGTTACCACGGTATTCGGATAGATCTTGATGCCGAGCTTGCCGGCCTCTTCGACCAGCGCACCCGCCGGCTGCTTGCGGGCGTCGCAGACATAGACCCGGGCACCGGCCTGCTTCGCGGCAATGGCCGTCGCGTAGGCACTGTCGTTGTTGGTAAAGACCAGGATCTCGCGTCCCGGCAGAACGCCGTAGCGGTTGATGTAGGTTTTGACCGCACCGGCCAGCATGATGCCGGGCCGGTCGTTTTCGCCGAATACCAGCGGCCGCTCGATGGCGCCGGTCGCCAGCACCACCTGCCTGGCGCGGATCTTGAGAAACCGCTCGCGCGGCAGGTTGCCCGCTTTGCCGGGGCCCATGTGGTTGGTCACGCGCTGCAGCGCCGTCAGCCAGTTGTAGTCGTAGTAACCGGCGACGGTGGTGCGCGGCAGCAGGGTGACGTTCTCCATGCCGGCGAGTTCCGCCACGGCGTCGGCGATCCACTCGGCGGCGGGCTTGTCGCCGATCTCCACGGTGTCTGACAGCAAGTGCCCACCGAACTCGGACTGCTCGTCGGCAATGACGACGCGCGCGCCGCCGCGGCCCGCGCTCAAAGCCGCGGCAAGACCGGCGGCGCCACCGCCGGCAATCAGCACATCGCAATGCACGTGGACGTTCTCGTACCAGTCGGGATCGTGCTCGCGCGGGCTTTCGCCCATGCCGGCGGCCTTGCGGATCTGGTGCTCATACCACATCCAGAGCTTCGGCGGCCACATGAAGGTCTTGTAGTAAAAGCCCGCCGGAATCAGCCGCTTGAACACGTTGTTGATGGCGTTGACATCGAAGTTCACCGACGGCCAGCAATTCTGGCTCTTGGCCGAGAGGCCGTCATAGAGTTCGATCACCGGAGCGCGGGTATTGGGTTCCGTATAAGCGCCCTCTTCGAGTTGCACGATCGCGTTGGGTTCTTCCGGGCCGGCCGAGAAGACGCCGCGAGGACGGTGATACTTGAAACTGCGGCCCGTCAGGTGCACGCCGTTGGCGAGTAGCGCCGAGGCCAGGGTATCGCCCCGATAGCCCTGATAGGCCTTGCCATCGTAACGAAAGCTGAGCGGCGCTGCGCGGTCGATGCGGCCGCCGTTTTCGAGGCGGAAAGACTGAGCCATCACTTGCCCTCCCCGTCGACGGTCGGCTTCGGCTCGCCCGGCTTATAGAAGCCAAGGAACTCGTCGGTTACCGTGTGGCGCACGGCGTTGAACCACCGGCGGCAGCCGTGACTGTGAATCCAGCGCTCGTAGTGAACGCCCTTCGGATTGGTGCGGAAGAAGACGTAGTCGCCCCATTCCTCGTCGCTCAACGCATCGGGATCTTTCGGCCGTTCGATATGGCCTTCGCCGCCGTGGCTGAACTCGGTCATGTCGCGCTCGCCGCACCAGGGACACTTGATCAGAAACATGGTCTATACCCTCCCCGGCTCAGTGCGCGACGGCGGCAGCCGCCGCTTCGTCGATCAGTGCCCCGGAATAGTGCCGGTCGATGGAGAACGGCGCGGCGATCGGGTGCATCTCGCCCTTCGCCAGCGACGCAGCGAAAACATGGCCCGAGCCGGGCGTCGCCTTGAAGCCGCCGGTACCCCAGCCAACGTTGAAATAAAGGTTCTCGACCGGCGTCTTCGAAATGATCGGCGAACGGTCGAGGGTAACGTCGGTGATGCCGCCCCATGTGCGCATCATGCGAACCCGGCTGAAAATCGGATAGAGCTCGCAAATCGGTCCGACGACATGTTCGACCTGATCGAAGCAGCCGCGCTGCGAATAGGACACGAACGGATCGCCCGACCCGCCGACGACCAGTTCGCCCTTGTCGGACTGGCTGATATAGGCGTGGATCGTGTTGTCCATCACGACGCAATCGATGATCGGTTTCATCGGCTCGGACACGAACGCCTGTAACGGCGTCGATTCGATCGGCAACCGGAAGCCCGCCATGTCGGCCAGCACGCCGGAATGACCGGCGGCGACGACGGCGACTTTCTTGGCCCCGATGGCGCCCCGGGTCGTCTCGACGCCCTTGACCACGCCGTTCTCGATCCTGAAGCCGGTGACCTCGCAGTTCTGGATGATGTCGACGCCGCGGGCGTCTGCGGCGCGGGCATATCCCCAGGCCACCGCGTCGTGGCGCGCGGTGCCGCCGCGGCGCTGCAACAGCGCGCCCCGGATTTCGTATCGGCTGTTGAGGTTGATGAACGGCACCATCTGCTTGACCTCGGCCGGGGTCAGAAACTCGGAATCGATACCGTTCAGATGAATCGCGTGACCGCGACGGCCGATTTCCTGCATGTCGTGCACGGTGTGAGCGATATGCAGCAAGCCGCGCGGGCTGTACATGACGTTGTAGTTCAGTTCCTGGCTCAGGTTCTCCCAGAGCTTAACGGCATGGTCGTAGAGCGCCGCCGACTCGTCCCACAGATAGTTGGACCGGACGATCGTCGTGTTGCGGCCCGTGTTACCGCCGCCAAGCCAGCCTTTCTCGATCACCGCGACATTGGTGATACCGTGCTCCTTGGCCAGATAGTACGCCGTGGCCAGGCCGTGACCGCCGCCGCCGACGATGACCACGTCGTATTCCGGTTTCGGGTCCGGGCTGCGCCAGTGTGCCGGCCAATCCTTGTGATAGCTCAGCGCATTCCGCGCCAGCGAGAAGATCGAAAACTTCACCATCCTGCCGCCTCACTTGCACCGGCACCGCTTACGAGGGCAGCGCAGGTCGCCTTGTTGGAAGGCGCGCACTCTAGCAAAGCCCGCCCGCCAAACCCACTCGAATTCGACACTCCGTATTCGAATGTCGACGTAAAGCCGGTCGCCAACGCATACGAAACCCCGCGCCGAATTTTACGAAAGGGCGTTCGTGGTTTACCCTGCTGGAAATCAATAGCCCGGCGACCAAGTCCGGGCAAAGCCAGAGGGAGAAACGATGTCCTCGCTGACGATAGCGGGAACCTTTGACAATTTGCGCGCATTCCTGCGCAGCCCGTTGCAAACGAATGCCATCCCGATCGCGGTTTCCGCCATTCTCGTCGCCGGCCTCGGCTTTGCGGCGTACAAGGTCTATGAGTTGAAGGTTACGGGCGGTGTCGGTTTCATCGAGGCCGATGAAATGGCCGTCGAGGACGGCATCCGTATTTCGGCGAAGAAGCGGGCCTTTTTCGATACGCTGCGACCGGTCGTCGAGGCGGAGAACGCCCGTATTCTGGAGTTGCGCGAACGCCTCCTCACGGCCAGGGAGCAAGGCGAGGGCCCGAACTGGATCCGCGATGTCGCTCGCGAGTACGAAATCGAATGGACGGGCCGCGAGTGGACGAAGCTCCTGCGCCGCGTCGATGCCGTTCCCGTCCCCCTCGTCCTCGCCCAGGCCGCCAACGAATCGAGCTGGGGTCAGTCCCGGTTCGCCCAGGAAGGCAACAACCTGTTCGGCCAATGGTGTTTCGAGCCGGGTTGCGGCATCGTACCCAACCAGCGTCCCGAGGGCGAGATCTACGAGGTTGCGTCGTTCGGCAGCGTCAACGAGTCGGTCCGCTCGTATCTGCGCAATCTCAACACGCACCCCGCATACACGGATCTGCGAAAGCGTCGCATGGCGGCGCGCCAGGCAGGCCGCGAGCCCACCGGCGTCGAACTGGCATCCGGACTCGGTAGTTACTCGGAGCGCGGACAGGCCTATATCGACGAGATTCGCTCAACCATTCGCGTCAACCGCGACCTGATGCTCGGCGTGGAAGAAGAGCAACCCTAAAGGTCAAAGCGGCCAGAAGATCATGATCGCCGGTACGCCGACGATGCAGATCAGGATTTCAAGCGGCAGTCCCAACCGCCAGTAATCGCCGAATGCGTAACCGCCCGGGCCCATGACCATGGCATTGTTCTGGTGCCCGATGGGCGTCAGAAAAGCACAGCTAGCCCCGACCGCAACCGCCATCAGGAACGGATCGGGACTGACGGACAGATCGGCGGCGATGTCGATGGCGATCGGCGCCATCACGACAGCGGTCGCCGCGTTGTTGAGGACGGCCGACAACGTCATGGTAAAGACCAGCACGGTCAGGATGAGCAGCCATGATGGCAGATCCGCCAAACCGAAGACCATAACATCGGCGATCAGTTTTGCGGCGCCGCTGTTGTTAAGGGCGCCACCGACCGGAATCAGCGCGCCGAGAAGCACGATAACCGGCCAGTCGATGCCATCATAGACCTCGCGCACCGGCATGACGCCGAACAGCACCATACCGAGCGCCGCCGCACCCAACGCGATCACGATCGGGGCATTGAAGCCGACGACCGCGACCAACGCCGCGGCGAACAGGCCGACGGCGGTAGCGGCCTGACGGCGACCGCCGAACGACACTTCGCGGGCGGCTAGCATCAAGCATCCCAAACGGGAAATCACGTCCGGCAGATGTTCCGCCTCGCCCTGCAACAGAAGCACGTCGCCGGTTTGGAACTTGAATTCCCGCATCCGTCCGCGATAGGGACGCCCCTGTCGTGCGATCGCCAGAAGATTGACGCCATAGGTCCGGCGCAACCGCAATTGCTCAACTGTCCGTCCCTCGATCCGGGAGCGCGGTGCAACGACGGCCTCGGTCAGGATCACATCTTCGAGTTCCGGCATCCCCGCGTGCCCGTCGCGGGCGCCGGCGATGGTCAGGTCGAGCTTTTCAACGAACTGAGTCAACTCTTCCGGGCGCGCCTCGACGATCAAGCTGTCGCCCGACTCAACCCGTTTTCTCGGGCTGGCCGCCGCCCTCGCCTTGCCGCCATGCACGATGCCGAAGATCAGGACATCGATATCGCCGGCGAGATCGTTCTCGATCTCCTCGATCGTTTTCCCGACGGCAGGGCTGCCCTTGGACAGTCTGAGCTCTGACACGAACTCGGAGACGTCGGACAGGTTGGCGCTGTCGGAGTTTCCGGACCGGTCCGGCAAAAACCGCCAACCGACGATGGCGATGAACAGAATTCCGCTGACTGCCACCAAGCCGCCGACCGGCGTAAAGTCGAACATCGAAAACCCGCTACCCAGCGCCTCCTCGCGAAAACTCGCGATGATGATGTTGGGCGGGGTTCCGATCAGCGTAACCAGGCCGCCCAATATCGACGCGAACGATAACGGCATGAGAATGCGGCCGACCGGTCTTTTCGCCTTGATGGCGGTCTGGATCGCGACGGGCATCAGCAAGGCCAACGCACCCACGTTGTTCATGAATCCGCTGAGAAAACCCGCCAGTCCCGACAGCAGCGCAATATGGCTCAGGATGCCCTTGACGAGCTTCATGACCTGACGCGCCGCATAGGTTGCCGCGCCAGACTGACTAAGCCCACGGCTCAGGATCAGGACGATGGCGACGGTCACCGTCGCCGGGTGGCTGAAGCCAGTGAACGCCTGATCCGGTTCGACAAGGCCGAGCACGACCGCGACAACGAGGCCGGCGAAAGCGACCACGTCGTACCGCCAGCGTCCCCATATGAAGAGCGCCAGCAGTACGACAACGAGTCCGAGGGACAGTGTCGCCTCAAGGTTCATGTTCGATTACCCGACTGAGGATACGAAAGATACGTTGGTCTTTTTTCACCGTCACGCGCCGGATTTGATGATGTTCTTCTCAGGCCCGAACGGGAAGCCGGTGATGTTCTCGGCACCGTCTTCCTGCACGATCAGGATATCGTGCTCGCGATAACCGCCAGCCCCGGGCGCTCCCTCGGGCAACATGATCATCGGCTCCATGGAGACGACCATGTTCGGCTCCAGTACGGTATCGATATCCTCGCGCAGCTCGACGCCCGCTTCACGACCGTAATAGTGGCACAACACGCCGAACGAGTGTCCGTACCCGAAGGAGCGGTACTTCAGCAAATCCCATTCGCGGTACATCTCGTTGAGCTCCGTGGCGATATCGCAGCATCGCGCACCCGGTTTGATCAGTTCGAGACCGCGCTCATGGACGGCAACGTTCTTCTGCCAGAGGTCGAGATGCGCGTCCGATGCGTAGTCGCAGAACAACGTCCGCTCGAGCGCCGTGTAGTATCCGAAAATCATCGGAAAACAGTTGAGGCTCAGGATATCGCCGGATTCGATCTTCTTGTTGGTCACCGGGTTGTGCGCGCCGTCCGTATTGATGCCCGACTGGAACCAGGTCCAGGTATCCATCAGTTCGACGTATGGATGATTCGAGGCAATTTCGCGCAGCATGGCGCTGGTCGAGGCGATCGCGACTTCGTGCTCGGGAACGCCGGCGGCGATGGCCTCGGCGCAGGCCGCACCGCCGATGTCGGCGGTCCGTGCGCCCTCGCGAATCAGTTTCTGCTCTTCCCCGGACTTGATCGTCCGCATCCACATGCTGGGCTTGCCGGCATCGACGAACGTCACGTCCGGAAACGCTTCCTCAAGCTGCGTCTTGAACTCGAGCGAAACGTGATCGAACTCGATCCCGAGCCGTTTCACGCCCTTGGTCAACTGCTCGACCGCGTAAAAGTAGTTGTCCTTGCGCCAATCCGTATAGGTGACGTTGTCGCCGAAGGTCCGGCGCCACGGCTGACCGCCGTCGATCCCCGCCGAAATCGTCGTGGCCGACTGGTGGTCGATCACCAGTCCGTACTTGCGGCCGAAATAGCAGTACAGGAATCCCGAGTAGTAGTTGATGCAGTGATAGGACGTGAACAGGCACGCATCCACGTCGTTTTCCGCCATCCAGCCGCGGATATCGTTCTGCCGGCGCGTCATTTCGGCGTCGGAAAACGGGGAGTATTCCTTTTCGCCGTTGTGCCATTTCACCAGTCGATCCATGTCGTCAGACATCGCTTGCTCCTTTGCTTCGAGTTTGCGGTTCGACGCCATCGATACACGCGAATATCGTGATGGGCTTCGGCAGACGGCCCGCCGTAACGCGGACGATTTTCGATGACGGCGCCGGCGTGCAACGACCGTCGAGTACGTCTTCCGAAGGTATTCGTAATAACGCATATCGATGCCAACGGACAACCACAGAAAAGACCTCCGGCATGGGCGACGAATTCTCCCCTTATGAGGGGACGGGCATGGTACCTATCGCCCGATAGCCTGTGAATTACGGATAGAAACAGTCCGATGACGTCATCGCCAAACCGCCGCCAAAAATGGCGATCGATCGCGCTGCTCGCAGGCTGCGAGGTCGCGGTCATGGCGCTGTGGTTCTCGGCATCGGCCGTGGTGCCGTCGCTTGCCGTGGAATACGGTCTCAGCGCCGCGCAACAATCCTTGTTCACCAGCACCGTGCAGGCCGGATTCGTCGTTGGCACGCTCCTCAGTGCCGTGTTCGGTCTCGCCGACCGCCTCGATCCCCGGCGATTTTTCATGGCATCGGCACTTATCGCCGCTGGCGCCAACGCGGCCATCCTGTTGATCGACCCCGGCCACCCGGTTGTCTACGCACTCCGCTTCGTGACCGGCATGTGCATGGCCGGCGTCTATCCCGTCGGCATGAAGATGGCGGCATCGTGGATGACCGGCCGGGCGAGCGGCGGCAACGACCTCGGCCTTCTCGTCGCCTTGCTGGTCGGGGCGTTGACGCTCGGCTCCGCGTCGCCGCACCTGTTCAATGCCATGGGCGGGATCGATTGGCGATTCACCATCGCGACCGCATCCGTCGTCGCCGCCACGGCGGCGGCCCTGATCCTGTTGTTCCGGCCGGGACCCAACGTGCGCGCGGCGCCGAAGTTCGATCCCGGTCAGTTCGCCCGGGCGTTTCGCGATCCGGCGCTGCGTCTGGCGAATTTCGGCTACCTCGGCCACATGTGGGAACTCTATGCCATGTGGGCCTGGATCGGCGTGTTTCTCGATGCGAGCTTCCGGATCAACGCGGGCGGTTTGGCGGGCGACCCGGCCGTGACCGCCCGCATCGCCACATTCGTCGTCATGGGCGTAGGCGGCGTCATCGGGTGCATCGCCGGCGGCCTGTTGGCCGACCGGTTCGGCCGCACGGCGCTGACCATCATCGCCATGACGGCGAGCGGACTCTCGGCGATCGTGGCCGGCGCGTTGTTCGGCGCATCGCCCGTTTTGCTGGGTGCGGTCTGCCTGATATGGGGCGCAACCATCATCGCCGACTCGGCGCAGTTCTCCGCCAGCGTGACGGAGTTGTCCGATCCCGGTCTGGTCGGCACCATGCTGACGGTTCAGACCTGTGCCGGGTTCCTCCTGACCCTGATCACGATCCACCTGATGCCGATCGTCGTCGATGCTGCCGGATGGCAGATCGCGTTCGCCCTGCTGGCGCTCGGTCCGGCGTTCGGCGTCTGGGCGATGTGGCGCCTGAGGCGTCACCCCGACGCCGTCAGATTGGCCGGCGGCCGGCGGTAGCCGCATCGGCAACCGGGCAGGCCCCACCCATTTTATGCATTGCCGTTTACCGGCGGGCGTCGCGTCTGCCGCCCCAGAGGGTAACAGACGCGACGCGGGACGGATCGAATTTGCAGGGCGTGACCCTTGAGCCGGTCATGGTTTGACGGAATCGCACGAGCTATTCATCAAACCATGATCCGATCTAGTGCAGTGTTTCCAGCGCGGCGCCGATACGCTCGCCCTGCTCGGCGGTAATCAGGCTCGAAAGTACCTTCCCGAAGTGCGGATGTTGCGCGCCCGAGTGAATGTACTGCCAGCGGTAGGCTTTGAGGAACGCCGCTTTGACCGCCGCCATTTCATCGACATCGACCGTGCGGCCGCACGCCGACCCGAAATACGCGGCATCGGCATCGGCTTGGGCCTGAAGAATGCCGTCGACGGCGGCGACAAGTTCGATGAACTCGGTGACCGCCTGATCGCGCTCCGCGTCGGTGACCGTCGCGTCGTGGCGAACCCATTCCAGTTCGTCGAGAATCGCGTGCTGGCATTCCTCGCGCCAATGATAGAGGAACACATCCTTGAAAAGCTCGGAAAGTTCGCCGTCGGACTCGATGCTTTGACGGTAATGCGACTGGGTGAACAGCTCGATGTCGAGGGTCAAGGCAAGGACGGCCCAGGTGCTCTTGCCGAGGACAACGCCGGCCACCGCATTCGGGTCCACATCGAAACGATATCCGGCCGGCATGGTCTCGCCGACCATGCGTTCGACCTCGCGGAATAGCGCCTGATGCTTCAGTTCTTCGTCGCTGAACCGAATCATCGCCTCGAGCGCAACCTGATCCTCGAACCAGTAGTCACGGCTGATCTCCAACATCTTGGCATTGATGAACCGCTCGACCAGGCCGAAGATATTGGCATATGTCCGCCCCTGGATCTGGCTGACGAACCGCTTTTCATCCGCCGACAGGGTGGTGAATTCATCCGCGAGCGCCAAACCGTCCGGCAGGTATTTTTCCGCCGTGTCGAAGGCGCGGCCCCGGATCACGTCGTTTTCGATGTCCCAGCGCACGCGCTTTGAAGCCTGAATGCATTTCGAGTAACGGTCGATATTCGAGTCTTTGCTAATGATATTCATGGTGTGATCTCCTGTTTGAGTGGGCTGTGTCGTGTGGTCGTAAGGTGGGTCTGCACGTATCAAGCGGCTCTTGTCTGGCCGCCCCCGGGCAACGGCAACAACACGCCGGCATGATCGGCGATCAGTTCGCTGACGGCTTCGGCATGACTGGACGTGGCTGCCATGTGGCCGGCCGCAATCAGCCAGTCCTGTTTGGCGCCCGGAATGTAGGACCGCATGCGTTCGGCGACGCGGCGAACCGGCTGTACGGTGCGGTCGCCAGTGATGAGCCGGACGGGAAGCTGATAGTCGACATAGTCGTCGAGAATGGTGCGGTCCTGCGATACGGCGAAAACGTTGCAGGCAATGGGCATTAGCCGTTGGCGAATGCTGCGGCGCGCATCCTCGCTGATCTGCGCCCAGGTATCGGGGCCGCTGAAGAAGCGAACGAATTTTCGCGCGCCCTTTCGTCCCGCCCCGCCCGGTCCGTCAGTCGCGGCGTGGGCGAGGTCGAGCGCCAGTGTCGCGGCATTCATGAAGATTTCGCGGTCGCCGGACAGGCCCTTGCGAAGCAGGTGAAAGCTCACAGGTTCGATTGCGGTGATACCGTTATAGAGATCCGCCCGGTCGAGACCGGCGCGGAGTGCAACGGATGCCCCGTAGCCGTGACCGGCCAGATGCGCCGGCCCGCCGATATGACGGACGAGGCCGTGAATCAGATCCGCATCTGCGCTGAGGCGCGGTTTTTCGCCAGAACGCCAGGGCGACGTTCCGCCATACCCCCGCAGATCGACCGTAATGACGCGGAACCGCTGCGCAAGCATCGGCACGATCCGGCGCCACTGGCGCGACGACGTGCCCGCAGTGTGCAGCAGCACGACGGTGCGGCCGTTGCCCGCCTCGTCGTAGGCGAGCCTGACGTTCGGCAGCTCAAGCGCTTTCATGGCACCGGGTCGTGATCGCAGCCGATACCCGCATCAGCCCGACGTCCCGCAGCACGCGGCTATCCAGGTTGCGGAGATCGCGGGCGGCCCGTTCGCGTCTGCGCCGTTCGGCAAAGCCGGCGGCGGCGGCGTCGAGCCGTGCATGGACCCAGTTGACCGACACGCTCAAGGCGCGCGCTACATCGATGTTCATGACATGGCTATTCATCGTTCTACCTTTCATCGTCCTGGTTGGATGGACCGTGTCCCGCATCCTTCGGCCCAATCGTTCTCCACGACTCTCCCCCGCGGCCTGGGCCGCAATGACTCCTTGGCTTCCGCCGCGATAATCGGGGCGGACCATGACGCATCCGCGTTTCGAACGATTGTCGAAAAGGCCTGTCCGGTGTTTCAGTTCTGTAACAGAAACCGTCAAAACCCCCGGATTCATGGACTATCTCAGCGAAACTACGTATGCAGGAAGGTCCCTTTCATCCACGCGGCGGCAATGACCTTGGCTCAGGATGTCGATATCACCCCAACGGCTGACGGTTCGGCAACGAACCCGTTGCTGCTGAACTTCGCGGTCGAGAACTCGCCGGCGATTTTCTATGTCGCCGATTACGATGGCGACCGCCCCGTCAAGTTCATCAGTCCGAACGTCGAGACGATGCTGGGTTACGAGGCCGACCTGTTCCTCGGCACCCGCCGCTTCGGCCGCAAATGCGTCCATCCGGACGACCTCGACGGATACCTGCATCGCATTGGCGAACTCCACAAACGCGACCGAGTGATCCACACCTACCGGTTCCGTCACAATGACGGCCATTATCTGTGGTTCCGCGACGAGCTACGGTATGTGCCGGCTGCAGGTGAAGAACCGGCCCAGTTCGTCGGCTGTATGATCGAAATCACCGCCGAGAAGGAGGCCGAGAGCCGCCTGGCCGAGAGCGAAGTCCTGAAGGACGCGATCATCAATTCGTCGCAGGACGCCCTGATCTCCATCGGTGCGGACGGCCGCATTCTTGAATTCAATCCATCTGCGGAGCGGATGTTCGGTCACAAGCGGGCCGATGTCATCGGTCAGAGCCTGGCGAACGTCGTCATCCCGCCGGAAAATCGCGATGCCCACAACGCGGGCCTGGCACGCATGCTCGAGACCGGTACGTTCAAAAGCTCTTACGGGCGCCTGGAATCCGAAGCCGTTCGCGCCGACGGCACGCGGTTTCCCGCCGAAATCACGGTCTCGGCGACGAAGGCGAACGACCGCATGATCGTCGTCGGCACGGTTCGCGACATCTCCGACCGGGTCGCCGCCGAGGCCGAGCGCCAGCGGCTGACGATGCTGCTTAACGACGCCATCGAAAGCCTGCCGCACGGTTTTTCCGTCGTCGACGCCGATCACAACATCGCGCTCTGCAACACCGCATTCGCAAAACCCTATGGCGTACTGCGCGATGAAATTGTCGGCATGAACCGGCGCGACGCGATCCGGCACTTCGTCGAAAACGCGGCGACGTTCGACGGGATTGAGATCGGCAAGCAGGCGTTCGAGGCCGATGTCGCTATGGTCACCGAGAGAATGCTGACGTCCGATATCGATCCGATCGAAATCGAGATGCTCGACGGCGAATGGTGGTTGGTCACCGGCAACAAGATTTCCGACGGCGGCTATGTCACCATCCGCACCGACATCACGGAACAAAAGCGCGCGCAACGGGCCATCGCCGAGAGCGAGAACCGCATACGCCAGGTGCTGGAATCCTGCCCGGCGCCGATCGGCATGACCTACTTCGAAACGGGCGAGGTCATATACGAGAGTCCCGCCACCAAGGAGATGATGGGCACCACCGGCGCCTCGGAGGGAATACAAGCGACCGATTACTATGCCGATCCCCGGGACCGCGAGATCTACATCGATTCGTTGCGCCGGAACGGCCGCATCGACGGCATGGAGTTTCTGTTAAAACGCGAGGACGGAACTGAATTCTGGTGTCTGATCTCGGCCCGCCGTATCGACTACGACGGCAAGGACGTGATCGTCTACAGCGCTCTGGATCTCACCGAGCGGCACGCCATCGAAGCGGAACTGAATCGCCAGCGCGACGCGTTGTTCCAGAGCGAGAAGCTGACCGCACTCGGCGAGCTTCTGGCCGGCGTCGCGCACGAACTCAACAATCCGCTGTCGGTGCTTGTCGGTCAGGCATTGCTGCTGCAGGAAACCGCCGACGACCCCAAGATCGTCGGCCGCGCCGAGAAAATCGGCAACGCCGCCGATCGCTGCGCGCGGATCGTCAAGACGTTCCTCGCCATGGCCCGCCAGCAACCGATCAACCGGCGCAGCCAGGACGTCAACGAGGTTATCGAGACGGCCATCGAGATCACCGTCTTTCAGTTGCGCAATGCGAACGTGGAGCTGTCGACCCGCTTCGACCGCAACCTGCCTGAACTCTGGATCGACGGCGACCAGATCGCCCAGGTCCTGACGAATCTCATACTCAATGCGGCGCAGGCCCTCGCCGATGTCGCCGGAGAGCGAAAGCTCCGGATCACGTCGAGCTATCGCAAAAAGGTCAATGAAGTTGTCATCAAGGTCATCGACAACGGGCCGGGAATACCGGCCGAAATCGCATCGCGAATTTTCGAACCGTTCTTTACGACCAAGGAGGTCGGCGTCGGCACCGGCATCGGCCTGGCCTTCTGCCACCGGGTGATGGAGTTCCACGGCGGCCGCATCAAGGTCGAATCGACCGAGGGCGAAGGCACCGCGTTCGTCGTTCGACTGCCCGTGACCATGCCGCGCGAGACCAATCTGGACCTCGCATCAGAGGACAATGCGGCATCGGACGCTTTGCATGTCCTGATCATCGACGACGAGCCCGACGTCACGGAAACGCTCAGCGAAATTCTCACTGGCGAAGGCCACGCCGTCACGACGGCGATGAACGGCCGTCAGGCGTTGAGTCACATCGGTTCGCGCGACTTCGACATCATTCTCAGCGACATGCGGATGCCCGAGCTCGACGGCCCCAACCTGTTCAAGGTCCTGGAAGAACGGCATCCCGCCTTGTGCGACCGGATCGCGTTCATCACCGGCGACACCATGAGCCCCAAGGTGACGCGGTTCCTGTCGACATCCGGCCGGCCATTCATCGAAAAACCGATCACGCCGGCGGAGGTTCGCGAGATCGTCGCGCAACTCGGCCGATAGCTGAAATACGGCCGTTGATGGTACACTGCATTAGACAACGGTTTGAAAGCCGGGAGCCCGCAGCCCCATGAACGCTATCGGACACATCGTCATCGTCGACGACGAAGCCGATATCCGCGACACCCTGCGCGACTACCTTGAGCTCAAGGGGTATCGGGTAACCTGCGCCGACGGCGGCAAGGCCTTGCGCTACGTCGCCGAACGTTCGAGCTTCGACCTGGTTCTGCTCGATATCAACATGCCGGGCGAGGACGGTCTGTCGCTCGCCCGCTTCCTGCGCGAGCAGCATGACACCGGCATCATCTTCCTGACGGCGGCCGGCGAGACCGTCGACCGAATCGTCGGGCTCGAAATCGGCGCCGACGACTACATGGCCAAACCGTTCGATTTGCGGGAGCTGCATGCCCGGATCAAGGCTGTGCTGCGGCGAACCGACGGGTCGCGCCAGATGGCAGCGGCGCCGCCCGGAAACGAAAAGGTGCAATTCGGCACGTGCGTGCTCGATATGGAACAGCATTCGCTGTGCGACGGCGATGGCAACGAGATAGCTATCACGGCCATGGAGTTCGATCTGTTGAAGGTCTTCGCGCAGCACCCGAACAAGGTCCTCAGTCGAGACCGAATTCTCGATCTCGCGCACAACCGGGACTGGGATCCGTTCGATCGCAGCATCGACATCCGGATCGCCCGGCTGCGGCGCAAGATCGAACCCGACCCGTCAGAACCGACGATCATCAAGACGGTTCGCGGTGCCGGCTATATCTTCGCCGACGGCAACGAGACAGAGTGATTTACGACTGAGCCGCGATTTTTTTGCCCGGGCATGAACATTTTGGGTTTGCGCGGGGCGTCGATCGGTTCAATGTTCTGGCCGAGTTCAACCCGCATATGCCGGAGACCCGCGCCATGAAAGCCGCTGTATGCCACGCCTTTGGCGACCCCCTCGTCATTGAGGATATCGAGATCGCCGATCCCGGCGTGAACGAGATCAAAGTCCGAATGACCGCCGTCGCGATCTGCCATTCCGACATCCACTATGCCGAGGGCGCATGGGGCGGCGATCTGCCGGCAGTCTACGGCCATGAAGCTGCCGGCGTCGTCGACATGGTCGGGCCGGGCGTCACGGACCTGGCGGTCGGCGATACGGTTGTCGTCACCCTGATCCGCGCCTGCGGTCATTGCTATCACTGTTCAAGGGGCCACCGGACGATCTGCGAGAACGAGTTCCCGCTCGATGTCGAAGGGCCGCTCAGCTACGCCGATGGCGCACCGATCAAGCAAAGCATGCGGACCGGCGCGTTCGCCGAATATGTCACCGTCGAGCGCTCGCAAGCCGCAAAGATTCCGGCCGACGTGCCGCGCGAGTCCGCGTCCCTGCTCGGCTGCGGCGTGATCACCGGCCTTGGTGCCGTGACCAACACCGCGAAGGTCCCGGCGCGATCTACGGTCGTCGTGATCGGTACCGGCGGCGTCGGCCTCAACAGCGTTCAGGGCGCGGCCCTCGCTGGGGCGCGCGCCATCGTCGCCATGGACATCGCCGAATCGAAGCGGGCGACCGCCATCGCGTTCGGCGCGACCCATACCGTCGATCCGACAGCCAACGACGCGCGCGATCAGGTGCTGGCCGCAACCGACGGGCGCGGCGCGGATTACGTGTTCGTCACCGTCGGCGCACCGACCGCGTTCGATCAGTCGGTCTCTTTCCTGGCGCCGGGCGGCGCCGTCGTCTACGTCGGCATGCCGCCGATCGGCGCGATGACGCAGCTGGAACCGATTACCGTCGCCGATATGATGTACCGCGTGCTCGGCAGCTCCATGGGTTCGACCCATGTACAACACGACATTCCGGCGTTGGTCACGCTCTACAAGCAGGGCCGGCTGAAGCTCGACGAACTGGTCTCCAACACCTATCCCCTGGAACGGATCAACGAGGCCATCGCCGAGGTCAAGAAAGGCGAAGTGCTGCGCAACGTGATCGTCTTCGACTGACCGTCGCTACCGGAGAGCGATATGCGGATCAAGGAATTCAAGACCTTCGTCGTCGGCAACCCGCCGCCCCGCGCTGGCGGGCGCTATTTCATTTTCGTCAAGCTGACGACCGACGACGGGATCGAGGGGATCGGCGAATGCTACGTCGCGACCGTCGGGCCGCACACGGTGGCGAAGATGATCGAGGACGTCTGCGAACGGCACATCGTCGGCATCGATCCGTTCCATATCGAACAGATGTGGCGCCGCGTCTACGGCTCGGGCTATTCGGCGCGGCCCGACATCTCGCTGGTCGGCGTGCTCAGCGGCATCGAAATGGCATGCTGGGACATCGCCGGGAAGGCCGTCGGCAAACCGGTCTACGAACTGCTTGGCGGCCGTGTGCACGAAACGCTGCGCAGCTACACGTATCTTTATCCGGCGGACGGCGACGTCTACCCGGAAGGCGATGCGAAAACCGTCTACAACGACCCGGACATGGCGGCTGAGGCCGCACTGCACTGCGTCGAAGAAGGTTTTACCGCCGTCAAGTTCGACCCCGCCGGTCCCTACACGGTTTATGACGGCCACCAGCCGCTGCTTGAGGATCTCGACCTCTCCGAGCGCATGTGCAGGCGGGTGCGCGAGGCCGTCGGCACCCGCGCCGATATTCTGTTCGGCACCCATGGTCAGTTCACGGCATCCGGCGCGATCCGTCTCGGCCGCAAGATCGAACCCTACGACCCGCTCTGGTTCGAGGAGCCGACGCCGCCCGAAAACCCGGCCGAGATGGCGCGCGTTGCGGCGCAATGCAAGGTGCCCATCGCGACCGGCGAACGGCTCACGACGAAGTGGGAGTTCGCGCGGGTCCTGGAGGCCAGGGCCGCATCGATCCTGCAGATGAACCTCGGCCGCGTCGGCGGTCTGCTGGAGGCCAAGAAGATCGCCGGCATGGCGGAGGCCTATCATTGCGTCATCGCGCCGCATCTCTACTGCGGACCGATCGTCGGCGCGGCCAATATCCAGCTCTCGACCTGTTCGCCCAATTTCCTGATTCTCGAAAGCATCAGGAAATGGGACGGTTTTTACGCCGAGCTTCTGAAGAAGCCGGTGCAATGGCAGGACGGCTACGTGATCCCGCCGACGGAGCCGGGCCTCGGCGTCGAACTCGACGAGGACGTGGCGCTGGCCAACCCGTACGACGGCGACGAACTGCAGTTGATCATGTCGCCCGATCCGCGGATGCCTTAAACCGCCGATCCGCAGTTCCGGCACTGCCCCTTCACCTCGAAGGTCAGTTCGCGGGCATTGAACCCGGACCGTTTGGTCACCGCATCCAGCGCCGAGACCCGCTCGGCGAGCGCGAACTCGGACACATCGCCGCAATCCTCGCAGATACAGAACGCCACCGCGGCATGGCCGCCGGCCTTGTGCTTGTGCGAACACGCAACGAAGGCGTTCATGCTTTCGATGCGGTGAACCTTGTCGCACTGCGCCAGTTTGTCGAGCGCCCGATAGACCTGGGCCGGAGCGCGCAGCCCCTCGTCGCGCAGCGCGTCGAGCACGTCGTAAGCGCTCATGGCGCGGCCCATCCGCTCAAGCACGCCGAGCACCAGTTCGTCGTTGCGGCCGAGTTTAGGCATCGCCATGGCGGCTTCCCCTCTCTTGAACGGCGATGCGCCAAACGGCGTCGACGCACAACGCGGCGAGAAAGATGACGAGGGCGGCGACCACCACGGACGGCCCGGCCGGCGTATCGGCGTGCAGCGAACCGCCCAGCCCCAGAACCACCGCGGCAATGCCGGCGAGCGCGGCGTAGAGCGCCATCCGTTCGGGCCCGCCGGCGAACCGCCGCGCGGTTGCGGCCGGGATGACGAGCATGGCCGTGATCAGCAGAATGCCGACGATCTTCATGGCGATGGCGATAACGGCGGCGAGCAGGACCATGAAGACGAGCCGCGCCCGCGCCGGGTTCATGTGCTCGGCGGCTGCGAGTTCCTCGTTGACCGTCGCCGCCAGCAACGAAGGCCAGATCCGGACCAGCATCGCGAGCACGCACGCGCCGCCGACGTAGACGGCCACGAGATCGGCCTTCGAGACGGCCAGAATATCGCCGAACAGGTAGGCCATCAGATCGATCCGCGCGCCCGGCAGCACGGCGACGAGCACGAGACCGCCGGCCAGCGTGCCGTGAGCGAGAATGCCGAGCAGCACATCGGTGGAGAGTTGCAGGCGGCGCTCGGCGATCACCAGAAGCAACGCGCCGGCAACCGTAACGACGAAGACGCCGATCAGCAGATGAATATCGAACAGGAACGCCAGCGCCACGCCGAGCAGCGCCGCATGTGCCATGGTATCGCCGAAGTACGCCATCCGGCGCCAGACGACGAAGCAGCCGAGCGGTCCGGTGACCGCGGCCACGCCGACGCCGGCGAGCAGCGCACGGACGAAGAAGTCATCGAGCATGGTCATGACCGCCGGTGCGCCCTTCGTTGCCGGTTCTGTCCACGCCGCCAGGATCCTCGATCTGGTCCTCGATTTGACCTTGGCGATGATCGTGATGGTGATGATGGTCGTGATGGTGGCGATAGATCGCCAGCTGCTCGGCCGCGCGGGGGCCGAACAGGGTCTTGTATTCGTTGGTTTCGGCGACCGATTGCGGCGTGCCGGAACAGCACACGTGCCCGTCCAGGCAAACGACGGTGTCGGTTTCCGCCATAACGATATGCAGGTCGTGGGAAATCAGCAGAATACCGCACGACAGCCTGTCGCGGATGCGGCGGATCAGATCGTAAAGCGCGATCTCGCCGGCGAAGTCAACGCCCTGGACCGGCTCGTCGAGAACCAGCAGATCGGGCTTTCGCATCAGCGCACGGGCCAACAGCGCGCGGCGGAACTCGCCGCCCGACAGCCTGTGGACCTGGGCCTCCGCAAGGTGTCCGATGCCGACTTCCGACAGCGCCGTATCGACATCCGCCCGGTCGCGGCCGCCCGTGAGGGTCATCAGGCGCCGGACGGTCATTGGCAGCGTCCAGTCGACGGCGAGTTTTTGCGGCACATAACCGATCCGCAGGGCATCGGCGCGCTGGACTGCGCCTTCGGTCACGTCGACGAGACCGAGCATGGCCCGCGCGGTCGTGCTCTTGCCGCTGCCGTTGGGTCCGATCAGCGTCACGATCTCGCGACGGCTGACCGAAAGCGAGACGTGACGGATCAACCACGATCCGTCGCGGCGAACGCCGATATCCCGAACGTCGATGAGTCTATTGTCGTTTGTCATGACTTAATCTATACGTTATATTATAACAAAACACAATGCACTGAGAGAAAGCCGCTCATGTTTTTTCGCCGCCGCGCAATCGCCGTTCTTGTCTTCTCCCTGCTTATGCTCGGGGTTCCCGTGCGAGCCGCCGATCCCGTGCCTTCGGTGGTGGTCAGTATCAAGCCGATCCATTCCTTGGTGAGCGGCGTCATGGCGGGCGCCGGCGAGCCGGTTCTGCTGATTCCCGACACCGCGTCGCCGCATGATCACGCGCTCCGGCCGTCCGATGCGCGTGCCCTCGAAGAGGCCGACGCGGTTTTCTGGGTCGGCGATCTCATGGAGGGATTCCTGAGCGATGCTCTCGATACGCTGGCCGGACGCGCCACGGTCGTGACGCTGATCGATACGCCCGGCATCGACTTGCTGGCCCTGCGCGAGGGCGGCGTGTGGGAAACGCACGATCACGGGGATCACGGTCACGACACCCACGACGAAGAAACCCATGCGCACGAAAAGCACGACCACGACGACGCGCACGGCCACGATGACGAACCGGTCAACGCGCATGTTTGGCTCGATCCGACCGTCGCGAAGCGTATTGTTGCGCGCACGGTCGATGTGCTGTCGACCATCGATCCGGCGCGGATCTCGATTTACAAAACGAATGCCGATGCGCTGCTGAAACGCCTCGACGCGCTCGACGAGGAGATCGCCGCACTACTGGAACCGGTCAGGGAGCGGCCGTTCATCGTGTTTCACGACGCCTATCCCTATTTCGAGCGCCGCTACGGCCTGACCGTGCGGGGATCGATCACTCTCGATCCGGATCATTCCCCCGGTGCGCGCCGTGTCTCCGACCTGCGGGATGTCATCGTCGGGCGGCACGCGGTCTGCGTATTTGCGGAACCGCAGTTCGAGCCCGCCATCGTGACGAGCCTGATCGAAGGCACGCCGGCCCGCTCGGGTCAGCTCGACCCGATCGGCGTCGGTCTCTTGCCGGGACCGGATGTCTACTTCCAGATGATGCGCAGGAACGCCGAGGCCATGCGCGATTGTCTCGATCCGACGACCTGACGCCGATCCGGTCTAGGCGCCGAGAACGTCCGCGAAAAGCGCCGCATCGACATTGCCGCCAGAGATCACGACAACCACCGTCTTGCCCGCAATATCCGACGGCTGACCCGAGAGCAGCGCAGCGAGCCCGACGGCGCCGCCCGGCTCGACAACGAGCTTGAGGTCGAGAAACGCCACGCGCATGGCCTCGCGCACCTTGTCCTCGGCAACGCCGATGCCGCCGGCCAGGGTCCGTTCGTTGATCGCGAAGGTCAACTCGCCGGGACTCGGCGAGAGAAGCGCATCGCAGATCGATGGTTGTCCGGTATCGGCCTGTTCCCGCGTGCCGCTGCGCAAAGACCGCATGGTATCGTCGTATCCGTCCGGCTCGACCGCCCAGATGTCGGCATCCGGAAACCGTTCCGTCACGGCCAGCGACATGCCGGCGATCAGGCCGCCGCCGCCGCACGGGCACAACACGATGTCGGGCGTCAGATCGCGGGCGGCCAGATCGGCGGCGATTTCGAGGCCGACGGTTCCCTGCCCGGCGATCACGGGACCATAGTCGAACGGCGGAATGAGCGTCCGGCCTTCGGCGTCCGCAACCGCCGCGGCGATGGCCGCTCGGTCCTCCGTGTAGCGGTCGTAGGTGATCACCTCGCCGCCGAAAGCGGCCGTGTTCCCGAGCTTGATGGCCGGCGCATCGGCCGGCATGACGATCTTGGCGGACGATCCGAACGCCGTCGCGGCGGCGGCGACGCCCTGCGCATGATTGCCGGACGAAAACGCGACGACGCCGCGAGCCGCATCCGCCTCGCTCAGGGATGCGATGGCATTGCAGGCGCCGCGAAACTTGAACGACCCAGTGCGTTGCAGACACTCCGGTTTGAACAGCACCTGCGCGCCGAAGCGGGCGTCGATCTGCGGCGACGAAAGCAGCGGCGTCCGCACCGCAAGCCCGGCAATCCGTCCCGCCGCATCGTGAATATCGTCGATTCCGGGCAATTCGCTCACCGCAGCACCTCCGTTCAAATCCGGGCGTCACAAGAGCGCAATTATTCTGGATTTGCAATTCCCGGTAATACTCTGCACAAGCAAGGGAACCAACCCGAACGGAGCCCTACGCATGAAGGCCCTTACCATCGGCGGTGCGATGGTCGACACCATCGCCATCATCCGAAGCGAGCAGATCGAGCGCATGGAAATGCGCAACGCCGATATCTCGTTTCTGCTGCTCGAGGAGGGCCGCAAGACCGAGGCGACCGAGATTTCGACCCACTGCGGCGGCGGCGCGGTCAACGCGGCGGTCGCCATGGCGCGGCTCGGCCATGACGTGTCGACCCTGGTGAAGCTCGGTCAGGACGACCGCGCCGATATCGTGCTCTCCAAACTGAGCGACGAAGGCGTATCGACCCGCTGGGCCTCGCGCACGCCGGAGGCCCCGACCGGCGCCGCCGTCATGGTCGCCTCGCACGACCGCAATGCGGCGATCTTCACGTTCCGGGGCGCCAACACGCTGATCCGCCCGAACGACCTGAAGGCCGACGCCTTCGCCGTCGACCTGGTCTATGTCACCGGCCTCTCGAACGAATCGGCGGACTGCTTTCCCGATATCGTCGCCGCCGCGAAATCACACAAGGCGAAAGTCGCGGTCAACCCCGGCATTCGCCAGTTGTCCGCCCGCCACGATGCGTTTCACGATTGCCTGGCCGCCATCGATCTGCTTGCCATCAACCGGGTCGAAGCGGACACCCTGGTGCCGACACTGATCAGCCGTTTCGGCGAAGGCGGACCGTCCCTGCCCCTCGAACCGGACGAAACGCCGCCGGCGCTCGTTGGCCGCGGCTTCGAGGGCGGCGGCTTCCAGATGACGATGACCGGCTTCTTCGCCGCCCTGCTGGAACTCGGCGTCGGCGCCGTCGTCGTCACCGACGGCCGTAACGGCGCGTACCTCGCGTCGGATAACGGAATCGTCTACTGCCCGGTGTCCTCGGCCGAGGTCGTCGGCACGGCCGGCGCCGGCGATGCCTTTTCGTCGACCCTGGCCGCCGGTCTCGCCGACGGTCTCGAGTCCGAAACGGCGCTTGTGCGCGCGACCCTCAATGCCGCTTCCGTGATCGGCCATATCGACACACAGACCGGCTTGCTGGACCACGCGGCGCTGGATGAACGCGCACAGGCGGGCGACCATAACCTGACGACCCGCGCCTGGGACATTTAGAGAAAGCGGACCGGAAGCGATGTCATTTCTTGCAGAAGCCGCCATCTTTCTCGCCGCCGCCGTGATCGCCGTGCCGATCGCGAAGCGCCTGGGGCTGGGCTCGATCCTGGGATATCTGGCGGCCGGCGCGGCGATCGGGCCGTGGGGCTTCGGCTGGATCTACGAAGTCGAGAACATCCTGCATTTCGCCGAACTCGGCGTCGTCATGCTGCTGTTCCTGATCGGACTGGAGTTGCAGCCGAGCCGGCTCTGGCGCATGCGAAAGCCGGTGTTCGGGCTCGGCGGCGCACAGGTCGGCCTGACCGCCACGCTGATGACCGCTGCGGGCATGTTCGCCGGACTGAGCTGGAACGTCGCGCTGACCGTCGGTCTCGCCCTTGCGCTTTCGTCGACCGCGTTCGCGCTTCAGATGCTGGGCGAAAAGAACCTGATCCCGACCAAATTCGGCCGCTCCGCCTTTTCCGTTCTGCTGTTTCAGGACGTCGCGGCGATCCCGATCATCGCCATCGTGCCGTTCCTTGCGACGACGGCCGTCGACCCGGACCAGGCGCTGACGCTCGCCGACGGCGCGATCATGGTGGCGACCATCGCGGGCGTCATCGGCATCGGCCGCTACGTCCTCAAATTTCTGCTGCGCTGGGTCGCCGATACCGGCATCCATGAACTGTTCACCGCCTGCGGCCTGCTGAGCGTTCTCGGCGTCGCCCTGCTGATGCAGGCCGTCGGGCTGTCGATGGCGCTCGGCGCGTTCCTCGCCGGCGTGCTGCTGGCCGATTCAGAATACCGCCACGCCCTCGAAGCCGACATCGAGCCGTTCAAGGGATTGTTGCTCGGGCTGTTTTTCATCGCCGTCGGCATGTCGGTCAATTTCGGCACGCTGGCTCATTCGTTCGGCCTCGTCACCGCTCTGGTCGTCGTTCTCGTCGGCACGAAGGCGTTGATTCTCCTCGGTCTCGGCCGCTGGTCGGGGCTCGACTGGGCGGCGAGCCGGAACTTCGCGCTGTCGATTTCCCAAGGCGGCGAGTTCGCCTTCGTGATCTTCAACATCGCGGTCGGCGCGTCGGTCATGCCGAAGCCCCTCGCCGACCTGCTGATCCTTGTCGTCACCATCTCCATGGCGTCGACGCCGGTGCTGTTCCTGATCAATGAAAAGCTGAGCGGCCGCACGTCAAAGGCCGAGGAAACGGAAATGCCGCAGATACCGGAGGACGAGTATCCGGTGGTAATTGCCGGGTTCGGCCGGTTCGGGCAGGTCGTCGGCCGCATGCTGGCGGCCAAGCGGATCGGCTTCACGGCGCTCGAGAGCGATGCCTCGCAGATCGATTTCGTGCGCCGGTTCGGCAGCAAGATCTATTACGGCGACGCCAGCCGGCTCGATGTCCTGCGCGCCGCCGGAATCGCCAAGGCACGTGTCTTCGTTCTGGCGATCGAGGATATCGAGCGCGCGATCAAGGCGGTGCAATTGGTCAAATCGCACTTTCCGGGCGTAAGCATCGTGGCCCGCGCCCGCCACCGCCGTCATGCGCACCTGTTAATGGATGCCGGGGTCGAGACGGTGATCCGCGAAACGTTTCTCTCGAGCGTCGACGCCGGCCGCGTCGTGTTCGAACAACTCGGCTTTGCCGCGAAGGATGCGGCCTACTTCGCGGAAACGTTCCGCGACCACGACGAACGCATGTTGCGCCACCAGCACGCCATTCATAACGACGAGGAAAAGATCGTCGAACAGGTCCGCATCTGGAGCGATGAGCTGGAACAACTGTTTTCCGATGACGTCAGTTCGGGCAAGACCGACGACTGACCGTCCAAACCATTCGACCGCGCAGGGAAATCGAAACGCCATGCCCATTCTGATCAGCGTCAACTCGCCCAACTGGATGCGCGACGAAGACGTCTACGACCTCCTGCGGCCGCTGATGCCGGACGCGACAATTCATTGCGGTTTTCCGGAAACGCCGCTCGACGACGTGACCATGCTGGCGACGACCGAGTTCAACGGCGACCTTGTTCCGCTGCTGCCGAACCTCGAACTGATCCAGAAACTCGGCGCCGGCGTGGAGACGATGGCGCAGAATCCCGATCTGCCGGCGGACGTCCGGATCGCCCGCCTGGCATCGGAGAACCAGGCAAGGGAAATTGCCGAGTTCTGTCTCACTTACATTCTCGCCGGGCAACGCAACATGGCATTCCACCTGGCAAACGAGGCCGTGGGGAAATGGTTGCAGCGCGCGCCCCGGCTCAACCGCGAAACGACCGTCGGCGTTCTCGGCCTCGGCGTCATCGGCGCGATGACGGCCCGCCTGCTGTTGCCGTTCGGTTTTAACGTGATCGGCTGGAGCCGGTCGGAAAAATCCATCGACGGGGTCGACTGCCGAGCCGGCGCGGATGCCTTGCCGGGCGTTCTCGGCGCGAGCGATTACGTCGCCGCCATCCTGCCGTCGACACCAGAAACCCTGGGTATGTTCGATGCCGAAATGTTCGCCCACATGAAACCCGACGGCGTACTGATCAACGCCGGGCGGGGCACGCTGATCGTCGACGACGATCTGCTCACCGCACTGGAAGCCGGCCAGCTGGGCGGCGCCGTGCTGGACGTGTTCAACGCGGAGCCATTGCCGCCGGACCATCCCTACTGGGCGCATCCGAAGGTCACGGTCACGCCGCACGTGTCGGGCTGGAACGTCGACGACAGCCTGCCGCAAATCGCCGAAAACTATCGGCGGCTGACCGCCAGGGAGCCGCTGCTCAACGAGGTCGACCGCACCGCGGGATATTAGAGCCGGTCATGTTTTTGTCGGAGTCGCTGCTGCGATCCGCAAAATGCGATCCGACTTTGGGGCCAGTCTCGATTGCCGTCTATTCGCCGTCACTCCGCGACTTCGAGGCCCTGGCGGCGGCACACCGGGCGCGAAACGGCGCACAAAAGGGATCGACCCGCCCAAATCGATCGGGCCGAAACGGCTCGACATCGAAGACGGGCTGCCGTCCCAGCATCAGATCGCTTACCGCATCGCCCATCCCGGCCGACAGGGTAATTCCGGAACCGCAAGCGCCCGCGGCGGCATAGAAGCCGGACACGCCGGGAACGGGTCCCAGAACGATTTCCCCGTCCGGTGTGTATGATGACAGCCCGCACATGTAGTCGGAGAACCGGGCGTTCTCGATCGCCGGAAAAAATTGCGCCAAGCCCTCGTATGAAGCCGCAAGAACATCCCAGTGTTCGTCTCCTTCGGTCGGCGAGAAAACGGCAGGATCGTCGGGTAATTCGCGGGCGTCGAACGTGACGGAACGGGGTTCCTGTACGCCGAGAACCAAAGCGCCGACTTCGGGACGCGTATAAGCGGCAACGTCGGGAAGGATCGTTACCGGATGCTCTCCGCCGTACGTCTCTGCAGGTTCAGTGATCCAGAAGTGACTCCGCACCGGCGCCATGGGTAGCGGAAAACCGACACGTTCCGAAAACACCGCGGCCCAGGCCCCACAGGCGTCAACGACGGAGCCGCAGGCGATCTCTCCGGCATCGGTCACGACACCCACGACGTCTTGCTTGCGCGTCAGGACATCCCGCACATTCGTGCGCGGGCGCACCACGGCGCCGCGTGCCCGTGCCGCCTTGATATAGAAAACCGTCAAGAGATAAGGATCTATGTAGCCGTCAGTGGGCAGGAAAAGGGCCGTTTGAATGACGCCGGTATCCAGCCACGGCACCATCTTGCCGACCTCGGCGATACTCGGCCATTGAACCGGTATCCCCCACGTCGATGCGTCGCGTGCCATGGCATCCAGTTCCGCCGCACGGTCCGCGGATGCGGCGATCCGCAGGCTACCGACATTGTGATACCCCACACTCTCCCCGAGTTCCTTTTCGAGCAACGGTATGGTGTCCACTGTCAGCTTCGCCAACGGCGTTTTCGAAACCTTCGTGGACGATTGCAGAACCAGTCCGGCGGCCCGACTGGACGCGGCGCTCGCCAGGTCGTTGCGCTCGACCAGCAAGATCTTTCCTGCATCCTTGCAGGCCAGGTGATAGGCGATTGAGGCGCCGACGATACCGCCGCCAACAATGACGTGATCGAATGTGTCCACGAAGACCTTGCCGGGAAATGCGTTCGGGAATCGGCTCTTCACGACGTTAGTCGAAGATACCGAACCCGTCAGCAAGATAAACCTTCAGGTCTGGCAACAGGCACGTTCTCCGCCGCGCGTTCTGAGCCTGACCCTTGACAATATGGGTTTATTGTCCTATATTATGCTTTGCTCATTGCGATGGTGAATATGTGCCGACGTGAGTGTCATTCGACTCGCGCCGGTGGGATGGCTTGGCGAGGCCTGTGCGAAATCTATCCGGGCCATTGCTCCCCGCCCTATCCCTTCGCCTGACAGGCGGAGGAACAGGATGGTGAGCATGTTCAGAAATGCGAAGCACCCGGGAGTGCATGAACATTTCTAAACGAAACTAAACATTTTCCGGAATCGTCGTTGAAAAACAACGGGTTGAAATTTGCAAGAAATCGCGAAATCTGATCAAAGCTAATCCGGCCCTAAACAAAAAGCGAGATGAGTCCGGCAAATACGGTGGATCGCAACGGACACCGTAGCTGCATCGTCTCCGCATCTTGGCGGCGTCATGGCGCGCGTACCGCGATCCAAACGCGGCACGGAAAAAGAGGCCGCCCCCGGGACAAACAGGGACGGCCTCTTCTCGGACTGTACCGCAGCCTGCGATCAGTTCTGTAGATATGCTTCCAGCGAGTCGTCCAGCGCATCCTTCCAAGGTGTGTGGTGCGCCGGCGCTATGGTGCCGGTCATGACCGACTTATAGCTGTTGTTGCGGAAGGTCATGATGTCTTTCTTCTTGTGCTTCTTCCACTGGAAGAACGCCTCGTTGGCGCCGTCCACGTCGAAGCTCGGATAGTCGGTCTCGGCGATCAGTTCCTTGACGTAATCGCCCTGATAGCGGATCGCGTCGTAATCGTCCTCGCCGGCATCCTCGCGGGCCACGCGATCGACCACGTCCGCCGCCCGCGCATCGCGGTCCGGCACCTCGATCCGGCCCAGAATGATGTCGCGCACGTACCAGGCCTGCGCATCGAACATGTTGAAGGTGTACCACTGGTCCTGCATGCCCAGGTAAAACAGCTTCGGATTGTCGACCCAGACGACGCCCTTATAGAGGTCGGCGGTCGCCAGCCGGTTGGCGGTACGCAGCTTGAGGCTCTCTTCCATGAACGGAAAATGATGGATGTAACCGGTGCACAGGATGATGGCGTCGACCTCGGCGGTCGAGCCGTCCTTGAAGGTCGCGGTGTTCTTTTCGACCTTCTGCAGCAGCGGTACCTCCTTCCAGTTGTCGGGCCAATTGTAGCCCATCGGCGCCGTGCGGTGCGAAACGGTCACAGACTTGCAGCCGTACTTCCAGCACTGCGAGCCGATGTCCTCCGCCGAATAAGAGGTGCCGATGATCAGGATGTCCTTGTCCTTGAACTCCAGCGCATCGCGGAAGTCGTGGGCGTGCAGCACGCGGCCGTTGAACGTGCTGAAGCCCTCGAAGTGCGGCACGTTCGGGGTCGAGAAGTGCCCCGACGCACAGATCACGTGATCGAACTCTTCCGAGTACTCCTTGTCGTGCGGAAGATCGTGCACGGTCACCGTGAACATGCCCGAGTCCTCGTCGTAGTCGACGCGGCGGACCGCAGTGCTGAAGCGAATGTACTTGCGGACATCGGCCTTGTTGACGCGGCCCTCGATATAATCGAACAGCACGGCCCGCGGCGGGTACGATGCGATCTGCTTGCCGAAGTGTTCCTCGAACGAGTAGTCGGCGAACTCGAGTCCTTCCTTCGGACCGTTCGACCAGAGATAGCGGTACATCGAGCAGTGCACCGGCTCGCCATACTGGTCGAGACCGGTCCGCCAGGTGTAGTTCCACAGGCCGCCCCAGTTGTCCTGCTTTTCGAAGCAGACGATTTCGGGGATTTCGGCCCCCTTCTCCGCGGCGGACTGGAACGCACGCAGCTGCGCCAATCCCGACGGTCCGGCGCCGATGATTGCAACTCTCGTCATGGTCGTTAACTCCCTTTCGATTGTGTTCTTGTGTTCAGTTCAGGACCGGCCGTTCCCCTGGTTCCTACGACCGCGGCCGTTCCTTTTTCGGATCGTAATGCGGGAACGATACCACCGTTGCCGGCAGGCGCTTTTGATGTCCGTCAAGTTTGCCGACTTCGACTTCGGTGCCCGGCTCTGCGTACTCCGCCGCGATGCGGCAAAGCGCGATGTTCTTGGCCAGCACCGGCGAGCGCATGGCGCTGGTGACGACGCCGACCTGGTGCCGCCCAACCCGCACGCAATCGCCATGGGCGGCGCGCTCGTTGCCGACCAGCTCAAGTCCGACGAGCTTGCGCTGCGGGTTCTCCTTGCGTTTGGTCAGCGCCGCGCGGCCGATGAAGTCTTCCTGTTTTGTCTTCAACGGAACGGTGAAGCCGATGCCCGCCTCGAACGGGTCGGTCTGATCGTCGAACTCGTAGCCGGCAAAGATCAGCCCGGATTCGATGCGCAGCATATCGAGCGCCTCAAGACCCAACGGCTTCAACCCATGAGGTCCGCCGGCGGCCCAGACGGCGTCCCACACAGCCGGCGCATCGGTCGGGTGGCAGAAAATCTCGTAACCGAGCTCGCCCGAATAACCGGTGCGCGACACGACAACGGGGATGCCGTCATGATCGCCGATCCGGCCGATCGAGAACTTGAACCACTCCATCTCGCCCATGCTCGCCTGGGTCGGCGGGGTCCAGACAATCTGTTTCAGGATGTCGCGGCTGAGCGGGCCCTGTACTGCAATGTTGTGCAGATGGTCGGTCGACGATAGCACGCGGACATCGAGCCCCATGTCGGCCGCCTGCTTGCGGAGCCAGTCGCCGCCGTGGTCGTTGCCGCCGATCCAACGGAAGGTGTCGTCGCCCATCCGGAACAGCGTGCCGTCGTCGATCATCGTGCCGGTCTCGTAGCACATGGCGGTGTAGACCACGTCGCCGGGCGCCAGCCGGCGCACGTTGCGCGTCAGGCAATGCTGCAGCAACGACTCCGCATCCGGTCCGACGACTTCGAACTTGCGCAGCGCCGAGAGATCGAGCACCACCGCCTTTTCGCGGCAGGCCCAGTATTCGTCGACCGCGCCGTGGCCGGTGAAATCGTTCGGCAGCCAGTAGCCGTTATACTCGACGAAGTTCCGCGTCAGCGCCGATGTTCGTGGATGGAATCCCGTTTCTTTCGTCATCGCCGCCTCCGAGTCGGGCCGTTTCCTGAAGCCGATGCTGCGTTTTGCCTCGAGCCCGGCGGGATACGTCCGGATGTGAATATCCGTCGGGTCCCATCCGTTCGCAGCCGTCGTATCGTCGGGACATGCCGACGATACGCAAACGAGATCGGTCAATGCCTGCATCAGAACGAAGTCGCCCGGTTGCGACCAGGGTTCATCGAGATACAGCTGGTTATGGTCGTCGATTGCCGTGTTGTAGAAGAAGTTCATTGCCATCCAGCCGCGACGCGGCGTGATGGGATACGGTTCAAGCGCACCGTTGAAGTTCTCCGAGCAATTGACGTGGCCCGGATACCCCATGTCGTCGTAGTATTTGGCGAAGCAGGCCAGACCGAAAGCATCGTGACGCGTGCAGGTGTCCTGGACCAATTCGATCAACGGCGTCATTTCGTAATCGAAGTACTTCGAATGGACGCCGGGTCCGGGATATCCGCTCGCCATGAGCGCACGCGTCGCCGTGACGTCGAGACAGTGTTCGAGGCCCTTATCCAGCGAGGCCGCCGAAAAAGCCTGGAAGTCGGTGCACTGCCGGCCCGACACATCGATCACCTGAATGAACTCGCCCGCCTTGACCTCATAGGCCTGCGCCGTCCGGCGATCGATCCGCTGGTCGAGGCGCGGCGCCGCGAGAGGGTCCGGCAAGTGCTCGTCGCCGGTATCGGACGGGTTCGCCCGCTCGATGAAGACCGTCAGATCGGTCGGCGGATTGTGCTCGTCGACCCGCATCGGCTTACCCGGCGCGGCAATCAACAGCACGCCCTTGTCCGAAGACGTGAATTGCGTTTCGTCGCCGGCCCGGCTGTCGGGCGAGAATGCGACAACGCCAACCGCTCCTTCGAGGGAGAGGCCGTCCCGCGTGAGGCGCGACGCGAGCGCACCGCCTGCGCCTTCGCGTTCCAGCGTGCCGAGCAATCCCGCCGGCGGCCCGCCCGGACTTTTACCGAGCAGGCCCGGATCGGCTTTGCCGTTCGGCGTGAACGCAACGATTTCAGCTTGCTGGCCGCCCTCGACGTTGACGATCCGAACCTTGTCGCCGGGCTCGATGCGGACGGTTACACTGCCGCCGCCGCTAACCTGATAGCGCTCGACGCCACGCGGCAATGCCGCCGCTCCGAACCGCATTGTCCGCGGTCTTTGCGCGCCGGTCATGATGGGCTGCATCGCAGATCGCTCCCTGTGCCTGCCGTATTTTGATCTTATTGTGGCGGTTTCCGGTCAGTCTGTCCAAATCAAGATGGTGGTTCAAGGAGCGTAATGGGCCATATTTGGTTGAGGCCCGGCGCCCATGGACAGCTGCTTACGCGTTGTCCGAGATCAATTGTGCCGTGGCGGCAACGGGAGGCTAGCACATGACCGAAGCGAAAAAGGAAGCGGCGAAGAACGAACCGCAGCGCGAGATCGTCAATATCTATGAGACCGCTTTCAAGCCGTACGACATGGAGGGCCCGGTTCAGGACGACATGAGCTATCTCGACCTGACCTACGACCGCGACGGCGCGCAGCAGGGCTGCTACGTGATTCGCATGGAACCGGGCGCCGAGACGATTGCCCATACTCATCGGTTCAACGAGGACTATCTGATTCTCGAGGGCGACCTGATCGAGCCGGATGGCCGGATTCTTGGCCCCGGCGATTTCGTGCATCAGGACCCCGGCACGCATCACAACTCGCGAACCGAAAACGGTTGCCTGCTGATCGGTTGCGATTGGGGTCCGCGGAGCACGACGTAAGAGTACGCCCTCGACTACCAGCCTATTTTGGCAATTCGACGACCCGCCAGTAGGTATCGATCATGGAGAGCGCTTCGAGAAAGGTGTTTTCGGGATCACTTTTCTTGATGTAGCCGGCAATATGACGCCGGTATGCTTCGGTAATGTCTTCGTCGGAATCCGATGACGTCAGGATGAACACCACGTCCAGCGACAATTCCGGATCGATCCGCAGATGATCGAGGAACTCGAAACCGCTCATTCGCGGCATGGTCAGGTCGAGAATGATGAGGTAGGGCGGTTCGACCCTCTCGGCGCCGTTCTCGCCGCGAAGGATGTTGAGCGCGTCCAGCCCGTCCATCGCGCGCCTGACAGGATTGACCATCCTTAGATTCCTGAAGCTCCTGGTCAGGGTCTTGAAATCGAGATCGTCGTCTTCGATGACGAGAAACGTGACCTCTTTATGCGTCGGCATTCACATTCTCCCTCTTCGGCCATGAAAAACACATGGCGCAACCGCGATCCGTCAATGGGCTCTCGATGGCGAACGTTCCGCCGTGCTGCTCGATAATCCTTTTGACAAGAGCCAATCCCATGCCCGAGGACTCGTACACATCTCTGCGTTTAAGGGTCTGGAATATCTGCATGACCTTATCGTGAAATTCGGGCGCGATCCCCGGCCCGTCATCCTCCACCCTGAATGCATAGAAAGCGCCTGCATCCCGGCATGAGACGGTGATGCGGCCATCGGTCCGGTCATGGTGCTTGATGGCGTTGTCGAGCAGGTTGTGCAGCACCTGATGTACGTGCACGCGAATTGTTCTTAAAGTAGGCAATTCGCCGCGCGTCTCGATCTTGATTTCTGCCGGTGCGTTCAACAGCAAGATGACCTCGTCGAGGACCGACTCGACATTCACATCCTCGGTATCATGCTGGCGCGTCGACGCCCGCGAGTACTCCAAAAGACTGTTGAGCAAGCCGTCCAAGCGCCTCGCCCGCCCCTTCAGCAGCTTCATGTTCTCCCGCGTGTCGTCGTTCATGACATCCGAGAGATCCTCTTCGATCCAGGACGCAGTGGTTATGATCCCGCGTAACGGCGTGCGAAGGTCATGCGAGGCGACATAGGCAAACTGTTCGAGGTCACGGTTCGAGCGTTCGAGATTGGCCGTATGAATAGCGACGGCCCGCTCTGCAATCTTGAGTGCCGCATACCGGCGGTCGAATTCCGCTTCGATCTCACGAATCTCGTTGCCGCGCCGGTCCTCGTGCTCGCCCTTCAGGTTGGCGTCGTCGGCCATCTTGAGAATCCGGTCGCGCAGACCAACGAGTGGGGACATAACGCCGACGATAAAAAAGATATAGACGATGACAACCAAACCGATGCTGAGCGCGCCGGCGACGATGGTTGCCGTCAGCATATGCTGCTCGACCTCCGTGATCTTCCGCGAATTGGCCGCGGACAGGCGTTTTGAGAGCGATGCCAACGTGTGCGACGATGCTAGAAACGAGTGCCACAACGGTGCCCGCGACGCAATTGCCGCGTTCTCCGTGCCCTCGAGGTTGCTCAGTCCTTCGAACGCACTCCGCATTTCGGCGACACGGCGCTGCATCCGACGGATAGCCGGAAGCTGGGCGTCTTGTATCTGCTCGAGTTCCGACAAAAGATCGTCGAGCGAAGAGATACGCTGATCGAACTGGCGCATTGCTCTTTCGCTGCGTCGGAGTTGAATCTCGTTGGCCAAGGTGGCGATGTCGAGAACGGCGGCGCTGACCCCCTCGGCGAGCTGTTCCTGCTTGCGCTGGTTGCGCACCTCGAGAACGCCGTTGATCTGTATCGCAACCGTTATGGCGATCAGGGTAACCAGGATGCCAGCGATGACATTCGCGCTCGTTGAGATACGCACGGCGAAATCCCTCTGAAATCAGCGAACGATGGTTACCAGCGTTGGATCAACTTCGAACAGCATGCTGTAATCAATACGATCCAGAAAATCGGGAACGTTGCCTGCCGAATGCCCGTGGTCTATCCGCCAGTGCGCCTCCTCCTCCATCAGGAAAATCATATCCTGAGATAGCGCGACATCCATTACATGGTCCGGCCAGAAGAACGCCACATCTTCCGGGTCGATACCGAGACGATCACTGACGATACGCTGGGCATTTGCTTCGTTTTCGGAAGCCCACCGAGCAGCATCGACGAGCGCTGTCAGCATCCGGACAATATCCTGGCGCCGTTCTGCAATCGTGGCTTCAGTGACGACAATATCGAAGTAGTAGGACTGGCCGCCCTGAACCGTCATCTCAACAGCGCCGGCGCCAACCGCATCCGCGGCCAACTTTGCGTAGGGTTGCCAGCTGACGATACCGTCGACATCTCCCATGCTGAGCTTTTCCACCAACTTGCCGGGCTTGATGTCGACGGTTTTCACGCTCGACGAGTCGACGCCGTGCAGGTCCAACATCCGGCCCAGAAAGAACTCACTGATCGATTTCCCCCGCAGGCCGATGGTTTTTCCCGACAAATCCCGCGGTTCCGCAATACCGCGATCCGGTCTGACGACCAGCCTGACGTTCGAGATTGCGGCAATGGTCCCGATCAACCGCAGGTCAGTATGATTGAAACTTCGGGTCACAAAGGCGAAGCCGGACATCGTCGCAACATCGAATTTCCCGGCGATGAGACCGTCCCCCGCCGCAACACCGGAACCGACGATGTCGACGTTGACATCGACATCGTGCGCCTCAAAGAACCCTTGCCCTTGGGCCACCGCAATCAGCCACCCCGATTTGGACGTCGCAATCGCCAGCGGCTCAGCGCGGGCTGTGCCCAACAACGTCAGGACGATTACGAGCGGAAGCGCAAAAATTCTGAGCATCAACATCATCGGTCTTCTCCAGTCGACAAAACCCCGGCACGCGGCATCGCATATAGCCTGAATCGATTCATACGCGCAGTCGGTCAGCCATGCGGCATGCTGACCGAAATCCTGGTTCCCACACCGACCGTGCTGTCGATGTCGATCGTGAAACCGTTCTTGGCGGCAAGTTCACCGCACAAGACGAGTCCCAGCCCGGTTCCGCGTTCGTCATTCGTACCCCGGGTCGTGGTTTTCTCGTCGATCTCGAAGAGCTTGCTCCTGATTTCATCGGGTATGCCGACACCTGTATCGGCAACCGACAAGATCACGCGATTGCCCCTTTCTTCTGTCGCGATCGTCACCGAACCGCCGGATTCGGTGAACTTCACCGCGTTGGCGACAAGATTTCGGATAATCGCATTGACCGCCTGCCGGTCCGCGACAACCATCAGGTCATCCGCCGTTTCGTCGATCAGGTCGATATTTTTCTTGGCTGCCGGCGTGGACGCGAGCTCAATGTTTCCGGCAACCAGCTCCTTGAGACTCAGCAATTCGGAGTCGAACGATGTGCCGCCGAGTTGCAGCCTCGACCATTCGAGGAGATCCTCGACGAGATTCAGCGCCCGGTTGGCATTCGCATGTATCATGCCACCGTACTCCACCAATTTGTCGGAATCGGCGGTGATCAATCCGTTTCGGAACGCCTCCGCAACGCCCACCATCGTTGCAAACGGCGAGCGCAGATCGTGCGCGATAATCGAAAAGAATTTATCCTTCTGTGCATTCAGGATTTCGAGCTCGCTCATCGCAGCCGACAGCTCGCGCGACGTGCGGACCTTGTCCGTGACGTCCGTCATGGTGCCGCGATAGCCGGCAAAAACGTCATCGACTTCGGTGACGGGTTCGCCGCTGAACCACCAATAAGTGGGTTCATCGTCTTCGTCGCGAAACACGATCTCGACACGTTGAAACGACCGATGCGCTTTCAGATCGGCGCGAAATGCGCTCCAGTCCGTATCACCGGCGAGCGACAGTCCTTCGATGTCCCAGAGCGCCAACCCGTTCATTTCGTTCGCATGAGGACGGCTTGGTCCACGTGACCCACCGGGGATTCCAGTGAAGATCAGGTTCTCATCCATCTCCCAGAATCGGTCGGATGCAATCCGTGCAAACTGCCGGAAACGTTCGCGGCCCGCGTGCAGCGCGGCCCTGTTCTTTTGACGTTCGATAGCGTAGCGGATGGCCCGGTCGAGTGCGCCGCCGGTCATTCTCGACTTGGCGACATAATCCTGCGCATCCGTCTGGATCGCCCTTTCCGCGAGTCTCTCGTCATCGAGGCCCGACAGAACGATAATCGGAATCCGGCTGCCGATCAGGTCCGAGATAATCGAGAATCCCTGAAGCCCGATTGAGTCGGATAGATTGAGATCAAGCAGGATTGCGTCGAATACGTCGGACCCGTCGCCAGCAACGAGTGCTGTAACGGCGTCCTTGATGGACTCGACATGAACGACCTTGTAGGTGCCGGGAAACTCACGCTTGAGGGTCTGGGCGACCAGACGCGCATCGCCTAGATCGTCTTCGACAAGCAGAATGCGCTGCAATGCGGGCGGTTGGCGCATATCCGGCATGGCCGCAACTGCCATGAATGATACCCCTGACAGTCGTTGACAGCGATCCGACCACCCCTACCGGATTCAACTGACGACGATTTCAACCTGTCCCCCGCAAAACACCTAACACACCAGCGTTAGTAGTGTCACGTATATGATGGCTACCGCGAACGGGCTGACCGTAAAATAGCCGGAAAACGGTCAATCCTCCGTGAGCGGACCGATGAATCGGTTTGGACATCGTGCAAATATTTTTCGGGACGCCGGGCCTTGTCTTACGGTCCGGGTTTGGATTGACTATCCGACCGCAAGCGGCACGCGGGAACGGTATTTTGCGTGCATGGCATTGAGGCGAGGAGGCCAGCATGAAATCTGAATATCGTGTCGTCGTTATCGGTGGCGGCGTCGTCGGCGCATCCGTCCTTTATCATCTCGCCAAGTTTGGCTGGACAGACGTCTGTCTCGTCGAACGCAACGTCCTGACGGCCGGCTCGTCCTGGCATGCGGCGGGCGGCATCCACGCCCTGAATGCAGACCCGAACATGGCGGCGCTGCAGGCCTATACCATTGACCTGCTGGCCGAGGTCGAGAAGGAAAGCGGTCAGGACATCAATCTTCACATGACGGGCGGCGTCACCGTCGCCTCGGCGCCGGCGCGCTGGGAGTGGCTGCAATCGGCCTATCGCGTGTTCCAGTCGATCGGCATCGAGGATTGCCACCTGATGACGCCGGATGAGGTCAAAAAGGCCTGCCCGATCATGGATGTAACCGGGGTCCTCGGCGGCCTGTGGGCGGACCGCGAGGGCTACATCGACACCACCGGTACGGTCCACGCCTACGCCAAGGCGGCGCGCATGCGGGGCGCCGAGGTGATCGAGCACAACAAGGTCGAGGAACTGATTCAACGGCCCGACGGCAGCTGGGACGTAGTGACCGAGAAAGGCACCATTCACGCCGAGCACGTCGTCAACGCCGGCGGTCTCTGGGCCAAGCAAGTCGGCCGTATGGTCGGCCTCGACCTGCCGGTCGCACCGCTGCAGCACCACTATCTGGTCACCGAGACGATCCCCGAGGTCGCGGCGCTCGACTTCGAGGTGCCGATGACGGTCGACCTCGAGGGCTTTACGTACATGCGTCAAGACCAGCACGGTATTCTGGTCGGCATCTACGAGATCAATCACCAGCACTGGTCGATCGACGGCGCGCCGTGGGACTATGGCATCGAATTGTTCAACGAAGACACCGACCGCATCGCCGACGAACTGGTCATGGCGTTCGAACGCTACCCCTGTCTCAACGAAGTCGGCGTCAAGAACTGGGTCAACGGCGCGTTTACGTTCTCGCCGGACGGCAACCCGCTGGTCGGTCCGGTGCGCGGCGTGCAGAACTACTGGCTCGCCTGCGGCGTCATGGCCGGCTTCCTTCAGGGCGGCGGCGTCGGCAAGACACTGGCCGAGTGGATGATCCACGGTGATACCGAGGCCGATGCGTGGTCCATGGACATCGCACGTTACGGCGACTTCGCCTCGAACCGCGAGTACATCAGGCAGACGACCGGCCAGTTCTACTCGCGCCGCTTCGTCATGACCTATCCGAACGAACAGTTGCCCGCGGGCCGCCCGCTCAAGAAGGCCCCGGCCTACGACGCCATGACGGCGGCCGGCTGCACGTGGGGCAACAGCTGGGGCCTCGAAGTGCCGCTGTGCTTCGGCCCTCCAGGGTTCGAGGAAACCCCGACCCTCAAGCGCTCCAACGCCTTCGAGATCGTCGCCGAGGAATGCAAGGCGGTGCGCGAGAACGTCGGTCTGCTCGATATCACCGGGTTCTCCCGCTACGAGGTTTCCGGCACGGATGCCGAGGCCTGGCTCGACAAGATGATGGCCAGCCGCCTGCCCAAACCCGGGCGCGCCAAACTTGCGCCGATGCTGTCGCCGCAAGGCAAGCTCAAGGGCGATCTGACGATCTTCAGTTGGGGCGACGGCACGTGGTGGATCATGGGGTCCTACTACCTGCGCAACTGGCATATGCGCTGGTTCCACGATCATCTTGAGGGCGACGTCCGGGTCCGCGATGTCTCCGATGCGATCTGCGGTTTCTCGCTTGCCGGCCCGAACGCGCGCAAGGTGCTCGAAAGCCTGACCCACCAGGACGTCAGTCACGAAGCCTTTCCGATGTTCGGCTGTCGGACGCTGGACGTCGGGCTGATCCGTGCCAAGGTCGCCCGCATGTCGGTTGCCGGCGAGCTCGGTTACGAAATCAACGTTTCGGCGACCGAACACATCGCGCTCCGCGAAACTCTGCTCGAAGCCGGCAGGGATCATGGTATGCGCGAGTACGGTTTCTATGCCATGAACGCGCTGCGCCTGGAGAAGAGCTTCGGCATCTGGAACGCCGAGTTCATGCAGGACCGCACGCCAGGCATGACCGGCATGGACCGCTGGATCGCCTTCGACAAAGGGGAATTCCACGGCCGCGACGCCGCCCTCAAGGAAAAGGAAGGCAACACGGCGGCACAGCGTCTGGTGACCCTCGAGATCGAGGACACCGGGGCCGAGGCGACGGGCTACGAACCGGTCTACGCGGGTGACGCACGGATCGGCTTCATCACCTCGGGCGGTTACGGCCATACGGTGGGCAAGAGCCTTGCCATGGCCCTCGTCGCGCCCGAACATGCCGACCCCGGTACCGGGCTGACCACATATATCGTCGGCGTCGAGGCCAAGGCGACCGTGCTTGAACCCTCGCCCTACGATCCCGCCGGCAAACAGATGCGACTTTGAAGGAAACGACATGACCGAAACAACGGATGCCATCGTCATCGGCGCGGGCGTGATCGGCGCCGCTGTCGCGCTGGAGCTCAACCGGGCGGGCCGTAAAACCGTCTCCATCGACAAGAACCCGGCCGCCGGTTACGGACCCACGAGCGGATCGTGCGCCATCATCCGGGTGCACTACTCGACCTACGACGGCATCGCCATGGCGTGGGAGGGTTACCACTATTGGCGCGACTGGGCCGAGTATCTCGGCCTTGAGGACGAAGCCGGCATGGCCGAGTTTCGCGAGACCGGCTGCATGGTCATGTGCACCCACCACAACGGCTATCTCAAGAAGCACCAGACCCTGAGCGAGGAGCTTGGCATTCCCTACGAACTCTGGGATGAAGCGAGAATCCTTGAGAAGTTGCCGTACTACAACCTGGAGAGCTTCGATCCGGCCAAGCGCATGGACGACCCCGACTTCGGCAAGCCGAACCCCAACGGCGACCGGGTCAAGCAAGCCGTGTGGTGGCCGACGGCGGGCTACGTCACCGATCCGCAGCTTTCGACCCACAACCTGCAGCGCGCCGCCGAGGCTGCGGGCGGGCGCTTCATGTTCAATCGCAAGGTCGTCGAAATCCTCAAATCGGGCGACCGGGTCGCCGGGGTGAAGCTCGACGACGGCACCGAGATTCACAGCGATATCGTCGTTAACGTCGGTGGGCCGTATTCGTCGCACCTGAACGAAATGGCCGGCGCGCTCGACGACATGACGATCGCGACCAAGGTCCTGAAGCAGGAGGTGGTCCACGTTCCGGCGCCAGCGGGTTTCGATTTCTACAACGACGGCTGCGTCACCTCGGACAGCGACATCAGCTGCTATACCCGCCCGGAAAAAGGCAACTTCATCCTGATCGGATCGGAAGATCCGCCGTGCGATCCGCGCGAGTTCGTCGATCCCGATACCTACGACCAAAACTTCTCCGACCAGTGGACCCACCAGGCCTACCGTTACGCCCAGCGCGCGCCGGATCTCGGCATTCCATCGCAGATGAAGGGCGTGGTCGATCTCTACGACGTTTCCGACGATTGGATTCCGATCTACGACAAATCCCAGGTACCCGGTTACTACATGGCCTGCGGGACCAGCGGGAACCAGTACAAGAACGCGCCGATCGCGGGCAAGATGATGGCCGCGCTGATCGATTACTGCGAGAGCGGCAACGATCACGACAGCGATCCGCTGCAGTTCCGCCTGCCCTACATCGACCGGGTGGTCGACGCCGGGTTCTATTCGCGCAAACGCGAAATCAATCCGGAAAGCAGTTTTTCGGTGATCGGCTGATACCCGCGGCCATTCAGTTTGACCCACTCATCCCGGAGATCCTGTGTCTGCGCCGCACCGCTTCGCGCCACGTCGCGCACGGGATGAACGGTTATATTGCTACTCGTTTGACAAACGCGGCGAACAGATCGCGGGCTAGGACGCCTGCTTGATTGCGGGCTTCTTGCCGGCAATTAGGGCCTTTTCCTCGCTGACGGATACGGACTCGCCCCGCCCGATACCTTCATGGGCGGCGCGCGCCTTGAGCGTCGCTTCGTGCTCGTTCAGCAAATCGCGCAACACCTTGAGATCGCGGATCCGGTTCAGGTAAGGGCTGTTGTCCATGGCGGCACGATAGGTCGTCAGGTCTTAACGCAGCGTTAACAAGTCGTGCCCGTGTGAGGTATTTTTTCCTTGATTTTATTCCTATAATCTGTTATGCATGCGACTCCGCCAACCACGGAGATCATCATGCTGCCCTTCCACCCGTTCGACATTCGCAAAACCATCGCCGAAACCGTCAACGTCAATCCTGACGATACCCTGCGCACGAAACGCGCGCTTGGACGTCTCGGATACTACGAGCCGCCCAAGAGCCATGGAAAATCCATCGGTTTCACCGACATCCCTGACGAAAACCTGTTCGTCGGGCTGAGACGCTTCCAGCAGGATCAGGGCCTGAAACGCGACGGCGTCATGAAGCCCGGCGGCCCGACCGCGATTCGTCTCGGGCGCGCCATCTCGCAAGTGTTTGCCGAACGGCATAAACCTGTACCGACGTCGATATCGGAGGCCGGAAGACTCGGAGAACTCTTCGACGCTCTCGGTTCCGCATCGAAGCGCCAATCGCTGCTCGGGAACACTTCCTTCACACCCGGCCCCTCATCGAGAAAACCGGAACCGCCTGTCGTCGATCCCGAACCGTCTGGAGGCTTAGCATCGCACCGACCGGACGAGTCCGACCGTCACGAACCGGATAACAAGGAAGAAGATGACAGGAGACAATCGGAGTGCACTCGATTGAAGGATGCAGTCTTCGAGGCAGAGGTCGCGCATGCCGCTATCAGGGAAAACCATTCGCGCATGGTCGAGTTGACGAATAAAACCCAAGACGAACTGCATGAGCTCCAGCGTCTGATTGACGAAAAAATGGCCGAAGCCGGCATCGCGCTGGGAATCGAACTGACGATCGCAAAAATCAAGAAAATTGCCGGTCTCGCCAAGGCAACCGAAAGACCGGATATTCCCACAACGCCAATCGACCCGATTTTCGAGGTTCTGGCTCTCCAGGAACGTTTCGACGCAATGGAGACGTCATTCGAGGTATTCAGACAGGAACGCGACGATCTTCATAAAAAACGACAAACCGCAGCGAAGGCCTGGCGCACAGCGAGAGCCGCTTGGACAAAGAGCGGATGTAGCGATAATCCGGCCAAGTAGTATGTTGGTCTCGACGAAAGAATAAACTTCAGGCAACCGAGCAGATCGAAGGGGTTGAATAATGAAACATCGCAAACTGGCGCTTGCCATCGTTACGGCATTGGTCGTTTTAACGGGAGCATTGAAATCTTCCGGCGCTTTCGAAAAGGTCGAATTGGATATTCTTGTCTGGGGTTACGAGAACAAGCCCCAAACCGAACAGTGGATCTATTGGCATGGTGTCGTTGAGACACTCGCCTATGTCTACAGCCATGAGAGGACGGATGCCTTGGTATCCTGCCTGTTCGAAGGCGCGCACCCCAGTCACGTAAGCACCATCATGTCGACACGCGCCAAGACGCTGATGCCAACACCTGAACAACGGTTATCTGATGAAAGCCTGTATCGCGTCTCGGCGACTTGGGAAGTTCTCAACCTTCTCCGTGAGGATTGCGACAGCGGCTGGTACCGGGAACTCTACGCCCCGACGACAGAATGGCAGTGAATGTAAACACCAAACGGCAATAGCAGCCGACACGCCGCTCTTTCTACCCCGTCCCATGCATCCGCTGGCGGCGTTCCCGGATCCGCGCCGTGGCTTCGGGCGTGCCGTCGTGGAACGAGCCGAACCACTTGTCCCACGGCATTTCCGCCGTGCCGTAGTTGCACTCGAAATAGCGGTGGTGAAGCTGGTGGAAGAAATCGCCGAGCGCGAACCTGTTCTTACCGGCGATAACGATGCCTTCGTAGCCAGAGTGCGAGCACGCCGGATTGAGCGCCTGCACGTACAGGTGAAAGATCATGTGCACCGGATGCGAGGCGACGATGAAATGCAGGATCACGCTGTTGAAATAGATCACGTGCTCGACCGGGTGCATGGAGATGCCGGACCACGGCCCAATGCTGACGTTGCGGTGGTGCAGCGAATGAACCGCGCGATAGAGCGGCGGCCAGTGAATCAACCGGTGAATCCAGTAGAAATGCATCGACGACCAGATCGGGATGATGACGAACAGCGCGACGAACCACACCGGGTTTTCGGCAAACGTCAGGCCCGGAACGTGGCCGTTCGCCACGGCCCAGAAGTAAAAAGCCTCGTGTGCGGTCCACACGGTGACGCCGCTCGCCAGCGTCCAGAATATATTGTCCAGGACCTGGTCGTTGAAGGTGAACGTCCGGTTGCCCGGCGCCAGCCCCCGCTTGTCGAACTTACGGCGCATGCCTTGTCTGTTGAAGGTGTAAAAATAGAGATGCAGCCCGCCCGCCACCGCCGTCATGACGATCAGGTTGCGAACATAAATGTAGGCGATCCAATCCCAGGCGAAGGTCTTCATCTGCTCGAGCGGCGGCTGGAACCATGTCCAGACGGCGAATGCCAGGGCGAGCCAGAGCGTCGTGACCGACACGCGGAGCCATGACCGGGCGAGCCACGCGATCATCTTCAGCGGTTTGGGCGGCCACGCGAACAGCCCCGAATTGGGAATCGGCAGATCGGGATGGTAGTGCCAGTCCCGGCGCATCGCTTCATCGCCCTTGCCCGAAACCTGTTCCACAACAGCCATGACCGTCACCGTCCATTACCGAGGTCGTGCGCCACGCCGAGACGGCCCGCGAGGGCGAGAATCTGCTGCCACGTCGGTTCGGGGAGCGAAATATACGCCCCGGCCTCGGTCCGAAGCCCCCGCTCCCGCTCGCCCGGCACCTCGACGCGGTCGAACCCGGGCGCTGTCGGACAGTCGCGGATTTCCGCCAGGATGTCCTCGGCCATGACCTGCATCCCGGCGGCGTCCCGATACCGTCCGGTATCGATGACGATCATCAGCCAGTTCATCTCGGCCTCGACGGGCCCCAGCATGGCCTCGCCAATCAGCTCCGCGATCAGCGCCATGCCGTAGCCCTTCGGCCCGCCCGCCGGCAGGATCGCGCCGCCCCGGAAATAATCCTCAGGATCCGTGGTCGGATTCCCCGCCGGGTCGATCACGCAATCGGGCGGCAGCGCCGCACCTGCGCTTCTCGACGCATAAATCAAACCGCCCGAGATTTTCGACGTCGCGAAGTCGAGCACCACCGGTCCCCGGCCGCCGCCGGGAATGGCGATGCTATAGGGATTGGTCGGCAGCAGCGCCTTGCGGCCGCCGAACGGCGTCGCCTGCCGCCAGTTCTTGCGATTGCCGCCACCGATGACGATTCCCAGACACCCGGCCTCGGCGATCCGTTCCGTATAGGCGCCGATGCGCCCGGTGTGACCGACGTTGCGGACGGCAATCGCGGCGATACCGGTCTCGCGCGCTTTCTCAACACCGGTATCGGCGGCAAGGATCATGGCCGGAATACCGATGCCGCCGCCGCCGTCGACCACCGTCGCGCCGCGGTCGGTCGTCGTCAGGTTCGCCGATGCGGCGGCGCGGAACGTGCCGTCTTCCAAACATTCGACATATTGAAGAATACGCATCAGGCCGTGGGACTCGACGGTCCGGCGGTTCGCGTCGACAAGATGATCCGCGATGACGTGCGCGATTTCGGCGTCGCAGCCACAGGCGACAAAGACGTTCGATGCGAGGTCGACGGCGACGTTGGAATCGATTTCGACCCGCCGGTCGAATGACTTCAGGGACGCCGGTTCGGTCATGGAACGGACGATCCTTTTCGCGCTTCGACGAGATTGAGAAGGGCCGGCACGGCAATGCCGCCGGACGTCGCGAAGGGGGCGAAGTCGCTCTCGATTCGTTGGGCAATGGCGGCGATGTCCTCAGGCGTGCCGTCTCGTTCCTTGATAATCCGGGCGGCGGGTCCGAGCCGGGCGGAAAGCTGCGCCGCCGCAGCGACGCCGCCGGCGTGGCGCAACGTCGTCTCCACCGAGTCCACAGCAACCAACGTGAACCCTGCGCTTTCAAGAATGTCGCGGACGTAGTCGCGCTCGGCAAACGCCATCGGCCCCGGATCGCGGGGCTGTGTCGGCGCCGGCGCGCCGAGCCGGTCGACCGCCGCGGCCCGCGGAATCGAGAACCACGGATTGACCGTCAATCCGTCCCAGCAGATGAACACGCACCGTCCGCCGGGCTTCAGCGCCGAGGCAAGATTGCGGAATGCCGCATAAGGATCGTCGAAGAACATGACGCCGAAACGCGACGCGACAAGATCGAATGACGCACCCTCGAAGTCGTGCACCTGGGCATCGGCCCGCACGAACGCAACGTTATCGACGGCAGCACGATCCCGGGCCGCATTTGCTTGCGCCAGCAGCGGCTCGGAAACATCGACGCCGACGACCGCTCCCCCGACACCGACCCGCTCGCCGTACATCAGGCTTGTGGTTCCACAGCCGCAACCGACATCGAGAACGCGCTCGCCCGTTGACGGCGCCGCACAATCGAACAGCAGGTCTGTAATCTCGGCAAAAAGTCCGTCCAACTCGGATTGAAACGTGACCCATTTCTCGCCTGACGGCGAATTCCAGAACTCGACCTGGTCCTTGTTAGCCGCCATCGATCTCTCCTCGGCTGAACGGTTGAAGATCGTTATCCCAGAAACCGGGATCCGCAAGAAACGATTTAGCAGGCGCACCGATTTTGCGGCGGCCGCAACCTAGTTTTGGCGCGAAATTTGACCCCTAGTTTTTCTAGGTTGGACCTACGCGGAATCATTCGTTGACGGCACCCTACGCTCGACCGTTACGTTACGCTCCAATTTCTGTATCGCCCGGAGGATCCGCTCATGAAATCCCAAGCCCGCGTTGTCATTGTCGGTGGCGGCAATATGGGTGTCGCGCTTCTGTATCACCTCGCGGAGGCGGGCTGGACGGATTGCGTCCTGCTTGAAAAGGGCGAGTTGACCTCAGGCTCGACGTGGCATGCCGCCGGGCTTTGCCCCAGCTTCATCGCCGACTACAACATGTCCAAGATTCACCATTACGGAAACACGCTGTACCCGAAGCTGGAAGAGATGACCGGCCAGTACGTGAGCTGGCACGGCTGTGGCGCGATCCGGTTCGCCACCAACGATAACGAGCTGGACTTTTTCAAACTCGTCGCCGGCATTGCCGACAATTCGGGCGCCGACATGGAGATCATCGACCCGGCGAAGATCAAGGAGATCGTTCCCTGGATCCAGCTCGACGGCGTTGTCGGCGGCGCCTGGACGCGCGGCGACGGTCACGTCGACCCGGCAGGCGTCTGCAACGCCATGGCCGCCGCAGCCAAAAAGCTGGGCGCGACGATTGAGCGCGAATGCATGGTGACCGATATCCGGCAAACCGATAGCGGCGAATGGGAGATCACCTCGGACAAGGGCACGATCACCTGCGAGCACGTAGTCAACGCCGGCGGCAACCACGCCGGCGCGATCGCCGCATTCACCGGCGTCAGCCTGCCGATCGTCAACATGAAACACCAGTACATCGTTACCGAGCCCTGCCCCGAGTTTAAGGAGATCGACGGTGAGATCCCGGTCATCCGCGACCCGCGTAACTCGTCTTATTACCGTCAGGAACAAAAATCGGCGCTGATCGGCCCGTACGAGACCAAGGGCTCGCGCATCGCCTGGCCGGAGTCCGGCGGCGTGCCGAGTTGGGAGTCGGATCACGAACTGTTCGAGGAAGAGTTCGATCCGATCATGGAGTATCTGGAAGGCGTCATGGAGGCCATGCCGATCTGGGCCGAACTCGGCGTCCGCCGCGTCGTCAACGGCTCGATCCCGCATACCCCGGACGACAATCCGCTGCTCGGCCCGGTTCATGGCCTTCGGAACTACTGGCTGTGTGCAGGCTCCGCCATCGGCATCGCGCAAGGCGCCGGCTGCGGCAAGTATCTGGCGCAGTGGATGATGGAGGGCGAATCCGAAATCAACATGGCGGGCCTGGACCCGCGCCGCTTCGGCACCTATGCCGATGCGGACTACTGCCGCGCCAAGGGCCATCAGGCCTATGAGCACATGTACATCCTGCATCTGCCGGGCGAGGAACGCCCGGCCGCCAGAAACCGCCGCTGCACGCCGTTGTTCGACAAGCTGAACGGCATGGGCGCGGTGCACACCGAGGCGCACGGCTGGGAGCGACCGAAATGGTTCTCGCTCGACGGCGCACCCGAGGATGTCGGCTTCCGCCGCGGCAACACCTTCGATGCCGTCGCCAAGGAGTGCGAAGCGGTGCGCGAGCGTGTCGGCGTCATGGACCTCTCGAGTTTCGCAAAATTCGATATCAGCGGCCCCGATGCGGAGGCGATGCTGAACCGGCTGACCGCCAACAAACTACCTAAGAAAGTCGGCGGCATGAGCCTCACCCATCTGCTGACCCGCAACGGCTGCATCGAGAGCGAGACCACGATCACCCGTCTCGGCGAAGACCGTTTCTATGTGCTTTCGGGCGCCGGCGCCGAGGAGAAGGACCTGGACATGTTCACCCAGGGCCGGCTCGACGGCGAGGACGTGACGATCGGCAATATCACCGATGAATACGGCATGCTGGTGCTAAGCGGTCCGAAATCGCGCGACGTTCTGAGCCAACTGACCGACGCGCCGCTGGACAACGAGCATTTTCGCTGGCTGAGCGGACAGGAGATCACCGTCGCTGGCGCTAGCGTGCGGGCCTTGCGAGTCTCGTACGTCGGCGAGTTGGGCTGGGAACTGCATATCCCGATGGGCGATCTCGAAACCGTTTACGATGCCGTCTGGGCAGCCGGCCAGGACCATGGCATTGCCAATTTCGGGGCTTACGCGCTCAACTCCATGCGCATGGAGAAAGCCTACCGCGGTCTGCATAGCGAACTGACCAACGAGATCACCCTGATCGAAGCCGACATGGAACGCTTTTTCGCACCGGACAAGCTCGATGGGGGCGATTTCGTGGGCCGCGAGGCAACCCTCAAGCGCAAGCAGAACGGCGTCGCCATCAAACTTGCCTACGTCGAGGTCGATGCAACCGACAACGATGTCGTCGGCGGCGAGCCGGTCTTCGTTGACGGCAAGTGTGTCGGGGTCGCAACCTCCGGCGGTTATGGCCACGCAACGGCCAAGAGCCTGGCCTTCGTCTACGTTCCGCCGGACTCCGCCACGCCGGGCTCGGAAATGGAAATCGGTCTGCTCGGGGAACGCCGCAAGGCCGTGGTACTGGCGGACTCCGCCTATGATCCAGGGAACGAGAAGCCAAGAGGGTAACCGCTTTCAACGCCTCGCGGCGACTCCGACCGCACCAACAGTGCGGTGCACCGGTCCTCAGACCGGCGCTCGCTTGTAATCCGATGCCTAGTTAATTCCGGGCTATTCCGGCCTCGGATTCGCGCCCGATTTTTCGGGCGCCCATGATGTGACTCATGTCCAACTCATGTATGATCGGTTTGGCGTTCCTTAGGACATTCGGAAGAGGAAGGAGATTCAGATGGATCAAGATCAAGCCATGTCGATGAAAGGTGTATTGGGCATCTTGTGCGGGGGTGCCCTTGCGGCTCTCGCGCTTGCCTTGATCGTTTTGATCGTGCTCGGCGTATTCGTGTAGATCCGGTTTCCGGCGTGCGGGCGCCGGAAAGCCAGCGACTCGAAATTACGCGGCCACGTGCCTACATGTGAGCGAACCCCACCGGATTGGCCGGGCTATGGACATGCCCACCTGAAAGGCGGATCTCATGCGCAACCATGTAGAAACCATCTACGATAACGGCGATGTCGTCATGCAACGGTGCCTGATGTGCGGTTACCGGCGTGCCCAGGCGCCTTCATCCTATTATCTGTGCTGCCGTTTACCCATGCGCGACGAAGCGGAGCTTGCGCCCTAGACCGGCTCAGGCATTTCGGATCGTGAGAGCGATACCGGCAAGACAAGATCTTCTCTAGGCATTGGCGTCGCAAATCCGCGCCAGATAGCGCGTGAACTGCCAGAGATTTCGCTCGATGGGGTGCAGCGTTCCTTCAGGCAGCAGTGGCGATGCCGTCCCGACGTGCAGCGCCTCGACCAGTTCCTTATCCTCGCCGTTGGCGGTGTCCATGTACGCCACGATCCCGTCCAGCCACGCGTCGTAATCGTCCGCGGGGACATCGGCAAGATTCTCGGGCGGAATGGCGACGCCCCACGTCGCGCGCATTTGCCCCGTATCCTGCGGCTGAACCGAAATATACCAGAGAAAATCCGGCATCAGGGTCACCAGGTGGCACGGAAAGATGCAGAAATCGATCATCATCCGCCGCCATTCGCCGGTCAGCCAATCGTTGTCCGGATGCGCCGCACCCGGCCCGGTTTCTTCCGGCTGCGCGGCACGGTGATAGCAGTAGTGATCGCTGTCCTCGCCGCAAACGTAATCCGCCAACGGCTTGCCATGCTTCGCGAACGTCTTCTGGTGGGCCACCGGCACGTGATAGCTTTCGGTAAAATTCTCGATCAGGTTCTTCCAGTTGGCATCCCAGATCATGGTCCGGCGCGCCACGGTCCGGTACCGCGCCATATCGAACCGGCCGACGACGCCCTCGTGGAACGGCGCAAGCACCGACGCAACCGAATGGGCCGGATCCTCATTCAGCGTGACGTAGAGAAATCCCTCCCAGATCTCGGCATGCAGCGGACGTAGCTTGTGCGCCGCCGCATCGAAACCGTCCTTCATCTCCATATAGGGCGCACGAATCAGGGAGCCATCGAGATCGTAGGTCCATGCGTGATAGCGACACGTGAAGCGCCGGGCCGAACCTGTCTCATCGGGGAGCAGACACGCGAACCGATGTGCGCACGCATTGACGAACGCCTGCACGCTGCCATCCGCCTGCCGCACCGCCATGACGGGCACGCCGGCAATCCGGTGGGTCAGATAATCGCCGGTGTCGGCGATCTCGTCGGCGCGGCCGACGCAGATCCACTCGTTCATGAAAACCCGCTCGCGCTCGTGTGCGAGGAACGGGGCCGAGTGATTGACCGCCGGTGGCATGGGACGGGCGTCGCCGAACGGCCGGGCGGCCGCCGCCCTCAACTCGGCCAGAACCGCCGGCACGGCGGCGGTTTCATGGGGACTGGGTAAATGACGACCGTTCATGGGACATACCGGCGTTAATCGCGCCTCTCCTCCACCGCATGGCACGCCACCATGCAGCCGTCGTCAAGCGTACGCAACGCCGGGATCTCTGTCCGGCACCGCTCGTTTGCGAGCGGGCATCGGCCATGGAACACACACCCCGGCGGCAGTTGGATCGGGTTCGGCACCTCGCCCGGTTCGCGGCGCTCGGCGAACGGCTCACCGTTGATGCGCGGAATCGCGGACAGAAGTAATTGCGTGTAGGGATGACGTGGGCGCTCGAACAGCTTGGCCGTCGGGGCCAGCTCGCAGACTGTGCCGAGGTACATCACCGCGACCCGCGTGCCGAAATGTTCGACGACGGAAAGATCGTGGGTAATGAACAGATATGTCAGATTGTGTTCTTCCTGCGCCTTCATCATCACGTTCAACACCTGCGCCTGAATCGACACGTCGAGCGCCGAGATCGGTTCGTCGGCGACAATGAAGTCGGGCTCGACCATCAATGCGCGGGCGATCGAGACGCGTTGGCGCTGACCGCCCGAGAACTCGTGCGGAAAGCGTTTGCCCCAGCCGGGGTCATTGCCGACCGACAGCATGATGCGCTCGACGTGGACCGCGACCTCGGCGTCGGTCATCTCCGGGCGATGAAAGCGCAACGGTTCTTCGAGGATTTGGCGAACGGTCATGCGCGGGTTGAGCGACGCATAGGGGTTCTGAAAGATCATCTGCATGCGCCGGCGCACCGGCTTCCAGCCCGTATCGTCGAGGTTGTCGATGCGCCCGCCGTCGAAATGAATCTCGCCGCCGGTGACGCGCTCGAGCCCCATGATCATGCGCCCGGTTGTCGTCTTTCCGCAGCCGGACTCGCCGACGAGACAAAATGCCTCGCCCTTCCCGATCTCGAAAGATACGTCGTTGACCGCGTGCAGCACGGGCTTGTGGCGCTGCAGGAAGTGGCTCGGCAAATGGAACCGCTTCAACAGATTGCGGACGGAAACGAGAATGCTCATTCCGGCGTCTCCGACACATCGATTCCGGCGGCGTGATGACACGCGACATCGCGGCCCGCCAATGGCGCGAGCACCGGCAAGTCCGTCCGGCACCGCTCATCGGCGAAGGCGCAACGCGGGTTGAAGGCGCAGCCGGACGGCACCGCGTCCAGCGTCGGCATGGCACCCGGTATCTGATTGAGGGGCGTCCCCGGTGCATTCTGCTGCGGCAGCGCCTTGATCAGGCCCGCCGTGTAGGGATGGCGGGGTCTGGCGATAACCTCGCGGGTCGGCCCTTGCTCGACCGTACGCCCGGCGTACATCACCATGATCCGCTGGGTGATCTGCGAGACAACGGCAAGATCGTGGGTGATCAGGATCAGGCCGACGCCGTGATTCTCGCAGAGATCCTGCAACAGGGCCATGATCTCGGCCTGGATGGTGACATCGAGCGCGGTCGTCGGTTCGTCGGCGATAACAATAGCGGGCTCGGTCAGCAGCGCGATCGCGATCACGACGCGCTGACGGAGACCGCCCGATAATTCATGCGGATAACTGTTGAGGCGGGCTTCGGGCGACGGAATGGCGACTTCCTTCAACATGGCGAGCGCGCGCCGTTGTGCGTCCGCGTCCGAAATGTCCTCATGCGCCCGCAAGGTCTCGATCATTTGCTGACCGACGGTAAACAGCGGATTGAGGGTCATCATCGGGTCCTGAAAGATCATGCTGATCCGTTTGCCCCGAACCCGCCGCAGTTCCTCGAACGGCAACGTCGCAAGGTCGCGCCCCTCGAAACGGATATGACCGGCGCTGATGAAACCGGGCTCGCTGACCAGGTTGAGCACAGCGAACGCTGCCATCGACTTGCCGGCGCCCGACTCACCGACGATTCCGAGACGTTCGCCGGCATCGAGGGTGAAATCGATCCCCCGCAATGCCCTCAGTTCGCCGCCGCGCACCGGGAACGTGACCTCCAGCCCCTCGACCTCCAGCAGCGCCATGGTCAGGTGTCCTTGTAGAGCTTGGGATTGAGTTCGTCCCTGAGCCAGTCGCCCAGCAAATTGATGGCGAGGATCAGCACGATCAGCACCAGCGATGGGATTACCGTGATCCACCACGAGCCGGAAAAGATAAACTCGAAGCCGGAGCGGATCAGCGAGCCGAGCGACGGTTGCGTCACCGGCATGCCGAGCCCGAGAAACGACAGCGCGGCCTCGGACACGATGGCGTTGGCAACCTGCACGGTCGAGATCACCAGAATGGGGCTGAGGGTGTTGGGCAGGACGTGACGAAACATGATGCGGCGCTTCGGCAAGCCGATGACGCGTGCTGCATCGACGTATTCCTTGTGGCGTTCGGCGAGCACGGTCGCGCGTACGGTGCGGGCGTACTGCGGCCACTCCGCGATGCCGATCACCAGGATCAGCATGAAGACGGCCGTTTCCTCATAGAGCGCATTGCCAAACGCGGCCTGGAAAACCGCGAGCGCGATGATCGCCACCATTAGCGTCGAGAGCGACAGCTGGATGTCGGCGAGCCGCATCAGGAACGCATCGACGCGGCCGCCGATGTAGCCGGCAACGAGACCGAGCGTGACGCCGAGTGTCGCCTGGATCATGACGGCGAAGATGCCGATCAGCAGACTGACTCCAGTACCGTACATGATGGTGGACAAGATGCCGCGACCTTGCGCGTCGGTACCGAAGATAAAACGTTCCTCGCCGCCATCGATCCAGACCGGCGGGATCTCGGAGTCCATGATGTCGATCTGCATCGGATCGTAGGGATTTTGCGGCGCGAAGACAGGCGCCAGAATCGCCATGCCAACAAGAAACGCGAGAACCAGCGCACTGCCGACCGCGACCCGGTCACGGCGGAACCGGTAAAAGAAATCGGAAGCGAGAAACCGGCCAAGTACGTTTGTTCCGGGCGCCGTCATGACGCGCCCCCGGTGATCCTGACCGTCGGATTGATCAGGGTGTAGATCAGATCGACGATGGTATTGGTGACGACGAAAATCAGGCCGACGACAATGATGTAGGCGATGATCAGCGGCGTATCGACACGGTTCACGGCCTCAAGGAACAAAAAGCCCATACCGGGCCACTGGAAGACGGTTTCGGTCAGAATCGTGTAGGCGATCAGCGTACCGATCTGGACGCCGCCGACCGTGATTACCGGCAGCAGCGTGTTCTTGAAGGCATGCACGAACCAGACCCGCTTCGCCGTCAGCCCCTTGGCCCAGGCGAAACGGACATATTCGGTGCGCAGGACTTCCATCATCTCACCTCGGATCAGCCGAATGAACAGCGGCAGCATGATCGAACTGAGGGCGATCGACGGCAGCACGAGGTGTTCGAGTCCGTCGCGCGTCAGGAACCCGGTACGCCAACCCCAAGGCATCGTCGCGGTCTCGCCGCGTCCGTAGGACGGCATCCAGCCGAGTTCGACGGCGAAGATATAGATTGCAAAGATCGCAGTCAGAAACACCGGGATCGAGATGCCGATGATGCTGACGCCCATGACGATTTTTGCAAGCCAGCTCCTTGGCCTGATCGCGCAGTAGACGCCAACCGGAACCGAGACCAGCACGATGATCAGGGTCGCGCCAAGCACGAGTTCGAAGGTCGCCGGGAACTTGTCGAGAATGACCTCAAGCGCCGGTTTCTTGAAAAAGTACGAGGTGCCGAGATCGCCCTGCACCGCATTGACCAGGAACCGCCCGTACTGAACAAAGAACGGGTCGTTGAGGCCCATTTCCTCGCGCAGTGCGTCGCGTTCGGCTTCGGAAACCGACTGGCCGACCAACTCGCGAAGCGGGTCGCCGAGATTGTCCTGGATCGAGAAGCCGATCAGACTGATGACCAGCATCACGACACAGGCCTGCAACAAGCGGCGTAACAAGAAGGCGAGGGTCGCCAAGTTGCTCTTCTCCCCGAATGGTTGTCACAAGGGTCCGACAAATGCCGGTGAACGGCAAGCCGCATCGCATTGTTCTTTTTCCGGCCAACAGCCATACTCGTAAGGCACGTATTGGGGGCAACAATTCAACGGGCGACCCAGAACCTTTGGGAGGACGTTTATCAATGAAACGCATTTTCACATGGCTGCTGGCGACGGTTGTCGTTATCGGCCTCGGCACAACCACTTCGGTCGAAGCCAAGACGCTCCGCATGGCCTACGACGCGGACCCGGTTTCGCTCGACCCGCACGAACAGCTTTCAGGCGGCACGTTGCAGTTGTCGCACATGGTCTTCGATCCGCTGGTTCGATGGACCAAGGATCTCGGCTTCGAGGGCCGTATTGCCAAGAGCTGGAACCGCATCGACGAAACCACCGTGCGCTTCTTTCTGCGCGCCGGCGTGAAATTCCACTCGGGCAATGTTCTGACCGCCAAAGACGTCAAGTGGACATTCGACCGGCTTAAGGCGAGCCCGGACTTCAAAGGCATCTTCGAGCCGTTCAAGGCAATGAACGTGATCGACGATCATACCGTCGACATCGTGACTGCAGGACCGTTCCCGCTGGTGTTGCACAACGCGACATATATTTTCCCGATGGACAGCGCGTTCTATTCCGGCACGGACGAGCGTGGACGCGACAAGAGCGAACTCGTCAAGCATGGCGACTCGTTCGCCTCGGCCAACGCATCAGGCACCGGTCCGTTCCGCATGGTCAGCCGTGAACAAGGCGTGCGCGTCGAGTTTCAACGCTTCGGCGATTACTGGGACAACACGTCTCCCGGCAATGTGAACGACATCGTTTTCACGCCGATCAAGGAAGCACCGACCCGCGTTGCGGCGTTGCTCGCCGGTGATGTCGACTTCATAGCGCCGGTCCCGCCGACCGACCTCGACCGTATCCGCGACAACGATGGCACCGAGCTGGTCACCATGACCGGCACGCGGATCATTACTCTGCAGCTCAACCAGGAACGGGTCGAGGCCTTCAGGGACGCGCGCGTCCGTCTCGCCATCGTCCATGCCATTAACAACGAAGGCATCGTCAAGAAGATCATGAAAGGCTTCGGAACGCCGGCGGCCCAGATGAGCCCCAAGGGCTACCTCGGCCATAACGAGAATCTGAAGCCACGCTACGATCTGGCGAGAGCCAAGTCGCTGATGGAAGGAGCCGGTTACGGCGACGGTCTCTCTGTCACCATGATGTGCCCGAACAATCGTTACGTGAACGATTTCAAGATCTGCGAGGCGTCGGTTTCGATGCTCGCCAAGATCGGCATCAAGGTCGACCTCACGACCATGCCGAAGGCGCAGTACTGGCCGAAGTTCGACGAGCGCGCGGCCGACATCATGATGATCGGCTGGCATTCCGATACTGAAGACTCGGCAAACTTCTATGAGTTCCTCGCCATGACCCCGAACCCGGATACGGGCCGCGGCCAGTACAACTCGGGTGAGTACTCCAATCCCGAGGTCGACCGCCTGACGGAGGCCAGTCTGATCGAAACCGACCCGGCGGAACGCGCCAAGTTGCTGCAACAGGTCGAACAGATCCTTCATGACGAAGCGGCGTTCGTGCCGCTGCACTGGCAAGATCTCGCATGGGCCGCCCGCACGGGCGTCCACATCGAAGACATCGTCAACGTCATGAACTTTCCTTACCTGGGCGATCTGGTGATGGACTGATCGTTTTTCTTGCAACGGTCACGACTATGAAAGAGGCGCCCGTTGGGCGCCTCTTTTTTTGCCTGCGGTTATCCGACGGGCGCGGACTGTTCCAATCCAACCTTATCTGACCGGTCAGCCAAAACCGACTCGACAAATGCAAGCGGTACAGAAAGACTGCCCGCCCTATGCATCGAACTCCAAGCGAGGAAAACACCCCCCATGAGCACCGAGAAACGCGTTATCCGGCTGGACCGTGAAGGCCCGGCAGACACAGGATTGAGCCGAATGGAGATCGACCCTGCAGACTTTCAGTCGCCCCTGCCCGAGCAATTCGTCCACGTCTATTTCGAAGATCCGGATCTCGGCCTAACGGTCGGTGTTTGGACCACTACCGACATGCAGGAAGCGTTCGGTCCCTACCCCGGCGACGAGTTCATGCATGTTCTCGAAGGCAATGTGGCAATGATCGACGGCGACGGCCACGTGACACCTGTTAGCGAAGGCCAGACGTTCTTCATTCGCAATGCCATTCCGATCAGCTGGAAGCAGATTGGCTTTCTGCGAAAGTTCTTCATCACCTACGCGGCGCCGGATGCGCCGACGCCGCACATCGATACTGCGGCAGGCGGTGTTCTGGTTCTCGAACGAACGAAGCTGGAGCCGGGCCTGTCCAGAATGGGCACATCGGATCCGTTCGTTCTCAAGAATGGCGAACCGATTCAGCGCGACAACATCCTTGTTACCAACGACACCGGCAACATGTTCATTGGCATGTGGGACAGCACCGCCTTCGAGAGCGAAATGCGGCCGTTTCCCTGCCACGAGTTCGTCCAGCTGCTTGAGGGCGAGGTGACCATCACCGAAGCTGACGGCACGGAAAACCGCTTTACTGCCGGCGACTGCTACTTCGTGCCGATGGGTACGGTGTGCAGCTGGAAGGTCGACGGCTACATCAAGAAGTACTACGCGATCATCGATCCGTCAGCAGAGGCCTGAGCGAGGCGGTCGAACCGCCTCGTTCGGCATCTCCCGCGCATCAGGACTGCAAGCCCAGTTTCTGACGCGCCTCGTCCGGGCCGACGACGCGGGCGCCGAGGCGTTCGATGATCTCCACGGCGCGCGATACGAGATCACCGTTCGAGGCCAGCACGCCCTTATCGAGATAGATGTTGTCCTCCAGCCCGACGCGGACATTGCCCCCGAACAGCACGGCCTGGGCCACCATTGGCATCTGCATGCGCGAGATTCCGAACGATGCCCAGTTGGCGCCCGGCGGCAGTGCGTTCCGCATTGCCAGCATGGACTCGCCGTCGGCCGCGGCGCCCCAGGGAATACCCAGGCAAAGCTGGAACAGCGGCGGTTGCACGATCAGACCCTCGTCGATGAGATGGCGCGCCAACCGGATTTGTCCCAGATCGAAAACCTCGAGTTCCGGCTTCACGCCGAGATCGCGGACGATCTCGGCCATGGTGTGGAGGTAGGCGGGCGTGTTGATGTAGGTCTCGTTGCCAAGACCGAAATTCATGGTGCCGCAATCGAGACTGCAAATTTCCGGCTTCAGCTCCCTGACGTGCGCGAGGCGTTCCTGCGGGCCGATCATGTCGGAGCCGGGACCGCCGACACTCGGCTCGTCCTCGCTCGGCACCCAGTCACCGCCCATGCCGGCGGTCAGGTTGATGACCACGTCTGTGTCACTCTCTCGTACAAGGCGGACGGCCTCGCGGAACAGTTCGACATCGCGCGAGCCCTTCCCTGTTTCAGGATCGCGGACGTGAATATGTGCGACCGCCGCACCCGCATCGGCTGCTTCGATCGCAGCGGCCGCGACTTGCTCCGGCGTCACCGGCACTTTGTCGCTCTTGCCCGTGGTATCGCCGGCGCCCGTAACGGCGCAGGTAATGATGACGTCCCGATTCATGGTCTGTGTCTCCCGCAAAAGTTCGATGCTGACGTCATCATCGCCAACTGAAGGGTTGTCATTGCCGATAATTCGCCACTAACATCGATTTATCGACGCTGTCTGCATCCGCTTTCAATACGATGGTTCAGCCATGACACAAGACTCACAAAAATCGCGCGGGACAGCCGCCTCCCGGCTCGTGTTCGCGCTGGTGCCGCGATTCAACATGATGGCGTTGATGGCCACCATCGAGCCGTTGCGGATCGCCAACTATCTGACCGGCGCCGATCTCTATGACTGGCAGTTCGTATCGCCCGGCGGCGGGCCGGTAAATGCCAGCAACGGATTGCCGATTTCGACGGAAGCACTGCCCGACGCCGCGCAGACCGATACCGTCGTCTATATCTGTGCAAGTTGGGGTGCGGAGCACTACGAAAACCGGGAACTTTTCGCCTGGCTGCGCAAACTCGACCGACGCGGAGCGCATCTGGGCGCCATGGATTTCGGCGTCTACGTCCTTGCCCGCGCAGGAATCCTGTCGAACTATCGCGCGGCGGTCCTGTGGCACGGCCTGCCGGCGTTCAACGAAGCCTATCCCGATGTCGATGCCGAAGAACGCCTCTACGTTACCGACGGCCGGCGCTCGACGATCGCCGGCGGCACGGCCGGGCTCGACGCCATGCTCCACGATATCGGCGAACGGCACGGCAGCCGTCTGGCCCATGAGGTCGCTGATCACGTGCTGCATCACCCGGTTCGCGGCCCCGAGTCCGATCAGCGGCGCGCCATGGGCGGATCGCAGCAGAGCCTGAACAGGATTCTACGGGCGGCGGTGCGATTGATGGAAGAGAATGTCGAGGAACCGCTGCCGATTCCCGAAATCGCACGCCGCATCGGCGTTTCCCAGCGCAAGCTCGAACGCCAGTTCTCGCGCTATATGAAAAGCTCCGCCATCGCTTACTATCGCGCACTGCGTCTGCAGCACGCCCGCGTGTTGCTGACCAACACCGATATGTCGGTCCGCGAGATTTCCGTTGCCTGCGGCTATGCCAGCCTGTCCCACTTCGCGAAGTCGTTCGCCGAGCAGTTCGGCATGCGCCCGCGGGACTGCCGAGATTCCTGGCCGGAAGCGGATCCCGCGCCCGTGTGGCCGGGGCTGTCGACGTCGCTCAATCGGCTGGGCGCCGGCCCCGGCGGCAATTAGCGTGCGAGCTTGCCGATATCGCGCCACGCCTTGGCAACGGCAACCAACCCCTTGTCCCGCTCGGTCGACAATTCCGAAAAACTCCGGCCGTCGGCCATCTTGTCGCAGCTCGCGACCAGGGTTTCCGTCATCGCGTCCGACAATTCCGGCGCCACCAGCCGGGTCCATGGAAATTTCAGTGCCGGTCCGAACTGCTCGAGGCAATAGGCCATGCCGCCTTCGCCGCCGCCGATATGATAGGTGAAGCACGGACCGGCGAAGGCCCAGCGCGGGCCCGGCCCGTTGACCATGGCGATATCGATCTGTTCGGGCGTCGCCTCGCCGTTCTCGATCATGTGAAGGGCTTCGCGCCAGACCGCTTCCTGCAGCCGCGTCGCGACGAAGCCGGGCACCTCCTTCTCCATGACGAGCGGTGCCTTGCCGGCATGGGTATAGAATGCCGCTGCCCATTCCAGCGCCGCAGGATCGGTTTTCTCGCCGCCGACCATCTCGACCAGCGGCAGCAGATACGGGGGATTGAACGGATGCGCGACAACGGTGCGCTCGGGCGTGGAACAGCGAGCCTGAATGTCGGTCATCGAAAACCCTGAGGTGCTCGAAGCAATAATCACGTCCGCTGGCACGAGATCGCCCAGCTTTTCATAGAGTCCCTGCTTGACCTCGATGACCTCGGGCACCGATTCCTGAACGAATTCGGCCTCGGCGACCGCATCGGCGAGGTCGCTGGTCACCCGCAGCCGGTCGCGCGACGCACCGTCGGCGAGGCCGATTTGTTCGAGGCACGCCCAGGCGGTGTCGATCATGCGGCGAAACGCCGGTTCTTCGGCGGGATCGTGCAAGTAGGCCGTGACGTCGTAACCCTGGGCGAGAAAATGCGCTGTCCAGCCACCGCCGATCGGTCCGCCACCGATCGAGGTCACCTTGTGAACGTCTTCGATGTTCTTTCGTGCCATAACTGGCCTCCCTATCGGCCCTTGAAGACCGGATCGCGTTTCTCGACGAAGGCGCGGACGCCCTCGGCCGAGTCCTCGGACTTGAGCATCTTTCGGTAGGTCGGCAAGTCGCCGGTCCGCATTACGTGGAAGGCGCCCTCGGTGCTTTCGGCTTCGATGGTGCGCAAGACTTCCTTGACCGTCTGCAACGCCAGCGGTGCCGATTGTGCGAGTTGATCGGCCCATTCGCGGGCCTTTTCCATCAGTTCGTCATACGGCACAACCGCGTTGACCAGTCCGTAGGAGGCAGCTTCCGCCGCCGTCATGCGGCGGCCGAGCAGCAGCATTTCCATGGCGATGTTGTACGGCAAACGACGCGGCAGGCGTTGCAGGGCGCCTGCGTCCGGCACGATGCCGAGCGGCATTTCCGGTAGCGCGAATTCGACATGATCGGCAGCGATGATCAGGTCGCAACCGAGCGCGATTTCGAACCCGCCGCCGATGGTGAGACCGTTGAGCGCGGCAATCACCGGCTTGTTCAGAACCCAGTTTTCGGTGATCCCGGCAAATCCGCCGAATACATCGGCCTCGGTTTCCCACCAATTGTCGAGTTGCTGCTCGCCGCTGTCGAGCGACTTCAGATCCCATCCGGCGGAGAAGATGCGATCGCCCGCACCGGTCATGATTCCGACCCAAAGCTCAGGATCTTCGTGCAGGGTCCTGAACGCCTCGCCGAGCGCTTTGCTGGTCGCATGATCGATGGCGTTGACCTTGCCGCGGTTAAGGGTGATCTCCAGCACCCGGCCTCGTCGCTCGAGCTTGACGTGTTCTTCGGAAGACGTGTCGGCGGTCATGGCATGCACTCCTGAACTGGCTTTCATTGCGGCGACAATGGCCGGTTCCGGAGCCGGCGTTTGCCGGTTTAACGACACAAACGCTGATTATTCGACGAAACCGATGCCGAATATCCATTAACTCGCCCGTCGATAAATCATTATCTCTGTCGATTTTCAGCGCACCCAATCCAACAGGATGCCGAATGATCCGTGCAACAGTCCACGTCCTGAAGCGTCGGAGGCATCATGGACCACCTGAACCATCTGTTGAGCGAAGAACAGCGCATGCTCGTCGCGTCGATACGGGCTTTCGTCGAGGCCGAACTGCGTCCGCACGAGGCCGAATGCGACAAGCTTGGCGAAGTGCCCGCCGATCTCGCCAAGGCCATCGTCTCCCGCGCCCTCGAAATGGGATTCTACGCCGCCAACTTGCCGGAGAAGATTGGCGGCGGCGGCTTGGATTACGTCAGTCTCTCGTTGATGGAACGGGAGTTCGGCAAGACCTCGTTCGGCCTGCATGGTCTCGTCCATCGCCCGTCGGAAATCCTTCTCGCCTGCACAGACGAGCAGGCCGAGGAGTACCTGCACCCCTGCGTCCGGGCGGAACGAAAGGAGTTCTTCGGGCTCACAGAACCGGGCGCCGGATCGGACATCATGTCGATGCAAACCCGCGCCGAGAAACAGGGCGGCGACTGGATCATCAACGGCGCCAAGCATTTCATTAGCAGCCCCGTCAAAGCCGACTTCGCCATCGTCTTCGCCGCCACCGGCACGGACGAAACGCCGCGTGGCCCGCGCAAGCGGGTGACGGCGTTCCTCGTCGATGCGGGGCTGCCGGGTTTCGACATCGAACGCGGGCCAGTGTGCGCCGCGCAGCGCGCCTATCCGACCTTTCAGCTTTCGTTCGACAACGTCCGCGTTCCGGGCTCGAAGATCCTGGGCGAGGAAGGCAAGGGTCTGGAGCTTGCCGAAAAGTGGCTCAAGATGGGTCGCGTCTGGGTCGCTGCCGGTTGCTGCGGCAAGGCCGAGCGGTTGCTCGGTCTGGCCACGGACTGGGCGGCCAACCGCAAACAGTTCGGTCAGCCCATCGGCCGTTTTCAGGGCACGTCGTTCAAGCTTGCCGACATGGCCACGGAACTCCGCGCCGCCGACCTGATGGTCAATGATGCGGCGAGGAAAGCCGATCTTGGCATCATGGAACCGGACGACGCCGCCATGGCGAAGCTGTTCGCCGCCGAAATGGTCGGCCGTGTCGCCGATCACACGGTGCAGATCTATGGCGGCATGGGTCTGATGGAAGATCTTCCGATCGAACGTTTGTGGCGCGATGCGCGCCTCGACCGTATCTGGGACGGCACATCGGAAATCCAGCGCCACATCATTTCCCGATCCATGCTGCGCCCCCTGGGCGCGTGAGGATGGGTGTTCGACGCCAATGACGCCGGCCCAACGCAATAACCTGAAACGGCTTCTGCAGCCCCGCTCCATCGCCTTCATCGGCGGCAACAGCGCGGCGTTGGCCGTCGAGCAGTGCCTTCGCGGCGGTTTCACGGGCGATATCTGGTGCGTCAATCCGAAACGAGGGGACATGCATGGTGTCCCGTGCTTCCCGAGCGTCACCGACTTGCCCGGCCCACCGGATGCGGTGTTCCTCGCCGTACCGGCCGAACATGCGTCCAGCACCGTCGCTGCGCTGGCCGCCATCGGTGCCGGCGGCGTGGCCGGGTACACGGCCGGCTTCGGCGAAATCGGCGAGGACGGTGCGGCACTGGAACGCGAGCTTGCCGATGCCGCCGGCGACATGGCGCTGATCGGCCCGAACTGTTCCGGCATCCTCAGCTACGCCCACAGCGCCGTGCTGTGGCCGTTCGATCACGACCATCACCCGGCCGGGCGCGGCGTCGCCTTCATTTCCCAGAGCGGCATGCTCGGCAACACCCTGACCATGAACCGGCGTTCGGTGCCAATGTCCTATGTGATCAGCTCCGGCAACCAGGCGATGCTCGGTGTCGAGGATTTTCTCGACATCCTGATCGATGACCCCTTGGTCAGTGCGGTCGCACTCTATATCGAAGGTTTGCGGGACGTTGCCCGGTTTGCCGATGTCGCCTTGCGGGCCGTTGCTCTCGGCATCCCCATTGTCGCCTTCAAGGCCGGACGGTCCGACGTCGGCGCACAGTTGACGGTGACGCACACCGGCTCGCTGTCCGGCAGCGACGCCCTCTACAGCGCGCTTTTCGAACGCACGGGGGTCATTCGCGTGACCTCGCCCGTACAGATGCTCGAAACCCTGAAACTGGTGACCGTCGCCGGGGTGCCCGAAGGCTGCCGGCTGGCAGCGTTCACGTGCTCGGGCGGCGATTCTGCCATGGTCGCCGATGCGGCTGAAAGTATCGGCGTCGTGCTGCCGCAGCCGTCGGCCGATGTGGCGGCGGCGCTTCGGGCGGTTCTCCCGCCCATTGCGACGGTCGCTAATCCCCTCGACTATACGACGCCGCTGTGGGGCAACGAGCCGGAAGTCGAAAGGGCGCTCTCCGCAGCACTCCGCGATGGTTTCGACGCGGCGCTGATGGTGCAGGACTACCCGGTGCACAATCCGGGACGGAGTTATGAACCCTATCTCGCCGACGCCCGAGCCTTTATGCGGGCAACGACAGTGGCCGATATCCCGGCCATGGTGTGCAGCGTTCTGCCCGAGGACATCGACAATGAGACGCGCGGCTGGATGATCGAAGGCGGGGTCGCCCCGGTCCAGGGTATCGACGAAGCCGTCACGGCGATCGCGGGGGCAACATCACTCGGCCGTCTGCGGCGGCGAATTCGCGAGGGCCTCGATCCGGCCAGCCTTCGCCTTGTGAAAGACGACGGACCGGCGCATGGCGATCACATCCTGGACGAATGGCAGGGCAAGCGGCTGCTCGCCGACGCGGGAATCGTCATCCCCGAGGGTCGGCTCGCGACCACCGCCGACGCCCCGCAGGCGGCGGACGAGCTCGGCTATCCGGTGGCGGTCAAGATGGTCAGCGCAGCCCTGCCCCACAAAACCGAGGCCGGCGCGGTACGGCTGAACCTCGGGGATGCGGAGGCCGTCACCACGGCATGTCGCGAGATCGCATCGTCTGTCGATGCCCATGCCCCCGGCGCCGGCGCCGATGCATTTCTGATCGAACGGATGGTCGCCGAACCAATCGCAGAGTTGATTGTCGGCATCCGGCGCGACCCGCAGTTCGGCCTCGTGATGGTCATCGGCAGCGGCGGCATTCTGGTTGAACTCGTCGCCGACGCTGTTTCAATGCTGCTGCCCGTCGATCGTGACATGATCGAAACCGCAATCGCCCGGCTCTCCGTCGACAAGCTGCTCGACGGATTCCGCGGCCGCCCGGCGGCGGACCGAAACGCGCTCTGTGATACTATCCTGTCCGTCGCCGCATTCGCGCTTGAAAATCGCTGCTGGTTGGCGGAGCTCGACATCAATCCACTGATGATCACGGCCGACGGTCCGATCGCGGCTGACGTGCTGATCCGCGGCGGAGACGGTTGCCCGGTCTAGGTCGTGCGGGCAAGCAGTTTCAACAGCAGGTTGTTGACGGCGTCGGGGTCTTCCGCGAGTGCCATGTGACGCAGGCCCGGAAGGACAACGGCTTCGGCCCCGGGAATGCCGGCGGCCATGCGGCGCGTCATGTCGGGCGAGTTGCCGTAATCCTCCTCGCCGGTCATGACCAGCGTCGGACAATCGATATCCGACAGGCAATCGGCGATCTCCGCATCGCCCTCGGCGAGGACACGATAAACTCTCGGGTAAACGGCGGGGTCGTTCGCCAGCACCCACTGACGCACCTGTTCGAGAACATCGGGGCGCACCCGCGCAAACGCATCGGTGAACCACCGTTTCAGCGCCGCATCAACAGTCGCCGACGGGCCATCCACCGCCGCCTGTTCGACCCGCAGCAGGATCGCATCGCGCTCCGCCTGGGTACGGTCATGCGCCGAGTTCAGAATACCGAGCGCCGTCGCCCGTCCCGGATAGTCCATGGCGAACCGCCGAACGATCATGCCGCCAAGCGAAAATCCGACCAACGCCGCACGCCCGATGCCGAGGCCGTCCATGACGTCTGCCAGTTGCCCGGCGAGATCTCCAAGCGATGCCGGGTCCGGCGGCGGCTTGCTTTCGCCGTGTCCCAACAGATCGTAGCTGACGACACGGTAGCCGGTTTCGAGCGCCGGCACCTGCCATTGCCACATGTGACGGTTCATGCCGAGGCCGTGGATGAGGACCACGGGCGGTCCGTCGCCGCTCTCCTCGACGGCCGTTCCGGCGATGTCGTGTACCGTCATTCGGCGACAGCGGCGGACACTGGCTGCGACGGTTCCTGAAACGCCGGCAGCACCTCGTCGATGAACAGGCGGAGCGACTTCTTCTGGTGCTCGATCGGAAGATGAAACGCGGAATTGAAGCAGAAATAATCGACGCCAAGCGCCTCGTAGGGTTTCAACTTCTCGATCACCTCGTCCGGCGTGCCGAGGATCAGGTTCCGCATCAGGTTGTCGCGCTCGTACTCGTGCTGATTGACCAGTTCGGAAAGATCCGGCTCCTGCGGAAATCCGTTGACCACCGGTTTGAGGTTGCGGAACAGGTTTTCGAACTGGCGGCCCTGCTTCTGGATCGATTCGACGAAAACGTCGGCGTCGGACGCGTCGGTCCAGACACCGGTGTGACGCATGGTCATGAACTTGGGCCGCTTGGTGCCTTCAGGTGCCTGTGCCAATGCGTCCTCGAACCGCTGCATGTAGGTTTCAACCTCTTCGAACGGGCGGGTAAACGCCCAGGTCATGATGTTGTGGCCCTCCGCTACGCAGGCGTTGAACGTGCCGGGATCGCGCGCTGCAACCCAGATCGGCGGATAGGGCTTCTGCAGCGGTTTCGGACAGGATGTTGCGGCCGGGAACTTCCAGTACTCGCCATCATGTTCGTAATCGCCCTGCCAGAGCGCCTTCAGCGCCGGCAGCATCTCCAGCATCATCGGCACGCCGAGATTCTGGTTCATGCCGTCCTTCATGCGGTCGAACTCGCGCTGATAGGCGCCGCGGCCGATCCCGAACTCGAGCCGCCCACCTGACAACAGATCGAACAGCGCGGCCTCGCCGGCCAGCTTGATCGGATGCCAGTAAGGCGCGACCACGACCGCCGTCCCCAGCCGAATCCGCCGGGTATGGGCGGCCCAGTGAGCAAGCAACTGGAACGGCCCCGGTGCGATCGTCATTTCGATGGCGTGGTGTTCCGCCGCCCAAGCGATATCGAAACCGCCTTCGTCCGCCATCTGCACCATTTCGGTGACGTGAGCGACGATTTCCTGCATGTCCTGGTCGGGGGTATACCGTTCCAGATTGATCACGAGATTGAAGCGCATGGTCCGGTTCTCCTCGGAATGTAACGCGATGGTCGCTCAGCCACAGGCCGGGCGAACGGGAACGATTTCCCTATTGAGATAAACGAGCGGTTGCACGGGATCGCGGCCGACGGAAACGTGCTCCACATCTCCGATGAAGATACCGTGACTGCCGTGATGGATTTCACGGGCGACACGGCAGACGATCACCGCCGCCGCATCCCGTAGGCATGGCAGCCCATCCACGGCATCCCACGTCTCGGTTTCGAAGCAGTCGGTCTTCGGTCCGGGCGTAGCGAAAGTGAAACACTGTTGCGATTGTGCGTCCGACAGCAGATTTACACAGAAACGGCCGGTCTCGCGTACCGCGTCAAACGACGCATTGGTGCGATTGATGCAGACGAGCAGCGACGCCGGCGCCATCGAGACCGATGTCACGGACGTTGCCGTCATTCCGTATCGTTCGCCGGCTCGATCCGCTGCCGTGATGACGGATACGGTCGACGCCATTGCCCGCATCGCGGCGGCAAAGGCGTCGTTTAGCCCGATGGCGTTGTCCTTTTCCAGCACGCCCGACATGCAGAACGCTCCTAAGATTCCAAAATCCAGTGGTTTCGCCATCTCACTCCAACGCGTTCACGCCGTAAACTTGATAAAATCGCACGTTCGCGTAACATTTCGTTCATGCGAGATCCACGCACCGAACTACCGCCGATGAACAGTCTCGCCGTGTTCGAGATGGCGGCACGGTATCTCAGCTTCACGCGCGCCGCGGAGGAACTGACGATCTCACGCGAAGCCGTCAGCCGGCATATTCGTGTGCTGGAAGACCATCTCGGCGTGCCGCTGTTCAATCGGCTGTATCGGGCGCTCGAACTGACCGACGCCGGCCACCGGTTTCGCGCCGCCGTCGAGGAATCGCTCGATCAGATCCGGTTGTCGGCGCGCTCGATCCGTGAGCCGGAAACCGCACCGGCGGTCACGGTTCTGGCGACGATCGCCATATCCTCGTTCTGGTTGACGCCGCGGCTACCCCGGTTCCGCATGCGCGCCCCCAACGTCAGAATTCGGATCCTGGCGTCCGATCAGCTTCCAGACTTTCGCGCCACCCGGATCGACGTGGGGCTCGTCTACGGGGATGGCAACTGGCCCGGGCTTGAGGCGCGCCCGCTGTTTCCCGTCAGATCCTTCCCCATCTGCTCACCCGGTTACGCGCGGGAAATGCTGCCGATTTCGATGCCGGCAGATCTGCCGGGGCACACATTGCTGAACCTGGAAGGCGACCGGCACTCTTCCGAGGATTGGGCCTGGTGGCTCGCGCAGTGCGGCGGGATTACAACGGCCGGGCTTCAAGTTATCGACTTCGACAATTACGCCAATGTCATTCAGGCGGCGCTCGAAGGCCAGGGCGTTGCGCTCGGTTTCAGCGGACTTGTCGACGATCTGATCGATCGCGGGTCGCTGGTCCGGCCGATCGCCACCGAGATGGACCCCGGACGGTCCGTCTATCTCGTCACGCCTGTCTCCGCGTCACCGAAGGAGACAACGGTGCGATTCGTCGACTGGATCACCGATGAAACGCGGCGCAACTAGCGCGGGTCGTAGGCCACGACTTCCACTTCGACCCGGACATCGACGAGCAACTCGCTGATCACGGCCGACCGCGCCGGCGGGTCGGTCGGGAAATATTCGCCATAGACCGTGTTGAACCCGGGAAAGTCGGTCCGGTCACGCAGCCACACCATTGCTTTGACCACATTCACGAGGCTGCATCCCGCTTCCAAGAGGATTTCGCGGGTTTGGTCCAGAACGGCGCGGGTCTGATCCTCGATGCTACCGTCCGTCATGATCTCGCCATCCCGGAACGGCACCTGTCCGGTGACGTAGACCATGTCCCCTGCGCGAACGGCCTTGGATAGCGTCAGCTTGCGGCCGCCGATGATCAAATCGCCACCGATGATTTCCTTGGATTTCCCCATAACCCGCGCCCTTTAAACTGGCCCTTGCCCGTCCGTTACAGCCGGTATGATAGAGTTATATTTTTGTATGACAATCTTATATCGTTTGATAACGTCGCTGGGTTGCAGAAAGGCAGTTGATTTCATGGATGACGCATCGCTGAAGGTCGAACGCCGGGTCACGCTCCGGCAACAGGCAACGGATGTCCTGCGCAAGGCCATCGTCGATCAACGCTTCCGACCCGGTCAACACCTTGTCGAACGGGAACTTTGCGAGTTGCTTGGCGTCAGCCGGACGTCCGTTCGCGAAGCGCTGCGCCACCTTGAGACCGAGGGCCTGATTACCATGGTGCCGCACAAGGGACCGGTCGTTGCGACGCTGTCCCACGATGAGGCACGCAATATCTATCAAGTGCGTGCAGCGCTTGAGGGTCTTGCGGGCGAATTGTTCGCCACCAACGCGACGGAGCGACAAATTAAGGAACTTCGCAAGATCGCGGACTCCGTCGGCAAGGCCGCGAAGGCGCGCGATTTCGAGCGTGTTCTGGAGATCAAGTCGACGTTCTACGATGTCATTCTCGGCGGCGCCGGCAATGGGACACTGGCGCAAATGATCCATTCCTTGAATACCCGTGTCTGGATTCTGCGCCGCATGTCCCTGATGAGCCCCAATCGCGATGTGGAAATGATGGAAGAGGTCGAAGAAATCCTCGCCGCCGCTGAAGCCCGCGATCCGAAACGCACACGGCAAGCATGCATCCGTCACGTCGAGAATGCGTCCCAACTTGTCTTGCCGCAACTCGAGGCCGAAGAACGCGCCTCCGCATAAAATCGCTAAGAGGAAAAAGATGACGAATCTCACCACGTATCAGATGCTGATCGACGGTTCCTGGGTCGACGCCGAGGACGGCAAAACGTTCGAGAGCATCAATCCGGCAACCGGCGAAGCATGGGCAACAGCTCCCCTTGCAACCGAGGCGGATGTCGACCGGGCGGTCACCGCTGCGCATCGGGCATTCTCCGAAGGTCCTTGGTCGAAGACTACTGCGACCGAACGTGGCAAGATGCTGCGCAAACTCGGCGACCTGCTCGCCGGATGCTCCGAGAATCTCGGCCGCACCGAAACCGTCGACACAGGGAAAATGTTCAAGGAGACCCGGTGGCAGGCCGCGTATATCGCGGATTTCTTCCATTACTACGCGGGGTGCGCCGACAAGATTCACGGCGATACCATGCCGATCGACAAGCCGGACCTGTTCGTCTTCACCAAACGCGAACCGCTCGGTGTCGTCGCCGCCGTGGTACCGTGGAACTCGCAGTTGTTTCTGACGGCGGTTAAACTCGGACCGGCGCTGGCAGCCGGAAATACCGTGGTGCTGAAGGCGTCCGAGCACGCACCCGCCGCCATTCTCGAATTCGGAAAGCTGGTCGAGGAAGCCGGCATTCCGCCGGGCGTCGTCAACATCATCACCGGGTTCGGCGAGCCGTGCGGCCGCCGGCTCACGACGCATCCGCTGGTTACCCGGATCAGCTTTACCGGCGGACCCGAAACGGCGCGCCATATCATTCGGAATTCCGCCGAGAACTTCGCCAATGTCTCGCTCGAGCTCGGCGGCAAGTCGCCGTTCATGGTGTTCGAGGACGCCGATGTCGAAAGCGCGGCCAACGGCAGTATCGCCGGCATCTTCGGCGCCAGCGGACAAAGCTGCGTTGCGGGATCGCGCCTCTATCTGCAAGAGCAGATCGCCGACCGATTTCTCGAACGCATGTTGGACACCGCGAAGAATATCGTCATCGGCGATCCGTTGGCCGAGGAAACCCAGATGGGTCCGCTCGCGACCCTGGGCCAGATCGAACATATCGAAAGACAGGTCGATATCGCGAAGAGTGAAGGCGCGACGATACTGCATGGCGGCCGCAAACCGCCGCATATCAATGCAGGCTGGTACTACGAACCAACCATCGTCGAATGCCCGTCACAGCAAAACACCATCGTCGACACGGAACTGTTCGGCCCGGTCGTCAGCGTGCAGCGATTCAAGACCGAAGACGAAGTCTTGAAACTGGCAAACGACACAAAGTACGGCCTCGCCGCCGGCGTCTTCTCGCGCGATATCGGACGGGCGCACCGCGTCGCGGACCAAGTCCGGGCTGGGATCGTCTGGGTCAACACCTACCGCGTCGTCTCGCCGATCGCCGAGTTCGGCGGCTTCAAGGACAGCGGTCAGGGCCGTGAGAGCGGGTTCCAGGCTATCTACGACTATACGCGGCCGAAAACGGTCTGGGTCAATACGTCGTCCGAGCCGATGGCCAATCCCTTCGTCATGCGGTGACGCGCGGCATTGCCGGATATCCATCCGGCGGATCGCCACCATGAAAAACAGGACCCGGCGCATGCCGGGCCCTGCATTCTTCTTGGAACTTCGATAACGGCGGTCTTACGCGAACCACCACCGTTCGGCATTCTTCGCGCCGTCGAGTTCCCAGTTGTTGCCGATGACGTCCGGCATCGCGAGCTTGTTTGTATAGGCCATGTTGTCGCTCTGGAAGAGCGGCAGCAGAACCCCGCCCTCGTGATGCACGATACGCTGCATTTCCACATAGATTTCGCGGCGCTTCGTCGGATCGGTCTCGGCACGGCCCATCAGAAGCAACTCGTTGAAACGATCGTGCTTCCAGTATGTATCGTTCCACGCGGCGTCGTCCTTGTAGACAGTCGAGAACATCATGTTCTCGGTCGGACGGCCCGACCAGTAGCAGGCACACCACGGCTTGTTCATCCAAACGTCCGACCAGTAGCCGTCGTTCGGCTCGCGAACGATCTCGATGTCGATGTTGGCCTCCTTGGCCGTCTCGCGCATCAGCTGAGCGGCGTCAATGGAACCGCCGAAACCGGTCTCTGCAGCGTGGAACTGAACCGCGAGACTGCTCATGCCAGCCTTCTTGAGGTGGTACTTGGCCTTTTCCGGATCGTAATCGCGCTGCGGCAGTTCGTCGGTCGTGGCACGATAGATGTTCGCCGGTCCGATCGGGTTGTCGTTGCCGAGTTCACCGTAACCGCGAAGGATCGTGTCGAGCCACTGCTGACGGTCGACGATGTGCTTGAGCGCGAGCCGAACGTCGTTGTTGTCGTAGGGGGCGGTATCCGTCCGCATCGGCAATGTGATCTGCTTGTTGCCGGTCACGGAGCGGACGGTCAGACCCGCAACCCGCTTCAGCAGTTCAATAGTCTTGACGTCGACGTTGTTCATGCAGTCGACGTCGTCGGTCTGCAACGCCGTGGTACGGGCGTTGACGTCGGCGACCTGAAGGATCTCGACTTCGTCGAAGTGCGCCTTGCCTTCCTTCCAGTAATTCGGATTGCGCTTGGTAAACGAGCGCACGCCGGCTTCATGATCCTGCAACGTATAACCGCCGGTGCCGACACCCGATTTCCACTCGACGTTGCCTTCGCCATCGGACGGCACGATGCACAGATGATAGTCGCTAAGCAGGAATGGGAAGTCCGCATCCGGACTCGACAACTGAACGACGACGTTCTTCTTGCCGTCGGCCTTGAAGGACTCGATACCGCTGAGCAACGCCTTGCCCGCAGAAGCGGAGTCTGCGTGAGTATGGTGATGGAGGTTGGCGACGATGTCGTTGGCATCGAGCGTCTTGCCGTTGTGGAATTCGACACCCTCGCGAATTTTGAAGTTCCAGGTCTTGGCGCTGTTGCTGCCTTCCCAGCTCTCGGCAAGTTCCGGCACAAGCTCGCCGCTCGCCGAAACCTCGGTCATGTTGTTACGAAGCTGACCGAACTGCAGATGGATCATGTAGAGATCGAGGATCTGGCCCGGATCCAGAATGTCGCTCGTTGCGCCACCGGTCAGGGCAACCCGTAAGCGCCCGCCCTTTTTCGGTGTCGCCGCCAGAGCGTTGCTGGCGCCGGTCACGATCGTTCCGGCCGCTGCGAGCGACAAGCCCATGGCGGTCATCATCTTGATGGCATCGCGTCGCGACGCGCCGCGGCTGAGGGCTTCCCTGAGCGAGTTCTGATCGCTCAATGACAGGCTATCGAACTCAAGCCCGGTCGAGCGCTCGACGTTTTTGTCCTTGGTCATCGGTAAGTTTCTCCCTGTTTGGTGCGTTTTTCGACCAAATTGTCATACAATAAGACCATGAACGATCCCGTATTCCGAGGCGCATGTCCACAAAAAGATTCGGTCGGCCGCGGCCGGCGAGAGCCCTGACACGCAATGGCGGCTGCCGAAAACTGAAGCCTTGCTCATCAAATCACGAAAATTACTGAATTTCGTTCGTTGATGAATGTCATCACTATACCTCCGTCGATGCAGGGAGTTGGCCGATGGCGCACAGACAACGGCGCACGCGGGATACGAATAACCCGGAGCGGACAAACCAGATACCCGCGTGGGTTTCCGGCGGCCGTTTCCGGCCTCTCGGTGACTCGGATATCCACGAAATTCGTTCAGCCGCTTTCGACATCCTCGAGAGGATCGGGATTGCGGGTGCACCCGATTGGCTGGCAGCACGCCTCACCGATGCAGGCGCCAGCAGACGACCGGATGGACGGATCGTTTTCCCGCACTCGGTTGTCGAGACGGCGGTGGCCCGCGCCGCGCATACCGTATCGCTGCCGGGGTACCTAGAGAACAAGGGACTGGAAATCGGCGGCGGTCGGGTTCACATCGGGACGGGCGGTGCCGCGGTGCAGATTTTGGATGCCGCGACCGACGATTACCGGGATTCAACCCTCAGCGACCTCTATGGCCTCATGCGGGTCCTCGATCACTGCAACAACATCCACTACGGCGTCAGGCCCGTCGTCGCCCGCGACATGCCGACGCCGCTCGACCTCGATATCAACACCGCATTTGCCTGTCTGAAAGCAACGGGTAAGCCGATCGGCGTGAGTTTCGACAACGCCGGACATGTCGATCCGGTAGCCGATCTCTTCGATATGGCGCTTGGCGGCGATGACGGATTCCGCCGCCAACCGTTCTGCATGGCGATTGTCGTCCATGCCGTCTCGCCGCTCCGCTACGCGGCGGAAGGGGTCGACATCATGCGCGCCGCCATCGAACGCGGCATGCCGCTGCAGATCTGTTCCGCCGGACAGGCGGGCGCCACCAGTCCTGCATCGTTGGCCGGCGCGTTGGCGCAGGGCCTCGCCGAGTCGCTCGCCGGCATGATGGTGGTCGATGCGATCCGGCCGGGCCACCCCTGCATTTACGCCTTCATGCCGTTCGTATCCGACCTCAGGACCGGTGCGATGAGTGGCGGCAGCGGCGAATCCGCTGTCGCCAACGCGGCGGCAGCGCAGTTGCTGCTGCATCTCGGATTGCCGTCAACGGTCTCGGCCGGCATGACGGATTCCAAGATCGCCGACGCACAGGCCGGATACGAGAAAGGGTATACCGTCGCCCTGGCCGCCCAGGCGGGCGCCGACATGATCAATCTCTCGGTTGGCATGCTCGGCTCGATCATGGTCGCATCACCGGAGGCCATGGTGATCGATGACGAAATGTGCGGCGCGATTCTGCGCACCGTCCGGGGCGTCGACGCTTCACCGGGGATGATCGATCTCGACAGCATCGAACATGTGGTCACCGGCGCAGGTCACTATCTCGGCGAGACGCAGACGCTCGAACTGATGAAAACCGAGTACGTCTACCCGGTGCTCGGCGATCGCAAGAGCGTCGCCGATTGGGAGGACGCCGGGCACCTGTCGATCTGGGACCGTGCCCGGGATCGGGTTCGCGAGATTATGGCGGAAGATCCGAATCATCTGCCCGAAGATCGGGAACGCGCCATTCGCGAGCGGTTCGACATCCGGCTTCAGCAAGAGGAGGAAGCGGCATGAAAGTCATGCGCAGTGTGGTTCTCGAGGCACCCGTCGACACGGTATGGAACGCTGTCAGAGCGTTCGACGGTGTCGTCGACTGGAACCCGGGCGTCACAGGTGCGCGAATGGAAAGCGGCACGCCCACCAGTGTCGGTTCCATTCGTCACCTTGATATCGTCGACGGTACGGTGTTCCGAGAGACCTTGCTCGCGCATTCCGATATCGACCGACTATACGCTTACGACATCATCGAAGGGCCGCTGCCCTGCACGGACTACGTATCGGTGCACAAGTTCGTTCCGATCACCGACGGCGACATGACCCTTGGCATTTGGTCGGGCGAGTTCAACTGCGCCCCGGCCGACGCCGAAAGCCTCGAGACCATCGTTGGCGACCATATCTACCGCGACGGCATGCGCGGCCTGAACGACTATTTGAAAGGACATAAGTAATGCCTGACACCCTGGCGCCCCGCGCCGTTCTCGGCGTGATGACCCCGGCCATGAACACCGTCGTTCAACCCGAGCTCGAATTGCTGCGGCCCGAGGGTGTAACCAATCAGATGCAGCGGTTCCGCCTCGGTGGCGATGCGGTATCCGACGACCTGACCGAAGAAGCCCTTAAATTGATGGATTGCAATCCGGTCGCCATCGCAATCGGCCTGACCACCGATGCCGGTCCGGGCGGCGTTGCCAAACTCTCGGCGCGGTGCAGGGAACTCGCCGATGCCGTCGGCGTTCCGGTCTGTAATGCCTCCGAGGCCGATCACGCCGCGCTTCGCGCTCTCGGTGCGTCCCGTGTCGCCGTCGTCACCCCGTTCAATGCGGAAGTAGACCAGAACGTGAAGGCAAACGTCGAAGCCGCCGGTTTCGAGGTCGTCGCGATCAAGGGGACCGAAGCGCCATCGCTACCGGCCATCTGCGAGACGCCGCTCGACGATATCCGCGCCGTCTTTCGCCATGTCGCCGCAACCGATTGCGATGCCGTGCTGCAGGTCGGCACCGCCCTGCCCGTGGTCGGCATGCTCGAGGAACTGGAGGCAGACGCCGGCAAACCCGTCGTCGCCTGCAACGCCGCCGTCTACTGGCAGACGTTGCGCGCGGCCGACATCACGGATGCGGTCGACGGGTTCGGCCGCCTTCTCCGGGAACACTGACCGATGCGAAACCATGCGCGGGTCGTCGTCATCGGTGGCGGCGCGGTCGGCGCGTCGTGCCTCTACCATTTGACGCGGGCGGGCATCGCCGACTGTTTGCTGATCGAGAAGGATGAACTGACGTCCGGATCGACGTGGCACGCCGCCGGCAACATCCCGACCTACGCCACGAGCTGGCTCGGCATGCGTGCCGGCAACTACGCCTGGTCGCTGTACAAGGATCTCGGCGACACGGTCGATGCGCCGATTACCTATCGGCACACAGGCGCATTTTGGCCGGCGCATACCGAGGACCGCATGGATCTCTACCGGCATCTCGTCGGCATTTCCAAGTCCGCCGGGTTCGATCTTTCGATCCTGACGCCTGCGGAAATGGAGGCGATGCATCCGTATTACCGGGCCGGTAAAAGCGTCATCGGTGCGATCCGCGACCCGTACGAGGGTGACATCGACCCAAGCCAATTGACTCAGGCGCTGGCCAAGGGCGCGCGTGCCGGCGGCGCAGAGGTCGCCCGGTTCACGGAGGTTACCGGGATTTCCAGAACCGCTGGCGGCGAATGGCTGATTGAAACGACCAAGGGTGAGGTGCGGTGCGAGATCGTGGTCAATGCGACCGGGTTCTATGGCAACCACATTGCCGGCCTTGTCGGCGCGCATACGCCGGTGGTCACGCTGGAGCATCAGTATCTGGTCACGGAACCGCTCGCCGAGTTGGAAGACAACCCGGCCCTGTTTCCCCTGGTCCGCGATCCCGATATCCGATTTTATCTGCGGCGCGAGCGTGCCGGTTTCCTGTTCGGCTCCTACGGTCATCCAGGCCGTCTGGCGTTCGCCGACGGCATTCCAGACAATTTCGCGCACTCCCTTTTTCCCGACTCCGTCGATGACATTGCGGAGGTTCTGGAGGAGGCCATCGACCACGTGCCGCTGCTGGCCGAAGCCGGTGCGCAGCGCTTCATCAACGGACCCATCGCATATTCGCCGGATTCGATGCCGATTTGCGGCCCCGCCCGAGGACTGCCCAATTTCTACCATGCCTGCGGCATCCAGGTCGGCATCACCCAGTCCGCCGCCGTCGGCAAATCCATCGCCGAATGGGTGACGGAAGGTGAAACCGAATGGGATCTCTCGGCATGGGATCCCCGCCGTTTCGGCGATTGGGCCGACGAGACGCATGCCCGCGCCCGGGTCGTACAGCTCTATGACCTGCAGTACGCAATTCCCTATCCGCATCGCCTGCTGCCGTCGGGTCGGCCCGTCAACCGCACGCCGCTCTACGATACGCTTGCGGCAAAAGGCGCTCAGTTTGGCCAGATCGGCGGCTGGGAACGCGCCATGTGGTTCGATCGCGGCGGCAACGCCTATGACAATGAGAAACTCAGTTTCCGCGACCGTGAACCCTGGCGCGATGCGGTCAAAGCAGAATGCGAAGCCGTGCGCGACGCCGTCGGCGTCATGGATCACGGCGGCTTCACCAAATACGAAGTCTCGGGCCCCGGCGCACAATCCTATCTGGAGCGGATCATCTGCGGCACCGTACCGAAGCCTGGCCGGATCAAGCTTTCCTACATGCTGACGCCGAAAGGCATGATCTGGAGCGAGACCACGGTCGCCCGACTGGGCCAAGAGCGTTATTTGCTGTGCGGCCCGACCCTCGCCGTCGACCGGGATTTCGACTGGTTGTCGGCGCATGTGCCCGGCGATGGCTCCGTCGACCTCCGCAAGGGCAGCGACCGGGATGGCGCGTTGATGGTGATGGGGCCGGCGTCGCGGAAACTGCTCTCTCGGCTGACCGATGCCGATCTCGGCCGCGACGTTATGCCGTGGATGTCGGTCGAAGAGATCGAAGTCGCCGGCAAGTCGGTGACCGCCATGCGGGTTTCCTATGTCGGCGAACTCGGCTGGGAACTGCACATGGCATCGGCCGACTTGCCGCCTGTCTACGACGCCATCCAGGACGCGGGAACAGGTCTCGGGCTCGTCGATTTCGGGTCCTACGCCCTGAACGCCATGCGCATCGAAAAGGGTTACCACGGCTGGGGCGCGGACTTCGGAACCGAGTACACCCTGTTCGACGCCGGACTCTCGGGTTTCGCGAAGCCGGACAAGCCGGACTTCATCGGCCAGCAAGCGATGCAGGCCCAATCGGACACGCCGTCAGCCTGGCAGTTTGCGGGCTTCATCGTCGAGAGCGACGACGCCGACCCGCTGCCGAGCGACCCGATCCTGCTCGACGGCAACGTCGTCGGTTATGTAACGTCCGCCGGCGAGGGGTTCCGCATCGGCAAACGGATTGCGTTGGGATATGTCGAAAGCGGCCTCGCCGACGTCGGCACGGTGTTCGACATCGAGGTGCTTGGCACCCCCTGCAAAGCGACCGTTACGCCGATGCCGTTCTACGATCCGGGGAGTGAGCGACTTCGCAGCTAGGGCGTCCGGATCGTTCGATAGATGGCCGAGAAATCCAGATTGCCGACATCCGCATCTTCGGCGAACGCGGTAAATCGCGTTGCGGCATCGGCGCCGAAGGGTGTCGTCTGACCGCAAGCCTCGGCGGCGGCCTGGGCCAGACGCAGGTCCTTGGCCATCAGGCGTGCGGCGAACCCCGGCGCATAGCCGTTCGATGCCGGCGCCTTCGGGGCCGGACCGGGCACCGGGCAGCGATTCTCCAGAATCCAGCTCTGCGCCGCCGCACCGGCACAAAGCTCGTAGAATTTCTGCTGATCGAGACCGAGCGCGTCGGCGAGCGCGAAGGCTTCGCAAACGCCGAGCGCCGTAATCCCGCAGATCATGTTGTGGCACGCCTTAGCGGACTGACCGGCGCCAGCCTCGCCAAAATGTGCGATCTTCGCACCCATGGCCTGTAAAACCGGCATGATCGTCTCGATATCGGCCGTGTCGCCGCCGAGCATGAAACTGAGCGATCCGGCACGTGCGCCTTCCGCCCCGCCCGAAACCGGTGCATCGACGAATGCGTGACCGGCCGACCGCGCCTGCTCCGCCAGCTTGCGGGTGATCGTCACATCGATGGTGGAACTGTCGATGAAGACCCGGCGACCTGCATACTGCAGATTGAGAACAGCGGCATGAACCTCGGCGACATGCGTTCCTTCAGGCAGCATGGTGATGACCACGTCCGCGCCTTCGGCAGCGGTGTCCAGGGTATCGCCGCGGCCCGGTAAATCTCGGCCCGCCGCGTCAACCGCGTCCCAGCCGGCGATATCGAATCCCGCGTCCGCCAACCGGTGCGCCATCGGCAACCCCATGGTGCCGAGTCCTACGAAACATATCTTCATGCCCGTTCCTTCATCTAAGTCCTGAAGCCGTCCGTCTCGCGGCACCACATGGCAAGCGCACCGGCAACGTCCCGCGTGATCTGATCTTCGAGAGCGGTATCCGGCCGAATGACCGCATACCACGGGATCGAAACCCCGTCGGGCCCGACTCGGCGGCCGACGATCCGGCCCGACCGAATGGCGCCGCCCACGGCCCACCCCGCCAGTACCGACGTACCGAGACCGGCAGCGACCATCTCGACAATGGCCTCCGGCAGTTCGACGGTCTCGGTCCAGTTCGGGTAGGTGTCGTTTGGGCGAAACAATTTGGCATACTCGCGGTCGGGCTCCGGAATGCGGGTGTAGGTGATGAAATCTTCGCCGACGATATCCTGTCCTTCGATGTGGGACTTGCCCACGAGTGGATGATCCGGGGGCATGATGAACTGCAGTTCGTCGTCGAAGAGATGAATCGTTTCGAGCCGGGACACCGCGTTCTCGCCAGACAGGATGATGAGGTCGACCGTATGATCGGCAAGATTTTCGAGCGGCGATTTGGCCGCCGCCGCGACGACCTGGATACCGACGTCGGGCATCGCCTCCTTCAAATACTGCAGAAACGCCGGCAACCAGTGATATGAGCTGTATGCCTCGACCGCCAGCCGCACCACATGCTTCACGCCATGACCCATGCGTTCGGCGTCGTGTTCGGCCCGCACCAGATCTGCGATCAGCCGATCGGCGACCTGCGCCAGATACTCGGCGGCGGCCGTCATGCGCAGTCGCTTGTGCGACCGGCTGAACAACGGTACGCCCAACCGCCGTTCGGCCTCGCGGATGCGATGCGACAACGCCGATGGCGTAATACCAAGCTGATCGGCGGCATCCGTCACACGCGGCGTCTTCGCCAGCATCGCAATCATCTGGTAGTGCCGAAGATCCAGCAGTGGAAATTTCATGCTCATTGAATGAAGTTTATTCACAAATATTGCCAAATTTAGACATTGATATTCATGATAGGGTTGGCGAGAGTCAAGACTACAAGCCGCTGAAACACAGGGGATTTACGCCATGGACGGCGACACGCCTACCGGCAACGCGTTACACGCCTACGATCGAGATCATCACATCCACGGCCAGACCAATCTGCGCCAGCAGAGCGAGGACGGACCAACCGTCATGGTCACATCAGGCAACGGCGTAAGGTTTCGGACCGACGACGGCCGCGAACTGATCGACGGCTTTTCCGGGCTCGGGTGCGTTTCGCTCGGCTATCACAATGACCGCCTGGCCGAGGCCGCCAAGCGGCAAATGGATATCTTGCCGTTCGCGCCGACGTTCTATGGCCGGTCGCACCCCAAGATTGCCGAGCTTGCCGAGCGTCTGACATCGATGGCGGCAGTACCGATGGACCGGGCGATGTTTCAATGCTCCGGGTCGGAAGCCAACGACGCCATCATCAAATTTCTTTGGTATCGCAACATCGCGCGTAATCAGCCGGACCGCCGCAAGATCGTCTCGCGCTGGCGTGGTTATTACGGCAATACGGTCGCGGCGGTGAGCGCGTCCGGCCAACCGCACATGCACGCCAAGTTCGGCCTGCCGCTCGACGATTTTCTAAAGCTTTCGACGCCCAACTACTATCTGGCCCATGAAGACGGCGAATCCGAGGAAGAGTTCTCGGCGCGCATGGCCAAGGAGTTCGAGGATCTCGTCGTTGCCGAAGGTCCCGACACCATCGCCGCCTTCTTCGCCGAACCGATGCAGTCCGGCGGCGGCGCGATCCGGCCGCCGAAGGGGTATTGGGAGGCCATGCAGGCGGTTATCCGCACGTATGATATCCACTTCCACGTTGACGAAGTGGTTTGCGGGTTCGGGCGCACCGGCCATATGTGGGGCGCCGAGGCCTTCGGTCTGACGCCGGACTCAACCTCATGCGCCAAGGCTCTGACGGCGGCGTTCTTCCCGATGTCCGCGTTGATGATCAAGGAAGATTTCTATCAAGACATGATGCGCAACTCCGACGACGTCGGGGTGCTCGGCCACGGCTTTACCTATGCCGGGCATCCGGTCGGCGCAGCGGTCGCGCTTGAAGCCCTGCAGATTTACGAGGATATGGATCTCGTCGGCCATGTCCGGCGTGTCTCGAAGCGCTTTCTGGATCGCTGCGAGGCGCTCGCCGACCATCCGCTTGTCGCCGACGTTCGCGGCATCGGGCTTTTCTGCGGCTTCCAGCTCATGGCCGACAAGGCGAAACGCGTACCGTTCGAGCCCGGCCTGAAAGTCGGCGTTCGCGTCCAGGACGCGGCGCATGAGCGCGGCCTATACCTGCGCTCGATCCCCCCCGACCGGATCAGCTTCATGCCGCCGCTGATCATCGACGAAGGCGAGATCGACGAGGCGGTCGACATCTTCAAGAGCGCCCTCGACGCGGTCTGGGACGAGATTCGGTAAGATGAGCGGGCGCCTGCAAGGGATCATTTCGCCCAACTTGACACCGTTCAACGACGACCTGAGCGTCGCCGAGGATCTCTACGTGCGTCACGCACACTGGCTGCTTAAACGGGGGTGTGCCGTTATCACGCCGTTCGGCACGACCGGCGAGGCGTTGTCGATCGGCATGGCCGAACGCAAACACCTGCTCGATGCGTTGATCGAATCCGGTATCGCACCCGACCGCCTGATGGTCGGCACCGGCCTGACGAACCTACCGGACACGGCCAGCCTGACCCGACACGCAACGGAACGCGGTTGCCGGGGCGTCATGGTGCTGCCGCCGTTCTACATCAAAGGGGTCGGCGACGACGGATTGTTTCGCTACTTCGAAACGTTGATCGACGCCGTCCCCGCGTGCCGCATCTACCTCTATCACATTCCGCCGATGACCGTCGTCGGCTTCAGCCTCGCCTTGGTCAAACGGTTGGCTGCCGCGTTTCCGGATCAAATCGTCGGCGTCAAGGACAGCGGCGGCGATTTCGAGAACACCCGCGCCCTGCTTGGCGCATTGCCGGATCTCAGTATCTTTCCTGGTACCGAAACGGCGTTGCTGGCGACGCTTCGGCTTGGCGGCGCCGGCTGCATTACCGCCACCGCCAATATCCAGTCGGCGGCAATTAACGACCTTTTTGAAACCTGGCGTGACGACGGCGCCGACGAGAAAGATGCACGCGTCCGGGCGTTTCGCGAGACCGTCCAGCCCTACGGCCCGATTCCCGCGATGAAATGGCTGCTTGCAGACGCGACCGGCGACGCGCGCTGGTGCAACGTGCGGCCTCCGCTCGAACCGCTCTCGGATGACAAAGGGCGTGAGTTGAAGCGGAAACTGACGCAGGATTTCGGCTTCGAACTGAACTGGGGCTGATCGCATGACGACCAGACTCGCGATCGATATCGGCGGCACGTTCACCGACGTGGTGCTCGACCGAGACGGTATCCGCACGACGACGAAGGTGCTGACCACGCCGTCGCGACCGGCGGACGGTTTCATGCGCGGCGTCGAGGCGGTACTCGCCGAAGCCGGGGCCGACGCGACTTCGGTCGATCTGATTCTGCATGGCACCACCCTGGCAACCAATGCCCTGATCGAACGCAAGGGCGCAAACACCGCGCTGATCACCACTCAGGGCCACCGCGACTCGCTCGAAATGGCGTTCGAGAACCGCTTCGACCAGTACGATATTCAGGCTGACCGATTGCCGCCGCTCGTCGGTCGCGAGCTTCGACTGCCGGTCACGGAGCGGGTAAACTTCCGGGGCGACGTATTGACGGCTCTGGACGAGCAATCGGTTCGCAATGCGATCCCGGTCCTTGAATCTGCGGGTGTGGAGAGTGTCGCAATCGGCCTGCTCCATGCCTATGCCAATCCCGCACACGAACGTCGTATCGCAGAGATCGTGGCCGAGGCGCTGCCGACCGTCTCCCTGTCGCTATCATCCGATGTCTGTCCGGAAATCCGCGAGTACGAGCGCCAATCGACGACGGTCGCCAATGCCTACGTTCAGCCCAAGATAGCGGGATATCTTGCCGATCTCGAAGCACGGCTCGGTGATGCCGGATTCCGTTGCCCGTGTCTGCTGATGACGTCGGCGGGTAGTCTGGTCACCATTGAAACCGCAGCCCGCTTTCCCATTCGTCTGGTCGAATCCGGCCCGGCCGGCGGTGCCATTCTGGCCGCGCATATCGCGCGAACCCTCGGCGAGGACAGCGTGCTGTCGTTCGACATGGGCGGCACCACGGCGAAGATTTGCCTAATCGACGACGCCGAACCGCTGCTCAGCCGCGAGTTCGAGATCGACCGCGCCCATCGTTTCATGAAGGGCAGCGGGACACCGGTGAAAATACCGGTGATCGAAATGGTCGAGATCGGCGCCGGCGGCGGATCCATTGCCCGTGTCGATCCTCTCGACCGCATTCAGGTCGGCCCGGAAAGCGCCGGATCGGAGCCGGGCCCGGCCTGCTACGGCCGAGGCGGCGACCGGGCAACCGTCACCGACGCCAATCTCATTCTCGGGCGACTCGATCCGGCGTCGTTTGCCGGCGGTAGCTTCGAGCTGAACACAACCGCATCGGAGATTGCGCTCAAGACCGACATCGGCAGCCCTCTCGGCCTGGATGCCGTCGAGGCCGCCAAGGGCCTGATCGAGATCGTCGACGAGAACATGGCCGGCGCCGCCCGCGTCCATGCCGCCGAACGCGGTCGCGACCTCGAAGGCCGTACCATGATCGCCTTCGGTGGCGGCGCGCCGCTTCACGCGGTTCGGCTGGCCGACAAGCTCGGCATCGAGAAAATTATCGTACCGGCAGACGCTGGCGTCGGCTCCGCCGTCGGCTTCCTGCTGGCGCCAGTCGCTTACGAGGTCGTTCGCAGCTTCTATTCGCGACTAGGTGCACTCGATTGGAGAACGCTCGGCGAATTGTTCGGTGCCATGGAAGACGAAGCCCGCACTGTCGTTCGCCTCGGTGCGCCTGACGGCGACCTTGACGTCGAGCGTCACGGTTACGCGCGGTACGTCGGTCAGGGACACGAGATCAAGATTGCCCTTCCCGGCGGCGCGTTCGACGAGACGCTCGGCAATGAGATCCGTGCGGCCTTCGAAGCCGCCTACGAAGCGCGTTTCGGGCTTCTGGTCCCGAACATGGAGATCGAGGTGCTGACATGGTCGGTCACCGTGATCGGCAATCGGGAGCAACCTGAAACGCTGTCGGCCGTCGCGGTCGCGGAAGCGGATCGCCCGGCATCCCCGGCCAGCGGCGCCATACGGCGTCTTCATGCACCGGGCGAGTCAAGCGGGAGCGACGCTCTCGTTGTCGCACGCCCGACAATTAATGACGACATCGACGGACCCGCCGTCGTTCAGGAAGCGCAGACGACAACCATCGTGCCGAAGGGTTGGCATGTCTCCCAAAACCGGTCAGGCGATCTCGTCGTTTCACGGGGCGCCGTGACCGACAAGCCTGTGGCACAAAGCGGATTGACGGACCGGATTCGTCAGCAGGTTCTCTGGGACCGGCTGATTTCCATCGTCGAGGAACAGGCGCAGGCGATCATCCGCAGCGCATTTTCGACGACAGTCCGGGAAGCCGGCGATCTGTCGGCCGGCATCTTCGATCCCGCGGGCCGTATGCTGGCGCAGGCTGTCACCGGCACGCCCGGGCACGTCAACGCCATGGCCGCGTCGGTCGGATATTTCCTGGAGCGCTATCCGCCCGAGACCATGCGGCCAGGTGACGTCTTCGTCACCAACGATCCGTGGCTCGGCACGGGCCATCTGTTCGATTTCACGGTGGTTACGCCGGTTTTTCGCAATGACGCCGTCGTCGGCCTGTTTGCTTCGACCGTTCATGTCGTCGATATCGGCGGCATCGGCTTCAGCCCGGACAGCGGTCAGGTCTTTGAAGAGGGGCTTTGCATTCCGATCATGCGCCTCTTCGAGGCAGGCACGGCCAACGAGTCGGTGTTCGAGATCGTCCGGGCGAACGTGCGCGAGCCGATTCAGGTCGTCGGCGATCTCTATTCGCTGGCGTCCAGCAATGAGATCGGTGCGAAACGGCTTCTCATGCTCATGAACGAAATCGGGATCGACGACCTCGACGATATCGGAGCCCACATCATCTCGACATCGGAACGCGCCATGGCCGAGGCCATCGGCAAGCTGCCGCAGGGACGATACGAGAACGAGATGACCGTCGACGGGTATGACAAGCCAGTCGAGCTACGCGCATCCATGGATATCTCACGCGACCGGATCAGTGTCGACTATGCCGGTTCGTCCCCGACCTCCTCGTACGGCATCAACGTGCCGCTGACCTATACCCAGGCCTATACGTCCTTCGGCATCCGATGCATTGTTGGCCATACGATCCCCAACAACTCGGGCTCGTTGAAACCGATCGATGTCATAGCGCCGGCGGGCACCATCCTGAATGCGCAACGGCCATGTGCGGTGAACGTTCGTCATGTCATCGGCCAGATGCTGCCGGACGTCATGCTCGGCTGCCTTGGCAAGGCGCTGCCGGGCGCTGTGCCGGCCGAAGGCAGCTCAAGCCTTTGGAATCCGATGCTATCGGGGGGGCACGGTGTGGTTGGCGACCATGGTTATGGAAATGCGACGCCGTTCGCCGTGACGGTCTTTCACTCCGGCGGCACGGGTGCGCGGCCCGGCAAGCCCGGCCTGTCGGCGACCGCCTATCCATCGGGCGTGCGGAATACGCCGGTCGAAATCACGGAATCGATTTCGCCCTTGATCTACAGACGTAAGGAGTACCGGGAAAACTCCGGCGGAGACGGGCAGTTCCCGGGCGGCGACGGCCAAATCATCGAGATCGAGCACAGCGAGGGCGCACCGTTCGCCCTGTTCGCCCTGTTTGACCGGATCGACCACGCGGCGCGCGGCCGGGACGGCGGCGGCAACGGCGCAACCGGCGCTGTACGTCTCGCGAGCGGCGCCGCCCTGAAAGGCAAAGGCAAACAGATCGTTCCGGCCGGCGAGCGGCTGATCCTCGAACTCCCTGGTGGCGGCGGACTCGGAGAGCCCGCTTCGACGTGACTCAACCGCCGACGGAGTCTTTCCTCATCCGAGCAGTATGAGACGAATCAGCTCTTGCCTTTCCACGGCACCAGCCAGTTTTCTGCCATCCGCATCAGGATATCGATGCCGTAACCGATGATGCCGATCAGGATGATACCCATCATCACGATGTCGGTATTCTGGAACTTCGACGCCGCAATGATCATTTTGCCTGCACCCTTTTCGGCGGCAACCAGTTCGGCGGCAACCACGGTACCCCAACAGACACCCATGGCGACCCGCGCGCCGGTGAAGATTTCCGGCAACGAATTGGGCACGATAACCTTGGTCAGTATCTGCAGCTTCGACGCGCCAAGCGAATAGGCAGCGTGAACCTTGGAGATATTGACGCCAGACACGCCGGCTCTGGCCGCAATCGTCATGATCCAGAGTGCTGCGAGGAACAGCAGCGAGATCTTGCCGGTTTCCCAGATACCGAACCAGATGATGATCAGCGGGATGAGCGCCAATGGCGGCACCGGCCGCATGAACTCGACGATCGGATCGAACCACCCGCGGAACCAGCTCGAAAGACCCATGGCGTAGCCAAGCGGAATACCGACGAGGCTGCCGAGCGCGAAGCCGACGATGACGCGATAAAGCGACCAGCCGAGATTCTCCATCAGGGTCACGTTCTGATAGCCCTGGTCGGCGATCTCGATCAGACGGCCCCAGACCGCTTCCGGCGCCGGCAACCAGATCGGTTCCATCTGCCAACCCTTGGCCGGTTCGAACACGAGGCTTCCCTTCGACGTCATGCGCACCTGACCGTCCGTGACCTCGACGGACCCGTCCCGCGCGATTGGCTGGCCATCAATGGCGATGACCTGATAGCCGTCCTCACCGCCACCGTCGTCGTTCTTCTGGACCTTCGTCGGATTGCTGGCGCGCCAGGCGCCGACCGTCATGACGTCATCCTTGGCGAATCCGTCGCTGCCGGATGCCGGCGCTTCGGGCTTCTCGACCTTATCAGAGACCTTGTGAACGCGGATATGAACCGTGCCGTCATCGGTCTCGCCGGCGGCATTCTGCGCCGTGTACGTGAAACTGGTGTCGCCGATAAAGGGTCCCGGCGCGTGTATCGGCGTCAGCTTGGACCCGGTAAACGCACCCCAGATCAGAAAAATGGAGACGACCGAAACGATGGACGCAACCCGGTTGGCCGTAACCGCGCTTTCGTCACCGAACGTAACCGTCTTCAGGCTTGTGAAATCGGTTGCGTGGGTGATGAAGCGTTGCGCCTGACGATAGATGATCATCGCGGCGAAGAAGATCAGGATATAAATCAGCAGAATGGTCATGATGCTTGCTCCTGACGGCCCATAATCTCTTCTTCCATGTCCCAGATCATGGTGAGGATCTCTTCGCGGCGAGGCCCGAACTCGTCGTGTTTCTTGATTTCACGCAGGTCTGCGCCGACGCCGAGTTCGGCGAACGGCAACCTGTATTCCTTGTGGATGCGGCCGGGGCGGGGTGCCATCACGACCAGCCGTTCGCCCAACAACAGGGCTTCTTCGACCGAGTGGGTAATTAGGATGATGGTTTTGCCGGTTTCCTTCCACAGCTTGAGGACCAGACCCTGCATTTTTTCCCGGGTCAGCGCATCGAGGGCGCCGAGCGGCTCATCCATCAGAATGACGTCCGGTTCGTTGGCGAGGCAGCGCGCAAGGGCAACACGCTGCTGCATGCCGCCGGATAGCTCGTAGACCGCCTTTTCCTTGAAATCCTGCAAGCCGACGACATCGAGCAAATGATCGACGATGTCGTTCATTTCCTTCTTCGGCATTTTCTTCATCGACGGGCCGAAGGCGACATTCTTGCGCACGCTCATCCATTCGAACAGCGCGCCCTTCTGAAACACCATGCCGCGTTCCGGATGCGGCCCGGTCACATCGTGACCGTTGAGACGGACCGTACCCTCCGTCGGCGCCAGAAAACCCGCCAGAATGTTCAGCAAGGTCGTCTTGCCGCAACCAGACGGACCGAGGACGGACATAAGCTCGCCTTGCTTCAGATCGAGACTGACATTCAGCAACGCCTGAACATGATCGCCGCCAGGCAACTCGAATCGCATCGAGATGTCGTCGATTTCCAAACCGGACACTGTCTTCCTCCCCTATGTCGCCCCTATGGGTCGAAGCCCAAAACACGAACCCGCGGTACCGCTACGACGGACCGCGGGGTCAGATCACCCTAGCACAGAAAGAGATGCCGGCCGTTCCGAAATGACGGGACGGCCGGCAACGGGATTACATCTTCGACGCGGCTTCGAGATAGCTGGCGTCGACGGCTCCGTCGTAGGACGGACGGGCGCTGTCGATGGTGCCTTGCTCGACGAAGAAGTCGGCGACTTCCTTGAGGAACTTCTGGGTGCCGCCGCCGAGCCATTTACTGCTCAGCTGCTCTTCGATCGTCGGGAACGCGAAGCCGGCCAGCGTCGCCGCGGTGGCCTCCTGATCCATACCGGCCGCCTTGGCGATCTCGGGCATCATTTCGTCGGCGCCGCCGGCAGCGAACTTGGCGTTCATGTCAGCGGTCACCTTGAGGAACTTAGCGAGTAGGTCGGCATTTTCCTTGGCCCAGGCCGTCGGCACCGTGGTGGCGTCGAACACCTGAATACCCAACTCCTCCTTTTCGGCGCCGGTCAACAGGACGTTGCCGTGCTCCAGCATGCGGCGCAGGGCGCCGCCCCAGCCGCAGACCATGTCGAGGTTGCCGTTGGCAAACGCGGCAGCGCCGTCCGGCGGCGCCATGTCGACAATCTTCATGGTCGACGTGTCGACGCCGAAGTGGTCCATCTGCTTGAGAAAGCCGTAATGCGCGGCAGTACCCAACGGCACGCCGACTTCCTTGCCTTCGAGCTCCTTGGCATTGGACTTGTCGATTTCGTGGCTCGCACGGACAACGCAGTTGTCGTTTTCGGAGTACGAAACAGCGACATCGACAACCTGCAGATCCTGGCCGGCCGAGGTCGCGACGACGAACGGCGGAATTCCCTGGCTAAAGGAAATGTGCACATCGCCCGATGCCATCGCCGCCGACATGGCGGTCCCGGCGTCAAACGAGCGCCAGTTGATGGTGACACCAAGCTCTTCTTCGTAGATCTTCTTGGCCTGCGCGTACTGGTTTGGCGTCGGCCATTCGAGGAAATATGCAACCGTCAGTTCTTCCGCCTGCGCGGTACCAGCGCTGGCGGCAACCGCGACGGCGGCACCGGCAACGAGTGCCTTAAACTTACGTCCCAACATATGATCAGTTCCCTGTCTCAAGATGAATTATTTTCGCAGTCTCCCTGCAGGCGCAGTTTAGACAGAATATCCGCACGCATTGCAATGAGGTTCAATAAATTCGATGTTATACCTTCAAAAAATCGAAATTAAGAACGCTGACAAACGGGAAAAATGCCATGGAATTGACCATCCGCGGGCTACGCGTCTTCACGGCAGTTGAAGAGTCGGGCTCCATTGCCGTTGCTGCAGAGCGGCTCAAGTCGAGCCCGTCGGGTGTATCCCAGCAGATCACCAACATCGAGAAAATGATCGGCGCGCCGCTCTTCGATCGTCAGCATCGCCCCTTGCGGCTGACGCCGGCAGGACACATTCTCAATCGCCATGCGCACCGGATTCTCGACGGGGTTTCCGATGCCCTATCGGAACTCGCGGCCATCGACACGGCGAGTCTGCCGGAACTCACCGTCGCGATCCTCGACGATCTGGATGCAACGCTAACGCCGTCACTCGTTGCCGAACTACAAACACGTTATCGCGGTTGTTTCATTTATGCCCGGTCCGGCTGGTCCAACCGCGTCACCGATCTGCTTGAAAACCGAGAGGCGAGTCTCGCGGTATCCACGGTCCTGCCGGGCGATGTGAAGAGTTACCGCATCCAGGGCATTCTGACCGAGCCCTTCATTCTGGTTACGGCCAAAGGAGTGATCAGGCCCGACGAGGACGTGCGCGAACAAATCGGCAAATTGCCATACGTGCAGTACTCGGAAACCATTCCGATTGGCCAGTTCATTGCCCAGCACCTCAAGCGGGTCCGGTTTTCTCCGCCGCGCCGCTACGCCTTCGAAGCCTCTCGCTCGGTTTTGCAGATGGTCGTTCAGACGGGCGGTTGGGCCTTGACCTCGCCGTTAAACCTGCTCGATGCCGTGCGGTTCATCGACAAGGTCGATATCTTCAAGATGCCCTTCCCGCAAAGCAGCCGGACGGTTTATCTGATCTCGCGCGAGGGCGAACTCGGGGCTATCCCCGACATGCTGGCGAAGCGCTGCCGCGAACTGGTGCGCGACGGCGAGATCCGGCGCTTTCGGGAGATCGCCCCGCACATCGCGGATCAGATGATCATCCTCGAGGACTGATGCAAGCCGCCACGCCGGAAATCAGCCCCTAGGCAGGCAACAGAATGTTGAATCGCTCGCGTATCTTCGCATCCACGGTGGGTTCGACGTAAACGGGATTGTGCGTCGCCAGCACCTCGCGCACCTTGTCGCGAGCCCTGGACCATATATCGGCACCGCCGTTCTCCGCCCAAACCGTCGGATTGTCGCGATCGGCGAGCGGTGGATAGAAATAATCGCGCTGCATCGCCGCCATGGTATGTCCACCGCCGAGGAAATGCCCTTCCCCGGTCACGGCCTCCTTGATGGCGTCGAAACCCAGCGTCTCCTCGGTGACTTCGATCCCGCGGATCATGCGGTAGACATGGCCGAGCATCTCGTTGTCGAGCACGAATGCCTCGAACGAGGCGCCGAGCAGACTCGCCATCATACCCGACGATTCGTAGATCATATTGCCGCCCGCAAGACCGGCGGCGAGCGCGGCGAGGCCTTTTTCCATCCCCATCTGGGCATCGACGGCTTTGGCATCGGACATGGAGCACGCACATCCGCTCGGCAGACCGAGATAGTTGCTGACCTGAGCGGAGCCGGCGTTCATCAGCGAAATTTCGCCGCCACCGCCGCAGAACGCACCCGTCCGTAGGTCGATCACCAGCGGCCAGTTCGAGAAAATCACCGGATAGCCCGGTGCGAAAATGTTGATCATGATTAGCGCGGCCAGGGTCTCGGCGGTCGCCTGGGTCAGCATGCCGGCGACCGTCGCTGGCGCGGTCGCGCCGGATTGCGCCGCGATGATGGCATTGATCGGCACGTTCCGGCGGATACAGGCAAGGGCCACGTCGACCGCATCCTCGCCATAACGCAACGGCGAAATCACCGGCGAAATGTGCGCCTTGCAAAACGGCCGGTCGCGGAACCGGCCTTCGCCGCCCAGCGCCCAATCGAACATGTCGACGATAGGATCGACGTTCTCGCCGATGGTAAACGATGTTCCGACCGGTTTCGTCGTGCCGCGGAGGAGCGCATAAGCAGTGTTGACGTCGAGATCGAAATTGTCGGGAACGTCCGTTGCCACGCAGCACCGGGTGAACCAGCTGACGTTTTCCAGCGTGTCGATCAGACGGGTAAAGTCATAAAGGTCGCGGAGCGTCGATTCACGGTAAAGCCCGCTATCGAGGTCCAGCGTCTGCACCGCTGCGCCGCCAGTGCCGAAGTAGACCCTGTCGCCGCCGAGCTCGAAATCGTGCTTCGGATCCCGGCCGTGGAAGACGAATGTCTTGGCGGCGCCGTCGATGGTGTCCTCGACCATGGAGCGGGGAAAGCTCAGCCGGCCAAGATCGTTGGTGTAAGCACCACAGGCCTTGGCTTTTTCGGAAACCACATCCGGAACCTCGGCCATGCCGATCTCGTCGAGAATGCGCAACGCGGTATCGACGATGGCCGCGACGCCGCTGTCGCTAAGCGGCCGGTACTGACCGCCACGTTGCCCGGGCGGACAGGGATTGACCTCCGCCTCGGCAGCCGTTCGCGCGGCGATCCGCGATGCCCGACCGCCGCCGCGTCTACTCAGTTTGATTTCCTCACTGGTCATGCCGCCGATCCGTCCAATCGTTAAGGTATACCGTCGCTTCAGTTTCATGCGGCAGCCGCGGCACAAAGCATGAAAAAAATTTTCTTCACTTTTTCGGTAATCTTCATTCGAAAAAAATGATGATGCGGAGTTTCACTGGCGCACAAAATAATTTGGCGATGAAGTGACCTCTATCGTCAAAGCCACTTCAGGACATTCAACCCAGCGATGAAGACACATACCCAGGTCGTAGTGATCGGCGGCGGCATCGGCGGATGCTCGACGCTCTATCATTTGACGCAGGAAGGAATCACCGATTGCGTCCTCGTCGAGCGCGACGAACTGACGTCGGGCACCACGTGGCATTCCGCTGCACAAGTGACCAATTTCGGGGCCACGCAGACCATGATCGGCCTGAAGTCCCACTCGATCCGCCTCTATAAGGAACTCGCCGACGATCCCGATTATCCGATCAACTATCATCACGGCACCGGCGGCCTACGCCTGGCCTCTACACAAGATCACATCGACGGATACCATCACTTCGTTTCCCTGGCCAAGGGCATGGGCATCGATTTCGAGATCATCGATGCCGAAGAATCCGCCAGACGCCATCCGCTGATCACCACGGATAACCTGCTCGGCGCGCTCTGGGACCCGCTCGACGGCGATATCGATCCGGCGCAGTTGTGTCAGGCACTGGCGCGCCGGTCCCGCAAGGCAGGGGCGGAAGTTTACCGCCACAATCCCGTCAACGGCCTGACTCAGAAACCCGATGGCGCCTGGGTCGTCCATACCCAGGACGGCGACATCGCTTGCGAGTCCGTGATCAATGCCGGCGGATACCGTTGCAATGAAATCGGTCGCATGATGGGCATCGAACTGCCGGTCGCCTCCGTGGAACACCAGTACATGTTGACGGAGCCGATCCCCGCCATCGAGGTGCTGGATTATCGCGTTCCGCTGATCCGTTGCCCGACCGACGATTTCTATTGCCGCCAGGAAAAGAACGGATTGCTCGTCGGTTTTTACGAACAGGCCTGCAAGACGTGGGGACTGGGCGGAATCGATCCGAACTTCACCATGGCGCTGTGCCCCGACGATCTCGACCGGGTCATGGACGTCATGGAGGGCGCCTTTGCTCGGATGCCCTGTCTCACCGAGACCGGCATTCACAGCATCATCAACGGGCCGATCACATACACCCCTGACGGCCTGCCGCTGGTCGGCAAGGTCCCGGGCGTGCGCAATGCCTATTGCATTACGGGTCTGCGCGCCGGTCTCGGCGAAGGCGGCGGCCACGGCTGGTTGCTGGCGCAGATCGTCGCGCACGGCGAGGCTTGTTACGACACGTGGTGTCTGGATCCCCGCCGTTTCACGCGGCACGTGAACGAGGAATACACGGCGTTGAAGGCCGTCGAGGACTACCAGAACGAATTCCGCTTCCATATGCCGCACGAACATCGGCCGGCCGGGCGCAAGCTGAAGACATCGCCGCTCTACGACACGCTCGAGTCTCTCGGTGCGCATTTCGGCACGGCCAACGGCTGGGAACGGGCTGATTTTTACAAGCCCTCGGATGATTTCGAAGAGCACCTGTCCTTCAGACTCAACAACGTGCACGGGATCGTCGCCGCCGAGATCGAAAACGTGCGCTCTAACGTCGGCATCATGGAGGTCAACGGTTTCAATCGTTACGAGCTCACCGGCGAAGGCGTCCACGACTGGCTCGATCACCTGATGTGCTCTCGCGTCCCACGCAAGCGGGGCAAGGTCGGCCTCGCCTACTTCCTCAACGATCACGGCAACGTCAAGGGCGAAGCCACCATCGCCAATCTCGATGACGGCCGCGTCTGGTACGGATCGGCGGCGGCGGCGGAACTGCATGACATGGACTGGCTTAACGAGCGGCTCCCGGCGGATGGCTCGGTCCGAATCGAAAGCCTGACCAACAGCCATACCATTCTGGTCGTCGCCGGGCCGAAATCGCGAGATGTGCTGCAGGCCGCCGCGCCCCGAACCGACTGGTCGGCAACCGCCTTTCCCTGGCTGTCCGTTCAGCGGGTTCACATCGGCCCGATCGAGGCGCAGGCCATGTCGGTATCGTTCTCCGGTGAATTGGCGTGGGAAGTTCATGTGCCCCTGGAACAATCCGTGCGCGCCTTCGAGATCATCTGGGCCGCGGGGCAAGACCACAGCATGAAGCCGTTCGGGCTTCGGGCGACCGAGTCGATGCGGATCGAAAAAGGATACCGCCACTGGAAGGCCGATTTGATTACCGAGTTCAATCCGATGGAAAGCGGTCTTGAGCGCTTCGTCGACCTCGACAAGGATTTTATCGGCAAGGAGGCCCTTGTGCGGATGCACAATGAGGGGCTACGCCGCCGTTTCGTAACGCTGGAACTGGACTGCGATATCGCCGTCGCGCATCCGGGTGACTCCGTTCTTTGCAATGGAGCGATCAGCGGAACTGTGACATCGGCGGCATGGGGATATCGCACCGGCAAGAATCTCGCCATGGCATTTGTCGATCCGGCCAGTGCGCAGGCGACCGACGATCTCGGCATCGACGTGCTTGGTCAAGTGTCCCCCGCCAGGGTCGTTGATGCCTGTCAGTATGATCCGAACAACGAACGCGTGAGGAGTTGAACCGTGGAGTGGCTGAAGAAAGCTGAGGTTGATGCCGAGTCCGAGGACCGCCGTGTCCGCGGCATCGTCGAGCAGATGCTGGACGATATTCGCTCAGGCGGCGAAGACAAGGTCCGTGAGATCGCCGAAAAGCTGGACAACTGGACCGGCGAGTTCGTGCTTTCGGACGACAAGAAACAAGCCCTGATCGACAGTGTTCCGGATAGCGAGAAGGCCGATATCCGTTTTGCCCATACCCAGGTCAAACGCTTTGCCGAGGCACAGCGGGCTTCGATCCGGGAGTTCGATCTCGAAACCGAACCGGGAGTCCGGCTGGGCCAGAAGCTCGTCCCCGTATCGTGTGCCGGATGTTATGTGCCGGGCGGACGTTACGCCCATGCGGCATCCGCAATCATGAGCGTCACCACGGCAAAGGTGGCGGGTGTCCCGTTCATCGTCGCGGCCTCGCCGCCCAAGGGTGCCGCCGTTGCGGCGGCCACGGTCTATGCCATGGATCTGGCCGGTGCAGACATGATTCTCGAGATGGGTGGGGTACAGGCCATCGCAACGATGGCCTTCGGTCTGTTCGGCGCAAAACCCGCCGACATCCTGGTCGGGCCCGGTAACGCGTATGTTGCCGAAGCCAAGCGTCAGTTGTTCGGCGAAGTCGGCATCGACCTGTTCGCCGGGCCGACCGAGAGCGCCATTATTGCCGACGATACCGCCGACCCCATGACCGTGGCCGTCGATCTCGCAAGCCAGGCCGAGCACGGGACCAACTCGCCTGTCTGGTTGTTCACCACGTCGCGCCGGATCGGCGAGACGGTGGCAAGAATCCTGCCGGACGTCGCTCGGGATATGCCGAGCGGCGACGTCGCGATCGAGGCCTGGAAGAACCATGGCGAGATTATCCTCTGCGACAGCAAGGAGGAAACCTGCGAAGTCTCAGACCGCTACGCCTGCGAGCATCTGCAGGTGATCGCCGATGATCTCGAATGGTGGAAATCGAATCTGAGAAACTACGGCTCGCTTTTCCTCGGAGAGGGTTCGACCGTGACGCACGGCGACAAGTGCTCCGGCACCAATCATATCCTGCCGACCAAACGGGCAGCACGTTACACCGGCGGTTTGAACGTCATGAAGTTCCTCAAGGTCTTGACCTGGCAGGAAATCGGCGCCGACGCCAACCGAACGTTCAGCGCGGCCGGCTCCCGCATCAGCCGAATCGAGGGCATGGACGGTCATGCGCGGGCCTGCGACTGGCGGCTGCGCAAATTCTTTCCGAATGAGGACTGGGACTTCGAGGTCGCCGATCCGCCGCGTCACGAGTAGGCCGACCCAAACCCATGAAACGTTTCGAAAAATCCTTCACCCAACAGGAAGCCATCCCGGAAGCGGGTATCGAACGCGCCGTCGAAGTGCTGCGCGGCGGCCGGTTGCACCGCTACAACACGGCGCCGGGCGAGTTGAGCGAGGCCGCGAGGTTGGAAACCGAGTACGCCGATTATCAGGACGCGCGGTACTGCCTCGCGGTGACGTCCGGCGGTCAGGCGTTGCAAATCGCAATCCGTGCCGCCGGTCTGAAACCGGGCGATGCCATCCTTGCCAATGCCTACACATTGGCGCCGGTCCCTGGGGCCATGCACGCGGCGGGCGGTGTGCCGGTGTTCGTCGAAATCGGCAACGACTGGTTGATCGATATCGACGATCTGCGCAGCAAGGCCGCCGATAGCGACGCCAGATTCCTGATGCTGTCGCATATGCGCGGCCACATCGCCGATATGGATGCCATTGCGTCGATCTGCGACGAATTCGATATCACCTTGATCGAAGATTGCGCCCACACCATGGGCGCACGGTGGAAGGGAACCCTGTCCGGCAATTTCGGCAAGGTCGCCTGTTTTTCGACCCAGACCTACAAGCACATGAACTCGGGCGAAGGCGGCTTCCTGACGACCGACGACGAAGAATTGGCGGCGCGGGCGACCGTGCTGTCCGGATCCTACATGCTCTACGAGCGCCACGGCGCCACGCCGTCCGATGACGTGTTCAGGCGGATCCGTCTCGAAACCCCGAACTGTTCGGCGCGGCTCGACAATCTACGCGCTGCCATCCTTCGCGCCCAGCTACCGGTTCTGGATGACAATATCCGTCGCTGGAACGAGCGTTACCGGGTGATCGAGGACGGCCTGCGACATGCACCGGGTCTCCGAATCGTCGAGCGCGAGCAGCACGAAGCATTCGTCGGTTCGTCGATCCAGTTTCATGCCGACGGCCTCAAGGACGGCGCAATACCGGCGCTGATCGACGGCTGCCTCGCCCGGGGCGTGGAACTCAAATGGTTTGGGCCGGAAGAACCGGTCGCCTTCACCAGCCGTTACGATACGTGGCAGTACATCGACGATATTCCCGTTCTGCCGAAAACGCTGAAAGCGCTTTCGACCACCTGCGATATGCGGGTTCCTCTCACCTTCGATGTCGACGACTGCCGCGACATCGCGGATATCATTTCCGAAGAAGCGGCCAAGCTCGCCGCCTGAAACCGAAAGACATCCTCATGACAAAAACATTCGTTTCCCACCTCGAGTGCTCGATCTCGGGCAAGACCTACAAGAAGGGTAAGGTCCACGGCCTCTCGGAAGCCGGCCGTCCCCTACTTGTACGCTACGATCTCAAATCCATGAAGGCGGCCCTAAAGAAGAAAGATATCGAGCAATCGCGCGAAGCCGGGTTTTGGCGTTATGCGCCGATGCTGCCGGTGACGAAGAAGAGAAACCGTGTCTCGCTGGGCGAGGTCATGACGCCGATGATTTCGCTGGAACGCTCGGCTGCCTGGCTCGGCGCCAAGCCCGGCAAGGTCATCGTCAAGGACGAGGGTCGCTTGCCGACCGGCTCGTTCAAGGCGCGCGGGTTGTGCCTGGCGGTGTCGATGGCCAAGGAGTTCGGGCTCGAACATCTCGCCATCCCGACCAACGGCAACGCCGGCGCCGCGATGGCCGCCTATGCGCGCCGTGCCGGCATGCGGGCAACCGTGTTCTGTCCGGCCGACACGCCCGATATCAATATCCGCGAAATTCAGCAGCAGGGAGGCGCGGCCTATCTGGTCAACGGCCTGATCAACGATTGCGGCAAGATCGTCGGCGAGGGCAAGGAGAAGGTCGGTTGGTTCGATATTTCGACCCTGAAGGAGCCCTATCGCATCGAGGGCAAGAAGACCATGGGCCTCGAGCTTGCCGAACAAATGGGCTGGAAGCTGCCCGACGTCATCCTCTATCCGACCGGCGGCGGCACCGGTCTGATCGGCATGTGGAAGGCGTTTCATGAGTTGAAGGCGCTGGGATGGATCAAAGGCAAGCTGCCGCGCATGGTCGCGGTTCAGGCGGAGGGTTGCGCGCCGATCGTCAAGGCATGGGCCGACGGCGAGGAACACGCGCCGCTCTGGAACAAGGCGCATACAGTCGCCGCCGGCATTCGGGTGCCGATCGCCGTCGGCGACTTCCTGATCATCCGCGCGGTTCGTGAATCCGGCGGGTTCGGCATCATGTTGTCCGACAAGGACATCATGGCCGCGCGTGACGCGATCGCCCAGGAGGAAGGCCTGCTCATGTGCCCAGAGGGCGCGGCAACGGCGGCCGCCTACAAGGCAGCGTTGGCGGATGGCCGCATTGGCCCGAATGAGACGGCGGTGCTGTGGAATTGCGCTACCGGTCTCAAGTATCCGATGGCGCCAGTGGCCAAGTCCATCGACAAAAACAAGCGCGTGAATTATTCGCGGTTCAGGTAAAACGCACACTCACACCAATAGGTCTGCTGGCCAAAAGGTCTGCTGGGCTTGATAAAGCTGCGGCGTTAATCTCTTATCTCGCGTCAAGGGGGTATGGTTTCTCATTATAGGACCGATAAGGACTTACACGTGAAAGCAGCAGAAAAGCAAAAGAAGCCGGTGAAAAAGAAAGGACCGAAACGAAACGGCAAGGTACAGGCAAAAGACCCGCAATCGGCAATGGTGCCGTATTCGATTCAGCAGAATCTGGACAGTTTGAGCCGCCAGATTCTTGCGCTTCTGCAAGAGGACGGACGGCGGTCGTTTTCATCCATTGCCCGCGAGTTGAACGTTTCGGAAAGTGCTGTCAGAACCCGCGTCGCACACCTTGAAAAGCACGAACACCTGCGGTTCATCGCGGTTATCGACCCGGTACAGGTCGGTTACATGTGCTGGGCAATGCTCGGCATTACCGTCATCCCGGGCAGCAGTCCCGACAAGCTCGCATTGGCGTTTTCCAAGATTCCGCAAGCAATCTGGGTTTGCGTCATGGGCGGCAAGTACGACCTCATGGTCGAAACCTGGACGGAAACGCCGGTGGAACTGCATCAGTTCCTGGAAGACCACTGCTACGCCAACCCCGAAATCGCCACGGTCGAGACCATGGTCGGCATGCGAATCTACAAGTGGGGCGCTCCGCAGCTCTGATGCGCGCGAGCGCTATCGTCAGTCGGACAATTCACACCAGTCGGCAATAATCGCCTCATAGATGTCGACGGCCTGATAAAGCAGGTCGATGTCGCAATATTCATCGGTTTTATGTGCGATGGCGGCATCGCCGGGTCCGAGAACGATCGTCGGCGGATCCCTGTAAGCGGGTTTCAGCACGGATGCGTCGGTAAAATACTTCGCCGTTTGCGGCCTCGTCGGCGTTCCGACGATCTCCTCCGTGCGTCCGAATACAGCCTGAACCCAAGGGTCGTTCTCGGGCGAAATCACGCTATCGACATCGACCGTCGTCTCGATCGCCGTTACCTCGGACAGAAATCCCTTCAAGTCGTCGACGACCGCACCATGGCGTTGGCCGGGAATCGAGCGGATGTCGATGTCGAACGCGGCGTGGTCGGGAACCGAGTTGACGTTGATTCCGCCGGAAATCCGGCCGACGTTGATCGACGGACTCCCCAGTTTCGGGTGCGGCTGGATGTTGAACCCGAAATCCTCGATCTTGCCGACCGCGCGGCACGCGGCATAGACGGCGTTGACGCCCAATTCCGGTGTCGATCCATGTGCGGTCACACCACGGCAAACCGCGCGCAACCAAAGCGCACCCTTGTGGCCGATGAGCGGGACATTCGATGTCGGCTCGCCAACAACGATCGCGCCGGCTTCGCCGAGCGCACCCGGCGTATCGCAGAGCGCCTTGGCGCCGTCGCATCCGGTTTCCTCGCCACCCGTCAGCACAAACGTGACGCCGGCCGTTCCCGAAAGCCGATCCGCCAACCGGACCGCCGCTGCCATCATGGCCGCAACGCCACCTTTCATGTCGGTCGTACCCCGGCCATAAACGCGGCCGCCACTGATTTCACCACCGAGGGGATCGAACTTCCACGGCTCATTGCCGAGCGGCACCGTGTCGAGATGCCCGGTCAAACAGAGTGGCGGCTTGTCGTCGCGGCCGCCGCACCTGGCGACGACGTTGGTACGCCCTTCGCCGAAGTCGAACATCTCGACGGCAAATCCGGCATCCTCAAAAATCGCGGCGACGTGGACCGCGCACGCATGCTCGAAACCCGGCGGATTGATGGTGTCCATCGCAACCAGGTCGCGCGTTAACTGAAGCGCATCCAATGATGCGCCGGCACTTGCAGTTGCATGAGACGTCATTGCGAAAACACCGGTTGACCGCCGCGTATGGAACGCGGCGGCCGAATCGGATTATGCCAATGGGCGATCCGCGATCTCGGGAATCGGTCCATCGTAATACGGCAGTTCCTCGACCCGAGGCGTCCATGAACCGTCGTCGATACAGGACTGAATATGTTCCGCGATCTCTTCCATCGTGGCGAACCAGACGCCGCCCCTGTTCTGCATTTCCTCGATCATCTGTGCGACCCGGTCGCACCGCGCGAGACGACCGGAGACGAACGGATGCCACACCGTCACCCACAGGCCGTTGTATTTGTACATGGCCTCGAACTCGGACATGAAAACGTTCATTGCCTCGTCCGGCGACTTGATCGGCATCATGTAATGCATGTCGGGTGCATGGGTGTAGTGCGGCCAGTCGTCCATGCCCCAGTGGCTCGGGAGCTCGATAACCTGCCCCTTCGACGTTTTCAGGATATAGGGAACGTCATTGCCCATCAGGCTGGCGTCGTACTTGAAGCCCTGCTCGATCATGTAGTCGATCGAGTGCTTCGAGAAATTGTAGAGCGGCGCCCGCCAGCCGCGGGGGCGCTTGCCGGTCATCTTCTCGATTACGGCAATCTGGCGTTCGAACCAATACAGCTCGTCTTCCGGGCTGAGCTTGTTCGGGTTTTCGTGGATGTAGCCGTGGGCCGCGATTTCGTGGCCGCCTTCGAGAATCATCTCGACGAGGTGCGGATAGCGCTCCATACACCACGCGGGATAGAAGAACGTCTGCTTGATCTCATAACGCTTGTACATTTCGAGAATGCGCGGGATCGCGATCTCGTCGTACTTCAGCCACGTCATCGTCGACAGCATGGTCGGCGCATTCTCGCGGTGTTCCAGATGCAGGATGCTATCGGTATCGATATCGAAGGTAATGGCACAGGCGACCTTGTTGCCGTTCGGCCATGGAACCGGATTGCTGATCATCGTGTCGTCTCCCTTTCGTTGGGGCGTGTCGCCCTGTCCCTTATTTACGTCAATGCGATGCAGTCGGCCTGAACGAGCAGGCCGTCGCGCGCCAGTTCGTAGACGCGCACCGGCGTCACGGCGGGGCGCGCGTTTGGCGCCATCTCCGCCCAGACTTCGGAAATCCGGTGAAATTCTTCTTCGACATCCTCGCCCATGCCGACAATGAACAGGTTGAGCTTCACCACGTCGTCGAGCGATGCGCTGCCATCGGAGAGCACGGAGGCCATTCGCTCGAACACGATGCGGGCCTGACCGGCGGCATCGCCCGCCGCCAGCACCCCTCCGCTTTCGTCCAAAGCGACCTGACCGCCGACATAAATCTCTCCCGCCGCACTGACGCCGTCGCAAAAACCGTCCGGTTGATAACGGCCGCCCGACACGCTCCGCGTCAGAACCTTCCGGTCTGGATCGGCAATGGCCATGGCGTCGATTTCAAGATCGAGGCCGGGATAAAGGAGATCGACGCCGAATGCCGTCATCACCGACGCTCCGCCGGATACGTACTCCCGGGAAATCTCCATGATTTTGTCGGCAAATGTCCGGCCGTCCGGATCGCTGCTATCGTACTTGAAGCATACCTTCACATGGACGACGTCGTCGAAAGACGATCCCGCTTCCCGAAGCACGTTGCCAATGAAGGTATAGATGTTGCGCGTCTGCGCATCGAGATCGCCGATATGAACCGATTGGCCTTGTTCGTCGGCAGAGATCTGTCCGCCCACAAAAATCCGCTCGCCGACACGCCATCCCTGGGACAGCGGAACGGCGATGCTCCAGTCCCAACTTCCCTCCGGCATGACTCGTTTTCGGTTGGCGTGGGAGTCGCCACGAAGCGCTACGCCTTCGATCTGGATAAGCTGGCCGGCATACGGCATGCCCTTGATGCGGACCGCTGTGGCGGCGGGTCCCGGATCGGGAAAATACTCAAGCCGGACACGGGTCATGTCTTCCCAATACCGGGTCGCATCCGCGTCGGCGCCATCGAACACATAGTACGTATTGAGTCGAACAAGGTTTTCGAGGCCGAGCCCCAAGCCTTCCAGACTGGCCTTCATATTTTCGAAGACATTGCGGGTCTGTTCGGCGATATCGCCGGCGTTTCGGATAGCGCCGGTGGAATCGAGTGTTTGTTGCCCGCTAACGAAAATCTGATCACCGACGGCGACACACCGTGCGAACGGTGTCTCCGCACGCCAGTTCCAATCGTCATCGTCCGGAAGTATGTGATCCCTGTCCATGCGTCTTCCGTTCCCTCCCGGATTTTCAACCGCCGCCATTCATGCGTGCTGCTTCCGGCGTAACCGGCCGCGACACCTCAGGCAGACGTCGCCAGACTACGATGGTAGGCCCTGACGCGATTGAGAGCGGCTTCAGCAGCACCGTCGCCATCCGGAAGGGCTGCGCAGTAGCCGTTCGCCGCCGCTTCAGCCATCGGCATCCACTTCTCGATCCAGCCGTTGATGACATTCTTGTTGTCGCCGTGACCGGCGCAGAACTCGACAAGCGCGGCACTCCAGCGTCGTGACCGGTCGCTGTCGCGCATCTGGTTGTCGACGAGCAGGGCCAGCAGGTGGTCGTCCGAATGGCGTGCCGCCGTACCGAGTTCACGCAGCGTTTCGTCCACCGTCGGTTTTGCGACAAGGTTGTGCGCAACGAAAGCTTCGCCGAAGTCATAGGTAATCAGCACTTTTTCCATGAGTTCGCGAATTCCCTGGAGCGCATCGTCCTGTTCCCACCGCTCACGCTCCTTGGTCGCGAACCCGCGGTCCGGATGCGTGAGTTGCAGCTCCCTGGTTCGATACGCGATGCGCGACATCCAGCGGAACTCGTCGCCCTCCTGAAACCCGCTTGCAGCGGTCAACGTACTCGCCGGCGAGATCTGCAACAGGTATGCCGCCCCCATCTGAAGCGCCATCTGAACGTAACGTCGCGGTGTATACAGCCGTTCAAGCACATCCAGCCATTCCGCCGACAGCCCCGCGTCATGATCGATCTCGTTGTGATCGTTGAGGAGGCCATCGATGTAATCCTCCTGGACGTCCTGATTTCGGGTGTAAACCCGATAGATCAGCTCATCCGGATCGCGGAATTCCTCCCAGTCGTCGTACTGCAACGGGCTATCGAACACATTCTTTCGATACCACTCGTTCATGGCGAGATCGGGCGCGGGCGACAGTTCGTAAGCCTGCTCGGGATGCCGATTACGCGTCTGCAGATTTGTCGTAACGATCTCGTACTCGCTTGGCCGGCGCTTGTTCTTCGCCAGCTTGCTCCAGGTTTTCATGCCGCGGACTTCGACAGCCATTCTCTCAACTCCCTTGCATGCACCCTATGAAGGTGATCGTTTTTGCTTCGGTTCTATTTCGACAGAAATTTCATGTGATCGCTGGTCACGCGGATAAACCCTTCGAATGCGGGCATGTTCTGCTCGATCTCGCTGATCAGGATGTCGCGGCCCATGATGTCGCTTAATGTCGCGAGGGATATCATGCACTCACCCGCGACTTTCACCCGATAGTAGGACTCGTGCTCCTCGACCTTGATTTCGCGACCCTCATTGTCTTCCTGTATCGCTTCGATGACGGCTTCGCCGATCTCGCCCGCCTTCATGACGGGGCCAACGAACCGTTCTTGTGCACCGCTTTCCGACATGTCTTGCTCCTGTTGTTTTCCGACGCCGCTCAACCGGACGGGAAGGCCACCAAGACGTCATCGCCCTCGACCTTGACGGGATACGCCTTCAATGATTCGCCCTTGGGATTAATGCTGAGACCGGTCCTTACGTCGAACTCCCACAAATGGGCCGAACACGTCAGAACGCAGTCCATCAATTCACCCTCGATCAGGGGGTGATCCTGATGAGGGCACACCGGGTCGTAGGCGCAAACCTGCTGATCGGGTGAATGAACGATCAGCACTTTCCGATCACCGACGTCGAAGACGTCCATCTCGCCTTCCCAGACGTCGTCGAGGCCGCACGCCCTTACATAATTGTCGCCATCGCTCACGATCTATTCCCCGGCGTAGATCTGAATGGCTTCCATCTGGACGAAATTGGCGCTCTTGACGGTGGCGTCGTCCGGGAGGGGGTCGTCGGCACCGTGCAGTTTTGCTTTCAGAACGGTGCCTTCCGGGAAGGGGGCGACGAGCACGCCGACCAACTGATCCGTCGTCTTGGCGATGACCTCGGAGATCGTGTCGTTTTCGTCGACGACGATCACCTTGTAACCGTAGTCACCCTGCAAGTTGCACGCGATGGGGAACTCTGCCATGGCGCCTACTCCGCTGCGACGGCGGGTCTGTCGTAGCCGTCGATCCAATCGTAATCGTAGCCACAGACACCCCGCTCATCCGGCCCCTGCCCCATGTAATTGAGGAAGTCCTCGAACTCGGGACCGATGGTCCCGTCGAAGGCACGGTCGATGATGCTTTTGTGTCCCTTGTAGCGTGCCGGCTCGAGTTCGAAGATCCACTTGCAGGGCTCCGAACAGAAATGATAGCGCCGGTCGTCGAGATCTATGTGGTGATCGACGGCATCCCAATGGTCGCCCGCAACGCCGGAGACCTCGAGACCGCACATGTTGCAAATCAGTGGCGGTGCGACGGGAACCGTCTTGTCGTAATTGCCGTTCCGGATGTTCTCGGTAACCACGTCCCAGCACTTGCCGTAGGTGTCGTTCCAGCCCGGGTACTTCTCTTCGAGCCATTCCCGTTCGGCGGGCGAGACACAGGCGATCGGACGCCACCATTGCGTCGCGCGGTAGACATAGACGCCGATCTGTTGCGAATGATGGAACGTCGCAATGTCGTGGTGGAGGTAGTCCCAGTACCAAGGCAGGTCGAGACCGAGCGCCTCGATGGTGCGGCCGAACTGGCCGATGACCCACTCTTCCATGAACTCCTTCAACGAGTACTCACGGTGTTCGAGCGGCGTGTAGTAATCCATGCCGATACCGCTCAATGCCGAGAATTGCTTCCACATCCGCCAGAAGGCGATTTCGACAAGTTGCTGCGCCTCCTTCTTGCGGCCGTTCTCGCACATGATCCGAACCATCGGCTCGCCGATCTGTGCATGGCGGGCTTCATCGGTCTGGATGCTTTGCAGCATGGTCGCGAAGGTATGGTCGCCGCACTTGGCCGCGTCGGCCGAAAGCGCCACGAACTGAAGGTTCGTGAAGGACTGTTCAAGCCCCATGTTGAGCATGATGGCGGCGCTCGTGGCGTCACGGGTGTGCGCGATATCGTCGAGCGCATGGCGCAAGCTGATGATGATCCAGTTTTCCGTCTTCGACGATTTATGGCACCAGTCGAACACGGCATCGTGTTTCAGGAATTCGTAGGCAAAGTAGATCTGGATTTGGCCGTGGCGGATTTCATCGAGCGTGCCGAATGTCGCCATGTTGCGCATGCCGGGGCACTTGCTGAACCGGGTCATTCTGCCGAACGCCGATGCCGAATGGAACTCGGCCCAACACACCGCGCTGAAATGTAAGGCGAGCAGAGCCTTCCAGTGGGGCGACGCCTTCTTGAAAAACTCGGCCCGAGCCAGAGCCGCCTTCACCGAATAGGCCGCGACGTCCTTGTCACGCTGCGAACGGACGTAATCCCGGTAGGTAACCTTGTAGGGTTCGTCGAACGTTTCCCACACCGAGACCGGAATACCGAAATCGTCCGACATCGGTTCCGGATACAGTTCGTCCTCCGTAACATAGGTTGGCGTCCAATTCGTTTCCCTGGCCAGATCGTACCAGTCTTCCATCTTCAGCAAGGCCATCAGTCGCTCTCCTTATGAACGGAATTCTCGAACTGCTATGGGCGCATGGGCACCTGTTGGTTTCGGAAGACCCGAAAAAGCCTGAGTACCGGCGACATACCAAATTCCCACAACATGAAATGGAACACGTGCCTTTGAGGTTTCAAAATGACCCTAACAGCAATTCGAATCAAGGTTTAAAACGATTTTCGTTGGTAAATTGATATTTTATGACGAAATTCGTTTTATATGTCCGATTGTTGCGCCCGTTTCGACGCGAATTCACCGATAAGAACGGTGCAAGCGACGTTCATTTGCGCCGCAGCGTTGGCGAAAACCCGGTCAGCGCCACGCGGGCCGCAGACCACGCGGCCGTCACCAGCGTCCGTGCGGCGACACCATCCGCCGCCAGATAGCGGAGCCAAAGTCCGCGATCGTTCGGCAGGAGCGAAACGCCCGCGTAAATTCCGGCCAGGGCATCGATTTCGGCGCGAAGCGTCTGCCGGAGCGCCAACAAATCCACCCGGGCGGAAACCACTGTCAAGGTGCCGTGCACCGAATACGGCTCGCCATCTGACAACTCCCCTCCGGCGAACTGGTCGCCCGAAACGGAAAAGCGGTCGATCGCCATAACGGCGGAGTCCTGATCACGAATGGTCAGTTCGCTCTCGAAACCGGCAAACCGCCCGCCGCGGCCGTCCGGATCATGATTCAAAAAGGAATCGCAAACGATGAGGTCACTCTCCGGATGGCACGTCGCAACGACCTTGGATCGATAATGAGCGCCGGGAAACAGAATCGCCGGGTCCGGCAGGTATTCCAGCAACGAATTCCGCTCCGCCACGAGCACAGTCGATTGCGCCGCGGAACTGTCGTCGGTGCGATGAACGATGGTCGACGCCTGCGTGGTGACATGGGCTTTCGCGCCCTCAACAGCACGAAACTCGGCCGAGAGGCGGTCACCAGCAAACACGCCGCCGGAACAGGACTGCAGATACAACGTCGCCATATCCGGCAATTGATGATCGAGATGCTGGGTCCGGCAGACATGAAACGGATACGTCGCGAATTGCTCCGCGAGGTAGCTTCGGCCTTCGGCGTCCTGCCTGAAGGTCAGCTCCAGCCGCCCGTGGCCACGGACCCCTGACCGATTCGAAGGCCGCGAAGGATCCGTAACATCATCGGGCATCGAACAAAACTTCCCTCGAAAGATGATCCACGATCAGGTCGATGCCCTCGCCGGTGACGCAGTTGGTCATGACGAACGGCCTGCCGCCCCGGACATCAGCCGCATCGGAGGCCATGGCCTGCAGATCCGACCCGACCAGATCGGCCAGATCCGTCTTGTTGATGACCAATAGGTCCGAACGCACGACACCCGGCCCCTTCTTTCTTGGAATATCGTCGCCGCCCGCGGTGTCGATCACGAACATCCAGTAGTCGACCAGTTCCAGAGAGAACGTCGAAGCGAGATTATCTCCACCGCTTTCGACGATGACGATGCCGACGCTCGGGAAGGCATCGACCAACTGATCCGCCGCCTGAATGTTCAGGGTCGGGTCCTCCCGGATAACCGTGTGCGGGCACGCCCCGGTTTCCACGGCCCGCACCTTGTCCGGCGCGATAAGCCCGCTGCGCTTCAACCGCTCGGCGTCTTCCTTCGTCACCAGATCGTTCGTCACGACGGCGACTTCGATACCACGCGCCTCAAGCGCCGGGATCAGCTTTTCGATCAGGGCCGTTTTTCCCGAACCGACCGGGCCGCCGATACCGACCCTGGCCGCCGAGGGCGCAGCTTCCGAACCAGCCGAACTCATCGCAGCATGTACCGTTGCGCCAACGGCAGGGTTTCCGCCGGTTCGCACGTTGCCAGCTCCCCGTCGACGAAAACATCGAACGTTTGGGGATCGACCCTGATCTCCGGGCACACATCGTTGTGCAACATGTGCTGTTTCGAAAGCCCGCGGGTTCCGCCTGTCGGCAGCAGGGATTTTTTCAATCCGAGCTTCTCGACGATGCCGCTATCGATTGCCAGCGGGTTCACGAAACTGGCGCTGAGCGATTGCTTGGCTTCGCCGAATGCGCCCCATTGCGGCCGCATCTGCAGCGGTTCGCACGTCATGAGCGACGCCGCGCTGTCGCCCATGGCGCCCCAGACGATGAACCCGCCCTTGATGACAAGCTCCGGTTTGCTGCCGAAGAAGCCGGGCCGCCATAGCACGATGTCGGCAAGTTTACCGGACTCAAGCGAGCCGACATGATCGTCGATGCCGAAAGTCCGGGCCGCGTTGATCGTGTACTTGGCGATAAAACGCTTGATCCGCTCATTGTCGCCCTTCGACACGGTTTCCTCAGGCAACCGGCCACGCTGATCCTTCATCTTGGAGGCCAGTTGCCATGTCCGCGTGATGACTTCGTTGATACGGCCCATGCCCTGGCTGTCGGACCCGAGCATCGAAATCGCACCGATATCGTGAAGAATATCTTCGGCGGCGATGGACTGTGACCGGATCCGGCTCTCGGCAAACGCCACATCCTCGGGAATCGACGGGCTGAGATGATGGCACACCATCGTCATGTCCAGGTGCTCATCGAATGTGTTCACCGTGAACGGATTGGTCGGGTTGGTCGACGACGGCAGGCAATTCATCTCGCCGGCAACCCGGATGATATCGGGCGCATGGCCGCCACCCGCACCTTCCGTGTGGTACATATGAATCGTTCGGCCGTTGATCGCGGCGAGCGTATCCTCCACGAACCCGCTCTCGTTCAGCGTGTCGGTATGAAGCTGGACCTGAAAATCCATTTCGTCGGCAACCGACAAACATGTGTCGATCACCGCTGGCATGGCGCCCCAGTCTTCGTGAATCTTGAGACCGAAACAGCCGCCGGCAATTTGATCCTCGATCGAACCGGGCTTCGATGTGTTGCCGCGGCCGAGGAATCCGAAATTGATCGGCCACTGTTCCGCAGCCTGCAGCATCTTGCCGACATTGAACGCACCGCCGCAGTCGATACCGACGGTGATCGGCCCCAACGAGCCGCCGATCATTGTCGTCAGGCCGGCACTGATCGCATGTTCGCACAATTGCGCCGAATCGAAGTGAACGTGAACGTCGATACCGCCCGGCGTCGCGATCAGACCTTCCGCGTCGCGCACCGTCGTCGCAACGCCGCAGATCATGTTCGCATCGACACCGTCCATGGTGGCGGGATTTCCGGCCTTGCCGACACCGACGATCTTGCCGTCCTTGATCCCGATATCGCCCTTGACGATCCCCAGAACCGGGTCGATGACCGTTGCATTGCAGAGCAACATGTCGAGCGAACCCTGCGCGCTGTTGTAACCGGGGGTCAGCCCGAGACCATCGCGCAACGTTTTGCCGCCACCGTGCAGACATTCCTCGCCCGGAACGCCGAAGTCGTGCTCGACCTCGGCGAGAAGATTGGTATCGCCGAGACGTACCGCATCACCGGTGGTCGGGCCGTACATGTGCGCATAGTCGATACGTGCCATTTTCGCCATGATCTATGCTCCCTTGAATCCCTGCTCTTTCGCGCGGCGTAACGCCTCGGCTTTCCGGGACTCGCCGTGCACCGTTCCGTTGGTAAGATTGTTGAGGCCGTACAACTCGCCGCTGCCCCCGAACTCGGTAAGCGTGACTTCCTTCGTTTCCCCCGGCTCGAACCGAACGGCGGTTCCGGCCGGGATATCCAAATGCATGCCGAACGCCGCGGCGCGATCGAACTCAAGCCCCCTGTTGGCCTCGAAGAAATGATAATGACTGCCGATCTGTATGGGACGATCACCGGTATTCACGGCTTTCAGCGTGACGGTTCGGCGGCCTGCGTTGATCTCGATCTCACCGTCGTCGACGACCAGTTCGCCGGGAACCACGGCATCGGCAGGCTTCTTGGATTGACCCGCCCGGATCGGATCGTGAACGGTGACCAGTTTCGTTCCGTCCGGGAACACGCCTTCGACCTGGATCATCGGCATCAGTTCGGCAACGCCAGGCATGACATCATCGGTCGTAAGCAACGTTGAGCCGTACGCAATCATTTCGGCAACGCTGCGGCCTTCCCGGGCGCCTTCCAGAATCTCGTCCGCAATATAGGCGACGGCTTCCGGGTGATTCAGCGCGAGGCCCTTGGCTTTCCGCTTCCTCGCAAGTTCCGCCGCGGTGTAGATCGTAAGCCGCTCCAGTTCCGTTGGGGTGAGTAACATGCTCGATCTCCTTCCTGCTAAACCCGGATTAGTTGGCGAACAGCCGTGAATCGGCGGCCTCGTGACGCATTACTGCGATCTCGGCGCGTGGCGCGAACGCATGGACGTCCTCAATCGGCAAGACGTCTCGTGTCATGATGTCGCCGATCGTTTGGTGAAGATTTGTCAGAATGCTTTGGCCGGCGGTGTGGCCGATGACGCCGAGCCTGAGCCCTGCTCCGATCAGTCCGACACACAACCCGTGTGCCGAAATCGCCTGGGCTTCAGGCTCGCCGACGCCCATGCGCGCCCATAGAAACCCCTGCATGACGCTCAGATGTCCGTATGCCGCCGAACCCCGGACCCGTTCGAGATATGCAGCGCTTCCCGGCGTTTCGAGCTTTTCGTGGACGCTGAGCAGTGCGATGCCGGACCGGCTCGAACCCTCTCTCATTTCCGCCGCAAGTGTCTGCGCATGCACGATGGCATCGATGCCGCAGATGGCGTCGAGTTCTCCCGCCACCCGATGGGCTGCGACAACGACGTTCCGCTCAAGATCCGCCCAACGGCCGACGAGTTGACTTCGAATGAATGCCTCAACGCCTTTCGCGTCCGTGACCGCGTTCTCCGCACAAAGGGTTTCCAGCCCCCACGAAAACGAAACCGCGCCCGACGGAAAAAAGCTGTCGCCATGTTGCAACACCGTCAGTAGTGACGTCGGATCACGCATCTGCCGCAAGCTCCACCATGCCGTCGTCGACGAAGGGTTGAAGCCGTTCCAGATAGAAATCATTCGGGCCCTCCATCGCGATCATCAGTCGATCGCCATCGAAGCGAACCCGCCAATGAAGGTTACCGGCGAAGTATCCGAGCGTCAGCGCCGCCGGCGTATCTTTCGGCCGCGCCGTCAACCAACGCTCCTCGGAAATGCGGACGACCACGGCACGCGCCTCTTCCAGGAGCAACACCGCACCGTCTTCAAGCTTTCGATCCCGGGAAATTGCAATCGCGCAATCGGTGCCCTTGTCTGTTGTCGCGCGCAGCCTCCGCCGCAGCGTGTCCTCGCGATCCAATATCAGGTACTCGACCTTTTCGGCATGCGACAGGTCGTGCAGACGGGGAGCGATGTCCGCGTCGATTGAAAGGCCGATGATCTTGTTCAAACTCAGCATAGCGCACCCGCAACGGGAGATATCGCCAGGCACGGGTGCCGAACGACTGGTTGCCTGACGCATTCCCATGTAAACTCCCCGCCACCACAGTGCAGGAGATCGCTATGTGTACGGTGTGCGGTTGCAGTTCGGATGAGGCGACGGGCGCCCATACCCATGAGGGTCATCATGCCCATGACCACGGTCATGAGCACGGGCACGGTCATGCCGGTCACCATCACCATTTCGGCGACGGGAAAGCGGGCGTGTCCGTCGCGGGTTTCAGTCAGGAGCGGCTTGTCGAAATCGAGCAGGGCATCCTCTCGAAGAACGACGGCTATGCGGCGGCCAATCGCGCATGGTTTGCGGAACGCGGCTTGCTGGCGCTGAACTTCGTATCCAGTCCCGGCGCCGGCAAGACGACCTTGTTGGTGGAAACGCTCCGCCACCTCCAGCCGGTGCTGCCGATGGCCGTGATTGAGGGCGATCAGGACACGGCGAACGATGCGGACAAAATCCGCGAGACGGGCGTGCACGCTGTCCAGATCAACACCGGCAAGGGGTGTCACCTCGATGCCCACATGGTCGGGCACGCACTTTCCGATCTGTCCGTGGGTACAGGCGGCGTCGTGTTTATCGAAAACGTCGGAAACCTCGTATGCCCTGCGGCTTTCGATCTCGGGGAGGCTTACAAGGTCGTTATCCTCTCGGTAACCGAAGGCGAGGATAAACCGATCAAGTATCCGGATATGTTCGCCGCCGCCGACCTGATGATCCTGAGCAAGATCGATCTTCTTCCCCATCTCGATTTTGATGCCGAACAGGCGGTCGAATACGCTCACCGGGTGAACCCCGCTCTCGACGTCCTGCGCCTTTCCGCGAAGACATCCGAAGGCATGCCGGCATGGCAGGACTGGATCACGGCGCGCGCCGTTGCAGCCGCAAGCGCACCCGAGACGCGACCCGAAAGCGCTGGCGTTTCGGCCGGCTGATCCCCGGGCTTGCGCCCGGCGCCATCCGTTCCGGACTAGTAAAGCCGCAGGTACTCCTGGACCTCCCAGTCGGTGACGGCCTGGTGATAACGCTCCCATTCGTCGACCTTGTATTGCAGGTATGAGTTCCGCATGACCTCGCCCATGACCCGCCCGGCCAGATCGTCCCGACGCAAGGCATCGGTGGCCATCATCAAGTTTCTCGGCAACCGGCGTATGCCCAACTCGTCGAACTCATCCTGGGTCATGTCATAAATGTTTCGGTTGGTGGCGGGGCCTGGATCGATCTTCTTGGTAATCCCCTCGACCGCCGCCGATAGCGTCATACCGAGCGACAGATAGATATTCATGCACATATCGGCGGCGCGGTTCTCGATGCAGTAGCGACTCTGCGGGAGCCGGAACTGTGCGGCGCGGTTGTTATGACCGTAGGTGATGTTGGTCGGCGCCCAGGTTACGGTGCCGCCTTCGAAGCCGCCGACGCGCGGGACCAGCCCATTGTAGGAATTGACCGTGGGACAGGTGAGCGCCGTCAACGCCTCCGAATGCTTCATGAGGCCACCGACGGCGTGCAGCGCCTCCTTGCTCCATCCTTTCGCGGACTCGAACACGTTCTTGCCGGGCTTTTTCACCGACTGCAGCGAGAAATTGATGTGCGCTCCGGACCGCCAGTCGCCGGTCGTCGGTTTCGGCATGAACGTGATGAACATGCCGTGCCGCTTTGCGACCTCCTTCAACAACAGTCGAAGGAAAACGAACCGGTCCGCCATCTCGAGAAGGTCGGTGTAGTGGAAGTCCAGTTCGAACTGCGAGTAGGCGCCCTCACAAACGACGTCATGCATGTTCCATCCAAGATCCTCGAGAATGTCGATCATGTCCTTGAGGAACGGCATCGAATCGAACGAGTACTCGACGTCGTACCCGAAAGCCTGGCGGCGGAGGCCTAAGTTGGGGGGGTCGTCGTCAATCGCCTTCACAGGCTTGTCGTCCTCATCGAAACGCATGGCGATGAACTCGGGCTCAATGCCGGCGTACCCAGTGTAACCTGCGCCTTTCGCCTCATGAATCGCCCGTTTCAATGCCTGACGCGGGCACACATTGTACGGCGCATCCTGCCAAAAGAGGTCGGCGAAGATGATGGCCATCGATGTGTCCCACGGACAGATATAAACAGCGTCGAGGTCGGGAATCATGATTTGATCCGGATCCGCCGGCGTCAGTTCGGGGACGAACGAGACGGAGTGAACCGCGAACTGCGGCCCCTTTCCCGCGCACAGCAGTTCGAAGTCGCTCATCGGCACGGGCTTGGTCTTGGGAACGCCCAGCAGGTCAATCCAGCACGACAGCACATACTCGACGCCCGCTGCCTCAAGCTCCTTGCGGACCTGAGCGACCCGTTTTTTGGATGGCAGTGCTTTCGCCATCGTTTCGACGTAAGCAGTCATATCAACTCTCCCGATCTTCCGGTTGTCGCAACATCAGTTCTTTTCGTAACGCCCGACAATCGACAATTTAGTGTTTCTCATTCAATGCCGTTCAGGACTTTAGATCCTCACGGCGAACATCCTTGCTGACCAGGTCGCCCCGCTGGCTTGCGAGGACGGCCATCAAGCGAAGTACGGCGCACGCCGCGAGCTTGGTGGTAATGGCATTTACGTCGACGACCGGGCAAAGTTCGGTCAGGTCGATGAGGCTGATGCTGCCCTGCTCGCCGATGGCCTCGTTGACCAGCATGATTTCCCTGGCCTCCAGACCGCCCGGCTCGGGCGAAGTAACGCCGGGAGCCGCAGAAGCGTCCATGACATTCATGTCGATGCTCAGGTACTGGGCGTCGGTGTTCTGCCAAACGCGGGCTGCGGCCTCGCGAGTGACATCGACAATGCCGCGATCCAGCATTTCGCTCATCGAATAGTACTTGATGCCGCGCTCGTCCGCTAAATCCATCCAGTCCTTGGGATTCATCGAATTGCGCACGCCGAGATGCGCGACATTATCGCTGGAAACGTTCGGCAACTCGCTCACGCGGGCCAGAGAACTGGCACTGGTGTGTTTCTCGCCGGCCCAGCTTTCCGCCATGTTGAGATGCGCACCCAACTGCAGGTATCCCATCTTCTTGTCCGCACCGATATGGTCGGACAGAGCCTGTGCAGCGGGGATGGTGATCGAGTGATCGCCACCGCAGAGCACGGGAACGAGACCTGCTTTGAGGATTTCGCGTACCGCCTTGTACGTATTGTCGTAGGCCGTTTTCGGGTCGACTTTCGGAATTCGGACATCGCCGCAATCGATGCAGTCGTCATGCAGGTCGACCTGGTACTCGAACCAGTACGGAAAATACTCGTGCGACATGAAGCGAATGTCGCGCGGCCCCTCGACGCTGCCCGGCTTACCGATGTTGCCCTCCTCGAAGGGCACGCCGAGGAACGCGAAGCGCGCGCCGGATGCCTTCATTTCTTCCGCCGTGAGGCCCACATGCGGTGCGCGCAGGAACGTAATGACGCCGGGTGCGCCAAAGGTATCGTCCTTCCCGCCGATCGGGGAGAAAATGTGCTCGTATGATTTTGCTGGGTTCATTGCCGATTACTCCGGGTAGCGTTCTGGGCCAGGCCTACTTGGCGTTCTTTCGATTCCACGGTTCTTCACCGTTCGCGCGCAGCGTTTTGGCGCGGCTGCCGAGAAAGTGATAGGCCATGCAACATGAGAGCTTGCTGGTGATGTTGTTGGAGTCCCATAGCGGGCAAAGCTCGGAAATCTCCATGATGCTTGCGCCGTATTCACCGGCGGTGCGCGCCAACGTAATCGCCTCGCGCGCCTTGATGCCGAATGGCTCCGGTGCGGTGGTGCCGGGCGCGCAGGATGCGTCCAGAGAATCGGTGTCCCAAGAAAAATAGATCCCGTCGGTCCCGTTCCAGGCCCGCTCGAAGATCTCACGCGTACACGTTTCCACACCACGCGTCGCGACCTCGCGCATGGCCAGCAGGCGAATGTCGTTGTCGGTCAGATAGTCGACCCAGTCCTTCGGATTCAGGCCGTTGCGCGACCCCATGTGCGCCATGTTCGCACCACTGCAATTGGGCAGTTCGCATGCCCGCGACGTACCCGAACAATTGGTGAAGACATTGTCGTCCCAATCGGGCGCCGAATCCAGATGGCAATCGACATGCAGATATCCCATCGATCCGTCGTTCAAATAGTCGGACAAGGCCCGCGCCGCCGGGATCGGGACCGAATGATCGCCGCCGCACAGCAGCACCATGGCGCCACCATGCAAACATTCCGTGACATAGTCGTAGATTAGCTGATGGCTGCGATCGTTATTGCGCGGCACCGCCGGAACATCGCCGCAATCGACCGGCCGAAAGGTCTCCATGAGATCGACGCCGTACTCGAACATGTATGGAAAATACTGGGTCGACGCCTCCCGGATTCCAGCGGGGCCTTGAGACGTCCCACAACGAACCATGTTTCCGTGGTCGTGGGGCACGCCAAGGAAACAAACCTTCGCGCCCATGGCGCGGATTTTGTCGCGATCAGGCTCGCAATACGGTGCGCCCATGAACGTGTTCAGGCCTTTGGCTTTGAACGCGCCGTTGTGAAGTTTCGGCGATCGGATGTGGTCGTCGTTGCCGGTGTGGATTGCCGGGCCGCGATGCTGGTGCGGGACGATTTCCCAAGCCGTGGGTGTCTCGCTGCTCATAGATGTCTCCTGTCGGTGTCTTCAACATGTTCCATTGGCGGCGCCGCGACCGGCCCGTCATCCTCGAATCCGAGGCCGAGGGATACGAGCTGCATTTCGCGGCCCGTCAGAATTTCAGGTGTCGGCGTGCCGCAGTCCGGACAGCGGAAGGACGTTCTCGATGGCAGCAATTTTGCGTCGCCGCAAGCCGGGCAGTGTGCCGTGAGCGGCACTTCCTCGACATCGAGCTCGGCATCCTCGCACAACGTGCCTTTTGATGCCGGGCCAAAGCAGAAGAAGAGAGATCTGAGGACGACGGACTGCGATCCAAGGCGAACCGATATCCGGGTTACCCTGCAGGCGCCCTGAGCTTCGGCATGCTCGCAAGCCAGTTCGATCAGGCTCTTGGCAATCGAAAGCTCGTGCATTGTGTGACAGACCCCCGGGCACCGTTTTCTTTTCAGCGGGTGTATTGCGTGGCCGATGCCCGTGTCTACCAGCACGGTTTGACGGCGGAAATCGCCGAACAATCGTCCACTCACCGCAAAACGATGTTAGGCATAAAAAACGAATTTCGTGAAGATATTTTATTTTGAAAAAGGATTTTTGTGTGATTAGCTAATTATTGAACGTATTTCGTGACGTTTATTGCACTAACAGGGCTGAGTTCGTTTCTATATCAATCGCCACTGAATCAATGGGTTAACCATCGGCGAAGTGATCTCGGCAGTTGAGGTGAGCGATTTTCTGGGGGTTTATCGGTGAAGTCTTCCGAGACGAAAGTTGCGAAAGCTCGAGCGAAATCGAGCCAGGCACGCTCCGGCGCTTCCGAGAAGGATGATCGCAGCCCCGTCATGGGGGGGCGTCGGATGAACTTCAACGACGTCAAGGAAGAAGCGGTTTCCTATGCACCGATACCGAACATCGAGGGTTTGAACCGCGATATCGTCTCGATGCTTCAGGAAGACGGACGCGCGCCGTTTTCGACCATCGCCAAGAAATTAAATGTCTCTGAAGGGACAATTCGCTCGCGCGTGAACCGCATGCGCGAAGCCAACGTCATCCACTTTATCACCGTCTTGAATCCCCTCGCGCTCGGTTATTCCGCCTGGGCCATGCTGGGGATCAATGTCGCTCAGGGCGTCAACGTCGAACGCGTTTCCACCTACTTTCGCGATTTGCCAGAGGTCGTCTATCTGATGCGCGTTGCCTCCCGTTTCGATTTGCTGGCGGAAATCGTTTGCGAGACGCCGGACGACCTTCGGGAATTTCTGGACGTGCACTGCAAAGGCCAAACGGATATCGCAGCAGTCGAGCCCATGGTCGGGCTTGGCCTGCACAAGAGCTTGTTCAAGTGGGAAACCCCGCTTCTTGCGGGCAGCATCAACCATGGCAAGGCACCGAAAACATAGAATGACACATGGCATCTACCGAGGGACGGGGGAACGTTTCCGGTTTGCATATCACAGGTGGGTCGATAGAGATGAACGAGATTTCGAGATCAGAAGAAGAGTCCGGCGCCACGCTGATGGCCGCCGATGGTGAATCTCCACACTCCCAGGCACCGATTTTCAGACCGCCAAAAGAGAGATTTCTCGGCTTGCGCGGTTCGATCGGTCGCTATCAGTCGTTGGTTTACGGACTGTTCGGCGTCGTTGCGCTTTTCGTCATCTGGGAAATCGCGCATATCCTGACGCCCGAGCAGCAGCAAAAATTCCTGCCGAGTGTCGGCCAGGTCGCGAGTAAGATCGGCTATCTGCTCGTCGAGAAGGGTTACATTGCGGACGTCGGCAAAAGCGTTTACCGGATTTATCTGAGTTTCACCGTTGCCTGTCTGGTCGCCGTTCCGCTCGGTCTTTTCATGGGCTCCTTTATCAAGCTGAGGGCCCTGATCAATCCGACCGTCGGCGGGCTGCGTTATCTGCCGGCGGCATCGTTTGTTCCGCTTCTGCTCGTCTACTTCGGCCCCACGGACTTCGCCAAGATGGCGCTTCTGTTCCTGGGATGCGTGTTCTTCCTGATCGCGCTGATTCTCGACAATGTGGAAGCCGTTCCAAAGGAATTGATCGAGTCGGCGGAAACCATGGGCGCCGGGCGCTGGCATATCGTCTTCAAGGTCATCTTCCGGTGCGCCGCGCCGCAAATCCTCGATTCGATGCGCAACATGATCGCCGTGTCGTGGACCTATCTCGTCATTGCGGAAATCGTCGCGGCGACGGACGGCATTGGCGCCGTGATGATGCGCGGCGCACGATTCCTACACGTTGACATCATCATGGGCGGAATTCTGACCATCGGCGTGCTCGGTGTGCTGACGGACATATCCTTCCGGATCGCCAGTCACATCCTTTTCCCGTACATGCGGGTTCGTCGTTAGGAGATCGATTCGATGAATGCAAATGTTGAAACAACTCCTGCAGCGAACGGCGTTGCCGCCCCGCAAGGCGCCGCCTCGAGCGAGCCGCCCCTGAGGGCCGACCGGGTAACGAAGGAATACCTGAACGGTGCGAGAGTGGCCCTCGACAACGTCTCCGTCGATATCGAGAAAAACCAGATTACCGCGTTTATCGGTCCTTCAGGCTGCGGGAAGACGACCATCCTCCGATTGATGGCCGGACTCGAATATCCGACGCGGGGCGAAGTCACGTCCTACGGAAAGCTGATCCAGGGCCCAGGACCCGACCGCGGGATGGTGTTTCAGGCGTACACATCCTTTCCCTGGCTGACCGTCCGGCAGAATGTCCAGCACGGCATGGAAATCCAGGGCCTGTCGAGAGCCGAGAGGACCGAACGGGCCGAGCATTTCTTGAATCTGGTTCACTTGGACGATTTTGCCGATGCCTATCCGGCCGAACTGTCCGGCGGCATGAAACAGCGCGTGGCGATTGCGAGAACGCTGGCGCAAGATCCGCAATTGCTCCTCCTCGACGAGCCGTTCGGCGCATTGGACGCCCAGGTCACGTGGGAAATGGAGGAAATGGCCGTCGACATCATTGAGCGCGAAAACAAGACGGTCGTGCTGGTAACCCACGATATTCAGGAAGCCATCTACATGGCCGATCGGATCATCTTCTTCACAAGACAGCCGGGCAAAATCAAAGAAGACATCCAGATGGAATTCAAGAACGGGCAGCGTTTTCCGAAGAAGGAGGACCTGCTCGTCGAACCTGGTTACGTGGATATGGAAAAACGCCTCTACAGCATGATGCGGGAAGAAATTCAGGGGCGCATCAGTTAACGACCCGCATGATTTGAACGTTACAACGTAGGGAGACTTTGCATGTTTACCGAAGTAACAAGACAGACGAGAAGGCAATTATCGAGGATTGTGTTCGCGGCAATCTTCATCGGCGTCATGGCGTTCGGAACGGCCGGTGTTTCCGTCGCCAAGGAAACCGTTCGCATCGGCCACTTCAGTTGGCCGGGCTATGGGTTCCTGTATGTCGCCCAGGAGAAGAATCTCGCGCCCAATCTGAATTTTGAATTCACCGTTATCGAAGATCCGGTTCAGTTGTTCAGCCTGCTATCGACCGATCAGCTCGATACCGTCTTCAGTACCATCGAATTCGGCCCGATCGCCGCAGCCGAGGATATGGCGTTCAAGCTGATTTCCATTTCCAACCTGGGATACGGCTCGGACAACATTGTCGTCAGGCCCGACATCAAGACTGCTGCCGACCTCAAGGGCAAACGTGTTGCCGTTCTCGAAGGCGGTCTGTCGCACATCATGATGGGCATCTGGCTCGAGGAAAACGGCGTCCGCTGGGATGAGGTCGAGATGGTCAACCTGATTGCCGGCGACGCCGCCGCCGCCATGATGAGCGGCGAGATCGCCGCTGCCGAGCTTTGGGATCCGTTCGGTCCGCAAGTTCTCGCCGATCTTCCCGGTGCCCGGTCGGTCAGCAACTCGATCGAACCGAAATGGCTCAAGTCCGCACTGATTGCAGACGCGATCTTCATGTCCGATTCGTTCCTTACGGAAAAGCGGGGTGTTGCCGCCGACACCATCAAGGCGATCTTCGCCGGTGTCGAGTACTGGCGCGCGAACCCCACCGAAGCCAACAAGATCATCGCTGATGCAGTCGGTTTCTCGGTCGAGGACGTGCAGGCGATCCTTGGCGGCGAGAACAATCCCGAGGATGGCGGTCTTTATATGTACAGCCTCAATGAAACCGCTCAATTCTGCGGCGTCGCCGACGGCAGCCCTCCGTTCGGACAACGCAACGGCCAGATCGAAGATCACTGGAATCTGACCAACAAGTGGTGGATCAACTTCGGCTTCATGGACAAGAACGTAGACTTCGCGTCCGGTACCGATTGCATGATCCTGAAGGAAGCAATGTAGGCTCCCGATGATCACCCCCGGAGCGCCAGTCCATTGGCGCACCGGGGGCGGTCGACGAATCTGCAAGAGTATTGCGCCGGACACCGGCGCCGGTGCACGACCGATAAGATCATAGCTATTGGATGTGCAGGAAAAGCCCCCCATAAGTGTTATATTCGGAATGATATCACTGTTGTTGCGGCACGGCGGTTATCCGTAAGGGTCCGTAGGTGGACAAATGTCTAACAGAACCCAACGGGGAACTCCTGCAGCAACCCGGCCGATTTCCGGCCAGCGATTTGCGCGGAATCTCGATTGGAACCTGCTGCAAGTCTTTCACGAGATCGTTCTCGCCGGCAACATCAGCAACGCGGCACGAAATCTGAACCGAAAGCAACCTGCTGTCAGCATGGCGCTCCGGCGGCTCGAAGATCACATCGGCGCCGCGTTATGCCACCGCGGTCCCGGCGGCTTTGAGTTGACACCCGAGGGTGAAAACCTCGCCGAGATCGCAGAACAGATTTATGGCTCAGTTCAGAGCATCCCCAATTCAATTGCTGACGTGGCAACAGCTGTCCGGGGACGAGTCCGCATTCAGTTGATCAGCAACCTTGTCGATGAACGGATCGATGCAACGATCTTGGCGTTTCATCAAGCTCACGACAGGGTCGAGATCTTCGTCAGCGTAACAACCTGGGATGTGATTCAACGCAGCGTATTTCGCAATGAGGTCGAGATCGGTATTGCACCCGCTACCCACCGGCTGCCCGATCTCGATTACGAGGTCCTGTTTCGCGAAGTCTACAGGCCTTATTGCGGGCCGACCCATTCCCTATTCGGCAAGACCGTCGATGATCCCGCCGACTTGAGCGCCTTCCCGTTCGTATTGACCGGTGCAGACGAGCCGGATCAGCAGACCCGTTTTCGCCAGCGCTACGGTCTCGGAAGACACGTCGGAGGCTTGTCGGAACATCTTGAAGAGGCACGCCGTTTGACCGTGCTCGGCGTCGGTCTTTGTTTTCTGCCCGAGGCGTTTGCAGCGCGCGACGTCTCTGACGGCCAATTGCATCCCGTGCTGAATTCCGAAGACAGTCCTGCTTCCGAGGTCTTCGTCATTACAAATCCCAAAGCCCCTGCCCACCGTGCGCGCGATCTCCTGATACAGGGTTTCAGAGCGGCGGCTCTTGACTGACTGAGTTTGATATACGTCAGACCTGATGAGTCGAGATAAATCAATTTTATTGATGTTTTTTATTAAAATTGAGTCACTATTCATTCACAAAATCAATATTTACGCTGACCCCCAATTAAATGAAGGCATGGGCAATTGCCTAAGGAGGTCGTGTCTTGGAAGGATCGCTAGAGAACAAGCATCCGAGAGCTGTTGATGTTTCGGGTCAAGTTGGGTTCGTTAACGAACGACGTGAACGATTTTTCGATCTGCTTTCCTCACCCTCGGCTCGCGAGACAGCCATCCTAGGGATTGTAGGCGCCCTCGCTTTTTTCGGCATCTGGGAATTGGGCCACTACATGATGCCCGAGTCGAGTCAGCGATTCCTGCCCGCAGTCGAGGAGGTTCTTGGAAAGCTTTATTTCCTTTTTTCAGAAAAAGGTTTTCTTGCAGATGTCATTATCAGTTGCGGTCGCATTTTCGGCAGTTTCCTGACGGCATCACTCGTTGCTGTACCACTCGGAATTGCAATGGGCTGTTTTGCCCGCCTTAAGGCGCTGATCAACCCTACGGTGTCAGGATGGCGCTACCTCCCGGCCGCATCGTTCATTCCGCTGTTGCTCGTCTGGTTCGGCCCATCCGAGGCGGCGAAAATGGGGCTGCTGTTCCTCGGCGTGATCTTCTTCCTGGTCGCAATGATCCTGGACAACACTCAAGCCGTTCAGCGCGAGTTCATTGAAGCGGCTCTGACGATGGGCGCATCGCGAAAGCGGATAGTTCTCGAAATCGTCGTCCCGGCTGCGGCACCGGCGATTATCGACTCCATGCGGACGATGATTGCCGTGGGGTGGACCTATCTGGTGATCGCCGAAATTGTCGGCGCTCAGGACGGCATCGGTGCCGTGATGATGCGCGCCGGCCGGTTCCTGCACGTCGACATCATCATGGCCGGCATCCTGATGATCGGTTTTCTGGGCGTGCTGACGGACATCATGTTCCGTGTGATCGCACACATCGCGTTCCCGTGGAACGCGGCGAGGAAAGGATAGAGGCGACGATGATGAACACCGCAATGGATCTGACGGCATCGCATGAGCAGCCAGCCGTCGTTGCCTCTGGCGTTACAAAGCAATACATGAACGGCGCCTTCACGGCGCTCGACGACGTCTCACTGGAACTTCGCGAAAACCAGATCGTTTGTTTCATCGGTCCCTCGGGTTGCGGTAAGACGACGATGCTTCGCCTGATATCCGGACTCGAGCTGCCAACATACGGCAAAATCTCGACATTCGGCTTGCCCATCGCCGGACCCGGCCCCGACCGGGGCATGATCTTTCAAGCCTACACCTCCTTCCCGTGGATGACGGCCAAGAAAAACATCGAGTACGGTATGAAGATTGTCGGCGTTCCGCGACAGGAGCGTGCGGAACGGGCCGAAGAAATGCTTAAGCTGGTACATCTAGAGAAGTTCGCGAACAGCTATCCCGCAAGCCTCTCCGGCGGCATGAAGCAGCGCGTCGCGATCGCCCGAACTCTGGCCCAGAATCCCCAGATTCTTCTCATGGACGAGCCGTTTGGCGCTCTGGACGCCCAGGTCCGTTGGGAAATGCAGGAAATGATGATCGACGTCATCGAGCGCGAAAAGAAAACGGTGATCGCCGTGACGCACGACATCGAGGAAGCGATCTATCTCTCTGACCGGATCGTCTTTTTCACGCGGCAACCGGGCCGTATCAAAGCCGATATTCCACTCGACTTCAAACAGGGACAGCGGTTCCGGCTGAAAGAAGAAATGTTTGAACAGCCAGGCTACGCCGAAATGGAAAAGCGGTTGTTCGCGATGATGCGCGAGGAGATCAAGGGCCTCGATGCTGAATAAGAGAAACCGGACAGAAACCGGTCGATATCAAATCGGAATAGGGAGAATGCAATGAGTATTCTAAATGTACTGCGCAGGTGTCTGACGGCCTCGGCATGTTGTCTCGCCCTCGCCGGCATGGTTACAGGGGCGGCCACACAAGCTGCTGCGGCCGAACGCGTTGAAATCGCCATCATCTCGTTCTCGCCATATGCCCCATGGTACATCGTGCAGGAAAAAGGATTGGCGCGTGGCATCGATATCAACATCCGGATCATTGAAGACATCACGGCCAAGAATGCCGCGCTCACCAGCGGCGCCGTGCACTGTATGCTGAACACGCTCGACTCCGTCGTTGTTGCCCGCGCCTCGAATGTTCCCATCAAGGTGGTCGCCATACCCGCGATGTCCTACGGACTGGATGAAATGATCGTCGACGGTTCGATCTCGTCCGTTGCCGATTTCCCCGGCAAGAGCTACGGCGCCGACTACGCATTTCTCAATCACATGTGGATGTTGCTGACCCTTAAAAAGGAAGGCATCCCTTACGATGCGCTTGATCACAAGATCATGCTGCCGCAAGACAGTGCTGCCGCGTTCGTTAGCGGCAATCTTGATATCGACGTCAACTACAAGCCGTTTTCGACGCAAAGCCAGAGCCGCGACGGTTCCAAGGTGCTAAAAACGAGTCTGACCGACCGCACTTGGGAGCGCGGACTGATCTCCGAATCCATCGCCTGCAACGAAAAATGGCTGGCCGAAAAACCCGCGGCCGCCAAGGAGATGCTGCGCGCCTGGTTCGAAGCCATCGACTGGTGGAAGAACAATCCTGAAGAAGGCGATGCGTTGGTCGCCAAAGGCCTGGATTGGCCGGTCGCCGACGTAAAGGAAACGCAGTATGGCGCGATCATGCTCAATCTGGACCAGAATCTAGGCGCATTCGGCATCGGCAACGGCAAACCGGTTTGCGCCAGCCTGCCGGAGGGTGCGCCGGCGCCGCCATCGGATCCGAGCGGATGGGGCGCCACGCTGTTTGGCGGCAAGCCCGATTGCGAAGCGGGTTACCTGCCGGATACGTGGGATTTGTTCGGGCAAGTGTACAATGAAGCCGGCGTCACCGGCGACTTGGCTTCGTCTGACGACGGTGTCGATCTGAGTATCCTTCAGGCGCTTGAAGCAGAGGGCGCCAACGAGACATACTCATCCAATGCTTGGATCGGCCGAGTAGGTTTGTAACCGATCGCTCCTGGCGGCGCGGGTCTCGAACGATTCGCGCCGCCATTCTTTGAATCTAACGATGAATAATATCGAGAGGACCCCCATGCCCGATCCCAAAACCGGCGAACTCCGCGGCAACCGTAACCTGAAGCGTTTGGAACGCATCTCGCAAACCAAACAAGAAAAGGAAATCGAACGGGGCCTGGAGCTCGGTTTGGAAGCCGCCGAATCGATCAATGATCGGACGATCTCCAACTTCAGCCGCGGTCACCTGCCCGCCTTCGCCGGGATCAACACCTTCATGAAGGCGCCCTACTGCGAGGATATACGCAAGGTCGGCGAATACGAGGCCGCCTTCGTCGGCGTGCCGTTCGATACCGGCACCACGTACCGGCCCGGCACTCGCTTCGGACCGCAGGGCGTGCGCCGCATCTCTGCGGTTTACGATGGATACTGTGTCGACGGTGCGGTCGATCTGTTCGAAGAGCTCGACATCTGCGACGCCGGCGACATCTTCGTGATCCCCGGCAACATAGAGAAGACCTTCGACCAGGTAACCAAGGGCATTTCGCACATCTTCCGGTCAGGCGCGTTCCCGGTAATCGTCGGCGGCGATCATAGTCTCGGATACCCCAACGTGCGCGGGGTCGCGCCGCATATCGACGGCAACGTCGGCATCATCCATTTCGATCGCCACCTGGATACCCAGGACATCGACATGGACGAGCGTATGCACACGACGCCGTGGTACTGGACGACCAACAACCATGAAAGCGTCGATCATCACAAGGCGCACCAGCACCACAGCCATATGCACGATGTCGGATTGTCCAACTGTCCGCCGAAGAACCTCGTGCAGATCGGTATCGGCGGCTGGTACGGCAATCGGCCGGGAACCGAGGTTGCGCGCGATCGCGGCACCAGCGTCATCACCATGAAGGACTTCGAGGAACTCGGAATCAAGGGGACGGCAGAGCTGGCGCTCGAACTCGCCTGGAAGGATGCCAAGGCGGTCTACCTGTCATTTGACATCGACAGTATCGACCCGGGCTATGCGCCGGGCACGGGAACGCCGGAACCCGGTGGTTTCACGCCGCGCGAAGCCCTGGAGATGGTGCGACTGATCGCCCGCGAGGGCTTGTGCGCCATGGAGGTGGTCGAAGTCTCGCCGCCCTACGACGTCAACGACAACACGTCGCAACTCGCCTGCCGGGTTATTCTCGACACGCTCGGCACCATGGTCACCGAGGGCAAGCTCGGGCATCGCAACGAGGTCATGCGACCGGAATAGATGCGCAAGGAACGGCGCCGCACATAGACCGCGGTCTACTGGCCGGTATTTAATTGCGCATATCGCGCGCCGTCGTTCCGTCTGCACTGTTGTCCGCATATTCTGCGTAAGCGGCAATGTGGTACGCGTCGTCATGCGCCGTGTCCATGACGCTTGGGCGTTGCTGCATCGTTGCGATCCACTCGCGCAGCCGGCCGCATGACGGCGGCAGCGATATTCCCCGGTAATGCTCGAGGACGGCCAAACGCTCCATATGCGGATAGATCGCGATATCGGCGAGCGAGATGTCCTCGCCCAACCAATAGGGGCCTTGCCGGCGCGCGGCCAATGCCTGCGTTTCCAGAAACAGCAAGCCGTCGGTAATTTTATCGGACAGCGCCTGTCTTCGATCTGCGTCGGTTTCCAGCAGGACCTTGTAGAATGCCGGGACGAACGTGACATTATCGTAATCGATCCAGACCCGCGCCCTCGCGCGGTCCGCCGGACGATCCGGCATGAAACCGGGCTCGGGAAACGCTTCATTGAGGTATTCATTGATGATCGCCGACTCGTAAATCCGCTCGTCCCCGTGCACCAGCACCGGAACCTTGCTGTAGGGCGAGACATCCTCGAACCAGTCGGGCTTGTTCGCCAGGTCAATTTCGAGGTGTTCGAAGGCGAGTGCCTTTTCCGCAAGCAAGATCAGCGTCCGCTGGGCGAACGGGCAAACTTCGGCACTCATCAGTTTCAGATCCGGCATGGCAGCCTCATTCTAACCGAGACCGGAAACAAATTCTTCCGAGAACGTTTCGCGGCTCCGCCCGAGCACAAGGATGGTCCCGAATTTGTCCTGTGTCCTTTGGGGCAGGATTTACGTGCGCGCGGCCCGCGCTTTACTTGGGCCGTGCTCCGTGGCCCTTCGGCATTGTTTAACAATGCCTTGGGCTGAACTTGGCTCAACTCCATATGCACCCTAACCAATAAAAAACCCGGCCATGAGGCCGGGTCTTTTTATTGGTTGCGGGGGCAGGATTTGAACCTGCGACCTTCAGGTTATGAGCCTGACGAGCTACCGGGCTGCTCCACCCCGCGCTAACTTTTCGACACCGGGGTTTTGCCCGGTTGTGTTCTGTTCAATGTCTCACGCGCGTTCGCGCTTCGAGACGTGTCGGGCTGCTCCACCCCGCGTTTGACCAAGATGTTGGTGGGTGGATTGGTGCGGTACTTGGTTTGTTATCACATGTCTGCTGAGAAGACCTGGCGGCGACCTACTCTCCCACGCCTTAAGACGCAGTACCATCGGCGCTAAGGGGTTTCACGGCCGAGTTCGGGATGGGATCGGGTGGTTCACCCTTGCCATGACCACCAGGTCGTCACAGCAGACAGATTGTTTGTCGCAAAACCGGAGCGATCTTCGATCGCGAACGTGGCTTTGCGCATTCTATTTGGCGCAAAATCACTGTCGCCACGCCTTCGCTAAAGCTACGGCGGGTTCAGGTTTTGCGACCGGACACACCCTTTGTTTCGCACAAAACAACTTTTGAGGCTCCGCCTCTCAGGTTTTGTGATCATAAAACCGCTTGTGAGTTGCTTGTCACATTGCCGCACAAACCCACTTTCGCCACGCCTTCGCTAAAGCGGCGGCGGGCTCAGGTTTTGTGACGACCGCAAATCCCGAGCCCTCGAAGAGGGGACGATGCATTTGCGCATAAAAACATGCATGACCTTAGCCATACACATGGCGACATTCTCAAGCCGATCGAGCAATTAGTACCAGTTAGCTTCACACATTGCTGTGCTTCCACACCTGGCCTATCAACGTGGTCGTCTTCCACGGCTCTCAAGGGAGATCTCGTTTCGAGGTGGGCTTCCCGCTTAGATGCTTTCAGCGGTTATCCCTTCCGGACTTAGCTACCCTGCTATGCCGCGGGCGCGACAACAGGTCCACCAGAGGTCCGTCCACCCCGGTCCTCTCGTACTAGGGGCAGATCCTCTCAAATCTCCTACACCCACGGCAGATAGGGACCGAACTGTCTCACGACGTTCTAAACCCAGCTCACGTACCACTTTAATCGGCGAACAGCCGAACCCTTGGGACCTGCTCCAGCCCCAGGATGTGATGAGCCGACATCGAGGTGCCAAACGATGCCGTCGATATGGACTCTTGGGCATCATCAGCCTGTTATCCCCGGCGTACCTTTTATCCGTTGAGCGATGGCCCTTCCACGCGGGACCACCGGATCACTATGGCCGACTTTCGTCTCTGCTCGACTTGTCAGTCTCGCAGTCAGGCAGGCTTATGCCATTGCACTCAACGACCGATTTCCGACCGGCCTGAGCCCACCTTCGCGCGCCTCCGTTACCATTTAGGAGGCGACCGCCCCAGTCAAACTACCCACCATGCAGGGTCCCGGATCCGGATAACGGACCGCGGTTAGACACCAGAGATTAAAAGGGTGGTATTTCAACGGTGACTCCACGCGAACTGGCGCCCACGCTTCAACGTCTCCCACCTATCCTGCACATTCAATCCCTAATGCCACTGCAAAGCTGTAGTAAAGGTGCACGGGGTCTTTCCGTCTGACCGCGGGTACTCCGCATCTTCACGGAGAATTCAATTTCGCTGAGCCGACGTTGGAGACAGTGGGGAAGTCGTTACGCCATTCGTGCAGGTCGGAACTTACCCGACAAGGAATTTCGCTACCTTAGGACCGTTATAGTTACGGCCGCCGTTTACCGGGGCTTCGATTCAAGGCTCTCACCTCTCCTCTTAACCTTCCGGCACCGGGCAGGCGTCAGACCCTATACGTCGTTTTGCAACTTCGCAGAGCCCTGTGTTTTTAGTAAACAGTCGCCACCCCCTGGTCTGTGCCCCCCGCCCCTGGTTGCCCAAAGACGGGGCCCCCTTCTCCCGAAGTTACGGGGGCATTTTGCCGAGTTCCTTCAACGTCGTTCTCTCAAGCGCCTCGGTATACTCTACCAGTCCACCTGTGTCGGTTTAGGGTACGGTCTGTACGTGGGTGTTATTTCCAGGAACACCTTCACAGCCCCCGCAATCCAATAAGCAGGAACCATTTACGGCATTCGTCACATCCCACAGGCCGGGGAATATTAACCCCGTTCCCATCAGCTACGCCTTTCGGCCTCGCCTTAGGGGCCGGCTCACCCTCGGCGGATTAGCCTTGCCGAGGAACCCTTGGACTTCCGGCGAGCGGGTTTCTCACCCGCTTCTCGCTACTCATGTCAGCATTCTCACTTCCGATACCTCCAGCATCCCTCACAGGATACCTTCACAGGCCTACGGAACGCTCCGCTACCACTCCAGTAAACTGGAGTCCGCAGCTTCGGTGCATGGCTTTAGCCCCGATACATCTTCGGCGCAGGACGGCTTAAATCTAGACCAGTGAGCTGTTACGCTTTCTTTAAAGGATGGCTGCTTCTAAGCCAACCTCCTGGTTGTCTTGGCCTTCCCACATCCTTTCCCACTTAGCCATGACTTGGGGACCTTAGCTGGCGGTCTGGGCTGTTTCCCTTTCGACCATGGACCTTAGCACCCATGGTCTGTCTGCCGTGCTCTACTCATCGGTATTCGGAGTTTGGTTAGGTTTGGTAAGTCTGTGGGACCCCCTAGCCCATCCAGTGCTCTACCCCCGACGGCAATACACGACGCTCTACCTAAATAGATTTCGCGGAGAACCAGCTATTTCCGGGTTTGATTGGCCTTTCACCCCTAGGCACAAGTCATCCCCCCATTTTTCAACATAGGTGGGTTCGGTCCTCCAGTGCGTGTTACCGCACCTTCAACCTGCTCATGCCTAGATCACCCGGTTTCGGGTCTGATCATACGAACTAAGCGCCCTATTCAGACTCGCTTTCGCTGCGCCTACACCTAACGGCTTAAGCTCGCTCGCAAAATCAACTCGCTGACCCATTATACAAAAGGTACGCAGTCACCCCATAAAGAGGCTCCTACTGCTTGTAGGCATCCGGTTTCAGGTCTCTTTCACTCCCCTCGTCGGGGTGCTTTTCACCTTTCCCTCACGGTACTGGTTCACTATCGGTCGTTAAGGAGTACTTAGGCTTGGAGGGTGGTCCCCCCACGTTCAGACAGGATTTCACGTGTCCCGCCCTACTCGAGGACAATCAAGCTTTCTACCGGTACGGGGCTATCACCCATTATCGCCACGCTTTCCAACGTGTTCCCGTTCTTACTTAACTGCCACTGGCCTGGTCCGCGTTCGCTCGCCACTACTAACGGAGTCTCGGTTGATGTCCTTTCCTACGGGTACTGAGATGTTTCAGTTCCCCGCGTTCGCTTCCATAACCTATGTATTCAGTCATGAATGACCCTACTGGGCCGGGTTGCCCCATTCAGAGATCCACG
>CBDDJL010000004.1:330000-1022916 GCA_965229715.1 Rhodospirillales bacterium
CCGGCGATCGGGTTTTGCAGATGCTTCTGGATCGTTCGTTTCAGCGGCCGCGCCCCGTAGACGGGATCGTAGCCCTTCTCGGCGAGCCACGCCCGCGCAGCATCATCGATCTCCAGCACCATGCCCCGGTCCTCCAGCAACCCACGCAAATGGCCGAGCTGGATATCGACGATCCCGCCCATGTTCTCCGGAAACAGCCTGTGGAACAGGATGACCTCATCGAGCCGGTTCAGGAATTCGGGTCGGAACGCGGCACGCACGATCTCCATGACCTGCGGTCTGACTTCCGCCGAATCATGGCCATCTTCCTGACGCGCCAGGATATCGGCGCCCAGGTTGGACGTCAGAACGATCAGCGTATTACGGAAATCGACCGTTCGGCCCTGCCCGTCCGTGAGGCGACCGTCATCGAGAACCTGCAACAAGACATTGAACACATCCGGATGGGCCTTCTCGACCTCGTCGAACAGGATCACCTGATAGGGCCGCCGCCGGACGGCTTCGGTCAATGCGCCGCCTTCTTCATAACCGACATAGCCCGGGGGTGCGCCGATCAGGCGCGCGACCGCGTGCTTTTCCATGTACTCGGACATATCGATCCGGACCATGGCATGCTCGTCGTTAAACAGGAACGAGGCTAGCGCCTTGGTCAGTTCCGTCTTGCCGACACCGGTCGGCCCGAGAAACAGGAAAGAGCCGATTGGGCGATTGGCGTCCTGCAAGCCGGCCCGCGCACGGCGAACGGCATTCGAAACCGCTTTTAGGGCTTCTTCCTGACCGATGACCCGTTCGCGCAGGCCCTCTTCCATGTGCAGCAGTTTCTCGCGCTCGCCTTCAAGCATCTTGTCGACCGGGATTCCAGTCCAGCGCGAGACGACGGCAGCGATATGCTCTGCCGTCACCGATTCATCGAGCATGCGCGTTTCTTCCGCCGCTTCGGCCGCCGCCAGCTTCTCTTTCAACTGTGGAATCAGCGAATATTGCAATTCGCCGGCCTTCTCATATTGGCCGTCACGCATGGCCCGCTCGGCAGCGATCCGCGCCTGATCGAGTTGCTCCTTGATCTTGGTCGCGCCGGCGAGCGCATCCTTCTCGGCGGTCCACTGTTCGGTCAGGGTTTTCGATTTCTCCTCGAGCCCTTCCAGATCCTTCTCGATCTTCTCCAGACGATCCTTGGAGCCGGCATCGGCCTCCTTCTTGAGGGCTTCACGCTCGATCTTCAACTGGATGATCCGCCGGTCGAGCTCATCGATTTCCTCAGGTTTCGAATCGACCTCCATACGCAAACGGCTCGCTGACTCGTCGACAAGGTCGATCGCCTTGTCAGGCAGAAAGCGGTCGGCGATGTAGCGATTCGAGAGCGTTGCCGCGGAAACCAGCGCCGCGTCGGCAATCCTCACACCGTGGTGCAGCTCATACTTTTCCTTGATGCCGCGCAGGATCGAAACCGTATCCTCGACGGTCGGCTCGGAGACGAACACCGGCTGGAAGCGCCTCGCAAGCGCCGCGTCCTTTTCGACGTACTTGCGATACTCGTTCAGCGTCGTCGCACCGACACAATGCAGCTCGCCACGTGCAAGCGCCGGCTTCAACAGATTGGACGCATCCATACTGCCCTCGCTGGCGCCAGCACCGACGAGGGTATGCATCTCGTCGATAAACAGGATAACTTCGCCTGCCGATTCGGTGACTTCGGTGAGCACGGCCTTGAGGCGCTCCTCGAACTCGCCACGGAACTTGGCACCGGCAATCAGCGCGCCGAGATCGAGCGCCATAAGACGCTTATCCGAGAGGTTTTCCGGCACATCGCCGTTAACGATACGTTGCGCGAGGCCCTCGACAATGGCGGTCTTGCCGACGCCGGGCTCGCCGATCAGTACCGGATTGTTCTTGGTCCGCCGCGACAACACCTGAATGGTGCGGCGAATCTCTTCATCGCGTCCAATCACCGGATCGATCTTGCCGTCCGCCGCCGCCTGGGTGAGGTCCTGAGCATACTTCTTCAACGCGTCATACGTATCTTCGGCGTTGGCGCTTTGTGCCGACCGGCCCTTGCGAAACTCCTTGATGGCCCGGTTCAGGTTCTGCGCAGTGACATCGGCTGTCGCCAACACCTCGGCTGCGGTCGTTCCGGTTGCCAGCACCATGGCAAGCAACAGCTTTTCGGTCGTCACGAAACTGTCGCCGGCCTTCTCGGCAACCTCTGTCGCCTGGTCGAACAGTTTCGCGGTTTCCGGAGCGAGATACATTTGGCCGGCGCCGCCGCCCTCCACCTTGGGAAGCTTGCGGAGCTCGGCGCTCGCACCCTCGAGCACGCGGGTCGAATCACCCCCGCTCGCATCGATCAGGTTCGCACAGAGCCCCTCGCGGTCCTCCAGCATGACCTTGAGCAAATGCAGCGGCGTCAGCTGCTGATGATTGTTAGTCAGGGCGAGCGTCTGTGCGGACTGAATGAAACCGCGGGCACGCTCCGTAAATTTTTCGAAATCCATACCGTTTCCTCTCTTCAGGCCCGGGCCATGCTCCCTCTATCAGGCAAGCAAAAGCACCGTCCACGATATCCACAAGAAAGATAGGGACGTTTGGATTCCGCGCAAGCGGCGAGAATGGATATTTGATGGTTGGCGAATGACGCCGTCCGAGGCACTCAGGCGGAGGCGGCGGTCTTCGCCTCATCGGTCTCGGATTCGCTCGAGGCGTCGTCGTCCGATTCGGCCTCTGGAGTCGAATCGCCGGCGGCCTCGGCATCGGCACGGTTGCTGTTATCACCGCCGTTCCGGCGCCGACCGTTGCCACGAGACTTGGGCTTGCGGTCCTGCCCGCCGTCTTCCGACTCACTTTGGTCGTCGCTTTGCTGAGCCGCCTGTTGTTCGTGGCTCTGGTCGGGCTTCCGATCGTCCCGCTGGTCGTCCTTCTGATCGCCCTTCTGGCTACCCGCAGCGGACTCGTCTGCGTTGTCCTGCTGCGCCTGCTGATTCTCGGCAGCCCGCTGTCGATTCTGCTGATCGGCGCTCAGAATACGGTAGTAATGCTCGGCGAACTGATAAAAACCCTCGGCCGCAATATGTTCACCGGCCGATGCGGCGTCGCGCGCAAGAGACAGATACTTGTCGAGGATCTGTTGCGGCGTGCCCCGAACCTTGCCCTCGGGACCGCTGCTGTCGAACGTCTGGTTCCGAGGTGAAGAATGACGCTTGCCGCTACCGCGCGAGCGTCCGCGCCGAGAATTTGAACCGTGCTTCATGGTATCTTTTGTCGCTACTCTGTTTAGCGTCGTCTCGACGCCTGTTTGTCCGCAGGTCGGCGCATCGAAGCGCTTTCCCACCAAACTCTAAGTTCCTGAGAGTGGAGCGCGCCGCAGACAACCGGCCATCAATATCCTAGTCTGCGACAGGTCCCTAGGGACCGCTACAATCCAAAGGTAGCCGTGTTGCACGGGGTTTCCAACCCTTTTTTGCCTGTCGCGGTTAACCAACGGGCCGAACTGCCGAAACCACGCGGCCAATGCCCCCTAGATCGTTGGTGACTTGAACGTCGGTCATGCCCGATTCGTGCATGAGGGCCGATACCGACGCCGCCTGACCGATGCCGACCTCGACGGCAATCAAACCGGATGGACGAACGTATCGGACCGCTTGAGCAAGGATCGCGCGATAGGCATCGAGACCGTCGGTACCGCCGTCCAGCGCGACGTGCGGCTCGTACTCCCGAACCTCCGGTTCAAGATCAGCCAGATCGCCGGTCGGTATATAGGGTGGATTGCCGACGATCACATCGAACGGATCGGATGTCTCGTCCAACGCCTCGAACCATACGCCTTCGAGAAACTGAACCCGGTCGGCGAGGTCCGTCCTTTCCGCGTTCGCCGAAGCCATCGCTAACGCATCGGGGCTGATATCTGTGGCGACGCCTACTGCGCCAGGGATGGCGTTCAGGAGTGTCAGCACAAGGCACCCGCTGCCGGTTCCGAGATCGAGCACCCTGAGAGATTTCACCTCGCCTGCCGGCATCCGGTCGAGAACGACGTCGACAAGCGTTTCGGTCTCGGGGCGTGGCGTCAGCACCGCTGCCGACGTGGCGAATTCCAGATCGTAGAAGCCCCGAATGCCGAGGAGGTGCGACATCGGTTCGCGCGCCTTGCGCCGCCGAACGAGGCTCTCCAGCCGGTCTCGCTGCTCGTCGGTGATAACGCCATCTGTCCGCAAGAGAACATCGTCGGGATTGCGGGCCGTCGCATGGGCGATCAGCAGGCGTGCATCGAGCCGCGCACTTTCGATGCCGGCGTCCGCCAGTTCGCGACCGATGCGGTCGACCAGGTCACCGAGGTCGCGTGCGACGCTCAAGCCACACATCCGCGTGCGTGAAGGCGCATGTTCAGCCATCGAGCTGAGCCAGCCGTTCAGCCTGGTTGGTGGCGATTAGCGCATCGACGATTTCGTCCATCTCACCCGCAAGAAACCGGTCCAGTTTATGCAACGTCACATTGATTCGGTGATCGGTGACCCGGCCTTGCGGGAAGTTGTACGTGCGTATGCGTTCGGAGCGGTCGCCGGAGCCAACCTGGCTCTTGCGATCCGCAGCCCGTTCGTCGTCGAGTTTCTGGCGTTCGGCATCGTAGAGCCGGGCGCGCAGGATGCGCATCGCCTTGGCTTTGTTTTTGTGCTGCGATTTTTCGTCCTGACAGGTCACGACAACGCCGCTCGGAACATGGGTGATCCGGATGGCGCTGTCGGTCGTATTGACGTGCTGGCCTCCAGCGCCCTGCGAGCGGTAGGTATCGATCCGCAAATCGCCCTCGTCGATATCGATGTCGACCTCCTCCGCCTCCGGCAGAACGGCGACGGTTGCCGCCGATGTATGAATGCGACCGCCGGATTCCGTCACCGGCACCCGTTGCACACGGTGAACGCCTGATTCAAACTTCAACCGGGCGAAGACGTCGCGACCGGAGATCGACGCGGTGGCGTCCTTGAAGCCGCCGATTTCGTTTTCGCTAACCTCGATGGTCTCGAATTTCCAGCCATGAGCCTCGGCATAGCGCTGGTACATCCGGAACAGATCCGCCGCGAACAGCGCAGCTTCGTCGCCGCCGGTGCCAGCGCGAATTTCGAGGATCGCATTCTTGGCATCCGCCTGATCGCGCGGCAGAAGCATGATCTGCACCGCTTCCTTGAGAGCGGGCAACCGTTCGCGTAGCGCGTCGCGTTCCTCACGCGCCAGCGCACGCATGTCCGCATCGCTTGCTTCGTCGGCAATCATCTCCTCAAGGCCCGCCAGTTCGTCCTCCGTCGCCTTGAGCGCGCGAACGGCGTCGACGACCGGCTCCAATTCGGCGTACTCGCGGGACAGATCGGCGAACGTTCCCGCCTCGACCGTCGCGGGGTCCGACATCAATGCGGCGAGTTCCTCATGACGCCGCACGACGCGATCGAGGCTTTCTTCAAGGCTCATGTATCTTCTCCGTCGTTACCGAACAATCGATCGAGCAATCGCTCGGCATCTGCGAACGAACCGACATCGTCACCGCCCGCCAGTTCGCGCAGACGAACGCTCGGCTGATGCAGGAGGCGATTCGCCAACAGGCGGGTTGCCTTTTCCGCATCGTCGCCTGCTTCCACCAGCGCCGCTTCGCGCAAAGCCTCGACATGACGGCGCAGCCGAACCAGTGCCGGGACCGCCGTGCGCTCCACGTCCGAGCGTGCGAACGCTACCAGCTCTTCTTCAATCAACGCTGTTGCCTTGGGCACTTCGCTCTCTCTTGAATGCGCTCCCTCGGTCGCCATGGCGTCGAGATCGCTGAGATCGAACAGGTAAGCGTCGTCGAGGCGATTGACGGCCGGTTCGATATCCCCCGGGAGCGACAGGTCAATCAACAGGATCGGCCGGCGCCGGCGGTCCGAAAGTGCGCGGCGCACCATATCGTCCGTAATTGCGAAATCCCGCCTGCCGTAGGCCGAAACAACGATATCGGCGCTCGCCAGCGTCGGCATGAAAGTCTCGAATGGAACCGTGTGCGCCTCCATCCGGCGCGCCAGCGAGCGAGCCCTGTCCGCGAACGGATGGGTGACGTACATCGTACCAAGTCCACGCCGCAACAACTGTTCCGCGATGGCTTGCCCCATGTCGCCGTCGCCGATCAACAGGCCACGCCGAACGGAAAGGTCGCCATGCACGTCGCGCGCTGTCTGCGCCGCGGCAGAGGCAATCGAAACCGGGCGGTCGGCAATAGCAGTTTCCGTTCGCACCCGTTTGGCTGCCGCATATGCCATCTGCAGAACGTTCTCCAGAGTGGCCGGCACACAACCGGCGCCCCGCGCCATGCGATGCGCCGCCTTGACCTGGCCGAGCACCTGCGGCTCGCCGACAACCTGACTTTCCAGTGACGCCGCGACACGAAAGAGATGGCGCGCGGCATCCTCGCCGGTCAGCGTATAGTACGCATCGTCGAACGCACCTCTGCGTTCCTCACCAAGGCGGGTTTGCAACGCGTGGCGGACCGCATCACAGACGGTTTCGCTTTTGCCGCCCACGGCGACAATCTCCACCCGATCGCAGGTCGACAGCGCAACCGCGCCGGATACGGCGTCGCTGGCAACAAGCTCCGTCAGAAAGGCGACGGCATTATCGTCCTCGATAAACAGCCGGTCCCGCAGGTCAAGAGGAGCTGTCAGGTGGCTGACCCCACCAACGACCAGCGCCGGCACGGCGGCAAGAGGGCCGACCATGGCTAACGATAACGGGCGAGATGTTCCTCGAGAGACGCGATCGCCACATCGATTTGCTCGCCCGTCTCCATGTCACGGACTGCCGCCACGTTTCTTGCCAGTTCTTCCGAGCCGATCATCAACGCGGCAACCGCGCCGGCTTTGTCGGCTCGCTTCATGCGCTTCTTCATATTGCCACTATAGCCGAAATCGATGGCGAACCCGGCGCTTCTCAGGCGATGCGCCAGATCGAAGCACATCTCGAACGCATCGTCGCCGACTGGGATGATGGAAATCGGACGCGTCAGGGGCGCAGGCTCGGCGATCATCATGGCAAGCCGTTCGACGCCCGCCGCCCAGCCGACGCCGGGGGTTGCCGGGCCGCCCATCTGCTCCACCAGCCCGTCGTAGCGACCACCCGCCAGCACGGCGCTCTGCGACCCGAGTTCGTCGGTCGTGAATTCGAAGGCCGTATGGCAGTAGTAATCGAGGCCGCGCACCAGACGCGGGTTGATCTCGTAGACGATTCCGAGGCGGTCGAGACGCTGTAAAACGTCATCGAAGAACGTGGTCGCCGCCGCCGTCAGCGAATCGGCGAACGCTGGCGCACCGGCGACGATGTCGCGGTCCTTTTCGTCCTTCGAGTCGAGAATGCGCAACGGATTGCGAGTCAGCCGCTCCTTGCTGTCGTGGGACAGGTCGGCCTCGTAGCGGCTGAAGTATTCGACCAGCCTGGCGCGGTAGGTGTCGCGGCTCTCGGTGTCGCCGAGGCTGTTGATCTCGAGCTTCGTACGATCACGAATGCCGAGCCGTTCCAGAATCTGCGCGCCGACCGCGATGATCTCGACATCGCCGAGCGGTTCGGAAATACCGATCAACTCGATGCCGATCTGGTGAAACTGACGCTGACGGCCTTTCTGCGGCCGCTCGTAGCGAAACATCGGGCCGCGATAGAAGAACCGGCACGGCAAACTCTGTTGCAGGCCGTTCGAAAGATATGCGCGCATCACGCTGGCTGTATTCTCGGGCCGCAACGTGATCCGGTCGCCGCCCTTGTCTTCGAAGGTGTACATTTCCTTCGTCACGATATCGGAAACGTCGCCAAGCGTGCGCGCAAACACTTCGGTAAACTCGAACGCCGGCGTTGCCATCTCCTCAAACCCGTAAAGCGCCGAGACGTCGCGCGCGGTATCCGTCACCGAGAGGTGCCGACGCATGTCTTCCGGCAGAATGTCGTGGGTGCCACGAACGGGCTGCAGCGTGCTCACGGGCCCGGCCTCCGGTTACTCGGCGGCCGAGGCCGAGCTGCCGCCGCCGAAACGCCGGGCGATGTAATCTTCGACGATCTTCTTGAAGTCGGCGGCGATGGTCTCGCCCCTGAGCGTGACCGCCTTTTCACCATCGATGAAAACCGGCGCCGCAGGGTTTTCGCCGGTACCGGGCAGACTGATGCCGATATCGGCATGCTTGCTCTCGCCCGGACCGTTGACGATACAGCCCATGACCGCAACGTTCAGATCCTCTACACCGGGATAGGTCTTGCGCCACTCGGGCATGCTGTCACGGATAAAACCCTGGATATCGCGCGCCAATTCCTGGAACACCGTCGATGTCGTACGGCCGCAACCGGGACACGCGGTTACGAGCGGCGCGAACGCGCGCAACCCCATGGTCTGCAACATTTCCTGCGCGACGACGACTTCCTGAACGCGGTCGCCGCCGGGCTCCGGCGTCAGCGAAACGCGGATGGTATCGCCGATACCCTGCTGCAACAGCACCGCCATGCCCGCCGTCGAGGCGACAATCCCCTTCGATCCCATGCCCGCCTCCGTCAGTCCGAGATGAAGGGCATGGTCCGTTCGCTCGCTCAGTTGCCGGTATACGGAAATCAGCGACTGAACCTCGCTGACCTTGCAGGAGAGAATGATGCGGTCGCGCTCGAGACCAAGTTCCTCCGCCCGTGCGGCGCTGCGGAGCGCCGATTCGACGAGCGCATACTGCATCACGGCCGTGGCGTCCGCGGATTCGTTCTTCTGCGCGTTCTCATCCATCAGGGCGGCCAGCAATTCCTGATCGAGGCTCCCCCAGTTGACGCCGATGCGGACCGGTTTGTCGTATTCGATGGCCTTTTCGATCATCGACGAAAACTGGGCATCGCGCTTTTCGCGAAAGCCGACGTTTCCCGGGTTGATGCGGTATTTAGCCAGGGCTTCGGCGCAGGCGGGATGCTTCTCGAGGAGTTGGTGGCCGATATAGTGGAAATCGCCGACCAGGGGTACGCCGACGCCCATCGCATCGAGTTTCTCGCGAATATGCGGTACGGCGGCAGCGGCCTCGTCGCGGTCGACCGTAATCCGAACGATTTCCGAACCGGCCCGTGCGAGCGCAGCGACCTGTGCCGCCGTGCCATCGGCATCGGCGGTATCCGTATTGGTCATCGACTGCACGACGATGGGCGCATCGCCGCCGACGACGATATCGCCGACAGCGACAGCGACCGTCTTACGTCGCGTTCCAGCCTGAGAGCTTGCGGTCATCAGATTTTCCTTACCGTCCGATGCGCGACAACAGGTGCGCCGTGGACCGGTCATCCTTCGCACGAGGTTTTCGCGCATGGCGCGCGCGGGGTCAATGACGATTGCCGAAATGCCCGACGGGACGAATATAGCGGTCAGCGTGCCTGCAGATCGTCCGGATCGAGCGAGACGCCGCGAGAGACTTCGCCACTATGGCCGATCGGCGCCACGCTCTCGCCATCGACGGATATGAGCAACGCGCCGGCGTTACCGGTCTGTAGCTGAAGTCCCGGCCGGTTGGGCACCCCATAACGGTCGCCGACGCGCATCAGCCGGGAAAACAGGATTTCGCCCGTATCCGCGTCGCTGATCTCGACCCAACTGTTCTCCTGGGCCCGGATCACGACCCGCACAATATCTTCGTCGATTGCCGGCTCACTCTCGGCTACCGGTTCGTCCGGAGCGGATTCGCTCTCGGCTTCAACGGTCAGGGCCGCCGTTTCCTGCACGTCATCCTCGCCGGTGGCCTGCGCAGCGGTTTCGACAGGTTCATCGTCGGCCTCCTCAACCGACGCCGCTGCGAGCTCGGGCTCGGGCTCCGGTTCGGAGTCTAACTCGGGTTCCGGTTCCGGCTCGGGTTCTGGCTCGGGCGCCGCCTCGGCAACCGCATCTTCGGCCGGCGCCGAGACATCCCCGGTCGGCTCCGGAATTGGCGCATCGATCATCCCGGTCTGCATCGCACCCATCTGCTCATCGTCGAGTGCGGCCGAAGGCTCGTCGTGAGGTTCGTGCGCCGGTTCGATGACGCTCGTGGCTTCGTCGACCGCCTCATTGGCGGTTTCCTCAACGACCGCAACCGTTTGCTCGGTTTCTTCAACGACGGCTTCAACGGCCTCTTCCGCCGTTTCGGCGGCTTCCGTGACCATTTCTTCGAGAGTTTCGCCCGCAGCGTCGGCCGTTTCGGATGCGCTGTCGACGACATCTAGAGCCGCGGTTTCGACCTCCTCCGTCGCCTGCTCGACGGCCTGAGCGACATCCTCCGCCGCAGCGTCCGCCGCCTCGGCGGCGTCCTCGACCACCTGCTCGGTTTGTTCGATGACGACCGCCGGCTCCTGTTCGATCACGACCAGCGGGTCATCCGATACGGCGGGCTGCTCATCCGCCTTCTGCGCCAGTTGTTCGGGTACCGGCGCGACGAGATCGGAGAGCAAACTGTCGTCCTCGCTGAGCAGATACCAACCGCCGTAAGCCAGCCCGGCGACGACAATGCCGGCGAACAGCACGGCGCCGCCTGGCAGACCGGATTCGGGGATCGGTTCCGGAAAATCGAGTTCCGCACGTTTATCGCTTGAAGACGACGCCGACTTGAAGCGGCGCACCAGTTCTTCGCCATCGAGGCCGACGTGGTCGCCGAAACTACGTATGAAACCGAGCGTATAGACAGGTCCTGGTAACTCGTCGAAGCGGCCTTCTTCGAGAGCCTCGAGATAGCGCCTGTTGATGCGGAGCGAGTCGGCAACGTCTTCGACGGACTCACCGGCATCGAGCCGGCCGTCCCGAAGAAGGATCGAGATTTCCTGCAGGACGGTCTCTTCGTCGCCGGTCGCGCGGAGTGCCGGTTTGTTGGAACTATCGCTCATCTGCGTCGGTTTTCCCCTGCGCCTCACGTGTCGTTGCCGACGGTCGGAAAACGCTCTGCCCAGATAGTTCGACCTGACAATCCGACGGAACACTCCGGCGATGTCGGACACGGCCGAATCGATACCTTCAAGAGTTTGCGAATTGTGTCAAAAAATCATGAAGATTCAAGGTGTGTAACGGATTGCGCGGAACGTTCGCTAAATCTCTACGTCGTGATCGAGGGCAAAGGCACGCAGCTTTTCGCGCAACGAATGGTCTTCCAGATCCCGCAGTTCGTGCATGTATCGCGTGAGCGTCCCGACATCGAGGCTGCGGATCATGGTCTTAATCGGCCCGATGCGGGTCGCCGTCATGGACAGGCGGCGAAATCCAAGCGCAATCAGCGCCATCGCATCGACCGGGTTGCCGGCCATTTCGCCGCACAAACTGATCGACCGTCCCGCCTTGTCGCATTCATGGACAACGCGGCCCAGCAATCGCATGACGGACGGTGCGAGCGTATCGTAGCGTCCGAGCAGCCGCGTGTTGCCGCGATCGCTGGCGAACAGGAACTGCATCAGATCGTTGCTGCCGACCGAAACGAAGTCGACATGGCGCAGCAGTGCCGGCAGCTGAAAAGCCAATGCCGGAACCTCGAGCATACAGCCGGCCTGAACGTCACTCGGTGGCTCGCCGCCGCGCTCCGCGTGACGCTCGAGCTCAAGATCAAGCATCCCGCGCGCAGCGAGGAATTCCTGCACTTCGGCAATCATCGGAAACATCACGGATAGCGGGCGGCCCGCCGATGCACGGATCAAGGCGCGAAGTTGGCGCCGCAACACCGCTGGACGGTCGAGCGAGATGCGGATCGAACGCCAGCCCATCGCCGGATTTTCCTCCGTCCCGGGCGACCAGTAGGGCAGCGTTTTGTCGCCGCCGACGTCGAGCGTGCGGAAGACCACGGGCTTATCGCCGGCGACATCGATGATGTCCTTGTAAATGCGGCATTGCTCATCGAGGCCCGGGAACCGCGGTTGCACCATGAACGGCACCTCGGTCCGGTAGAGCCCGATTCCATCAGCGCCGTTTCTCGCGAGGCGTTGCATGTCGATTTGCAACCCGGCGTTCATCAGCAGGCTGAACTCTATACCGTCCTTCGAACGCGCCGGCATATCGCGGAGCGAATCGTAGACCCGCATCTGTTCGGTGCGCTCGAACAGGGCATCGGCGAATGTCTGCTGAACGTCCTCGGCCGGACGAACGAAAATGCGGCCGTTGTCGCCGTCGACGATGACCGGATCGGCAGAACGAACCTGGCCCAATGCATCGCGCACCTGGGCAACGACCGGCACGTCGAGCGCGCGAGCAACGATGGCGGCATGGCTGGTCGGTGAACCTTCTTCGAGCACCAGGGCACGCAGGCGTTCCGTCCCGTAATCGAAAAGTTGAGCCGGGCCGAGGTTACGCGCGAACAACACGACATCATCCGGTAGATTCTCGACATCGATGATCGCTTCGCCGACAAGGTGTCGGAGCAAGCGGTCACCCAGATCCTCGATATCGTGAACCCGCTCGCGCAAATAGGGATCCGTCATCCGGTTCATGCGTGCGCGAAGATCGTTGCATACCTTCTCGACTGCCGCTTCGGCCGTCAGGCCGCTGTCGATCGCATCCCGGATCTTTGTCATCCAGCCGACATCACTGGCGATCATCTGGTAGGACTTCATGATGTCGCGATGCTCGCCGTCCCCGGCCAACGCGTCGCGTTTCATCAGCTTGTCGAGAGCGCCATGCATCTCTGCATACGCCGCATCGAGCCGCCCGAGCTCGGCTTCCGTGTCGTCGGCGACAAAACGGTCGATGCGGACGCGAGATTGGTGCAGCACCGCATGGCCGATCCCGATGCCGTCGGTCAACGAGAGGCCTTCGAGACGCAGTGGCTTGACGGCAATGCCGTCGACCGGCGCAAGTTCATCGGCGCCCACCAGATCGCCGCCGGCAATCATCTCCGCCATCACCATGGCGACGGTTTCGAGAGCTTCGATTTCCTCCTCGTTGTAGTGCCGCTGCGTGCGGTTCTGGACGACGATGACGCCATTCACGCGGCCTGACCGAATGACCGGCACGCCCATGAGCGAGTGGAAAACCTCTTCGCCCGTTTCCGGACGGAAGGCGAAGTTCGGGTGCTGCTGCGCTTCGGCCAACGCCAGGGGCCGCGCGTGTGCGGCGACGTCGCCGACCAGGCCCTCACCGATACGGAGATGTGTCCGGTGGACGGCCTCCGCCTTAAGGCCCTCCGTCGCGAATAGTTCGAGCACATCGCCGGCACGCCGGACATAAATCGAGCAAACCTCGGCAACCATCTCGCCGGCAATAATTCCGACGATTCTGTCGAGCCGTTCTTGCGAGCTGCCGGCGCCCGCCATGATCGCCCGGATCCGCGCCAGCAAACGGCGCGAGATCGTCGACGCGTGATCGCGATTCCGGTCTGACCTGTCTTCGGCCGGCATGGCGAAAGCTCCCTGCCACCCAGGGTATCTACCCTGGCCTTGCCGGTCAGCGGTCCGGCAGAAAATCAGTGTGTCTACCGTTCCAGGGTATACCCGCACCTGTTACGGGGTGCACCCGTGTCGGTAGTCTAGCACAGCTATTTGGTTATTCGACGTCCAGCCCGTAGGCGGCATGCAGAGCACGGATCGCGAGCTCCGTGTACTCCTCGTCAATCAGCACGCTGACCTTGATTTCCGACGTCGAGATCACCTGAATGTTGATGCCGCGTTCGGCTAGGGTCGAGAACATTTTCTGGGCGACGCCCGCATGGCTTCGCATGCCGACGCCGACGACCGAGACCTTGGCGACACTGGCGTCATAGACCAGATCGCGGTAGGCGAGCTTATCCTTGGCATCCTCGAGCAACTTGACGGTGTGGTCGAGATCGTCACGCGGCAGCGTGAATGTCATGTCGGTCGTCTGATCGGCTGCCGAGATATTTTGCACGATCATATCGACGTTGACCGCCTTCTCCGCGAGCGGGCCGAAGATCGAGGCGGCGATGCCCGGCTTGTCCGGCACGCCCAGCAGAGTGACTTTCGCTTCGTTGCGGCTATAGGCGATACCGCTGACCAGTGCCTGTTCCACGATTTCTTCCTCATCGACGACCAGCGTCCCCGGCTGGTCAGTGTAGCTTGAGCGCACCTGCACGCGCACGCGTTCCTTCATGGCGAGTTCGACCGAACGGGTTTGCAAGACCTTGGCACCGAGCGACGCCATCTCCAGCATTTCCTCGTAGGTGATCTTGTCGAGCTTGTGAGCCTTCGGAACGATCCGGGGATCGGTGGTGTAGACGCCGTCGACATCCGTATAGATATCGCACCGGTCGGCCTTGAGGGCCGCCGCCAACGCAACCGCGCTGGTATCCGAGCCGCCGCGGCCGAGCGTGGTGATGCGGTTGTCGGGCCCAAGACCCTGAAAACCCGGCACCACCGGCACTTCGCCACGTCCCAGACGAACGTTGAGTTCGTCGCAATCGATTCTCTCGATGCGCGCGCGGCCGTGCATGCCGTCCGTCCGCACGGGGATTTGCCAGCCGAGCCACGAGCGCGCAGCGATGCCGATGTCCTGAAGCGCCATGGCCAGCAGACCGACCGTTACTTGCTCGCCGGTCGAAACCACCACATCGTACTCACGCGCATCGTGAAGACTCGCAATTTCCTCGGTAAAGCCGATCAGCTTGTTGGTTTCGCCGGCCATGGCCGAAAGTACGACCGCGACCTCGTTACCGGCATCGACCTCGCGCTTGACCTGTTGCGCGACGGCCTTGATCCGACCGGTATCGGCAACCGACGTGCCTCCGAATTTCTGAACGATACGCATAGCTTATAAGGTTGGTTGATGCGACGGCGGCGCATACATACTCTGTTCGTAGAACCGGAACAAGAGATCAACGTTTCGCCGCGAAAGGGATCACGTCATGGCTGCAAACGCCGCCACAGGGACGGTCAAACCCGAGGAGGTCGCGCGCTTCGAAAGCGCCGCCGCCGCGTGGTGGGACGAGGACGGCGAGTTCAAGCCGCTGCACCGGCTCAACCCTGCGCGCATGACCTTTATCCGCGACAGCCTATGCGACCATTTCGGGCGCGACCCGCTCGACGACACGCCGCTTTCGGGCCTCCGCATTATCGACGTCGGTTGCGGCGGCGGACTGGTGTCCGAACCGCTGGCTCGGCTGGGCGCCAAGGTTACGGCCATCGACGCCGGCGAACAGGCGATCGGCATCGCCAGCGCACACGCGGCGCAAAGCGGCCTGAAAATCGATTACCGGCAAATCACGGCCGAGCACCTCGTCGAGGCGGGCGAAAGCTTCGACGCAGTGGTCTCGCTCGAAGTCATCGAGCACGTCGCCGACGTGAATGTCTTTCTCGATGCGCTTGCGAACCTCACCGTACCGGGCGGCGCGCTGGTCCTCGGCACCATCAACCGGACCGTGAAGTCCCTGGCCCTCGCCAAAATCGGCGCCGAATACATCCTGCGCTGGGTCCCAGCAGGCACCCATAACTGGCGTCAATTCGTCAAACCGTCGGAACTCGCGCGGGGGCTACGACCGCACGGAATCGAGGTCGCCGACCTCAGGGGTATTGTCTACCATCCGGTAACCGGAGAGTGGCGCCTGGCAGCCGATCTCGACGTCAACTACCTGGCGCGGTTTGCCAAAGCCTCGATCTGACCGGCCGGCAATCGGCCCGCGATCGATCCCCGATTATCCCTGAGGCACGAAGGTCTTGGGTTGATACCAGATTTTCTGGTTATGCAGGTCGCCGAGCAGCTTGCGAACCGAGGTCAGCTGATCCTTCAGCGCCTTGATCGTGTCGTTCGCGCCGCCGCTTTCCCGGAGCGCACGCGACAGTTCCGAGGCGCGCCGGGACAGGCTCTCTTCGATCATGTCGACATCGTCGAGGCCCAGTTCGAAATTGGTACGGTATTTTGCCATGGTGTTCTCCTGACCGGGTCCGGCACGGGTGCTCGGATTGTTGAACTTTCGTCACGGCAGATAACACGCGATTCCGGCGTATTCACGGAAAAACGCGTTTTTGAGTATTTTGTGATATTTACAAATTTACAAATTAGAAATTCTGTGAATATCCTGCGCGATGAATAAGATCCTCATCGGGCCCCGGCTGCGCCGCCTGCGTCTCGAGCACAAGCAAACGCAATCGGAAATGGCCAAGGCGCTCGGCGTCAGCACGACGTACGTCAATCTTCTGGAAAACAATCAGCGTAGCCTTTCAATCAAGGTTCTCATGGCGGTCGCCGAAGCCTACGGCGTCGACTGGCAGGATATGATCGAGGACGACGGGTCGCACCTTCTGGGCGATCTGCGTCAGGCGTTTCAGGACCCGCTGTTTTCGGGAAAGCGGCCCGATCTCCAGGAACTGCGGGGCGCGGTCGACCATGCGCCCGCCGTCGTCGAGAGTTTTCTCCGGCTTTACCGCAGTCACCGCGCGTCCGTCGAAACCCTGACGCGCCTCGGCGATGAGCGCATGCCCGACAATCTGCTGGCGACGTCGCCCGAAACCATCATCTATGATTTCTTCCGCAGTCATCAGAACCACTTCGACACGCTCGAGCGGGCGGCCGAGGGATTGCGGGCGGAACAGCCCTGCGACGTCGACGACATCTATACCCGGCTCAAATCGCGTCTCGCCGACAAGCACGGCATCAAGGTCGGCGTGTCGACCGTCGGCGACCTTCGCGGCCGGCTCCGGGTTTACGAAAAGGAAAACGCGGTCATTCGTCTGTCGGAAGCGCTCGATCATCCAAACCGGGTGTTCCAGCTCGCGCACGTGCTCTGTCTCGTCGAATTCCGGCATCTTCTCGAGGACCTGACCGCCGATAGCGGCATTCGTTCCGAGGTCGGTGTGACCCGCTGTCATGTCGAACTGGCCAACTACTTCGCCGCTGCGTTCCTGATGCCCTACGAGCGGTTCCTTCGTGCGGCCGACGATATGCGTCACGACGTGGACCGGCTGGCGGCGACGTTCGGCGTCTCGTTCGAACAGGTCTGTCACAGGCTGACGACGATGCAACGCGAGGGTGCGAAGGGCGTTCCGTTCTTCTTTCTCCGGGTCGACCGGGCGGGAAACATTACCAAGCGCTTCAACTCGACATCCGTGACCATCGCCGATCACGGCGGCTCGTGCCCGATCTGGAAGATCCATGCCTCGTTTTCGACACCGGGCGTCATCATCCCGCAATTCGTGGAATTACCCGACGGCGCGCGGTTCTTCACCATCAATCGCTCAACGGAACGACCGTCCTACGACTACACGACGCAAAACCGGCGCATGGCGGTATCGCTGGGTTGCAGCATCGACCATGCACACCGCATCGCCTATGCCAGCCAGTTCAACATCGCAGACGAAACCATGTTCGGGCGAATCGGCATCAACTGCCACGTCTGCCCTCGGCAGTCGTGCTCGCAACGGGCGCACCAGCCGCTGCATCTCGAACTACCGATCGATCCAAGCCGCCGCGGCAATACGCGATACGAAAGCTGAAACTCCCAGACCGATTGCCCGGCGATCAGTTCTTCGGACGCTTGGCGACCTTCGGCAGGCTGTAGACCTCGATGCCTTCCTCGTCGAGCGCCTCGGCATCTTCCGGCGTCGCTTCACCGTAGATGCCGCGTTCGTCGGTTTCGCCGTAATGAATCTTGCGCGCCTCTTCGGCGAACTCGGAACCGACGTAATCGCAGTTTTCCTCGACATGGCGACGCAATCGCTCGACCGCTTCCATAACATCGCCAGTCAACTTTTCGGTACGCGAACGAACCGCGTCCACGTTGCGATTGCCCTTGCGCGGGATACCCGGCGTCATCAAGGCTTTCGTAACGTCGCTGTCGCCGCACACCGGACAGGCGACCTCGCCCGCGGCGTGCTGCTCGTCGTAGCCGGCGCTATCGCGAAACCAGGCTTCGAACTCGTGCTCCGAACCGCATCTCAGCGCGTACCGGATCATGGCGGGTTAACTCCCGTTGATGATGCCCAAAGGCAGACCCCAGCTGTCTGCCATGTTAAATAAGCATCAAATGGTAAAAACAACGAAAAATCGACGGAAACACGAATCATGAGCGACGCTGAGCGAGTCTCCCGCCATCTGCGGATCACCGAGCCAAGCCCCTGGATCCGGCGATTCTTCGGCAGCGTCCCGAAGGACGAGGGGCCGGTTCTCGACCTTGCCTGCGGTGGCGGCCGTCACGCCGGCGTGCTTGTCGATGCCGGATACGGCGTCGTCGCCGTCGACAAGGATACGGCGGCGATCCGCGAACGCCTCGGCGACCGGAATGGACTGACGTTCCTCGATATCGACCTCGAGGACGGCCCGCCCCCGTTCGACCCGCCGTCGCCGCTCGCGGACCGGAAGTTCGCCGGAATCGTCGTGGTCAATTACCTGCACCGGCCGCTGTTCGCCCCGCTTATCGCCGCGCTGATGCCGGGCGGCGTTCTCATCTACGAGACCTTCGCCAAGGGTAACGAGGCCTTCGGCAAGCCGCGCAACCCGGATCACCTGCTGGCAGCCGGAGAACTGCTCGACGTGTGCCGCGACCTGCACGTCGTCGCCTACGAATGCGGTCTCGACGAAGCGGCGGAACTGCCCGGCATGAAGCAGCGCATCTGCGCCGTGAATGCAAACGATCCTGAGCCGCCCGTTGTGATTTAACCGAACGGCCGGTCGTGCTGTAGCGACGGGACCTGGCGGCGGGCAGATGCGACCCGGGCGGGGTCGATCACGGCGCTGACGCAACCGGGTTGCTCACCACCGTCGGCCAGCACCTGTCCCCACGGATCGACGATCATCGAATGGCCGTAGGTCTGGCGACCGCTTTCGTGCACGCCGCATTGCGCCGGGGCAAAAACGTAGCATGCGTTTTCAATAGCCCGCGCACGCAGCAGCACCTCCCAGTGCGCCTTGCCGGTCGGCCGGGTGAAGGCAGACGGGATCGAGAAGTACATCGCGCCCATATGCGCAAGTTTTCGGTAGAGCTGCGGGAACCGGAGATCGTAACAGACGGTCAAGCCGAGCTTGCCCCACGGCGTGTCGGCGACGACGGCCCTGTTTCCAGGGCGGTAATTTGTCGACTCGCGATATCGCTCGCCACTTTCAAGTTCCACGTCGAACATGTGAATCTTGTCGTAGCGCGCGACGACGTCGCCCGCTGCATCGATCAGGAACGACCGGTTGGCGAGCGATGCGTTGTCCCCGGCGGCGCTCGACGAGCCCGCCTCCGGCGCGATCACCATGGATCCGGCGAGCAGCCAGACACGGCATTCCTTCGCCGTCTCCGCCAGCGCGGGTATGGCGTGGGTATAGGACTCCGATTTCGCCTTGGCGCGCAGCTGGCCGGTATCCGACTCCATCATGGCGACGGTTTCGGGCAGCATGACGAGATCGGCGCCGTCAGCGGCGGCCTTCTCTATCGCCGGTCGTAATGCGCGAATGTTGTCGTCCGGATCGCGTCCGGTTGTGGTCTGGATCAGGCTGACGGTGAACGGCCCGCTCATGGCATCTGCAGAAGCGGATCGAGCCGGCCGCCGCGGTCCAGCGCCATCAGTTCGTCGCAACCGCCAATGTGCTCGCCGTCGATGAAGATCTGGGGCACCCGGTGGTCGCCACCCGATCGCGACATCATCTCCTGGCGCTTTTCTGCGTTCATCATTACGTCGATGTCGGTGTAGTCGACGTTCTTGGCATCGAGCAGCGCTTTGGCGCGCATGCAAAACCCGCAGAACGGCGACGAGTAGATTTCGACCTTGGCCATGCTTACTTCCCCGCGACGATCACTCTACGAATGAGATAGCGATTGCCCCTGTCGCTGGCAATTCAAAAGCACGTGCCCTTGCTGCCGGCCGAGTGATTCAGGCTTCGTTTACGCCTGCCTCCTATGGTCGGCATTCAGCTGTGAGAAACCGAAAGGGCCGGTTCACGCCATGGCAAATCCCGTCATCGTCTGGCGTGCGGCCACCGCACGCACCGGCGGCACCGTCATGCTGCAGGTCGCCGAGGACCTGTTTCGCGAAGCCGGACTCGATATCGCGAGTATCGAGGCGGAAGAACTGAACGACGGGTTCGACCAGTCGTCGGTTCCTGTGGACATGCGCCCGGCATTCTTCGAGCGTTACGCCGGCTCGATCGTCGTCGGCGGACACGACAACTGGATATCGGCTATATTCGGGCACCCCCTGGTCAGAACCCTGTTCGTTCGCCGCGACCTGCGCGAGGCAGCGGCATCGCTGCGCCGCCTGAACGGCGCCGAAATCGGCGGCCTTGAAAATCTGATCAAGGGCTGGATCGAGATTCATCGTCTAATGCACGAACTGATTCCCGACCACTGTCTCGCCGTCGATTATGCCGAGGTCCTCGATATCGAGCGAATGGCGCAGCGCATCGCCGCATACTTCGTACTTGAAGTCGGGGAAGATGCCATCGGGCGCATTGCCGCCACGTATGACAAGGCCGCGTTGGCGGGGTCGCTCGCCCGGGCGCGGCAGCGAATTTTCCATGAACTCACGGCGCTCGGCGATACTGTGAGCGACGAAAAGGTGCGAAACGCAGATGTCACCGCGGGCGAGGCCACAGCCCGCATCCGATTGCCGGTCGATCATCTGACGCCGGACTGCGCCCGCCGGATCGACGCAGACGGATGGGATCGCCTGTCGACCCTCGATTTCGACCTGCCGGAAAGCGGCCGCATCTCGCTGGAAGCGAGCGCGGACGGCCGCACGCTTCGGATCGTCGACATGAAGGACGCGGGCGTCGGCGATTTCAATGCCGATCACGTCCGCAGCGCCGAAACGCCGCCCTGGGAAACCGCGTTTTCCGATGACGAGATCGATCGGATCAATCGTCTGACCGCCGATTTCAGACGGACGTTCGGGTATTAGGGTCAGGCCTCAAGCTTTCGTATAATTCTTTCCGCCAACGCAACGACCTGGTCGTCACGCGCGGACAGCGGACCCGGCGCATAGGCCGCCGATTCGAGGCCCTGCTGCTGGCGTTCGAGGATGCCGGCATCCTCGCGGCCGACCGCCTCCCAGCGTTCCAGATAGGGCGCGGCGACGGCGTCGAAATCCGCCCGTGCGACGGTCGCGCGCGGGAAACACCCGCCGATCTCCAGCACCGAACGGTTCGGCGATTTCGGGATCACATTCAGCCACCAGATACAGTCCTGCGCGAACACCAGCTGACACGCCGGTTCGATGACCGTGAAATAGGTTCCCTGCAGCGCATCGTCGTCAAGGCCGGGGATCGAACTGAACTTCCCGGCATCGTCGTTCATGGTGGCGATGCTGCGCTCGCTCAGCACCTGGATGCAGTGCCACGCGCCGCGTGTTGCCAGCGTGCGCGACATCTGCGCGCCGACGGTATCCTTGTGAACCGTCCCGGTGTGATAGGTCTCCATGGCGTTTTCGAGCAGCAGTTTCCAGTTGCACGCGCAATCGAGTTCGATACCCCAGACCCAATGCATGTCTTCGGCCCGATGCGACGCCATGCGGTCAGGCAGATCGCCGAGATGATCCATCAGCGGCGGCGCGTCCGCATGGAACGCGATGAACACGAAACCGGCCCAGGTCTCCAGCCGCGCCTCGATCAGACCCTGATCGGCGCGCTCGAAGCCAGGCGCGTCCTCCATGCCCGGCGCACCCTGTAGACGGCCGTCGAGCGTATAGGTCCATGCGTGATAGGGGCAGACGATCCGGCGGCATTTGCCGGCGCCTTCGAGCAGTAACGATCCGCGGTGGCGGCAGACGTTGGCGAACGCCCGAAGCGTACTATCGTCGCCGCGCACGAGAACGACCGGCCCGGCGACGGTATCGATGGCGCGATAATCCCCGGGCGACGGAACCTGTTCCTCACGGCCGGCGAAGATCCAGCCTGTCAGATGAATGACGGAGCGCTCCCGTTCGAACACAGCCGGATCGGTGTAGAGACCGGCCGGCATCGAGCGCCCGTTCGCAAGCGCAGCTTGCGCCTCTTTCAAAATGGCTGAGATGTCGTCGGAGATCGCATCCGCCATGACGCCGCCCGTCAGCTCTTGACCGACCCGATCAGGTCGCGCGCCGCACCCTCGATCAGCGCGACGTCGAGCGAAAGCATCATAAAGCGGTAGCCGCGATCCATCATCATGCGGGCGCGCTCGGCGTCGAGCACCAGGGTGCCGAGCGCCGCATCCGACTTGGCGACGGCGGCCTCAAGGGTCGCCAGCGCGTCCTGGAACACCGACGAGTCGAAATCGCCCGGTACGCCGAGACTCTGCGACAGATCGAACGGCGCGAGGAAGGCCACGTCGATGCCCTCGACGGCCATAATTTCGTCGACGTTTTTCACCGCCTCGGCGCTTTCCAACATCATGACGCGGAGGATCGCGTCGTCGGCCTGCTCGGCATACTCGCGCAAGCCCAGTCCCCATCGCGACGCGGCGTAGAACGGACCGAAACCCCGCTTGCCGGCCGGCGGATAGCGGGTCGCGGCGATGTTCTCGAGCGATTCTTCCGCCGTTTCGACGAACGGAAAGACGACGCCGAGCGAGCCGCAATCGAGCACCGGCTTGACCATCCAGCGTTCGTTGTCCGGCACCCGGACGATCGGCGTGCACGTCGCCTCGCCGGTCGCGGTGGCGTTGACCATATTCTGAAGTGCATCGAACGGAATGGGCCCGTGTTCGAGATCGAACCACAACCAATCGAAGCCGGAACCAGCCAGCACCTGAGCGACGTTCGGGCTCGGCATCGAGACCAAGGTGCCGAATGTCGTGCCACCGGCCTTGAGAGTTTCCTTGACGGGGTTACGCAGTGTGCCGGCCATCACGCGTCTCCGAACACGCGCGCGAAGATCGCATCGACCCGCTTGGTGTGATAGCTGATCGAGTCTTCGTCCAGGAGCGCCCTAAGATCATCAACATCGAGCGTGCTGGCGAGGTCTTCGTCCTTCGAGAGGAAGAAAAACAGCCGGTTGTCGTGTTCCGCTGCTTCGCGGTCGGTGTCGTCGAGTTCGACCGAGCCGTCCGGGTTGTCAGGATCGATGCCGAAACTTTTCCAGACGCGCATGGCATTGCGTTGCACGACCCTGTACGCGTCCTCGCGGCTGACGCCGTTCTGGGTCAGGTGCAACAACACCCGCTGGGCATCGTGAATGCCGCCGAAGGCATTCAACTGCGTCAACATGTTTTCGGGATAGATCACCAACTTGTCGATGACGCCGGCGAGCCGGCTCAGTGCGAAGTCGAGCGTGATCGTCGCATCCGGGCCGATCATGCGCTCGACCGAGGAATGCGAGATGTCGCGTTCGTGCCACAGCGCCACGTTTTCCATGGCCGGCACCACGGCGGATCGCACGATGCGCGCGAGACCGGTCAGGTTCTCGGTCAGGATCGGGTTGCGCTTGTGCGGCATGGCGCTTGAGCCCTTCTGGCCCGGCGCGAAATATTCCTGGGCCTCGCGCACTTCGGTCCGTTGCAGGTGGCGAATCTCGACGGCGATATTTTCCATCGAACTGGCGATAACGCCGAGCGTCGCGAAAAAGGCTGCGTGACGGTCGCGCGGAATGACCTGGCTGGACACCGGTTCGGGCTTGAGGCCGAGTTTTTCCGCAACGTGCGCCTCGACCGCAGGATCGATGTTGGCGAACGTGCCGACGGCCCCGGAAATCGCGCACGTCGCGACTTCGCCCCGGGCATGGGCGAGCCGCTCGCGGCCGCGTGCGAACTCGGCATAAAACCGCGCCAGCTTGAGCCCCATGGTCGTGGGTTCCGCATGGATGCCGTGGCTGCGTCCCATACAGGGCGTCAGCTTGTGCTCCATGGCGCGTTTCTTGAGCGCAGCGAGCACGGCGTCCATGTCGGCAAGCAACAGATCGGCGGCCTGCACGAGTTGCAGATTGAAGCAGGTATCGAGTACGTCGGACGACGTCATGCCCTGATGCACGAAACGCGACGCCTCGCCGATATGCTCGGCAAGTTCGGTGGTGAAGGCGATGACGTCGTGGCGGGTTTCGCGCTCGATTTCGTCGATCCGCGCGATCCGCGCGTCGGTGTAGGGTTTGTCGCCCTTGGCCCAGATCTCGGCTGCCGCCTCCTTCGGGATAACGCCGAGGTCGGCCATCGCATCGCACGCATGGGCCTCGATTTCGAACCAGATGCGAAACTTGTTCGCGGGCTCCCAGATCGCGGTCATTTCAGGGCGCGAATAGCGGGGAATCATCGTGGCAGGTCCTCGTCGGCTGGTCGTGGGCAGGAAGCGCGGATCATAGGCGCGACGGCCCCGGTTGGAAAGATGCGAGAAGGGTTTGCCGCCGGCCAGAATCTGCTCTACGTCGGGCCAATGACCACATCCGATCAACAGGCGTCGGACCGCCCCGGACTCGGCATTGGCCTGATGCTGGCGACAACACTGGTTTTCGCATTTCAGGACGCGATGACCAAAACCCTGTCGACCGAGTTCTCGGCGGCGCAGATTCTGATGGTGCGGTTCTGGGTCGTGCTGGTCTATGCGCTGATCTTCATGCGCATTCGCGGCCGGCCGCTGCGGCGCTGCTTCGAATCGAAACGGCCCTGGCTACAGATCACCCGTTCGCTGCTGCTGATCGTCGAGATCGGCGTCTTTATTCTGGCGCTTCGGACCCTGAGCCTGGCCGAGGCCCATTCCCTGATGGCGACGTTCCCGCTCATGGTCACCGCGCTCTCGGTTCCGCTTCTCGGCGAACAGGTCGGATTGCGCCGCTGGGCCGCCGTCGGCATCGGCTTTCTCGGCGTACTGATCATTCTTCGGCCGGGCATGGGGGTGATCGATGCGGGCGCCATTTACGGTCTCGCCGCCGCCGCGCTGTTCGCGCTCTATAACGTGCTGACCCGGTTGGCGAGCCGTACCGACAGCTCGGATACCGCGTTCTTCTATCTCGCCGTCACCGGGTTCGTCGTCTGTACGGCCGTCGGACCGTTCTTCTGGCAGCCCCTGGCGCTCAACGACTGGCTGATGATGGGCGCGATCGGCCTGACATCGTCGATTTCACACATGATGCTGATCCTGGCGCTACAGTATGCCGCAGCGTCGGTACTGCAGCCTTTCAACTACATGCTGCTCGTCTGGGCGACCCTGATTGGCTACCTGTGGTTCGGCGACTTTCCCGATACCTGGACGATTGCCGGCGCGCTCGTCGTCGTCGGTAGCGGTCTCTACACCATCTACCGCGAGCGCATCCGAACCGGGCGGGTCCGTGTCGTCGCCACCGGCAGCGATGCCGAGGTGATGACGCGAAAACGCTGAACGGCTATGCTCCGGGATCTCGTTCGGACAAGACCAGAGGCCGCATGGAAGCGCGCGACCGTCTCGACAACCAACCGCTGCCCGCCATACCGCTGATCGAAACCGGCGGAGAGGGGCCCGTCGGCCTGGCGACCCGGGAACCGGCCCGACTTCGCGATATCGTCCGCCATGGCGCAAAAAAATATCGCTTCGGCATCCTCCCCATCGGCGACCGTCTCAGCGAGTACTGGCTCGGCCGCAATCGCAACCCGTATCTGGAGGAACTGCATGCCGTCGCGGATCTGGCGCCCGGCCAGAACGGCATCTACATGCTCAACCTGAGTTACGAATGGTCGTGTACCGTGGCCGTCGGACGCGATCCTTCAGGCGACGGAAACCGCATGCTGCGAACCCTCGACTGGCCGCTCGACGGCCTCGGCCGCGACGTTGTCGTCGCCCGCTTCGAAGGCACGGAGGGTCGCTATGACGCCGTCACCTGGCCCGGTTTCGTCGGTATCGCCACGGCCATGGCGCCCGGCCGCTTTTCCGCCGCCATAAACCAGCCGCCGATGCGCAAGTGGACGTCGTCGTGCTGGTTCGATTGGGTGGTCAATCGTATCCGTCTATGGCGCGAAGATGCGCTGCCGCCGGTCCATTTGCTGCGCCAGGTTTTCGACCAGTGCCGGGACTACGAAGAGGCGAAGGAAATTCTCGCCTCGACCCCGCTCGCCATGCCGGCATTCTTTTCCCTGAGCGGCCTGCGCCCGCGGCAATGTTGCGTGATCGAACGCACCGAGGACGAGGCGGTGGTCCTCGACGGTCCACGCGCGGTCGCCAATCACTGGCAGCATCTCAGCGTGCCGGGACGTTACAGAGGCTTCGACTCGCCGGGTCGGCACGCGCTGATGAACGACCTGCGCGGAATCGCGGCCAACGATTTCGCCTGGGTTCAGCCGCCGATCCTCAACCCCACGACCCGCCTCGCCGCCATCATGAACGCCGAGGCCGGGATGTTGAAGGTGGTCGGTCTCGAACGGACCCGGGACGGTGAGCCGCCCGGTGCGGCGCACGCGACGCAAGTTTACGAAACGCGGAGCGGCAACCGGGCGGCGGCGGAATAGGCCGCGCTGTCAGCGGTCAGTCATCGAAGCGGAATGAGATGTTGAGCCGGACGCGATACTGGGAAATCGTCCCGTCCTCGACATGCACGTCCTGTTGGACGACTTCGGCGATCCGGATATCGCGAAGTGATTTGCTTGCCCGCGTTATCGCGGTCTGGGCTGCCATTTCCCAGGATTCAGAACTGGTTCCGACGATTTCGATGACTTTGTAGACGCTATCCGCCATGACGACCTCCCTGTCGCAAAAATAAGAATGGAGGCGCCGCCGGCGTTTCGATCGATGGGCGACGCCCGACGATACATTCGACAGTGTAGCATAATTTCGAACACGCTCCCTAACTCAGGTTAATGCGGCGGCTCCATCGATGCGCCATGCTCACAGGACATTCACCGACGCCGCGCCGGACAAGGTCTCAAACTTGGGCTTGCGCGGCCCTTTCCGAAATTCCGGAGGTCAAGATGCCCAACGTCATGCAATTCTATATCGACGGTCGCTGGACCGATCCAATGTCCGGCGCTGAACATGTTCTTATCGATCCGTCGAACGAGGAGCCCTACGCAACGATCCTGCTTGGCGACGAAGCCGATACCGACGCTGCCGTTGCGGCGGCGGTGCAAGCCTTTCCGTCATGGTCCGAGACTCCCCTCGACGAACGTATTGCACTGGTCGAGCGCCTTCTGGAAATCTATGAACGCCGCGCCGACGAAATGGCGGCCACGATCAGTCGCGAGATGGGCGCACCGATCGACATGGCGAAGGAACAACAGGCAGCTGCGGGCAGCGATCACATCAAGGATTTTCTGCGCACTGCCAGAGAATTTTCGTTCGACAGGCCACTCGATAACGACACGCCCGAGACGCGTATCCGCTATGAACCTGTCGGTGTATGCGGACTGATCACGCCGTGGAACTGGCCGATGAACCAGATCACCCTCAAGGTCATCCCCGCATTGCTGAGCGGGTGCACCATGGTGCTCAAGCCGTCGGAGAACACGCCGCTCAGTGCAATGCTGTTTGCAGAGTTCCTCGACGAAGCCGGCGTTCCGGCCGGCGTCTTCAATCTCGTGAACGGCGATGGCGAGGGTGTCGGCACACAACTCTCTTCGCATCCCGATATCGACATGATTTCGTTTACGGGTTCGGCGCGGGCCGGTGCGGCAATCACCAGGCATGCCGCCGATAATCTCAAGCGCGTACATCTTGAGCTCGGCGGCAAGGGCGCCAACATCGTCTTTGCCGATGCCGGCCGCGACGCGGTGAAGAGAGGCGTTCTGGAGTGCTTCAACAACACCGGCCAGTCGTGCGATGCACCGACCCGTATGCTGGTCGAGGACTCGTTCTACGACGAGGCCGTCGACATCGCTACTACGGTCACGAAGGACGTTCGCATCGGTCCCGCCGATCATCCGGGCGATCACATCGGGCCGGCATCGAGCAAGGCGCAGTTCGAGAAGATTCAGGATATGATTCAGGCAGGAATCGATGAAAAGGCGCGTCTTGTCGCCGGCGGCACCGGAAGGCCTGAAACGATGAACAAGGGCTACTACGTGAGGCCCACCGTGTTCGCCGACGTGACGAACGATATGACCATCGCACAAGAGGAGATTTTCGGCCCGGTTCTCTCAATTCTCCGCTTCGAAAGCGAGGATCAGGCCGTCGAGATCGCCAATGACACGCCTTACGGCCTGACAAATTACGTGCAATGCGCGGACGGTGCGCGACGCAACCGTATCGCGCGGCGGCTTCGCTCCGGCATGGTCAAAATGAACGGCCGGCCGCTCGGCGACGCCAGTCCGTTCGGCGGCATGAAAGCGTCGGGCAACGGCCGCGAAGGCGGTGCCTGGGGTATCGAGGATTTCTGCGAGGTCAAGGCGGTAAGCGGCTGGGCGGCGTAAATGCTGGCCCGCTATCCAGTAAAATCTCGGATTGATCAGAACGCATTCATCCGTCGCCGCAAAACCTGCTGAAAGGAAAATACCGACACAGAAACGGTGTATCCGGCACCTTCCGATTCTGCAAAGCGCTCAGTTGTTCGACGGTCTGGATCGTTGATAGCGCGCCTTGTCCGGCCGGGCCGTCCACGGCAATTCCGGTTTTCTCGAACACGAAACCAACGCTCTTTATCAGCCTGTCTTGCGAAACCTTTGCAGCGCCTTCAGTCCACTCACGGGCATCATCCTCTTGGAGCGCCGCCAACAAGATGTCGTTCGATTTTCCCCTGTAAAAATCTCTGACCCAGTTTCTTAATTCGCGCCAACTCGACCATGGATCGACGTTGTTGGACTCCGAAGAAAACTCGTCATAGTTCGTCACGTTTTGATCGATTTCGAAAAGGTGCGACAACAGAATATCTTTTGTCAGATCCGTGTAAACGAGGATACGCATTCGCAGACGCGGCGTTTGGATGATTTTTTCCAATTCGCCCAAATCGAGAACCTGCTGCGCGCGGGCGGGTATCGTCAGCAACGCACTGACGACAGCGGCACCGCCCACCAATCCCAGTGCTGCTCGACGATCCAGTTGGTACATTGGAGGCCACCTATTCCTTTGATTTCAACGCTTTGGCTATTCCCGCAAAATCGGAAACAAAGACAATAATCAATGAAGCCAAGCCGAGGAAAAATGCGCCGAATTGAAGCAAAGCCGCAGTTTCTGCATCTTCGAAGAAACCCAACGCGTTCCGGCCCAACGCGGCTTCTTTCGTCATGAGGACGAGAGCGCCATTGACGAGGTATCCGAAGAACAGCGAAACGAGAAAGCTCAATGTGGACACGATCCACAACCACCCGATGCCGCTCTTCAAGACTTCCTTGTTCGCGGCCTCGAAGTACCGGCACCCAACATATATTTCAGCGACCAACAATGCGATCGCCGCTGACCACAACAATTCTGTTTGGCTGCTGATGAGGGATGCAATCGAATCGGCGCCTTCAAGGGAAAGCATAGATCACCCCTATTTATCTACATAGACTTGCAATCCAATATTTTAACTCACTTTTTTCGTGCATTCCACTTTTTGCGAAACGACCGACGAGAGCGGCACGAGTCAATAATCCGCGCGGCCGCCGGAGTTGTCGAATATCGCCCCGGCGGAGAACGAACACTCCTCGGAACACAGCCAGGCGACCAGCGCCGCTGTCTCCTCCGGTCGGCCGAGCCGGCCGATGGGCATCTTGTCGACGACCGTCTGCAGGTACTCGGGCGTGATGTCGCCGAGCAACGGCGTGTCGATGCCGCTCGGCGCGACGCCATTGACCAGTACGCCGGTCGCGGCCAATTCCTTGCCCAGCGCCTTGGTCAGGCCGATCGCGCCGGCCTTCGCCGCCGCATAGGCCGCATTGTTCGCGGCGCCTTCCAGGCCGGCGATGGAGCTGACGACGACGATGCGCCCGTAACCGCGCGCGGTCATGTCCGGCGCCACGGCCCGGCAGGTCAGGAAACAGCTCGTCAGATTGTCGTCGAGCTGGCGCTGCCATTGCGCCATCGTGTAGTCGGCCAAGGGCTGATTGACGCCGGCGATACCGGCATTGGCGACGCAAATGTCGATGGGTCCAAGCGCGCCAACGCTGGCATCGTAGGCGGCGCTGACCTGTTCCTCGTCGGCGCAGTCGCAATCGAATCCGATCGCCCGTTCACCGAGACCGGCCGCTGCTTCCGGGGCATCGGATTTGTCCCAGATCGCGACGCTGTGACCGACGGCAAGCAACCGTTCAGCGACGGCTCGGCCGATACCGCGTGCGCCGCCGGTGACGATGGCGCCGCTCAACGCTCAGAGATCCGCAATATCGATCAACACCTTGCCATAGGCTCCGCCCTCGACCGACTCATGCGCCTTGGCGGTTTCCTCAAGCGGAAACCGCGGGCCGATGTGGTGATGGAGCTTACCGCCGTTGAGCCAGTCGGCGATATCGGCGACCGCCTGTTCGCGCGCCGCATCCGGCATCAGGAATACGACGACATGGTGGACCGTGATGCATTTGTAGACGAGTTCGTAGAACGGTATCGACGGCGTCGCATCCGAATCCGATGCGTAGCTCGAAATGACGCCGTTGACCTTGAGGGCTTTCAGGTTGGCCTGCAGATTTGCCGCAAAATCGACCTCGACGACACGATCGACGCCATCGCCATCCGTGACCTCCATGACCCGTTCGGCGACGTCTTCTTCGCGATAATTGACGACATGATCGGCGCCCGCTTTTTCGGCCAATTCGGCCTTTTCCGGTCCGCTCACCGTCGCAATGACCTGTGCACCGGAAAGATGAGCGAACTGGACGGCGTAATTACCGACGGCGCCCGCACCGCCGGTCACGAGGATCGTCTTGCCCTCCACGTCGCCATCGCCGAACACGCAACGATGGGCCGTGAGCGCGGGAATCCCAAGGCACGCCCCGGCCTCGAACGGCACATCGTCGGCCATCGGCACGGCGAGATGTTTGGGCAGCGCACAATATTCGGCCGTGGTTCCCATCGTGCGGCCGAACTGGGCATTGTAGACCCAGACGCGCTGGCCGGTGCGACGGGCATCGACCCCGTCGCCGGTCGCCTCGATCACGCCGGCGCCGTCGAACCCCGGGATCACGAACGCGCCCGGCATATCGCCGCGCCCGCCGAGACGACGTTTGGTATCGACCGGATTGACCCCGGAAACCGCGAGCCGGACGAGCACCTCATCGGCGCCGGGTTCGGGCGCCGGTTTGTCGCCGGCGACCAGAACGTCCGACGCCGCGCCGAATCCTTCGTACCAGACCGCTTTCATGCAATTGTCTCCCCTATGTCGTATTCCGATCTTATCTAACATGAGAAGCCGGACCCAAGCCAGCGGACCCGCTACCCCCGGCAACATCTACGCGCTTTTCGATGCGGGTTTTCCAGCCTTCGACGCATCGCTAAACTCCGGCCCAGTCAAGAGGACCGGTATTTGACGACAAAACACCCGAACGATCCGCACGTCGTTCTCGGCGACCCGGCTCCGCCCCTGCGTTTGCATCGCGGGAACGGGGATGCCGTGGACCTGAAGGATCAACGCTACGCCGGCGATATTCAGGTTCTCTGGTTCGCCGCGGCGTTCCCGCCCGGTCAGTCCGGCGATGACGCCCCTTTCACGGCGATCGACGCCCATATTTTCAGAATTCTAACGCGCGAACCGGGTCCCGGCGATCTTGCGGACGACGATCTGTTCCGCGATCCGGACGGTGCGGCGGCAGCCGCGCTTGGGCTGGAAACCGCCGGCATGGCGGTCATTGCGCCGGGCGGACGGTTGGCCTGGTCATCGGGAGACGCCGATCCCGGCCGTGCGCTGGCAATGTGCCGTGAAATCCATGCCGCAAGCACAGCGGATCGATCGCCCGCTCACGCCCCGGTACTGATCGTCCCGGACGTTCTCGAACCCGAGCTCTGCACCGAGGTCATCGACTACTGGGCGGCAGGCGGCGAAAAAATGTCGAACACCGTGGCCTCGAACGCCAGCGCCTCGCAGCCGAACGACCGGTTCAAGGTGCGCGACGACGTGGTGCTGCTCGACGAGCGCCTGTTCACCGCCGTCAAGGACCGCCTGATGGCGCGGGTTTTCCCCGAGATGTTCAAGGCCATGCAGTTCAAGACCGCCAACATGGAAGCACTCAGGATCGGGTGCTACGACGCGGCCGCCGGTGGCACGTTCCGGCGGCACCGCGACAACGCGACCCGTTTCAGCGCCAACCGCAAGTTCGCCATGAGTCTCAACCTCTCCTCGGATTACGCGGGCGGCGAACTGCGCTTCCCGGAGTACGGCCGGATGCTCTATCGCCCCGCTGCGGGTGCCGCCGTGATTTTTTCATGTTCGCTGTTACACGAAGCCCTGCCGGTGACCGCCGGCCGGCGGTTCGCCGTGTTCTCGTTCTTCACCGACGCCGAGGGCGAAGCCAGAAACCGTCAGCTACAGGCCGATACCGGGCTGAAGGGTTTCGGGATGACCTCATGACTTACACGGTCAAGGAAATCTTCCACACGCTGCAGGGCGAAGGCCGCCAGACAGGCCGGCCCGCCGTGTTCTGCCGCTTTGCCGGGTGCAATCTGTGGTCGGGACTGGAACGCGACCGGGCGAGCGCCGTGTGCACGTTCTGCGATACGGATTTCGTCGGCACCGGCGGCCCGGGTGGCGGCAAGTTCGACACGGCGGATACCCTCGCGGATGCCGTCGCCCATGCCTGGCCTGATGGCGCCGATAACCGCTTCGTCGTCTGCACCGGCGGCGAGCCGCTGTTGCAACTCGATCGCGCCTTGATCGATGCGCTCCATTCGCGCGGCTTCGAGATTGCCGCCGAAACCAATGGCACCATCGCCGATCCGGGCGGTATCGACTGGCTATGCGTCAGCCCGAAGGCGGCGACGGACCTCGCCATCACCCGCGGCAACGAATTGAAGCTGGTGTATCCGCAACCCGACGCGCCACCGGCACGCTTTGAAAATGGCTACGCATTCGATCATTTTTACCTGCAACCGATGGACGGCCCGGATACCGCCGCCAACACGGCGGCCTGTATCGCGTACTGCAAGGCGCACCCGAAATGGCGTCTCAGCATTCAGACCCACAAGCTACTCGGCATTCCTTGAGAAACGGTCGCGCAGTCACCCGCTGTAGACGAGCAGTACGGTCGCGCCGCCGCGGCTGCCGCCGGTGTGCATCGCGCCCGGCCCACGGACGATGAAATCGCCCGGACCGTAGGCGTTTTCGGTATCGTAGAACTCACCCTCGAGGACGTAGACCTGTTCGAGATCCTCGTGCGCGTGCATCGCCGCTTCCGCACCCGCCTCGACGCGCATCAACCAGGTCTTCATGCCGGTCGAAGGATCTTCGAACAACGGCTTGTACCAGAACCCGTCGCCGTCGCTCTGCCAGTCCATCGAGCCAGACCGGGCGACGAGGCTGGCCCCGTTTTCCGGCCTCTGCTGTATGGTTTCGCGGTCGCTCATGGTTCCTCGTCCTTTCGGGGTCAGGCCGCACTGCACACCGGCTCGAAGGCGGACAGAACGACACCCTCCGGTCCACTGACCAGCATCTGCGACGGGTCGACCGCCGCCCAGTGCGCGGCGACGTCGTCGAGCGGTTCGGACACGATGAGAATGGAACCCGGCGCGCTATCCTCGCCTTCGATGGAAACATCGCGTTTATAATACAGCGTCGGCGGCTCGCCTGCGTTGGCGAAGCGGGCGGCGTAGATCGTCCGGCCGTCGGTGAAGGCAACCGTCATGGTCAGCGGGTCATCGACACCGGCCTCGGTCATGAAAGCGCAGATCTGGCCGACGGTTCGCGACAATGCACCGTGCGGATCGTCGTCGAGACCGTTGTCGGTCATCATCCGGAACATCAATTCGCTGTCGGTCGCGCCCCTCAGCGCGTCGAACGCCGCCGGCGTCAATGTCATCATCAGTTGCCGGCGCACCCGGTCGAACCCGCCGATCCTGCCGTTGTGCATAAACATCCAATGCCCGGAGCGGAACGGATGACAGTTGACGCGCGATGCCGGCGTGCCGGTCGATGCCCGAATGTGCGCGAAGAACAGGCGCGATTCGATCTGGTGCGTGACGCTCTTCAGGTTCTCGTCGTTCCAGGCCGGCTGGATATCCTTGAAAACGCCGGGTTCCGACCGCGCACCGAACCAGCCGACCCCGAAACCGTCGGCGTTGATCGCCGTCTTGCCCTGACGCGCCGCCATACTTTGATGGATGAGGGAGTACTCGGTTTCGAATATCAGGCTCGAGAGATAAATCTCCGGTCCGGCGTAGGCAATCCAGCGGCACATCGGCCAAACCCTCCGTCGTCAGCTCTCGTAGTGCGCAACCTGGATCAGTTTCCGGGTACCGCGCGCGACATCATAGACATGAAAATCGCTCAGCACGCGACCGTAGAGATGCAGGCTGAGACACGGCGAATTGTCATCGGCGACGCCCGTCATATGAATGTGGTCCGGGTTCGGCACGAACGACGTAACGGCGCCGGGCGGCAACAGGACGGAGCCGCCGCGCTCGAGCGCGATACCGTCTTCGCCGTTGTCGTCGCCTCCATGGGCGATATCCGTGCGCTGGTAGCCGCGTTCCTCGAGCAATCCCTCGACAACGCCGACGACGCCCCAGGTACCATGGTCGTGCACCGGCGTCCACTGACCCGGCTGCCAGACGAGCGCAAACAGCGAAAACGATCCGTCCTTGGACAGGTGCACCGCGTTGCGCGCGTAATGATCGGGATCGGCGCGGCGGTGTTCGTCGGCGAGAAACGCGAGATCACCTGTCAGCAACCGCCGCATCAACGGCAGGATACGGTCGACGCAATCGGCGGCGGTACAGCCTTGGCCAACCCTTCGACACTCATCGAGAAACTGATCAAGCGCATACGCCATGGTTTTCTCACGATCCGTAGTGGTCGATCAGGAATCTGCTCATGACCTCGACCGCCCGGTCAAGGTCTTCCATCGCCATCGCCTCGTCGGGATTGTGGCTGCCGTGGGCGTTGCGCACGAACAGCATGGCGGTTGGGATCCCTGTCTCGGCGAACACAGCGGCGTCGTGGCCCGCACCGCTCGGCAGATCGACGGCCGGCACGCCGGCCACCGATGCCGCCCGCGCGAGCTTCTCTCGCACGTCGGATGACATGCCGGCAACCGGCCAATCGAACCGGGCCCCCAGCGCAATGGAGACGCCGCGCCGCGTCTCGATATCGGCCAAGAGGGGCGGCAATTCTGCGCTCACCCGATCAAGCGCCTCGACGCTGCCGCTTCGAACGTCGAGCGAGAACCGGAGCGCGCCGGCCACTCGGCTGCCGCCATGGAACGCGGCATCGGTTTCGATAATGCCGAAGGTAATGACGGTCTCGAGGCCGTCGCGATCGAGACCGTCCCAGACCGCCTCGACGCCGGCGGTCAGATCGCCGAACGCGAGTGCCGCATCGCGCCGGTGGCCACGCGGCGTTGCGCCCGAATGCGCCCACTCGCCCGCGATACACCCGTTCATGTGGCGAAAGCCGCCGAAGATGCCGCTGACGATACCGACCGGAACGTCTGTGCCGATCAGTACCGGTCCCTGCTCGATATGGGTTTCGAGGAACAGTTCGATCGCATCGGGGCTGAGTAGGGTTTCGCCGCGCCGCACGGCCTCCGGATCGAAGCCGGCCTCTGCCATGTGCGCGGCGAGGGTACGGCCGGTATCGGATCGCCGCGCGTCGAGATAATCAGTTGGCATGCGGCCGAGCGCGGCGTGGCTACCGATGTAGGACAGCGGAAACCACGCTGCCTCCTCGCCGCGAAAGGCGACGACGGTGAGATCGCGCTCAAGTGTCGCGCCGGCGTCCCGCAATTCGGCGACCGCGGCCAGTCCGGCGACGACGCCCGCGGCGCCGTCGTAGTTGCCGCCGTGCGGCACGGAATCGAGGTGCGAGCCGGTGACCAGACGGGGCAGCGTCCGGTCGCGCCCCGGCCACGTCATCAGCAGATTGCCTGCCGCGTCGGTTTCGACCGCGCAGTCGAGCGTTTCGGCCTCCGCACGGCAGATATCGTGCGCGGTCTGCTCTCCGGCGCCGTAGGATGCCCGGGTGATGCCCGGCGGATCGGCGGTTTCCGCCGCCAGACGGTCGAAAATTCGCTGCGACAGCGGTGACGCGGTCACAGCAACCCTGCTTCCTTGAACGACGTCGTGCCGGCCCACGCGACGACCACGTGGTCGTGCAGCACAATGCCGAGCTTGCCGGCGGCGTCCTGCACTTCGCGGGTCATCTCGATATCGGCGCGGCTGGGTTTCGAGTTTCCGCTCGGGTGGTTGTGCACCATGATCATCGCCGCCGCCTGCAGCTCCAGCGCACGTTTGACGACCTCGCGCGGATAAACCGGCGTATGGTCGATGGTGCCGCGCTGCTGTTCCTCGTCGGCGATCAGTTCGTTGCGCCGGTTGAGGAACAGAATGCGGAAGCTCTCGACCTTCTCACGGCCCAGCGTTGCACGCAGGTAATCCAGCAGGCGTTCCCAATTGCCGAGTACCGGCCGGTCCATGACATCCTCGCGAATGACGCGGAGCGCCGCCGCATCGACGGTCTTGATCGCAACGACGGCGCTGTCGCCGACGCCCTCGACCTCGCGCAGTTCCTGGGGGGCGGCCCCGATCACACCGGCGAACGTCCTGAAACGCTTGATCAATGCCTTCGCGATGGGCTTGGTGTCGCGTCTTGGGATCGCCTGAAACAGCAGCAGTTCCAAGAGTTCGTAGTCGGCGAAGCTTTCGCTGCCCGCCTTCAAAAACCGTTCGCGCAGGCGCTGCCGGTGGCCGGCCGTATCCGATGCTTTCGCGTCGTCGTTCATGACCGAACCATAGGATGTGGCGGCTTCGCTCGACAAGCGGCACGACGGCGGCAAAGATGCCGCATGAGCGAGTTCATCCTGTTCGGCGCCGAGTACAGCGTTTACGCCCGCATCCCGCGGCTCGTTCTCGAAGAGGCCGGGGCCGACTACCGGTTCGAGACCTTCGACGTGTTCGATAAGGACGACCTGCCCGCGGACTATCTCGACCGGCATCCGTTCGGCAAGATCCCGGCGCTGGAGCACGATGGCTTCCGGCTGTTCGAAACGGACGCCATCGCCAGCTACATCCTCGACATTACGGAGACCGAACTGATCCCCGATGACGTGAAGGCCCGCGCCCGCATGCGCCAGATCATGCGCGTCGTCGACAACTACGCCTATCCCGTTCTGGTGTGGCGGATCTATGTCGACGAACACATGTACGACAAGCCGCTCGACCATGAAGACCGGGGAATGGCGGCCCGCATCGTGGCGACAATCGACGATCTGATGACGGAACCGTACCTGACCGGCGATGCGTTCAACCTCGCCGACTGCTGGCTCGTACCGGTTGTCGATTATCTGATGTTCACGGAAACGGGTCAGGCCTTGTTAAAGGATCACCCCCGCATCGCGGACTGGTGGTCGCGCGTCGAAACACGACCGTCGGTCGCCGCGACCGCGTTCGTCGACGAGCGTGAGGGTTAGGCATCTCCCAAAACCGTTCGTCCCGGCGAAAGCCGGGACCCCGGCGTGCGCCGCACAAGATCCCGGCGTGCGCCGGGATGAGCGGAAAAGGGAGGCGCCGATCAAGTCTCTCCGTTCGTCCCGGCGAAAGCCGGAACCTCAGGCGTGCTATATGATGTCTCGTCGTATTTGGAAGGACGAATTGCAATGGCCTTCTACGTCTACATCATGACGAACAGGCGTAACGGCGTTCTCTATACCGGAATGACCGACGACATCGCTGGGCGTGCCTGGATGCACCGAACCCATGCAGTTCGCGGGTTTACCGACAGATACAACTGCGAACGGCTCGTATGGTACGAAATTCACGAATCGCGCGAGAGCGCCTTCACGCGCGAACGGCGCATCAAGGAGTGGAAACGCGCCTGGAAGATCGAATTGATCGAGGACATGAACCCGGACTGGCGGAACCTCGCGAGCGAATTAAACTGATCTCGAATGCCCTGCCCGGGATTCCGGCGTGCACCGGGATGAGCGGGTGAAGGGACCCGCCGATCAACCCACTCCGTCCGTCCCGGCGAAAGCCGGGACCCCGGGTCGCGCCGAACAAGATCCCGGCGGAAACCGGGATGAGCGGATTTGGTAATTTCGGGCCTTTCAGAGCTCGTAGGGCGGTTTGTCGAGGCCCTTGGGCGAGGTCGTAAAGACCTCGTAGCCGCTCGCGGTGACGCCGATCGAGTGCTCGAACTGCGCCGACAGCGACTTGTCGCGGGTCACCGCGGTCCAGCCGTCCTCCAGGATCTTCACCGCTTCGCCGCCGGCGTTGATCATCGGCTCGATGGTGAAGAACATGCCTTCTTCCAGCGTATATCCCTCGCCCGGATTGCCGTAGTGAAGGATGTTCGGCAGATCGTGGAACACGCGCCCCAGCCCATGGCCGCAGAAGTCGCGCACCACGCCGTATTTCAGACCCTTGGCGAAGCTTTCGATGGCGTGGCCGATGTCGCCCGTCGTGGCGCCCGGACGCACCACCTCGATGCCGCGCCACATGGCCTCGAACGTCGCGTCGACCAGGCGCTTCGCCTTCACGCTCGGCTTGCCGGCATAGAACATGCGGCTGGTATCGCCGTGCCAGCCGTCGACGATCACGGTGACGTCGATATTGACGGTGTCGCCGTCGCGCAGCGTCTTCGGACCGGGAATGCCGTGACAGACCACGTGGTTGATCGACGTGCAGATCGACTTCGGAAAGCCCCGATAGTTGAGCGGCGCCGGAATCGCGCCGTGATCGAGTATGAAATCGTGGCACAGCTTGTCGAGCTCGCCGGTCGCGACGCCGGGCTTCACGTGCGCCGCGATCATGTCGAGGGTTTCGGCCGCGAGACGGCCGGCACGCCGCATGGATTCGAAATCCGCTGCGTCGTGAATCTTGATCTGTTTCTGGTCGAACGGTGCAAGCATGACCGGGATATAACCTCAGATGTCGATGTTATCAATCGCGCGCACGACGCGGACCTCTTCCGGCGTCACCGAACAGGCATAGCACAGAACCTCGACGCCGGCCTCCATGGCGACCTTGAGACCCGCCGCATAGGCCGGGTCGATGTCGTCGGCGATGGTGAAGGCGTCGGCATCGTTGCGCTGGGCCAGATACATCATGACCGCGCGGTGGCCCTCGGCGACCATGTCGGCGAGCTCGACGAGATGCTTGGCGCCGCGCGACGTGACCGAATCCGGAAATTCCGCCGGGCCGCCGTCGAGGTCGCGCCGCATGGTGACGTTCTTGACCTCGACATAGCATTTGGGCTTCGCCTCGTCCTCGAGCAGGATATCGATGCGCGAGTTCTTGCCGTACTTCACCTCGCGCCGCATGGACGCATAGCCTTGCAACTCGGCGACCGTGCCGTCTTCGATGGCATCGGCGACGAGACCGTTGGGATGCGACGTGTTGATGCCGACGAGGCCGGACGCCACGCCGATCAGTTCCCACGACCAGCGCAGTTTGCGGTCCGGATTGCGCGCCGGCGACAGCCAGACCTCGGAACCGGGTTCGTTGACGCTCAGCATCGAGCCGGGATTGGCGCAGTGCGCGACGACGACCTCGCCGCTATCGAGCTTCACGTCGGTGAGAAACCGCTTGTAGCGCTTGATCAGCGTGCCGTGGACGAGGGGGTCGGGAAATTTCATGCCGCGATTTAGGCGTCCCCTTCGCCGTCCGTCAAGACATCCGCCAGCGAGACCTCGCCGGAGCCGCGCCGGGCCGGTTTCTGCTGGCTTTCGGCGGGCGCCCAGGCGGCGATGAAGATCACCTCGAAGGTCGCCGGCATGCGGCCGTCGGCGTCGGCGTAACGCCCGCGGTAAAGTTCCATGGCGCGCACCAGCGTGGCGCGGCGGGTGAACCCGGTACGGCGTTCGGCGACCGCGTTGGTCTCGCCCATGCCGCGCAAATCGGCGAGCAGCTTGAGCGGTTCGCCGTAGGAGACCGCGATCGTCTCGGCATCGAGCACCGGCAGCGCGAACGCCGCCCGCTGCATGAGCGAACCGACGTCGCGGATATCGGCGAACGGCGAGACGCGCGGGCTGACGCCGCCCTCGATTTCGATCTCGGCATCGGCGAGGCATTGCCGCAGTTCGCTCAGGGTCGCGCCGCCCAGCATCGCCGCCAGCAACAACCCGTCCGGTTTCAGCGCGCGCCGCATCTGCGCCAGCGCACCCGGCAGATCGTTCACCCAGTGCAGCGCGAGATTGGAGAGGATCAGGTCGAGGGATCCGTCCGCAAACGGCAGCGCTTCCTCGTCGGCGGCGAGGCGCGGCCCGGCGTGGCCATCCGAGACCGCCGGCGCGAGATCGCAGCCGATCAGGGTCTCGACCCCGCCACGGCCCTGCAGCATCCGGCCGAGCAACCCGTTCCGGCAGCCGATATCGAGCGCCAGAGGAAATCTGCGCGTGATGTCGTCGAGCCGGTCGAGCAGCCGCTCGGCGACCTCGCAGTGCAGGAAATCGTGCGCCGCGAAGTCGGCGGCGGCACGCATACGATGGCGGCGCACGGCGGCACGGTTGAAGACGGTCATTCCCTCGGTCATGCTCCGGTTTATGACACAGGGAGAGGGCAAGAACCACGTTACAACGAGCCGTCCGGCCGCGCGCTTACGCCGCCTGTCGGCTGGCGGATCGGATACCACGGTCCGCACTCTCCTGCTCCGCACCCGCGACATGCTGCTGCCGCCCCAATGCGCCAACTGCCGCGCGACGGTCGATACCGACGACGTATTGTGTCCGCGCTGCTGGCCGGATCTGCGGATGATCGCGAGACCGATATGCGACATCTGCGGCGTGCCGTTCGCCCATGGTCAGCTCTCGACGATCTGCGCCGAATGCGCCCGTAAGACGCCACCGTTCACGCGTGCGCGCAGCGCCGTGATCTACGACGACGCGAGCCGCGGCCTCGTCATCGGCTTCAAGCACTCGGACCGCATGGAAATCGCCGGTCTGTTCGTGCGCTGGATGACGACGGCGGGCGAGCGTCTGACCGGCGACGCCGACGTCATCGTACCCGTGCCGCTACACCCCGGACGGCTGTTCCACCGCCGCTTCAACCAGGCCGCCGTGCTGGCAGACGGCATCGGCAAGCGAACCGGGTTGCCTGTGGTCCGCGACGCGCTCGAGCGCATCAAACCCTCGCCGCCGCCCGGCAAGGCGAGCCCGGCCGAGCGCCGCCGCGCCGTCGCCGGCGCCTTTCGGGTCCGCGAAGACCGACGCGACGCAATCGCCGGCCGCCGCGTGCTGCTGGTCGACGATGTCATGACCACCGGCGCGACCGCCCGGGCGGCAACCCGCAAACTGCGCGCCGCCAAGGCCGCGGCCGTCGACGTGCTGACCGTGGCGCGGGCGGTTCGGGAGTAGGTTGGCCGAAGTTTATCGACCCACACCGCGCGAACGGGGATGGCCGCTGCGCGAAGCCTTGCTTCGCTGCGGCGCGACAAGGAAGGGTTGGCCGTTCGCGCATCTCTCGCGGATGGCGTCAGGACCGTTCACGGCGGACATTTCGGAGACCGCTAATTCCTATCTGCCTCTAGCCAGGAATTGCCGCCCGGACCAAACAGGGCCAGCCGCACGAACGTGGCTAATTGCCGTCGGCAGTCGACAATTCTATATCGGCGCAAATATATGCCGAGTAAACCCGTTCAAAATTGACACAGGGATTGGCAATGGGGGGTAGCGGATGCCCGATTTGCCATTGGGCCAACACCTCATGGTATGACGCGATGCTCTGGCAGATTTCGCCCAGTTTTGTTGGACCCAACTCAAGCGTCGCACCCTCCGCAACGGAACAACAATACCGAGCCCGTTCGAGATCAGCCTCAATCGCCTCGACGGTACGATTGCGGAATTGGGGAAATAACACCGACCCCTGCCCAATCGCCTCTCCGGGAGCGAGAGCGATATGAGCTCTCGCGCAAGTGTTGGTTAAGGCGGTGGCGTGCATCATTGCAGCACCGCTAATGAACCAAGCGTCGTTTGCGAGATCGACACGATTGTTGTGCCAATGAACGAATGAATGAGCCATCGATTGCGAAATCAAAATCATCAGATGAGCGAACAGTTCGCTTATGCACGCAGGCGTTCCCGTTGACCTGTCGTCAGTTTTGTCGCGATGGTCTTCGCGCTCAATTTCCGCTTTCAGCCAGTTCTGGTAGTCCGACCGCACCGCAAGTGGCGTGTCTATCAAGGCCGTCCACTCACTGCCGCCAGCCAGCTTGCGTTGAGCATCCAGCAGGACACGCTCAAGCCTCTGGTCCAGTCGTAACTCACTGGCAAGGACATCCTGCATGGTCGCCCCTGGTTTCGGCATGCAATCGGCGAGCACATCGGTATCGGTGGCGAATGAAACGGGCTCTCCGTGGGCGACGAGCCAGTTCACAATACGCATTGCGTTCGGTAGATCGACTGCGTCGATGGAAACGATCTCCTCGGCAACCGCGCTCTCGTTCCAGGCATTCAGCGTCAGCACGTGGATAAAGTGCTGTTGGACCGCAGCATTCTGCACACGGAAAACGTCGTTCAAGACATTTGATGCTGATACTGCGCCACTCATAGTCGACCCCTAATGCATTGTGCCTCGTGTCTGCCTCAAAATGCCGGAGGTTAAGTTCAGCCGGAACCGTAACCAATTGTAATGTCTGAATCGGGTCTTGGTCGTGTGAAAACGTTTTGGCTGGGCGGTGAGTTGTCTGGCGGACCGTGATCGACGGCTGATTGATTGGGATAATGCGATATCGGCGCGAGCGGGCTGAATATTTGGTCCGTTAACGGTCTGAGCGGTGGTTTTTCGGCCTTGGGCAGGCGCAGTGGGGCCTATCAGGCCCTCATGGCCCGGATCAGTGGGCCGGTGCCGAGGATGTTGATGACCCGGGTCAGATTGTAGGCGAGCACGTGGAGCGCCATTTCGGTGCGCACGTTCTTGAGCCGTTTCATCAGGAAGTGGGTTGCGCCCATGCGGGCCTTGATGGTGCCGAAGGGATGCTCGACGGTCTCGCGCCGTCTTCGCATCGCGTCCGGGTCTCGGTCGAGCCGGTGCTGAACGGCATCGACCAGGTGTTCGTGCTGCCAGCGCGTGATGCGGCGCTCGCGGCCCGTGGTGCAACGCTGCTTGATGGCGCAACTCAAGCAGGCGTTCGACCAGTAACGCCTCAGCGTGAGCCCCTTCTCCTCGTTGGTGTAGCGATAGGTGAGGCGCTCGCCGGCGGGACAGACATAGACATCGTCATCAGAGACGTAGCGGAAGTCCTGTTTCACGAAGCGTCCCTTGGAACGGCTGCCCGATGTCATCGGCTTGGGCAGAGTCACGGTGATACCCGCCTCGTGGCAGGCCAATATCTCCTCGCTGGAGAAGTAACCCCGGTCGGCAACCACATCTAATGTGTCGGCCCCAAGGGCGGCTTTCGTCCGCGCCGCCATACGCGCCAGTTGTGCCCGGTCGGAGCCCGCAGTCGTCACATCATGATCGACGATCAGGTGATGCTCGGTATCGACCGAGGCTTGGACGTTGTAGCCGACCACACCTGAGCCCCGGCCACTGGTCGCCATGGAGCGCGCATCCGGATCGGTCAGCGAGATCTGCTTGTCCGGCGCGGCAAACATGCGTTCCTCAAGGCCCCGCAGGCGCTGCATCTCGCTCTTCAGCCTGGCGATCTTTTCCGTCAGGCGGGCAACCTTACCCTCCATCGCCTCCGACGGTTCCTGGCGGTCGGCGCTGTCCAACTGGTGCAGATACCTGGCTACGCTTTCTTCTATCTGCGCCATGCGCCGCTGCATCTTGGCCCGCGTGTAGTTGCGGTCGCGGTTGTTGACCGCCTTGAACTTCGAGCCGTCGATGGCGACGCTCGCCGAGGCCAGCAGCCCGACCGTGCGGCACAGTTCCACGAACCGGGCGCAGACCTTGCGGATCGCCGGACCGTTGTCCCGGCGGAAGTCGGCGATCGTCTTGTGATCGGGAGCCAGCCGGCCCGTCAGCCACATGACCTCCACGTTGCGGCCCGCCTCGCGCTCCAGCCGGCGGCTCGACTGCACCCGGTTCAGGTAACCGTAGATGTAGAGCTTCAACAGTCCCGACGGATGATAGCCAGGCCGCCCCGTCGAGCGCGGATCGACCCGCTCGAACCCCAGACTCCGAAGATCAAGCTCATCGACAAAGATATCGACAACCCGGACCGGATTGTCCTCGCCGACGAAGTCGTCCAGGCATTCCGGCAGAAAGCTCGCCTGATCACGCGACACACCTTCAACAAACCGCTTCATCAAAACCTCACTGAGTTCGTCAGCGAGATTCTAGCAGACATCACGAAAGCAAATCGTTTTTACACAGCCAGGGTCAGAGGCAGACACTTATGAGAAGCGGTCATGACGACCGCTTGGCGGCCTGAAGCTGGCGAATTGTTGTGAGCCGTCAGGGTAAGAGGCGTGGCGAAGCCATCCATTCCAAAGGGGTGGGACGCGCGCTGAGCCTCGCCGGACCATTAATAGGCGTGGTCGTGCCAACCGCGCCATCCCATGGCCGCACTCACTGAAGCTGGCACTAATCTTTCTGGTCCAGATATTCCTCGATCAGATGATAGATTGTCTCGGCGTCCTCGTCGGACGTCACGGCGATGTTCGAGGCCTCGCCGTAGATGTTCAGCAGGTAACCCCGCGCCAGGGCGACCTTCTCGAGCGCCAGCGCGAACGGCATGATGACGTTGTCGTTGAGGCTCTCGGCGTCCGGGCAGGCCTCCATGCGGGCCAGCATCTCTTTCAGAAACGCCTCCGGATCGTCCCCGCCGCGCTTGTTCTTTTTTCGGTTGGCCATGATTTGGGAACTCAGGCGTGGCCGGCGGAATCGGAGAGCATGCGCGGATCGATGCCGATCTTGCCCATGGCGAGTTCCCACTTTTCATCGAGATCGACGTCGAACAGCAGGCTGCGGTCCGATTCCACGTGCAGCCAGCCGTTGGCCCGGATTTCGGCATCCAGTTGCCCCGGTCCCCAGCCGGCATAACCGAGCGCCAGCATGCGCTGCTCGGGCCCCGAACCCTCGGCGATGGCGCGTAGGATGTCGACGGTCGCGGTCAGGGCGATGGTTTCGTCGACCGCAAGGCTGCCTTCGTGCATGTAGTCCTGAGTGTGCAGCACGAAGCCGCGACCCGATTCGACCGGTCCGCCGAACTGCACCATGATCGGCGCGAGATGCGGCGCGGGCTCGATGTTCAATTGCTCAAGAAGGTCCGGGAACGTCAGATCATCGAACTCGCGGTTGACGACGAGGCCCATGGCGCCGTCCTCGCTGTGCGCGCAAAGGTAGATGACGGTCTTGTCGAAGCGCGGATCGCCGATGCCCGGCATGGCGATCAGCAGCTGCCCCGTGAGATACGGTTCCTCGCCGTCTTCTTCCAAGCGTTTCTGTACGTCGTCGATGGTCAACGGAATCTCCTGCGGGAATCTCCTGTGCCGCTCTTATTATGACATAGGCAGGAAACGGGGCAAAATCACGGCAAATGCCGTAAAATTCCCCGCGGGCGGGCTCACCCGCCGTCAACAATGCGTGAAACGGCGTCGACGGTGTTCGGGCGGTCTGTCATTTTCGCGCAATCCGCCTATATTTTCAGGCACATCGCGCCGAATGTTTCGCGAAAGGACAACCGCATGCCGTCATGGCCGGCCAGCAGGATGCGCACGGACGCGCTTTTCGGCGTTGTCGCGTTTCTTTTCGCGCTCGCCGTTTCGCCGGTTCTGGCGGCAACCGCCGAGAGCCCGTGGGTCGACAACGAGTTTACATCCGTCCGGCTCATCGCGGCGCAGGATGCCAACCCCGCCGCTAACGCCGCCCAGGGAGCGAACCGGGATCCCGTCCGCTTCGGTCTCGAATTCCGCATGGCTGAGGACTGGAAAATCTACTGGCGTTCGCCGGGCGACGCCGGTTATCCGCCGGACCCCGACTGGTCGCCATCCGAAAACGTCGCCGACGTCGCCATGGCGTGGCCGGCGCCGGAACGGTTTTCGGTGCTTGGTCTCGAAACGCTGGGCTACAAGGACGGCGTCATCTTCCCGCTCGACGTCATGCCCGCCGACGATGGCAGCCTGACCGTCGCCGGCGATATCGACTACCTGACGTGCTCGGATATCTGCGTACCGGAGCGCGTCTCACTCTCATTGACGCTGCCGTCGGGTGACGGCGGCATCACCCCTCATGCTCATGAGATCAACAGATATGCCGCACTGGTGCCGGGCGACGGTTCTGCGCACGGCCTGACGGTCGAGAACAGCGCTGTCACCGCGGCGGGCGCACCCCGGCTATTCGTCGAAGCACGTTCGGCCGACGGCATGCCATTCGAGGCGCCCGACGTTTACGTCGAGGGACCGCCCGAGCTGAGCTTCGGCAAGCCTTCCGTGACCCTGTCGGACAACCGCCGATCGGCCCGTTTCGAGCTGCCGATCTACGCGCCTTCGAGCACCGATGTCGCCCTTGCCGGGGATACGGTCACGCTGACCCTGGTCGATGGCCGTCGCGTCGCCGAAGCGACGCTGCCGGTCGCGGTCGCGGCAAGCGACACCTCTCTTTCGGCCGGCGGTATCGGATTGACGATCCTCCTCTTCGCCTTTCTCGGCGGCCTGATCCTCAACCTGATGCCCTGCGTCCTGCCGGTGCTATCGATCAAGCTGCTCAGCGTGGTCAAACACGGCGGCGGCACAGCAGGCGACGTCAGGCGCGGGTTCATCGCCACGGCAGCCGGGATCGTGGCGTCGTTCATGCTGCTCGCGGGCGGGCTCACGGCGCTCAAGCTCGGCGGGATGTCGATCGGCTGGGGCATCCAATTCCAACAGCCACTGTTCCTCAGTTTCATGGCGGCCGTCGTGACGGTGTTTGCCTGCAATCTATGGGGATTGTTCGAGATCAGGCTGCCCGCGTTTCTGGGCGGCGTCGGCGGCGCGAAACCGACGTCGGGGCTGCGCGGGCATTTCCTCACCGGCATGCTGGCCACTTTGCTGGCAACGCCCTGTTCCGCACCGTTTCTCGGCACCGCGGTCGGTTTTGCACTGGCGCGCGATCCGGCTGACATTTTCATCATTTTCGCCGTCGTCGGTCTCGGCCTCGCGGCGCCTTACCTGGTGGTTGCCGCGGCCCCCCGATTGGCGACGGCACTGCCCAAGCCGGGCCCCTGGATGAACACGCTCCGGCGTCTGCTGGGTCTCGCCCTCGCCGGCACGGCCGTCTGGCTGCTCAGCGTCATGCATACCGGCATCGGCTTGGCGGCCACCATGACCGTCGCCGCAGCGCTCGTTGCCGTGGTCTTCGGTTTCTGGCTGCTGCACCGGATGGACGACCCGACGCGCCGGCCGTTCATCGAGGGCGCAACCGGTCTTGCGCTGCTGATCGCCGCCGCGCTGCCGCTGGCCGTTGACCAGACAGCAAGGACCGGTAGCGATCCATCCGACAAGCGGCTCGAAGCGGTCTGGCGACCGTTCGAGCGGGACCGGATCGGCGAGCTCGTCGCGTCCGGCAAGACGGTCTTCGTCGACGTGACCGCCGACTGGTGCCTGACCTGTCAGGTCAACAAGTCGCTGGTGATCGCCGAGGACCGCATCTTCGAACGTCTGAGCCAGCCGGGCGTCACCGCCATGATCGCCGACTGGACCCTGCCCGACCCGGCGATCACGGATTATCTGGCGTCCTACGACCGTTACGGTATCCCGTTCAACGCCGTTTACGGCCCGGGCGCGCCGGATGGAATCGTGTTACCCGAACTCCTGACGCGCGACGCGGTTCTGAGCGCCCTCGACCGGGCCGGCGGCTAGATCGGATCAGGTTTTGCGGATCGCCTGAGCGATTCCGGCAAAACATGATCTGCTATAAACAGGCCGCGTTCCCGCCGATGCGCGATTCTCCGGTTTGACGGACCGGGCGTATATGTCGGACTATCCGCCCATACCAATCGAAACCCCAAACGAAATCCATGGAGGACATCATGACCATTTCCGTCGGCGACAAGTTGCCCGATGCCACTCTTTACGTGATGGGCGCTTCCGGCCCCGAAGCAAAGACCACGTCCGACCTGTTTTCCGGTAAGCGCGTCGCGTTTTTCGGCCTGCCCGGCGCCTTCACGCCGACCTGTTCGGCCAAGCATGTTCCCGGATTCGTCGAAAACGCCGGGGCACTCGCCGAGAAAGGGATCGACTCCATTATCTGCGTTTCGGTCAACGATGCCTTCGTCATGGACGCTTGGGGCAAGGACCAAGACGCCGGCGATGCGGTCGTCATGGCGTCCGACGGCGACGCCGAAATGACCAAGGCCATGGGCCTCGAGCTCGATCTCGGCGGCAAGGGTTTCGGGCTTCGCTGCCAGCGGTTCTCGATGGTCGTCAACGACGGTATCGTCGAGAGCATCAACCTGGAAGCCGACGGCGGTTACGACGTCACCAGCGCCCAGCACATGCTGGCCAACTTATAAGACAACATCGGCCCCGGCCGAGGTCCCGGCTTTCGCCGGGACGAACGGCACGATTTGGCCAAAGGATTTTACCATCAGCTCACCCCGGCGCACGCCGGGGTCTCGTACGGCCAGTCCCGAGGTCCCGGCTTCTGCCGGGACGAACGGGCTGGGTAGCAGACCGGCGCCAATCACGTCTTGCCCATGTTCTCCGCCGCCGTGCGGGCGAGAATGTCGGCACGCTCGTTTTCCGGATGTCCGTCGTGTCCCTTGACCCAATGCCACGCGACCCGGTGCCGCGACGCCAGGTCGTCGAGCCGCTGCCAGAGGTCGGCGTTCTTGACGGGTTTCTTGTCGGCCGTTCGCCAGCCGTTGCGCTTCCAGTTGTGAATCCACTGGGTGATCCCGTTCCGCACGTAGGTGCTGTCGGTGTAGAGGTCGACGGGAACGTCGCGTTTCAGCGCGGCAAGACCCTCGATCGCCGCCATCAGTTCCATGCGATTGTTCGTCGTCCCGGTCTCGCCGCCGGAGAGCTCACGCTCGGTGCCGTTCCACCGCAGGATTGCGGCCCAGCCGCCCGGGCCCGGGTTACCGAGGCACGACCCGTCGGTAAACATTTGAACGGACGCGGCATTTTCTTTGTCGGACATCTGTGCTCCTGCGGACGACGACGGAATCGCAGGTTATAATCCCCGGCCATGAGCATCATCGCAACCGTGCCGCGGCCGCATTGTCGCTTTGTCCTTCTCGGCGTGATCGCCATCGCGGCATTGGCCGTTCTCGAACCGCGCCACGTGGCCGCGTCGACGCCGCCGGCGCCGGCGGCGGGCGACCTGCTCGACGAGACGGCGCCTGACCAGACCAGCGGCTACATCCGCGATCTGATCGAGCGCGCACAGCGCGCGCTCGGCGTCCTCGGCCTCTATGGCGGACCGCCGAGCGGCACCGTCGATGCCCAGTTGATCGAGGCGCTCAAGCGGTTTCAGTCACGGAGCGGGCTGCCCGACACGACAATCATTGACGAGGATCTCGTCGGCCGCCTCGAGGCGTCGGTCAATGTCGAGCAGCTTCTCGAACGGCTCGACGCGGCGCGCACACGGGAAGCTCAAAAAGCCCGCGAAGCGCTGTTATCCAACCCCGAGACGCGCCACCTGCTCGACGGCGCCGACGTCGACGAAACGGCCGATCCGACCCGCGATGCCAGCGGATGTTTCGACGATCCGTCGCCACGCTGTCTGCTGGACGAGGCGGTCGAAAGCGCCAAGGCGATCGCGTCGGACGGACGCCGGGACTGGGCCTACGGCGAGATTCTCGTGGCCCAGGTTCATGCCGGCCTGACCGAGGACGCCCTCGCCACCGTCCGGCGCATCACCGACCCACGCCTGATCATCGTAGCCTTGCGCCGAATCGCGGAGGCCGAGGCCGCCGCCGGGCGCGCCGAAGCGGCGCTCGATGCCGTGAACGTCATACCCGACCGGGCCGAACGCCTGGCCGCCGCCTCGGCGGTCGCACAGTTGCTGTCCGGCCTCAGTCTGCACGACGCCGCCTTCGCCGCAGCGGACCGCCTCATGGACGATCAGAACACGGCCGATCTCGAATTGACGCGCCATCTTGCCGAGGTCGCGCCGGTACTGGCGACAGGCGGTCGACGGGACCGCGCCAACCGGCTCCTGGTCGAGATCGCGCTGGAAACGCGGAACGCCGACAACGGTTCGGGGCGCGACGCCCGCTACAGACACATCGCCAACGCTTACCTCGCGATCGGCGAGCCGGAAATCGCTCTGCAAATGCTCGACCAGGTGGGCAACGTCAGTGACCGCAATGCCATCCTGATCGCCGCCGCCGCGCAGCTTGCCGCAACCGGCCAACAGGACGATGCGCGCGCGCTGGCGGCGCAGATCGCCGGTGAACGATACCGTGCCGTGGCGCTTGCCGGCATTGCCGAACAGCAACACTACCGGGGCGACGGCGATGATGCGCGCGACACGCTGCAGGCAGCGGAAAAAGTTTTGAACGAGATCGACCTGCCCTACGCCCGCGATTACGCGGCCAGCCGGATCGCATTGGTCTACGCGGCCGATCCGGCGAACGGCACCGAGACGGCACGGCCGGTCGCCACGGCGATCCGTGACCCCCGGCTCCGCGCCGAAACCCTGTGGCGCATGGTCCTGCTTGGCCGGCCGGAACTTGAAACAGCAGCGGAGGAGGCCACATCGTCGATCTTCGGCAAGTTCGACCGGGCATGGCTTTTCAACGATCTCGCCGAACGCCAGATCTCCGCCGCCGATCTCGCAAACGGCGCGGCTTTGTTTGAGCGCGCACTGGCGCTCGCGCGCGACATTGCAACCCCATGGGCGCGTGCCCGTATTCTCGCACGTTTGTCGATCAGCTTAACCGAACTCGAAAACCCTCGAACGCCTTGATCGCCGCCCTACCCGCTGGCCAAACGGTCCACTATTGCAGATCATGTTTTGTCGGAATTGCTCGGGCGATCAGCAAAATATGTGAATCTGCTATAAGTTATTAGAATCGATCGGATCCACGGGTTTTGACGCAATCACGAAGTGTTTTCGTCAAAACCTGATCCGATCTAGAGTTCGCCGGTAGTCGACAGGAGACGCACCATGAGCCAGCCGGAGATCGCCCAGAAGAACCCGTTCGCCGTGGAGGTCACGGAAGGCAAGACATACTTCTGGTGCGCTTGCGGCAAGAGCAAGAAGCAGCCGTTCTGCGACGGCAGTCATAGCGGCGGCGAGTTTACGCCGATCGCCTGGAAGGCGCCGGCAAGCAAGCGGGTCTTCTTCTGCGGATGCAAACATTCGGCGAAAGCGCCGCTTTGCGACGGCTCGCATGGCGACCTTTGACGACCGCATGACCGGAACGCGAAACCGCATGTCGACACGCTGTAAAGGTTTCGTCACCGCAGCATGCCTCATGGTCGCGGCGTGCAGCACCGACGGTGGTCCGTTCGAGGGTATGTTCGGCGATCCGCCGCTGCCGCCGAAATGCCCATCCGTTCGTATCCTCCAGGAAGCAGCCAGTGTAACGGTCTTCACGGACGGTCCCGGCCGCGATCTGACCGACGTCATCGCCGAGGGAAAGATCGAGGATTTCTTCGCGCGCTGCCTCTACGACGTTGATGACGAAACCGGCGAAGGGGAAGTCGCCGTCGAACTCAGCGTGACGATCGAGGCCGCGAGAGGCCCCGCAAACACCGAGGACGAGGCGGTGTTCCCCTACTTCGTCTCGATCACGGACAAGGACCGGACGGTTCTGAACAAGAGTGTGTTCGGGTTTGACGTCCGTTTTGCAAAAAATGCCTTCCGGGTCCTCCGGCAGGACGAGCCGATTCTGCTGAGGATTCCGCTCAGCCCGCCCCAGAAAGGCGATCAATTCAGCATCTATATCGGACTGCAACTGACGCCTGAGCAACTCGAGTACAACAAGCGAAATCTTCCCGCGTTGCTCGACGGTTGATTCTTTCGTGCTTCCGACTAGACTTCATCGATAAGAATTCGACCCGAAAACGGGCGACAGGACGTTGGAACATCAAGGAGACGTAATTCCACTGCCGCACATGGCAGTTCTTCACTCAGTCGACCGCTGCGGGAGAGTTCGCAATGGTGCCCCGTCATGGGAGCCGGCGCGACGCCGAAGGAGAAACCACCCCGGAAACTCTCAGGCTTCAGGACCGCTAGCGCGATGAGACTCTGGAAAGCGGACGTTTCCGAACACCGGAACGCCCCACCGACGAGGAAAGCCCGCGGCAACGGTAACCAAGCCACGGGTCAATCTTTCAGGTTCCTGGACAGAGGGGGATGGGTTGCTGGCAACGTCGTCGGCGGAACCATATTGCGGAGCCCACAGGATCGTCCGGGCGCCGCGTTGTCCAAGGAGCTATAGATGAACGAACCCAACCAAGAAACAAAGACCCTGCCGCTGGACGCGCTGCATTGCTCGCTCGATGCCAAAATGGTGCCGTTCGCCGGTTACGCCATGCCGGTGCAGTATCCAAGCGGCATCATTGCCGAACATAAGGCGACTCGTGAAAGTGCCGGACTGTTCGACGTTTCCCACATGGGACAGGTCCGGTTGCACGGCCCGGACGCCATCGCGGCTCTGGAATCGCTGGTCCCCGGGGACATAGAGGATCTGGCCAGTGGGCGTGTTCGCTACACCATGTTCACGAACGACGACGGCGGCATCCTCGACGACCTGATGGTCGCGCGCGACGGCGACTCGCTGCTTTTGGTCATCAATGCGTCACGAAAAGACGCTGATATCGCGCACATGCGCGACCGGATTGGGGACCGTTGCGAGATCGACATCATCGAGGATCACGCTCTGCTTGCGCTACAGGGTCCCAAGGCCGCCAGCGTGATAGCCCGTTACATGCCAGCCGCCAAACACATGCTGTTCATGCACCACGCGCATCTCCGCATCAACGATATCCCGGTCTCGGTTACGCGGTCGGGATACACCGGCGAGGACGGTTTCGAGTTTTCAATCCCTGCCGATGCCGCCGAAGACGTCGCGCAACTATTGCTCGATGAACCTGAGGTTTCGCCGGTCGGTCTCGGCGCGCGGGACTCGCTTCGCCTCGAGGCCGGTCTATGTCTCTACGGCAACGATATCGACGAAGACACGACACCGATCGAAGCCGGGTTGAAATGGACGATATCCAAGCGCCGCCGCGAGGGAGGCGGGTTTCCCGGCCACGACGCGATCGCGAAACAGATCGCCGATGGCGCGCCGCGCCGTCGTATCGGACTGAAACTGGAGGGCCGGGCGCCGGCACGTGGCGGCGCCGAGATTGCCGATGAGAACGGCGATGTGATCGGCACGGTTACCAGCGGCGGTTTCGGCGCGACAGCGGACGGGCCGGTTGCAATGGGATATGTCAAAGCCGGCTCGGTCAAGGACGGCGGCCGCGTCAATGTAATTGTGCGCGGCAAGGAGTTGCCTGCGAAGATCGGCTCGCCGGTCCTCGTTCCCCATCGCTACTACACGGGTTGAATCCATAACCGCAAAAAACAGAGAGAGAGGAGGCATCATGTCCATCAAGTTTACGGAAGATCACGAATGGGTCCGCATGGACGGCGACGTCGCTGTCGTCGGCGTGACGGATTATGCGCAGCGACAACTCGGCGACGTGGTTTTTGTCGAAACCCCTGACGTCGGCGCAAACGTCAGCAAGGGTGGCGAGTCCGGTGTCGTCGAATCGGTCAAGGCCGCGAGCGAAATCTATGCACCGGTCAGCGGCGAGATCACCGAGGTCAACGAGACGCTTGCCGACGAGCCGACGCTGATCAACAGCGACCCGGAAGACGGCGGCTGGCTATTCAAGATGACGCTGTCCGACAGTTCGGAACTCGACGGTCTGATGGATGCCGAGGCCTACAAAAGCTTTGTTCAGGGACTGGACTGATGCCACGCGCGACGCTTAGCGAACTCGAAAGCAAAGACGATTTCATCCGCCGCCACATCGGACCCGGCGACCCGCAGGTCGAGGAGATGCTTCATGTCCTCGGCGTGAAATCTCTTGATGAACTGATCGAGAAGACGGTGCCGCCGTCGATCCTCTCGGACGATCCGCTCGATCTTCCACCGAACAAGTCCGAACGATATACGCTGAGCGTGCTGCGCAAGATGGGCGAACGCAACAAGGTGTTCGTCTCCATGATCGGCATGGGCTACCACGGCACGATCATCCCGAACGTGATCCTCCGCAACGTGATGGAGAACCCCGGCTGGTACACGGCCTACACGCCCTATCAGGCGGAGGTCAGCCAGGGACGGCTCGAGGCTTTGCTGAACTATCAGCAGATGGTCATCGACCTGACCGGCATGGAACTGGCCAATGCCTCGCTGCTCGACGAGGCCACAGCGGCGGCGGAAGCCATGCAGATGTCGCACCGAATCTCGAAAAAGAAGGACTGCCTGACGTTTTTCGTCGATCAGGAATGCCATCCGCAGACCATCGCGGTGGTCGAGACGCGCGCGCGCCTGGCGGGATTCGATGTCGTCGTCGGCGATCCGTGGTCCGATTTCGATCCCGAGGCCTCGTTCGGCGTTCTGATTCAGTATCCCGCATCCACCGGCCAGGTCCGCGGGCCGCAACCGGTGATCGCCAAGGCCAAGTCCGCCGGCGCCGTTGCCTGCGTCGCGGCCGATTTGCTGTCGCTGGCTGTCCTGATGCCGCCGGGCGAGATGGGTGCCGACATCGTGCTTGGCTCAACCCAGCGCTTCGGCGTGCCGATGGGCTACGGCGGCCCGCACGCAGCCTATTTCGCAACCCGCGACGAGTACAAACGCCAGACGCCGGGCCGAATCATCGGTGTCTCGGTCGACTCCGAGGGCAATCGCGCGTTACGCATGGCGCTGCAGACCCGCGAGCAGCACATCCGCCGCGAGAAAGCGACCAGCAACATTTGCACCGCACAGGTTTTGCTGGCGGTGCTTGCCGGTTTTTACGGGGTGTATCACGGGCCCGACGGGATCCGACGCATCGCCGAAAAAACCCACCGCATGGCGCGGATCACCGCCATCGGTTTGCGCGAACTCGGTTTCACGGTGGTGCATGACGAGTTTTTCGACACCCTCAAGGTCCGGGTGCGCGGCCAGGCGGGCCGCATCGCCGCGAGGGCGCGCGAGGCAACGATCAATCTCCGCGTCATCGATGCCGACCACCTCGGCATCACCCTCGACGAGACGACCCGGCGGCGCAATATCCGTGCGCTGTGGTCGGTCTTCTCGGCAAAGGCCGACCAGAAACTCTCGATCAACGAGATCGACGCGACGGTAACGGACGCCATACCCGAAGGGTTGATCCGCACATCGGAATACATGCAGCACCCGGTGTTCAGCCTCTATCATGGCGAAACCGAAATGCTGCGCTATCTGCGTTGGCTTCAATCCAAGGATATCGCACTTGACCGATCGATGATCGCGCTCGGTTCCTGCACCATGAAGCTCAATGCGACGACCGAAATGATTCCGGTGACGTGGCGCAGCTTTTCGGCCATGCATCCGTTTGCGCCGCTCGATCAGGCGCAGGGCTACCAGCAACTCATCGAAGAACTCGAGGAGATGCTGTGTGAAATTACCGGTTTCGACGCGATCTCGATGCAACCGAATGCCGGCAGTCAGGGCGAATACACGGGTCTCTCCGTGATCCGCAAGTATCACGAGGCAAACGGCGAAGCGCACCGCAACATCTGTCTGATCCCGTCGTCATCGCACGGCACGAACCCGGCAAGCGCGCAGATGGCGGGCCTCAAGGTGACTGTCGTCAAGGCCGACGACCACGGCAACGTGGATGTCGACGACCTCAAGGCCAAGACCAAGGAGAACGCCGAAAATCTTGCATGCCTGATGATCACGTACCCGTCGACCCACGGCGTGTTCGAGGAAGGTATCGTCGAAATCTGCCAGGTCATTCACGACAACGGCGGTCAGGTCTATCTCGACGGCGCCAACATGAACGCGATGTGCGGCATCGCCAAGCCGGGCAAGTTCGGCGCCGATGTCATGCATCTCAACCTGCACAAGACGTTCGCGATTCCGCACGGGGGCGGCGGACCCGGCATGGGGCCGATCGGCGTGCAGGCGCATCTCGCGCCATACGTTCCCGACCACCCGGTGGTCGAGGGCGTCAATCCGGCAGAAGGCGACGACGGCACCGTCGGCACCATTGCCGCCGCACCGTGGGGTTCCGCCAGCATCCTGCCGATCTCGTGGGCGTACATCTCGATGTTGGGACCGGTCGGACTCAAGGAGTCGACCCGGATTGCGATCCTGAGCGCCAACTACATCGCCAGCCGTCTCGACCCTTACTATCCCGTACTTTACCGCGGAAAGAACGGTTTTGTTGCGCACGAGTGCATCATCGACCTTCGACCGATCAAGGAAAGCTGCGGCATCACCAATGAAGATGTCGCAAAGCGGTTGGTCGACTATGGGTTCCATGCGCCGACCATGTCGTTCCCGGTGCCGGATACGCTGATGATCGAACCGACCGAGTCGGAGGCCAAGCGCGAGATCGACCGGTTCTGCGATGCGATGATCCAGATCCGCAAGGAAATCGAGGCCATCGAAAAAGGCGAGGCGGACGCGGAGAACAATCTGCTGAGGAATGCGCCGCACACGCATCATCTGCTGCTCGAAACGCCGTGGTCGCACCCCTACTCCAAGGAAGCGGCCTACTTCCCGCTTCCGGGGCTTCGCGAGGACAAGTACTGGCCGCCGGTCGGACGTGTCGACAATGTCCAGGGCGACCGGACACTGATCTGTACCTGCCCGCCGATGGAGGCCTACGAGGAGGCTGCGGAGTAGCGGCCGGCGGAGAGGGCGCCGGATCAGGCGTCCTTTTCGTCGAGAAACCGGCGGATCAACGTTCGATAGCGCGCCCCGTCGAAGCTCGGGAAATGGCCGCCGTGAACGACGCGCACCGGCAGGTCGTGGATGCGTTTCATGGTCGCGACGTAATCGTTCAGGTTCGAATGGTAGGCATCGTCGATCAGCGGACCGTCATAGACGGTATCGCCGGAGAACAGGATGCCGGTTTCCCGTTCGAACAGCATAATGCCGCCGGGCGAGTGACCGGGACAGTGTATAACCTCGAAGGTACGGTCCCCGAGGTCGACGATATCGCGGTCTTCCAGAATTCGTGTCGCCGGGGCGGCTTTCACGGCGTATTCTGACGACACGTAGGGCGCCGGCGGCAGCCCGGTAAAGATCGAGTCTTCGACATAGGGATCGGCGAGTGTCGAGACCCGGGTCGGCGCAGCCATGATGTTGGCTTCGTCCGCATGCACATAGCGCTCGTCGAACTCATGATGACATCCGACGTGATCGAAATGTGTGTGACTGGCGACGGCGACGCAGGTTTTCTCCGTCACCAAGGGCACATGCTCGCGCAAGCTGACGACGCCCATGCCCGAATCGACCAGCATGTCGCGCTCCCGGCCTCGGACATGCCATACGTTGCAGCGATAGAATTCCTTGATGTACGGCTCGGTAATGAAGGTGACATCGTCGCCGACGATTTGAACGTCGTACCACGCGTCGGCGCTGATCCGGTCCATTTCGCCTCCCTTAACGTGTCAAAAGCACCAGTTCCGCCGCGTCGACGAAGAGTTCGATCGTCTCGCCGGACTGAACCGAATCCTTTTGGCCGAGGCGGACCTTGAACGGCGCGTCGACACCGTCGAGCGCCGCCGTGCATTGATGGTGGGTGCCGAAGAACCCGGCTTCTAGAACCCGCGCCGAGCCCAGCGACTGTCCGCCGCCGCCTGTCTTCAGGTGTTCGGGCCGCACGGACAGGGTCACAGCGTCGCCCTTCTCGGCGTTTCCGTCGACATCGAACCGACCGAGGGGTGTTTCGACGGCAATCCGGCCGTTTTCCGATTGCGCCACGGTCCCGCCGATAAAGTTGCTCTCTCCCATGAAGTCGGCGGTAAACCGCGATACCGGCTTGAGATAGATACGTTCCGGCTCGCCCATGTCCTCGATGAAGCCGTCGTTCATGACGACGATGGTATCGGCGATGGCCATCGCCTCTTCCTGATCATGGGTCACATGAACGAAGGTTGTCCCGATCCGTTTCTGAATCGCCTTCAGTTCGTCCTGCATCTGCCGGCGGAGCTTCATGTCGAGCGCGCCGAGCGGTTCGTCGAGCAGCAGCACTGTCGGCTCCACTGCCAGCGCACGGGCGAGTGCGATCCGCTGACGCTGGCCGCCGGACAACTCGTGAATGCGGCGGCCGGCAAGATGAGCAAGGCCGACCATTTCCAATGCCCGCGCGACACGGGGTTGTTGGTCGGCCGCCGGCATACGCCGCATCTTGAGGCCGAACGCGACATTGCCGGCGACCGACATGTGCGGAAACAGGGCGTAGTCCTGAAACACGGTGGTCGTGGGCCGCTTTGCGGGCGGTATGCCGGTAACGTCCTGCCCTTCGATCAGCACCTGCCCCCGTGTCGGTTCGAGAAATCCACCGAGGATGTTCAACAGTGTCGTCTTGCCGCCGCCGGACGGCCCCAGAAGGACAACGAACTCACCACGATTGATGGTCAGGTCGATGTCGGTCACGGCGATTTTCTCGCCGAACCGCATTTCGATGTTACGAAATTCGACGGCGGGCTGGGTCATGATTTCTTCTTTCTGAAAAGCACGAGATCGAGCAGGAAAACGACGGCGACCGAGACCAGGAACACGAAGCTGCCGACGGCATTGGTCTTCGGGTTCAGGCCGGTTCGCAGCATGCTCCAGATTTCGACGGGCAACGTCACGTCGAAGCGGCTCACGAGGAAGGCGATGATGAACTCGTCCCAGGAAAACGTCACCGACAGGAAGAACGAGGCAAACAATGCCGGCCAGAGCAGCGGCACGGTGATCAGGGCCATGACCTGCATCTCACCGGCGCCGAGGTCCCGCGCGGCACGCTCCATGTTTGCCTGGTGCGCACCCATCTGGCTGTAGATGATGGCGAAGCAGAGCGGCAGGTTGATGACCACGTGTCCGATGCCAATGGTCAGCAGGGATTTCGGAATGCCGAGCGTGTTGAAGGTGATCAGCAGGCCCATGGCGATAATCAGATAGCTGACGGTCAGGGGCGCGGTCAGCAGCCCCTGGAAGAAACCTGCGAATCGGATCCGGTGACGCGCGAGTGAATAGGCGGCGAGAAAGCCCAGCGCGACAGCGGCGGCCGACGACGTAAAGGCGACGATGACCGAGTTGATCAGCGAATCGGTAACCCGCCCATCGGTCAGGAAGGCTTCGTACCACCGGAGACTCGGGCCGTTGAACGGCGGGATCGGAACGCGAGATTCCTGAAACGAGAACAGCACGAGGACCGCGACCGGCAGGAAAATGAAGCCGTAGACCGCCGCCGCGTAGAGCCATGCCGGAAGATTGCGGATCATGTCTCCTCCCTACATCCGGTCCAGTTTCAGCCAGCGTGCGCAGGCCAGATAAACCATGCTGACGACGACCATCAGAACCATGGCGAGCGCCGATGCGGTCGGAAAATCGGACCGCCGTTCGATCTGCAACATGATGGTTTGCGGCAGCAACAACTCACGCTTGCCGCCGAGGATCGCCGGCGTGATGTAATCGCCGATGCACAACACGAACGTCAGAAAAGCGCCGACCATGATGCCGGGCAGCGTCAGCGGGAAGACGACATAGATGAAGGTCCGGATCGGCCCGGCGCCGAGGTCGGCCGCCGCCTTTCGATAATTACCCGGCAATTGCTTGAGGTTGGCGTAAATCGTCAGTGTCAGCAGCATGACAAAGAAGTGCACGAAACCGATAACCGTCGCCGACCGGCTGTTGGCGAATGAAATCGGCTCGTCGGTCAAGCCGGTATCGAGCAGGAAATTGGAGATGATACCGCCTTCCGACAACACCAGCAGCCAGCTGTACGAACGCACAAGATAGGACGTCCAGAACGGCAGAATGGCGAAGATCAGGGCCAAGCGTTGCCAGCGGTCGGGCACTTTCTCGGCCAGAATGTAGGCAAACGGATAGGCGAGAATGATGCTGGTGACGGTCACCAGCATCGTGACCTCGACCGAGTTGATCAGCGATTCGAAGAGGAACGACTTGGCGAAGAACGCCTCGTAGTTGCCCAGTGAGACATCCCTAATCGTCGTGTTGCCGACCCGCTTCCACAGGCTGTAGACAGCCATGATGACGAGTGGCAGGACAAAGAAAGCCGCCGTCCAGGCCAGAGCCGGGATCAGAAGGCCCCAGGCTCGAAGCCGCTCGGGTACGGGCCTCGAGGCGATGCGGTTCATCGTGTTCGCTCCGGTTCAGGGGCGGGCACGAAGCCGGCCCGCCCCCGGCGGATCAATGCTGCAGGAACTCGGTCCAGACGTCGAGCATCTTGGAATCCAGCTCGGCGTCGGGAATGAAATAGCGATGCGAGTTCTGCTGAAACACGACCTGCTCGTCCCAACGCAGCGCGGCGCGCTGCTGCTCGGTCATGTGGCCGGCCGCCTTGGAATTGGCCGGCATGCCCCAGAAGCAGGATGAGGTGGCGAGACGGGCCTGACCCATCGGGCTCATGATGTACTTCACGAACTCGATCGCGAGATCCTTGTTTTCGGACTGCTCAAACACGCCGATCGACTGGCTCCACAGGATACCGCCCTGATCGGGAAGGACCCAATCCAGTTCCGGCTGTTCGGCGGAAAGAACGGAAACCGCCCACTCGCCGCCGCCGATCAGGATATCGGCCTCGCCAACTGCGAGGGCGGTCGAGGACGCGACGACGTCGCCGACCATCACCGAGTTTTCCTTGAGCTTGAACAGTTCCTGCTTCATCTGCGGCAGGATGTCGGCGGTGATGTCGGCCGGATTGACGCCCATCTTGAGGGCCACCAGATCCATGACCGGAATGTAATAGTCGTAGACCGCGATCCGGCCGGCGTACTTGTCGGACCACAGCGTCGAGAGATCGCGCATGTCGGCCGGATCGACCTTGTCCTTGTTGTAGCTGATCACGTTGTAGCCGAACTTCTCCATGATCGCGTACATCTTGCCGTCCTTGAAGGTCATGTCCTTCATCTTGACGGCATCGAAAACATCATCGAGCGGCATCTCGTCCTGCGGCAGCTCGGCGAGCAGTCCCGAGGCCACAACGCCCGGCACGTCGACGCCATCGACGACGAAGACGTCCCAGTCGCCGGGGCGCGATTGTTCGACGATCGCCAGCGCCGCGCCGGTCCCCTCGTATTCCTTGAGGTTCACCTTGACCCCGTGCATTTCCTCGAACGGCTGGATCAGCGCCGGATCCGTATGATCGCACCAGACCAGCGCGTTCAGCTCTTCCGCCGCATTGACGGCGCTGTTCGCCCATCCGAACGCAACGGCGACGGGAACGCCGAGGGCGAGGCGGCGCAGTGTTGTAACCAGCATTGAATTCATTGAAGCCTCCTGATGTTTCCCTGATTTCTTCTTTTATGGATCGATTCGACCGTAGGCGGCAAAATCTGAACCAGTTCATTTTTTATGCCTCAGGTCCGCGAGACGAGTCAACGGATAACTTGAACCGGTTCATTTTTTTGCTACGCTGATTCGAATACGAATGCCGATGGTAACATCGCGCAGGTGATAGGGAGTCCGTTTTGTCCGGCTTGCGGGAAAAACAAAAGGCAGATCGCAAGCGCCGCATTCTCGCGGCCGCCGAAGCCCAGTTCCGTGAGCGCGGCTACGAACATACCAAAATCGAAACGATTGCGGCGGCGGCAGACGTGTCGGTCGGCACGGTCTACAATTACGCACAAAACAAGTCGGACCTGCTGATGATCCTGGTGACCGAGCACATCGACTTCGTCACCGGCGAGATCGATGAACTCATCAAGTCCCCGCCCACCGACCTGATCGATGGCGTATCGGGGGTTCTGTTCGCCATGACCCGCCACTCGCTTGATCATCTCGGAAAGGAAAACTGGCGGCACCTGTTCGGCATGTCTATCGCTCACCGGGACACCACCATGGGCAGGCAATTCGCCGGCTACAACTTCACGCTGCGCGACCGCATCATCCGGATGTTGAAGGCGCTTCAGGAGAACGGCGTCCTCGCCCCCGATTGCGATCCGGACCGTCTCGGCGGGATCGTGTTCCGGGTCGAGACCATGCACTACATCGAACTCGCTTCGAACGATGGCATGACCTACAAAGGCTACAAGGACGCCGTGCTGCAGGATCTAAGGTTCATCCTCGAACCCTGCAAGACACAGGGGTGACGTTCAGGCGACCGCCTTTTTCTTCGCGGCGTTGTCGGCAAGGCGCGCATCGACAATCCCGACGATACGATCGATTTCGGGATTGCTGACCCCGACGGCGCGGCCCACCCGCTGAACGATCCGGTCGACGCGCTCGATGGCATCGGAGCCGGCCTCGATGGCGCGTGCCGCCGATGAGGGTTTGAGGAGCGACTCGGCGGCCTTGGCGTATTTTTCGAAGGGCACCTGATCGTCGGCCGTGGCGCCGAGTTTCACCGCAATGGCGTTGACGTCTTCGTAGATCGACCGAGCCAAATCCGGATCGCCATGGACCGCGTCGCGGATCGATTGCGCGCCGGTCTCGGTGATGCAGCGGTAGTTGCCGGCCAGCAGCATACTCCACTTGGCGAGCGGCACGAAGATCGACGCGTGAACACGCAGCTTCACGGGAACGTCCTTGCCGTCGAGCGTCACCGCGTCGATATCGGCGGCGAGCTCGTTGAGAATCCCGTTGTGTCCGGCATCCTCGAACGCGGCAGCCTTGAAGTTGGTCGGCAGCCCGACATGAAGCACATTGGCGCCCTCGTCCGGCGGGCGGAAGGCTTGCGGGTCCGGGCTGCAGAGCGTGACCACGCCCGGTTCGAATCCGTCCCAGACACTGGCATCCGTATAGGCATTCGAGAGGTCGCCGAAATCGAGTCCGGGGATGCGGCGGAGATACGCCAGTGGCGGCATGTTCATCAGCGAGAGACACGGGAGCTTCGCGCGGGCAATTTCCACCATCAGATCGGCAAGCGACGGATGCGCGTACTGCGGTTCCTGCATGGCGAGAACGACGAGATCGTAAGCCCCGGGATCGATCGCATCCGGAGTTTTGGCGTTTAGTTTACCCGGCAGGTCCGCAGACGCGATCGAACGATGCTCGTCCTCATCGCGCAGTTTGATACGCACGGTCGTTCCCTCGGTATTGATCAGTTCGGCCGTCTGCTCACGGCAGACCAGTGTTACGTCGTGGCCGGCCATCAAAAGCTTGGTGCCGAGCAACGAGCCGTATGATGCCCCCAGAATCAGAACATGACGTGCCATGATGCGCTCCCCTACCCATGACCCACAATCTTTCAAACCTACACGACCTTGAAATCACTGTGAACGCCTCTCAGTGGTGGGTAAAGCCCTACCCGTTCGGGCATCAGTCGTCGTGGCCCCCACTTTCCGCCCTACGGGCCCGTGCTTTCCAACATACGATCGATCCGCACGTTCAAAAGCCGGATCGACGTCGCGAAGTTCACCCCGGCGTTGGCGTCGGACTCCATGGTGAAGATCCCCGTGACAAGACCGACGAGCCGCCCATGCCCGTCGACCAGCGCCCCGCCGGACGTGCCGGGGTTGGCAGCCGCATCGGTTTGAATGAAATCCTCAACCGAATTGAATCCGATTCCGGAACGCCGGTTTGCCGATACGATTCCGCAGGTGATCGACAGCCCGAGGCCAAACGCGTTCGAGACGATGCAAACATGGGCTCCGTACTCGGGCTGCTCGTCGGCGATTCCGATCGGCTCGATCGCCGCGGCTACCCTCAACAGCGCAAGATCCGCCGCACCGTCGACGGCTACGATCTCGGCATCGTGAGTTTCGCCGGCGTGATCGCGCACCTGTACCGATGTCGCCTGAGCGACCACATGCGCGGCCGTCACGATCAGCCCGGCTTCCCGGACGGCGACGCCGGACCCTTCCGGCGCGGTGCCGGGCGGCGCGCCGAACCCGGGCTTTTCGTAACCCGGCCAGGTCGGCAACACGGAAACCACGGACGGCGATGCCGCCCGCCAGGCATCCGTCGCATGACCCGCATTCGCCGGGGCGGCGGCCGCGCACGCCAGCACGGTCAGGACGACAACGAACGTCCGCATTCAGAGGAAACTGCTGCTGCCGTCGCCGCCGGGCTCATCGTCGTCATCCGGCGCGCCAAACAAATCGGCGACATAGGCGAACTCTTTCCGGAAGCCGCGGCGCTCCAACAGCTTCTTCTGCGCACCGTCGGGAAAATCGGTGAAGTTGATCACGTTGCGCTCGATCAGGATATCGATCAGATCCTCGATGACGCGCGAAAGGCTCAGATCCGACTGGACCCATTGCTCCTCGGCCTGGACGATGGGCGCCGTGTCCCGAACAAATGCCTGGAGTTCCTCATCGTCGTCGCCGACTTCCTCGCCGCCTTCGACAGGCTGGTTGAAAACGCCGGCGATCCGACCGGACTCGTCTCGGATAATGAATGGCATGCGGCCTCTCCGGCGATGACGTGACGACCGATTTTAGCCGACGCCGGAACCGTGGCAAAGCGGTGATCGGATCAGACCACCGCACCAAGCCTTTCGAGATACCACTGGATCAACGCCTCGACGGCCTTTTCCTGGCGCGAGTACGGCCCGGGCCGATACATGCGCGACATGACACCGGCCTGATTGTCCTCGATGATCCGCTTGTCGGCGACGGTCGTGACATCCCAGAGCCAGGTCATCTTGTCGACGTCGACATCCTTGCCGTTTTCCGAATCGCCCCGGACCAGCCACAACAGATCGACCTCCGTATAAAGCGCAGATACAGGCGTGAAGCGGAACGCGGTCGCGAAATCGTTGGTCATCAGCAGCGTCGCGAACGGACTCGAAAACACGCCGGTGTAGCCACCGTCCCAGTCGTTGAACTGGCCCATCAGGGGTGCCGCCGGCGTGCCGTCCGCGGTCTCGGAAAGCCAGCCGTCCTTGATCGGCATCCGGTCCATGCCGCGCCAGAACGTGCCGGCCATGTCGTCGCCCCACGCACCCGTCGGATGCCCCATGGACGCCGCGCGGGCGACAAAGGCGTCGAGTTCCGGCTGGTAGGCCTCCTCGGCTTCCTCCGGTCCGCTGCCCCGGCCACCACCGTACGCGAGCACATATGCCGGCGGGTGGACCTGGCAGTACTCCGGGTGCGAGGGCTGACAGTGGTAGCACTCGAAGAAGTTTTCGAGCACCAACTTCCAGTTGGCCTCCGTCGGGTAAGCGCCGCGATGCGCAACCCGGGCGTCGGCCAGACCGTGAAGTTGCATGTAGGGCCTGAGCGGGGCGATAAAGTCTTCGAAGGCGGGGGGCTCGCCCTTCGACAAATTGAGGAAGATCATGCCTTCGCCGATGCCGATATGGCATTTGTGCAGGCTGAAATCGTCGGGATTGAAATCGTCGTCCATCAGCCGCGCCGCGCGCAGATTGCCCTCGAGATCGAAACTCCAGGCGTGATAAGGGCAGCGCAACAGTTTTGCGTTGCCCTCTGCTTCGCGGCAGATGCGCGAGCCGCGATGACGGCATACGTTGTAGAATGCCCGGACCTCGTGGTCCTGACCCCGCACGACGATGATTTCCTCGCCGGCGATCCGGTGCACGAAGTAGTCGCCGGGGTTCGGAATCCGGCTGACGTGATCGATCATCAGCCATTGCGGAAAAACCGCACGCTCCATGTCGAGCGCGAAGATTTCAGGGTCCGTGTAGAACGCCTGATCGAGCGAGTAGCCGGGTTTCCGCCGGGCAATCAGTTCTGTGAGCTTTCCAACGGCGTTCATGGCAATTCTCCGATCGATGCACTCATGATGCCGGATTTTCCCCCGAACCATCTGTCCCCGGCAAGGTACCCGGCCGAGTCCGCAGAAAAATAAAACCATATACAAATTGTGGTTATTGCTTCCGGAATCCTAGAAACTGGACAAGTTGCGGATACCGGGACCACTCTCACGCCATGAGCCGACGACCCGACAAGGACATCCCCGCCGCAGGCATGGATGCGGTCCCCGATCTCGCCGGGGCCGCTGCCGCCGCCATCGGCACGCGCGCATTTCACCCGGCGTTGCTGCGGCTCGCCGTATCGCAGGTCCCGCATCGGGCGGCCATGGCCTACCACTACTGGCGCTTCGGTGCACCGACCGTTGTCGTTTCGCCGGACCTGGAAGATACCGACGATGTCTACGCCCAGGGATACTTCCGGTTCGACCCTTTTTACCGATACTGGCGGCAGAATGCGGCGCCCGGTGTCGTCAGCATCGCGCGGTTGACCGACGGACTCGAAGGTCACGCGGATTACATGCGGGCGATGGTCTACGATTGGGGCATGACCGACGAGATCGGCGTCTTCCTGGCGTCGCTCGGCGGCGCCGCGCTTGGCCTGTTCATGGACCGGGGCGATGCCCTGTTCGGCGACGGGGAAATCGCCGCGCTGGAACGCCTGTTCCCGCTGCTCGACGGTCTGCACAAGGCCCACCAGCGTTACGTCTTCGCGCGCGGCGGCGAACCGGGCGCCGACACGGTCGCCGAGCGCCCGTTTGCCATCGATGACGCCGAGGGACGCCGCGTAACGGCAAACACAGCCTGGTCGGAGGCCGCTGCAGACGACCCGGCGATGGAAACCGCCACGCCACCCGGCAAGACGTCCAATACGACGCGCACCCGCAATGGCTTGATCAACAGCACACCGCTTGAAAAGGACTTTCCGCTTGCACCGGGCGGCCGGCTCCATCTGCTGGAACCGCATGCCCCGGCGCCGCCGCCGGAGTCCCTCTCCGAAGCAGCGGCCGATTTCTTCGATCCGGATCTCAGCCCGCGCGAGCGCGAAGTCATGACGCAGATTCTGGCCGGATGTCCCAACCCGGTGATCGCCCGGCGGCTCGGCATCAGCCCCGACACGGTCAAGAAGCATCGTCGCAAGCTATACGACAAACTCGACATCACGACGGAGCGCGAGCTATTCGCGAGCTTCCTCGCCTACGTCTTCGAGAACCGGCCATGAGGGGCAACGCCCGGCGCATCGCGGTGTTGCTTCTGGCAAGTCTGCTCGCCGCGTGCACCGCGAAACAGCCGCCGGAGATCGTCGCCTATACGCCGCCCCTGCCACGGGACGATGCGGCATTGCTCGGCGACGCGAAAATCGATGCTGGTTCGCTCGGCTACCTGTTGATCGACGCCAAGACCGGCGCGGTCATCGAAGCCCGCCAACCGGACCAAGCGTTCATTCCCGCATCCACGGTCAAGATCCTGACGGCCGTCGCCGCGCTCGGCATCCTTGGACCCGACCATCGTTTCGAGACGGTCCTGGCGACCAATGCCGCCGATGGCACGATTCCGGAACTGCAGGGCGATCTCTACCTGATCGGCGGTGGCGACCCGCTGCTGGCGCCCGCCGATCTCATGGCGCTTGCAGAACGCCTCGCGGACACGGGCGTTCGATCGATCGCGGGTGCGTTTCATGTCGATCGGTCCCGATTTCCGGCAACGCCCCGAATCAACGCGCGACAGCCGGACGACGCCATCTACAACGCCGGCATCAGCGCACTCTCGCTCGATTTCAACCGGCGGCGGGTATTCTGGCGCGAATCCGATGCGACAACGATCGATGTCTGGACGTCGCCGCCTGTCGGTGCGGCGCCGCTGAATGTCGCCGCCGGCAGGCGGATCGGGCAGATATGGCTGCCGGTCGCCGAGCCGGCAGAACACGGTGGCGCTGTCTTCCGTGCGCTCGCAGGTCTGAACGGCGTGGCCTTGCCGGCCCCGACGATCCGCGCCGCGCCAACTTCGGCCCGGCGCATTGCCGCCATCGAAAGCGAACCGCTGGTCGATGTCGCACGCGCCGCGCTGGAGCACTCCAACAACGTTGTCGCCGAACTGATCGGTCTGGAGGCTGCACGGGGCTTGGGCGAGCGGCCGAAGTCTCTCGCTGACGCCGCGACCGCGACCACGCGGGCGCTAACGGCCGAGATCGGCGGAATCGACTGGTCAACAGCCCGTCTGCCCAATCACTCGGGCCTCTCGGCTATGGCGCGTCTGACGCCGCGCCAGACGGTTGCGGTTCTGCGGTACGCCGACGGGCAACGGATGGAGGGCCGGCGCTTTCGTTCCCTGCTTCCGGCATCCGGCTGGCGCGAGGCCTTCGAAAACCGGCTCTCGGAGCCGGAGACGGCGATGCGGGTCTGGGCCAAGACCGGGACCATGCGCTATGCGACCGGTATCGCCGGGTATCTGATCCCGCAATCGGGACGGGAGGCGATCTTCGCGATTTATGTCACGGATTTCGAGAACCGTGCCGTCTATGACGCGCTGGTTCATCCTCGTGCTGACGGCGTCGAAGCGGCGGCGGAAGCGTGGCGCCGCCGCGCCAAGACGCTCGAAGCCGAGATCATCCGGCGCTGGGCGTTGGTCCACTAGCACGTCGCTCAATTTGTCCGAAGCACTCGTTCGTCCCGGCGAAAGTCGGGACCTCGGAACCTGCCATAGGCGATCCCGGCCTGCGCCGGGATGATCGGTGGGAGAAACCAACGATTTAAACCATTCCGTTCGTTCCGGCGAAAGCCGGGACCTCGGACCATGCCGCACTGGATCCCGGCGTACGCCGGGATGAGCGGTGGGACTAGGAGCCGGCGGGCTGGCCGCCCCGGCCGGGTTTTGCGTATCGATAGTACTGCCACAGCATGACGGCTGCGGCCGACCGATAGGGCCGCCAGCGCTCAGCCTCGCGGTCGAGTTCCTTGATCGACGGCCGCGCCGGCAGACCGAGCAACAGTTGCGCGCCGATCTGAAGCGCGAGGTCGCCCGACGGCATGATGTCGGGCCGGCCGAGGGCGAACATCAGATAAATTTCCGCCGTCCAGCGGCCGATACCCTTGATCGCGGTCAACGCGGCCATGGCGTCGTCGTCGGGGCGGGTCGACAGACCGTCGAGGTCGAGCGTGCCGCTCGCCACCGCATCCGCAAGACCCAGCGCATAGCGCGTCTTGCCGCGGCTGAAACCCGAAGCGCGCAAGCCCTCCTCGCCGATGGCAATGACGCGATCCGGTTCGACGGGACCGCCGAGAGTGGCCTCAAGCTTGCGCCAGATCGCGGCGCCCGCATGGGTCGAAACCTGCTGGTCGACGATAATCCGGAGCAAGGCGGCAAACCCGGCGTCGAGTTCGCGCGCCGGCGCAGGGCCGGTCAGGTCGTAGGCGCGGCGCATGTGATCGCATTGCTTGATCAGTTGCCGGATACCCGGATGCGCCCGTTTGCGTGTCGTCGTCTTCGCCATGCGTTCTCCGTCGGGACGTCAACCTTGCCACGGATACGGCACGTCGACGAGGACCACATCGACCGGCCCGGAGAGGGCACGGATATCGAGTATCCGTTCGTCGGCGACGGCGACCCCTGCCCGGTCCGAAACGTCCCGGCCGTTGAGATCGAGATCGCCGCCGGACGGCACCAGGTAGACGGCGCGGCCGGGGCCGATTTCGTGGCGAACCGACTGCCCGACCCCGAGCCTTGCGCCGAGCAGCGCCGCATCCTGATGGATGACGAGCGCATTGCCGTCGCGGTCCTCCGGTCGGCCGGACGCGAGCACGGTGACGGCGGCGGTATCGGCAACGCCGGGGAACGAGCGGGTTTCCCACCGCGGTTCCAGATGGCGACGGTTCGGGTGAATCCAGATCTGGAAAATTTCCGTATCGTTGTCCTCGAGATTGTACTCCGAATGCACGATCCCTGTGCCGGCGCTCATGACCTGCACGTCGCCGGCTTCGGTACGGCCGCGGTTGCCGATACTGTCCTCGTGACTGATTGCGCCGGACCGCACGTAGGTCAGGATTTCCATGTCGCGGTGCGGGTGCATGGGAAAACCGGTCTTCGGCCGGATCAGGTCGTCGTTCCAGACCCGGAGAGGGCCGAGCCCCATGCGCGCGGGATCGTGATAGTCGGCAAAGCTGAAGTGGTGCCGGGTCGAGAGCCAACCGTGTTCGGCGCCGCCGAGATCCTCGAGAGAAACAATTTCGATCATGCCGCTGCCCGCAATCGCTGGTCCCGCGGACCGGCCGCATCGCGGCCGTGCTGATCGTCGTAGTCGATCGCCGGACCCTTGGGAATGACGCCGGTCGGATTAATGAATTTGTGAGACCCGTAGTAGTGCTGCTTGATGTGCGCCATGTTAACGGTCTGGGCGACACGTTCCGTCTGATAGAGATCGCGGGTATAGGCCCACAGGTTCGGATAGTCCGCCAAGCGGCGGATGTTGCACTTGAAGTGGCCGACGTAGACCGGATCGAAACGGATCAGCGTGGTGAACAGCCGCCAGTCGGCCTCGGTCAACGCGTTGCCGACGAGATAGCGCTGCCCGGACAAGCGGTCTTCGAGCCAGTCGAGAGTCTCGAACAATGCGGTCACGGCGTCCTCGTAGGCATCCTGGGATGTCGCGAAGCCGGCCTTGTAGACACCGTTGTTGACCGTATCGTAAATGCGTTCGTTGACCGCATCGATCTCGGCACGATGCGATTCCGGATAGAAATCGAGCGTCGCGTCGACCCCCTCGATTCCGTCGAACGCGGAATTGAACATACGGATGATCTCGGACGATTCGTTGGAAACGATGGTGTCGCGCGCCGTGTCCCAAAGAACCGGCACCGTGACACGGCCCGAATAGTCGGGTTTGGCCGCGAGATAGACTTCGTAGAGGTGATCCTTGTGATTGATCACGTCCGGCAACGTCCCGGGCGCATCGGAGAACGTCCAGCCGTCCTCCAGCATGTAGGGATCGACGATGGACAGGCCGATCGCATTTTCGAGGCCCTTGAGAGCCCGGAAGATCAGGGTCCGGTGCGCCCACGGACAGGCGTTCGCAACATAAAGGTGATAGCGTCCGGCAGCGGCCTCGAAACCGCCCTCGCCGCTCGGCCCCGGACTGCCGTCCGCTGTGACCCAGTTTCGGTAGGCGCTGTCCCAGCGCACGAAACGGCCGTCGGTTTTGTCGGTATCGTAGCCCTTGTCGTGCCACTTTCCTTCGACAAGCAAGCCCATGATTCGTTCCTCCGTGGTTTGTATTGTGGGCGGTCCGCCGTCGCCATCGACGCGACGGCGGACCTTTTCGACCGTCAGCCGTTGGCCGTACTGCTACGCCCGGGAAGCGGCAGGTTGATGGCGTGCTTGCCGGCGCCGAGCAACGCCATGACGAGTGTCGTCACGGCGAGAAACAGCGGGTACTCCCAACCGCCGCCCTCGGCGCTGAACACCCAACCGTTGCCGGAATGGGCCCAGGTCGCACCCAACACGACCGGCAACAGGCCGATCGAGACCAGCGGCACGTAGATGCCGAGGATCAGAAGCGCGCCGCCACCGAGTTCGGCGATGACCGTCAGATAGGCCACAAATCCGGGCAGGCCCAGGGACTCGAAGAACCCGACGGTGCCCGGCATGGTGAAGACGAACACCTTGAGCAGGCCATGTGCGATGTACATGACGCCGAGCGACAGGCGGAGCAGCAGCGCGGCGTATTCGGTGCGATCTTGAGCAGTCATGATTTTAACTCCTTTGAGCTGTTGGATGTCTGGTTCGAAAGGCCGGCTTTCAAGCGGCCTTCCTGTTGTCGGAAACGTGGCTGGCGACGAGGGCGTCGATCCGGTTCCTGGCGGCATCGATACCGTCATCGCCCATGGCGGTTTTCGGTGCCTGAACGATCTCGACATCGTCGAGGCCGACAAACCGGAACAGCGTATTGAGGTGCGGCACCTGATGATTGAGGGATTCGGCGGGCGATCCCTCTGTGTAGTCGCCGCCCGACGTGGCAACGGCCACGACCCTGCGGCCGCCGAGCAGCCCCTCTGGGCCGTTCTCGGTGTAACGGAACGTCACACCGGCGCGGGCGATATGATCGAACCACGCCTTGAGGCCGGAACTGATACCGAAATTCTGCATCGGCGAACCGACGACGATCACGTCGGCGGCTTTGATCTCGGCAATCAACGCATCGGAAAAGGCGACAAGGTCTTTCTGCTCTTCGGTGCGGTCTTCCGCAGACGTGAAAAACGCACCGATTGTAGCGCCATCGAGATGCGGCGGCGGCGTGGTGCCGACATCGCGATAAACAACGGTGACGTCGCTCTCGCGCGCTTCGAGGCCTGTGACATAGCGCTTGGCTAATTTCAGGCTGTCGCTGCTTTCGCCGCTCGGGCTCGAATTGATGACAAGAATGTTGGTCATGGTCTTGATCCTTTTCGGTTTCGCTGCGGCCCATGCCGCTTTCGATGACCGGAGGATAGTTGGGAGCCTATGTGACGACAATATAGCTATCCGGAACTTTACTGTTTCCATATTGGATACTATTGTTACGCATGCGATCACTGGATGAAATCGAGGCCTTCACCGCCGTTGTCGAACGAGGCGGGTTTACGCAGGCGGCGGAAACGCTCGGCGTGACGAAATCCGCCGTCAGCAAACAGGTCGCGCGCCTCGAAGACCGGCTCGGCGCCCGGCTGCTCAACCGAACGACCCGCCGGATCAGCGCGACCGAGGTCGGCCGTGCGTTCTACGACCGGTGCAGCCGTATCGTTGCCGATCTCGACGATGCCGAGCGCGCCGTGCGTGACCTTCAGGCCGAGCCCCGCGGCTTACTCCGGGTCAATGCGCCGATGTCGTTCGGCGTGCTGCATCTTGCCGACGCCGTCGCCGCCTTCATGGCCCTGCACCCGGAACTGACCATCGAGCTCGACCTCAGCGACCGCCTCGTCGATATCGTCGACGAAGGCTATGACGTGGTCATCCGGATCACCCGCCTGCCGGATTCGACCCTGATCGCGCGAAAGCTCGCCCGCTTCGACCGGGTCATCTGCGCCAGTCCCGATTACTGGGAGCGCCACGGCCGGCCGACCTATCCGGAAGAACTGATCCACCACAACTGCCTGATGTACTCCTATCTGTCGACCGGCGACGAATGGGCGTTCGACGGCCCGGACGGCCATCACGCGGTCAAGGTTTCGGGCGCGTTATCCGCCAACAACGGCGAAGCCTTGATGGCCGCCGCTATCGCCGGTCTCGGCGTTCTGAACACGCCGTTGTTCATTGTCTCGCAAGCGCTGCGCGACGGTCTTCTTGAAGCCGTGCTTGAGGAATTCAACGATACCGGCGCGGCAATCTACGCGGTTTACCCGCACAATCGCCACCTTTCGGCCAAGGTCAGGCTGTTCGTGGATTTTCTTGCCGGGCGCTATGGCGACACGCCGCCATGGCGGCGCGAATCCTGACCGGGACCGACCGGATCACATCTAACCGAGCGGGCGGCTTTCGCGCCACCACGCCGCAATGAGCAACAACACGACGGCGCACCCGACCAGCCAGCCGGGCAACAACGGCCGCTCGGCAAGTCCGGTCACCACGTAGGCATTGTTGGCGCGGAATCCGATCCAGTCCCGCCCGGCCATGTCACGCCCTGGGCGCGCCCGGCGAATATTCGGGATCCCGTCCTCAAGCCACATCACCCCGCCGCCGCTCGCCATGACAAGAGGCGATAACGGCTCTGCCGTGGCCCGCAGATCGCGATACTCCAACGGGTCCACATCGCCGATGGCAAGGTAGGTCGAGAACGCGTCGTCCTCGAACCGGTAGACCCCCGGCCCGGTGACATCGGCATAGGCCGTAAAGGCGCCGTCCGGCTGTGAATCCAGTGCAAGCTCATCGGAACGACCACCCGGATGAAGAACCGTAACGTCGTCGGCCGTGTCGGCGAGCGTATGTCGGGAGACGCGGATTCGATCCCCTTCGATCGCCGCCTCGAGACGCTCCTCTTCCAGCGCGGGCTCGCGCATCAACCAGTGCGCGGTGCGTCGAATCAGCTCGGCATGCGGGCCGCCGCCGTCGAAGTCGCGTGCCCAGAGCCAGACCTGATCGCTCGCCAAAAGACCGATCCGGCCCTCGTCGACGCGATCGAGGATCAGCAGCGGCAGGCCGTCGACGCCCTGCATCAAAACCTCGCCGGAAGACTGTTGCACTTCGATCTGTCGCAACCAGCGCCCCCAGCCGGAAGAATCTGCCGCGGCGCGCGGATCGAGGTCTGCGGTGACCGGATGGCGCTTGCCCGTCTCGGTCAATTGCGGGCGGAACGGCCGCTCGATGACGCCGCCGACAGGGCCCGCCGGGGCGATTTCGCCGAGCGGTGTGTCATACAGGCTGCGTTGACCCGCGTACTCCGGTCCGACCGCCAGCATCACCGCTCCGCCCCGGGACACGTAGTCGCGAATGTTGCGGAAATAGAGCGGCGAAAGCACGTACCGCACTATGTAGCGGTCGAAAACGATCAGGTCGAACTCCTGCAGCTTGAGCTCGAACAGCTCGAACGTCGGGAACGAGATCAATGCCAGTTCGCGGATCGGCGTGAAGTCGCTCTTGTCCGGCGGGCGCAGAATGGTGAAGTGAACCAGATCGACCGCCGGGTCGGATTTCAGCAGATTTCGCCAGGTCCGCTCACCGGCGTGCGGCTGACCGGACACGAGAAGCACGCGCAAGCGGTCGCGAACGCCGTTGACGGCAGCGACGGTAACGTTGTTGACCGTCGAGAGTTCGCCATCGGCCGTCTCGGCGACAAGCTCGACGATCGACGAGCCGGCGCGATCGAGTTCAATTTTAAATGTGCCCGGCTGGCCGACGGTGACGTCGATTTCGTCGCGGACGTGACCGTCGACCCGCAATTGCACGGGAATAGTTTCACGGCTCGACGGCTCGCCGCCCGTTTCAAAGACCTGGAAGGCCAACTCAAACGGCTTGCCGACGATGGCGTAAGCCGGCACCCGATCGATGACGACGCGACGGTCGAAACTGTCGCGCACACCGTTGACGAGAACGTGCATCGGCCCCTCGGGCATCGCACCGGACGCGACGGTCGCGGCGTCATGGACCTGGCCATCGGTGATGACAACGGCGCCGGCATAACGCGACGGCGGAATATCCGCGGCTTCGCGGATCAGCGGCTCGATCAGGCGGGTGCCATCGTCGGCTTTCTCGTCCGCCGCGCTGAAGTCGCCGGCCTCAACGACCCTGAGCTCGATGGTCGGGTCGCCAGTCAGGCTCTGCTCGATGCGTTGCAGCGCCTCTTCACCCAGGGCTTCGCGATCGCCGACAGCCTGACTCGGCGAACGGTCGACGACGACGACGCCAATATCGGTTTGCGGTTGGCGTTGTTCGACGACGTGGCGTGGATTGACCAGCGCGAGCAGCGCGACGGCAAGGGCGATCCCCCGCAACAACGAACCGCTCACACCCCGGATCAGTCCGTAGAGCGTCACGCCGGCCACGATGACCGCGGCAAGCACGATCAGCAGTAGCGGCGCCACAGGCGAAAACGTCACATCCCATGCGCTGCCGCCGGTCATTGCCCGAGCCTCTGCATGATCGACGGGATATGCACCTGATCGGCCTTATAATTGCCGGTCAGGGCGTACATCATCAGGTTGACGCCGAAACGGAATGCGAGTTCGCGCTGGCGCTCGCCACCCGGCACAAGGGGGAAGAGCGGCTCCTGAAACTCATCCATGGCCCAGGCCGCCGCCCAGTCATTGCTGCCGGCAATGATCGGCGCGACGCCATCGTTAACCCGGTCGTCCGATGGCGCGATCCAGACCGGGCGGCCCGCCCAGCGACCGGGGAAATCGGCCAGCAGATAGAACGAACGGGACAGCACGTGATCGAACGGAACCGGTTGCAGGCGCGGCACGTCCAGCACCTGCGCAATCTGTCCAACCTTTTGGGCGACAACGCCGTCCGTCGACTTGGCGTCGAACAGGATCATGCCGCCATTGGCCAGATACGTGTTGACGCGGGCAGCGGCAACCGCAGAGGGAATCTGCGTGTCGGCCGTAACCGGCCAATAGATCAACGGATAGAATGCGAGTTCGTCGCGGGCCGGATCGACCGGACTCGGCGACGCCAATTCGAGCGCCGTGCGCTGTCCGATGACGCGGCCGAGGCCATGCAGTCCGATTTCGGTCACCCGGTCGGTATCCAGATTGCCTGTCTCGATGTAGGCGATACGCGTTCTTGCCGCCGCCTCGATGGCCTTGGCCATGATATCCGTGTCGCTGTCGGCCTGTACGCCCGTCGGGACCAAGACCGTCCACAAAAGGGCGCCCGTCGCCGCACGCCATGCCAGATGACCGCGCAGCCGCAGCGAAACCAGCATATCGGCCAGCAGCAACAGGATCGCCGCGCCGATCAACCATGGCATCAGCGGATACTCCTGATTGCCGGCGTAGGCGGAAAGCTCGACACCTTCCGGCAGAGGCCCGAGGGCCTCAAGGCTGGCGAGATTGTTCGATAGATTCAGCGCACGACGGTCCTGATCGTCGCCATAATAGCCGGGCGGATGACGCGGCGATACGACGGTTTGGGCGAGCGCTTCCGCGGCAATCGAAACGGCCTGGCGGGGCGGCGGCCCAAGGTCGCCAAAACCGTCGAGAATGGTAGCCGGCGATAGCACAACACTGCCGGCGTTCGCCGTCGCATGGCGCGAAAGATCGGCAATCCTCGCCAGCATCTCGACGAACAACCCGGAAAACGGCAGGGTCGACCACTCGGCATTGGCCGTCACATGAACGAGCGCCAGCCATCCTGCACCGGCCGGCTTGCCGGTCACCAACGGCGTACCGTCGGAAAGCCGCGCCCAGGTTTTGGTCTCGATGTCGATATCGGGTTCGGCCAGCACTTGGCGCGTGACCCGGACATCACCCGGAACGTCCAGACCGGCGAACGGTCCCTGACTCCCGAACCCTGCCAGTGCCGCCGGCCGGCGCCACGACATGGCCCCGCCGATGGCCCGCCCACCGGCCCGCAGACGAACCGGCAGCAAGTCGCTCCAGCCAGCCGCCGCCGCATTGACGTCGCCGGCAACAGCTTCGGCAAACCGCGGCCCTGCGAAAACCAGCAGCACACCGCCATTCGCGACCCAGTTTTTCAGGCGGTCCGACTCGTCTTCGCTAATGGTGCCCGGATCGTTGAACACCAGCACCGGCAGTTCGGCGTCGAGCAGCTCATCCAGGCTATCCGTGCGGATGTCGTTACCGACGCCGAGCGCCTTGGCAACATAGTGCAGACCGCTTAGCAGGGGTTGATCCTCGCTGATTGTCCCGGCCTCGACGATACCGACGACCTTGCGACGCCAGCGCTCATCGAGCAGAAGCACCGAGCCCGCCGTATCGAGACCTTCGATCTCGATCCGGCCGACCCGGTTGCGAAGCTGCAACGGAAGATCGAACGTCACCGTGACGCGCGTTTCGCCCGCTGAAAAAACCGCCGGCGCCCGGCCCACGGCACGGCCTTCGACATCATACGCAACCAGCGTCGAAGAATGGGGCAGGTCCGAGGCCGGCCGGACGGCATCGACTTTGAGGTCTGCACTGTTACTCTCGACGGCCTGCAGCATCACCGCCGTCGATGCACCGGCCGGGCGAACAAGCGTCACAGGCCCGAACCGCATCAGCCGATCGGTGATCTCAGCGGCGCCCGGCCCGCCTTGGTTATCGGCGTTCTGCAGACCGTCGCTGAGCCAGAAGATGCGCGCCGCCTTGTCGATACCGGCACTGCCGTCGATCAGTCCGGCAAGCGCCTTGGTCGGTTCCGACGGCCACGGTTTGGGTTGCAGGGCCTCGATTCGGTCCCGCGCGGACGCTGCACTCAAAATACCGATCGGTTCGCCGTCCTGACCCGATGAACTTCGCGCGGTGGTGATCAGTACGACGCCACGGTCTTCGCGCTCGGCACGCACGATGAGCGCCCCGGCGGTTTCCTGTCGCGCCGCCCAATTGCCCGCTGCGGCCCAACCGTCATCGACCACGATCACCACGGGTCCGGTTGCATCGAGCGGCGCCTGCGGCCGGTAAACGGGCTCCGACGCCGCAAGTACGAGGGCGCCGACCATCGCCAGCCTGAGCAGCAAAATCCACCACACGGCAGACCGTGACGACGGCTGGTCCTGTTCTGCGTTGCTCAGAAAACGAACGGCCGGGAACAGAATTCGACGCGGCGATGGCGGCAGAAATCGCACCAGCCACCAGACCAACGGAAGCACGAAGAACCCCGCCAAAGCCCACGGCATAAAGAAACTGAACGGACCAAGACTCAGCATGTCGGTCAGGTCTCCAGGACGTCGGCGATGGCGAGGTAAAGCGACAGCAATGCTTCTTCGGCAGGCCGGTCGGTGTGATGTGTGGCAATGGTCCAGCCAACGTTTCGGACGACATCCTCGAGCGCAAAACCGTGCCGCCGCCACGCCTGCTGATACGCCGGCCGGCTGGACGAGACCCAATCGACCAGCATGTTGCTTCCGGTCTCGGGGTCGCCGAACATGACACGACCGTCATAGGGCAGCGCCTCTTCCGCCGGATCGACGATGCGCAGCAGATGCCCGCGAACGCGCTGCGCGGACAGTGCCCGCAAGAGCCGGTGCGTGTCCTCAACGGGTTGCAGAAAATCACCGATCAGGACGACCCGGCCGTGCCGCGGCAGCTGGCGGGCACGGTTGACGAGGGCGGCATAGGCACCGACATCGTCGCCGCTGCTGGTCAGTGCCGCCGCCATCGCCAGCAACGCCGCCGGCCCCCCCGTCGGCGGCGCGCCGGTATCTGCCATGGCGACACGCTCGCCACCGCGAACCAGAAGCACCCCGAGGGCCAGCGACAACAGCGTCGCCCGGTCGACTTTTCGCGGAAGGAACCGGGTCGAGGCGAAATCCATCGACGGTGATGCGTCGCGCCACAACCAAACGGATTGCGCGGCTTCCCATTCGGTCTCGCGGACGTACACGTGGTCCGACTTTGCGGTCTGGCGCCAATCGATGCGCTGAACGGCATCGCCGAACTGATAGCGGCGGAACTGCCAGAACGTTTCGCCCTGGCCCTTGCGCCGCCGGCCGTGGATGCCCGGCGCGACGGTTCGGGCGACCCGTTCCGCCTCGACCAGAAGCGCCGGCAGGTCGGCGCCGAGCGCCTCGGCTTGACCGTGCAGGTCGGCGGATGCGGCGCCGATCGGTGTCGAAAGTGGATCGCTCGCGGTCACGCGGCCTCGGTTAACATCAGTTCGATCATCTGGCCGAGCGTTACACCCTCTGCTCTGGCCGCAAAGTTGAGGGCCATGCGGTGACGCAGCACCGGACCGGCCAGCGCGACCACATCGTCGATACTCGGCGCCAGCCGGTTGTCGAGCACGGCACGGGCGCGTACGGCCAGCATGAACGCCTGGCTGGCGCGTGGGCCGGGGCCCCATGCGACGTGTTCGCGAACCGCGTCGATCGTCGACGTCTCCGGCCGGCCGGCACGAACCAGACGCAGGATCGCATCGACAACACCGTCGGCGACCGGCACATGCCTGATCAAACCTTGCGCCGACAACAGTTCGTCGGCGGTCATCGCCGCCTCGGGCTCGACCTCGTGAGCGCCCGTCGTGTCGAGCAGAACCTGTCGCTCCGACGCCATGTCGGGATACCCGACATCGATCTGCATGAGGAAGCGGTCGAGTTGAGCCTCCGGCAACGGGTAGGTGCCCTCTTGCTCAAGCGGATTCTGGGTCGCCAGGACATGAAACGGTCGCGGCAAGTCGTGATATCGTCCGGCGATCGAAACCCGCCGCTCCTGCATCGCCTGAAGCAGCGCCGATTGTGTCCGCGGGCTGGCCCGGTTGATCTCGTCGGCCATCAGGAGCTGCGAAAACACCGGCCCAGGAATAAAGCGGAAAGACCGCCCCTTGCCCTCGATGTCCTCAAGTACTTCAGACCCGAGTATGTCCGCGGGCATCAGGTCCGGCGTACATTGGATCCGGCGTTCCTCAAGACCGAAAACGACGCTGAGCGTCTCGACCAGTTTGGTCTTGCCGAGGCCCGGGACGCCGATCAAAAGCACGTGACCGCCGGACAGCAATGTGATCAAGGTTTCGTCGACGACATCGTCGAGACCGACGATAATCCTGCCGACGGCTTTTCTGACCGCCGAGAGCGATCCGCCAAGCGCCTCGATCCGGGACACGATATCGTCGGAAATCTGCGTGTTTCGCGGCCCCGGCGCCGCTTCTACGTTACCGATGGTTGCCAAAACGTCTGCACTCCATATCTGTTTAACGTATTCTGGGGATTAATCGGCGCCACTTCAATCGGTTGGATCATGATGAACGGAACGGCGGACACTTCGGAAGACGATCTTCCCATCGACCTCGCCGCTTCGGCGGACGGCAAGATCGATCCGACCTCGCTGGCCCCCGACATCCGGACCCTGCTGGAAAAACCGGGCCGTATTCTCTGCGGCGACGTGGATATCCGAATCGACGCCAAGGGCGTGTGGTTCCACGAGGGTGGCAAGATCGGCCGCAAGGAACTGGTCCGACTGTTCTCCAGGGTGCTGAAGCGGGACGATCATGGCGACTACTGGATGGTCACCCCGGCGGAGGTCGCGCGTATCGTCGTCGAGGACGTGCCGTTTATGGCTGTCGAGCTGATAACGGAAGGCGCAGGCGAAGACCTGACGGTTCAATTCCGCACGAACGTCGACGACATCGTCACCCTGGACTCCGATCATCCGCTTCGTGTCGAGGTCGACCCGGAGACCGGCGAGCCGCGCCCCTACATCGTTGTCCGCGACCGTCTGGAGGCGCTGATCACGCGGGCAGCCTTCTACCAGATGGTAGAAGAAGGTGTCGAAATGGACATCGACGGCGAACGGATTCTCGGTATCTGGAGCAACGGCTGCTTTTTTCCGCTCGGCGACACCGGGGATGCAGCGGCATGACCAACCTATCGGCCATCGATATCGACGCTGCCGGCGTATCGGCGCATCTCGCCGACCGAAACGCCTGGCGAGATGACAAGGGGTGCCATGTGCTCAATCCCCACTTTCGCGCCAAAGCGCCGTTGAAGCCTGCTGCCGTACTGGTTCCGATCGTCGATCGCGCAGAGGGCGCCACGGTGATCCTGACGCGGCGCACCGACGATCTGAAGGACCATCCGGGACAGATCAGTTTTCCCGGCGGGCGTGTCGAGAATCATGACCACGATGCCGTCGCGACGGCGTTGCGCGAAACCGAGGAGGAAATCGGTCTCCCGCGCAACAAGATCGACGTCATCGGGCGGCTCGATACGTATCTCACCGCCACCGGGTTTTCAGTGACACCGGTGGTCGGACGCATCGTCCCGCCCCTTGAACTGATGCCGGATCCGACCGAAGTCGCGGAAATCTTCGAGGTCCCGCTTGCCTTTTTGCTTGATCCCGCCAATCACGAACGCGAAGAACGCTGGTTCGGCGATCTGAAATGGTTTGCCTACGCCATGCCCTATCAACAGTACCGGATTTGGGGGATTACCGCCGGCATGATCCGAAACTTCTACGAAATTCTTCTGGGCGAACCGTCGTCAGCCGCATCGGACGCGCCATGACCCGCTTTCTGATTCAGGTTGCGTTGCCGCTGCTGGCGCCGTTCGCGATTTACATCCTGTGGCTCTGGTACGCGCAAAAGCGCGCCGAACGCCATGGGAACGAGCCGCCGGCCTTTACCCGCGGTGCGGCGTTCATCTCGATCATGATCGGTGCTGTATTGGCGGTGATATCGCTGGTCGCTCTCGCCCTGGTCAGCGGCGACCCGCCGACGTCGGGGGCGTACCAGTCGCCGCGCCTCGAGGGGGGAAGGATTGTCGGGCCGTCATACGACGGTGCGAGACCGGATAGCACCGCGGAAGAGTACCAGCGCGATTACAACGACTAGGAACGACGGCCTTACCCCTAACCGGCGTTGACCGCACGTTGTTCATCGCGAAGCGCAGCCGGCAGCGTAAGGACAATCGTGGTTCCCTTTCCGACCGTACTGTCGATCTCCAGCCGGCCGTCGTGAAGTTCCATCAGCCGCTTGGAAAGCGACAAGCCGAGCCCCGTTCCCTCGTGAGCAACGGCGAAATTGTGCTGCGCCTGTCCGAACGGCTCCAGAACCCGTTCGAGATCGCCTTCGGGAATTCCGACGCCCTCATCGACGATGCGGACCATGGTTTCGCCATTGTCCCCAAGCCGCGAATCGATCGTGATGCGGCCGCTGGGCGGCGTATATTTATCGGCATTCGTCAACAGATTGATCAGGATCTGCCGGAAACTGCGGATGTCGGCGACAACGGTTTCTGTCTCCGGCGCGATATCGACCCGGATACCATCCGGCCGACGTTTCCCGCTGTGTTCGACGATAGAAACAATGTCGAAAACGAGCGGCTCAAGCTCGAATGGCGCCAGTTGGATGTCGAACTGACCGGCCTCGATTTTCGAAAGGTCGAGAATTCCATTCACGATCGACAGCAGATGATCGCCTGAATCGTGAATGTAATCGGCGTACTCGCGGTAGCGCTCATCGCTGATCTTTCCGAACATTTCGCTCCGGATCATGTCGGAAAATCCGGAAATCGCGTTCAAGGGCGTTCTGAACTCGTGGCTCATCAACGCCAGGAACTCGGATTTTGCCGCGTTGGCGCGTTCAGCCTCTGCCATGGCCTTCCGCAATTTGGCCTCGACGAGCTTGAGATCGGTGATGTCCTGAACCGTTCCGTGGGACGCCAGCAAGCGCCCGTCTTCCGAAACAATGGGTTCGCCCATTTCACGCAGATACCGAATCTTGCCGTCCGGACGCACGATCCGGTATTCGACATCGTAGCTCGTGGCGTTCGCCTGGGCGCCGCGAATCGCGCGCTCCAGCTTCTCGCGATCATCCGGATGCGCACGGGCGATGTCGCCTTCCGTACTCGAAGCCAGGATTTCGTACTGTTCGACGGTCTGGCCGTGAATGCGCGCCAGTTCGTCAGAGCAGTACGTCATCTTGTCGTTGACCTCGTCATACGTCCAATGCCCGAGTTGCGCGATCCGTGTCGCAACACGGAGTTGCTCTTCACTCTCTCTGAGCTGTTTTTCCGCTTCGACCTGGGCCGTGACATCCATCATCAGACCTTCGATGACACCGACGCCATCGGCGTCGACACCGACCATGATGCCTTGCTCCCAAACGTGCCGTATCCCCCCGCTCTTCGTGCGAATTCGATAGGCGCCCTCGTAACGCTCCCCCCGTGCGACCGCTTCGTTGATGACGTTCCGAAGGACAGCACGGTCTTCCGGCTCGATCATACCCTCAGCAGACACGGCCCGATTGTGCAGCATTTCGTCGAGCGAATAGCCCGTGATCTCGGCGCAGCCCTCGCTCATGAAAATCATGGTCCAGTGTTTATCGTTGAGACACCTGAAGGCGCCGCCCGGCAGGTTGTCGATGAACGTGGAAATCTGTCGTCGGCTCTCATCCAGCGCACGGGTTCTTTCCTTGACGGTTTCCTCGAGATCGCCTTTCGCCCGCTCGGCTTCCGCCATGGCGCGGTTTCTCTCTTCGGCGACAGCCGCCGTGATCAGCGCCGCAAGAAACAGCGACGAGGAAAACAGCTGAAGCGATTCGACATTTCCGGCGGCCGTCTGGTAGCCGAACGGACCGTAGCCTTCAGACGCCCAGGCGAAGACAATGACGAAGACCAGAAACGAGGCCAACGCCGCGCCCTTCGGCCCGTGGCGCAACGCAATCCAGAGCAGCAGTGGAATCGGCAAGAAGCTCGCGCCCGCAACATCTGCTGATATCTGCCCCTGCGGCCCATAGACAATGACCGCGACGATCGCGAGCGCGATGAATTCCAACACCAGAATGTTGAACGGTTCCGCACCGTTTCGCCGGAACCACTCCAGCCAGCGCGGCGCCGTCAATATCGGCGCCAGGAGAACGACATAGGCCTGCATGTCGGACAGCGACCAATTAATCAGTGAATTGACGAACGGGATTCCGAACAGGCTCGTTCCGCTGGCGCCGATGAATGCGCCGAAGACGGATGCAACGGCAACCGACGCAAACACCGCGAGAAGCTGCCGCACCCGGCCGAGGTCGACCGGACGGTCGGTGAACCGGTTGATTAGCGCCGCGGCCAGAACGACTTCGATTGTATTGGCCGCGCTGAAAACGACGGCGAGCGCGAGCGGAAACCCGGTCCACAGTTCGCCGATCAGATAGGCCGGGAAGGCGATCAAAGAGCACTTCCGCGCCGTTCGCCGGTCCATCAGCAACAGCGCGGCGAGCAACACGGCATTGGATGGCCAAAACGTCGCCGTACCGGCCGGCGGAAGGGCAAACAGACCGCCAAACCGGGTCGTAAGGATCACGGCCAAAAAGACGAATTCGATTTGCGCGTATCGGACCATACGCGTTGCCCTCCCCTCAACTTTATATACGTATAAACCCGTAACACCTGAATTGAAAGGGCTAACGGACAAACGCTTTCCCGGCGTCTTCCCGCTGGCAGCGACCAGCGGGTCTCCGTAAAATCCGGATATGTCCGAGAACGGTCTTTATACGATTGAGGTCCGTGGCCTGACCCCGACGGGCCAGCTTGGCCCCGAGCCGTGGCTGAAAGCGCCCGAAACCGTCGCGGTTCTCGATGCCATCGAAGCCGGTGGCAAGGCCGCCCGCTTCGTCGGCGGGTGCGTGCGTGACGCCATCGCGCACAGGACCGTTACGGATATCGACATCGCGACGCCGGAGCGCCCCGACCGCGTCATCACGCTACTCGGCGAAGCGGGCATCAGAGCCATCCCCACCGGCATCGATCACGGCACGGTAACGGCCCTGTCGGGCGATCGCGCTTTCCAGATCACCACGCTGAGAGAAGACGTCGCGACCGACGGGCGGCACGCCAGTGTCGTGTTCGGCAGCGACTGGATTGCAGATGCGCGGCGCCGCGATTTCACGTTCAATGCATTGAGCGCGACCCGCGACGGCGCGGTCTACGATCCGTTCGACGGCCTGCTCGATCTGGCGCACGGCTACATCAAGTTCATCGGCCGGCCGAGCGACCGCATTGCCGAGGATTATCTCCGTATCCTGCGTTTCTTTCGTTTCCGGGCGACCCATGGCCGCGAACCGACCAACCGGGATGCGTTGACGGCGTGCCGGCTGGCCGCCGAACACCTGCAGGATCTGTCGGGCGAACGGATTCGCGACGAGATGATGAAAATCCTTCGCGCGCCCAACCCCGCCGAAATCCTGCTGATGATGCGGAATGAACGGGTTCTTCAACAGGTTCTGCCGCAAGCCGTCAATCTCGGCCGCCTGCGTGCCGCCGACTGGCTGGTGACGACGGCCATCCGGGTCGTCGGGCTGAGCATCGATCCGATCCGCAACATCGCGGCCACCCTCGATGCCGCCGCCGACCCCGACGCACCGGCCGCCATCGCCCGGCACTGGCGGCTTTCGAACCGCGAGGCCGCGTTGCTGGCCGACCTCGCGAAGCCGTTGGGAGTCGAGCCGGATGCGCCCCGCGCCGAGCGCGAGGCGCTGTTGCACCGGATCGGCGCAGACCTGTTCCGTGACCGCGCGCTGCTGGCATGGGCCGCCGAGGTTGCGGATCGTCCCCGCATGCCTGCCGCGCGGACCCAGGCATGGATCGAAACGCTGGAACTGACCGCCGGATGGGTCCCCCGTACGTTTCCGCTCAGCGGTGCGGACGTCCTGTCCCTCGGCGTCGAACGCGGGCCGGCGGTCGGCACCCTTCTGCGCGCGGTCGAGGACTGGTGGGTCGAGGGTGGATTCGTAGCGGACCGCGACGCCTGTATCGCGGAGATGAAACGCCGCATCGATGCCCTGTCCGGCGGCTAGTGGCTCGACGCCGGGCGCGGTCGCCGAACTCGACGAAGGATGAGAAAGAAAAGAGAATCCGTCATTCCCGCGCAGGCGGGAACCCAGACCGCCTCTGGCCCCCGCTCTTGCGGGGGCGGCTGTTTCAGGACGACACGTGGATGACAATCACCCTGAAAACCGGCGGCCTGCTGACCCGTCATCCGCCCCGGCGACCGGGGAGCTCGTGTCCTGAACGCGGGCGATACGCTATCGATCCTGCCGCCGCTCACGGGCGGGCGGCGGCGTTGCCGCGCCGGAACCGTTGACCGCGCCTCGACCGCTCCCGTCCCTCTTGCAGACGACTTTCCAACCGCAACCGGATGTCCCGGTTTGGCCCGGAGCAGCCGTTCGTGGATTTGCATGGACGGAACGGGCCATTCTTTGAGGTCCAGTGTCCATCCTGCAAACAAGATTCTAATGATCGAATCAATTGAGGTATATCCGAGACCCTAACCGCAGGTATGCTATGTTCCGTGCACGGTTTCGTGACCGGACACAGATATGGCGCTATGGAAAGAAATTAACGGCTGGCGATTCGAGTACTTCGGAATCGACGACAAGCCTCCGACGTTGCCATCCTTTTGCCGGTTCTATGAACTGTGGCTTTCGAAACGTGGCAACAGGATCGCGCCAGCCTGGTGCGATTTCGATTTCTTTGAACTTGAAGAATGGTGGGGAAAGATGTCCATCATGGATATCCGACATGATCCGTTCGATTATTGCTACCGGCTTTGGGGCACTGAATTAACAAATCTCTTCGATTACGATGCAACGGGTCAGTGTGCGTCAGGCCTGAGATCATCAGGCAAATACAATGTCGACGACGAGTTCGAGTTTTACCAGCTTCAGTCGACCAAGCCGACTTTGTCGTTCACGACAGGGAGCGTCTTCTGGCAGAATCGCACACATCGGACGTTCAGATTCATCGAACTGCCGTTCTCAACCGACAACAAGAATGTTACGAACATCATCTCGGTGTTGAGCGAACCTGCATGACGCCAACCCGGTAATAGTTATGTTCAGGTAATGGCTGAGGCTGTTGAAAAACTCTCCGTTGTTGGCTGAGGCTGTTGAAAAACTCGCTCGGCGGCACTCATTGAAAAATGGCTGTTTTGATTCTGCGAGAAACAAGTCGAATCGGAGGGTATCTGTGGCCCTCTAGGCTCCGTCAGTAGGGCGGTTCTCTGATTCCAACCGGTCCCTTCGTATTGAGCGTGGACAACGGCGCTCAGTGAGCAAGAAATTTCTAGCTAGGCGCATAAATCAGAGTTTTTCAACAGCCTCGGCTATTCGGCGACATCTTTCGAGCGTAGACAAGGCGTCCGCTCTCCGCCGGAAATCGGACAGCACGCATCAGAGTTTTTACTTGACATTTGAGGAATAATATCCTAGTATTATTTTCTGCTCATTGCGATGGTGAATATTTGAAACACGCGTGTTCCGCCGTTCCCGTTAGGCTTGCGCCCGCAAGGACGGGGGTGGGCATCCGGACCGGTACCGCGCCAACCCTGGATGCCCGCTTGCGCGGGCATGACCGATGGCACTCGACGGCCGGATGCGTCTGGGGCGCGGCGCTCATTACTCGTCTTCGTGAGGAGAAATCCGATGAAAAATGCGAAGCACCCGGGGGTGCCTCTACAATTCTAATCGATTCTAAACATTTTCAGGAATCGCCGTTTGATTTCAAACACTTGAAATTCACGAAACGCCGTCACGACGCGGCCTGCTCGTAAACCGCGGCGAGCGCCATCTTCTCGTCCGCCGTGAGCCCCAGCAGCGGCGGCCGGGTCGGCCCGCAGGGAATGCCGGCAAGCTCCATGGCGTACTTGGCGCCCTGGATGTACTTGCCGCCTTCGAGCGTCTGCATGAACGGCATCAGCTTGTCCATCGCCGCCTTGGCCCCGGCGAGATCGCCCGCCGCCGCCGACGCCATGACCGCGACGTTCTGGGCCGGCAGCGGATTGGCCGCGCCGCAGATCCAGGCCTCGATCCCCCAGGCCGCGTATTCGTAGGCCTGATCGTCGCCGCCGCAGATCAGCTGGATCGATCCGGCGTAACGCTGGCGGATGTCGTGCAGCCGGTTGATGTCGCCGCTCGATTCCTTGATGGCGACGCACTGCGGGTGATCGGCGAGTCCGTCGAGCACGTCGAAGCCGATCTCGACCCCGGCGCGGCCCGGAAAATTGTAGAGCACCAGCGGAATGTCGACGGCGTCGAGCACGGCTTGAAAATGCGCCAGTAGTTCGTCCTGGCTCGGCAGCGAATAGTAGGGCGGCGCCAGCATGATCGCGTCGAAGCCCTGACGCTCGGCGGCCCGCGAATAGGCGATCACGTCCTTCGTCGTCGTCGCGTTGGTGCCGGCGGTCAGCACGCAGCGGCCCTTGGCCTTGCCGGCGATAAAGCGCATGACCTCGAGCCGTTCGTCGAGGTCGAGGGCGTAGAACTCGCCGGTCGAGCCGCACGGGATGAGGCCGGCGATGCCGTTGTCGAGCTGGAACGCGACGACCTTCTCCAGGGTCTCGAAATCGATCGTGCCGTCGTCCGCGAACGGGGTGACGATGGGGGTGTGAACGCCGGAAAATGTACCGCTAAAGTGCATTGCAATTTTCTCCTGGTCTGACGAGAATTTCTCATCCGCGCTTCGGTGTCGATACCTTGGCCGATGCCCAACGGGTCGTCTAGAGTAAGTGCTGATTAAAAAAGAGTATCCGATGGCCAAACACGACCCCCTCCTCGAACCGCTCGCGATCAAGTCGCTCAAGCTCAGGAACCGCGTCGTCTCGACGCCGCACGCGCCGGCCTACGGTGTCGACGGCATGCCGGCCGAGCGCTACCAGCTCTATTACGAGGAGAAGGCCAGGGGCGGTATCGGCCTCGCCATGTTCGGCGGCTCGTCGAACGTCGCGCCCGATTCCCCCTCGGTGTTCGGCCAGCTCTACGTCGGCGATGACCGGATCGTGCCCTACTTCAGAGAGTTCGCCGAGCGCATGCACCGCCACGACTGCGGTCTGGTGTGTCAGTTGACCCACATGGGACGGCGCACGACATGGAACGACGCGGACTGGCTGCCGGTGATCGCGCCGAGCCGGGTCCGCGAGCCGGCGCACCGCGGCTTTCCCAAGGTCATGGACAGGCACGATATCGCGCGGGTCAAATCGGCCTACGCCGCCGCCGCGCTGCGCTGCCGCGAGGGCGGGCTGGACGGCAGCGAGATTCTGATCCACGGCCACATGCCCGACCAGTTCCTCTCGCCGCTGACCAACAGGCGGACCGACGAATACGGTGGTAGCCTGGAGAACCGGCTGCGCTTCAGCCTCGAACTCCTCGAAGAGGTTCGCGACGCGGTCGGGCCGGATTTCGTGATCGGCGCACGGGTCGGCATCGACGAGGGCGCCGCGGGCGGCGTCGATTTCACGGAAGGCTGCGAAGCCGCCCGCATCCTCTCGGACAGCGGCCTGATCGATTACATGACGGTCAACTTTGGCCAGATCCACACCGATTCCAAGCTGGCCGATCATATCCCCGGCATGCAGGCGCCGCTCGCCCCCTGGGTGCCGGCGCTGGCCAAGGCGCGGCCGCACATTTCGGTCCCCGTGGCGCACGCCTGCCGCATCGCCGATCTGTCGTCGGCGCGGTATGCGCTGGAAGAAGGCCTCCTCGACATGGTCGGCATGACCCGCGCCCACATCGCCGATCCGCACATCGTCGCCAAGCTGATGCGCGGCGAGGAAGACCGCATCCGGCCCTGCGTCGGCGCCAACCATTGCCTCGACCGCATTTATCAGGGCGGCGAAGCGCTCTGCCTGCACAACGTGTCGACGGGCCGCGAGGCGACCATGCCGCATGTCATTGCGCCGACCACCGACGCCAGGAAGAAGGTCGTCGTGATCGGCGCCGGCCCGGCGGGTCTCGAGGCGACGCGGGTGTCGGCCGAGCGCGGCCACGACGTGGTGCTGTTCGAGGCGACCGGCGATCTCGGCGGCCAGATCGTGCTCGCCGCGCGGGCCGGCTGGCGCAAGGATCTGATCGGCATCGTCGACTGGTACCGGGGCGAGCTCGATCACCTCGCCGTCGACATCCGCTGGAATACGTTCGCCGACCGCGATGCGGTGCTGACGGAGCATCCGGACATCGTCGTGGTCGCCACCGGCGGCCTGCCCGACGACGACGTGGCGCCGGGCAACGAGCACTGTCTCAGTGTCTGGGATATCCTCAGCGGCAGCGCCGACGTCTCCGGCGACGTTCTCGTCTACGACGACAACGGCCAGCATCAGGGCCTGTCGTGCGCCGACGTGCTGTCGGAGCGGGACGGTTGCAGCGTCGAACTGGTGACGCCGGACCGGGTCGCCGCGGCCGAACTCGGCAACATGAACTTCGCCGTCTACATGCGGCATTTCTACAACAACGGCGTGACCATGACGCCCGACTACCGCCTCGACCGGGTCGAGCGCGACGGCAACAAGCTGCGCGCCGTCTTCGCCAACGAGTTCGGCGGGCCGGGAATCGAACGCGTCGCCGATCACATCGTCATCGAGCATGGCACCGTGCCGCTCGACGAGCTCTACCATGACCTGATCGACGGGTCGGCGAACGGCGGCGTCACCGACTACGACGCACTGATCGAGGGCCGCGCACAACCGGCAAGCGATGACGGCGGCGACGGCCCGCTGCTGTTCCGGGTCGGCGATGCAGTCGCGAGCCGCACCATTCATGCGGCGATCTACGACTCGCTCCGCCTGTGCAAGGACTTCTGAACCGAGGTTCCAGCGCAAATTTCATTGCCCGCGATGTGAAACTTTTGCGTTTCCAAAGGCGGCGGCGTTGGGCCTAATTGAGGCAACGACAATTCGACTAGCCTGACGGGGATCACATGGCCGCAGACAGGGAAAATCGTCGCCGGCGTTCCGGCGGACGCTCGCGATCGCAAGCCGCCGCCGCATCGTCGTCCGCCGTCACGCAGTTGCCGTGGCGGCCGATCCGCAACCCGTTTCCGCCGTTCAAGTTCGTCTCCGACGATCAGGTCGAGGCGATCCATCAGGCCTCGCTGAAAGTCCTCAAGGATTTCGGCATCAACTTCCTGTGCGACGAGGCTCGCAGCCGACTGAAGGACGCCGGCACCGATGTCGACCCGGACGGCACACGGGTCCGGTTCGACCCGGATCTCGTCATGGATCTCGTCGCCAAGGCGCCGTCGAGCTTCACCGTCCATGCCCGCAACCCGGCACACGACGTCTTCATGGGCGAGAACGCCATCAACATCTGCATGGTCGCGAGCCCGCCGCACGTTTCCGCCCTCGACATGCCCCGGAAAGCCGGCGATTACCAGAGCTACGCCGACCTGCTGCGCCTCGGTCAAAGCCTGAACATCTGCCACATGATCGCGGGTTATCCGGTCGAACCCATCGACCTGCCGCCCGCGACCCGCCATCTGCAAGCGGTGCAGGCGATGCTGACGCTGACCGACAAGGTTCCCTATGCTTATTGCCTCGGTGCCCAGCGCATCAGGGATGCGCACCGGATGATCCGGATCGCGCGCGGCGTCGACGAGGAAACCTTCCGCCGCGAGCCGAGCATGACCAGCGTGGTCAACGCCAACTCGCCCCGCCAATACGACATTCCGATGCTGCAGGGCATGACCGAAATGGCACAGAACGGGCAGCCGGTGATCGTCACGCCGTTCACGCTCGCCGGCGCCATGGCGCCGGTCACGGTCGCCGGCGCGCTGGTTCAGCAAAACGCCGAAGCGCTCGCCGGCATCGCCTACATGCAGGTCGTCAATCCGGGCGCGCCGGCGATCTACGGCGGCTTCACCTCCAACGTCGACATGAAGACCGGCTCGCCCGCCTTCGGCACGCCGGAGCACGCCAAGGCGACGATTGTCGGCGGCCAGTTGGCCCGACGCTACAATCTGCCCTACCGGGCCTCGAACGTGAACGCATCGAACGCGCCCGACGTGCAATCGGCCTACGAGGCGGAGATGACGATCTGGTCGTGCTTCATGGGCCACTGCAACATGATGAAGCACGCGTTGGGCTGGATCGAGGGCGGCCTTTGCGCATCGTTTGAGAAAGTCATCATCGATGCCGAAATGATCCAGATGATGTCCGAATTCCTGCTGCCGCTCGACACCACCGAGCCGGCGCTCGCGCTCGAAGCGATCGAGGACGTTCAACCGGGCGGTCACTACTTCGGCACCCAGCACACGATCGAGCGCTTCGAGAATGCGTTCTATTCGCCGATGCTGTCGGACTGGCGCAACTTCGAGACATGGCAGGAAGACGGTTCCAAGGACGCCACACAGCGCGCCCACGAGATCTGCAAGCAGCTGCTCGCCGAATACGAGCCGCCGGCCATGGATCTGGCCGTCGCCGAGGAGCTTGACGCCTTCGTGCAGAAGCGCACAGAAGAAGGCGGCGCCGGCGAAATGTAGGAGAAGGGAGAGGAAGCCGTGTCCGCAACCGACGACTGGTACGAAGTGCGAAAGATCAGCGACGACGTCACGCTGCTGCTCGAAGCCCATCACGATCCGGAATGGCGCTGCAACATCTGGCATGTCCGCGGCCGCGACATGGACCTGGTGATCGATACGGGCCTCGGCCTGAAGTCGCTCTCGGCGGAGATCGCCAAGCTGACGGACCGGCCGGTGATCGGTCTCTGCACACATTGCCATTACGATCATTCCGGCGGTCTGCACGAATTCGACGACCGGCTCGGACATGCCCGTGAAGCCGAAGCGTATGCGTCGCCAAACCGCGAGAACATCGTCGCCGACGAGTTCTTCGTCACCAGCATGATCTACAAGTCGCCGTACCCCGGCTTCGAGGCGGAGACGTGGTGCATCGAGCCGGCGCCGCTGACCCGCATGATCGACGAGGGCGATGTCATCGATCTCGGCGACAGGGTGTTTCAGGTCATGCATGTGCCCGGGCATTCGCCAGGCTCGGTCGCGCTCTGGGAATCCGATACCGGCGTTCTCTTTTCCGGCGACACCCTGTACGACGGCGAATTGCTCGACGAGCTCTATCACTCCGTCCCCGAACAGTTCGTCGAGAGCCTTTCGCGTATCCGGGAACTGCCGGTGAGCACGGTTCATGGCGGTCACTACGACAGTTTCGGCAAGGACCGGATGGTGACCCTGATCGATGAATACATCGACGGCAGACGCCAACCCGGCTGCCCGGCGGAAACCTGACCGCCGCGGCCTTGTTAACCATTGCTGCAATTGCAAATTGACAGCCTTGCCAGCCCCGTGATGAATTGAATGTTAGTCCTGCCGATGAGCGGGCCTATTCAGGATTGTCGCATGAAGGTAAGCCGCCTGCCGTCACTGGCCGCGTTGAAGGCCTTTGAAGCCGTCGGTCGCAATTTGAGCTTCCAGCGCGCCGCCGACGAACTTTGTCTGACGCCGTCGGCGATCAGCCATCAGGTCCGAACGCTCGAAGAGCATCTTCGCTGCCGTTTGTTTGTGCGGCGTCACCATGAGCTCGAACTGACCTCGATCGGCCGCTCTTACCTTGGCCGGGTTCAGGGGATCATTTCCGAACTGCTCGACGCCACGGCGGAGATCATCGACCAGAACGGCAATTCGCCGCTGGTCATCCAGATTTGCCCGAGCCTGGCGACGACATGGCTGATCCGCCGCCTACAAGAGTTCACGGCCGAGAATGTCGGCCTCGATATGACCGTTGTATCGCCCTACGAGGATCCACACTTCCTGTTGCCGGAAGTCGATCTCGGCATTCTTTACGGCACCGGGTCGTGGACCGGTGTTAAGGCCGAGTACATGATGGGCGAAACAATCATCCCGGTTTGCAGTCCGGAGTACCTGCAGGCCGCGCCGCCGCTCAAGCGACCTCAGGATCTTGCCGAGCACACGTTGATTCGCTGTTCCAGCGCCGCCGTTCACGAATGGGCGCTGTGGCTCGAGATGATGGGCGTCAGCGGCATGATCGGCCGTCAGCACATCCGCATGCACGACCGCGATCAGGTCATCGAAGCGGCTGCCGCCGGCATCGGCATCGGCATGGGTCGGCGGCCGCTGATTGACGACCGGTTGCTCAGCGGCGAACTGGTGATGCCGTTCGACCGCCCCTTGCCGAGCCGCTCGGCTTATTACCTGGTCTATGCCGATCAGGAGAGTCAACTGCCGCGCATTAATGCGTTCCGCAAATGGATTCTCGCCGCTGGAGCAGCCACGGACGCGCTGACCATCAAGCCGCGTCGCCGCCGCGTCGCGTGATCCACGGCGCACGACTGTTACACGCCTGATACACATCCTTCGTTGAGTTGCGAAGCGAAGCCCCTATGAATGGGCGCCGTTTCCTCAACTGCGATGGATGCAACTATGAATCAAATAATTCCTCTCGCGCCGCTCGGCATGAGCATCGGACCCGCGCGCAAGGATGACGCCCGCGAACTCGCCGAGCTGTACGTTCTCGCGACCGACGGCGTATGCCAGTACGTCTGGTCGACCATGGCGGGCGGCGACGAGTCGCTGCTCGATGTCGGCGAGCGACGCTTTGCGCAGTCCGGGACGAATTTCAGCTTTCAGAACTGTCTCGTCGCCCGCGCCGCGGGCGGCGCCATCGCCGGCCTGATGTTCGCCTATCCGATGGTTGTCGGCGACGACCATGAACCGACCGACGATCCGGTGCTCGCACCGTTCGATGCGCTCGACGAGGGCGGCACGTTTTATGTCGCCGGCCTCGTCGTTCGCGACGAGTACCGGTGCAACGGTCTCGGCCGTTACCTGATGCGCCGGGCCGAGGACATGGCCCGGAGCCATGGCTACGACCGCATGAGCCTGCTGTGTTTCGAAGCCAACGAACAGGCCACGCGCCTCTACCGTTCGCTTGGCTACGGGACGACGAAACGGGCCGACATCGTGCCGCATCCCATGATAAAGATCGAAAGCGGCGGCTTGATGCTGATGACCAAGCCGCTCGAAGCAACGAAAGGACTCCATAGAACCATGTCTCTCTCCGATCAGTGGGGCGCGCCGGTTTCGGCCGCCGATCAGGGCGCAGTCGACGGCCTCGACAAGGCACACGCGCTGTTTCAGGGGTATTTTAACGATCCCGTCGCGGTGATCGATGCGACCCTGGATGCGCACCCGGACTTCGCCATGGGACATTTGTTCAAGGCCGGGCTTTATGCGCTCTCGACTGAAAAGGCGGCGTTTGACGAGCTCGGCGGCATGCTCGACACCCTGGACGGTCTCGCCGCCGACATGAACGACCGCGAGCGTGGCCACCTCGCCGCACTCAAGGCCTGGCACCGCGGCGACATGATCGATGCCGTCGGCCTCTGGGGCGACGTCGTCGCGGAATGCCCGCGCGATGCCATTGCGTTGCAGTTCGCGCACCAGGGCGACTTTCTGTTCGGTCAGGCGCGCATGCTGCGCGACCGTATCGACTGGGTGCTGCCGCACTGGACGGACGCCGACCCCGGTTACGGCTATTTGCTCGGCATGAAGTCGTTCGGTCTCGAGGAAATGGGACAGTATGACAAGGCCGAGGATACCGCCCGCCGGGCGCTGGCCATGAACCCGCGCGATACATGGGCCGTTCACGGCGTCGCGCACGTGATGGAAATGCAGGGTCGTGTCGAAGACGGCGTCGCGTTTCTCGAAGGATCGATCGACGATTGGTCCGTCGACAACGGTTTTTCCTACCACAACTGGTGGCACTTGGCGCTCTACTATGTCGAACAGGGCGATATTGCGGGTGCGCTCCGTATCTACGACGAGAGCATCCACCCGGCGCCGACCGAGGTCGCCATGGAACTGCTCGACGCGGCGGCGCTCCTGTGGCGGCTCCATATTCTCGGCCACGATACCGGTTCGCGCTGGAATGATGTTGCCGACACATACGAGCCCTGGGCCGAGGACGGCTACTATGCGTTCAACGACATGCACGCCATGATGTCGTTCGTCGCAACGGGCCGGGACAAAGCGGCGGAGGCATTGCTGTCGACGCTCGAACGCCGTGCGGGCGATACAGACGCCAATGGCGTCAACACGCGCAATATCGGTCTTCCGGTCTGTCAGGCGTTCAAGGCGTTCGGCGACGGCGACTATGCCCGAGCGGTCGCGCTGCTGCAGCCCGTTCGCGTGATTGCCCAGCGATTCGGCGGCAGCCATGCGCAACGCGATGCACTCGACCTGACCATGCTCGAAGCGGCCATTCGTGCCGGCGACATGGCGCGTGCCGGCGTGTTTACGGCCGAGCGTCTGGGGCACAAGCCGCAAAGCCCGCTTGCGCGAAGCTTCCAGGCGCGGCTCGCCGCCTGACAAACAGCTTCGGTTTCGGCGTTTGAAACCCGTCGCCCCCCTGGGCGGCGGGTTTTGCTCTGGTCAGCCCAGGAAGGGCCCCATCTGTGCCGGTCGGGGGACGGGCGGCGTTTCCTCATCGTCGGCCGACGGGTCGCCGGAGCCGAGCGGCTCCAGATCGTTTCGCGTCCACCAGTACCAGAAGCCCTGATCGCGAAGCCAGCGTTCCAAACGGTCGAGCGACGACCATTCGCGTCCGGCGCCGCGCGCACTGTGCAGGCGGGCCAACTGGCCGTCGACATAGACCAGCACGCCCCAGGCGCAGGGATGACGATCCTGATCGCCGAAGCCGCCGCCCTGCTGTTGGCGCTCAACGCGGTAGACAACCGCAAACTCGCCCAGCCGCCCGGCCGCACGGAGCGGCGCAAGATCGGACTGCGCCACGGACGTCACCACGCCGAGTGAAACATCTTGATTCATGGTGTTGACGATCTTGTTAATTTCTGGCTACATCATGATACATGCTGTCGACCGATTCGCAAACGCAAGTTTCCGGCGGCGCATCGCAGAACCACGATTCCGTTAACTCGCGTTACAGGAGCCTCTCAATGGCAAAGAAAATCGCCCCGGTCCCCAAGGGATATCGGACCGCCACGCCTTATCTCATCGTCAACCACGCCCCGGCCGCCCTCGATTTCTATCAGGATGCGTTCGGCGCCGAAGTGCTTTCGCGTGTCGAGAGCGAAGACGGCCAGATCGTTCATGCCGAAGTCAAGATCGGCAACTCGGTCATTCGTCTCGCCGACGAAAACCCGGCATTCGGTATTCTGTCGCCGCGCAGCCTCGGCGGCACCGCGACCGCAGTGCACCTCTACATGCCGAAGGTCGAGACCGTCTTCGAACAGGCCATCGATGCCGGTGCGACGGTTCTCGTTCCCATGGCCGAGACGTATTGGGGTGAGCTTTACGGTCGTATCGTCGATCCGTTCGGTCACGTTTGGTCGCTGTCGCGTCGTCTCGATTCGTCGGAGCGCACCCCTGCCCCGGTCGAAACCGATGACGAACCGGTGATCGAAGCCGTCGTCGATGAAATCCCCGAAACCGTTGAAATCGAAGTGGTTGAGTCAGTCGCCGTCGTCGAAAAGATCGACGAAACGGCCGCCGCTTGACCACCGGACGGGTTCAGTTCATCAGGATAGCCGGCGGCGCTTCGGCGACCGCCGGCAGTCTTGAGAACGAGGAGCCGAGATCATGACCCCTTTCGCCATTGCCGGCGTCCAGATGTATGTGTCGGCAAACCAGGACAACGTCGCCGCCATGGCCCACCAGATCGATCTGGTACTGGCGCGATTCCCCTGGGTGCAGATGATCATGTTCAGCGAGCTCGCTCCGTTCGGTCCGCTACCGTCCAACGGACCGGAAAGCTCCGAGGGAACCCTCGATGTATTCCGCGAGTGTGCGCGCAAGCACAACGTCTGGCTTTTGCCCGGGTCGATGTTCGAACGGACCGACGGCGTACTCCGCAACGTCGCCTACGTGCTCAATCCGGCCGGCGAGACGGTCGCCCGTTACGCCAAGATGTTCCCGTTCCTGCCGTACGAGGCCAACGTCGAACCGGGAACCGAGTTCTGTGTGTTCGACGTGCCGGACATGGGGCGCTTCGGCGTCTCGATCTGCTACGATATCTGGTTCCCGGAAACCACGCGCCAGTTGACGGCGATGGGCGCCGAGGTGCTACTGCACCCGGTGCTCACCGGCACCACGGATCGCGACATCGAGCTCTCGATCGCGCGGTCGACCGCGGCGATGTTCCAGTGTTACGTGTTCGACATCAACGGACTCGGGCCGGGCGGCACCGGCCGTTCGTTGGTCGTCGACCCCAGCGGATCGGTGCTCTATCAGGCTGCGGGGCAACATGAAGTGATCCCGGTCGAAGTCGATTTCGATCTGGTTCGACGCACCCGCGCGATAGGCCTTCGCGGCCTCGGCCAGACCTTGAAAAGTTTCCGCGACAATCCGGCGCGCTTTGCCGTCTACGACGAAAACTCCGCGGATACCGCGTACCTCGATAGTCTCGGCGAGCTCTCCATGCCGGCTCAGGGCGACACGCGGGGCTTGGCGTCACCGTCGCCGGCCGCAGTTGCGAATACAGGTTCAACTGCCTACAGTGATCCGCTAACGTTGAAGGATAAAAAACAACAGGGATAGGGAGACCCAGATGCCGGAGGAAGGCAAAGCCGCTCCGACTCTTTCCATCAGCAAATACTACAATGGTTCGCACTTCAGAGCCGATACCTGGAACAGACTGAAGAACACGGCGCAGCGCCTGCGCGAGGGCCGAGACGTTGCCAAGAACGTCGATATTGCGCGCGAGTTGCTCGACACGCTCATGCCTTTCGAGACGTACTGGGCGTTTCCGGGCCACCACGACTTCATGCTGCTCTACCGCCTGCTCGACGGCGAAGAGTTCCGCGCCCTTCATCGCGTTACCGAACAGATCGTCGGCGCTTTGATGAGCGGCAGCTATCGGCGCAAGCACATCATGCTCGATCATCATCACAGCGCCGAGGATATCGACTACGGCGACGGTGAGGATGACGAGGAAACACACGTCCGCGATCGTCGGCGGCCCTACTTCGAAGTCATGTTCGTCGACGATTTGGGTCCGCAGCAGCAACGCCATCAACGCGACGGTCTGGTCGGCATGCGCCGGGACGAAGATCCGTTCACCTACGAGCCCGTTTTCGTGCCGAGTTTCGAGGACGCCTTAATCGCCACACTGTTCAACCACAACATCCAGGCAGCGGTGATCCGTTTCGGCTTCGGCCTTAAATCCAAACACGACCTGCCGGTGCTGAAGCGCTACCTGAAACAGGCGCATTTCGAAAATCTGGAAGATCTCGACCCGCAGGACTACGGCGTCGTCCTCGCCGAATTGATCCACGACGTGCGTCCCGAACTGGACCTGTTTCTCGTGACCGACCAGGCCGTAGAAGAAATCGCCGGCCGCGTCGGCGAATGCTGCGACCGGGTGTTTTACAACCAGGAAGATTTCCTGGAACTGCACCTGAATGTCCTTCGCGGCGTGGAAGCCCGGTTCCAGTCGCCGTTCTTTACCGCGCTTCGGACCTATGCCCAACAGCCGACGGGCGTGTTTCATGCGCTCCCCATTTCGCGCGGCAAGTCGATCTCGAAATCCAACTGGATTCGCGATATGGGCGATTTCTACGGCATGAACATCTTTCTTGCCGAGACATCGGCGACGTCGGGCGGTCTCGACTCGCTGCTGGAACCGCATGGTCCGATCAAGGAGGCGCAGGAACTGGCCGCCAGGGCGTTCGGTTCCAAGAAAACGTTTTTCGCCACCAACGGCACGTCGACCTGCAACAAGATCGTCGTCCAGGCCCTCGTGCGACCGGGCGATATCGTGCTGGTCGACCGCGACTGCCACAAGTCGCATCACTACGGCATGGTGCTGGCCGGCGCCCAGGTGGTCTATCTCGACTCCTATCCCCTGCATGAGTACTCGATGTACGGCGCCGTTCCGCTCCGCACCATCAAGGGCGAATTGCTGAAGCTGAAGGCGGCCGGCAAACTCGACCGGGTCCGCATGCTGCTGCTGACGAACTGCACCTTCGATGGCGTCGTCTACAATGTCGAACAGGTCATGGAAGAATGCCTCGCGATCAAACCGGATCTCGTCTTCCTATGGGACGAGGCATGGTTCGGTTTCGCCCGTTTCGGGCCGACATATCGCCAGCGTACCGGCATGCAGTCGGCGGCGACGTTGCGCGAGCGCTTCAAAAGCGAAGAGTACCGCGAAGCCTATGCGGCATATCGGGACGACATGGCGGATGTCACCGATGACGACGTCGAGACGCTTCTCGAGCGCCGCCTCATGCCCGACCCAGATGTCGCCCGGGTTCGCGTGTATTCGACGCAATCGACCCACAAAACCCTCACGTCTCTGCGCCAGGGATCGATGATCCATGTCTACGATCAGGATTTCAGTTCCCAGGTCGAGGAGCCGTTCCACGAAGCCTTCATGACCCATACGTCGACGTCGCCGAATTACCAGATACTCGCCTCGCTCGATGTCGGCCGCCGGCAGGTCGAACTCGAAGGGTTCGAGCTGGTCCAGAAGCAGGTCGAGATGGCCATGGTGCTGCGCCAGCGCATCCGCACCCATCCGCTGCTGCAGAAATACTTCAAGGTTCTGACCGTGGGCGACATGATTCCGGAGGCCTATCGCCTGTCCGGAATCGAGACGTACTATGACCCCGACCACGGCTGGAACGATATCTGGCAGGCGTGGGCGACCGACGAGTTCGCGCTCGATGCGACGCGCGTCACGATCTGCGTCAACGATACCGGCCTCAACGGCGACACCTTCAAGAACGACGTCTTGATGGATCAGTACGGCATCCAGATCAACAAGACCTCGCGCAACACCGTCTTGTTCATGACCAACATCGGCACCACGCGCAGCTCGATCGCCTATCTGATCGAGGTCTTCGTCAAAATCGCCAAGGAACTCGATGAACGTTTCGAGGATATGAACACGGCCGAACGCCGCATTCAGGCAAAGAAGGTCAATGCGCTGGCCAACGAGTTGCCGCCGCTGCCCGATTTCTCACGGTTTCACGATGCCTTCCGGCTGGATGCCGCGTCGGGCACGCCGGAGGGCGACATGCGGAGCGCGTTCTTCCTGTCCTATGAAGAAACCGCGTGCGAGTACCTCGGCCTCGACGACGGCACCCTCGACGCGGCCATGGAAAGCGGCCGCGAGGTCGTGTCGTCGACCTTCATTATCCCCTATCCCCCGGGTTTCCCGATTCTCGTGCCGGGACAGGTGATCAGTGAGGAAATCATTACATTCTTGCGAAATCTCGACGTCACCGAGATCCACGGCTACAGACCCGATCTCGGTCTTCGGGTCTTCACGGAAGACGCTCTGAACGAGCGCCGGTCCTGAATGAAGGACCACAATCAATCATAAAACTGGGAGACAATCTGCGATGAACGCGCAAACCAAAAAGGCGACCGCCCGCAAAACGTCCACGAAGAAAAAGACGGCGGCGAAGAAACCTGCGGCCAGGAAGTCGGCAGCCAAACCGGCTGCGTCCAAGAAACCGGCAACCAAGAAATCGGCTGCAAAGAAGCCGACAGCCAAAACGACCGCGAAGAAATCGGCTGCAAAGAAGCCGGCAGCCAAAACCGCCGCAAAGAAATCGGCGCCGAAGAAGAAGACAGCCCGGAAAACGCCTGCGCGCAAGCGGACCCAGCGTCTTCGCAACATGTCGGAGGTTCGCCGCTACTTCCATCGCAACGAGGACCCGATCTTTTTCATCAGTGCAACCAATTTCAACCTGCTCGGCATCGACGAATGGTGTCGGAACTTCAAGTACATCAACTATCTCGATTGCTACGACGGGCGTCATCCGAACACGCTCGTCCCCATCGAGCAGCCCCACCCGGAATTCGAATCGATCGAGGACATCAACGCCTACCTGCTTGAGCACAAACAGGTCATCGACTTCATCAAGTCGCGCGGCGGCAAACCGAAGGCGGTTTTCCTGATGTTCGACGAACGGGTCGAAAAATTGTGCAAGGAACTCGGCATCGAAGTGTGGTTCCCGAAAGCCAAGCTGCGCGAGCACATCGACCACAAGATCGAAACGGTTCGCATCGGCAACAAGGCCGGCGTGCCCAGCGTGCCCAACGTGCTGACCCGGATCGACAGCTGGGACGACCTGAAAAAGACTCACAAGGAACTCGGAAGCGACCTGGTGCTGCAATCCGCCTTCGGCGATTCCGGACACACCACCTTCTTCATCAAGAACGAGCGCGATTTCCGTCGCCATGAGCACGAGATCGTCGGCCAGGGCGAAATCAAGGTCATGAAGCGGATTACCTGCCGCGGTTCGGCGATCGAGGCCTGCGCGACGAAGAAAGGCACCGTCGTCGGCCCGCTGATGACCGAACTCGTCGGGTTCCCGGAGTTGACGCCCTACCGTGGCGGCTGGTGCGGCAACGAGATCTTCAGCACCGCCTTCACACCGGCCATTCGCCAGAAAGCGCGCGAATACACGTTCCAGTTCGGCAATCAACTGGTCAAGGAAGGATACCGCGGTTACTTCGAACTCGACTTCCTGATCGATCAGAAGTCCGGCGAAATCTATCTCGGCGAATGCAACCCGCGCATTACCGGCGCCAGTTCGATGACCAACCATGCCGCCTTTGCGCACGCCGACGCGCCGTTGTTCCTGTTCCACCTGCTTGAGTTCTCGGGTGTCCCGTTCGACCTCGACGTCAACGAGCTCAACGACCGCTGGGCGGATGCGGAGAACATCGACTCGTGGTGCCAGATGGTCGTCAAGCACACCGAAGACTCGGTCGACATCATCACCCAGGCGCCGGAAAGCGGCATCTGGAGCCTTCATGCGGACGGCTCTGTGCACTACAACCGCTTCGATTATCACCGCCGCGCGGTCGAAAGCGAAGCCGAGGCTTTTTTCATTCGCATCCTCAAGCCCGGCGATTACCGCTACGAGGGCGCGGATCTCGGCATTCTGGTGACGCGCGGGCGGGCAATGGATAACCGGTTCCGGCTGACCAAACGCGCCAAGTCCTGGATCGACGGCATCAAATCGAAGTTCGTGGCCCGACCGCTACCGACCGCCGAGTCGCTGGCGACCGACGACCACGCCTTCAAGATGCTCTGAACATCATAGACGGCGGCCGGTCTCGTGGCGTTTAATTTCGAATCGGTCGTCGAGGCAAGCGCAGGCGCGCGCTGGCGCTCCCTGTTCGACCAATCGTGGCCGGCGTACGAACGCTGGTTCCTGAGCGACGGCATCGGCGCGCGGCAAACCTATCTCGCAGGCTATCGGGCATTGAAGAAATCGATGCCCGAACTCGTCCCGACCTACGAGAAGCTATGCGAGCTTGCCGGCGGCGGCGATCTGCAGGCGCGGTTCCTCAGTTACTATTGCCCACCGGCCTATCTCGCCGGATGTTCGCAGGCGATCTGGCCCGGCGATGAACCGCTGCTGGTCAGGAACTACGACTACGCGCCGCAGCTGCTCGACGGCATCATTCTCTCGTCGAAATGGAACAAGCACCGCGTCACGGCGATCTCGGATGGCCTGTTCGGCGTCGTCGACGGCATCAACGACGCCGGCCTCGCGATCTCGCTGACCTTCGGCGGCCGCCGGATCGTCGGCGACGGGTTCGGGGTCCCGCTGATCCTCCGCTACGTGTTGGAGTTCTGTTCCGATATCAAGCAAGCGGTCGATGCGTTGAAGCGTGTGCCGTGTCACATGGCCTATAACGTTACCGCCATCGACAAGTCCGGCAAGTACGCGACCGTGCTGCTATCGCCGGACCGCGCGGCCATCGTCACCGATTCACCCGTCGCCACCAACCACCAGGAACGCGTCGAATGGCACCGCCATGCACGCGCCACGGCGACGGTCGAGCGCGAACGGTTTCTGCTGCACCGACTGACCTTGCATGACGAGCCCGCCGAGACGTTCATCGGCGCATTCCTGAAGCCGCCGCTCTATTCGACCGCCTACGGGCGCGGGTTCGGCACGCTTTACACGTCAGTCTATTGGCCGGCGCGGGGCATTGCGGAGTATCGCTGGCCCGGCGAGACTTGGTCCCACAAGGTTCGCTCCCCCAAGGACGGCATACGGACAGTGCGCTATCCGGAACAGGTCGCGGCATCCTGACCGGCGGGAGATCGGGGCATGAAGTATCAAAAAGCGATCCATGCCGGCGCCAGAACCGACGAGTTCGTCTTCCATCGGCTCATTCCCTATATCGGCAACAAACGAAAACTGCTGCCGCTGATTGCCGAAGCCGTCGCCGCTACCGGTCTCGACCCGAAAGCATCCGTCTTTGTCGATACGTTTGCCGGAACCGGTGTCGTATCGCGCTGGGCCAAGGCCGCAGGCTATCGCACCGTGGCCAACGACTGGGAGCCTTATGCCGAAATCATCAACCGGTGTTACATCGAGAGCAACGCAGCGCCCCTGACAACCGACGGACGGAGCTACGACGACCTGATCCGGGAGCTCGCCGCGCTGCCGGGCCGCGAAGATTGGGTCACCCGCCACCTGTGCCCTGCCGACGACGCCAAGCCCGATCTCGATCGCGAACGCCTCTTCTACATGCGAAAGAACGGGCTGAAGATCGATGCGATCCGCGAACGGATCGCCGAATGGGACGCCCACGACTTACTCGGCCCTGAAACGCACGCATGCCTGATCGCCCCGCTGTTGTTCGCGGCCTGCTACCATGCGAACACATCCGGCGTGTTCAAGGGGTTTCACCGCGGTTGGGGCGGGCAAACCGGAACGGCGCTCTATCGGATTGCCGCCGATCTCGTGATCGAGCCGGCCCGGTTTCTCGAAAACGGGCAAGACAATCTTGTACTGCGAAAAGACGCCGCCACGCTGATCGACGATCTTCGGGAACGCGGAATTCGTCCCGATATCGCCTATCTGGACCCGCCGTACAATCAACATCCGTACGGATCGAATTATCATGTCCTGAACTCGATCGCACTGTGGGACAAGCCGGTGCTGACGCAGAAGATCGAGGGCCGCGGAACCAAGTCGGCCATCCGCACCGATTGGCGCGACGAACGGCGGAGCGACTACAATCACAGGAGATCGGCGACGTCTGCGTACCGGCAGCTCCTCACCGGTCTCGACGTGCCGTGGATGGCGACCAGCTACAGCACCGACGGAACCGTCTCCCTCGAAGCATTGATCGATGCCAACCGGGACGTCGGTGACGTAATGCCGTTCATGCAACCCTATAAACGGTACCGCGTTTCGTCGCAGCGATTCTCAGCGAAACCGGTCAACGTCGAGTTCGTGCTGCTCACCCGGCGCGGCCGACGCCCCCGGCTATCGACCGACGAAATCGTATCGCGCATCGTCGAACTGGAACATGAAGGGTTGTGCGGACACCCCGAGATAGCGGGCGACGCCGCGTCAACCCTCGGCTGAACGACCCTCTGCCGTCAACGCCCTGCGCCTCAGTTTCTCGTAGAACGGCCAATGATGATCGAGAAGCTCCCGGAGATGCGGTTCGGATGGCACCAGTTTCTCGAACTTCGCCTCTGCCTTTGCCGCCGCCTGCTCGCGGTCGATGGATCGTATCCCCTTGGACTGCGTCGCGTCCGTATGCCAGGCATCGACCTGTTTCCAGTCCTCCGGCTGTTCGCTGCCGCGCCAGTCGAACGCGCTGTCCGTGTAATCGAGTCCGATTTCCGACCAAAGTCGGCTCATGATCCCTTCGGTATCTTCCTGTATTGCCTCCGCCTCGACAATCGTCGGCCGGACGCCGGGAAGCGTGCAAAGCCACTCGTAATGGCGCCACTGTGCCTCGAGGCCGATCTCCTCGAGGGTCAGATCGGGATCGAGTTTGTGATACGAGACGATGGACGCCATCGGGTTGCGAACCAGAAACACATGCGTCAGGCGTTCGGCGAACGCGACGTCGTCCCGCATTTGCGGATAGACGTAATAGCTCATATCCTTGAAGAACACGGGCGCGGCCTCACCGCGCGCGAGAAGCATGTCCCGGATATCGGCATACGCCTGCGGACGGTCCGGTTCGACATCGAAATGCGGCATCGTCCGCACCTCGCGATGCACATAGTAATCGTACATGAACGGTTCGTGCGCACAGTCGAGGTCGCCGCGCTCGTACATCACGCGTTCGACGGCGGTCGACATCGATCGGGGATGACACCAAAGCGCGATAATCGGATTCATGAAGACCTCTTGTTCAGTACTGCATCAGAAGTAATTCTGATCGGGCATGCTTTCCTTGCGCTTCGCGATGTAAGTCTGCAACGCCTCGTCGACAGCCGGATCGAGTCCCGGATCCTGCCACTCTTCGAGCCGTCTCTTCCAGAGCGCATTGGCCCGTTGTGCCGAATCCTGACCGCCATCCGCCAGCCATTGTTCATAGGCGTTGTTGTCGGCCGTTTCGGGCATGAAGAAGGCGGACTTGAAATTGGACTGCGTATGCGCGCTGCCGAGAAAATGCGCGCCCGGCCCCACTTCGCGGATCGCGTCCATCGCCTGTGCATTCTCGGAAAGATCGATGCCTTCGAAGAAGGCGGCGACCTTGCCGCAGAGATCGGCGTCGATGACGGTTTTCTCGAAGCTCGTCACCAGCCCGCCCTCGAGCCACCCCGTTGCGTGATTGACGATGTTGGCGCCGGCGAACAACGCCATCATCAGGCCCCACGTCGCTTCCTGTTCCGATTGCGCATCGGCGGCCTTCGATGCCGAAAGCGTGCCGACCGTATGGAACGGCACGCCGAGCCGGCGCGCAAGCTGTCCCGACGCCAACACCATCTTGGCGGCTTCCGGCGTACCGAACGTCGGCGCACCGGATTGCATCGACATCGTGCTGGCGAAACTGCCCATCAGACAGGGCGCGCCCGGATTGATCAGTTGCACAAGCGCCAGCGTGGCGAGCGCCTCGGCGAGGACCTGTGCCACCGACCCCGCGACCGTGCAGGGACTCATCGCACCGGCAAGCACCCATGGCGTGCACGCTACCGGCTGGTTGTTCCGGGCGTAGACCTTGAGCGATCCCGACATGTGCGAGTCGAGAACCAGCGGCGCGTTGGTGTTCGAGACGTTATAGAGCACCGCGTTGTCACGAACGAAATCCGCGCCGAAGACGATCTTCGCCATCTCGACCGCATCGGTCGCGCGTTCCTCACCGATGAAGGCGCCCATGAACGGCCGGTCGGAGTGGCGGATATGGGCATACAGCATATCGAAGTGCCGCTTGTTGGCCGGCAGGTCGACCGGTTCGCATACCACGCCGCCGGAATGATGGAGATGGGGGATGGCGTGATGCAATTTTACCAGGCGAACGAAATCGTCGTACGTCGCATAGCGGCGGCCATGGTCCAGGTCGGTCACGAACGGCGGCCCCCATGACGGACAGAGAACCGTGTTCGGACCACCGATCTCGACGGTCTTGGCCGGATTGCGGGCGTGCTGTCTGAACCGGCCGGGCGCATGGGCCCGGATGATCTGGCGGCACATACCGGGTTCGAAACGGACCCGCGTTTCCTTCACGTCGGCCCCGGCATCGCGGAGGATTTCAAGAATCTCGGGATCGTCATGAAACTCCATGCCGATCTCCTTGAGGATCGAATCGGCATTGGCCTCGATCAGCGACAACCCCTCTTCGTCGAGCACATCGTACGTGCCGAGACGGCGCCGGATGTAAGGCTTGGCCGGCGCGCGCGCCGCATCCGATCCGGCGGCTCTCGCCGCATGGCCGCCACCGCGGCGGCGAGACGGACGTTTTCCTCTCGTCGTCATGGCCGTTCCCCCATTGTATCGTCTTTGAGGCGTTCGTTCGCCGGATCATAAGGCGGTTCCTCAAGCACACGGCACGGCACGTCGATCCCCAGCACGGAGATCGTGAAATCGCTTTCCGCCGCCGCCGGCCGGAGATACGCCAGCCCAAGCATCTTTCCGGTGCGGTGGCCGAAAGCCGCCGACGTGACGATCCCGACGGGTTCGCCCGATTGCCATACGGCGTGCGCGTAATACGGCCAAACGTCTCGACCGCTGGCGATTTCGAGCAGCACCATCCGCCAGGCCTCCGGCGCGGCGCGGCGGTCGATCAATGCATCGCGCCCGATAAACCGCCGCCCATCGGTCTTGATCAGATGACCGACGCCGGCTTCGTCAGGCGTACGCTCGGTGGTTAACTCGCTACCCATGGCGCGATACCCTTTCTCAAGCCGCATGGCATTCATGGCGAAGGTGCCGAACGGACGGATTCCATGAGCCTTTCCGGTCTCCATTACCGCATCGAAAACGGCCTTCATTTGCTCAAGCGGAACGTGCAGTTCCCAGCCAAGTTCGCCGACGTAGGAAACCCGGAGCGCCAGAACCTCGGTGCCCGCCAGCACAATGTTCTGCGCCGAGAGCCAGGGGAATGTATCGTTGCCGAGGTCCGCATCCGCCAGCATCGACAGCACACTGCGCGATCGTGGCCCCATGACGCCGAGGATTCCGAAGTCCTCGGTCCGGTTGACGATCTCGACGTCACCGGCGTCCGCAGCGTGCGCGCGCAGCACGTCCTCGTCGTGACGTTCGGCGAAGGCCGCTGACGTCAGATAATACCGGTCTTCGGCCAAGCGCGTTACCGTGAACTCCGATTTGACGCCGCCGGCCGGCGTCAGCACGTGGATCAGGCCGATCCTCCCGTTCCGCGACGGCGGCCGGTTCGCGCCGAGCGTCGCCATGAAAGCCGACGCGCCCCGGCCGATAACATCGAACTTGGAAAACGCCGAGAGATCGCCAACGCCGACAGCCGTTTCGACCGCCTTGCATTCGGCGGCGACGCAATCGAACCAGCCGGGCCGGCGAAACGTCAGCTTCGCCTCCCCTTCCGGGTCACCGCTGGAAAACCAGTTCGGCCGCTCCCAGCCGTACGCGCAACCGAACACGGCGCCGAGCGCTTTTTGATCCTCGTGGATCGGCGTCGTGCGCCGCGGCCGCCCCGCAGGCCGTTCCTCGAACGGGTAGTGAACCCCGAACTGCAGTCCGAAACATTCGGTCGCCTTGGCGATTCTGTAATCGCGGTCCGCGTAGCCGCCGAACCGCCGCCCGTCGACCGCCCAGGCATCCATCGGCGGTGCGCCCCCGACCATCCATTGGGCGAGAAACGCACCGGCGCCGCCGCCTTCCATCACGCCCATGCTGGAACCGGTCAGCAGCCATGCGTTGGGAAGCGCGAAGGCCGGTCCGATCAGCGGATTGGCGTCGGGGGTAAAGGTGATCGGTCCGTGAATCACCGTCTTCAGACCGCCGTTCTGAAGCGCCGGCACCCGCGCCATCGCCTGCAGCATGATGGGCTCAATCCGGTCGAGGTCCGGCGGCAACAGATCGGCGCCGAAATCCGGCGGCACGCCGTCGATGGACCACGGTCGCGCATCTTTCTCGTAAGGGCCGACGATCAGTCCGTCCCGTTCTTGCCGCAAATACCAGCTTTCTTCCGGGTCGCGGATGATCGGCAACTCCCTCTCGCCGGCCGCAATCCGCGCGGCGATTTCCGGAACCGTGTCCGTCACGACGTACTGATGCAGCATGGGCACGACCGGCAGGTCGACCCCCATCATGTCGCCGATTTCGCGGCACCACGTGCCGGCGGCGTTGACGACATGCTCGGCCTGGATGTCGCCGTCCTTCGTCGATACGACCCACTCGCCGGTCTGTGTCCGCGCGATGCCCGTCACCGGATTGCGCCGATAGATTTCCGCGCCGCGGTTGCGCGCTCCCTTCGCCAGCGCATTGGTAGCCAGTGTCGGGTCGACGTGACCGTCGTTCGGCTCATAGATTGCGCCGAGAAGCCCGTCGGTTTCGCAAGGCGGATAGATATCCCCGAGTTCCGACGGCGTCAGGATGTGAAAGTCGTAACCGACAAACCGGCCCAGACCCTGAACATGGCGGAACTCGTCCATGCGATCTGCGGAGCGCGTGACGCGAAGCGCACCGGACGGATGAAACCCGGTCGGCAGACCGGTTTCCGCCTCCAGGAGATCGCGATACAGACGAACCGACGTCGCCCGCATTTCCATGATCGTCGGATTGTGCGCGAAGTGGGTACAGAGGCCGGCCGCATGCCATGTGGAGCCGTGCGTCAGGTCGTTTTTCTCAACCAGGACTACATCCGTCCAGCCGAGCTTCGTCAGATGGTAGAGGAGCGAAACGCCCATCACGCCACCGCCGATAATCACGACCCGCGCATGCGTCTTCATGTCTGCCCCCTCATCCTCACGCCTGACGGATCGTAGGCGCCGCGCATCGCCGCCTGCGCCGGGTAGCGCACGCCCGCGATAGAGATCTCGTAATCGCTGCCGATCAGGCTTGCGGACGTTTCACCGGGTTCGCACGCGACGTATCCCATGGCATGGGTTTTGCCGGTCCGAAACCCGCGCCCGCCCGATGTCGTGCGCCCGACGATGCAGCCGTTTCGGAGGATCGGCTCGTCGTGCAGCATGAGCGGATGGGCGTCTTGCACAGCGAACTGCAGCAAGCGTTGGCGAATCCCGGCCTCGCGCCGCTTCGACAAGGCCTCGCGGCCGATGAATCCGCCCGCTTTTTCCCACGCCACCGCAAAGGAGAGCCCGGCTTCGAGCGGCGTATCGTCGGGACCGATATCGTGACTCCAGTGCCGAAAACCCTTCTCGATACGGCAACTGTCGAGCGCAAAATGGCCGGCATGGGCGAGACCGAAGGCGGCGCCGCGTTCGATCAACGCCTCATACACCGCATTGGCATCGGCAATCGGAATGTAAAGCTCCCAACCGAGTTCGCCGACAAAACTCATCCGGGTCGCGCGAACCCCGGCGTTGCCGATGGCAACGATCCTCGACGTGGCAAACGGAAACGCGTGGTCGGAGAAATCGCCACTGCACAGGGCCGCCATGACATCACGCGAGCGGGGTCCCATGACGCCGACGACTGCCTCGTCCTCGGTTCGGTCGTTCACGCTCGCGTCGAGATCGAGGCGGTCGCGGTGCCCGGCCAGCCATGCCATGTCTTTCCACCGGGTCGCCGCGCCGCTGACGAGGCGGAACGACGCCTCGCCGGTTCGCGTGACCGTGACGTCGGCTTCGATGCCGCCCCGTTCGTTGAGCATCTGACCATAAACGGCGCGCCCCTCGGCCACGTCGATATCGGACGCGCACAGGGTTTGCAGCAACCGACCGGCATCCCGGCCCTCGATGTCGAACTTGGTGAAGGGCGACAGTTCGTAGAGCGCGACCCGGTCATGCGTGGCGATGGCTTCCCGTTCCGCCGCAGGCCACCAACATTGATCGCTGAAACTGTAATCGAACGTTTGCTCGTCCGCGTTGGCGGCATACCACAGCGGCCGTTCCCAGTCGGTCGGCGCCCCGAAGACCGCGCCCGCCGCCCGAAACCGGTCGTGAAGGACGCCGCGATGCAAATTGCGGCCGGCGGTTTGCTGCTTGTACGGCCAATGCATGGCGAAGGCGTCGGCGACCGCTTCTTTCATGCGTACGTGGAGGTAAGACTGGGCCGCATATTCTCGGCCGAACCGCGCGATATCGAGTGCCCACAGATCCATCGGCGGCGCACCCGCCACAAGCCATTCGGCCATTGCCCGACCGATACCGGCGGACGACATCATGCCCGTCGAGTTCATGCCCGCGGCGACGAAAAATCCTCTCAGGAACGGCGACTCGCCGAGCAACGGACGGCTGTCCGGCGTGAACGTCTCGGGCCCGTTCATGAAGTGCTGAATGCCCGTATCGCCAAGCAACGGAAGGCGCGCAAGCCCGGCCGTCATGAACGGCTCGAACTGGTCCCAGTCTTCCGGCAATTCGAGAAACGGCGTGTCGCCATCCGGACCGTTCGCATTCCAGGGCTTCGCATCCGGCTCGAACCCGCCGAGCACCAGCTTGCCGGCATCGCCCTTGACGTAGATGCCGTTATCGAGATCGCGCAAGATCGGTACGGGATCGGGCAACGCGGCGACCGGCTCGGTGACGACATACATGTGTTCCACCGCCTGCAGCGGGACGGGCACGCCGGCCATCTCGCCGATGGCACGCGCCCATGCCCCGGCGCAATTAACGATCTTTTCGCAGCGAACGGCCTCGCCGGTGGACAACGTGACGCCTTGGATCGCCCCATTCCGGGTTTCGATCGACGTACACACGGTTTGTTCGCGGATATCGATACCGGCCGCTCTCGCCCCCTTGGCGTATGCCATGCATATGTCGACGGGGCTGGCCTGCGCGTCGTCCTCGACATGGAGCCCGCCGGCGAGGTCGTCGGTCCGGACGAACGGCACCTTGGCGGCAATCTCTTCAGGCGTGACGATATGCGCCGCGATGCCGGTCATATCGCCCATGTCGGCAATCCGGCGGAGTTCGGTCATGCGCTCATCACGCTGCGCCAGCCAGTATCCGCCGGTCTGCCGATAACCGGTCGCCTGTCCCGTTTCCGCTTCGAGCGCCGGGAACAGGTCGGTCGCGTAGCTGGCGAGCCGGGTCATGTTGTAGGTCGCGCGCAGCGGCCCGACGATGCCAGCGGCATGCCACGAGGTGCCGCTGGTCAGCTGGTTACGCTCGACCAGCATGACATCGGTTACGCCGAGACGCGCAAGATGATACGCAATTCCCAATCCGATGATGCCGCCGCCGACGATGACGATCCGGGCATCCGTTCTGTTGACCATGGCCTGGTGTCCGGAAGTCCGCTGATGGACGGATCGTGACCGTGACGACCGGGCGAATTCAATGGTCATTCGATTGCATAAGCAATTCTAATAGTGTTGGATCGGGTCACGTGATCATCGGACCGGGCTACAAACCATGTCGACCGCCAACGTTTTCGGCTTCAATCTGACCCGTGCCCTTGAGGTGTTCAATGTCGTCGTCGAGACGCAGCAGGTTTCGCGCGCCGCGGAATTGCTGGGCATTTCGCAATCTGCCGTATCGCAAACCCTGCAAAAACTCGAACAGGCTCTGGGCGCCAGCCTGATCGAGCGTAACGCGCGTCCGCTTCAGTTGACCAAGGCCGGGATCGTGCTTCACCGCCGCGCGATCTCCGTGCTCGCGGAGATCGAGCAGTTGCAGGTTGAAATCCGGCGCGTCAACACCGCACCGCTCCCGGTCCTGCGGATCGCCCTGCTCGCCTCCATCGCAACGACGCTGAGTCCCGCTCTCACCGGCCTCGCCCGCAACGACTTCGGTATTCCCGAAATCAGCCTGTCGGCCGGTCTCTCCATCGATCATCAGAACCTGCTGAGAAACCGCCGCGCGGATCTGGCGATTTCGTCCGACGCTTTCTACCTACTTGACGGCCTCGTGCGGTATCCGATACTGCGAGAGAAATTTCTGCTCGTGACACCGCAGCACTATGACGGCCCGATCGACGATTTGTCGGCTCTGGCGCGGAATCTGCCGCTCGTGCATTTCGCCCGGGATTCCCTTGTCGGACGCCGCACGGACCAGCATCTGAGCCGGCTCAGGCTGGAGTTGCCGCGGGCCATGGAAGGCGACCGTTCGAGCGTCGTTCTTGCGCCCGTCGCGGCCGGCCAGGGTTTCGCTATTCTGACCCCGACGCTGCTGCTCGACGGCCTGGCGGAAGGTATGAAAATCGATGTTCATCCGTTGCCGGTCGCGTCGTTTTCCCGCGAAATCGTTTTGGTCGCCCGGGACAGCGGGCTCGACGAACTTCCGGCGGTCTTCGCGGCCGAGAGCACCCGCGTCCTGACGGCGGCGATCAACGATAGGCTTCCCGATTTGCCGGCCGACAGCTTCGTCGTCGAGTTCTAGTTGTCGGCCGGCGCTAATCGGCGTCATCATAAAAACTGATACTCATAATTTCATCTTAGGCCAGCGGCCCGGACCATGTATCTAGGGTTCGAAGCCTCGTGGACTGCGTATCCGCGTGGGCGCATATCTCTCTCGACGCCAAGGACATCCGATATGAGCGCAGACGACACGCCGACCGCCCCTCCCATCGAAACGGACTGGGACACCGACGCCATCGTTGCGCGGCGCGACCGGTTCTTTTCCGCCTCGCAGCGAAAGTTCGTTCCCTATCAGACGCCATTGATCCTGCAGCGCGGCCAGGGTCAGTACGTCTGGGACGAACGCGACAACGCCTATGTCGACCTGCTGGGCATGAATCTCTGCATTTCCGTCGGCCATGCGCATCCGCGCGTCGTCGAGGCGGCGAGCGCACAGATGGCGCAGCTGACGCACTGCACGACCATGTTCTATCACCCCGTTGCGGCGCACTATGCCGAGGAACTGACGGCAACCATGCCGGCGGGCGAGGAATGGGTCGCCCATTTCACCAACAGCGGCGCCGAGGCCATCGACCTCGCCCTGATGATGGCGAGGAGCTATACCGGCCGCAACGATGTGCTGGCGCTTCGCAGCGGTTATCACGGTGCAACCTACGGCGCGCAGAGCGTCACCGGCATCAGCGGCTTTCGACACAACATCGCGCAGCTCGGCGGCGTCGCGTTTGTGCCGGAACCCAATCAGTATCGCGGCATCTTCGGCGAAGGGGTCGATCCCTACCTCGACGAAATCGAGCGCGTGACCCATTCCGGCACCACCGGCGGCCTCGCCGGCATGATCATCGAACCGGTTCAGGGTTACGGCGGCATCGTACCCATGCCGTTGGGCTATATCGCCGGTGCGGCGGAGCGCGTGCGCGCCGCCGGCGGCCTGTTGATCATCGACGAGGTGCAGAGCGGCGTCGGACGAACCGGCGATCATTTCTGGGCGTTCGAGGAACACGGCGTGACCCCGGATATCGTGGTGATGGCCAAGGGCATCGGCAACGGCATTCCGCTGGGCGCCGTCGTCGCCCGGCGCGCAGTCGCCGAAGTGATGGCCGACAAGTTCCTGTTTCACACCTACGGCGCCAATCCGGTCGCCTGCTCGGCCGGGCGGGCGGTGCTGCGGATCATGGCCGACGAAAAGCTCGCCGAGAACGCCGGGACGGTCGGTGCGGCGCTCAAGGCGCGGCTTGAGGATCTGCGGCAAAAGTACGACGTCATCGGCGATGTGCGCGGCAAAGGCCTGATGATGGCCATCGAACTGGTCAAGGACCGCAAAACGAAGGAACCCGACCCGGAGACGACCGCCGCCGTATTCGAGGAGACCCGGCAAGCCGGATTGATCGTCAGCAAATCGGGGCCGCACCGCAGCGTGCTCAGAATGGTGCCGCCGCTGTGTCTCGCCATGGAGGACGTCGAGACGGTCGCCGCCGGACTCGACCGATGTTTCGACGCGGTTTCCTAAACCTGGCCGGCGCTTCGTCCTGATCGCCGGCGTGCTGGCCCCTTGGTACCGACCGCCGGGTGGATGGCCGTGTACGTTTCCGCTTAGCGGTGCGGGCGCTCCATCCCCCGGCATCGAAATTCGCATATTATCTTTCATAAAATAGGAAATAATACTTGATAATTTTGGTATTTTATCCTATATTTATCATTGCTTTTTGCGATGGTGAATAAAGTAAGCGTTACGGTATCGACGGGTTGCCGGCGGGACTCGCCCATACACCGGCAATCGGCCTACGCACCTTTCGCGCCGCGCCTTGCAAATGAACGATCGGCGGCCGTTTCCGCAGCGTGGGGCATGGTTGGCGAACACCGCAGCCTACAAATGCGGTCCGCCCGGGGGTGCATGAGCATTTCTCTACAAAACTCTACAAAATCCGGAATTCATCAATGAATTCAATGGTCCGAATTTCACAAAGAATAGGATGAAGATCGGCAGACGATAGCCTGGGAATAGGCTGGAACCGGCCATTTCGGTCGCGGGCCACACCCTTCGAGCTGCCCACGGCTAAGCCTTCGGGGGACGCGCAGATCATCAGTGCAAGCCACGCAACATGCGCGCCGGTCTGCTACATCGCGGATTAGGGCCACGCGACGTCAGGCGGCAACGACATCAGGATGGCGTCCGTGTTGCCGCCGGTCTTGAGGCCGAACAGCGTGCCGCGGTCGTACAACAGGTTGAACTCGACGTAGCGGCCGCGTTTGATGCGCTGCGCCTGTTTCTCTTCGTCGGTCCATTCCCGGTCGAATTTGTTTCTGACGATCGACGGATAGGCGTTGATGAAGGCGTCGCCGACATCGCGGGTGAAGGCGAAGTCCGCATCCCAGTCGCCGCTGTCGAGATTGTCATAGAAGATGCCGCCGACGCCGCGCATCTCGCCCCGATGGGGCAGGAAGAAGTACTCGTCGCACCATTTCTTGAACGCCGGATAGTACTCCGGGTCATGGGCATCGCACGCCGCCCTGTAGGCGGCGTGGAAGGCTCCGGTTTCGTCGTCGTCGGGAAACACCGGCGTAAGGTCGCCGCCGCCGCCGAACCAAGTCTTCGAGGTCACGATCATGCGGGTGTTCATGTGCGAGATCGGCACCCACGGGTTGCGCGGATGAATGACGACCGAGATCCCCGATGCCCAGAACCGGGGATCCTGGTCGGCGCCCGGGATTCGGCTCCGGAACTCGTCGGAAAACACGCCCCATACCGTCGATATGTTCACCCCGGCCTTCTCGAAGACGCGGCCTTCGCGCAGCACCGACATCTCGCCGCCGCCGCCGTCGGCGCCGCCGCGCGCCGCGTCATCGCCTGATTTCGCCTGATCGGCCGCCGCACCGCGGCTCCAAGGCGAGCGCTCGAACCGCCCCGGGTCGATCCCGTCCGTACCGTTGGGCCCGCTGCAATCGTCCTCGCAGGCCTCAAGCGCAGCGCACAACCGATCCCGGACATTGGCGAACCATTCGGCGGCCCGTTGCTTGCGGTTATCGAGCAGATCGTCGTTCGACATGTATCGCTAGGCTCCTTTGCCGTCGTCCGGCCACGCGTCGAGTTGTCGAAGCGCCTCCGCCGTCGAGATAGCCGCTGCGGCGGCAACGTTCAATGAACGCATCCCGGATGCAACCGGTATCACGACGCGGGCGTCGGCGATTTGATGTATATCATCCGGGACGCCGGCACTTTCCCGGCCGACGAGCAATCTGTCGCCGGCCTGGAACCGGAATCTGTCGAGCCTTTCCGCCCCGGCGGTCGTCAGCAGCACGATTCGGGCGTCGCCCGGCAATTGCGTATGAAATGCCTGCCAAGACGCGTGGCGGAATACATCGGTTTTCTCGAGATAATCCATGCCGGCCCGGCGCATGCGCTTTTCGTCCCACACGAAACCGCAGGGTTCGATTACATCGACGCCGATACCGAAGCAGGCGGCGGTCCGCATGATCGCTCCCGCGTTTTGCGGGATATCCGGTTCATAGAGCGCGATACGGATCGGCAACGGATACGTCAGGCCGGCGACGCGTGGCAGACCGTGCAGAGCTTGTTGCCCTCGGGGTCCCGGAAATAGGCGCCGTAGTAGTTCGGATGATAGTGCTCGCGGACGGCCGGCGCGCCCTCTTCGGCGCCGCCATTCGCCATCGCCGCCGCGAATGCGGCATCGACGCTGGATCGGTCCGGCGCGACAAAGGCAACCATCATGCCATTGCCGACCGTCGCGGGTTTCCCGTCGAACGGACCGAGAATCCACACCTGGTCGCCCTCGGTCTCGCCGTAACCGATGCCGTGTTCCGACGCGTAAAATCGGGTGTGCCCGAGCGCGCCCAAGACCGCGTCATAGAACGTGCCGGAACGCGCAATGTCGTTGCTGCCGATGGTGACGTGACTGAACATATGGAAATACTCCGATCCGGATGGTTGGGCGCATCTAGGCCTTTCAAACGCAAGGCAGATGCAGTATACGCAAACCCGTCCTAAACGCGCGTTCTTTGGCTGTTTCGAGGCGCTTTTTTTGCTTTCGACGCTGGCAGTTGCGGGCCGGCGTGCTAACGTAGCAGCACTAAACCGGGGATAAGAACAGGTTTGATCCGATCGGAGGGGGCTTAAATGTCAGATACCGCGAATCCCGCGACCCATGCACCGGAAGACGACGACAAGAATCGTCGCGATTTCCTGATCGTCACGACCGCCACGCTCGGCGGCGTCGGCGCCGCCCTGACGGCGTGGCCGTTCATCGATACGATGAACCCGGCTGCCGACACGTTGGCGTTGTCATCGACGGAAGTCGACCTGTCCCCCATCGAGGAAGGACAGAGCATCACCGTCGTTTGGCGCGGCAAACCGGTTTTCATCCGCTATCGCACACAGGCCGAGATCGATGAAGCGCGCAGCGTTGCCGCAGCCGAACTGGTCGATCCGGAAACCGACGCCGATCGCGTGCAGAAGCCGGAGTGGCTGATCATGGTCGGCGTCTGCACCCATCTGGGCTGCATTCCGCTGGGCCAGAAGACCGGCGAACCAAAAGGCGAGTACGGCGGCTGGTTCTGCCCGTGCCACGGCTCGCACTACGACACTTCCGGCCGGATCCGCAAGGGCCCGGCGCCCAAGAACCTGCCTATCCCGACGTATTCGTTCCTGAGCGATACGACCGTGAAGATCGGCTGAGGAGAAACATCATGGCTTCGAAGATGATGGAAAACCCGGTCGTCAAGTGGATTGAATACCGCCTGCCGATCTTCAGCTTCCTGGATCACTCCATCGGCTCGGGTTACCCGACGCCGAAAAACCTCAATTACATGTGGAACTTCGGCTCTCTCGCCGGCGTCATTCTGGTCGTCATGATCGCGACCGGTATCGTGCTCGCGATGCAGTATACGGCCCATGTCGATTATGCCTTCGCCTCGGTCGAGCGCATCATGCGCGACGTGAACTACGGCTGGCTGATCCGCTACATTCACATGAACGGCGCGTCGATGTTCTTCATCGTCGTCTACATCCATATTTTCCGGGGCCTCTACTACGGCTCCTACAAGGCGCCGCGCGAGTTGCTCTGGATCATCGGCGTCTTCATCCTGCTGGCGATGATGGCCACCGCGTTCATGGGCTATGTCCTGCCCTGGGGCCAGATGAGCTTCTGGGGCGCCACCGTGATCACCAACCTGTTCTCCGCCATACCGCTGATCGGCGACGCGCTGGTGACATGGCTGTGGGGCGGGTTCTCAGTCGATAACCCGACGCTGAACCGTTTCTTCGCGCTGCACTACCTGATGCCTTTCGTGATCCTCGGTCTGGTGGTCGTGCACATCTGGGCGCTGCACCGCTTTGGCTCGAACAATCCGGTCGGCGTCGACGTCAAGGGCCCACAGGACCAGATCCCGTTCCATCCGTACTACACGGTCAAGGATCTGTTCGGCCTCGGCGTGTTCCTGATCTTCTTCATGTTGTTCGTGTTTTACGCGCCGAACTATCTCGGCCACCCGGACAACTACATCGAAGCGAACCCGTTGGTGACGCCGCCGCATATCGTGCCGGAATGGTATTTCCTGCCGTTCTACGCGATCCTGCGGGCCTTCACGTCGGACTTCTTCCTCTATCAGATCGTGTCGCTCGGCGGTTGGCTGATGTCGGCGAAACTTGCCGGTGTGCTGGCCATGTTCGCTTCGATCATCGTGCTGATGCTGCTGCCGTGGCTCGATCGCTCGAAGGTTCGCAGCTCAAAATTCCGGCCGATCTATAAACAGTTCTTCTGGATATTCCTGCTCGATTGCATCGTGCTCGGCTACATCGGCGCCAAGCCGGCGGAGGGCACGTTCCTGATCGTCGGCCAGATCGCCACGACTTACTACTTCTTCCACCTGATCATCCTGGTGCCGCTGCTCGGGATTCTCGAGCGGCCGAAACCGGTGCCCGAGAGTATCTCGGCCGCCGTCACCAAGGCTGCATCGTGAGTAGACGAGGGAGAACGATGATGAAAAAGACAATTTCCTCGCTTGCTCTGGCCGCCACGCTGGCTCTCGGCTCGTTTGCGGGTTTCGGCGATGACGCCAAGGCCGCCGCCAAGGACATCTCTTATCCCGACCGATCATGGTCCTGGGAAGGCCCGTTCGGCACCTTCAATCGGGCGGCTTTACGCCGCGGCCTTCAGGTCTACGCCGAGGTCTGCAGCTCATGTCACAGCCTTGAGCTGGTTGCCTATCGCAACCTGCAGGACTTCGGCATGTCGGAAGCCGAGGTCAAGGCCTTCGCCGCGCAGTTCGAGGTCATGGACGGACCGGACGAAGAAGGCGAGATGTTCTTCCGCCCGGCAAAACCGGCCGATCGGTTTGCCCAGCCGTTCGCCAACGACAACGCGGCCCGGGCGTCCAACGGTGGCGCCCTGCCGCCGGATCTGTCGTTGATGACCAAGGCCCGTGCGAACGGCGCCGATTATCTTCATGCCCTGTTGGTCGGCTATGAGGAACCGCCGGCCGATTTCGATCTACTCGAAGGCATGAACTACAACGCCTATTTCCCGGGCCACCAGATCGCCATGGCGCCGCCGATCGGCGACGACTACGTGAGCTATGCGGACGGAACCGAAGCCTCGGCGGAGCAGATCGCAGCCGACGTAACGGCCTTCCTCGCATGGGCCGCCGAGCCCGAGTTGGAAGAGCGCAAGCGCCTTGGTATCAAGGTGATCATCTTCCTGGTGGTCTTCACCGGCTTCGCCTATGCACTGAAACGCAAGATCTGGTCGGACCTGCACTGACCGGGTTTTGATCGCGAAAATAAAAGCCCCGCCTCGGCGGGGCTTTTTCTTAATGATGACGCGTTATCCGGCCAGGGCCATCCACCGCCCCGTGACATCGCGGCAGAACGCCTTCGAGTTCTCCTCGTGCGCCTCGAACTGGTCTGGCAGCCAGTCCTCATAACCGGGCTTTTTCGCAGCAAGGTCCTCGACATTGTGATCGATCCACTCATAGACAACCGATCGGTCGACTTCGAAGTGGAATTGCGTGGCATACGTCGCCCGGCCGACCCGAAAGGCCTGGTTTTCATAACGCCCATTCGTCGCCAGATGGACGGCGCAGGGCGGCAAGTCGTAATGATCGGTATGCCATTGGAACAGCGACAGCGGTCGCTCCAAACGGCTCAACACCGGATCGGCGGCAGCGGCTTCCGTCGGTTCGATCGTCTCGAAGCCGAACTCGAAATCGCCGGCGAGATGCAGCGGCGCATCGAACGCGCGGGCAATCAACTGGGCGCCGAGACAGATGCCGAGCACCGGTTTCTCGCGCTCGGTATACGCCCGGATCAACGACGTCAGATCCGGAAAATAGGGGCAACGGTCGTCATCGGCGGCGTTCATGGCGCCGCCCATGATGATCATGCCATCGTACGACATTGCATCGTGCGGAAACGGCTCGCCGGATTCGCCCCAGTAAACCTCGATATCCCCGCCCTCGGACCGGATCGTTTCTCCGACCACGGCAAGCGACGCTACTTCATGGTGTTCAACAGCAAGAATTCGCATTTTGGCCCATTCGACACCGCATCTACCCGGCACGGTATCGTGTGTGTTGCGACAAGCAACAGCCCGATTGGGATAGTCTGCCTGTCATGCTGCGTCAGGATAGAGCGCTCGTAACCCGGCCTCAGACGCTTCGGCGACACCGCGTTCGGTGATCAGACCGGTAATCAGCCGTGCCGGCGTCACGTCGAACGCCGGGTTGGCCGCCGGAACGCCTTCGGCCGTAATCGTCACCGTTTCCAGCGTACCGGCATCGGTACGCCCGGTAAGGCGGGTCACCTCATCGGCGCCGCGTTCCTCGATCGGAACATTGCGAACGCCATCGGCGATGGTCCAGTCGATAGTCGGACCGGGCAACGCGACGAAAAACGGCACGCCGTTATCGTGTGCGGCCAGCGCCTTCAGATAGGTCCCGATCTTGTTGCAAACGTCTCCGGCACGGGTGGTACGGTCGGTGCCGGTGATGCACATGTCGACCCGACCGTGCTGCATCAGGTGGCCGCCGGCATTGTCGACAATCAGCGTATGCGGCACACCGTGCTGCAACAGCTCGAACGCCGTCAGACTGGCGCCCTGATTGCGGGGCCGTGTTTCGTCGACCCAGACATGAACCGGTATACCGGCATTATGCGCCTTGTAGATCGGCGCCGTGGCCGTCCCCCAGTCCACGGTCGCCAGCCAGCCGGCGTTGCAATGGGTCAGAACGTTGACGGGTTCGCCGTTTTTCCTGTTCGCGATCTCGCTGATCAGTGCGAGACCGTGATCGCCGATCAAGGAGCATATCCCGACATCTTCGTCACAGATTTCAGCCGCCAGACCGTAGGCCGCCGCAGAACGTTCTGTCTGGTTCAGCGGTTGCAGCCGGTTCCGCATCCGATCCAGCGCCCAACGCAGGTTGACGGCCGTCGGCCGGGCCGCAAGCAACAGGTCATGAGCAGCAGCCAACCCCGTATCCGAAGGATCTGCCCGCATCGCCAACGCCATGCCATAGGCTGCCGTCGCGCCGATCAGCGGCGCACCGCGCACCAACATATCGCGGATAGCAACTTCCGCGTCCTCTGCGGAGACCAAACGGGCGATCTCGAACACATGCGGCAGTTTTGTCTGGTCGATGATTTCGACCGTTTCGCCGTCTTCGGCGAGCCAGATGGTCCGGTAAGGTGTGCCGTCGATTTTCACGAGATCAGTCGCTTTTCCATATAAACCCGTTCGAAACCGTCTTCGGTCACGCGATAGCTCTCCGTGTAGCCGAGACGGGCGTAATACGCCATATTTTCGGTCATTTTCACGTGCGTATAAAGACGAACAACCGGCAGGGCTCGACGTCGCCCCTCAGCTTCGGCGAAGCGGCAAAGTGCATATCCGATACCTGCACCGCGTCGTGAGGGCAATACCGCCACGTTTTCGATGAACTGCGCGCCGTCATTCGCATACGTGACCAGATAACCGCCAATATCCCGACCGTCGACGGCGACATAGAGCTCATCACGATCCAGATGTGCCTGAAAATCCGCATCCATGGGCGCCGGCCGTTTGCCGATCCGCCCGATAAAGACCGCATAGGCTTCCTCGGCGATACGCTGCACATCGGCGAGATCTGCGGTGACGGCAGGCCGAATATCGAAACTCGCCCTCACGCCGGATTGAGGACCCGCCCGGCCACAGCATCGAGCCGCGCGACCATGTCGGGATCGCGCGCATCGGGTGCGGTGATCAGGGCAGTTTGCAGGGCCGTGTTGCAGCCTTGCGGGCAAGCCGCACTGCGCCCGGCAAGACGGGGGACGGCCGCCTTGACCAACGCCCGGCCGTTATCGGCATTCTCAAGCAGCACCTTGATGATGGCATCCACGGTGACGGCGTCATGGTCCGGATGCCAACAGTCGTAATCGGTCACCATGGCCACAGTTGCATAGCAAAGCTCGGCTTCCCGCGCGAGCTTGGCCTCGGGCATATTGGTCATGCCGATGACATGACATCCCCACGAGCGGTAAAGCTCGGACTCCGCATGGGTCGAAAACTGCGGGCCTTCCATCGCCAGATAGGTACCGCCCATAACCGCCCTGAGGCCGATATCGTTCGCCGTTTCATAGAGCGTTTCAGCCAAACGGCCGCAAACCGGATGCGCCATGCTCACGTGCGCGACCATGCCTGCGCCGAAGAAGCTCTTTTCCCGCGCAAATGTGCGATCGATGAACTGATCGACGATGACAAAGGTGCCGGGGGGCAATTCTTCCCGCAACGATCCGCAGGCACTGACCGAGATTATCTCGGTGACGCCGGCGCGTTTCATGATGTCGATGTTGGCGCGGTAGTTGACGGTGCTCGGCGATTGTTTGTGTCCGCGCCCGTGCCGCGGCAGGAACACCATATCGACACCATCGAGCGTGCCCCGGAACACCTGGTCGGACGGCAAGCCGAACGGGCTCTCGATCGTCTCCCAGCGGGTGCCTTCAAGACCATCGATGTCGTAGACGCCGCTACCCCCGATAACGCCGATAACGGGTGGAACTGAACGCTCGGTCATATCTAATCCCTTACCATTGAGCGGGCTCACGGTAGCGGATTGAACAGCGGAGAGAAAGACGCCTACAGCCACTTATGCTGCCGGCGGCACATAAACCTCATCCGGCCGAATAGCGCCGTCTGCCGGCGTTACGGCCGCAAGGCCGTCGACGTCGCGTGCCGAAACGCACGTGCTATAAAGCGTCCGTTCCTCGTCGTAGGACCACGGGCGGCCGCGATGCATTGTTGCCCGTTCGTCCCAGATCAACACATCGCCGGGCTGCCAAGAATGGGTGTAGATGTATTCGGGCCGGGTGCTGAACGCGATCAAGTCTGCGGCGAGCTGATGGGCATCTCCGTCGGCCATGCCGCGTGCACCATAAATGTGCTCGGCGATATAGAGCGCCTTCTCACCACTGATAGGGTTCGGCCATACCGCGCGCCACGCATTCCCTTGATACCGGCTTACGTCATCCCGGCTCAGCAGCGAGTGATCGACCCGGGTACGGGACAACATGACCGAATGGAGAAAAACCGCTTCGTCGGCCTTGGCTCTCAGATCGCGGGGCAAATCGCCGTAGGCAGCCCGGGTCGAGACCAGTTCCGTCTCGCCGCCTGCTGACGGCACCACCTTGGCCGTTATGAGGTTGATGAGCGCCGGCGTGCGCAGAAACGTGCTGTCCGTGTGCCAGAATTGATTGGCGATGAGATTCAGCACCGCCAGCGAGTCAGGCTTCAGCATTTCGCCATTCTTTAAGTGACGATTGCTCAGGCACGGCACCGGTGGGCGCTCGCGGGGCGGTGTTCCCGCCGCATCGGCGACCCGGTCCTCGATCGGTCCGAACAATTGAGCCAGATCGTTGTGCGCATCTTGATCGAGTGACTGGCCTCGAAACAGCAGCAGCGAGTGTCGCTCGAACAGATCCCGGATTTCCGGATAGTGATGACCCGCGCGGACGTCACGCAAATCAATACCGACGACCTCGACCCCGAAGCGGGGGTGAAGTGGCTGGGTTTCCATCGAAGTCTCCCGCGGCAGGCCTATCTCGTTCCGCAATGCTACTCCAGCCCGGCGCGGCTGCAACAGGTTCAATTATTTGTCGGTAGATTGAATCGTTTTTGGACTTAGACGTTGAACCGGAACAACATGACATCGCCGTCCTTAACGATGTAGTCGCGGCCTTCCTGGCGCATCTTGCCAGCATCCTTGGCGCCCTGCTCGCCGTTCAGCGCGACGTAGTCGTCGAACGAAATGGTCTCCGCCTTAATGAAGCCGCGCTCGAAGTCGGTGTGGATAACGCCCGCCGCCTCTGGCGCCTTGGCGCCGCGCCGTACGGTCCAGGCCTTGGCCTCTTTCGGTCCGGCGGTAAAAAACGTGATCAGGTCGAGCAATGAGTATCCGGCGCGCACGACCCGCGCCAGTCCGGTCTCTTCAAGCCCGAGGGTCTCCAGGAATTCGGCGCGTTCTTCGGGATCCGTCAGTTGCGAAATCTCTTCCTCGATACGGGCCGAGATAACGACGGATTCAGCGCCCTGCCGCGCCGCCATATCTGCAACCTGGGCCGAGAGAGAATTGCCGTCGGCGGCGTTGTCTTCCTCGACATTGCAAACGTAAAGCACCGGCTTGGCAGTCAACAGTTGCAACATCCGAAAGGGTTTCCGCTCGTCATCGCTGACGGGAACGGTCCGCGCCGGTTTGCCGTCGCGCAGGACCGCCAAGGCACGCTCGACCAACACCATCTGCACCTTGGCATCCTTGTCGCCACCGCGAATGCGCTTCTCCAGGGGCGTAATGCGTTTCTCGAGGCTTTCAAGGTCGGCCAACATCAATTCGGTTTCGACCGTTTCCGCATCGCGTACCGGGTCGACCGTATTGTCGACGTGGGTCACATTGCCATCCTCGAAGCAGCGCAGCACATGAACGATGGCCGCGACCTCACGAATATTGGCGAGGAACTGATTCCCGAGGCCCTCCCCCTTCGATGCGCCGCGCACCAGACCCGCGATATCGACGAACTCAAGCTGGGTCGGCACCACGCGGGCGGATTTCGCAATGGCGGAAATGCGGTCGAGTCGGTCATCCGGCACGGAGACGCGCCCGACGTTGGGCTCGATGGTGCAAAACGGAAAGTTTGCTGCCTCGGCCGACGCCGTTGCCGTCAGTGCATTGAAAAGCGTCGACTTACCGACATTGGGCAAGCCGACGATGCCACAATTGAAACCCATTAGGCGTCCTCTCCCGGCGTCGCATCGGCGGCGCCTGTAATCTTTTCGATGACCGGTCGCAGATCCTCGGCAACCTTGCTCTGAAAGCGGGCGTCATCGTCCTCGGCGAGGAAGGGAAAGCGGCCCGCCATACTGTCGATCAGCGGGTCGGCCCAAACCTGTTCGGCTTTCGAGAAATCCTTCAGTACGTAGCCTTTGACACGGTTCTTGTCACCGGGGTGGCCAATGCCGATACGCACGCGGCCGTAACCCTCGCCCAGATGTGCATGGATACTGCGCAAGCCGTTGTGACCGGCGTGGCCGCCGCCGCGTTTGACCCGAACCTTTCCGGCGGCGAGATCAAGTTCGTCGTGCATGACCATGATGTCGCCGGGCTCGATCTTGTAGAACGTCGCGCACGCGAGAATGCTGCGGCCGGACTCGTTCATGAACGTTTTCGGCTTCAGCACCAGCAGCTTCTTCCCGGCAATCAGGCCCTCGGCGATATCGCCATGGAATTTTCCGCCCCGAAAGGCGGAAAAACCATGGCGGCGGACGATCTCGTCCACCGCCATGAACCCGATGTTGTGCCGGTTGCGGGCATATTCCGGGCCGGGATTGCCGAGACCGACCAGCAGTCGCATGTCTCGCTCTCCCGAGAAGGCTTACTTTTCGCCGCCGCTTTCTTCGGCGTCGCCGTCTTCGCCTTCACTATCGCCGTCTTCGCCCTCTTCACCGTCTTCGCCCTCTTCACCCTCGAGGCCTTCTTCATCCTCGTCTTCGGGCTCTTCTTCGACGTAGATCGTCGGGGCGGCGATGGTCGCGATGGTGAAGTCGCGATCGGTGATGGTCAGCTCGACATCGCCCGGCAGGGTTATGTTGCTGATGTGGATGCTGTCGCCGACTTCGAGGCCGCTCAGGTCGGCAATCAGTGCTTCCGGAATGCTCAGCGGCGAACACATCAGTTCAACCGTGTAGCGCACGACGTTAAGCACGCCGCCACTCCGCAGGCCCGGGCTCTCTTCTTCATTCTCGAAGTTGACCGGAATATCGAACTTGAGCTTCGTGCGCGGGCTGAACCGCATGAAGTCGACGTGAATCGGCTCGTCCGATACGGGATCGAGTTGCAGATCGCGAGCCAGCACCTGGGCCTTGTCGCTCCCGAAATTCACTTCATAGACCTGCGAAAAGAAAATACCGCCACGGAACTGTTTTTTGAGTTCGATGGGGTCGATAGAGATCAGAACCGGCTCTTGCTTGTTGCCGTAAATGACAGCCGGAACACGACCCTCTCGCCGTGTTGACCGGGCTGCCCCCTTACCTGCCCGTTCCCGCAGCTCAGCTGCTAAGGGAATGAAATCAACCATTTATGTTACTCCGTTATCAACGTAAATCGCCGGCCTCCAGGGGTGCCGGCGGCTTTTTCGGCCCGTTCGACCCTTTAGTCGAACAGACTCGAAACCGATGTTTCGTGCGAAATACGACTTATTGCCTCCGCCATCAAGGGGGCAATTGTCAATTGCTCTATGTTTTGCGTCACGCGGACGCCCTCGGTCGCCTGAATGCTGTCGGTAATGACGAGCCGTTCGATGGGCGATGCGGCGACACGAGCGACGGCGCCGCCCGAGAGTACGCCGTGGGTAACATAGGCGGAAACGCCGGTCGCACCGGCTTCGCGGAGCGCCACGGCGGCATTGCAGAGGGTGCCGGCGGAATCGACGATATCATCGATCAGGATACACCGTCTTCCGTCGACATCCCCGATGATGTTCATGACCTCCGAAACGCCGGCGCGTTCGCGGCGCTTGTCGATGATCGCAAGATCGGCATTCAACCGTTTGGCGATGCCGCGGGCACGGATAACGCCGCCGACATCCGGCGAGACCATGACGAGATCATCGCCATTGTAACGATCCTCGATATCCTTCGACAGGACCGGCGCAGCATAGAGGTTATCCGTCGGGATATCGAAGAAGCCCTGGATTTGCCCGGCATGCAGATCGACGGTCAGTACGCGATCGGCGCCGGCTTCGGTGATCAGGTTGGCGACCAGCTTGGCCGAAATCGGCGTCCGGGGGCCGGATTTACGATCCTGACGGGCATAACCGAAATACGGTACCACGGCCGTGATTCGCCGGGCGGATCCGCGCCTCAACGCATCCAGTGCGACCAGCAGTTCCATAAGATTGTCGTTCGCCGGATAGGATGTCGATTGAACGACGAAAACGTCCTCGCCGCGTACGTTCTCCTGTATCTCGACGAACACTTCCATGTCCGAAAACCGGCGAACGCTTGCCTTGGTCAACGGCAAATTGAGATAGGCCGAGATCGCCTCGGCCAGCGGTCGATTGCTGTTACAGGCCAGAATCTTCATGTGATACGCCGATGCCGGCACCCGCTTACCGATGCCGAAATCTTCTCCCGGAAAGTGCTCGCCCGATCCCCAAATACGTCCCTATCGAGGCGCGCGGAATGTACCAGCCGCCCCGAACCAAGTAAACCGTGGAAAGTGTCGTGAAACAGGCCCTTTTCGCACGGTCGACGGCATCAGTCATTACCGACGTGCGGCAGGTCAGGCTGGCTCAGGCCAGAGGTCGCCGTGCCGGAAATCGGGCTGTCGAAGAGCTTTTCGATTCCCTTTACCGCACCGGTTGCAACAGCATCAGCCGTCGGCCCCCAAACACCGTCCAAACTGCCCTGCGGAACCTGATTTTCCTGCAAGGCCTGACCCGTAACCGTGCCGTCGATGGCCGTCACCTGCCAGACAATTCGGACCTTCTGCCGGCCGGCAAAGGGCGAATCAACCCGCACGCTTCCCTGAAGAACATGGGTCGCCTGTTGCGCATCCTCCGTCACAGCCGCATCGATCTTGCGCAGGGCGGCCCGAACTGCGCGGCCCAATGCCGAATTGCCATCGCCGGGCGCGCCCAAGACAGGTCGCACAACGAACACCGGTCTGTCGACAGCGGCGGGAGTCGGTTGATCGAGTTCACCCGCCGAAACCGACCCCGATGCAACCTGGATTGCATCCCCAACGTCCGTATCCGTTTGGGCAGGCTGATTGGGTTCCGGTTCAAACTCCAGTTCTGGTTCCGGTTCAATCACAGTGTCCATGACACTCGTCTGTGCAGCACTTTCTGCTTCTACGGCCAGCGCCTCTGGGGGTTGCGGCGGGGCCGGCGTCTCAACAACCACTGTCTCGATGATCGGTTCGGCGCGCGCCTCGGCATCCGCCGCAGGTTCCAGCACCTCGGACTCCGGACGCGGCATCGCCACGGGCTCGGCTATCGTCAGCCAGGGGTCGGTGGTCACCAACGCCGCAGCCTCCGGCGTTAGCATCTCCGGGTCGTCCGGATCCGTGAGGTTGTCGGCAATCCGGGAAAATGGCGACTCGGCCGGTTCGGGGCTGATTGCCGACGCACCGCCGGATGCGGGCTTATCGATGGCTGTCGACATCCGGGGCTCATCAGATACCGGTTCGACAACGGCCGGCAGAGAGGGCGTTTCGATCGCTTCGCTCTCGACCAGGGAGCCCGACAAAGCCTCGATCGCCGCAACATCGATAAATGTCCCGGTCGGCGGCTCAGGTGGCGCCGGGCCTGCATCGAAGTCCGCCGACGACACATCAGACGTGTCGGATGATGGCATTTGATTGACTGGTTCCGTTTTAGTTGTCGATGTCTTCGGCGCCAACGTGATGAGCTCGGGTGTTGCAGGCTTCTGCGGCGCCGGCGCGTAGAAAACCGATTCCGGTTCGATTTCCGGTTGCGCAGAACCGGCAGCCGGCTCGGGGACGTCGACGGCCGCGGGTTCGAATACGGGATCGAACTGCGCCGTTTCGAACGACTCGTTCGGACCGACAATCGCCAGACCGTCACCGGAAATGACGATTGTGTCCGTGTTGCCGGATACGCCGATAGAGGCAAACTGTGCGCCTTCGCCGCCGGGCGAGACCGCCAGGTTCGGTTTTACACCGCCTGGAAAGACAAGTGGCGCGGCGCGTTCATGCACGGCCGGAACGGCCTCGGCGACGATCATGGTCAGCGTTCTCGGCGATACGGCGGTCCAGTCGTCGAGCGAAACCGCAACCTGATGACGATGGATGCCCTGAACCCGACCATCGGCGCTGTAGATCAACCAACGGAGACCGAGCCAAACGACCTGACTTCCGATTTCGATGTCGCCAACCTCGCCGCGCACGTAGGGATCCTGACCGGTAGGCGTATCAGCGAAGTGTGCCGGGTAACCCGCCTCGCGAAGCCCCCATGCCATGTCCTCGCCGAGCGCCCGGCCAACATCGGGGCCGATGCCATCGACCGGCACAACAACGAGCCGTGTCCCCTCACCCGGTTCGGGAACACTGATCGCGTCGACGAAATGCGGCTGGGAACTGCAGCCGGCCAGTAGCGCGAGCATCAGTCCCAGCGTCGCCATCAATGGGCGGACGTTCATACGTCAGATGGTACAGAACGCGCCGACCAGCGGGCAAGCGACATGCGGTTTCCCTCGTGAAACGCCTTGATCGCGGCCATTTCAGACGGCTCCCCGTCAGGGTATCGGTTCGCCGTATCCGAGTTCGCGGAGAATCGCGCGAACGCCTTCAAAACCACCCCGTGCTGCATATCGCGCCGTTTCGCCCCAGGTATCGTGCAACATGCCGCGGGGGATATCGTTGTTCTGGCTAATACGCCCGATTTCGCTCCCGTCGCGTCCGACCATCGACCAGACAATCGTAATGTGCTCAGTACTATGGTCGATCACCGATACATCGACAGAAGCCTGCACAAAATACATTGCACCCGACGGACTGCGCGCCAACGGATATCCGGCACCTCTCAGGATTTCGCGTAACGCCGCTGTCAACGACCGATTGCCATCGCCCGGCGCGCCCGTGACCTCATCGACCCAGAGATCGGGTGGCGTTTTCAGTGATTTTGACGGCACATCTCCTTTTGCGGGACTCTCCGGTGAAGCTATATCGTTATCGGCCGCCGGTTCGGAGACAACGTTCGACGACGGCACGGTCGCCTGAGCCTCTGATTCGAGCCCCAGCGGCTTTGTCAGCATCGCGGCCGTCCTGTCCCCGATTGCGCGGACCAACGCCGGCGATCCATAAACCCAATCCTGCTCCTTTGCATAGACCGGGAGACGGGCCGATGTTACGGGAAAGGCCTGCTTTCGGGCGTGCACCTGCCACTCGACCGTTGCCACGCGACCGTCACCGGATGCATCGCCCCCTTCCACCCAGCCGGTCACAACGAAACCAACTGTGTTTCCGGGTTTAAGGCCATCGCCGAGGTGAGCCACGCCTCCCCGGCGCGTAATCGCGTCGACAACGGACTGCGCCAGCAATCGGGCCATCGGCAACGCGGTGCCGGCAGGCGGTACGATTTCAATCGCACCGGCGACAGGTGCCGCCGTCGTTCGCTCGGCATCGACGCGCGTGCAGCCTGCCAACAAAAACAGCAACACAACGATGGCTATCGGAAGTCTATTCGGCGACCACATCGATACAGCCTGATCAAACGATGGCGCACATGCCGAGCAAGGTCAGCAACGACAATGCCAGCATGAGATAGAGGTGCGGCACGGCAGCCTCCGTTGGCGATGCTACTTGGCGATCATATCAAGCGATGCGCCGGACAGTCGCTCGTTTCCGCCATCGGTCACGAGCACGGTCTCACCGAGGGTCATGGCGAGTTCCGCCTCGCTATCGGCGATAATCATATGCATGAAGATGACCATGCCAGGCTCGATAACCACGGGATTGCGCTCGTAGAGCATCGGCCAGTCCATCCAATTCGGCGAGAACGTAGTACCGAGGCTGTAACCGCAAGCCTTGAGCCTGTGTTCGGAAAGTCCACGGGCGTCGAGGGCATCGGCATGGGCCTGATACCCGTCACCGAATGTCTTGCCCGGAACCAGTTCGCCGCGGACCGCCTCCAACGCCTCGGCGGCACCCTCGTAAAGCTCTATCTGGCGTAAGGGCGGCGCCCCGAAGCAGAGTGTCCGCATCATCGCTACATGGTAGTGCCGATAGGCGCCGGCCCATTCCAGGGTCAATTGGTCCTGCTCTCCGATCACGCGCCGGCCCGATTTGTAGCGGCACAACAATGCATCACGGTCCGAGCCGATGATGAATTCGTTGCCCGGATAGTCGCCGCCGCCCTCGAACACGGCCCCCTGCATGGCGGCCAGTACTCTCCCCTCATCGACGCCCGGCGCGGCAGTCTCCAGCGCCGCATTCCACGCATCATCGGCCAGTTCGCCGGCGCGACGAACGTATGCAATCTCCGCCGGGCTCTTGATCACGCGAAGCTTGCTGACCAGTTCCGACGCATCAGCCAGGCCACAGAACCCGTCTAGTGCAGCCGTCAGACGCTGACCATTCCGGGCGGTCAGGCCGTAGGCCTCCCACTCAACGCCGAGTTTTTTACCTTTGCAGCCGTGTTCGTTGAGAATGTCTCGCAGATCATCCGACGGATTGACGTCCGGTGCGTCCGACCAGACACGAACGTCATCGATGATCGACGTATGTTTCGCCTGGCGTAGGTCGGCGGACCGCGTCAGCAGGGTCATCGCGCCGTCCGCGCCAAGATAAAGGCACTGAAAGAAGACATAGCCGAACGTGTCGTAGCCGGTCAGATAGAACATCGTCTCCTGACGGAAGATCAGCAGACCGTCGAGTCCTCCGGCCGCCATCGCGGCGCATGTCCGTTTGCGCCGCTCGGCGAGTTCCTGTTCACTGAAATGAATGGCCATGGGCGTCTCCTCGATATTCTGCGTTTCTAATTGCCCAGCGCGATAGCAGCAATGTTGCGGCCGTAATCGGGTTCAGACCGGTGGGTCGCGCGGCGAAAACTGTAAAAGCGGGACTCATCGGCATAGGTATCGCCTGGCACAACGGTACAATCGCCAACGCCGGCACGCTTGACCTGGTGCTGGACAAAGCCGGCAAGATCGAACTGATGATGGCCGGCGCGCGACCCGCCGGCAAAGAAACGATCGTTCAAATCGTCAAGGTCGATCAACCGGTCGCGGAACCCATCATCGACCTCATAGGATTTCTGGCGGATGCAAGGCCCGATGGCAGCCCGGATGCGAACCGGTTCTGCGCCGAGTTCCTGCATGGCAGCCACCGTAGCCTGGACGACGCCGCCGACTGCGCCCTTCCATCCCGCATGCGCCGCGCCGATCACCCCGGCATCGGCATCGGCGAACAGCACAGGCGCACAATCGGCGACGAGAATACCGATAGCGATATCCGCCTGGTTCGTGACCATGGCATCGGCCTGCGGGGCGTCCTCGCGCTGCCATACGTCGTCGACGATGACGGCAGTCGGCGAGTGGGTCTGAAAGACGCTCAGCAACCGTTGCGGGTCAACACCCATGGCATCGGCGACGATAGCGCGGTTTTGGGTTACGGCCTCGGTTTCGTCGTTCGAACCGTGACCACAGTTAAGCCCGGCATAGATCCCGTTACTGACACCGTTTTCACGTGTGAAAAAGCCGTGCCGGATACCCGCCGTATGGCGCAGATTTTCTGCCTGTTGCATGACGTTCTTGTATCGCGCTCTGCGCCCCGGCGAAAGTCCAAGCCGTCAGTGATCGAAGCCTTCCGGTTTCGGTAATGCCGGCGATGTCACCGCCATGACCTTGAACAGGTGCCCCATGGCATCCGGATCGATCAATCGCCGGGCGCTAGCGATCAAATCCGCTCTGGTCTCGTCAGTTTCTGCCGCCTGCATCAGTGCCTGCAGGCGAATATCGATGCCAAGCTGCGCCAGGAACGCCGCTTGCGTAACCGGACCATGCACGACGGCCCCAGCAGACTCCGCTATGGTCCCGAGGGCCGCGAAATCGACATGCGCTGTCAGGTCTTGTTCGCCCGGCATGGCTAACACGTCAGAGAAACGATGCCCGCGAACGGCCTGAAGGCTCTCGCCAAGGGCACTTCTGGTATGGCCGTAATCGATAATTAGCGCCGCGCCGTTGTCCGCCAGCAATCGCTGCGCGACCGTGTGGATACTTCGAAGACCAGCAGGGGAAGTTTCGACGATGTCGCCGTTTTTCGCCTCGCTACCGATCTCCGGGATGAGATGCGCCTTGACGGGTTCCGCGCTGAGGGCAAACCGGAACCCCGCATCTGCCGGCTCGACCATTCGCTCGCGCCAGTGCCCGAGATCGCGCACGTATTGGCGGATCGGCAAGGCGTCGTAGAACTCATTGGCGACAATCAGGCTGGGTCCGGCAGCAATCTGCGATATGTCCCGCCACCAATCGATGGATGCCACAGATGCATCGCCCAGCGTATCGTGCTGGCGTTTACGGAGCACCGGACTGATTTCGACAAGATGGAGCTGGATTTTCCCAATCAGGCCAGGCACCCCCCGCATGGCGCGCAAGGCATCCGCCATCAGGGTGCCGCGGCCAGGGCCCAGTTCGATCACGTTCACCGGGTCGGGTTCGCCCATGGACTGCCAGGCGCTCGCGAGCCAGGCACCGATGAGTTCGCCGAACATCTGGCTGACTTCGGGCGCGGTTGTGAAGTCGCCGGCTTCGCCAAACGGATCGCGTGTCGTGTAGTATCCGAACTCGGGGTTTCCGAGCGCCTCTTCCATGAATTGCTGGACGTTAAGCGGGCCATGGCGGGCGATACGCGCCCGAATATGCGCCTCCAACGGCGTCATGACTGCCGGTTTTTTGCGCGCTTCACAGCGTAAAGGATGAAGGCAATGCCTGCGAGAATCATGGGGATCGAGAGAATCTGCCCCATGGTAATGAAACCGCCGATGAAACCGATGTGGGCGTCGGGTTGGCGAAAAAATTCGACGAACGATCGGGCGGCGCCGTACCCGACGAGAAAAACGCCGATCAGGAAGCCGGATCGGGCACGCACCCAATCGGATCGGGCAAGCAAGTTCAGCACGATGAATAAGACCAGTCCCTCGAGCAGCGCCTCGTAGAGTTGGCTGGGATGACGCGGTTCGGGGCCGCCCATGGGGAACGCCATTGCCCAGGGTACATCGGTTACACGACCGTAGAGTTCACCGTTGATGAAGTTGGCGATACGGCCGAAGAACAGTCCGATCGGTGCGACACGGGCAATCATATCGCCAAATGAGAGGAGCGGCAGCGCGCGCCGGCGGCTGAACCACCAGGCTGTAACGATGACCCCGATGATACCGCCGTGAAACGACATGCCTCCCTGCCAGACGGCGAGAATGGAGAGCGGATCATCGATATAGGCGCCGGGCTTGTAGAAAATCACATACCCGATTCGCCCACCGATAATGACGCCGAACGTTGCCCAGACGAGAAAATCATCAGCGTCCTGAACAGTGACAGGACCGTCCACACTCTCCGCCAAACGGATCATCATGCGCCAGCCGAGTAAAAGGCCTGCCAGATAGGCCAGCGCATACCAGCGGATGACGATCGGGCCGATCTCGATCAGGACGGGATCAATGGCGGGAAAGCCGATTGCAAAGGCCATGTTGTTGCCTCGTGCTCTAGATGTAAGGGTCGGCGGTAGCGAGGAATTCCTGCACGTACCGGGTCACACCGTCTTCGAGTGAGGTTGGCTTATGGTCGAAGCCAGCCTGCTTGATACGATCCACCCGAGCCTCTGTGAAGTATTGATACTTGTCGCGAATGTTTTCCGGTGTCGGCACGTACTCTATATCGGGTTCCTTACCCAGCGCCCGGTAGACGGATTCGGCGAGATCCCTGAAGCTCCGGGCCTGACCCGTACCGCAGTTATAGAGGCCGTTGGCGGATGGAGTCTCGATCAACCATAGAATCATCTCGGCGCAATCCCCGACCCAGACGAAGTCGCGCAATTGTCCGCCGTCTTCGTAGTCCGGGTGATGTGACTTGAAAAGCTTTGCCGGTTCCCCCGCCACAGCACGCGGGTAGATATGCGAAACCACACTTTGCATCGTGCCCTTGTGGTACTCGTTGGGCCCGTAAACGTTGAAGAACTTGAGCCCCGCCCAATGCGGCGGCGCGACGCCCTCAGCAGCCAGCATCGCAACCCTGCGGTCGAACAGGTTTTTGCTCCACCCGTAAGCATTGAGCGGCCGCAATTTTGCGAGCGCCTCACGCGAGCCATCGTCGTCGAAACCTTGAGCGCCGTCACCGTAGGTCGCGGCAGACGAGGCATAAATCAATGGCGTTTCGCTCTCGGCGCACCAGGTCCAGAGCCACATCGACAAGCGGAAATTTGTCTCGACGATGAGATCCACATCGGTTTCTGTGGTCGAGGAAATGGCGCCCATGTGCACCACCGCGCTGACGGCATCTGCGTTTGATTCGAGAAAATCCGTCAGTAGATCTGGGGGCACGACGTCGACGAGATCACGCTTGGCAACGTTATGCCACTTGTCGCCATCGCCCAGCCAATCGCAGACAGCGATATCGTAGCCAGCGTCTTCGAGCCTGGCCGCCGCAACTGATCCGATGAAACCGGCGCCGCCGGTGATCAGGACAAGGCCATTGCTGGAAACGCTATTGTTCATGGGCCTTGCTTATAGGTTGCGGTGCCTCGTCAAGGCAAGCGGTTGCGGTGTCTGAGCATTGTCACCATATTGTGTATCCAACGCCAATACACCCGGAGCATGACGATGCAGACCACCAATCGGTTGTTTGACGATATCGCCAAGGTCGCCAACGGGGCCGTTTCGACCCTCAATGGCATGAAGGGCGAGATCGAAACGATGATTCGTCACCGGGTTGAACGCATCATGTGCGACGCGGATATGGTGCCGCGCGATGAATTCGAGGCCGTCAAGGCAATGGCCGCAGAGGCCCGTGCCGGCCAGGAGGCGCTCGAAAAACGGGTCAAGGCTCTCGAAGCGAAGCTGGCCAAAACCTCCACGGGCACGGAAAAACCTGCAAAACGCAAAACGGCCGCAACGACGAAGAAGAAACCTCCCGCAACACGGACGAAACGCTGAGCGGCTGAGTTATTTTGCATCGGCCCGTTTTTTCGACCGTTTTCCACAATTTTCACAATATCTTCGCGCAGTCCGCCCTTGCGCCGATTCAACACAAGTGGCAGGCTATATATTGTAGTCGTCTGGGCAGGTTTCACTACCCGTTGCATGACCAACCATATGTGGTGGATCTGCTTAGAGGACCCCTAGACCGCCACGAACATCGTGTGCGGAACAGGCCACAGGCGAAGGGGAAACGGCATGCCTAGCCTCAACACGGCAAGCGAATCATCCAATCAGCATCCTCTGGACATCATCGAACAATTGGTCGAGTACAACGAATGGGCCTTCGACCGGCGCAACGACGAAGAACTCGCCGTACAGGCGCCCGGCCGCTGGTGCGATTACAGCCTGCATTTTGCGTGGAACGACGCGGTCGACGCGATGCACTTTACCTGCGCATTCGACATGCGGATTCCCGACGAAAAACGGGCCATGATTTTCGAGCTGCTCGCTGCCGTCAACGAGCGTTTGTGGCTCGGACACTTTTCCATCTGGGCCGACGAGGGATTGCCGATGTACCGCCACGCATTACCGATGCGGGGGGCGCCGCGGCCAGCGCTTGAACAGATCGAGGATCTCATCGAAACGGCCCTGGTCGAATGTGAGCGGTTTTATCCAGCTTTTCAGTACGTGGTTTGGGGCGGCAAGACTGCGCCGGAAGCGCTTGATGCGGCGATGATCGAGACCGTCGGCGAAGCATGACAGACCATCCGACTCTCCTGCTTGCCGGTTGTGGCAAGATGGGGAGCGCGATGCTGCAGGGCTGGATCGAGGATGGCCTGCCGCCCGAGAATGCCTGCATCGTCGAGCCGTCCGAAAACATTCGCGAGCACCTGACGTCCGAGCTTGGAGTGAAAACGGCCGGGAACGTTTCGGCCTTTTCAGAAGTTGAACCGGATGTCGTGATCCTCGCCGTCAAACCGCAGGCGATGGACGGCGTGGTGCCCGACTATTCGATCTTCGTTCGAACGGGAACGGCATTTCTTTCGATCGCTGCGGGTAAGCCCATCGGCTACTTCGAAACCCGCCTCGGCGAGGAAGCCGCCATCGTCCGTGCCATGCCGAACACCCCGGCAGCCGTCGGCCGGGGCATCACGGTCTGTTGCGCGAACGCCCAAGTCGCTGATGCACAGAAGTCCCTGTGCCAAACGCTGTTGGAGGCCGTTGGCGTGGTCGAGTGGGTCGAGGACGAGGGCCTGATCGACGCGGTCACCGCACTCTCCGGTGGCGGCCCGGCTTATGTTTTCCTGCTCACAGAAAGTCTTGCCGAAGCCGGCGAGAAGGCCGGCCTGCCCAGAGACCTCGCCCGCCGGCTCGCACGCGAGACGGTCTCGGGAGCCGGCGAGCTGATGCGCCTCGCCGACGACGAGCCGGAAACGCTGCGGAAAAACGTCACCAGTCCTGGCGGCACGACGGCGGAAGCGTTGCAGGTTCTGATGGACCCGGATACTGGTTGGCAATCCATCGTAAACGATGCCATCGCCGCCGCGACGCGTCGTTCTCGCGAATTGGCCTGAATCTCACCTCTTTGCTAAGCTACTTGTCTTGATGCGTTTCGCCCCTGGCACCATATGCGGAAGCGGTAGGTTAGACGATGGCAAAACGGGCAGCTCCGAAATCCCTTGAAGACAAACTCGTCGACGGCCTGTTCACAGCCGCCGAGCGTCATGGCTGGCGTCGACTATGCATGGCTCATGTAGCGGAGGATGCCGGATGCCGCCTCGATGAAGCGGTGAAGCGTTTTACCAACCCAACCGGCATCCTGTGTCACGTCATTGGACGCGCAGACCGTGCGGCTCTCGCCGAGGTCGCCGGTTTCACCGATGAAGACAGTCCTCGCGATCGTCTGTTCGCTCTGTTGATGGCGCGGTTCGACGCGGTTGCACCTTATCGCGCCGGAATCGCCGCCATTCTTCGGGACGGTCTGTTCGATCCGGGCTTGGGTTTGTTGATTGCCGGACGCGGTGTTTGCGCCATGACCAGCATGCTGGAAGCAGCGGGCATTGCCACGACCGGACCGATCGGGTTTGTCCGGGCCCAGGGTTTGGCCGTCGTCAACGCCAATGCGTTTCGTGTCTGGCTACGCGACGATACGGCGGATCACGCCAAAACGATGGCCGCACTCGACAAAGGTCTGGAACGCGCTGAGATGTTCGCACGGTCGTTCGATCCCTCCGCCAGGCGGTCTCGCAAGTCTCCCGAACAGTCGGAAACCGGCTGAAAACTGCGAATTGCTGCATGTGCGAAAAATTTTTTGTGCAGTGCACAAAAATCCATTGACATTTCATATCAACCCTCATATTTTCCTCATTGTGCGATGCACAAAATTGGTTTCACCGCCCATGTGGGCGTGCCGAAAAATGGAGATTTGATATGACCCGCAAGACCCAGCCGTTCGCTGACTTCGACGTCTTTAAGGCTTGGACCGACTTCGATCCCGCCAAAGCGACCGAACAGTTCAGCAAAATGTTCCAGAACGTCGAAATGCCGAAGGCCGATATCGACGCCGTGATGGCCAGCCAGCGCAAGACGCTCGAAGCCGTCAACGCCGCCAACCAGGCCGCGCTCGAAGGCGTCCGCGCCCTCTCGACCCGTCAGGCTCAGATCGTTCGCGAAGCCGTTGCCGACTCCCAGGCTGCTTTCGATGCCATGGGCAAGGTGAAGTCGCCGAAGGACGCCGTTGCCAAGCAGGCCGAACTGGCCCGCAAGTCCTACGATAAGGCCGTTACCGATCTCTCCGAGCTGCGCGAGCTGGTCGCCAAGACCAACGTTGCTGCCTCCGAGCCGATCAACGCCCGTATCCAGGAAGGTTTCGACGAGTTCAAGGCGATCTCGGAGAACCTCTCCAAGTAATCGCTGAACAAGCGATCGTTCCTCCGGAAACGCGCGCCGTATCTACGGCGCGCGTTTTCCATTTGCGGGCCTTGCCACCCCGCAGCGTCATGATCAAACTGCCACTTCGATTTACGCGGCGGGAGGTTGCCACATGACATTATCCTTCGACGATTTCCTGAAAGTCGATATCCGGGTCGGTACCGTGCTGCGGGCTGAGCCCTACCCCGAAGCCCGCATTCCGGCGATCAAGCTATGGGTCGATTTCGGACCCGAGATCGGCGAACGCAAGACGTCGGCCCAGATCACCCGCCACTACGACACCGAAGACCTCCCGGGACGCAAGGTTCTGGGCGTGGTCAACTTTCCACCGAAACAGATCGGCAAATTTATGAGCGAATGCCTCGTGCTCGGCGTTCCGGACGAGAATGGTGAGGTCGTCCTGCTTAAACCCGACCTCGACGTGCCGAACGGCGGGCGAATGTACTGAGAGGCCGGCTGGACGGCGTCAGCCAAGAATGCCGGCGACGGCCCCCGTCATGCACGTCGCCAGGGTTCCCGACACCATTGACTTGCCGCCAAGCGCGATGATCTCGTGACGGCGTTCTGGCGCGATGGCACAAAGCCCCCCAAGCATGATTCCGAGACTCCCGAAGTTGGCAAACCCGCATAATGCGTAGCTCATGATCAACCTTGAGCGCTCCGTGAGAGCGTCGGGCGCTAGATTGCCGAGCTGAATGTACGCGAGCAGCTCGTTGAGCACCGTCTTGGTGCCCATCAGCGACCCCGCCACCCCCGCCTGCTCCCATGGGATTCCCATGAGCCAGACGACAGGCATCATGACCCAACCGAGGATTCGTTCGAGCGACAGGGGCATGCCGCCCGTACTCGGCAAAACCGCCAAGATCATGTCCAGCAGCGAGACCAACGCCACCAGCACAATCAGCATGGCTGTAACGTTGAGCAGTAGCGTGACGCCATCCAGCGTGCCGCGCGTCACGGCATCCATGACCGAGCGGTCCGTCGACGGTGGAATATCGATCTTGGCGGCAACCTCGCCATCATCCGGCGGCACCATGAGGCGGGCGACCATGATCGCCGCCGGTACGCTGATCAGCGATGCAGTCAAAAGGTGACCGGCCGCGTCGTCGATGACGCCCGAGAGGAACGACGCATAAAGAGCGAAAACGGTGCCCGCAATGGTCGCCATGCCGCACGTCATGAGTGCGAACAGGTCGCTTCGGCTCATTGCCGCGAGATAGGGACGAACGAACAGCGGCGCTTCGATCATGCCGACGAAGACATTGGCCGCCGATCCGACGCCAAGCGCACCACCGACATTAAGCGTGCGGCCGAGTAACCACGCGACGCCGCTTACGATCAGCGGCAAAATTCGGAGATAGTGCAGGACCGCCGTTAATGCGCTGGTGACGAGGATCAGCGGCAACGCCTGAAAGGCGAGAATAAAAGCCGCTCCCGGGTAACTCTCTGCGAACGGCAAATCGCCACCTCCGAGATACCCGAAAACAAATGCCGTACCCGCTCGCGTCGCCGCCTGCAGCGAGATCACTGCCGTGTTCATCCACTCGAATACATGACGACTGAACGGCACATTGAGCAACACGAAAGCAACGACAATCTGCGCGGCAAGTCCGGTCACGATGATCTTCCAGGCATTTGCCCGGCGGTCCTCGCCGATCAACCAGGCGATCCCGCTAAGCACGGTTAATCCGAAGATCGCCTGGACGGTCAGCACGACACCATTCTCCGGTCAGACCGGCAGGCGGAAACTGGCGCGTAGACCGCCAAGCGGAGACGTATCGAGCACAATGTCGCCACCGTGTCCACGTACGACATCCCGGGCGATCGCGAGACCGAGTCCGACCCCGCCCGTCCCCGGATTGCGCGACTTCTCCACCCGGAAAAACGGTTTGAACACATCCTCGCGTTTGTCGGCCGGCACGCCCGGGCCATCATCGTCGACAACGATTTCCAGATAGTCCCCCCTGCGTCCGGCCCTGACCTGGACGTTTTCGCCGTATCGCGCGGCGTTTTCGACGAGGTTCGTTACGGCGCGCTTAAACGCGTTGGGACGGACTTGCAGGTCGATATCCTCCTCGATATGCAGATCGATGGCGCCGCCGCCGCCACGGCACCGCTCGATGGCTTCTTCCAATAGCTGGCTAATCGGCGTTTCGACCGGTTTTTCCGTTCCTTCGCCGCGTGCGAAGGCGAGATACTCTTCAAGCATGTACTCCATATCGTCGATATCGGACTTCAGCGCATCGACGCCGTCCTTTCCTTCGAGCAAGGCGAGTTGCAGGCGGATGCGTGTGATCGGCGTGCGCAGATCGTGAGATACGCCGGCCAGCATATCGGTGCGCTGCGAAATCTGGCGTTGAATGCGTTCCCGCATGGCAAGAAACGCCTGGGCCGCCTGACGGACCTCGGAAGCGCCCTCGGGCTTGAACGACACGACGTCGCGACCCTTGCCGAAATCATCCGCGGCAATTGCCAGCCGGCGGATTGGCTTGACCTGATTGCGCATGAAGATCATCGCGACCGCAAACAGGATCAGCGACGTACCGACCATCCAGATAACGAACACATAGGTCGTCGAACTGAATAGCCGTTTCCTTGGCGAAATAACTTCGAGGACGCCGTGCTGCAATTGAACCTTGATGACGACATGATCCGTAAGCGAACTGGAGTCGATGTAGATCGGCCGGCGCACGTAGTCTGTCAGCGCCGCCAGCAAAGAGGAGTCGAGGTCGCCGCGCGCCATATCTGGCGTGGTTACCGTTTCGAGAACGCCTCCCTCCTCGAACGACATGCTGAGCGACATCGTCGAAGCCGCAATGTCGAAAACCGAAGTCCGCGCTTCGCGGCTCGGATCTTCGCGCATCAGCCAAATGACCGCGCTGACGTCGCCGGCGACGCTAAAAGCCAGACGGCGAGTCACCTTGTCCCAGTGACTCTCGAAGAAGATCAACGCGGAGACGATCTGCAGCAGAATGAGCGGCGTGACGATAATGAGCAGCGATCGGCCAAGCAGGCTCTTTGGCAACCAGCGCTTTATGATTCCTTCGGCCGCCATCGGGATCTCCTAATCGGGCCTCAGCACGTAACCGCGGCCGCGAACGGTCTGCAAGTACCGCGGCGCGCGTGGGTCGCGCTCGATCTTCCGCCGCAATCGTGTCACCTGCACATCGACTGCACGGTCCGTCCCGATAGCGCCGGTCAATTCGTTGAGCTGTTCGCGGTCGAGCACGGTCCCGGCATGCTCGGCAAGCACGGATAACAGCGAAGCTTCAGCCTCAGTTAGACGGACACGCTCGCCGTCGCGCGTCAACTCACTCCGCAGCCTGTCGAACTGATGATCGCCTAGCACAATCGGTTCGTCGGCTGGCGGTTGCGGCAAGCGGCGAAGGATGCCCTGGATGCGAAGCAAGAGCTCGCGCGGCTCGAACGGCTTGGTCAGGTAATCGTCGGCGCCCGTTTCAAGTCCTGCGATGCGGTCGTCCGATTCCGCCATCGCGGTCAACATGAGGATCGGCACGGCACTGGTACGCCGCAATGACCTGGCCAGCTCAAGCCCGGTTTCGCCGGGCATCATGATGTCGAGAACGAGAAGATCGAACTTGAGCGCGGCCATCCGGTTCCGCGCATCCGAAGCGTCAGTCGCAACAGAGACCATAAAACCGTTCTCGCTCAGATACTGGCGGAGAAGGCTCCGAAGCCGGTCGTCGTCGTCTACCACCAGAATATGGGGCGCTTCACCTTGCATGAATACTCATCGCGTCTTGTTGGTTTCGGCGACCATACCACAGGCTTGGCAACGCACGTCACTCGCGATCATCGAATCGTTTCCGATCCGTTTCGTTGATGATTCCCCGCATGACCGTGCGGAACCCGGCAACGGAGTCTGCGCCGGAGTTCTTGTATGCCCGCGCAACCAGCGCACTTTGACGTTCCGTCAACAAACGTTCCAGATCTCGGCCTTTTCCCGTCAGGTGAAGCAATCGGCGACGACGGTCGTCGACGTCCATGCGTTGCTCGACAAAACCCTCCTCGATCAATTGGCCCAAAACCCGGGACAGGCTCTGTTTGGTGACACGCAGAATGCTGAGAAGCTCGCTGACCGACAGTCCCGGGTTCGCACCAACGAAATAGATGACCCGGTGATGCGCCCGCCCGAAACCGAAATCTGCAAGGATCGCATCCGCCTCTCCCGTGAAATCCCGGTAGGCAAAGAACAAGAGCTCCAACGCCTCGCGCAGGTCAGCGTCTCGAAGGAACAGAGGATTGGCACGCGGTGCAGACATGCGTTTCTCACAATAATTTATGTCAGTATTATTGACATATATGCCCGGCGCTGATAGGAAATGCAACTCTGTTGATATCCAACCCGCGAATTAGAAAGATTATTGCCATGAGCGCCGAGAACTATGCCGATCGTGACGGAGTGATTTGGTACAATGGGGAAATGGTCCCCTGGCGTGACGCGCAGGTTCACGTCCTGACCCATGGCTTGCACTACGCATCCAGCGTCTTCGAGGGTCAGCGCTCATACAACGGCAGCATTTTCGAACTCGAAGCACACACCGAGCGTCTGCATCTGTCCGCAGACATAATGGGATTCAAAATTCCGTACTCGTCGTCGGAGATCAACGAGGCCAGTAAGGCCGTTTGCGAGGCAAATGGCATCGTCGACGGCTATATTCGCCCGGTCGCATGGCGCGGCAGCGAAATGATGGGTGTCAGCGCTCAAAACAACCGGATCAACCTCGCCATCGCGGCATGGCCGTGGCCATCCTATTTCTCGCCAGAGGCGCGAAACAAGGGCATCTCGGTGAAAACATCGGACTGGCGTCGCCCGCCGCCGGAATGTGCTCCGGTGTTCGCCAAGGCCGCCGGCCTCTACATGATCTGCACGCTTTCGAAACACGCGGCGGAAAACGAAGGTTTCAACGACGCACTGATGCTCGACTATCGTGGCCAAGTTGCGGAACTGACCGGCGCGAATCTATTCATGACGTTCGACGGCGACGAAAAGGTTCTGCACACGCCGAAGCCCGATTGCTTTCTGAACGGCATCACCCGCCAGACGGTCATCAAGCTCGCAAAAGCGCGCGGCATCGAAGTGGTCGAACGCGCCATCATGCCGGACGAGTTGCAGAACGTGGATCAGATCTTCGCCACCGGCAGTGCCGCCGAGGTCACGCCGATCGGCAAGATCGACGGCATTACGTTCACGGTCGGCGAATTGACCAAGACCCTGCGCGAAGATTACGAGCGCGCCGTCGGGAAACCCGTCGACGGTGAGGCGACGTCGGCCGCCTGACGATTAATCTCCCACCAGCGAGCGCAACCGTTCCATCATCGCATCATCTATTTCGAGGCCCTCTGAAACGGCTTTTGCTCGCATCGCGGCTTTAGCAGTACCTGGGATATGAACGTTGAACTCGCCGCTCAGACGCCGTAGCTGATCACCAAGCCGTTCCTGAAAACCGGACGTTGCTCGCGACGGATCAATGGCCATTACGAACAACCCGGTTCCCGGCACCCGGTCGCCGGCGATGAACGAACCCGCATCCAGCGACCAGTGACCTCCCGTAAGACCGGCGGCGAGCACTTCCATCATCAACGCGATGTTGGCGCCACGGGCGCCGCCAAAAGCTAACATGGTGCCTTCCATCGCGGCATTGGGATCCGCCGTGTCATTCCCCTCCTTGTCGATCGCCCAACCCGTCGGAATGGTTTCACCGCGCTCGGCAGCCGCTCGGATATTGACGTAGGCGGTGGCGCTTGACGATTGATCAATAAGCAGCGGACCATCGCCGGACTGTGGCGCCGAGAACGCCATGGGGCTGGTTCCGTAGACGGCTTTGGTGCCGCCGGAGCCGGCAACCAGCGGAGAGCCATTCGTTGCCGCAAAGCAGACCATTCCCGCCTCGGCCACCCTGTACGCGAACGTCCCTAGCGAACCGCACAGGGTCGTGTTCATATTCATGAAAATGCAGACGCCGAGTTCTCCGGCGGTTTCGATAAATTGATCGAAAGCCCGATCGAAGCCGGTTTGTGGCAACCCGCCGTTGCCGTCGACGTGAATCATCGTCGGCGCCGGCGTGGTAATCGTGGGACCCGCCTTACCGTCGATACGCCCGCCGGCAATACCATCGACATAGTCGAACATATGACTGACGCCCACGATCGGTTGGCCGAGCTCTTCGGTCAGCACTGTCTGTCTTGCAAGCGCACCGGCATTCTCCTCCGTGAACCCGCACGCAATTAGCGCCCGGGTGCAAAGATCGAGCAAATCTGGAGAGGAGACACTGGTCAATTTTCCTCATGCCCCCAGCGTGCCGCCGCGGCATCGTCGCTTTCCCGCGCATCAACCCACGATTGACCCGATTCAGTCTCCTCGAGCTTCCAGAACGGCGCCTTGGTCTTCAGCCAGTCCATCAGAAATTGACAAGCTTCGAATGCGGCATCTCTGTGGCGCGAGGCCGTGACGACGAGCACGATACGCTCGCCCGGCTCCAACCGCCCGTACCGATGAATGATCGTGACGCCGTGAAGGGGCCAGCGGCGCTCGGCATCTGCGGCAATCTCCTCAAGCGCTCTCTCGGTCATGCCGGGATAGTGCTCCAGTGTCATCGAAGCGACGGCGGCGCCTTCGTCGTTTCCACGCACTGTGCCGATAAAAATGCAGATGCCTCCAACCGATGTATCGCCGCCGGTAATGCGGTCAATCTCCACACCCGGATCGAAGTCTTCACGCTGAACGCGGATCGTCGCGTGCATGCCTATCCTCCGGTGACCGGCGGAAAAAAAGCAATCTCGTCTCCCACAGCGATCTGCTGAGTTGGATCCGCATAGGATTGATTGACGGCGATACGAACAATCTTGCGATCGGCGAAGGCTTCCGCATAACCGCCGCCTCGGCCCTGCAAATAATCCATGAGACCCGCAACCGTCTCGGCGCCCGCCGGAATCTCATCCAGGTTTTCCTCGGCGTGGCCGATCTTTTCCCGCATCCAGGCAAAATAGAGCAGCTTCATCGCCACACCTCATTAAAGGGGAGATACATTACCGTATCACCCTCTGCGATCGTTTCCACGTCCTCGCCGAGTTCAAGCAATCCATCGGCACCAGCCATGGATGTCAGGATGCCGGCACCGCCGGAATGATCTTTAAAAGCAATCAATGAACCGGTCTCGCTTTTCTCGATGCGCACACGCACCCACTCCCGCCGACCGATTTTCTTCTTGTGCTCAAATCCCATGCGCACGGGATAGCGCATGGCATCCGTTTGCGTGGCGCCCGAAAGCCAGTGGATCAGAGGGCGTGCGACGATCAAAAATGTGACCATCACAGCGACCGGATTGCCCGGCAAGCCTACGAAGGCCGTGTGTCCGACCTGACCCAGCGCGATCGGCCGGCCGGGCTTGATCGCCAACCGCCAGAGATGCAAGGACCCGGCTGCCTCGACGGCCGTGCGGACATGATCCTCCTCGCCCATCGAGACGCCGCCCGATGTCACGATCAAGTCGTGATCGGGTGCAGCGCCGGTTAGCGCGGAACCGATTGCTGCCGCATCGTCCGGCAGGATGCCGAGGTCGGTAACATGACAACCCTGCCCCTCCAACAACCCCTTGATCGAAAACCGGTTGGCGTCATAGACGCAACCATCCGGCGCATCCTCGCCAGGATTACGAATCTCGTCACCGGTGGAAAACACCGCCACGCGTAACGGCGCGCGGACCTTCAGGTTCCGGAGGCCTAATGACGCCGCGAGTCCAAGCTCCTGCGGTCGAAGGCGCGTCCCCATGGCCAGCACGGTATTGCCTGCTTCGATGTCCTCGCCTGCATCACGGCGGTTGGAGCCACGCTTCAGGCCGTTCGGGAGCACCACCGTTTCGCCTTCAAGCGTCGCATCCTCATCCATGAAGACCGTGTCGGGACCGCTCGCCTGGGTGCCGTCATCGCCCACCGGCATCGGCGCACCCGTGAAGATCCGAACGGCCTCGCCCCGGCGCGCCGGTCGACCGAGCGGATGTCCGGCGGCGACACGGCCAACGACCGGCAAACGGGTATCGCCCTCCGGATCGAGATCGTCGTGATAGACCGCGTAGCCGTCGACGGCACTGTTGTCATGTGGCGGCACGGATCGGGTCGCCACCACATCCTCGGCAAGCACGCGATTGAGGCAATCTTCGATCGGGCACTCGATGATCCCGGCGACAGTTCCGACACGCGAGCGCAGTTGGGTAAGCGCCTCGTCGACCGGCGTCAGCGTGTCGCCGAACGCAAAACAATCATCCTTAAGCTGCGCCATGATGTGCCGGTACGCTGAACTCCAGGTGTTCGAAAATGAACGCGGCAATGCCCGCGGTGTCGTCGAGGTTGAGAATCGGCAATGTTTCGGAGTGGAACTCTTCATTCGTGGCGATCGCGACGACTGTATCATCCGTTTCCGACAGCAGCGGCTTGCCCAAACTCGGCCGAAACACCTCTAGTTTGGGATGTCGGTAAGCCTTGAAGCCTTCGATAAGAACGAGGTCGACCGGTGTCATGCGGGCCAGTAATTCCTCGACGCCGGGTTCGTTCTCCTCGCGAAGTTCATGCATCAATGCCCATCGGCTGGATGACGTCACCATAACCTCCGATGCGCCGGCGATACGGTGGCTGTGCGAGTCTTTTCCCGGCTTGTCGATGTCGAATTGATGATGCGTATGCTTCATCGTCGACACCGTCAGTCCGCGTGAAATGATTTCAGGCAAAAGCCGCGTCAGCAAGGTCGTCTTGCCACTACCGCTCCAGCCGGCGAGTCCGAACGTTTTCATATTCATGGAAGGAAGTTAATCACGATTAGCGGGATTTTCCACGTCCGTGTCGGCGATCTCCGCCGGCCCCATATCGGTCTCACGAATGTATTTCAGGCCGTGGTGAAGATAGTCGTACCCGGTAATGAGGGTTAGCAATGCCGCCGCCCACAGGCCGTAAATTCCGATATCGAGCGTTGAGATCGGACCGAAGTCCGGGCCGTTCGGTCCGACGAGAAGAAACCCGAGACACAACATCTGGATCGTGGTCTTCCATTTGGCGAGTTGGCTTACCGGAACGCCGACGCGAACCTCGGCCAGGAATTCCCGGAGCCCGGAGACCAGTATCTCCCGACCGAGGATAATCGCCGCCGGAATGATTTCGAGCCCGCTGATACGGTCGGCCCCAACCAGCGAAAACAACACGCAGGCAACCAGCAACTTATCGGCAATAGGATCGAGAAAACGACCGAGAGCCGACTGTTGATGCCAGGCGCGCGCAAGGTAGCCGTCAAAGAAATCGGTGATGCACGCGTAGGTGTAGACGCCGAACGCCATCCAGCTTCCCCAAGGATCGGGCACGAAGAACAAACCGACAACCACGGGAATGGCCAGAATGCGCGTGTAGGTCAGAATGTTGGGCAATGCAAAATACATGGTGATCTTCATACCCGGCGCGGGACGCTTCGTCGAGTGATCGATCAATCATGTATCGGCATGAAACCAGTCGTAAATTCTCTCAGCAATCGAGCGGCTGATACCCTCAACGGCTTCGAGATCCTTGCGGCCGGCCTGCGCAATGGATGTAACCGCGCCAAAATGATGGAGCAGAGCCTTTTTCCGCGCGGCTCCGATACCCGGAATATCGTCGAGGGCCGATTTGTGAACCGATTTGCCGCGCTTGCCGCGATGGGTGCCGATGGCAAACCGGTGGGCCTCGTCCCGCAAGCGCTGGATGAAGTAAAGCACCGGATCGCGACTTGCCAGATTGATCGGCTTGCGGTCGGATTGAAAGATCGTTTCGCGCCCGGCGTTGCGGTCCGGTCCCTTGGCGACCGACGCAATGGCGACGTCCTCTATGCCGAGCTCCGCCAATACTTCGCGGGCGACGCCGAGTTGGCCTTTGCCGCCGTCAATCAACAGAAGATCGGGCCAATGGCCGCCGCTACGGTCGGGATCCTCGCGCAGTGCACGCGAGAACCGGCGTGTCAGCACCTCACGCATCATCCCGTAATCATCGCCCGAGGAGAACGGTTGTTGTTCACCATCTGCGAGGCCCGGCACAGGTCGCTTGGCAGCTTCACGCTTCGATATCGCGTTCTTGATGGTAAACTTGCGATAGGCCTGTTTCATCAAACCTTCGGGTCCAGCAACGATCATCGCGCCAACGGCATCCGCCCCGGAGATGTGGCTGTTGTCATAAACCTCGATTCGCTCGGGAGCCTGATCGAGTTCAAGCAAATCGGCCAATCCTTCAAGTAATTTTCGTTGCGAGGCGCTTTCCGACATGCGTCGGCCCAGCGCCTCCCGCGCGTTGGTCAGCGCTGCCTCGATAACATCGCGCTTTTCGCCACGCTGCGGGACAATGAGATTAACCTTACGATCGGCTCGTAGCGACAAAGCCTGTCGCAGTAGGTCCTGGTTGGGCACGGCCTCGCTGATGACAACCTGGCCCGGTGGCTGAACCTTCGCGTAAAACTGTCCAATGAAGGCTTCCAGTACTTCGCCTGGTTCCGCATCCTTTGCGTGGCTCGGATAATAGGCCCGATTGCCGTAATTGTTTGCGCCCCGGAAGAAAAACACCTGCACACAACTCTGTCCGGCCGACTGGAATATGGCGATCACATCCGTCGGGCGCGTGTCAGTCAATCGCATGCCCCGGTGGGACTGGATGCGCGTCAGCGCACGAATGCGGTCGCGATACTGAGCCGCCACCTCGAAATCGAGCGCGTCGCTGGCCTTTTGCATCTTGTCGGCCAAAGTTTGCTGGATATCTTGACTGCGCCCGGCGAGAAATTCCCGTGCCTGCTCCACGAGATCACCGTAATCCGACTCCTTAATACGTCCAACACACGGCGCCGAGCATCGCTTGATCTGATAAAGCAAGCAGGGCCTGGTGCGGCTTTCAAAGACATTGTCCGTACAGGTTCGAAGTAGAAAAACGCGCTGCAGGAACGTCAGCGTCTCGTTGACGGCCCATACGGATGCAAAGGGGCCAAAGTACTGTCCCTTGCGCTTACGCGCCCCGCGATGCTTCAGCACCTGAGGATACGGATGATCGCCTGTGACAAGAATGGCCGGAAACGATTTGTCGTCACGTAAAAGGATATTGTAACGCGGCGCATAACGCTTGATCAGATCGGACTCGAGCAGCAACGCCTCGGCCTCGGTATGAGTCGAAACGAACTCCATGGAGGCAGTTTCGTTGACCATCCGGCGAATTCGGTTCGACTGGCGAGTCAGGTTCGTATAGCTCGTAACCCGCTTTTTCAGGCTCTTCGCCTTGCCGACGTACAGCACCTTGCCGTCGCGGTTAAGCATGCGATAGACGCCGGGACCATTCGGCAAGGTCGCAATGTAGGATTTTACGGCTTCAACTCCGGACAAAGGGATCTCTGCCGGGTCGGCAATCGTCGACCGTGATGTTTCCATCTCGGGTTCGGTACGTCCTTCCGTCATGACATGCAAAATAGAGCGCAGCGGCACGCGGTCAATGTGTCAACCATGACCGGATGATACCAGATTATGTGGTATGCGCTTCACGCCGACAATGCCCGGCCCGGCTATCCACCGAACATGTGGATAACCCTGTTGAGAACGCCATCGCGGAACGAAGCGCAAACAAATGGCAAGTTTTTTCCGAAATCTCGCGAAAAACAGCCTCAATAGATAAGTAATTGATTTAAAATAATAAAATTCAAAAAATTGGTAACAATTCGGTAATCTTTCGGCGATTCGATATCTTTCCCTATCAACGGGACTGAATCCCCATCGAAATTGAGCCTGTGCACAACTTGAACCGGCTTCAGCAAAAAAATCATCCAACCTCAATGGGTTGGGCGTCTGCATGCAGGGGGCGGCGCAAACGTCAGGATTCGTCGTCGATCCGAAAACGTTCGATTTCCACGCCCACACTGACCGCTTCCGGCATGATGTCCAATTTCTCGACGCGCACCCGGACAGAGCGTACTCGAACGTCATCGAGGCAGATTGCGGCAATATCTTCCGCCAACGTCTCGACCAGATTGACGTGGCCGCGTGCAAGAAGCTCGCGAACCGAATTGGTAATGGTCTCATAGCAAACGACGTTGGCATAGTCGTCATTGATGGCGTCTGCCGGCTCGTGCACGGCGAGATCGAGATTCAATCGGATACGTTGCGGGGCGTCGTGCTCATGCGGATGAATGCCGATCGAACACGGCAAAACCAGATCGCGGATAAAGACATGGTAGAGCTGGCGTGCGGCATCGGCGATGCGAAGCGGTTGCACACGCTTATTGTTTGCAGAGGCCGTCATCGGCATCTTCCATTGGTCATGGCGATTTCCCATCGGCGTCCGGCTTTTCGGGCGATCCGGGTTCGCTTGTCATAACCGACCACCTCAGGTGTTGTCCACTGTCGAGAGCGATCATCTGGCCCGTCATCGACCGCGCGTCCAGGATAAATCGCACAGCATCGCAAATTTCCGCTGTCTCCACCTTGCGGCCAAGCAAAACCGAAGACCATTCCTCTTCAAACTCGATGTCCGTTTGATGGGTGTTCTTCAGTGTCGGTCCCGGGCCGATGGCATTTACCCGGACTTGCGGCGCAAAACCTTGCGCAAGAGTTTTCGTCAACGCCCACAGGCCCGCCTTACTAAGCGTGTAGGACGTAAACTGGGGCGTCGGGTTCCAGACCCGTTGATCGATAATGTTGATGACGTTGCCTTCGGCCTCGCGAGGTAGCTGCGCCACGAATCTCTGAATGAGGACGAAGGGTGCCCGAAGATTGACCTCCATATGCAAATCCCATGTCTCACGAGACGCGGACAATGGCGTGTCGTATTCGAAAACGGAGGCATTGTTCACCAGACAGGTCAGTGGACCGATGGCAGCGGCGGCTCGTTCGACAAGGTGCTCGGCTTGGGATTCCGTGCCCAGATCAGCCTCAACGACGGTCGCACGCCCGCCGCCGGCTTCGATCTGGTGCTGTAACTCATGCGCGGCATCGGTGGACGTGTGACAGTGGATGGCGACAGCCCACCCGTGCCGGGCAAGATCGCTGGCGATGTCGCGCCCGATGCGCCTGGCAGCGCCCGTCACCAACACCGCCTTGCCGTCCGTGTTGCCATCGATGCCCATCAGCCTACCCCAGCGACTCAAGCATACGCTCGACACCGTAGGCCTGAGCCGCCATGTAACCGGTGTAACCGACCAGGAACAGGATGCCGGCGACACGCGTAATCTGCCATTGACGGATCAGGGTCGGCAAAAGCAATGCCGTCGCAAACAGCATAATCCAGATATCGAACCGTGCGAGCTGGGTTGAGACCGGAAGCGGCGTAACGATCGCCACGATCCCCGCGATTCCCAGGATATTGAACAGATTAGAGCCAACGATATTGCCAATCGCGACATCCGCATGGCCCTTGTAAGCGGCGACGGCCGATGCAGCGAGTTCCGGTAGCGAGGTGCCGAGCGCAATGACCGTAAGGCCGATGACTTCCTCCGAAACCCCGAGGTCACGCGCCACACCGATACCGCCAGCAACGAGTAAATCGGCACCGATCAGAATGCCGGCCAATCCGGCGATCAACGCGACGATTTCAACCCATGGCTTGTCGGGGAGTTCTCCGATCTCCTCGACTTCCTCGACATGAAGCTCGGCGTCCGGTCCACCTTCCGTTCGCTCCCGCCGATAGGCGCTGACGATGAAGAATGCGAGACCGGCAACAAGCACGATACCGGCAAGCCGGCCGACCTCTCCCTGCACACAGAAAAAAGCAAAAACCAGACTGCCGCCGATCAGGAAGATCGCGTCATTGAGCAGCGATCCTTGCTTGGAAACAATCGGCGCGATCACGGCCGAGCATCCGAGCACAAGCAAAACGTTGGCGACATTGGAACCGATGACATTACCCAGCGCCAAACCGGGCGCGCCGCTGAGACCGGCTTCAAGGCCGACAACGAGTTCCGGTGCGGACGTGCCGAAGGCGACAACCGTCATGCCGATGACGAGCGGCGGCACGGACAATCGCCGGGCGATCGCCACGGCGCCTCGCACCATGTAGTCCGCAGCGAACAGCAGCAGGGCAAACCCGCCAATAATCTGGGCATATAGGATCATGTGGTGCTCCGCTCGTATGTCCCGGCTTTCAAGCAACCGGCCCCCGCCCACATGTCGCATGCACGTGTCGGCGCTTCAAGCATCGCCAGGCACGTTCCCGGCAATCGCGGCAAACGCACGAACCACCTGGTCATAGACCTCGCGCTTGAAAGGCACGACCAGATCCGGCGTCTTGGTCAATCTGACCCAGCGCCAAGAGTCGAACTCCGGTTTGCCGTGGGCCGCCAAATCAATCTCTTCTTCAGAACCGGTAAAGCGTAGCGCAAACCATTTCTGGGTTTGCCCGCGATATCGGTCCGCCCATCGCTTGGTGTATGCCGGAGGTAGATCGTAACGGAGCCAGTCGGGCGCTTCTGCAATGAAGTCCGCATTGACGACGCCTGTTTCCTCGTGAAGTTCCCGAAGCGCGGCCGCCATGGGTTCCTCGCCTTCGTCGATACCCCCCTGCGGCATCTGCCATGCATGCGGATCGTCCTTCGGCAATCCAGCGCGACGGCCAACGAAAACGTTTCCATCACCATTAAACAGGGCGACGCCGACGCAAGGCCGATACGGCAAGTGCTGACGATGATCGTCGCTCAAGAAAAATCCTGCCGGTTGACCAGTGCACTGAGCGGTACGAGTTCAATATTGTTGATCTGCAAGGCAACGAACCAGGCCGTAAGACGATCGACGATCGCCGGATTGATGGAGGTGGTCCCAATCGCGACGCCGCGGGTTCGGGCCGTGTCCTCCAGTTGCCGAAGTTTGTCCTCAATCGCGGAACGCGCCATCACCGTATCGAGCCTGAGATCGCTGATCGCAAGCGGCACGCTGAGTTCGCGCGCCACTTGCGGGATTGTGGAGCGTTGATTCCATGAATTGTCGAGCACCATCAGTCCTCGGTCGGCAAGAACCTGAACAAAGTCACGAACACGGTCAGGATCGATAGAGTAGCGCTCACCCATCACGATTTCGACGCCGATATGCCCCTGAAACAGACTCAGCACCTGATAGAACCGCCCCATGTTCTGATCGCTCGACAACACCGTCATCAAGCCCAGCGGGCCCGGGTCCTCGATCGGAAAGCGATCGGACTCCATCGGGAGTCCAACCAGGACTTCATGGCCTGCGCGGCGGGCACGAACCATCCATTGACCAAGTTCCTCGGCATACGGACTGAACGACAGGGTGACTTCCGCGGGCAGTTTGCGGATCGCTGCAATCGTCCCTGCCCTATTGAGGCCGAGTTCGGTCACAACCAGGGCAACGGACCGCTGGCCTTCTGCAACCTCTGCCGGACGCGCATAGACATTGAACGGTGTCCGACCGTCCTGTCCTTTCTTCGGCAGCGGCGGAACGCCCTCACCCCTTATCTCCATGAGATCCGGTTCAGGGGCGCTAACCAGCGGTTGCCCGGACGGCAAATCCGGATAGCGACTGAAAGAACTGGCCGTGGTGACCGGTATGACAACACCGGAACCGGTCGTACCAGGCGACAGTGCATTCAATCCGCCGCCGAGCGCGTTGAGGCCACTGCTGGTCGCTTGCGCGAATGTCGCCACGTCACCATCCGCGGCCGCCTGTTCCGGCGTTTCGGCCAGGAGAGTCGATTCCGCCTGCCGATCTTCGGCCTCTTCCGTTGACTCCGCAGGCGCCGGCGGCTGCAAACCGCCTCCCGATGTAATATCGTTCAGCGCCGTCGACGTCGGTGTCTGTTCATCACCGAGCGGGGCGATCTCGATACCGCGCTGCTGTTCCTCGGCAACGATCTGCTCTCCATCATCGCCATCCGCGAACACGAAAAACCAGGCACCGAGTCCCGCCCCACCGAGCAACAAGACGCCGACGAAACCGAACGCAGCGTAACGGATGATCGGATTGGCAAAAAGGCCACTGCGGGTCTCGTCCTCATCGTCATCATCCTCGTCGTCCAATTCGAAATCTTCGTCGTCGAATTCGACCGCGACATCTTCATCTGACGGTTCGTCGCCGTTCTCTTCGTCGACAACGCCTTCGTCGTCCCCGAAATCGATATCGTCGAGATCGATATCCGACGTATCCGGCCCGCTCTCGCCCGGTTCATCACCGTCATCCGGCGGCAGGGCATCGTCAGGTAAATCATCGTTCGGAAGGTCATCCGGCGGAATCTCAATGCCATCGGCATCGTCGTCGATATCACGCGCGGACTGTGCCGCCAGGGCCTCATTCAGCTCATCGGCTTCTGCCTCGGCGGCGTCGATTTCGAAATCGGAGTCATCGAGTTCGAAGTCCTCGTCGTCTTCGTCCTCGTCATCGGATTTTTTGCCGAACAGTTGCTTGCCGAAAAGTTTCATGAGCTTGGTCTAGTGCCGATCTCAGCCCTCCGGATTAACGAGCCGGGACTGATAGAGCGAGATGCCGCGCAGCAAATCAAGAGCACGGCTCAACTGATAATCGACAGGCTCCTCGCCGCCTTCGTCTGTAGCGTCGGCCGCCTCGTCCGCTGCGTCGTCGTTGCCGTTCGGCACACCCTCGTTCTCGAGCGCTCCGCGCAAGTCGGCCTCGCGGCGACGGGTTTCCGGTTCGATCGACTCGATCGTGGATTGTTCGACGATGATATCGGGCGCGATTCCGGTACCCTGAATAGATGTACCCGACGGTGTGTAGTAGCGCGCCGTCGTCAGGCGCATGGCGCCATGTTTGCTGAGCGGGATAATGGTCTGAACGGAGCCCTTGCCGAACGATTGCGTACCCATGACGATGGCGCGGCTGTGATCCTGCAATGCACCGGCGACGATCTCCGATGCCGATGCCGATCCGCCATTAATCAGGACGACGACCGGCAACCCGCGCGCCAGATCGCCTTCGTTGGCGTTGTGACGTTCCGTTTCCTCGGCAATACGCGAACGTGTCGAGACGATCTCTCCCTTGTCGAGAAACGCATCTGAAACTTCGACCGCCTGGCTCAGAAGACCGCCTGGATTGTTGCGAAGGTCCAGCACGATGCCCTTGAGAGCATCACCTTTTTCCTCGGCAAAGGATTTCATGGCATTTTCGAGGCCCGCGGCGGTATTGCCACTGAACGATGTGACGCGAACGTAGCCGATATCGCCCTCAAGTCGCGACCGCACCGATTGAATTGTGATGACGGCGCGCGTCAGCGTAACGTCAAACGGCTCTTCGTCGCCACGCATGATCGTGACCGTGAGATCGGTGCCGACCTTGCCGCGCATTCGATCGACGGCCTCGCTCAACGTGAGACCAAGAACGGCTTCTCCGTCGAGATGCGTAATCAGATCGCCGGGTTGCAAGCCGGCGCGATGCGCCGGCGTGTCGTCGATCGGCGACACCACCAGGACAACGCCGTTTTCCATGGTCACCTCGATGCCGAGCCCGCCGAACTCGCCACGGGTTTCGACCTGCATATCCTCGAACCGATTGGCATTCATATAGCTCGAGTGCGGATCGAGCGCCGCCAGCATGCCGGCGATGGCCGCTTCGATCAGTTCCTGGTCCGTCGTTTCGTCGACATAGTCGGCGCGCACCCGTTCAAACACGTTTCCAAACAGATCGAGCAGTTCGTATGTGTCGGGCCCTTCGTCCTCGGCCGCCAATGCGGGAAACGCGAGAACGGCTATTGCCGCGACGGTCAGAAATCGTTTGAGCATGGTATTATCAATCATCCTTGAGGAATGGTGTCGCGCGCCGCAATCCACGGCAACGGGTTGATCGGGCGGCCGCTACGGCGCAATTCGACATATAACACAGGATCGCCAAGGTCACCGTTGCCCATAATTCCCACGGGTTCGCCCGAAAGAATGTGCTGACCCATCTCACTGTCGATCCGCGCCATACCGGCGAGAAGAGTATGGTATCCCCCGGCATGTTCGATGATCAAGAGTTGGCCGTAACCGCGAAACTCGCCGACATAGACCGCAACGCCCTCATGTGGCGCGATTACCTGGGCCCGTGCCCGTGTCTCTACGCGAATACCCCTTAACTTCACGCCATTGTTATTCACATCACCATATTGACCGACCAGGGTGCCCACGGCGGGGAGCGGCAACTGGCCCTGCCGCGTGGTAATCGGCGTTCCCGTCAGGACAGGCTGAATGGCTCGCTCGACCGTCGTCTCGGGCTGCGCGGCATCGGCCGGATCCGGCTTTGGCGGCGCCACTTGCAACGCGGCCTCGCGTTCCCGGCGCTCCTGTTCGAGGCGCGAAACCAGATCGCGCAGGTCACGCGCCTCCTTGTTGAGAAAGGCAACTCGCGCTTCCGCGGCATTTCGTTCAGCCTTGGTTTGCGCCTTGAGTCGTCGCTTTTCCACCAAGAGTTCGTCGAGCGCCGCCGTTTCTCGCGTCAGCGCAGCGCGTTCCTTTTCGAGTTCTGCACGCCGTTGCACGGTCTGATCGCGGGCCCGGGCAAGCGATTCGATCTCATAACGCAAGCGGGCCGCGCGACGTTCGATCTCGGGAACGATCGAGCGTAACAGGATCGCTGTCCGAACCGTGTCGGCCGGACTATTGGGTTGGGCAATCATGGCCTCCGGGGGGAACCGCGCAAGACGCTCCAGCGCCAGCAATACCTTGGCGAAATCGGCGCGCTCCTGCGCCAGAATTCGGGCTTTCTCGATCTCCAGAAGCTCAAGCTCGCTCAGCCGAAGCTCAAGCTGCGACATGGTTTCCTCGTGCTTGCGAACCAGCGCCGCAGACTCCACCATACGCTCGCGGATGCGCATAAGATCGCTGACGAGCTTCTTCTCCTTCGCCGCCAATTCTTCACGCTCGGCACGCTCTTCCTTGAGCGATTGCTGCACATCGCCAAGTAGTTTCCCGGCATCGTCAACGGAAGAATCGGCGTTTTGCGCGTATCCGACGTTGTTCAATGACAAACAGAATACAGTTGCAAGAATGCCAAGAACGCGGCGATCAAACCCGTGTTTCGGCGCGCTGCGTGTCATATCATTGCGCCGCCACCCGAACGCCCGTTTCCTCAATCAGCGAACGGCCGGTCATTGCCGCAGGTTGTTCGATACCCATCAGGCGCAACAGTGTCGGCGCAACATCCGACAAACGGCCGTCGCGAAGTCCTCCGACCCATTCCGGTGGATTGACCAGGACTGCCGGCACCACGTTGAGCGTGTGCGCCGTATGTGCACCGCCCTCGGGATCCGACATCTGTTCGCAATTGCCATGGTCGGCAGTGACCAGCATCACGCCACCTGCCTTCGAAACAGCACGTTCAAGACGACCGAGAGCCGTATCGAGCGTCTCAACCGCTCTAATCGCGGCTTCAAGGTCACCTGTATGGCCGACCATGTCGCCATTCGCGTAATTGACGATGATCAGGTCGTAAGCGCCGCTATCGATCGCCTCGATAAGCCGGTCGGTCACCTCGGGGGCCGACATCTCGGGACGTTCGTCGTACGTCGCCACATTCGGAGACGGCACAAGAATGCGGTCCTCGCCAGGAAACGGTTCCTCGCGTCCACCATTCATGAAGAACGTCACGTGGGCATATTTCTCCGTTTCGGCGATGCGAAGCTGGCGCAAGCCCTCGGACGCCACAACCGCACCGATAACCCCGTCGAGGTCTTGCGCCGGAAACAAAATGTCGTAGTAGGCATTCAGCGCCTGCGAATACTCGACCATGCCCAATCGCGTGGCGAAATCAACAACGCGGCTGCGTTCAAAACCGATGAATTCGGGATCGCCAAGTGCCGCCAGAATTTGCCGTGCGCGGTCAGCGCGGAAATTGGCCATCAGCACGCCATCGCCGTCTTTCATTCCGGCATAGTCGCCAATCACCCTTGGTAAAATAAACTCATCCGTCTCCCCCGAGGCATAAGCTGCAGCCACGGCATCGTGGGCCGTCTCGTGGCGTTCGCCACGCCCGTCGACCAGCAGGTCGTAGCACTTGATCACCCGGTCCCAGCGGTTATCACGATCCATGGCAAAATAACGGCCGATCAGGCTGGCCAACCGAACACCACCGTATCCGCCGATCGATGCCTCGAATTGCCTGATACAACTATCCGCACTTTTCGGCGGCATATCGCGGCCATCGAGGAAACCGTGAACGGCGACCGGAACGCCCATGCCGGCGACGATCCCGGCGAGTGCCGCAATATGTTCCTGGTGAGCGTGCACGCCGCCCGGCGACAAGAGGCCCAGCAGGTGACATGTCCCGCCGGTCTGCTTCAGTCGTTCGGCGTAAGCGCGGAGAGCCGCGTTGTCGGCGAGACTACTGTCAGCGACCGCCGCGTCGATGCGCGGCAGATCCTGCATGACGATCCGCCCGGCGCCGAGATTCATGTGGCCGACCTCGGAGTTGCCCATCTGCCCGTCAGGCAGACCGACCTCGCCCGCAGACGCGTCGAGCCGGGAACGTGGCATGGACTGGCTCAGCCGGGTCCAATTGGGAACATCAGCGAGCGCGATGGCGTTGTCGGGAGCGTCCTCGCGTTCGCCCCAACCATCGAGAATGCAGAGAACGGCAGGCTTTGGCGGCATGGTGGAACAGATCGTCGGAAAGTTTCGTGATTCGGCCCTAATATAAGACATCGGCAGGACGGGGGCGAGACCGCTGCGCCGAATCATTGGCTAATTTTTCAATCCCGATGATAGGGGTGGCCCGTTGCGATGCTGTGAGCACGATAAATTTGCTCGGCCAACATACAGCGGACCAACATATGGGGCCACGTCAGGGAACCAAATCCAAGCAACAGATCCGCCGTTTCTCGCACGTCCCGGTGCAGGCCGTCGGCGCCGCCGATAACGAACACCACCGGTAACCGGCCATCATCGCGCCAATCTACCAGGCGTTGGGCGAATTGCCGGCTGGTCAACGCATGACCGCGCTCGTCGAGTGCAACAACAGCCGCGCCGGCCGGCAAAGATCCGAGCAGTGCCGATGCTTCTTCCTGGCGGCGTGTTTCGGCATGTGACGAGAACTTGCGATCGTCGATCTCGACGACATCAAGATCGAACGGCAGCCGCTTACGATAGAGATTTAGCAGATCTTGCTCCGGGCCGGACTTCATGCGCCCGATCGCGCGGATTTGAATGCGCATGACACGATCCTTGATGGGATAGGACTGTCGTGGCGGACACGGACGGTCCGGCAACTCCCACACGGGACGCCGTTACCGGCTTTCGGTTCCACATTCCGTCGGGCGCGATTCCAGACCCGACGCCCCTGCTCTGTCAGGCTGACGCGCTGACCGTTTCGCTGCCGGCAGGCTGCGGAGGAACGCTCCAAAACTTCTCCAGATCGTAGAATGACCGCACCTCGGGCCTGAACAGATGCACAATCACGTCACCCGCATCGATCAGAACCCAGTCGCAATGGGTCACGCCTTCCGTGGCAATGCCGGAAACGCCCGTTGCTTTCAGGTTTTCCTGGAGGTGGTCGGCCATCGCGCCGACCTGGCGTTGCGATGTGCCGGTGGCAATGACCATGTAATCGCCCATGCTGGTCTTGCCCTTGAGGTCGATCACGACAACGTCTTTCGCCTTGTCGTCATCGAGCGTTTTCTGCACCGTTTCCAGCAGCTTAGCTACTTCAGGTGCCTGTTTTGCCTTGGGTATGGTTCGCTCCTTTCATTGCGTCTGACTAAAACCACTTTAACAAGACGACTGTATCATACGCCATCGAGTTTAACAGGTGCCTAAAACCCTCCACTACGACGAATTTGGGTCGCCGAGAGAGGATGCATCGGAATGTCGAGATAAACCCACGCTGGCGGCGTCATGGTTGCCAGCTCGGCGGCATTGCCGGACTCGATACGGTGATCCGCAAAATGCACCGCTGCCTCGGCCTCCAGAGCCGTTTCGGCATAACCCGGCCGCGCGAATACAGCGACGGCAACGGTTTCGAAAATTCTCGTCCAATCGGCCCAGGAACTGATTTGTTCGAGGTTGTCAGCCCCCATCATCCAGACAAAATGCTGTTCTGTATAGACCTCGACAAGGCGCGTGAGTGTTTCTGCAGTGAACCGTGTCCCGATCTGGGCCTCGATACCGGTAACGGTAACTCGGGACTCTGCCTTTGCAGTATCGATGCCTGAATTGACGCGCGCCTCAAATGGCGCCATGTCCGTTTCCTCCTTCAACGGGTTCTGCGGTGAAACGAGCCACCACACCCGGTCGAGCGCCAGCAGATCGAGCGCCATTCGAGAAACGTGCAGATGACCTTGGTGTGCCGGGTTGAACGAGCCGCCCAGCAGACCGATCCGCTCACCGGCAGCGGGGTCCGGTTTCGAAACTGCATTGCTGGCGGATTGGCCGGGCAAACAGTCGCTCAGGGCCGAATTTGACCGTCGCCGCGAACGACGTACTTGAAGCTGGTCAACTGTTCGACGCCAACCGGCCCACGTGCGTGAAGCTTGCCAGTAGCAATGCCGATTTCGGCGCCCATGCCGAACTCGCCACCATCGGCAAACTGGGTCGAGGCATTGACCATGACAATCGCGGAATCGACTTCGTTCAGAAAGCGAGTCGCGATATCCGCATCCTCGGTGACAATGGCGTCAGTATGTTCCGAACCATGACGCTGGATATGGTCGATCGCCTGGTCAACGCCGTCGACAACACGCACCGCCAAAATTGAATCGAGATACTCCGTATCCCAATCGAGATCGGTCGCAGGAACGATCCGGTCATCCATGGCGCGCGCTTCGGCGTCGCCGCGAACCTCGCAGCCTGCCGCCACCAGGTCGTCTACCATGCCACGCAATTGGCCGATGACGGCGCGGTTGATGAGCAGGGTCTCCATGGACCCGCAAATACCGGTGCGGCGCATCTTCGCGTTGAGCACGATGTCTCGCGCCTTTGCCGGGTCGGCCGCTGCATCTACGTAGGTATGGCAGATACCTTCAAGGTGTTTGAACAGCGGCACTTTGCTCTCGGCCGCAACCCGCTCGATCAAGGATTTTCCGCCCCGCGGCACGATGACGTCGATGTAATCGGTGGCGCGCAACATCTCGCCGACGGCAGCTCGGTCGGTGGTCGGAATACGCTGGATCGCATGTTGCGGCAGCCCCGCGTTGCGTAAGCCCTCGGCCAGACAGTCCATGATGGCGCCAGCCGAATTGAAGCTTTCGGAACCACCGCGCAAAATTGCCGCGTTACCGGCCTTGAGGCATAACGCACCGGCATCGGCCGTGACATTCGGACGGCTTTCATAGATCACGCCAATCACGCCGAGGGGCACCCGGACACGTTCGATATGGAGTCCGTTGGGACGGTCCCATCCGGCAAGAACGGTACCAACAGGATCGTCCAGTCCGGCAACATCCTCCAGCCCCTTCGCCATCGCCTCGATACGTTCGTCCGTCAGCATGAGACGGTCCAGAAATGCCCCCTTCACGCCTTTCTGTTCGGCTGCTGCCATGTCGATGGCGTTAGCCGACTTGATCGCGGCAGCGTTGGCACGGATAGCCCGCGCACCGGCAACAAGCGCATCGTTCTTGGCGTCCACGGCGGTGCGCGCAAGAACTCGGGCGGCAGAACGGGCCTGCTCGCCAATGGTCCGGATCATGGCCGGAACATCCCGTTTTTCGATCGCTGTCACTGTTGCGCCCTCTCTAGGCCATCACCATGTCGTCGCGATGAATAACCTCATCGCGGCCACGGTAGCCCAGCAGCTTCTCGATTTCACTGGTTTTATGGCCTTTTATCAACTGGATATCCCCCGCGGAGTAAGCCGACAAGCCACGGGCAAGCTCACGTCCTGTCGCGTCCATGACGACCACAAGATCGCCGCGACTGAAGTCGCCGGCAACGTCCGCAACACCGGCAGGAAGGAGACTCTTGCCCTTTGCCAGCGCGCCGACCGCACCGGCATCGATCGTCAGTTGTCCGAGCGGTTTCAGGGCACCCGCAATCCATTCCTTACGCGCCGCGCGCGGACTCGCACTCGGCAGGAACCATGTGCAACGGCCGCCATCGATCAGGTTGCGGATCGGATGCGCGTCGTGACCTCGTGCAATGACCATACGGCAACCGCCACCCATGGCAATGCGCGCAGCGGCGAGTTTCGTGACCATACCGCCTGAGCCATAGCTGGACCTGCTCTCACCCGCCATGCTCATGACGTCGTCGGAAAGATCGCGCACAACCGGCAGCCATTCCGCATCCGGATTTGTCGCCGGATCGCCCGTGTAGAGTCCGTCGATATCGGAAAGCAGAATCAACGCATCGGCCGAGACCATCGCCGCGACTCGCGCAGCAAGGCGGTCGTTGTCGCCGAACCGGATCTCGTCGGTCGCCACCGTATCGTTTTCGTTGATCAGCGGCACCGCGCCGGCCGCAAGAATCGTACCCAACGTGTTGCGGGCATTGAGATAACGGCGCCGGTTTTCCGTGTCGTCGAGGGTCAGCAGCACCTGCGCCAGGGTTACGTCATGACGCGCCAACGCATCCTCGTAAGCGTGTACGAGCCGAATCATGCCGACAGCGGCGGCGGCCTGAAGCTCCTCAAGCCGAAGCGTGCCGGAAAAATCGAGTTGCCCGCGGCCGACGGCAATGGCGCCCGACGAAACGATGATCACGTCCGTGCCGTTCTTGCGCAGCTGTATCAGGTCTTCGGCGAGCGCCGCCAACCAGTCACGACGAACCCGGCCGCGCTGTTCGTCAACCAGCAATGCCGAGCCGATCTTGACGACGATCCGGCTACAGCTCGTCAGGATCGCCTTGCTATCCTGTTGAGAGGCACTGCTCATGGCTGGTATGCAGCGGGCTCGGCCGCTTCATCCTTTTCGGCCCGTCGGAATGACTGCACGGTCTCGAATATTCGCCCTGTAAGATCGTCGACGCCGACCCCGGCGACACCCGAAACGGCCATGATCTCACCCTCGCTACAGTCAGCGGCAGCAGCCAGAACGGTGCGCGCCTCGGTAATGGTTTCGGCGTCGGCGGCGTCGCACTTGTTGAGCACGAGAATCTCGATCTTGCCGGCCAGATCCGCACCGTAGGCGGCGAGCTCGGCCCGCACCGTTTCGTAAGCGTCCGCAACATCGTCCCCGGTCACGTCCACAAGATGGATCAACGTTGCGCAGCGCTCGACATGGCCCAAAAACTTGGTGCCGAGACCGACGCCCTCGCTAGCGCCCTCGATCAGACCCGGAATATCGGCCAGCACCAACGAGTCATGGCCGCGCGTGACGACGCCGAGATTGGGATGGATAGTCGTGAACGGATAATCCGCGATCTTCGGCCGGGCCCGGCTGACAACCGAGAGAAACGTCGATTTCCCGGCATTGGGCAGGCCAATCAGACCGGCATCGGCAATCAGCTTGAGGCGCAGCCAAACCCAGCGCTCCGCACCGGACCAGCCGGGATCGTATCGGCGTGGTGCCTGATTGGTCGAGGTCTTGAACTGGGCGTTGCCGCGACCGCCGTCACCGCCCCTCAGGACCGTGATCGATTGACCCACTTCGGTCAGATCGGCAAGAACCGTCTCACGGTCCTCGTCGAGCACCTGGGTGCCGACCGGCACTTTTAGAACGGCGTCTTTGCCAGCGGCGCCGGTACGGTTCTTGCCCATGCCGTGACCGCCGCGCTTGCCCTTGAAATGTTGCTGATAGCGGTAGTCGATCAGCGTGTTGAGGCCTTCTACGCACTCAACGACAACATCGCCGCCCCGGCCGCCGTCACCGCCGTCCGGCCCGCCGAACTCGACATATTTCTCACGACGAAACGATACGCAACCGTCACCGCCGTCGCCGCTCTTGAGGTAGACTTTGGCCTCGTCGAGGAATTTCATCGGATGGCATCCACGAAAAAGGGGAATGGCCAGCCATTCCCCTTCGCATCACGGGCGAATGGCCAAGGGGCGCGTCAGTTCGACGGCTCCACCGACACGAAAACCCGGCCTTGCGCTTTGCGGTCGAAACGGACCGCACCATCGGTCGTTGCAAAGATCGTGTGATCCTTGCCGAGACCCACATTGTCGCCGGGATGATACTTCGTGCCGCGCTGACGAACGATGATGTTGCCGGCGATAACGGCCTGACCGCCGGACTTCTTGATGCCGAGCCGGCGACCGGCGGAATCGCGGCCGTTACGGGAGCTACCACCTGCTTTTTTATGGGCCATGGATCTTACTCCTCAGATTTCTTGGCGGCAGCCTTTTTGGGTGCAGCCTTCTTTGCAGCGGTTTTCTTGGCCGGAGCCTTTTTCGCCGCCGATGCTTTCTTTGCCGGTGCCTTCTTTTCGGCGCTGTCGGTCTTTTTGACGGCGGCCTTCTTCGCGGCAGGCTTCTTGGCTTCAGTCTTTTTTTCAGGCGCCGGTGCGGCATCCTTGGCTTCGTCAGCCTTCTTCGCCGCCGGCTTGGCAGCGGTCTTCGGCTTGGTCCCGGTCGGGCTGACTTCGACGATACGAAGCGTCGTCAGGTCCTGACGGTGACCGTTCTTGCGGCGATGGTTCTGGCGGCGCTGCTTCTTGAAGACAACGACTTTCTCGCCGCGGCCCTGCTCGACCACTTCGGCGAACACGGCGGCTTTGTCGACAGCCGGTGCACCGACGGTCGGGGCCTTGCCGGCTTCACCGATCATCAGCACGTTATCCAACGCCACGATGTCGCCGGCTTCGCCGTTAATACGCTCGACCGTGATGTGGTCGTCCTTTGCAACGCGGTACTGTTTTCCGCCGGTCTTGATGACTGCGAACATTTTCGCCTCGAAATCCAAATCTTTAACAACAAAACGGGGCCATTCCGGATATGCGGAACGCCCTGTCGTCGAAGGGCGGCACTATAGCCGCCGCGGCTTCGATGTCAATGCCATTCGGGCGCTGAATTCCGGGAAATAACTGTCCCGAAATCCGCCATGAAATCAATGGCTTTCAGCTCCCGCCTGCGGCATCCCAAAAGGCCTTGTTAATGTCCAGCATGACATCGTCGTGGCGTTGGCGAATACAGTAATCGATACCGAAATAGCTGCTCGATGCATGCGAATCGACGCAAGCATCGAACTCGCTTCGAATCGATGCCGTCTGCTCGGCCGGCACCTGCTCGAGCGCCGCTTGCGTTTCGACGAACGACCACAGGTCATCCTCGGTCCGGTTTGCCCATGCCTGCCATTCCGGCATGGCCCGGACCATGACCGAGAGCGCCTTGGCACGGATTGCCATCGGCCCGTTATCAACCATCACATCCCCGAGCCTGCGGGCGTGGGTCACCGTATACTCGATTTCCACCGCCGTGAGCGGATTGAGATCGTCTTCCTCGGGCACAGGGATCAAGCTGGCCGCGGATTTGACGACGACACGCGCCGTCGTTGCCCCGTATTCGTCGAGTAATTCGCCTGGAATACTGACCCGCACGGATTTGTAACTGCGCTCCGCTTCGAATGTCAGGTAACCCGCAGCATCGAGCGACAAGGCCGTTCCGTCGGGCATATCGAGCACCAGATCGAATGTCTCTAAACTCGCCGCATAATAGGGGTCGTGAGGTGTCGGCGCGTCACGGTGCTCCTGCAGGCAATAGGTGCTCAGGCTGGCGTTGCAGACGCCGCCCTCGCACCGCATGGCGGCGCCGTTGCCATTGGATAGTACGGCAAGGATCTGCGGCGCGGCCGACGCCGGCATTGCGTGGGCCAGCATGGCGAAGGATATCGCGAATACCGGAAAAACAAAGCGCATGTCGCACTCTCCACGACCGCGGACCGGTGAATGACGGCACGTGCCGGTGGCGGCCGATAGTCCGTTAAACGGGGCAAATCCCGGATAGCATACCACGCCAGCGCGAAACGCCGCAGTCAAAAGCGAAGCGCCGCAAGGGTATCGGTCATTTCATCCGCCGGTTGGGCTGGACATGCCTCTCCGCCCTGAGATAGAAAGCGTTCGGCCGTGACCACTGGCCATCCTTTCAGGCCATTCCTGAAACTCGATTGCGGAGAGGTGCCGGAGTGGTCGAACGGGGCGGTCTCGAAAACCGTTGTACTCTTACGGGTACCGAGGGTTCGAATCCCTCCCTCTCCGCCATTTTTCATTAAAATCAATCACTTACGCCGCGTCAAATTCGTGAACACATTGTTTGCGATACCGCTCTATTCCTAGATGGACAGTATGAGGGCAGTGCTCAAACAGCAATCAGAGAAAACTGAAATTATTGTGTCTTAGCAATGGTTTGAAGCGAAACTCGACAATTATTGAACGTGTTCGAATACAACGGTTTCCAAGACCGTTGTACCCGTTAGAAGTCTGACAACGTAACATTGAGAATGGCGAGCGAACTATCTGATCGAAGGAGAGGGCGTTGAGCAAGTTCGTGTATTCAGTGCTCTACAGAACTGTGGGGTTCGAAAACCGGCCATTTCACCGCGAGGTGGAAGATTGGTCTATAGAGTTGTTTCATGAAGGTCGAGAATTCCGGTTGATGGATCAGCTATTGATCGCTCGCGACATTCATCAACTCGGTGTGAACCCAAGAACTTACAATCCACCTGTCAGAACTCTACGTACAGGGGATGAAGTTCCACATTTCCTGATCAGTGTGTTTCTGAATGACCTGAATCCGTTGCTGGCCAAATACGCTAGTGACAGAGCAGACGAGGTTATCAACATACTGTCTTTGATTTATAACCAAAGTCTTTTCGGGGAACTCATCTTTCGGAATTTTCTTTCCAGTGACAAAAAGAAAGGATTTGTTGGAGTTGCCCCAGAATACCGTCCAATAAGAATTGACCATGCAAATGCTCCGACTCGAGTGGCGAAGATTCTCGCGAAGACACATGAATCAGAAGACTGTGCAGCATTGTCGCGCTTGATTTCACACATAAGAACTCGAACCAGTCCGCCTCCCACAATCGAACAGCAATTTTTTGACCTCTGGTTAGTCTTAGACATCTACCCAATGGGCACCAAAACCAACTCAAGAGACAAAAGACTTTTGCTTGCCCAAAAGCTCGCGGAGATAACTGGCCGAACTGCAAGCGAGGTTGAGGCTAAGTTGCATCTTAATCATCTACAGGTTGTGAGAGGTCACCTAGCTCACAGAGGTACTTTTGAGCCACGGTTCTCCGAAACCAAATACGATGACGTGCATCTTCTGAATGTAATCGTAGATGTTTGCTTGAGGGAGTTTTACGGATTTGGCTATCAAGGGCAGCTCAGGCATTGGCTAGACTAACACCCTTTATTTTCCTACCAATAGCGTAGTCTGACGAAGGTGTCTCAAGGCAGTTTCAGGGCAGTGACCAGCGGTAAAACCCGGTAAATGGCGGTAGACGGCCAGCACTCAGGGCAGTGGATTTTTGGCCGAATTCCGGGGTTTCGTTAGAATCCGGTAGTGTCCGGTAGAGGTTTGGTTCCGTCTCGAAAACCGTTGTACTCTTACGGGTACCGAGGGTTCGAATCCCTCCCTCTCCGCCATAATCTCCTCTCATCACAAATTGGCCTTGCCCGATCTCCGTTATCGATCAGGATGACGGTAGGTTTTGGACGCGGTGAAACACGTCGGCCCTGAAGACCATGTCTTTGGGTACGACAGAGGAGGAACCCTGATGGGGAATCACCCGGTGGACCCGATGGCGCGGATGAATGCTATCTCCGAGCAAGGACTGTGTATCGGCTGCGGGCTCTGTCAGGCGGTGGCGGGCCAGGATCGCATCAAGGTAGTCAAAAATCAGGACGGAAACCTGCGGCCCGTTGTCGTGGGTGACCTCGACGACGCGATGGTCGACCGCATCTATGATGTCTGCCCCGGCACGCACGTCCAGGGGATGCCGGCGTCACAGATCGATGAGGCGACCCGGATGGACAATGTCTGGGGGGCATGGCGGCGTGTCGTCCGCACCTGGGCAAGCGACCCGGCAATCCGTTTCGAAGGCGCAACGGGCGGCGTGCTCACAGCGCTTGCAAGCTATCTGCTGTCCTCGAAGCGCGTTTCGTTCGTGTTGCACACCAAGACGTCTGCGAGCGAGCCGGCATTCGGCGAGCGACATCTGAGCTTCAGTCACGCGGACGTTCTGACCGCCGCCGGGTCGCGTTACGGGCCCACGGCGACATTGATCGACATCGATGAGATTCTCGACCGAGGCGAGCCGTTCGCGTTTGTCGGCAAACCCTGCGACATCGGCGCACTGCGGAATTACGCCCGTCACGACCCACGAGTCGACAAGTTGGTCAGGTACTGGCTGACGCCCGTATGCGGCGGCTACATGCCGACGCCATCGCGGATCGAGACGGTCCGGCGTCTTACGGGGATCGAACCGGAAGATCTAACCGGGCTTCGGTATCGGGGCCGGGGCTGTCCGGGGCCGACCACCATCGAGACGGCTACAGGCAGAACGGATATGCACTACCTCGATTTCTGGGGCGAGGACGCATCGCAATGGAGTCTCCCCTTCCGCTGCAAGATCTGTCCGGACGGAATCGGAGAATCGGCCGATCTCGCAGCGGCGGACTCATGGCCGGGCGGGTCCCCCGACCGTGAAACGAGCGAGACGGACCCCGGCACCAACGCCGTGATCGTCCGCACGCAGGCCGGCATGGAATTGATGGAAGCGGCCGCGAACGACGGCGCGATCACCATCGAGTACGAACAGACGCCCGACGACATGAGCTTTTATCAGTTGCATCAGATGCGAAAAAAATATGCTGTCTGGCCGCGCCTGCAGGGCCTCGCCGACGAAGGCCGCATCACGCCCAACTATGAGGATCTCCGGCTTCGGGAACTCGCGAACGAACTCTCCGACGAAACCAATGATTATCAGCGGCAAGGTACGCGTCGGCGTGTTCGCGAGGGCAAGGTCGAAGAAGGCACGCCGCATGCGGTCGATTAGGACGGCTTAACGCAGATCGACGTTTTCGGGCGTGCGCAATTAGTTGGCCTCGACGACGATATCCCTGATTTTATGCAGGCGGGCCTCCAGTGCAGGGTCGAGCGATACGTCGCGAAGGTTGCCGATATCGTTGGCGACGACGGCCCAGTCATCTTCGGTGAGCGTAGCGAGCGCAACGGGGAAAAAGATGGTTTCCTCGGTTTGCATATGGCGGTTCAGAAACGCCGTGTAATCGTCTGCCAGTTTTTTCAACTGATCGCGAACGATGTTTTCACCGTGGAGGATGCGTTCAATCGCCGATTTGAAGCGCCGGGTATAGTCGGCGAGAATTTCATGTTCTGCCGACAGGTCGCCGATCTTCACCGCGGCATCGGCATCCCGGATTTTCAGATAAAGAAAAACAATGTCCTCCTTCGGATGATGTTTCGCGCCGGGATAAGCGTGACAATACTCAACCGCGGCCAGAAGGCGCTCAAAATCCGTGTGCTCACCGGAAGAGAACGCCGTCATCTCTTCGTCAATCACACCAAACATGGCTTTCATCGCGCGGTGATCATTACGAAGGTCGTCTATTACGGGATGATTGGCCATTTCCCTTCTCCTGTAAGAAATACTTAGGCCCGGCTCGCTCCGCGAGGCACCGGATCCGTCGATGCCGGGGCTGTCTTCTGCGTACGCGCCTTGATGGCGTGAAACAGCCGATCGAACTGCGCTCGCCTCTCATTGCCAAACAGGGGGTCGAGATGGTTTTCGACAAAGGCGCGATTCATCAGCGACCTTGCCGACGGGCTCAGGCTTTCCTCCGCGGCGGGAAGAATGTGATCCTCTTCCAGACGCATGTGATCGAACTCGAACTGACAGTATCGACCGATCGCGGCATAAAGCGCCGCGGCGTCGCCTGTTTTCCGGAAATCCGAAATGGCAGCGCGGGCGCGGGCAAGGACTACAGCGCCGTCACGATGCTCGCCTTCCAGTTTTTCAATGACCCCGGCAGTGTCGGGCCGTTGCCGCCTCAACTCGGTAAACAGATAAAGATTTTCCTTGGGATGATGCTGTGTGTTGAGAAAACCGTCGACGTAATCGAACGCGAGAGAAAACAGTTTCAAATCGGGCTCCTGACCGGTGTCGATACAGGCAGAGACCTGCGACATCAGCAGTGAGAGCACGGAAGCCAGTTTTCGGTGCTCATCCCGAATAACGGCAATACCGTCACACGTCGCCCCTGTTCGAGTCGTCGTCCCCGGCACGTCAGTTCCAACCCTCCACGCCTGCCATGTTTGGAAGTTCGTGGGCAATTCCCTTGTGGCAATCGATACAGGTCTTCTCGCCTCCTGCGAGATAGGTCGAATGCGCAACCGACGCTCGCGGACTCTGCACAGAGAAATCCATATACGTTTCACTGTGGCAGTTGCGGCATTCCAGGGAATCGTTGGCCTTTAGGCGGGCCCATTCGTGCTTGGCGAGTTCGAGACGCTTGTTCAGAAATTTCTCTCGCGTGTTGATGGTCCCGAAGATTGCCCCCCAGACCTCTTTCGATGCCTGCATCTTGCGGGCGATCTTGTCCGTCCATTCATGCGGCACGTGACAATCAGGGCACGTCGCGCGAACGCCCGAACGGTTTGTGAAGTGAATCGTCGAACGAAGTTCCTGATACACGTTATCGCGCATTTCGTGACAGCTGATGCAGAAGGCCTCGGTGTTGGTCAGTTCCAGGGCCGTATTGAAACCGCCCCAGAACAGAACGCCGGCAACGAACCCCCCAACTGTCAGGGTGCCGAGGCTGAGGAACGCCGCCGGGCGGCGGAAGGTTCGCCAGAATGTGACCAAGCAGTCTTTTAGTCGACTCATCTCAGGCTCCCGCGATCCCGATCACTGTGCCGTTTCGGCGGTTAGCAGGCGGTCGATATCGACAAACGTATTGCCGAGCGGCAACTTGGCCTCGGTTTGCACGACGTGGCACTGATTGCAGAAGTATCGTCGGGCCGAGACGGTCGCCAGAAACTGCCCATCGCGGTCCATAAAATGCGTGACGCTAATCATCGGCGCGCCGCTTTCGGTAACTCGGTTGCGCGCATGACAAGACAAACACTGGTTGCCGTTCTTATCGAGCTGATAGCCATCGATCTTGTGCGGGATGGTCGGCGGTTGTTCGGGATAGGCGCGAGCGCGGCGTCGATCGGTTTCCTCGGTCGCCGGGATTCGCGCCGCTTCCGCGTTGCCATCAAGTGGCGCAGGGCCCCGAAGTCCGGTCATTTCTTGCTGCGCAACCGCCGCACCGGCAACAACCAGGACGAACATCAGGACGAAAGAGGTCAAGAATTTTTTCTTGCCGATTTTCATATCGCCTCCCTTCAGGCCCGTTCGATCCGGACGGCGCATTTTTTGAAATCCGTCTGTTTCGAGATCGGGTCGGTCGCATCGAGCGTGACCTTGTTGATCAGCTGACTGGCATCGAACCAGGGGACGAACACAAGGCCACGGGGTGGTTTGTTTCGCCCACGGGTTTCAACACGCGTACGAATATGCCCGCGCCGGGATATCACGCGAATCTCGGTGCCACGCCGCAGCTCGAGCGCGTTGGCGTCATCCGGATGCATGTAACAGAGCGCGTCAGGCACCGCACTGTAGAGTTCCGGCACGCGCTGGGTCATCGAGCCGGAATGCCAATGCTCAAGCACGCGACCGGTCGTGAGCCAGAACGGGTACTCATCGTCGGGGCTTTCGGCAGGCGGCTCGTATGGCAAAGCAAAAATAATCGCGCGTCCGTCGGGTTTGCCGTAGAACTGAACGCTCTTTCCGCTCTCGACATAGGGGTCGTAACCCTCGCGATAGCGCCACTTTGTCTCCTGGCCATTCACCACGGGCCACCGCAGGCCCCGTACCTCGTGATAGGTATCGAACGAGGCGAGATCGTGGGCCTTGCCGCGACCGAATGTGGCATACTCCTCAAACAGGCCTTTCTGAACATAAAAGCCGAAGTCCTGCGATTCGTGATTGCCGTAATCGGGCGATGTCTCGGAGAGCGGATAGCGATCGACCTGACCGTTACGGAACAGTACGTCGAAGAGCGTCTTGCCCCTGTATTCCGGTTTCTTGTCGATCAGTTCCTGCGGCCAAACATCCTCAACGGTGAACCGCTTGGAGAATTCCATGACCTGCCAGAGATCGGACTTCGATTCACCGGGGGCCGGCACGAGTTCGTGCCAGAACTGGGTGCGGCGTTCCGCGTTTCCATAAGCACCTTCCTTCTCGACCCACATCGCAGTCGGCAGGATCAGATCCGCCGCCTGTGCCGTAACCGTCGGGTAGGCATCCGAAACGACAATGAAGTTGTCAGGGTTACGGTAACCCGGCAGACCTTCTTCCATCATGTTCGGCGCGGCCTGCATGTTGTTGTTGACCTGCACCCAATAGGCATTGAGCTTGCCATCGCGGAGCATCCGGTTTTGCAGCACGGCGTGATAGCCGGGTTTCGCCGGAATCGTATCTTCCGGCAGTTTCCAGACCTTCTCCGCATACGCCCGGTGCTCGGGGTTTTTCACCACCATGTCGGCGGGCAACCGGTGGGCGAATGTGCCAACCTCTCTTGCCGTACCGCAGGCCGACGGTTGCCCGGTCAGCGAGAACGGACTGTTGCCCGGCTCGGCGATCTTTCCGGTCAGTAAATGGATGTTGTAGATCATGTTGTTGACCCAGACACCGCGGGTATGCTGGTTCACGCCCATCGTCCAAAGCGACATGACCTTCTTCTGCGGATCGGCGTAGATCTTTGCCAGACGCAACAACGTCTCTTTCGGCACGCCGGACATCTCGTGCGCCTTCTCCAGGGTGTATTCGGAGACAAAGTCCGCGTACTCGTCGAAGGTCATGGGCTCCGAGCCGCCGACCTTGTCGTTGTTGGCCGCTGCCTGTTCCAGTGGGTGTTCCGGTCTGAGGCCGTATCCGATATCCGGGTTACCGCGCCTGAAGTTGGTGTGGCGTTTTACGAAGTCGTAATTAACACCGCCGTTCTGGATAATGTAGTTGGCAATGTAGTTGAGGATCGCGAGATCCGTGTGTGGCTCGAACACGATGGGAATGTCGGCGAGTTCGAAACACCGATTCTCGAACGTCGACATGACGCAGACCTCGACATGCGGAAAGCTGAGGCGCCGGTCCGTTAGACGGGTCCAGAGAATCGGATGCATCTCCGCCATGTTGGCGCCCCAGAGCACGAATGCGTCGGCGTGCTCGAAGTCGTCGTAACATCCCATCGGTTCGTCCATGCCGAACGTGCGCATGAACCCGCCGACCGCTGACGCCATGCAATGCCGCGCATTGGGGTCGATGTTGTTCGAACGGAACCCAGCCTTGTAGAGCTTCGATGCGGCATAACCTTCCCACACCGTCCATTGGCCCGAGCCGAACATACCAACCGCGGTCGGGCCTTTTTCCTTCAACGCCTTCTTGAATTTCTCGGCCATGACATCGAACGCCACATCCCAGCTGACCGGCGCAAACTCGCCGTCCTTGTCGAAACGGCCGTTCCGCATCCTGAGAAGCGGCTGCGTCAGACGGTCGGAGCCATACATGATCTTGGACAGGAAGTAACCTTTGACGCAGTTCAGGCCCCGATTGACCTCGGCTTTCGCATCGCCGTGAGTCGCGACCACGCGGTCGCTCTTTGTCGCGACCATGACCGAACAACCGGTTCCGCAAAAACGGCAGGGCGCCTTCGACCATTTCAGGCCGGTCTTGTCGTGCGCCGTGACCAAATTCTGCGCCTCGGCCGGCCATGCGATGCCCGCCGCCGCCGCCGCGGCAATCGTCGCCTGCGACTTCAGGACCTGGCGGCGGGTCATGGATCGCAATTTCATAGAAAACCTCCTGTTACGGCCGATGCAGCATCGTCGGCATCGGCATCGTCGATCGAATGAAAGACCAGATTGGCGGCAATCACGCCCTCATGCCCGGTAATGGCATCGGCGAATCGTGAAACTGCCGTTTCGTGCTCGGACTCGAGGACGGCAACGATCTTCCCGACCGGATCTTCGACTGGAATCTCCGCGCCCGCGTCGAGTATGGCTTTACGCACGGACTCCATTCGATCGGGCCGGACGTGCACGACGAGGCTGGAGATGTGCGATTCTTTCACCGTCATGCGATAGCCTCCCTCACGCCGGAGGTCCGGGCGGGCCGAAAATCATCTGCGAAACCCAGATAAAAAGGCCATACGCTCCGGTGAATGCGACCGCCAAGCCCGGAATGATCACGAAACAGGTTGCAAGAAAGACGACAACTTCCCGTTTTCTATCAGGTGTTGCGGACGTGGCCGGGTTGACGCTCATTGAACCTCCGATCCTTACCGACGTAGCGGCAGCGTCGCAGTAAGACGGCAAGCGTACTGGCTCACACCCCTACCTGCCTTGACATAGGTCAAGCGGCGCGCGTGGATTGTGGCAGTATTGGTGTGTCCTGTACGTTCCTGAGCGAATGGGTGATACGAGGTTTTCATGGCGATGGTCACTGGTGACGATCTGGCTCTTATTGGGCGAACGCGGCTGTTCGCTCATGTCGACCGTGCCATTCTCAAATCGGTCGTCGGCCCGGGATCGGTCAGGGTGATCGGCAAGGGACAGACGTTGTTCCGTCAGGGCGATGACGCCAGCCACATCTTTGCCGTGTTGGACGGCTGGATGAAGATTTATCGGGACACGCCGCAAGGCGAGCATGCGGTTATCGGCGTGTTTGGGCCCGGCGAGACATTCGCTGAGGCCGCCGGGTTTCTTGCCGGAACGTATCCGGCAAACGCCGAGGCTGTTGAGACAGCCAGGCTATGCGCCATCAGCTACGCCTCCCTAAAACGCCATATTGCGGAGGATCCTGCATTGGCCTTCAGCATGCTGGGATCCATGGCCTGGCATCTGCATGATCTCGTGGGCGAACTTGAACATCTCAAGACCCGAAACGCAGAGCAACGGCTCGGTCTTTTTCTGCTCGCCATGTGTGGCGACCGGGTGTCGCCAGGAATCATTCGTCTGCCGTATGAGAAATCGCTGATTGCGGCCCGGCTCGGCATGACGCCCGAAAGTCTGTCGCGGTGCTTCTCACGGCTTGCCAAAATTGGCGTCAAAAGCGATGGGCGTACGGTCGAGATCGAAGACTCTGACCGGTTACGAACGCATTGCGGGCAGTAAACTGGCCTATTCGTCACGCTCCAGAATACGTACGGCGGCACCGTCGAGATCGTCAAACTGGCCGGACCTTAGCGACCAGATAAACGCTGCCAGGCCGATAAGCCCCAGAAACAATGCGACCGGGATAAGTATAATAAGCACGTTCATTGAGCCACCTGCCACCGTTTCAACTTCAATCGAAGACTGTTCATTGTCACCACGAGCGAGCTGCTCGACATGGCGATTGCAGCAAAAAGCGGTGTGACGAACCCGGCCATCGCCAACGGAACGGCGATGGCATTATATCCGAATGCGAGCGCGAAGTTCTGACGCACGGCGCCATGTGCCGAGCGGGCGAGTCGGATGGTATTGGCAACCGCCATCAACGACTGCCCCTGAAACACGACATCCGCCGCAGTGCGGCTGACATCAGAAGCCGCCGATGGCGACATCGATGCATGTCCCTGAGCCAGGGCCGGCGCATCATTAAGACCATCACCAACCATCAGAATGCGCTGCCCGTTGGCCGTCCACGTCTGAATTCTTTCAACCTTAGTCTTTGGCAGGCAGTTCGCCTCGGCTTCCTCATCCGGAATGCCCAACTCGACGGCCATGGAGCGGACAATGGCTGGACGATCGCCGGATAGTATGCGCACCGCAACGCCCATGTCGCGTAATGCCGATACGGTCGCTGCAGCATCCGGTCGAAGCTTGTCTCGAAACCGGAACACCACGGGCGTATGGCTATCCCGCACCATCCAGATCTCGCTACCCGGTTCACCGTTGATATTTTGCTCATATCGGCACCGATCCACCCCCAGCCAGGCAGCACTACCCAGGTTGACCGGCTCTCCGTCAACATTTCCCTCAATCCCCTTGCCCGAAGTCTCACTTACGTCATTGACGACAGGACGGGTCAGTGGCGCACCGGCGTCCGCCAATGCGCGACACAACGGATGCATAGATTTTCCCGCAAGCGCAGACGCAATCGAAAGATCGCCGTCATCGATATCTCTCCGATTGACAAGCTCGGGCTGACCCAGCGTCAGGGTTCCGGTCTTGTCGAACACGACCGTGTCGATTTCGGACAGGCGTTCGAGCCCGTCGGCGGATTTAACCAGCACGCCGTGGCGCATCAGCAAGCCCGTGGCGACAACCTGGACGGTCGGCACGGCGAGCCCGAGCGCACACGGACAAGTAATGATCAAAACTGCAATGGCCGTTATCAGTGACGTTTCCCACCCGACGCCGACAATGAACCAGCCGGCAAACGTTGCCGCTGAGAGGATATGAACCGCAGGCGCATAAATGCGTGCAACCCGGTCGGCGATCCGGACATATTTCGCCCGCCCTTGCTCTGCCGATTCCATGAGACGGACGATCTCAGCAAGGGTTGTCTCGTCACCAACCGCAGTGATCTCGACTTCGATCGGCTGACCGAGATTGACAGTGCCGGCGTGTACGGTATCGCCGATCGCAACATCCTGCGGCATGCTCTCGCCCGTCATAAGGCTGCAGTCGAGGCAGGTCGCGCCCGCGACAACAGTCCCGTCCGCAGCAAGCGCTTCACCGGCTGCGACAAGCAACACCATGCCGTCGCGAAGGCGGTCGACCGGAACACGATCGGTCTTGCCGTTCGCGCGTTTGACGGTCGCACTGGTTGATGTCAAACGAACGAGGTGCTGCGCGGCAGAGCGCGCCTTGCTTCGTGCCCGTTGATCGAGATAGCGCCCGATCAAAAGAAAAAACAACAGACCGAGTGCGGCATCGAAGTATGCGTGCATGCCGCTAACGGCGACTTGATGGACACTCATGACCGTAGCAAGGATCACGGCGAGCGATATCGGCACATCCATATTGAGCCGACGTGCCCGCAGCGCGGCCAACGCCGAGTCAAAGAACGGACGGCCTGCATAGGCAACGGCGGGCAATGCAATTACCGCGGAAATCCAATGGAACATGTCACGGGTCGCCCATCCCATGCCCCCGCCGTGCCCTGCCCATACCGAAACCGAGAGCAGCATGACGTTCGCAGCGGCGAACCCGGCAACGGCTAAAGCTGTCAGCAATCGCCGCTCTTCCCGTTTATCCTTTTCGCCGAATGTTTGCGGGTCGAACGGCGCTGCGGGAAAACCAAGATCGTTGACGGTATCGACCAGCTTGCGAGGATCAACGATGTCGTCGCACCAGTCGACGACGAGCCGCCGGGTACTCAGGTTGACGCGCGCCCGTTCGACACCGTCTATGGCCGTCAATGCATCTTCGATCTTCCGTATGCACCCAGCACAGCGGACGTTATCGACCATCAGATTAAGTCGTTTGCTGCGTTTGCCCAGTGACACCACGAATGGCACGGGTTCGGAAACTGCGGTGAGCGCCGCAGGTTTCTGGATCGCGAATGCGTCGGACGTCGAGTTCATGGCGTTACCCATAGCTCGTAGACCATCCGATATCGCTCATCGACGGCCACGGATACCGACCAGCGGCCGGCGACCAGCACAGGCAACGCGGCTTCGTAGCGTCCTGGCGCAACTTCATGGAGCCGCGCGATCACCGGTTCCGTATCGCCCAGGGGCCGGTCGACCCGGGCCAACGGTTCTAACCCGTGCAACGGTCCGCCCTGAGGTCCTCGAAATGCGACTCTTAAATAGGAGTCTTCCGCATCGTAACGAAGATCGGTTGTCCAGCCGCGGCTGGTTTGCTCGGCAGCCGCTTCGAGGACCCGGTTGTACTCGAGACCTTCCACGTAGGCCCGGTCGGTCGTCAGCCCCGGCCAGCTATCGATGGCGAAGTACAGAAACACGCTGTTAACGGCGATGATAACGCCGAAGAAACCGATCATGGCGGCCAACATCTTCCGGCCGGTTATGACGAAACCACCTTTTTTTGTGCCAATCGCGCTCATTTCTCCGGCCCCCTGAAGATGCTCTCATAATTGGCTTTTTGGCCGGTCGCCGCGTCTGTGAGAGTAAAGACGATGTCGTGGGCACTGTCCTCGAGAGCATCCGATGGGACGCTAACAAGCAGGCGATAGCTCTGAAGCGAGTCCGGATGGGCACTGACAACCGGATGACCCGCGAGATCGCCAAAATCCGAACCGATCAGATTGAGCCGAATGCCATCGAGACCTTCGGCAGAGATGCTAAAAACACGTTCTTCCCGAGCCTTGTTGAGAATCTTGAAGGCATAGCCATTCTGAATTCGACCATCCGACAATACCGTGAACAGTGGGTTTCGATCATGCAGCACGTTGATGTCGATATCGGACCGGGTCAGCAACGCATAGAGCATAATCAGACCGATCAGGGTCCAAATTGCCAGATACACCACGGTTCGAGGCCGGAAGAACCGAACATTGGCATTCTCCCCCTTGGAGCGCCGTTCGGCGTTGGCAAGCGAGTCGTAGTCGATGAGACCGCGCGGACGACCGATGCGCGTCATCACGTCGTCGCAGGCATCGATGCAAAGCGAACAGGTGATGCACTCCAACTGCTGGCCATCGCGGATGTCGATCCCCATGGGGCACGACACGACGCAGGCCTTGCAATCGATGCAGTCGCCCCGGTTCTCGAAACTCTCGCCCTTGCGATACGCGCCACGGGGCTCTCCGCGCTCTTCGCGATACGTCACAGTGAGCGATTCCTCGTCCATCATCGCGCCCTGAATACGCGGCCACGGACACATGTATGTGCACACCTGCTCGCGCATGAAGCCGCCCAGGGTGAATGTAGTGAACGTCAGCACGCCGATGGTCGCATAGGCGACCGGACGCGCCTCGAGCGTCAGGATATCCAGCGCCAGCGGTGGCGCATCGGCGAAGTAGAAAACCCAGGCACCGCCTGTCAGCAGCGAGATCACCAACCAGGATATGTATTTCGAAACGCGCTTGGCAGCCTTGGATGCCGACATCGGCGCTTTATCGAGGCGAATCCGCGCCGATCTGTCGCCTTCAATGAACCGCTCGACCACGAGAAACAGGTCTGTCCAGACGGTCTGCGGGCACGTATAGCCGCACCACGCCCGCCCGACGAGACTGGTCACCAGAAACAAGCCAACGCCGGCCATGATGAGCAATCCGGCAACGTAGTAAATCTCCTGCGGCCAGATCTCGATAAAGAAGAAGTAGAAGCGCCGGCCCGGAAAATCTACGAGTACCGCCTGATCCGGTGTACCGGGCCCACGATCCCAGCGAAGCCAGGGTGTAATGTAGTAAATGCCGAGTGTGACCAGCATGATCCACCACTTGAACGCACGGAACCGGCCCTTGACGCGTTTCGGGTGGATCTTTTCTCGCTTCTTATAGAGTTCGCGATAGTCTTTCGCATTTACTGCTTTGACGTCATGGGTTTCGACATCAACCGACGACCTACCCCCTCTCGGATGGCTGGCGACATTGCCTGCAACCTGGATCGGCGGTTCGTTCGGCAGAGAGGGCTGATCCACCGGTTTATCCTTTTCCTACTGACCGCCACCCAGCGAATGGACATAGACTGTTAGTTGCTTGACCGTTGCCTCATCGAGAATTCGACCCCACGCCGGCATCACGCCGGCCCGGCTATTTGCAATGGTCGCGGCAATTGTCTCGGCGTCGCCGCCGTAGAGCCAGATCGCGTTGTTTAACGCCGGCGCACCAAGTGTTGCATCGCCACCGCCGTCTTCGCCGTGACAAAATGCGCATTGCTCTGCATAGATTTCGGCGCCGCGAGCCGCTGCGGCCGGATCCGCTTCCTGACCGGAGAGCGCCAGCACATGCTGGGTCACGTCGGCGATCTCATCGCGACCGAGGATCCCGTCACGCCCGAATGCCGGCATTTCAGAATAGTGTGCATCCGCATCGACGTCGTTTCGGATGCCGTGGGTGATTGTGTAGGCAATCGATTCCAAATCGCCGCCCCATATCCATTCATCGTCATTCAGATTGGGATAACCAGTAAATCCTTGCGCGCCGGATCCGTGACACTGCGAACAATTGACATTGAACGCCGACCGGCCACCGGCAAGGGCGAAATTCAGAAGATCTTCATCCGTCCGGATCTCTTCAAGCGATGCCGACTTGATCCGCGACAGATAGCCCGCCTTGGCAGCCTCGGCTTCTGAAATCGTTGCCGCGACCTCGGCGCGAGAGCTGTAACCGAGTACGCCCTTGGTGTAACCGCTAACCGTCGGCCAGGCCGGGTAAACGATCCAGTAGCCAACCGACCAGATGACCGTTGCGTAGAAAATCAAACGCCACCAGTTCGGCAAGGGATTGTTGAGTTCCTTGATCCCATCCCACTCGTGACCGGTCGTCTCGACGCCGGAATAGGTGTCGATGTCCTTTTGCGCGTTCGATTGGTCGGCCATCTGTCAATCCTCCCTGAGCGGAATCTGTGCCGCATCCTGGAAGGTTTTTTTGGCACCCGGGCGTAACGCGTAGGCAAGGGCTACGACGAACATGACGACGAGGAACACCAGGCCCCACGTCTGGGCAAATACGGAAACGGTTTCGAACGTCATGGGAATCTCCTCACCGCTCGTTGGCTTCGGCGTCGTAGACCGAAAAATCGACCATGGTGCCAAGCACCTGGAGATAAGCGATCATCGCGTCCATTTCGCTCGGCGCTCCAGGCTGCCCATCGAAATCACGAACGGCGGCTCCCGGATAACGCTCGACCACATCATCAGCGCCATCGGCTTCCGGATCTGCCTGCGCTCGCAAGTCGATGGCTGCTTGTTTGATCATCTCATCCGAATAAGGCACCCCGACCATCTTGTTTGCGATCAGATGGTCCTTGATGTCGTCCGCCCTGACCTTAGCCGTCATCAGGAACGGGTAACCCGGCATCACCGACTCCGGCACCACCGCGCGCGGATCGATCATGTGTTCCCGATGCCAGTCGTCGGAGTACTTCTCTCCCACACGGGCGAGGTCGGGGCCGGTTCGCTTTGAGCCCCACTGAAACGGATGGTCATACATACTTTCAGCGGCGAGGCTGTAATGGCCATAACGCTCGACCTCGTCGCGAAGCGGTCTGACCATCTGGCTGTGGCAGTTGTAGCAACCCTCACGGATGTAGATGTTGCGGCCGGCCAGTTCGAGCGGCGTATAGGGCCGCATGCCCTTCACCTTCTCGATCGTACTCTCGAGATAGAAGAGCGGCGCGATTTCGATCAGGCCGCCTATGGCAACCGTGATCAAGATTCCGACCACCAAAAGGATCGAGTTTTTTTCCAGAATAGCGTGTTTTTCGAGCATGTCTGTCGATCCTCTACGCGCTGACCGTCTGCGGTGCGCCATAGGACACTTCTGTCCGGATGTCGCCCCGCGCGGTGCGATAGACGTTGTAGGCCATGACCATTGCGCCGAGGACGAAGAGGCCGCCGCCGATAGCACGAATGACATAGAATGGATGCATTGCTTCGACGGTTTCGGCGAACGAATACTCGAGAAAACCGAGACTATCGTATGCCCGCCACATCAGGCCCTGTAGAATTCCCGACACCCACATCGCCGCCGCGTAGAGAACGATGCCGCCGGTCGCCAACCAGAAATGCAGCGAAACCAGCTTCAACGAATAGAGCTGTTGCCGATTGAACATGCGCGGCGCCAGAAAATAGATCGCACCGAAGCTGACCATGCCGACCCAGCCAAGTGCACCGGAATGCACGTGTCCGATTGTCCAGTCGGTATAGTGGCTAAGACTGTTGACCGCCTTGATCGACATTAACGGTCCTTCGAATGTGCTCATACCGTAGAACGCGACCGAAATGGTCATCATGCGGAGAACCGGGTCCGTTCGAAGCTTGTCCCAGGCACCCGAGAGCGTCATCAGGCCGTTGATCATGCCGCCCCAACTCGGCATCCACAGCATCACGGAAAATGTCATGCCCAGGGTCTGCGCCCAATCCGGCAGCGCCGTGTAGTGGAGGTGGTGCGGCCCGGCCCAGATATAGAGAAAAATCAAACTCCAGAAATGGACGATCGACAGCCGGTATGAGTAGACCGGCCGCTCGGCCTGTTTTGGCATGAAGTAGTACATGATGCCCAGAAAACCGGCGGTCAGAAAGAAGCCCACTGCGTTGTGCGCGTACCACCATTGGGTCAGTGCATCCTGAACGCCGGCAAACAGCGCATAGCTCTTCGGACTGTACGGTGAAACCGGCACCGCCATGTTGTTGATGATGTGCAGCATGGCAATGGTGACGATGAACGCGAGATAAAACCAGTTCGCGACATAGATATGCGGTTCCTTGCGACGCCAAAGCGTCCCAAGAAACACCAGCAAGTAAACAACCCAAACAATGGTCAACCAGATATCGACGTACCATTCGGGTTCCGCGTATTCCCTGGACTGCGTGATGCCGAGCAGATATCCCGTCGCCGCCAGCACAATGAACATGTTGTAGCCCCACAGCACGAACCAGGGCGCCCAGCCACCGGCGAGCCGGGCGCGGCAAGTCCGCTGGACGCAATAGAACGATGTCATGATGAGCACATTGCCGCCAAAGGCGAAGATCACGGCAGATGTATGAAGCGGGCGCAGACGACCGAAGTTGGTCCACGGCAAATCGAAGTTCAGCACCGGAAACGCCAGCTGCAACGCAATGACCAGGCCGACCAGAAAGCCCGCCAGACCCCAAAATATCGAGAGATTCATGCCCCAGCGCACGATGTCGTCGTTGTAATCGATAGACGCTTTGGGGTTAGCGGGCCGGCCCTGGTTGCCATCCCGGGCAATGAGCCAGAACACGAATGCAATGCAGAAAACCACGAACATGATGCCGTGCGCGGCCATTCCCGGGTCAGCCGATTGGGACGCAACGAACAATCCCACGACACTACCCAAGCCAAGCAAAATAAAGAGTAGGACCGTCATTGCGCTGATACCCCTTGGTTGTCACACGGTCTAACCGTCATCCCAAACGCAAAGAAAGCTGGGATGTTGCAATGCAACATGGCATAGAGGGGGCTGGTAGGATTTGATTTAGGTCAATCGCCCGGAGGATTTTCGACTTCCGGCGACAGGACACATGGACGACACAAGACAAGACATCCACACAACCGGTGTGCCGCGCATCTGCCAAGCTTGCGAGGCGCGGCATCGCGGAGTCTGTGGCGGCCTGACGGACAAGCAACTGGTCACGCTTGCCGACACAACGGCGATCAAGACCGTGCCGGCCGGCACCGAATTGTTTGGCATGGAAGAAAAACCGGCGCGTTATGCCAACATCCTTAAAGGCGTTGTAAAGCTCTCGAAGTTACTTCCCGATGGACGTCAGCAACTCGTCGGGTTGCAGTTCGCACCGGATTTCATCGGGCGGCCGTTCGCGGAAACCAGTGCAGTAACGGCAGAGGCAGCGACGGAAGTTACGATCTGTACGTTTCCCCGTGGAACGCTGACGACGATGATCGAGACGTCGCCGGGGCTCGAGAACATGCTCTACCGGCAAGCGTTGAAGGAGCTCGATGAGGCGCGGGAGTGGATGCTGACCCTCGGTCGGCGCGACGCCGAGGAAAAGCTCGTAAGCTTTCTTCTTGCTATAGCCATTCACACGGATCCCTACACGCCACTGGAAGACGAGTCGCCGGTCGAGATCGTCATTCCCCTGACACGCGCCGACATCGCGGACTTTCTCGGACTCACAATCGAAACCGTCAGCCGACAGTTTACGCGCCTTCGAAACGAAGGCGTGATTGCAAAGCTCGACGGCCGGCGCATTCAGGTTTCAAGCCTTGCCGATTTACGCAAGCTATCCGGCGCATGATAACGCCGGCGACGCTACAGAAAAAATGTGCGGTTTTAGAAATGCTCGAGGCGCCCCATAGCCGTGAGCAGTGAGTAAACGGCAATTGCAACATCGGTCTCTGCTGACGTTGCATCGCTGTTGGCATTGATCAACGCGGTTTCACCCGTCAACACGTCGATCAACGAACGATTGCCGAGTGATCGCTCCTTGCGGGCAAGCTCCAGGAACTCCGCCGCGATATCCGCCTGATTGTTGAGATGCCCGGCGTTGACTCTCGCCGTTTCCAGATTGTCCCAGGCATTGCGAACCTGCTCCTCGACCAGATCGCGAGCGTCGATATATCGGTTATCGCTCGCGATACGAGCCTGCTTGGCCGCTTCCAGCGTATTGTTGGCGGTAAATCCGAGGCCGAAATCATAGGTCAGTTCGACAAGGAACAAGGTCTCGTTGTTCTCGCCTACCGTCCCGTCCGCATCCTTCTCCAGTGTTTTTGTCGCGGACGCATCGATACGCGGGAAGAACTCGTCGGCCCGGGTCTGTTCCACATCGGAGCGAGCGATCTGGATATCGGTCGCCGCGGCTTCGAGACCGGGATTTTCCTCGAATGCAATTTGCACGGCATCATCGATGCCGGCAGGAAGCATAACGAAGGGCGTTGCGGGGACCGACATGTCGTCGATAAGACCCGGGTCGTGGCCGAACACCGCGCGATAGCGGTTAAATGCAATCTTCAGGGCGCCCTGCGCTTGCGTCAGCCGAGACTCTGCACCGGCAAGCTGGGTCTTGGCCTGCAACACATCGGTCGAAAAACCGGAACCGCGCGACACGCGCGAGTCCTCCAGCTCGGCCTGGCGCTTGATGTTCTCGACCGAAGCCCGGGCGAACTGAACCAGTTTATGTTGGCGTATGACGTCCAGGTAAGCCGTAACGCCTTCAAGGACCAGCGATTGACGCGTCGCCGTCAGATTGAAACGGGCCTGCATGTAGGCAAGGCGCGCGCGCTCGATACTGGCGTCCGTCGATCCGAAATCCCACAATAACTGTTCGATCGATACGCTCAGATCGCGGGTCGGAAGACTGGTATCCGCCGTACTGTTGCCCTTTTGCTGATTCTCGTAACCGTAACCCGAGGTCACCGAGAGATTAGGCTGCCATCCACCGACGGCCGCCGCCGCCGATTCCTCGGCGTTCCGAAGATCCGCCTCCGCAGCCTTGATCCGGCTGTGGGTATCGATCAGCGCAGCGATTTCTTCCGTCATCGAAGTCGCCGAGGCCGAACCTGACGCCATGCACAACATGGCCGCCATCACGACGGCGGCAGCGGCGACTCGACTGCTCAGACGAATACGGCGAAAAATCGACGTTGGCCGACAAGACATTTGGTTTACAACCCTCGGTCGGGCGTTTTCCCGAGAAGCCCCGCCCGGATGCGCGAGCGAATCATCACAAACTTATACGTGATCAGCCTCTCTAATGCCAGCGCACATGCCGGAATTGCGAGGGTTACTCACTGATTTTTCATGAAACCGCCTGCATCAGCGGTAACGATCCCGAGAGCCGGAAAACCGCGGTCTTTAGCCTGTGCCTGAGCCGGAGTGGAACGTTGACCGGCCGGCGCGGAAATCGGACAATCGCCCAGCAGGATCGATACCGACAGAGGGGAGACTCCCATGACCGAGCAACGATTGGACGAGCATTTCGTCGATATGGTTTCAAACGTGTCGCATGCGAACGGCGTCTTCCGTATCACACTTGCCCAGCAGGAAACCGAAGACGCGGCACAACCGCAGGTCAAGCTATTGATCCCCGCGAATCAATTGCCGCGGATCCTTCAGGGCATCTCCGACGCAGTCAACGAGATTAGCCGCCGTGTCCGCGAAGCCGCTGAAAATACCGGTGACGAGACAGAAGACCCCGCGCCCAAGGCTTCGAAGTCAAAAGCCAAGAAATCGTAAATCGCGAACCACCGCCCCGTCGGCTCAACGCTCTTGTAATGCGCTGCTCGCGTTGCCACGGAGCGGGTCCAGCAGATACTGCATGACCGTTCGTGTCCCTGTCTGGATACTGGCCATGACCTGCATACCCGGAAACAGGCTGTAGCGGAGATCGCCGCCTGAAAAATGGTCTTTTTCGGTCTCGATGCGGACCTTGTAATAGGGCACGCCGTCCTGGGTCGTCAGTGTGTCCGGGCTGACACCGACAACCTCGCCTTCGAGCGCGTCGAAGCGCATGGCGTCGGCCGACGCGAGCTTGATCAGCGCCGATTGGCCGACCTGAACGTATCCGATGTCCTGCGTCTTCAATTGCGCCTCGATAATCAGCCGGTCGTCACCCGGAACGATGTCGGCGACTTCGTCGCCCGGCCGAAGCACACCACCGATAGTCACCACATAGAGTGTCTTGACCACACCGTCGACGGGTGATCGAACCACCGTGCGGTCGAGGCTGTCTTCGAACTTGCTCATCCGCTGGTCGAGCTCATCGAAGGTACGTCGAGCTTCGTCTAGGGCCTGCTGGTTTTCGTCCATGAAGGTCGCCTTGATGGCGGCAAGCCGCGATGTCGCTTCCTTGACCGCCGCTTCGGCACCCGCAAGCGCTTCCTTGTCCGTCGCTACGTCGCCTCGCAGGCTACTCGCCTCTTTTAGTAGGTTGAGATGCAAAAACCGGTTCGTCAGATCCTCCTTGAGTAACTCCTCACTAATCGAAATTTGTTCTTCGACAAGCTTGAGGCTGTTGCGGTTGCTGGTGATTCGCGTGCGAATTTCACGAATCTCCTGCTCGCGCTGGCGAATGGTTTCCTGCTGGCTGGCGATCTCGCTCTGGTGGCGAAGTCGTTGCGATTCGAAACGCTGCAGCGTCTGGTCGACAATGTCGGGATGCTCGGCCAACAGCTCGTCGCCGAACTCGGGAAAGTCGCTTCCCGCGATCAGCGCCTCAAGCCGCGCGATATCACCGCTGAGACCGGTCAATCTAACCTGCAGTTCGCCGACATCGGCACCCGTCGCCGTCGGTTCGAGGCTGACGAGAGGCTGCCCGGCGACCACGGATTCGCCTTCCCGCACTAAAATATCGCGGACAATCCCGCCTTCCAGATGCTGTACTGTCTTCACCTGAGATGACGGCGCGACTTCGCCCGTCGTCATGCTGACGATGTCGAGCTCGCTGAACGACGCCCATACGATGAAGGCGACAACAAGCAGACTGCAGAGACCCAGTACGGCATGGTTTTGAATACTCTCCTGCTCGCCGGGAGGCGCATCCGGTTCCGGCTCCTGTCCCTGACGAAAAATACTGGTTGCACCGCGCCAAGTCTGTCCCGCGAAGGCGGTAATCACGGCGAGCAAACTGCGTGGCGGAACGGCACCATCCGTCGGCATATCAGCCTGATTCTGCACATTCTCGGCGGGCGCCTGGCGCGGTTGATCGTTCATTCGCCCGCCCCTGCCGCACGCTGGCGCTTCGGCTTCTGTTTGGTATCCGGCACGGCATCCGTGCTGACCTGTTGCGCGCCGGCTTCTGCGATTGTCGGAATTGGTTTGGTGTTGAGATCGAGCAATACATGCTTACCCTTCACGATCTCACGCTCGTGCGACATGATGATAATGGTTCGCCCGCGCGAGGCCATCGACCCGAGAATGCCGTGAACCGCGGCGATACCGTCGGCATCCAGACTTTCCGTCGGCTCGTCGACCACGACGAGCATGCCATCGCTGGCGAGTGCCCGGGCGAGCGCAATTCGCCGGCGAATGCCCTCAGACATTCGCCATCCGTTGTCGACGACCATCGTCTCGATCCCGTCCGGACTCTCGTCGAGGAAACGGCGAAGACCGACCGTATCGATGATACGGTTGAAATCGTCGCCGGACAGGTCCGGATTGTTAATGCGGATATTCTCCTCAATGGTCGCATTGAGAAGTCCCGGCTCCTGCGGCAGGTAGACGACTTGCTTGCGCCACCATTCGGGGGCCACCTGATGGAGATCGAGACCGTCGACAAGAATCTGGCCGCGCGATGGCTCCAATAAACCGAGCAACAGGCGAGCGAATGTAGTCTTTCCCGTCCCGTTTGCGCCCGTAACAACAAGGACCGTGCCCGGTTCGACCTTGAGATCGAGCGCCTCGAAAAGCGGTGTCGTGGCACCGCTATAGACAAAGGCGAGATCACGAAACTCGATACCGCCCTGATAGTTGGTCAAAGCGGAACCCCGTTCCTTTTCAAGCGGCACCGTCGTCAACTTATCGAACAATGCCAATGCTTCGCGCGCCTTGGCGAATGTACCGCCCAACTGCGAGAACTTGCTGATCGGTTGCAAGGCCCGCGAGGCCAGAATGTTTGCCCCGATCATGGCGCCGACATCGAGGTTGCCCCTGACCACGAGTGTGGCGCCAACACCGATCACGGCAACGCTCATCAATCCGTTGGCGCTCTGCGAAATCGTCTGCATAAGCCCTTGCCGGTCGGTCAGGTCGCGCCGCAGACGCTGTATCGTATGGGTATGCTTGCGCCAGGCATTGCGCACGAACTCTCCGGCGTTGAATGAGCGGATGGTGTCCCCTTCACGCGTCGCCGTACTCAGAAGGCCGCTGCCGACTCCGCTCAGCTCCTGAACTTTCTGGGTCTTCTCGCGCATCGAGCGGCCGCTCAAAACACCTGACAAAAACACCAGCACGATAAAGGCGAGAACGATCAGAGCGATGATCGGCTCCAACAGCCAGAGCACGACAACAAAAACCAGAGCGAACGGCACATCGAGGATCGACGTGATATTCGTCGCGTTGTAGGCCTGCTCGACGTTGTTTACGCCGCTGACGATTTCGCGTCGCGTTTCGGGCGGAATTTGTTCGAGGGCCGACGTTTTGGCCCTGGTGATTGTGCCGAATCCGGTCAGCGCCGCGATTTCATCGGGCACAACACTGACTGACCGCGCCAGACGCATGCGCACCTGCCGAAACGCGAATTCCAGAGCGATCGCAATCAACACGCCGGTGACCAGCGTAAACAAGGTCGAATCGACGCCGTGGGCGACATACCGATTGAGAACCTGCATGACGAACAGCGGACTCGCCAAAGCCAGGACATTGGCGAACACGGATGCGATCAGGAGCTCGGTGGTCAACCGTGGCGTTCTCGCGAGTCTTCTGAGCAGTTCCCTCATGGCGTCAGGATTCTATCACACGGAAATACAGGGCGCCCGTCTAGATCAGATCACGTAGCAATGATTTGCGCACGCGAAGCCGTCAAACCACGGCAGCTCTAGAGCGACCCCATGTCGGACATGGATATCGTACGGCGGATTTCGTCGGTCTTGAAGCCGAGCGCCATGGGCCGGCGCACGCCCGGCATGGCGACAACGTCATAGAGTTCCTCCACGATGCCCTCGATATTGAGCCAGTGAACGACATCGCCGGAGCGGATATCGATGACGTAGATCCCGCATTGTGCGGTCGCGTTCTTTCCCGCCATGGCATCGTCGAGCGGCAATCCGGTGAACGTCTTGTTTTCGCGCGGCTTCGAGAGACCGACCAGCGCGAAATCGCCATGGAAGCTGAGGCCGCGGAGATACCCCGGGCAGAATGTCACGGACTCGAACGCGCCGGATCCGGGATCGACGGTTCCGAGTTCGCCGGTGCCGGAATTGAGAATCCAGACCTTGCCGCGGTAAACCCGTGGCGAGTGTGGCATGGCAAGATTGTCGGCAACGATCTCGTCCGTCGTGACGTCGATCAGCAAACCCGCATCGCGGCGTTTGTCGCGCCAACCGTTCGGCACATCCGACTTGCCCACGGCAGTCACGTAGCGCGGTTTTCCGTCCGCCATCGCCAGGCCGTTCAAATGGCAGCGATCTTCCGCCGCAAGTTTAGAGACGAACGGAGGCTTCCAAAGCGGCTGAAAACTCGTCCGGTCGCCGACCGTCGCCAGACAGCTGAACAGGGTATTGACGAAGACGACCCGACCGTCTTGGTTGACCGCAATGTCATGGATATCCAGATCGCCGGTGGTGTGTCCCTGCATGGGCACGAAAACGCGGTCGTAACCGTCGTGCGCCTGACCCGGCGCGAGCACATTCTCGAAGCGCCAAAGCTGATAGAGCGAACTCAGATGCAGCGTATCGCCCTCAAAACAAAGCCCCATGCAGCGATTGAAGGTACGCTCGAAGACCGACAGCCGGCCGGTCGGCTGCAGACCGATCAGGAACACCTTGCCCGTCTGATACGTCGAAAAGGCGATGGACAGGTTCTGTTCCGCCAGCCAGGCATTGAATTGCCGCGACGCCGACATTTCGAGTTTGATCTCGGGTTTGCTGTCTTCCGTCGTCGCGGAGTCACGCGCGGGCGTTCGTCTTGCGGGTGTCTTGGCGGGAACCTTCGCCGTCGACGTCCCTTTGCTGGGCGTTTTTTTCGCTGCACCAGCGGGCTTTGCTGCTGTAGCGGTTTTCTTCGCGGGTGTTTTTTTGGCAGGTGCCTTCTTGGCAGGTGCCTTCTTGGCAGGTGCCTTCCTTGCTGTCGGTTTCTTGGCCGCAGGTTTCTTCGAAGATGCCTTGCCGGCGGCCGGTTTCTTGGCCGAAGCCTTGTCGGCGGCCGGTTTTTTGGTCGTTGTTTTCTTTGCCGCCGCCTTCGTAGATTTTCGCTCGGCCACGTCTGCCCTCCGTCAGCCGTACTTCAGATCATGGTCGGGAATGATGCCAGATCGCGGGTGAAAAATGGAACCCTCGTCAAGCCCGATTCACTGAATGCCCACCGGCGCTATGAAATCTTCATCGCCGAGATTGGATTCGTTGACGTTTTGCAGTTCGATTTCCATGTCGATGGCGGCATCGCCATCCGAATCGACCTCGAGACGGCGTGTCGCCGTGTTGAAGCTCGCACGGACATTGTTAGTACTACCGACAAACGAACCAACGTCAACGTCGATGCCCTCGAACTTGAAACCATCCTGCAATCCGACACCAGAGAAATCGATGCGGTCAACAAAGGTGCCGACGCCACCGGCATCGAAATCGGTGATCGTATCGAATCCGCTCGAAACGGGCGATTCGCCGGGAGACGCGTTGTAAACGAATACATCGGACCCGGCCCCGCCGGTCAACGTATCGGCGCCCGCATCGCCCTGCAGTTCATCGTCGCCGTCGCCGCCGAACAGCGTATCCGCTCCGCTCTCGCCAAACAGATCGTCGTCTCCCGCGCCGCCGTGAAGAATATTGTCGTTGCCGTCGGCGCGGATGGTGTCCGCAAAGTCCGTGCCGATCACGTTCTCGAAACCGTTCAGCGTGTCGTTGGGATTAATGCCATCGCCGACATTGCCCAACCCTGCGCCAACGCCGTCGAGATCGAGGATGACGCCATTACCGCTTGAGATCGCCTCGAACGAGACCGTATCGGTGCCGGTGCCGCCGTCGAGAGTCTGTACGGTTTGTGAATCGAGTTCTGATACGACAACCCTGTCATCACCGCCGCCGGCATCGATATCGCCGCCGGCCGAATTACCGATGATGAGATCGTCGCTGGCGCTGCCGAGCAGATTCAGGGGCGAGGCGCCGTCGTCGCCGGTAACGATGTACCCGGTCGGATCGGATCCCGCGATTGCCGAGGTCGCCAGCAGGTAGTCTTCCTCGAAGCCATCGCCGTCAGCGTCGAGTTCGACGAGCAGTGTGTTGGTCACGTCGTCGGCCCCGTCGACGGTCAGCGAATGGGCCGTGACGCCGTCCGTGAAGTCAAAGATGACGTCGTTGGTCGCTTGAGTGCGGAAAGCGCCGGTCAGCGTCAGCAGATTGTCGACTTCGAGGCGGTCGCCACCGGCCGACGCGTTAAGGGTATCGTTGCCTTCACTAAAGAAGATCTCGTCGGCGCCGCCGCCGCCGGTAATGACGTCGTCACCGGCGCCACCATCGACGAAGCTCGCGTCCGTGGTGATGACATTGATGATATCGTTGCCGCCGCCGGCCAGAATCACGTTGTTGCCGGTCGACGTCGAGGTGATGGTGTTGACGCCCGAACCGCCGACGATCACACGGCTGGCGTCGACACCGGTGCCATCGTACGTCCCGGTCGTCGTCAGGATTCCGAAACTCTCTGATACCAGATCGGCCGTCTGGATGATGCCGTCCTCGTTGAAATCGAACGCCACGAAGCTCGCCGGCACGCCCGTCGTATCGTCGATCGTATCAATCGTCAGGGTGTGGAAACTGAAGTCGTAGATGCTTTCGTATTCGAAGGTCAGCGACGTCAGGTCGTCGTACACCGCATGCTCGAAGAAGAAGTCGGCGCCGATGACGATGGTGTCGCCGCCGCCGCCGGTCGAATAGACGTCGTTGCCCGTGGTCGCGAAGTAGGTATCGGCTGCCGCAGTGCCGGAGTCGGTGTCATTGCCGAGCGTGCCCGCCTGGCCGCCGGCGACGTTGAGCCCGGCAACGTCGATTCCGGTCTGAACCTGGAGCGCTGTGGCGCCGGACGTGAACTGGGTGAATCCACCCGACGTCCCGACCTGATACCATGTGTCGTCGCTGACGACGCTGTCAGTGCTGTCGCCGGTAATGGTGAGCGTGTTGACCGCGTCGGTCATCGCCACGACGTCGGCGGCGTTGATCGTCAGCGCCGCGCCGGCGGCCTCGATGAAGGCCGTCGTAGATGACGGCGTAAAGGTCTCAGCAACGGTGATGTCCTCGGCAACTGTCACGGTCGCGCCGCCGTCGATGATCGAGACGATGATGTAGGTGCCGTCGTTCGACGCGGAGCCTGTGACCGTGAACGTGTCGCCAACTGCGAACGCGTCAAACGCCGCCGTGGTCAGGGCGCTGTCGCTGATCCGCTGGACCGAAATCGAATCCGCGGTGTCGTCGAACACGAGCTGGTGACCGGTATTGGTAACGAATCCGGTCGCCGAAACCGAGAAGCCGGTGCCGTCGGTGTCTGTTTCGTCGGCCAGAACGGCGGCGACGGTAATGGTCGAACCGTCGGCCGACACGCTATTGACGGTCGTCGTGACGTTGTTGCTGGTCGTCGTATTGACGACAATGCTGTCGCCGACGCTGACGCCGTCGAACGCACCGAGCACCGCCGCCCCTGTGACGTCCTGGATCTGGATCGAGCTGTCGGCATTCTTGAACGTCGTCTGGGTGCCAACCAGGATCTCGCTGCCGGCTTCGGTGATGTCGAGCGCTTCGACGTTAGCGACGGTGACAACGCCGCGTAGATCGATGGCCGCCGGACCATGATCGAACTCGAGCGTATCGAAGCCCGTGCCGCCGTCGACCGACGTGTCGGCTGAATCGTGGATCATGATGTCGTCGCCGGCGCCGCCTGACAGCACGTCCGCGCCGGTGCCGCCGTCGAGGAAGTCGTTGCCGGCGTTGGCGTTTAGGGTGTCGTCGCCGTCATTGCCGAGCAGGATGTCGTTGCCAGTGTTACCGGTGAGGAACTGGCCGAGAGCGTCGGTGCCGATCAGCACCGTGTCGACCCCGACCGTCGCGCCGAGCGTCGTGGTGTTGATCGCGTACTCCTCGAGCACGCCGTCTTCGTCGAAGTCCATCTCGACGAAACTGATCGGGTTGACGTCATGGTTGAGCGCGGTCGTCGTGTGCACGGTGCCATCGGCGGAGTCCTCGAACACGACCGCCAGGTCGGTGCCGTCGAATGTGGCGCGTTCGACGAAGAACTGGGTATCGATCACGAACGTGTCGAAGCCGCCGTTCGAAACCAGCGTGTCGGCGCCGCGCGAGGCGACGAAGATGTCGTCGATCGCGGTGCCGGTGAGCGCATCGTTGCCGGTCGTGCCGCTTACAGTCGTCGCGCCGATGAAGTTGGCGCCCGTCAGCGTCGTGCCGTCGAACAGCGAATCGAGGCTGATCGCCATGTCGACAACGGTGTCGCCATCGAGATCGATGGAAATCACGTCGTTGGTGTCATCGTAAAGAATCTCGGTCGTCAGGCCACCGGTGAACGCGGCGGCGTCCTCGAGACGGCCGAGGTAAGTGATCGACGTGTCGACCAGACCGTCCAGCTCGATAACATCGTCGACCGCATTGAAATCGCCGATGAAGTCGCCGACGTTCGGCGCCGAATCGGTCGCCGCGCCGTAGAGGAACACATCCGAGCCGCTGCCGCCGATCAGGGTATCGGTGCCGCCGCCGCCCTCGATGACGTCGTTGCCGCTACGGCCATCCAGCTTGTCATCGCCGCTTGAGCCGATGATGTCGTCGTCGCCACCCGAGCCGCGGATGTGTTCGATGTTGATCAGCGTGTCGGTGTGCGTCGCCGAGCCGCCGCTCTCGGTGACGATCGCCGTACCGGTCGAAAGATCGACCTCGACGCGATCGACGTAGCCGCGGTCGTAATTGACGCGATCGAAGCCGCCGCCGCCGTCGATGATGTCGTTACCCTTGCGCGCGATGAAGCCCTCGTCGAGACCGGAACCGACGATCACGTCGGCGAAGTCGGAGCCGCGGACTTCCCAGACGTCGCCGGCGAACGTGTCGGTGCCGCCGAAGCCGTCGAGCGCCGTGCTGCCCGCCTGATTTGAGCCACTGTAAGTGTCGTCGCCGTTCGCGCCGAGGTTGACGACAATACCACCGGCCGCGTCGCTGTAGTCGAGCCTGACCTGGCCGGTGCCGTTGCCGTTGACGAAGGTGAAGGCGTCGTTGCCGGCGCCGCCGGAGACCTGCACCCACTCCTCGTCGCCCATGGTAATGCTGATGGTGTCGTCGCCGGCGGAGCCATCCAGATCGAGGCCGCCGTAGACCCAACCGTCGATCACGTCGAGGTTGCGCAGCGTATCGGTGCCGACCAGCGTCGTCTGCGCCGCGTCGCTGTACTTGCCGACCGTTCCGCTCTCCGTACCGAACAACACATCGATCGATCCCTGATTGGCGTAGCTGAGCGTGAAGAAACCGACTCCGGCGCCGACGAAGTCGACGATGTCGTTGCCGTTGCTAGAGATGATCTGATCGTCCCACGACGGGTTCGTACCCGGCAAAATGACGTCGTCGCCGTCACCGCCGTCAATGACGTCGATGCCGTCGCCACCGAGCAACAGATCGTTGCCGCTGCCGCCGGTGATTGTGTCGTTGCCGTCATCGCCGTCCAGCGTCACGCCGATATTGCTCGCATCCGACAGATTGTCGTCGCCCAGAGTGCCGAATTGGGAGTTAGCCGCCTCGGTGACGAAGAAGTCGGTCGCAGCGAGGCTGGACACCTCGGTCAGCACAATCTGCATGTCCGCCGCACCAGTGCCGTTGAGATCGATCAGCAGCGTGTTGTCGCTGGTCCGCAGGGTCGCCTGTGTGTTGCCGCCGTTCGCAACCAGCGTCGAATCGTTGGCCTGCAGCTGGAATGTGCCCTGACCGATGCCGTTCAGCACGATGACGTCCTCGCCCGACGTGAAATCGCTGATCGTGTCGAGACTCGCGCCGCCGTTGGAATCAGTGGCGGCCTCATAGACGAAGAAGTCGCTGCCGCTATTGCCCTTCAGCGTATCCGATCCGCCGCCGCCGACGATCGTGTCGTCGCCGCCCTTGCCGTCGAAGGTGTCGGCGTCCGTGGAACCGATCAGCATGTCGCCGCTGTTCGAGCCTCGGATACTCTCGATGTTGCTCAGCGTGTCGGTGAAGAACTCGTGGAACCACAGGCCGGTGACCGTGCCCGTTTCCAGATCGGCGACGATGCCCTCGACGCCGGAACGATCGTAGCGCACCAGATCGAAGCCCGCGCCGCCGTCGACAACGTCGTCACCAAGCCGCGTGATAAACCTGTCGTCGCCGCTCGAACCCGTGAAGTTGTCGTCGTAATCACTGCCGCGGATTTCGTCGATGCCGGCACCGAGCGTATCGACATCGCCGAAGCCGTCGTTCGTGACCTGGCCGGAGCCGAGGGTCAGGTCGACGACGATGCCGTTATCGGCGTTCGAATAATCGGCCCGGTCGAAACCGCCGCCGCCGGTAATCGTGTCATTGCCGGCACCCGCCCGGATTTGTACGAACTCGCTGCTATCGATCAGATCGACGTTGATGTCGTCGGTGCCGGCCGTGCCGTTAATCTGCAGACCGCCGATATCGCCGTCGATCAGTTCGATGTTGAGCAGCGTGTCGGTGCCGTCTGCGCCTCCGGCGCCCTTGACGACCGTGCCGTCGGTTTCGCCGCTGACGCTCGTGATATCGAGATCGATCGGTCCGGCAAGGGTCGAATAATCGAGCACGTAGAATCCGTCGACAGTGCCGGTAAAGTCGACAGTGTCGTTGCCAGTCGTGGCTAGGATGCGGTCGCCGAAATCGGGCGTCGCATCACCCGGCAAAATCAGGTCGTCGCCCGCCGTGCCGGTCAAATCTTCGTCGCCTGCGGTGCCGACAACGGTGTTCAGGCCGCTGCCGAAGAAGAAATCGCCAACGTCGAGATTCGCGATCGATACGCCGGTCAGGGTAATTTCCATGTCGGTGCCGGCGTCGATCGAACCGTCGCCGTTGACGTCGATGGACAACAACTTGCTTGTATCGTCGAAGCGGGCTTCTGCGCTTCCACCGCCGGTAAACGCCGCGGCGGCGATAAAGCTGAACGGACCGGAAATGACATCTTCGATATCGATGATATCGACGACGGTCGATGACGTGCCTGCATCGAAATCGGTGATCGTTTCGCCGCCGCCGACGTCAGCGTCCGTCGATTGGGTGTAGATGATCTCGTCGACACCGCTTCCCGTCGTGATGGTATCGCTGCCCGCGGACCCGACAAGCGCGTCGTCGCCGGCGCCGCCGTCGACGGTATCGGCGCCGTCTCCGGCAAGGATGATGTCGTTGCCGGAATTGCCGCTTATGGTCTCGCCGGCGGCCGTGCCGACAAGGAAGGCGTCGACGCCGGCAAAACCGCCATCGGCGGAAACATCGAACGAAGTCGAGAGCTTGTAGGTATCGAGCTGCCCATCCTCGTCCGCGTCGAACTCCAGGAACGAGAGCGGGTTGATCAGATGATCCAAAACGATCGTGTTGAACTGATTGAACGACGAGTCCTCGATCACGATCACCAGATCGTTGACGGCGGCGTCCGTGGCGGCGATCAGTGCGGCGCCGAACAGTTCGAACCCGCTATCGACCTCGATCCGCAACGTATCGGTGCCGCCGTTGGTCTGAAGCGTGTCGTTGGAAACATTGGTGCTCGTAGCGACGAACAGGTCGTCGCCAGCGCTGCCGACGAGATTGTCGTCCGCCCCATTCGACCCGGCGATCAGATTGACCGCGCCGGTGAAGTCGCCCGCCGCCGGTGCAGTCGTCACGCCGTCGAGTTGGACGAGGAACCCGTCGAAGCCCGAGTCGTCGCCGCTGTCCTTGATGTAGAGCCAGCCGTTTGTGCCGTCGGTAAAGAAGTGCAACTGGTCGTCGGTGATACCGGCGTCGATCAGGCCGACGGTGGTGGCAGTATCGACGGAAAAACCGACGGTCGTATCGGGCGTCAGATCGATGCCAAAAATTCCCTGCAGCTCGATCTTGTCGGCGTTGCCGGTGAAATCGGTGATAACGTCGGTCGCCGTCAGGTTGCTGTCGGCTGCCGAAGCAAACACGAAGGTATCGCCCGTGGTATGGCCGCCGCCTGTCAGCGCGTCGGCACCGGCACCGCCTATCAGGATGTCGTCGCCGTTGCCGCCGTCGAGCACGTCGTCGCCGGCGAAACCGTTCAGCACGTCGTCGCTCGACAGGGTCGCCGTCAGGATGTCGTCGTTTTCGGCACCGTTCAGCGGCACGCCGGAATCGGTGAACACGTAGTTCAGGTTGACGGTGACGCCGTCGCCCTGGAAGAAGACCTGCTCGATGCCGGTGAGGATGTCGGTGCCTTCGTCGCCGTCCGCCGCATTGATGTCGACCACCGTGATCGGTCCGCCCGAGTCGATGCCGCTGATGGTGTAGTCCGTGCTGAGACCGGAGAACACGGCGACGTCGATGAACGCGGTATTCGAGCTGTCGGTGATGGTGTCGTTGCCGAGACCGCCGGTAAACGTGTCGGCGGTGTCGCCGGTGCTGGAACCGCCTTCCATTACGTCGTCGCCGTCGCCGCCGTTCAGGGTATCGGACCCGGCGCCGCCGTCGAGCGTATCGTTGCCGGCGAAACCGTTCAGCACGTCGTCGCTGGCCAAGTTCGACGTCAGGATGTCGTCGTTTTCGGCGCCGTTCAGCGGTACGCCGGAATCGGTGAACACGTAGTTCAGGTTGACGGTGACGCCGTCGCCCTGGAAGAAGACCTGCTCGATGCCGGTGAGGATGTCGGTGCCTTCGTCGCCGTCCGCCGCATTAATGTCGACCACCGTGATCGGTCCGCCCGAGTCGATGCCGCTGATGGTAAAGTCCGCGCCGCCGTTGTAGGAGCCGGCGAACACGGCGACATCGATGAACGCGGTATTCGAGCCGTCGGTGATGGTGTCGTTTCCGAGGCCGCCGGTGAACGTGTCGGCGGTGTCGCCGCTGCCGGTGCCGCCCTCCATGACGTCGTCGCCGTCGCCGCCGTTGAGAATGTCGGAGCCCGCGCCGCCGTCGAGCGTATCGTTACCGGCGAAGCCGTTGAGCGTCTCATTTGTGGTCAGATTGCCCGTCAGGATGTCGTCGTTGGCGCCGCCGTTCAGGGTGATGCCCGAATCGGTCATGACGTAGTTCAGATCGACGGTGACGCTGTCGCCGAGGAAGTGAACCTGCTCGACGCCGGTCAGGATGTCGACGCCCTCGTCGCCGTCGGCCGCGTTGTTGTCGATCACGGCCCACATGCCGAACACCGCCGTGAAGGGGTTGCCGACGTTCGGACCGGCGTCGATGAACCCATCGTTATCCGCGTCGTAATCGCCGTTGGCGTCGGCCTTGGTGACGGTGTAGCCGGCACTGACGCCCGAGAAGTAGGCGATGTCGACGAACGCGGTGTCGGAGCCGTCGGTTATGGTGTCGTTGCCGAGGCCGCCGACGATGTGATCGCCTTCGTCGCCGCTACCGGTGCCGCCCTCGATGATGTCGTCGCCGTCGCCGCCCAGGATAATGTCGGCGCCGGAAGCGGCGTCGATGGTGTCGGTGCCGGCGCCGCCATCGAAGAACTGATCCGCCAGACCGCCCGTCAACGTGTTCGCGTTACCGTCGCCGATAAAGGTGTCGTTCGTGATCAACACGCGCTTGGTCGTGGTAAGCGGCTGATTGACGCCGTCGTCGACAGTGCCCTCGATGTCGACGACACCCGTGAACGACGATGCCGGCGTGTAGGTGAGCTGCGACAGGACGGCGTTCACGTCGGTCGACGTGCCGGTTACCGTCCAGACGCCCGTGCCGGCGTTGTAGCTGGAGACCGCAGCACCGGAACTCGGCTCGCTGAACGTGCCCGAAGACGCGTCCGGCAGCGCGAGCGTCACGGTAAACGGCTGGCCCGAGTCGCCCGAGATCACGATGTCCGTCAGGTCGAGCGCGACGTCCACGCCCGTGGTGTCCGGCGCGCCGAGGTTGGCGACGGTGGCCGGCTCGGTCACATCGCCGGTCCGGAAGTCGGAGGCTGCTGGCGCGGTCAGGACTGCATCGAGGCGGATCAGCGTGCCGGAGAAGTCGATGCCGCCGATGCCCGCGCCCTTGACGTAGAGGTAGCCGTGGATGCCGTCGTCGAAGAAGTGGATCTGGTTCGAGGTGCTGCCGAGCTCGATGGCCGCGACGGTGCCAGCAATGTCCGTGGTGAATGGGACGGACGTGTCGGGCTCTATGTTGATGCCGGCCATGCCCTGGAACAGGATGGCGTCGGTACCCGAGACGAAATCGGTGATGTTGTCGGTCAGCGTCTGGGTCGATTCCGTGCCCGCCGAGTAAACGAAGGTGTCGGCGCCGGTGCCGCCGGTCAGGCTGTCGTTCGACGAGCCACCGAACAGCGAGTCGGCGCCGGAACCGCCGCTGATGGCGTCCGCGCCGTCGTTGCCGGCGAGGTAGTCGTTCTGGCCGCTGCCGATCAGCGTGTCGCCGACCGCCGTACCGACCACCGCGGAGTTGAAGCCATTGGCCGAGGCGTCGAGCGTCGTCTGGATGATGTAGGCGTTGGCAATTCCGTCGCCGCTGGCGTCGAAGATGATCTGCTCCAGCGGATTGACGGCGTGGTTGGTCACGGTGACGGTGTTGATGGTGCCGCCGCCACGCGTGGTAACACCAAGATCGGTGCCGTCGAAGGTCAGACTCAGGAGCTGATGGTCCAACAGTTGGAGGGTGTCGGTGCCGGCGCCGGTGCTGTCGTAAGTATCGTTGCCGCCCGAGGCGTTCATGATGTCGTCGCCGAGACCACTGGTGAAGATGTCGTTGCCGGCGCCGCCTGTGAACACGTCATTGACGTTGCCGCCGAGGACCGTGACGTTGCCGTCCGTTTCGGCCGAAGCGTCGATGATCTGACTGAAGTTCAGGTTGTTGGCGTTGATGGTGAGCGTCTCCGCGGCGGCCACGTTGGCGTCGTCGAGCGTGATGGTGTAGGCGGCGTCGGAGCCGAGGGTCCAGGTCTCCCAGTTGGTGACGCCAGCGAGGTCGGCGTTAGTCAGGGTCGCAGCGCCGATGAACTGCAAGGTGTCTGTGCCCGCGGCGCCGTCGTAAACTCCGCCGGCAATGTCCGCCGAGCCGGCATTGATGGCGTCATTCAGGTCGCCGCCGGTGACCTGTTCGAAGAAACTGATCGTGGCGCTGTTGGCAAAGGTGCCGAAGTTCAACTGGTCGACACCGCTGGTACCACTGATCGAGCCGGACGGGAACACGCTCTGGATGTTAAGCGTGTTGGTGGCCCCGCCGCTGCCCAGGTTGACCGTCTCGACGCCAGAGATGACCAGTGTATTGATACCGTTGGCGAGGTTCAGCACATCGCCCGAGGTGTGGGCCAGAAGGTCGATGCTGTCGCCCGCCTCGAACAGGCCGGTTGCGGTGATGATGTCGTCGCCGGCACTGCCGGTGACGTTATCGTCGACGCCCGCCTCGAGTGTTACGCCTTGGGTGCCGTTGACCGAGATGCCGTTGACGGTGTTTTGAACATCGACTGTCACTGTCGAAACCGTGCCGATGCCGCCCGCGCCGTCGTCAAGGGAAATGCTGACGGTGCGGACCCCCAGGTTCGCGTTCAACGGGTCGAGGTTCTCGTAGGTGAGCGCGCGGAGAATTTCGTCGACGTCGGCAAGGGTCGGCTTGCCCGCCGTCGTGAAGTCGATCACCAGATCCGATCCCGGAGCGATGGCGTTGACGAGCGTGCCGACAATACCGGATGCCGCGGTGCTGACCGTTGCACCGGCCATTGTGCTGCTGAGCGTGACGCCGCCGCCGCCGAGGCTGAGCTGGTCCTGGGCCACCGCCAGCCCGCTGGTGATCGAGACCGTCAGCGAGCCGCCGAAGAAATCGACGTTATCCGCGTCGGTGACGCCGGCCGGCAGCGACGCGTCGTCGATGAACCGCGGGCCGCCGCCCTCGGCGTAGGCCGTAACGTCGCCCGCGAGCCCGGTGATCACCGGCGCGTCGTTGACCGGCTTGACGAAGACATTGACCGTACGGACGTCCGAACCGCCGTCGCTGTCGCGAACCTCGATTTCGAACGAGTCCGCGCCCGAATAGTCGGGATTCGGCGTGTACTGCCACGTGCCGTCCGACTGCACGCTGACCGACCCGTTCGCGGCGCCGTTGAAGACGTTGAAAAACAGCGGGTCGCCGTCGATGTCGATGGCATCGACCCGGCCCTGAAGGCTTGAATCCTCGGCGACGAGGAACGGATTGGTTTCGACGAACGTCGGCGTGGACGCAACCGTCGCACTTTCGAATACGCCATCGAAATTGCCGGCGATATTGGCAACAGCGGAACCGTTACTGTCGTTCAGCGGATAGGCAGCAAGCAGATTGGCGTCCGTCGGGTCGGGCGGACTCGTCATGTCGGAACGAAGTTCGCCGAGGCTGCGGGCGTCGTCGTAGAACCGCGCGTCGAACAACTCGCCAGTAAAGTGTAACGTATTTGATTCCCCGGCCCCGATATAATGCTCGCCACTGTCGACATTGAGATCGAACGCACCTACACCACCGGTCGATTGCGAACCGATCTCCACGCCATCGAGGAACAAGGTCAACGTGTTAGAAGCCTCGACGTAGGTCAAAGCCGCATGATGCCACGCGCCGTCCGTCACGACGGGGCCGGCCGAGAATCCAGCATTGAAGCTGAGATCGGTTGTCAGCGTATTGGTCGTACCGTCGATATAGAGCTGGGCCATGTTGTTGAGCGCATCGCCGGCGCCCCAATCCATGAGTTCCTGCCTGGTCCCGCTGGTGTCCGTGCGGAACCAGACGCTCATCGTCAGATCGCTTTCTCCGACCAACAAGTCGGCCTCGCCTGTCGCGGACACTCGGTCATCGCCGTCGAACGTCATCGCGGCGCCGTTGAAGCCAACCGGCGTGACTTCACCCTGAACACCCGTCGCCGCAACAAAACCGCCGTTGAAAACACCGTTGAACGTGCCGTTTCCGGTCGCCGAGTCGGCGGCAACGGTGCCCGAACCTTCATCCAGCTTGTAGTAAATCTCGAGCCCCGATTCCGAGCCGGCCAGGCGCGCCTGGAAATTATCGGCGATGTCCGTATCGGATCGGGTCGTATTCCAGAGCCGCGCGTCGGTGAGTTGCCCCTGGAAGAACTCCGACTCCACCCGGTCAAGGCCAACCTGGAACACGCCGCCGTCGGCCGGTTCGGCCACGAACCCACTGAGATTGCCGAGACTTTGCGACACAAATGCGGTCGGCTCGACCACACCGTCAATGTAGGGCGTCATCGTGTTGGTCGTGGCGTCGTAGCTGTAGGCGACATGGTGCCACTGGCCGTCGTCATAGGTGTTCGTCGTCGCCACCTGAAGAAGATTGCCGGTTGTACTCTTGATCTGGAAGAGCAACGTACCGTCATCCAGCATCCTGGCTTCGCTGTAGTTCTCGTCGTTTACATTACCGTCGCTGATCGAGATGATGCCCTGACCGTTGGTGCCGCCCGCGGTCGAGGTCTTAAACCAAACCTCCATCGAATGGCTGCCAGACACAGTGTAGTTGCCGGTGCTCGTGACTGCGCTTGTCGTGCCGTTGAAGTCGAAGACCTGATCACCGTTGAATATCGGCGGCGCGATGGCGCTCGTGTCACCGTCGGCACCGGCTGCCGCGCCGAGGTTGGTTATCGTCTCGCCGGTCACGTTCTCCATGTCGAGATGGAGCTGCAGGCCGGCGGCGGCCGGATCGGCCGGCACGAAGCCGCCCATGTCATTGGCGATGTCTGTCTGGTTGAGCGCTCGGTCGTAAATCCGGACCTCGTCGATGATTCCGTCGAAGCCGACGAGCGCCGTCGGCGAGGTGTCCGTATTGCCGACCAGCAAGGCGTCTCCGACATCGATGGATGAGGGCTCGGTCGTAACATCGCCCCGGCCGGCTTCCTCACCGTTGATATAGATGACCGCGTCGCCGGCGCGGCTCACCGATACCGCGATGTGCGTGTCCTGGCCGACCGGCACAAGCAGGTCCGTCGCCGTGATGGTCGTGCCGCCGCCAGAGGTATCCTTGATAGTGAACGTGACCTGATCGTTTTCGTCGATCTGGACCGAGAAACCCTTACCGTTGTCGTCGCGCTTGTCGACGATGACATCCAATTCGCTTGCAGCGGTGGCGGACGCGTGATTGACCCATGCCTCGATGGTGAAGTCGCCGGTTCCGAAGTTCAGCGCCGGGTGATCGGCGACCGTCAGGACGTCGTCGACGCCATCGAACTGCATAGCGTCGCCGGTCGTTGTCACGGCGGCGATATCCGGTTCGTCGTTGGCGGGCTGCACGTTGACGTTGATCGTCTTGGTCGTGCCGCCGCCCTGGCCGTCGCCGACCGAAACCAGGAAGCTGTCCGGACCGTTGTAGTTGGCGTCCGGCGTGTATTCGTACGCGCCGGTCGCCGCGTCGATGCTCACCGTACCGTTTGTCGGTTCGATCCCGATGGCGAAGGCTAGCGTATCGCCGTCGGCATCGACGGCGCCGATTTGGCCTATAAGAACAGTATCTTCTTGGGCGACAACGTTATCGGCGAACGCCGCCGGCGCCGTGTCGACGAAAGTCGGGTTGCCGGCGGCGGTGCCGGTGAACGTGCCGGTCGCGTCGCTAACCGTCGTGACCGCCGTGCCGCCGGGCTCGTCGTCTAGGCGGAAGTTGGCGATCAGGCCGTCCGAATCGATCGGCACGAAGTTTTCCATGCCGTCTTCGATTTCGAACTCGTTACGGACATGATTCCAGATACGGACGTCGGCGATGTTGCCCGTAAAGTGCTGAATTGATCCGTTGAACGTTCCAATGTGCAGATCGCCCGAGGACGCCTTCGGCGTGCCAACGCCAACGGTGCTGTTTTCAAGCACGCCATCGACGAAAATACTGATGGTTTGGGTGATTTCGTCGTAAGTAGCGGCCAGATGATGCCACTGCCCGTCGGTCACGTTCGTCGTGCTGACCGACGAAACAAACGCATTATCCGTTGTCTCCAGCCGCATAGCGGCGACACCGCTCGGGTCGATTGTCAGCGTGTACGTGCCGCCGTTTGTGGTCGCGACCTTGTTCAGGATCCGCTGCGTCGCGCCGCTGGTTTCCGTCTGAACCCAGGCTTCGACGGTCCAGCTTGTCGGTGTGAGGCTGCCGTCATCGGTCACGGTAATCGAATCGTCGCCGTCGAACGCGACGGCCCCCGATGTCACGTTCGGGCCGAGCAGTTGCGGCGCCTGATCCACGAAAGCCGCATCGCCTTGCAAGACACCGTCGGCCGGCTGGATACCGTTGGGGCGCACCTGATTGTCAAGATGACCGTCGAGCGGATAGGCATTGACCAGACCGGCGGTCTGTCCATCCACATGGTCCGTGTCCATCGACGACTGGATCTCGCTCTGCGAACGGACCGCGTCATAGATGCGAACCTGGGAGATGGCGCCCTGGAACCCATTTACGCCGTTGCCGAGCACGATCTCGGCCGGGTCGGTGATCGTCCCGGTCCAGCCGAACGACGGCGTCGCACCGACACCGTTGACGTAACGGGTTACGGAATCGGCCGATTCGTCGAACACGAATGCGACGTGGACCCATTCACCTTCCGTGAAGTTGGATGCGGCTAGGCTCGCTGCTTGCCCGTCGATCGACCAGCTTAGCGAACCGCCGAACATGCCGAACTCGGTGTTGCCGAGGGTGATGAAATTCTGCTGGCCGTGCCCGGCAGCGAGATTGTCAGGCCGGATCCACATTTCGACGCTGAGGTCGCCCGTTGCAGCGACGGAATTGAATTCCGTGAATTGGACGCGATCGCCGAAGCCATCGAGCGACACATATTCGGCGAACGGATCGCTCGGCGGACCGCCGGCGCTCAGCGCGTGGCCGTTGCCGGAAACGTCGATCAGCGAAATATCGTCGTCGACAGCCTGGTCGTTTGCGTTGTCGAGGGTGTAATGCGCCGTGAGGCCCGTTGTATCGGATAGATCCGTGCGCTGGTAATTGTCGGCGATCTGATCGGCCGTGCGCGCCGTCGACCACATGCGGATGTCGTCGACCGCACCTGCAAAGTGTCTGACACCGTCAAGGCTTTTGCCGAAGACGATGTCGCCGGCCGTCAGATCGAGCGCAACGGGATCGGGATTGCCGTCGACCGCGCCGTCGATGTAGGTCTGCAATTGCGCGCCGTCGTAGACCACGGCGACGTGATGCCAGACACCGTCGTTCACGCTCGTCGAGCTGGCGGCCTGCGCTCCGCCCGGACTCAGCGCCGTCAGCGTGCCATCGCCGTCGATCTCGATTTCGAGCCCGAGGTTGCCGCTGTTCTGGCCCATCGCCACCAGCGGATGGCTTGTCGTGCCGTTCGGCACCTGGAACCAGGCTTCGATCGTGAACGGATCGCCGGCATTGCTCGGCAGCAGCGCCGCAGAGTCGACGACTTCGGCGAAGTCGTCGACGCCGTCGAACTGGGCGACCACGTTGCCGCCGGAGGCGCCGAGAATCACCGGGTCGTCGTTGACCGCCGCCACCGTGACGTCGATCGTCCGGGTCGTGACGCCGCCGTTGAGATCGTCGACCTCGACGATGAAGCTGTCGGCGCCATTGAAGTCCGGATCCGGCGTGTAGGTCCAGTTGCCCGCCACGTCGATCGCCGCCGTACCGTTGGCAGCCTGGGTATCGATCGTGTAGGTCAGCGCATCGCCCTCGGCGTCGACGGCGTCGACCCGGCCTTGCAGTATGTTGTCTTCCGCGGTCAAGAACGGATTGGTGTCGACGATGGTCGGCGTCGTCGGGCTACCGCTCGCCGTGAACGTGCCGTCGTTGCCGCCGACGATATCGTCGACAACGGAGCCGTTCGAGGTGTTCAGCGGGAATGCCGCGATCAGGTTCACGTCGGTGAGGTCGGGCGGCGCGATCATATCGGACGTGATATCGGCCGATGACCGGAACGTGTCGTAGATGCGTGCGTCGAACAACTCGCCGACGAAGTTGGTTCCGCCGGGCCCGCTGCCGATATCCACTTCGCCGACGTCAAAGTCGGGAGTAAGGGCCATGGAAGAGCCGATGGCGACACCATCGAGGTACAAGGCCGTGGTGCCACCGACGAGGTCCGCGTCGTAGCTCACCGCCGCGTGGTGCCACTGACCGTCGGTCACATCCGGCGTGCCCGAATCCAATGTGACGCTGATACCCGGCGTGAACGCGAGATCGAACCGGAGCTCATTGTCCGTATCGATGAACAGGAGACCGGCCTTGTCTGCCGCCGCGCCGTCGCCGATGGCCATCAAGTCCTGTCGGACACCGGTCGCCGTTGTCTTGAACCAGACCTGGAAGGCGAAATCGCCGTTGCCCGTCGCCGCTTCATCGACCAAGGCCTCGACCTTGTTGGTGCCGTCAAAGACCATTGCCTGGCCATTGAAGCCGACAGGCAACGGCTCGTCTGACCCTGCCAGCGCGTCGACGCCCATGACGCCGTCCGCGGAGGCACCGGCGGAACCGAGATTTGGCACGTTCTGACCGGTAAGCGGGGTGACGTCCTCGAAGTCGTAGCGCAGTTGCAGGTTCGCCGCCGCTGCGTCGGCCGGCACGAAGCCGCCCATGTCCGCCTGGATTTCCGCCTGGGTCCGCACATCGGAATAGAGCCGGAAGTCGTCTATGGCGCCGTCGAAGAAATTCGGGGTGCCGGTATTCAGGCGACCGATTTCCAGATCCAGTCCACCGGATACCCGGGTTCCACCAAGCGTATCGGCGGCGTCCTCTTCGCCGTTGACGTACACGCGCATGGCCCCGTCGGAAGCGTCGAATGTGGCCGCGACGTGAACCCAGGTATTCCCCGTAACCGGCGTCGTGCCGATCGCGTCGGCGAATGTCGTGCCGTTACCGGCGAGGAACGTCACCCCGCCCGAGCCGTTGACGAACAGGGCCATCTCCACCGCCGCGTCGCCGGACCCATCCACGGTATGTTTGGATGCAATTGCGTTCCCGGTCACGGCCGTGTTGATCCAGGCTTCGACCGTAAAGCTGGCGCCGAGCGTCGTCAGGTTGGTGGTAACCACGTCATCCACGCCGTCGAACGACAGGGCGTCGCCGACAGTCGTCACCGCGGCGACTTCAGGCGCGTCGTTGACCGGGATGATGTTGATGATCTGATCGAGCACGTTCGAGGTCCCGCCGTCACCGTCCGTCAGCGTGAACTGGAGCGTCCGCGAGGCCGCACCCGGATCGTTCAAGGTGTTGTTGAAGGTGATCGACTGGGCGATATCCCTTACGGCGCCGCTGAAGGCATTGGCCGTCAGGGTGACGCTAAGGGTGCCGCTCGAGCCGTCCTGAACGATGGTGCCGAGGTTGTCGAGGCCGTCGTCGATGATGCTGCCCGGGGTCAGGCCGGCGCTCAGGCTCAGCGGGAACGAATGCGCCGAGCCGTCAAAGCCGAGTTCGTCGCCCGGCTGCAGGCCGCCGACGACCGTCACCGTCAGGGTGCCGCCGTCGAAATTCTCGAAGTCGGGATCGAAAACATTGAATGCCGGACTGGCGATGACCGGGCCGCCGTCCTCGGTGAAGTCGACCGGGCCGCCGGACGGGAACACAGTCGGCGGGAAGCCGACATCGAAGTCGGTGATGTCGAGCGTGCCGACCACGCTGGCCAGCGTGATTTCCATGTCGGCCGAGCCGGAACCATCGACATCGATCGACAGCAACGAGCCGTCGAAGCTCGCCGACGCCGTACCCCCGCCGGTGAACTCGGCATTACCGACGTAGTTGAACGCAGCGCCTTCAAGGAACCGCATCTCTATAGTGTCGTTACCATCGGCTTCGAACACTGTGATGGTGTCCCGGCTACCCGACACCGAATCGGCGATCTGTTGGTACTCGTAGATATTGAACCCAGTGCTGCCGGTCAGGATATCGGCGCCGAGTCCGCCTGTTAGGGTATCGAAGGCGCCGCCGCCGATGATGGTGTCGTCACCGGCGAGGCCGAGAATAACCTGGTTGCCGCCGCTGCCGTTGATCGTTTCGCCCGCATCGGTGCCGACGATGTCGGGGATCACCGGGCCGCCGGAGCCGCCGAAGTTCTGGAAGTTGGCATCGGTCAAGGTGCCGTCGGCGACGCCGGTCAACGTGAACGTCATGTCGGCGACGCCGTCGTCGTCGATGTCGACCGACAACAGGTTGGAGGCGAACGTTGCGGACGCATTGCCGTCGCCGCTGATCAGCGTGCCGCCGGACTCGAGCACGAAGCCGAGCGACGTGCTGATGAAGCCGCTGAAGGTGATGATGTCTTCGGCGACGTTGAAGTCGGTGATCGTGTCGCGGGTCTCGGCGACAGTGCCGGAATGCTGCAGATTGAAGACCAGGAACTCGTCGGGGCCGACGCCGCCGGTCAGGGTGTCCGCGCCGAAGCCGCCGATGATCAGATCGTTGCCGCCGCCACCACTGATGATGTCGTCGCCGAGACCGCCGAGGAGATCCTCGGGATCCGCACTACCCACCAGATTGTCGTCGAAGATCGTACCGTCGACGATGATCGGCGCGGTCAGCTCCGGTGCGTCGTTGATCGGGTTGATGGTGACCTGAACCGTGTCGGAGCCGAAACCGATGGCACTGTTATCGACAATGGTGACGTAGTCGCCGGCGTTACCGCTCGTCTGATCCCAGGCACGGATGGTAAAGTTCGCCGTGCCGTTGAAGTCACCGTCCGGCACGAAACGAACCAGACTCACCGCATCGAGCAGCAACGCGTTGCCGCTGCCGACCGTGCCGAACGGGTTGAACGTGGCGCCGCCGTCGGTGCTGAACTCCCAGGTGCCGTTGGCATCGTCGGCGGCGACGATGGCGATGGCCTCGACCGCACCGTCCGCATCGGTGATCGAATTGTCGACGACGACGTCCGCGACCGTGGTGCCCGTGTTGGCCACGCCGGAGATGTCCTCGTCTATGGCGGTCAGCGCCGGCCCCTGGGTCGCGTCGATGCTGGGCTTGGCATTGGCGGTGCCGCCGACGATGAAATTGGCTGCGCTCAGCGTACCCGTCAGCCCGGTGAGGTCGATCTCCATGTCGACCACGCGGTCACCGTCGGTGTCGATGCCGAGAACCGAGGTCGTCGTGTTCAGATACGCCGACGCCGTCGCCAGGCCGATCAGGTCGGTGTTTCCGGGATCGACATCGTCCGGAAGCAGCACGAGGTCGTTGGAGACCACATCGAGTAGGTCGATTGTGTCTTCGGCGGCATTGAAATCGGTAATGGTGTCACGGAAGCTGCTACCGTTGGGCGAGTCACCCGTATCGAACTCGAATGTGTCCGCGCCGGCGCCGCCGGTCAGTTGATCCTGGCCGATACCGCCGATGATGATGTCGTCGCCCGCACCGCCCAGGATCGTGTCGTTGCCGGTGCCGCCATCAAGGAAGTCGTCTCCGCCACCGCCCGACAGGTTATCGAAGCCTGAATTGCCGAACAGCACGTCGCCGAGCGTATTGCCGACGGATGTGTCGTTGCCGGAACTGCCGGAGATCAGCCAGCGGTCGCCGGCAAGTTCGCCGGACACGTCTTTGCCCGTCGTCGCATTGTCGACACGGAAGATCTCGGTTGTGTCGTCGCCGTCGATATCGACCTCGACGAAAGTCAGGGGATTCACCGAATGGGCCTGGAGCGTCGTGGCGTGCAAACTCTGGTCGGACTCGAGCTCGATATCGAAGCGCAACGAACTGCCGGTCGTGACCGCATCGACCAGTTCGAAACGGGTCTCGATCAGGAAGGTATCGTCGCCACCGACCGTTGCCGACAGGTCGACCGTATCTGTTCCCGTTGTCGAAACGAACGTATCGTCGCCGGGCGAGCCGGTGAGCACGTCATCGACGCCGTCTTGACCGGCAATATCGCTCACAAGGTTGCCGCCGACATAATCGGTAATGACAGGCGCCGTCGTCACGCCCGCGAGCCGGATCAGCGTACCGTCAAAATCACCGGCACTGCCCGGTGTCACGTCGCCAGAGCCGTTGATGTAGATATAGCCGTCGGTATTATCAGTGAAAAAGACCAGGGTATCGGCGAGCGAGCTATCGAGAGCGATGAGCCCGACTGTCGTCGCCGGATCGGTATCCAATCCGAACGGCGTGGGAGAAACATTGACGCCGCTGATGCCCGTGAACTCGATCCGGTCCGTGCCGCTGGCAAAGTCCGCAATGGTATCCATCGCAGCAAGCGTCGAATCGGTTTTCGACGTATAGACGAAGGTATCGACGGCCGTCGGCGCACACGGTCCTTCGCCGGTCAGCGTGTCTGCGCCGGCGCCACCCTCGAGCCGGTCATTGCCGAGGCCGCCGATGAGGACATCATTTCCGGCGCCGCCGCGAAGATCGTCCTCACCATCGAAACCGAGAATCTCGTTGGCGCCAGCATCGCCAACGATACGGTCGGCAAAGTCCGAACCGTGGACGTTCTCGACGTTCGCAATGGTATCCGGCGCCGCACCGAAACCGAAGACGACACCGACGAAACCGTCGTCCGAACTGTACGGGCCGTCGGCCGTGTTGAAGTCTTTCGAGCCGACGGCGATATCGTCGAAGCCGTCGCCGTTGATATCGCCCGCGGCGGCGATATCGAAGCCGGTCGTCAGGCCCTCGATGACAACCGCATTGTCGTAGTTCGCCGGCGTCGCGACGATGGCATCGACGCTGATCGGACCGCCCGGCGCAACGCCGCCCGCACCGCCAAACAGGATAACCGTGCGGCCGTAAGTCTGACTGGTTGAGTTGTACTCGTTGCCGAAACCGAGGGCGATGTCGTCGAAACCGTCGCCGTTGAAGTCGCCGATGCCCGCAATGTCGGTGATCTGATCGCCGGCAATCAGGGTATCGCCGAAGGTGCCAAAACCCTGTGTGGCGTCGACAACGGCGTCGAACGTACCGTTGTAGCTGCCGAGCGCACCCGTCAGGCCGTCAAAGTCAGTCCCGCCGAAGAGGACATATGCCGCATTCTCTTGCGTGCTGCCGTTGTCGTAGTAACCGTGGATGATCAGATCCGCGATACCGTCCCCGTTGATATCGCCGGCAGCCGACACATCGTAGATGTAGCCCGACCCTGTCGTAAACGCGACTCCGCCGCCGCCGGAGATAGCTGACGCCAAGCTCGCGTAGCCGTCGCCATAGTTCGCGAAGTTGTCGGCCGCTTCGGCAACGAGCGTCGTATTGAAATCGGCACCGCCGTAAACCAAGAAACCGTACTCGCCGCTGCCGGCTTCCGACCCACCCGTGATAAAGAAGGAATCCGCAAAGCCGTCGCCATTGACGTCGCCGACCGACTCGATCTCGCTCCCGAGGTAATTGAATTGAATCTCGAGACTCGTCGCGCCGTCGGGAGCAATCGATTCCAGATCGCTATCGACCGCGCCGTCCAGGGCGTCCTGAACCGCAATATTGGCAGCACCGCCAAAGACGATGACCGACTTGTCCTCGCCGACATAGCCGATGGCGATATCGCCAAATCCGTCTCCGTTGATGTCGCCAATTCCCGTGATATCGTCGACACTGCCGGCATCGAAATTGAACCCGTGATCCGACGTCCTCACGTCGTTCAGATCGACAATACCGTCGCTATTGGTATCCAAAGCTTCCAGATGCGTCGGACCCGTCGGGTCGTTCACGGGGTCGGCCGGGCCGCCGTACACGACGGAACCATACCCCCCGCCGGAAAAACCGTTGAACTGGTGGAACAGGATATCGTCGATGCCGTCGCCGTTGATGTCGCCGGCATTCTTGACCGATACGGCCTCACCCAAGCGGGTCACCTGCATGACGTCCGAAACGGCGGACGCGTTGTCGAGATCGAGCTCGTTCGTGCTATTGAGCGGCAGCCCCGTCGCCGAGCCGAAGACGACATAGGAAACACTGTACGCGTTGTTGACATCGCTTAGGGGCGACGGCGCCCGAGTGGCGCCAATCAGAAGATCGGTAAAGCCGTCGCCGTTGAAATCGCCGAAGTCGATCCCCTCGCTGTCATCCTGAGAATTGACGCCAATATTGCCGCTGATCAGGATTCCCTGATTCGCCGTCAGGCTATTGACGCCGATTACATTCGCCGAGCCGCTGGATGGTAACGCCGACTCGCCTCTCGCCTCGCCGGCCGCAAGATCGACATCCACCCCCTGGCCCGCACCGGTGAAGCTGACCGTATCCGTGCCGGCGCCGCCATCGAAACTGTCGGAACCTAGGCCGCCGAACAGCAGATCGTCGCCGCTGCCGCCGACGATCGTGTCGTCGCCCGATGTGCCTGCAATGAGCGTATCGTTCGTTGCCGCGCTGGCGTCCGGACCTGTGGCGAGATCGAACGTCTCCGCCGACCCGTCACGGTCGACATCGACACTGACCTGTTCGACCGGTTCGGCACCATGGTTTTCGACGAAAACTTCGCCGAAATTGCTGCCGTCGGTGAGCGACAGTGCAAGACCGTCCGGATCGATCTCCGCATTCGCCAGACGCCACGGACTGTCGATGTCGATCAGGTCATTGCCGGCGCCGCCGAATACGGTGTCGTCACCACCCTCGAACAAATAGGTATCGTTACCCGGCCCACCGATATGAATGTCGTCACCGAGGCCGCCCCTGAGCGTGTCGTTTCCGGCGCCGCCGAGCAGGACGTCGTTGCCGCTGCCGCCACGCAGCGTCTCATCGGCGGCCGTACCGATGAACACCGTATCGTTGGTTTCCCCGGACCCGTCGATCAACGTCGAAATGGGCAATGTCCGCTCGACACCCTCATCGTTGAAAATCAGCGTCGGCAGGGGCGCGCTGAGCTGATTGATCAGCGTAACGGTGTGGGTCGTATCGTCGGTGCTGTCGCGGAATGTCAGAACGATGGTATCGCCGTCGGCGCTGCGTTCGGCGTCGATAGGCGTGAAGTTGTCGCCCATAAACAGCGCATCCTCGCCGCTGCCCGTGGCGTCGACGATATCGTCGCCCCGCGAAACGACGAACAGATCGTCGCCCGTTCCGCCGATCAGCGTGTCGTTGCCGGCGCCGCCGTCCAGCACATCATCACCGGCCAAGCCCGAAAGCACGTTGTCGGCGCCATCGCCGATGAGCGTGTCGTTGCCGGTGGAGCCTTCCACGTTTTCGACGCCGGTCAGCGAGAACGCGGCCACGGGGACGCCATCGACGAACGCGAGGTCGCCGCCGCCACCGTCGGAGATGCCGAGCAGCGTCGTCGCGCCGGTGACCGGGTCGATGGAATAGACGTGGCCGTTTTCCGCCTGCCCGTGGATCAAGCCCGTCGATCCTTCGACCGCGAGGCCGCCGATGAACAGATTGTCGCCGGCCTGAAGCGGCGTGCGCGACAACTCGGTTCCGTCCGCCGGGTTGAGTTCGAGCAGCAGGGTCTCGCCGGCGCGGACGATGGTAAAGCCCGGGGAGGTGACGGTATCGGTAATCGTCGGCTCGAAAATCGAGGTGTAGAGCTTGCCGCTCACCGGGTCGAAGGCGATGCCGTTCCTGATGCCGGCGAAGAAACCGAAGTCGTCGGGTGTCGTCGCGTCCGGCGTCGGGATCGTGCCAATGACCGTACCGGCCCCGGTCGCGGCATTGACGGTCAGCAGACGGCCCTGGTCGTCGAGCGCGTAAAGCGTGTCGGTGCCGGGCTGAACCGCCAGATCGAAGACCGTCACGTTGGCGAGTGTCGCGTCGACGATCGGCCCGACGACACTAAGCTGTGCGCCGGTCAGCGGATCGACGGTAATCAGTTCTGAGGTCCCGCCAAACGTCTCGTTGACGGCAAACATGTCGCCAGCCGCGTTTTGTGCGAGACCGGTGATGGATCCGCCGGATGTCGGATCGCCGATGGTCGTGTCTGAGGTAACCGGTGACTGGGCGATCTCGTAAAGGTTGCCGGTGCCGTCGGCGCCGGTTTCCGAATAGCCGGTGGCGACGACCAGCTTGAAGCCGCCCGAGCCGTCGGAAACGAATTCGAGATCGCCGCCGACGCCATCGACGAGCCCGACTTCGGTGACCACGCCCGTCGTCGTGTCGATGTCGAAGATGCGGCCGTTGTCAAAATTGACGGAGGCGAGTTGTCCCGTCACCGGGTGGAAGGCCAGGCCGTAGAGCTGGGCGTCCGTGCCGGAAAGCGCTAGCGGCGTCGTCCCCGCGGCAACACCGCCGGTCGCCGGATCGACCTCATACAGCACCCGCGCGCCCGATCCGTCGTTCGTCGAGAAATCGTAACCGATCGCGAACAGCGCGTTGCTGGTCGGATCGAACCCGAGTCCGCGGGTGATGAACGGCTCGCTCGAACCGCTGCCAATCGCCAACGGTCCGACGCTCTGGACCGTGCTCGCCGCCACATCAATCGTGTAGAGGAAATCTGAACTGTCGACCAAGAAGAGCGTATTGGGATCGGCGGGATCGACGGCGAGGTCCCGGACCTCGATACCGAAGTCGGCAAGGATCGGCGCCGACGGAACGGCTGTCGACGGATCGGCCGTGCGCAGGTTGTAGACGAACGACACGCCGTTGCCGGCCGGGTCGTCCGGCGCGATGCGTTCGACGACGTAGACCGTGCCGCCGGCCTCGACGATGCCGACGAGCGAACTTTCCGTCACGCTGCCGATCAATTGGCCGACGGCCCGCGGTTCGACGACCTCTAGCGTGCCCTCGCCCGCCGCTTCGCCGTCGCCGGCGACCAGCGCCGTGCCGACCGCCGTCGCCGTGCCAGCCGAAAGATCGACGGTGATGCCTTGCCCGGCGTTGCCGAACGCGACGGTGTCGTTGCCGGCGCCGCCGTCGATGACGACGTCGGTGCTGTCGCCGAGGATCAGCCGGTCGTCGCCACCACCGAGATTAACGGACTCGACACCGAGGATTTCAACTGTGTCGTCGAGACCGCTCGAGAACGTGACGGAGTCGACACCACCCTTGAGGTCGACGATATCGCCCGCCTCGGCCTGGCCGGTGACAGTGATCGTTTCGTCGCCGTCGGTTCCGAGAACCCGATCGACCTTGCTGTTGACGAGAGTGACCGAGTCCGTGCCGGAAACGCTGCGCACCGTGCCGCCAACTGTAACCGTGAGGGTCGCCGTCGCGGTCCCGCCGTTCTCGTCGGTAATGGAATACGTGATCGTGTCGTTTTCCGTCTGGGCGTCGGTCAGATCGCCAAAATCGACACCAGTCGGATCGTAACTGTAACTGCCGTCGCCATTGATGGTGATCGCCGCGCCGCGCGCTGACGTTCCGCTGATCGCGGACGTCGCCGTAATCGCGTTGTCTGCCGTCGGGTTTCCGCTGCCGTTCTCGGCAGTTGCGATAACACGGAACCCGTCACCGACCGACGCTGAGTTAATGACGACGACCGGGTTCGAGCCGTCCGCGTTGGCCGATACATCGAGTGTGACGGGCGAGGCTTCGACAACACTTGCAAGCAGATCGGAGCCATCGGTCGACGTCAGAGCAATCGCCCCTGCCGTTGCTATGGCCGTGACGGAACCAGACAGCGCAGCATTGATCTGCCCGGCGATATCGAGGGCAATGTCCTCATCGGGCGCGGTCGAACCGTTCGGCGCCGTTGCCTCGAAGATTTGCCCTTCGACGCTGACACGGAACGAGTCACCGGCCTCTGCGGTCCCGGGAACCGCAACAGAAGTCTGCGCCGCCGCGCCGGGAGTGAATGGATTAAGTTCTGAGACGCTTACATCGCCGAGATTTAGCGAACTGCCGCCCCCCAGAATCGGCATCAGATTGTCGATGTTAAATGGACCGCCATCCGGTCCGGTAATCTCGACCCGGTCGGCGAATCCCTGGGCCGAGTATCCGCTGCCCGAGAGTGTTGCCGTTATGTCGGCAGCAAGCCCGCCGAAGATTTCGCTTTGCAATCCGGACGCAGTCGTGGCGCTGATGGTCTGGCCGTCGATTACCAAGGAGACGCCGTCGCCAACGACGACCGACGTGGAGATTGTAACGGAACTCACCTGCGGATCAGGCGGCGTTCCAGCGTATGTCGTCTCGCTTGGTGGCGACCCAGCAAGGCTGGTGACCAGGTCGTTGAGATCCTGAGCGATGTTCTGCGCCAAAACTGCAAGGCTTGTATCGCTCGCGGTATCGACTGTGTGCGTGATGATATTGCCGTCGATTTCGATCCGGTAGACGTCCCCGTCCTCCAGCGTTCCGGCGAGCGTCAGCGTATCCGCCTGCGTCTGACCGGTCGACGCGGTCACGGCGAGTGTATCGCCCGCATCGATGTCGCTGTCGTTGGCGAGCACGCCGTTGGCCGCATCGACGGAAATGACGGTCGCCGTATCGGTTGCGGCTGTATCGTCGGCGGCCTCCGGATTGTCGTTGACGCCAGTGATGGTGATCGTAATTTCCTGTTCCGCGAACTGCAGATCGTCGTTCCCGTCGGCCCGATCCTGAACGCGGAAGGTGAAGCTATCTTCCAGTGTACCGCCAGCCGCCAGCGAATTAACGACCGCAGTCGTTGGCGTATAGACGAACGTGCCGTCGGAATTGATGGTGAGATTGCCGCTTGCCGGGGCGCTGTCCGCCGCTTCGCTGAAGATCAGGCTGTCGCCCTCGACATCCGTCGCCTGCAGGGTTCCGCTGAGCGGCGAATCCTCGTCGATCGTAAGGCTGGCCGACGCAGCGTTGCCGTCGACGACGGCACCGCCCGCAACCGGTCCGTCGTTCGTGCCGTTGACTGTAATGTTGATGGTCGCCGTGTCGGTCAGCGGCGTCGAACTATCGCTCGCCGCGTCGTCCGACAGAGTGTACGCCATCCGTATGGTCTGGCTTTCGTCGACGTTGAGGGACTCCCATACGCTGGAGTCCGGAGTGAACCTGACCGTTCCGTCGCCGTTGTCGACGAACGTGCCGAGCGCCGTCGAGTAGGTTGCCGGATCGCCCGTCGGTGAGCCCAGGTTGTAGGTCAAATCGGTCAAGCTGGCGTCGTCCGCATTCGCCGCGCTGCTGTCCGCTGCCGGGAACAGCGACACATCGTCCCCTGGAACGGTAATGACCAGATCGCCGAATGCCGTCACCGAGAGCGCGTCGCCGGTGTCGACGTCCGAATCGTTGGTCAACAGATTGATGGTGACGCCCGTCACCTCGTCGATGGTGCTGCCGAAGTCGTTGTTGGCGACCGGGGCGTCGTTCACCGCGCGGACATCGACCGTAACGCTCGCCGAACTGAACGCCGGCGTATTCCCTGCGCTTTGAACAGTATAGGTGAATGAGTCGGTACCGTTGAAATCACCGACGGTCGTGTAAGTAATCGAACCGTTCGCCGTCGTCGTCGCGACACTCGCAGAATTGTCGTCGACACTGCCGTTGTTGACGGCGGTTGCCGTCGTCGACAACGCCTGCCCGCCGATTTTGGCCGTCAACAGGATGTCACCGGTTGCGCGGCTGCCGGCCGATGCGGTGACGATGGCGCTCAGCGCCGTATTGCCGTTGATGGCATCGACGATCGAATTGATCAGTTCATCGATGTCGCCGTCGGTTTCCGCGACTTCGTACGTCACGCCCGTTCCATTGACCGACACCGTATAGGTATCGCCGGCCTCGGATTGGCCCACGATGGTAACCGTATCGACCTGCGAATTGACCACGACCTTGCCGCCTGACGGCGAACCGACCGCAACGATCGAGGCGCCGACAAGCGGATCGTCGTCCGCCCTGAGATCGTTCGACAATAGATTGAGAGTAACCGAGTTGCCGTTTCCGGTGCCGACATCGCCCTCATCGACCTGCGCCGTGTCGGCGACAGCAACTGGCTTGGAGGCCGCAGCATCCTGCGCTGCTTGCAATTCGGCTTGCTCGGTCGCTTTCGACGAGAACTGGGTAAACTGCGTCTGACCGGCCCGCGCCTGTGCGGCGCCCTGTTGCGCACCAACCGCCTGCGCTTCGGCAAGCGATGCACCGTCGGCCGCATCCTGCGCTGCCGACTCAGCGTTCGTCGCAGCGATCTCTGCTTGCTGGATAACGCCCTGTGCGCCGGCAAAATCACTGGCATCGAAACTCAGACTATTGATGGCATCGACATTGCCTTGCGCCGTGTCGCGGCCGGTAACGGCATCGGTGACCGCAGACTGAATCGTCGAGGCGATATCCGACGCCGTATCGAGTCCGGTGCGCAACGCCAGCAGGGCCGACTGAGTGCCCGTTTCGAACGTCGTAATCGCCGTACCGGCAAGCGACGTAGCCGAAAGATCGAGAGCGACCGTGTACGTTGCCGCCGTAGAGTCGGCAACCAAGACCAACTGGCTGTCGGCGAATCCGTTGGCAGCGTCGACAATTGCCGCCAGTCCGCCCGTGTCGGCCTGAATGGCATCGACGATCGCCGTACGAACGCTGGCGAGAGTGGCATTCGCATCCTGAGCCAAATTGACCGTCAGCGCCGTCGTGTTCGTACCATCGTTGATGGAGATGTCGAAACTCACCGCGCCGGCCTGTACGGCGGTCACAACGCTGCTCGTAACGGTCACAACATTGGTCTGGCTGGTCAGCCCGATCGCGGTATCGATCTGGGCGATTACGCCGTCGATGTCGTTGGCCGCGTCGGCCCCGGCTGTTGCCGAGCCATTGCCGATCTCGGTAATCCGGCCGCCAAGCGTTGTAACGGCCGTCGTCGCAGCCGTGCCGGCATCACCGATCGCCGTTGCGACGGCGGCGTTGCCCTGATCACCCTCGAATGTCGCCGCGTCGCCGAGCGTCGCTGACACCGCTTCCATGGCGTCCTGCGCCTCGTTCAGCGCACGGATAGCAGCCGCCGTTGCAATATCGACCGACGTATCCGCCGCATCCCTTGCCGATGTCGCGGCTTCGAGTGCAGCATCGAAATCGGCCTGATTGGCCGCAATCAATGCTTCGTTTTGGCCGGAAGCCGCATTGACCTGGGCCAGGACGCTGTCGGCGGTTTGCTGCGCCGTAACGGATGCCCGCGCCACCGCCTTGACCCCCGAAACGACGGCGTCGATTTCATCGAGCACATCGACGATGAGGCTCTTGGCCGCTTGCGATGCGTCGGCGTCCGCGGAGATCGTGTTGGCTTGCGCCTTGATCTGTGTGGCGATGGCGTCCGCCTGCGCCGAGACGGTTCCGCTGGTCGCGCTCAACGTGAATCCGTCTATGGAGTCGGCGATGGCCTTGAGATCGTCGAGCGCAGCATTTGCCGCACTGACGGCGAGCGCCTTGATCGCGTCAGTCGCCGATTGCGCAGTGCCGTCATGCGTAACGCCGAGGTCGTTTGCCGCCGTCACCAGAACATTAAGCGCACCCGCTTCGTTGGGCGGATTGGCGTTGGCGAAAGCCCGCGCATCGACCAGCGCCTGCGCCGCGACGCCGGCGATGGTGGATGCCGTTATCTGACCGTCGACGGCGGCGATCGTGATCGCCTCGGAGACGGTGCCGGACGTTCCTTCGCTGTCGGCATCGGAAATCGCCGCCGTCATCGTGAACGAGCTGCCCGACGTATCGCCCCTGACCGAAACAACGCCGGCTCCGCCATCCGATGCGCTAACAAGACGCGTAATCGTCGCATTGCCGTTGATGGCCGTGATCAGACCCGCCTTGACGGTATCGGCACTCGTGTCGGTGGCCACAAAGCTAACTGTCGTGCCGTTGATCGTAACCGAATACTGATCGCCGGCATCGACCGGATCGTTGATCGTCAGGGTTTCGACCTGCGCGGCCTTTTGCTGATCGACCGTGGCGTCCGCAGCCTCAGCCGCCGTCAGCAAATCGTTAGCCGCAATCGAGATATCGCCCTTGGCCTGCGCCGCTTCGGCGGCATCGGCCTGCGCCGTCGCCGTCGCAAGCTGAGCCTGAGCGAGCGCCGCCGCGGCTGCGGCCTTGTCATCCGCACCAGCCAGGTTCGCCGTCGTCGTCGCGATCGTGACCGTGTTACCGGATGTCCCGCTGTCGCTCGTCGTAAAGGCGACACCGGCAATATCCGCGGTCAGAGTCAGTTCGGCACTGGTGGAACCAGCGGCCGCGGTGACGACACTGCTGGTTGCGTTATTCGCATCGTTGATTTCGGCAACGATCGCGTCACGGATCGCCCCGATATCACCCGCTGTAGAACTATCGACCGTCACGGTGATCGTATCGGAACCATTGATCGTGATGCTGTAGGTATCGCCAATGGCCGTACCGCCCTCGAGGGTCAGCGTATCGACTTGGGCAACCTGCGAGGAACCGCTGACAGCGGCAACGGTCGTTGCCACATCGGCGGCGTTGACGCTACCGCCGGCATCGGTTGCCGAAGCGGCTGTCGTGAAAGCAATACCCGCATTGAGGGCGGTGAGCGTCAGTTGACCGTCGTCGTTGCCGGCAGCGGAAGCGACGATGTTGCCGACGGTGCCGTCGGCATTGATCGCATTGACGAGCTTGTCGCGAACATCGGCAAGCGACGATTCCGTCGACGTGTCGACCGTAATGGTCACGGCGTTCCCGTTGACGGTGACCGTGTAGGTGTCGTTGTTCTCAACGGCGCCGGAGATCGTCACCGTATCGACTTGCGCGACACCGCTTGCGGTCGCTGCCGACGACAGCGCCTGATCGGCAGCGGTCTGAGCGGCGCTTCGCGCGTCTTTCGGCGCAACGACGCTGATTGCATTGTCGGCGTTGCCCTGGGCCACGTTCGTCGTTGTCGCCGAGACGTTGATTTGGGCGTTGGGATTGTCGCGAACGATCGTCAGCCGGCCGTCCTGCGTTGCTGCGGCCGCATTGACCAACGGGCCGACATTCGCGTCATCGTTGATGGCATCGATCAACTTGTCGCGAACGGCCGCGAGATCGTCGCCCTCGGCAACCGTAACCCGAACCGTGTTGCCGTTGACGGAGACGCTGAAGCGGTCGCCCGCTTCGACCGTACCGGAAACGACGATAGAAATCGGAATCGAGGCAAGCGCTGCCTTGGCCGCCGCGGCGTCGGCGGCCGCATTGACCGCCGCCGTCGATGCCTGGGACGCAAAGCCCTCGGCCGTCGTCGCGAGAGCCTGAATCTCCGCCGAAGTGGTTTCGCCGTTTATCGAAACGTTGTTGGCACTCTGCGCCTGGGTCTCCGCGATGACCCGATCCGCCGTTGCACCGGCAAGAGCGGTCTCGGCGGCATCCCGGCCCGCCTCCGCTTCAGAAACGCTAACGGAGTTCGCCGCAACAAGGGCATTCGCGGCCGCCACGGCTGCTTTTGCGCTGGCGGCATCTGCCGTGGCCAAAAAATCGTTGGCGTCGGAGAGCGCTTCGGACGCTTCCGTCGCGGCATTTTGCGCCCGGGTGTTCGCCTGTTGCAGCGCCTGGAACGTTTCCGGATCGATGGTGTTCAAATTGTTCGACGAGAACGCATCGAGTGCCGCCTGCGCGCGCGCGGCTTCGATATCCGCACTGTCCTTTGCAGTTTGCGCGGCGTCCCGGCTGACCAGGGCTGCGGCTGCGGCATCCGCTGCTTCCTGCGCTGCCGCCTGGGCCGCGGTCGAGGCCTCGACCGCCGCGCTTGCATCGCTCGCCCGAGCCTTGGCGGCTTCGAATGCCGCGCTTGCCTCGGCTTCCGCGGCCAATGCGCGCTGTCCGGCCGCGGTTGCATCGGCCTTCGCGGCGTTCAGCGCCTCGGTCGCCGCCGTCACAAGGCGGGCTTCAAGGTCGGCTCCACCGGCAATTGCGGCGCTGACCACCTGGGCTTGAGCCGACGCCTCCGTGGCGCTCGCCGTCGATGATGCGATCGCCTGCTTGATCGAGGTCAGCACCGCGCTCAGCGAGTCGACCACCGCATTTTGGGCGAGGTTCGCGGCATCCTGCGCTGCTTCCAGCGAATCGGCAGCATTCACGCCCGCCTGAAGATCATCGATAGCCGCCGCTTCCTGTGCCTTGGCGAGGATCGCGGCGATGTCCTGATCGATATCGTTCGTCGTCGCCAAAGAGAAGAACGTCAGCAGGCCGTCGAACGCCGCCTGCGCCGCATTGGCAGCATCGCCGGCGTCGGTGGCGGCCTGATCGGCGACCGATTGATCCGCGGCATTCGCGTCGGCGACTGCCGTCGCCGCTTCGTCCGATGCGGTCTGCGCAGCGGTTTCGGCAGTATCCGCTGCCGACTGCGCTGTATCGTCGGCACTCGCGATTTCGAGGGAAATGGACTCAAGCGCGAGATCGGCCGAAGCCTGTGCCGATCCCTGAGCCGCGATTTCAAACGCCACTGCGAAGCCCAATGCCTCAGCGGCTTCCGCCGCCTGTTGCGCCGCCGCATTCGCCGCATTGGCGGCCGACGTGGCTTCCTGTTGCGCCAGAGTCAGCGCATCCTGCGCCGCATCGAAAGCATCCTGGGCATCCGCCTCCGCAGCTTGTGCGTCAGCAAGCGCCTGCTCGGCTTGCGTGATGGCTGAGTCCCAGACCAGTTCAATCGCCGAATCGTTACCATCGTCGCCATCGTCGGCCGCCTGCCGGCGACCCTGGACCGTTGCCAGCGAATTCTGACGCGACGTCACGGCGGCCTGCGCCGCCGCCAACGAAACGGCGGGATCGACGACGGCCGCTTGGGCGGTGTCGACCGCATCCGCAGCCGTCGCGGCGGCGGCGGCAGCAGCGGCGGCGGCAGCCGCCGCACTGGCCGATGTCTGCTCGGCGGCGACGCGCGCGACCGATGCCGTTCCATCGACCCAGTCTTCGACAGCTTCCGCCGCGTTCGCCGCGACCGTGCTCGCCGCCGACGCCGAACCCGCGCTCGACGCCGCTTCGGTTGCGGCATTGGCCGCCCGTTGCGCCTGTAGAAGCGCGTCGCGACCGTTGCCGAGGGCGGCGTTCGACGCCGCCTGTGATAATGCCAGCGCCTCGTCGGCCGCCGTCGACGCCCGTTGCGCCGCGGTCGCCGCGAGATCAGCATTGACGTTGCGCGCCGCCGCCTCGGCATCCGCTGCCGCCTGCAAGGCTTCCAGCACCTTGGCTTCGGCCTGATCTGCGAAGTCCGTTGCCTGGCGCAGCGCCTCGGCACGATCTAACGCACGCTGCGCTGCCGCCGCATCGGCCTGCTCCTGAGCCTGTTGCGCCGCATCGGCCGCTGCCTGGGTTGCCGCCGCGGCGGCATCGGCGGCGAACTCGGCGGCATCGATCCGGGCATCGGCGAGAAGCTTGGCGCCGTTGGCATCGCTTTCCGATGCCTCTGCGTTAATGACGGCCTGGTCGGCGCCACTATCGCCCCGTGCGGCGCTGGCCTCGGCATTCTTCGCGCGCTCCGCCTCGGCAGCGGCGGCGGCGCCGAGGCCGGTCGCTGCCGTCGTCGCATCGTCGGCAGCCGACTCGGCCGCCAGACGGGCGGTCTCTGCCGCCGCCGCCGCCGATACTGCGGTTACGCGAGCTTGCGTCGCCGCATTGCTAGCAGCGCTGACGATGGTCTGAAGACTTGTGACCTGCTCATCGCCGAAGGAGACACCATCCGCCAGTAGCTGCGCGATCTGGGCTTCGTTTGTCTCCGCAATCAGTTCTTGCGCGCGAGCTTCGGCGGCAGCCGCATTTGCGGTACCGCGCAGTCCGGCGAGTGCCGTTGACTCGTTGATCTCCGCAACAATGGCGTCACGGATGCCGCTGAGGCCGTTCTCCTGACCCGTAACCGTGTAGCTGATGGACTGGTCGCTGAAGTTCCGGACAATCGTCCTGGCGACCATGAAGTTGTCGGCAACATTGTCGGAACCGCCACCGGCCGTCGCTGTGACGGATGTTGTAAAGCCCGTGCCAGCCGTATCAGCCTCGATGACGAGTTCCCCGCTGCCGGAACCGGCGCTCGCTGTCACAACACTCGACAGCGTGCCGTTCAGGTTGATGGCCGAGAGTAGTGCATCGCGCACCGCACCGATGCCCGATTCTGTTCCAGTCGTCGCAACGGTAACGGTCGTTCCATTAATTGTGATCGCGTACGCGTCACCGGATTCCGGCGTACCGCGAAGGCTGATCGCATCGACCTGTTTGCCCGCCACCGCTACATTGTAGGTCGTTCCGGCCGCTGGCGTTCCCGAAAGACGGAGACTGCTGATCTGCGCTGTGTCGTCGGTGGCCAGCGTGCTGACGGATGCACTCGCTGTCGCGCCGCCCGTTGCGCTGATACTGACGTCAAGTTCGGTGCCGGCAAGATTCGAGGCAACGCTAATGCGTCCACCGGTCGCACCGGCTGTCGCCGTGACAACGCCATTCGCCAACAAGTGCTGATCGAACGCCAGGATGGCATCGGTATTGGCATTGGTAATGGCGCCCAATTCATCCGTGATGTCGTTGATGCGGGCTTCCAACGCCTGCTGCGCCGCAAGAGCCGCCGCTGCGTCAGCAGCGTTCTGCGCGGTTTCCTGGTTCTGATTGGTGACCAGATTTTGATTGAACAGGTTCTGGGCTTCCGTGGCATCCTGCGGCGTTGGATTGATGATGTCGGCGAGATCGGACGCCGCCCAAGCGGTGTCGCCCGCCGCCGCCGCCGATGCAGCAGCAGCCGCCGCCGCTGTTGCCGCCGCGTTTGCCTTGGCGACCAGCGCGTTCTGTGCCGCAATTGCGTCGGCGTCATTGCTGAGAAACGTGCTGTTTGCCGCCTGGACCGCTGCCTGCGCCGCCGCAGCAGCAGCGTCCGAGGCTGCCTGCGCCGCCTGTTCGGCACCGGATGCGCTCTGCACGGCGATCGTGTTGGCGATGGTCGTTGAACCGTTGTCGGAGGAGACCGTCAGCGTGAACTCGCCCGGTCTGTCGATATCCCTAACTTTCAGAACGCCATCCTGGCCAACCGTAAACTCGGCGTTGGCCTCGACCAACGCACTGAGCGTGCCGTCCCCATTGATGAAACTGACCAGCGCCGCTTCGAGTTCACCCAACGTCGTGACACCCGATGCAACGGTGTAAACAGACGACTGCCCGCCGACGTCGATGGTGATCTGATCGCCGACGGCGAACGGACCGCCGAACTCGAGGCGGTTTTCCTGTGCCGCGCCGCCGGCCTGAATGGCCGCGGCCTCGGCATCAAATTTATTCGGTGTGGCGGTAACACCGTTGTCGTCGGGCTGACCGGCATTCTGTGCCGCAATATCGCGCGCCGCCGCCGCTGCGTCCGCCGCCGCCGCCGCTTCGGCCGCCTTGGCAACGGCGAGATTGACCTGCCCCTCGAGGTCGAGAAGCGCCTGTGCCTCGGACGCCGCCTGTGCGATCAGCACAAATGCCTCGGCCAGCGCCAGATCCGATTGCCCATCCGCCAGATCGCGGGACGCCTGCAACGCATCGACGACGACCTGTTCGAATGCGGTTACGGCAGCATCGAAATCGCTTTGACCAGTTGCAACGTCGGCCGCTGCATCGATACGCGCCTGGGTCGCCGTGGCGAGTTCAGACTGCGCGCTGGTTAGGGTCGTGCGAAACAGATTTTCGACGCTGTCGCGGAATGTAACCTCGGCATCCAAATTTTGCAGGTACTGGCCGGCAAGAACCGCCTGCGCCTGCAGGACCTGATCCGTCGGCGCGGCGTCGGAAGATGCCTGGATCGCCGCATCCGCCTGCAATCCGCCAAATGCCGAAATCTCCGACAGCCCGGTAACAACGGCCTGCCCGGACGTCTTCGTCACGGTTACCGTGACCGTCTGTAGCACGAACTCGCCGTTCGACGCACCACCGCCGAGCAGATTGGCCAGTTCGAGATCGAGCGCGCCGTCGAGGTAACGGGTCAGCGCCGTCGATTGATCGACACCGAGCACGGTGACCTGGATTGTGTCGGTCAGGCTTTCGCCCTCGGCCAGCGCATTGAAGGCGGCAGTATCGACCGTATAGGCAACGGTTCCGTCGGCAGCAGCCGTGGCGGTGCCGTTCGTGCCGTCGCTGGCGCCGCGCGCCAGCGCCTGGGCAACCTGCAGGTCGGCGAATGATTCGTCGAACAGCGCCTGTGCCTGACCGACCGAATCGGTCCACGCGGCCTCGACCGCTTCGGCTTGTGCTTCAGTTCGCAGGAAGCCGATCAGCGTGGCCCGCGCCGTATCGACGGCGGCAACCGCCGTATCGGCGGCAGCATTGGCGTCGGCGGCGGACTTGATCAATCCCGAACTGCTGTCGCCGAGCGCCGTCGCGGCATCGGTCACGGCCTGCGCCGCGCTGCCATCGCGGAACTGATTGGCCGCGTCGATCAGCTCGGTGACTGAATCGATTCCCTGATTGGCAAGGTCGGTTGCGAGCTTGGTGTCCTGGAGTTTCTGATTGAACGCCTGAAATTTCGAAAAGACGTTGGGCGGCGGCGGATTGGCAAGTTCGAAATCGAGTTGCGCCTCATTGACTTCATCGCGGCGCGCCAGTGCATTGTTCGCAAACGTCGCGGCAGCCGCGGATTTCTGCAATGCCGTATCAGGATCGGATTCGATGATCGCTTCATAGGCGGACGTTGCCGAATCGGCCGCCGCATCGACGGCGTTGACGGTCGTCGTCAGCGTCGAGGAAATCGCCGACTGCAAGGCGGAGTCGGCGCTCGCCAGCGCCTCGTTCAGGACAAACAACACACCGCCAATCAGATTGTTGCTGCCGTCGAATTCGGCGATGGAATCAAGAATGGTCTGCAGGTCCTCGAACCGGACCGTCAATCCATCGGCGATCAATTCAGCATTGATCAGACCCGCCTCAACGGAACGGACCTCGGCCCGCGCCGCAGCGAGCTTGTTACCGGCCGAGGCGTTCGCCGCAGCAGTGGCGGCCGCAGCCGCAATTTTGGGAGCGGCATCGATCGCCGCATCGACGATATTGTCGATCTTAGTTGCCGCAGTTTCAATGACCGATCCGAGACTGAATGCGCTAACCACGGCAGGTGACACTGGAATCCCCGCCGCCACGGCATTGGCTGCCATCTTCGACAAGCTGGCGAAGGCGTTCGCCGCCGCCGAAATGGCATTGGCGGCATTCAATGCCGAGAGCGTGTTGACCACGTCGCCCGCGACCGTCGTCACTTCGCCGGACGTGAGGCCCGTCGAAGTCGCGCCCAACGATGTTTTCGCCGTCGAAAACGCCGAGGTCGAACTTGTCGGATCGGCCGCATTGCTCGCCTTGGTCTCGGCACTGCTGGCGACACCGGCCGCCGTTGTCGCAGTATCGGCAATCCCGATCAGGGCATCGATGTTCGGGTCTTCGGGATCGGGAAGCGGGATCGCGTCAAAGGGGATCAACGGCGGTGGTTTGGGCGCCAGAAGATCGACAACCTGTGCTTTGACCAACGCCAGCTTTTGCGCAAAAACGACCTTTTGCTGCAATCCTTCGTTGATTGCATCTGCGATGTCTTGATTGAGTTCGCCGAGTTGTTCGAGAACCTCCGGGTCGAGCTCCGTCTCCTCCTCGCCCTGCTCGCCTTCCTCACCCTGGCCCGGCGGTGTTGGCAGGCTGCTGAGAATTTGACCGTACTGCTGGTCGATTTCGTCCTGGGTCAGGTTGGTCGGCGGCGGCGGCGCGACGTTGAAGCTGGTCATTGCGACCGTGGCGCCGAAGCTGCTCAGCACGACGACGCCGGCGGCGTTGGAAATGACGATCTCGCCGATGGTGCCGTCCGGGTCGGGCAGCAGGGTGAACTGGTTGTTGGCGCCCTCGCCCCTGATCTCGCCCGCTGCCGTGGTGCCGCGAATACCGATCGTCGCGACCGGCGTATCCAGCGTCATCGCATCGACGTCGGTCTTGGCGATCTGACCGGAAACGAACGAGAACGCGCCCTCGACCAGCGAAATGCCGAACTCGCCCTCCTGGGTGCCCGGATCGTAGACGAACTCGTCGAGCACCATGCGGCCGTCGTCGCCGAGCGAGAAGGTGCTTTCGTCGGCGAATTCGATGCCGAGCGAACCATCGGCCCCCGTCTCGACGACATCGCCGAGGAACACCGGATCGCCCTCCGAGAGGGTTTCGCGGGTGCCGTCGGCGCGGGTGACGCTGACGTCGCCCTGCGACGTTGCGACCCGCCCGATGGGCTCCGTAACGGCGGCCGTCTCCGTCGCCTGGGCGTATTGGCCCGGCGCCAGAGGACCGGCAAGCTTCTCGACCAGCGCGCCCTTGAGAATCGCACCGGCGTCGGTCTTCAGCGACGGCGGGTCGCCGTCGAAGAAGTCGCGGACGAGAACCTGCTCGCCGTTCGGTCCCTTGATGAAGAGGTCGCCACCCTGACGCACGAAATCTGCACGCAGCAACCAATTGCCGCCTGTCAGTTCGATCGTCTCGACGTCACTGCCGTCGAGAATTAACGTGGATGACTCAGTTTCTTGCGCAGACTGATCTTTGCCATCCTCAGGGAGGATGCGGGAATTCACCTGTCTTCAAACCCCTCCAAGACAATGTCGATCACAGGTCTTCCCTTCCCAAAGAAGCATGCTTTTCGGTGTCGCAGACCGCCGGTGCCTTTTATTCACACGCACTCTTGTTCGGCCTGTCTGTGCCCCAATTGGCTCGGGTGTTCTAATGTCTCACAGGGTATGGTCGTAATAGTACTATGAGCCGGTCATCGTCGCCATTGTTTTCTCTCTATAGTACTGTTTTCTCTCTGGCGGCGAGCGTAAATCCGTAATGCTCGCCACACTAGAATATCGACCTGATCCGCGTTCACCGGTTTTCCCGGCCGCGCTGTTCCGATAGTATTCCTCATCACGATCGGGCACGTCACCTGTTGCCGGAAACGACATCTTGGCTCACGTCAGCGCACTTAAACGGTTATGGGTCGCTTCGGCACTGACGATTCCGTTGTTCTCGGCACCGGCGGCGACCCTCGCAGCCGGCGACAAGGACATCCAAAACGATTTTTTGGCCGCCGTGTGGGCGGGCGACGTTGCGGCAGCCGGGCGCTACCTGAGCATCGGGGCCGATCCGCATGCGCCGGATCAAAGCGGCATGAACGCCCTTCATATTGCCGAGGCATTGAAAGATAACGCGATGATCGGCGCGTTGACCGATGCGCGTGACATGCAGTCCACCCCGACAGAGGGCACACCGGACGTCGCACATCTGACACCGACGCCGTTCGATTTGAGGTTTCGCCCGGCAACGGGACGCGGCGACCGAATCTCGCACGTTATTCGCCTGCCGGACCATCGCACGCTGACGACGATTCTGGCCGACAAGAAACGCCGGCGAACTGAAGAGCCGGACGTAACGATTCCCGCAGATTCGTCTTCGACCACCGCGACGATTGATCCCTTGCCGCTGGAAACATCGAACAAGACACAGAAATCTGCAGCAAGAGAGAGCTTCTTTGATTGGTTTCTGGGTATCTTTAAATCGCCATTCGAGCCCGGATCCACAACGTTCGGCGCCGAACGGGGACTCGCAGCGCGGTCGTCCTCACCCGGTCAAGGGGATGGTCAACCGCCGATCACAACGATGACGGTTGAGGCGCCCGGAGAAACGTCGGGCGATGGCGAAAAGAAAAGAGTTTCACAAGACGACGCCCGCAACGACGACGAAGGCGGCACGTGGATCGCCTCGATTTTCCGCACGCTGTTTTCCCCACAAACCGGAACAGAAGCCGTAACACAGACCGCACCATCGACCGCCGGATCAGCAAAACGTAACAGCGATGCCCGCGTCGTAACCGCCACAAAGCAAACCAAGAGTGAACCGGCGATCACGTCCGAGCCGTTATCATCCGGCTGGACCACCGTCGCCACGCGGCGTGGACGGCAAGACGGCGACATCCTTGATACTCCCGCCTACGCGCTATCGGATTTGACCGCTAAAACCGACGTGCCCCGCTCTGTAGATCACGCCGTTACGGCAGAAGTCGCACAGCCGGCGAAGGAGACGAAACCGGCATCAACCGACCCGGACGGCCTGACATTCGCCGACCTGTTCAACGCCCTGTCGCCCGCTGGCGAGCAGACTACGCAAACCGACCCCGCTGAAGGTCTGCTCGAAGCATCGCCTGAGATATCTGCAGGCGAACCGTCGCCACAGGTTGCTGCCGTTCCGATCGACGAAACCGCCCAGACAACCGGTCTGATTGCCGAAACCGATCCGCCGACCGAAACCAAAATAATCGGCCGCCTCTATTCCGATCCCTACGGCGGGGCGCTTCCCGCCGGAGCCGCGGTCCCGGTCTACGATGACGGTCAAACCGAAGCGCAGGACGCCGATGCCGTCGCTCCGGCAATCGCGCTTGCGCGAAATCGCGCGTTACAGTCTCTCCAGGCAGAGACGACCAGCGACGATGCATCCGGGACACAGCAGGTCGACGAGGACAAGGGGTTGGTTATCTACATCCGGGGCACGGTCCCCGCAGAGAACCTTTACCTCGGAGATGAACAGCATCTCGGCCGTGCCTACGGATCGGACAGCGATCCGGCAACCGCCTGCGCCACGCGCCGAGGCGGCGTCACATGGGTATGTCCCGAGGCAACATCATGGCCGGCAGAAATTTCGCGGGCGTTTGTCCCGGCCAAGGACGGCCTGATCGAAGCCCTCGTCCGGTACGACGGCGCCGAGGCGAGTCATTATCGCGCATCGTTTCCCACCGCGAACTACGATCAGCTTCTGGCGTATTTCCAGAGCAGGCTGGGCGCACCGACGCGCAACCCCGAAGTCTGGTCGCCGATTGTCGGCGCGGCGAAGGAAGAGAACCGCGTCGCGCTGTGGGTCGCCCGTGAAGAAGACGAACGCGGGCGTGCGATCCTTGAGATTCGCAGCATCGACGATCTGCGCTGGATGGCGCCGCCCGACCCCGAAAACGGCGTCGTCCGCCTGTTTTACGAGGGCGCGAAACCGATCTATTCGCTCGTCACCAACGCCGACCTGCGCCTGCTCGAAGTTCGCCGCATGACCGCAACGAACACCGCGAAAATCGGGGAAAGTGCGACGCCCGCACCTGTACTCCAGTAAGATGGGCTGACACAACAGGCCCGGCAGGTTTAGAAAGAGCATCGCCCCGAGATTGACCGAGGTCCGCCTTGCGCTTCATTGCCTTGTCCTTTGCCATTATGGCAGCCCTGTCGCCACCCGCCCTTTGGGCTGCAGAAACCGTCACCATCGGCGTGCCGAACTGGCCATCGGTAAAGATTACCGCGCGTGTCATCGAAGCGATTGCCGAGGACGAATTCGGTATCGACATCGACGTCGTCGATGCGCTGAACGACGAGATCTTCGATGGCATTCATCGCGGCCGGGGCAAAATCGACATTCATCCCGAAGTCTGGCTACCGAACCATGCCGCGGCCGTCGCCAAGTATGTCGACGAAGCCGGCACCATGGTGCTGACGCCGCACGCCTATGACGCCATCCAGGGGATATGCATTCATCGCGCCGTATCCACGGAGCTTGGCGTGACGGCCATCCATCAACTCACCGATCCCGAAATCGCCACGAAGCTGGACAACAATGGTGACGGACGCGGCGATATCTGGATCGGCGCCGAGGGTTGGGGCTCGACCGATATCGAACGCATCAAGGCACGGACCTACGGGTACGACAAGACGATGGAGCTTCACGTTTCGGAAGAAGCCGACATGTTGGTCCGCCTCAACGCCTCGGTCGCCGAGGGATTGCCGTTTGTGTTTTCATGCTATGGCCCGCATCACATTTTCCAGACCCACGACCTGATTCTTATCGAGGAACCCGCCTACGAGGCGTCGCGCTGGGTATTGGCTCAGCCCGAAGACGACGAGAACTGGCTCGAAAATTCGAAGATCGATGTCGGCTGGCCACAGGTCAGAGTTCATATGGCGTACTCCGTCCGTCTGCGCGACGCCGCACCGGAGCTTGTCGCCATGCTCGACAGGATCGAACTCAACAGCCTGATGGTGAGCGGCTGGACCTATGCTATCGAGGTCGAGAACGTCGATCCCGAAGAATTCGCCCGCAAGTGGGTCGAAAGCCACCCGTTGATCGTCGATACCTGGCTTGACCGCTGAGCCGGTTTACTCTGCCTTCAAGGCATTGAGGTTATCGTACTCGATCACCATGGCGTGGTCATGGTCGTCGCGGAACCCGAGACCTGTGTAGAATACCCGTGCCGTATCGTTGTCGGGATCGACATCGAGCTTGAGAAACCGGCAGCCGCGCACGGCCCCCCAGTCCGCAGCCGCGGCCAGCAACCGTTTGCCGAGGCCCTGTCTCCGAATGGCGTTATCGACGTAAAGGTCGACGACGAACACGCCGGCTGCCGCGCGCCATGTCGAGTAGGTCCGCGTCATCAGGCAGTAACCGATCAGTTCCTGCGCGCGCTCGGCAACCAACGTTTCGAACGCCGGATCGTCTCGAAACCCGTGAAGAACAAGCGTTTCGGCGGTGGTGCGTGTGAGGTCGGGGCTGGATATATGCGCAGCGAGGCGTCGCACCATCGCCGCCACACCGGGCGCATCGGTTTCCTCCATCGCACGGATGACGATATCGCCGGTCATATCGGTCAGGCGTTCTCGAACCCGTCGAGAAACGAGATCAGATTGCCGCCGAGAGCATCGGACATATAGCCGCCCTCCTGCACCAGGACCGTGGGCAGGCGAAGCTGCGCCAAACGCTCTGCAATCCTAGCGAATCCGCCGGTCGTGATCTTCAGGCCCTGGAACGGATCGCTTTCATGGGCATCGAGGCCAAGCGCGATGACAAGCGCCTGGGCGCCGAAGGCATCGAGCCGGGCGCACGCCGTCTCGAGCGCCGCCATGAACCCGTCGTCGCCGGTGCCCCGCTCCAGCGAAAGGTTGAGATTGAACCCGTCGCCCTCGCCGTCACCGGTTTCGTCCGCATAGCCCCAGAAAAACGGGTAGAAGCGGATCGGGTCCGCATGCAGCGATACGGTCAGCACGTCCGCGCGCTCGTAGAATACGTCCTGGGTACCGTTGCCGTGGTGCACGTCGACGTCGACGATCGCGATCCGGTCGAGGGTTTTACGCAATTTCTGCGCCGCGGCGGCCGCGTTGTTGAGAAAACAGAAACCGCCCGCCATGTCGCGAAATGCATGATGCCCGGGCGGTCGGCACAATGCGTAGGCCGGTCGGCCGTCGGATAGCACGAGGTCCGCCGCCTGCACGGCCGTCGCCGCGCCGGCGCGGACGGCACTCCATGTTTCGGGCGAAATCGGGCATGCGGTGTCGGCCATATGGAAGCCTGCCTGACCGGCCGCCGACTTGGGGTAGCCGACGCCGCGACGACGGCCGTTCGGGTGCACATTCGGGACAACTTCTTCGGATGCATTGGGCTGATGCGCCCAGCGCTCGGCGATATTCTCGAGGAACGTCAGATACTCGGGCGTATGGATTTCATGCAGGACGCCGAGATCCTGTTCCTCGGCTGCGACCCGTTCATGAGCGCTTTCGCTCAAGGCCGACATCAGACAATCGGCACGGAACGGTCCCTCCGGAGACGGCGCCGGACTGCCGTTGACGATGAAGGTTTTCGGCGCATGGGCCTGTTGGCGGTCGTCGAAAATATAGCGCATCAGAAGTCCACCTTGTCGCCGCCCTTGAGACCGAGCCGTTCGCGCGCCTGTACCGGCGTCGCAATGTCGATGGAAAGAGCGGTCAGGATATCGCGAACGCGCGTCACCTGCTCGGCGTTGCTCTCCGCCAGCCGGCCACGTTCGAGATAGAGGTTGTCCTCGAGCCCGACCCGCACGTGACCGCCCATGATGGCGCTGAGCGTCGTCATGCGAAACTGGTTGCGCCCGGCAGCGGCGACCGAAAACGTGTAGGCGTCGCCGAGCAACCGGTCGGCCGTCTGCTTCATCTGCACGAGGCACTCCGCCTCGGCGCCGATGCCGCCCAGAATGCCGAGCACGAACTGCACGAACACCGGCGCCTCGACGAGGCCTTTGTCCATCAGGTGCGCCAGGGAATAGATGTGGCCGTGGTCGTAGCATTCGAACTCGAACCGGGCGCCGCGCTCGCGGCCCATGCGCTGAAGGATGGTCTCGATATCCTCGAACGTGTTCCTGAAGATGCCGCCCTTGGTCTTTTCAAGAAACGGCTTCTCCCACGCATGCTTCCAGTCGCGGTCGCGCGCCGCCATCGGATGCAGTGCGAAGTTCATCGAGCCGAGGTTGAGCGAGCACATTTCCGGACTGGCCCGCATCGGCGCTGCCAGACGGTCGTCGACCGTCATGTTGATGCCGCCCCCGGTGGTGATGTTCACCACCGCATCGGTCGCCTGCTTGATGCGCGGCAGGAACGCCATGAACACGTCCGGGCTCGGCGTCGGGCTGCCGTCATCCGGATCGCGGGCATGCAGATGCAGGATCGCTGCGCCCGCCTCCGCCGCACCGATCGAGGCCTCGGCGATCTCATCCGGCGTGATCGGCAGATGCTCGCTCATGCTCGGCGTGTGTACCGAACCGGTAATCGCGCAACTGATGATGACCGGTTCCGGAGATTTCTGTGTATTCATGAGGCACGCTCTTAATGTCAATCGGTCCGGCGACGATACGACATCGCGCCGGTCCACCCAATGCTTTCCCGCTCGCCGGGATGCGACCCGGCAACGTGACAGGCTGGCACCGTCGTGGCAGGTTTCGAAAAGATGCCATTTCAACGCGGCCTGGATGACGGCGATGATCAGACTGGATGACCGGGATCTGAAAATACTGACCGTCCTGCAATCGGACGGCCGGATCACCAAGTCCGCCCTGGCGGAGAAAGTGCACCTGTCGCCGACGGCCTGCTGGGAACGCCTGAAACGCTTGGAGGATGCCGGCGTGATCGAGTCCTACGAGGCGCGCATCGATCCCCGCCTGCTCTCCGGCGCCACGGAGGTCATTGTCTCGATAGAACTCGACAGCCACCGGGCGGAAGATTTCGAGGCTTTTGAAACGGCCATCGAAAACGTCCCGGAAATCACCGAATGCTATGCCGTCGGCGGCGGTTTCGACTACATGATGAAGGTCTGCGCACCGGACGTCGCCGCCTATCAGTCGCTGATCGACGGCCTGCTCGACCGGGCCATCGGGATCAAGCGCTACTACACCTACATCGTGACCAAGGGCATCAAGCGCGCACCCGTCCCGGTCGGCCGTCTGATCGGGACCTAGAGCAGGTCATGTTTTGTCGGAATCGCTTTTGCGATCCACAAAACATGTGAATCTGCTCTAAGTCTTAAGAATCGATCGGATTCACACGATTTGACGAAAAACCCCGTGTTTCCGTCAAATCGTGATCCGATCTAGCGATCCGCCGCCCTATCGGCGATACATCCTCGCCAATGCGCCGCGTGACCGGGTTTTCTTCGCCTTTGGCGCCCGACAACAGAACGACATTCGTGCATCGCGCCTGCTATGGTGCGGCTTCGGTCAGACAACGCCAAAAGACACTCAGGAGACACGCCGTGCTGCGCAACGAACCGCTCGAAGACTGGGACCGCGAAACCTTCTTTCACCCGTCGACCGCCATGGGGGCGCACGCGCGCGGCGAGACGCCGCAACGCATCGTGACCGGCGGCGAGGGCGTCTACATCGCCGACAAGAACGGCAACCGCAGCCTCGACGGCTTCGCCGGTCTCTATTGCGTCAACGTCGGCTACGGCCGCAAGGAAATCGCCGACGCCATCGCCGAGCAGGCGCACCAGCTGACCTATTACCATTCCTACGTCGGGCACGGCAACGAGCCGGCCATCCGGCTCTCGAAGATGATCATCGACCGCGCGCCGGAGGGCATGAGCAAGGTCTACTACGGCCTCTCCGGCTCGGACGCCAACGAGACCAACATCAAGCTCGTCTGGTACCTGAACAACATCCTCGGCCGGCCCGAGAAGAAGAAGATCGTCTCGCGCTGGCGCGGCTATCACGGCTCCGGCGTGATGACCGGATCGCTGACCGGCCTCGCGCTGTTTCATAACGCCTTCGATCTGCCGCGCAGCCCCATCCTGCACACCGAGGCGCCGTTCTACTTCCGCCGCGAAAACCTCGACCAGAGCGAGGACGAATTCGTCCAGTACTGCGCCGACAAGCTGGAAGAGATGATCCAGTCCGAAGGCCCGGACACCATCGCCGCCTTCATCGGCGAGCCCTATCTCGGCACCGGCGGACTGGTGCCGCCGCCGAAGGGCTACTGGGAGAAGATCCAGGCGATCCTCGACAAGCACGACATCCTGCTGATCGCCGACGAGGTCGTCACCGGCTTCGGGCGTCTCGGCTCCATGTTCGGCTCCGACCACTACGGCATGAAGCCCGACCTGATCACCGTCGCCAAGGGCCTGACGTCGGCCTACGCGCCGCTGTCGGGCGTCATCGTCGGCGACAAGGTCTGGAGCGTGCTGGAACAGGGCTCCGACCGGATGGGCCCGATCGGCCACGGCTGGACCTACTCGGCGCATCCGCTGTGCGCCGCCGCCGGCGTCGCCAACCTCGAGGTCATCGACAAGCTCGGTCTCGTCGAGAATGCGGCCAAGGTCGGCGCCTATTTCAACAAGGCGATGCGCGACGCGCTGGCCGATCACCCGAACGTCGGCGACGTGCGCGGCGAGGGCATGCTGTGCGCCGTCGAGTTCGTCGAGGACAAGGCCGACCGCACGTTCTTCGATCCCGCGAGGAAGATGGGGCCGGCGCTCTCCGCCGCCGCCCTCGAACAGGGCCTGATCACCCGCGCCATGCCCGAGGGCGACATCCTCGGCTTCGCGCCGCCGCTCTGTCTGACCGAAGCCGAAGCCGACGAGATCGTCGGCATGACCGCCGCGGCGGTGAAGAAGGTTCTGGGTTAGACTGCGGTCTAACCTCACACGCCGCGCGCCGGGGGAATGGCTCGGCGAGGCTCGGCGCGCATCCATCCGGGTAACTTGCCCCAATCACCTCGCGCGCGGGGATGGATTCAGGCCGAAAGCGGACATCCTTTTTCTCGGTCGGGAAGGTCGGAGGCTAGCCGAGACTGTTGAAAAACTCTGATTTTGGCGCCTGACCAGAAATTTCTTGCTCATTGGGCACCGTTGAGCACGCTCAATACGAAGGGGACCGGTCAGAATCAGCGAAACGCCCTCCTGAAGCGTCCTGGAAGACTACAGATACCTTCCGATTCGACTTGTCTCTCGCAAAATCAAAACAGCCATTATTCAGTGAGTGCCGCCGAGCGAGTTTTTCAACAGTCTCAGCCAGGAGGAGACAATCGAATGAAATATCAACGTTCGTCGAGGCCAACTCGTTTTCGGATTTCTCGTATTTTGTTCTTCAATGACTCCGTCTGAGTATCCCCAAGTTCACTCGACATGCGTTCGACCATTCTGCTCGTATTCTCAATCGCAAAAACGGACTTGTTTGCAAGTTTTGAAGCAGTTTCAGGATCGACGCTTGATATCGGATTTATTCCGCCAACCAAGAACTCAAAGTCTCTTTCGAGTGCTTGAATGTAGTGATCAAAGTTCACGGCAGCTTCCGCCGCTTCCTCTGACAGCGCCCCTACATCCATTCCAAGGGAGACATATATTGGCCGGCGACTTGGGAATGCCTGACTGATTTCGGATGCTGATACGCTTCCTGAATTCTTCGCGAGGACAGAAAGGGTCTTGTGGCCCGCAGCCAAGAATTTCAACGTATGCAGCATCTCACTTACGAGAGCATTTGCGACTTTGTGCTTTTCCGACTTCTTTCGGCAGTGTTCTTGAACAAAGAACGCTCCCAGTCCGAGAACTGCAGCCAAACAACCGCCAAGTACTGTGTTCAAAGTTTCCATAGATGCGATAACCGATGAGTCTTCCACCACTATACAAATATCTCGATCTGCAAGGGGTAAGGCTAACACTTGGCAATGGAACATTTAAGCACGCCAAACCATCTGATTTTAACGACACCGAAGACCTGACCATCCAAAGTATTTTCCCGAAATGTATGGATGAGACGCTGGCTGAGATCGAGAGCTCGTTTGTCGACGTTCTAATTGACCACTTGGACGAACCTATCACTTGCGATTCGCCCATGCGGGAACAACTTGCGCTCATTCAGTGGGGACTGAAGAAAAATCCCGAAGTAGCAAGAGCCGTGAAAAAGGAATTAGCCAAAGCGCAAGTGTACGACAGAGAGCATATGCGGCATCGAGCACAAGAGCATATCCGAGAGCTCAACGACTTCATGCAGGGCTATCGCATTTTCTGCGTTACAACGCATAACAAAAGCGACCGGATGTGGACGGAGTACGCTGACGGTCACCGGGGCGCAATGATCAGAATCGAACCCAACTACTCTCGAGATTCGAAGTTCCGATTGTTTCGCCCAGTTCAGTATCAAGATGAGCGTCCTCCGTTGTTCAGCAGTACAGAGGATTTCATTGTTGGCAGCTTCTTTAGAGACAGATCCCTACGTATTAGGGCGATGATTGAGAGAATTATCTACACGAAGACGCGTCAGTGGGAGCATGAAGCCGAGTACAGGTTGGCCATTCCACTAGCCAGAGGCGAGGAGTCTTGGGATGTATTGCCGTACCATCCTGACGAAGTCAGCGAGCTCTATCTTGGTGCCGCGACAAATGAGAATGAAAAGAACGAAATTGTTGAGTTAGCAATAGCAAGAAATCCAAACATCGGGATCTTTGAGACTGATCATCAAAGTGACGATGGTATCGGTTACCAGCCAGTGCAATCGTGAGTCATCAAAACACGCGCAAAAAGCACGAAGCGCCTTAAGTTCCCATATGGCCGCAGCGGCTCAGGCAAGGCCGTTCATGTCGCCTTCGATGTCCCCTTCGGGTCATCCAGCGACGTATAGGGCTTGTCCGGCGATGGTCCGCTGCGGGTGGGTGAGCGGTCGTCTTTAGGCCGAAATCCACTTGCCGACAAAGTCGGTCCCGCTTGGGCCTCGGCTCCGGACGCTATCCGATTGCGGAGAGTTCGTCGCGGAACAGCCACTTGCCGTCATGGCCGGGCGTGACCCGGCCAGCCACGGCCAAACCTCACGCTGAACCTGACGAAGCAGGAGCGCGCCTCGCCCTCCTGCCTGCGCGAAACCGGAGCTTCGCTTCGGCGAAGGCAGGTCGTCAAGCTCAGGGTGAGGCGCGACGCCAACGCCATCCACGTGGATGCCCGTGTCGAGCACGGGCATGACGAATGAAAGGACGGAACGGGCCGGAAGACGGAAAAGAAAATATTCCTTGACAATCTAGGAATATTGTACTAGACTCTCCGTGCCCTCAACCAGCATGGAGATCGCCGATATGACCCCCGACGGCACCGACGCCTATCAGTCCCATCCCAACCACGATCCGGATCTCGACCCGGATATCGACCCCGGCAACGACGACGTTTTCCTCGCGCCCGACACCGCCGTGCCGCCGCTCGGCGGGCCGGACCCGGCGCCGGGCGAGCCGCGACGCTGGCGGCTGAACCGCGAGGTCGAGCCGTCGACCCCCGGCGAGCGGGCAAAGCGGCTCGAGACCGACGGCTACGATCCCAAGCTCGGGGCCGACATGCGCCGCGCCGCCGGTCTCGACGGCGAGGCGCACGGTTGCGTGCACAACGGCGCGTGGGCGGGACATGCGTGGCCCGCCGACAAGGCACTGGTGCGCGGCCCGGCCTGCGACCCGGAAGACGACCTCGGCGTTCACTACGAAGACGCGCCCGGCATCGACGACGACGTGCCGCCGCTGCCCCGGTCTCTCGGCAAACCGCTGCGGCCCCGGTGGGAGGCGTTCGCCAGGCTCTATGCCTTCGGCCACTCGGCGGCCGACGCCGCGCGTCACGCGGGTTATGCTTGGGATTCGGCGGCGCAGGCCGGCTGGCGATTGCTGCAGGACGAGCGGGTCCGCGACCGGGTCGCCCACCTGCAGCAATACCATGCCGATGCCCTGTCGCTCGACCCGAGCGAACTGCGCGTCCGCGCCGAGGCGATCTACCGCGAGGCCATGAACCGGGGCCACTACACGGCGGCGATCCGGGCGATCGAGTTCCTGCGCCGCCCGTCGCCGGGCGAGGGCGAGGGCGGTCCGGCCAGCTTGCCGGAAACCGCCGAGGCGGCGGACAAAAAATGTTTAGCCGCCCCCTTGAGATCGGCGATTCTAAACAGTTTCGCGAATCCTCACGCCTTTTCAATGGTTTGGCTTTCGCAGCGGATGCACGAAACCTGAACGCCGGATCGGCGGCGAATCAGCGGAACGTAAGCGGGAATGAACATCTCTCGCCGCTTCTCATCCTCATGGCCGGGCGCGACCCGGCCATCCACGTGGATGCCCGTGTCGAGCACGGGCATGACGGGCTGGGGGTGCGGGCAGTTTTCCGGCGCTATTCTCGCGCCTGCCTGCGCGAAGCCGTGGCTTCGCTACGGCGAAGGCAGGAACGTGGGAATCCGGCGCCGCCGGTTTACCGGACCCCCGCCTGCGTTGGGGGTGTCGGGTGGAGCATAAGGCTCCCCCGCATACTTTCTGCGCTGTCGGTTAAACTCGCGTCGCTCCGATACAACTGCCGCTCCGCCATCGGCGCATGCTCCGGACATCGAATCCGCCTTTCCGGAGCCCCGCCCATGGCACGCCGCCGCCGCTCATCGCTCAAGGACCGCAACGCGCAACCCGAACGCCTGCCGCAATTGCCGCGCGGCGACGTCCGCAACACCTACGGCCCGATCAAGGTCATCTCCGACGATCAGGTCGAAGCCATTCACAACGCCTCGATGCGGATTCTCGAGGAGCTCGGCATCGAGTTGATGAGCGAGCGGGCGCGGACGCTGTTTCGCGACGCCGGGGCCGAGGTCGACGATGCGAGCGGTATCGTCAAGGTCGACCGGGCGCTGGTCGAACAGGTCATCGCCACCGCGCCGTCGCGCTATGCCCTGACGCCGCGTAACCCGGAGAACCGGGTGATCTTCGGCGGCGATCACGTCAGTTTCAGTCTCGTCGCCGGGCCGCCCAACGTGCACGACTGCATCGACGGCCGGCGCTCGGGCAACATCGGGGACTTCATCAAGTTCGCCAAGCTGGCGCAGTACTTCAACATCATCCACATCGTCGGCAACCAGGTCTGCGCGCCGGTCGAGATGCCGGCCAACAACCGCCATCTCGACACCTACGACGCCAACCTGACGTATACGGACAAGAGCTTCCACTGCACCGCCATCGGCCGCGGCCGCGCGCTCGACGGCGTCGCCATGATGGCGATCTCGCGCGGCATGACGATGGAAGAAATCAAGGACCACCCGTCGCTGACGACCATCATCTCCGTCAACAGCCCGCGCCGTTTCGACGGCGAAATGGCGGAGGGCCTGATGGCGATGGCGGAATTCGGCCAGTCCGTCGCGGTGACGCCGTTCACCCTGATGGGCGCGATGACGCCGGTGACGCTCGCCGCCGCGCTCGCGCAGCAAAACGCCGAGGCCCTGTTCGGCATCATGCTGACGCAACTCGTCCGTCCCGGCGCGCCGGTGCTCTACGGCTCCTACACCTCGAACGTCGACATGCGCTCGGGCGCGCCGGCGTTCGGCACGCCCGAAAACACCAAGGCCAATATCGCCAGCGGCCAGTTGGCGCGGCGCTACGACCTGCCCTACCGCGTCAGCCCGACGAACGCCTCGAACGCGCCGGACGCACAGGCAGTCTACGAGACAGAGATGGCGCTCTGGGGCACGGTCCTCGGCGGCGGCAACCTGATCTATCATGCCGCCGGCTGGCTCGAGGGCGGCCTGACCGCGTCGTTCGAGAAACTCGTCCTCGATGTCGAACTGCTGCAGCACATGGCGGAGTACCTGAAACCTATCGAAATCGACGAGGCCGAGCTCGGCTTCGAGGCGATGAAGGACGTGCCGACCGGCGGTCATTTCTTCGGCCATGCCCACACCATGGAACGCTACGAGCATGCGTTCTACCGGCCGCTGGTGTCGGATTGGCAGAACTACGAGAACTGGGAAATCGCCGGCGCCAGGGACGCCACCCAACGGGCCACGGACATCTGGCAACAGGCCTTGAACGAGTACGAACTGCCCGCCATGGATCCGGCGGTCCGCGAGGAACTCGACGCCTACATGGCCAAGCGCAAGGAAGAAATCGGAACGGGCGAGCCCTAGGCCACTGCCTATTCTCGGGCTATTTTTCGCCGATGTTCCGGGAAATTCCGGCCATTGAATTCATTGGCGAATTCGGGATTTTGTAGAGTTTTGCCTATTTTTGCCCATGCACGAGGGGGTGGACCGCAATGATAGTCCGTAGCGCTCGCCACACATACCCTGCGCCCCTTGCGCCGAAGGTACGATGCGTAGTCCGGACATTACATATTCACCATCGCAAAGAGCCATGCATTATATAGGAATTATATCCTCATTTGTCAAGCGGCGATATCAAGAAATAACCTGACGTCCGGTCCGTTTCCTCGACCGGACTTTCCGATCGCCAAGCCCGAAAGCCTGAATTTAAGCCGGAGGGGTACTCTGCGTACCGACTAGCAGCCTGGGTACAGCAATCCCGCGCCACTGCATAGCAACGCGGGATCACTATGACGGATCATCACTCATGGGTGCAATTAGGCCGGTTCAGGCCAAACGAAGTCCGGGCGAAGGCCTTCATGGACCGGACGCCCGTCGTCCGGTCTAGGTACGCCGGTAGCCGGGTCGTAGAATGCGTGGTAGGTGGCCGGCATGGTGGCCGGGTCGTGTCCCATCAGGTTGGGAACGATGACGCGGATACGTCCCTGCTTGTCGTCGAGCATGATTGGCGTGCCGCATGTCGAACACGTACAGAGTTCGAGTGGGCCGTCCGGATTCTGGTCATTGAACGGCTGACGGTTCAAGTCATCGGGATTGTCGACGGCGAGTTGACGATGATCGAAGAACGCAACGTGGGACGTGTCCTGTCCTGTGACGCGCTTACAGACGGAGCAGTGGCAGGTGTGGACGTCGATCGGATCGTTATCGGCGTACGTATGAATGTGATCGCATCCTCCTGCGTATTTGTGTGTCATGCTAGCCTCCTGTGGTTATCGTGGTTGTAGAGTACCGACCGGCCCGACTCGGTCGTAGTGCGCGATGCTGCGGATGTCGCCCAACGGCATCGTGTGGGCGATCTGATTTTCGCGCCCCCTACTACCTTACGCGCCCTCCGTGCCGATGCAAATCAGAGTCAATCGGATAAAATTATAGCTCAACGAATAGGGTAAGAGAGCCGGTCCATAGGTTGCACAGGCAGCTTGAGATGATAATGGCGTCCATTGCCTACACCCAGACCTTTGACAACGCCTCGACGCACGACCGCTCTCCGTCGATAAGCGGGCGGCATTGCGCCCGTCGTCGCCAGGGCCGGTGTTCACCCCATCCGGATGCCGCCCCCGGATCAGGCCGTTTCCAGCCCGGCCCGGAACCGCGCCGCCCAGTCCCGGCTGGTGTCGTCGGCCAGTTTCGCCGTGCCCGGTTCGATGTCCCCCGCGACGCCTCGGTCGAGGCCCAATGCGTCGAGAACCCGGCGCAGGACCGAAACCGGCTCGGCGGCAAGATCTTCGTAGGTCAGCCTGAGCGGATCGACCCCCTCGGCCGCGAACCACGACTGCCAATCCCGGTCGTATGCCGCCATTTCGTCGAACCGGGCCTTCAGTTCTACGGGGTCGTACGCCGGCTCCTGCGGCGGTGCGAGGCGCTCCAGTTCCGTCCCATCCGGCGCCTGGTGCCATAGCCCGGATTGACTCGCCTTCACATACGAAACCGCCTGCTCGACCTTGTCCCGGCGAGTCAGGTAAACGAAAAGCGTCCGGCCGAAGGCGGCATGGATGCGGCCGACGTCGGTTCCCGGTCCGGGATGCAGAACCGCCAGCTTCTCAGCGAAGAAATCGACGCTGTGACGCTGCAGCCGCAGACCGAACATGCCCGTATCGCCGCTGCCCTCCTCGATCGCCGCCTTGAAAATCAGGTCCAGAACGGCGCGTTCCGGGAGCGACGGATCGGGTTCCAGGCCGTAGTAGCCAAGCCACGCCTCGATCGACGGATCGTGAAAATGCGATTCCGGGTTACCGGCGACGCCGGTCGCCCGGAGCAGCGAACAGAGCAATGTGCTGCCGCTGCGCGGCGACGTGCAGATGACGTACGAATCGAACCGGGCCATGGCAGCTCGGCCTCAGCCCTTCCGGCTGGGACCGTAGTGCCGGAACTTCTCGACGTTGACGGCGATTTCCTCGTCGCTGAGCACGACGACGTCACCGAACTGCTTCGCCAGCATGTACTGATGCGCCAGCGTCTCGATCTCGCCGGCCAGCCACAGCGCACGGCCGAGCGACGGACCGCACGCGATCAGCCCGTGATTGGCGAGCAGGCAGGCATCCCGTCCCTCCATCGCCGCGACGGCGTTGCGCGAGAGTTCCTCGGTGCCATAGGTCGCGTAGGGCGCGCAGCGGATCGTCGGTCCGCCGGCCGCGGCGATCATGTAGTGCACGGCGGGGATGTCCTCGCCGGTCATGGCGACGGCGGTGGCATGAACGGAATGCGTATGCACCACGGCGTTGAGATCGTCGCGGGCGCGGTAGATCGCCTTGTGGAAATACCATTCCGAGGATGGCTGCTGGCCGCGCGCCGGCATGCCGTATCGATCGACGAACACGATGTGGCTCGGGCGCAGCGACTCGTAGGCCATGCCCGACGGCGTAATCAGGAATCCGCCCTGCCAGCGCACGGACACGTTGCCGGACGTACCCTGGTTGATGCCGTCGGCATTCATTTTCAGGCACGCGTCGATCACCGACTGCCGGACCGCGATTTCCTCATCCGTCATCATGGCGACTGTTTATCACCCGCGATCCCCAAGCCAAAAAAGAAAACGGCCCAAAAAGAAAACGGGCCCGGCGAACCGGACCCGTTTCCATGTATTCCAGCAGCGGAAACTTAGCCGAGGTCGGCGAGGTTGTCCGCGGCCGAGCGGCCGTCGCGGCCGGCGGTCAGTTCGAAGGAAACCTTCTGACCTTCACGCAGCGAGCTCATGCCCGCGCGCTCAACAGCGGAAATGTGGACGAACACGTCCTTGCCGCCGTCTTCCGGCTCGATGAAACCGAAACCCTTGGTCGGGTTGAACCATTTGACTGTACCGTTTGCCATGATCTGTTCCTTTGACAATTTGGCTATCGGAGCGGACCACCGTGGCCCGCCCGCTTAACGTTCAAAATGTCAGGGAAGAACTGGTTGGCCTGAATCGACCGAGAGATCACACAAGACGATTTCGTAACGTGAGCGGAGTCCTAACGGCAGACGGACTCCACGTCAATCACATTTCGTTTCAGGTGGTTAGTCGTTATCCGACGTCCCGGCGCCGGCGCCGCTGAGCCGCGACTCTTCCGTCGCCGGCACGTATGTCCTGAACGCGAACGCATCGAGAGCGCGCCAGACCGTCACCGGCACGGCGTAACCGTCCGGAATATGGCGATGGACATCGCCCGTTTCGCCGCCGGTGCCGTCGCCCGCAAGACGAATGGAAACCGATCCGGTCGACGGAAACGCGGGCGCGGCCGACCCGGCCCACATCGGCCCGGCCGGTGTTGCCGCGATGCCGACGCCGCCGGCGAACAACCCGATATGGAAATCGAGATCCCGCGCCGCGCGGCAGAGAAACGGCAGGATCATCAGCGGTTCGACCACGGAATCCAGTTCGAACGCCAGACCGTTCCTGAGGTCCTCGGCGCGGTCGGAAACCGCCGCACCGCACGTCACGCCGCACAGCTTGCCGCCCTCGGTAGGCCACGGCAATTCCGCATGGAGCGGCACATAATCGGCAAGCGCGCCGTCGCATGTTGCGAGCAGCGCGGCGAGGCGCTCCGGTCCCGGCAGCCTGTAGGCGGCGAGCCAGCGCGCCGCGCGGCCGGCCTCCTCCGCCATGCCCCAGGCATAGCCGACGCCGCGCGCGGCCTTGCGGCCCATGGCGTCGATCTCGGCCAGCGACACGACGATATCGCCGGTCGCATCGGGGGCCGGTCCGGCCGGCGACTGGATGGTCGGATCGGTCATGGCGCGTCTCCGTCGGGCGCCTTGAGCATCTCGTCGGGAAACGGCGCCTCGGGGTACATGCAGATACGCACCCAGCGGTCGGAACGCGGATCGAACCGCGTCGCGCCGAAGAACGAGAGTTTGCAGCGCAGCAGATCGATCGGCAGCATCGTCGACGAGATCAGATTGTCGCGAATTTCCGCGTAGGGATACCGTGCCGCAATTTGGACGCGGCGAACCGCATGACGGTGTTCGGGATGCCCCAACAGGAAATCGGCGACGCGATGTCCGCCCTGCCATGCATACAGCGACGCGCTCATGGCCGCGATGTCGCGCCCGGTCGCCAACGGTTGCTCGCGGTCGGCGCCGGGTTCCTCGTAACGCTCGCCGACACGCGGTTCGAGTTTCTCCTCCGACACATACCAGAATCGCGCGCTGTTTTCGGGGACCGAGTAGTCCTGCTGCAACGCCCAACCGTAATTCGTCTGAATCAGGCCCGAAAGCTCGGCGAGCGGCATGCTGCCGTCGATCCGGAAAACCGCATCCTCGTCCGCATCCAGCGTATCCGTCAGGTCGTCGACAAGATCGCCGTAAGGTTCCAGCATCAGCGAGACCAGGGCCTCCTGGCCTTCGAGCGACAAGGCACTCTCGCCCCACAGGTAGAGACCATCCCAGGGATACGGCCCGGCAAATACGGCATCGCCCGCGGCATACTTATTCAACGCCTTGAGATCGGCCCGCAGCGCGGCCAGCTTGTCCTGCTGCAAGGGGTGCACCGAGTTCCACAGACGCGCGTTCTCCCGTGCGTCGGCAACGGCCTTGCGGAAAATTCCGATGCTCTCGGGCAGGGCCGCCTCAAGTCCGCGGACCCGGGAAAGCGCCGTTTCACGCGCCGCAATCCAGTTGTTGAGCAACGCCGGATGATTCATCAAGAACGGCGCCATCCCGAGGCCGGTCGAATTGCCGACGCCGAGCCTGCGGCGGATCAGCGGGTTCAGGGCGATGGCCTTGTCGCCGCCCCGCGCGCGGGCGAGATGGTTGACGAGATCGACCGTGAAGGCGCGGGTCAGCCAGACCGACAGCATCTCCGCCTGAAACGGGCCGCGCAGTTCGGGACGGTTGCGAATCTTTTCGCGGTCCGCCGCCCCGAACTTGCCCGAGCCGTAGACCGCCGTCGTCCGCATCAGATAGCCGACCTTGTCGATCATCTCGACATGCGGCTGCCGGCCGTCGGCGAGACTGGAGACGATGTACTCGAACAAGCGGACCGAGCGATTGGCGCGCGAAAGCGACAGTTCGCTGTCGGATACCCGTCCGGCTTCCTGCTTCGGCACATTCGCCGCGAGACGCTGCAGGTCGGCTTCCTCGGGAATCCCGTCGAACAGCGCGAAGGTCGCGTCCCATGCGGTGGCGATCACCCTATCGGAGCGCATGTCGTCCGGCAGGTCATGGGCGAAACAAACCAGCGAGTAGGCGCGCGCCGGTCCATGGACCGTGTAAACCGCCCGGCCGACGCCATTCTCGTCGATTTCCCACAGGCGCCGCTCGAAGCGCCAGTCCTCGCGCGACAGGCGCCGCAAGAGCGTCGGCATGAACGACAGACGGGTGCGGTGAAACGACCCGATCCGAGCAAGCTTCATGACCTGTTCGGGCGGACGCAAGGCGATCATGACGTCAGCTCGCAGCAGGCCCGAACGACTCGTCGTAGAAACGCAGCCAGTTGCCGCCGACGATACCGGCGACCTCATCCGCGCTGAAACCGGCGGCGGCCAGGCCTTTTTCCAGGTTCGGGAAATCCCGGTTGTCGCGGAACCATTCCGGCTGTTCGGGGAAACCGGCCGCATCCTTGGAGCCTTCGCCGTAGTCGACGACCTTGGACCAGCGTCCGGTCCGCATCCATTCGACAACGCTGTCGGGCTGGTTCTGGCAGAGGTCGGAGCCGATGCCGATGTGCTCGGGTCCGATCATCTCCGCGGCCCGGGCCGCCATCTCGCAGAAGCTCTCCAGCGTGCAGTCGGACTTGTCCTTGAGATGGTGCGGATAGAGCGAAAAACCGATCATGCCGCCCGACTGCGCCAGCGCCTTGAGAACATCGTCGGACTTGTTCCTGAGCGCCGGATGCCAGAACGACGGGTTGGCATGGGTGATGGCGATGGGCCGCTCGGATGCCTCAATGGCCTCGAGGGTCGAACGCTCCGCGGAATGGGACATATCGACGACCAGTCCGACCCGGTTCATCTCCTTGACCACGCCCTTGCCCATGCGGGTCAGGCCGGGATCCTCCGCCTCGTAACACCCGGTCGCCAGCAGCGACTGGTTGTTGTAGCTGAGCTGCATGAACCGCGCGCCAAGCCGGTGCAGGATTTCGACGAGACCGATATCGTCTTCGATCGGCGAGCAGTTCTGAAAGCCGAAGAAGATCGCCGTCCGCCCGGTGCGCTTCGCTTCGTGAACGTCGGCGGCCCAGCGGCCCGGCATGACGAGGTCCGCGTAACGCTCGAACATCCGGTTCCACGCTTCGAAATTGGCGACCGTTTCGCGGAACAGCTCGTGATAGCAGATCGTCACATGGACGGCGTCCAGCCCGCCGTCGCGCATCTGGCGGAAAATCTCTTCCGACCAGTTGCAGTACTGCAGGCAGTCGATACGGATGGGGCGTTCGGTGCTCATGGATTGAGAAGACCTGTATCGCTAAACCGTGTCAAATCGAATACGGCGTCGGGGGTGTAAAAGGTCCGGTGCGGGAGAAACGCCGAAGCTTCTCCCGCACCGGCACGGGGAGGATGCTAACCGTCCGAAGCCGCCGCTGCCTTGCCCCGCTCATGGGTGATGCGGACGGCATCCCAGAGCGACGGCAGAAGCACCAGGGACACCGGCACCGCCGTAATGACGATGAACGATTGCAGCTTCGAAACGCCGCCCGATCCAAGCGAGATCAGGATCAGCGCCATGGCCGCCATCGACAATCCCCAGAACACACGGACCGGGGTCGACGGATGGTCGTCGTTCGACATGGCGACGGCGATCACATAGGTCATCGAGTCGCCGGTCGTCGCCACGAAGATCGTGGTGAGCACGAGAAACAGGACCGAGACAATGAAGCCGAGCGGCAACTGCTGGGTTATCGCCAGCAGGGCGCCGGGCAGATTGAAGCCCTCGAACGGTCCCGTAATGACGCCCGGGTCCGCCAATTCGAAGGCAATGCCCGAACCGCCGATGATGGTGAACCAGAAGTTGGTCACGATCGGCGCGACGATCGACAGCATAATGATGATGGCGCGGATCGAACGGCCGCGTGAAACCCGGGCAATGAACATCGCCATCAACGGTCCGTAACCGAGGAACCAGCCCCAGAAGAAGACCGTCCACCAACCGAGCCATGCCTCGTCGCCGCGGAACATCGCGAGGCCCAGGAAGTTCGAGACATACGTGCCGAGGCCGTTGGCGAACCCTTCGAAGATGAACAGCGTCGGGCCGACGACGACCATGTAGGCGAGCAGAAAGAACGCGAGCACGATGTTGATACGGCTCAGGATCTGGATGCCCTTGTTGATGCCGGTCACCGCTGAAATGGTGTAGATGACGACCAGCATGGCGATGGAAATGACCTGGGTAACGAAGGTATCGGGAATCCCGAACAGGGCCTCGAGGCCATAGCTGAACTGCAGGCCGAAGAAGCCGATCGGGCCGACCGTGCCGGCGACGACGGCGATGATGCAGGCGGCATCGGCGACGTTGCCGATCCAGCCGTTGATCGCGCGTTCCTTGAACACCGGATAGAGCAGGGTGCGCGGCGCGAGCGGCAGGCCCTTGTCGTAGTGATAGTGCATCAGCATCACCGCTGTCAGCGAACCCAGAATGGCCCACGCGAGAAAACCCCAATGCAGGAAGGACTGCGCCAGCGCCGGCGCGGCCGCCGCCTCGGTACCGCCTTCGACGCCGAAGTAGGGCGGGCTCCAGACAAAGTGCGCGATCGGCTCGCCCGCGGCCCAGAACACGCCGCCCCCGGCAAGCAGGGTGCACATGATCATCGAACCCCACTGAAAGACGGTGAACTCGGGTTTTTCGATATTCCCCATCTTCGTCGCCCCGCCCGGCATGACGCAGAGCACCAGGCCGATCACGAAGGTCGCCAGCAGCAGAATCTGCCAGTAGAGGCCGAACCACTGGACGGACCAGGCAAACCCCGCATCGACCAAGGCCGAAAGGGTATCGAGATCGAAAAGCGCAAGCGCGCAGAAGAGAATGATAAAACCGCCGGCGAGCGCGAAGAGTGGTTTGTTCACCCGCTGCCCTTGGGAATGCGATGCCGTATCGGAAAGGGTCGACATAGTTGAGCAATCCTACGTGTTTGTTGTGGCGATGAGACGGGCGGTTCTCCACCTCTTGAATTCATGAGATGCCGGATGCATGAGATGCCGAGGCGGCGTGGCCGAGGCCCCGCGGCCGCCTATTCCGGCGTTCCGGCGTCGATGTAGGCCGTCTTTACGTGGGTATAGAACTCGGCCGCGTACTGACCCTGTTCGCGCGGGCCGAAGCTCGAGTCGCCGCGGCCGCCGAACGGCACGTGATAGTCCGTCCCCGCGGTCGGCAGGTTGACCATGACGCAGCCGCTTTTCGCGTTGCGGCGGAAATGCGTCGCCCGCGCCAAGGATGCGGTCATGATGCCGGCCGTCAGGCCGAAGTTGGTGTCGTTGGCAACCGCAAGACCTTCCTCGTAACTGTCGACGGAAATGACGCACGCCATCGGCGCGAACAGTTCCTCGCGGTTCACCCGCATGTCATTGCGCCCGCCGACAAACAGGGTCGGCGCCATGTAGTAACCGTTAGTCTCGCGCTCCAGCCGTTCGCCGCCGGTGACCAGTTCGCAGCCTTCTTCCTTGGCAAGGTCGACATACGCCATGTTGGCATCCAGTTGCCGGGCGTCGACGACGGGGCCCATGGTCGTGCCTTCCTTGAGAGCATGGTCGACGGTCATCCCAGTGAGAGCGGCCGTAAGCTTTTCGACGAATGCGTCATGCACGGCGCTATGGACGACCAACCGGCTCGATGCGGTGCATTTCTGACCGGTGCCCGAATAACCGCCCGCGACGGCACACGCCACGGCCTTGTCGATGTTCGCGTCGTCCATCACCACCAAGGCGTTTTTCGAGCCCATCTCCAGTTGGAAACGGGTCATGTTAGCGGCGGCGGCGGCGGCAATTTGACGCCCCACACCCACCGAACCGGTGAACGAAATGCCATCGACCGACGGGTTGTTGATAATCGCGTCGCCGGTCGACCGGCCCGGCCCCATGACCAGGTTGAAGGTCCCGGCCGGCAGATCCTGACGGCTGATGATCTCGGTCAGCGCAACGGCGCTGGCGGGGGTCAGTTCGGCGGGTTTCCATACCACGGCGTTGCCGAATGCCAGCGCCGGGGCAATTTTCCAGGCCGCCGTTGCCGTCGGGAAATTCCAGGGCGAGACAATGGCGATGACGCCGCGCGGCTCGCGCCGGACATCGATCTCGATCCCGTCGCGTACCGAGTCCGCCGTATCGCCGATCTGGCGATGAACTTCCGCCGCGTAATAGGAAAAGAACTGGCCGGCGCGATAAACCTCGCCGACGCCTTCCGCGCGCGGCTTGCCCTCTTCACGCGACAGCAGCTCGCCGAGTTCCGCGGACCGGTCCATGAGTTCGGCGCCGACGGCGGCCAGAACCTTGTGCCGGGTTTCGAGACCCTTGGCGCCCCACAGCGGCTGCGCTTGCCGGGCCGCGGCAACGGCGTCGCCTGCCTGTTGCGCGCTGGCGCGGGCGTAGGTGCCGATGATATCCGATGTGTCCGAGGGATTGACGTTCTCGACAGCGTCCGATCCGTCGACCCATTCGCCGGCAATATAGTTCAGATTGTGGTTGCTCATGTCGGTTCCCTTTCGATGGACAGCCGCACCATCAATAATCTTGAAATTTAATTCAATCGAATTTTTATGTATTGAATTTCATTTTTTCTGAAATATTGTCACTGCATGTCATTCAGTATCGCCCAACTCAAAACGTTCGTCTCCGTCGCCGAGCACGGCAACATTGCCGAAGCCGCCGAAATGCTCGGCCGCACCCCCTCTTCCGTTTCCATGGCCTTGAAGCAACTCGAGACCCATCTCGGCGGATCGCTGTTCGAAGCCGGCCGCAAGAGCGTCCTCACCCCGCTCGGCAAATATCTCATGACGGAAGCGCGCGACGAGATTGCGCGGTTCGACCGCATGGCTGCCAATATCCAGGCGTTCGCCCGCAACGAAGCGGGCCAGTTGGGAATCGCCTGCGTGCCGTCGGTCGCGGTTCACGTTTTGCCGGCCATTATTCGGGATTTTGCCGATCTTTATCCGCAGGTCGATATCGAGGTTCGCGACATGGACTCGACCGAGGTCGCCTGGGCCGTCGAACGCAATCGTGTCGAAATCGGCATTGCCAGCCCGATGACCGTGACCGGCAACCTCAGTTACACCGAGATTCATGCCGAACCGTTCGGCGTCGTGGTGCGGCGGGACTCCCGGCTGACAGCGCTCGGCCGCCCCGTCGAATGGGACGATCTGGAAGCCGAGCGGATCATCGTCAACGACCTCAGCAGCCGGATCGACGATCCCCGGTATCGCGCCCTCACGGCACACAGCCGTTTGCACGTGCCCAACGCAACGTCGCTGCTCGCCTTCGTCAGGAACGGTCTCGGCGTGACATTGCTGCCGGCCATTACCGTCGCAGACGGGGATCCTGCTTTGACCGTCCTGCCGCTCGCGACATCCCGCGCCACGCGGACCCTCGGCATCATCAAACATGCGCACCGCACGTTGTCGCCGGTTGCCGAAATGTTCGAACGAACGGTCGCGGAAGCCTTTCGAAACCCTTACGATCCCTCAAACCCGATAGCCGAGGACCGGAGAGACCATGCCTGACACGAAAATGACCTTCGATGAGGTCCAACGCCTTGCCGCCGAATGCCTCATGGCGAACGGCGCCGACGCCGAAAACGCCAACGCGGTGGCGCGCACCATCGCCAAGGCGGAACGCGACGGCTCCGCCTCGCACGGGTTCTTCCGCCTCAAGGGTTACGTCGCCTCGCTCAAGAGCGGCAAGGTCAACGGCGCGGCACGGCCGACGGCCGAACGCACAGCCCCGGCCGCCGTCCGCATCGACGGCGACAACGGCTACGCGCCCCACGCACTCGAAGTCGGCATCCCGGTCCTTGCCGAAACCGCGAAGGAGAGCGGCATCGCCGCCGGCGCGCTGGTCAACATGTACCATTTCGCCGCACTGTGGCCCGAAGTCGAAATGCTGGCGGACGAAGGCCTGATCGGCCTGGCCTGCACCGCCTTCAAGCCATCGGTCGCGCCGGCCGGGGCCAAGAGCCCGCTCTACGGCACGAACCCGATGGCCTTCGCCTGGCCGCGCAATGATAAACCGCCGATGGTCTTCGACATGGCGACGGCGGCCATGGCGCGCGGCGAAATCCAGATCGCCGCCCGCGACGGTCACGAACTGCCGCCCGGCGTCGGCCTCGACAAGGACGGCAATCCGACGACCGACCCGAATGCCGTGCTCGAAGGCGTCATGTTGCCCTTCGGCGGCTACAAGGGATCCAACATGGCGATGATGATCGAGCTTTTGGTCGGCGCGCTGATCGGCGAACAGTTCAGCTTCGAAGCCAAGGAAACCGACAACAACGACGGCGGACCGCCGCGTGGCGGCGAATTCCTGCTGGCCATCGACCCGACCCGGCTCGGCGCCACGGACAGCGCGGCCCACGCAGAAGCGTTCTTCGCGCGCTACATGGCCCTCGACGGCACCCGGATGCCGGGCGACCGCCGCTATCGGAACCGCGATGCCGCCGCCGACGGCATTTCGGTGCCGCAATCGACCATCGACCTGGTCCGGGAATTGTCTTGAGCGGCGTCGCGGGCCGGACGGCTCTCGTCACCGGCGCCGGCGCGGCCGGCAGCATCGGGTTTGCCTGCGCGCGGTTGCTCAGGGCTGCCGGTGCGAACGTTGCGATCTCGTCGACGACCGACCGAATTCACGAACGCCGGGCCGAACTCGGCGTAGACGGTACGTTTGCCATGCCCGCCGACCTGACGGACGGCGATGCCGTGGCGGCGCTCGTCACAGAAACCGAGGCCGCGCTCGGCCCCATCGACATCGTCGTCAACAACGCGGGCATGGTGCAGGTCGGCCGCGACGAGCCGTCCGCCCACTTGCATGAAACGTCGGACGACGGCTGGGCCTACGGCATCGACATCAACCTGACCACGGCGTTCCGCGTCACTCGCGCCGTTCTGCCCGGCATGATGGCGCGCCGCTATGGGCGCATCGTCCAGATGTCGTCGGTCACCGGCCCGGTGGTCGGCATTCCGGGGAGCGCCGTCTATGGCGCCGCCAAGGCCGGCATGCTGGGCATGACGCGCTCGCTCGCCATCGAGGCCGGCCCGTACGGGATTACGGTGAATTGCATCGGTCCGGGCTGGATCCAGACCGAATCGAGCGGCGACGGTGAGATCGTCGCCGGCAGATACACGCCGGTCGGCCGGCCCGGCACGCCGGACGAGATCGGCCATGTCGCCGTGTTCCTCGCCAGCGAGGAGGCAAGCTACCTCACCGGACAACTGATTACTGTCGACGGCGGCAACACGATTCAGGAATACAAGGTCGCGCTCGACGATCCGCACACCCTGTGAGGCCGAATCTAGTCGATCCCCATCCCGATTTCGGCGAGAACTTCGTTCGTGTGCTCGCCGAGACCGGGAGACGAACGGTCCAGACGCAACGATGAGTCCGAAAATGTGATCGGCGTCCTGACACTCGGGATTGCGCCCACCGCGGCGGACGGATTGCCGAGCTCAATCTTCATGCCCCGATGTTTGACTTGCGGATCGTCGAACACATCGGCGACCGTGTTGATCGGTCCCGCCGGCACGCCTTCGGCCTCGAGTTTCGCCAGCAGATCGTCGCGCGTAAACGCAATCGTCTTCCCGGCGATGATCGGAGCAATAGCCTCGCGGTTATTGACCCGGTCGACGTTATTCGCGAAGCGCGGGTCCGCGGGCAACTCGTCGAGCGCCAGAATCCGGCACAGCTTTCCGAACTGACCGTTGTTGCCGACGGCGATGATCAGGTGCCCGTCCGACACCGGAAACACCTGATACGGTACGATGTTCGGATGCGCATTGCCGAGCCGGGTCGGCGTCTTGCCGGAGACAAGGTAATTGAGCGCCTGATTGGCCAGCACGCCGGTCATGCAGTCGAGCAGTGCCATGTCGATCAATTGGCCCTTGCCGGTCTTCTCACGCTCGATCAGTGCCGCCTGAATGCCAATGACGCCGTAAAGCCCGGTAAAGATATCGGCAAACGCGACGCCGATCTTCTGCGGCTCGCCGGCCGGATCGCCCGTCAGGTCCATGATCCCGCCCATGCCCTGGATCATGAAGTCGTATCCGGCGCGATGGGCGTAGGGTCCGTCCTGACCGAAGCCGGTGACGGAACAGTAGATCAGGCGCGGATTGAGCGCCTTCAGGCTGTCGTAGTCGAGGCCGTACTTCTTCAGGCCGCCGACCTTGAAGTTTTCGACCAGCACATCCGATTGCGCCGCCAACCGGCGCACGGCCTCCTGGCCTTCCTCGGTGCGAAAATCGAGCGCAACCGAACGCTTGCCGCGATTGCACGAATGGAAGTACGCCGCGCCAAGATGGCCGGTGTCGTTGTGTTCGGGGGCCGCCTCGACGAACGGCGGGCCCCAGCCGCGCGTGTCGTCGCCATCCGGGCTTTCGACCTTGATCACGTCGGCGCCGAGGTCGGCCAAGGTCTGGCCGATCCAGGGACCGGCCAGAATCCGCGCGAGTTCGAGAACCTTCACGCCGGCCAGCGGCGTTCCGTTGTCGCCCGTTTCGACGCCGGGCATCAGAAGAACGCCTGCAGGCCGGTTTGCGCACGCCCGAGAATGAGCGCGTGCACGTCGTGGGTGCCTTCATAGGTGTTCACGGTTTCCAGGTTCATCATGTGACGGATGACCTGGAACTCCTCGGAAATGCCGTTGCCGCCGTGCATGTCGCGCGAATGCCGCGCGATCTCCAGCGCCTTGCCGCAGTTGTTGCGTTTCATCAGCGAGATCATCTCCGGCGACGCATTGGCGTCGTCGAGCAGCCGTCCGACCCGGAGGCAGCCCTGCAGACCGAGGGTGATCTCGGTCATCATGTCGGCGAGCTTCTTCTGCACCAGTTGGGTCTGCGCCAGCGGACGGCCGAATTGCTTGCGGTCGAGGGTGTATTGCCTCGCCGCGTGCCAGCAGAACTCGGCCGCGCCGAGCACGCCCCACGAGATACCGTAGCGCGCCCGGTTGAGACAGCCGAACGGGCCGGTCAGGCCGGAGACGTGCGGCATCAGGTTTTCCTCCGGCACGAACACGCCTTCCATGACGATTTCGCCGGTGATCGACGTGCGCAACGACATCTTGCCGTCGATGGCCGGCGCGCTGAGGCCGTCCATGCCTTTATCGAGAATGAAGCCCTTGATCTTGCCGTCGTGGGCGTCGGACTTGGCCCAGACGACGAACACGTCGGCGACGGGCGCGTTCGAGATCCACATCTTGGTGCCGGTCAGCTTGTAGCCGCCGTCGACCTTCTCGGCGCGGGTTTTCATGCCGCCGGGATCGGATCCGGCGTCGGGCTCGGTCAGGCCGAAACAGCCGATGTACTCGCCGGTCGCAAGCTTGGGCAGGTACTTCTGGCGTTGCTCCTCGGTGCCATAAGCGTAGATCGGATACATCACGAGCGACGACTGCACCGACATCATGGAGCGATAGCCGCTGTCGACACGCTCGATCTCACGGGTGATCAAACCATAGGCGACGTAGCCGACACCGGCGCCGCCGTACTCCTCGGAAACCGTCGGGCCGAGCAAACCCATTTCGCCCATCTCACGCATGATATCGGCATCGAAGCGCTCTTCGGCGTAGGCCTCGATGACGCGCGGCTGCAGACTTTCCTGCGCGTAGGCACGCGCCGAGTCGCGGATCATACGTTCCTCTTCGGACAATTGATCGTCGAAACGAAACGCGTCTTCCCAATCGAAAGCGGTCAGGTTCGGCGCGTCTTTCGGCTTCAGGTCGGCCATGTCCAATCTCCCTACAACATGAGGTTTGATGCACAATGACGCCAAGTTTTTCGCTTTTCAAAGGACTTTTCCGTAAATTGTTATGAGGTATACTCATATTCATGCATATTCAGCGCCGATTGCTGCCGTCGACCCGGGCGCTTGCCGCGTTCGACGCCGTGGCGCGCACCGGCGGCTTCACCCAGGCCGCGCGGGAACTCGATCTGACCCAAGGCGCGGTCAGCCGCCAGATCAAGGCGCTTGAGGAACAGCTCGGCGTACCGCTGGTCGAACGAAACCGCCACACCGTGCGTCTGACCGCCGCTGGCGAGGCCTATGCCGAACAGGTTCGCGCAGCATTGCAAACGATCAGCGCGGCGTCGCTCAGGGTCATGAGCGGCGCCGGCGGCGGCGTCATCAACCTCGCCATCCTGCCGACGTTCGGCACCCGTTGGCTGGCGCCGCGCATTCCATCGTTCCTGGCCGAACATCGAGGCGTCACCATCAACCTCTCGACGCGACTCCGGCCGTTCGATTTCGCGCTCGAGAATCTGGACGCCGCCATTCATCACGGCCCGCCGGACTGGCCCGGTGCGACATGCGTCTTCCTGCTCAATGAAGTCGAAGCACCGGCATGTTCGCCGGCGTTTCTTGCTGCAAACAGGCCGCTCGACGCGGAACGGATTTCCTCGCTCCCGTTGCTTCATATCGCGACCCGCCCGTATGCCTGGCCCGACTGGTTCGCGGCGCAGGGCTTGCCCGAAGGCGCCGCACAGGGCATGCACTTCGACCAGTATTCGACCGCCGCACAGGCTGCCGTCGCGGGTCTCGGCGTTGCCCTGCTGCCCCGCTTTCTGATCGAGGACGAACTGAGCCGGGGTGATCTGGTGATTGCGCTCGACCGGCCGATCGAGAGCCGTTATCCCTATTACCTCGCCATTCGAAACGAGCGATTGCACCAACCTCATATCGAGGCCTTCCGGGACTGGCTCGTCGCCGAAGCAAACCACGCCGGATTGCCCGCATGACCGCGCCCGCCATCATCACCGTCGCCATTACCGGGTCCCAGCCAAAGAAAAGCGACACGCCCGCCGTGCCGGTCACGCCCGATGAACAGATCGCGGCAACCCGCGAGGCCTACGCGGCAGGCGCGTCTCTGGTCCACATTCATGTGCGCAACGACGACGGCACGCCATCGTCCGATCGTGACCGCTTTGCCCGGGTTCAGGCCGGCATTCGCGAACACTGTCCTGGCATGATCGTCCAGTTCTCCACGGGCGGGCGCGGCCGGGATGCGGGCGAACGCGGCAGCATGCTCGATCTCGGCCCCGACATGGCATCGCTGGCGACAGGCTCGGTCAACTTCGCGACCATCGTCTACGAGAACCCGCCGGCGCTGATCGACGATCTCTCGGGCGCAATGAAGGATCACGGCATCAAACCGGAAATCGAGATCTTCGATCTCGCCATGCTCTATAACGCGAAGGCGCTTTGCGATCGGGGACTCGTCGCGACGCCCGTGCATGTGCAATTCGTCATGGGCATCCCGGGCGCGATGCCCGCCAAACGCACCGTGCTGGAATTCCTGATCGCGGAACTGACCGACGTTTTACCGGGCGCGACGTGGACAGCCGCCGGCGTCGGCCGACATCAGCTCGAGGTCAATCACTGGGCGCTGGAGCTTGGCGGCCATTGCCGCACCGGGATCGAAGACAACATTCGTTGGGACAAGGATCGTCTCGCGGTCAGCAATGCCGAACTCGTCGGTCGCGTCGCCGACCTTTGTGCTGAATACGGCAGACACCCGGCCACACCGGACGAAGCCCGCGCGATGCTCGGATTGGCGGCGGTCTAGCATGCACGACGTTGCGATCATCGGCGGCGGCATCGTCGGCGCATCCGTCGCCTGGCAACTCAAGCAGGCGTCGCCCGACGCCGACGTCATCCTGATCGAGAAGGAAAACCGCATCGCCGCGCATCAGACCGGCCGCAACAGCGGCGTCATTCATGCCGGACTGTACTACCAGCCGGGCAGCATGAAAGCGGCCTTCTGCAGGGCCGGCGTGCCGGCAACCGTCTGGTTCAGCCGCGAGCACGATATCCCGTTCGAGCAGTGCGGCAAACTGGTGGTCGCAACGGATGCGGCGGAACTGGAACGCATGAAGGCGCTGTTCGCGCGGAGCCAGGAGAACGGCATCCGCGCCGAGATGATCGGCGAAGCCAGGCTGCGCGAACTCGAACCCCGGATTGCCGGCACCGGCGCCATCCTCAGCCCGACGACCGGCATCGCCGATTATGAGAAGATCGCTCTGAAAATGGCGGATATGTTCACCGAGGCCGGTGGCGAACTGTTGCTTGGCGTCACGGTTCGCGATCTTCGCGAGGAACGCGACGGCGTCGTCGTCTCGACCGACCGATCGGACATCAGGGCAAGACACCTGATCGTCTGCGGCGGGCTGCAGGCGGACCGGCTGGCGGCGATGATGGGTCTTGCCGACGATTTCCGCATTTTGCCGTTCCGCGGCGAGTATTACATGCTCGGCGACGACAAGGTCGATATCGTCAAGCACCTGATCTACCCGGTGCCGAATCCGCGGCTGCCGTTTCTCGGCGTTCATTTGACGCGGATGATCCGGGGCGGCGTGACATTGGGGCCGAACGCCGTTTTCTCGCTCGCGCGCGAACACTACGATGCGAACCGGCCTGGATTTCGCGATCTTGCATCGGCGCTCGGCTATAGCGGCCTCTGGCGACTTGCAGCGAAGTACGCCGGCAGCGCGTTCGTCGAGGCGCGAAGCTCTGTCTCCCCGTCATACTACCTCGAACGCTGCCGCAAGTATTGCCCCGAGCTCGCATTGGACGACCTCAAACCCTATCCGACCGGCATTCGCGCGATGGCCGTGACCCGGGACGGCACGATGATCCACGACTTCCTGATCAAATCGTCGAAGCGCGCGCTCCATGTCTGCAATGCGCCCTCGCCAGCGGCAACGTCCGCCATGCCCATCGGCCGTCACATCGTCGAACAGGCAAACGACATGTTCGGCCTCGACCTCGACCTCGACCGTCCTATTTGGCGGCCATGATCGTCGGCAAAACCGAACGCCTCATCCTGCGCCATATGAACATGGACGATCTCGACGCTCTGTGCGCCGTGAAGTGCGATCCGGACGTTATGGAGTACTCGGACGGCGTCATGCAGCCCGCCGGCGTCAGGGGATATATCAAAGAGGTTCGAAAGCACTACAAGCGGCACGGATTCGGCCCTTGGGCGCTGGCATTGCAGGACAGCGACGCGGCAATCGGCTACTGCGGGCTAAGTCGCGAAATGGGCCGTTGCGCCGACGATGAGGCCGAAATCGGCTTCCGGCTCGCCACCGCCCATTGGGGTCGCGGTTATGCGACCGAGGCGGCGGCGGCGGCCGTCGCAATCGGATTCCACCAACATGGTCTCAGGCGCGTTATCGCCATCGTCGATCCGGAGAACGAGTCTTCGGTGAACGTGCTGAAGAAACTCGGCATGACCTTCGAGCGCGAGATCATGTTCGACTGGTACGATCATCCGGACCATGTCTACGCCTTGAACAACGACGCGAAACCGTAGGCCGCGATCTACCAGGTAATCAGGTCGGCCGGCAGATGCTGGGCGCGGTTGGTATAGACGACGACGCGCGCACCCGCGTCCGCATCGATCCGGGTAATCGAGGTATTGTGAAACGCCCAGTTGGCGACCCAGTGATGCGCGTAATTTTCCGGCCGGCGCGGCAAGCCGGTGAACTCGTTAACCAGCTGATCGATCAGATCGCCGTGTATGACAAGGGCGACGTGGTCGTCGGTACCGCCGTGACGCGCCTCGATATCGCGCGCGACCTTGCCGGCGCGACCGAGAAACACATCGTCCGTCTCATGCGGTCGGTCGTACCAGCCCGCGTCGCCGATCGTCTCCGGCAGTGCGAGATGCGGAAACCGCTCTGCGAAGTAGGATCGGTCGGGTCCGGGAATGCCGCTTTTGACGCCGTCAGGCGCGACATCGTACATACCCTGTTTCTCGAAAATATCGGCATCGGCGACGAGCGGCACGTCTGCCGCGCGGGCGATGTAATCCGCGGTCAGAATCGACCGCGTCATCAGGCTGCAATAAACGTGGGTCAGGCCATACCCGTTCCGGCCATTGCCGCCGGGCACTCTCGGATGCCGAAGCGCATCGCCTTCCGGCGCGGTCAGATGCTCGGCAAGCAGCTGTGCCTGACGGTGACCCACGTCGGTCAACTCGGGATCGGGCACCCGCCCCTCGCCGCCGCCTGCTTCCGCCGCGTTGTTGGCGGATTGTCCATGCCGGATCAGATAAAGTCTCACCGCGAACCGGGTACACCAATCTCGCCCGGACGCCAAGACCGCGTGTGGTCGTCTCAGTTCCGGACACGCTTGAGTTCGCCGACGACCCGCCGAACCATGCCATTTTCGTGCTCCCTGGTGAACACAAGGTTCAATCCGGTCTCCGTCAGGGTTCGCCGGTAGGTCTGGATTTCATACGTACCGTTTTCCATAACACGAAATCCGATGACGCTCAGGGTTTCGCCGTCAATCCGCGCCCACACATAGGGTTCCTCACCCATCGGATCGTAAGGCACCATGCTGCCGAACAGATTCTTCTTTTGCTGGGCAACGAAAACGCCATCTTTTTCCGTTTTACGGAACTCGATGGACGACGACTTCTTTTTGACCGAACCGTCGTCGGTGTGGATGAACGTTGTCCAGGAAACCGAAAAACCATCGTCGGCGGGCACGACCCGAACGTCGAAGTCGCGCTTGCTGACACCGCTTTCGAGATCTTCGAACGAATGGCCAACGTATTCGCCGACAAACGGGTCAATACGCGCGGCATGGGACAGGGAAATGCCCGCAAGCAATAGGACAGGCACGATTGCGGACGCGAGCCCGATACGGATGATCTTCATGATAGGACGACTCCGGCACATAAAATGATTTTCTGAATCCTCAGATAGTGAGGCCGGCGCCGGGTTACGAGCCACATCGCGTCAATTGTTCGTGACGATCTTCCGGCAAACCGATACCAAAATTGAATTCCGGCTAATCGGCGACGTCCGGCTTCATGACGCCAATCGTTTCGTCGCCGGGTTTCGTCGGCACGGTGCCGAGATCCCCGGTGTGGCCGTAACTCGACCATTCCGAAAATCCGAGCCGGGGCAACAGGTCCTCCGGACAGGCGGCGAAGGCTTCCGGCCGCATGCCGCGGGTGTAGTTCTCGATTTGCCGGCACTGCGGACCGCAGGCAGCGGTGGTAATGCCGTAGCGCGGTTCGTCGCTCGTGTTCTCCCAGGAGCTGTGCCACAGCCGCGCGTCGAAAACGAAGGCGGTGCCGGCCGGCCCCTCGGTCGCCACGGACGGGATCTTGTGCGGCACGCCGGTATCCGGCGCGCGGCCGCTGAGGTGACTGAAGGGCACGACGCGCGTGGCCCCCGTCTCGACCGTGAAATCGGAGATCATCCACATGGCGGTCGCCGCCATGCGGGGCGCGACGGGCGTTCCCGACGGCCGTGGATCGCACGACTCGCCGAAATCCCGCCGCATGTCGGAGACGCGAATCTGGCGCTCGCCCGGTTGCACCAGCGGCGGCACCCACCATTGATCGGTATGCAGTTGCATGGTCGCCGCGCCCGGATGCTGGATCTGGGCATCGACCGATGAAATCAGGTAGTCCGGCCCGAGCGCGTGTTCGAGAACCGAGACGACGACCGGATGGCGGATCAGTTCGAAGAAGATCGGGCCCTTGTTGAGCAGCATGTTGACCCACTGCGCCTCGGGAACCGGGTGCGCCGGGTTGCGGTCCTCGTAAACGGCTCGCTCGGCCGCCGCCTGTTCGGCCAGCCGCGTGCGGACGGCTGCCAGCATGTCCGGGTCGAGCGCCTTCTCGATAATGCAGTAACCTACTCGCTCGAAATCGCCCAACAAGATATCGATATCGCGGCTCGCTTTCGGCAACGTGTCCGCGTCCCATGGCAGATCGGCCGACAGATCCGGTTGCGTCGTCACGTCCCAATGTCTCCCGATTTCTGATAGTCCTTCGCAAACTCGACATCCGCCGCGCCGACGAAACGGCGGTGACGGTCCAGCTCCGCTTCCAGTTTGGCCCGCCGTCCGCGACCGTATCGCACACCCGGTTCAAGCCAAAGGCCGGTGACGACGAGCGCATCGCGCTTGGTGTCGCGTTTCATGTCGATGCGGCCGATCAGGCGGTCCCGTTCCAGAAGCGGAAAGACGTAGTAACCATAGGTCCGCTTGGGCTCGGGGACGAAAACCTCAATCCGGTAGTCGAACCCGAACAGGCGCTGGGTTCGCTTGCGATCGCGGATGGCCGGATCGAATGGCGACACGACCCGGACCCGGTCCGGCATGTCAGGCATGTTCTTCAGTGTCTCCGAGATATCCGGGCGCGCGTAAGCATCCGCGCCACGCCCGTCCGGACCGCCCGTTACCCGAGCCGTTACCAGCTCGCCTGCGCCATGTTCCCGCTTGCACCATTCGGCTGTCTCGGCAATCGATAGATGATCCCAGAACCGGGCAATCTCTCCGGCCGTTGCGATTCCCAGCCGGTCCAGCGCCGCACCGCAGGCCCAATCGACGAAGACCCTCCGGTCCACCGTATACGAACGTGCCGGCTCCGGAATGACACGCTCCGTCAGATCGTAGACTTTTTGAAACCCGCGACGCCCGGCGATTGCAAGATTGCCGGTCCGCCAGTGATACTCGAGCGCGGTCTTGCCGTGGTGCCAGTCCCACCAGCCGCCGGACTCGCGGGTCCGGTCGTCCTTGAAATCCTTCGACATGACTGGGCCGCCCGTGCGCACCGTTTCCAGCACGCCGTCGAGAATCTTCTCGTAACCGGCGTCGCGCCACGTACGCCAGCGCTCGATCAGATAATCGCGTTCGCGCGCGTGGCGATGTCGCCAATAGGGAAAGAATTGCGTCGGGATAATCGCGGCGTCATGGGTCCAGTGTTCGAACAACTGCCGGTCGCGCTCCAGCAATCGTGTCAGATGCATCGGCTTGTAGCCCTGATTGCGCGCGAACAGGATCATGTGGTGTGCGCGCGCGACCGTCGAAATGCTATCGACCTGCACGAAGCCGAGCCGTTCGATCAAATCGAGAAGACATGCCGGGTCGCAACGCCGGCGCGGGTTGTCGGTCAGCGCTTGACGATGCAGGAACAGGCGCCGGGCATCGGCGGCCGATATCTCGATGGGCGAGGTCATCCGCCGGAACTTAGAGCGACGGCATCCGAAGGCTCTTTTCTTTCGCGCACTCGATGGCGATGTCGTAGCCCGCGTCGGCGTGACGCACGACGCCCATGGCCGGGTCGTTCCACAACACGCGTTCCAGTCTCGCGCGGGCCGCGTCGGTGCCGTCGGCGAGGATGACGAGGCCGGCGTGCTGCGAATAGCCCATGCCGACGCCGCCGCCGTGATGCAGCGACACCCACGTCGCGCCCGAGGCCGTCGAGACCAGCGCGTTCAGGAGCGGCCAGTCGGAGACCGCATCCGAGCCGTCCTTCATGGCCTCGGTTTCGCGGTTCGGGCTGGCGACGGAACCGGCATCGAGATGATCGCGGCCGATCACGACCGGGGCCGACAGTTCGCCCGACGCGACCATGTCGTTGAACGCCATGCCGAGCCGGTGGCGGTCGCCGAGACCGACCCAGCAGATGCGCGACGGCAGGCCCTGGAACGCGATCCGCTCCTTCGCCATGTCGAGCCAGTTGTGCAGATGCGGATCGTCGGGGATCAGTTCCTTGACCTTGGCGTCGGTCTTGTAGATGTCCTCCGGGTCGCCTGAAAGCGCCGCCCAGCGAAACGGCCCGATGCCCCGGCAAAACAGGGGGCGGATATACGCGGGCACGAATCCCGGAAAATCGAAGGCATTGTCGACGCCCATGTCCTGCGCCATCTGGCGGATGTTGTTGCCGTAATCGAGGGTCGGTACGCCCATTGCATGAAAATCGAGCATGGCGCGGACCTGCACGGCCATCGATTCCTTGGCCGCTTTCTCGACGCCCTTGGGGTCCTTCTCGCGGCGGTCGTTCCATTCCGCGAGCGACCAGCCCGCCGGCAGATAACCGTTCAGCGGGTCGTGCGCCGAGGTCTGGTCGGTCACGGCATCGGGGCGGACGCCGCGCTCGACCAATTCGGGGAACACCTCGGCGGCATTGCCGAGCAACCCCACGGAAACCGCCTTGCCGGCCTGCCTGGCGCCGTCGATGATCGCCAGCGCCTCGTCGAGGCTCTCGGCGCGCTGATCGACGTAGCGGGTGCGGATGCGGAAATCGATGCGGTCGGAATCGCACTCGACGGCCAGCATCGAAGCCCCCGCCATGGTCGCGGCAAGCGGCTGCGCGCCGCCCATGCCGCCGAGCCCGCCGGTCAGAATCCACTTGCCGGAGAGATCGCCGCCGTAGTGCTGGCGGCCGACCTCGACGAAGGTCTCGTATGTGCCCTGCACGATGCCCTGGCTGCCGATGTAGATCCACGAGCCCGCCGTCATCTGGCCGTACATCATGAGGCCCAGCTTATCGAGCTTGTGAAAGTGGTCCCACGTCGCCCATTCGGGGACCAGGTTCGAGTTGGCGATCAACACGCGGGGCGCGTCGGCATGTGTCTTCAGGACGACGACCGGCTTACCGGATTGCACGATCAGGGTTTCGTCGTCCTCGAGGTCCTTGAGGCTCGCGACGATACGGTCGAACGCCTCCCAGTTGCGCGCCGCGCGGCCGATGCCGCCGTAAACGACCAGTTCCTCCGGCTTCTCGGCGACCTCGGCGTCGAGATTGTTCATCAGCATGCGGAGCGGCGCCTCTGTCTGCCAGCTCTTGGCGTTGAGGTCGGGCCCGCGCGGTGCGCTGATCGACCGCTTGTTGTCCAGTCGCGTGTTCATGACGTCCCCCTGGGAATGGTTGTCAGTCTGTGCGTCCCGCGAAGATACGGGCATGCAATGGAGTGTTGCCGATGGCGTAAACCAGTTCGTTCGGATGCTCAACCGACCAGATGGCGAGGTCGCAGGCCTTGCCGGCTTCCAGCGTTCCGCATTCGTCGCCGATTCCCAGTGCACGGGCCGCATGCACGGTGGCCCCTGCGAGGCATTCCTCCAGTGTCATCCCGAACAGCACGGCGGCCATGTTCATGGCCAGCAGAATCGATGTCATCGGCGAGGATCCCGGATTGGCGTCTGTCGCCACCGCCATTGGCACGCCGTGTTTGCGGAACAAATCGACCGGCGGCTTCCGGGTTTCGCCAAGATAGTAGAACGCACCCGGCAGGATCATCGCCACGGACCCGCTCTCGGCCATCGCGGCAACATCCGGTTCCTCGGCGTATTCGAGATGATCGACCGACAACGCACCGAAGCGCGCAGCGAGCGCCGTCCCGCCGGCATTGCTGAGTTGTTCGGCATGCAACTTGACCGGTAGGTCATGGCGGGCGGCGGCCTCGAACACGCGTTCGATCTGCTCGGCCGAGAACGCGATGCCTTCGCAGAATCCGTCAACCGCATCGGCCAATCCGTCGCAGGCCGGCATCTGATTTTCGCAAACATCCGCGATGTAACCGTCCTTGTCGCCGGCGAACTCGGGCGGCAGGGCATGCGCACCGAGGAATGTCCGGCGCACCCGTACCGGCCGCCTGTCCCTGAGCGTCGTGGCAGCGAGCAACATCTTCGCTTCGTTTTCCGCATCCAGACCATAGCCGGACTTGATCTCGACGGTGGTGACCCCCTCGGCGATCAGGGCATCGAGACGCGGCAGGCTTTCGCGCACGAGTTGTTCTTCGTCCGCATCGCGCACCGCCTTCACGGTCGAAACGATGCCGCCGCCGGCTTCGGCGATTTCGGCGTAGGTCGCGCCTTCGAGCCGCATTTCGAACTCGCGCGCGCGATTTCCGGCATAGACAAGATGCGTGTGGGCGTCGATCAGCCCGGGCGTGATCCAGCGGCCGCCGCAATCGATTTCCGCCCCGGAGTCCGGTGCGTCGGCGACCGGCCCGGCATAAACGATACGACCGTTCAAGGACGCAACGGCAGCGTTTTCGACAATGCCGTATCCGCCGCCCCGAAATGTCGCGAGACGGGCATTCTTCCAGACGTGATCGGCGTCGGCCATGGGTCCTCCGGATCGGGTCCCCACGTTACAGAACGGGAGACGGATCGCCAGAGGAAAAGAAGCCAGGGGAAAAGAATACGTGCACCGCCAAATTTTCATCCGGCGCCTGCGCATCAAAAAACCCCGGTGGATGAACCGCCGGGGTTTTTATTTCGAAGCGCCCATGGTGCTCAGACCAGCGCGGCCAGAAGGCCGACGATCATCGTTGCACCGACGAACGCACCGAGGGTCGTGTTGATCGCCGAGGTCATGGCTGATCTCCCTTTTCTAACGTTGTCGATAACCCTTCGATACATCGCAGACGCATGCGCAACCAGCGTAATACCGGCAGGTCTGCCATGCGTCCCCGGCAATGCTGAATCTTCGGCAAATACGGGTGATTTGGGTGATTTCGACAGGTGCCAATTTGTTGACCTGCTGATAGGGTGAGCGCCACGCCGGAGGGAGGCTGAGGATGGCTGCTGAAACGGTCACGATCGAGGATGTTCACGCGGCGCGCACGATGCTCGACGGCAAGGTCCGGCACACGCCGATGATCGAATCGCCGGTGCTTGGCCGCATCGCCGGTGTGCCGGTCCACCTCAAGCTCGAAACCATGCAGGACATCGGCGCCTTCAAGATCAGGGGCGCGACCAACAAGCTCGCCAGTCTGCGCGCCGAAGACCGTCGGCGCGGCGCCGTTGCGGTATCGACCGGCAATCACGGCCGTGGCGTGGCCGCCGCCGCCAAGGCGCTCGGCATGCGTTGCGTCGTCTGCATGGGCAATCTGGTGCCCGAGAACAAGGTCCAGGGCATCCGCGATCTTGGCGCCGAGGTTCGGATCGTCGGCAATAGTCAGGACGATGCGGAGATCGAGGCCAAACGCCTCGTCACCGACGAGGGCATGATCGAAGCGCATCCGTTCGATGACGCCCACGTCATCGCGGGCCAAGGCACCATCGGTCTCGAAATCCTCGAAGATCTGCCGGACGTGAAAACCGCGATCGTCCCGCTCTCGGGCGGCGGATTGCTCGGCGGCACCGCGCTGGCGCTGAAATCGTCGAAACCGGATATCAGGATCATCGGCGTCTCGATGGAGCGCGGGCCGGCGATGATCGAGAGCCTCAAGGCCGGCAAACCGGTGCCGGTCACCGAAAAGGAATCGCTCGCCGATTCGCTTGGCGGCGGCATCGGACTCGGCAACCGGCTGACGTTCGATTTATGCCGCGATCTGATGGACGAGTGGCACTTGCTCAGCGAGGAACAAATCGCCCGCGCCATGGCGCATTGCTTCTGGCAGGAACGCCTCGTCGTGGAGGGCGGCGGATCGGTCGGCGTCGGGGCTCTGCTCGAAGATTTCATCGACAACCTTGAAGGCCCCGTTGCCGTCGTCGTCAGCGGCCGCAACGTCGACATGAACAACCTCCATGATATCGCCGATCGACATCGACCGGACTGAAGGAAGATCCCCCGATGCCAGACATCAACATCCTGACCGAGAGCGAACTCAGACGCTGCGTGCCCCTCGACGGGAAGGCCATCGACGTGGTCGAGGCGGTCTTCGAAACCCTGGCCGGCGGCACCGTCGTGATGCCGCCGATCATGCGGCTCGATATCGAGCAGCATAACGGCGAGATCGACGTAAAAACGGCCTACGTGCCGGGGCTCGACAGCTTCGCCGTGAAGATGAGTCCCGGGTTTTTCGACAACCCGAAGATCGGCCTGCCGACGACGAGCGGGCTGATGATCGTATTTTCGAGCGAAACCGGTGTCGTCAAGTCGCTGCTGCTCGACAACGGCTATCTGACCGATGTGCGAACCGCCGCCGCCGGCGCCGTCGCCGCGAAGCACCTGTCCAATCCCGACATCGAAACCGTGGGCGTCGTCGGCACCGGCATGCAGGCGAGATTGCAGATCGAAGCCTTGAAACTGGTGCGCGATTTCGAGCGCGTTCTCGTCTGGGGCCGCGATTTCGTGAAGGCCGGCCAGTACGCCGATGAAATGACCCACCGCCTCGGCATTCGTGTCGAACCGATGGACGATATCGCCGCGCTGGTCGCCGACAGCCAGATCGTCGTCACCACGACACCGAGCCGCGCGCCCGTGATCAAGGCCGACTGGCTGCATCCGGGGCTGCATATCACGGCCATGGGATCCGATTCCGAGCACAAGAACGAGCTCGACCCCGCAATCGTCTCCGCGTGCACGGCCTTTGTCTGCGACACGCGCGCGCAAAGCGCCCGGCTCGGCGAATTGCACCATGCCATCGACGCCGGCGCCGTTCCGGAAGACGTTGCCGTATCCGAACTCGGCGCCGTGGTCTCGGGCGACGCGCCAGGCCGGCAATCGCCGGACGACATTACAGTCTGCGATCTGACGGGCACGGGCGCGCAAGACACGGCGATCTCGCGCCTCGCCGTCGAGAAAGCGGCAGCCCTCGGCGCCGGCACCATCATCAACAGTTGAGACCCTGCATATGAAGACGGTCGGACAGTTTCCCCGGGTCGTCCGGGAAATCGAGAACACCTGGATCCCGCTCGCCGACGGCTGCCGGCTTGCGGCGCGCATCTGGATGCCGGCCGACGCCGACGACGATCCGGTGCCGGCGATCCTCGAGTACCTTCCCTATCGCAAACGCGACGGTACGGCGACCCGGGACGCGCTGACCCATCCCTACTTTGCCGGTCACGGTTATGCCTGCATCCGCGTCGACATGCGGGGCAATGGCGAGTCCGACGGATTGATGGAGGACGAGTACCTGCCTCAGGAACAGGACGACGCGCTGGAGGTCATCGGCTGGATCACTTCGCAACCCTGGTGCAGCGGCCCGGTCGGCATGATCGGCATATCGTGGGGCGGCTTCAACGGCCTGCAAATCGCCGCGCGGACCCCCGATGCGCTCAAGGCCGTCATCACGATTGCGTCGACCGACGACCGGTATGCGGACGATATTCATTACAAGGGCGGATGCCTGCTCGGGGAGAACCTCGGGTGGTCGGCGACCATGTTCGCCTTCTCCTCGCGACCGCCGGATCCCGCATTGGTCGGCGAAATCTGGCGCGACATGTGGATCCACCGCCTCAGGAACGAGCCATTGCTGATCTGCAACTGGTTGAAACATCAGCGGCGGGACGCATTCTGGAAACACGGCTCCGTGTGCGAGGACTTTTCCACCATCAAAGCCGCCGTCCTCGCGGTCGGCGGATGGGGCGACGCCTATTCCAATGCCGTGCCGCGCCTGATCATGGGACTGTCGTCTCCGGCGCGTGCGATCAACGGTCCTTGGCATCACAAGTATCCGCACTTCGCCTACCCGGAACCGCGAATCGGCTTCCTGCAGGAAGCATTGCGGTGGTGGGACCAATTTCTGAAGGGCGCCGACAGAGGTTGCCTGGAGGACCCGCTCTATCGGGCATACATGCTGGAAAGCGTGCGCCCCGCCCATTTCTATCCGGCGCGTGACGGCCGCTGGATATCGGAAGACGACTGGCCGTCGCCAAACATCGAAAATCGCCGGCTGGCGATGAACGCCGATGGCTTAGGCCCCGTGGCCGGATCGCCGGACATATTGTCGATCTCGTCACCCGAGGATGTCGGCGCCTACGCCGGCGAATTCTGTCCCTATGGTTCCGACTCGCAATGCGCCGGGGAGCAACGCACAGAGGATGCCGGGTCCCTCGTTTTCGACACCGCATCGCTCGAGGAAAGAGCTGAGATTTTCGGCCCGCCGGTGTGCCGGTTGCGGCTTAGCGCCGACAAACCGCAGGCCAACCTCGCCGTCCGACTATGCGACGTCGCACCGGACGGATCGTCGACCCGCGTAACCTGGGGCGTTCTCAATCTGACGCACCGCAACAGTTATGAGGACCCGGAACCTCTGACGCCGGGCGAAGTCTACGACATCGATATCCAACTCGACGACATCGCCTGGGCTTTCCCGGCGGGACACCGTATCCGGATTGCGGTTTCGACGGCCTACTGGCCGATGATCTGGCCGTCACCGGAGAAAACGACGGTCTCGATCGTCGCCGGTGAGAGCACGCTGAGCTTGCCGGTCCGGCCGCTTCGCGACGAGGCCGAACCGACGTTCGAACAAACCGAAGCCGCGCCGCCGCGTAATCTCAAGGTCCTGCGCGATACCGACCGCACCCAGGTTGTCGAACGCGATATGCGAAGCGGCGTCGTGACCGAGCGGATCGAGGTCGACAACGGACTCGAACACGATCTCGACACGGGATTGATCTGCGGTTCGGTGCAGCGCTCCGTCCACAGCATTCATCCCGACGACCCCCTGAGCGCCCGCGCGGAATGGCACTGGACCGAGGAGGTCGGACGCGATGGCTGGCGCACCCGAACGGAGACCTACTCATCGATGATCTCGGATGCGACGCACTTTCACATCGAAGGCCGCATCGAAGCGTACGAGAACGACCAGGTCGCTTTCGAAAAGACGTTCAGCGAATCGATCGAACGCGATCATCTCTGATGCGGCGTTAACCATAGCGCGACAATTTGTGCCAATTCCCGAACCCATCGGTTAATCTGCACTCGGGAACAACGACGCCACGGGCCCACCTGTATGGTTCAGACCGTCTACTCAAGAAATGCCGCCGCGGGCGAAACCATCTTCCGCATGGGTGAGGAAGGCCGCGACGCCTTCATCATCGAACGCGGATCGGTCGAGGTTTCGGTCGAGATCAATGGCGAAAAGTTCGTCGTCGCCGAACTCGGCGACGGCGAGATTTTCGGCGAGATGTCGATGATCGACGACGCGCCTCGCTCGGCGACCGTTACCGCGCTGACCGAGACGGAACTGGTCGTCGTCCAGCGCGCCCGTTTTCAACAGCCGATTTCCGCGGCCAATCCGCTCATGCGCATGCTGCTCCGCGTAGTACTGGCGCGCTTTCGCGATGCACAACGGCAGCTCTCCGGTCTGCGGACCGAGGTCAACATGCGCGACTCGTCGCTCGACGAAGTGCGCGATCTGGCGCTGCGGCGAATCCAGGTCGAACAGAAGATGCGATCCGGTCTGGAAGCCGGTGAGTTCAGCATGAACTATCAGCCCATCGTCGCACTCGAAACCGGCCGTATCGCGGGCTTCGAGGCATTGATGCGATGGACGGATTCGGCCGGCAACTTCATCTCGCCCGCCGAGTTCGTGCCGCTCGCCGAAGAGACCGGCCTCATCTCCGAACTCGGCCAGTGGTCGATGGAAGCGTCGCTATCGGACCACATGCGGTTTTCGGATGCATTCCCGCAAGGATATGCCGTCGACCCGCCGTTCATGAGTATCAACGTTTCCGGCTACCAGTTATCGGAACTACCGGAAATTCAGAGGCTCTCCGAAATCATCGACGCAAGCGACGTCGATCCGGGCACGATCAAGTTGGAAATGACCGAGACGCTTCTGGTTCAGGATCCCGAACACGCGTCGAAGGCGCTGCAACGGATCAAACAATCGGGCGTTTCGATCGCCATCGACGATTTCGGCACCGGTTATTCGAGTTTGAGTTATCTGCACCGCTTCCCGCTCGACACCCTCAAGATCGACCGGGAGTTCGTCAACAATATGGAAAGCTCGGCAAGCAGCGAACGGATTGTCGGCAGTATCGCGCAACTTGCCCATTCGCTCGGCATGACGATTGTTGCCGAAGGCATCGAGAAGGCCGAGCAAATGTCGGAGCTCAAGGAGCTCGGTTGTCAGTACGGTCAGGGTTACTACATGTCGAAGCCGTTGCCGTCCAATGACATCCTGGCACTGATCGCAACATCCCCGAGCTGGTGACGGTCGCCTCGGATCAGCAGTCGTGTTTGCTTGATACAGAACAGAGATTCAGGCTACCCGGCAGCGGCTGGCGCCGTTCTTTCTGGCCAAGCGATTCGGCACGCTGTCGAATAGACATTCACTAAACCCGAGGTCTGACGCGATGGACAATAAGAAGAACGGGTTTTGCTTTCCATACACGGTCAAGAAAACGCCGGACAAGGGTCTCGGTGTGTTTGCAGGTGAGGCGATAAAGCGAGGAAGTATCGTCTGGCGCCATATTCCCGGCCAGTACACGCTGTATGACGAGCAAACGTTCAAATCGGCAATCGAACAGATGAAACACGCCGATGCCGTCCATGAATTAACGCATGTGTTTGGGTTAAGAGAGCTGCCGGGCTGCCTGATTAGAATTCATGACGATGGCGCGCTGATCAATCATTCCGGCGATGCGAATCTCGCCACGAACAACACCACAGCCAATGAATTATCGCTCGATATCACCTCAGCTCACTATCTTCAGGAAGCGACCGAAGCGCTCCTTGACGATCGGTTCGCGCTGGTCGCAACGCGGGATATCGCAATTGGCGAGGAATATACGAACGACTATGCCGCCGAAGTCGCCGACCCGCCCTTCTATGACGTTCTTTATGAGCAATACCGCGTGAGCGAAGACTACCTGGACGACCTTTAGAGAACGGCGTCCAGGAACACTGCAGACATTTCCAGATAGTGATCGACATCGGCGTCCGTCTGAGCGAACGACGCCATCGGACCGGCGCTGTCGATGGCTTCCCAGATGCCGCGATTGGCCATGAAAATCCGCCGCGCGTTGGCGAAATCGCCGTCAAGCGAGCGCCAGGCCTCGGCCGAATTGCGTGGCAATTCCGGTTCCAGTACCCAGCCGCTGCGACCGCCGACGACCGGCGCCCGCCACTCAAGGCCGCGGGCATGAAAAATTTTCGCCAAGCCGCAGCCCAACCGTTCGCCGAGCGCGGCATTCGCCGCGTATGCCTCCTCGGTGAGACACTCCTCCAGCGCGACGCGTGCAAGCGAAAGCGCGAGGGCACTGCCGTAGGTCGTTCCGCCCAGGGAAATGCCCTGCGACACGCCGACAAGATCGCGGTCGAGATGATCTTCGAGAAAGTCGCGCAGCGGCTCGCGAACGCCCCAGACGGCAAACGGAAATCCCGTTCCGAACCCCTTGCCGATGGTCAGAATGTCGGGCTCGAGCCCCCACGCGGTGGTCAGGCCGCCGTAGCCGAACGCGTGCGTGTGCGCCTCATCGATGACCAGCAATGCACCGGCATCGCGAACCAGGGACGTCGCCGCATTCCAGAAACCCTCGTCCGGCAGGACCACGTTGCAGTTCGTCAGCATCGGCTCCGCGACGAGACAGGCAACGTCTCCCGGCGCCAGCGCCGCGGCGAGCGCATCGAGATCGTTGAATGGCACAATGCACGCCTTCTTGGTCGGATCGGTCGGCAGACCGAGACCCTCGACGACGATTTCGCCGGCTTCTTCCTGTACCAACGTATCGTCGATGTGTCCGTGATACTTACCCTCGAACATGACGATTTTTTCGCGCCCGGTCACCGCACGCGCGATGCGGATCGCCTCCGTGTTCGCCGCCGACGCTGCCCCGGTAAACTGCCAGAATGGAATGCCCGTGCGTTCGGCCAGCAATTCGGTGGCGCGGATACCGTCCTCGGTCGGCAACAGAAACGAACTACCGCTTCCCGCCCGCTCGGCAATCGCCTGCGTGATGGCGGGCGGCGCATATCCCAGGAAACCGGCCAAATCGACAACGTTCATGTCGAGATAGCGATTGCCGTCGACATCCTCGAACCACGCGCCGTCGCCGCGCTCGACGAACACCGGGTGATGCCGATAGAGGCTCTTCATCCAGGTCATCGGCACGGCGTCGGGTTGGCTTTCGCGCGCGCGCTTCAACAGCGCCTGCGACGCGGTCGTGCGCTCGGAAAAGCGTACGGACTCCTCGGCTTCGAGCGCCTGCAACCGGGCGCGTGGAATGCCGGCGATCGCATCTTCGGCCATCGTCAGCCGTCTCCACGTCCGAACGGCTCGGCCAGCAGGCAGAGGATTTCCCACATCATGGTGACGCCGACCAGCGCCGTCATGCCCGTATTGTCGAACGGCGGCGCCACTTCGACCACGTCGCCGCCGACGAGGTTCCGTCCCCGCAGGCTTCTCAGAATGAGTTGCGCCTCGAACGGGTTGAGGCCGCCGATCTCCGGCGTACCGGTGCCTGGCGCGTACACAGGGTCGAGGCCGTCGACGTCGAAGCTGATGTAGGTCCGGTCGTCGCCGATCACATTCGCGACTTCGTCGATCACGCCATGCACGCCGAGGTCGAAATATTCTTCGATGGTGATCTGGCGGATCCCCTGCTCGGCGCCCCAACTCAGGTCGTCGCGGGTATAGAGCCCGCCGCGCAAACCGATCTGAACCGTCCGTTTCGGATCCAGCAGACCTTCCTCGATGGCGCGGCGAAAGGGCGTTCCGTGGGTGTAGGGATTGTCGCCGAAGTAACGATCATTGGTGTCGGTATGGGCATCGATGTGCACCATGCCGACGGGCCCGTCGGTTGCGATGGCGCGGAAGATCGGCAGCGTGATCAGGTGATCGCCGCCGGCACTGAGCGGCACCACACCGGCCGCATGAACCTTTTCGTAGAACGTCTGAATGCGGGCGAGGCTATCGTTGAGGTCGATCGGATTGACCGGCGAGTCGCCGAAATCCGCGCATCGCGCCAAACGGTAAGGGTTGATCATGGTCACCGGGTGAATGGCGCGCATCAGGGTCGACTGATCGCGCATCTGGCGCGGCCCATGCCGCGCCCCGGCGCGGTTCGTCGTGCCGCCATCCCACGGCACGCCGATGAGCCCGATATCAGCGTCCGGCCAGACATCCTCCTGAATGTACGGCAACCGCATGAACGTCGGCACACCGGCGAAACGCGGCACTTCGGCCGTCGATTGCGGGCGGAAAAAGCGATCGTCTTTTGTCATTGGTCTGCCTCCTTACCGTCACGGTAGCCCGCGCATCGGACGCGGGAAAGGACCCAAAATCGGCTATTGATCGGTTTAAGGCATGGACCCTAGTTGCCGCCGTCGCGCGCTGTCGCCAGACGGTCAAGCCGCAAGCGGTGGCGGCCGTCGGTCAGGCGATAAATCCCGCCGAGCACCGCCGCTACGGAACCGAAGCCCGTGCCGCCGGCGATCAGGAACATCACCAACACCTGATATTTGACCGCCTGAACGGGCTCGATGCCGGCGAGAATCTGACCCGTCATCATACCCGGCAGCGAGACCAAGCCGGTCGCCGCCATCGAATTGATAATCGGCATCAGCGCGCTTCTGAGCGCGGCCCGCGTCGCCGGCAGCAGCGCCTCGCGCCGGGTCGCGCCAAGCATGATACGCGCCTCGACCGCGGCCTTATCGCGAACGACGCCGGTCGTTAACGTATCGAGGCCGAGACTGATGCCGGTCATGGTGTTGCCGAGAATCATGCCGAGAAGCGGCAACAGGTAGCGCGGATGATACCAGGGATCGGCCTGAATCTGGGTCAGCAGCGCGAAAACGGTAACGACACCAGCCGCCACGAGCATGCAACTGGTACCGAGGCCATAGGCCCAGAAACCGCTCAGACGGCGGTTCTGTCGCGCCATGATCTCACGCCCGGCGAACAGCACCATTGCGAGAGCGGCAAGGCTCGTCCACAACAGCGAGACATGCGAGAACAACACCGTCAACGCAAGACCGACGAGCAGCAACTGGACGACCATGCGCACGGCGGCAATGCCGAGTTCGCGGGCGATGCCGAGTTGCAGGGCGACTGAGAGGCCGCCATTGATCAGCAACAGTACGGCGGCGATGGCGACATCGATGTATTCGAGGCGGATATAGGTCACGACGGCGCCTCCGTCATGACGCCCGCCTTCATATGGAAATGCCGCGTCGCGACTCGCCTTGCCTGCGCCTTGTCGTGCGTCACCCAGACGACGCAGACGTCATCCTGACACTGCTCGGCGATGACGTTCTCGACCGCGGCGACCGCATCGCCGTCGAGGCCCGATGTCGGTTCGTCGAGCAGCAACACCCGTGGCGCGATGTCGAGCGCGCGAACCAGCGCCAGCCGCTGGCGCTCACCGGTCGAGAGCCGGTCGACGTCCCAGTCGCCGCATGTCATCGGCATGCCGAGCCGCTTGACGACCGGCGCAACCCGGGTCCAATCCTCGAAGTGATCGCACACCGTCGCCGCCCACCAACCGGCGGCGGCCGGTACGTAACCGACGAGCCGCCGCCACGCCGTCGCTGGCATGGCGCTGCAGACTTTTCCGTCGAGGGAGACTGTGCCGATATTCGGATCGAGATCGGCGAGCGCGCGCAGCAACAAACTTTTGCCTGAACCGGACGGTCCCTGAAGGCTGACGCATTCGCCGGCCTCGACCTCGAAGCAAACCGGTTGGAGCCCTGTGCGGCTGATGTTCTGGACAACGAACATGGAATTTAGAGGCCTCGCATGCCGGAACTTGTCAAGGCGATGTCGCCCAGATGAGTAATGTGTCGCTCCCGGACTTTCCGAGCATCCGGCGTTTCGCTAACGTGCGCGAACACGCCGGAACGTCGGCTGGACAGGGGGTAAAGAGTTGGGCGCGGTAAATTCGCATTACGATCTGATCGTTATCGGCAGCGGACCGGCCGGTAAGCGCGGCGCGATTCAGGCCGCCAAGATCGGCAAGGACGTTCTCGTCATCGAAAAGGGCGGCAAGGTCGGCGGCGTCTCGGTGCATACCGGGACGGTACCGTCGAAAACCCTCCGCGAAACGGTTCTCAATCTCTCCGGCTGGCGCGAACGGGGATTCTATGGCCGCGCCTACCGGGTCAAGGACACCATCACCGCAAGCGACCTGCAGCGCCGTCTGCTGATGACTCTGGACCACGAAGTCGAGATTCTCGAACACCAGTTCGCCCGCAACAGCGTCAACACGCTGCACGGTTTCGCACGTTTCGTCGATTGCAACACAGTCGAGGTCGATACCGGCAGTGACGAAATCGTCACTGTTTCGGCCGACAAGTTCCTGCTGAGCGTCGGCACGCACCCCTACCGGCCGGACGAAATTCCATTCACGCCGAACAGGGTGATCGATTCCGATGAGATTCTGGGGACGGACCGGGTACCGCGCAGCCTTGCGGTGATCGGCGCCGGGGTCATCGGTGTCGAGTATGCGACCATCTTCAGCGCGCTTGACGTACCGGTCACGTTGATCGAACCCCGCGACAGCATGCTCGACTTCGTCGACAAGGGGTTGATCAACGACTTCCTGCACCAACTGACCGACCGGGGCATGGTGCTGCGACTCGGCCATGAGCTCGAAAGCATCGAGGTTCCGGATGACGGTCCCTGCGTTTGCCACTTGTCGGGCGGACGGGTTGCGAAGGTCGATATGGTGCTGTTCGCCGCCGGCCGGGTAGGTGCGACGGCGGCGCTCAATCTCGAAAAGTGCGGTCTCGAGACCGACCATCGCGGCCGCGTTAAGGTCGACCCGGAGACCTACCAGACGGCGGTTCCGAACATCTACGCGGCGGGCGACGTGATCGGTTTCCCGAGCCTCGCCTCGACGTCCATGGAACAGGGCCGCATCGCCGCATGTCACGCCTTCGATATTCCCGCGACGAGGCCGCCCGAGTTCTTTCCTTACGGCATCTATTCGGTGCCCGAGATGTCGACGTGCGGCATGTCGGAAGAAGAAATCACCGAGCGGGATATCGGTTACGAAGTCGGCGTTGCGCGCTTTCGCGAAACCTCGCGCGGTCAGATCATGGGGCTCGAAACCGGCATGCTGAAGCTGATCTTCTCGCTCAAGACCCGGCGGTTACTCGGCGTACACATCGTCGGCGAAGGCGCCACGGAACTCGTGCATATCGGCCAGGCGGTCATGAACCTGAAGGGCACGCTCGATTTTTTTCTCGAGAACACCTTCAATTATCCGACCCTGGCCGAGGCCTACAAGATCGCGGCGCTCGACGCCTTCAACCGGATGCCGTAGGTCTCGCGCGCCAAGGGACAGCAGGCGTCGCGTTCCATAACGATCACGCATCGATCTGCGCCAGGTTGATCTCGGTCGCGACGCTGGCGGCGGAAAGCGAGAGCGCCCAATCGATCGCGGAGATCAGATCCGTCATGGGTATCGGCGTTTGCGGGCCGAAGGCGCCGGTTTCGATATCCTCGATCACCTCGTTCGTTGCAACGTTGCCCGGGTTGATCACGGTAACGCCGATGCGATCTTTGCGAAGCTCGCACTTCATCGCCTGTGCCGCCCCCGCCAATCCGTGTTTGGACGCCGTGTTGGCGACTTCGCGGTCACCGTCCGACCGAAGCGCGCCAATCATGACCACTCTCGGGGCCTCGGCTTTCCTGAGGTTGGTCAATAGCGCCCGCACCAATTTGATCGGCGCCGTCAGGTTGACGGCAATGACCGCATCAATTTCCGCCATGGAACTGCTGTCGAAACGGTATTCATCGGTAAAAGCGCCGGCTTCCCATATGCCGCCCGTGTAGAGCAGTGCATCAAGCGGGGTATCACCCAGCTTGTCCGCAACCGCATCGATTCCGCCCTGGCTCGCCAAATCGGCCTCGATCCATTCGCCATGGGGTGAACGAGAGCGCGACACCGAATAAAGTGTTTCTGTAGACACGGCAAAGTGCGCCGCGACCGCGGCGCCAATCCCCCGGCTTGCACCCGCTATCAGCATCGTCGTCATTTGCCGCCTCCCATGGTTTCGAGAATACCCGGCCGAAACGGCTGCCAGGCGAGCGCAGAGCGCGTATCAGGCGCGTCCATCAATTGATCGAAGGCCTGAAACGCCGCCGTGGGACCGCGTTCGCGGACCGCGTCGTCGACCGACGCGACCGTGGGCTCCGGCGCACCGAACCGCCGGGCGATTGCGCCGGCGATATCGCCGACCGGCACGCCGGTCTCACCGACACCGTGATAATCGGCGCCATGCCGTCCTCGCTCGGCGGCGAGCGCGTAGAGCGTCGCGACGTCGCGGCGATGAACCACGGACCAGCGCGTTTCGACCGCGCCGACAACTTGCGGAGCGCGCCCCGCTTCGGCCGCAGCGACGAAACCGGCGATCATGCCGCCCGCCTCGTCCCAGACCAGTGCCGGGTGAACGACGCACGACTCGATGTCGTCGCTGGCAAACAAGCGCTCACGCTGCCGCACCATCCAGGCAAACAGTTCGGGGGCATCGAAAGGCTCGCCCTCGACCAGCAAGCGGTCGCCGCTGTTGCCGTAGAGCCAGACGCCGCCGGTATAAACCAGCCGCAGCGGCGCATCGGACGTCGCAATCCTGGCGTGGTGTCGCTGCAGCGCATCGACAAACGCGGTGTCGGCATCCGCCATATCCTCATCGAACGTCGCCGCGAGATGAATGACGGCGTCAAGACCCGTAACCGCCGGCAACCAATCGTCCGGCGTGGCGATGGAGCCCTGAACGACCGCACATCCGGCGCGTTCCAATCTGTTGGCGGAGTCGTCGCTTCGCGCCAGGGCGACGACCCGATGGCCGCGCCGGCCCAGTTCGGCGACCACAGCCGATCCGATGTACCCGCTGCCGCCGGTTACGAGCACGCGCATGATGAAAATTCCCGCTCAGTCTTCGTTCGCGACGAAATCGATCGCCTGGTTGGCGGTGCGCAGTGAGTGCCGGCGCTTGAGCGGTGTGTGCAGGAAGCGGTTGAGTCCGGCCATCGCCGTGTTGCGCCACGGCGCGTCCGGCGCGTTCGTGACCTCGTCCTCGATCGCCGTCAGGGTTTTGATCTGGTGTGCGGTGACGATGTACTCGGACTGTCCATGGTCGAACAATGCCCGGGCCTCGCGATCGAAGAACGCTGCCGCATCGTTGTCGGCGACATGCCAGTCGCCCGGCGCCGGATCGTCGTCGACGTACGGTGCATTGCGCCCGGCGAAACACGCCATCTGCAACAACACCTGTGGCCAGAGCGCAGGATACCGTTCGGCCAGTTGGCGGCAGGCGTTAGCGAACGTCAACTCGTGCGTGATCGAGAGCCAGGTGGTGTTATGGCGAACCGCATTGTCGACCGCATCCTGCCACCGCGTATCGAAACCCAGGAGATGGGATGCCGACAATCCGTAGAGCGCATTGTATGCCGCCACAGGCGCCGCGCGCGAAGCCGCAATGCGCGTCATCAGTTTGTCGGGTTTGAGGCCCGCAAGATCCTTGCTCGCCGGTGCATCGCCGTCGCCCGCCTGCCAGTCGGTCAGGATGTCGTGATAGTCGCGAAACTCCGGGATCAGATCCTCGCGCCAGGCCACGACGAGCGAACGGGTCAGGGCCAGAACCAACGGCTCGAGCACCTCATCGCCGAGACGCTCGAGCAATTCTCCCGTCTTGATGACGTAGATCACCGAATGGCCGAAATCCTGATAGTGCGCCAGCGCGGCACGGGCCATTGCCGCCTCGAGGTCGGCCCAGCCCAGCCCGGCGTCGAGTGCGCCGCGAACATAGCCGACGGCCGCCGCTTCGTCCTCGGCGTCGACCGCGGCAACGAACGCGTCGGCGTCCCAGTCGCGCGCGCCTTCCGGATAGGGATGGGGTTCTTCCTTGAGCGTGTCCCAGTTCAGGTGGGCGATCATTTCCAACACGGGCATCAGATTTTCACCCGGTTTTTCGGCGCGATCGGCGCGCAACCTGAGCCAGTCCGCGCCGGCGGCATGGGCATGGGTCATGCCGTCCGGCAACCGGTCGTGGGTCCATCGGATCGCGGCGCGCACCGCATCGAGCGGATCACCGCCGGCCTTTTCGAAGCGGGCGATCTCGCGCGCCATGCGGTCGTAACGGTAGAACTCGTCCTCGTCGAACGCCCCTTGGAGGGCCTCGAGCGCCGCGGCGCGTCGTTCGGCCGCCGGCGCGTCGGCGACGTCGATCCAGACCTTTCCGTCGCGCACGTCGGTCGGATAGACCCGGACGCTGTCGCCGTAGTTCAGATTGTCGCCGGTCCGCAGATCGAACTTCCAGTTATGCCAGTTGCACGTCAGCACGCAATCGCCGGTGAGCGTGCCCTCCTTGAGTGGATAGCCTTCGTGCGGGCAGTGATTGTTGCAGGCGTAGACGGTGTCGCCGCGATAAAACAGGGCGATCTGGCGCCCGGCGATCTTGACCACCTTGGCGCCAATGTCGCGAAGATCGGGCAACGCTATCGCTTCGCGCCAGTCGTCCGGCTTGTCCGCCCCGTGTTTCTCGGCAAATGTATCCATGATCGCCTCCAGCTGCTCCACTGCTTTTAATAAGAAAGCCATTACTTATTAAATTCACAGAGAGTTGTTTTTCGCAAGACAAAACTTTATTATTTAAATATGCCCGATTCGCCTCCCGAACGCCCTACCGGCCGTCGCGCCATTATAGACCTTTTGAAGACGGATGGCCCCCTGACACCGTCGGCACTGGCCGAGCGGCTTGGCGTGACCTCCGTTGCCGTCCGCCAGCACCTTGCCGATCTCGCCGAAGAAAAGGTCGCGGAGCCCATGCCGGAATCCGACGCAGCCGGTAAACAACGCAAAGGACGCGGCCGGCCGGCATCGGCATGGCGGTTGACACCCGCGGCGGACATTTACTTTCCGAACGGTCATGAGGATCTCGCCGTCGGCCTGATTCATGGGCTTCGTGCGGCCTTCGGCGAGGACGGCATCAACGCACTGATCGCGCAACGCACAGAGGCCCAGGTCAAGACCTACGGCAAGGCAATCGCCGATGCGGCCGATCTGGGTGGGCGGCTACAGCGCCTTCGGGACTGCCGGACCCGCGAGGGCTACATGGCCGAGGTCGAGACCGACGGCGACGGTTACCTGTTCATCGAACATCATTGCCCGATCTGTGCCGCCGCGAAGGTCTGCACCGGCCTATGCGCATCCGAGCTCGAGGTTTTTCAGCGCGCGTTGGGCTCGGATGTCAGCGTCGAACGCACCGACCATCTTCTCGCCGGCGCCAATCGCTGCGCGTACCGGGTGCGCGAACGAGCAAAATCGTGAATTTGCTGGCTCTTCCGCTTCGCATGGCGGTGCGCTACGGCCGCTGGATGGCGCGGGGAGCCGCCTTGACGATGGCCGGCTTGATGTTTGCCGCCATCGAACGTCGCGAGGCGATCTTGCTGCCCGGCATGACCGAACCCTACGAGGTCGCTGCGATCGATCCCTACCTCGCCGGTGCGATGACCTACATCATCGTCGTCCGGGTGCTGTTCATGCTCATGGCGCGGTTCCAGGGCGCCGCGCAGCGCCACCTCGCGAACCTCAGGGGACGTTAACTCCCCTCGCCGCCGTCCCCGTCTCCGCCAGGCCCGCCCATACCGGCATTGGCGATCTTCTTGTCGGTGTTGTATTGGCTCAGCGCATAGACCGACCAGATGGCAGCCGGAATCCAGCCGATCAGGGTCAGCTGCAGAATAAGGCAGATGATTCCGGCGATCGGCCGGCCGATGGTGAAGAAGCCGAGCCAGGGTAGAAAGATGCAAATGAGAAGGCGCATGTCGTCATCCCGTTGGTTTCGAATCTGCGTCATTATCCCATAGCCTCAGCGCCATACAATGCCCCGACATTCCGATTTGCCACGCCCCGGAACGCCCGATACGGTCCGGCCATGAAAGTCGACGATTTCGATTTTGACCTGCCCGCCGGCTTGATCGCGCAGGATGCCGTCGAGCCGCGCGACGCCGCGCGCTTGCTGCATGTGCCGGCCGCCGGCGCGTTCCGCGACCTCGGCGTCCGCGACCTGCCCGCGTTGCTGGAACCGGGCGATCTGATGATCTTCAACGACACCCGCGTGGTTCCGGCCAAACTGCGCGGCTTGCGGGACGCCCGTGTGCCCGACGGCACGCCGGCAAAGTGCGAACTGACGCTGCACAAACGCATCGGCGGCATGACCTGGCATGCATTCGCCAAACCGGCGCGCAAACTCATGGTCGGCGACCGCATCAACGTTGCCCAGGATTTTCACGCAACTGTCCGTGAGAAGCTGGCGGACGGCGAAATTGTCGTCGATTTCGATCGGGCAGGCCGGGATCTCGATGAAGCGCTAGAAACGTACGGCGAAATGCCGCTCCCGCCCTACATCAAGCGCGGCGTCGATACCGATCCGGACGTCACGGCCCGCGACCGGGAGCGCTATCAGACCATGTTTGCCGCAAGGAACGGCGCCGTCGCGGCCCCGACCGCCGGCCTGCACTTCACGCCGGACCTGATGGCGGCATTGCGGGAACGCGGCATCCGCCACGCCTTCGTCACCTTGCACGTCGGCGCGGGTACGTTCCTGCCGGTCAAGACCGACGACACGGACGATCACCGGATGCATGCCGAATGGGGCTCGGTCGGCGAGCACACCGCCGCCGCCATCGCCGAGACCCGTGCTCAGGGAGGAAACGTTATCGCCGTCGGCACGACCTCGCTCCGGCTGCTCGAAAGCGCGGCCATGGACGATGGCGTCGTCCCGGCGTTCAGCGGCGAGACCGATATCTTCATCACCCCGGGATACCGGTTTCGCGCCGTCGACCGCCTCATGACCAATTTTCACCTGCCGCGCTCGACATTGTTCATGTTGGTCGCCGCGTTCGCCGGCCTCGATCGAATGAGGCACGCCTATCGGCACGCTATTTCAGAGGGTTATCGGTTCTATTCCTATGGCGATGCCTGCTTCCTGGATCGCAATATACTAGATTAATATGTGGAATTAATAATTAACACATATTTTAGCTGTTATTTTATTTTAATATCTGTTAATCTCGTGTGAAATCGTCATTTTACTGCGGGATTTCCAACCATGCCCCTCGACGACGTACTGCCGCCCGCACCGGGCCCTGCCCGCGACGTTTGGGAACGCTACGGCCATCTTCGCGACGCCGACCTCATCGACGCCGTTGTCCATGAAGCGTTTCCCGGCCGCGTCGCGGTCGCCTCTTCGTTCGGTATCGAATCGGCGGTGCTGCTGAAGCTCGTTGCCGACGTGGCGCCGGCAACGCCCGTGCTGTTTCTCAATACGGGCATGCTGTTTGCCCAGACCGAGCAGTACCAGCGCCATTTGAGCGAACGTCTCGGGCTGATCGACGTGCGGATCATCGGTCCGGATGCGGATCACATCGCCGAATACGATCCGGACGGCTCGCTCAACAAGCGGGATGCCGACATGTGCTGCCATCTGCGCAAGGTTCTGCCGATGCAGCGCGCGCTTAAACCCTTCGACGCCTGGATCACCGGCCGCAAGCGGTTTCAGGGCGGCGAGCGAACGGGTCTGCCGCTGTTCGAACACGACGGGCAGCATATCAAGGTCAATCCGGTCGCGGGCTGGACCATGGACCGTATTCGAACCGCCTTCGAGGACTGGGACCTGCCGCGCCATCCGCTCGAGGATGCCGGCTACCGCTCGGTCGGTTGCTTTCCGTGCACCTCGTTCGCCCAGCCCGGCGAGGATGCCCGCAGCGGCCGCTGGGCCGGCTCGGGGAAGACCGAGTGCGGCATTCATAATGCGCCGTGGGCCGGTCAAGGCATCTAACAGACGATTTAGGGCCCGAGCACCAGGCCCGGCAGCCACAGCACGATATCGGGAAACGCGATCAGCACGCCGACCGTGACCACGTCGGCAACGAAGAACGGCGTTGCCCCCCGGAACACGTCCTGCACCGACAAATCCGGTCTGACCCCGGCGACGACGAAACAGTTAAGCCCGATCGGCGGCGTGATCAGGCAAAGCTCGGCCATCTTGACGACGATGATGCCGAACCAGATCGGATCGTAACCGAGCGCCATGACGGCCGGGAACACCACCGGCAGGGTCAGCAGCAGCATGCCGATGGCGTCCATGAACATGCCGAGCACGGCGTAGGCCGCGAGGATCAGCAGCAGCGTCACGATGCGCGGCTGGTCGAGGTCGGCGATCCATTCGGCAAACGCGCCCGGCAGATCGGCGAACCCGAGAAAGCGAACATAGATCAGCACGCCCCAGATGATGGTGAAAATCATCACCGTCAGCTTGGCCGATTCCATCAGCGCGCCCTTGAGCTGTTCCCAGCGCATTCCGCGTTTCACGGCCATCAGCAGCACGACGAAGGCGCCGAGCGCGCCGGCTTCGGTCGGCGTGCCCCAGCCGCCGTAAATACAGAAGATGATAATGAAGACGACGAACAGGATCGGCAGCGCGCCCGGCAGAGCCTCGAACCGCTGACGCCAGCTGAACCCGCCGATCGGCGGGCCGAGATCCTTGTTCATTCTCGCCATGCCGACGACAAGACTGCCGTAGATCAGCGCCGAGACGAGACCCGGTATGAAACCGGCAAGCAACAACGCGCCGACGGACTCTTCGACGATGATGGCGTAGATCACAAGGATCGCCGACGGCGGGATCAGCGAGGCCAGCGTACCGCCGGCGGCGACCACGCCCGCGGCAAAGCGCCGGTCGTAGCCCTCGCGCAGCATTTCGGGAATGGCGATCCGCGCGAACACCGCCGACGTCGCGACCGATGCGCCCGAAACCGCGGCAAAACCTGCGGTGGCGAACACCGTGGCGACGCCGAGACCGCCCGGCAACCAGCCGAGCCAGCGCTTGGCGGCTTCGAAAATGGCGCGGGTCAACCCCGCGAAGTAGGCCAGATAACCGATCAGGATGAACGTTGGGATCAGCGACAGCGCGTAGGTGGTCGCTTTCGAGTGCGGCACGGTGCCGGCCATCTTGATGGCGACCATGACGCCCTTTTCGAAACCGAGCTTCTGGCTGAAGATCCAGACGAGGCCGAGCAACCCGGCAAGCGCCGCCGCGAATGCGACCCTGAGACCGCACACCACCAGCAGAACCAACAAACCGGAAACCCAGAGGCCGATCTCAATGGTGTCCACGGCCGACGCCCTCCGAACTCTCGTCTTCGGCGAACCCGGACACGGTTTCCGCCTCGTGCTGCGCCTGCTCGGCGGCTGTTTCGATCAACGGGACCGCGACGGGCCTGTCCTCACCGGTGACCGCGGCACGCCCGTAACCCCAAAGCTGCAGCATCAGCCGTGCACTCAGAAAAGACAGCGCCAGCGGCACCAGGAGCTTGGCTGGCCATAGCGGGATATCGATATCGATCGAGCTGTCGCCGAAATCGAAGGCACGCTTGAAGTGCAACCAGGACCCCCACGTCAGCAGCATGGAGAGCACCAACATGGCGGCAACGCCGATGCTTTCCATGACCCAGAGCGTGCGGCCCCTGGCGCGGCCGATCACGATGTCCATGCGGATATGGCCGCCGAGCCGCTGACAATAGGCGATTCCGAGAAAGGCGAAGACCGCCATCGCCTGTTCGACCAGATCGATGAATCCGAGCACCGGCAGGTTGAAGAGCTTGCGCCCGAGAATCTGGGCGACGGCGAGCAGCACCAGCGCCAGCACGGTCACGCCGCCGGCGAGCGTCAGCCAGCCTTCGACGCGGTGCAACGCGCGGTCGAGGCGGCTCAGGCGAGAGCCGTCTTCAGCAATGGTCGATGCGCCCGCCATCTGCCCAATCCATCTCCGGTACAGGCTTCTCGCCTCACCCTTCGTCAGGCTCAGGGTGAGGCTTTTTTCATCCCCTCATGCTGAGCCTGTCGAAGTATGAGGGGCACGTGCCGGAAGCACCTGGAATGAAGTTGGTCAGCCGTCGATGCGTTCGCGGACGAAGTCGTAGAGTTCCTGCCCCGGCACGCCCTGGGATTCCATATTGGCGATCCATTTCTTCGCGGCAGGCTCGGCGATCTTGGCCTTCGCAGCGGCGATCTCGGCCGGATCGAACGTGACCTTGGTCATGCCCCGCTCGGCGATCTTGGCGTCGAGCTTGGCCTGCGCCTTGGCGTTGTAGTTGGCGACGTAATACTCCATCGCCTCGTCGACCGAACCCAGCAACGCTTCGCGGTGCGCATCGCTGAGCCCGGCAAGGGCATCCGTGTTCACAACCACCGGACAGTTGAGCGTACCGGGATTGAGATTCGTCGTCCACCAGTCGGCAATATCGACGACGCGGAATGCGACATGCGCGTGCGGCGCGAAGGTGACGCTGTCGATGACGCCGGATTCGAGCGCGTTATAGACCTCGGTCGCGGTCATCGAGGTCGGCACGGCGCCGAGCACCTTCATGGCCTCGCCGATACCGCCCGTGGCGCGTACGCGCTGGCCTTCGAGATCCTTGAGTGACGCCGGCGCCTCGCCGACACCGGCGAGATTGTACTGCGGCATCGCCGACGGCATCAGGAGCCTGGCGTTCCAGCGTGCCAAGTCCTTGACCACAGCCGGGTGATCGTAGAGCGCCATCGAGACTTCGACTTCCTGCCGCAAATCGCCCATGCCGAGGAACGGCAGCTCCATGACCGTGATCGTGGGGTTCTTGTCGCGGTGATACCCGGCGCAAAACTGGGCCATCTCGAATGCACCGATTGCGATGCCGTCGAGGTTCTCCTTGTTCTTGGAGAGCCCGCCGTAGGAGATGTTGAGCGTGAATTCGCCGTTGGTCTTGGCGGCGACCAATTCGGCAAGCTTCTCGGTGTTTTCCGTGAATGCGCGGCGCTTGCCCCAGAGCGAGACGTTCCATTCCACCGCGAGCGCCTCGCCGGCGAACGAAAATGCCAGTGCCGCAAGGGCGAGGGTCTTGAAGGTCTTGCCGTACATGTCTGTCCTCCCTGAAGGATGCTTGTTGCCCCTATTGAAACGTAAAAAGCGGTAACGTGAAACCCGGAGAACCGTTCAACACGGCCATGAAAAGATTTTGGTTCTCTTGCCGCCCGATCAATGGTCGACTTTTGCATTATCCGAGGACGCAACCGTGATGGTCACCGCAGAGCACAAAGAAGCCTACCATCGTGACGGCGTCGTGCTGCTGCGGGGTGCGCTCGACCGGAAATGGATCGATAACCTCCGCGACGGCGTCGACCAGAATATCGCGGCGCCCGGCGCCTTCTTTCGCCGGTTCGTCGACGAGGGCGGCGGCCGTGTGTTGGAGTACGACAGCATCATCTGGCCGCGAATCGAAGCTTTTCGACGGTTCATCCGGGAATCGCCGGCGGGCGAGATTGCCGCGCAGTTGATGGGATCGCACATCGTCCGTTTGCTGAACGACGCCATATTCCGCCGCACGGCCGGCACCCAGGCCGCCTCGCCGTTTCATCAGGACATGAACTATCTTTGCGTCACCGGCGAACAGGTCTGCAGCATCTGGTTTCCGCTGATGTCCGTCGAGGCGCAAAGCGCGCTCGCCCTGATCCCCGGCACGCACGCAACGGGCGTTTCCTACGCCCGGCCCTATTTCTACGACGGCGATTTCGAAAACACCGAGGACCGCGAGCACTATCAACCGCTTCCCGACATCGAGGCCGACCCGGCGGCCCATGGCGTCGTCTCCTGGGACATGGAGCCGGGTGACTGCGTGTTCTTTCATCTTCGCACCTTGCATGGCGGCTCCGGCCAGTTGGCGCCGGAGCGCGCATTGACGGCCGTGACCTTCAACATGACCGGCGACGACGCCCGCGTGCGTGTGCGTCGGGGCAACATGGAGCCGGATTTGGCGCCGATCTGTGCCGTCAACGGTCTCCGCGACGGCGACCCGTTTTCCGGCGCCGGCTTTCCGCAGATGTGGCCGCGCACATGAGCAAAGCCGTCATCGGCGTCATGCTGGCGCTCGTTTTCGTGTTTATGGAATCGACCCAGTTCGTCTATTTCGGCGGCGTTTTTCAACGCGTGAACACATTCGTGTTCGGCGCCCTGGTCTTCGGTTCGATGATCGTCATTTTCGTCGGCTGGACGGCGATCAGAAACCCAGCCGTCATTCGAAACGCACTCGCCCACCCTCGTCCGCTCATTGCCGTCAATCTTTGCGTCGTGTTCGCGCTCGGGGCCTATCTGCTGTCGGTGCAACTGGTCGAACCTGCGATCACCTATGCGGTCTCATCCGCCACCATGCCGGTGACCACCTATGTCCTTCACCGTCTCGGCGTCCGGGAAGGAGAGGGCATGCGGAACCGTACCGAGGGTGCGGGAACGTTTCTGCTGTTCGTCAGCATCTTTTACCTCGCCTATGTCGCGATTTCGGGCCAGTCGGGATTCGTCAGGGGTGGCGCGACCGCGGCCATTGCCGGAATCCTGCTGGCGATTACCGACGGCGTGCTTTTCACATGGGTCCTGATTCATTCGCAGCGCCTCAACAGGGTCGGCGTCGGGCCCGGCGCCGTCCTTGGTCTGCGATTGCCGCTGTACGTCCTTGCGGCGTCGACACTGGCGTTCGCTGGCGTCGACCCGCGCGATCCGTTGCCCCATGCCGAGCTTGCGCTCTTCGTGTTGATCGGCCTGCTGTTGACGGTGCCGCCCCTCTATGCGCTGCAGAAGGCCGTTGCCATGGTCTCGACGCTGACCATCAGTTCGCTGACGGCACTGGGGCCGTTCGTCATCTTCGCGCTGCAGATCGCCGAAGACCGTGTCGACTATTCGGTGGCGACGCTCGCCGGCGTTGCGATTTATTCCCTGGCCTCGATCCTGAGCGCGATCGGCGCGGTGCGCGGCGCAACGAAGGTTCCCGCCTAGCCGGCTTGCCTCGCCTTCCGGATACGGCTATCCCGTCCGGCATGACAGGCTTGGACTTTAACCTGATGGCGACGGACGGCGCGGCGCGGCGCGGCAAGCTCGCGACCGCGCATGGCGTCATCGAGACCCCCGCCTTCATGCCCGTCGGCACGGCGGCGACCGTCAAGGCCATGCGGCCGGAAGATGTCGCCGCGACCGGCGCGCACATCATCCTCGGCAACACCTATCATCTGATGCTGCGGCCCGGCGCGGAGCGCATCGCGGCGCTCGGCGGATTGCATAAATTCATGAACTGGCCGGGCCCGATCCTGACCGACTCCGGCGGCTTTCAGGTCATGTCGCTGTCGGACCTTCGCAAGATCACCGAAGACGGCGTCCGCTTCCGCTCGCACATCGACGGCAGTTATCACGACCTCTCGCCGGAGCGGGCCGTCGAAATCCAGCACCTGCTGGACAGCAACATCACCATGCAACTCGACGAATGCCCGCCACACCCGGCGCCCGAAAAGGATGTCGAGAAGGCGATGGAGCTGTCGCTGCGCTGGGCTCGGCGCTGCAAGGTGGCGTTCGTGACGCGCGATGGCTACGGCCTGTTCGGCATCGCCCAGGGCGGCGTCGACGAGACCCTGCGGCGGCGATCCTGCGAAGGACTGATCGACATCGGCTTCGACGGCTACGCCATCGGCGGGCTCGCCGTGGGCGAGGGCCGCGAGCTGATGTTCGGCGCCATCGAGGTCACCGCGCCGATGCTGCCCGCCGACCGGCCGCGCTACCTGATGGGTGTCGGCAAGCCGGAAGACCTTGTCGGCGCTGTCGCGCGCGGCATCGACATGTTCGACTGCGTGCTGCCGACGCGGTCGGGCCGCACCGATCAGGCCTTCACCCGGCGCGGCCAGGTCAACCTGCGCAACGCGCGCCACAAGGACGACCCGCGCCCGCTCGACGACGAATGCCCGTGCCCCGCCTGCACCGGGTATTCCCGGGCCTACCTGCATCATCTGGTCATGGCCAAGGAGGTGCTCGGCATCATGCTGCTGACGCACCACAATCTGACCTACTACCAGCAGCTCATGGCCGGCATGCGCAGCGCCATCGAGGCGGGATCGTTCAACGACTTCCGGGCCGCGTTCGAAGAAGAGTACGGCGGCGGGGATATTCCGCGCCTGGGATAATCCGGAAACATCAAGACCGGACGTGACGTTTGGAATTCTCTGCGCCACACGGTAGGCTCGCTTCATGTTGTTTCGCGTTTTCCTTGCAGCCGGTCTGTTTGTCCTGACGACCGCCGCACATGCCGCCGAACCCCCGGTGCATGACTGCGACCGACTGGCGGCGCATCCCCACGACACCCAACGGGCGGACATCGCTGGTTTGGCATTTGAGGATATCGACAGCGAAGCCGCGGTCGAAGCCTGCAAGGCGGCAGTCGACGCGTACCCGGGGGTCAACCGGTTTCTCTATCAGCTTGGGCGGGCACACGACGCACGCGACGGTTTCAGTTCGGCAGTCCCGCATTATGAGCGTGCGGCCGAAGCCGGCCATGTCCTATCTTCGTATGTGCTGTACTGGTCCCATGCCGAAATTTTCGAGCAATCGCAGGGAACCGACGAGGAAAGCCGGCGTAAGGCTGTGAAATGGCTGCAGTACGGTGCCGAGGTCCAGCAAGACCCCGACATGCAGGTTCAACTCGGGATCGCATTGTTGGAGGGTGGGCTACTTCCGTCTGATCCAAACGCGGCGCGCGATATATTCCTGGGTTTGGCCAAGGACGGTCACCCGGACGGTCAATATTTTCTCGGCGTCATAGTTCTCGACCACGCCGGTTATGATCAAGAACTTATAGATCTTGCTTTTGAATGGCTTGAGGCCGCATCCGTCAACGGTTCGCCGGAAGCGACAGATTTTCTAATGGGTACCTATCGATACATCGCCCACTGGGGCGAGGGGCTCAATCTCACCCCGGAGCAAATCGAAGCTGAGCGAGCAACGGGAAATGAACCGATAATGACTTACGGCAGAACGCGGGAAGATATGTTGGGATATTTTGAGCGTGCCGCAGAGGCCAATCATGACTGGGCCAATTTCATGCTTGGCATCTTTCATCAGCACGGCAAACACGTTCCCAAAGACCTTGAGAAAGCCAAGTCCTACTTGGAACGCGCCAAGGAACTCGGTCACTTTATGGCGGGCGACGAATTGGAGCGGCTCGAGAAGTCCCAGGAGCAGCAGTAACCCCGGGCGCCGGTTGATGGTATGTCCGCCTCCTGAGTGGACGCCCGCTTTCTGCAGCGTAATACACCCCCCCTCCGACGACACGATCTACGAAAACCTGACCCAGCTCGGCGGCTCGGCCGCAAGCGCCGCATTCGCGGCGGAAACCGGCGGCGGGGATATACCGGCCCTATAGACAGGCTCGTAATGGCTCTTTTCCATGGGCCACTTTGCGGCAATATATGGCTGGACTGTCACCGTCGTTTCGGAGTTCGTCATGCCCGATCATGCATCTTCGGCTATCCGGCCGAGCGTTTGTCCGCTCGATTGTCCCGATACCTGTAGCCTGAGTGCCACCGTCGAGGATTCCACGCTGGTCGAGGTCAGGGGATCCAACGCCAATCCCTACACGGACGGCGTCATCTGCAACAAGGTCGCGCGTTCCTACCCCGAATTCGTTCACGGCGACGCCCGGCTGACCCATCCGTTGCGCCGCACCGGCCTGCGGGGCGGTGGCGGTTTCGAGAGGATATCCTGGGATACGGCCATCGATCTGGTCCATGAAGGCTTCAGCCGCGCCATCGAACGGCACGGGCCGCAATCCGTGCTGCCGCTCAACTACGCCGGGCCGCATGGCGAGCTTGCCGGCGGCTCCATGGACCGCCGTTTCTTCCACTACATGGGGGCGACACTGCTCAATCGCGGACCGCTTTGCGGCGCGGTGCGGGGCACGGCGTACTCCAGCTTGTTTGGCGCCGCACCCGGCATGCCGCCGGAGCAGGCCGCGCATGCCGATCTGGTCGTCGTCTGGGGCAACAACGTCACCGTTTCCAATCTGCATCTCGCCAAGATCCTGAAGGACGTACGCGCCAAGGGCGGCAACGTGGCGATCGTCGACCCGAAACGCATCAAGGTCGCCGAGCAGTGCGATCTGCATATCCACATCCATCCCGGAACGGATGTGGTGTTCGCCATGGCGCTGGCGGCGGAGCTGGAGCGCCGCGACGCGTTCGATCGAGCCTTCATCGAAAAATGGACACTCGGGTTTGAGGCCTTTATGGCGCAAGCCCGCCAGTACACGGTGAGCGACGTGGAGACGGTCTGCCGCATCCCGGCCGAACAGTTTCACGCGCTGGCGGATCTTTATGCCGCCGCCGACACCGTCGCGGCCTCGTTCGGCAATGGCATCGAGCGCGGCCACAGTGGCGGCTCCGGTCTTCGCGCCGGCATGGCGCTTCAGGCACTGACCGGCAACCATGGCCGCCTCGGCGCCGGCGTCGTCGCCAAATCCGGCGTCGCGACGCCGAAAACCCCGGCGCGGCTGCAACGTCCGGATTTCGTGCCGGCGGGAACGCGCACGTTCAATATCGTCGATGTCGCGGCGAAGATTCTCGACGAGACGCTCGACCCGCCGGTCATGGCGACGATGATCTACAACCATAACCCGGTCGCGACCCATCCGGATCAGACCAACATGATTAGGGCGTTGATGCGCGACGACCTGTTCGTTGCCGGGTGCGACGTGGCGATGACCGACAGCATGGCGCTCTGCGATGTGATCCTGCCGGCGGCCAGCCATTTCGAATACGACGATATCTACGGCGCCTACGGCCAGAACTATGTCCAGCGCGCGGAACCGGTCATCCCGTGTGTCGGCGAATCGCTCCCCAACACGGAAATCTTCCGCCGGCTGGCAGCACGTTTCGGCTATGACGACCCCGCTTTGCAGGCGAGCGACGAACAGCTGATGGATGAAGCGATGGATGGCGATCACCCATGCTTCGCCGGCACCCGGCCGAGCAAGATCTCGACGGCGAACGCCATTCGGATGCGGAGCGCCGACGGCGATGATCTGATCATGTGCAAGACCGTCGCTCCGGCAACGGCAAGCGGCAGGATCGAGCTGTTTTCACAGGATCTGGAGGACCGTTTCGGCTACGGCGTCCCGCGCTACGAGCCCGTCGCGCAGGACCTGCCGTTCGCACTGATCACGCCGTCGTCCCCGAAACGCACCAACGCGACCTTTGGCGGGTGCGCGGCGTCGCAAGGCCCTGAAATCGTTGAGATGAACCCGTCGGACGCAGCGGCGCGCGGACTTTCCGATGGCGACAGGGTCGCGGTCTGGAACGAGCGCGGCCGGGTGACGTTCACGCTCAAGGTGACCGACGCGACGCGCGAGGGCGTGCTCTATTCGCCGAAAGGAACGTGGCGCGAAACCAGCGATACCGGCCTGACGGCGAACGCGCTCATCCCGGCGGATATCCGGACCGATATCGAGGGCGGCGCCTGCTACAACGAGACCTTCGTCGAGGTCGAGCCAATGCCCCGGACGTAGGCGCCCCCGCGCTGGCGGAGGCAACCGACGACGAGAGTAGACGCCTCGCTCTCGCGGGCGTAAAACACCGCCATGAGCGATACGATCTACGAAAGCCTGACCCAGCTCGGCGGGTCGGGCGAACTGCCCGCGTCGCCCGAGGACGCGACCCTGGAAGCCGTGCCGAGCCCGCACGAGGGCGCCGACTACGTGGTCCGCTTTACGTGCCCCGAGTTCACGTCGGTGTGCCCGGTGACCGGCCAGCCCGACTTCGCGCATCTGGTGATCGACTACATCCCGGCCGGCCTGATCGTCGAGAGCAAGTCGCTGAAGCTCTACCTCGGCAGTTTCCGCAATCACGCGGCGTTTCACGAAGACTGCACCGTCGGCATCGCCAAGCGGCTCGTCGACACCCTGAACCCGACGTGGCTGCGCATCGGCGGCTACTGGTATCCGCGCGGCGGCATCCCCATCGATGTCTTCTGGCAGACCGGTGCGCCGCCCAAGGACGCGTGGATTCCCGATCAGGGCGTGGCACCCTATCGCGGCCGGGGATAATGCGGTGAAGGCGGATCCTCTGCTTCAGCCCTTCACCCTGAAGGGCCTGACGTTCCGCAACCGCATCATGTCGACGGCGCACGCCTGCGGTCTCGGCGACGAGAACCATATGCCGGGCGAGGCCTATCAGCGCTACCACGTCGAAAAGGCCAGAGGCGGTCTGGCACTGACCATGTTCGGCGGCTCGTCCTACGTGGATACCGACTCGCTCTGGGCCTCGGGTCAGCTCAATGTCGCGACAGACGCAGTGATTCCGTATCTTCGGCAATTCGCCGAACGCGTCCATGCCAAGGGCGCAGCGATCATGATCCAGATCACGCACCTCGGGCGCCGCGCCGAGACCAACACGCAGAACTGGCTGCCGACCATGGCGCCCTCGCCGGTCCGCGAAATCGGCCACCGCTCGATCCCGCGCGAGATGGACCGGAGCGACATCGACCGGGTCGTCAGGGCGTTCGGCGATGCGGCGGTGCGGATCAAGGAAGGCGGGCTCGACGGGCTCGAAACCATGGCCCACGGACATCTGATCGGGCAGTTCATGTCGCCGGTGACCAACCAACGCACCGACGATTTCGGCGGCAGCCTTGAGAACCGCTGCCGCTTCGGCCTGATGGTTCACGAACAGATCAGAAGACGAACCGGCGACGACTTCGTGGTCGGCATGCGTTTCGGCATCGATGAGAGCGCTATCGGCGGCTCCGATTTCGAGGAATGCGTCGCCATCGCCGAGCTGTTCCAACGCGAAGGCCTGATCGACTTCATCAATGCCAACTACGGCAGGCTCGATACCGAATTGGCGCTCGCCAACGAATGCATGCCCGGCATGGCCATGCCGTCGGCGCCGTGGCTCGAGAAAGCCGGCGCCTTCAAGCGCGCCATCGACGTGCCGGTGTTTCACGCCGCCAAGATCGCCGATATCGCCACAGCGCGCTACGCGATTTCGGAAAACCTGCTCGACATGGTCGCCATGACCCGTGCCCACATCGCCGACCCGCAGATCGTCAACAAGATCGCACGCGGCGAGGAAGATCGAATTCGGCCCTGCGTCGGCGCGTCGCACTGCATGGGCGACAACCGGCCGACGTGCCTGCACAATGCCGCCTCGGGGCGCGAACGTTTCTGGCCTCAGGTCATCGAGAAGACCGACGGCCCCGTCCGCAAGGTCGTCGTTGTGGGCGGCGGACCGGCGGGACTGGAAGCCGCCCGCGTCTCCGCCGAACGCGGCCATTCGGTGGTGGTGTTCGAGGCCGCCGACGCGCTCGGCGGTCAGGTTCGGCTGGCCCAGCGCGCCGGATGGCGGCGCGATCTCGCCGGTATTGTCGCATGGCGCACCGCGGAACTGGAAAGGCTCGGCGTCGTCATCCGCCTCAACGCTTACGCCGGGGATGACGATATCCTTGCCGAGGAGCCCGACGTGGTCATTGCCGCAACGGGCGGCGTACCGCACATCGACTGGATCGAAGGATCGGAACTGTGCGTCACGTCGTGGGACGCCGTCGCCGGCGCCGCACCACTCGGCGATACGGTGTTGATCTACGATGGAACGGGACGCTCGGCTGGGGCTGCCGTGATGGACCGCGCCCGCGCCGAAGGCCGCACGGTGCATTACGTCATGGTCGACGAGACCCCGGCCAAGGAGCAACCCTATGCCGAGCGGGTGATCTGGCGCAAACGCTTCGCCGAGGCCGGCGTCATACCGATGGGCGAATACGCCGCACCGGCCGTCGAACGGGCCGGCAACAAACTGGCGGCGACGTTCGTCAACGAACTGACCGGCGACCCGCTCCGCATCGAGGCCGACACCGTCGTTCTCGAAACCGGCACCGTTCCTGCAAACGACATTTTCGATTCATTGTTCGAACAATCGGTCAACCGCGGGGTCACCGATCATTCGGCACTCAACGCGGGCGAACCGCAACCGGCGCTCAATGGCATCGAAGACCGCGACGGCTTCGCCCTGTTCCGGATCGGCGATGCGCTCTCGAGCCGCGACATCGCGTCGGCCATGTTCGATGCGCTGCGGCTTTGCTGCCGGCTATAATACCCGAATCGTGGTCGTATTTTTCGTTTCGACCCGAGGGCGCACCACCTATGATCGCAGACAGAGTGGGGTCGAATTTACGGATCGATAGGAAGAAACATGAAGCATGCATCCATACTGACCGGCGCCGCCTTGCTGATGGCGGTCGCCTTAACCCCGGCCGTCGCCGGGGAAACCAGACTCGGCACTGAGGAAATTTTCAACGCCCTTGCCGGAAAGACCGCGATCTACGCCGAGAGCGACCACGTTCAGTACTTTTCGCCCGCCGGCTTGACGCCCTACTGGGATGGCGAACGCCATACCGAGGGCACATGGAGCGTCGACAGCAATCAGTATTGCTCCGTCTGGCCACCCTCCCCGAGCCGGGATTGCTACGACATCTACCGGACAGACGCGGGCGAAATCATTTGGGTCGGCGAGAGCGGCAAGCGCTGGATTGCGAGTATGGTCGACGGCAACCAGATGCCGGAATAACGCGCTGGCGCTGTCCCAGCAGCAGTCTTTTCGCGATTGCCTCGCCGGCTGATCCGCCACCGGCGGTATCGCGTAGAACTCGTATCGTCACCAAACGGACGCATCCATGGCGGACAGCAACCATTCCGGCCGCAATCTTGTGCTCATACTCGGGGATCAGTTGACCCCCGCGATCTCGAGTTTGCGCGAAGCAGATCCCGGCAACACCCATATCCTCATGGCCGAGGTTCGCAATGAAGCGACCTATGTCTGGCACCATAAAAAGAAACTGGCGCTCGTGTTCTCCGCCATGCGGCATTTCGCAGCCGAACTGGAAGCCGACGGTTGGACCGTCAACTACGTTCGGCTGAACGATCGGGGAAACACCCAGAGCATTTCGGGTGAGCTGACCAGATGGGCCGAAAAGCTCAAAGCCCGCCGGATTGTCGCCACCGAGCCCGGCGAGTGGCGGCTACGTGCCGATTTGGACGATCTTCGCGAGACGCTCGATGTGCCGTTGGATATCGTCGAGGACGACCGGTTCATCGTCGACCATGAGAGCTTTGAAGACTGGGCCGAAGGCCGCAAGCAATTGCGGATGGAGCACTTTTATCGCGAGGTCCGTCGGAAAACAGGATTACTCATGGACGGCGACGAGCCCGCCGAGGGACACTGGAATTTCGATCAGGAGAACCGCAAACCGCCGAAGAAGGATATGACCTTCCCCGCGCCGGCACGCTTCGAACCGGACAGCATAACCCGAACGGTTATCGACCTCGTCGAGCAGAAATTCGCGGACAACCCCGGAAAGCTGGAACCGTTCGGCTTCCCCGTGACGCGGAACCAGGCCGAAGAGGCGCTCGATCATTTTATCGAGGCCTGCCTGCCACGGTTCGGCGATTTCCAGGACGCCATGGTCGACGGCGAGGCATACCTGTTCCACAGCGTGCTCTCGCCCGCGATCAACCTGGGCCTGCTCGATCCCCTAACGGTTTGCGAGCGGGCCGAAAAGGCGTATCGCGACGGTCACGCACCGATCAATGCGGCTGAGGGATTCATCCGCCAGATCATCGGCTGGCGGGAATACGTTCGCGGTATCTATTGGCTTTTCATGCCCGACTATGTCGACCGGACCGAATTGGGCGCGACGCGCGGTCTGCCGGATTTCTACTGGTCGGGCGAAACCCGCATGAATTGCCTGGCCGCGACCATCGGCCAGACGCTCGATGAAGCCTACGCACACCATATCCAGCGTCTCATGATCACCGGGAATTTCGCGATGCTGACGGGATGCGCCCCACGCCAGGTCCACGAATGGTACCTGGCGATATACGCCGACGCCTATGAATGGGTCGAACTGCCCAATACGCTGGGCATGAGCCAGTTCGCCGACGGCGGTTTGCTGGGGTCCAAGCCCTATGCGGCAGGCGGGAATTACATCAACAAAATGTCGACGTACTGCAAGAGCTGCGCCTACGACATAAAGAAAAAAACAGGCGAAAACGCCTGCCCGTTCAATTACCTCTACTGGGATTTCCTCGCACGAAATCGCGATGCGCTGGAAGGCAACCACCGCCTCGGCCGGGTTTACAGCACCTGGGATCGGATGAAAAATGACCGGCGCGAGACGATCCGCTCCGATGCGGCGGCATTTCTCGATGCACTTGATCGGGGCGATGTATAGCGACCGGGTTCAGGGCCGCGACATCGGTGATGCGGCCTCGCGGCGGCGGACCATCCACCAGACGACAAGGGCGCCGAGCATCTTGCTGGCCGTCATGGCGACGACGCCCGACAGCGAGAGATGCCCGATCATGGCGAGGAACACGGCGCTGTCGATCGGCGTCGCAAGCACGCTGGAGAGCAGAATTCGTTGCGCAAACGGCCGTCCGGTGAAGCTGTAGACCGCCCAGTCAGCGAATTCGCTGATCAGAAATGCGGTTACGCTCGCCGCGGCGACAAACGGATCCGCCATGTAATACGAAAGCGCGCCGGCGATCACCATGGCAACGATGACCCGGTGCCCGATTTCGCGCTGGGCGAAGTCGCGGGCAACGAAAATCAGCCCGACGACGAGGGATACCGGCGGCCACTTTTCGCCGCCCGGCATGTCGACAAGCGGGACCACCGTGAATAACCAGTTCACGAGGACGATCAGCGCGATGTAGAGAACGGTATAACGATAAGCCATGGTTTCCATCCGGGCGCGGCTGATAGCATCGTGGTACCGTAACGGCGAGCATTATTTTGAGCGACATGTCCGAACAGTCCGTCCCACCCGGCGACCTTCGCCGCGATCTCGAGGCCGAGGCGCGCCGCATCGGGTTCGATGCCGTCGGCGTGATGGATGCGACAGGCGACGACGGACGGGCCGGCGTTGATCTCGCGGCGTTTCTGAACGCCGGACGGGCCGGCGACATGGACTGGCTCGAAGCCAAGGCAGAGCGACGAAAGTCTCCACAGTCGCTCTGGCCAGCGGCGCGGCGCGTGATTTCCCTCGGCATGAACTATGGCCCCGGAAGCGACCCGATGGCCGTTCTCGACGCACGGGACCGCGGCGCAATCAGCGTCTATGCGCAAGGCCGCGACTACCACGACATCGTCAAGAAACGGCTCAAGCAGCTCGCGCGTTGGCTGGTCGAGCGCTCGGGCAGCGAGGTCAAGGTGTTCGTCGATACGGCGCCGGTCATGGAAAAACCTGCCGCGGCTAAGGCCGGACTCGGATGGCAGGGCAAGCATACCAATCTGGTATCGCAACGGTTCGGCTCATGGCTCTTCCTGGGTGAAATCTTCACGACCGCCGACATCGCCCCGGACGAACCGGGCGCCGATCTCTGCGGCAGCTGCGACCGTTGCCGGGCGGCCTGCCCGACCGGGGCACTCGATGCGCCCTATCGGATCGATGCACGGCGCTGCATCTCGTATCTGACCATCGAACACAAGGGCGCCATCGATGACGATCTCGCCGATGCCATGGGCAACCGCATTTACGGTTGCGATGACTGTCTCGCCGTTTGTCCTTGGAACAAGTTCGCCGAGCCGGTCCGCGAGCCGGCCTTGATGCCGAAGGCCGAGTTGACAGCGCCAAGACTCGCGGATCTCGCAGTCCTCGACGATGCTGCCTTTCGCTCCCTGTTCGCCGGATCGCCGATAAAGCGAACGGGCCGTGACCGCTTCGTCCGCAATGTCATGATCGCCGCCGCCAATAGCGGCGATTCAACCCTTGTTCCTGTTGCGGATGCCCTGACGGACGACGCGTCTCCACTCGTTCGTGACGCGGCCAGGAGAGCGGCGGCGCAACTCCGGTCACGTGCGTGAAGTTGTCGATTCGTCATATTGACGTCAGCCTCGACAGGCACAATGTTCATGATAGCGGCTCATCATCATGATCGGCGTAGCCATGCGAACCCTCACGACGCGCCTCACAAGCATTCTGTTTATCTGCCTCATCGCCCTCGCCCCGGCATCGACGGCCGCACAGGACGCCGAGGAGCTGAAGCCTGGCGATCACTTCCACGATTGCGACGTTTGCCCCGAAATGGTCGTGGTGCCGCCCGGGCTGTTCATTATGGGCCTCGGCGGAACGACACCGCGGGAAGGCCCGGCGCACAGGGTCAACATCAAGAAACCTTTTGCCATCGGCGTCTACGAGACGACGTTTCTCGAATGGGAGGCCTGCGTCCGCGACGGCGGTTGCAGCCGGAATCCCGACGATCATGATTGGGGTCGGGCCAACCGGCCCGTGATCAACGTCAAATTCTCGGACGTACAGGAGTATCTCGCGTGGATTTCGGAGAAGAGCGGCAAGCAATATCGGCTGCCGAGCGAGGCGGAATGGGAATACGCCGCCCGTGCCGGCACGACGACCCGGTTCTGGTGGGGTGACGAAGCCGGCCAATCGCTTGCCAACTGTAAGGATTGCGGCAGCGAATGGAGTGCCAAGAGCACTGCGCCCGTCGGTTCGTTTTCGCCCAACCCGTTCGGGCTCTACGACACCATGGGCAACGCCTTCGAGTGGACGGCGGATTGCTGGAACAAGACCCACGAAGGGGCGCCGGGCGATGGCACCGCGCGCTGGACGGGCGATTGCCGGCAACGCGTCATGCGCGGCGGATCGTTCTACTATTTCCAGAAAGTCGGCCGCTCATCGTACCGTGCGCGCAATCGCAACGAGGTCAACAGTTACTGGCTCGGGTTCCGGGTCGCCCGCGATCTCTGAACCGCCCACCGGCGCCTCCAGATCGAGACAATGTGATTTCAACGGGCCGCCGCACGGTGCTAACCGGTCGGCGGTATGTCCGTTGACAAAGCCATGATGTGTTCAGTCAGTCGCCGCCGCCTGCTCGGCGGTTTCGCCGCTGCGGGAGCAACCTGCATGACGCCGGCCCTTCAGGCCGCGACATTCCGCAGTTTCGCGGGCGGTTTCGTCGCATTTCGCGAGCCGCGCAGGGCGCCTGCCGGGCAATTCTATCTGAACGGCCGGACACTTCTCGATCTTCGCGCGTTCGAGGGCAAGCTGGTCCTGCTCAATTTCTGGGCGACCTGGTGCGCGCCCTGCGTTTATGAAATGCCGTCGCTCGACTCGCTGGCAGAGCGATTTGCCGGCCGCGATCTTGCGGTGGTGGCCGTATCGATTGAAGCCGACGCTTTCGAGACCGTGCCGGTGTTCTTTGAAAAAGCCGGCATTCGTCATCTTGCCGCCTATGCCGATCCTGCCGGGCGCCTCGCATACTTCGAGGACGGCGGCCAGCCGGCCGATGCATTGCCGCTGTACTCCATGCCCATTTCCTACGTCATCGACCGCCTTGGCATGGTAACGGGATATTTCTCCGGCGCGGCCGACTGGATGTCGACCGAGTCGCTGGCTTACGTCGATCACCTCTTGTCGCAATGAACGGCATTCCGCTCAAACGAGCGCTTCGAACAGCCAACCGGCGACCATTGAGCCGGCAATGGCAACGACCATGTAAATCAGGAACGGCTTTAGTCTCAGCACCGGAAAGATCACCATCGCGCCCCAGATGCTGACGACACCCCCGGCGACCAGGAACGCCATCGCCGCACCGATCGACATGCCGTGATCGATCAGACCGCGGGTCAGCGGCAGGGCGGCATACCCGTCGAGATAAGCCGGCGCGCCGACCAGCACCGAGACCGGCACGGCCCACCATACATCGGCGCCGACATAAGCGGTCAGCGCGTCGGGCTGCAGGGTTTCGTTGAGCGCATATTCTGCAGCGAAAGCCGGGATCAGGCAGATCAGAATCAGCCGGGTCGTCGAGACCGCTTCCGCACGGAATGCCGCGCGCCGCATCGGATTGCGCCAGACAGCAGGCTCGAAAACCTTCGGCAACGCACCACACTGTTGACCCAGAGATCCGACGAGAGCGTTTCGGCGAAGCGGGGACAAGCTCCAAGACCGACGGGCAAATGGCACGCAAGCGAGACCGCCAAGGACACCGAGGGCGAACGCGGCGACAGTCTTGCCGATGGCGAAGTCGAGACCCAGGGTTGCCGCCGTCGTCGCGAGCATCGCCGGGTCTGTCACCGGCGACGACAGCCAAAACGCCATGATCGGCGCAAGCGGCACGCCAGCGGCCAGCAAGCCGGCCATCAACGGTAACACCGTGACGCCGCACACCGGTGTCAGCGCGCCGACGAGAGACGCCAACAGGATAGCCTTCATGGGCCGGGCGCTGAGCATGCGGCCGATGTCGCCGCCGGCGCTGCTCGCATTCGTCCATGCCGCCAGCAATATGCCGGGCACGACAAGCGGCGAGACTTCGAACAGCCCGCCAATGACGAAGCGGGCAGCCGCCGCGGCATGATCGGGTATCCAGATGACGGCCGCAACGGCGGCAACAGCGAACAATCCGAGTATAGCCGGATAACCGATCCTGATTCGGGACCGGGAACGGGATTGCGGTTTGGAAAGCGTTTCGTCCATGGGTGTCTCGCCAGGGTCCGGGTTTCAGTGTTGTTATCGACACTTTGACGATTTTCTTTCCATTCATGAAACGAGTAATTTAAAAATAAGACATGAATGAAACGAATATCTATTCATCGTTCGCCCGGCTCGACAGCGAGCTTTTGCGAACCTTTCTCGCCGTGGCGGATACCGGCAGTTTCACCGCCGCCGCCGAACGCATCTTTCGTTCACAATCCGCTGCCAGCGTGCAAATCAAACGCCTTGAGGACATCGTCGGCGAACCGGTTTTCATTCGGCATGGACGTGGCGTGAACCTAAGCCCCATGGGCGAGCGGCTTGAGCCGCTCGCACGGCAGGTCGTTCAGGCACTGGATTCCGGCCTTGCCGGGATCAGAGGGCAATCGCTGGCCGGGCGTGTCCGGGTCGGCATTCCGGACGACGATGGCCGCGCGCGACTGACCGACATCGTTTCTGCATTTGCCGCCCGTCATCCGGACGTCGAACTGGACGTACGGTGCGCACTGAGTGCGACGTTCCCCGAGGCATTGAGACGTGGCGATATCGATATCGCCGTTTTTGAAGTCGAACGGGTCGCACCCGGTATGCAACTGTTGTCAACGGAGGTTACCGTATGGGCCGCATCACGCGAACACGCGCCGCACCTTCGCTCTCCGCTTCCGGTCGCGTTGTTCGACCGCGACTGCTGGTGGCGCGTTGCGGCTATCCGATCGCTTGAAGCGCTCAATCGCCCCTATCGCATCGTGTTTTCGAGCGAGAGCGTCAACGGTATCATGTCAGGCATCGATGCGGGCGTGGCCATCGGGCTCGTCAATGAATCATGGCTCCATGACGGACTGATCCGCTTGGGGCCCGAGCATGGATTCGGCCCGACCCCGGCATCGAATCTCGTAATCGATCGCTCCACGGAGGCGACGGGCGATGCCGTCGACGCCATGGCGGCAGCGATTACCCGCGCTTTTAACGCACCGTCCTGACGGATTGGCACATCCTTGCGGTCTGAGAGAAAATTTCGTTACGGATGCCCGGAATAGCTGAGGCGACGCCGCGGAGCGCTTGAGCGCTCGAAGATGTCAAAAAGGACTTGGTCGATCCCCCAACCACGAAAAGATCACCTAGATCCTGACATCCATCGCAGACGTCGCCTCTGCAAACGATATAGCCGCCGAACCTTACAGGAACCTGTCAGCCGTCAATTCTTGATAAAATCCGGCAAAAAACTGCGGCGGTCAGTCGTCGCTAAGACTGTCCAACCGGCGCTGCATATCCGCAAGCTGATTGCGAAGTGCCGCAATATCGTCGGCTTCGTTCGACCCTCCGGCCGGTTCGCCCGCAGGGTCTTCACCCGATCCGGAGGCATTTCCGTTGGCATTGGCCGGCGCCTGGCCGTTACCCGTTCCCATCGGCGTAAACATTTTCATCGCGCTTTCGAAGAATGCCATGTTCTGACGGCTCATTTCCTCGAAGGTGGAAAACGGCGACATGTTGCCGAATGTCTCCTGCAGATAGTCTCTCATGTTCTCCTGATTCTGCGCGAAAGACTGCATCGAATGCTCGAGATACTTGGGCACGACGGCCTGAAGACTGTCGCCATAGAAACTGATCAGATGACGCAGGAAGCTGATCGGCAGCAGGTTCTGCCCCTTGCCTTCCTGCTCGACGATAATATGGGTCAGGACCGAGCGCGTAATGTCTTCGCCGGTCTTGGCGTCGAAGACCGCAAAGTCGATGCCGTCCTTGACCATCTCCGCCAGGTGGTCGAGCGTCACATAGCTGCTCGTCGCCGTGTTGTAGAGTCGGCGATTGGCGTACTTCTTGATGGTTACCGGCGCTTCCGCGGTTTCGCCTGCCTTGTCAGCCATGGTTCGTCCCTGGTTTCGCTCGTGGTTCGCGCATGCACAATTGCGTGCTGCAGTGCCGTATCTCTATCCCGAAACATATTGCGCCGCAACGAAATGTTCCCTGCCGCCATCGTCCTGATATAGTGAGCGCGCACTTCGCCGGGCGAGGCAGACAGAGGACACAATGAGCGACGATCAGAACCAGGGGCCACCCGATGTCGATGCGATCGCGCGTGAGTATCTTGCACTCTGGCAGCGCCAACTGAGCGACGCCGCCGCCGATGAAACCCTGGCGAAGACGATGGCCGATGCAATGCGGATGATGACCGCCGGCGCCCAGCAGATGGCCGTCATGAGCGGCGTTGGAGTCGCGGCGGCGCAGTCGCACGATAAGAACACGCACGATGGAGCGGACGATGAATACGCCACACCTTCAGGGACCGCGGCCGCTGGCACTGCACATCGCGACGATGACGGCGCTTTCGATGAGCTCCATCGCCGCGTTGCCGCACTTGAAGAGCGGATCGCCGTTCTGGAGTCCGAGGCTGAAGAAACGCGCCGACGAACTCGCCAGCGCGGCGGCGGCAATTCCCGACGCTGATCTGCTCGCCGCGGTCGAGCGCGAATGCCGCCGGCGCCACATGACCTTTGCTCAAGGCGTCACGCGTTACCGGGCCTTTCCACGCCCCGACCGCGAACCGGCTTACACCGTCCTTCATGAACTGGGGACGACGCGGCTGCGGGATTACGGTCCGGAAAGCGCGCCGGTCGTGCTCATCGTGCCGTCGCTGGTGAACCGCGGCACGGTTCTCGATCTCAACCCGGAACGCAGCTTCACTGCGGCATTGAAAGCGGCAGGCTTTCGACCGCTGCTTGTCGACTGGGACGCGCCGGGCGAAACGGAGTCGGGTTTCGATCTTAGCAGGTACATCGTCGACCGCCTCGACCCTTTACTCGACACGGCCGTCGCCGCTAACGCCGGCAAGCCGATCTCGCTTCTCGGTTACTGCATGGGCGGGTGTCTCGCACTCGCACTCGCACAACGGCGGCAGAAAGATGTTTCCGGTCTCGCCCTCCTGGCAACGCCCTGGGATTTTCACGCCGGTGACATGACACAGGTTCGCATGTTGGAAGCCAGCCTGCCGATGCTCGAACAAACCGTCGAAACGCTGGGCGAATTGCCGGTCGATGTGCTGCAGGCGATGTTTGCCGGTCTCGATCCCTGGTTGACCGCCGAAAAGTTCATTCGCTTCGCGGGCCTGGACGAAAACAGCGCCGATGCGGATTTGTTCGTCGCGCTCGAAGACTGGCTCAACGACGGCGTGCCGCTGGCCGCTGCTGTCGCGCACGAGTGTCTGCGCGGCTGGTATGTCGAAAACCGCCCCCACCGGGGCGCATGGGCGATTGACGGCGAAGCGATCAAGCCGCAATCGATCGAGGTCCCGGCCATCGCCTTCATTCCCGGCCGCGACCATATCGTGCCGCCGCCATCGGCAAACGCACTCGCCGACGCGCTTCCCGATTGCGAGGCGCGGGTCGTTCCCGCAGGGCACATCGGCATGGTGACCGGTTCACGCGCGAAGGAGGTTCTGGTCGACCCTTTAACCGAATGGTTCGCCAACAGGCACAAAAATTGAGATGAGTGTTTTTCGTCGCTGACGTTTTGTGTTGTCTTCGCTACGGCGAATCCCAAGTGGAAATTGCTCGTTGCGACAAAGGACGTTAGAGGAACTTGGATCCCGCCAAAGACGCCGAGATACGCGCGACAGTCAGCGCGGCAGTTGAATCTGCCGTTGACGAAGAACAGGGGTTACGGCATATCGAATCAAGTCGATGACCGGTCTCTATCCCGACGTGGACTTTACACCGTTGGGACTCTGATACGATCAATGCCGGGGCTTCCCAGATCATCAAAGCGAAACGCCCATGTCAATCCGCGTCACAGACATCTTCGACGATTTGCCGACCGTGGATATCGTCGATGTCGGCGCCTCATTAATCCCCGAATCACCAGACACCAGTCTTCATTACCAACCCCTGCTCGACGCTGGAAATGCACGCCTGATCGGCTTCGACGGCAACGCCGAGCTCGCCAGCGAGACGTCGCGCTTCCTTGGTGAGGGTTCGATGGTTCTCCCCTATATAATCGGCGATGGCTCTGCCGGAGTCTTTCACGAAAATTCGTTTCCGTTGACGAGTTCCCTCTATCCGACCAATCAGCCCCTGGCCGATCTGTTCAACAATCTCGGCGGTCTGATGCGAACCGTATCGACCAGCGCCGTCGAGACGCGGCGGCTCGACGATATCGGCGAGATCGACGATGCCGACGCCTTGTTTATTGACGCTCAAGGCGCCGCACTCGATATCCTCAAAGGCGCCAGTCGAATTCTTGAGTCCGTCTTGGTCGTACATGTCGAGGTCGAGTTTATCGAGCTCTATGTCGGTCAACCATTGTTCGCCGATGTCGACGGTTTCCTTCGGGGCCGCGGTCTGATGTTCCACACCTTCTATGGAATAGGTTCGCGGGCGCTCAGTCCGATCATTGTCGGCGGCAACGTAAATACCGGACTCAGGCAACATCTCTGGGCCGATGCGGTTTACATGCCACCGCTGCTTGGCTACGGCGAGATTGCCGACGAGCGGTTGTGGAAACTCGCGATGATCATGAACGACGTCTACGGCTCCGTGGACGTCGCTTTTGCGGCGCTTGCCGAGATTGACCGCCGCCACGGTACAGATTGGGCTTCTCAGCTGATCAATGCCGGCAACGCACCTCAATCTTGACCGCCGCAAATAGCCGAACAAAATGCTGCAGTGCAGCATTATTTCTTGCGCCGCACCGGGAAGCCCCTTATAACCGGCGGTACATCGGGCTTCTGGCCCAACGAGAACGACGGTCCGAAGACCGCGCAATCCGCCCACCACAATCAACGTTCCGGTGCCGCTTTTCGCACCCGACGCCGGACGAGGGAGAATTATCCAAATGACCGAAGTTGTTATCACCAGTGCTGCGCGTACCGCCGTCGGCGCCTTTTCCGGCGGCCTTAGCAGCGTTTCCGCCAGTTACCTCGGCGAAGTCGCCATCAAGGCAGCGCTCGAGCGCGCCGGCGTGGCGCCGGAAGACGTCGACGAAGTCATCATGGGTCAGATTCTGGCTGCCGGCGGCGGCCAGAACCCGGCCCGTCAGGCCGCCATTGGCGCCGGTGTTCCGGTTGAAAAGACGGCCTACGCCATCAACCAGCTCTGCGGTTCCGGCCTCCGCACCGTCGCGCTCGGCAGCCAGGCGATCCGCCTCGGCGACGCCAAGGTCGTCGTTGCCGGCGGCCAGGAAAGCATGAGCCAGGCGCCGCACGTCGTGCACCTGCGAAACGGCACCAAGATGGGTAACACCGAGCTCGTCGACACCATGATCAAAGACGGCCTGTGGGATGCGTTCAACGGCTACCACATGGGTAACACCGCAGAGAACGTTGCCGAAAAATGGCAGATCACACGCGAACAGCAGGACGAGTTCGCGGCCAATTCGCAGCAGAAAGCCGAAGCTGCGCAGAAAGCCGGCAAATTCGCTGACGAGATCGTTCCCGTCACCATCAAGGGCCGCAAGGGCGACACCGTCGTCGACACCGACGAGCACCCCAAGCACGGCGTGACCGCCGAAAGCCTCGCCGGCCTGCGTCCCGCCTTCGTCCGCGACGGCGGCACCGTAACCGCCGGTAACGCATCCGGCATCAACGACGGCGCCGCCGTCGTTGTGATGATGTCGGCCGACGAAGCCGAGAAGCGCAGCGCCCCGGTGCTCGCCCGCATCAAGTCGTGGGCAACCGCCGGCGTCGATCCGGCGATCATGGGCTCGGGCCCGATCCCGGCAAGCCGCGCGGCACTTAAAAAAGCCGGCTGGTCGACCGACGATCTCGATCTTGTCGAGGCCAACGAAGCCTTTGCCGCCCAGGCCTGCGCCGTGAACAAGGACATGGGCTGGGATCCGGAAAAGGTGAACGTCAACGGCGGCGCCATTGCGCTCGGTCACCCGATCGGCGCCTCGGGCGCCCGCGTCCTCGTCACGTTGCTCCACGAAATGCAGAAGCAGGACTCGAAGAAGGGTCTGGCGACCCTCTGCATCGGCGGCGGCATGGGCATTGCCATGTGCGTCGAGCGCGACTGACGAACGAATCCCTGAACCCGGCCCGGAACCCGCAATGAAGTTCCGGGTCGGATTCAGCCACGCGATATGATTTACTGATTGTCGGAACCGGCGGCGCGAACCGGCGGGCGACAACCACTTTCAGGGGAGAGACACCATGGCACGCGTAGCACTGGTCACCGGCGGCACCCGGGGCATCGGTCAGGCCATTTCGGAGGGCCTCAAGGCCGCCGGTTACACCGTCGCCGCGACTTACGCCGGCAATGACGACGCTGCCAACGCGTTCAAGGACGCAACCGGCATCGCCGTCTACAAGTTCGACGTCGGCGATGCGGACGCAACGGCCGAGGCGATCGGCAAGATCGAGGGCGATCTCGGCCCGATCGACGTTGTCGTCAACAATGCCGGCATCACGCGGGATAAGCCGTTCCACAAGATGGACAAGAACGCGTGGGACGCGGTTATCCGGACCAACCTCGACAGCCTGTTCAACGTGACGCGCCCGCTGATCGACGGTATGCGCGAGCGCGGTTTCGGACGGGTTATCAATATCTCGTCGATCAACGGCCAGAAGGGACAGTTCGGCCAGACCAACTATTCCGCCGCCAAGGCCGGCCTGATCGGTTTCACCAAGGCACTGGCCCAGGAGACCGCCGCCAAGGGCATCACCGTCAACGCCATCGCGCCGGGCTACATCGCCACCGAGATGGTCATGGCGGTGCCGAAGGAAGTCTTGGACAGCAAGATCATTCCGCAGATTCCGGTCGGCCGTCTCGGCGAAGCCGACGAAATCGCGCGCTGCGTCGTGTTCCTCGCGTCCGACGATGCGGGCTTCATCACCGGCTCGACGATTTCCGCAAACGGCGGACAGTACATGGCCTGATCACGCATGCTAGATTGACCCGGGTTCTTGGTCCCGGGACACGTCATGCAACGATCATTCGACACGGTTATTATCGGCGGCGGCGTTATCGGTAGCGCCGTCGCCTATTTTTTGACCGCCCACCCCGATTTCGACGGAACCGTTGCCGTTGTCGAACGGGACACGGGGTATGCGGACACATCGAGCGCTCGTTCCGTCAGCGGCGTCCGCCAGCAGTTTACCAACGAAACCAATGTCCTGATGTCCCGGTTCGCTGCCGCCTTTCTGCGTGAGGCGGAGGATCTCCTGACGGTCGATGGCGACCGCCCGCTGATCCCGTTCGTCGAACAGGGCTATCTGATGCTGGCGAGCGATGCCGGGACCGACATCCTGCAGCGCAGCGTCACCCTGCAGCAATCGTGCGGCGCCGGAACCGAGCTCCTGGATCCTGGCGGTCTCAAGGCCCGGTTTCCGTGGCTCAGCACAGACGGCATTGCCGCCGGCGCATTCGGCACCCGCGATGAAGGCTGGACCGATGCATGGTCGCTGATGAACGCATTCCGCAAGAAGGCGGCAAGCCGGGGGGCGATCGTCGTCAACGACACCGTAACCGGTCTTGAAATGTCCGGTCGTCGGGTCGTCGGCGTCCGACTTGCCGGCGGCGAGACGTTGGCCTGCGGTCATGCGGTCAACGCCGCCGGCCCGGATGCCGCCGGGATCGCCGCCATGACTGGCGTCGATCTGCCGGTCGAGCGGCGCAAACGCTACGTCTATGTGTTCGATTGCCGGGACGATTTCGTCAGCGAGATCGGCAAGGGCCCGTTGACGGTCGATCCGAGCGGTATTTATTTCCGGCCCGAAGGAGGTCAGTTCCTCTGCGGTTTGTCGCCGCGCGCCGGCGAGGAACCGGCGATCGGCGATTACGATGTCGATTACGATTTTTTCGAGACCCGCATCTGGGAAGGCCTCGCACAGCGAGTTCCGGCATTCGAAGCGATCCGCGTTGTGAATGCCTGGGCCGGTTACTATGCCTACAATACACTCGACCAGAATGCCCTGCTCGGCTGGCATCCCGATGTCGACAGCTTGCTGTTCGCCAACGGCTTCAGCGGCCACGGCTTGCAGCAGGCGCCGGCGGTCGGGCGCGGCATTGCGGAACTGATCGTCGACGGTTCATACCGTTCACTCGATCTTTCCCCCCTCGGCATCGACCGTATCGTCTCTGGCGATGCACGGCCCGAAGCCAATGTGGTTTGACCGGCCGTTAACCATAATGTGACCGGCGTCACTGCATCGCCGCTTTTGCGATGCGATCATCCGTCAGCATTCAGATTGTTTTCCTGACGTCCAACGACCGTGGGGGCGGTAAGACGATGAATGACGCCACAATGACAATGATCCGTATCGGAACGGGATTGGTCCTCGGCTGCATTAGCGCATTCGGGATCGTTCTACTCTCGGTCTTCGCCTGACGGGGCGTTCCCCGTTCGGCCCTATTCTGCAGGCTCCGTCGCAAGCGCCGACTGCCGCGCCGAGAAACCCGCGTACCAGTCGGCAAGCGCCGGGCGGCTCGCCCGCCAGTCGCCGAGGACATTGCGGAATTCGATCCAGCCAAGCGCACAGCAGATCGTGATCGTCGAGATATCGACCGAATCGCCAAGCGTGTCGGCCTCGCCTTCCAGCGCATCGAGCGCCAAACCGACAACGGACTTCTGCTTCTCGATCCACGCCGCCGATTGTTCCTCGGCCGGCCGCCGGGTCTCCATCATCGCCAGTATGCCGGCATCGACCGCACCATCGGCGAGCTCGGCGCGCCTCAACGCCGTCCAGCGCGCGGCGCCCGCCGGCGGGAAGATCTTGTCGCCGCCGTGCAGACTGTCGAGGTATTCGCAGATCACCCGCGAGTCGAAGAGCACCTCGTCATCGTCGGTCCGCAGCGCCGGCACCTTGCCGAGTGGATTGTCGGCAGCGATAGCGCCCGTTGGGCCGAGCGGACCGCAGGCGATCTTCTCGATGTCATGCTCGATGCCGGCTTCGATGGCCGTCATCAGAACCTTGCGCACGAATGGCGACGTCGGCGAGTACCAGAGTTTCATTACGGTCGATCCTGCCAAATATTGAGGGATACCGAATCTCGCCGGACGGACCGGGTATGTCCATCCCATTCGGCAATGCCGACAAAGAGCGCGCCGTCGCAGCGGCGGCGTGCTATGCTGGCTGAATGTGGACCGATGTCGTTGATTTAAGAGATTTTTACGCGAGCCCGCTCGGCGGCGTTTCCCGGCGCATGATCCGCCGGCGCATCCGCCGATTCTGGCCGAGCGTTGCCGGGATGCGCGTACTCGGGATCGGCTTCGCAACCCCGTACCTGCGACCGTTCGTCGACGAGGCGGAACGCGTAGCCGCCGCCATGCCAGCGCAGCAGGGCGTCATTCAATGGCCGGCCGATGGCGCAGGTTTGACGGCATTGGTCGACGAGATGGACCTGCCGTTCGATGACCTGTCGGTCGACCGTGTGTTGCTGATTCACGGACTCGAAAGCGCCGAACCGCTACGCCCCATGCTGCGCGAAATCTGGCGCATTATGAGCGGCGACGGCAAGTTGCTGGTCATCGCGCCCAATCGGCGGGGCGTCTGGGCACGTCTTGAACGAACGCCGTTCGGTCATGGCCGGCCCTATTCGCGACGCCAGCTCTCGACCGTGTTACGCGAAGGCATGTTCACGCCGATGGAGAGCGATAGTGCGCTCTTCATGCCGCCGCTGCGCTCGCGACTCCTGCTGTCCGCCGCACCGGCGCTTGAAAACATCGGGCGGGCCGCGTTTTCGCAGTTTGGCGGCGTTATCATGATGGAAGCGACAAAACAGATCTATGCCGCATCCGGCGAGGTCCGCCCCGTCCGCCGGCGGCAGGTCGCGTCCGCGCCAAAGTCGGTTCAATCGCCAACCTGGAACGCCGACTGGCGTCGCCGCGAAGACGAGTGATGCCCCGCCGCATTCCTGGTCCGTCTTTCCAGTCGTATCGCCAACCTTTTCTTTGATTTTCCAGAGGCCTGCGGCTAACACTAGGCCCGTCTGCATCCCCGGAAATCGGATACCATGGCCAAGAAACAGCGCACCCTCGAGCAACTGCGCGCGGAAATCGACCGCATTGACGAACAGCTTCACGCGCTGATGATCGAACGCGCCGCTGTCGCCGACGAAGTGCGTATGGCCAAGGGAGAACCCCGGATCAGTGTCCGTCCCGCGCGTGAGGCCCGAATCCTCTATACCCTCGTCGAGCGGCACAAGGGCGCATTCCCGAAACCGATCCTGATCAAAATCTGGCGCGAACTGATCGCCGGCATGTTGTCGCTCGAAGGTCCTTTCTTCGTTGCCGTATTCACCAACGACGAGGAACAAGGGTACGTCGACCTCGCGCGCGACCAGTACGGGACGTTCACCCCGCTGTCTCGCCACGCCACGGTTTCCGGCGTTATCGACGCGGTTCGCAACGAAGACGCATCACTCGGCGTGCTGCCGTTCCCGACCGCTGAGGGCGCGGCCGCCTGGTGGCGTCATCTGATGGCTCCGGATTCGCCCAAGGTCGTTTGCCGTTTACCGTTCTTCGGTCCCGCGAACACGCCCGGCAGCCAACTCGACGCCATGGTGATCTGCAAAACACCGGCCGGCGAAAGCGGCCGTGACCGCAGTCTGATCGCCTTCGAAATGACCGCACGCGTCAGCCTGACCCGACTGCGCGATACGTTCGAGAAACACGGCATGCCCGCTGATATCCTGATCGACCGTTCGAAATCGGATCGCGACGACGACATCTATCTGGCCGATATCGCCGGGCACGTCATTGGCGACGATCCGCGGTTGACCGCCATCAACGAGACCCTCAAAGAGGCGATCAACTGGTTTGCGTTCCTCGGCGCCTATGCCGAACCGTTGCGCGCGGACGAGCTCAAATCAAACGTCGGTAAACGACGCGGTGTCGACCGGCGTCGCAAGCCGCGTGACGGCAAGGAGCGGCGCAAACGCGATATCGGCGTTAGCGGGCGCACCAAGGCCGCCAAGTCGCGCACCAAAACCTGACGATTCGCCATGGCTGCCTCACCGACACCCGCCAACGACGGCATCATGCAGATCGCCCCCTATGTCGGCGGCGACTCCGCGATCAATGGCGCGAATCGCACGATCAAGCTCTCCTCCAACGAAGGGGCGCTCGGGCCGAGTCCGGCAGCGATGGCCGCCTACAAGGATGCCGCGAACTCTCTGCACCGCTATCCAGACGGCGGTGCGACCGCCCTCAGGAATGCGCTCGCCGAGCTGCACGGACTCGACGCCGACCGGATCGTCTGCGGTGCCGGCTCTGACGAGATTTTGTCGTTACTATGTCAGGCTTACGCCGGGCCTGGCGATGGCGTCATCCACTCGGCTCACGGGTTCCTGATGTATGCGATCAGCGCACGGGCCGTCGGCGCCAATCCGGTCTCCGTACCGGAAAGCGGGCTCACGACCGATGTCGATGCGATCCTCGATGCCGTCAATGACAAGACGAAGCTCGTCTTTATCGCCAATCCGAACAACCCGACCGGCACGCACCTGAACGGCCAGCAACTGCGCCGCTTGCACGACGGCTTGCCGACGGAGGTTCTGCTGATCATCGACGGCGCCTATGCGGAGTTCGTCGACCGCGAAGATTACGAGGACGGTGCGGCAATGGTCGACCGCGCGGACAACGTGGTCATGACGCGCACGTTCTCGAAGATCTACGGCCTGGGCGGCCTGCGGCTTGGTTGGGGTTACATGCCGGACGCGGTGGCCGACGTCATTAATCGTGTGCGGGGACCGTTTAACGTCAGCGCCGCTGCGCTCGCCGCCGGCCTAGCCGCCGTCGAGGACCAGACGTTCGTTACCCGGGCGCGCGAGGAGAATCTCGCCAACCGGACATGGACGGAGCGCGAACTTCGCGATCTCGGCTACGAACTGACCGACAGCCTCGGCAATTTCGTGCTGATGCGCGTACCCGATGCCGAGGGCGCGGCCTTTGGCAGTGGCGCGGATGCGTGCGATACGCACCTCAAGGCGAACGGCATTATCGTGCGCCGGATGGGTAGTTACGGTCTGCCCGACCGTCTGCGCGTGACGATCGGCACCGCCGACGAGATGGCGGCGTTCGTCGAGGCCCTTAAGACCTTCGAAGGGGGGCCGGTGTCATGAGCGCGATGTTCGACCGGGTCGCCTTTATCGGCATGGGTCTGATCGGTGCGAGTCTCGCCCATGTGATTCGCCGCGACAATCTCGCCGGCGAAATTGCCGCAGCCGCACGCTCCGTCGAAACCCTGAACACCATTGTCGATCTGGGCCTCGCCGACTTCGTGACACAGGACGCCGCCGACGCGGCACGGGACGCAGATCTGGTCATGATCTGTACGCCGTTGAGCGCGTTCGGCAAAATCGCCGCAACCATCGCGCCCAGCCTCAAGGAAGGCGCTATTGTCAGCGATGTCGGCTCGGCCAAGGCCTGTGTCGAACGCGAGGTTGCGCCGCACCTGCCGATGGGCGTTCATCTGGTGCCCGGTCATCCGGTCGCCGGCACGGAACATTCCGGCCCTGCGGCTGGTTTTCCGGAGCTGTTTGCCGACCGCTGGTGCATTCTGACGCCGCCGCCGGGCACCGACCGAGACGCCGTCGACAGGGTCCGTGCGCTGTGGGAGGCGGCCGGCATGATGGTCACCGAGATGGACAGCGGCCATCATGACCAGATCCTTGCCATCACATCACACCTGCCGCACGTAATTTCCTACGCGATCGTCGATACCGCCTATCAGCTAGGTGAAGATTTGCAGGACGAGATTTTCAAGTTTTCCGGCGGCGGATTCCGGGATTTCACGCGGATTGCGGCGTCCGATCCGGTTATGTGGCGCGATATTTTTCTCGAAAACCGCGACGCGGTCCTCGATATCCTGAGCCGCTTCGACGAAGACCTGACGAATCTGAAACGCGCGATCCGGCGCGGTGACGGCGACGAGCTTGAGCGCGTGTTCACCCGGACGCGGGGAATTCGCCGCGGCGTCATCGACGCCAATCAGGACGTCCCCGAACACGAGAAGATCAGGAAAGACTGACGGACGGACCGCGTTCAAAGACTCAGGCCGGCGGCCTCCATGACGTTTCGCCACATGCTATCCGGACTGGATCCGAACACGACCGGCGCCACCGCCGGTGCATCGAGCCAGTCTCCGCGCTCGATCTCACGGTCGAGTTGGCCTTCCGACCAACCCGAATAGCCGACGATGTAAAGTGAATGGCGTGGGCCTTCCCCGGCCGCGATGGCTTCGAGCACATCGACGTTTCGCGTCAGCACGACGCCGTCGATAACGAGCTCGCCGCCGCCACCTTCGAAGTCCGGGGAATGCAGCACAAAAACGAGTTCCGGCTGGACTGGTCCGCCGCTCCTGAGGGCAACCTCCGTCGCGGCGTCTTTCTCGCCGAGCGCCGATGTATCGATACCGAATCCGTTGAGCAGCCCGCCGAGTCCGCCCGATCCGATCACCTTGTTGAGAATCAGGCCGAATGCTCCTTCGGACGAATGCTCGACAATCAGCAGAACGGTCTCCTTGAACGTCGGATCGCGCATCTCCGGCGATGCCACCAGCAGCCTGCCGTCGAGTGACGGTCCGGCACTGTGACTGCTCGCCGACGCAAACATGATTGCCGCGACGAGAAGAGACGCGAGAAGGTGGCGAACGCTCGACATCGGCGGACTCTAGCAGATCGTCGCGCACGGGTCAGTCCGGCCAGACGATGGGCCGGAGTTTCAACAGTTCGAACGGTCCGAGATACAGTTTCCTGTTCTGTACGGTAAACGCGGCGTCGATGACATTTTCCCCGGATCCCGGATCGATCTTGGCAACCAGATTGAGAACGCCCTTGATGATCCCGGCATCCTTTGCGGCAAGTTGTCCCGAAATTACCAACGCATCGATCAGTTTTTCAAAACCCTGCAAGCGCACCGACAGGGCGCCAACCGGCTGTAACGCGCCATCGAGACTAACCGTGCCGTCGCCTGAGAACGCCAGGTTGCTGAGTTCCAGCCGAAAGCGATCGATCTCGAGCACGCCACCGAGGTCCCGCCAGGCCGCGAGGCGAGCGCGATTCAATGGCACGTCAACATCGCCAAGGATACGGCTGTCCAGCACGATATGCGACGCACGGTCCTTGAAGGGCCAGTCTGCCGGCGGGTCGGTCATTTCGGTCGTCATCGTCAGGGCCATCTGAAAGACGACCGGCGGCGTCAGTGCCTGCGGATCCGATTCAGCCGGTGGATCGAATTGGCGTAGGTGCAACGTCATGTCCTCGATGCGGCCTTGCAGTTCGCCCGCCTTGCGAACCTCAACATCGTCCAGCCCCAAGGTGATCGACAGTGCATCGGCGACGCGCGCAACCCGTCCGTCGAGACGTTCGGCGTCTAGTTCGATATTTTCGGCGCCGCCGTCTCGAATGACGTCGACGACGTGCCGACCGCGGGCTTGGATTGTCAGTGCCGCCGGATTCAGTGCTTCCAGACCGAGGATCAGCTCGCCCGATTCCCATCGCCAGGCTTCGGGAATGGCGACCCGGGGCGCCGCAACGGTTGCGCGGACCGTAGCCGGGAAACCATCGATTGCGAGCGACGACCAGGCAACGTCGATCCCGTCCTCGATCCGCTCGGCGCGCCAGTCTTCGATTCCGGTGCGCAGGCGCTCGGCGAGAAACCACCACCAGGCCGTATAAACGGCGATACCGAGCACCAGGCCTGCGGCAACGCCCACAGCCCACGGCCGCCGTTTCCGGGTTGGCGGGTTCGGCGTTTCGTTCATCGGCCTGATATGAACGTTCGACATACTGACGAACACGCCATTCGGGGATGAAAAGGTCAAGCGAAGCTGGCCAAACAGCCATCGCAGGTGCCGGTTGCAGGTGCCCGAACGACGAGTTAGCGTCCGGCCATGACCAAAGCCGCCTCCAACGCAACGCCTGCCTCGACCGCCTCCGGCGGCGGGCTCTGGACCGATGCATTGCCGGCCGTATTCGTCGTCCTGTGGGCGACCGGGTTCATCGGATCCAAGCTCGGCGCGCCCTATTCCGAGCCGTTCACGTTTCTGGGCATCCGCTTTGCCGCAGCCGCCGTTCTGATGTTTCTGATTATCGCCGCCATGCGAGTTGCTTTACCTGTCGGACGAGCCGCACTGATGAACGCCGTGATCATTGGCGTGCTGGTGCATGGTACGTACCTCGGCGGTGTGTTCTGGGCCATCGACCGGGGCGTCTCCGCCGGTGTCGCGGCGCTGATCGTCGGCATGCAGCCGCTGGTGACCAGCCTCGCGGCGGGACCGCTGTTGGGCGAACGCGTGACGCCGCGTCACTGGCTCGGCCTTGTTCTCGGGTTTACCGGTGTCGCCCTTGTCGTCTGGAACAAGATCGACCTCGGCGCCGGCGACGGCTGGGGTTTTGCGGCGTGCGCCGTTTCGATGCTGGCGATTTCTTCTGGCTCTCTCTACCAGAAGAAAACCGGCGCGGCCGGTGATCTCCGGGGTCAGCAGGCCGTCCAGCTCACGGCGGCGGCAATTTTCGTCTGGATGCTGTCCCTTGCATTCGAGAATCAGGTCATCGAATGGACGGCCGAATTTATCGTCGCGCTGGTCTGGCTGACCGCTGTGATGTCGCTCGGCACTTTTACGCTGCTTTACGTGTTGATCCGCCGCGGTGCCGCGTCGAAAGTCTCCAGCCTGTTCTATCTTGTGCCGCCGGTTGCGGCATTGATGGCATGGGCAATGTTCGACGAGACCCTTGCGCCGCAGGCCCTGATCGGCATGGCCATTGCTGTTGTCGGCGTCGCGCTGGCGTCACGCGGAACGGCGGGAAAACCGTCATGAAGGACCGCGAAACCCTGCCCTACAGCGCCGGCGGCGAGGACATGTGGGTGTTCGCTTACGGCTCATTGATGTGGAACCCGGAGTTCACGCCGACGGACGTACGCGACGCCGTCCTACTGGGCTACCACCGGGGACTTTGCATTTACAGCCATGCCTTTCGCGGAACACCGGAAAAACCGGGGCTCGTGTTCGGCCTCGATGAAGGCGGCGAATGTCGCGGCCGCGCCCTGAAGGTCGCCGCACCCGAGATCGACGACGTCGTCGCCGCACTCTACGAACGGGAAATGATTACCAACGTCTACCGGCCGATCATGGGTGCGGTCGAGATCGACGGGATCGGCTCGGCACTTGCATTGGTATTTGTCGCCGACACCGGACACCGCCAGTACGCCGGCATACTCGACGATGCCGAAACGGCGCGCCTGATTTCCCAGGGCCACGGCCCGGCCGGCTCATGCATGGACTACGTGAGGAATACGGTGGATCATCTGCGTGAACTCGGCATTCCGGACAAAAACCTCGAACGCGTCCTGCGCATGGCGGATTCCGGTCAATCACGTACCGGATAACCCGATTCTGTCAGTTTCCGGAAAGCTTGGTGTGCTATGCGGAAAACGGGTTGAACATGGAAAACAAGCCAATGACGACACGACGCATCTGGCGCATTCTTCTGCTCGCCGCCTTCATTCTCGTCGCGCCGACCGCGACATGGTCGCAAGCGACACTCCAGATCATCGAGAAGCGAGGCCTGCGCTTCGGCGAATGGGCTGCCGACGAGGTCGGCACGGGAACGGTCACGATTCCCCCGACGTCGGACACTACGACAAGTTCAGGCGGATTGATCAGTTTCGGCGGCAACATCAAACGGGCGCGCTTTCAATTGATCGGCGAGCCGAAGGCCTTTGTCATCGTCACATTGCCGTCATCGATCACGATCCGAAAGGGCACGTCCAGCCACGTCATGACCGTCGACAACTTCACGATGAACCTGACCAACCCCGTCAAACTCAACAACAAGGGCAAGAAGACCATCAATATCGGGGCGACGCTCCATGTCGGCGCCGGGCAAAGGCAGGGTAACTACAACGACGACAACACTTTCACGATTTTCGCCGATTATCTGTGACGCCGTTTGCCATGACGCGGCGCACGGTTTTCGAGATCAGTCCGGTAATGTGATCGAGCCGTCCTCATCAATCGGGAATCCTGGATTCCAGGCGACTTCCCAGAGATGCCCGTCGGGATCGGCGAAGTAGCCGGAATAACCGCCCCAGAATACCTCTTCCGCCGGTTTGAGGATCGTCGCACCGGCCCTCTCCGCCTCGGCCAGAACGGCGTCGACCTCGGCCTTGTCGCGACCGTTGTAGGCGATCGAAACGCCCCGATAATCGGGCTTTCCAGTATCCGCGACCTTTGCGTCCTCGGCGAGCGCGGCATGACCGTAGAGGCCGAAAATCATGCAACCGGCCTGAAAGAACGTGACGTTATCGTTGCTGATCGACGACGCCCGCCAGCCCAGCGCCTCATAGAACGCACGGCTTCGCGCTATATCCGAAACCCCGAGAGTGACGATGCTCAGGCGGGCGTCCAAAATCTCACCCGCACTTCGAGTAGCCGCACGACGAGCAGGTATCGCAGCCTTCCTGGCGGATCAGCGAGGCATCGCCGCACTTCGGGCACTGCCGGAACGGCGCACGGTTGACGAGTTGGCCATCGTTTGCGGCGCCGTCGTCTCCGCCGCCCTGCGGCATCTGGTCGTGCATGCCGACGACGTTGAGCTGCTTGTCGGCCTCGTTGGCGAGCTGGCCCGGTCGGGTCAGGAAACCGATTTCGATCATGTGGCGCTCGATGACGCCGCCGATCGCGGCGAGCAGCGACGGTACGTATTTGCCGCCCATCCACTGGCCGCCGCGCGGATCGAACACGGCCTTGAGCTCCTCAACCACGAAGGAAACGTCGCCGCCGCGGCGGAACACCGCCGAAATCATCCGCGTCAGACCGACGGTCCAGGCATAGTGCTCCATGTTCTTGGAGTTGATGAAGACCTCGAACGGACGGCGCCGGCCGTCCTGGATGATGTCGTTGAGCGTGATATAGATCGCGTGGTCGCTCTCCGGCCAGTTGACCTTGTAGGTCGCGCCGGGCAGCGCTTCCGGGCGGTCGAGCGGCTGGGTCATATAGACGACAGCGCCGGAATCCCCTTCGTCCTTGGGCAGCAGTACCGTAGCGGCTTCGCCGAGCGGCAGTTCCGGCTCGTTGCCATCCGTCTTCTCATTGTCCTTGCGGACCTCCAGGACCGCACCGGTCACATCGTTCGGCCGATAGGTCGTGCAACCCTTGCAGCCGAGATCGTAGGCTTCCATATAGACCTGCTTGAAGTCCTCGAACGAGATGCTCTCCGGCACGTTGATGGTCTTCGAGATCGAGCTGTCGATGTACTTCTGGACCGCCGCCTGCATGACCAAATGATCGTTCGGCGCCAACTGCTGCGCGTCGACGAAGGCGGACGTTAACGCCGCGTCCTCGCCACGGAGCCGCCGATACGAACGATAGGCGTAATCCGACACTTCCTCGGTCCTGCGGCTGCCGTCGGGCATCAGAACGTTGCGGTTGTAGGAAAAACTGAACACGGGCTCCAACCCCGAGGACACGTTGTCGGCAAACAGCGAGATTGTGCCGGTCGGCGCGACGGAGGTCAGCAGCGCATTGCGGATGCCGTTCTCGGCGATGGCCGCGCGCACGTCCTCGTCCAGTGTTTTGATATGCTCGCCGGCGAGGTACTTCTCGGCATCGAACAGCGGGAACGCACCCTTTTCCCTGGCGATGTCGACCGACGACAGATAGGCCGCCCGCTGAACGGCCGCGAGCCATGTTTCCGTCAGCTGCACCGCCGATGCAGAACCGTAGCGCGCGCCGCACATGATCAGCGCATCGGCGAGGCCCGTAATGCCGAGGCCGATGCGGCGCTTGGCCTTGGCTTCGTGCAGTTGTGCATCGAGCGGGAAGTTGGAGGCGTCGACAACATTGTCCATCAGCCGCACGGCGACGGCGACCGTCTCGGCCAATGCCTCGGTGTCGATTTCGGCATCGTCTTCGAACGGCCGGTTGACGAAACGCGCCAGATTGACAGATCCCAGCAAACACGCGCCATAGGGTGGCAGCGGCTGCTCGCCGCACGGATTGGTGCCGTGGATGGTCTCGCAATAACTCAGGTTGTTGGCCCGGTTGATGCGGTCGATGAAAATCACGCCCGGCTCGGCATAGGCATAGGTCGAGCGCATGATCTTGTCCCAGAGTTCCCGCGCCCGGACGGTCGAATAAACCGTGCCCTCGAACTGCAGATCCCAGTCGCCATCCTCCTTCACCGCCTGCATGAAGGCGTCGGTGACGAGAACCGAGAGATTGAACATGCGTAACCGGCCCGGTTCGCGCTTGGCCTCGATGAAGGCTTCGAGATCGGGATGATCGCAGCGCAGCACCGCCATCATCGCGCCGCGGCGGGAGCCTGCGCTCATGATGGTGCGGCACATGGCGTCCCAGACATCCATGAACGAGAGCGGCCCCGAGGCGTCGGCGCCGACGCCGCCGACATAGGCGCCCTTGGGACGCAATGACGAAAAGTCGTAGCCGATCCCGCCGCCCTGCTGCATGGTCAGCGCGGCTTCCTTGAGCCCGTCGAAGATGCCCGACATGTCGTCGGGGATATCGCCCATGACGAAACAGTTGAAGAGCGTTACGCGGCGGTCCGAGCCCGCGCCCGACAGGATGCGGCCGGCCGGCAGAAAACGAAAATCCCGCATGATGTCGTAAAAACGCTGTTCCCAGAGGGCTTTATCTTCCTCCGGTTCGGCGAGTGCCTTGGCGACCCGCGCCCAGGTATCGTCGATGGATTTGTCCACAGGATGACCGTCGGCCCGCTTCAGCCGATATTTCATATCCCAGATTTGCTGTGAAATCGGGGCTACCTGCGCCATCTCGCCGTCTCCAATCGTCAATATTTCCCGGCCGGCGCCGGAACGCCAGTCTGCCCGGATTTTCAAAAGTTCCGTCAAACGCCCGGATTTCCGCCGTTCGACATCGGTCAAACGTAGGCGGAACCGGGTTCGGGTCCAAGCGAAAATGTTCTTGTTATGTTTCCACAATCTTATCCCGATTTCAACCGGAAAAAGCTTTTAAATCACAAGCTTATCTCGGGTTTTACCCGTAACTCACACGGCGAGTGCATGTCGGGCGCTCAGGAATTGTCCGCAGGGTTATCCACAGGTTGGGCCATGGCCGCAGGCTTCGGCAAATAGGGGAACTCGGCCAGCGCTTCGGCCTCGAGCCGCGCGGTGGCGCCGTCGATATCGGACTTCAGCCGCGTCATGAAGGCCTTGCGGTCGAGGCCGGGCGGGATCGGTTCGAGGAACTCCAGCGTGATCGCTCCCGGATATTTGCGGCCGACGGATCGGCGTCCCCAGAACATGCCGGAGTTCAGCGCCACCGGCACGACCGGCACGTCCGCGGCCTGATAAATCGCCGCGATGCCGGGGTGGTACTTGCGGTTCTCGCCCGGCCGCACCCGGGTGCCCTCCGGGAAGACGATGATCTGGCGGCCCTGGGCAAGGCGTTCCTTGACGATCGCGAGCATTTTCTTGAGTGCCGCCGCGCCACCGGCCCGGTCGACCGGTACGGTCTCGCAATGTTTCGCGTACCAACCCCAGAACGGAATCGACCACAGCTCCTTCTTCATGACGTAGCAGGCGCGCGGCCAGAACAGCAGAAAGACCGCCGTATCCCAGGCGGATTGATGCTTGGACGCGATGACGACGGGACCGTCGGGCAACCGGTCAATGCCGCGAAACCGGACGTCGATTCCGGCGACGACACGGCTTAACCAACGCAACAACCCGGCCCATTTGGAAATCACCCCGAGCATCACCGGCCACGGGAAAATCAACAGCAGCCACATGAAAGCCAGCATCGTCACCGTGATGACGATCTGAAGGGTGTCGTAAATCAGTGAACGCAGCATGCCGTCCTCGTTCTCGCGTCCGTCTTACCCATCTGCCGGGAACACCCCACGCAGCACAACTGCGCGTTGGCGAACCCAGGCAAGCAGGAACTTGGTGTATTCCTTGATAACCAGCGCGGCGCTCCCGGGCCAGCGCCACCAGTCCGATTTGACGTGCTCGGGAAACACGGGATGCGGGACGATGTCCGTATCCGGCAGGGCAAAACCGAACTCCAGCAGACTGCGCGGCATGTGATAGGCAGCCGTTACCAGACGGAGCGAGCCGTAGCCTTTCTCTCTCATCCAGACCGCCGTCTCCTCTGCGTTACCGATTGTGCTCGTCGCATTGCCGATTTCGACCCGGTGTTCGATGGCCCCGCCGCCCTCGAGGACCGTCTGCAACAGATAGCGAACGTCAAGCCCGTCATACACGCCCGATACAAAGAGCATGTCGGCACGGTCGGCGAGCAGCAGGCCGAGACCCTCGTCGAGCCGCCCGCTGCCGCCGGTTAGCACGACAATGGCGTCGGTCCGGCCGGAGTCCGTGGCCGGTGCGTTGGGGATACTGGCGGCAAAGCTTCGAAGTCCGAGCGCCCAGAAGGCAATGAGCAGCAACCCCGCGACAACGGCGATCACGCCGGGCCGGTTCGACTGGTTACGGGCCGGTCGACGCGCGGCCATTTGTCAAAGCATCTTCGCCAGGGTGCGGAACACCGTCATACGCGCGGTCAGCATGGCGATCAGCGCCGCAATCAGCGGCATCAACGCAATGGCCGCCCACTGCCCGACACCGAGAGAAACCGGCGGCAGACCACCGGCCTGCATCGAACGGGCGAAATAACCGATCGCCAGCAAGGTCGGCACGGCGAGCACGAGTCCGACGATACCGCCTTTGAGACCAAGCCACAGGGCCCGGATCGCGAACTGCCGGGCAACGTACGCATCATGCGCGCCGATCAGGTGCAGGACCTCGATGGCATCGCGGTGCACCGCAAGTCCGGTCCGTGTCGTAAATACGACCGTACCGACGGTAATGACGGCAATCAGTCCAAGCACGGCAAGTCCGACCAGCTCGATGGTCGACAAAAGGCGGACCAGACGGTCGAGCCAGACCCGGTGGTCGTCGACCGTTGCACCCGGCACGGCGAGCGCCAGTCGGCGGCCGAGGCCCGGCACATCGACACCGCTGGAATCGTCGAATTCGACGTCAATCAGGCGCGGCAACGGCAGATCGGCCTGTCCTGCCAGTCCGCCAAGCCACGGCCTCAGCAGATCCAGCACACGCTCCTCCGCGATGACGCTGGCGCGCACCACGCCCGGCGTCTCGCGCAGAATCTTGAGCGCGTTGTCGAGCCCCCTCTGATCGGCGTCCGCACTCGCACCCGGCGCGATCTGCACGGTCAGCGTGTCGCTGACGCCCGCATCCCAACGGTCGATGGTCCGGTTGAGCAGCAAGACGCCGGCCATGGCGACAATCGCAAGGAAAACCATGAAGGCGATGAGCCACGGCAGAAACTGGGCATGCTCATCGCGGTCGAGAGCCAGATCGCTGCGTGTCGAAAAGATACCCATGGCGTCAGATGCCACCCGTCAAATGTAGGTCAGGATTTCAGGATCGTACGGTCGTTCGCCAAACCCCGTTTCGCGGTCCCCTTCGGCAGACGCCCGCACCTTGGGCCCCGGATCGGTACGCAAGTAACCGTCCGTCAGATGAATGCGTGGATGGCCAAGCCGCTCGACAAGATTCTGGTTATGGGTCGCGATGACGACCGTCGTGCCGAGACGGTTGAGTTCCTCAAAGAGGTGCATCAGGCGAAACGCCATGCGGTCGTCGACGTTGCCGGTCGGTTCGTCAGCAAGCAAGAGCTTCGGCCGCGCGATCACGGCGCGCGCAATCGACACGCGCTGCTGCTGTCCGCCGGATAGCGTCGCCGGCCGTGCCTGCATGTGATTCTGCAGGCCGACCCAGGCAAGCAGTTCCTTGACGTGATTATGGACCTCGACCTCGCGCACGCCGGCGATCCGCAACGGCAACGCGACATTGTCGAAGGCGCTCAGGTGATCGAGCAGCCGGTACTCCTGAAACACAACGCCGACCTTTCGCCGAAGCGCCGGAAGATCCTCGCGTGGCGTTGTCGCGATGTCGCGGCCGAACAGCGAAATCTGGCCCCGTGTCGGTCGCAAGGCGAGATAGATGAGTTTCAGCAGCGAGGACTTACCGGCGCCGCTGGGCCCGATCAGGAAATGAAATGAGCCGGCCGGCAACTCGAGATACATGTCCTGCAGGACTTCCGGGCCGAGCCCGTACCGCAAGCCGACATTCTCGAATCGGACGACGGTCTGACTGCGATTCTCGCTCATGTGGTCCGTTTCATCGAATCCGCTGGTTCAATGTAAATTGTTTGGGCGTTCGGATCCTGCTTCTGCGGCATCCCCTGCACCGGAATCGCGACGCCCGCAGAATGGCATGCCGCCTGCCTTTTCGTCCAGTTCAGTCGGGTATCGGAACAATGAACCGGGCGGTGCCGGATTAGGGCATGTCCGAACCGCCGGTGGCTCGCTTGCCAACGAATCCGGCTCCGCCTATAAACGATGGGAGTCTAAAGGGTTACAGCGCCGATGCTGATTGTCTGCCCCAATTGCCAAACGCATTATTCGGTCGACCGTAAAGGGTTTGAACCTTCGGGCAGAACCGTCCGCTGTTCGAACTGCGGCAACAGCTGGCGCCAGGGCCCGGTTGCCGACCCACCGCCGGGATGGACGGCACAACCGCAACCGGCTTACGCACCGCCGCCACAGCAGCAGGCCTATGCGCCACCGCCCGGCTATCCGCCGTATCCGCCGCCGGGCTATCCCTATCCGCCGCCGGGTTATCCCCCGCCGCCCCAGGACACCCCGGGTGCAGCAGCCGCCGCGCAAGCCGCTGCCGTACCCGAACCGTCGCCCGCACCCGAGCCGGCGCCGCCGCCAATCGACAGCGATGACGACGACGATGTCGTCGAGCCGAATTTCGACCTGCCGGATCCCGAAGAGGAAGACGATCTGGAGGACGGGATCACCGCCAACATCGACGCCATGTTCGGCGATGACGACGATGATTATGACGACGCGGACAGTACGCCCGCTGCGGACGATGATGCCGACAATGACGATGATTTGTCCGAGGACGAAATCGAAGGCCTGTTCGACGACGATTCGAGCGAAGGCAGCATCTCGTCGATGATCGATGACGGCTCGGCGGAGTCGGGATCCGACGGTTACGACGATCTCGACGACATTCCCGAGCCGGACCCGTTGCCCGAAAGCCTGACCGGCGGCCTCGACGATGACGACGAAGATGGCGATGAAGATACGCCCCCGCGACGCGCCGGCCGTCGGCAAGCGAAGAAAAAGTCAGGGAAAGGCGGTCTGATCGCTATCATCGTCATCCTCGTTCTGTTGCTCGGCACGGGTGTCGCTGGCTTCTTTGCGCGCTCGGTGATCGTCGAACTCGTGCCGCAAACGCAGGTGGTTTACGACATGATCGGTCTCGACACCGGCGTTCTTGGCGACGGGCTGGAAATTCAGGATGTAAAATCGTCACGCGCCACGGAAGCCGGCGTCGACATACTGGTCGTCAGCGGCACCATTGCGAACATCGAGGAGGAATCCCACGACGTACCGTTGGTCCAGGCGGTGTTACTGGATGGCGAAGGCGTCGAAATGCAGGTCGTGGTACAGGAACCGCCGGCGGACAATCTTCCGGCCGGCGCCGCGATGGAGTTCCAAATCCGTATCGAGGAGCCGTCGCCGCTATCCCGCCGGCTTGAAGTTACCTTTGCGCCGCGTCCGGAGCCAGGGCAGTAATCGGTCTCCGATCAGAACGGCGTCAACAGTCTCTCAATGTAGTTGAGTTCGAAACGCGGGCGATAGCGCTCGCCGGCGCGGCGTCGCAACTCATCGTAAATCCGGCGCGACCGCATGATATCGCCGCGGTCCGGCACCTTTACCGTGCCGTCATCCATCTGTGCACCGAGAACGCCCGCGCCTAGTCTGCCGAACGGATCGGTGCCGTCACGCGGCAGTTGGCCCTGATTGTTACCGGAGCTGCCGGGCATGCCGCGAATCTGCTGGGTTAGCAATTCGACGAAATTTTCGGTCGTCTGACGCATGAGATCGAGTGCATCGGTCTGCGGCGGAACCGCACGGCCCGGCTCGCCGCGTGCCAGCGATTCGGTTGCCTGGCCCATCGCCCGACCCGCATCCCTGACCGTGCCCGGAATCTCTCCGGTCATCTGGCCGAGTGCGAATCCCAACTCCTGCAAGCGGCGGCGTAACGCTTCCTGTTGCGGCGAGAGGTCGCGGGCGGCCTGACTCGGTGTCGGCTGGCTGCCCTGGCCGCTGTTCCCGGTCAGATTGCCCTGCCCGTCTCTGCCCGCCTGGCCGGTACCGGCATCCCCGCCGCCGGTGCTATCGCCCAATTGTCCGGATCGCCGCTCGATCTGCAGATTGTTGTCGCCATCCGGCATGCCGCCCTCTAGCCCCTGAGAACGCCGCATTTCCCGAAACGTTCGGTCCAGCAACGCCTGCTGTTCGCGAGACAGGTCGGTAAGATCCTCAAGCATCTGACGCGCGGCGTTCAGCTGTTCCTGACCGGCCGTACCGGCATTCATCGCGCTTTGAAGCGACTGCAGCATCTGAGCGAGCTCCGCGAGAGCCGCTTCCGCCGCCTCGGTCGAGCCGGTTCGGGCCAGCTCGCGGGCATCCTCGATCATCTGACGGAAGTCCTCGCGCTCGAAATACTCCATGCCCGGCAGATCGGAGATTCCCTCCATGCCCTCCTTGCTGAGTTGCTCTTGAAGGGCCTCCATGTAGCGATCAAGCGCCTGCTGCAATTGATCGAGAAGCTGATTCGCGGCGTCATCGAACGCGCCCTCCCTGAGCGCTTGCATGGCACGCTCGTGCGCAGCGCGCAGTTCACGTCCGGCAATGGCGAACTCGCCCTCCTCGAGGCGCAGCGCCATGGTCCACAACATCTCGCGGATACCTCGGATCTGGCTCCCGTCACGGTCGTGCATCAGGCGCGCCCGGGCGACGCGGACGCCGAGATAAACCGCCAGAGCATCGCCGAACATCTGCGGATTCCGTGTCACGCTGTCGAGGCCGATGATCACGGCGCCGATGTCTTCCGGCGTCGGTTTAACCAGTTGTTTGCGATACGCCGCCAGCGTACGCGCGATGGGATGGTTGAAAATCCGCTCGGGCAGGATCATCGGAAATTCGCTGCTTTTGCCAATCGCGCCGACGGCGTCCTCGACCTCGAGCTGCAACTTGACCGGCAGGCCCGACCAGTCATGCGCACTCACATCCCGCATCGTCGAGGTCTGGACGCTGACCGTCTGATTTCGCGGGATCGGCAGGTTGATACGGGTTGGCTCGCCGCCCTCTTCGTCTTCGCCGAACGCCGGATTACGAATCACCAACGTCGCCCGCTTGACGCCGTAGTCGTCGACCGCACTGTAGGCAACTCGCAACCGACCGCCACTGCCGCTTGCCGGCGGTTGCGTGAAAATAATGGAAGGCGCGTCGTCCGGCGCCAGCCGAACCGTCCAACCGACCAGCTCCTCCGCACCCGCACGAATCGAAAGCCGCGTCACCGCCTCCGCACCGACCGCGTCCGCATCGATGACGGTGTCCGCACGATAACCACCGGCGCCGAGAGCCGTGAACGGCACCGAAACCGGCGGCAATGAAAGTTGCAGATCGGCAACATTGTCATCGCCGGCGATGCCCGCTTGGGCGATAATCCGGCTGCCGCCCGGGACGTCACGAATCAACGCCGGCGCTTTGGCGGCTTCACCATCACTCACAACCTTTCCCGCATCCTCTGTATTGGTCAGATAAAACGGTGCCTGTCCGGTGTACTCGGGCGGTGTCACCCACACGTCGACCTGCACGGAGCCAATGGTTGCCGGGTCGCCGGGACTGAGCGCCCGTGCGATTCTGTCACCCGGATCGCCAGCGCCGGCCGTCAGTCCGATGACGAGAATCAGAAACGCGCCGGCGCGGAGACCGAGCGGATCGTGACGGGCGAGATTCGGGGCCGGTAGGCTGACCCGCAAACGTTCCAGCTGCTGCAGGGTACGCTGGCGATGCGCGGCCCAGAGGGCCTGCGCCTCCGTAGAACTTGCCGACGGATCGATATGATCGTCGAGCACGCTCAACGGGCGGTGACGATAACCCGAATCGCGCTCGATCCGGGCCGCAATGTCCGCCGGACGCGGCGGCGTGTAGCCCTTGATGGCATACCGCGCCGACAGGATCACAGCCGCTGCAGCGAGGACCAACGCCAGCGTGTGCAGCCACCCGGGCAAAAACGGCAAAACGTCGGTCAGAAACACGCCGAGGATGGTTGCGAGCACGGCGGCCAGGGGCCAGAGCCGGGGGCACAAGCGCTCCCACGTCAGCACCAGAGACGCGCTGGTGAAGGCGCGGCGCTGAGCGGCGCGGATTCGCCGCTCTGTTATGTCGAAAATATCGTGCTCTCGGTTCATCCTGCTGCCGACCGGCTTAGATCGCCGGGTGTCGAGAACCATTCGGGGATACTCTCATACCGCATCATCTCAGCGGTCTCGACACGCTGACGAACAATCGCGAAGCGATCGCCGTCGACCAGCACCTCGGGCACAAGCGGACGCGCGTTGTAGGTCGATGCCATGACCGCACCGTAGGCGCCGGCGCTGCGAATGACGATCAGGTCGCCGGCCTCGACCGGCGGCAACCCGCGCGCCTGGGCGAAGGTGTCGCCGGTTTCGCAGACCGGCCCGACGACGTCATAGGATGCCGCCGACGTATCCGCGAGCGGCTCGCTAACCGGCTCAATGGCATGATGGGCGCTATAGAGCGTCGGCCGGATGAGATCGTTCATCGCCGCATCGAGAATCACGAACTGCCGCGTCGCACCCGACTTGATGTAGATCGTCCTGGCAACGAGAATCCCGGCGTTCCCCATAATGACGCGGCCAGGTTCAAGCAGGATCCGGCATCCGAGATGACCGACGGTTTCGCGAACCAGTTCGCCGTACTCCGCTGGTGACGGCGGCGGGGCGGCAGCGGAGTCCTCGAAATAGGGAATACCGAGACCGCCGCCAAGATCGACCCGGTCGATGGCGTGTCCGTCGGCGCGAAGCCGGTCGACCAGCTCGGCAATCCGCGTATAGGCAGCCCTGTAAGGTGCAAGCTCGCCGAGCTGGGAACCGATGTGCATGGCTGCGCCGACCAGCCGAATTCCTGGCAACTGGGCAGCTCGGGCATAGATTTCCGGCGCCTGTTCAATGTCGATGCCGAACTTGTTCTCGCGCTTGCCGGTGGTGATTTTCGCGTGGGTCTTGGCGTCAACGTCCGGATTGACGCGCACCGACACGGCGACCTCCTGACCGCGCGACGCGGCAATCGCACTCAAAGCCTGAAGCTCGGGCTCGGATTCGACGTTGATCTGCATGATGCCGGCGTCGAGGGCAGCGGCGATCTCCGGCCCCGTCTTCCCGACGCCGGAAAAGACGATCTTGCTCGCCGGGACGCCAGCGGCCAGGGCGCGTTCGAGTTCGCCCGCCGAAACCACATCGGCACCGGCGCCGAGGTCGGCAAGCGTGCGGATGACGGCAATATTGCCGTTTGCCTTGACCGCGTAGCAAATCAGCGCATCGAGACCATCAAGCGCCTCGGCGAACACGCGATAGTGCCGCGTCATGGTGGCGCGTGAATAACAGTAGAACGGCGTTCCGACCTGTTCGGCAATACGCCGCAGCGGCACGTCCTCGGCATGCATTTCGCCGTCACGATATGAGAAATGATCCATTCAGCCTATTCCTGAGGGTAAATCTTGGGGTATTCGGCGCCTTCCGGGTGCGTCGGCGGCGCCTTGCGGCCACAAGCGCTCAGGCCCAATGACAGCGCCAGCATGACGGCAAAAACGGCTGCCAAGTGCCGTCCACGACCGAAGCGATGAGATGACGCACGCGTCATGTCCTTGATTTTCCTACGTTACGTCGAGGGCCATAGCCCCCGCACACGTTAATACTTGGGGACAGAGTCTAGCGGTTCCCAGCGTCCGGGCCAAGAAATCGACGACGCGCTTCCTTCACGGCTTCGCGAACGTTATCGGGCGCGGTGCCGCCGAAACTGGTCCTGCTGGCGACGGAATTGTCGATGCCGAGCACGGCGAAGACGTCTTCGGAAATCTCCGGCTCCACCGTTTGCATCTCTTCGAGGCTAAGATCCTCCAGACCGCAGCCCTTGTTCTCGGCGCGTTTGACCAGTTCGCCAGTGACGTGATGGGCATCTCGGAATGGCATGCCAAGAACGCGGACGAGCCAGTCCGCGAGATCGGTCGCCGTCGAAAAGCCGCCGCCTGCCGCCGCGCGCATGGCGTCTGCATTGGGTTCCGCGCCCTCGATCATGCCGCGCATTGCCATGACCGCAAGCATCAGGTTGTCGGCCGCATCGAACACCGGCTCCTTGTCTTCCTGCATGTCCTTGCCGTAGGCCATCGGCAGTCCCTTCATGACGATCAGCAATCCGTTGAGCGCGCCGATGATGCGGCCCGGTTTGGCACGCACCAATTCGGCAGCATCCGGGTTGCGCTTCTGCGGCATGATCGAGCTGCCGGTCGAGAACCCGTCAGGCAACCGCAGGAAGGCAAACGGGGCCGACGTCCAGATGACGATTTCCTCGGCCAAGCGCGACAGATGCGTCGCCGCGATCGCGGCCGCCGCCAGGAATTCGAGCGCGAAATCGCGGTCGGATACGGCGTCGAGCGAGTTGCGCATCGGGCCGGAAAATCCGAGCGCCTCGGCCGTCGCGTGCCGGTCATTGGGGAACGATGTGCCGGCCAATGCCGCAGCGCCCAATGGACTTTCGTTCATCCGACGGCGCGCATCGTCAAACCGGCTCCGGTCGCGGCCGAGCATCTCGACATAAGCCAGCATATGGTGGCCGAACGTAACCGGCTGTGCCGTCTGTAAATGGGTAAAGCCGGGCATCACCGTCGCAGCGTGAGCCTCGGCCTGATCGATCAATGCAGCCTGAAGGCTCGCCAGTTCTGTGTCCAGCGCGTCGATTGCGTCGCGGACCCAGATACGGAAATCGGTCGCCACCTGATCGTTCCGGGATCGCGCAGTATGCAACCGGCCAGCGGCGTCGCCGATCAGTTCGGCAAGGCGCGCCTCGACATTCATGTGAATGTCTTCGAGCGCGGTTTTGAACGAGAACGACCCTTCTTCGATCTCATTGAGGACGGTGTCGAGGCCCGCATCAATCTTTGCCCAGTCGGCCTCTTCGATGATGCCCTGGTCTTTCAGCATCCGGGCATGGGCCTTGGATCCGGCAATATCCTGGGCATACAGTCGACGGTCGAAGTCGATCGACGCATTGATGGCTTCCATCAAGGCGTCGGGCCCGGTACTGAACCGGCCGCCCCAGATGGTGCTGGCGTCACCTCGCGATTTTTTGTTCTGATCGCTCATTGCGACCTCTTTCCATTGTTCGCCGCAGTGTTTACATCATTTGCTACGGAAAAAGCCAACGGAGTCAGCGGAGGAACGCGAAATGAACGATACGCGCCTCATCGCCATGATTGCCGCCGTGACGGTAGTCGTCATCGGCGGATGGATCGGATACGCAGACAAGCAACTTGCCATTCAGTCGGAACTGGAGAGTGCCGACCGCCAGTTAACGGCCTGCAGCATCGACAGGGCGTTGGCGGCGGGCCTCCGCAACTATGTGCCGAATCATGATCTCGACCCGGCGCCGACGGCGACGTTTTACGATGCCGACGATCAACCGGTAACGCTGGCCGAGTTTCGGGGGACCGGCGTGGTATTGAATTTCTGGGCGACCTGGTGCGCACCGTGCGTCGAGGAAATGCCGGCGCTTGATCGGCTCGACGTCGAACTGAAGAAGAGCAACGCACTGGTGATCGCCGTCAGCGAAGACCGCGAGCCGCAACTGACCTCACCCGATTTTTACGCGGAGCTCGGCCTCACGTCCCTAGGCATGTGGAGCGACCGGCAAATGAAGTTCTCGCGGGCAGCGAAGGTTTCCGGTCTGCCGACGACATTGCTGATCAACCAGGAAGGCCAAGAAGTCGCGGCCGTGCTGGGTGCGATTGATTGGGACGATCCGGATATCGTCGAATTCGTGCGCGGTTGCGTGACACCCGGCTGACCCGACGTTCAGTCCAGGCCATCGAAGACCCGGTCATGACGCATCGGTTCATCGCGATCGACATCCTCATCGAACTCACGGGCGTAGCGATGACCCGCGCGTACCGCATGCACGATCAGGCCCGGCGCGTCGCAATCACCGATCTTCGCAACATCCGAAACCGGCCCGGCGGCGCCATTCGCAACCCTGCGCGAAACCTCGAGATAGAGATCGTCGACAGGTGTTCGTGATGTCACCAGTACGACGGCATTGGCGTCGATCTTTCGTATGCGGTCGCTATAGACACAGCCGAGCGTCGCCGATTCGCCGCAGTAACTTTCCAGCAAGTGAGCTGTGACGATCTCGGCGCCGGAAGCGTGCAGCCGACGCCGATTGCGGTCTGCCTCTTCGGTATAGTTTCCCCATGACATGACACTGTCTCCCGGCGTCGCAAAAACGACGTTCCGTCCGGCTCCGAGAAGCCGTTCCGCCAGCACGCTCGCCATGTAGTAGTGATGGTCGTCGTAAATCAGAACACGGCCTTCGGGTAGCGTACCGCTCATCAGATCGTCGGGTGTGAAAACCTGATTCGCAGGGGCCGTGACCGCCGGCGCCACCGACGCGAACGGACCGATCCCGTCACGGCGCCAGACGGCGCCGGTCGCCACGACGACGCTCGACGCACCGACCTCAATGACATCTTCGGCATCGAGGCGGCTCTCGAGAAAAACCTCGACGTTGGGCATCCGCAAAATCTGCTGCTCGCGGTAGTCGCGTACCCGCGACCAGGCCGAAAGTCCCGGCAATGCAGACTCCTGCGTCACCCGGCCGCCCAGCCTGTCCGACGCTTCCGCCAGCATCACATGATACCCGCGATTGCCGAGTGCCCGCGCGGCCTCAAGTCCTGCAGGCCCGGCGCCGACGACGAGGACACGCGCATCGCTTGTCCCGGGCTGCATCCGTTCGGGATGCCAGCCGAGACGCCATTCCTCGCCCATGGTCGGGTTTTGCGTACACGGCGCAGGGCCGCCACGAAAGTGGCCTGCGAAACAGATGTTGCAGCCGATACATTCGCGAATATCCTCCAGTCGGCCTTGCTCGATTTTTCTGGGCAGGAACGGATCCGCGATCGACGGCCGCGCCGCACCGATCAGGTCGAGCACGCCGCGCCTGACCTGCGAAACCATGGCGTCCGGCGACGTGAACCGACCGACACTGACGACCGGCTTGGTGGTCAGCGATTTCACGTGCGCAACATACGGTTCCAGCGATCCCTCAGGCACAAAACGTGAAACCCCCATTTCGAGCGTATAGTCGCGAATCGTGACGTCCCATAGATCCGGCAACTCCGCGAGCATCGAGATAACGTCCGACCGTTCGCCGATGACCGGATCGCCATCTTCTCCACCGCCCGCTTCCGCCGAAATACGGACGGCTACGGCGCAGGTATCGCCGATAGCGTCCTTGGTTTCCTCGATCAGCTCGCGCACCAGACGAACGCGATTTTCAAGACTCCCGCCATATTCATCGGTGCGCGTGTTAATGCGGGGGTCCATGAAGTTGGCCATCAGATAGCCGTGGGCGGCGTAGACATAGACGATATCGAAACCGGCTTGTTTCGCCCGTAGGGCCGCCTTTCGGTGCCAGCGTCGGATATCGCGAATATCCTGCTTGTCCATTGCCCGGGTCTGGACCGGCTCGCCGGCGGAATTGCAGCGTCCGACCACATCCATCGGAACCAGCCGCGAATACCGGTTGCTCGATGCCGCGCCGCCGAACCACAGTTCCACCCCGGCAAGGCTGCCGTGGGCATGGACGCGCTCGGTCATCAGGGCGTGGCTCTTGATATCCGCATCGTTCCAGAGCGACGCGTTGGCCGACGGCATGTTGTCCGACATCGGGTGGATCGAGCAGAACTCGGTGCAGACGACGCCCCAACCGCCTTCCGCCTTTGTGCCGCGCATGTCGGCCAGCATTCGCGGTCGCAACCATCCGAGGCCGGTGCAGTGGGGCACCTGATAAAACCGGTTTGGCGCCGTGACCGGGCCAATCTTGACCGGTTCGAACAGGATGTCGTAGCGCGGATCGCGTGCCATGATCTGTCTTTCTCTCGTCTCCCGCTTGATGGTAGGCACGCCCGGTGAATCCGGCCTATGTCCCGTCCGGGCTAAGACTGGTCAATCCCGCCACCGATTCGCGTCCACGCCGATCGAGATCACTGCCGGGAATGAGGTCGTGCTCGCTTTCTCTCATGCTGCTTCAAACGCCGGACCGTATCGGCGCATGAGGGAACGTCTGGAACTGACGCGAACGCTCCGTGTAGGGTTGCGTGAAGAGATGATCATGGCACGACAGAAAGACGACCACGGCTGGACGGGCTCGGGACGGTTTCGCGTCGCTCGTATCGATGGGACGTTGGTGCTGCGCTTCGGCGGGCTATCGACTCAGGCCGGACGCATGAAACGTGCTATCGGCGATTTTTTTCGCAAGGACTACCGCCGCTACCGCGCCAGCCATGAGCCCTTTGCCGTAACCATCTGGATCGAACAACCGGAAGACGGACGCAGGCTCGATTGCGACAATGTCGCGAAGGCTTGTCTCGATGCGTTGGCCGGCGTCGTCTGGCGCGACGATTCGCAGGTCGTGCGTCTTGTCGCCGAAAAGGTGCAATCGGACGGCGAAGCCGTTACCTTGATGATCGAAAGGGCAACGGCGCCAACGGTATCGCCGTCGCTCGAAAACCTGCTCGGACGACTGGAGGACAAAGCATGACCGTCTTGCGAAAACACCGATACGCTGCCTCTGCCCCTGTCCTCGCGTTGGTACTTCTCGCCGGTTGCTCGACCGGCCCGAAGACCTGGAGCCACCCGGAAATTCCCGCCGACGAATGGTCGGTCGATGCGGCGCAATGCAAACACGAAGCACAACGCGATGCAGAGGAAGAATATTTGCGTGACGATAGTTTCGGTACGGATACCGACCTGACCGAAAACTCGGTCGCGGCCTATCTCGATCGGGCAGGCATCGACAAGCGGGCAAAACAACTGTTTGCCAATTGCATGCGCTCATTCGGTTATGTTTCATCCGAGTAACAGTCGCCCGCCAACCCTTGAAGAATCCGTCCTGCAGGTCTAACTGCACCAGTGTGGACGGCAGAAACGCAGCCACTTAACCCCTGCTAGAACGATAGAGGATCAACCATGGGACGACTTTCCATCAACGATACCGCTCCGGACTTCACCGCGGAAACCACACAGGGCACCATCAGCTTTCACGACTGGATCGGCGACGGCTGGTGCATGCTGTTTTCTCACCCGAAGGACTTCACGCCCGTTTGCACCACGGAGCTCGGCTACGTTGCCGGCCTCATGGGCGAGTTCGAAAAACGCAACTGTAAAATTATTGGTATCAGCGTCGATTCGGTAGAGGACCACCACGCCTGGTCGAAGGATATCGAGGAAACCCAGGGCCACGCCGTGACCTATCCGATGATCGGCGACCCCAACCTCGAGATCGCCAAACTCTACGGCATGCTGCCGGCAGACGAGAGCGGCGATGCGTCGGGTCGGACAGCGGCCAACAACGCGACGGTTCGCAATGTCTACATCATCGGGCCGGACAAGAAGATCAAACTGATGATCACTTATCCGATGACCACAGGACGTAATTTCGACGAAATCCTGCGCGTGCTCGATTCCCTGCAGCTGACCGCCAGTCACCAGGTCGCGACCCCGGCCAACTGGAAGCACGGCGAAGACGTTATCATCGTCCCCGCCGTCAGCGACGAACAAGCCAAGGAAAAGTACCCGAACGGTTGGAAAACGGTAAAACCGTATCTCCGGCTGGTCGCTCAGCCCGGCACCTGACGGGCAAATGGCTATCCAGACACGAAAACGGCGGGTTCCAAGCGGAACCCGCCGTTCTCATTTCTACGGGTTTACCCGTCTGATCAGGCGGCGTCGCGTTCGACGACCAGCGACGGGGTCACTTTCTTCGGCTTGAAGGACACGATCTCGGCGCCCTTGAGAACGATGTCCTCGCTCCGCTTGGCTTCGTCGGCACCGGCCTTACGGGCCGACATTTCGGCGATCCGGCCAATTTCCTCGCGGCTGACACCGATATCGGCGAGCATCCGGTCGCTCATGCCGGCGAGTTCGTTGTAGACCTTGCGGCGAATGTAGATGCGAACCGCGAAGGCGACGACCGCACCGATCACATCGGCAACAGCCGAGGCGACGGACGCGGCCTTGGTGCCGCGAAGACGGTCGACCATCATGTTGTGGACCAACATGGACTGACGGCGCTCGTTGTGAAGTTCGATCATCATGGTTCTGCTCTCTTTCGTCCCGAGGATTCGCCCCGGGCTCTCGTGTGACACCAAACCGCCCGTTTCGGGCGATCATCATGATGACTGTGTAGCGCTTTTGGTCGTCGGCATGTAGCGCAGTTGTTGCACTGCAGCATTGCATAACCGGCATGCCTAATTGTGATCGCCGTCACAGACAGAACGCGCTGCGAATCAACGCTTTATCGATCCTGCGATCGGGCATCGCCAAGCCGTTCCGAATGCCGTAACGTACGGTCATGAGTAGTGGCCTGACTGCCCCGGAAACCCTGGCAAAACGACTTTCGGACGTACGCGCCGAAATGGCTAAGCTGGGCGTTGACGGGTTTCTCGTGCCGCGCGCTGACGAGCATCAAGGCGAGTATGTGCCGCCGTCGGCCGAGCGGCTTTCCTGGGTCACGGGATTCACCGGATCGGCAGGCCTCGCCGTGATTCTCGCAGACCGCGCCGCAATATTCGTCGATGGCCGCTATACCCTGCAGGCCGCGGATGAAACGCCCGCCGATCTCTTCGAACACTGCCATCTGCTGAACGATCCGGCGACCGAGTGGATTGCCGCTGCCCTGCCAAGAGGCGGGAAACTCGGTTTCGACCCGCGATTGACAACGCCCAATCAGGCAACCCGTTACCGCAAGGCCGCAGCGAAGGCAGGCGGGTCGCTGGTCGCACTCGAAGAAAACCCGCTGGATACCGCGTGGCGTGACCGGCCGGCGCCGCCGACCGCCCCCGTCCGCCCTCATGACGAGTCGTTTACCGGCCGCAGTCACGCGGACAAACGCACCGTTATCGCACGGCAACTCGCGGATAACGGCCAGGCCGCAATGGTTATCGCCGAACCCGATTGCATCGCGTGGCTCCTCAACGTGCGGGGCGGCGATCTCACCTATCTGCCGCAGCCGCTGTCTTTCGCCATCCTGCACGACGATGCTCGGGTCGAGTGGTTCGTGTTGCCCGAAAAGATTTCGCCCGGCGTGATTGCCCACCTCGGCGAGGATGTCTTTATTGATGGGCCTGACGGACTTGCTGCTGCTCTCGACCGGCTTGGCGCGGCGGGCGCGAGCGTGCGGATCGATCCGGACAGCGTTTCCGAATGGATTCGGATTCGTCTCGCCGACGCCGGGGCGAAGGTCGCATACGGTCCCGATCTCTGCCTCGCGGAACGAGCGCGCAAGACCGACGCCGAAGTCGCCGGCATGCGGAACAGCCATCATCGCGACGGCATCGCACTAACCCGTTTTCTCGCATGGCTCGACCGCGAAGCCCCGTCAGGCTCGGTTTCGGAGATCGATGCCGCGGATTACCTCGAGAACTGCCGCAAGACCGGCAATCGCTTCATGGGTCTTAGCTTCGCGACCATTTCGGGATCGGGCCCAAACGGCGCCATCGTCCATTATCGGGTGACCGAGCGGACCAACCGCGCGCTGCAGCCGGGCGAGCTCTATCTTGTCGATTCCGGTGCACAGTATCTCGACGGGACGACCGACGTGACACGGACCGTTGCCATCGGCGAACCGACCGAGGAGATGCGACGCGCCTTCACCCTAGTCCTCAAGGGCCATATCGCCATCGCGACCACACGATTCCCGGTCGGCACCAACGGATCGCAGCTCGATCCCTTCGCACGACGTGCGCTGTGGGAAGCCGGCCTCGATTACGATCACGGCACCGGCCACGGTGTCGGCAGCTATCTCAGCGTTCATGAAGGCCCGCACCGGATCTCCAAAGCTCCCAACAGTATTCCCCTCGCCCCGGGCATGGTGGTGTCGAACGAGCCCGGCTACTACAAGACCGGCGCTTTCGGCATCCGCATCGAAAACCTGGTTCTGGTGAGCCCGGTCGAAGATGCGCCGACGGGAGCTGAGCGAGACTTACTCGAATTCGAGACCTTGACGCTGGCGCCCATCGATCGCCGGCTGATCATCACCGGCATGCTGGATGCACGCGAGCGCACATGGCTCGACGATTATCATGCCCGGGTCAGGGATACCCTGACCCCCCACGTCGACGACGTAACGACGGCATGGTTGGAACAAGTGACGGAACCGCTCGGCAACGCGTCATGATCACCACGCCGGAAATCGTCATTCGGGGCGGCACGGTCATCGACGGCACCGGCGGCACGGCACGGAACGCCGACGTTGCTGTTGTCGGCGACCGAATCATCGCGATCGGCGCACTCGAGTCGGTTGAGGCGAACGAAACGATTGATGCATCAGGCAAGGTCGTCGCGCCGGGCTTCATCGATGTTCACACCCATGACGACCGGCTGCTTCTCGAAAATCCGGCAATGACACCAAAGGCAACCCAGGGCGTGACTACCGTGGTGACCGGAAATTGCGGCGTTAGCCTGGCGCCGTACTGCGCAAAGACGGCACCGCCGCCGCTCAACCTGCTGGGCGGGCTCGACTGGTATCGCTTCGCCAAAGCCGGCGATTACATCGACGCCTTGTCCGACCGGCCTGCCGCATTGAACGCCGTGCCGTTGTGCGGGCATTCGTCGTTGCGTGCCTCGGTCATGGACGATCTCGGACGCGCCGCATCGGCGCGGGAAATCGACGCCATGGCGCAGATGTTGGCCGATTCCATGGACGCCGGCTTCTTCGGGCTATCGACCGGTCTCGCCTATCCGACAGCCGAGGCGGCGCCGACCTCCGAAGTCGTCGAGCTCGCCAAGGTCGCGGCGGCACATGGCGGTCTTCATACGTCGCATATGCGCGACGAAGAAGATCACATCGCCGACGCCATCGATGAAACCGTCGCCATCGGCCGCGACGCAAGGATTGCGACGGTCATCTCGCATCACAAGGCCTGCGGCCGTCAGAACTACGGCCGGACCCGCGAGACCCTGAAGATGATTGGCGATGCGCAGGCTGACCTGACCCTTGACCTCGATGTCTATCCCTACATCGCCAGTTCGACGGTGCTACTCGAGAGTTTTATTCATCGCGCCGAAAAAGTGCTGATCACCTGGAGCGATCCGCACCCCGAGCTTGCCGGTCGCGTGCTTTCCGACATCGCCGCCGACTGGGCGATCAGCGAGGGCGAGGCGATCGACCGGCTGAACCCGGCGGGCGCGGTTTATTTCCAGATGGACGAAGACGATCTGCGCCGTGTGATGGCCTTTCCGGGCGCAATGATCGGCTCCGACGGCCTGCCGCATGATCCGAAGCCGCATCCGCGTCTGTGGGGGACTTTCCCCCGCGTGCTCGGGCACTACTCCCGGGACGAAAGACTGTTCCCGCTCGAAGAGGCCGTCCACCGCATGACCGGCAAGACCGCATCGGTTTTCGGACTCGCCGACCGCGGGATTATTCGGACTGGTGCATTCGCCGATCTGGTGATCTTCGATCCCGCGGCGATCCGGGACGCCGCGACGTTCGAAGATCCGATCCGCCCTGCCGAGGGCATCGATCGGGTCATGACCAACGGTCGCTGGATCGTCGTCGCCGGCGCCGATACCGGCAAACGGCCCGGCCGGGTGCTCGAGCGAACCTGATCAGCCGGGCGTAATCAACCGCCGGCCCTCGGCGAAAACCTGATGCCACCGCAGGACCGTGAATGAGTTGCGCAGACCGGTCGGCCAGAACGGATCGTCATGGACAAGTCGTTCGACCGCCGTCTCGTCGTCCGCATCGACAACCCAGAGACCGCCGCGACCGCCGCCTTCACTGTCGTACAGCGGCCCCGCTGCGCAAACCGACGATGCGTTCGCCGTCAGGAATGCCAGGTGATCCGGCATATGCCGCTTGCGGATGTCGGGATCGGCCTGTGGATTGTCTTCGAAAAGAACGATGAATGTCATGGTCTCGCCTCCTGGATTGAGACGGTCATTTTGTCATTTCGATTTTGCGATTTCAGGCAGTATTAGAGATGCTTTAAACTGCATTTATGCAGGATCACGATTGGAACGATCTCAAGTACGTGCTCGCGCTTCACCGAACGGGCCGGCTTTCTCTTGCCGGGAACGCAACGGACGTCAGCGAAACCACGGTTGCCCGTCGGATCAAGGCGCTTGAAGCAAAACTGGGAGTCGTACTGTTCGTTCGGGGCGAATTGGGCATCTTCGAGGCGACCGATGCCGGATTACAGGCCGTCGAGCGAGCCGAGATCGTCGAGCAAGAGAACCATGTTCTTCGTGAAGCCGTGGGCAGGTTGACGACCGGGCCAACCGGCGTGGTACGGATCAGTTCGGTACCGGTCATTGTGAACCGTATCCTGGTACCTCGCCTTGGTTCGTTGCGGGAATTGCATCCCGGCCTGACCGTTGAGCTCGTGCCGGAATCGCGGAATCTCGATCTCAGCAAACGGGAAGCCGATTTGGCTATTCGGTTTTCCCGCCCCAATACGGGAGGCTTGCAGACGAAGGCCCGAAAAATCGGAGAATTGAGATTTGCCGTCTTCGGACCGGCGAATGTCTCACTGAACGAATTGGATCGTTTGCCGTGGATCGGTTACGACGACACGCATCGCAGCCTGCCTCAGGCGAAGTGGCTTCGTGCGGTTTCCGACCGTTTGGCGCCATCGTTGGACATTCTGCGTGTCGCCGATCTCGAAACGGCGCTCGAAGCGGTGGTCGGTGGTCTTGGACGAACGATTCTGCCCGACATTGTCGGCCGCGCGGACGCACGATTGAAAATCCTCCCGCTGGCCGGTCACCCGGCGCCGCCCGTCCGCGAGGTGTGGCTGTTGTCGCACGCGGATCAGACCGCCCGTGCATCCGTAGGTGCCGCCAAGGAATGGTTGTCCGATCTCGATTGGGAAGCCGCTTAATACCAGTCCGGCACGACAGACTGCCAGACGATTTCGGCCTCCCCGGCAACGATCGAAGCACGAGCATCGGGCCACTCACGCTCCGCACGCGGTACCAGCCGGGTGGCGCTGCGACGCCACCGCTGGTTCACGTCGGCATTGACGTTGAGATAAAGCCGGCCGTCATGAATCGACCACCCATCGACATAGTCGGCCTCAACCACCTGACCGGACGTCATCGCCATGGCGCACCAGCCACCAAAGACCGGCGCATAGGCTTCCGGGTCGGCAGCGAACAGCACGCGATTTCCAGCAGACGCAAACCACCACCGCGCACCGGACCAGTCGTAAGTATGGTCGGGAGAGCCCTTCGTCGCCTCATGCACCGTAAGATAGGCGACCGGATCGTAGCCGCCGATCGCAACCCCGTCTCCGTCGATGCTGAAGGCGGTACCGTTGCTTCCCGCCATCGCACCAGGCGCAAGCGACAGGACAGCAAGCAGAAGACAGCAAATGGAAAATGTCTTGATGAATATCCGTTTCATGACGGGGTCGTAACATCCGCGGCCGAGGCCCTCAACGCACATCGCCGTGATGGCGGCGCGAGGATTGGCCGTTACCCCGTTAACCACCTCTTAAACCTCGCATGATCATTCTGTCCGATAGGGAACTGCGTCTTTACGAGGGAAACGGGTCCGGCCGCCCGGCAAATGAGCAATGGCGGTCAAACGCTCACAGAATGTGATCGGGGGATCAGAACGATGTTGAAACTGTTTCGATGGGGCAGGAATCCCGCCGACGAACCGGCCGGCGATCCTGTGGAAATTAACTGGCAGCGTAACGCCGGAGGCAAATTTCACAACCTGCTGCGGCTCGATACCGTAGCCGAAGGGCTTCGCGGTCAGGGCGGCGTGTACGTGATCTGGCACGGCGGCCTCAACCCGGAGTGGCTCTTTGTCGGTTCGACAAGCGATCTCGGCCGGCAGATCGACCCGCTGATCGACGATCCGCGTTTCGACGACCACCAGCGCCGTGGACTGTTTGCGACCTGGGCATTCGTGTCTGACGAATACCGCCATGGAGTCGTCCGTTACCTGACAGAATACCTGAAACCGTCGGTCGAGAACCGCGCCGCAGGGCCACTTTGCAAGGGCCCTGACCGGGTCGTGCCGATCGCCGTCTTTGTGCCGGGACAGGAACCGCCGCCCGACGAAGCCGCCTGAACAGCGCCTTCCGAACAACATCGTCCGGGGCTCGCCACAGCGGAAATCTCTCGCTGGGACACAAGCCAATGTGCTAGGCATTCCTGATCGATTGCCGTGGAGAGCGCCATGCCGAGCTTTACCGAACCGTCCTTCACCGGAACCGTGCGCCGGATTCTCGTGGTTTCAGAAGATATCGATCCTTCGCAAACGATTGCCAGCAAGGACGCAGGCAACCGGATCGACGTGACGTTCGACGGTTTTCCGGGTGAGTCGCACTCCGGTCCGACCCGAGACGCCTGCGTCCGTGTCCAGGAGATCTACGAGGAGGGCACGCCGATCCGCAACGTACGCCAGATCTCGATCATTTCCGAGGAAGAGATGGCTCTCGTTGCCGAGGGCATGGGAATCGACAGGATCGAACCCGAATGGCTCGGCGCCAATCTGCTGGTTTCCGGCATCCCGCACTTCACCCTGTTGCCGCCGTCGACCCGGTTGTTGTTCGAGAGCGGCGCATGCCTTGTTGTCGACATGGAGAACTTGCCATGCGCCTATCCGGCCAAGGAGATTCAGAGGGTGCATGAAGGCAAGGGCAAACTGTTCGTCAAGAATGCCCGGCAACGCCGCGGCATCACGGCCTGGGTCGAAAAGGAAGGTGCGATTGCCGACGGCGACAGTATCCGCGTGTTTATTCCCGTCCAGCCGGCCTGGCCCGGCGAAGCGGGGCCGGATGAGGTGCAGGCCGGCGCGGCCTGAAGCTTCGGATCGGCCTCGATACTTCGATACGGTCCGCGGCCTACTCGGCAAGTGTTCGAGCCGCAGCACCAACCGCATCGATTCCCGACAGATACGCCCCGTGACACGTCGAATAGAACGACGCGTGGGTTGCTTCGCCGGCGAAAAACAGGCGATCCGCCAACGGTTCGCGAAGCACGTCGCGCTTGTCCGCATGACCCGGTTCAGCGGCAGAATACGCCCCCCTGACCCATGGGTCGCCACGCCACGCGGTGACCGTGCTCGCGACCAGATGCTTGGCAATATCGTTGCCGAAGGCGCGTTTCAACTTCTCCATGGCGATCTCGACGGCGGCATTCTCGCCGGCGTTCTCGAGCCAGTCGCTGTAGCGGCCGCCCGTGAAGCCGACGGCATAGTCGTAACCGAACGGATTGAGTTGAAAACTCATCTGTACATCGTTCTCGTCCTCGGGGAGAACAGCCAGCCCACTTGGCGCTTCATCGCCAAACACCGGCGCATCGAAGACCAGGGCGATGCGATTGTGCGACCCGAGCGGCAGGTGTTGGATGGCGCCGAGCTTGTCGTCCGGCAGCACCGGGTCGAACAGGATATCGCCGGCCCCGAGCACACCGGTCGAGACCGTTATGACGGCGGCCTTGCCCACAACCGTTCCCTTCGGCGTTTCCACCCTGATACCCGTTCCCGACCAGTCGATCTGCGTTGCCTGCACGTTCAGTTCGACCGGCACGTCCGCACCGAATTTCGCGATTAGCTCGCCGTACCCTTCTCGAAGCGGCCAGTTTTCGTCGGTGTCGTTGTACGCCTCAAGATCGGCGGCGGAGACCTGATCGGGATCGAAAGACGTGTGAAGCGAAAATATGTAGTCGAATGACCGCGTCCAGGGGTCATCACGCGGCACCAGATCGATAACCGGTGCTTCCCGGCCGTCCGCGACCGCGGCGGCAATCAACTCATGCGCCTTCGCATAGAACGCGTCCCAACCGGAGCGATCCTCCGACTCCTCTCCATGCGCAACGATCAGCAAGCGGCCGAAACCATCCTTGCTATAGCTAAATCCGAATTCGTCGGCGATCTTCACCATGGGGTTGAGGCTCGCCGAATGCATCCAATGGCAGCCGAGATCGAACGGCTGTCGTTTCGGACCGATGTATTCGGTATAGGCGCGCCCGCCGATACGGTGCGACGCTTCCAGCACCTTGAACGTCAGCCCCTTGGCCCGGGCCTGCTTTGCGGCGCCGATACCGGCAGCGCCGGCACCCACGATGATGAGATCGACGTCACTGTTGTCGGCCATGGGCAGTCCTCAGATGCTGAAGTTAATGGCAATCGAAATTCGCGTCCCGGTGCCGCGATAGGGTCGCACCCCATGCGAGAGCCACGAGGGAAAGACCACGAGCATACCGGCTCGGGGCGAAATCAGTTCGCTGGCGCCGACCGAGAGCCCGCCGGGCATGGCAAACGCGAGCTGCGGTGCATACATCGCCGGCGCCACGCCGCGTGGGTCCTGCATCTCGAACTCACCGCCAAGCGACGGGTCCGCACCGACGCCGCCGTCGTCAACATAGTAGGATACCGACCAGTAGGCGCCGGGATGGGTATGAAACTCGTTGCCGTGACCGGAGCGGTTGATGTTGGCCCAGGCGTTGGTTTTCCAATCGATTTTGGCCGGCTGACCGGTGCGGTCCGCCGTCAGCTTGTCGACCACCCCGGTCGCCGCCGCAATGAGTGCACGGGCCGCATCGTCACCCCATTCGGCGAAATCCCAGGTCGATTGATAGCCGCCGAGATTGCTGTGATCGGTCGTCGGATGAGTTTTCTCGCGGTCGAGAGCCACATCGCGGATAACGGGATTCAGCGACGCCGCCTCGGCAATCTGGGTGACCACCACCGGTGTCGCAAAATAGGTTCTGAGCGGTCCGGGGGCCGGTCGGTTGCCGGGTTGTGCCATGACAATTCTCTGCGTCCTTGATGAGGCCAGGCGAGTGTGTCGCTCCGACCAAAGATAGGTTGCCTGCCGCGCCGCGTCATGGCCAAAGTGGCAATTCCGGATAATGGGCGACAACCACGAAGGCGCAGGACCGATGTGGCCACGCAATGACGTCATCGATCTGCTCGGTATCGAGCACCCGATCTTTCAAGCACCCATGGGCGGCGAGTCGACGCCGGCACTGGCCACGGCCGTCAGCAACGCCGGCGGGCTAGGCGGTGTCGGCTGCAGTTTCATGACCCTCGATGAAATCCGCGAAACCGCCTCGACGCTCCGCGCCGGCACCAACCGCGCATTCAATCTCAACTTCTTCGCCCATCCGGAACCGGTAGTCGACGAAGCGGCGGAGAGCGCCACGCGCGAACGCGTCGCGCCCTTCTACACTGAGCTCGGATTGGGCGAGCCGCCGGATACGGGGTCGCCGTCCTGCGATCCGTTCGACGGGGCTAAACTTGAGATGTTGCTCGACATTCGCCCGCCGGTCGTCAGTTTCCATTTCGGCTTGCCGGACGTCGCCATGGTCTGGGCGTTGCAGGACGCCGGCAGCGTGATCGTGTGCTCGGCGACAACCGTTGCCGAAGCGGTACAGCTCGCCGACGCGGGGATCGATATCATCATCGCGCAGGGCTGGGAGGCCGGCGGTCACCGGGGCACGTTTCACGTATCGCCCGACGATTTCGGCGTCGGCACCATGGCCCTAGTGCCGCAGATCGTCGACGCCGTCGACGTGCCGGTGATCGCCGCAGGGGGTATCGCGGACGGGCGCGGAATTGCCGCCGCGTTCGCGCTCGGCGCCAGCGGTGTGCAAATGGGCACCGCCTTTCTGTCGTGCCCGGAGGCCGCGATTTCCGACCGCCACCGCGACGTATTACGCGATGCCACGGACAGCGAGACGCGGTTGTCGCTTGCCTATTCGGGCCGGCCCGCGCGGATGTTGAACTCCCGCTACGTTGCGGAAATGGCCGAGAGCCGCGCGCCAATGCCCGACTTCCCGCGCATGACCGGGTTCAGCAAGCCGCTGATCGCCGCCGGCGAGGATCAGAACAATCCCGATTTCGACGTCCTGCTCTACGGACAGGCGGCGGCGCTCAATCGGGAAATGCCGGCTTCCGACCTGATGGCGAGATTGATCGAGGAAGCACGGGCCATTCTGAACAGGCCCTGAACGAATTTCATTCTTCGGAAGAGTTTTTCTCGGTTTGGCGACGAAAGTTACAGCGTTAGAATTCGAACATCAGTGAACGAACGGGCCAACCGCGATGACGGAACCGCTGTCGCCGCCGCAAATCGCCTCGCCGGGTCTGTTCGACCGGGAAAGCGCCGAAAACTCATGCACGCTGCCGGCGGCGTGGTATCACGACCCCGCCGTATATCGCCGCGAGCATGAGACCATTTTCTATCGTTCCTGGTGGTATCAGTGCCACGTGAGCGATATCGCGGATCCGGGCGACTACGTCTGTGGCAGTGTCGTCGACCAGAACATTTTCGTCATCCGGGGCCACGACGGCGCGTTGCGTGCGTTCTTCAATGTTTGCAGCCATCGCGCCCATCCCCTGCTGGAAGGTTCCGGGAATGCGCGTCTGATCGTCTGCCCTTATCATCAGTGGTGCTACCAATCGGACGGATGCTTCCGGGGTGCGCGGGGGCGTGATGCGTTGAAGGACTGGATTCCGGAGAATGCCGATCTCAAGCCGGTCCGTGTCGAAGTCTACGGCGGTTTCGTGTTCGTCAATCTGGATATGTCCGCACAGCCGCTGAAGAATCTGGCCCCTAAATTCCTCGATGATATGTACGCCGTTTGCCCGCGGTTGGATTCGCTGGTTCGCGTCGAACGAATCGAGTTCGACGTCGCCGCCAACTGGAAGACGTTGGTCGACAACAATCACGAATGTTACCACTGCGACGCCAACCACCCGTCGTTGATGGACATGGTCGATTACGACAACAAGGCCGTCTGGAGCGACGATGGAATCACCTTTACCCATGCGGTCGAACGCAAGAATCTCGACAACAAGGGCTATGCGGTCGACCCCGGGACGATCGAACAGGATTCCATGTTCGGCTATATCTGGCCGGTGCACATCCCCCTGTTCTACCCCGGCACGCCGAGCATGGTGATGTTCCAGATTTTACCGACCGGCCCGGAAACATCCCGCGTCCGGCACGACTACTTTCTGCTGAACCGGAAACCGTCGGCGCAGGAACGGGCGTTGATCGACTGGTTTTCCAACACCCTGGCACGCGAGGACGTTGGCCTTTGCGAGCGGGTCCAGAAGAACCTTCACTCCCTCGGCTATCGGCAGGGGCGGTTCGTCGTCGACCGCGAACACCCCGAGTACTCGGAGCACCACGTGCACTTCTTTCAGCGCATGGTCCACGATGCTCTGATGGGCAGCGGGGCCGGATAAACGGCTAGCTATCCGCCGGCGCCACCGGCGGCCGCGCGGTCAGCGCACCGTCGACGGTCAGTGTCGTACCGGAAACGAACGCCGCCTCGTCGGACGCCAGCCACACGACGGCGCGAGCGATATCCTCCGGCCGGCCCAGGCGCCCAAGGGGATGCAATGCCGCAGCGTCCTCGATCGCCTTGTCGACATCGGCGGCAACGGAAAACGTCTGCATCAGCATGTCGGTCATGATCCATCCGGGGCAAACGGCATTGCAGCGGATACCGTCGGGCCCGTGATCGACGGCGACAGACTTGGTGAACCCGACGACCCAGGCCTTTGACGCATTATAAATCGCGAGACCGGGGTCCGAGACGAACGCGCTGATCGATGCGAAATTGACGATCGCGCCGCCACCGCTCTGACGCAGGATGGGAATCGCCTCGCGGGTCGCGGTAAATACGTTCCGCATATTGACGTCCGACATCAGATCCCAGTCGTCGTCGGTGGACTCCTCCGTTGTTTTCTCGATCTCGACCCCGGCGTTGTTGACCAGCACGTCGATGCCGCCGAGCGTTTCAGCCGCATCACGAACCCATGCGGAAAGCGCCTTGGTGTCGCGCACATCGACCGCCTGCCAGTCCGCGATGCCGTCGATTGCGGGGTCCGGCGTCTTGCGACTGCAGATCGCAACGCGGGCGCCTTCGGCGACGAAGCGTTCGGCCACGGCCCGGCCAAGGCCGCGGCTCGCGCCGGTAATCAGGACCCGCCGTCCGTCGAAGTCGTACATGGTATTTTTCTCCCGTCGCTCTTCGCTCACGTAGCCGCGCCTTGTTTGCCGGGGCTGGCGGCCTGTAACATGGTTCGGTAAGGAGCCAGCCTGACAATGCCGGCCCGCAGCCGTCAATAGGCGACAACCATGACCAAAGACACCAACGGTCGGCGTACGGTCGACGAACGGATCAAGGATTTCGCGCATGAGATCCGGTCGCCGCTCGGCGTGCTTGTCGGATACGGTAAAATGGTCGCCGAGGCCGGCAAGCGCGAATTGACCATCGAACAGGTCGAAGAATACGGCGGCGCCATCCATGCGGCGGCAATCCGCGTCGGCAGGGTTTGCGAGCGAATCCTCGAGGAGGAAACCGCCGGCTCCGCTGTCATTCGCAAGGAGCGCGTCGATTTCCGGCAGGTTACGGAAAACATGGTACAGGCATTCTCGCCCGCCGCCCGCGAGCGCGGCGTCAACCTCAAGGTCGATATCGACGACAATTTTCCCGTGCTGCAAGCCGACCCGGTACTGCTCGAACAAATCATCAGCAACCTGGTGACCAATGCCATCAAGTTCACCAAGCGCGGCGGCACCGTCGAAATGCGCGGCAAGCTCGACGTTGCGAACCGCGCTGTCATGCTGGTCATTCAGGATGACGGCAAAGGCATCCCGTCGCATCTGTTGATGCGGCTGATGCAGGGCGAGCGGGTGTCGACGCAAACCAAGGGCCTCGACAAGGGTTGGGGCCGCGGCATCCAGATCGTGCGCGACATCGCCGACAAGATGAACGCCAAGATCAATATCGCCTCCGAGCCGGGCCGAGGCACGGTCGTGAGCCTCAGGCTCGCCGCGGACGAGAGCGGATAGCACCTCAATCGCCGCGAAAAACCCGCTCAAATCCGTTGAAGATCAGGCATTCCCCCAATGCATGGCAGCATTGCCGAACCGGCATTGGTAGAATTCCGTATACAGGCGTAGCGTCTTCTCTCATGCGTGATGGCGCGCTAAGGCGTCATTGAGGGCAACCGGTTAACGCCTTTTACGAAGGATGACTGACATGAAACTCGCGAAGCTGATCAAAGCCGTTGTTTCTCCCCTGAAGGGTGACGACCTCGCGAAGCTCGACGCACATCTGCTTGAGGACATCGGCATGAGCCCGATGCGCGGACGCACGACCACGATCCGCATCCCGGCTGAACACGGCGTCCGCCTCGCCTGACCGGCGGCACCGATCCCCCGATATCGAACGGTCCGATCCGAGAGGTTCGGGCCGTTTCATTTTGCGACCCCTTAAATCCCCGCGATGAACAGCGAAAACAGCTCGGACTGGGATGAGATACCGAGTTTGGCATAGATGTTCTTGCGGTGAATCTTCACGGTCCCGGTCTTGATCCCACAGTGGCGCCCGATCGATTCCGACGAATGGCCGCGCAAGACCATGCGCACGATCTCGCACTCCCGCTGGGTCAGCACATCGCGACCGAAATTTTCGAAGGCCGTCGAGACCTGACTGTCCATTTCCACGTCATCGGCCGTGCGGTCGACATAATGATCGCGAAGCTCCGCCGGGCTTCGCCATTGATTGACGGTCGCCGCATGGACAACGGGCTCGACCCGGCGAAGCTTGTTCATGTCACGATCGCTGAACGTCGGACTGGACCCCGCACGCATCAGCGAAATGATCAATTGACGCCCGATCGGAAGATCGATCAGGAAGGCGATTTCTTCCGCGAGCCCGGTCCGGCGATAATACGAACGGAAGTATTCGGAGTGGTAGAACCGGTCGGGCGCGATTTCGCGCAATCGGTAGAGTCCCGGGTCGTGACCGTCGGCACAGATTTTGTAGAACGGGTCCAGCAGATACGGGCCTTCCTGATAATCTTCCACGAAAACGACGCGCTGCTCCTGCGTGAACGTGTCGTAAGGACAGATCGGCCGGTCGTCGCCGCGATAGATGAACCAGACGGAAAAATCGAACGGTACGACGTGGCGCAGAGCGGTCACGAGCTGTACCGGGTAGTCCGGCGTTCCCTGAGCATCGATAAGCGCGGCCAACCGGTCATGCCAGCTGCGCGAGTCGATCTTCAGGATGGGTGGAACATCACAAACCATGGCTGGAGGTAATATATCCCCGAATCGACGTATACGAATCTATATACCGCGGGGGATATATACACCGATACGGCATTCCCGCACTCTTTGATGACTTGGCGAACGGTCGTCGACAAAACGGAGCGGCCGCGCCACCAGGGAGCGCTGCATCGGAACATGAACGACCGAGAGTCCCCAGGCACACCGGATATCCAGTTCCGGGGCGTAACCAAGCGTTACGGCGATGTCGTTGCGGTCGACCGGCTCGACCTGGCCATCGAGAAGGGCGAGTTCTTCAGTTTTCTCGGCCCCTCCGGCTGCGGCAAGACCACCTCGCTGCGTTTGATTGCCGGATTCGAGCAGCCGAGCGAAGGCGACGTGGAGATCAACGGCCAATCGGTCGTCGGCACGCCACCGCATCGACGTCCGGTAAACATGGTGTTTCAGCAGTATGCGCTGTTTCCACACATGTCGGTGGCCGACAACATCGGGTACGGCCTCCGTCAGCTTTCGCCGCGACCGGCGAAACCGGAAATTCAGAAGCGTGTCGATGAAACGCTCGAAATGGTGCAACTCTCTTCCTACGGAAGCCGGCGCATCTGGGAACTGTCCGGCGGCCAGCAACAGCGCGTCGCGCTGGCCCGCGCGCTGATCAACCGGCCGACGGTGCTGCTCCTCGACGAACCGCTTGCAGCTCTCGATCGCAAGCTACGGCGCGATATGCAGATCGAACTGCAGAACCTGCAGCGCGATGTCGGCATCACGTTTATCCTCGTGACCCACGATCAGGAAGAGGCGCTCTCCATGAGCGACCGGATTTGCATCATGCGCGAGGGCCGAGCGGTGCAGACCGGAAATCCGCGGGATCTTTATGACCGGCCCGCCAACCGCTATGTCGCCGATTTCGTCGGCAAATCCAATTTCATCGCCGGCAGGGTGACCGAGGTCAACGGCCGTTCGGTGACCATCGAATGCGACGACGGCCATAAGATCGTATGCCGGCCGAACGACGATTCGACATCCCATCGTGTCGGCGGCGCGGTCAGCGTTGCGGTGCGCCCCGAACTCATTGCCATCGGACCGGCCGATACCGCCGCGGACGCACTGGATGCCGACGTGGTCTTTCCCGGCCGCGTCCGTAACCGGATTTTTCTGGGCGAACACACCGAATACCTCGTCTCTACGACCGGTTTCGGCGACATCCTCGTATTGTCACCGAAACACGTCGAGACCACGCGCGGCAGTTTCGACCGGGGTCAGGACGTGACCATCGGCTGGAAGAACAACGTCGCCCTGGCGCTGGAGGACACCTGACAACCGCTCCGTCGATCCGTCGGAAGCGGCAACACAACGAACGATACGGATCACGACAATTTGGAGGAATCGCGACATGAGCAAGGACTACAAGGACAACATGCCAATAACCAGGAAGGCCTTTGTCGAAGAGCTAAGGCGATATCAACGGGGATCCGTTTCACGGCGACACTTCCTCGGCGTAACCGGTCTCGGCACCGCGATCGCGGTGATGGGCGCCGCTGTGCCGGGTCTCAGGCCCCGCAAGGCGCTGGCGGCGGGCGACATTGGCGACCGCGTCGTGCTGGCGACCTGGCCGAACTACCACGATCCGGCCAACTTCGAAGCCTTTACCGAAATGACGGGGGCGCATGTGCAGGTCAACGTCTTCGGATCGAACGAGGAAATGCTGGCCAAGTTGCAGGCCGGTGGCAGCGGTTGGGATGTCTTCGTGCCGACAAACTACACGATTACCACCTATGTCGGCGAAGACCTCATCGAACCGCTCGACCTCGCCAAACTGCCGAACTATGACGCGAGTGCCTTTGATCCGCGGTTTTCCGATGCGGGTTCGGTCGGCGGGAAGCTCTACGCCGTTCCGAAGAACTGGGGCACGACCGGCTTCGTGATGAACACCAAGCACAGCGGCGGCAAGGCGTTCACCACCTGGAAGGAGTTCTGGGACGAGACCCGCGACAGCTTCTCCGGCCGCACGATGGTTCACGACTATCAGCTCACGACCATCGGTAACGCGCTGGTCTACTTCGGCTACTCATTCAATTCCGTGAAGCCGAACGAGTTGGCGGACGCCGAGAAGTTGTTGATCGATGCGAAACCGCATCTCTATGCGATCAACAGCGATTATCAGCCGCCGCTTCGCAACGGCGACGCCTGGATGTCGATGTGCTGGACCGGCGACGGCAAGCAGCTCAACACCGACATTCCTGAAATGGCCTACGTACTGGGCAAGGAAGGTGGTGAAATCTGGAGCGACTACTATGCCGTGCCGCACGGCGCACCGCATCGCGATGCGGGGTATGCGCTGATCGATTTCATGCTCGATCCGGCAGTCAATGCGAAGGAGGTTCTCGCGCACGGTTATCCGGTAGCCGACAGTCGAACCAACGACATGCTGCCGAAAGAACTGCTCGAGGATCCGATCCTTTATCCCGCTCAGGAACTCATGAACGCCCTTGAGTTCGGTGCGGCGGCCACCCTGACCGACCCGAACCGGGCTGAGCTCCTGGCCCGTTTCAAGTCGGCCTGACGCGCCGTCTGCAGACGAGTTAGGGGGAGCACCGCCGTGTCGGAGAAGCTGTCGGATCGTTGGCTCAACAGACTGATGTTGATGCCGGCAAGCCTATGGTTCGCCGTCATGCTCGTGCTTCCCCTGCTCGTCGTTCTCATCTTCAGTTTCGGTGAGCGCGGTGCGGCCGGCGGTTACGTGCCGGCGCTCACGCTCGATCAATACGCCAATCTTCCTGCGCGGTTTACTGCATTCCAGAACACCCTGATGCTGGCGCCGCTCGGTACGATCGCCGCGCTGCTCGTGGCCTATCCGCTGGCCTACTTTCTCGCGGTCAGGGTTGATCCGAGATACAGAACCATACTGCTGATCCTGGTTATCGTCCCGTTCTGGACCAGCATTCTCATTCGTACCTACGCCTGGATTTTCATTCTTGGCGGGCGCGGAATCCCGCATCTCCTTGAACTCATGGGTTTTGGCGACATCCGTATGATGAACACGCCGTTCTCCGTGTTGGTCGGCATCATCTACGGCTATCTGCCGCTCATGGTGTTTCCCATTTACGTCAGTCTGGAGAAACTCGACAAGCGCCTGCTCGAAGCTTCCGACGATCTCGGCTCGACGCCGTTTCGCACCTTTCTGCAGATAACCCTGCCGTTGTCCCTTCCAGGCGTTGCGACGGGCTGCATGCTGGTCTTCATCCTGCTGATGGGCGAGTTCCTGATTCCCGCCCTGCTCGGCGGCGGCAAGGTTTTCTTCGTCGGTAACGCGCTGGTCGATCTCTTCCTTCAGTCGCGAAACTGGGCGTACGGTTCGGCCGTGGCAACGACACTGGTCGTTGTCATGCTGGTCGTGGTCTCCATTTACATGCGTCTGATGATGCGCGCCGCCGCGCAACGCGACGATATCTCTCTGCTGTAGGGAACGGTCATGCAATTGTATGCATCCGCCGTCTATCTCTTCCTCTACATCCCGATCGGCATCATCGTGCTGTTCAGCTTCAACGCCGGCCGTCACGCGAGCGACTTTCAGGGGTTCTCCGTCAAATGGTACGGCAAGGCGCTCGACAACCCGTTTGTCATGGAAGCACTGTTCACAAGCCTGACGGTCGCATTCTGCACCGCGGTCTTCGCCAGCACGTTCGGAACCATGGCGGCCCTTGCCCTGCAGCGTATCACCGGCCGCCTGCGCGCCTTCTACGACGGGATGATCTATGTCTCGATCATGATTCCCGGCATTGTTATCGGCATCGCGACGCTGATCGCCCTGGTGACGGTGTTCGACGTGCTCAACCCGCTGCTCGAATCTCTCTGGCCCGAGGGCGACAAGGCGCCGCGCCTCAACCTCGGCTACGGATCGCTGATTGCCGCGCATACCTTGTTTACGATGTCGCTCGTCATCGTGATTGTTCGGGCACGGATTGCCGGTATGGACCGGGCGCTGATCGAAGCATCGGCGGACCTCTACGCAACGCCATGGGGAACGTTCCGGCAGGTGACGCTACCGCAATTGTTTCCCGGCATCCTTGCCGGGTTCCTGCTCAGTTTCACGTTCAGTTTCGACGATTTCATCATCGCATTCTTCGTCGCCGGATCGGAAACGACGTTGCCGATCTATGTTTTCTCGTCGATCCGCCGCGGGGTGACGCCCGAAATCAACGCGATCGGCACAATGGTCCTCGCCGTATCGCTCATTATGCTCGTCGCCGCCCAAGTGCTGCTGCGTCGCGGTGACAAGCGGTAGCGCCGGACCGGACTGCTGGAGGAGCGCGAGTGCCCGACGTGGAATGCATATGGCCGGCCGAAGCCATTCTCGGCGAGGCGCCGTTGTGGTGCCCCGAGGAAGCGGCGCTCTACTGGGTCGACATAGAGGGTAGAAAGGTCTTCCGGCTTGTACCGCAATCCGGCAAACGAACGGTTTTCAGTCTCGACCACGAAATTGGTTGTATCGTGCACCGCGCCAAAGGCGGCTTCTTAGCGGCGCTCGATGCCGGCCTCGCCTATCTGAGCCAGGATCTGACCAAAGTCGACATCTTCGCCGATCCCGAAGTCGGAAATCCTGGGGTTCGACTGAACGACGGAAAGTGCGATCGCCGGGGCCGCTTCTGGACGGCCAGCACCGACCGCGAAGAAACCCAACCGCTCGGATCACTCTATTGCCTCTCGGGCACCGAGCCGGTCCACACGGTCTTATCCGACGTGATCGTCGGCAACGGGCTGGGCTGGAGTCCGGATAACCGGATCATGTATTTCACGGACACAGGTTACGGCGCCATTTACGCCTTCGATTACGATATTGAGTCAGGTACGCCTGAAAACCGCCGTCTGTTTGCGTCGGTCGACGAAGCGGACGGCGCTCCGGACGGGCTCACCGTCGATGCGGAAGGTTTCGTCTGGAGCGCCCATTGGAACGGCTGGCGCATCACCCGATACGATCCGGCGGGCCAAATCGACCGCACGATCGATCTACCGGTACCTAACGTCACCAGCCTCGCCTTCGGCGGTCCGGATCTCGACCGCCTGTACATCACCTCGGCAAAGCTGGACATGAGCGCGCGCGACATCGCCGAAGCGCCGCTCTCCGGCGGTCTGTTTGCCGTCGATACCGGAATTCGCGGTCTTCCCGAGATACCATTCACGGGTTAAGCGACTGCGCCTCGCGGTCAACGTCGTGTTCAGCGGTACTTGTGGACGTGCTGGAACGTGCCGTCGGCACGGCGAATGACGAGGACCGACGGATGCCGGTTGCGAACGTACTCGCGGCATTTGGCGACACCTTCGCTCTTGTTCGCGAAATGCATGGTCGGCGACTTGGCGCCCTCCTTGATCAGTGCCCAGCGACCGTCCTTGCCGTGCTGCAGGAAGTACTTGGCCTTCTTCTTCTGCTCATCGCCCAGTTGCAAAAGCGGCTCGATCCCCTCGGACGCGCGTTGAAGCGCAGCGCGAATATCCCATATGCCAGATTCGACACGGGTCTGAACTTCATTCAGGCGTTTTTCACCGGCATCGCGGAGTTCGCGGGCGCGCTTTTCGCTTGTGGTCTTGGCCTTGTCAATCCGGTCGCCGATGTCCTTGACCTCGATAGCACGAAGCTCCGCCCCCAGTTCCTCGACGTAGGCGCCGACTTCTTTTGCCCGTTTTTGCAGTTCGCTGACGACGGTATTCCAATCGGTATCGGAGTCCTTGGACGTGTAAATCGGCTTTCCATCGGGTTTGCCCTTCTGATCGCCCTTGATCTTGCTGATCCGTTTGTTGAGATCCTGAAGCTGCTTCTTGGCGTCGGCGGTATACTTCTTGCCCTTCTCGAATTTCACAGTGTCACTCCCCTTGCATCATCCGTCGCGCCAATGCGCGATGAACGCCTTTTATCGCTTTTTAATAATGGCAAGTCTGGCGAGCGCAGCATCGTCGGTCAACCCGGTCGCCGCAGCTATTCGCTATCCAGCTCTGCATCCCAATAGAGAAAATCCCGCCAGCTCTCATGCAGATAATTCGGCGGAAACGAACGGCCATTGGCCTGCAATTCATGATTGCTCGGCTGGTGCGGTTTGCGGAACGGCTGCATGCCGCATTCGCGTGGCATTCGATGCCCCTTTCGCAGATTGCACGGCTCGCACGCAGTCACCACGTTGTTCCACAATGTCCTCCCGCCCTTTGCTCTCGGCACCACATGATCGAACGTCAGGCTTTCGGCACGGAAGCCGACACCGCAGTACTGGCATGAGAAGCTGTCGCGCAAAAAGACGTTAAAACGGGTGAATGCGGGCCGCCGTGACATCGGCACGTATTCCTTCAGCGAGATGACGCTGGGAAGCTGCATCTCGAGGCTCGGCGAGGTCACCGTGCGGTCGTATTCGGAAACGACATTGACGCGGGACATGAACACCGCCTTGACGGTGTCCTGCCATGACCAGAGTGACAGCGGAAAGTAGCTGAGGGGCCTGAAATCGGCGTTCAGCACCAGGGCCGGACAGCTTTCCACTGTCGCGGCCGTCATGGTCGAAACACTCTTGGTGTCTGCATGATCCCGAAACACCCCTGAATGGTGGGTCCCAGCGCGTCAAAATATACAACATATTGTTTAACATTGACAATCGCCCCTGACATGAAACTTCGATGACAAGCGCGATCAACGAATTGTCATTGCGAGCCGGTTGCGGCGTGCACCACGGCCTATTACCTCCTCGGTATCGATCGCAACAAGTTTGGGGAGACACTCATGCCAAATGCATTATCCGCCGGCGCCGCATTCCCGACCACGACTCTGCCGCTTCTCGGCGGCGGCGACGTTACGCTCGGCGGTACTCGCGACGCGTGGCAACTGATCATCATCTACCGCGGTCTGCACTGCCCGCTCTGCAAAACGTTCCTGACCAAGCTCGATGGCCTTGCCGGTGAGTTTGCCGGCCTCGGCTGCGAAATCGTCACGGTATCGGCCGACCCGGAAACCAAGGCTCAGGCGCTCAAGGACGAGCTCGATATCGGTCTTTCCATCGCCTACGACCTCTCGGTCGACCAGATGAAAACCCTCGGCCTCTACATATCCGAGCCGCGCTCGAAGGAGGAAACCGACCGCCCATTCGCCGAGCCGGGTACGTTCCTGCTGACGCCCGAGGGCCATATCCAGATCGTCGACGTATCGAACGCGCCGTTCGCGCGCCCGGATCCGGAGACCATGCTGATGGGCCTCAAGATGGCGACCGAAAAGGATTATCCCGTGCGCGGCACTCTGGCGGCCTGAAGCGACGTCATGGCATAGGCCCTGGCGGACATTCGTGTTATCGCTGGGACCATGACTGCCGATACCGTCACCCGCTTCGCGCCGAGCCCGACGGGCTATCTGCATCTTGGCCATGCCTACTCGGCCCTGTTCGCCGCACAGCAGGCTGAGGCCTCCGATGGGCATTTTCTGGTACGCATCGAGGATATCGATGCGGGCCGCTGCCGCCCGGCCTTCGAAGACGCCATCTTCGAAGATCTCGCATGGCTCGGCATCCAGTGGGAAACGCCGGCGCGCCGCCAATCGGAGCACATGGCGGATTACGCCGCCGCCCTTGAACGACTCGACGGACGGAACCTGCTCTATCCCTGTTTCTGTACCCGTGCCGACATCCGCCGCGAGATCGAGGCAGCCGGTCATGCTCCGCACGAGATTCCGGCCGGCCCAGACGGGCCGGTCTATCCAGGCATCTGCCGGTCGCTCTCACCGACCGAGCGGAACGAGCGGATCGTCAGTGGTGCGGCGTACGCGATGCGTCTCGATATGACCGCCGCCGTCGACGATGCCGGCCCTCTCACATGGCACGACCGCGAGCGCGGCGAGCAGGCGGCCAGCCCCGCAATTTTCGGCGACGTTGTGCTGGCGCGGAAGGATGCGCCGACGAGCTATCATCTTGCCGTGACAGTCGACGATGCACTGCAGGGCGTGACGCTGGTAACACGCGGAGAAGATCTGTTCGAAGCGAGCCATGTCCACCGCCTCCTGCAGGCGCTGCTCGAACTCGACACGCCCGACTATCATCACCACGAGCTGCTGACGGACAGCGACGGCAAACGCTTCGCCAAACGGGACAAGGCCGCGACGCTGCGCAGCATGCGCGCTGCCGGCGTCAACGCCGATGATGTCCGACGCGATCTCGGGTTCACATGATCCGGTATTTGACGGCACTGCTGCTGGTCGCCCTGCCGGCGCACGCTGACGATGCGATCTGGCAGCAACTTTCCCTCGGCGGCGAGGCTAAAGTCGTATCCGTGATCGATGGCGACACCGTCGTCATCGATCCCGCCCTCGACGGCATGACGGAAGTCCGGCTCGTCGGCATCCAGGCCCCCAAACTCGCGCTCGGCCGGGAAGGTTTCACGTCATGGCCGATGTCTGATACTGCCAAGATCGCACTCGAACGGATCGTCACCGGCCAAACCGTTCAACTTTACTATGGCGATCGCCGTGCCGACCGTCATGGCCGACACCTGGCGCATTTGCGTCTCGATGACGGCACGTGGGTTCAGGGCCGGCTGCTCGAAGACGGTTGGGCGCGGGTATACAGCTTTCCCGACAATCGCGCCCTGGTCGCTGATATGCTGGCACGTGAGCAGGATGCCCGCCGTCGCCGTGCCGGCATCTGGTCGCATGCCAATTACCGGATTCGGTCGCCGGACGAGTTGCCGGACCTGATTGGCCGCTTCGAGGTAGCCGAGGGGACGGTCAAGGCCGCAAACGTGGTCAATGGCACGCTCTATCTGAACTTCGGCGACGACTGGCGGACCGATTTCACGCTGCGGGCACGGCGGAGCGCGTTAGATCTGTTCGAAACCGACGGGATCGAGCCGGCATCCTACGAAGGCCGACAGGTTCGCGCCCGGGGCTGGTTAAAGGATTTCAACGGACCGATGATCGATGTGACACACCCCGAACAGATTGAGATTCTGCCATAATTTCGTCACAACGCGTACCTAGAACCGGCGGCTCATGGTGCCGACGCGCTATGAAAGTATATAGTTGCAGCGCAGCATTTGCAGGGTTATCAACCTACTATGCTTGTTCATTTTGATCCGCGAAGGAGAATTCTGTCGATGGTCGCTAAATTCCAGGCCCGCAAAATTGCCGTTGCCGCGGTGCTTGCCGCCTTCGCCACCGCTCCTGCCCTGGCCGAGGAACCGGTGACCTATATTACCTTCGGTGGCGGTCTCAATATCGCCGGCGACTCGGACATCGACGGCACCGGCGTTGACACCGAAGCGGAGTTCGACTCGGGCCCCGCCGCGCGAATCGCACTCGGTTTCGACTATGCGAGCCCGCTCCGCAGCGAAATCGAGCTATCGCAACGTTGGAACGACATCGACTCCATTGGTGGCGCATCGGGAACGGGCGACGCGAACGTCACCAGCCTGATGACGAATCTTTATTACGATTTCTCCAACGACAGTCTGTTCACGCCATTCCTCGGCCTCGGTGTCGGCGGTTCTTTGATCGATGCCGACGGTCAGAGTCCGATCGCCGGATCGCGCGTCGATGACACCGACGTCGTGTTTAGCGCCCAGGGCATTGCGGGCGTTCTCTACCAATACGACGAGCAGTGGTCCTTTGGACTCGACTACCGTTATCTCGTGGCGCCGATCGTCGACGTCAGGACCGACTCGGGCACCGATCTCGACACGGAATACGACAGTCACACATTGATGTTCAGCTTGCGTTACGACTTCGCCACACCGCCGAAGCCGATGGCCGAGCCGGAACCAGAGCCGGAGCCCGTTGTCCAGGTGATCGAGCCGGAACCGGAGCCCGAACCCGAACCGGTGCAGATTCCGCGCGCTTTCCTCGTGTTCTTCGACTGGGACGATGCGTCCCTGACGCCTGAAGCGCGCGATATCATTGCCAGTGCGGCGCAGTACGCGCAGAACGGCGGCATCAGCCGCATCGACGTCACGGGCCACGCCGACCGCTCAGGTACCGATCAGTACAATATCGGTCTGTCGAAACGCCGCGCCGAAGCCGTTATGGCCGAGTTCGCGCGTCTCGGCGTATCCCGCGATGCGATCGGTGTCGAATGGAAGGGCGAGCGCGAGCCGCTGGTCGCGACCGGGGACGGCGTTCGCGAGCCGCAGAACCGCCGGGTCGAGATCGTCTTTCCGTAAGGGGCTGCCGAAGCGTTTTACTGAGCGGCGATCTTCAAACTCGAGAGATCGGCGACGACGCGGCAATCGGTCTCCGGCAATTCGCGCGAGTCTTTCCACCACTTGAGGGCAAAACTTTCGAGGCCGCCGGGGCTGACGGCCAGAACGCGTGCAAACGCCTGTTTCTGCTCGACGCAATACTTGGCGCCGGCGGACAGACTGTCGATCGACGACAGGTTGGCGAGCATGGTGACGTAGTCGTTCAACTCATCGGTCGCCTCGCTGCCGAAGCGCTTGTTGAACGTTGCCTTCAGCGTCTGGCCGTTGGCAATCAGCACCTCGTTAAAGCGGGTCACGAAGGCGTTGTACTGGTCTTTGGCATCGCAGCTCAGGGACGCGACCATGAGATCGGTCTGCAGCTGACGGACGAAGTAGGCCGTCAGGTTGCCCTCTCTCTGACAAATCTCGGCTGCATAGGCCGTGCTGCTCATGACAGCGACCGTTGCGGCTGTGGCCAAAAACCGTTTCAACATGAAGATTGCCCCCGTTCAATGCGGAAATCCCTCAATCTTCCCGCTTTCGGAGAATCGCACGACCCGAATCGACGATCAAGTGTCTATTGATACACGTTTCCGCGAGCCCGTCAGCGGCCCCGATCCGCGATCATGCTTGGACGGCAGGCATGCCGCGGATACGCTTGCGGATCATGTTCATCCCGCTCTACGACAGCAACCCGACCCACCGGATCCCGTTTCAGTTCGTGACCGTCGCGTTCATCGCCATCTGCGTCCTCGTTTTTCTATGGCAGGTCGGCCTGACCGGCCGCGACGCACAGGCTTTCGTTTATGCATTTGGGGCAATCCCGTCTGTGGTGTTCGGCGAACGCCAATTACCGCCCGACATTGCCGTCGTTCCACCCTACCTCTCGGTTGTCACCAGCATGTTTCTGCATGGCGGCTGGATGCATCTGATCGGCAACATGGTGTTTCTCTGGGTTCTCGGCGACAACATCGAGGACGCCATGGGCCATGTTCGCTACGCCGTATTCTACCTGGTCTGCGGCATCGCGGCAGCGTTCGCCCACATGATCGTCGATCCGTCGTCGACGACGCCGATGGTTGGCGCGTCCGGTGCAATCTCCGGCGTGATCGGCGCCTATCTCGTCCTGCATCCGAAAGCCAGCATACATGTTCTTGTCTCCTACTGGATCGTGGCACTGCCCGCATGGCTGGTACTCGGCGGCTGGGTCGGGCTGCAGTTCGTCAACGTTGCCATGGGGAGCGGCGGCGGAATCGCCTGGTGGGCGCATATCGGCGGCGCCGTTGCCGGCGCGCTGCTGATCCCGTTCTTCAAGCACAAGGATGTCGTCCTGTTCGATGGGCTCATTGGACGACCGACCCCCGCCCGGGTGGCGCAACAGGCACGGGCGGAAGCGCCCTCGGGCATTCGCCTCGCCAAACGCGGTCCGTGGGGGGCGCGCCCCGACGGCGACGAGCGCGACAGCCGGCGTCCCTGGCGCTGAGCGCGCAACCTTGAAGCCAGCGCAGAATATCCCCATGCTCTAGGCTGGCCCGGGACCAGTCAGGGAGGACATCATGATCCGCATTCTGTTTGTAGCGACGTTCGCCATTTCCATCGGTTTGTTCTCGCCCAATGCTTCGGCGGTGACGGTCGAAAGCGAGATTATTAATTATTCCGTCGATGGGCAGGCGTTCACCGGCTACATCGCCTGGGACGACGACATCGTCGGCGAACGCCCGGGTATTATCGTCGTGCACGAATGGTGGGGCCACAACGACTATGCCCGCCGCCGTGCCGATTTGCTGGCGGCCAACGGCTACACGGCCTTCGCTCTCGACATGTACGGCACCGGCAAACTCGCCGATCATCCGAACGACGCCAAGGCATTCATGATGGAATCGATCGAAACGTCGGAACGCCTACTCGGCCGGTTCGAGGCCGCGTTGACCATCTTGCGCACGCACTGGTCGGTCGACCCGCAACAAACCGCCGCAATCGGTTACTGCTTCGGCGGTGCGGTGGTGCTGAACATGGCGCGCGCCGGCATCGGTCTCGACGGCGTGGTCAGCTATCACGGCAACCTGACGCCCATGGTCGAGCCTGGCGAGACACCGCTGGAGACGAAAATCCAAGCCTATACGGGTGCGGACGACCCGTTCGTTCCTGTCGACTCGGTCGAGGCATTCAAAGCCGAGATGGATAAGCTCGGCGCCGATTACGAGGTCGTTTCCTACCCCGGCGTGCTGCACAGTTTCACCAACCCGGGCGCCGATGCAGTCGGCGCGAAGTTCGACCTGCCGCTGGCGTACGACGCCAAGGCGGATGGCGACTCGTGGCTCGGCACGCTTCGCTTCTTCGATCGGATGTTCAATTAGTATCCGAGTTGGCGATCGACCACGTTGATCAACGGCTCGCGCGCGACATAACGCGTGAGGTTGCGGAAGAACAGATCGAGCGTCAGCGCGATGTAGCTGTCGCCGTCATCGGCCGAGATATGCGGCGTGATCACCAGATTGCGCGTTGTCCATAACCGCGAGTCCGCCTCTATTGGCTCCGGCGTAAAAACGTCGAGCACGGCGCCGCCGAGCCGGCCGTCCTCCAGCCGGTCGCAAAGCGCATCGTAGTCCATCGCCGATTCCCGGCCGACATTGGCAATGCCGGCACCCGGTTTCAAAAGATCGAGACGCCGCGCATCGATCAACCCCCGAGTCTCGGGCGTTTCCGGCACGGCCAGAAAAACGATGTCGGCCTCGGGCAGAACATCGTCAAGGCGGTCGAAGGCGACGACCTCGCTACAGCCCTCGACCGCGCCGCCGCGCCGATTGACACCGATGATTCGGGGCCCAAGAGGCGCCAGTTTTCTGGCTGTCGCTCCACCGAGACTGCCGGTGCCGACAATGACAACTGTTCGTCCCGCGATCGGCGTCCCGTAGAGTGATTCGTAGTGTCGCTCACGCTGATGAGTGAGAACGGCGGGCATTCGGTTGTGCAGCATCAGCGCCGCCATCAACCCGTACTCGCCGGCTTTGTCCGCATGGACACCCTTGTTGTTGGTCAGGACCACGCCATCCGGCAACCAATCGAGTGGCAGCAGATGCTCGACCCCGGCGCCAATGCAATGAATCCATTTCACATGTGGCGCGACATGGGCAAAATCTTCAGTCGGCAAATCCCACGTCAGCAACACCTCGGCCGTCGCCATTGAGGTCGCGAAATTATCGATATCCCAATCGATCACGGTCTCGACCCGCTCGACGAGATCGGGAAATGCCGCAATGCCAGTGGCAAATCTCTCGTCTGTGATGGTAAACACCGCCTCGCCTTCCGGCGTGTTCGGAAACGAGCCTGGCGCCCACCGGTTGTTCTTAACGTGAAGGCGGATCTTATCCGTCGTCATGCCGGGACCCCGATACCGTCCTGTTCCAACCGCTGCAGCTGCTCAATGACGATGCGGTCGCGAACGTCGAGCGAGCGGCTCTCGGCCGCGAACTGCAGATCCATGACCGCCCGGCCAACGGACTTCAGATACGCTCGGTCATCGTTGGTTTGGGCCGGTAGCGTCAAAACCGTATCCTGACCGTATGTGCGGACCGCTTCACCCGGCACTTGCTCCGGCCGCGGTATCGGCCGGCCGGATTCGAGATCGCGGATCAGACGGCGAATCCCCCGTCTGTACAGCGACACGCCGCGGTCAGACGGCATCAGGTTTTCGCCTTTATGCGCACTGATCGGGCCCATACCCTCGACCGCCTCTGCATCCGCCGGCCGGGCACGGCGCTCTTCCCACGTGCGGTCGACAACTTCGCCCTGCTCGATCAGTTCACAACCTTCCTTGGTGTTGTATTCTGGCGGATCGGCACGATCGCCGAAATTGCCCCACGCCAGCGCAACCGAATGGGTATCGTCGACCGGCACGACCCAGCGGGTAAAAGCGCTGCGCCCGAAATACCGCGACCGGGTGCCGTCGGTGGCGAAGGCCGCACCGGCCTGCGTAAAGTTGGGCAGCACCAGTTCGTTGACCCGGCACCAGACGTTATCGCCGACACGTCGGATATTGTTGCCGAGGTACTGCAGACCGCGTTCGTAGAATTCGAGCACGCCAACCTCGCCGAGGCCTTCGGAGAACTGTGCACCCGAGATCGTCGAATGCAGAAACGAGGTATGCACCGGATCCATGATCGCATCGAGAACCTGCAGCCAGTTGCAGTCGTAATCGATCCGGTAAGGCCGGATCTCGATGCCGGGAACCGAGAACGCATCGTATTCGGGAAACGGTGGCATCTCCGCCGGCGGTCCCATGTAGGCGAAGACCAGACCGTTGAACTCATGGACCGGATAGGCACCGAGCCGGGTTCGCGCGCGAACCAACGCCGCCGGCTCCGAATCCGGTTCCTCGCCGGGCGTCTCCAACACCTCGCCATCGGGTGCGAACAGCCAGCCATGATAACAGCACCGGATACCCCGTGCCTCGCATTTGCCGAACACCAGCGAAGCGCGACGGTGCGGGCACTGCTTGTGAACGAGGCCGTATGCGCCCTCGGTCGTTTGGAACAGGATGAGGTTTTCGCCCAAAACGCGAACTTCCAGCGGTATGTCGGAAACCTCGGATGTCATCGCGACCGGATGCCAGTATCGCCGAAACACCTCGCCACACGACGTACCGGGACCGGTACGGGCCAGTTGTTCATCGAATCCCGGCGGGTCCGACTGGGCGTAGCCGGTAAAACGGCTGGGGTCGAAGTTCGAAACCATTGACTCTTCCATGGACGTATTTCCGATTTCGCTCTTGGATACGATAATAAAATTATTCAAATCGTAATATTACGTTATATAATTGACGAAATCGTATCAAAATAATTATCATTTACGCAATTCGTAAATTTAGTCACGGGCAAAATAATGTCGAACACAGCAGAACGGGTGCCGGACATCGGCGTTGCGCGGACACGGGGCGAGGGCATTGCATCGCCCGCCGATTCGCTCAACCGCGAGATCATCCGCATGCTGCAGGACGATGGCCGCAAGCCGTTCGCGGAAATCGCCGCCGCGCTCGATGTCTCCGAAGGCACCATCCGCAATCGGGTGAACAACATGAAGCAAAGCGGTCACCTGAAGATTATCGCCCTGGCCGATCCGCGCGCCGTCGAATACCGGACGGATGCGATCCTCGGCATCAAGGTCGCACCGGGCGCGACACCAGCTGCCGTCGCCGAGCGCCTCTCGGCATTGCCGGAGGTGGTTTACATGCTGTGGATCGGCGGACGGTACGACATGCTGGTCGAAGTGGTCGGCGAGGAGCGCGACGATCTCACCCGGTTTCTCGACACGCACGTCCACGGTCAGAGCGACATTGCGTCCGTCGAGACCATGACGGCGCTCAAGAACTTCAAGAACCAGTTCCTGCTGAAGCAGAGCTTCGTTTAGTCAAAGCCCGGAAAGCATGCCTCGCCAAGCGACGAGGTAACGCATTCAAAGCCTGGCGTGAGCGTTGCGACTTGGTCGAGAATCCCGGTCGTTGGGTGAGGCTGTCAGGCGAGCCAGCCGGCAACCTGCGTCTGATACATGACAAACAGGCCGAGAGCCGCTGTCGCGGCGCCGATGCCGCCCTGCAGGAGGGTATTGAGCCGGGTGAGCCGCCGCCCGGTCCAGCCGAGCGGCACGGCGATCACGGTCGAAAGCGCCGCCATGCCGGCAACGGAGCCGACCCCGAAGACGGCGACATAGAGCAATCCCGTCCAGGCGCTATCCGCCGTTGCAACGGTCAACACGACGAGCGCCGCCGAACCGGCCATGCCATGCATCAACCCGACGGCGAGCGAGCGCAGTGGCAGCGTCTCCGGATGATCGTGATCGTGGCGCTCTGCGTCGTGCGGGACGGGGTCACCCTTGTGCGAGTGGGCATGGAGATGAACCGTTCCGTCACCGTGCCGGTGGACGTGAAAATGGATGCGCTCGCGGATCAGGCGGTGCATGACCTGACCGCCCAACAGCACGAGCATCACACCGACTGCGAACTCGAGCCATGCGGCAAGGCCGTCGCCGATAACGAAACCGAACACGACGGCCGTTCCGGCAACGGCGATCAACGTCGCCGCATGACCGATACCCCAGGCAACGCCATGTCGTAGAATCGACCGCCGCGAACGCTTGCCGCTGGCGAGCGAAGACACCGCCGCCACATGGTCGGGCTCAAGCGCATGTTGAAGGCCGATGAACAGGCCCAGCAACAATACACCGCCAAACGTCAGATCCAGTTCCACATCGCGCTCCGTTCGAGGGACTGCCGTCGAGGAGTGACGATAGGCCCAAGCATGCCGAGTATCAACACTTTGGGCCGGCGGGAGGCCCGCTGTTCAGTGGCTTACGCCGGCCGTTGTCTTGCCATGGAACAACACGGCAATGCCCGCCGCGATCAACAAGGCGCCAACGACTTGTTGCCAGGCGATTGTCTCACCGAAGAACACCGCAGAGGCAAATAGCGCGATTACGATCGTTCCGGCGACGATAACCGGTATGGCGATGCTCGCGGACATCTGTTCGCGGCCGTCGAGCCCGCCGAACAGGTAAAAGTAGGCGATCTCGGCGCCACCGATGCAGAGCCCCGCCAGGATCGCCCAAGCAAATGTCGGCGTGCTGAGGGAGAAGTTCTCGACCCCACGGTTCCACAAGACGGCGGCAAAGATTCCCGAGGTCGTCAGCGCCGAAAGCTGCAAGGTCACCGTCGCCAATACGATGGTTTCCGCCGATTCGGGCACCGCGTTGCCAGAGGCTTTGACGAACACGTTGTAGCCGGCATAAAGGAACGTCGCAGTTGCAAGCAGGATGATGGACGTCATGGTGCTGTCTCCGGGGCACTTCGAAATGCGGTTACGTTTTCGCGGTTGGCTGAAAACCGAGATGGCACCACAAAGCCTGGCGAATCTCCTCGACCGTGCCGACCATGTCGAAGTCGCCGAGAATGTTGGACCGCGCCATAACGCCGTCGAGCATCGTCGAGATCATGGTGGCGACGGCGGCCGGATCCACCGCGCGGAAAACGCCCTGATCGATGCCGTCGCGAATGCTTCGCTGCAGGATTTCGTCCTCGTGGCGATAGAACCGTTTGATCGGCTCATGCGCTTCCGGAATGTTGCCGATGACGCCCCTGCAATCGAGGCTGATTTTGACCACGGAGCGAAGCTGCGGCGCCAGGGCGATGTGCACATCGAGCCAATCGCTGATCGCATCCGCCGGGTTGGCGTGCTGCTCATCGGCTCTGTGTGCCTCGAACATTTCGAAGGCCTCGTCGATGGCGTTCTCGATTGCGGCCCGGAACAGCGCCTTCTTGTCGGCGAAGTGATAGTAAATCATGGCGCTGTTGACGTTCGCCGCCCGGCTGATGTCGCGGATCGTGACGAGCGCGTAGTGACGCTCGGCAAACAGACCGAGGGCGATCTTGGCCAGTTCCCGGGCACTCGGCGCAGGGCGATCGGCTGCACGGCGTCCAAGGCGCGGTTCTTGCCGGCGGGCTGCACTCTTAGCCATATCTCCGCTCACGAGCCGATGGCGTCGCAAACATACGCGTAGACGGCATCCCGCGACGAGGCGCCGTCGGCCAACAAGCCCTCGACGGTTGCCGCGGTCCCCCGGATAAAGCTCTCGTCCTTGATCGACGGCAGATTGATTCGGACGTTCATCACAGCGCCTTCAAGCCCCGCATAGGCCTGTTGAGAGGCCACGCCGAGATCGCTTAACGCATTGGCGTTGGACTTTCCAGGCAGCCGCTCGGTCAATTTCATGACCGCCAGGCATTCGTTAGCGATCCCGAGAGGCGACTGAACGGCCTCCTTGTATCCGGCCTGAATTGCCGCTCGGCGCGCGGCAATCTCTTCTTCGGATTCCTTCGGCATCTTGAACGCGGCCATGACGCCGTTAAACGCCTCGGTATCGAGATCGATGCGTTGTTGAAGGCTCGCCGCCAAGGACTCGGCCTCACCAAGCACCTCGTTAAGCTCTGACGTGTGCTCTTCATAGCCTTTCTTGCCGATGCTGAGGTTGCAGACCATGGCGACGAGCTGTGCACCGAGCGCGCCGGACAAGGCGGCGACACTGCCGCCGCCCGGCGCGGGCGAGTTCGATCCAAGCTCGCGATTAAAGGCGTCGATCGAGAGATCTGCCAGCATGATCCCGCCCCCTAACCTTCGAGTTCGAGTAGATGGTTTTCAAGAATCTGGGTCTTGTAATCCCAGGGACCGTTGATGGCCTCGAGTTGCAGGTACCACTCGGCAGTCTGAACCAGAACCTCAGCACCGATCGTGCCGCATACCTGACCGGCGAGAACGTTGACGCCGTACCGGCGGGCCTCGTCACGAAGCAGGTTGAAAACCTGATGCAGCGGCGTATCCAGCGGATTCGTTATTTCACATGAAACCACCGTGCACTTCTCGCCGGTTCTGCGATGTATCTGCGGCAGCCCGATGACACCCTGAATATTGGCGAACCCGCCGTGCTTGCCGCGCACCTGGCGCGCCAGCTTTTTGGCGATTTCGAGATCCGTCGTATCGAGCACCACGTTAAAGTAGGCGTCGTGTTGCTCCAGCGCGCCGACGATCGTGGCACCGGCCGTCGGGTGCAACTTGGCGGGACCGATATCCGGTGCCCGGTCGGTATCCGTCAGCACTGCTTCCTTGAGGCCCTCGTAGTTGCCCTTGCGAATAACGGTCAGCCCTTCGTGTTCCGGCTTACGCGCATTCTTGCCGGTATAGTAGATCGGCACGTCGTACCGCTTGAAGATCTCCTGGCCCAGTTCTTCGGCGAAGTCCCGGCACTCCTCGATGGTGATGCCTTTGGCCGGATAGATCTCGATCGTATCGACGGCGCCGATACGAGGATGACGACCGTGTTGATTCTCCATATCGATTAACGCGTAAGCCTTGCCTGCCGCATCGAGCAAGGCGTCGCGCATAGCCTCTGGGCGTCCCAGCACTTCGATCGGCAATCGGTCGAAATCGGCGTCCGGCTCGTAGCCGATCAGCTTCACGCCATCCCGGTCGCGGAACTGGCCGGCAATCTGTTCGATGACTTCTTCACGGGTGCCATCGCTGAAATTCGGGTCTGAAAGAATGTAACTCGACATCGGCATTTACTCCCTTTGCCTGTCTGGGTGGGCGATTCAGACGCCTCGTATTCGTTTTTTCGCCGCCGTGCCCCGAGCCAAGTATCGCAGGCCTGTTGCAGCGTTCATCGAGTAAACCACCGTGCTTTTAAATAATCAATTGATTAATTAATTAATAAATCACACGGATCACATTGAAGCTTACGCTTCATATTGTTGCGACGGCGGGTCGTGGGCGATATAGACACGCACTCCGACACCATTCGAAAGAAACGCCATGACCCGCGTTGCAGTTCTCGAGACCGGCCCCGTCATCGACACCCTGAAAGCCAAATACGGCAGTTATCCGGATATGTTCGCCCGGCTGCTGAAAAGCGCCGACCCGGATCTCGATGTTTCATCGGTCTCGCTGATCGACGGCGAACCCCTGCCCGACCCGCGAGCCTACGGCGGCTACCTGATTACCGGCTCGCGTTACGGGGTCTACGAAGACCATGGATGGATTCCACCGCTCAAGCAGTTCATTCGCGACACCGCCGCCGTGGACCGTCCCATGGTCGGGATCTGTTTCGGTCATCAGGCCATGGCGGAAGCCTACGGTGGCAAGGTCGAGAAATCGAAGAAGGGTTGGGGTTGCGGACTACACGGATACGATATCCGTAGCACCAAACCCTGGATGAGCAACGCCTTGCCCAAGGTCGACGTCCTGGCCCTGCATCAGGATCAGGTCGTCAATCCGCCACCGGATGCAGAGCTGATCGCCGGTTGGGATTTCTGCGAGTACGGCGGCTTTCAGTACGGACCGAAAGCCATGTCGTTCCAGTTTCATCCGGAGTTTGCGCCGAATTTCTTCCGCGAACTGCTCGTGTCGCGACGCGGCACGATCATCCCTGAAGACATCGCAGATGCCGGGATCGAATCGATTCGCGATGATTTGGATTCACCGACGGTCGCCCGCTGGATGAGCGGGTTTCTGCGAGGCTGAGGGTTGCAGCGAGCCATCTCGATTAGGTAATATCCCTAATATAATTTTTTACTATAATTTTGCGCATGTGCGAGTCTTTTGGGGCGCTCGGGGGACGTTTGTCAAAGCATCTGCCTAGGGGTAACCATGACCACAATACGACCTTTTTTCGTTCTCGTTCTCATCGTCGGCGCGATGCTGACGACGATGCCCGCGGCCGCCGCCGAACCGGCCGGCCGCGTCGAAAAAATCAGAGGTGAAGCAATCCGCGCCGGCAGCGACGGCACGCAGGAAGCGCTGCAGTCAGGATCCATTATCTATGTCGGTGACGTCATCACCACGGGCGACGAATCCCGTCTCCGCGTGCGCTTCAGCGACACGTCGTCACTGCAACTCAGCGACAATGCCGAGTTCGTGATCGACGAACTGGTGCATCAGAGTCCAGGCGAGCCGGGCAACCAGGCACTGGAAGTCGCGGAAGGCGTTTTCCGCTTTATCTCCGGTGCCATCGCTGCTGCCGACAACCAGAACATTTCGCTGACCACGCCGGTCGCGACCATCGGTATCCGCGGCACCAACGTTGTGTTCGGCATCCTGACCGTCGGCATGCCGGTCGGCCAGCCTCACTACGGCTTCCAGATCTGGGACGGCGCCGTGGAAATCAGCACCCTCGCGGGCTCAGTCGTTCTCGACGAGCCGGGTGAAGGCACATTCCTGCCGCTGACCGAGATCGCCGCGCCGACACCGGTTCGCCAATGGACCGAGGAAGAAGCGGCAGAAGCGCGCAATCTCGTCTCGTTCTAGATCACATTCGCATGGTCTGATGAACCGCTTACCTGATTCATCAGACCATAACCGTCTCAAGGGTCGAGATCGAAACAGGTTTCACGGGTCGTGAAAGCAGTTCCGGCAATACACGATCGGCGCTAGTTGCCGGCGGCTGCGGCACCCTCGCCGCCCCATCGCGTCGCGACGAATCCGATAATGAAGCCGACGATGGCGCCTTCGAGCACAAACCAGAACGGCGACTGCAGTGCACCGTCCGGGCCGAATAATGCGGCTAGGAATGTGCGCATAAGATCATAGGCGAAAAACGTCAGTACGAAGTTCATCCAGCTGCCGATCAATGGCGCGCGGATCCACCATGGCAGTGGCAGCTTGAGCACCGGATGCCGGGTGAATACGCCAAACACGCCGATCACCGCACCAACGGTCGGATACCAGAGAAGAATACCGGTCCGTTCCAGCAACGTGGCGTCAGCGTAGACATAGGGAATGGCGACAAAGCCGGCGAGGCCGAACGCCAGACCGACAATCTTGCCAATGGCGATCCGGCCGACCAATGACGGCTTGCTGAACATGAGAGAACTCCTTTCTTGTGGTTGTCCTCTCATGGTCCCATGGACGTGCAGCTTACGCCTTGATCCGGATCAAGGCCCGGAACCTGGGACACAGCCGTCCCAAGCATGCTCTTCCAGCACAGACAGGGCTGGCAGCAGGGCGCCCCAGGCATAGAATCCATCCGTATCCGGTTGATCGTGGACCGCGCCTGTCTCGGCATTGAAGTTCTCGCCGCAAAGCCGTTCACGCCAGTTCAGTTCGAAGAGCCGCCAGCTCATCTCGGCAAGTGCCGTTGCTTCCGCTGCTCGGTCGGCGCGCCGCAGACCGATATAAGTCCAGAAATTGAGTGGTCCCCAGATGCGCCCCCGCCAATAGACATTGTCATGGTAGGCCGGATCGTCGCGAGTGACCGACGGCAGCCCGTAATCGCCGCCGAACTTTGCCGGATCCAAAAGGTACCCGCCGATCATGCGGTCAGTTTGGTCCTCCGTCGCGACGCCCGCCGCCAACGGGAAAAACGATGTCGGAGCAATCGACGGCACGAATGTGCCGTCCAGCATACGGTTGGCGTAAACGCCCCGGCTTTCATCCCATAGCCACTCGGCAATGCGCGCCTTGTGCGCCTTGTTGCTCTCCCTCAGTTCCGCCGACAAGTCATTCTTGCCGAGCTCCGCGGCCATCAATGCCAGAACTTCGCCGTCGATGGCGGCGATACTGTTCATGCCGACGTCAGCCGCCAGCAGCTTGCCCGTTGCCTCCTCGAACGGAACCGGATCGTGCAGCGGCGAATTGTCCATGGTCGATTCGTCCTTCGCCGCCAGCTTCGTGCCCTTGTAAAGGCCGTCGCCGGCGTCGAGGCTGGTGCCGAAGCAGAGCAGGCCGGTATCGCCCAATCGCCGCCGTTCCCACCACCAACGGTAATTCCGCAGCAATCCGTCGACGTAACGTTCGAGCAGATCGCGCCGACCCGTGCGCCGATACAGCGACCAGACGACCCACGATGCGATCGGCGGCTGGGTGCGATCCAGCCAGGCATCGTTACCGGTTACCAGACACGGAAAATTCCCGGCCTCGGTCTGCCAGGCGAATACCGCGTCAAGATTGTCGATGGCCGCCTCGGCATCGAACAGGCCCCACATCCAGGCATTGTAGAGAATATCGTTCAGCCAGACCCCAAAGCCGCCGAACTTCTTTGTGTTCCAGAAACGACTCAGGCACGTGTAGGCTCGGTCGTTGACACCGTCCCAGACATGATTCCAGGCCATCACGTCGTAGACGGCCTGACGCGATTCCGGCATGGCGGCGGCTTCTGCGGGAATATCCTCAGCGTCATCCAGTCGTATCCTGACCGTCATCGACGGTGCTTCCTCCAGATTGAAGCGAAGCACCATGAAGTCGCCCTGTTCGGCGCGCGAGCCCAGATAGAAGTATCCGCGCTCATCGAGTTCGGCGGCCAATGCATCGAGGTCGTCGTGCACCGTCGCCATCAGGGGCTTCTTGTCGGCGTCGACCCGGAAACCGTCGCCGGCGACGGTCATGCCCGTTTCGCGGTCGAACGTGAAGCGCGCGCCCGCCGGGCCCGAGAGACACAGAATGACCCAGAAACGTAGTCCCCATTCGCCGTGCGCGCGGCTTTCCCAATTGATCGTCAGCGCTCTATCCGTGGAATCGTACCGCCAGTCGAGCGACGTCCCGGCCACGTCGGTTGAAAACCGGACACCCACTGGATCGTGGCGACGCTCGCCGAAAGTGATTTCAGGTCCCGGTTCCAGCACCGAAACGCGGTTCGAAGACGAGGCATAAAGCACCGGCGTGACGACGAAACCGGACGCGCCGTGGCTGATCTCCGCCGGTCGTTCCGGCGTCCATGTCCACCACCGGTCCCGCTTCATGCCGCATCTCCGGTGGCGAGCACAACATCAGTTGTAACCAGTTCGATTTGCTGATCGAAGCGCGGATAGATATGCCGCAGGCAAGCGTCGTGCGATGCGCGATCGGAACTCGCCACCGCGTCCGTAACGACAATTGTCCGATATCCGAGATCCACCGCTGAAAGGGCTGTCGCCAAAACACAGACATCGGTCTCTACACCGGAAAGGATCAGTGCCGGCGGTTTCACGCGGTCGAGGTGTTCGACAAAAGACGGCGAATCGAAGGCATCGTGGACACGTTTGTCGTGCACCGATCCGGGTTCTGCGAGCGGTGCGAGATCGGGATGCAGATCGAGTACGTCCGCGCCGGCTGTTTTCTGGGTCACGGCATGCCAGTGATCGTAGTAACGCCGCCAGCACCCGGTCGCATCGGCAGGGGTTTCGGCGGTTATGAACCGGGTCCAGAGCGTCGGCCACGGACCTGATGCGAGACGCTTGATAGGGCCGATCAGCGCGAGGCCGGCTTCGCCGAACCATGGCCCGGGTTCGAGAAAGATCCGCTGCATGTCGACGCAAACGTGAACGGCCTCGGCCGGAATCGGCCCGAACGATAGATCATTCATTGCGCAGCACCACCGTATCCTCGGGCCGCCAGTGAAGATCGACGGCTTCGCCCTCGCCGATGACATCGCCGGTCAGGTTTTGCACGAACACGCGGACGGTCTCGTCACCGCACGCGACCTGATAGGTCAAGCTGTTACCGGCGAAAATATGCCGGAGGACGGTGCCGCTAAGCCGGTTCGCACCCTCGGACGATTCGCCCGACCGAAGCCGGAGCGAAATCTTCTCGGGCCGCACCGAACACAAAACCGACGATCCGGCTTCGATGTGCCCATTCTCGCTTCTGATCGCGCCACCGACGGCAAGATCGACGGTATCCGCCCCCGCGGTTCCGGCCAGCAGATTGGCGTCGCCCAGAAACCGTGCGCTGAAAGCGCTATTCGGGCGCTCGTAGACATCGAGCGGCGAACCTTGTTGTACGAGCTTGCCGTGATTCAGGATACCGATGTGATCGCTCATGGTGAGCGCCTCTTCCTGATCGTGGGTCACGAAAATCGTGGTGATGCCGACGTCGCGTTGAATGCGTTTGAGCTCGATTTCCATTTCGAGGCGCAGCGCGCGATCGAGCGCACTTAACGGTTCGTCGAGCAACAGCACACGCGGCTCGGTGACGAGCGCTCGGGCCAGCGCAACCCGTTGCCGCTGGCCGCCCGATAGCTGATCCGGACGGCGTTGATCGAGGCCGGTCAACCGCACCAGTTCGAGGGCCTGAGCGACGCGCTTTTTCGCCTCCTCGCCGCCGATGCCGCGCACCGCGAGGCCAAAGGCGACATTCCCGAACACGGTCATGTTCGGGAAAAGGGCATAACTCTGAAACACCATGCCGATATCGCGTTTCTCGACCGGTACGTCATCGACCGGCTCGCCGCCGATCGAGATACGGCCGCTATCGGCGAACTCGAAACCGGCGATCATACGAAGCAAGGTCGTCTTGCCGCTGCCGGACGGTCCCAGCAGGGCAAAGAACTTGCCGTTCTCGAAATCGAACGAGACATCGTCGAGCGCAGCGACATCGCCGAACCGCTTGGACACGTCCCGAACCTCGACTTTCGCCATCAGCGTCCCCTTTCGTCCGCGATGCCGCCAAACCGATAAAACCGGGATACGCCGAGTAACAACGCCATGGAGACCACGATAACGATGGTCGAAATGGCGTTGACCTCCGGCGTGAAGCCCTTGCGGATCGACGTATAGATTTCGACCGGCAAGGTCGAGACGCCGGGCGCGGCGAGGAAATAGGAAATCACGAACTGGTCGAATGAGACGGCGAAGGCGAACAGCGCCGCCGCCGCGATACCAGGCGCGAGCCACGGCAACGTCACGCGGAACGTGGTCTGCCAGGCTGTCGCACCGAGCGACCGGGCGGCTTCTTCCAGCGCCGGGTCGAACGCGCTCAGCCGGGCGCCGACGACGATAATGACATAGGGCAGTGCCAGCGCGACATGGCCCAGCACCATGGCGTGCAGACCGCGCCCGAGCCCGATCCAGAAGAAGAACGTCAGCATCGCCGTACCGATAATCAGCCATGGAATGGTGATCGGCGGAAACGCCATAAGCTGCAGCAGCCGTTTGCCCTTGAAATCGTAGCGGAAGAAGGCGAGCGATGCCGCCGTGCCAAGCACCGTGGCAATGACGGTCGTCACGCAAGCCACGAGCACGCTGTTGGCCGCTGCATCGAGCAACTTGTCGTTGCCGCTGAGCGCCACGTACCACTCAAAACTCCAGTCGATGGGTAACCGGTACAGCTTGGAGGCGTTAAACGACATCGCCGCCATCACGACGATCGGCACATAGAGGAACAGCAGCATGCAGACGAGATACGTCCGCCCCGCAACAGCCAGTACACCGGAGCCACGCGCACTCATGTCGCCCGCCTGATCGCTGGCGTCAGCGCCGCCAGCAGCAACAGCACGAAGCCAAGCATGATGAACGAGAGCGCCGCGCCGAGCGGCCAGTTAAATACCGCCGTGAACTGATCCTCGATAATGGTGCCGATGAAGGTGCCGTTGCGGCCGCCGAGGATCCGCGGCTCCATGAACGAACCGATGACCGGGATGAAGATCAGGATAGAGCCGGCAATGATGCCCGGCATCGCGAGCGGAACGATCAGGCGAAACAGCACCCGGAGCCGACCCGCACCGAGCGAGCGAGCGGCCTCGATAATGCGGTCGTCAATCGCCTCGATGGAGATGTAGCAGGTCAGAATCATATAGGGGATGTACGAATGCACGAGACCGAGCACGATGGCCGGATAGGTGAACATCAGATTCAGCGGGCCGGTCTCCGGGACCAGCCAGTTTACCGCATGCTCCAGTACGCCGTTGCCGCGCAGAACCATGGTCCATGAGAAGATGCGGACCAGCGCGTTCGACCAGAACGGCAGGATGATCAGCAGGAACAGCGCCTCGCGGGCGCGGCCCCGGATCGTCTTGGCGAGGACAAGCGCACAGGGAAACCCGAAGACAAGACACAGCAGCGTTACCTCGGCGCCGAGACGGAACGACCGCCACATCAGGGATTGATAAAAGTCCTTTTCGAAGAACGCCGCATAGTTCTCAAGGGTCAGAACCGCAATCCGGCCACCGATCGGGACGTCGGACAGGAAGCTGTAATACAGCATCGCCGACAACGGCAGCAGGATCGTCAGGGTCAGCCAGAGATAAGCCGGCCCGGTCAGCGCCAGAATAGCCCTACGTTGATTCATCGGGTTGGCTCATGACCGGAACCGGCTTGTCGGCAACCGTGATGGCAGGATCACTCCTGCAGGTAGGCTTTGGTCTCTTGCCACATCTCGACGACTTTCTCACGGAACGCATCGTCCATCGGCCCCATGAACTGGACCTTGGCAACCCGGTCCGCGTTGGCGAACGTGGTGCGGTTGAACGCGTCGGCCGGCAACATGGAAACCGCCTTGGCGTTGGCCGACGTCGGTGCACCGACATTCGTATCCCACGGCACATAGAAGTCCGGGTCGATCATGAAATCGATAAACGCCTTGGCGTCGTCGACGTTGGACGAACCCGTGGCGATCGAAAGGCCGTCGAGCCAGCCAATTGCACCCTCCTTCGGCAGCACGAACGAAACCGGAAGACCGAATGCGGTCCGCGACCGCGACGCCGAGCCCGACCAATAGGTCGCAAGATCGAACTCATTGGCCGACATGAACTGGTTCCACTCGTCCTCGGACGACCAGAACGTGCGGATTTGTGGCTTCAGGGCGCGGAGCTTTTCGCGGATGGCGTCCATATCGGACGGATTGTTGATGTCCTGACCGGTGGCGATGGCGGCGAATTGCATGGCCTCCACCGCGTCATCGCGCCAACCGACCCGGCCGGCATTCGCTGGATCCCACAGCACGTCGATGGATGTGGGCTTGGTCGGGAAATCGGTATCGTCGACCGCAAACGATGTTACGCCCCAGACCCAGGCGACGCCGTATGTCTTGCCGTCGATCACCAGCTTAGGATCGTTACGCATGCCCGGCGACAGATCGCCGACATTCTTCATGCCCGACGTATCGATCGGCTGAATCAAGCCCTCTTCGGCAGCCTGCCCCGTATAGGCGCTGTTGATCAGGACCACATCATAGGCCCCCGGATTGGTGCGCAACTTGGTCAGCATTTCCTGCTCGGAGTTGAAATAGTCGTGCACGACATCGATGCCGGTGCGTTCCTTGAACATTTCGAGCGCCCAGGCTTCGTCCGTGCCGTAACCCTGCCAGTTCATGACGCGGATCTCCGCCGCCTGTACCGGCAACGCGAGCATCAGCGCAGCAGCCGCAAGAACGACCCCGAGCAAAGACTTGCGGATGGGTGTAAGTGAAAACATGCTTCTCTCCCCTGTTGACCGGACGGTGAATGAGCGTGGTTTCCGTCCGAAATTCGTGGTTTGAATACTAAGACCACGATTGATCCGAGTTCAACGGCGAATGTTGCAGCGCAAAATCATTCTCGACTGCGATCCGGGCCGCGATGATGCGTTGGCCATCGCATTGGCCCTGGCGTCGCCCGGCGAGATCGACCTGCTCGCGATCACCGCCGTCGCCGGCAACGTGCCGGTCGACGCGACCCAGCGCAACGCGAGACTGATTGCGGAAATCGCCGGATTTCCGGCAACGCAGGTCTTTGCGGGTGCCGAAAAACCGCTGACGGCCGATCTTGTCACCGCCGACCGCATACACGGCAAGACGGGCCTGAAGGGCGTCGACGTCTACGAACCCGCTCTCCCTCTGCAACCGGGTGACGCGCGGAATTTTATCGCCGAAACTTTGGACGCCGCCGAACCCGAGTCGGTGACCCTGGTGCCGACGGGACCGCTTACCAATATCGCCCATGTCCTCCGTGACGCGCCGGAGTGCATTGGCGGTATTCGCGAGATCGTGCTCATGGGAGGCGCCGCACGCGAAGGCGGCAACGTCACGCCGACCGCCGAGTTCAACATCTACTGCGACCCGCACGCCGCCGATATTGTGTTTCGCTGCGGCCGGCCGATCACAACGATCAGCCTCGACGTAACAAGCAGGGTGTTGGCAAGCGCCGATCACGTCGCGCGGCTCGATGCCGTCGGCACACCCATTGCCCGAACGTTGGCAGCGCTGTTTACCCACGACGACGCGAACTATACGGAACGCTATGGCGCGGGGGTCATTCCGGCGCATGATCCCTGCACCATCGCCTGGCTGCTGTGGCCGGACCTGTTCGAGAGCGTCGACGTCGCCGTCGAGGTCGATACGCGTACCGGTCCGACCTTCGGCATGACAATTGTCGATTTCTGGCGCAAGACCGGCGCTTCGCCCAACACCCGCTGGGCGACACGCATCGATACCGCTGCCTTTTTCGAACGTTTCATCGAGCGAATTGCCGGAATGCCGTCATGACCGGCCGTGTCATCGTTTTCGGATCGATCAATCTCGACACCGTCATGACGGTCGAGCACATCGCACGGCCGGGCGAGACGGTAGCCGGTTCCGCACTGCAGACGTTTCCCGGCGGCAAAGGTGGCAATCAGGCGCTGGCCGCGCGAGCTACAGGTGCGGACGTGTCATTGATCGGCAAAGTCGGCAACGACGCCGCGGGCGCGGAAATGCTCGATTTCTATCGCGCGCGAAACCTGTCGGTTGACGCCATCGGCGAATCGGCAGAACCCACGGGCGCAGCATTCATTCAGGTCGAAGCGACCTCCGGTGAGAACAGCATCGTCGTCGTCGCCGGCGCCAACGGCGATTTCGTCCCGGCCGACTTGGCACGCATCGCCATTGGCGCGGAGGATGTGGTGATGAGCCAGTTCGAGGTGCCGATGGACGCGATCGAGGCGCTGTTCAATCGTGCCCGTGCAGCCGCCGCGCGTACGATCCTCAATCCCGCACCGGCCCGAGAGATCAGCCGTGAACTATTGTTCCTGACCGACGATCTGATCGTCAATGAAACCGAACTGGCGTTTCTTGGTGGCGACGGTGAGCCGATAACCATCGCCAGAAGGCTGATTGCGCGCGATGGTCAACGGGTCATCGTCACGTGCGGCGCCGACGGTGCGCTCGCGGTCGACGCAGAGGCTGTTGTCCGCATTCCGGGCCGCGCCGTGACAACACTCGACACGACCGGCGCCGGCGATTGCTTTTGCGGTGTTTATGCCGCCTGCCTCGCCGCTGGCGACGGAATCTCGACGGCCGTGCGCATTGCCAACACCGCTGCGTCGATCAGCGTGACCCGACAAGGCGCCGCGACCTCGATGCCGTCGTGGGCCGATATTCAGCAAGCATTGGAGGACTGAATATGGCGGCGCAGTATACCGACGGCGTGATCGCGGGTATGCAGATGCTCTACGGCGAAGGCTTCCTGTCGCCGGGCGGGCCGGGCGAGGTCGGCGATCTGATCGCCGAAACGCGTGTTTCTGACGCCAACGTTCTCGATATCGGGTGTGGACTCGGCGGCCTCGCATTGATGCTGGTTCGCGATTACGGCGCGGCGCATGTCACCGGCATCGATATCGAGGACGATCTGATCGCCCGTGCCGCGCGGGCCGCGGCGGATACCGGTCTTGCCGACCGGATCGACGTCAAATGCGTGAAGCCGGGCCCACTGCCCTTCACTGACGGCACATTCGACATCGCCATCACGAAGGACGTGATCTGCCACGTCCCCGACAAGGCCGCGTTCCTCACTGACATCCGGCGCATTCTCCGGCCCGGCGGTACGTTGCTTGTCGCCGATTTCTTCGACAATCGCAGCGCGTCCGATGCGGGTGCGGCAGCCCTGTATGATGCCTATGTCGACGGCATGGCCGCGTACGGACTCAACTTCCATTTCCGCCCGCAAGCCGACTATGAAGCGGCGATCGCGGATGCCGGGCTGAGGCTATCCGAACACCGTGATCACACGGACGCCTCAGCCGCCGTGGCAAAGCGGGAGAACGAAACGCTCGGCAGCCCCGGCGCTGCGCCGATCCGCGATGCCTTGGGCCAAGACCGTTTCGAGGCTCGATGCCGCGCGACCGAGATGCGCATGCGGGCGCTCGAAGCACGCAGCCTGCTGCACGGGCATCTGGTGATTTTAAATCCGTAACCCTCGTCCGTACTACATTGCCAGTACAGCGGCTTGCTGCGCAAAGAAGGAGGTGTCCTCGGGCACTTCCGGCAGCTCCACTTCGTAAGGCGTGCAGCGTACCCGGCCGGACGCCTCGCCCCGCACCAACTCGTGATTCAAGCGGCTCGGCAGATGGTTGGGGCTCAGTTCGATCGCGTCCTCGGCGTAGTACGTAGCGATGTAAAGTGTGCGCGGCTGATCCGACAGATTGGGCGCAGAGCCATGCAAGAGGCGGGCATGCATCAGACAGACGGAGCCCGCCTTGCCGGTGCACTTGACGACCTTGTCCTTGTGTTCGTCGACGACCTCGTCAGCAACCATGCCGGTGAACATCCCGTTGTGCCAAAGGGTGTATAGAGGTCCCGTGTGAGTACCGGGGACGACCTCAAGCGGGCCGTTCTCGAGCGTCACGTCGTCGAGGAACAACAGCGCCGTGACCATGTCGTCATTGGTCATCGGTTCGAACGGGAAATCCTGATGGAACTTCACCGTCGTTGCCGCCCCGGGAAGTTTCGAATTGACCTTGCCGTGATGGAACCTGAGACTCGGACCGATCAGATCGGCAACGATGTCGACCGTCCGCGCCTCGCGCATGACCCGGGCGTATGTGTCTGAGATTTCCTCAGGCGACTGAACACGGCGCAGGGCCGGTTTTTCCGATGAATGGCCGGGCTCGAGATCGAAGCGCGCGCGACCGTCGAGAGTGTCGCCATAGTCGCTGTCGTGATCGCGGCTCTCCTCGACCCATTCCGCGAAGACCGCCCGCAAGTTTTGCAACTGATCGGACGTCACGGCGTCCTCGACCGTCAGAACGCCGTCCCGCCAGAACCGGTCCTGTTGCGTTTGAGTAAGGATCGCCATGAGACGAACTCCGTCACCAATCATCTCCCGCTATACACCAGAAGAACGATCGTTGATAGAGCGACAATGACGGAGCCACGCAGGGGTGACCGGGTGCTTACCTGTTCTTGAAATCAGGCGCGCGTTTTTCGGCGAATGCCGCCATGCCTTCCTTCTGGTCTTCGGTCGCGAATGCCGAATGGAACAACCGGCGTTCGAAACGCAGCCCCTCGGCAAGCGACGTCTCGTAGGCGCTGTTGACAGCTTCCTTGCACATCAGCACCGTCGGCATCGATTTCGAGGCGATGGTCGCCGCGGTCTTTACGGCATCGTCGATCAGCTCCGCCGCCGGAACGCTTCGCGCCGCGAGACCGCAGGCGACGGCTTCGTCGGCATCGATCATGCGACCCGTCAGGCACATTTCCATGGCCTTCGACTTGCCGACGGATCGGGTCAGGCGTTGAGAGCCGCCAAGCCCCGGCAGGATACCGAGATTAATTTCCGGCTGGCCGAACTTGGCGTTGTCGCCGGCAATGATGATATCGCACATCATTGCTAGCTCGCAGCCGCCGCCGAGCGCGAAGCCCGCCACCGCCGCGATCACGGGTTTGCGGCACGTCGCCGGGCGCTGCCACGGACCGCCGAGGAAATCCGACATGAACATGTCCATGTAAGACTGATCTTTCATCGCCTTGATGTCGGCGCCGGCGGCAAACGCCTTTTCGCTGCCGGTAATGACCATAGCACCGATGGCATCGTCGGCCTCGAAGTCGTCGAGTGCAGCCGCCATTTCCGTCATCAGGTCGCCGTTCAGGGCATTCAGGGCATCCGGCCGATCAAGGGTGATGAGGCCAACGCCGCCGTCCCGTGTTTCGACGATGATATTCTCGTATGCCATGGTGCGTCCTCTGCTGTCTGTGTGCGTTGCAGCGCATAATGTTGCGTCGCACAAATCAGCCATACGGGCGCGGGTCTGGCAAGGCGGAATAACCGGCCGATCAGCGACTGCGCGGCAAATCGAACAGACTGCGTCGGCTTTCCATGGCGGCATCGACTGGCGAGACGCCGATGTCTCTCAGCATACGATCGTCGAGTTCCGACAGCGCGCGCCGCTCATGCATGACCCGTAAAGCGAATGCGATATGGCCGAGCAAGCCGGATGGACGGGATATCGGTTTCGTAGCGGATGAAGCGATAGCGAACATGGTGGGCTCCTTTCGAGGTCATTCGGTCGGCGATAACGCCGTCTTGGGCAAACCTTGCATCACGGCCTTGCATTAGTGAAACGAATATTTATTATTAAAACCATCATGAATTCTAATGACCATTCTTCGATCATCCGCAACATCGACGTTTCGTTGGCGCGCGCCTTTATCGCGACCGTCGAGACCGGCGGCATGACCGCCGCGGCGCGCCTACTCAACCTGACCCAGGGCGCGGTCAGCCAACAGGTCAAACGGCTCGAGGATCTGCTCGGCAAGCAGCTTTTCGACCGAAGCCGCCGCGAGCTGACGTTGACCCCCGACGGCGACCGACTGCTTATTCACGCACGGCGGCTGGTCGCCCTGAATGACGAGGTCTGGGGCCTGATGAGTGCACCGGGCTTCGAAGGCGAGGTTCGCCTCGGTGTGCCGCACGACATCATCCGGCCCTTTATTCCGCCGATCTTGCGTAGCTTCAACGATGCGTGGCCACAGGTTCGCATCGACCTCGTCAGCCGCGGCTCCGCCGATCTGAAAGAGCGCCTCGCGGGTGGCGAGATCGACTTGATCCTGACCACCGAACTCGATACGCCGCCGCAGGCCCAGCGACTCATGACCGATGATCTCGTCTGGATCGGGTGCCGGGATGGCCGCGCTCACAAGTCCGACCCGCTACCGGTCGTCGAGACGTCCTATCAATGCACGTTCCGGGCGGCGCGGGTCGAGGCGCTGGAGCGCGCCGGCCGTGACTGGCGCCCCGTCGGACCGATCAGCAATAACGACACCCTGCTGGCGACTGTCGAGGCGGACCTCGCGCTGAGCGCCCTGATACGGATGAGCGTTCCATCAAGTATCCGCGTGTTCGAAAAAGACGAGGGGCTTCCGGCGCTGCCCCCCTTCCACATCAATCTCTATACCCGGACGGAGTCCAACAGCGCTATTGTCGGAGAACTCGCCGGTCATATCCGGGAACAGTTCGCCAGACGGTTCATCAGCCGGGCCGGCGTCAACCGGTTGGCCGGTTGACCGTGGTGTTTGAGCTCCACCCGCAACTCGCTGCCGACACAACGGTCATTACGGAATGGTCGTTGTCATCCGTACTGTTGATGAACGACAGCCGCTATCCATGGCTGATCCTGGTGCCCCGTATAGCGGGCATGCGCGATCTGATCGATCTTTCCCCCGCGCACTACACCGAACTTACTGGCGAAATCGACCGCGCCTCGCGGGCGCTGAAAACGCTGTTTACGCCGCACAAGCTGAACATCGCTGCACTCGGCAATATAGTCGAACAATTGCACGTCCACGTCATCGCACGCCAAACCGAAGACGATGCCTGGCCCGCTCCGGTGTGGGGCAAACACCCCGCTCTTCCCTATGGCGAAGACACGCGCAATCGCATGATTGAACAACTCTTGTCGGTACTCTGAAAAGAATTCCATTGTTGGCGACGCCGGGTCGTGACCAAGATCGCGCAGCTGCACCAAACGGCGCCAATACGATGACCGATCTACAGAAAATGCCTTCATCCTCGCCCGAACGGCTGGTCCTCGACGATGAATGGAGCTCGCTGTCAGGCATCAGGGCGGTGCCGGAAATCGATTTCGAGCGGCTGCATGCCCACAGGATCGGACGGATCCGCGATCAACTCCGGCGTGCCGGTGCAGCGCTCGGTATTTTCGTCAACCCGATCAGTCTGCGCTACGCCGCCGATTACAGATCCTATTTGCTGTTTCAGTCGCACATACCGTCGACGTACCTTTTCGTGCCGACCGATGGCCCAACGGTGTTGTTCAACGGTTACCAGATCGAACAGAAAACCGACGATCAACGTACCGGCCCGCCAATTTCTGTCTTCGACGGCGGCGACGATCTCGGCGATTATGCACGGTTGTTTGCCGACACTGTCGCCGACTTCCTGAACGAGATCGGCAGTGACAATCGCCGGGTCGCCGTCGAGTACGTCAATCCGTCCGTGACGCAGGCCCTCTTACAAACAGGACTGGAAGTTGCCGACGGCACCGTTATCAGCGAAATGGCGCGAGTCATCAAATCGCCCGACGAGATTGCCTGCATGCAATGGGCCGTCGACGTCGCCTGTCACGGCATTGCAAAAATGCGGGAAGCGCTGCGCCCCGGCGTTAGCGAGGTACAGCTCTGGGCGCTTCTGAACTACGCCAACCTCGCCAACGACGGGGACTGGCACGAAGGACGCATGCTGGCGTCAGGACCGCGCATCAATCCGTGGCTGCAGGAAGCCTCGACCCGCCGGGTCGAGAGCGGCGACCTCGTTGGTTTCGACACCGACATGGTCGGCCCGTTCGGTTACTTTGCCGACATATCGCGAACGTTCCACTGCGGCCCGGCAAAGCCGACGAAACGCCAGAAACTGCTTTACCGGCTGGCGCTTGACGAGGTCGAGCACAACCTCGCGCTGGTTCGGCCAGGCGTTTCGTTTTCGGATTTTCAGGCGAACGCCTATCCGGTCCCGGAGATCTATCATGCCCATGCATATCCTGTGATTCTGCACGGCGTCGGCATGTGCGACGAGTACCCGAAAATCATTCCCGGTTTCATAGGCCCGAACCCTTATGACGGTGTTATCGAAGCCGGCATGGTGCTCTGTATCGAGAGTTTCATGGGTGCCGTCGGCGAACCGGACGGCGTAAAGCTGGAGCAGCAGGTACTGGTTACCGAGACCGGGTACGAATTGTTGTCCCACGCACCACTCGAAAGCGCCCTGCTCGACTGATCATTCGTCGCCTGGCGCGGTCTCGCCTCGCTGGGCTCCGCGTTTCGCCATCTCGGATTCGCGCAGCGCCTGTTCCGCAGGCACTGCGACAGGCGTGGCTTCGCTCGAGGGCGCCATGTGAACGACCCGTTGCGGAAACGGAATCTCGATGCCTTCCTCCTTGAAACGCTTGAAGATGGCATAGCGCAAATCGGAGACGACGATGACGAAGTAGTCGATATCGCGGAGAAAGCAGCGCAGTTGAAAGTCCAGCGAGCTCGCCCCGAAATCCCTGAAATAAACGCTGCAGTCCGGGTCGCTCATGACTTCCGGGTGGCTGCGGCCGATGTCGAGAAGGATGTCGCGGACCTGTTCCGGGTCACTGTCGTAGGAAACGCCCACGAGGATTTCGACGCGCCCGAAGTGGTTTTTATGGGTCCAGTTGGTCACCGGGGTCGCGATCAGATCGGCATTCGGAATGATCACGCTGGCGCGCTGGAAGGTCTCGATCTCCGTCGAACGGACGTTAACGTTCTTGACCGTTCCCTCGTGGCTGCCGACGACGACCCAGTCGCCCTGTTTGATCGGCCGCTCGATGAGCAGGATCAGACCCGACACGAAGTTGTTCACCACATTCTGCAAACCGAAGCCGAGACCGACCGAGAGCGCACCGGCGACCAACGCCAGATTGGTCAGATCGAGGCCGACCGCGGAAATCGCGACCAACGCGGCAACGATCACGCCGACATAGCCGACACCGGTCTTGAGCGCATTGCGCACGCCGTGATCACGCACGAGATTGGGCAACAGATGACGATCGAGACCGCGTTGCACCAGCCGGGTGATCAACATCACCGCAGCGAACATCAGCAATGCCAGGATCACATCGGACAGCGAGAACGTAAAATCGCCGATCTGTACGCCGCGGAACAACTGCAACAGCCACACCAGCGCCTCTTCGGCGCCATAGCCCCAGACCGGCAGCAACAACGCGCTGGCCGCAACCAGCAACATCAGATCAACGACCATATTGACCCAGAATGCGAGCTGTTGCGCCCCTTCCTGCTTGAGCGCAAGCCAGCTGCGTAGCCAGGCGGCGAGCGGATTGTCGGCGGTCGTCATACTGGCTACGCCGACACGGAACAGCCAGCGTGCGACCCACAGGCAGCCGAGAACCATGACCGTCAGGACCGTCGCGTCGGCGGCGAACATGGCGAGGTATGGATAGCCGACGGCGGCGCTTAAAGGCAGGCCCAGCATGCCGATCGCAATCAGGCTGCGGATCCTGTCAACGAGGGTCGCCGAGTCCTCCGATTGCGTCGCGCCACCGGCCGCACTCGCCGAAATGGCGGCTTCGCGTTCGCTGGACACCCAAGCCGTGCGACGCATCAGCGCGGCGATAGAAATGTAAAGGGATGTGGCAAACACCAGCGCATAGACCGTATCGAACTCTTCGCTGATCGTTCGGAAGTCGATCGCGTCGCGAAACCCGCTAAACGCGAGATAGACGATCAAAACGACCTTGAGGCGCCACACCAGTTGCCGCGATGCCACGTCCCCGAGATTGACGATTCGCCAGCGTGGGCGGTTGGGCGAAAAGGTCGCGTTGATGACGCCGTAAGCGAAGAAGAAGATGGCAAGCGACACGGCGACCGAGTCGATGACCACCGAGAACGCATAACCCGTCACATCGGTGTCGCCGATCAGCAGAGATACCGCGATCACGAACACGACGGGGATCAGACCGCGGCATGCACCCTCTGTTACCGCCGCAATCAGACGGTCGCCGTAATCGGGCTCGCCCGCCGTATCACGCCAACCGAAGCGGCGACGCAGCCACTTGCGAAGCGGCAGCACGCCGATCGCGAACAACAGCGACAGCAACGACAGGTAAACGACCTTACGCAACAGTTCGTCGCTGACGGATAGCGAGCGCACCCATGCCGCGGGTTGTTGAGCGAAGGCGGCAGCGAAATGCCGGGTGAACTCGGCGCCCGCCGTTCTCCACATATCGCCACTAACCGGCGGCGCCGTCGATTTCAGCAAACGCTCCGTCAGTTGCGAACGATTGTGCTTGCCGAGCTCGCTCAGCGCATGCTGCGCGCGCCTGAGCGCCAGAGCGATTTGCAGCACGTTGCCATTGTGCCACTTGAACTGTTCCTGGAGGGCTTTCCGTTCTTCGGCGACATCGGCAGCCTCCGGCGGGTCATTCTCTCCCGGCGGCGGTCCCAGCGCATTGAGCAGCCCCTCGATATCGTCCGCGTGGGCCCGCGATTTCTCTTGCGCACGATTGGCGGCGGCGATGATATCCGAGAGCTTCCTTCGAAGATTCTCGATCGCCAGGGGCTTCAGTGTGTCGTTGTCGAGCTGTTCGTCAACGGCGTCGATTTCCGCGTTCCAGCCGTCGATCAGCCCCTTTGTCTTGACCAGATGCTCCGCACCGGCCCCCATCGGCATGATTGTCACGGCGACGGCGAAAATCAAAAACGGGGCGTATTGTCGGAATGCAAGGCGCATCGAAGTCGTTTCCGGTCGCTGATCGGGTGTGCCGATGATAGTCGTAGCCCCGCCGCCCAACAATCATGATCCTCGCTGCTTTGGCCGGCTTGGCATGATATGGTGTGCCCGATTCGATGGGTCGACAGGAAATACCGCGCATCGCGCCATGAAGAAAGAATACCGCAAGCCCGCCCTGGAATACGCTGCATTGATGCTTCGCAAGCTTGCGTTCTGGCGCCGCGACCCGCCGGTGACCGATCCTGACGCTCTCGCCGAATTCGTCGAGACACGGGCCAAGTTCATGGCGCAAACGACGCTCTACGGCTATCTCAGGACACGCGCCGGTACGCGGTTCCCATCCCTGTTCGAAGACGAATTGTTTGCGCAGTCCCTGGAAATCGCCAAGTGGCGGATCTATCTCGCCTGCCTTTCCGATCTGATGGTCTACTCGGTGGCGCTGACCGGCGCCCGATGCGCGGGTGAGGCAGACGAGAGCACCCTTGCCGAACGGCTGATGCGCGACATTCTGGCCAAGGACGTCGAAATCATGACGCGCATGGTCGAGAACTACGACGACGCCCGGGAAAAAATCATGATCCGGATACGCAACACCGACTGGCCCGTCATAGAGGATGGCGAAGCGCCATTCGAAGGCAGCCAGAACGCCCTCGTCGAGTGGGCGCCAGTGGCTCCGCAACTCAAGGAATTCGATACCGAGATCGTCATCAATTCGATGCGCTTCAAGTGGAAACACGTCCGCGATGAACTGCGCCAGCGTCTCGACGCGGATGCGGTCGTCAGCGGTTGGCGCGACAAGGCCGCCTGACGAGAGGGCGCGGATGAGCACCCGAATCGATGTCTTCACCAAGCGGGTCGCCGACATCGGATGCCGCCAGGTGATCAGCGTATCGAAAAACCGTTCCGTTCGTGACGTCGTCGGCCGCATGACTGCCGAAAAATTGTCGGCTGCCGTCATCGTCGATGACGACGACAAACCGGTCGGGATCTTTACCGAAGCCGATGTGACCCGTCGCGTCGCGCTTCGCGCCGCCGGCGATGAAACCGTTGCCGATCTGATGACGGCGCCGGTCGCGACGATCCCGGACGACGAATACCTGTATGCCGCTGTCGCCTGTATGCAGCGCGAAGACCGGCGGCACATGCCGGTGTGCGACAATAACGGACGGCTGACTGGCATACTCGACCTGCACGATGCGTTGGCCGAGTGCGCCGGCGAATTGGTTGACCAGATTCAGGCATTGACCCAGTCCGACACAATCGATGGCCTGACGGCACGTAAGGCCGCGCAGGCGACTCTGGCGACGCAACTCGCCGAGGAAGGATTGGCCGTCGACCGCATACAACGCCTGATCAGCGAGATGAACGCCGACACCTATGCGCGCATCGTCGACCGGCACTTGGCGGAGATGAAGGACGAAGGCCTCGGCGATCCACCCGTGGCGTTCGACGTCATCACCATGGGGTCCGGTGCGCGTTTCGAAAGCATGATGTATCCGGACCAGGACAATGGTTTCGTGCTCGCTGACTACGACCCGTCGGATCATACCCACATTGACGGCTGGTTCATCGACCTGGCAGACCGCATGACGCGAAGCCTCGATGCCGCCGGCATCCCGCTTTGCACCGGTAACGTGATGGCGACCAACCCTTTATGGCGCAAGCCTGTCAGCGACTGGCGGGCACAGCTTTCTCACTGGGCGAGCAGGCGCACACCCAACTTGCTTCGGCACATGGAGATCATTAGCGATTTCGCCCCCGTATGGGGGACCGGCAAGCTCGCCGCCGATGTCCGCTCCATGGTCATGGATACTGTTCGCGGCAACGATGCACTCCTGCGCGGCATCGGTTCCAGCGACGGCGTGCACGGCCCCGCGCTTACATGGTTCAGGGGTTTCATCACCGTCAAGGAACCGGTCGAGTACGGCGGCTGCATCAACATGAAGCACTACGGCACCCTGCCTGTTGTGTCCGGCGCCCGAATCATGGCGCTCCGTGCCGGAATTTCGGCAACCCCGACCCTCGAACGCCTGCGATTGCTGCACGGCGAGAGTGTGTTCAAGAACGATCCCTACGACGAGCTGATTGCCGCCTACAGGCTGTCGGCCGGGCTCTTATTGCGCGAACAGATCGCAGCCTACCAGGCAGGCCGCGCGGTCACGAACTTTATCGATCCGAAGCGCCTCACGCGTCGGCAACGGGGGGATCTCAAGCGGGCCTTCATCGTCATCCGCGACTTCCACAAACGCATCCGCTTCGAATTCGCCGGCGAGATGTACTAGTCAACAACCGCAGAATGCAGCCAATTAGTGTAATCCTTTTGATACGATGGCGTAAGCCAGCGCATCCGATCGGGTACATTGCAAATACGTATTTTTGCGTATAAAGTAAAAATTGTGTAGTGGAGTCTGCGCAATTTGTCTGGGTTTGGGGCGTGGCTGTATCCACAAGCTCATGTAAATGTCGCGAGCCGTTGTTCGCATTTTGACCCCCATGACACATTCCGGAGCTCGATTGCATTGACGATCGCGGTGTCGCTTTGTGCGTCTCTGACGATTACCGCAAACGCTGGGGGGAAGGACGGACGCGACAGGACCGTTCAATGATATGAGTTCGAGCACGCCGAGTGGAACGATCGATGTGTCGCTTATCGCGCAGGTGATCGGCACCGATGAAAAGAGCGAGATCGATGCCACGCTAGCAGAGTTCGCCCGTGCCGTAAGCGAGAGTTATGCCTTGGTCAGGGCGGCGCTTGATGGCAACGATCCCGTTTCTATCGCCGATGAGGCGCACGGCGCCAAGGGCGAAGCAGAGACTGGCGGCGCAACGCGATTGGCGTCGATTTATGCCCGTATGGAAACCGCGGCGAAATCCGGCGATATCGACCAGGTTCGTACTCTCGGTGACGAAGCATCCAGTGAAATCGCGGGAATCCATTCATTCATTGGAGAGCGGACATGAGCACCGGCGTACCGCATATTGACCTTTCGGGCTGTCGCACACTAATCGCCGACGACAAGACGTTTATCAGGAATCTGCTACAGGGCATGATCCGACGCCTTGGCGTCCCGCAGGTCATTCACGCGGAAAACGGCTATCAGGCGATCCAGAAACTGAAGCGGGACAAGTCGATGTCGCTGATCCTCGCGGACTGGAAGATGGAACCCGTCAACGGCCTCGAGCTTCTCAAGATGGTTCGCATGGGTGCGGTCGGAAGTCTGCCGCGCGATACGCCGTTTATCCTGATTACCGCACACGCAGAGGAATGGCTCATCTTGCTGGCGAGGATGCTGGACGTCAGCGGCCTGCTCGTGAAGCCCGTGGCGCAAGACAAACTCGAACAGATGATCGCGACCGCGATCGATCATCCACCGGATCTCAGGGATCCGGCGGAATACGACACCGTCGAGACGCCGGCCTTGAGCCCGCTCGCCAGACTGCCGAAGAAAAAGCGGATACCGCCGTGGGTCCTGATGTCCCAGTCGCCAACGAGTCCGATTACCAAGAGCGAAAGCGAAATCGAGGCGATGAAAGATGACGCCGGGCCGGTTAAAAACAAGGCCGACCTGACGATCAAGAACCGAAAAAAGGCAAAGATCGAAGACATCAGCGCCGGAAGCTTGCTGGCGCAGGACATCGTCCGCGAGAACGGCAATCTCGTTCTCGCCATGGGAACGCCGCTTAACGACAATACTATCAAACGGTTGAAGGCGCTGGCGGCGCAACATGCCATGTCGGATACCATCTGGGTCGGAGACGAGGGATGACCGGTAACAGGAACACGACGTTTCTGGTCATCGACGATAACGATTTCGTCCGCAAGTCCATCTGCGATTTGCTTCGACGTATTGGCTACAACCATGTACTCGAGTCGACGGAGGGGCGCGAAGCCGTCGACATACTCGATACCGCCGACCGGGTGGTCGACATCGTAATGAGCGACGTCCGTATGCCGGGAATGGACGGCGTCGAACTCATCCGGGCGATCGCAACACGCGACCACAAGCCGGTCTTCATCCCATTCAGCAGCAGCGATGTCAGTGTCCTCGACTCGGTCTGCCGGTTGGCAGAGTCGCGCGGCCTTGTGGTTCCCGGTCACCTTCTCAAGCCTGTCGATGAACAGAAACTGTTGCGCATGCTTGAAAAAACCGCGTCGGCTTCGACATCGACGGCCGCCCACCCACCGCCGACGGTCTTGGAGAAGAAGACCATAAAAAATGCGTTCAAGGACGATGCGCTTCGGTTTCATTATCAACCGAAGATCTTCGTCGCCGACGGCTCGCTTGCGGGTTATGAAGCCCTTGCACGCTGGTACACGGTCGACGGCGATGTCCTCGGGCCCGGCGCCTTTATGCCGGTCATCGAGGAAAGCGACATGGCGAACAGTATGTTGGGCTGGAGTGTCGAGCGGATCGTGGCCGACCGCTCGGCGACGGACATCACCGGTCGGACCAGCATCAACCTGTCAGCGAGGAGTTTAACGGATACGGCGCTGCCTGACCGTCTGACCGAGGTTTTCAATCAGGCGGGGTTGCAATCGAACCAGTTCGTGCTGGAGATAACGGAGACCGGGTTGATGCAGGACATCGCCGACGCACTCGACATCACGACGCGGCTGCGTCTCAAAGGGTTTGAGCTTTCGATCGACGACTTCGGGACTGGATACTCGTCTCTGGAACAACTTGCCCGAATGCCCTTTCACGAGTTGAAGATCGACAAGTCATTTATTCAGGACTTCACCAGCAGCCGAAAATCCAGGGTGATCGTCGAGTCGTCCACGGCACTTGCCAAGAAACTCGAAATGCGCGTCGTCGCGGAGGGGGTCGAGCACGAGGCGCAGTGGCGTCATTTGTCGGACCTTGGCGTCGATATGGTTCAGGGTTTTCTCTTTTCGCCGGCATTGCCGCCCCACGAGATCGAGGACTGGCAGAGCAAATGGAAACAGCGGGTCGACATTGCCGCTTACTCGAAATAGCGCAGGGCAGCGGCCTATCCGGCTACGGCAACCTGACGTCGCGTGACGTCTTGCAGGCGGGCACCGTCAAGAGATCCGCAACCGGCTTGGCGATCTTTTTGACTATCCACCTTGCAATGGCTCAAACGAGTTCCGCTGAGGCGGCCGCCTTTGACAGAAGTATGCCGGAAGGACTTCTCGATGTCGTGGCCGGCTCTGACTGGGTTTATTTGTCGATGCTGGCCGCGGCAGCCATCATCGGCCTTTCGTTCGCGGGTATTGCCTATCTTCGCCACGAGGTCAGGCGCAAGACGGAAGCGCTCGAACGCAAGCAGAAGGAACTGGTCGACCGGCTTGCCGTCAACGCCAACTTCAACGCCCTGGTCGCCCAGGTCATGCCGTTACGCGATCCCTTCGAGTCCGCAGACGAGCTGCGGGTTTTTGCCAACAAGGTTCTGAACTCTGCAAACGTCGACATTGAACTTGCTATCGACCCCCGCATCATCGGTGGCGAGATGTTGATGTCTCGGATCGGAAGCGATGAACCGGACGCCGACAAACGGGAAGCGACGGGACGGTATGCACCGAACGCGATCAGGTTTATGGGCGATGAAGACTCAATGGATGCGGTTGCGGCATCGGACTTGAGCGAGATCCGGCTCGCCGGACGGCTGGCTGACCACGGGCGTGTCATCGTACGACCGAAGGAGGCAACGGACGTCTCGGATGCCGAGCGGCAGATGCTCGCCGGCATTGCCGTCGTTTACGCCATGTTTCTCGAGCACATGGTGTCTCACACCATGTTGCAATCGATCCTCGACACCATGCCGGTCAGTCTGTGCGTTATCGACCGCACGGGCACGGTCATTTTCGTCAACGAAGAATGGCGAGAGTTCGGACGGAACAATGACGGGGGCAGCCAGGGTGTCGGCCTCGGTCAGAACTATATCGACGTTGCGCGGCAGGCTGCCGAAAGCGGCGTGACCGAAGCCGCAGCGATCGTCGATGGCTTCAAGGCCATGGTCCGTGGCGGCGCATCAGCGGAAACGACGGGGTTCGCCGTCGAATATGAACGCCAGACGCCCGAGGAACTCAGATGGTTTCAGGCACGTTTTCAGCCTCTAACCAATTCGCTGGATTTTTGGGCGGCCGCCGTTGTTCATATCGACGTCACGGACCTCAAGGAGGCCGAGGCAAAGCTGCGCCATACCCAGCGCGACGAAACGATCCGCCAGCTCACGGCCGGAATCTGTCACGATTTCAACAACATGCTGTATTTCATTATGGGCAGCGCAGAACATCTGATCGACCAACTGGCCGACCGTCCGGAAGCCCAGGAAATCGTCAAAGAGATTCTCGACGCATCCGAACAGAGCAGCAGTCTGACCAACAACCTGATGGCCTATGCCCGGCAACAATCGCTCGAACCGCGAGTGTTTTATATTGACGCATTTGTTGCCTCGATCGAACCGATGGTCGTGCGGACCATGCCCGAGGATATCCGGCTATCGTTCAAACTCGATGCCTCTGCCTTCAAGATTCGCGCCGACCCGGCGGAACTGCAAAGCGCCATCCTGAACCTCGTTCTCAACGCCAAGGGCGCCATTTCCAGCGGCGGTGAAATCAAGGTCAAAACGGGCATCGTCAGCAACGTAGCCGCAATTGACAACGGCAATGCCGATCTGGACCCGAAACGAACCTACGTCTTCGTCAGCGTATCGGATGACGGCGTCGGCATCCCCGCGGACATCCTCGACCGGGTGACAGAACCGTTCTTCACCACGAAGAAAGATGGCGGCAACGGGATGGGACTGAGTATGGTGTCCGGCTTTGCCGTGCAAAGTGGCGGTGCACTGCGTATCGAGAGCACGGTCGGGCGCGGCACGGAGATTGTCGTTTACCTGCCGACCTCCGACAAGAAGATCAATCTTGTCGATGCGTTATCGGGTGCGGACGCCGAACCGGTGCCGCAAGAGGCAAACGAAGGTTCCCCGGCACGCATTCATGTCGTCGAGGACAGCAAGTTCGTCCGCAACATGATCATCCGCAACCTGACGTCGGAAGGCTTCGACGTAACCAGTTCGGAAAATGGCAAGGACGCGCTCGATTATCTCACAGATCACATCGACGATGTCGACCTCGTCATCAGCGATGTGATCATGCCGGGTGGTATCATGGGAACCGATCTTGTTTCCCGAATTCAGAACATGTCGCCCGGTAAGCCCTATCTTTTGCTGTCGGGATATTCCGAAGAAGACGCGCGGGATCGCACTAACATCAGCACCGAAGAGATCCTGCGCAAACCGATCAAGAAAGAGCAGCTGCTTCGTGCGGTGCGAAACGCCCTCAGTGAACGCGACGCCCGGCGCTAAGGCACCATATCAAGACAACTGCGTGTCCGATGGATCGGCCATCAGGTAATCGTAAGCGGAAAGCACGTGTGTTCGAAGAGTATGCAGGTAATCTTCGACCGGCACATGCTCGTCGAACGACCCCATGCCCGACGGCGCGGGCCCGTAGACGTAGGCCGGAATGTTCTCGTAGCGCCATAAACGAGCGTCAGTGCCGCCGAGACTGACGATCGGCGTCGGGCGAAATCCGCGCAACCGTTCGACGTTGTCCTGAATGATCCCGACCATCTCGCCGTAGGGATCGCAGTATGCCGGCGGGGCGTAGTTCACTTCCTCCATGACCGCTTCCGGATAGCCGGCAACGATCTCGTCGACGGCCGACATGATCTGTTCCTTGGTAACACCGACCGGCAGCCGGATATCGGCCTCGAAGACGCATTCGCCGGGGATCATGTTGGTTTTCAGGCCGCCACGGATCGTGCCGATGTTCAGGGTGACCTTGGGCACGGTCGTTCCCGCGCCCGGCCCCATGGCCTTGTCGCTCGCTTCGACGGCCTCGGCTTGCGCCTTCTGTAGATTGTCCGACAAATCGAATGTCAGATCTTCGAGCGACTCAAGATCGCCGATCAGACGGGCCGCGATCCGCGTCGCAGATTTCGTTGCATGGGTATAGGCCCCGTGGGCGCCCGTTGTGCGAACGGTAAACTTCAACCAAAGGGGGCCCTTTTCGCCGTAACGAATCGAAAAAGGGCTCGACGGCTCGCCGTTGAGGCAACAATCGCCACGCACTTCGGGCTCATTCTCCATCAGCCACCGCGCGCCCCACGGACCGAAGGTCTCCTCGTCGGACACGCAGGTGAGCGTCAGCTTGCCATGCAGGCGGTCCTTGAGACGGTGCAATAGAATGTACGTCCAGATACTGGCGCTGGTGCCGCATTTCATGTCGGCGGCGCCCCGGCCGTAAATGTTGCCGTCGCGCCGTTCTCCGCCCCACGGATCGACGGTCCAGCCCTCCGCCGCGGGGTTGTCGCCGACCGGGAATACATCGATGTGACCGTTGAGTACCAGATGCCGGCCTGCTCCACCGTCCGTTGCCGCGCCGTCGAAGGTGCCGACGATATTGGGCATCTCGGCCTGCGGCGCGACGACCCGGTACGGCACGCCGTGTTGTTCCAGCGTGCGGGTAATGTGGGCGGCGGCCTCGGTGGTATCGCCGGGCGGGTTGGGGCTTCTGGCGCGCACGAAATCCTGCAGGAAGGCGACCAGGGTATCCTGTTCGTCCTCGATCCAGGCCAGCAACTGTTCGCGGTCGCTCATGCCCTCCCTTGTAACACGGCAAGCCGGCAATGCGACCTAACGTTCGCGCATCGCCGTCATCGCCGAGCCGAGGATGGGATCGAGAACGTATTCGAGCACCGACCGCTCGCCGGTGATCACGGAACAGATCACCCGCACGCCCGGCACCAGCCGATAAACGCCGGCATTACTGCGGAATGCGGTTTCCTCGGTTTCGATACTGACCGCGTAATATGGCGGTTCATCGGCCTGCTTGATGGCATCCGGGCTGATACGGGCAACGACCCCGTCGATGGCGCCGAAACGGATCGAATCGAAGGTTTCAAGCCGCACGGCGACCCGTTGTCCGGCGGCGACATGGCCGATTTCGGAGACCGGCAAGCGCGCCTCGATCACCAGCCGGTCGCCTTCCGGCACCACATCGGCAACGGTTGCTCCCGGTCGCACGACGCCGCCCACGGTTGCCACGTGCAGGGTCTTGATAATGCCGGACTCGGGCGAGCGCAGCACGGTCCGCTCGAGGCTGTCCTCGAACTTCGCAAGCCGTTCAGTGTGCTCTTCGAGCGCACGGCTCGCCTTTTCGAGATCCTCGCGCACCTCGTTCTGGAAATCGTTGCGGATACTGTCGAGCCTGAGCTGCGCCTGATTGCGTTGCGCCGCCAGCCTGCCGATCGAAGCCTTGCTCTCGGCCAGCTGACCGGCCAGCGTCTCGTACTGGCTGACCAGTTCGAGGTGCTTCATGCGATGGGTCATCTCGTCTTCGAGCAGACGCGTGCTGATATCGACCTGCTCCTTGATCAGGGCGACGCGGGTCTTGAGGTTGCCGATACGCACCTCGGTCTCGCGCAGTTCAGCGCTCCGTTGATCGACGACCTCGCGCTGCAGGGCCAGTTCGTTGGCAAGCCGCTCGCGGCGCTTGTCGAACAGACCGCGGCTTTGCGCAACCAGATCCGGATGAGCGGATTCGAGACCGGCCGGAAATATCGGTTGTTCGAGGTTATCGCGTTCTGCGATCAGCCGCGCCACATCGGCGCTCAGCGCCGCAATCCGGGTTTCAAGTTCGCGGACATCAGCGCCGCTGCGCGTCGGCTCCAGCGACACGATGGGCTGACCCTGCGTCACCGGATCGCCCTCGCGGACATGAAACTCGCGGATGATCCCCCCTTCGAGATGCTGGACCTGCTTGACCTGCGTCGACGGCACGACCTCGCCGGCCGCTTCGCTGACTATATCGAGACGACCGAGTGCGGACCACACGATCAGGCCGACGATCAGCAGACCGCCGCACCAGACGAACAGATGCGTGCCGGGGCCCACCGCACGCCCGGCGGACGCGCCGGATGTATTCTCGGCCGCGCTCATGACGCCGCCTCTTCGGTGTCGAGCAATTGCAGTCGCGAGTTTTCCTGCGCCGCACGCGCGGCTTTGAGATCGACGACCCGGGCCGGCCGGGCATTGAGATCGATAACCCAGTCAGCGCCCTTGATGAGGTAAGGATCGGTCGAACACAGCACAATCGCCCGCCCCGCCCTGCGAAACGCATTCAACGCCTCGTAGATCAGGTCGCGGCCGTCCTTGTCCATGGCCTCGGTCGGCTCGTCGGCGATGACGATGGATGCATCGCCGATCAACACGCGGGCAAAGGCGATGCGCCGCCTGATCCCCGGCGGCAGGTTTCGGCCGTCCGCCGTGACCTGCATATCGAGACCGTGGCTCGACTGATCGACAAACCGACGCAGACCCGTGCGGTCGATGGCCGCCGCAAGCATTGCATCGTCGGCCGCCGGGTCGGCGACAATCAGGTTTTCGCGCAGCGTTCCCGGCAGGAAGCCCGGCTCCTGCGGCACGTAAGCCACTTCGCGGCGCCACCAGTCCGGCGCGAGTTGCCGGCTGTCCATGCCGTCGAGCGTGACGGACCCGCTTTCGGGTTCCAGAAGCCCGGTCAGAAGCCGCGCGAGGGTCGTCTTGCCGGTGCCGTTGGCGCCGGAGATCACGGCGGTTTCGCCGGGACCGATGGAAAACGAAAGCCCCTCGAACAGCGGATGGGTTGCCTGCGGCCAACGGAAATGGAGCCGGTCGGCCGATATGCGGCCTTCGGTCTCGGACGGCCGGGCGCCATCCGCTTTCTCGACCGGCAAGGCAAACAGTTCGCCGAGGATCGAGCGGGCGACGCGGGCGCGGGCGAACAGATCGGATAACTGAATGGTGCGGGCGACCGGACCCAGGGTTCGCGCCGCCAGGATATTGACGCCGATCATGCTGCCGATATCGAGCCGCCCGTCGACGACCATCAGGGCGCCGAGACTGATCACCAAGACGCCGGTGATGGCCTGCGACAGCACGATCAGCGACGCGACGAATCCCTGACGATGCGCGATGGCGTCACGCAGCCGGTTCGACTCGCCGGAAACCTGACGCCAGCGGTCGAGCATGAACGCCGCCGCCGAGAACTGACGGACCGTGTCGGGCTGGTGAATGGCCGCCGCTGCCAGATGATTGCGGGACGACTGTGACAGCAAGTGGTCGCGGTTCAGCGTCCGAAGACGGCGCGTAACGACAAAATTGACCAGTCCGAGCAAAACGATGATCAGGGCGACCGCGCCGGCAAGAAGCGGGCTGATGAGATAGATGACGCCGAGAAACAGCAGCGCGAACGGCACGTCGACAATAGCCGTGACATTGGCGGGTGCGCTGGCCTGTTGCAGGGTTTCCGGCGCTTTGAGAATTTCCTGACGCATCGCCGGCGCAATGGCGCCGAGCGATTGCGACCGGGTTCTGAGCAGCCGCTCGAAGGCCTCGACGCCAATCGCCGAGGCCGGCCCATCGAACAAACCGCCGGCGAGACGCAACCGCGCCTCGCGAAAACCGAACTCCATGACGATGGCGAACAGCGCGCCGGCGGCGAGGGTCGCCAGCGTCGTATCGACGCCGTAGGCGACATATCGGTTGAGCACCAGTATGACGAAAATCGGCGTCGCCAGCCCGAGCAGATTGATCAGCACCGTCGACAGCACGAACTCGACGCCGATGAACGGTCGCTCGGCGATACGTTTCAGCAAATCCAGCATGTCATCCCAAGTGCAAATTACCGGCGGTCAGGCGACGAATGCCACGTCCACGTCATCCATGGTATCGATGTCGGAGACATTGCTGATGGTGACAAGGTCAGTGACCGTAACGCTCCCCGTCAGTGTCGTCGTTCCGCTGCTCACGTCAACGGAGGCGATGCGGACGTTGGACCCGTCATCATAAGCCGCCAGGAACGTCCCGGAGGTGCTTGTCAGCGAATATGTGATCACCGAAGAATTCGTGCCGCCGGTCAAGGCCGTCTGAATAGCGGATGCGGAGTTGAAAACCGGATCAGAGAAGATTAGGAAATTGAAACCGCTCAGTCCCGGAATCGATCCGGCCGTCGAAATATCGAGACTAACGATCGTATCGTTCGCCGCCGTGTTGGTTGCCGTTCCCGCCGTCTGCCCCGTCAGCAACGTGTTTCCGGCGCCAAAAAAACCGCTGACACTGAACTCCATCTTGTCCACCGTGGTAGCGAAGTCGGTAATTGTGTCCCCGTTCATTTCATTTACGTTGTTGAAAATAAAGGTATCGGCCCCTGTACCGCCGGTGAGCGTGTCGTTTCCGCCCAGGCCGGTCAGCCGGTCGACACCGGCGCCGCCGGAAAGCGTGTCGTCGCCACCGCCCCCCTTGAGAATGTCGACGCCACTGCCGCCGTTGAAAGTTACATCTTCCGTAACGCCGGCGCCCGTCTGCGTAATATCGTCGATGATCTGAATGGTTTGCGTCGCGCCGCCGGTCATATCGCCGCCGTTCACGGTTATACTGGCGCCGGAAACGGTGTCGGTGGAGGACTGTACAACCGTGAAGGCCCAATTGTCGGTGCTCGCATTGTCCGGCAGGTTCACCACATTGCTAGCGCCATCGACCAGAATGTAACGGTCTCCGTCGCTAAACAGCAGCGAGCCGGCAACGGTTACGTTATCATTGCTGCTCGAACCGATAATTTCGTCCTGTTCGCCGTCGGTGAACGTAAAGTTGTCGGTGCTGCCGGTCGCAAAAAACTGATTGTCAGCCACGGCTTCGAAGCTCTCTGTGAATTCTTCGCCGAACAGATCGGCGATCTCGGCCTCGAACTCCTCAAATGCATCGAGTTCCGCTCCAGTCAAAGCAGGTAGCAACGCCGATTGCGCGAAGAAAAACAAACCGATCCCGGGACCGAACGATGTCGAGATAACCGATTCCGGCGGCGCACCGAATCCGCCCGGGTCGCCGAAGCTACCCGGTGCGCCCGGAATGCCGGGACCGAAAGCGCCGAAACCGGCCGGGCCGGTAAAGCCTGCCGGCAGCGGCGGGGGGGTCTGGCCCGTGGCGGCAAAAAATGTATCGACCGAAGCGGCGACGGCGGCTTCGCCGGCGACCGCAAATGCCTCGTCCAGACTGGCGCCGTCGGCCAGCGCCTGCTCGAACGCCTCCGCTGCAGCCTGCTCCGCTGCAGCGGCGGCGGCCTGCTCGGCCGTTTCTTCCGTTTCCTCGTCGCCCGTATCGTCGCCCCCGTTATCGCCGCCCGTCTCGGGCGGCGGCGCGAACGAACTGGATACGGCGCTGTAGATCGCCGAGGCGGCGGCCGGTGAAATGACGACGGGCGTACCCGGCGGCACGAAGGCGCTGGCCATCTGCGTCGTCTGGAACGCAACGTTCATGACCTGAAAACCGATATCGTTGAAAACGACAATTTCGCCGACCAGGCCGCCAGGCTCCGGCATCAGGGTGAACGTGTTCGGAAATCCCTCGGGACCGGCCTGTCCGGCGATCGCCGTGCCGCGGATGCCGATCGTCGCAACGGGGGTATTGAGGACCATCGCCTCCGGATCGGTTTTCGCCAACTGGCCGCTGATCATCGAGAACACGCCGGTTGCCACGGACAATGCCGAAACACCGCTCGCGGTCGCGGGATCGTAGACCATCTCATCGATGGTCATTTGCCCGTCGCCGCCGAGCGAAAACTGCGAGTCGTCGACAAAAATAATGTTGATCGAGCCGTCCGCGCCGGTCGAGATCGCATCGCCCTGGTGAATCTCGGTCCCGAGATCGACGGTGACGACGGTGCCGTCGACGCGGGTGATCGAAACGTCGCCGCTGACGGTATCGACGGAGCCGATACTGAGGGCATCGTCGCTTTGTGCAAGCAGGGTATCCATGGCGAGGGCCTATCCTTCAAGCCGCGCCATTATTCCAGCGCGGACAAATCCAGTTTACCGATGGCGGCCAGAACGGCAAAACTAGCGATCAACACGTCCGTTTCCGCCGACGCGGCGTCGGACCTGGCGTTGATCAAGCTCGTTTCCCCGGCAAGGATATCGATCAGCGATCGATTGCCTTGCAGCCGCTCTTCCCTCGCGCGATCAAGAAACTCGGCCGCTATATCGGCCTGATCGTTTAGATGTTCCGCATTCAGACGTGCGGTTTTCAGATCATTCCAAGCATTGCGCACTTGTTCCTCAATGTCTAGTCGCGCCTGGCGATACTGGTTGTTGGCGGAAATGGCGCGTTTCTGCGACGCGTCGAAGCGATGAACGTTGGCGAGCCCGACATCAAACGAATACTCGAGCTCGACGATGGCCGATTGTTCCTGCTCGTAGCCGAGCGTACCGGCAACATCGTCCTTCCAGTTGGATTCGACGACGAAATTGATGGTCGGGCGCAGTTCGTTGGCCTCGGAAACGTTGACGTCCTCTCGGGCGATGAACCATGCGTGCAGCGCCGCCAGCAATTGCGGATTGTCGTCGAGCGCGACGGCGATGGCATCGTCGAGCGCCGGCGGAAACGCATCCACCGGCGGCTCCGGGATCGGCAGGCGCGCCTCGGGTTCCGGCACCTCACCGAAAACGGCGCGGTAACGCGCCCGGGCCCGGTGCAGCGTACCCTCTGCCTGAACGAACCGGGCAAGCGCCGCGGCGAGTTGGGACTTGGCCTGGAGACGGTCGGTCGATACGCCCGCGCCGCGTTCGATACGGGTGTTTTCGATATCGAGCTGACGTTTGAGGTTGTCGACCGAGCCCTGGGCAAAGCCCTTGATTTTCTTGGCCCGCGCGAGATCGAGATAGGCCGTCACGGCTTCGAGGATCAGCGACTGGCGCGTTGCCTCATAGGTATAACCGGCCTGCAGGAAGGTCATTTCGGCGCGATCCATCGTCGCGTTCGTCGAACCGAAGTCCCACAGCAATTGCGTAACCGTCAACGACGCCTCGCGCGGCGGTGCGCTGGTGTCCCTCGAGGTCGCGTTGTTCTGCTTCTCGTAACCGTACGACGCGCTGACCGAGACATCGGCGGTCCAGCCGTCTGCTGCGGCCTCACGGTCGAGGTCGGCCGAATCGACATCCGCTTCCGCCGATTTCATGCGGACGTGATCGGCAACGACAGCGGCGATCAGCTCGTGCAGCGGCGGCAGCTTCTCGGCTGCATTGGCGGGATTGACAACAGTCGCCGCAATCAGGGCGCCAGAGAGGAACAGGAAAGAGAGGAAAAACCTTCGGAACGACGACAAAGCAACCCCTTACGGCTCTGCGTACTTACGCTGTGGTAACTGGCCAGCGGATTCGAATCTGATTTAAGAGTATTGATAACCCGTTAACCATACAAGTGGGTCGCAATGCCCATATTGTCCTGGGTGCCAGACAGTGCGACGATCATTGAGGAAAACCTGAAGGGAATACCGTCGTGAGTGACGAAAACCCCATCGTCATCCGGGGCCTCGACCACGTGGTCATCCGCTGCAACGACATCGACGCCATGATCGCGTTCTATCGCGACGTGCTCGGCTGTTCGGTCGAGCGAGAGGTCGAAGACCTGAGTCTATACCAGTTACGCGCCGGCGTCTCGCTAATCGATCTGGTGGATGCCGCCGGGAAGCTCGGCAAAACGCGGACGGACGGCCACAACATGGATCATTTCTGTGTTCAGGTCGATCCATGGGACGAAACGGCCATTATCGGGCATCTCGAAGCCCACGGAATTGATGCCGACGAGGTCGGCATCCGCTACGGCGCGCTTGGCAAAGGCCCTTCGATTTACATTGCAGACCCTGGCGGCAACACGGTCGAACTCAAGGGTCCGCCCGATAGCTGAGCGTGGCTGCCACGTTTTCGACCGGTTCAGAACTCCAGATCCATGGCCAGAATGTCCTCGACGCTGACGGAGGCGCGGATCGCGTGCCTGAGCGTCGTGACGCCGCGCGCTTCCAGCATGTCGAGCAGTTTGAGGAACACCTCGGCCGTGGCGATGCTGTCGCCCAGCGCCGTGTGACGGCCTTCGATATTGACGCCCATGCGCTCGGCCATGGCATCGAGCGAGTGGTTACGGCTGTCACCGTCGGCGAACACCGACAGCAAAAGCGTATCGAGGACCAGATTATCGATCCGGACCCCGGCAGCTTCCTCCTTGAGCTTCAGGAACCGCATGTCGAAGGCGGCATTATGCGCAACCAGCACCGCGTCGCCGGCCCACTCCTTGAACGCGCGAACGACCTCGGGCGCCAGCGCCTCGCCCACGACCATGTCGTCGGTGATGCCGTGAAAGCGGATCGAATCCTTCGGAATCGGTTTCCCCGGATCGATCAGGCGCGAGAACGGCTGCGCCTCGTCGATAACGCCACCGGTGATCCGGACGCCGGCGATCGAGATTATCTCATCACCCGACGAGGGTTTCAGTCCGGTCGTTTCGGTATCGAAGACAACATACGTCAGTTGCTTCAAATTGCGGCCGCCGAGCTCCTCGACGTGCATCGGTGGATTGAGGCGGTCGAAATCGTAGAACTCCGGCCGCGCCGGCAGGGAACGGTGATCGCGCGACCGGGCTCGGAGAAAGCGATCGAACTGGAACCAGGCGGACAGCGCGACAGCCAGAAACGCAACAATCGGCAATGCCAGACCGAGTGCGGGGCCGGCCCAAACGGCGATACCGATAATGATGACGCCCGTGGCGATAACGGCGGCGAAGGCAATGGCGGCAAAACGCCGCACACTGACGGAACGAAGACGGTCGACGGAAACCACCCTACTCTCCGCCGCCTCCGGTGTAGCTGCTACCGATCGAGTAGATGAACTGCGCGATATCGCTTTCGAGCGGGAACGACAGCATGCCCATGACGTCATAACCGAGCAGCCACGGCATCACGTAGAACCGGAACATGTAAAAGAACCACGCTACGTAAAGCGGGACCAGAATGGGCACCAGAAACGCCGGCGTGATCGGCCGGAACAGCCGCAGTAATGGGTCCGTGAACTTGACGAACACCCGCATGAAGAAGAACGACGAGTCGACCGGCAGAAAAATGTTCATCGCCGAACGGCCGATCAGCGTCCACATGACGACGCCGAGAACATAGTCGATAGCGATGATGAACAGGGTACTCGGCGCTTCAGCCATGGAACAACCGCTGCCTCTGAGTGATGTTGGTGTGTCAGATAGTCATTAGCACAAAGGAAAACCGGGGCGAAGCCAGCGCTTCGCCCCGGTGAAGGTTTTCGAAACCCCGGCGATTAGTGCTGCTTGCCGAGGATGGTATCGCCCGACGGGATACGGGTCGCATCGACCATCCGTTGGGTTTCTTCGTCGGGTTCCGGCGTCATCAAGGACACGATCACCATCGCGACCAAGCTGACCGGCATACCGATCATGGCGAAGCGGAGGTGATCGATGCCGATCCACGGATCCATGCCGCCCCAACGGATGGCATAGAGATAGGCCGTACCGGCCGCGAAGCCGCAGATCATGCCGGCGATCGCACCCTGCTTGTTGGCGCGTTTCCACCAGACACCCAGAACCAGCGGGAAAAACAGGCCCGAGGCGGCGAAGTCGAACGCCCAGGCCACTGCACCCAGAATACTGGTCAATTGGAGACTGGCAACCAACGCACCACCCGCACCGATGACGATCAGCAGCACGCGGGCAACGATGAGGCGATGCTTCGTGTCCGCGTTGGGGTCGATCATCTTGTAGTAGAGATCGTGCGACAGCGCATTGGCGATGGCCAGAAGCAAACCGTCGGCCGTCGACATCGCAGCTGCCATGCCGCCGGCGGCGACAAGACCCGAGATGACGTACGGCAGGCCGGCGATTTCCGGCGTCGCCAGCACAACGATGTCACGCCGCATGGCGAACTCGTTGAGCTGCAGGATACCGTCACCATTGACGTCCTGAAGCGCCAGCATGCCGACCGCACCCCACTTCTGGATCCAGTCCAGCGATGCGACCTCATTGAACGCCTGGCCGATGATGGCCGTCGGCAGCGACGGGTCCAGCAGCTGCAGCTTCGAGAAGGTCGCCAGCGCGGGCGCCGTGAAGTACAGCAGGAAGATGAAGAACAGCGACCACGCCACCGACGTCCGCGCGGCGCGAACCGACGGGGTCGTGAAGTAGCGCATCAGGATGTGCGGCAGAGACGCCGTACCGGCCATCATACAGATCGCCAGCGTAACGAACTTCCAGCTCGACATCGCGTCGCCGGCCGCCGCGAAGTGCGGCTTTGTCAGGACCGAAACACCGGCCATGCCCTTGATGGTTTCTGCAAACGCGCCTTCCGCACCGGCGCCGAGGCCGTGCATTTTCTCCAACTCGCCAATCGCAAAAATGGCTTCGCCGTAAGAGAAGTGCGGGAAGAGGCCAAAGCCCTGCTTCGAGGACATCCAGAACACCGGGATCAGATAGGCAATGATCAGCACGATGTACTGCGCCACCTGGGTCCAGGTAACGGCCCGCATACCGCCGAGCATCGAACACACCAGAATACCGGCGAGACCGAACCAGACACCGACCTCGAACGGAATATTCAGGGCCCGGGCTGCGATGGTGCCCGTCGCGTTGATCTGCGCCGTCACGTACGTGAACGACGCCACCACCAGCACGATAACGGCACAGAGGCGGGCGAAGTTACCGCCGTAACGGGTGCCGAAATAATCGGGCACCGTGTAGCAGCCGAACTTGCGCAGATAGGGCGCCATCAGCGCGGCAACCAGCACGTAACCGCCGGTCCAGCCGACGACGAACGCGAGATAGCCGTGACCGCCGAAATAAACACCGCCGGCCAGCGCCACGAACGACGCGCCGGACATCCAGTCCGCCGCCGTCGCCATGCCGTTGAACAGTGCCGGAACCTGTCGGCCGGCGACGTAATAGGCATCGACCTCCATGGTTCGCGACAGCACGCCGATGCCGGCGTAGATGAGGATGGTGAAGGCGACGAACAGAATACCGATGGTCTCGGCCGAAACCCCCATCTGCTCCAGAATCGCCATCAGAATGATGAAAACGATGAACCCACCGGTATACAGACCGTAGATCTTCGGCAGGTTGTCGATAAAGCTTCCTTGCATTGTCAGATCTCCCCGCCTCAGTCGTCTTCAGCGACGCCGAATTCACGGTCGATCGCATCCTGACGCTTGGCCAAGTACCAGATCAGCAGCACAAAGACGATAAGCGAGCCCTGCGCGGCCATGTAATAACCGAGCGGGAACCCGATAAAGGTTATCGAGTTAAGCTCGTTTGCGAAGACATGAACGACAAACGAAAAGATCGCCCAGATCACGAGCACCGTGAACGTAAGCGCCTTCGTCTTCGCCCAATGCCCAGCCAGATTGGTATCGGACATTTTAGATTGTTCCCCTAATCTCTCTGTTTGCCGGATCGGCACCGTGAGCGGCGTCGATCTGACCCGATTTTCACGTTCGACGGATTGACGCGGAATCGACGAATTACCGCCCTTGACCTCCTCAACCCGTGGGACGTGCGTCCTCTTGTTTTCATCGCCGGATTTACTTGTGGCGATTCGGCGATGAATAGCACCTTTCGCAAGTCAAAACAACAGTTCCGCACCATATGGTTAACGGATCCACCTTACGATTCTACTGATTCCATTGACTCTTTTTTATACGTCGGGTTGTTGCGCTTTTCATGTTCACAATATTCGCCAAAATATTTTTTTAACATTATTTTATTATTAAAAAAATTACATGATTAATATTAATATAATTTTGTATTATATTTGATATTTTTTGTTATTAGGGGATGAATACTGAAGAAATGATGGGCCATTGGCGTGCTGGACGAAAGTCGCGGTTGACCCCGGGCAAAGGGCGAGTAGTATCCGCATCATGACCGATACGACATTCCATTCGGTGCTTGGGATCAAGCGAATTATCTGACCGGCCGCTCATCCGAGCTGCCGGTTCCAGTCGTTCGTTTTTCCAGTTTCCCGAATGGAGGACGTGTCAGATGACCGTCATGTTGGGTCGCCGGACCCGTTCCCGGCATTCAAGCGTATTCTGTTATTCCGTCACGGCGGCAAGCGACCCGGGCACGCTTCCCCGACTCGTCTCGGTGTTCTCTCAACTCGGCATGACGCCGGATAAGCTGTACGCGGTCAACGACGCGCCGAGGCGCGGCGAGCTGGTCACCGACATCCAGGTTTCCGGTCTGGATGCCGATCAGGCGCATCATCTCGCCAACAGCATGCGGCGCCTGATCATGGTCGATGCCGTGCTGATGTACGAAAAACCCGCCGACGAGAGCAGTCTTGCGACGGCCTGAACCTTACTCGAGATCGTCAAGGCTGTAGTCGAGATCGTCGAAACCCGCGCCCGTCGAGGCACCGGCGTTGCGGATGTCGGCGAGCCTCTTCTGACGATAGAGGCTGCGGATTGCCGCATAGTAGTCGAGCGAGGTTTCGCGCAAATTGTCGAGGTCACCGACGATCGCGGCATATTCCGATAGTCCCGTAACGCCGATCCGCGAATAGAGGAGTTCCTCGCGGTCCGTATTGGCAAGCCACAGTCCGAGCGGGTCGAGGAACGGGTCGACGCCGAAGCGGCCGAGGGCGTCGCGCGGATTGCTCGGTCCAAGCACCGGCAACACCAGGTAGAAGCCCTCGCCGACGCCCCAGACGGCCATGGTCTGGCCGAAATCTTCGGTGTGGCCTTCAATCCCCATCCATGCTGCGGCATCCCACAACCCGCCGACCCCAACCGTGGTATTGATCGCCGTCCGCTGTACGGTCTCCCAGCCGCGCTGCCATTCGCCCTGCATAAGATCGTTGGCGAGAACGACCGGACTCGACAGGTTCTTCAGAAAATTCGCTACCGCATCACGACCGAACGCCGGCATCAGGGCGTTGTAGGTATAGGCGAGCGGCCGGAACAGGACATCCTCGACAACCTGGTTGAATCCGAAAATGAACCGATTGACCGGCTCGATCGGATCGCCGTCGTCTGCGGTCTCGCCATTGACGAGATCGTCGAGCCCGCCGAGATCGTCAAGGTCGTCAATGGACCCGTCGCCGACAACACCGGCGCCCGTTCCCTCGCCGTTTCCGGTATCGGCTGAAGGTATGGGTTGAACGGGCTGTCCCGGTTGAGCCGGCTCGGCAGGCGCAATGTCGAACGGGTGCGCCTGATTGAGGAACATGTCCATGTCGTAGAGGGTTGCGTAGGAGTCCGCGCGCGCCGGCCCGCCCGCGACGGCGACGGCCACCGCAAGCACGGCACTGAGGACGGCCGCCTTCGCGCCGTTGACGCTGTGAATTGTGCCGGACATGATCCGCATGCGCGCGACCCCGAAAACCCCAAATATCCCCTGCCCCGGGTAGTTTACCCGCCGGGAACGCCCAACTTAGCCAATCGCTCCCGCAACAGAAACGATTTTCGGCGTCCGCCGCGTGCCGGCGCCGTTGCAGCGAGCGCCGGCTTCGGCTAGAAACCGGCACCCGTTCAACCGAAAACCCCAGAGTATCCGTCAATGGCCTCATATCAGTACGTCTACACCATGCAGAACCTCTCGAAGTCCTACCCGGGCGGCAAGGAGGTCCTGAAAGGCATTACCCTGTCGTTTCTGCCGGACGCCAAGATCGGCGTACTGGGCCACAACGGCGCCGGTAAATCGACCTTGATGCGGATCATGGCCGGTATCGATACCGAGTATAACGGCGAAGCCTGGGCCGCGGACGGCGTGCGTGTCGGCTACCTCGAACAGGAGCCGCAGCTCGATCCCGGCAAGACGGTGGCCGAAAACGTTACCGACGGCATGGGCGGCACCAAGGCGCTGCTCGACCGCTTCAACGAGATCTCGGCCAAGTTCGCCGAGCCGATGGACGACGACGAGATGAACGCACTGCTCGCCGAGCAGGGTGAACTGCAGGAAAAGATCGACGCCGTCGACGGCTGGGAGCTGGAGCGCACCATCGAGATCGCCATGGACGCACTCAGGTGCCCACCGGGCGACAGCGCCGTCGACAAGCTGTCGGGCGGCGAGCGCCGCCGTATCGCGCTGTGCCGTTTGTTGCTGCAGAAACCGGAAATTCTGCTGCTCGACGAACCGACCAACCACCTGGATGCGGAATCGGTCGCGTGGCTGGAACGGCACCTTCGGGAGTACGCCGGCATGGTCATGATCGTGACCCACGACCGCTACTTCCTCGACAACGTGACGGGCTGGATTCTCGAACTCGATCGCGGCCGCGGCATTCCTTACCAAGGCAACTACTCGTCGTGGCTCGAACAACAGGAAAAGCGGCTCAAGCAGGAAGAGCGCGAGGAAAGCGCACGCCAGCGCACCCTCAAAACCGAGCTCGAATGGATCCGCACGTCGCCGAAGGCGCGGCATGCGAAGTCCAAGGCGCGTATCACCGCCTACGACGATCTCCTGGCCAAGGCCCAGGAGAAACGCATCGGCACGGCGCAGATCATGATCCCGCCGGGACCGCGGCTTGGCGATCTGGTAATCGAGGCCGACGGCCTCGGCAAGGGCTTCGGCGACAAGCTGCTGATCGACGGACTCGAGTTCAAGCTGCCGCCGGGCGGCATCGTCGGCGTGATCGGCCCGAACGGCGCCGGCAAGACGACGCTGTTTCGCATGATCACCGGCCAGGAGGAACCCGACAAGGGCGCGCTCAAGATCGGCGACACGGTGAAGCTCGGCTATGTCGATCAGTCGCGCGACTCGCTCGACGACTCGAAGAACGTGTGGGAGGAAATTTCCGGCGGTCTCGATGTTCTCGAGCTCGGCAAGCGGGAAGTTCAGAGCCGCGCCTATGTCAGCTGGTTCAACTTCAAGGGCGGCGATCAGCAGAAGAAGGTCGGTCAGCTCTCGGGCGGCGAGCGCAACCGGGTGCATCTCGCCAAGATGCTGCTGAGCCACGCCAACGTGCTGCTGCTCGACGAACCGACCAACGATCTCGATGTCGATACGCTGCGCGCGCTGGAAGATGCGCTCGCCGAGTTTGCCGGCTGCGCCGTGGTCATCAGCCATGACCGCTGGTTCCTCGACCGCTTGGCCACCCACATCCTCGCCTTCGAGGGCGACAGCCACGTCGAGTGGTTCGAGGGAAACTTCGAGGAATACGAGGAAGACAAGAAACGCCGTCTCGGCGAAGACGCGCTTGAGCCGCACCGGATCAAGTACAAGCCGCTCACCCGCTAGGCCGCGGACTCACCTCAAACATCTCGTGGCGGGGTAATGTCCCGGCACGGCCGACTTACTATCATCGGATATTTGACCGGTCTGAAACGTCAGGCCGGGCAGCCACCGGACGGACACCAGGACCCCATCTCGAAACCCTTGATCAGATCGACCACTTTCGAGATGTCCTCCTGCAGACGGCTCTTGAAAATGTAATCCTTGACGCGCAGCTCGCGGGCGGATTCGACATCTTCGAGAGCTTCGGAAGACGACATCACGATCACGGTCGATTTACTCAACTCAGGGTCGGCACGCAGTTCCCTGAGAAACTCGAAACCGTTCTTCCTCGGCATGCTGAGATCCAGAAGGATGATATAGGGCGGGCTGATGGCGTCCGACGTGTAACTCCCGCGTAACAGGTCCAGCGCCTCGACGCCATCGAATGCGCGAAACAGCGGATTGTGAATGTTCGCCTTTCGCAGAACTCTCTGGATCGACTTGAAATCGAGATCGTCGTCCTCGACGGCGACAATCGTAACGACCTGGTCGGAACGTCCCATTCCAATCAGTCCTTTTCAACGGCTCCGTTGTCTACGTCTCACAGCCCCGCGTGGGTATGCTATCAGATCGCGATAATGATACCAGCACTTGTGTGAAGGGGGGTGTCCCGGCGGAATTACCTGAAACGACCGGTCGAGTGGCCGGCGTGTGCGGCTTACGCCGCCCGATACATTCCGGCTTGCAGGGTAACGGCAATGCGTACGGCGCGGTCGACGAACGCAGCGGCGATATCGGGTCGCTGGGTCTCGGTCGCGGCCTCCCGGAAAAGGCCGAGCCAGATCTCGAAATGTTCCGGCCGTGCGATATCCGCAATCGCCCGGTGCTTCGGCATCGGTCTACCCTTGAATCGGCCTGTCGCCAACATCAGCGACGACCAGAAATCGCACATGGTTTCAAGGTGTTCCGGCCAGTCGGCGTCGTCGATCTTGGTCGCGAAGATCGGGGCCAGGTCCGGATTCGCGCGCACTTTTCCGTAAAACCGGTGAACAAGGCGGCGAATGTCCTCTTCGCGGATTAGCGGATCGGTAGCGGTTGCGGAAGTCTGATCGGTCATTGTCGGGTCTCCGTCACGGCAGAATGCGGCTCGGGGAGGCCGAGCCGTGCGAAGAGTGCGGCTTCGCCAGCTACAATATCGTCCAGTGTGTAAGCATCGAGCACCTGTAAAAACGCCTGCAGCGCCTCGTCGAGCATGCCCGCGAGCCGGCAAACGCCTGAAATGCGGCAGCGGTCACGGCCCGGCTCGAAGCATTCGACGATGGCGAGATTTTCTTCGGTCGCCCGCACAACCGCACCGACACAGATCTCAGCTGGCAACTGCCTCAACCGCAAACCGCCGCCGCGGCCGCGGCGGCTATCGATCCAGCCATCCCGCGCCAGATGATGCACCACCTTGCGCAGATGCTCCTTCGAAATGCCGTAACACGCGGCAATGTCGTCGATGGTCGAGACCGACGTCGGTCGTCCGGCCAAGTAGATCATCACGCGCAAGGCATAGTCCGTGTACTTCGAGAGCTGCATAACCACCACCCATTTAAGATGTATTTTATATATATCTTAAATGGAATAGCGGCAAGACGCCAATCGATGCACGCGCCGGCCGTTGGCAAGCGAGGCACGAACAGCATCCGTTTCAAACCACCCAAAAGAGGTATGGCGCGGCCGGTGGTGCCGGCGATAGCCTGCAACAGACATACGAATGAAAGACAAAGGATCGTCGGTATGACTCTCTTTTTTCCAGCCGAGGAGTATGCCGGGCGCTGGGACCGGATCGAGGCAGCAATGGCGGCCGAGGGATACGACGCGGCGGTGGTCTGGAGTCGCTCTGGCGGCACCTATGACCGCTGCGGCGACGTGCTTTATCTGACCAATTACGTATCCACGGAATCGGGCCAGGAACCGGATAACGCCGTTCGCCGCGCCAGCGCCTTCTCCGCCGTCGTGCTGATACCCGGCGAAACGCCGCTGCTGGTCGCCGACGAACCGCCTCAGGAAACCGCCATCGCCACCGACAACTATGTCTGGTCATACGATACCGTGGGCAAGGTCGCCGAGATCCTGAAGCAGCACGGCAATCGCCGCGTAGCCCTTGCTGGTAGCGATATCCTACCGATGAAGTACGCGGGAGATCTTTATGGCGCTTGCCCTGAAATCACCGTCGACGACATGCTGGTGCACCGGGTGCGAATGCGGAAATCGGACCGTGAACTGGATGTGCTGCGCACCGGCGGCGCGATCGCCGCACGGGCGCTGACCCTGGTCATGGAAGCGTTGCTAACCGGAAAGTCCGAAGCCGAAGCGGCGGCCATCGGTGCGGCAGAGGTCATGCGATCCGGCGGCTCGGTACATTTCATTCCAATCTCGCATGGCGACACCATCGAGGAGTTCTGCCGCTATCCCCTGACCGGTTACAGCCAGGACGTACCGCAGCCTGGCGATCTGGTCCGCGCCTGGGTCAACGGCCCCATGTGGCAGGGCTACTGGATGGATCCGGGCCGCACCGCGACGGTCGGTCCGCCGACGGCGGATCAGCGCCATCTGATCGAGTCCTGCGCCAATATCGTTACCACCCTTGTCGCTGCCATCCGGCCCGGCGTCATGGTCTCGGAGATCACGAAACTGGGCGACGAATTGACCGAAAAAGCAGGCGGCGGCAAGGACAAGGCGGCGATGAAGTGGCCGATCTACGGGCACGGTCTCGGTCTGTTTTGGGAGAAACCCGACATCAGCTCGACCTACGCCGAGTTCGATATGGCGTTCGAGCCGAACATGGCGTTCGGGATCGAAGCATTCCTCGGCATGGAGGGCGTCGGTAGCGCCGGTTTCGAACAAAACATCATCGTCACCGACGCGGGCGCGGAACTGCTGACGCCGGCGCCGATGTTGTGGTGGGAATGACCCAACCGATGACGCCCGACGCCTTCAATGCCTTCTGCGCTTCGCTGCCGGCGACCAGCCACGTGGTCCAGTGGGGCGGCGCCGATGTCTGGAAAGTCGGCGGCCGTAAGGACGGCAAGGTCTTCGCTATCGGCTGGTTCGGACACGGCGACCTCGCTGGGATCACCTTCAAGACTTCCGACCTGGCCTACGAAGTGCTCAGGGAGCAGCCCGGACTGCGGCCAGCGCCCTACTTCGCATCGCGCGGCATGAAATGGATCCAGCAATATGACGAACCGGGTCTCTCCGACGATGCATTAACGGCGCACCTCGTCGAGTCGCACCGCCTCGCGTCACTGACGCTGACCAAGAAGCGCCAGCGAGATCTTAAGCTCTATCAGGATTGACGGCGCTTGGCCGCTTGCGCCATGACTTCGAGGGTCTGCAGAAAGCGTGACCGGTCCTGCTTCGAAAAAGGTGCAGGCCCGCCGGTTGCCTCGCCCGCGCTCCTGAGGTCGGTCATCAGGTTTCGGGTCGCCAGCGTCATACCGATGCTATCACTCGTGATCTCCCTGCCGTTCGGCCGGATGACGCCAGCGCCCGCCTTGATGCAGCGGTCGGCCAGTGGAATGTCGTTGGTGACGACGATATCGCCGACACCGGCCCGTTCAGCAATCCAGTCGTCCGCAGCATCGGCGCCCTGAGCGACGACATGCACCGACACCAGCGGCGACCGGTACGGACGCACACCGCCGTCGGACACCATATGCACCGCCATCCCGTGACGCTCGGCGACGCGCACCGTCTCGTCCTTCACGGGACAGGCGTCGGCATCGACGTAGATCACGGAACTGGACATGGGAACGAACGCAACCGGTTCAGCTCAGCGACATGGTGCTGTACGCCGTCAGGATATCGAGTTGCCTGTCCGGCTTGTAGTCGCAGTAATAGCGAAAGATATCCGTCACGCTGATCAGGCCGATGACCTGTTTGCTGTCGACCACGGGCATATGACGAAAACCGCCGGCACCCATCCGTCTGACCACCCGTTCCAGATCGTCGGTCGCAATGCAGGTTTCGACATCTCGGGTGATCAGATCCACCGCCGTCAGATCGGCGATCTCGCCGGCGCGCTCCGCAACGGCGCGAACGAAATCCCGCTCGGACAGAACACCCACCATGGCACCGTCTTCATCCCGGCAAACGAGAATACCGATCCTGTTTTTGCGCAGCATGGCCGCTGCATCGGTCACCGGCGTGCTCACCCGGACACCAAAAACTTCGGCGGAAGCCTTGCGATCGAGCAGATCGTTCACAGTCGGCATGGTCACCTCTGGAACGATTATCGGAGGCTCGACCGGCGAATCCAAGCGGAGAGTTCATGCCGCGGATTCAGGTGCCGAGAATGCCTGCGAGATCGGCAAAATCCTCGGCGACGATATCGAACTCATTGGCAAAGCCGGTATCGGTGTAATCGTCGCCCCAATCCTCCAGACGGGGTTTGAGGAATGCCGTTCGCATCCCGTGTTGCGCCGCGGCCCGGAGGTCCCCCGGATGGGCGGCGACGAACATCACCTTGTCGCCGGGACGGCCGATGGCGGCTAGACCGCCAACGTAGCTTGCCGGGTCCGGCTTCATCGCGCCGATCGCATCGCATGACACGATGGCGTCCCAGACGATGCCGGCACGCCGCGAACTGTGGGCGGCGGTCCGTAAACTGAGGATCGTCAGCGGCGCCAGAAAATAGCGTGACCGCAACCGCGCCAGTCCGCCGGGCGCCTCGTCCCATGCCGGCATCCGTTCCCAGGCCGCAAGCAAGTGCGCGCGGTCTTCAGGCGACAGGTCTTCGATATCGAACATCGCGAGCGTTTGATCGAGGGCATCCTCGAGGATCTGATCGAAGGCCCGCCACGGCGTCTCCCGCCAGGCGACCGCATCGACGGCCATCAGCGACCGCTTACGCCACTCTTCGGCAAACTCTCCCGAATCCCGTGCCCGTAACTTCGCACTGGCAACCGCACCGAGTGCATCGATCACGGCAGTGCGCCAGTCGAATACCGTGCCGCCAACATCGAACAGCAGAGCTTCTACGTCCATATCGCCCTATCCATATCTCAATGTGGCGCACCGCCGCCGTATTCGTCTAGACTCACAACGATTCGTGCGACGTTGCCCATCTGGAAAGGAACCGCGGCAATGGCAAAGACCCCCGAAATGGATATCGAAGACGAAACGGTCGAAGAATCGACCCAGGTCACCAGTGATCTGACCCATGCCGAGCTGCGCATGCTCTATGTCGAATCGACGGAAACCATGCGGTTCGTCAAAACCCATCAGTGGAAAACCGTCGGTGCGACTTTGCTGACGTTCCTCGGCATGATCTTTGTTGCCGGCTTCGCGGATGCCGACCGCAATTTTGCCTCGTCATTGATGGCCATCGCCATCCTGCTCGGCGCGGCGGTCATCTTCACGCTGGTCATCTACCAGTTCTGGATGCACAACGAGTTGCGCAAGATCAATGCGCTGGAGCCCTACTTTTCGCCGCAGTTTCATGAAATTCGCGCGATCAAGTCGAGACGCGAAGGCACGCTCCACCGCTACACCCTGCTTATCTTCATGATAATCGTGATCCTGTTGGGCGGGCTTGTGGTCCGCCTCGCGTTGGGCGAGATTTCCGGCCTGTAGAAGTCAGACCGGAAATCAGCGGCGATCGACGGCATGAAGAACAGCGGCGAGACGGGTAAGCGATCGGGGCCATCGGTCACACTCGTGGGTGTCGATGTCGCATTCGGCGATATCGAGGTGCTCCACGGCATCGATCTTTCGGTCGAGGCTGGCACGTCGACCGTCATCATTGGCCCGTCGGGTTCCGGCAAGACTGTGCTTTTGAAGACGATTATCGGTCTTTATCCACCGGCCGCCGGTCAGGTGACCATGACCGGACAGCCGAAGATGGGCATGTTGTTTCAGCGCTCGGGCCTGTTCGACAGCCTGCCGGTCTGGGAGAATATTGCCTTCCGGCTTCTGCAGGACCCAGCGATGGGCCGCCACGAGGCCCGCGAACGGGCTATCGAGAAACTCGAAATCGTCGGTCTTGCGCCGAGTGAGGCCGATTTGTTCCCGGTCGAACTGTCGGGCGGCATGCAGAAGCGCGTCGGTATCGCACGGGCGATTGCCGACGAACCGAACGTGCTCTTGCTCGACGAGCCGACGGCGGGCCTCGACCCGATTATGAGCAACATGATCAACGACATGATTCTCGACGTGGCCGGGCGCATGGGCGTCACCGTCATTTCGGTCAACTCCGATATGAAGGGCGCCAAACGAACGGCGGACACCGCCGCCATGCTCTATGACGGGCGGGTCATCTGGACGGGACCGACGGACGATATGTTCGACAGCGGCAACGACTACGTGGATCAGTTCGTAAACAGTCGTGCCGAAGGCCCGATCCCGACCGTCATTGAACCGGACACGACCGCCGCCTGACCCGGCGAGATCGATCGTCGGCCTTCGATTCCACGTCTGCCTGCGCTATCCTCTTGACTGATACCTGTGACGGAAGGATCGCGTCATGCCGTTCAAGATGTCCTACAGCGCCCTCGCATTGATAACCCTTCTTGTCGCGGCTGCGCCAGCATCGGCGCAAACCTACGGCACATGGCAGGATCCGGACGCCGAGGCCGAAAACGATAACAGCCGCTTACAGGATCTGGTGTCGCGGCTTCGGGCGATCGTCGATCAGGCCGAAAAGGACCGCGCCGCCGATCCCCTTTTGCTGCAGGACCTGCGGGCGCTCGCTGACAACTACGATCGCGCGGCCTCGGACGTCGTTCTGTCGGACGACTTCTCCGACGGTGATTTCACCGCCAACCCGGCTTGGCGGGTGATCGAAGGCCGCTACTGGGTCGAAAAGGATTGGGGCCTGCGCAACGCACTGGAGGCGCAACGGACGTCGTCGACCGGGTCCGGCGAGGACCTTGCGGCGCAGATCTTCGGTCAGGTCCTGACCCAGGCGCTGGGCGGCGGTTCGTCGTCTTCCGGTCCGGCATCCATGCAGCCGACTGTGATTGTAACCGACGCGCTGATCACCAATGCGTTCAGCGCCCGGATCGCGGTCACGTCATGGGTCGACGACGGCCGGCTGATCATGGGTCCCTGGCAGTCGGAGCAGACCCGCGCCGGCTATCGGCTCGTCTACAATGTCGGCGGCTCCATCGATCTGGTCGCCGTGTCCGGCAACGGCGCCCGTATCATCAGTTCGGCATCCGGCCCGTACCGACTTGAGGACAAGGCGGTTCACGAGATCGTCTGGGACCGCGATCGGGACGGCGCGATGCGCGTCACCCTGGATGGCGTTACGATTATCGAGACATCGGACCGGGGCTTCAGGGACGATTTCTCAATGTGGGGTTTTGCCAGCCGTGACGGCGATTTCATCGTCAAGAGCGTGACGGTGGCATCGACGCCGTAAGACCCGGCGATTTGTCGCGGCGGTCAGTCGATCCGGATGTAGAAATCGCGGTCGAGGAGCGTGGTGACGGACAGCGTGCGGCGGCGGGTCTCCATGCCCTCGCGGACCACCTGATAATGCGGGATTTTCGACACGCTGCTGCCGTGACCGGCAACCACCCAAACGGTACGCGGGTCGTCCGCCTTGACGAAGCGGTCGCCAATGTTAACTGCCGATGCGGCCTTAGCCCGATGGAACACGGACGATACTTCCCTCTTGTTCGGCCTTGAGCGCGGCCCTTGGTGTGGTTGATCGGGTCCCGCTTCCGGGCGTCGCCGAACCGGTTTCCCTTGTTCTTCGATACGATCAAATCGCCCGACGATCAAGGCTTCCGTGCAACGCCCCGATCCCCTTTGCAGAGCCAGCCTGGACGAATTCGCCAGTGCGGAAGGAGTCGCGAATCGCGCACGCGGGACCGGCCCTGCGTGACGCCGCCGGGCGGACGGAGTATTGAGGATTCTCCATGCCGACACGTGAACCGCCCACCCCCGAGATTGCCCTCCCCGACCATCCGGCCTGCGTCGTCACGGTTCGGGGTGTTTTGTGGCTGACCCCGGACGGCGAAGTCGAAACGCTCAGCCGCGACAGGGCCGCCGACCGCCTGATGGCCGACGTGCAGCCCTATGTCTGTCATGCCCGCGCCATGGCGCGAAGGCTGGATATCCGGCCGTTTCCGGCGCTCGATCTGCTGGAACTCTTTGCCTTCGCGCGACCGGCGCAGTTCTGTCTGCCGACGCCGCGTGGGCTCGCCGCCGCGCTGGGATTGCCGCTGCCCGCGAGCGCCGAGGATCAGGCGGCGATGCTGCCCGAAGCCGCGAAGATCCTGCTCGGCGAGCTGCAGGCCGCTGCCGCCGACGGCGGCGATGCGACGGATACGGCCGCCCGCATTGGCGACATGCTCCGGGCGATGGCGCGGGGCGGCTGGCCGTGGGGCGACGCGACGCTGAGCGCCATGAACGTACCGGCCGATCGCGGCCGCGAAGCAGCGAAGGACACGCTCAACGGTCTCAGGGTCTGGCGGCGCCTGACCGAGTGGGAAGAAGGCGCCCCGGAGCCGCCGCCCGGCAACAGGCCCGTCGAAGCGGTGGAGGCGCGCGCGCGTCTCGTCCAGCTGTTGGGACAGGGTTCAGAAAAACGCGAGCGGCAATCCGATTACGCATCGAGCGCCGCCGGCGCCTTCCTGCCGCGCGAGCACGTCGATGAGCCGCATGTGGTCATCGCCGAGGCCGGCACCGGCATCGGCAAGACGCTGGGCTACGTTGCACCCGCCAGCGTCTGGGCCGAGAAGAACCGGGGCGCGGTATGGATCAGCACATTCACCCGCAATCTCCAGCGGCAACTGGACGGCGAACTCGACCGGCTGCACCCGATCCCCGAGCAAAAAGCCCACAAGGTCGTCACCCGCAAGGGCCGCGAGAATTATCTCTGCCTGCTGAACTTCGAGGAAGCCGTCGGGCGCATCGCGACGGCCGGCGGCGCGACCGCGATCCCGCTCGGCCTGATGGCGCGCTGGGCGGCGGCGAGCCGCGACGGCGACATGATCGGCGGCGACTTCCCGGCCTGGCTCGGCGATCTCATGGGCCGCGGCCTGACCTACGACCTGACCGATACGCGGGGCGAATGCCTGTACTCCGCCTGCGGCCACTACCAGAAGTGCTTCATCGAGCATACCCAGCGCCGCGCCCGGCGCGCCGATATCGTCGTCGCCAACCATGCGCTGGTCATGGTCCATGCCGCGCTCGGCGGCGACGAGAACGCCGCCGACGGCAGCCGCCCGACACGCTACGTGTTCGACGAGGCGCATCATGTCTTCGAGGCCGCCGACAGCGCCTTCGCCGCCCACCTGACCGGGCAGGAGACCGCCGATCTCCGGCGCTGGCTGGTCGGCGCGGAAGCCGGTTCGCGGTCCCGTTCGCGCGGCCTCAAGACCCGGCTCGGCGACCTGATCGCGGGCGACGAGGACGCGATGAAAGCCCTCGACGAGGTGCTGCACGGCGCCCGGGCGCTGGCCAGTGCGGGCTGGTCGTCACGCCTGCAGAGCGGCGGTCCGCAAGGCCCGACGGAAGCGTTCCTGGCGTTCGTCCGCCAGCAGGTCTACGCCCGCGACCGTTCCGCCGACGGCCCCTACAGCCTGGAGACCGAGACCCAACCGCCGATCGACGGCCTGATGGAGGCGGCACGCGCACTGGAAACCGCGCTCGAGAAACTGCTGCTGCCCATGGACAAGCTGTGCCGCGCGCTCGCCGGCATTCTCGACCGCGAGGCCGACACCCTGGAAACCGCCGACCGGGTCCGCATCGAAGCGGCCATGCGCTCCATCGGCCGGCGCGGCATCATGGCCGTCGGCGCGTGGCGCGATATGCTGCGCACCCTGCGGCTGGAGCCGGACAACGAGGCGGAAACGGAGCCCGAGGAAACGCTCCGCTTCGTCGACTGGTTCGCCGTCGAGCGGCGCGGCGGCAACGACTGGGATATCGGCCTCTACCGCCACTGGATCGACCCGACCGAGCCGTTCGCCGAAGCCGTGCTAACCCCGGCGCACGGCGTGTTGATGACCTCGGCCACGTTGTCCGATTCGGGCATGGGGCGCAGCCACGCGGACGGCGGCGACCCGGCGGACGGTCGAGAGAACAACATGGCGACGGGCGCATGGCGGACAGGGGCCGCCCATCTGCTCGTGCCGCCGGTGATCGAGACGTTTCCGTCGCCGTTCGACTACACCGCGCAGACCCGCGTGATCGTCGTCAACGACGTCTCGAAGACGGACGGCGATGCGGTCGCCAGCGCCTACCGGGTACTGTTCGAGGCCGCGGGCGGCGGCGCGCTCGGGCTGTTCACCGCCATCGCGCGGTTGCGCCAGGTCTACCGCCGCATTGCCGGACCGCTCGACGAACGCGGCATTCCGCTGCTCGCCCAGCATGTCGACCCGCTCGATACCGGCACGCTCGTCGATATCTTCCGGGCCGAGGAAAACGCCTGTCTGCTCGGCACCGATGCGGTCCGCGACGGCGTCGACGTACCGGGCCGCTCGCTCCGTCTCATCGTCTTCGACCGGGTGCCGTGGCCGCGGCCGGACATCCTGCACAAGGCGCGCCGCGCCCGCTTCGGCGGCAAGGCCTATGACGAGATGCTGACACGGCTGCGCCTGAAACAGGCCTACGGCCGGCTGATCCGCCGCGCCGACGACCGGGGCGTGTTCGTCATGCTCGACCGTTCGACGCCGTCGCGACTGCTCGACGCCTTCCCCGACGGCGTCAGCGTCGAACGCACCGGCCTCGCGGCGGCGGCGGCGGCGGTGCGGGATTTTCTATCCGAGCCCTCGCCCTGACAAGGAAAGGGTCTGGGCGGGGGGATTTGGCCGACGGCCCGAAATCGTTCGGTTTTGCTTAGAACTGCAACATTCCACCGGTTTCATAAACATTTTCGGCCGTTGAATTCATTGGCGAATTCCGGGTTTTGTTTAGTTTCGCTTAGAAATGTCTATGCACCCCGGGGTGCTTCGCATTTATGAACAGCCGTGCGCTCACCTCACTCACTTCGCGCCGAGGAAATGGCCTGACAAGGTCCCTTTTTCATATTCACAATGACAAATAGCAGCCCTGCCGCAAGGGAAGGATTGAAAATATATAGGAATTATATCCTTTATTGCAAGAAGCCTTATAAGCTATTTTCGGGCCGGCTCTGCAATTTTCACGACTGAACTTGCTGTACTTATAGCTGCCGTGCCAAATTTGATGATGTCCCACCGCATTCAGCAGACGTTAGCGCGGTGTCATTCTACCGAGCGCGGCGAGCGTATGCATGTAGCGAGCGAAGACAGGGATCGGAGTAACGGCTTTCATCGACCGAGCAGTCGCCGACAACAGGAGCAAATGTGGTGAGTGGTGAGAGTATCCACTCAACTTTAACAGGCAATGCTCGCGATCGCTCACCAGCGACATCTTTGCTGAGCATTGTCACGGCTTCAGTGGCGGTCTTTGTCCTGGCGGTTTCCTGGGAGTTTGTGTTGGCGGATGTTCTTCTATCGAGTACCGCCTTCGAAGCCCGTCCGCAGACGGCTCAAGAAAAATGGCTCTCCATTCTAAAGATTACGACGTTCGCTATCGCCGCTCTCACGATCGGCCACATGATCCCCGCGCCGTCGAAACCTGCAAAGGGTGAAGAAGAGCGAGACATCTCGGATGCAGAAGTCCGATACGCCTCGATTGTGAAGGCGGAACCCCAGTGCGTTAAGTTGATGGACAGGGCGGGAAGACTCCTCGATATGAATCCGGCTGGCCTGTCGATCATTGCCGCGAAGAATTTTGAGGAAGTCCGCGGACTGAACGTCAGTGAGCTCGTCTTGCCGGACGATCGTCCGGCATTTGACGAATTGCTTGAGAGGGTATTTGAGGGGGAAAGCGGGGAACTTGAGTTTCAAATCAGGGCGCTGGATGGAGAAACAAAATGGATGCAGACCCATGCGGTACCGCTGTTCGCTACTGACGGCAGCGTCTCGACATACATGGCGGTCACACACGATGTTTCAGCAAAAAAGGCCGTTGATCAGGAGCTAATTGCAGCGAAAGACGCTGCCGAGGAAGCCAATAATCAAATGTCGGTGTTTTTGGCGAACGTCAGCCATGAGTTTCGGACTCCGCTGAACGCGATCATGGGTTTCACCCAAATGATGATGTCGCCGAAACTTGAATCCGGCGGCAACGAAAAACACCAGGAGTATCTGGATGCAATTGAAAAAGCGGGGCAACAACTCTCAACCGTCGTTGAGGACTTGCTCGATACATCGAGACTGGCCGCAGGTGTTGTTGAACTGGCGATTTCCGAAGTGGATCTGGTCGAACAACTCGATAGCATATCGCTCATGCTCGCCCAAGAAGCCGCAGCCAAGAACATCCGTTTGGAGAAATCATCGCATTTAAGCACCTGTATCGTTCTGGCCGATGAAGTACGCGTCCGGCAAATCCTCACCAATATTCTCGAAAATGCCATCAAGTTCACGTCTCCGGGCGGTTCCGTCGTTGGATCGTTAACTGCCCTGGAAGACGAATCGGTGGAATTATGCGTGTCGGATAGTGGCATCGGCATCGCGCCACACCTGATACCTGAAGTAACGAAACCCTTTTTCCGCGGAGGTGATGCGCAAACGCGGAGTCATCAGGGATCCGGTCTCGGACTGGCACTCGTATCCGAATTTTTGAAACTTCACGGTGCTGGGTTCACGATTGAGAGCGAATTGGGCGTTGGAACGAAGGTGCGAGTCATGTTCCCCGCCGACAAAATCGTCCGTTTGGCCGCCGAATCGAACGGCATCGCCTAGGGCCTGATCCGATTAGATTGCCCCAATCTAATCGGTGAACCAGCCCCTCTACATATGAAATAGAGGGCGATTCACGCTTTAGGTGAACCATCAAGTGATTCAACCTAAAACGATCGCACTCTAGAGCCGGCCATGATCTGACGGGTGCGGAGTCCGCCGCCCGGCCTAGGGTCATGACCCCAGGCTCGGCGGGATCGACCCCCGGGTTCGCATTCGCTAGCTGTCCAATAGGCTTTCGAAGCCACCGAAGATCAGCCGCTTGCCGTCAAACGGCATGGGATGATCGGCGAGCGTGCCGTGCAACTCGGCCATCAGGGCCTCGCGAACCGCATCCCGCCTGGCCTTGGATTCCCAGACAACCCAACCGATGACGACGGTCTCGTCATCCTCCGCCATGACGGCCTTGGACATGGAGGTGAGCTCGCCCGCCGGCACGTCGTCGCCCCAGTTTTCCGCATACGAGAGGGCGCCATGCTTTTTGAAGATATCGGCGACAATCCTGACGTGAGAGATATAGGCGCCCTTGTTCGCGGTCGGCACCGCAGCCAGAAATGCATCGACGTAATGTGTCATCGGATACCCCGCGTGATTTCGGCGTTTGTCGGCGTTCCGAGGCGGCCAGGTCGTTCCGGAACGAGAGGATACTGAATGTCAGACTTCAGGTTAGCAAGAGTAGGGTCCCTGGCCGCTTCCGACGAAATACGAACCGGGAGGCAACAGAACGGCGCACGACATCCTGCCTCTAGACTGCCTGCCACAACATGACGGCAGTGGCGACGGCGGCACCATAGAAAACCAAGCCCAGCCTGAACAGATAGCGATCCGTAAATCAATGCTTCGGGAAGAATCCAAGCCACTCACTGAACAGCAGATGCATCAACAAGCCACCTGTCATGACTGCCTTCGTTAGCAGCGATATCATGCCGATAGTTCCTTCCTCGCCATGGCCTCCAGCGGCCCGACGCGGTCGCGGACGAAACCCCACAGAAGTTTGGGCTGAATGCTGTCGTAATCGTGGCGCAGCACGTGGCCGAAGCCGCGCAGCGCCACGAGGTCGAGCTCCGGATAGGCCGCATCGTAGCGATCGCCCAGTTTTGTCACCGCCTCGGCGATCCGCTGGAAGCAGCGTTCAACGGCGTCGATTGTCTTGGGATCGTTCACGAACGCGGCCTCGTCCATGCCCGCCGTGTAGTCGCGAATGCGGCGGGTGTTTTCGACGATGTCCTCAAGACGCTGCACCGGATCGCTAGAAGGCATAGAGCACCTCCTGCTCGGCATTTTCTCTCATGCGGGATTTCAGGGTCGCACTGTCGACCACATCGACACCGACGTCCGGACAGGCCGAGCGGATCGCCATCCGGATCGTCTCGGCGGTTTTCAGATAATTGACGACATCGCCCATCCGGTCGGCATCGATGTCGATCAGCACATCGATATCGCTTTCCGGCAACGCTTCGCCGCGCGCCGTGCTGCCAAAAACGCCGGCATGGCGAATGCCCGCCTGTTCCAGTTCGGGGCGCACCGACTTTAGCGCCTGGAGTGCGGCCAATAGTCGCCGTTCGCCCTGCGCAAGGCCAAAGACGTCACCGGAAACATTCCCCCCTTCGCACAATGTTTTTGCCATCCGCCGGACAATCGCAGCCTTGTCTTTGGGCACGGCAACCGTCAGGTCGACGATACCCTGTTTGCGCAGACGTTCACGGCGCTTGCGCTGGCGTTCGGCACTGGTACTCACGAAACGGAACCCGATTCCATGCCAAGGACTGTTACACGTAACTATATTCAATTGTTACATGTAACGAAATGCCAATCATCTATTTCGTGCCCGGGATTATCGGGGATTTTCTTTCCCTTCCCGGGACGCTTAACATCCGATCCATGAACGCGACACCTCTCACCGGCACATCCATCGCCTTCATCGGACTCGGCCTCATGGGCAAGCCCATGGCGCGCAACCTGCACCGGGCGGGCGCGGCCATGACCGTCGCCAGCCGCTCGCCGGGACCGGTCGACGAACTGGCCGGCGACGGCATGACGGCGGCGGGCAGTGCGGCCGAGGCAGCGGCGGCCATCGGCTCGGCGGGAATCATTATCCTGATGCTGCCCGACACGCCGGCGGTCGAGGCGGTTGTCGCCGACGACGCCAACGAATCCCGGAGCATCCTCGTGGGCCTGCAACCGGGCGCGCTGGTCGTCGACATGGGCACCACCGATGCGCTGGTTACGCGCGATCTGGCGGCGAAGGTCGAGGCCGCTGGCGGCCACTATGTCGATGCGCCGGTATCGGGCGGACAGATCGGCGCCGAGGCCGGCGACCTGGTCATCATGGCCGGCGGATCGGAAGCCGACATCGCGCGCGCCATGCCGGTGTTCGGCGTGCTCAGCAAGCAGACCACGCGGGTCGGCGATGTCGGCGCCGGTCAGGTCGCCAAGGCGTGCAACCAGATCATCGTCGGCCTCAACATCGGCGCGGTTGCCGAGGCGCTGGCGCTGGCCGGTGCCGCCGGCGTCGATCCGGCGAAGGTGCGTGAAGCGCTGAAGGGCGGCTTCGCCGACAGTCGCATCCTCGAAGTCCACGGCCAACGCATGATCGACCGCACATTTGCGCCCGGCGGCAAATCGACGACGCAACGCAAGGACATGGATCAGGGCCTGGCGCTCGGCCGCGCCGTCGGGCTCGATCTGCCAGCCACCGCGCTGGGCCGGGATCTTTACGACATGCTGATCGAGGCCGGGCACGGCGGGCTCGACCATTCGGCGCTGATCAAGGCCATCGATCCGGACTGGGACTGACCCCGTCTCTCCATCTCAAGGGCGCACTGTCGGTGCGGAGCGGCGAGCATTTCCTCCGGCGTTCTCGTTGTGGTATACCACAGAATCGGAGGACAACGTTCGTGCTGATCAAACCGAAAGACAGTTGCCTGATCGTTATCGACATGCAGGACCGACTGGTGCCCGCCATGCAGGCCCCGGCGCGAACCATCCGCAATGCCGGCATTCTGATTCGCGCCGCCGACCGGCTCGATATCCCGATCCTGATGACCGAGCAGTACCCGAAGGGTCTCGGGCGCACCGTAGAGCAGCTTGCCGGCGTCAGCGCAAAAGCGCAGGTCGTCGAGAAAACGCACTTTTCCTGCATGCAGGAACCGGCCTTCGCGGCGGCGTTTCATGCGCTGGGGCGCAAACAGGCCGTTATCGCCGGTATGGAGGCACACATCTGCGTCCTGCAGACGGGCGTTCAGCTGATGGACGAAGGCTTCGAGATCTTTGTCGTCACCGATGCGACATCGTCGCGCACGCTTGAAAGCGAACAAGCCTGTCTCGACCGGCTGCAGGCCTGTGGCGCCGGCATCGTGACGACGGAAATGGCCGTGTTCGAATGGCTTGGCGCGGCCGGCACGCCGGCGTTCAAGGAACTGTTGCCGCTGATCAAGTAGATCAACCCGCCCGAAGCGTGATCCGCGTGATTTCCGACGGTGCGGCGAACCGCTTCGGCGGCCCCCAGTAGCCGACGCCCCGGCTGATGTAGATCTGCATCCGCCCGTGCCGCCGGAGGCCCGCGACATAGGGCTGCTGCAGCCGGACGAAATGGTTCCACGGCCAGAACTGGCCACCGTGGGTATGCCCGGAGAGCTGCAGATCGAACCCCGCCTGCTCCGCCTCCAGGGCCGAACGCGGCTGGTGCGCCAGCAGAACCTTCGGCGCGTGCGCCGGGCTGCCTGCGGCGGCGGTCACCGGGTCGCTGACATGATCGGGATGCACGGCGGCGGCCTTGTAATCGTTGACGCCGGCGAGGACCAGTTGGCCGCCGTCATGATCGATCATAACGTGTTCGTTCATCAACGGGCGCATGCCGAGACCGCGGAACACCTCGACCCATTCGTCGGCGCCCGAATAGTACTCGTGATTGCCGGTCACGACGTAGGTGCCGTGACGCGCGCGCAGGCCCGCCAGCGGCGCGACATGCGGTTCCAGGCGGCTGACCTTGCCGTCGACGATATCGCCCGTAATGGCGATGACGTCGGCGCCAAGGCCGTTAACCCGGTCGACGACGCGCCGGACGAAATTGCCCTTGATCGTCGGTCCGATATGAATATCCGTGATCTGGGCGATGGTCATGCCGTCGAGCGCAGCCGGCAGACGCTCGAGCATCACGTCAACGTCGACGACGCGCGCCGTCCGGCGTGCATTGATCAGGCCGATGACGGAAACCAGCGTCGCCAGCACGATGACGCCGGCAGCGCTCTGGCCGGCCCATTCAGCCGAGCGCAGAAACACCAGCGAGATATCCCGAAGGACAGTCAGCACCAGGACGCTGGAAAACCAACCGAGGGTCAGGCCGCCGGCCCAAACCATGCGATCGATCACGTCGGCACGGTGAAAAAATGCATGCGCCAACGTACCGACGGGAATCAACACCACGGAAACGGCCAGCAAGGCGCCGCCGATGGCAAGGCCGACCGCATCCATCGGCATATCCGGCAACAGCCGCGCACCGACATAGGCATGCAGCACGCATCCGACGAGGAACACCTTGCGGGCGAACCGGCGGATCCGGGGCCGGCGTTCCGGCGGAATGGGCGGGTCTTCGTCGTCGGCGTCAGTCATGGCCAGACGGATATAGGTGCGTCTTGGGGCAATGAGAAGTACGAAATCAGCGGGTGCGTCATTCCTGAGAAGCTTGTGCCCGCGTAGGCCGGCATCGGAAATCAAGCCGATTCGACCCATACGCTCACCCTCGAAAATTGAGGGATCGCGCCGGGCCAACCCAACCATCCCCCGGCGCGATGGCATTGAGGTATACAGTTCATTCAAAAGAAAAGGCCGCTCCGAAGAGCGGCCTTTCCCGTGTAGACGTGTCGGAAGGGGTGGCTTAGAAGCCCATGCCGCCCATGCCGCCCATGCCACCCATGTCGGGGGCGCCGGCCGGCATCGGCTCGTCCTTCTTCGGCTTCTCGGCGACCATGGCTTCGGTCGTGACGAGAAGACCGGCGATGGACGCCGCGTCCTGCAGCGCGGTACGCACGACCTTGGTCGGGTCGATGATACCGGCCTTGTACATGTCGACGTATTCGTCGGTCTGCGCATTGAAGCCGCGAGCCTTGTCTTTCTGCTCGAGGAGCTTGCCGACGACGACCGAACCGTCAACGCCGGCGTTCTCGGCGATCTGACGGACCGGCGCCTGCAGCGCACGGCGAACGATGTCGATACCGACCTGCTGGTCGTTGTTGGAGACCTTGACCTTGCCGAGTTCCTTGGTCGCGTAGAGCAGAGCGACACCGCCGCCCGGAACGACGCCTTCCTCGACGGCGGCACGGGTGGCGTGCAGCGCATCGTCGACGCGGTCCTTCTTCTCCTTGACCTCGACCTCGGTCGCGCCGCCGACGTTGATCACGGCAACGCCGCCGGCCAACTTCGCGAGACGCTCCTGCAGCTTCTCCTTGTCGTAGTCCGAGGTGGTTTCCTCGATCTGCGCGCGGATTTGGTTGCAGCGGCCCTGGATGTCGGCCTTCTTGCCGGCGCCCTCGACGATGGTCGTCTCTTCCTTGGTGATGGCGACCTTCTTCGCGGTGCCGAGCATGTCGAGCGACACGTTCTCGAGCTTGATGCCGAGGTCTTCCGAGATGACCTGACCCTTGGTCAGGATCGCGATGTCCTCGAGCATGGCCTTGCGGCGGTCACCGAAGCCCGGGGCCTTGACGGCCGCGACCTTGAGGCCGCCACGCAGCTTGTTGACCACGAGGGTGGCAAGCGCCTCGCCCTCGATGTCCTCGGCGATGATCAGCAACGGACGGTTGGACTGAACGATCGACTCGAGAACCGGCAGCAGCGGCTGCAGGCCGGAAAGCTTCTTCTCGTGGATCAGGATGTACGGGTTGTCGAGATCGCAGGTCATCTTGTCGGCGTTGGTCACGAAGTACGGCGAGGTGTAACCCCGGTCGAACTGCATGCCCTCGACGACGTCGAGTTCGGTGTGCAGGCCCTTGGCCTCCTCGACCGTGATGACGCCCTCGTTGCCGACCTTTTCCATGGCGGCGGCGATCATCGAACCGACTTCGGTGTCGCCGTTGGCCGAAATGGTGCCGACCTGGGCGATTTCGCCGCTGGTCGAGACCTTCTTCGACTGCTTGCGAACCGAGGCGACGACGCTCTCGACCGCGAGGTCGATGCCGCGCTTGAGGTCCATCGGGTTCATGCCGGCGGCAACCGCCTTGGAACCCTCGCGAACGATCGCCTGCGCGAGCACGGTCGCGGTCGTGGTGCCGTCACCGGCTTCGTCGTTGGTCTTGGACGCGACTTCGCGAACCATCTGCGCGCCCATGTTCTCGAACTTGTCGGAAAGCTCGATTTCCTTGGCGACGGTGACGCCGTCCTTGGTGATGCGCGGGGCGCCGAACGACTTGTCGAGAACCACGTTGCGGCCCTTCGGACCGAGCGTAACCTTGACGGCGTTGGCCAGGACATCGACACCGCTCAGCATGCGCTGACGGGCGTCCTGGGAAAACTTGACTTCCTTAGCAGCCATTTGAGTGTAACTCCCTTACGTCTGCAATTGGTGTTGGGAAACTTGAGGCGTAATGAAAACCGAAGAAGCCGCCGTTAGGCCGCCTTCTTCGTCTTCGCCTTGGCCTTCTGGTCGAGAATGCCGAGAATGTCGGATTCCTTCATGATCAGCAGGTCTTCACCGTCGATCTTCACTTCGGTGCCCGACCACTTGCCGAACAGGATGCGATCGCCGGCCTTGACGTCGAGCGCGGTCACGCTACCGTCGTCGGCCTTGTGACCGGCACCGACGGCGACGACTTCGCCTTCGCTCGGCTTTTCCTGCGCGGTATCGGGGATGATCACGCCACCGGCGGTCTTTACGTCGGACTCGACGCGACGCACCAGAACGCGGTCGTGAAGCGGCCTAAAACCCATTGTACCCTCCAAAAATATTGTTGTTTACCAGTCGACTAGCCCGGATTGTTAGCACTCTCCGGTGCTGAGTGCCACGGAGATAGTCCGGTCGCTTCCGGGTGTCAAGCGAGGGCGCGAAATTTTTCGGAAATTTTTCGCGAAAATCAGGCCGCCGCCGTGTCGTCGGCATCCACCGGGTCGACACCGCGGCGGCGCCGGTAGCGCCGGTAGAGCGCGGCGCCAAGCGCGGCGGCGATCACGAACAGGGCGACCGAGAGGCCGATCCGCAATCCCGGGTCGACGGCGACGCCGGTCCCGGCGAGTGCGAAGATCACCGTTTGCGGCACGTATCCAACCGCCGAGCCGAGCACGAAGGGCGTCAGCGGCACGCTGGAAACGCCGGCCGCGAGATTCGTCAGCAGATTGCTGCCGGCCGGCAGCAACCGGATCGCAAGTGTCGTCGAAAACGGGTTCTCGCCGAGAAATCTATCGATGCGGCGGACCTTGTCGGGAAAGCGCCGGGCGACGGCATCGCGGCCGAGAAACCGCGCATAGCTGAAACCGATGATGCACCCCATCGCCGTTCCCGCCAGCGCCAGCGCCGTGCCCTCGAGCAGACCGAACGCATAGCCGCCGGCAAAGGCGACGATTTGTCTCGGAAGCCCCACGGCGGTAACGGCGGTCGCGAGGGCAAGGAAAATGATCTCTCCCGAAAGCCCGCGGCCGCGAATGTTCTCGTCGATCCAGGCACTGTCGAACATGTCGGCCAGGCCCGCCTGCCGGGCGGCCAGGCCGAGGCCGGCCAGAATGGCCAGCATCGCCAATCCCTTCAGCATGGATGTCGACTTCATCGCGGCGTCGCGTCCGTCACATCGGGCCGCTTCGCACGGCGTTTGAGCCAGACGACCCCGATCAGATCCCAGATCCCGTTCCACGCCCGGTCCAGGGTGCCGTAATTCGAGCGTCCGCGTTCGCGGGGGCGATGATTGACGGGGACCGAGACGACCTTGCCGCCGCCCCGGATCATCAGGGCCGGCAAGAAACGGTGCATGTGATCGAACCGTGGCATGTCGAGAAAGTCGTCGCGGGCGAAAACCTTCAGACCGCAACCGGTGTCGGGCGTCGCATCGCCGAGTAGCGCCTGGCGCAGGCGATTGGCGAACCGCGACGAGAGCCGTTTGATCCACGTGTCCTTCCGCTCGACCCGCCAGCCGCACACCATCACGCCGGTTTCGCTCGCCGCGCGCTCCTGGCGGTACCGTTCCAGCAAGGCCGGGATATCCGCCGGATCGTTCTGCCCGTCACCGTCGAGTGTGGCGATCAGTTGGCCGGACGCTGCACGGACACCGGTCACAATCGCCGCGCTCTGACCGCAACTCGCGGCATGCCGGTACACCCTGAGCGGCGCGCCGGCCGCGGCGGCGGCGCTCAACCGTGCCGGGGTATCGTCGCGGCTGCCGTCGTCGACGTAGATGATTTCGAACGGCTCGCCGCCGTCAAGCGCGGCACGGATTTCATCGATCAGGGGATCGATATTGCCGGCCTCGTTGCGCACGGGCACGACCACAGAAACCGCCGGCGCGCCGCCGTCCGCTCCGTCGAGATCGCTCATCGGTCTTCGTCCCGCCGAGTGGTTGAAAGGATATGGCGGGTTTCTTACACGAGAGACACTTGTCGCCGCAAACGCCTTCGACAGAAACCGGCGGTGGCGCTATAAGCGACGAACCGACGCCGCCGGAGAGCCGACATGCCAACCGAAATGGTCAGCCGAATTGCCGAACTCGCGACGGCACCGATAAAGGTGCCCCGGGCACGCGTTCGTTCCGAGTGGATCGATTACAACAACCACATGAACGTCGCCTACTACGTCATGGCGTTCGACGAAGCCCTGGAACAGGTCTACGGGCAGATCGGTCTCGGTGAGCCCTACCGCGCCGCCACCGACAACTCGACCATGACTCTAGAAATGCACGTCAACTATCTGCGCGAAATCAAGGAGGGCGAGCCCTACGATATCGATGCCCAGATACTCGGTGCCGACGCCAAGCGAGTCTGCATGTTTTTCGTCATGCGCCATGGCGAGACGGACGTCCGGGTGGCGACATCGGAAAGCATGATGATTCACGTGTCCCTGAGCGAGCGCCGTTCGACCCCCTTTCCCGATGACGTCAGAGACCGGCTCGCAACGATTGCCGAGGGACATGCGGCGCTCGAATGGCCGCCCGAGGCCGGACGCGCTGTCGGCTTCAAGAAACGCTGACATCCGGCTGATCATGGATCGACTGCCCCTCGCCGTTCTCGACCATCTGCCCGATCCGGTGATCCTGGTCGATGCGCACCGAAACATCATGGCCGTCAACAAGGCGGCGCTATATCTACTCGATGCGCCCCGCGTCGGCCAGGACCTGGCCATGTCGATCCGCCATCCCGAAATCCTCGCCGCGGTCGATGCCGCGATGAACGGCGAGGCGCCTCGCGACCTGCAGGCGACCTTGCCCGGATCGCCGCCGCGCAACGTTGCGGTTCATGCAGAGAGCATTGTCGAGGACCACAATCCCGAGGGTATCGCCGCTGTCATCGTCATCGCCGATGTGACCGCCGCCAAGCGGAGCGAACGCATGCGCGCGGACTTCGTTGCCAATGCTTCGCACGAACTGCGGTCGCCGCTATCGGCAATTATCGGATTTTTGGAAACGGTATCGGATACCGCACGCGACGATGCCGACGCCAGGGAACGGTTCGTCGAGATCATGCTCCGTGAATCGCGGCGCATGACCCGGCTGATCGATGATCTGCTGTCGCTGTCGCGCGTGGAGATCAACGAGCACGTTCGGCCCACGGATCATGTCGATCTCGGCCACGTTATCGGACACGTCACGGAAACCCTGGGCGGGAAAGCCCGCGACCGGGGTCTCCGCTTCGATATCGACGTCGCCGATCGATTGCCCCCGGTCATCGGCGACGAAGAGCAGGTCGTCCAGGTCATTCACAATTTGATCGACAATGCCATCAAGTACAGCCGCGCCGACACCGCAATCGGCCTCAGCGCAAAGCCGGTCGGCCGCGTACCGGGACGAAAGGTGGCGGGCGTCTCCGTCGCCGTCACGGATCAGGGCGTCGGCATCCCGCTGGAGATGATCCCGCGTCTCACCGAACGGTTCTTCCGCGTCGACGAGGCGCGCTCCCGCTCTCTCGGCTCGACCGGGCTCGGCCTCGCGATCTGCAAGCACATCATCAACCGCCATCGCGGCCATCTCGCGATCGAAAGCGTCGAGGGATCGGGCAGTACGTTTACCGTTTGCCTGCCGTCTTCCGAGTCGGGGTCCGTTGCAGGTACATGACAAGACCCGCCGCTGGGCGAAAATTCGTGGTTAATGTCATAAAACTGCAACACAACCGTCATAAAAGATGACTCCGACGGGTCTAGTTTCCCTCTTGGACGCTCGGAGGTTCCCCTTCCTCCCCATCCCGCCTCCGATGCGTCCGAACCCGTTTCCGAGGACTCTAGCGAGCTGACATGACCGTCGACAGGGAGACATCAAAGATGAAGAGACTTATCGCTACCGCGGCCCCGGTTTTGATGATGGCCGCCGTCGCATTCGCGGGGGCCGCGGAAGCGCGCGACCAGATCCGCATCGTCGGATCGTCCACGGTCTACCCGTTCTCGACCACGGTCGCCGAACAGTTCGGCAAGACCACGTCGTTCAAGACCCCTGTTGTCGAATCGACCGGCTCGGGCGGCGGTCTCAAGCTGTTCTGCGCCGGCATCGGCACGGAGCATCCGGATATCACCAATGCTTCGCGCGCGATCAAAAGCTCGGAAATCGAGAAATGTCACAACAACGGCGTCACCGAGATTACCGAGGTGAAGGTCGGTTACGACGGCATCGTGCTTGCCAATGCGAAGACGACCGAGCCGATGGAAATCACCCGCAAGCAGCTGTTTCTTGCGCTCGCCAAGGATGTCCCCGACCCGGCCGGCAGCGAAACCCTGGTGCCGAACCCCTATCGGAAGTGGTCCGACATCGATTCGTCCCTGCCGAACGTGGAGATCGAGGTTCTCGGCCCGCCGCCGACGTCCGGAACTCGCGATGCATTCGCCGAGCTCGCGCTTGAGGGCGGTTGCAAGACGTTCGACTGGGTCAAGGCGATCAAGAAGCAGGATAAGAAGAAGTACAAGGCGATCTGCCACGGCGTGCGCGAAGACGGCGCCTGGGTCGAAGCCGGCGAGAACGACGTGCTGATCGTTCGCAAGCTCGAAGAGAACCCCGCTGCGTTCGGCGTATTCGGCTTCAGCTTCCTCGACCAGAACGCCGACAAGGTTCAGGGTTCGACCATCGAGGGCAAAGGCCCGACCTTCGAGAACATCGCCACCGGCGACTATCCGGTTTCGCGTCCGCTGTTCTTCTACGTCAAGAACGCGCACGTCGGCACGATCCCGGGCATCCGCGAGTACATCGCCGAGTTCACCAGCGACAAGGCCTGGGGCGACGAGGGCTATCTGACGGACAAGGGTCTGATCCCGATGCCGGAGGAAGAGCGCGCCAGGTACCACAAGGAGGCAAATGGCCTGATTGTGAACGTCGGCAGCTAAGCCAGGTTCGGTTCCGGGGAGACTTCGCTATTCCGCGGCGGTCTCCCCTCAACCGCCAAGACATCATGCTTTCATATGTTTTTCCATTTTCCTGACCACGCTCAGGTCACCTGATACCGGGCAGTGACGGCCCGCAAAGAGCAAACTCCGGAACATTTGCGGACATCAACGGCATGTCGATTACCATTCTGCTTCCAACGCTTGCCGTCCTGACCTTCATCGGCTTCTACCTTGGCCGCTCGCGGGCCGTGGTCGAGGCCGGCGGCAATGTCCGTCATCTTCATTCCCGGCCGAACTATTACGGTTACTACGTCGCCATCTGGGTCGGCGTCCCCTCGCTGCTGATGGTGGTTGCATGGCTCGCGTTCGAAGGCCGGGTCATCGACTCGCTTGTCATGGCGGCCGTCTCCGGCAGCCTGACCGACGGACTCGATCGCGCCGGTCTGCAATTGTTGCTGAACGATATTCAAAATCTTGCCGATGAAAGCGTCGTCAGCCGCGATGTAGGACCGGAGTTGCAGGCGGCGGCCGATCATTACGCCGGCCTGACGCAAACCGGCGCGTTATCGCTGTTTGCCGCGGCGCTTGCCGCCGGAATTGCCGGCATGACGCATGCGCGGTTGCGGATCACGCCTGATATGCGGGCGCGCACCGCCGTGGAGCGCGCCATAACGGCCGCACTGATCCTGTGTTCGACGATCGCCATCCTGACCACCGTCGGCATCGTGCTGTCGTTGCTGTTCGAAACCATGCGGTTCTTCGGCAAGGTTTCGCCGGCCGAGTTCCTTTTCGGCCTCGAGTGGAGCCCGCAGACCGCGCTACGCGACGATCAGGTCGGCGCGTCCGGATCGTTCGGCGCCATCCCGCTGCTGGCCGGCACGATGCTGATCTCGTTCATCGCCATGCTGGTGGCGGCGCCGATCGGCCTCATGGCGGCGGTCTACCTCGCGGAGTACGCGCCGCGAAAGGTTCGCGCGGTGGCCAAGCCCGCGCTTGAGGTGTTGGCCGGCATCCCGACCGTGGTTTACGGGTTTTTCGCCGCTTTGACCGTTGCGCCGTTTTTGCGCAATCTCGGCGTCGACATCGGTCTCGATATCTCGTCGGAAAGTGCGCTCGCCGCCGGCGGCGTCATGGGGATCATGATTATTCCCTTCGTTTCGTCGCTCTCGGACGATGTCATCAACGCCGTGCCGCAATCTCTGCGGGAAGGATCATACGGTCTCGGCGCCACGCAATCGGAAACGATCGTCAAGGTCATCCTGCCGGCGGCGCTGCCCGGTATCGTCGGCAGCCTGCTGCTCGCGGTTTCGCGGGCGATCGGCGAGACCATGATTGTGGTCATGGCCGCGGGCCTCGCCGCCAACCTGACGGCGAACCCTCTGCAGGCGGTCACCACCGTAACCGTTCAGATCGTGACGCTGCTGGTCGGCGATCAGGAATTCGACAGCGCAAAAACGCTGGCCGCTTTCGCCCTCGGGCTACTGCTGTTTTGCGTCACGCTCGCCCTGAACATTGTCGCACTAACAGTGGTCAACAAGTATCGGGAACAGTATGACTGACGCGACAATCCTGGAGATGCAGGCCCCGATGAACGCGATGCATGCCGAGAAGAACGATGCCATGCGGGCCGTTCAGCGAAGCCTGAAGCGTCGGCATTCGGCAGAGCGCCGTTTTCGCCTCATCGGCATGACGGCGGTCGGCATTGCGGTCTTTTTCCTGTGCCTCCTGTTCTACACGATCATTTCCAAGGGGTTGCCTGCGTTCACGCAAACCAACGTCGTGCTGGAGATAACCCTCCCCGAAGAAGACATCGATCCCGAGGGAACGCGCGATCCCGCCGTTCTGGGCGTTGCCGACTATCAAAAGCCGGTCACCGCGGCGATTCGCTCGCTGTTTCCCGACGTCACGGACCGCCGCGGCAAGCGGGCCGTCAAGAACATGGTCAGCCCGGGCGCAGCGTTCGAGTTGCGGGAACGGGTGCTTCAGGATCCGAGCCTGATCGGCAAGACCTTGACGGTCGAGGTTCCGCTTTCGGACGATTTGGACCAATTGCGCAAGGGACACATCGACCGCAGCCTGCCGGAGAGCGATCGCCGGGTGAAGGACAAGGAAATCGCCTGGTACGACCGGCTGGTCGACCGGGGCTTCGTCGCCACCCGCTTCAACACCACGTTTTTCACGGCCGCCGATTCCCGCGAGCCGGAGCTTGCCGGCATTCTCGGCGCCGCTATGGGATCGCTGTTCACGATGATCGTGACCCTCTTACTGTCGTTTCCGATTGCCGTCGCTGCCGCAATTTATCTTGAGGAATTCGCGCCCAAGAACCGGCTGACGCAAATTGTCGAGGTCAACATCAACAATCTGGCCGCGGTTCCGTCGATCGTTTTCGGCCTGCTCGGCCTCGCCGTCTTTATCAACTTTTTCGGCCTGCCGCGCTCGGCGCCGCTGGTCGGCGGCATGGTGTTGGCGCTGATGACGTTACCGACCATCATCATCGCCTCGCGCGCGGCGTTGAAGGCCGTTCCGCCATCGATCCGCGAGGCCGCGCTCGGTCTTGGCGCATCCAAGATGCAGACGATCGGTCACCACGTACTCCCGCTGGCGATGCCCGGCATGCTGACCGGCACGATTATCGGTATGGCGCAGGCGCTCGGCGAGACCGCACCGCTTCTCATGATCGGCATGGTCGCGTTCATCGTCGACGTGCCCGGCGGTTTCACCGATCCGGCAACGGTGATGCCGGTGCAAATCTATCTGTGGGCGGATTCACCGGAACGCGCCTTTGTCGAGCGGACCTCCGCGGCGATCATGGTCCTGCTCGGCTTTCTCGTCTTCATGAATGCCCTGGCGGTCGTTCTGCGCAAACGCTTCGAGCGCCGCTGGTAAAGAAAGGAACCAAGAGCATGGCGATGGCAACCTCGGTCGCACAGGAATCGCAAAACGCCTCCGAAAACCGCGACTTGGAGCCGGCGTTCGAAACGCAGGACGTAAACGTCTTCTACGGCGACAAGCAGGCGCTGTTCGACGTCGATCTGGATATCTACCAGAACCAGGTCACGGCGCTGATCGGGCCTTCGGGGTGCGGCAAATCGACGTATCTGCGATGCCTCAACCGGATGAACGACACCATCGACATCTGCCGCGTATCCGGCCGGATCGCGTTGCACGGTCAGAACATTTACGCTGGTTCGATCGATCCGGTACACCTGCGCGCACGCGTCGGCATGGTCTTCCAAAAACCGAATCCGTTCCCGAAGTCGATCTACGACAACGTCGCCTACGGACCGCGCATCCACGGGATCGCGACGAACAAGAGCGAACTTGACGATATCGTTCAGGAGAGCCTGGAGCGTGCCGGTCTGTTCAAGGAGGTCGCCGACCGGCTCAACGCGCCGGGAACCGGTCTGTCCGGCGGTCAGCAGCAGAGGCTTTGCATCGCCCGCGCCATCGCGGTGCAGCCGGAGGTCATTCTGATGGACGAACCATGCTCGGCGCTCGACCCGATTGCGACGGCGCGCATCGAGGAATTGATCAATGAGCTGAGTAGTCAGTTCACCATCGTCATTGTCACCCATTCGATGCAGCAGGCCGCCCGGGTATCGCAACGGACGGCGTTCTTCCACCTCGGCGAACTCGTCGAGGTCAACGATACAGGCAAGATTTTCAACGCGCCCGACGATCAGCGCACGGAAGACTACATCACCGGCCGTTTCGGCTGAGTTAAGTGCAAGGATTCGCCTCGATGAACGAGAACAAACACATCGTCAAAGAGTTCGACGCGGAACTTCAACGTCTCGACAACATGATCGCGGAGCTGGGCGGTCTCGCGGAGCATCAGTTGGGGGACGCCGTCGATGCCCTTGTTCGGCGCGATTCCGAGCGCGCACAGGAGATTGTCTCGGCTGACGAACGTCTCGACGAACTGGAGCGCGAGATCGATCAGCTCGGCATCGACATGCTGATTCGCCGCCAGCCGATGGCAAACGATCTGCGCATCGTCATCGCCGCCCTGAAGACGGCGAGCACCCTGGAGCGCATCGGCGACTATGCCAAGAACATCGCCAAGCGTACCATCGCGCTCGCCCAGTTGCCCAATGTCGGCTCGGTTCGCAGCGTGGCGCGCATGGCCGAGCGGACCCAGGCCCAGATCAAGGTCGCGCTCGACGCCTATCTCAACCGGGATCCGGAACTCGCCGAGGATGTCCGGACGAGCGATCACGAGATCGACTCGCTGCATACCAGCCTGTTCCGGGAACTTCTGACCTACATGATGGAAGATCCCCGCAACATCACCGCCTGCACCCATTTGCTGTTCATCGCCAAGAACCTGGAGCGCATGGGCGATCACGCCACCGCCGTTGCAGAGAATCTCCTGTTCCTCGTCCACGGCGAACAGCCGGATGGCAACCGGCCGAAGCGCGATACGTCGCACTACACCGTTATCGAACCGAGCGACAAAAACAGCGACACGGCGACGTGATCGATGCCCATCCGATCCCCGGTATGAACGAGACAACGCCATGAGTAGCGAAGCCAGAATCCTGATTGTCGAAGACGACCCGGCGCTCGCGGAACTGCTGCGCTACAATCTGGAAAGCGCCGGTTTCAATGCGCTCGTCGAAGCGGATGGCGACGAAGCGGTCGCGACCGTCCGGCACCGCGAACCGGATGTCATTGTGCTCGACTGGATGATTCCGAGCCTCTCGGGCATCGACGTTTGCCGCCGGGTCCGCGCGATGCCGGAGCGCAGCGAAACGCCGATCCTGATGCTCACCGCCAGAAGCGAGGAAACCGACAAGATTCTGGGCCTCGAGGCCGGCGCCGACGATTACATGGTAAAACCGTTCTCGCCGAAGGAACTGGTCGCCCGTATTCGCGCCATCCTTCGCCGCAGCCGGCCCGCGATCGACTTGGGCGCCATCGAGTATGGCGGCATCGTCATGGACACGGCAGCGCACCGGGTTACCCGCGACGGCGAACCGGTTCATCTCGGTCCGACCGAATACCGCCTGTTGCGGGTCCTGCTTGAGCGGCCCGGGCGGGTCTTCTCACGCGACCAGTTGCTCGACCGGGCGTGGGACCCGAACATTCATGTCGAGCCGCGTACGGTCGATGTCCATATTCGCCGGCTGCGTAAGGCGCTGAACGACAAGAACAGGACCGACCTGATCCGCACGGTCCGTTCGGCTGGCTACGCGATCGACGCCGATAACGCCGGTTAAGTATCAACCCCTATAAAGTGCACCGACACTACGTTTTTCGCGTACGTATTAGCCCCTAAATATCGAGAACAAATGAGCTTTTCCACATCGTTTTGTGGCGACTGGCGTGCAGACGGGATTCGCACGTGCTAGCATTCCGTGCTCTTTGGGGGGAGCCCGTTTCGCTAATTCGGCGAAGGAAAAGGACTATGAGCGAGCAAAATCACACCCGCGCCGGTAGCGATAGTGCTGCCGCTACCGCGGCGTCGTCCGGCGCATCTTCCGGGACGATGTTCTACAGCCCCGACGGAAAGATGATCGACTCTGCCGATGCATCCGACGTTCCGGCGCTCGGCAACCGAAGATCGAAGAGAGCCAAGCAACCGACGGACTCCCGGCCTGAGGCCGAGGCAGTGCCGGACCCGCAATCCGGGCGGGCGCGTAAAGAGCCGGCGGATGGCGCTCCGCCCGCCTCATCGAAAGCCGGCGGCTCAGCCGAAGACATCGCCGACGAACTGGGCGATGCGATTCACGAACGCTTTATGTCGGCGCTCCGCGACAAGCTGATCGCAAACGACGGTTACCTCAGCGATGACGATGTCGAGGAGATGAGCCAGGGCCTGCGCGATCAACTTTCCGATATCCGCGAGATTTTCCTCGATGCCGTGGACACACATGCCCGCTCGCGCGTGACCCGGCGTGAAACCGCCGACCGCAAGCAGGGTTTCAAGCGGATCATGGTCAGCAAGTTCGAAAACCGGTTCGCGCCCGAACATGTCGTTGCGCGGCAACCGGACCGATTGTCGCGGCGCATGCTGCCCGGGTTCTTCAGCGCCATGTCCATGCTGCTCGGGTCGGAAAAACTGCGCCGTTACGAAGAGCGCGCCGGCACCGTTGCCGGGGCGCTACGCAACCGTCTCGGCGACGATTTTACATGGGACAGCGTTTATCGGTCGACCGATGCCCGCAAGATCGGCCTGCGCGCCCTGATCGATATCAGCTGGCATTTCAGGAATCTCGACAAGCGGGTCGCATGGCTGACGGCGCTGATCAATTCGAACATCATTCCGCAGCCTGGCGGACCAGCGGAGGACTGGGCCCTGACGGAAGACACGGCCCGGCTCATGCTGCGCGATCTGTTTGGCGATCTCGTGACCACCCTCAGCAACAAGGCCGCCCACGACGCCCTCGTTCGCGAACTCGGACGGGAACGCGTCACCGCGCTGAAGGCATTTTTGCACGCACTGTACTGAGCCGCCCCGGCGGCCCGCACGCGACCGTGCCCACGGGTTTGTAATTGGCGGCATCCCGCGCTAAACCCGGTTGGTCCATTGACGGTTGATGACGGGGTTGGACGTGGTCCGGAAACCGCTGGCGATCGGCGCGCTACGCGACAGTTTGCTTCGTGCGATCCGTCACGAACACGTGGTCCTGGCGCTGTTGGCGATTGTCGTCGGCGCCGCGACCGGCTTTGCCGTCATCGGACTGCGCGAGGGCATTCTCCTGGTCCAGGAGATCCTTTATCAGACCGACGCCGAGCGCTTCTTCTATTACGTCGAGGACCATCCCTGGTGGCTGGTCGTGCTGACGCCAGCCGCCGGCGGTCTGCTCGTCGGATTGATCGTCCACTACACGCTCCCCGGACGCCACGCCCAGGGTATCGCCGAGGTGATCGAGGCCTACGCGCTGAGGCGCGGTTACATGTCGATCAAGACCGGCATCTGGGCGGCCATCGCCAGCGCCACGTCGATCGGCGCCGGCGCCTCGGTCGGCCGCGAGGGCCCGGCCGTTCACCTCGGCGCCTCGCTCGCCGGTTGGCTAACGTCGGTGCTGCATCTCGACCGCGGCATGGCGCGGACGATCCTCGGCTGCGGCGCGTCGGCTGCCGTGGCCGCGTCGTTCAATGCGCCGATCGCCGGCGCACTGTTCGCCAGCGAGGTCATCGTTGGCCACTACGCGCTTCGCTCGTTCGCGCCGATCGTGATCTCCAGCGTCGTCGGCACTGCGCTGGCGCGCTGGTGGTTCGGCGACTTTCCGGCGTTTGCCGTCACCAACACGATCTTCGCCTCGTTCTGGGAGTTCCCGGCTTTTGTCCTGCTGGGCGTGGTTTCGGCGGTCGCCGTGCTCGTTTTTCTGCGCGCGATCGGGCTGGCCGTGAAGATCGCCCGGCGACTGCCCGGCCCGGCCTGGTATCGCCCGGCCATCGCCGGCGCCATCGTCGGCCTGATCGCGCTTGAGTTCCCACAGGTCATGGGCGTCGGCTACGGCGCGACCGAGGCCGCGCTCACGATGCAGTTCGGCTTTTGGCTGCTGGTCGGCATCGGCCTCGCCAAAATCGCCGCGACCGCCGTATGCGTCGGTTTCGGCTTCGCCGGCGGGGTGTTCAGTCCGGCCTTGGTGATCGGCGCCATGGTCGGCACCTCGTTCGGCATTCTCGCGACCCAGGTCTTCCCGGATTTGTCGTCGGGGCCCGACGCCTACGCGCTGGTCGGCATGGGGGCGATCGCCGCCGCTGTGCTGGGCGCGCCGATCTCGACGACGCTGATCATATTCGAGCTCACGGGCGACTACGCCCTGACGCTGGGCGTTATGGTCGCCATCGTCATCGCCTCGGAGATCGTTCACGTGTTCTACGGCCGTTCGTTCTTTCATATCGTTCTCAAGGCGCGCGGCATCGATCTCAAAGGCGCGTTCGAGGCCGGCGCCAAGCGGAGCTGCAAGGTACGCGACCTGATGACCGAACCGGTCGGCGTCGTTCATCCGGAGATGCCACTCAACGACGTACGCATGAAACTGTTGCGCACGCCATCGGGCATTCTTTTCGTCTCCGACGCCGAGGGTAAGTTGGCGGGCACCGTGACCCTTGCCGATCTCGAAGAGAAAGCGTTCGACCACGATTACGACGCGACCACGGTCGCCAGCGACGTCGCGCAACTGGATCCCCCGTTCCTGACCCTTGCCGACGATCTTGGCGCGGCGCTCGAAGCCATGGACGAGCGCGAGGTCGACCACATCGCGGTGGTCGAGCGCGGCCGCACCATGAAACTGGTCGGTTGCCTGCATCACCGCGACGCCATGAACGCCTACAACCGGACGCTGGCCCGCCTGCGTCATGCCGAACACGATGACTGACGCACCGACCATGTCCGAACAGACCATCTCCGAACAGGCGCGGGCGGAACCGCCCTATCTCGCGACGCTGAACGAATCGCAGCGCGAGGCGGTATCGGCGCTCGATGGCCCAGTGCTCGTGCTGGCCGGCGCCGGCACCGGAAAAACCCGCGTGCTGACGACGCGGTTGGCCCATCTTCTGGTGCTCGGCAAGGCCCGGCCGTGGGAGATTCTCGCCGTCACGTTCACCAACAAGGCGGCCCGCGAAATGCGGGAGCGCGTTGCCGGGCTGCTCGGCCACGAGATCGAGGGCTGGTGGGTCGGCACGTTCCATGCCCTCGGCGCGCGCATTCTGCGCGCCCACGCCGAGGCCGTCGGGCTCAAGAGTAACTTCACGATCATCGACACCGACGACCAGATTCGCCTCGTCAAACAATTGCTGAGCGAGTTCGAGGTCGACGACAAACGCTGGCCGGCACGAACCATCGCCGGGATCCTGCAACGCTGGAAGGACCGCGCACTGACGCCGGACAAGGTGACCGCGGCGGACGATGCCGATGCCGCTGACGGCCGCATGACCGAAATCTATGCGGCCTACCAGGAACGCCTCAAGACGCTCAACGCGGCCGATTTCGGCGATCTGCTGTTGCATGTGGTGACGATCTTTCAAGACGACCCGGTCGTCCTCGCGAAATATCAGGAAAAATTCCGCTATCTGCTGGTCGACGAGTATCAGGACACCAACGTCGCGCAGTACCTGTGGCTGCGGCTGCTCGCCCAGCAGCACCGTAACATCTGCTGCGTCGGCGACGACGACCAATCGATTTATTCCTGGCGCGGCGCCGAGGTCGGCAACATCCTGCGCTTCGAGACCGATTTTCCCGGCGCGACCATCGTACGATTGGAACGCAATTACCGCTCGACGCCGCATATCCTGGGCGCCGCCTCGCAACTGATCGCCAACAACGAGGGCCGCCTCGGCAAGACGCTGTGGACCGACGTCAACGAGGGCGAGCCGATCCGCATACGCGGCGTTTGGGACGGCGAGGAAGAAGCCCGCATCGTCGGCGAGGAGATCGAGGCGCTGCATTCGGGCAAACAGGCACTGAACGGCATGGCGATCCTCGTCCGCGCGGGTTTTCAGACCCGCGAGTTCGAAGACCGCCTGATCACGCTGGCGCTGCCCTACCGGGTTGTCGGCGGCCTCCGATTCTACGAACGCCAGGAAATACGCGATGCGGTCGCATACCTGCGCGTCATCGCCCAGCCGGACGACGATCTCGCGTTCGAGCGCATCGTCAACGCGCCCAAGCGCGGTCTCGGCGATGCGACGGTCGCCGCCATACATCAGGCGGCGCGTGCCGGCGGCATCTCGCTGACCGTTGCGGCAACGCGCCTGATCGAAACCGATGAGTTCAAACCGAAGGCGAAGGCGACGCTGACGAAGCTGCTCGACGATTTCGCGCGTTGGCGGCAACTCGCCGAAGACACCCATCAGGCCGAACTCGCGGCCCTTGTGCTCGACGAGAGCGGCTATACGCAGATGTGGCGCGACAAGGCGCGGAGCGACCGCTCGCCCGATGCAACGGGACGCCTCGAAAACCTGAAGGAACTGATCGCCGCACTCGAAGATTTCGAAAACCTGGGCGCGTTTCTCGAGCACGTCAGTCTGGTGATGGAAAACGACGACAACGATGACGACGACAAGGTCACGTTGATGACGCTGCACGGCGCCAAGGGACTCGAGTTCGAGACCGTCTTCCTGCCCGGTTGGGAAGAAGGCCTGTTCCCGCATCAACGCGCACTCGATGAAGGCGGCACGGCTGCGCTTGAGGAAGAACGCCGCCTCGCCTACGTCGGCATCACGCGGGCTAAGAAGCGCGCCATGATCACTTTCGCGGCCAACAGGCGGGTCTATAACCAGTGGCAGAGCGCCATCCCCTCCCGCTTCATCGACGAACTGCCGCCCGATCATGTCGCCGTCGAAACCCAGCCCGGTCTCTACGGTGGCAATGCCGCGCTGAATGACAGTGCGGGCGCCGGTTTCGGTGGCGGCTACGGTAGCGGATACGGCACCTACAACGGCGGCATGCGCCGCCGTCCACGGCGCGACCCGATCCGCGATGCGGGCAGCTGGCAGACGCGGGAACGCAGCGGTCCGTCCCGCGCCTTCGAAATCGGCGAACGGGTGTTTCATCAGAAGTTCGGCTACGGCACCATCCGCGCCATCGACGGCTCGAAACTCGAAATCAACTTCGAGAAGGCCGGCACGAAGAAGGTCATGGACAGCTTCGTCGAGGAGGCGTGAGCGGGCCGTCATGCCGATCGACGTGACCCCCCGCGGCAACGTCTGGCGGCTCTCGCTCGTCGTCGCCGAAGCCTTCACCGAACCGTTCGAACTGTTGCTCGGCCGCTTTTCGGGCGCCGTCTCGTCGCGTGCCGACGCGGCCGCCGAGCGCTGGACCGTCGAAGGATACGCCGATACGGAACCCGAGCGGCCTGCGGTCGAAGCCGCCGTCGCCGCCTTGGCCGGCGAAATGGGCATCGGGCCGCCTGCGGTTCGCATCGATCTTGAGCCGGCCGTCGATTGGCTGACGCAGAACCGGCAGGCTTTTCCGCCGGTGCGTTGGGGCCGTTACTGGATCGCCGGCACGCACGTCGCGGAACCGCCGCCGCCCGGAACCACGCCGGTGCGGATCGATGCGGGAACCGCCTTCGGTTCCGGCGAACACCCGACGACGGGCGGTTGCCTGACGCTGATCGACCGGCTGGCGAAACGGCGGCGCACTGTGCGCACTGTTCTCGATCTCGGCAGCGGGTCGGGCATTCTCGGTATCGCCGCGTCACGGACCTGGACCGCCAACGTCACAGCCGCCGACATCGATCCGGAAAGCGTCCGCGTCACCCGGCGTCACGCGGCCATCAATGGCGTCGCGCGGCGGATCGATGCGGTCGTTGCCGAAAGCTATCGGCGCGCATCCATCAGGCGCTCGGCGCCCTACGATCTGATCGTCGCAAATATTCTGGCACGCCCGTTGTCGCGGCTGTCGGCCGGGCTCGGCCGCAACCTCGCGCCGGGCGGCGTCGCGATCATTTCCGGGCTGCTGACCCGTGACGGCCCGTGGATGATCGCCTGCCATCGTCGCGCCGGATTGCACGTCGCGGACCGGATCGAGATCGATGGCTGGCTCAGTCTGATGCTGCGGGGCTGACCACGGCAGCGGAACGCGAGCGCCGGCCTTTCAGTAACGCATAAAGGCCCTGAACGAACACGCAGGTCAGTACGATCGAGCCGCCGACGAGGCTCAGCGACCCCGGCACCTGGTTGATGATCAACCACGCCCAGATCGGCCCCAGAACCGATTCGACCAGCGACAGCAACGCCGCTTCGGCGGCCGGAATATGCCGCGCGCCCATGGTGATGAACATGAAGCCGAGACCGAGCTGTCCGACGCCGAGCCATAGCAGCAGGCCGAAGTCGAACCAGCCGACAATCAGGCTACCGCTCATGATCAATGCGACGATGCCGGCGATCATTCCGGCGGCGCACGTCGCCGGCACCATGTCGCGGTCGCCGGCGCGGCGGATCATGACCAGCATGATGCCGAAAGTGACCGGCAGACCGAGCGCGACGAGGTTCCCCGCCATGCCGCCGATCTCCAGGCCTTCGGCGAACATCAGGCCCATGCCGGCGGTTGCACCGAAGATCACCAGCCAGGTGACCGGCTGCACGCGCTCGCGCAGAACGATCCAGCCGATGACGGCGGCACACAGCGGCCCGGCACTGATGATGAACGACACGTTGGCGACGGTCGTCATCAGCATGGCGAACACGTAGCAGGTAAAGCCGCCGCCGAGCGCCAGGGCGAGAAAGACGCCCTCGCGCCCGGTATCGACGAAGGCGCGCAGGGTTCCCCGTCCGTACTTGGCGAAGAGCACCGCCAACAGGAGCACGACAAACCCGAGGGCGCGGTAGAACAGGATCGTCCACGGCCCAAGGTGCTCGACCGAACGGATCAGCACGCCACCTGAACTGAGACACAGGCCGCCGAGCAGGACGAGAAACACGCCCCGCGCCCGCGGCGTCAGAATGAGACCGGTTCTACCGATCATTGACGGCGGTCTCTCGATCGTCTGGCCGGGCCGTGGCGCCGGGGTCGTCCAACCACTCGAGAAATGGTCTCGCCTCGGCCTCGGCGGCCGTTACCGCACGCTCGTAATCGAGGATCAGCCGCCGGGCCAGCGGCGTTAGCCGCGCACCGCCGCCACCGGCGCCACCGACGGCGGTCTCGACCAACGGATCCGGAAAGGCCGAACTCAAGGTGTCGAGCAGATGCCACGCCCGGCGATACGACATGCCCATGGCGCGGGCGGCGCCGGAAATGCCGCCGGCCTCGTCGATCATCCGAAGCAGCCTGATCTTGCCGGGGCCGATAACGATGTCGCCGGCGCGGACCTTGATACGGAGTTCCGCCCCGGACGGCTCGGCAGGTGGGTTTTTGTTCTTCATATCTCTCCGGTTCTATCAGACGCGGTGGCATTGACACGTTATGTTTTTCTGAACATAACGAATATCGACAACCAAACCACCCCGGAGAAGACAATGTTCAAGCGATTTTTTATTTTCGCATTGGTCGCGGCCGCCGTCGCCGCATCGTCGTTTTCCGATGCCTCCGCGGACGAGGCGCCTTACATCACCGTCGCATCGACGACGTCGACCAAGAATTCGGGCCTCTACGATCACATGCTGCCGGTTTTTACGAAAGCGACCGGCATCGAGGTCCGCATCATCGCGGTCGGCACGGGTCAGGCCATCCGCCAGGCAAAGAACGGCGACGCGGACGTGCTGTTCGTCCATCACACGCCGTCAGAGGAAGCGTTCGTTACCGAGGGTTATGGCGTCGCGCGCTACGACGTCATGTACAACGATTTCGTCCTGATCGGTCCGGCTGCCGATCCCGCGGATGTCGCCGGCGCCGCCAACGCGATCTTGGCGCTCCGGCGGGTTGCGACGTCGCAATCGCCGTTCGTGTCGCGCGGCGACGACAGCGGGACCAACAAGAAGGAGCTGGCGCTCTGGGCGTCCAGCGGCATCGACGCCAGAAAAGTCTCGGGAACGTGGTACCGGGAAACCGGCGCCGGCATGGGCGCGACGCTCAACGCCGCATCGGGCATGGGGGCTTACGTACTCTCCGACCGCGCAACATGGCTCAAGTTCGCCAACAAGGGCGACCTTGAAATCGTCTTCGAAGGCGACGAGCGACTGTTCAACCAATACGGCATCGTTCTCGTCAATCCCGCGAAACACGCCCACGTAAAAGCCGACCTCGGCCAGCGGTTCATCGACTGGGTGACAGGCCTCGACGGTCAGGCAGTGATCGCGGCCTACCGAATTGAGGGCCGACAGGCATTCTTCCCGAACGCAAAAGAAAACGGCGGATCCTGAGCCGCGTGGACGCCTCTCCCGCTTCGGATATTGCCGGGCGGCGGTGTCGCGCGGCATGATGTCGCCATATCCAAAATGGGAGGCAACCATGTCCGTATCCGAAATCACCAAGTTCGAAACCGACGGCCCGGCCGGCGAAGGCCTCGTCGAGTGGGACCCGATCAGCACCGACGAGCTGATCGAAGGCGAACCCGTTCAACGCGGCCACATGTACTACGACAACAAGGACACCGGCCTGTGCGCCGGGGTGTGGGACTGCACGCCGATGACCGGCAAGATGGAACCCTATTCCGTCAACGAATTCATGCACGTGCTCGAGGGCGACGTCACCATCGTCCACGAAGACGGCAGCGAATTGACCGTGTCGGCCGGCGAGAGCTTCGTCATTCCCAAGGGCACCATATGCTCTTGGAAACAACCGAACTATATCCGCAAGTTCTTCGTCATTCACGACGAAGCGTCGGGCGCCGAGGCGGCAGACCCGTCAGCGCTCCGCGCCATGAAGATCGACACCGCGACGCCGCTGCAACCGACGGATGTTCCCGATCCGACGATTTTCGAGGGCGATGCGCCGACACAGCATGAGCACACGATCTACGAGGACCCGACGGGTCAGTTTATCGTCGGCCTGTGGCAGTCGACCCCGTTCGAGCGCGCTGCCGCGCCGTTCAACCGGTGCGAACTGATGATGCCGCTCGAGGGTTCCATGACGCTGATGGGCGACGGCACGGAAACCGCATTCGGCCCGGGTGATGCGACGTTCGTGCCCGAGGGCGCCCCCTGCGGCTGGCGCAGTAATGAAGACGTCAAAAAGGTCTACTGCATCTTCATGCGCAAGGAAGCCGCCGTGGCCAGCGCCGACGCCGCAGAATAGCCGTTTCGGCCGAACATTTTGACGGCGACCCGCCTCCTCCACGTCGCGATCCTGCTCGTCATGGGAGCGGTGTGGGGTCTGCAGTTCGCCATGCTCAAGCTGGCGAGCGGTGGCGGCCACGCAGAAATCAGTCTGGTGTTCTACGCCATGCTGGCGGGCGCCGTTTTCTTCGGCGTGGTCGTCGCAATTCGTGGGGCGTGGTTCCCATGGACCGGACGGCTGGTGTTCTTTCTCGCCTACATCGCGGTCCTCGGCTACGTCGTGCCGATGCTGGCCGTGCTCTACACCGGACCGCACCTCTCTGCCGGCATGATTACGCTGATCGCATCGCTGGCGCCGGTCGTCGCCATCGCCATCGCGCTTCTCAAGCGGAGCGAGTACGTATCGGGCATAAGGATCGGGGCCGTGGCGCTGGGTCTGGCGGCGTCCATGCTGGTGCTGTGGCCGGAACTGCGGTTGCCGGACCATGGATCGCTCGGCTGGCTCGGCGTGGCGTTCGTCATTCCGATCATGTTCGGCTATCAGGCGGTCTACATCTCGGCGCACTGGCCGACCGGCCTCGACAGTCTGCAGATTGCGTTCGGCGAGGTCGTGATTGCGGCGTTGTGCGTGTTGCCGCTGCACCTGACCGTCGGCGACTGGATCGCCTACGATCCCGCGTGGCCGCCGGCGCAGATCGGCATTGCGGTCTTCACGGTCTCAAGCCTGCTGGAGGCCATCCTGTTCTTCTATCTGGTGCAGCATGCCGGCGGCGTGCTGGTGTCGTTCGGCTCGTTCGTTTCCCTGTTCGCCGGGATCCTCTGGGGCATGGCGTTGTTCGGCGAACGGCACGACGCCGTTTTCTGGTTCGCCATTGCCGTCACCTGCGGCGCCCTCGCCCTGCTCGTCTTCGATAAGGCGGAACACAAGAAAAGTGCGTGATCGACTCAGCCGACGGCCGCGATGCCGCGCTCCAGGGCATCGAGCAGGATATCGACGTGTTCGGGCAGGGTCGCAAGCGTCGGCCGGATCTTGACGATATTGCCATGCGGGCCGGTGCGTGCCACGAGAACGCCGTTGTCCTTCATATGCTCGACGACCCGGATCGTTTCGTCGACCGCCGGTGTCTTGTCCTTGCGGTCCGTCACCAGTTCGATGCCCGCAAACATCCCCTTGCCGCGCACGTCGCCGATCAGCGGGTGGCGTTGGGCCAAGGCATCGAGGCCGTTGAAAAGATACCGTCCCGACCGCGCCACGCGCGCCAGGACATCTTCCTGTTCGACCACGTCGAGCACGGCGTTTCCGGCGGCCGCGGCGACCGGGTTGCCGCCGTAAGTATTGAAGTAGCTTGTATGCTTGGCGAACTCGGCCGCGATCGCCGGCGTCGTCGCGACGACGGCGAGTGGCATGCCGTTGCCCATGGGTTTGCCCATGGTGACAATGTCGGGAACAACGCCCGAGTCCATGATCGCCCACATGTTCTCGCCCATACGGCACATGCCGGACTGCACCTCGTCGGCGACGACAAGACCGCCGGCGGCGCGAACGCGCGCGTAAACGCCGGCGAAGTATCCGTCGGGCGCGTCCATGATGCAGTAGCCCTCAAAGGACGCCTCGCCCACGAACATGGCGACGCCGTGACCGCTTTCCTCGAGCGCGTCGATGGCGATATCCACATCGGCGGCATAAGTCGGGCCGATATCGTCGATGGCCCCGTGACGCCCGCGATAGGCATCCGGGATATCGACGACCTCGACATGGTCGGGCTTGTAGCCTTCGGGCCAGTCACTCGGCGACAGGTCGGTAACGGAGATCGAGCTCCCGTGATAAACGCCCTGGGTCACGATGGCGCCGGTCTTGCCCGTCACCGCTCGGGCAATCTGGAACGCAAGATCGTTTGCCTCGGTGCCCGTGCAGACCAGCAGACAGGTCCCGAGATCGCCCGGCAGGGTCTCGGCCAGACGCTCGGCGTAGCGCACGATGTTGTCGTGCAGGTACCGGGTATGGGTGTTGAGCGTGTGAAGCTGGCGCGACACTTCGCCGACAATATGCGGATGGCAGTGGCCCATCGACGCGACGTTGTTGTAGCCGTCGAGATAGCGTTTGCCGTCTGCGTCCCACATCCAGACGCCTTGGCCCCGCACCAGCTGAACCGGCTTCTGATAAAACAGGTGATAGCTCGGCGAAAGCGCCTTGTCCCGGCGCGCCGCGAGGTCATTGTCGTTCGGGAACGCCACTTGGAGCGCCGTCTTCGCCGCGAACCCGCAGGCCATGCGATACCGCGCCTGCGCTTCATCCGGATCAACCGCAGCGTAACGGCGCAGGTTGTCGATCGACATCGGATACATGTCGCGTATGTAGCCGGGACAATCGTCGAGCGATCTGCGATAGGCGTTGAGCTGTAGCGACAGTACCAGACGCACGAGGATCAGATCGTGCAGCACGCCGATCTCGTCTTCGCGAAGCGGGAACCGGGCATGAAAACCCTCTACCAAGGCCGCGACCGTGCCGAGAATGTCGTCGGTGTATTCCAGATAACTGGCGCCCGAGACACCGAGATCGCAAATCACGGGCGCGTGCACCATGTCGCCGAAATCGATGATCCCGGCGATTTCATCCGGGCGTGCCGGATCGCACAGGATGTTGCCGGCATGGGCATCGGCATGAATGACCTGTGAACGCAGGCCCGAAAGACGGTCCTGCAGCCCGCCCCGAAGGCGGGACAGCAATGGATCGGCCAGCGGCCGCAGCTCCGCATCGATACGGGCGACAAGTCCGGGGTTGAGCACCAGCCCGTTGCTGATATCCCAGGCGACGAAATGCCGCGCCGCCGGATCGAAAAATCCTGAAAGCGCCTGTGTGAGATCGCCTTGCAGTGCGCCGACCCGACGCAGCATGTCGGTTGTCGGCGGATCCAGATCCATGAGCCGCTCGCCCGGCAGATAATCGAGCACCCGGAGGGTATATTCCGCGCCGCCGCCCAATCCGACGCGGACGGAACTCTCGCCGTTCTTCGTTTGCCGATGCCGGGGCACCGGCAGCCCCGGCGCATGCCGGGCGATATGGTCGAGGGCGCGGACGAGAAAACCGGTGATCTCCGGCGGCTCGTCGGTGCTCGCCAGCTTGATCACATAGGCGTTGCCGTCATCGTCCGTGAGTTTCAGATTGCGGTCGCGTTCCCCTTCGAGCGGTTCGGCCGTTCCGGTCAGGCCGTAATACTTCTCGGCGGCGCGCAGAATATACGCCTCCGGCACGTCCGGCGGCGTGAACTGAAGAATGTAGGGCCGAATGGCCATCTCGGCGGGTGAAATAGCGTCCATCGAAGTCTCCGCTTGTCTCGGAACTGCGGCATTATCCGGGTGAACGTGTGCGGCGCAAACATCCGGAATGTGACGGTCAGAGCGTCATTTCGCAAAACGGGCAGGGCGGAACCGGTCGAGCACATCGGCCATGCCACGTTCCAGGACTTCCTGCGCCGCCAGCCGCCCGACCAGAGCAGCCAACGTGACGCCGCTGTGCATGACCGTCAGATAGAGCCCGTCGATGCCGGGCGCCGGACCGATCACCGGCACGTCGTCGGCCGGGATCGGCCGCACGCCGAGCGAATGCCGGCCAACCGCCAGTTCCCCGTCGAAACGGAGTAGCGCCGAGACCTTGGCGAGCATGTCGCGTGCCGCCGCGTCACGGTCGTTGGGCGGCGGACCGCCCCCGAAATCCTCGCCGGAGACGATCCGACCGTCGACATTCTGGCGGAAGTGCGCCTTGGGCGAAAGAACGATGCGGTTGAGGATGGGCGGCACCGGCACGCTCTGGACAAGAAAACCCGGCAGATTGGACATCGGCAGCTCGACGCCCAACGGCTCGACGAGGTCCGCCGTCGCCACCCCGGCGGCCAGCACCACCCGATCCGCCGCATAGGCGTCGTTGCCGGCCACGACGCCGGCAACCCGTCCGCCGTCTGTTGCAATCGCCGTAACGCTCTCGTCGGACACCCGGGCGCCCGACGATACCGCCGCATCCAGCAACGCCTCCGCCGTCGCAACCGGCGACAGGCTGCCTTCCGCCATGCTGAGCGCGGCGCGTTCGGGCGGGTGTTTCAGGGCCGGTTCCAGCCGGGCGATCTCGTCCCGGCCGACGAGGCGCATCGGGTAGCCGCGTTCCGCCGCCTCCGCGATGTCGGATTCCAGAACGGCCGGGTCGTCCTCCCACCACAGGCTGCCACTCCAGCCGACAGCAACCGTGTTGCCCGGTTCCGCCTGCAGACGGTGCCACTCAAGGATCGCCAGCATGCGGAGATCGTGATAGTGGCGCGGGTTGCCGGGCGCGGAATTGATCCACGCGAAGGAGTCCGCCGTGGCGATGCCGCCGCGCCGGCCGCCGCTGAAGACGGTGACGTCCGCGCCCTCGCGCGCGAGATGACAGGCAATAGATGCGCCGATGATCCCGGCGCCGACGACGGCGATCTGCATGATTCGTACCTAGGGTCCGGTCGCGGCGACCGCCATGATCTCGACATGGAACTTCGACGCCGCCAGCCGCTTCGATTCGACGCACGCCCGCGCCGGCGGATTGTCCGGGTCGACCCATGCATCCCAGACCGCGTTCATTTCCTGGAAGTCGTCCATGTCGGTCAGCCAGATGGTCGCCGACAACAGCCGCGACTTGTCGCTGCCGCACCGCGCCAGCAGGCTATCGATCGACCCCAGAATATCCTGCGTTTCCTCGGTAACGTTGCCGCCTTCGCCAACCTGCCCCGCAAGGTAGATTGTATCGCCGTGAACCACGGCCTGGCTCATGCGCGCGCCCTTGTCGTGCCGTTCGATGGACATCGTTTTTCCCTCCCGGTTACCGTACGATCGATCAGACAGCATTGCCCGACGAGGCCGCCTCGTCGAGGCTGAATTTGGATCGGGAGCGGGTAAGACCAGATCATGTTTTGACGGAATCGCTTTGGCGATCCGCAAAACATGTGAATCTGCTCGAAACTTAAGGAATCGATCGGATTCACACGTTTCTGACGAAACGCTCCGCGTTTCCGTCAAAACGTGATCCGATCTAACCGGCGTTGAAGTGATACATGCCGTTCGTCCCGGCGCAGGCCGGGACCTCGTGCAATGCCACTTCAGATCCCGGCCTGCGCCGGGATGAGCGGAGACATTGGCAAGCTGCTAGCCCTCTCCGAGTGCCTGCAGCACCTTCGATTGGAAATCGTGGACGGCGTGCTCGCTCATGTAGGTGCGGCCCTCGTCGACGACGAAGCGGCCCTGGCCGTAACCGAGACTATGCAGCCCTTTTTGCACGCTTTCGACGAGCGGGAAATCCTCACGCCGGACGACATCGATGAAGTCGATGACATCCTGCTCTTCGGCCGTCGGCGTGTCGGCATCGAGGTACCATTCGATGCGCTGGCGGGTCTTTTCCGGTCCCGCCGGCAGATTATGAAACACGGTCAGCTTGCCGCCGGGGTAGAACTCGAACGACGTCAGCGGGAAGACGTACCAGCCGCCGAACTCGTCGGCGCGCGGCGAACTGGGGTTTTCGACCTTGTAGCCCTGCATATCGCCCCGGTCGCCGGAGCTGTGATGATGGTAACCGCCCATCACCTCGATCCGGTAGTCGGTCATGTCGAGCGCGTTCTGGCTCAGGGTCGGGTGACTGACCGGGCAGTGATAGCACTCGGAATAGTTCTCGACCACGTTCTTCCAGTTGGCCTGAACGTCGTATTCCTTCACGTAGGCGAGTTTGAGTTTCTCAGGCTCGGCGCAGAACGAGCGGAACTGCTCTTCCATGCCGTCGACGACCTCCGTCATCGGCCGCGCGTCAGGATCGAGGTTGTAAAAGACAAAGCCCATAAAGACCTCGACACGGACGGGCTTGAGACAGAACTTGCCCTTGTCGAGATTGATGGCGTGCTCTTCCTCGGGGATTCGCTTCAATTCGCCGGTAAGATCGTAGGACCAGGAATGATACGGACAGACGATCAGCGTCCTGACCCGGCCCTCGCCCTCGAGCAGTCGGTGCGCCCGGTGCTGACAGACGTTGTGATAGGCGACGACCTCGCCGGTGCGGTCCTTCATGATCATCACGCTCTGGTCACCGATGTCGCGAACCATGTAGGACCCCGGTTTTTCGAGCGAACAGATATGCCCGGCGTAAATCCAGTTCCGGTACATGATGGCCGGCATCTCGGCGGCGAAGACCACCGGGTCGTAATAATAATTACCGGGCAGCGTGAACGAGCGCTCGGGCTCGGTCTCGAAGGTCTTTTCCGGGTCGGCGCCCATCGGGATGATCGATGCGCTGGACATGTCGGCGTCTCCTGAAGCTCCTCAATCGTTGAAGGAGACTAGCGGATATCGCCGAACGGCAGCAATGGTGCCCGGGGTCACCAACATAAAGCAGCCATTGGATTCAGGGCTATATGTCGCCAAAATCCGGGCAATGGAAACAGAGAGGTATGGTCATGACCGAGTTCGACATCGAAGCCGCGAAGAAGGAGATGGAGCCGTGGTACTGGCACGGCATTCAGACGTTCTTCAAATGCCCGTGGGACGAGGACCCCAACAATTGCGATATCGCGCTGGTCGGCGTGCCGCACAGCTCCGGCAACGGCTCGACCGAACGCGACCAGCATCTCGGCCCGCGCGCCGTACGCAATTCGTCCGGCTGGTACCGGCGCGGCCATCAGGAATTCGGGTTCGTGCCGTGGGACGCCTGCCGCATTCACGATCTCGGCGACGTACCGCTGCCCCAGGCGATGGTCAACGATATCTGCGTCGAGCATATCGAGGCCTATTACAAGACCATTGACGCGGCCGGCTGCCGGCCCGTCTCCATCGGTGGCGACCACGCGATCACCGGACCGATCCTCAAGGCGCTCGCCGGCAAGGACGCGAAGACGACTAACGGCGGCAAGTGCGCATTGCTGCATTTCGACGCCCACCGCGACGACTACCAGCACATCCCGCACTGGCTCGGCTCGGTCCGGTCGGCGGCGCACTGGGCGCATTACACCGTGGTCGAGGAACACGTCGATCCGGAGCGCAGCGTGCAGATCGGCATGCGCGGCAACCCGATCAAGCCGCGCCCCGATATCTGGGAAAGCAAGCTCGGCTACCGGATGATCCCGTCGAAGGAGTTTTACAAGATCGGCATCGAGGAGACGATCCGCACCGTCCGCGACCGCGTCGGCGACATGCCGCTCTACATTACCTTCGATCTCGACGTGCTCGACCCGGCGGAAGCGCCCGGCGTCGCCAACCTGGAGCCGGTGCACCGGGGCCTACGCGGCTGGGAGGTCATGGAAATCTTCCACGGGCTGCGCGGCATGGACATCATCGGCGCCGACATCGTCTGCATGATCCCGTCCAAGGACTCGGCGACCAACATCACGGCGATGACGTCGGCGGTGCTGATGTTCGAGATGCTGTCCCTCATTGCCGACCGGGTCGGCAACGGGTCCTGTTAGGGGATTAGCTGAGGCTGTTGAAAAACTCTCCGTTGTTGGCGAGTTGAAGTCGTGATTCAGTTTTCCCGGTGATTCGGGAGGACTGAACGATGATGGGCGAGCGATGCAGGGATCAGGATCGTCTGTTCTATGAGTTCGATCTGGATGAGATGGTGCCGCGGGACCACCTGCTGCGCCGGATTGACACGGTTCTCGATCTCGACTGGCTGCGAAAGGAGCTTGCGCCTTTCTACAGCCACACGGGCCGCCCCTCGATCTGCCCCGAGTTGATGATCCGCATGCTGCTGGTGGGTTACTGCCATTCGATCCGCTCGGAGCGCCGGTTGTGCGAGGAGGTCCGGGTCAATCTTGCGTACCGTTGGTTCTGCCGTCTGGGGCTGGAGGACCGGGTGCCGGACCACTCGACGTTCTCGGTCAACCGGCATGGGCGGTTCAGAGACAGCAATCTGTTCCGTCAGGTGTTCGAGGCCGTTGTCAGGCGTTGCATGGAAGCAGGTCTGGTCGGCGGCGAAGGCTTCGCCGTCGATGCCTCGGTGATCGAGACCGACGCCAGCCGGTTCCAGCGGATCGAGGGAAGTGAGGTCGACTGGACGGACGAACAGCGGTCGACGCGAGCGGTCCGGGAGTATCTGGCGGCGCTGGAGGGCGACAATCCGCCGACCAATCCCAAACAGAAGCCCAAGGCCATGTCGCCGGTCGATCCGGCGGCCGCGTGGACGACGCGGGGCCGCAACAAGGTGATGTTCGGCTACAGCCTCAACTATCTGATCGACATGGAGCACGCGGTGATCGTCGATGTCGAGGCGACGCCGACGCGCATCACCAAGGAGGTCGATGCGACCGAGACCATGCTGGAGCGCACCGAAGATCGCTTCGGCCTGAAGCCCGGCCACGTGGCGGGCGATGTCGCCTACGGTACCGGCGAGATGCTGGGTTGGCTTGCCGACCAGGGGATCGAGCCGCACATTCCGGTATGGGACAAGGGCAAGCGGGGCGACGGGACGTTCTCGCGCGAGGATTTTCGCTACGATGATGAGAGCGATGTCTATGTTTGTCCGGGCGGCAACGTCCTGAAGACAACCGGCAAGGTCCACGATGGCAAGACGTTGCTCTACCGGGCATCGAAGCGCGACTGCGATCCGTGCCCGCTCGAATCAAAGTGTTGCCCGAACGGGCCGTCGCGCAAGCTACCCCGCGACGTGAACGAGGCAGCCAGGGACATGGCCCGCGCCCTGATGGGGACGGACGCCTATGATCGTTCGGCGGTCCGAAGAAAGAAGATCGAGACCCTGTTCGGCGAGGCCAAACGAACTCTCGGCATGACACGCCTGAGGCTGAGAGGACTGACCGGCGCGACAGACGAGTTCCTGCTCACCGCCACCGTTCAGAACCTCAAACGCCTTGCCAAACTCGCCGCCATCCCGCCACCACGACCCGTCGCAGTCTGACTATGTCCAATCATCAACACCGCAACGAGAAGAACAACAAGAACCGCCGAGGCATCACGCCGAGGCGGAAGCAAAGTGTCCGCTATTAACAATAGCGGACACGCCAAACGGACTTCGGGACGAGTTTTTCAACAGCCTCGACTATGTCCAATCATCAACACCGCAACGAGAAGAACAACAAGAACCGCCGAGGCATCACGCCGAGGCGGAAGCAAAGTGTCCGCTATTAACAATAGCGGACACGCCAAACGGACTTCGGGACGAGTTTTTCAACAGCCTCAGCTATCGTCCGACATGCCGGTAAGGGACGCCGCCCACACAACGCCGACCATGCCAGCGCAATCGCCCTCGATGACCTCGATTTTGGCGAACCTGTGCCGCGCGTGCCTGAGATGCGTAAGCAGGTGCACAGCGGTGCCGTGCGCCATCTTGCAGACGGCCGTGCCATGCATTTTATCGAGCAGATCGACGCCCTGACCCTCAACGCCTTCCATGATCGTGCGATCTTCCTCCGCCGCGGACGCCCCGGTGCCGTAGGCCGACATCAGCATGACGAAAAAAGCGGCCGCGGCGGTTACTTTACCGCGGCGGCCAGTGGAAAGGGCCGATTTAGCAGTGTTCTCGGTCGACATGCACTCGATCAGTTGATCTGTTGCGGATGGCTGATGTCCACGCCTTCTCCTGCATGAGTATAGAGCGTGACGGATCCGTCCTTCATCCCCGAATGCACGGTCGGCCAGTTCTGCTTCGCCTTGGCGATGAGTTTGTCCTGCGCGGCGACAAAGCCGTCACGGGTCTCGCGATCCCAATTGAGATAAAGCTTGCCGTCGATCACCGCCCAGCCGTTGACGAAATCGACCTCCGCGCCATAGCCCTCGGCGACCGCGTAGGAGCAGTAGCCGTTGTGTTGCGGCTCGTACCTGGCCGGATCGGCCTTGAACATCGCGGCGTGTTCGGCGGAGCCGAAACGCCAAGTCTTGCCCTTGTACTCGACTGTGTGCGAAGCGCTCCCCGCCGCAGGCGCGCCCGTCGTGTGATAGGCGACGACATCGAAGCCGTCCATGGCCACGCCGTCGGGCAGCGCGTTCACAAGCTCTCCCGCCTGTACGGCGGTCATGCCCGCGACCAGCATCGCCGCGGCCAGAATGGGAGCATAGATTTTGTTGAGGACATTCACGGTTTGTCTCCTTCGATCAGGTGGAGGGGAGCGCCAATGCCAAGCGGCCGCGCCCCATCGTTTCGATTTCACGCAACAGGATGACGCGCCGGCGATTGCAAAGGAAATGCCGTTTGCCACTGATATCGATAGCCGTTATCTATAGATAATTCGCATTATCAATAGCATTAATTTATAGACAAAGACTATCGAAGGCCAACTGCAGTGGAGATGCACCAAGTCCGCTACTTTCTTGCCCTGTGTCAGACCCTGAATTTCACGCGGGCGGCAGAGCAGTGCAACGTGACCCAACCGTCACTGACCCGTGCGATCAAGAAACTGGAGGACGAACTCGGGGGTCCGCTGTTTCGCCGCGAACGCAACCGGACGCACTGTACCGCGCTCGGTAACGTCATGCGCCCTCACCTGCAACGAATGCTCGACGCCAGTCATGCGGCGACCGAACATGCCGAGCAATTCGCGACCATGGAGACGGCGCATCTCGACCTCGGCGTCATGTGCACGATCGGGCCTTCGCAGCTCGTCGGCGTACTGGGCGAGCTTAGCCAATCCGTTCCGCAACTGGATGTCCGCCTGCACGATGCCTCCGGGAGCCAACTTGTGGAGCGGTTGATGTCGGGCGAAATCGATATCGCCATCATCGGCATGCCGACGATCCCGCCGCGTTTCGATGCGCGAACGCTGTATCGGGAACGTTATGTCGTCGCGTTTCCGCGCGGACACCGGTTCGAGAGAATGAACGCGGTGCCGCTTCGGGAACTGAATGGCGAAAACTATCTGTCCCGTATCAATTGCGAATACGACGATTATCTGGACCGGCATGCGGTAAAGCAGCTGCCGACGCTCAACGTGCGCTATGAGAGCGAGCGCGAGTTATGGATCCAGGCGCTGATCGCCGCCGGGATGGGATGTTCGATCATGCCGGAGTATCTGGCGCAACACGCGGATGTCGCGAAACGCATGTTGATCGAGCCCGACGTCAGCCGCGACATCCAGCTCGTCACCGTGGCGGGGCGGCGCTATGCACCGCCGGTCGAGGCCTTCATCCGGTTGATTCGCCAATACAACTGGTCGGGCCGATAGCCACTTAACAATATTCCGCCGCCGGCGCGCCGAGCCTTTCGACAGCGCCTTCGATCCCCAAACCGACCCCTGCAGGCGGCGCAATACGGCAGGCCGGCACGTGGCGCACACCGCCGAGGTCCGGCTCGATGATCAATGGCTCGCGCAGATCGCAACCGGCAACCAACAGACCGGGCGGCGCGCCGACCGCCAGATGCAGGATCGCGGCGCTGGCGACGTCGCCGCACCACGGCCCGTCGATCCGCATGGAAACACCGTTTGCGGCGCACAAGTCGCGGATCTCGCGGGCGACCGACAACCCACCGAGGAACGCCGGCTTGATGCACAGGGAATGCACCAGACCGTCGGCAGCGGCGCGGCGCGCGACCGCTGCCGTCGAGGCGCATTGGTCGACCTGCACAGGCCGGCCGCTCCGCGCCATGACAGCGAGGTTCTCGTCGTAATCCGGGCACGGCTCCTCCCAGACGATACGGGGATCATCGAATGCGGCGATGGTTTCGCAGGCGCGGCCGACGGACCAGCCGCCGTTAGCGTCGGCAAGCACCGTCTGATCGGGCCCCATGGCTTCGAGGGCCGCACCGAGCAGCGCGATATCGTCGTCGAACCCGCCGACGCCGAGCTTGAGCTGGAAGACCGCACGGTCGCGACCGCCCTCGCGGACGCGGTCTCGCACGCGGTCCGGTGTTTTTTCGGAGATCGAGAAGTAGTCGGGGACATCCGGGGTATGGACGCCGCCGAGTGCGTCCGCCACGGATCGGCCGGCGGCGCGGGCGTCGAGATCAAAATATGCGGTCTCGATGCCGAATGCCGGGCCGGCTCCGGGCTTGCCGAGCGCCCGGAGATCATCGGCCGATTCAAGGAGGGCGCTTTCCGGGCGCCCGATCAGCCCCGCGAGATCGTTCGCCTCCCGCATCAGAGCCCGGGCGCGGTCGCCGGCGGGGATGGAGGGCGCAAACACGCCCTCGCCGACCCCCGTGCGGCCGTCGGCCGTCGTCACGGCGTACAAGCGACCGTCCGCAGCGGTCTGCACCACGTGAGACATGGCGTAGGGTCCGTCGCGGAATGGGAACGCCAAATTCCAGACGGCAATGCGACTAATGGTCATGTCAGCCATCCGCCATCCCGGCGAGGTGATCGAGGAACATCCTGAACAGATCTCGCTCGCCGGCGATGCCGAGCTTCTTGTAAAGCCGGCCCCGGTGGTTCTTGACCGACCCGATCTCGATCCCGAGGTCTTCCGAGATTTCGGCATTCGATTTGCCGGCCAGGGATAACGCAACGATCTCGCGTTCCCGCGGCGTCATCTGACAGTGATCGCCGTCGAGGAAGGTCTCGACCGCAACCTCGAGCGAGACGGGCCCCGGCGGCGGCGAGGCATCAACTTCAAGCTCCGGGCCCCCTGCCGAGCGCCGTTCGCGGCGGCGCTGACCGTGAGCCGCGCAGAGACCACGAACCAGTGGGTGGACGCTTTCCATGGCGTCGATTTCGACGGCGTCGAATACCCGGTCCAGGGTTTCCCAGAACAACCCGACGGCGGTGCCGTCCGATGCCGGCAGCAAAATACCGATCTCGTCGCGCCATTTGGCTGTCGGCGCAAAAATCATAATGTACGGATTGGCGTCGTGTAGCCGCAGGTCACGATCCAACACCATCAGACCGACATCCTCGTTCTTGCGGAACGCGGCATAGTACGGGTCGACGCGGTAATAGCCGCGAAGATACAGGTCGATGACCTCCGGGTCGGCGCCTTCCTCGAACAGATAGACCGGGGGCGCGGTCATGGAATACCGCGCCACGGCGCGGCAATCCCAATTGACGAGCGAGCTCAAGGCGTCGAGCAGACGGCGGTAGAAGTCATCCTCGCCGATCGCCCGCGCCGCATCGCCAAGGCCCGTCAACGCTTGCTTTATGTCGGTATCCGTCATCCCGTGAAGGTGCGCCGAACCGTGAACGAAACGCAATGTTCATTTTGCCGGCAGGTCGGTTTTCAACGAATCGTCTTTGGGAGAACGCGGTATCGGCCTATCCTGTCCGGGGGAAGAACAAAGCTACGTCATACGTGGCGATGAAAACAACAATAGTGGGAGGGGGAACAATGGCCGTTTCCGATCATGTCGATCTCGAGACGTTCGTCGCCGGCGTCGAAAAACGTAACCCGGGGCAGCCCGAATTCGTACAGGCGGTACAGGAAGTCGCGCGCGACATCTTCGATTTCATCGAGGACAAGGAAGAATACCACGAGTATCAAATTCTGCGCCGCATCGCTGAGCCGGATCGTGTCGTCAGCTTCCGCGTCTGCTGGGAGGACGACGACAACAACATTCGCGTGCAGCGTGGCTGGCGTGTGCAGAACAACAACGCGATCGGACCCTACAAGGGCGGCATCCGATTCCATCCCAGCGTGACCGAGAGCGTGCTGAAATTCCTAGCCTTCGAGCAAACCTTCAAGAACAGCCTGACGGGCCTGCCCATGGGCGGCGGCAAGGGCGGCGCCAACTTCAATCCGAAAGGGAAATCCGACCATGAAGTGATGCGCTTCTGCCAGTCGTTCATGACCGAGCTCTACCGTCACGTCGGCGCGGATACCGACGTCCCTGCGGGCGATATCGGCGTTGGCGGGCGCGAGATCGCCTACATGTTCGGTCAGTACAAGCGGATCACCAACCAGTTCACGGGTGTCCTAACGGGCAAAGGGCTGGAGTTCGGCGGCAGTCTCGTGCGCACCGAAGCCACGGGATACGGCGCGATATATTTTCTGCAGTCGATGCTCGAACATCAGGGAGACTCCGTCGAAGGGAAGACCTGCGTCATCTCCGGGTCGGGCAACGTCGCCACCCATGCGGCAGAAAAGATCAACCAGCTCGGCGGCACGGTGCTGACGCTCTCGGATTCACAGGGTTTCGTTCACGACCCGGACGGCATCGATATGGAGAAAGTTCAGTGGGTCAAGGAGCATAAGACCCGACGCCGCGGCCGCATAAGCGAGTACGCCGAGCATTTCAAGAACGCGACGTTCCACGAAGGCAAACGGCCGTGGGGCGTCGCCTGCGATCTGGTTGCGCCGTGCGCAACGCAGAACGAGTTGACCGGCGACGATGCGAGGACGCTGGTCGAGAACGGCGCTATCGCCGTGACCGAGGGCGCCAACATGCCAACCGACCTGGAAGGCGTCGACGTGTTCAAGCATGCGCGCATTCTGTTCGCGCCGGGCAAGGCGGCGAATGCCGGCGGCGTGGCCATGTCGGGGCTGGAAATGAGTCAGAATTCCGCGCGCATCGCCTGGACCGAGGCCGATCTGCAGGAGCGGTTGAAGGACCTGATGAAAGGCATCCACGACCGTTGCGTCGAGTTCGGCGCCGATCCGGAAACGCGTTACGTCGACTATGTGAAGGGGGCCAACATCGCCGGCTTCAAGAAAGTTGCCGATGCGATGCTGGCCTACGGCGTCGTCTAGAGCATGTGAATTGGCTCCACGTCTTCAGAATTGATGGAGCACGGCACATGCAACACAACGTTCACGCCTGCGTCACGTACTGGAAACCTTGCATGGCCAGGTTTCGCTTGAGTTCGGTCATCACGCGCCGATCACGGCGCCAAGGGAGACGAAGCCATGCGATACCGCGTTCGGTACGATTCCAAGATCGGCAAATACGCCGTCATTGACGGCACCCTCGCCAACCAGCCCATTGGCCTGCATGGCGATTGCGACACCGCGTTTTCCCATGCCGAGGCCGAAGAAGATCTATGGCAACGCTACGGCAACGCCCGCCGGGCGGCGGACATGTACGAACGCCAACGCACCGCGCGCTGGGTCGCCTGAACATACACGGGCTTCAACGCCCCAAAGTGAAGAGCGTGTGATCCTGAAGAGCCGTTCGCACGCTAACTCGCGGACGGAACGGGCTCAGCCCTTCCAGTAACCGTCCTTCTTCAGGCTGTCCTGGACCTCGTCGATCGCGACCTTCAGGGTTTCGACCATGAAGTCGATCTGTTCCTTCGACAGCACCAGCGGCGGCGACAGGACGTTGAGGTGCGCGATCGGACGCACCAGGACGCCGCGTTTCTCGCACGCATCGGCAATCCGGTCGCCGACATGGGCCTCGTCGGGCAAAAGCTCCTTGGTTTCCTTGTCGGCGACATTCTCGACGCACATCATGAAACACTTGCCGCGCACGTCGCCGACGATGGGAAACTCGCGCAGCTCGTCGAGGCGTTCTTCGAGATACGGCCCCATTTCGAGGACGTGACCGCAAATATTCTCGCGCTCCATGATCTCGATATTCTTGAGGCCGGCAGCAGCGCAAACCGGATGGCCTGAATAGGTGAAGCCATGCGTGAACATGCCGCCATCGCATTGCGGCTCGGAAAACACGTCGTACATCTTGTCCGAGAAGATTGTCGCCGAAAGCGGCGCGTAGGCCGAAGAGATCCCCTTCGCCGACGTGATGATATCGGGCACCATGCCGAAGACGTCTTCGGAGGCGAAGAAGTGACCGAGACGGCCGAACGCGGTCACGACCTCGTCGGCGACATAGATGATGTCGTGCTCGCGGCACACCTCAAGGAATCGCTTGTGATAGCCCTCGGGCGGCACCACGACGCCGCCCGCGCCCATGATCGGCTCGGCGAAAAACGCGGCGACATTGTCGGGGCCGATCTCGTGGATCTTGTCCTCGAACTCCTTGACCAGATGATCGAGCCACTCGTCCTCGCTCATGCCTTCGGGGGCACGGTAGTAGTTCGGGTTCGAAACCCGGTGGACGAGGTCCTTGGCAAGATCGAAGCCCTGGTGGTCGAAGGCGACGCCGGTCAGGGTCATCGCCAGGTAGGTCGATCCGTGATAGCCGTCATGCCGGGTGATGATCTGTTTCTTGTTCTTCTTGCCCAGCATGTTGAAGTAGAAGTGAATCGTCCGGACGGCCGTGTCGTTGGCCATCGAACCGCCGGTCCCCAGCATCACGTGGTTCAGATCGCCCGGCGCCAGTTCCGCCAGCTTCGCCGACAACTCCGCCGCAGGGATGGATGTGTGCGGTCCGAAGGACGAATAGTAGACCATGTTACGGGCCTGATCGGCCATTGCCTGGGCGATCTCGTCACGGCCGTAACCGACGTTGACGCACCACAGTCCGCCGATACCGTCGAGGTACTTGTTGCCTTCGGAATCATAGATGTACGAACCCTCGGACTCCGCGACGACCATCGATCCTTTCTCCTTGAAAGTGGAGAAATCGGTCCACGGATGGATGTGGTGATCCTTGTCCTTTTGCCAGATGGCCTTTGTGTCGTAATTGAAGTTGCGCGCTTTCTGTTCCATGAAGCTCTCCCTGAAGACGAACCGCGGTTGTTGTCGGACAGTGCACCGCGCCGGGCGCGCAAAGTCCATATCCCACTTGTGTCGGATGAGAATCCCGCGGAAACCGGCGGGATACCGATCAGTTCGTACCGTAATCCTGTTCGATCGACGTCAGGGTCGAGGTCAGCACCTGCTCAAAGCTGACCGTCAACCGGTTGATCGTGTCCCGGTCCCTGGACTCGCGCAACGCCTCATCGAGGCTACGCGAAATATTGAACAACCGTTCGGCGCCGAGCGACCCCGAGGTCCCCTTGATGGTATGTGCAAGGCTCTTCGCTTCCTTGTAATCGCCGACCTCGACGAGTTCGCGAATACGGTCGGCGGAATCGCCGTACCGCTCACTGAAATCGCGCAACATCTGTTCGAGGAACCCCTCGGAGAGATTCTTCAACGACGTCACCCGGGCTGGGTCGAACAATGGCACCGTGGACACGTCATCCGGCACTTCCCTGGCGTAGACATCGTCCTCCGGCGGCGGCGGACCGACATCCTGAGGTTCGACCTCGGCCCGGTCGGCGCCGACCCAACTGTTCATCGTGTCGATGAGCTGATTGAGGCTGACCGGTTTGGAGATGTGGCCGTCCATCCCTGCAGCGAAGCAACGGTCACGCTCTTCGCCGAGCGCGTGCGCCGTCAATGCGACAATCGGCAATTGATCGAAACGATGATCGCTGCGGATCGTTTCGGTCGCGGTAATGCCGTCCATACGGGGCATCTGAATATCCATCAGCACCAGGTCGAAATAATCGGCAGGCTTCTCCTTGAGCATCTCGACGGCGTCAATCCCGTCGCCGGCAAACTCCGACGTTACGCCGACCTCAGCCAGCAATTCGGACGCGACTTGCTGATTGATCGAATTGTCGTCGACGATGAGCACGTGGGCATTTTCGGCGTGGGCCATCAGGCCGTCGCCAATCGATTCGTTGACTTGACGGCTAGCTGCCCGTTCGACACTGCGAAGTTTTCTCGCAATCTGCGCATCGCCTCGATGACGCGCCACCATCGACCGCATGACCTGATCGATCAGGTTCGACGTGTTGACCGGCTTTTCCAGGAATCCGTCAATCGGCAACCCTTGCGCATTCTCCCGAACGGTCGATCCGTCATACGCGGTGATCATGATAATGATCGGCAACGAACGGCCGCCGAGCGCATTGACGATACGGCGAACGGCTTCGATGCCGTCGATCTCCGGCATCTGCCAATCGATCAGAAGCAAGGAAAACGGCGTGTCGGTATCCGCTGCCGACAGCACGGCGGCGATCCCCTCGGATGCCTTGCCGGTCGACGTCACCGGAAATCCGAGAGCCGAGAGCTCTTCCGTCATCACGATTCTTGCCGCCTCGCTGTCGTCAACGACCAAAATGGGGAACGCCGCCGGCTCGATTTCACCGGGCAGCGGTACGCGATCGACTGACAGATCCACCGGAGTCGAGACGGTAACGGTAAATCGGAATATCGACCCCTCGCCCAACTTGCTTTCGGCCGATATCGATCCCCCCATCGCCTCTACCAGATTTTGACAGATCGCCAGCCCCAGACCCGCACCGCCGTGCTGACGCGTCGACGACGTATCGGCTTGCGCGAAGGCCTCGAACAATGCGTCGAGTTGCTCCGGCGCGATCCCGATGCCGGTGTCACGGATGGCGAACCGCAACACCGATTTACGGCCCTCGATCGCCTCGGACTCGGCTTCAACCACGACCGATCCCTCGCCGGTAAACTTGATCGCATTGCTCACCAGATTCGAGAGCACCTGTCCCAGCCGGTTCTCGTCGCCGACGACGATGCTCGGCAAATCACGGGACACACGGAAAACCAGATCCAGGCCCTTTTCCTCGGCATTGACGGCGGCGACCGTGGCGACCTGTTCGATAAGCTCGGCCACGTCGAACGGCGTTTCGACGATCTCCATCCGACCGGCATCGATGCGGGCAAAATCAAGCATGTCGTTGACCAGATCGAGCAACCGCCGCCCGGCATTGTGCAGTTTCGTGATGTAGTCCCATTGCTGGTCGGTCAGCGGGGTTTTCTGCACGAGGCCGCTGAGCCCGATGATCGCATTGATGGGCGTGCGAACCTCATGGCTGATGTTGGCGAGAAACTCCGATTTTGTATTCGAGGCCCGCTCCGCAGCCTGACGGGCCTCGATAAGGCCTTGTTCGTAATCGCGGCGCAGCGTTGCATCGCGGATCAGCAGCGTGATCAGGACATCGTCGTCGTCGCCGGTAATGCTGGCACTGACGTCAACCGGCAGCTGCCTCCCGTCGCGCCGCTTGACCCATGTTTCGCGCCCGATAACCACAGGCATGGCGGTAGCGTCGACAAGACCGGCGAGACCGCCGTTGGCGTCGGCGCCGAGATCCTTTGACGAGAGATCGTCCGCATTCATGCCGGTGACGCCGTCGGCCGGATAACCGAACAACCGGTCGGCCGCCTCGTTGGCACGCACGACCTTACCGGTGGAATCGATAACAATCATGGCCTCGGGGCTGGCATCGATAATGGCCTCGACGCGCCGTGCCGCCATTTTCGCTCTTTGGTTTGCCGCCGTGGTGTCTTGCAGGAAGCGAATCATCAGCCAGGCGATACCGGCAATCAGCGGCAGGATGAGGACGCCGGCGGCCGCCAGCATAGCGGCCCGGTCCAGACGCTCGCGGGTGTCCCGTTGCACACGCAGCATGTTCTCATGGATGTGCCGCGATAACTCTCGCAGGGCATCCAGCGCCGGTTCGTCCTCGACCGCCACGAGGTTGTCGATTTCATTGGACGAATAACCCTCGCTGAACGCATCGTCGGCCATCACGATACGAACGCGGTAAGCGCTGATGACAAACCGCAAACGCTCAAGCAAACCGGGATAGAGATCTTCCAATCCACCGGCTGCGAGGGCTTCCAGTTCTGTCTCCGCGCGTGCGAGATCTTCCTCGGCGCGGTCGAGGGCGGCGAGATCGCCCTGCAGGATGAACGTCTTGAAATTGTCGATGAAACCGCCGTATCCGAATGCATTCTGCAGCCGAAACAGTTGCTCGTCGCGAATTTGCGTGACGACCGCATGCTCGTGCCACTGCTTCTCGAGGCTGCTGATCTGGTGAACGACCGTCCACACGTATGCGGCGAATGCGACAGCGATGGCGACCGCGCACGAAAGGATGAGCGTCGCGGCACGGCGACGCCGTGTCTGTCCTAGACTGTTGATCGGCTTCGTAGCCATACGTTAGAGCCTTGCCCACATCGGCTGAACGGGGCTGAAGATAACGGTAGCCCCCGTTACGACCTGTTGCAATCGCATTGGTATGCCTGCGGCCTGAACAACACCTGATGGACCCGTCACAAATATGGTGTTGTTCCGCAGTCCGTGGGCGCGCTCCATGTCCATGTATCCCGAGGGAGACATCGATGAAATTCCCCCTGTTGTTTTCGCCGCTCGACGTCGGTGGCCTGGAGATCAGAAACCGGATTTTCTCGACCGGGCACCAGACCATGCTGGCGCGGGGTCAGGTTCCGAACGAGGATATGGCCGCTTATCACGAAGCCCGGGCGAGCGGGGGCGCAGGCCTGATCGTGCTTGAAGGTGCGCGACCGCACGCCGGTGCGGCATCGAGTGCTCCGATCATCAACGCCTTTACGGACGCATGCATTCCCGGATACCGGTTGATCGCCGATGCCGTGCACAGGCATGGCTGTCGCGTTTTCGGCCAGTTGATCCATTCGGGCCGCGTTAATCCCATGATCCGCGACGGCATGAAGGGCATCACATACTCTGCCTCCGCCGTTCCCGATCACCGGTTTCACAATGTGCCGCGAGCCATGCCCGCCGGTATGATCGACGAAATCGTGACTGGATTTGCGGACTCGGCCGGCCGCATGATCGAGGCCGGTCTCGACGGCATCGAGGTCGGCCTCAGTCACGGGACTCTTTTTGCCCAGTTTCTCAGCCCCATCACGAACCTGCGCGATGACGCCTGGGGCGGCGACGACGACCGTCGTTTCAGGATGCTTTCCGACACCATGCGCACGATCCGCGCCACCATCGGCCGCGGGCCGGTCTTCGGGTTGCGCATATCGATCGGCGACGAGGAGCCCGAAGGTCTAGAGGCCGATGCCATGCTGGAGGTGTGCCGCCGTATCGAAGCCCAGGGCGATGTCGATTATCTCAATGTCACGCTCGGTTCCATGGCGGCCCTCGGCAGTTCGGTGCATGTCGTTCCGCCGATGCAGGTCGAACACGGCTATACCGCGCCGGTCGCGGGTCTTGCGAAGGGAACCGTCGGCCTGCCGATTTTCGTCGCGGGCCGGATCAATCAGCCGCAAATCGCCGAACAGGTCCTGGAGAAGGGTCTCGCCGACATGTGCGGCATGACCCGGGCGATGATCGCCGATCCTGAAATGGCCAACAAGGCCCGTGAGGGCAGGCTCGACGACATTCGTGCCTGCATCGGCTGCAACCAGGCGTGTATTGGACATTTCCACCAGGGCGTTTCGATCTCGTGCATCCAGTTTCCCGAGAGCGGCCGCGAGCGAAGCCTGAGCGCACCGCAACCGACCGCTGCACCGAAATCCGTCCTCGTCGCCGGCGGCGGCCCGGCCGGTCTGAAAGCGGCGGCGACAGCGGCCGCGCGCGGCCACAAGGTGACGCTTTGCGAAGCCGCCGGGCGGCTCGGCGGTCAGGTTGCGCTGGCCGAGAAACTGCCAGGCCGGGCGGAGTTCGGCGGACTGGCGACCAACCTTGCGCACGAATGCGACCTCGCCGGTGTCGACATCCGGTTGAATACCCGGGTCGACAGCCGGTTCCTGGAAACCGAGGAGCCGGATGCCGTGATCGTCGCCACCGGCGCCCTGCCTTATCGACCGGCGGCCGAGATCGAGGATGACGCCCATGTCGTCGATGCCTGGCAGGTACTGAACGGCGAAGCGAACGTCGGCAGCCGTGCTGTTGTCGCCGACTGGCGATGCGACTGGGTCGGCATGGGCATCGCCCAGAAACTCGCCGAGGAAGGCCGGCACGTCAGGCTTTGCGTGGACGGGCTGCACGCGGGCCAGAACTTGCAGATTTACCTGCGCGACCACTGGGCGGCGCAGCTGCACAAGCTGGGCGTCGAAGTCATCCCGTATGCCCGACTCTACGGCGCCGATGCCGATACGGTCTACTTCATGCACGGCGCAAGCGGTGAGCCGGTTGTCTGTGACGACGTCGACACCCTTGTCCTGGCAACCGGGCACCGCTCCGTGACCGACCTCGAGAAAATCGTGACCGACCTCGGGATCGAAATGCACCTCGCCGGCGATTGCCTGAGCCCGAGATCCGGCGAAGAGGCGGTTTACGAGGGCATGATGGCGGGCCGCTCGGTCTAGGGTCAGATCCCAGGGTCGGCAAAATTTCGCGTGCCGAGTGGGTCGCGCAGCGACCGTATCGGAGCATGAAGCCGTCGTCTCTTCTTCGGTTTGCGCTGCCGCACCACTCAGGATGAGACGCCGTTCGGGAAGACCTTGCCGGGCCGGGCGTATCGGCTAGAGTACGGCCATGTCCGATCCCATGAAATATGCCGTCGACGCTCCGGAACGACCGTGCCTGCCGGTCGAAGGCAGTGACGCACTGTTTCCGGTGCGCCGGGTTTACTGCGTCGGCCGGAATTATGCGGCGCATGCCCGCGAAATGGGCGCCGACGACAAGGAACCGCCGTTCTTTTTCATGAAACCGGCGGACGCCGTGGTGGTGCCCGACAGCCGTGTCACCTACCCGCCCATGACCGAGGATCTGCACCACGAAATCGAATTGGTCTGCGCTCTGAAATCCGGCGGCACGGAAATTCCCGCCGGCGCCGCGCTGAGCCATGTGTGGGGCTATGGCGTAGGCCTCGATCTGACGCGCCGCGATCTGCAGGCCCAGGCCAAGGACATGCGCAGGCCATGGGACCCCGGCAAGGTTTTCGACGGCGCGGCACCCGTATCGGCACTCCGATCTGCCGAGGATATCGATCACCCGGATAGCGGACGCATCTGGCTCGATGTCGACGGCAAGAACCGGCAATCCGGCGATTTGTCGGACATGATCTGGCAACTGCCGGACATCATCGCGCATCTTTCCGGCCTGTTTCGTCTCGCCGCCGGCGATCTGATCTTCACCGGCACACCCGAAGGCGTCGGTCCGGTCGTTGCCGGCAACGTACTGACCGGTGGCGTCGACGGTGTCGGCGAGATATCGGTCGAGGTCGTCTGATGGGACTCAAGGCTGCGGTCGTTCCGGTTACCCCGTTTCAGCAGAACTGTTCCGTCGTCTGGTGCGAGGAAACCCAGAAGGGGGCCGTGGTCGATCCGGGCGGCGAGATCGAGAAAATTCTGGCTGCCGCCGAACACCACGAAGCGGAGATCGAGAAGATTCTCGTCACCCACGGTCATCTCGACCATGCCTCGGCGACCCGCGATCTCGCCGACCAGTTGGGCGTTCCCATCGAGGGGCCGCATCCGGACGAGACATTCTGGATCGAGCGTCTTCCGGCCGAAGCCGCGGAATACGGGTTTCCGCCGGCCAAGGTGTTCGAGCCGGACCGCTGGCTCGGCGACGGCGACCGGGTCACGGTCGGTAACGTGACCATGGATGTCTATCACTGTCCCGGTCACACGCCGGGGCACGTCGTCTTCGTGCAACCTGACGACAAGGTCGCCTTCGTCGGCGACGTGATCTTTCAGGGTTCCATCGGGCGTACGGATTTTCCCCGCGGCAACCACGCGGACCTGATCTCGTCGATTCGTGACAAGTTATTCCCGCTCGGTGACGACATCGTCTTCGTACCGGGCCACGGCCCGCTCTCGACCTTTGGTCAGGAACGCGAGACCAACCCCTACGTCAGCGACCGGGCGGTGAGTTAGCGTCTGCGCCAAATCACCGGGAACCAGTCCTCGCGCATGCGGTCGCCGGGCTTCAGGTCGATATCCGGAAACGGCGGCGAGGTCTCGCCCGGCCGCTCGCAATAGACAACATCGTCGCCCAGCCAGCGAGTCGAGAACGCCCGCCGGCGCGCCTTCAGGGGCGCGTCCGTAGTGCCGTGCAGCGTGCGGAAATCGAACAGGATGGTATCGCCCGGCTCGAGCGCCGACGAGGCGATGTCATATTGCTCGGGGTTGGCGGCGACATCCGGAACCGTCTCCATTTCCGATGCGAAACCGTCGAAATCGCGGCCCTCGATGAAATCGCGCGGGCTAAAGATATTGCCCTTGTGCGAGCCCTTGACGAATCGTACGGCGACGTCCTCGTCGGCGTGATCGAGCGCAACATAGATGCTGACGGTCTGGCGACCGTCGCAACTGTAATACGGAAGATCCTGGTGCCACGGCGTCGCCTTCTGGGTGCCCGGTTCCTTCAGGAACGCGTGTTCGTGAAACAACTGCGCGGTGTTCGATCCCATGAACCGGCCGGCCATGGACGCGGCAGAGGACCGGGTCACAAATTCCTTGTATTCCGGAATCCGGGGCCAGTTGCAATAGCTGTCGAAGAATCGCCCGGCCTCACCGTCGGAGATGCTTTCGCAAGGAAAGCAGTACTCGTGCGGCGCTGCGAGATTACGCTCGAGTCCGGCCCTGAGCGGTTCGACCCACTCGCGGAACGCGCCGCGTAGCAGCACCACGCCGTCTCGCCGGAAAGTCTCGATGTCCGCTGGATCGGCCTCGTACTCCGGCACCGCCGCCGGGTCGAACCCGGACAGGTCGGGCGCTTCCCAGGGAACCGTCTTCTGATTGTTGCCAAATCGAGGGCCATCCGTTTCCGTTGTCTGCGTTACCTGCATTCACTCCTCCTGACCGCCTTTCCGGGGCGCCGCGTTGCCGGTATCGAGCTTAATCTCACTGCCGTCGCCGGGTAAAGGGCCGGTATCCGAAAGACACGCCAACCCGTGCTTCTTGATGAATCCGGTCGCCCGGCCTATCATCCTGGCGCTCTGGAAATGACACGGCGCGATGACAGGGGACTTCGGCGAACGTGTACGAGGGATGGACCAATCAGTCATTCGATCTGGATGCGGACGCCGACGCGTTCGGCACCTTCGCATCGTTCGTCGAGTTATGGCGCAACAAGGCGCCGCCCGGCGGCCTGCCGGCGTGGAACGATTTCGGCCTTGAAGAACTTGAGCCCTGGTGGGGCTGGCTCTGCGTTCTCGACACGGTCGACGACGATCCGACCGCATTCCGCGCCCGGCTCTGGGGCACGCGAATTGCCGAGGTGCTGGATTGTGAATACACCGGCAAGGTGCTGACCCGGTCGGCCTCCGACATTGTTCATGATGCCAGGGCCATCGCCCATGACGATCTGACGTTTTATCGCGACCTGATAGACAATCGCCGGATCGGCCGATCATTCGGCCCGGCAGCCGACCGTATCGGCAATCCCGGCATTTACAGCGAGGTCTGTCTGCCGCTCTCAAGCGACGGCCAAACCATCGATGCGATCATGTTCGCCGGTCAGTTTGAACTGCACCAGCGGGAAGCGGCGTTCGCCTGAGCCCGTCCTTCTCAGGACCCCGGTTTCAGGCTTTCCCGCATGGCGGCAATATGTGCCGGACCGACTTCGCAACAGCCGCCAATCAGACTTGCTCCGGCTTCGGCCCATGCGTCAGCGTGATCCGCGTAGGCGGACGGACCGAGATCTGTCCGCGCCTCCAGACCGGATACGGTGCCGCCGGGCTTCATCGGCTCGATTGACGTAAAGCCGTTGGCATACCCGCCGTACGGCACACCCGCCACTCTCAGAACGGCCATGGCCTGTGTAACGGCCTCCGGGATGGAGCAGTTGACCAGGACGGCGGAAGCCCCTTCGGCGACGGCCGCATTGACGGCTTCGGACAGCGGCTGGCCGGAGCGCAGGCGGGTCCCGTCGCCATCGTCGACCGTCACGGCTGTCCACACCGGCTTGCCGGTTTCCGCCGCGGCCCGCGTCGCGATCGCGGCCTCGCGCACCGTCGACAGGGTTTCGCACAGGAAGACGTCGACGCCGTCCGCCTGAATCGCGGCGATCCGGCGGTAGCTGGCAAGGCACCGATCGTCGTCCGGCACCACGTCCGCGTGGTAGCTGGCGACCAGCGGCGGCAGGCATCCGGATATCCGCACGTCCTTGCCGGAACCATCCCGCGCCGAGCGTGCGGCATCCAGCGCGGCCCGTTGCAACGGTTCGAACAGCGCCGCGTCGGCATCGCGGGCGAGCCGTTCCGGCGTCGCGGTATAGGCGTTGAGACCGATGACCTCGGCGCCCGCCGCGATGTAGTCGCCGTGCAGTTCGGCGACCAGCTCGGGTTGATCCATCATGACCTGCGCCGACCACAGCGGCGACGCCGGTTTGCCGCTCCGGCGGTAGAGCTCCTGGCCCATGCCACCGTCGAGAAGAATGATGTCCGGTTCGTTCATGCCAATCCATAGCCCTTTGTGTGCAATGCTTTCATTCCGCCGAAAGCTCAACTATATCCTGCGCCATGTCCAACAGTTCGCCCCAAAACACGATCACGTCCCGCGCCGTCAAGGCCGCGCCAAGGGTCGGGATCGTCAGTCTCGGCTGCCCCAAGGCGCTGGTCGATTCCGAACGCATCCTGACGCGGCTGCGGTCCGAGGGCTACGAGATTTCCGGCAGCTACGACGACGCCAATATCGTCATCGTCAACACCTGCGGGTTCCTCGATTCCGCCAAGGCGGAGAGTCTGGACGCCATCGGCGAGGCCATCGGCGCCAACGGGCGCGTCATCGTCACCGGGTGCATGGGCAACGACGCGGACGCGATCCGCAGCGCGCATCCGGGCGTGCTCGCCGTGACCGGTCCGCATCAGTACGAAGCCGTCGTCGAGGCGGTGCACGACGCCGAGCCGCCGGTGCACGACCCGTTCATCGATCTGGTACCCGAGGAAGGTCTGCGCCTGACGCCGCGGCACTTCGCGTATCTCAAGATTTCCGAGGGCTGCAACAACCGCTGCACATTCTGCATCATCCCCGCGCTCAGAGGCGATCTGGTCAGCCGGCCCGTGAAACACGTCATGCACGAAGCCGAACGGCTGGCCGCCGCCGGCGTCAGGGAATTGCTGGTCATCAGCCAGGACACCAGCGCCTACGGACAGGACATCAAATACGCCGAAAGCGAATGGCGTGGCGAGATGGTGCCGGCCCGCATGCTCGATCTCTGCCACGCGCTCGGCGAGCTCGGCGTCTGGGTGCGGCTGCACTATGTCTATCCCTACCCCCACGTCGACAAGGTCATCCCGCTGATGGCCGAGGGAAAGATCCTGCCCTATCTCGACATTCCGTTTCAGCACGCCAGCGAGCCGGTTCTGAAGGCCATGCGCCGACCGGCCCGCGCCGAGAACACGCTCGACCGCATCAAGACATGGCGCGGCGTCTGTCCGGACCTCGCGATCCGCTCGACCTTCATCGTCGGCTTTCCGGGCGAGACCCGGGACCAGTTCGAGGAGTTGCTCGACTGGCTGGAGGAGGCCGACATCGACCGCGCCGGCTGCTTCAAGTACGAAGCCGTCGAAGGCGCCGAGGCCAATGCGCTCGGGCCCCATGTCGACGAGGACGAAAAACAGGACCGCTGGGAGCGGTTGATGGAAACGCAACGGCTGGTCAGCGCCCGCCGCACGGCGGGCCGCGTCGGCCGCGAGTTCGACGTTCTGATCGACGAAATCGACGATGAGGGCGCCATCGGCCGGACCTATGCCGATGCGCCGGAAATCGACGGCTGTGTGTTTCTCGACGGCGCCATGCATCTCGAGCCCGGCGACATGGTCCGCGCCCGCATGACCGAGGCCGACGAATACGACCTGTGGGGCGAGATCGTCGAGCGGTGATATTTTTCCTCATGCTTCGATACGACCGGGCCGTATCGAAAGATGAGCGCCGCAGGCGAGGCAACGGATTCCCGCTTTCACGGTAACGATCGGCTTGATTTAATCGCCGCCACCGAACGTCACCCTGGAGGACTAGATGGACCTCGCCTTCAACGATCCCAACCTGTGGCTCAGCCTGCTTACCTTGACGATTCTCGAGATCGTGCTCGGCATCGACAATCTGATTTTTCTGTCGATCGTTACCGACAAGCTGCCGGAAAACCAGCGCGACAAGGCGCGCAAGATCGGTCTCGCCGGCGCACTCCTGATGCGCATCGGGCTACTCGCCTCGATCGTGTGGATCGTCGGCCTGACCAAGCCGCTAATGACGATCATGGATTTCGAGCTTTCCTGGCGCGACCTGATCCTGCTTGGCGGCGGTCTGTTCCTGCTCGCCAAAGGCACCATCGAGATTCACCACGAAGTCGAGGGCGAGGAAGAGGGCCCGGCGGGCGCCGCCTCAACCACGTTCGTCGCTGCTATCACCCAAATCATGATCCTCGATCTCGTGTTCTCGCTGGATACCGTTATCACCGCAATCGGTTTGACCGATCGGTTACCGGTCATGGTTACTGCGGTAGTTATTGCGATGATCGTCATGATCGTTGCCGCCCGCCCGGTCGGTGAGTTCATCCGCAGGCACCCGACGACGAAGATGCTGGCGCTCAGCTTCTTGTTGCTGATCGGCGTCGCGTTGATCGCCGACGGTCTTCATTTCCACATCCCGCGGGAGTACATTTACATTGCCATCGGGTTCTCGATCCTCGTCGAGGCCCTCAATCTGGCCCGCGCCCGCCGCCGACGGAAATTGCGCGAGGCCGAACAGGGGTAGTCCGGTCAGGCATCGGCGGCCGGAGAACAAAACAATGTCCGACGACGATCATGTGCACACACACGAAGGCAGCGGGCATCAAGGCCTGATCACCGCGCACCTGCTCGACGGCAAGGGCGGTTCGCGCGAGATCGGCTGGGACGACATTCGCGCCTGGCAGCCGGGCGATCACGGGAATGTCCTGTGGGTGCATCTCGACCGCAATTATCCGGACACGCTTGATTGGGTCCGCAACGAAAGCGGCATCGACGCCATCATTGCCGAAGCCCTCGTCGCCCACGAAACGCGGCCTCGTGCGGTCATCCGGCCGGACGGCGTGCTGACGATCCTGCGGGGCGTCAACATGAACCCCGGCGCCATGCCCGAGGACATGGTGGCGCTGCGCATCTGGATCGAGCGTGACCGTATCGTCTCGATTCGCTATCGGCGACTGCTCGCTATCCAGGACGTTCGCGAGGAACTCGGCAAGGGTCGGGGGCCCTCCTCCCCGGGCGAATTTCTGGCGACCGTTGCCGAGCGGCTCGCCGACCGCATCGAGCCGGTGATCGGCGGGTTGGCGTCGGATCTCGACGATCTGGATTTTGCCGTCGAGGGTTCGTCGGACGACTCGCCGCGCCACGTCCTCCGGACCTTGCGCCACCGCGCGATCAGCCTGCGGCGTTATCTGTCGCCGCAACGCGACGCATTGATCCGGCTCTATATGGATACGACCGAATTGTTGTCACCGGCCGACAAGATGGTGATGCATGAAATCGGCGACCGCATGATCCGCAATGTCGAGGCGCTTGAGGAAGCCCGCGAACATGCGCTCGTTCTCCAGGACGAACTGATCACGCGCCTGTCAGAACGCATGAACAAGACCATGTACCTGCTGACCATCGTTGCCGCGATCATGCTGCCGTTGTCGTTCATCACCGGCCTGCTCGGCATCAATGTCGGCGGCATCCCGCTGGCCGAGAACGAGTACGGTTTCGCCGTCGTTTTCATCCTGATGATCGTTATCGGCGTGTTGGAATACTGGTTGTTCCGGAAGTTGCGCTGGATCTGACGATGCTGAATGCGCACCCCCTGCTGAATGGAAAACCGCTTCCGCTCGTAGCGGACATTGGCGACGCTGCTAGCCGCGTCGCCGATGCGGCCGCCGACTGGGCCGGACGTTATGCCGGTGCCATCGACGACCTCGCGGCCCGCCATGGGGTGGTGCTGATTCGCGGATTCGAGATCGATTCCGCCGCTGCGTTTCGCTCGGTCTGTCAGGCGCTGCGGCCGGACCTCCGGACCTACACCGGGGGCGACTCGCCCCGGACCGAACTCGACGACAAGGTCTACACCTCGACGGAGTATGCGCCGGACCTGGAAGTCCTGCTGCACAATGAGCTGTCGTACGCCGGCTGGTCGCCGGACCGGGTCTTCTTCGGCTGTCTCGTCGCGCCGCAGACGGGTGGCGAAACGCCGGTCGCCGACGGCCGGGAAATCTACCGCGCCATCGATCCGGCAATCCGCGATCGTTTCGAGCGCCTCGGCATCGCCTACCTGCAACATTTGTGGGATGCCGACGGCGAGCCCGGCGTCGGCAAGAGCTGGCAGGAAACCTTCGGCACCCGGGATCGTACCGCGGTCGAGCGCTATCTTGGCGAGTCGCAGATGGATTTCGAGTGGACGCCGTACGGGCTTCGCACCCGGGCTGCTCATCCGGCGGTATTATCGCACCCGGCCAGCGACGAGCCCTGCTGGCATAACCAGGCGGACCAATGGCACCGCGACATGGAGAGCGTGAAAATCTCGTTCGGCGACATGAACGATTCGCGGTTCGCGCCCGAAACCTCCGGTGAGGCGAGCCTCGGCAATCACGTCGTTTACGGCGACGGCAGCGAGATCGACCCGGCCGATCTCCTCCGTATCCGCGCCGCGTCACGGCAGTGTGAAATCGTCTTCCCGTGGCAGGTCGGCGACATCATGGTGATCGACAACGTCGCGGCGATGCACGGCCGCAAACCCTATACGGGCGAGCGCCGGATCGTCGTCGCCATGGCGTAGTCGGAAGTCACCAGATGCCTGTGCGGTCCCGTCAAGCAACGGGTGGTGATCAGAAAGCGTCGCCGATCCGGCTGGCACATTCGATGGCGACGGGACGATTTGCTTTTTCGGCGCCGGGCATCGTCGCCCAACCCGCATCGACAACAACATCCGTCCGCTTGTAACTGTTGGTCGATTTCAACTGATCGAGAAGCATCACGGAATCCGGGTCGACTTTCGACTGCTCGATACAAATCGGCACCAAGGCAGCCACGACCTGTTCTTCCGCGTAACGATCCGCCTGGCGGTTCGCATCGCCGCCGGTGACCCAGCCGCCCCACGAAAAACCGACGATCGCAAGCGCGCCGGCACCAACAACAGATCCGATGATTCCTGATTTAATATCCTTGTGAATATTCATTCAACATTTCTCCTATAAAGGAGAAATAATTTCCTCCCATAATATTTTTGATATTATTATATTTATTTATATTACGCCAACAAATAGATAATAAATCACCATCGGCGACTTGCCCTTTTTGTCGGAGCAACCGCCGAGGCGCCATCCTCTCAGCCGAGCGTCTTCTTCAGAAAATCCACCGTGCGCGACCACGACAACGCCGCGCAATCCGCATCGTAGGCCTCGACGGTATCATTGAAGAACCCGTGCGCCGCCTCGTAGCTGTGCATCTCGTAGGCCGTGCCCGAAACCTGCAAATCCTTCTCCAACTGCGCCGCGGCTTCCGGCGTGCACCAGTCGTCTTCGGTCGCGAAGTGGCCCTGAAACGGCACCCGGATGGCCGTCGGATCGGCGGCTTCCTTCGGCGGGATACCGTAGAAGCAGACGGCGCTGTCGATCGGCAGCTTGACCGCCGAGATGACCGTCAGCGCGCCGCCCATGCAGAACCCCATGACCGCCACCTTGTCGCACGATTGGCGCAGATGGGCGACCGCGCCGGCGACATCCGTTTCCGTCGCGCCGACCCAGTCGAGGCCTGTCATCATGTGCTCGGCCTCGTCCGGCTCCTGCGTCACGCGGCCCTTGTAGAGATCGGGCGCCAGCGCGGTGATCCCCGCTGCCGCGAAGTCGTCGCAGGTGCGCTTGATCTGATCGTTCAGACCCCACCATTCCTGGATGACGACGACGCCCATGCCGCCGTCGGCCGCCGCCAGATAGCCGTCCGCGCTGGCGCCGCCCGGACAATCGAACGTAATCATGTCTCCCATCGTCTTGCCTCCTTGCGTTTTGGATCCATGTGAGAATGATGGCGGGTGACCGCTGACCTGTCCACCGAACTGAACGTGTGACTTCGAAGGATCGCATTATGGCCGACAACTCCATCGACGCGGCGGGCGTCATCGATCACATCGCGAACTGGCTGACGGCCTACGCCGGCAGTTCCGGCACCAACGGTTTCGTCATCGGCATTTCCGGCGGTATCGATTCCGCCGTCACGTCGACGCTCGGCGCGCGCACCGGCCTGCCGGTCCTGTGTTGCGAGATGCCGATCCACCAGCATGCCGATCAGGTCGGCCGCGCGGCGCGGCACATCGACTGGCTGATCGAGACCTATCCCAACGTCGAGCGGGCGACCGTCGACCTGACGCCGACCTTCGAAAGCCTGATCGCCGCTTTGCCGGGCGTCGACCTCGGTCCGGATCACGAGATGGCGCTGGTGAATTCCCGCGCCCGGCTGCGTATGACGACGCTCTATTATTTTGCCGCCGCGCACGGCCGTCTGGTGCTCGGCACCGGCAACAAGGTCGAGGACTTCGGCGTCGGTTTCTATACCAAGTACGGCGACGGCGGCGTCGACGTCAGCCCGATCGCCGATCTCCTCAAGACCGAGGTCTACGCCGTCGCCCGCGAACTGGGCGTCAACCGGGCGATCCTCGACGCACCGCCGACCGACGGTCTGTGGGGCGACGACCGCACCGACGAGGACCAGCTCGGCGCGTCGTATCCGGAACTCGAATGGGCCATGACCTTCGCTGGCGACGACGCGGGTCTCACTGACCGCGAGCGCGAGGTTCTGGCGATTTATCGCCGCCTGCACGCCGCCAACCGCCACAAGATGGACCCGATCCCCGTCTGCATGATTCCGGACAGTCTGCGCACCGGCGGCTGACCCGTTTCGTAGCCCGTTTTATCCCGTCAGTTTCCGGCGAACCGCGCGCGCAAGCGCTCGCCCCTGTTCGCACGCGCGCCTGATTAACGTTTTGCCTATTGACATAAAAATTTATTTATATAATAAAAACTGCATGAACAATGAAACACCCGCCTCGCTCGACCGCACGCTCGACGCCCTCAGGGCCGTCGGCGAGCATACGCGCCTTCGGATTCTGCTGTTGTGCGCGCACGGCGAGCTGACGGTCGGCGACCTGACGGAAATCCTCGATCAGAGCCAGCCGCGGGTTTCGCGCCACCTCAAGCTGATGCACGAAGCCGGCGTTCTCGAGCGCCATCAGGAAGGACAATCGGTATGGTTCCGCGCGGTGACCGCCGGACCGCTCGCGGCGCTGGTCCGCGAAATGGTCGATCAGGTCGCCGACGACGATCCGCAGCATGCCGCCGATCTCGACCGCCTGCGGACCGTCACCCACACGTGGGAGGTTCGCGCGCGGAGCTATTTCCGGAAACATTTTGCGGACTGGGATCGCGTCCGCCGGCAGTGGATCGATGCAGACGCCGTGGATGCGGCGGTGCGCAACCGCTTCGAGACCCTGGGCGCACGCAACCTTCTCGACATCGGCACCGGCACCGGCCACGTCCTCCGCCTGCTTGGCCGCCACGTCGACGAGGCGGTCGGTCTCGACAACTCCCGCGATATGCTGCTCGCGGCGCGCGCCGCCATCCATAATGCCGGGTTGCCGCACTGCCAGTTGCGCCAGGGCGAAATGAAGAGCCTGCCGTTCGCCGACGCCAGCTTCGATGCCGTTTCCATCCACCTTGCCCTGCACTATGCGGATGCGCCGCTCGACGCGCTCAGGGAATGCGCCCGCGTCACGATGCCCGGCGGCTGGATCCTGCTGGTCGATTTCGACCGCCACGACCGCAGCGCATTGACCGATCAACAGGGCTTTCGCTGGCCCGGCTTCAGCGATCGGGCCATCCGCGACTGGCTCGGCGCCGCTGGCTACGTCGACATCGAAACCCAATCCATTCAACAACCCTCCAACCAGGACGCGCCCGTCATTCTCTTCTGGCTCGCCCGCAAGAAAGGATCGATCCAATGAAACTCAGTGTCGAAATCTACCCCCCGAAGTCCGGCGATTGCCGCGATCTCGCCGTCACCTTCGTCCGTGCCGGCGCCCGGCATATCTCGGTCACGTACGGCGCCGGCGGTTCGTCGCGCGAACGCAGCAAGTCGGCGACACTCGGTCTGGCTTACGCGGGCGTGCCCGTATCCGCGCACATCACCGCGGCCGGACAGTCGCGCGAAGAAATCGACCAGACCCTGTCCATGTGGTTCCGCGCCGGCATCCGCCGCTTCGTCGCCCTGCGCGGCGACGGCGACGGCCCGGGCGAGCCGTTCCGACCGCACCCGGACGGATATGCGTCGTCGCTCGATCTGATCGCACGGGTCCGCGACCTCGGTGCCAAGGACATCAGCGTCGCGGCCTACCCGAACGGCCACCCGGACAGCCGCGGGCCCGACGCCGATCTCGACTTCCTGAAACAGAAGCGCGATGCCGGCGCGACGGAAGCCATCACCCAGTTTTTCTTCAACTCGGACGATTATTTCCGCTTCCGCGACCGCTGCACGGCGGCGAACGTCGGTCTCGACATCGTACCGGGCATCATGCCGGTGTTCGAGTTCGTCAAGGTCGCGAAGTTCGCCAAGGCCTGCGGCGAGCCGATCCCGCAATGGGTCACCGACCGCTTCGCCGGGCTCGACGCCGACCCGGACGTGCGCCGGCAGGTCGCCGTCGCCACGGCGGTGTCGCTGTGCGAACGGCTCGATGCCAACGACGTCAGCCGTATTCACGTCTATTCGTGCAACCAGGCCGAACTCGCGGTCGCCATCGCCCGCGTACTGGCGTTTCCGGAAGCCCCGGCGAAGGCGGCGTAAAGGGCAACGGTCTCAGAAGGTGGTGCAGCGCGGCGCGCCGGGTCATTTCCTCGGCGCGCCGTTACGTCACATCAGGGTGGGCCTCGCCAACCGAGCCATCCCGAGGCCCGCATGGCGTCGGGGCGCGCCGAGCCTCGCCGGGCCATTCCCCCGGCGCGCAGCTAAGGTTACGCTTGTCGATCTATGGTTTGAGAGATGGCGCACCCGAGAGGATTCGAACCTCTGACCTCTGCCTTCGGAGGGCAGCGCTCTATCCAGCTGAGCTACGGGTGCTCCGAATGTCTTGTCGTGGCGGACGTAATACCGTGGAAGACGCCCGTCGACAAGCCGTGATGCTATGGCGGCTCCCGACGTGGCGCGGGTTAGAGTCTCTTCTCTGCTGCGATCATGAAAGCCTCTTCTTGAGGGGCTCTTTTTGGCGCCGCTGAAAGCGAGACAGGGGATAAGGTTTCCGCTAGCCTTGCGCAGTGATTCGTTGCCGAAGGATCCGCGCGGAAATAGCCCGCCGACCGGATGTCGCCATACACGGGGGAGTGACGCACACAGATGAACGACGGATTGAGTCGTGTCGTAGTGACCTCATTCAATGCCGCCGGCTTCGAACGGTACGGCGCGCGCATGGTCGATAGTTTCCGCCGATACTGGCCTCCAGAGGTCGAGATGGTCGTGGTCTCCGAGGACGACATCCCGCTTGAAACGGATGAGCGCGTGCGATTTGAGAGTTACGGCGAATTGGCGCCCGAGGGGGAACACTTCAAACGCAAGTTCGGGCAGTTCCCGCTGGCCAACGGCAAGCGCTTCGAAGTGCTCGACGACGAAAACATGATGATGGAATACCTTTTTCCCTTCGATGCGATCCGTTTCTCTCACAAATCGTTTTCGATTTTCGGCGTGTCGCGCAAGTGGGACAGCGACCGGTTGATTTGGCTCGACGGCGATACCGTCACTTTTAAGCCGATCGACGACAGATTCTTCGCCGAGACCGATCCCGGCGACGGGCACGCCAGCTATCTCGGCCGTAACCACATGTACTCGGAATGCGGTTTCATCTGCTACAACCGCCGCCACACGGTGCACCACGCCTTCATGAATCAGATCGCCGAGGAGTACTTCAACGGCGAGATCTTTCTTCTCCCGCAGTGGCACGATTGCTGGGTCTTCGACATCATGCGCGAGCACTTCGCGCGAACCGAGGGCGCTGCCTATCGCAATCTCTCGGCCGATGTCGCCGACTCCGATCACCCGTTCATCAATTGCGTGCTCGGCGAGTACATGGACCACCTGAAGGGCGAGGAGCGCAAGGAGGCCGGCCGTTCGTTCGATGAGGATCTGGTCAATAATGAAGCCTGATCTTATCATCTTCGATTGCGACGGCGTGTTGGTCGATAGCGAGATCGTCGGATGCCGCGTCCTCGCCGACTATCTCTGCACGTTGGATCTCGCGATAACCCCGTCCGATTGCAGTGCGAAGTTTATCGGTCTCAGCGCCCTGTCTATCCGCGAAGCGGTCGAGGATATGGGGTGCAGAACCCCGGATGATTTCGTCGACCATATCCGGGCAGAAACGCTGAGCGCGCTCTCGTACGGTGTCGAGGCCTGCCCGGGTGTCGAGGCGTTTCTCACGGACGACTTGACCAGCCGGTGCGTCGCATCGTCTGGCATGCCGGAGAAGATCTCACAATCGTTGCGGCTGAGCGGACTCGATGCGTATTTCGGCAGCGATGTGTTCAGCGCTTCGCAGGTCCGCAACAGCAAACCGGCGCCGGATTTGTTCATTTACGCCAGCGAACGCATGGCCGTAGATCCGTCGCGTGCCGTCGTGGTCGACGATAGCGTCGCCGGCGTTAAGGCAGGGGTGGCCGCGGGGATGGCCGTCGTCGGCTATTGTGGTGGCAGCCACTGCGCGCCGAATCATGGGGCGCGATTGGTCGAGCACGGCGCCGCTGCGACGATTCAGGACATGACCGAACTGCGAGATTTCATGACCGCTTGCTGAGGCGACGATACGGATTGTAGGCGATCGCGGCACGGGGACCGGCGGTTCTGCCACGAGGGGCGACGGACAGGGAGTACGAGGATGACATTTACGATACCGAGCGATCTGCCCGAGCACGTTTACGTCATCGCCGAGATCGGCATTAACCACAACGGCGATTTGTCGATCGCCCAGAAACTAATCGACATGGCGAAATCGTGCGGATGCGATGCGGTTAAATTCCAGAAGCGCACGATCGACAAGGTCTACTCCGCCGAGGAGCTTGCGAGATACCGCGAGAGCCCATGGGGTACGACGCAACGCGAGCAAAAGGAACGCCTCGAGTTCGACAAGGCGGCGTACGACGAAATCGCAAGTTACTGCAAGGCGATTGAGATGGACTGGTTCGCGTCTGCTTGGGACGACGACAGCCAGATCTTCCTGCGTCACTATGAAATGGCCCACAACAAAATCGCTTCCGCTATGCTGACCCACCCGACGCTGCCGGAGATGGTCGCCGAAGAAGGCCGCCACACGTTCATTTCCACGGGGATGTGCGACGACGACCAGATCGACGCGGTCGTCGATCTGTTCCGGCGAAAAAACTGTCCGTTCACGTTGATGTACACGGTGTCCGAGTACCCGTGCCCGAATGACCGAACCAACATTGCCGGCATGCTGACACTTCGCGACCGGTACGGCTGCCCGGTCGGCTATAGCGGGCACGAAATCGGCATTCACCCCAGTTTGATGGCGGTGTCCTATGGCGCGACGACCGTCGAACGGCACATCACATTGAGCCGTGCGATGTACGGCTCTGACCAGCCCGCGTCGCTGGAACGCCGCGGACTAGAGATGCTGGTGAGCTATATTCGCTCGGTTCCGCATGCGTTCGGAACCGGCGAACGGGTTATCTCTGACGAAGAATGGGCCGTCGCCCGCAAGCTCCGCTACTGGGAATCCTGAGCCGCCGCCTATAGCAGATCATGTTTTGTCGGGATCGCCATGGCAATCCGCGAAACATGTGAATCTGCCATACGACATTAAAATCGATCGGCTTCACACGTTTCGACGAAACGCGATGCCTTTCAGTCTAAACGTGACCCGATCTAGGCGTCGATCAGGGCCAACAGGCGTCGGTCGAATACTGAGGCGATGGCATCAAGCGCGTCGAAACGGCGCCGTAGCGCCGGGCGTAGATCGGCATCGTCGATCACCCCGCCGATGAGTTCCACAAGTTGACCGACATCGTAGCCGCCGGTTTCCGCGTTCTGATCGAGAACCAGATCCGGCCGGCCGATTTCGGTAAGGAAATAGCGATTCTTCGGGTGATGCCCGACGGCGATGCAAGGCGTACCCATGCCGAATGGGATGATGTTCGAATGACCACGCATGCCGAGGACGACATCCATGCGCGCATAGGCGCCGGCAAGAAAGGAAGCCTGAACCGTCGCCGGTGGATACATGCCCGGATAAACGTCCCTGAGATTGAGAAGGTCGTCGCCCAAATGGGTCCGGAGGACCGGCAGCGCCGCTTCGTCGATCTCGACGATATGCGGGATCATGAGCACCTTGCCGGGCCGCGCGTCGAGCACCTGGCGCAAAGCCTGTGCGATCGTCTCAAGCGCCCGGCCTTCGCGTGCGTCGGCATTATTACCGCCCCACCGAAATTGCGGCCGGTCGCCGGCCCAGTTCAGGCCGATGGCAAGCTCGCCCTCTGTCAGTCCGGGAAGCGTGGGCAGGCGTTTTGGGGTGAACATGCCCGGGTCGGGAATAACCTCGATGTCGGTGACGTCGAGGCCGCGGCGTGCAAGCTCTTCACGCGTCCCGTTGTTGCGGACGGAGAACAGGGCGGCGTGCTCGTGCACCGCTTTCAAATGGTCGTTAAGAACCGGCAAAAAGCCCCGGTCGTCGAACGGAAACTTGTTGTAGCCGATGGCATAAACGACGATCGGGACCTGGATTCGGGCGATGTCCTCGAGCCGGATGTTGAATTGCCAGCCGGAATGGCTGTTGTCTTCCGGTCGATGAAAAATGAAGCCGCCGCCGCCCAACAGCAGCAGGTCCGCCTCGTCGTTCAGCTTGTCGATCAGATCCGGATGGAACCACGTGCGCTGGTTATCGACGCCGACGAACGTCAGCGGTCGCGCCGCTGCCGCCGTCAGGCGATGCTCCATCGCCGCCTGGATCGCCAGATCGCCATAGTTCCGGTTCCAGCCGCCGACATGCCAGATCGTCGCGGCTTTCCGTTCGCTCATGTCTCTTCTCCGGTCTCGTCACGCGCGCGCCTGGATAACAGAAAGTCCGCCAACTCGAGATCGAACGGTGTATCGATATCGATCGATCGCTCTACCGGCATGACGTGGGCCCGGGTTCGGTCGTGATGAAATCCTACTTGCGCACGAAATGTGGCAACGCCCGATGCGAACACGGCACCGTTGGCGGCATAGAGTTTGTCGGCAGCCTGGCGTTGCGTGTTGTAGGTCGGAGAACCCACGACCGGCCGGGCGAAACCGTCTTCGATTGTCCGAAGTTGGGTCAGGTAGCGAGATTGCAGGGCGACAGTCACGACAGCATCGTCCGGATGTCGCTCAAGGATCGCTAAACAAGCATCGATGTCGTCGGTCGTGCGCAATGGGCTAGTCGGCAACAGCAACGCGACTCCATCCGGCACATAAGCCTCGTCAGCCTGAAGCACATCGAGCGCATGCAGCACCGTTTGCGAGGCATGAACCGAGTCGCCTGCGAGGTCGGCGGGCCGGGTGAACGGCACGTCGGCGCCGAGCGACCGGGCGGTTTCGGCGATCTCCGGATCGTCCGTCGACACGATAACCCGGTCGAGCAGGCTGGCGCGCGACGCGGCCTCGATGGTCCATGCGATCAGCGGCTTGCCGCCGACCGTCCGCACGTTCTTCCGAGCAACGCCGCGGGAACCCCCGCGTGCCGGTATAACCGCCAGAATCTTCATGTCATGACCTCGCCCTCCGAAAATTTATCGACGGAGGACTTCCGACCGCAGAGACTATGAAAATTCAATGCCAAGCGGCGAAAAATCGACGTCCCTGAGGCCGCAGGTCATGTTCGATATTCTCTCGCGTTGATCTTTTGTCATTTTCTCATAGCCGCGTCCCTTTACGCCCTTGTTGAAGTTTGGCGCCACCTCGCTTTTGCCATACTGGCTGGCGGTTTCCGCAATTTTTGTCCGGTCGATTTGGACACCGGCAAAGCCGAGAACTTCGTTCAATGCATCCTCCATCTGGTCTGTAAAATGGTCATAGGACAGATGCATTAAATCGACTCCCTCAACATTCTTCGTGAATGTGTAGAACATCCGTAGATAGTCGGGTGCGTAAAACGCAATAAATGAATCAACTTTCTCTTCATAAGTCATCGTTTCCCAAGTCGATCGCCAAAGCGTTCGTTCAGGAAACTGACTGTGGTGATCAACGAGACTGATAATTGCATCAAATATGTTTCTGTATTGGAAAACGACCTTTGTTTTGTGCCTTTTGAATATCTCACCGTTGATGTTGTTCAAAAGCTTAAGATGTTGCTTGCCGACGGTATCCTTCCTCAAGGCTGCGGTTTCCCATTCCAACACATTTAGGTCAGCAAACATCAGAAAAGGTATGCTCTTCACGCGAACACCTCGCGGTGGACAGAGGGAAAAACCCGTAAGTTCGACGAGTGCCTTGATCAATGATGACGAGGCCGAGCGGGGCATTGCGGCAACGAATATGTGGGTAGGCTCAAGATTGCTGACTTCCTGTGCGTTAATCTTTTGAACCTCTCGCGCGAAGGCCAAACGAATTTGATCATTGTTGGTCAGGCATTGACCGTCGCCGACCATCGCGCTGATCGCATTCAAAACATCGTGTGAGGTTGGTTCGATAAGCGTCAAAAGCCAATTATTGAGCACGTCAGAAATCTTCTGTACCGCCCCCTGGCTGGAGCCTGTACTTGCTATTGTGATCGCGTCGTTGACGCTCCTTCGGATTGCGGCATCGTCATCCAGAGATACTTGTGAATTTTCTGGTGCGGTTTGACTGATTTTCTGAACCAACACATGCAGACAACATCCAATCGCAGGATTCTTGGTCTTCTTGAACGTTGCATAGAGATCGTCAGCGTACTTTTCCAATTCACTCATTTGTCGGGATTTTCCAAACAATCATGTGAGAAAGAATTACACGGCGATTGAGAGTTTCCGAAGGCATGTTTTAAGCTTCCGAGCCGGTCACTACTTATCCTTGATAGGCAATTCAAGGATATCTGGAATGATCAATCCCCTGCCGATATTTGGCAATATGTTGCGCATCAATTATCCGATTTCAACGGCACATCTTTGCGCCAATCGTCGGCGCGATCCCGGGTCGATTCGATCGTACGGCGGACATCTTCGATATCGTCACGGCGCTGCACGAAAAACTTGATGAGGCGGCGCGGCCGGTCGAGCGTTTGATGGTAGGCGTGAAACGACTCGTTCGGCTTGTTGCCGCGAGTCACCGCCCAACACACGAAGCGATTGGGAAGGTACGTGATGACCTTGGCGATCTCGAAACCGTCGTATCCGAAATGCTGGCTGCCGCGCGCGCCGTTCTTGGTCGCACGCAATGCGAGGGTGCCGAACGGCTCCGCAACTGCCGGGTCGAAGGCATCGCCGAGATAGAACAACACGGAGCAGATCTTGTCGTCGCGGTCGCGGTGCGGCCCGAGTCCGGCGCCCTTGAGGTCGATCGCCAATCGGCCGACCGGGTAGAAGTCGTTGCGGTCGCGGTCGTCGAGATCGTCGCCGAACCGGCCCATGATGGTGCGGCAGAAATCGTCGGTAAAGTAGGCGTCCCGAAACGCCGACCAGAAATCGTACTTCGCCGGCTCGCTCTGCTGCAGCGTATTGTCGATGGTCAACGTGCCGTCGGCGAACCGTTCAACGCCAGGATCGAGTTTCAAATCCATCTGATGCACGTCCGGCCGGGAGTTGGGCATCAGATCCTGGCGCGGAAAGTTCGCCAGCATCTCCAGGTAGTAATCGCCCGGAAAGATGCCATCGATCACGAGATGCTTGTAGGGGTCGTTCGACAGTTCCGCCGTTTCGATGGCGCGGATGCTATGGCGCACGGCTTCGCAGGCTTTCATCTGGCGGATTCCTGAGGCCTCGGTGAACGCTCGATGCGCTACACTAGCCTGATTGAGTTAACGGATTGTCAATCATAACGCCCGAACGTGCTGGTCAGGCTCGCGTCGGCTGCCGGCAGGATCGGAATGACCCAAGAGAATATCAAGATTTCCGGCCACAATGCGGTTCACGAAATGGTCGGACACCACGCCGAACGGGACCCGCGTCTCATTCCGTTGTTCTATCAACTTTGGCTGGCCGCCCGGACCGGCGGCGAACTCGGCCCCGTCGAGCCCGCGAACCCGAGTCCGGCAGCCGTGATGGCCGACAAGATCGACGTGCTGTTCCTGCCATTGTTCAGCCGCGCCAACTACGAGAGTTCGCTGACGCTTCTTTACGACGCCGTATCTGCACAAGCGCCGGATATCCGGATGGGCTTCGTCGAGACCGCGGGTTGCGCCGTATCGGACCCGATCAGGGCGAGTGCCGCCGCTGTCGTGCGCTATGCGGATGTCGCCGGCAATGGTCCGTCCGAGGTCGGGGCCTGCGACGCATTGGAGGACATCGGCCGCGCGGCTGAAGCACAACCGCTGACGGCGCATGCCGCCGATCAGGGAACGCTGGAGGCTCGATTCACCGAGACCGCGAGGCACATCGAGGGTTGGCGTAACTACCTGCGTGAGAACGGCACGCAATTGATCGTGTCGCCGATCGAGCACGTGCCGGCGGCGGCGGTCTTGATAGCGGCCGCGAAGTTGGAGCGAATCCCCGTTTCGTTGGTCCTGCATGGCACGCCGGTCCGGTTCTACGCGCCGTTCTTCGCGGACGAGATGTGGGTTTGGAGCGAGCGAACCAAGCAGGCTTTCATCAGTTACGGCATGCCGGCCGAACGGCTGAAGATTCTCGGCAACCTCGAAGTCGCCTGTCAGCGGTTGTCGCCGATCCCGGCTGTGCAAGACCTGCCGGTGCCGCGCACCAAGGTTCTCTTGTTCTGCATGCAGGACATCTCCAAGCCGCATTACCTCGCGGACCTCAAGACTGTGCACGACGCGTTCGGCCGCCTTCCGGATGAATGGTCGTTGCGGATCCGCATCACCAACGGTTACGACTGGCCGGAAGTCACCGACTTGTTGAACGACTGGTTTGGCGGCTTCGACGGCCGCGTCGTGTTTACCTGTTATCGCAATTTCGTCGACGATCTCCACGATGCCGATCTGGTCTGCGCCGGCTCGACGTCCGCCAGTTTCACCGCCCTGGGCCTTGGCTACCCGGTGGCAGTACTCTGGAACCACGAAGTCGAGGCCATGCGCGGCCCGGCCATGGTCGATCCGGCGCGAGTCTGTCGAACAGCGGACGACCTTCTGAGCTTGATCATCGACAGTTCAAGAGTCCCGGCGCTCAGCGAGGATGAACTCGCCAATGTCGGCTCTGAAGCCGAGTGCGGCGCGCAATTGATCCTGAACCGGCTCGGCCGTTAGAAAAGGCCGAAGTCGGCGTCGCGCCTACAAATCAATATGAGAACACTTCCTTCGCCTTCGGGAACAACATCCGCCACACAAACAAGCCCGCAACCTTGAGCTCCGACCAGGTGTTGGCGGTCGCGTAGGAATCGAAAGTGCGGTGCGTGTGGGTCATCCAGAACTGGTCGTCGATACGGTGGAACAGCCAGTCCCAGCGCCGGTGCACCAAGCGAAGCAGGATCGGTTTCATGAAAGGATACCGCACGCACAACGAGAAGATGTGCACCAGATTGTCCATGATCACCGTGTCATTCTCGGGAAAATCGAGAATGCTCTCAAAATGATAGTTCTCCGGAATGCGTTGCAGGATACTCGCGGCGTCGACGAGTCCGAGTTCTTCGGCGAGCTTGCCCATCCGGGTTCCCGGAAACGGTTGGAACTTGCCGACGACCGCGCTGTCGACGCCGCACGCGATATTCAATTCCAACGTGGCGATTGCCTCCTCGACGGTCTCGGTCGGTGACATCATCATGTTCTGGGTGTTGATGTAGATGCCGTTGGCCTTGATGGTTCGGCACAGCTTGATCAGTTCCTCGTTGGTGATCGGCGGCCGGCGCATGACATCGTTTCGAATTCGCTCGCTGCCGCTTTCGATTGCCATGTTGAGGGATACGAGCCCGGCCGCTCGCAATTTCTCGATCGTGCCGTCCTTGATCATGCAGGGGTTCAGGGCGAGGTGGAACGGTTTGCCGATCTCGACCGGGTAGCGTTCGACAAACTCCGCGAGCCATTCCTTGTTGATCGGGAAGACGTCGTCTTGAAAGCAGAAGACCTTGAAGTCGTAAGTCTCGTTGATGAACCTGAGTTCGTCCATGAATCGGTCCACCGAATAGATGTTGTAGATCGTTTTTTCGCCGTCTTGGCGATACATGCGCCGGTACTCCTGATTGAAGCAGTATTGGCAGCTGTAAACGCAATTGCGGGACGCGAAGGTCACGAATTTCTCCGTGTTGCTTCGCGGCATGAAGTCGTAATCCGGAATCGGCAACTCATCCATATCCATCATCCGCCCCAACGGATTGATCTTCACCTCGCCGTCGACAATGAAACCGAAGTTGGGAACCGAGAGATAATCACCGTTGGGATGCTCACGAAGAAAGGCGGAAAAGGCCGCTTCGCCTTCGCCACGGCAAATGGCATCGATCGAGGGTTCGCGCACGACGTCGGGACAGAACGTGGGGTGCGGCCCCCCGAGGAGGACGTAGAGCTCTGGGTGTGCGGTTTTGACGGCGTTGACGATCGTCATCAACGGCCGGATTTCGGTCGTCATCGCAGTCACGGCGAGGTAGTCCGGCTGGAACTCGGCGATCTTGTCCAACACAGATTGAATCTTACCTTCGTCGATCGATTTCGTATCGGCGCCTTGGCCAAAGTGGTTCGGGTCGGGACAAACGTAGTCCATAACGTGTCCCTCGCGCTTCAGATACGAAGACAGGGCGAGGAGACCGTATCGCTGGTTGCGGACGTTGTAGACGAGGAACAGGATGCGCTTACTCATGGTGTTTCCTTCTGGAACCGCGTTACCGTACCATAAATTACCCCATCCTGATGAGGGCATGGTTAACAATTTCTTACTGTTCGGCCTTGCGCGCCACGGCGACCAGTGTATCGGTCTCGTCCGCCGCGATCAGCCGGGCGGCGTATGCCGCATCGAGATCGGGATCGCAGAGCGCCGGCCAGCGTTCCTGACCGCCGGCCTCGCCCCGGCAAAGCCAATGCAGGTGATTGGCAAGCGGATAGCGTTGGCAGCCGTCGATGCGCTCGACGGTCAGGCCGGCGGCCTCAATCACAGCGCTCAGACTTTCGCGCGTGTGTAGCACAAGATGCTCGCTCCATAGCGTGTGGTCGCGGTAGGGCATGCAGGCATAACGCATCAGCAGGGCGTCTCGGCCGTGCGGTACCTCGACCACAATCCGCCCACCGTCATCCAGGAGGGTGACCAGTTGCTCAAGGCACGTTACGGGCTCAGGGACATGCTCCAGCACGTGATAGAGCGTGACGATGTCGATCGTGCCGGGAGCGACATCGGCGAGATCGCCGACAACCGGGAATGCCCCCGGCGCATTCACGCTGGGCCGCCAGCGGGCCGGGTCGTAGCCCATTGCCGTCGCGGCGGCGGGGCCCAGCGCACCCAGCATGCGGCCCTCGCCCGATCCGGCATCGAGCCAGCGCCGGCCGGCGACCAGACCGCCGTGGGTCGCGACGCGGCGGGCCGTGTCGGCGTCCTTGACGGCGTCGGAACGGGTCGCCCGCGCGATCGCATCTTCCTGCCGTTTCTCGGCGTAGAACATCTCGTCAATGTGATCCGAAGACTGCAGGAAAACGACGCCCGAGGCGGCGCACCGTAAGACTGCGAGATCGGCGCGGTCCCGCGTTCGGGGATGAAAAGGTTCGATTCGCTCGGCGCGGACCAGCCCAGCCGCAACGAGCGGCGCGACGGCGCGATTGCCAATATCCGTCACGGTGCCGTGTCCTTACGCTTGTCGAGTTCCGCCGCGACCAGCCGTTCGACCAACTCCTCAAACGAGCACGCGGCCCGCCAGCCCAGCGCCGCCTCGGTCGCACTTGGATCCGCCAGGCTCGCCTCGATATCGGCCGGGCGGAGAAGCGCCGGGTCGTGTTCGACATGATCGCGCCATTCCAGTCCGAGCGTTTCGAAGACCCGCACGGTAAACGCTTCAAGCGTATGCGAGACGCCGGTGGCGACGATGTAGTCGTCAGGCTTCGATGCTTCGAGCGAGAGCCGCATGGCCTCGACCGATTCGGGCGCCCAACCCCAATCACGGGCGCCCGAGAGGTTGCCGAGACGTAGTTTCCGACGCTCACCGCGGGAAATCTCGACCGCCTGACGGACGATCTTGGCGGTGACGAAATGCTCGTCCCTGAGCGGCGACTCGTGATTGAACAGAATGCCGTTGACGGCGAAGAGGCCGTAGGATGTCCGATAGGTGCGAAAGGCGTGGTAAGCGGCGGCCTTCGCAGCGCCATAGGGGCTCAGCGGGCGCAGCGGTGTTTCCGTCGTCGCCGGCGCCTTGCAACTGCCGAATATCTCGCTCGACGCCGGATTGAAAAGTTTGGTTTCGGGCCGATGTTTTCGCACGGCCTCGAGTACGTTGATAGCCGCGCTGGCGATACTGTCGAAAGCGCCAAGCGGATCTTCGAGCGACCGGCTGACCGAGGTCATGCCGCCGAGATTATAGATCTCGTCCGGCGCAACCTCGGCGATGAGCCGTGCGACGTCGGTGTAACGCGCCGGTTCCAGACTGTGAAGGCCGACCTGCCCGGCAATTCCCAGCGCCACCGGCTTGGGCCCCGGCGTCGCCGGATCGCGCCGCGTCGTGACATGCACGCTATCGCCGCGTGCCAGCAACAGGCGCGCGAGGTAACACCCGTCCTGTCCCATACCGCCGATGACCAGCACTGTCTTCATCGTCCGCCCGACCCGCAGGTTGCAGCAATCATCCGGTATGACCGCCGTCGCGATAAGGACAACATCATGACCGAAGGGAGTTAATCGGACGTCAACCGGCGGCCTCTTGCTGGACGAGACAGCGCCCACCATTCCGGTCAGCCGCGCGGTTAGTAATACATTGACATTTTTGCGCGAGAATCAGGTCCCGGCGGTGCGGAGAGCATAAGCGTGAACTTCGAGTTCGGCGATCTCAAGGGAGATTTGGAGGCGTATGGCGTGTGCCTACTGCCCGATGTCTTCACTGACGACGACGTCGCAGATTTCCGCGCCATCTGCATGGACTATTTTCTTGGCGATTCGGCCAAACGCAAAGACATCGGCATGAGCCAACCGAACGCGGCGGGATTACTCGATTCGCTGGCGCCATATTACGGCAATGACGCCATTATCGGCACAATGAAGGACATCCTCGGCGAACACATTATCTTCACCGGGCATACCAGCGTCGGCATTAATACACTCGCGGTCTGGCACAAGGACAGCCAGAAGGCGGCGGAACCGAACGGCACCTACTTCTGCCAGCCCGCCTTTGGCGTGTCGGAAGCCTTGGTGGTCAAGGTCATCTGGTATCCGCAGGACCACACAAACGACGACCGCTGCCTCCGAGTCCGACTCGGTTCACACAAGACGCCGGCGCTCGACGAAGGCGAAGTGTTGCAACTTCATCCCCGTCCCGGCGACGTTTTCGTCATGGATGTGCGGACGTCCCATTCGGGCCTGATGGAGCCGGACGAATACATGGAGGAAGCGGTGGCGATCGCGCGCGAATTCCCGAGCCACCCCGACCCCTGGCGGCTGTGTTTCGATACGACCCGCAAGCTATATTCCGAAGCCGGCATCTCAGACCGCCTGATCCTGCAATCGACCTGGGGCCTCGACAACGACTGGGTGCGGACGTTCGCCGAACGCAATCGCCTTCGCCAGGACGCACAGAACGGACGCATGTCGCCGCTGACGGATTCATTGCGGCAGCGTCTCGTCACAGCGGGCGTTGGAACTTTCTAGAACAGATCATCGGAACGGCAAGGGCACATGTTCACCACGCAAGGATTTCACCGGGTCACGGTATCGGTTCCCGGGATTTCGTTCGACGAAGACTATTACCGGCTGCGCTTCGGCGATACATCGGTTGACGGCCGATGCTTTCTGAACATCGGCGCCGGCGGTTTCAATCACCCCTGCTGGCATGCCGTCGATCATGCCGCGACGCCCTACAGCCGGGTCGATTTCGATATCGACTGGAATGCCGAGTCGGACGATCCGATACCGTTTGCCGATGGCACCATCGAGATCGTCTATTCGAGCCACGCCATCGAACACTTCACCGAGAAGGGCGCGGGCAATTTCATGCGCGAGGCCTTTCGCGTACTCAAACCGGGAGGGTTGATTCGCATCACGTGTCCGGATGCGGACCTCGCTGTTCGTGCTTTGATGCAGGACGACCCGACTTATTTCTACTGGTCGTTCAAGCCGAAGCTGCCGAACGCCGATACGGCGCCGACCGAGCAACGTTTTCTGTCGCATATCGCAACGCGATGCTCCGAGATGTACAGCGGAGAGAGGGCGATGCCGGTCTCGACCGAGGAACTCCGCGAACGCTTCGCCCGCGACGGCGCGGCGGCGACCTTAGAATGGCTCTGCGCACGCACACAGGAAGGTCTTACCCGCGAAATGGTCGGCCACGTCAACTGGTGGAACTGGGACAAAATGTCGGCCCGCCTCGAAACGGCGGGCTTTGTCGACGTGGTCCGCTCGGGTTTCGGCCAGAGCAGCGAGCCGGTAATGCGCGATACCACCAAGTTCGACAACACGCATCCAAACGGCTCGCTCTACGTCGAGGCGAGAAAGCTGGCCTAGTCGCCCTGCTGAGACCGTGCCTCGGCGACGAATGCCGCACCTGCGGCTTCGGCGCCGGACGGCAGCGGCTCCGCCGAATTCTCGATCCACGCCAGCACATCGCGCCATACGATCTCCGCCGACAGATCGCGGGTCAGCATGTGATAGCCGTTCTCATAGAGTGCGACCCGGGGCCGCGTTCCGGAGCCGGCATCGAGCCGCCGCATCATCTCGAGGGTCGGTCCCCGGCGAATGACCTCGTCGGTGGCGCCGTAGAGAATAAGCGTGTTCGGCGGCAACCCGTCGCTCGCCACGAGAGCACGGTCCATCAAGTTGACCAGGCCGTAAATCGTATCGATCCGGGTTTCCTTGATGACCAGCGGATCCCGGCCCCATTCGATCAACATATCGATGTTGTCCGATGGCTTGATATCCAGCCCCTTCCCGCTCAGACGCAACCACGGCAGCGTCCAGGCGCCCAACCCCAGCACCCAGCGTTGGTAGAACGGCATGGTTTCGCGCGCCCACACCGCAGGGGCCGACAACACCAAGCCGTCGGCATCGAGTCCGGGCGGTTCGGCCGCCGCAACCATAGTCACGGCGCCGCCCATGCTCTCGCCGAAAACAAAGAACGGCATGCCTTGATGGCGGTCCCGAATCAGGTCGGCAACCGTGCGCACGTCATGTGGATACGCATCTGCGCCGGCCCAGAAGCCGGTATTCAGCGACTCACCGAAACCGCGCTGATCGTAGGCGTAGGAGATCACGCCGTTCTCCGCCAGAAAGACGCCGAAATCGCGGAAGAAGAGGCTGTAGTCGTTGAAGCCGTGAACCGCGAGAACGGCGGCTTTCGGTTCGCCTTCGGGAACCCAGGATCGGAGCGGCAGCCGAGCCCCGTCGGCCATCTCGAAATAAGCGTCCGTCATTTCCGGTTTTCCGGCCGGCGGGCCCGGCGGCTTGACGACGGGCGCGCAGGCGACAATCGCCTGAACGCCCAGCACAAGGCCGAGCAAAGGGGCCGCGAGGCGACGGCCTCTCCGACGGCGGCCGTCACGCCGCCGCGCCGTCCGGCCGATCATCGCTCGTCATTTCGGAGGCTGTGTCGCCGGCATTCGGGTCCGTTTCTTCCGGCGCGCTGGTGAGACTGAGGAAGACATCTTCGAGTTCCGCCTCTCGGGTGCTGACGTCTGTCACCGTCAATCCCAGATCAGAAAGCGCGGCGAGAATCTCGCCGGCGCCGGTCTGGCTCGGCGCGTAGCTGAACAGCAGGCCGCGAGCGCCGCGCGGCTCGACCGTGAACGTCTCGAGACCGCCGGGGACACCGTCGATATCGCTATCGAGGGTGACGCGCAGCTGCTTCGAATCCATGCGCGCCATCAGTGCCGAGGTTTCGTCGCAAGCGATCAGCCGCCCGTGATTGATGATCGCGACCTGATCGCAAAGCTCCTGAGCTTCCTCCAGATAATGGGTGGTCAATAGGATGGTGACACCCTCGTCGTTGAGTTTGCGGACCTGCTGCCAAAGCTGTCGGCGCAGTTCGACGTCGACACCGGCCGTCGGCTCGTCGAGAACCAGAACCCGCGGCGCGTGCACCATGGCCTTGGCGACGAGCAGCCGGCGTTTCATGCCGCCGGACAGCGAGCGGGTGTAGGCATCACGCTTGTCGGCGAGGCCGACTTTCTCGAGAATTTCATCGGTACGGCGTTCGGCCTTCGGCACGCCATAGAGACCGGCCTGCACATCCAGCATTTCGGCCGGCGTGAAGAACGGATCGAAGTTGAGCTCCTGCGGCACAACGCCGATGGCGCGCCGAGCCGCGCGCATCTCGCGCTCGATATCGTAACCCCAGACCCTCGCCTCGCCGGACGACTTCGTCACCAGACCCGCGAGAATGTTGATCAGCGTCGACTTTCCCGCCCCGTTCGGTCCGAGAAGCCCGAAGAAGGAGCCGCGCGGCACGGTCAGATCGACACCTTTCAAGGCGCGCTTTTCCGGCGTGCGTTTATCGCCGGGATAAATCTTTTCGAGATTTCGAACGTCGATTGCCGCGCTCGGTTGAATGCTTTCCATAAGTGCTGCGTACCCGCCGGGCCGGGATTAGTCAAATGACGCGATCGAACCTTCTCTTCCCGGGCAAGAGCGAACCCGGTCACGGCACGGGAGATCGGATGTTTCCGGACATTCAGCGCGCCCGGTCAGAGAATCTGACTCAGGAACTCCTTGGTGCGCGGGTCCTTGGCTTCGGAGAAGAAGGTCTTCGGCGGGCCGTGTTCGACGATGATACCCCGGTCGGTGAAATGGATGTGGTTTGCGACCTCGCGGGCAAACCCCATCTCGTGTGTGACCAGAATGCAGGTCATGCCTTCCTCCGCCAATTCCCGGATCGTGATCAGCACTTCCTTCACGGTTTCAGGATCGAGCGCGGCGGTGACTTCGTCGAACAGCATGACATCCGGGTTCATGGCAAGCGACCGGGCGATGGCGACACGCTGTTGCTGACCACCGGACAACTCGCCCGGATAGCTGTTCTCCTTTCCTTCCAGGCGAACCTTCCTGATCAGAATTCGCGCCCGCTCTTCGACCGCCGCCTTGTCCTTTTTCAGGACCAGGACCGGGGCCATCATGATGTTCTCAAGCGCCGTCTTGTGCGGGAACAAGTTGTACTGCTGGAAGACCATGCCGACCTTCTTGCGCAACTCGAGCTTGTCGAGATCTGGGTCGTTGACCTCCTGCCCCTCTACCTTGATCGAACCCGCTTGAATATCGTTCAAGGCGTTGACGCACCGGATCAGGGTCGATTTGCCGGACCCCGACGGACCGATGATGCAAACGCATTCGCCTTTCATCACGTCCATGGATACGCCTTTGAGCACCTCGAGCGCGCCGAAGGATTTGTGCACGTCCTTGATCGAGACCATCGGCTGATCGGGAGTCCATCCTGTCGAAGACATCATGACACCTCGTGTCTCATAGTTTCACCGCGTAGCGGCGCTCGAGCCGGAGCGTCCACCGTGCGATCGGATAGCAATAGATAAAGAACACCAGCAGCGCGAAACCGTAGAACGGCACGAGCAGTTCCGGGTGGTTGTCGGAGCCTTCCATGGCCTGGCGCGAAAGCGTGATCATTTCCTCGACGCCGAGCAACGAACACAGCGGCGTCGCCATGGTCAGAATCGCGTACCAGTTCATCCAGGGCGGGATCATGCGCTTGAAACACTGCGGCAGGATGATCTGCCAGAGCTGCTGGCGACGGTTAAAGGCGAGCGACTCGGATGCTTCCCATTGGGCCGTCGGCACCGACTGCACGGCGCCCCGCACGATTTCCGAGATGTTCGCCATGATCGGCAGCGAGAGACCGAACACGGCCTTCATCCAGTCGGGCACAGGGATGATGATATCGCCGATGACGATCTCGAACGGCAGCGCCAGCAACACGATATAAAGGATCACCAGCCACGGTGAGTTGCGGAACGTCTGGGTCATAAACTTGGCGAAGAATCGTACCGGTTTTAACAGTGAAATCTGCCCAAACCCCAACAGCATGCCGAGGAACGTCCCGATCGCCATGGCGAAGAACGAGATCAACACATTGAATAGAAAACCATCCAGCAAGAGGAACGGCATCCATCGGAACAGGGTATGGACCGCATCGGTATAGGTGAACTGAGCAATGGCCGCCGCCGGATAAATCAGGGTCAATGCAAACAGGGCGAACGGAACCCATACCGGAATGCCCGCGATCCACTGACTGATCAACAGTGGATGTGGCCCCGGAGCCTTCGCTCGGTCATACGGCAAGAGAACCGGCAGGTCCGTCGCCGCTTTGACTGTCACGCCAGGGATCGCACCGGGGATTACGCCGCTCATGTGCCGTAACCCGGAATACGCATCGCCTTTTCCCAACGATGCATCGAGAAGACGAGAATGCCGACGAGGCCGATGTAGACAAAGAAGACGACGGTCAACGCGGGATAGAGGGCGGACGGAAAGTCGTTCCAGATACCGAGCATCTGGTAGAGCAATTCAGGCACAGCGATGGCAAGCGCCTGGGTCGTCGTCTTCACGAGATTGACCAGGTTGTTGTTGAGCGCCGGCAGCGAAACCCGGAACGCCAGCGGCAGAACGATGTAACCGTATATCTGCAGGCGGTTGAACCCGAGCGCCTCGGCCGCTTCCTGGGTGGATTCCGGCACCGCCTCGATTCCGGCTCTGAATATCTCGACGTTGAAGGCGCCGGCGAAGAACGAAAGTGAAATGATCGCCCAACCGACGTTGGAGATGATCGGCACTTCCAGCCAGCCGTCCGGTGAGTAGGTCGGCGTGAACTGACCCAGCGCGAAGTAGAAGAACAACAACTGTACGAACGGCGGCGTGTTGCGGAAAAACTGGATGTAACCTTGCACAAACAGCCGCAGAATCTTGAGTGGGGAGCCTTGCAGCCAAGCGCCGACGACGCCGATGATGACGCTGAAAATGACGCAAAGAACGGAGAGTTCGATCGTTACCCAGATACCGCCGACCATTCGGTCCCACTGCACCGGGTCGTGGAAGAAGATGAAGTTCCAGCGCGGCGCGACCTCGTAGAGATCGAGAAACAGCTGCCTGATAAATTCAATCATCGGTCATGACGAGCCGACAGGACGTGGGGCGCCGACGGCGGCACCCCACGCCCGATCCGTATCACGGCTATTCGGCAAGCCAGTCGGCGTATTGCTCGCGCTTATCCGCAAGGAACTGGGTCGGCTGGATGCCCCATTTGGCCTCCCATTCCTGAAGCTGACCGGATTGCAGCCAATCGAAGCTGATACCGGACATGAAATGTCCGAAAACGCAGTTGCGCTCTTCGAGCGGCACCGCAAGCCCCCAAGGGTTGTCGTCCTCGGAGTTCAACGGCATCTCGAAGTCGTCCCAATTACCGGACGCCAGATCCGAACCGATCGACGAATCGTCATAGACCCAGGCAATGCACTTCTTGTCGCGAAGCGCCTGCTTCGCCTCGGCATTACCGGTGAAGGCGACAACCTCGGCGCCATAGCGCTCGGTGACGATCTGGTTATAGAAGGCGCCCTGCTTGCCGCAGACAGGCTTGCCACGGAGATCTTCCCAACTGGTCAGTCCCAGCGCCTTCGGCGACATGACGTTGGTACCCGACGTGTAGTAGTTCGGCGACACGATGCCGACGATCTTGCGGCGGTCGTCGCGGTCCGACATGGTCGCGATCATCAGGTCGATCTTGCCCTGCTCAAGAAACTGCATCCGGTTCGACGACTGCACGGCGACGAGTTCGAGGTCGACGCCCATGGCGTCGGCGGCGGCCTGCGCCATGTCGATCTCCATGCCGATGATGTCGCCGGATTCGTTTCGGAAACCCCATGGCTTGTAATCGGCCTTGACGCCGACAACGACCTTGCCGCGATCCATGACCTTGTTCCAGCGCTCGTTCGTGCACTTGGCGTACGCAGCGGTGCTGGCGGCGAACATCGCCACAGCGGAAACCGCAATCATCAATTTCTTCATAAACCCAATCTCCCTGCTTGTTGTTTCTTAACGTGGCAAATCCCGCTTTTCGTTGCCGTCCGAAGCTTCGGCTATTGTTTGACGAGGATCAACGCTCAAACCTTATGAAACATTTGTTACTAGTGTCAATCTAATAAACCCCCTATTATTCCTTATCAATAAGCTGTCTTCGGATTTGGTTGTTCATTAAAGTTACATTTGTTACAGGTTGGACGATGACTCACGCCCGGCACGTCATTGAACAGTTATCGCGCCAGGTCGAAAACCTGAGCCCCAGCATGCAACAAGCGGCGTTGGCGATCCTCGACAGTCCGAACGACGTTGCCGTTGATTCCATGCGTTCGCTGGCCGGTAAGGCGAAGGTATCACCGCCGACCATGCTCCGTCTCGCCAAGCGTCTCGGCTTCGAGAATTACGAAGCGTTCCGCGATGTGTTTCGCGACAGTGTAACGCGCGGCGGCTATAGCGAACGCGCCAACGAACTTCGAGAAGCAGCGCAGGAAGGCGGCATCGCGGGCCTGATCGCCGAAACGGTCAATGCAGCCGAAAACGGCATGGACCGGTTATTGAAACCCGCCTTCGTTCATGAAATCGAGCGTGTCGCGGAGGTACTGATCGAAGGACGGCAAAGCATCGTTGTCGCCAGTGGCGCATCGTTCGGTCAGGCGGTTACCTTTCGCTACGTTTGTCGGATGGCGTTACCCAATCTCGACATTGCCGGTGGCCTTGGCGTGCGCGCGGTCGACGACGTTGCCCTTCTTGGACCTGGCGACGCGGTTCTCGCCGTTACGACGTCGCCGTATGCGGCATCGACGGTCGATGCCGCGCGGTTCGCCAAGGATCGAGGCGCAGCGGTAGCGGCGGTTTCAGACAGCCGGTCTTCGCCCATCGGCCAGTTTGCCGACGCGGTCGCCGTCATCGAGACCCACAGTCCGCATTACTTCCCGTCCATGATTGCATTGAACGCCGCGCTCGAAATTTTGAGCGCCGTCATCACGGTGAAGCTTGGCAATCAGGGCATCGGCGCGATCACGGATTACGAGAAAGCGCTCAGGAGCAACCAATACTATCTAGAGGATATCACATGACAGAGAGTTCGGCCGTCGAGCAACGCCCGTTTGATGGAATTCGCATTATCGACATGACCCACGTTCTCGCGGGCCCGTTTTCGACCTATCAGCTCGCCGTGCTCGGCGCCGACGTCATCAAGGTCGAGGGGCCCGACGATCCGGACATGACCCGGATCGAGGGCGCCACCGAGGCTCTCAACGACGACCACTACGGCACCTATTTCATGGCGCAGAATGGCGGGAAGCGGAGCCTTGTCGTCGACATCAAAACGGAAGCCGGCCGCACGCTCCTGAAACGTCTGGTCGCGACGACGGACGTCTTGGTCGAGAACTATCGCGGCGGCAAGTTGGAGGCGCTAAATCTGGGATACGACGACCTCAAGGCGATCAATCCCAAGCTGATTTATTGCTCGCTGACCGGTTTCGGCCATTCGGGACCGAAACACGCCGACCCGGCTTACGATATCGTCGTTCAGGCATTCACCGGCCTTATGGTCTCGAATGGCGAGACGGGCTCTCCGCCGGTGCGTGTCGGCGCGCCGATGGTCGATTACGGCACTGGTGCGCAAGCAGCATTCGCGATTTCCGCCGCCCTGTTGCAGCGCGAACGGACCGGCAAGGGACAGCGAATTGACGTTTCGATGGCAGATTCGGCGTTGATGCTGCAGAGCGCCATGGTCTCGGCCTCCCTCGCCACGGGCTTGCCGCCGGTGTCGCATGGCAACGCGCATCCGAGATATGCCGGTTACGCGACGTATCGGACCGCCGACAGTCTCTTGATGATCGGGGCATGGACCAACAAGCAAGCCGGAAACCTGTTTCGGCTGTTGGGCGACGACGCGCGGGCCGCGCGGGTCGAAGCGACCGATCGCAAGAATATGAAAACCCTTCTCGCCGACGACACCGCCTTTCTCGAACAAGAGATGCTCAAGAAAACGGCAGACGAGTGGGAAGTCTTGCTAAACACTGGCGGCGTACCCGCAAGCCGTGTCCGGGATCTTGTTGAAACCTTGTCGAGCGATCAGATTCGCTCACGTCCGGTCCTTCAAAAATATGACGGATGCATGCGTCCGGACGCGCCCTCGGCGCTCGCGGTCGCGGGCTTCGCGTTCGAGCATGGCGGCCCGGCACTGTCCGCACCGCCGCCCCGCCTGGGCGAACACACGGACGATATTCTTGCCGAAATCGGCTGTTCCACGGGAGAGGTTGCCGCCCTTCGCGAGCAAGGTGTCGTTGGCTGACGCCCGCTTTGGGTCATTTCCGCCTTGGCGCATGGTCAACAGAAACATCCGACGACGGTCTGCGAGCGGCCTTGCACCAACACCGCCGAGATTCTCGATCAAACGCCCGATCCCTGCATTGCGTCGGCGGGCCGTTCGGGTATCATCCGAAATCCATCACCCAGCGCAGGAGCCTTGCGATGACCGCGCAGATTACCGATCCCGACATTTCGGTCGCCCCCATCACCGTCGATAACCCGACGGTCGCCTGCGACGGCGGTGGCGGCGCGCTCGGCCATCCCACGGTTTACCTGAAGATCGGGCCCGAGCGCCAGATCGTGTGCCCTTACTGCAGCCGCCAGTTCATTCTTGCGGAAGGCGCCAGCACGGCGTCAGGTCACTGAACGCCGATAAAAAAGACAACGCCGACGACCCCCGCCACGTCTACCTGATCGACGGCTCGGGGGTGCTTTTCCGCGCCTTCTTCGCGCAGATCAGAAGCCGCGACCGCATGAAGCGGTCCGACGGCACGCCGACCAATGCGGTGTTCGTCTTCACCAAGATGCTGCTCAAACTGATCGGCGACACCGATGCCGATTACATTGCCGTCGTCTTCGACACCAAGCGCCAAACCTTCCGCAATGACATCTATCCCGACTACAAGGCCAACCGCGAAGCGCCGCCGGAAGAACTGATTCCCCAGTTCCCGCTGGTCCGCGAGGCGACAAGGGCGTTCAACGTCGCTTGCGTCGAGTTGGAGGGCTACGAGGCCGACGACCTGATCGCGACCTATGCGCGACAGGCCAAGGAGCGCGGCGCCGAGGTCACCATCGTGTCGTCTGACAAGGACCTGATGCAGCTGGTCGACGACAAGGTGTCGATGATGGACCCGATGAAATCCAGTCTGATCGGCCGCGAGCAGGTTATCGAAAAGTTTGGCGTGCCGCCGGAGAAGGTCGTCGACGTGCAGTCGCTGGCCGGCGATTCGACGGACAACGTCCCCGGCATCCGCGGCATCGGCGTCAAGACCGCGGCGCAATTGATCAACGAGTACGGCGACCTCGACACGCTGCTCGACCGTGCGGAAGAAATCAAACAGCCGAAGCGGCGCGAGAGCCTGATCGCCGAAGCCGACATGGCGCGCGTCTCGCGCGAACTCGTGCGCCTGAAGGACGACGTGCCGGTCGAGGTCGCGCTCGAAGACTTCGCGGTGCGCGAGCCGGACGCCGAACCGGTGTTCGCGTTCCTGCGTGCCCAGGAGTTCAAGTCGCTGATCTCGACCATCGCCACCCGCTACGGGCTCGAAGTGCCGCCGGAAGACCCGAAGCCGACGAAGCCGGTCGAGGACAAGGACGGCGCGGCGGCGGCGCAATCCGCCGCGGCCACGCCGGCATCGGCCCGCGACCTGAAGGCCGTCGAGAAAAGCTACACACTCGTGCGCACGATGGACGATCTGAACGACTGGATCGGCCGCATCTACGAGGCCGGTCAGGTGACGTTCGATACCGAGACCACATCGACCGATTCCATGCAGGCCGATCTCGTCGGCGTGTCGCTTTCGGTGGTGCCGGGCGAAGCCTGCTACATCCCGCTCGCGCATCGCAAGGCCGCCAGTCAGGGCACGCTCGACTTTGACGGAGACAGCGACGACGGCGGCGAAGCCGGCGATTCGACAGGACTGCTGCCGGATCAGATTCCGCTCGCGGACGCCATCGCCGTCCTCAAGCCGATGTTCGAGAATCCGTCGATCCTGAAGATCGGCCAGAACGTGAAGTACGACATGCAGGTGCTGGCGCGTTACGACATCGCCGTCGCACCGGTCGACGACACCATGTTGCTGTCCTACGTCCTCGACGGCGGTCTGCACGGCCACGGCATGGACCTGCTTGCCGAAGAGCATCTCGAATACACGCCGATCAAGTTCTCCGAGGTTGCCGGCACCGGCAAATCGCAGGTCACCTTCGATCTCGTACCGCTCGACAAGGCGCTCGATTACGCCGCCGAGGACGCCGACATCACCGGGCGGCTTCACCGCCTGCTCAAGCCCCGTCTGGTGCGCGAGCGCATGACCACCGTTTACGAGACGCTCGAACGCCCGCTGATCCACGTGCTCGACCGCATGGAACGCCATGGCATCAAGGTTGACGCCAAGGTCCTGCACGATCTCTCCGACGACTTCGCCAAGCGCGCGGCCAAGCTGGAGGCGGAGGCCCACAAGCTCGCCGGCCGGGAGTTCAACGTCGGCTCTCCCAAGCAGTTGGGCGAAATCCTGTTCGACGAGATGGGACTTTCCGGCGGCAAGAAGGGCAAGACCGGCGCCTACTCGACCGGCCACGACGTGCTCGAAACTCTCGCGGCGGAAGGACACGACCTGCCGGTCAAGGTTCTCGAGTACCGGCAGATGACCAAACTCAAGAGCACCTATACCGATGCTCTGCAAAACCAGATCAACCCCGAAACCGGCCGGGTTCACACGTCCTATTCTCAGTCGGGCGCATCGACGGGCCGCCTGAGTTCATCGGACCCCAATCTGCAGAATATCCCGATTCGAACCGAGGAAGGCCGCAAGATCAGGCAGGCGTTCGTCGCCGAGGACGGCTGCAAGCTGCTCAGCGCGGACTATTCGCAGATCGAGCTTCGCCTGCTCGCCCACGTCGCGGAGATCGACGCGCTGATCGAGGCATTCGAGGCCGGCCACGACATTCATGCCATGACCGCGAGTCAGGTGTTCGGCGAGCCCGTCGAGGGCATGGATCCGATGACCCGGCGTAAGGCCAAGGCCATCAATTTCGGCATCATCTACGGCATTTCTGCCTTCGGCCTGGCGCGGCAGTTGTCGATCCCGCAGGGCGAGGCCAAGGCCTACATCGAGGCCTACTTCGAGCGATATCCCGGCATCCAGAAGTACATGGAAGACACCAAGGCCTTCGCCCGCGAGCACGGCTACGTGAAGACCCTGTTCGGCCGCAAATGCCACACCCCGGAAATCGGCAGCAAGCTGCCGAACCACCGCGCATTCGCGGAACGCGGCGCGATCAACGCACCGATCCAGGGCGGTGCCGCCGACATTATCAAACGCGCCATGATCCGCCTGCTCGGCGCGTTGGCCGATGCCAAGCTGAAGGCGAAGATGCTGCTTCAGGTGCACGACGAACTGATCTTCGAGGTACCGGAGAAGGAACTCGAAAAGACCCGCACGATCGTCACCGAAACCATGCAGAATGCGGCCAGCCTCAAGGTACCGCTGGTCGTCGATGCCGGCTTTGGCGACACCTGGGACGAGGCCCATTAGCGCTGGGACGAACGTCACCAGTGCAACGTCGGCTCTCTGCTCCCATGACTCGTCAAGCAACCCACCCTGTCCCCCCCTTGAGGCGGGGAACCGGGAGTTCCCGCACGCTAGTCTTCGATCCGCGGATCGGTTGCCGCCGAGTGATCGGTCGGCTGCGGCGTCATGGTCATGACGGTCACGCCGTTCGGCGCGCGGAACTTGTGCCAGCGTCCGCGCGGCACGATGGTCATCATGCCGGTGGACATGTCGAGAACGTCCTCGCCGTTCTCGCCCAGTATCGTCAGGGTCGTTTCACCCTTCAGCACCTGCACCAGCTCGTCGCCGTTCGGGTGGCGCTCCCAAGGGCTCTCGCCGGAAAAACTTCCGGCATAGGCGCCGCACTCTTCGGTTTCGGCCAGAACCGCGAAGACCTCATCCTCGGCGTCGAGTGACGTTTCCGGCGTCCGGCCCTCAAGAACCGGCAATCCTTCAAGCGCGGCTTCGATGTCGGCTGCTTTCGGCATGGCTTCTTCTCCACTGGCGGTTTCGGGCCAATTCTAGTATGAGCATCGGCGCGGATCGACCGGGGAAATGACTGGGGATCGACGGGAGGAACGCCATGGACACCAAGTCCGTCACTGCCGCCAACCGCGAGGCCTGGGAAGAGGCCGCGCCCATTCATGCCAGGCACAATCAAGCGACGTTGATCGAGCGGTTCCGTGATCCCGCGTATATTGACCTTCTGGACGTGGAAGTCGATCGCCTCAATGCGCTTAACGTGGCCGGCAAGGACATTGCACAGGTCTGTTGCAACAACGGCCGCGAAACAATCTCCATCAGGCGACTTGGCGCGGCGAGCTGTACCGGCATCGACGGATCGCAGGGTTTCGTGGAACAGGCTCGCGAACTCAACGCGGCCGCCGGCGCCGATTGCACCTTCGTCTGCACCGATGTTTACGACATCGATGCCTCCTTCGATGCCGGTTTCGATATTGTCGTCATTACCATCGGCGTCCTGAGCTGGATGCCGGATCTCGATGCGTTCTTCGCTGTGCTCGAGCGGATCATGCGGCCAGGCGCGGCACTGTTCATCCACGAACAGCATCCGGTTCTCGAGATGATGGAAGTTGGCGGCGCGGACGATCCGGTCGCCTTCGAGATTTCCTACTTCGACAAGACGCCGTACGTCGAGACCGACGGACTCGATTACTGGGGCGGCGAACGCTACGAAGCCAAGCCTGCGTCGTCGTTCCTGCATCGCATCTCCGAGGTCATCATGGCCGGCATCGGCTGCGGTCTCGCGGTCGAACATTTCGACGAACGCCCGGAGCATATCTCGAACACCTGGTACAATATCGAGAAGCAGGTCGACGGCTTCCCGATGAGTTACACGCTCGTGTTTCGCAAGCCTGCCGAAAGCGACAGTCCATGAAAGACGGAGATACCCGGCCCAATCTGACGATGATGCTTGCGACCCTGAAAGAGGCGCAGGACACCGTCCGCATGTACGACACCAAGGCGCAGATCGTCGGCGTCGGTTACATCTTCGCAACCGGAATCATTTTCGAGCTCGGCGACATGATCGGCCGCACGTCGACCATGAACCTGATCACGGTGATTCTGGCCTGGGTCATCATCGTCATTCCGATCGCGCTGTTTGGTACGGTTCTCTATCCGACACGAAAGGTGGCGCCAAAGATCCTCGGCGATGCGGGCGGCGCGGAACGCATCGTCTATGCCGAGACCGACCGCTTCCACTCGGTGCCCGAGTATCTTGCCGCCGTCGAGGCGAGCGAACCCCGTATTGAAATCGCTTACGAGATTCTCAAGACGTCCGGACTTCGCGAGCTCAAGCGACGGCGGTTTCTGCGCGCCCTTTGGGCGGCAGCGGCGAGTTTCGTGGTGGTTTTCGCGGGCCAGGTCCTGCGCGTCGAAGGGATCGAGATTTTCTGAACCGTTACGCCTCCGCTGCACGGCGTCCCGGTGACGGGAACCAGTGGAGCGAGATCAGCGACGATGCGGCCAGAATCGCCGCCAGGATCAGCGCCGATGCATAGTCGCCGCTGCGTTCGTACAAGAACCCGGCTATCCACGGCGCAAACAGGCCGGCGACGCCCCATGCCGTAAAAACCCGTCCATAGGCCCGGATCGCCGTCACGGGACCGTAGACCGTGCCGATCGCGGCCGGGAATGCGGCGATGGTGGCGCCGTACGAGAACCCGATCATGGCCAGACCGGCGACCGCGAACGCCGGCGCGGCGACGAACGTCATGGCGATCAGGGCGGCGGCGCTCAACGCGGCAACGCCCTGCAACAAACGCCGTGCGCCAACGATGTCGATCAGATAGCCGCCGAGGCAACTGCCGGTCACGTTGGCTGCGGCAATGGCGACCGGTGCGGCAACGACCCAGCCCTCGCGCAGACCCGCCGCGTAGGCGATGCCCGTGGCGTGTCCGATGGCCATCAGACCGGCCGCGACGGCGGCGCCGTAGGCGGACCACATGAGAACGATATCGCCCGTCGCGGGGCCCGATAAGCCGCCGTCTGCGACGCTGTCTGTCGCCAACGCCTTTCCCGAGCGGGCGAAGATCGCCGCCACCATCGGGCCGACGACGGCGACCGCGGCAGCCAGACCGAGCATGCCGCCGCGATATCCGAATTCGGTCATTATCGCATCCAGCGGCAGCGGCGCGACGGCCGCACCTAGACCGTAGGCCGCCGTGACCAGCCCCATGGCGACACCACGGTGTTCCGGGTTTGCCTGCGCGGCGAATTGCAGACAAAACCCGTACCCGAGGCCGTTGGCGGCGCCGAACATCACGCCGTAACCGAGCCATACGGTTCCGATACCATCGGCATACGCCGCCATCACAGCGCCGCCGGCGCCAAGGATCGTGGAGACCCCGACCAAAAGCGGCGGCCCCAAACGACGGTAGATGCGGTGACCGAACAGGACCTGGACCGTCAAAACGGCAAGTCCCAGCGAATACGTCAGACTGGCATCCGATCGGGTGACGCCGAATGTCGCCTCGATGGGCGTCAGGAACACAGAAAATGCGTGAATGGATCCGAGAACCGCCATCAGCGCCATGCTGCCGGCAAGCACCCGCATGCCGTCGCGGTCGGCGAGAATATCGCTCGGTCGTCCGGTCATCGAATGCGCTTCGCCCCCTGTCCCCGTTCCGCCGACAATAGACGACAGGCGAGCGGCTGTCTTCGCCGGGTGCGTCTGAAATTGTCGGACCATCCGGAACGTGCCACATTGTGGGAAGAATTGGCGCCGACACCGCCGGACTGTCTATCAGGAGTGATTCAGTGGACAAGACCGTCGTTCTTTCCGTCGATGACGAACCCACGGTCAGCAAGCTGATCGAGACGATCTGCGAGAATGCCGGTTTTGACGTGCACTGCGTGAATTCAGGCAAGGAAGCGCTTGAGCGCCTCAAGGATATCGAGCCGACGGTAGTACTGATGGACCTTAACATGCCCGACATGGACGGAATCGAAACGGTCAAGCAGATCCGTTCGCAGTTCCCGGATCTGGTGGCGCCGATGATTTTTCTGACCGCCTCGCGTAACTGGAACGAGATCGGGAAGATTTCGGATGTCGATGGCACGTATCTGATGAAACCCGTTACGCCGCGCCGGCTCGTCGACAAGATCAACGATGTCATCGGCGGCGGTCCCGGCTGAAAGAGCGGCGCCTGATGAGCGGCCGTTTTACTTCGGCTTGCGGCGTGCCTAAGTAAGAGTCGTGGCTAAACGCAAACCCGGACCGAACGACGGTCGCGAGGCCGAACGCATTCTCGATGCCGCACTATGCCTCGCGGACGCTGAGGGTTGGAACAATCTTCGGCTGCGAACCGTCGCCGAGGCGAGTGGCGTGACGTTGGCCGAGCTTCGCCGGCATTACCGCGATCAGGACGCCATTGCCGACGCCTGGTTCCGCCGCGCCCAGGACGCCATGCTCGCCGCCCCGCCGACGGATTTCTTCGAACGGCCGGTGCGGGACCGACTGATGTTCCTGCTTGAGCGCTGGTTCGGGGCGCTGGCACCGCACCACAGGGTGACCGCCGACATGCTCCGCGCCAAGATGTGGTACGCCCACCCGCACCACTACGTGCCGATGGTGTTCAACCTGTCGCGGTTGATCCAGTGGCTGCGCGACGCCGCCGGCATGGACGCCGGCGGCCGCCAGCGCCAGATCGAGGAAATCGGCCTCAGCTTGCTGTTCGTCGCCGCGTTGCGCCTCTGGTGCCGGGACGACAGCGCGGAACAGGAACGGACGCACGCCTGGCTCGACCGACGCTTACGTCAGGCCGACCGCAGCGCCGCATGCATGTTCTGCAAATCGCGGCGCACCGAAACGACGCATCCTCACCCTTCGTCGAGCTCAGGGTGAGGGTCGGCGCATTCCTCATGCTGAGCTTGACGAAGCATGAGGAGACCAACAGGCTTACGCCGCTTTCTCCGCCACGCCGGCGATGTCGTCCATGATGGCGTTGAGGTCGAAGTCCTTGGGCGTGTAGACCCGCGCCACGCCCGCCGCCATCAGCGCCTTGGCGTCCTCGTCCGGGATGATGCCGCCGACGACCACCGGCACGTCGCCGACGCCACGCGCCCGCATGCGTTCCAGCACGTCGGTCACGAGCTGGATGTGGCTGCCCGACAGGATCGAGAGACCGACGACGTGCACGGCCTCCTGCAGCGCGGCCTCGGCGATTTGGTCGGGGGTCAGACGGATGCCTTCGTAGATGACCTCCATGCCGGCGTCGCGGGCGCGCACGGCGATCTGCTCGGCGCCGTTGGAGTGGCCGTCGAGGCCGGGCTTGCCGACGAGGATCTTGAGCCGCTCGCCAAGCTTGGCCGAGACCGCCTCGACCCGCGCGCGCAGATCTTCGATATCGGATTTGCCGGTCGACGACGCGCCCTGCACGCCTGTCGGGGCGCGGTATTCGCCGAAAATATCTCTAAGGGCTTGGCCCCACTCGCCCGTCGTAACGCCGGCGTGGGCGCAGGCAATGGACGGCTCCATGATGTTGTCGCCGTTCGTTGCCGCCGCTTTGAGGGCGGCCAGCGCTTCGGCGACGGCGCTATCGTCGCGCTGCGCCCGCCAGGTCTGCAACCGCTCGATCTGTTCGGCTTCGGCCGAGGCATCGACGGAAAGGAAGCTGCCGGCCCCGGTCGTCAACGGACTGGCCTCGGTTTCCGTGTACTTGTTGACGCCGACCACGGTCATGTCGCCGCGTTCGATGGCGGCGAGCCGTTCGGCGTTCGATTCGACGAGCGCGCGCTTCATGTAGCTCTGCTCGACGGCGATCACGGCCCCGCCCATGTCGTCGATGGCGCCGAGTTCGGCCAACGCTTCGGCCTTCAGCGCCGCGACCTTGGCCTCGATCTCGGCGCTGCCGTCGAAGATGTCGCCGTATTCCAGCAAATCGGTTTCGAAAGCGACGATCTGCTGCAGCCGGAGCGACCACTGCTGATCCCACGGGCGCGGCAAACCGAGCGCCTCGTTCCAGGCCGGCAACTGCACGGCACGGGCCCGCGCGTTCTTCGACAGCACGACGGCGAGCATTTCGAGCAGGATGCGGTAGACATTGTTTTCCGGCTGCTGCTCGGTGAGACCGAGGCTGTTGACCTGCACGCCGTAGCGGAACCGCCGCATCTTTTCATCCGCGACGCCATAGCGATCGCGCGTGATGTCGTTCCAGAGTTCGGTGAACGCGCGCATTTTGCAAAGTTCCGTCACGAACCGGATACCGGCGTTGACGAAGAAGCTGATGCGCCCGACCACGGTGGCGAACTCCGCGTCCGGCACCTGGCCCGAGGCCTTGACCGCGTCGAGCACGGCGATGGCCGTGGCCAGCGCGAACGCCAGTTCCTGGGCCGGCGTCGCGCCGGCCTCCTGCAGATGGTACGAGCACACGTTGACCGGGTTCCACTTCGGGCATTCCCTGTAGGTGAACGCAATGGTGTCGGCGATCAGCCGCAGGCTCGGCCCCGGCGGGAAGATGTAGGTGCCGCGCGAGAGATACTCCTTGATGATGTCGTTCTGCACCGTGCCGGCGAGGTCGGCGCGCGCCACGCCCTGGCGTTCGGCGGCCGCGATATAGAGCGCCAGCAGCCAAGCGGCCGGTGCGTTGATGGTCATCGACGTGTTCATGTCGCCGAGCGGAATGCCGTCGAACAAGGTCTCCATGTCGCCGAGGTGGCTGATCGGCACGCCGACCTTGCCGACCTCGCCGCGCGCCAACGAATGATCGGAATCGTAACCGGTCTGGGTCGGCAGATCGAAAGCGACCGAGAGCCCGGTCTGCCCCTTCGTCAGGTTCGAACGATACAACGCATTCGATTCGGCGGCGGACGAATGGCCCGAGTACGTCCGGAACAGCCAGGGTCTGTCCTTCGGCCGCGGCCCGGATGCGGTCCGATTCTGTTGCGCCGCACCCTGTTTTTTCGCGTCTGCGTTCTCGCCGCTCATGTTTAATCCCCGGATTGGTGCATAATTGGCATTTATATGCTTTTACAGCCCAAAAAACGTAATTTTATTACGATTTATATGTCCAATGTTGAATAATCTGTCATATCGGTGTTTTTTGTGCATTGCAATATGTTTGTGCGCCCGCTAACGTCGAAAGCAATCGCAGCACAGCTTACACCGTCACGCAGGGGAAAGATCATGAGCGAAGCCGCTGAAGTCGTCGAACTGTTTCCGGGCCAGGTCGAAAAGGACCTCTATGAACTGGGCGAGATTCCGCCGCTCGGCCATGTGCCGAAGCAGATGTACGCCTGGGCCATCCGTCAGGAGCGCCACGGCGAGCCGAATTCGGCCATGCAGGTCGAGGTCGTCGACACGCCGGAACTCGACAGCCACGACATTCTGGTCATGGTGATGGCGGCGGGCGTCAACTACAACGGCGTCTGGGCATCACTCGGCAAGCCGATTTCCCCGTTCGACTATCACAAGGCCGAGTACCACATCGCCGGTTCCGACGCGTCGGGCATCGTCTGGGCGGTCGGCTCCAAGGTGAAGCGTTTCAAGGTCGGCGACGAAGTCGTCGTGCACTGCAATCAGGACGACGGCGACGACGAGGAATGCAACGGCGGCGATCCGATGTTCTCGACGTCCCAGCGCATCTGGGGCTACGAGACGCCGGACGGCTCGTTCGCCCAGTTCTGCCGCGTGCAGGACCGTCAGTGCATGTCGCGCCCGCGTCACCTGACCTGGGAAGAGAGCGCGTGCTACACGCTGACGCTGGCAACCGCCTACCGCATGCTGTTCGGCCACCGCCCGCACATCCTGCGGCCGGGTCACAACGTGCTGGTGTGGGGCGCTTCGGGCGGTCTCGGCTCCTTCGCAGTGCAGCTCTGCGCCGTTTCCGGCGCCAACGCGATCGGCGTGATCTCGGACGAATCGAAGCGCGACTTCGTGATGAACCTCGGCGCCAAGGCCGTGATCAACCGCAACGACTTCAACTGCTGGGGCCAGCTACCGGAAGTGAACGGCGAAGGCTTCGGCGATTACATGAAGGCGACCCGCGAGTTCGGCAAGGCCATCTGGGCGATCACCGGCAAGGGCAACGACGTCGACTTTGTGTTCGAGCATCCGGGCGAGGCGACCTTCCCGGTCAGTTGCAACATCGTCAAACGCGGCGGCATGGTCGTGTTCTGCGCCGGCACCACCGGTTACAACCTGACCATGGACGCGCGCTTCGTGTGGATGCGCCAGAAGCGGATTCAGGGCAGCCACTTCGCCAACCTGAAACAGGCGTCCCAGGCCAACCAGCTCGTGATCGAACGACGCCTCGACCCGTGCATGTCGGAAGTGTTCTCGTGGGACGACATCCCCGAAGCGCACATGAAGATGATGCGCAACGAGCACAAGCCCGGCAACATGGCCGTGCTGGTCCAGGCCAAGCGCCCCGGCCGGCGCACCGTCGAGGACTGCATCGAGGGGTGAGCCCCGCAGGCACCACGGGCCGGAACGACGACGTTTCGCGTCAGGCGTTGCGCGACCTGAGTCACGCCGCCGGCACCGGCGGCGTCGACGACGACCGCATGACGGCGACGCCGAGCGGCAAGGCGCCGTCGCCGGTCAAGGTCCTCGTCGGCTTCCTGATCGTCGTCGCGGCGATTACCGCCTTCGCCGTCTGGGCGCAGGGCAAATTGGGTTAGAACGCAGTAAACGAGGAACGGAACACATGGACGGGGCCATGCCGGATGCAACCAAAGACACCATCATCCTCGACGACCTGACCGGTCTGGCGAACGAGGCCGTCGAGAAAGCCGACACCCTGCTCGATTGCGCACGCCGCCATCTGTCGGATCGTGTCGCCCCCGGCGGCCGCGTCGACGGCGCCGCGCTCGAGGCCGACCAGTTCGCCGCGCACGGCTTCGCCTGGATGGCGACCTACGTCGAGGCGCTGCGCCAGATGGCGGGATGGGCCGAGCGGCTTGAGGCCGAGGGCAAGTTCGGCGAGACGGAACACCTCATCCTGCAACTGGGTTTTTCGGAATACCTCGCCCAGCTTTACGGCGGCATCGCGATTTCTCAGGTCGAGACCGTGCGGCCCCGCGACCTCGGCGTCACATCGAAGGAAACCCACGCGTTCTTCAAGGGTGCGGTGAAGACCCTGATCACGGAAAACGATGCGGCACGCGCGCGGATCGCGCTGGCGGCGCGTATCGAGGACGCCATCGACGACGGCAACTACGGTGCGCTGGCGCTCGACGACGACACGCTCGATATGATCCGCGATCAGTTCCGCCGGTTTTCCGACGAACAGGTCGTGCCGCACGCCCACGAATGGCACCTGCAGGACGAATTGATCCCCCTACCCGTGGTCGAGCAGATGGCGGAGATGGGCGTGTTCGGCCTCACCGTGCCGGAGGAATGGGGCGGACTGGGCCTCTCCAAAACCGCCATGTGCGTCGTCACCGAGGAACTGTCGCGCGGTTACATCGGCGTCGGCTCGCTCGGCACGCGCTCCGAAATCGCCGCCGAACTGATCCGCCTCGGCGGCACCGAGGCGCAGAAGGAACACTACCTGCCGAAGATCGCAACGGGCGAGATCCTGCCGACCGCGGTCTTCACCGAACCCAACACGGGCTCCGATCTCGGCAGCTTGCGGACCCGCGCCGAGCGCGACGGCGATGCCTACAGGGTCACCGGCAACAAGACCTGGATCACCCACGCCGCGCGCTCCGACCTGATGACGCTGCTGGCTCGCACGAACCCGGACGAGGCCGGCTATCGCGGCCTTTCCATGTTTCTCGCCGAAAAGCCGCGCGGTACGGACAACGACCCGTTCCCCGCCGACGGCATGTCGGGCGGCGAGATCCGCGTGCTCGGCTATCGCGGCATGAAGGAATACGACCTGCGATTCGAGGGTTTCGAGGTGCCGGCCGCGAACCTCCTGGGCGAGGAAGAGGGCCAGGGCTTCAAGCAACTCATGGCGACGTTCGAGAGCGCCCGCATCCAGACGGCGGCAAGGGCGGTGGGCGTCGCCCAGTGCGCCATGGAACTCGGCCACCGCTATGCCAAAGACCGCATCCAGTTCGGCAAGCCGATCTACGGCTTCCCGCGCATCGGCGGCAAGCTCGCGTGGATGGCCGTCGAGACCATGATGGCGCGGCAGTTGACCTACTTCGCCGGGCGCGAGCGCGATTCTGACCGGCGCTGCGACATCGAGGCCGGCATGGCCAAGCTGCTGGCCGCCCGCGTGGCGTGGTCGAACGCCGACAACGCGCTGCAGATCCACGGCGGCAACGGCTACGCGCTGGAGTTCCCGATCAGCCGCGTGCTGTGCGACGCCCGCATCCTCAACATCTTCGAGGGCGCGGCGGAGATCCAGAGCCACGTGATTGCGAGAGGGTTGCTCAGCAACCGGAACTAAAGCCCGGACATGATCATGTCCACCGCTCTTGTCACATCGAGCGACCGGTCGGCGACCGAACCGACGACCCGGCCGAGATTTTGCCGTTTCGTGCCGACGATCTCGGGCGCCGACAGAAAGTACGACTCGGTTTCGAAGCGAATCACGGGATGTAGCGTATCGAGAGGACTCGAAACGTCGTTCGCCGATCGGAGCGGGATAACGACGCGCGTCGCCAGATGTGAGAGAAAGTCCGACTGGATATCCGCGACGTAGCGAATGTTTCCGGCGCCGCGCCATTCATGAATATCGTACTGCGCCATGGCGCCGCTCAGAAGGTCCGCGCCTGGTCGCCGAATGATCCCTCATTCTCGATCAGTTCGTTGTACTGCTCGATCGCGTCGGCGTTGTCTTTCAGCCACTTGGCGCGTTTCGCCGCCGCGACGCGTTCTCGCAGACCTTCCTCGAAGACCCGGGACAGATTGATCCCGAGCGCCTTGGCTTCGGCGACCAACGCCGCGTCGGCGGAGACGTTGGTGGGTTTCTTGGTCTTTGTAACAGCCATGATGCACCTTATTTATGCGCATAAATAAGGTGCAATAAATAACACTCAGTGGTTTTGAACGCAATTCGGACTCCGCCCCCACCCGTCATGCCCGGACTTGATCCGGGCATCCACGAGGATCAAGAACAAAGACGTGGATGGCCGGGTCACGCCCGGCCATGACGATAAGGCCAATGCTCTCGACTATCGATTGAACCCACGCCTGCCGGTGCTACCCTGTTGGCATGATCAACAGAGTCCTGATTGTCGCGTTCATTGCCCTGATCCTGGCAGACCGACCGGTCAGCGCTAGCGATCTCCGCGCCGAGTTCGAGGCCTTGAAAGCCCAGGTCGAACAGGGCATCGGCGGCTACACCGGCCCGGTCGAACCGATCACAGAACCGATCAAGCTAGAATACGGATCGCACATCCCCTCGAGCGTTCTGATCAGAAAATACCTGATAACTTTGGGATCAGGTGACTGGGCCGGTCTATCGGATGTGGCTGGAGTGAGATTCCGAGCCGTGGTCGAAACTGTTCGAAACAATTCTGACAAACTAACGCTGAAGATAGGCGTGGAAGACCTAACGATCGAACACCGCAATGACATGGTAGAGATCACCGATTCCGATTATCTACCTTCTGCCAAAAGTTTGACCTTCCAATTCGACAGCCACGGTCGCCGAAATCCCCCAGACAAGTCGGTAGGAGCTCCAACGTCATCGGTCCGAGATGTCGAAGCCGTACGCGAATTTGTCCAGAATGCGGCAGAGGAACTCGCTCCACCTAGCGTTCTACTCATTAACACAGGCACCCAAGGCGCAGTTATCTTTCCTTCTGTGGTCGGTCAACGAACTGTTTATTCCTCTTACGGCGTCGCGGGCGGCAAACAACCGACGCTCCGCGGGCAAACTAAATGTGGTGCAAGAACGTGTCTTGTCATCGAGATCGATGAAAACTTCACGAAACATGCTGATGCAGATGACATCTACAGCAAGAACGCGCGAGCGTGGATAAAAGGACATTACGTAATGGATACAGACAATCTTCGAATTTATTCTGGAAGGCTTCTGTTTGCATCTGGTTCATATCTCGATGCTGCCCATATAGCCAATCGAGATATTTCAGGAGAACTCTGGGGCGTCGAATTTATCGACATTTCACCAGCACCGTAGACGAGAGATCGGTCCACGTCCCAATCACGATTGTCCTCTCCCGCCTCACGCAGCAGTATTGGCATCCGGTGAGAAATTTGACGTCGCCCGACTTTCCTTTTCCACAGAAACCTTGATCAACGTGAACATTGTTTGCGCCACTTGTTTATATGCTTCAATGATCAATATGGTCGCCCCTTAGGTGAAGAACCGCACCACTTCCGTCATTCCCGCGCAGGCGGGAATCCAGTCACGCCGTTGTTCTGGACTCCCGCTTTAGCGGGAGTGACGATGTTTGGATGATGCTTCAACGTCTTGCGATCTTGCTATTCGCCCTCCTCCTCACCACCCCGGCATCCTCGGAATCTCTGGGCGCCGAGTGGCACGACATCGTCGTGCAACCGACGTACGGCGAGCCGGTCACGATCCGGGGCGCGTTGCATGTACCCGCCAAGGAGACCCACGGCGACGGCCCGTTCCCCGCCGTCGTCATGATGCACGGCTGCGCCGGGCTGACGCAGATCGTCGGCTACGGGCTCGAAGATCATGCTGCGTTCCTGAATGAGCGCGGATTCGCTGCGTTGATCCTCGATTCGTTCGGTCCGCGCGGCCTTGAAGGCGGCGAGGTCTGCGACACGATCCCGGCCCTGACTCGCGCCCGCTACACGCGGGCCTACGATGCCTACGGGGCGCACGCATTTCTGGCGGCGCGCGCGGACATCGACGGCGCCAACGTCTTCCTGATGGGCCAGAGCAACGGCGGCGGCGTCGCGGTCGACCAGGCATTCGACGAGGACACGCCGTACCGCGCTATTACTGCCTTTTATCCCTGGTGCGGCTCGTTTCCGGGAACCGTGCTCAACGCTCCGCTGCTGGTGCTGTCGGGGTCGGCCGACGACTGGACGCCACCCGCCGGCTGTGTTGGCCAGATCGGCCTCATTACCGGCGCGGCGTATGACGTCGAGATTTACGACGGTGCGCACCACAGCTTCGATCTGCCCATGGGCATCCGGACCTACAAGGGCCACACCGTCGGCGGCGACAAGGCCGCGACAAAGGCGGCGCGGGCGCGGATGATCGCGTTCTTCCGCGATCATATGGCGGAGTAAGCCCGCAGCCTAGATCGGATCACGTTTTGACGGAAACACGGGGTGTTTCGTCAAAACGTGTGAATCCGATCGATTCTTAAGACGTAGAGCAGATTCACATGTTTTGCGGATCGCAAAAGCGATTCCGACAAAACATGATCTGCTCTAGGCCCAGAGCTTGATGCCGGCCCAACCGCCGCCGTTCGCTTTCAGAAGCTTGTTCAGCGCCGGGCTCTCCCGGTATCCGTCGACATTCGCCTGCCATCGCTGTTTGACCGTCGGATGCACGATGACGTCAGTGGGATCGACGCGAACGGACCGCACCTTGCCTTTCGGATCGGTCCTCGCGTGCGGCAGCATTTCACGCACGGCGCCGGGGCGGAGAACCTTGAACCATCCCTTGTATTCGTTGTGCATCTGCCCCGCGTGATCCGGCGCAATCGAGGTCTTCAGGTGCGTCTCGAACCGCAGCCCGTACTTCGCCGCTTCGTCGACCATCCATTTGAGCGCGATATCGCTGAGGCCGGTTTCCACATAGCCGCCGCCGATGTCCGCGTGGGCACCGGCGAACCAGACCTGCTTGATATCCGGCTTGTCGGGATTGAAGCGGCGGCGGATTGTATTGTTGCCCTCAGGCTCATCCCGGTACCACGGGCTCGGCAGGAAATCCTCGCGGAACTCATCGATGGCGATGGCGTGACGCGCATGTTTAACGATGCTGCTCGGCATCGCATCGTGGAACAGGAATTTCTCTTCGCCGAGTGTTCCCATAAACGGCACCGGCACGCCCAGCGCGCCGACCGTGTCCCAAACCCCCATAAACTCGATCGACGGCTTATCCGCGTGCGCGTGCCGGGTTCTGAATGCCGTTGTCTCGGCCGAGGACGGGCCGTCCTTCTTGCTGCGGCTCCGGTACATCTCGTATGCCGTCGGTATGAGATTCGCATGCTCCCGTTTGAGAATACCCGCGTTGCGGATGAAACCGCCGAGCGAGCGGACCGTATATGCGCCGCGGCTGAACCCGAACAGAAAGATTTTGTCGGACGGATGATCGAAGTTGTGAACGATGAACCGATAGCAATCCTGGATGTTCTTGTCGATGCCGTCACCGGATATGCCACCCGATATCTTCTTGCGGTCCGTGCCGACGCCCCAATCGTAAAAGACGACCTGCTTGCGGTCGCTGCCGTCGACCCTGGCGGTCGGTTTAACGCCGCGCGCCATGCGTAGCACATTCGTGGCGGCCTTCGTTTCCGGCGAATTCCAGGTCCCGTCGGCAAAAACGGCAATCGATTTCATGGTTGCCCCCTCCTGTTTCAACACACGTTACAAGCGTAGTTCACTTTGCCGTGCAGGCGCTACCTGTTGAACGGATGACGGATATCCGATCGCTCGAGCCGTTGCCCCGATCGACATCCGTCAGATCCGCATGGTCATCGGGCCGTGAGGACTTGCCGAACATGCTCTGTCACGGCACCATTGGGCGGCCGGGGGACAACAGAACAAGACCAAGGAGAACGAGATCCATGTCCAGTGAAGGCCTTCATGCGCCGCGCGAGCGCCTGTCGAAAGAAACCATCCATCTGCACCACGCCATCGTTTCCCTGATGGAGGAACTGGAGGCCGTCGACTGGTACCGCCAGCGCGCCGACGACTGCGAGGACGCGGTGCTCAAGGAAATCCTGCTGCACAACATGCGCGAGGAGATGGAGCACGCCGCCATGGTGCTCGAGTGGATCCGGCGCAACAACGGGGACTTCGAAGAGCAGCTCAAGGACTTCCTTTTTACCGATAAGGACATCACCCATCACCACGACTGACCGTACGGCGCACCGGCGTTGCAATGCGGCGGCGATGGGGTAAGGTCGCCCGGCTGGGGAGACGTCGCGGCCAAGCCGCAGGTGGGGATAGTCCGGCATGCGGATACCAACCGTGCCGTTCGTCGGAGCGGCGGCTGCCTTTTTGATCGTGCTTCTCGGCGCTTTCGAGGTCCGTGAGAGCGCTAAAAACGATATCCACGATGCCGAGCGCGAGTCGGCGATCACGCGGCTATCGCTGGTCGCGGCGACACTCTCGCAAACGGTCAACGTACGGCTGAATCACACGCGCAGCCTCGCCGCCTTCGTTAAAGCGAAACCGGATTTCGACCAGGACGATTTCGATGCGTTTACGTCCGTGCTGCAGGGCGATCTTATCGGGTTGCGCAGCCTGCAGCTTCAGCCCGGCGGCGTCATTACCTATCTGACCAATCTTGAAGAAAACCGTCAGGCCCTCGGGCACGATCTGTTCGCCGATCCGCTACGCCGGCCAATGGTTGAACGGTCGGTGGAGAATCGCGAGTACATCATCGCCGGCCCGATCGACCTCGTGCAGGGTGACAAGGCGATTGTCGCCCGCCGGCCGATCTTCAACAACGCGGACGACAGTTTCTGGGGTTTCGCAACGGTCTTGATCGACGTCGGGCCGCTGCTGATGGACGCGGGATACCTGGAACTGGAGAAGCAGCTGAAACTCGCAATCCGCGGCCAGGACGGTCTCGGTGCGGCGGGCGAGGTCTTCGTCGGTTCGGGCGAGGTCTTCGATAATCCTCTCGCCGTCGCTGACGTCATCCTGCCCGGCGGATCATGGCAAATCGGCGCAGCGTTGCCGGACGATCATTCGTATCGCGGATTCATCTTCACCGATTCCTACTGGTTCGCAGCCGTGATCGCGGCCCTGCTCTCCGGCTGGGCCGTGTTCGTCGTCGCCGACCGGCCCGGCCGTCTCAAGGCCGAAGTCGAACGGGCGACCGCCGATCTGATCGAGGCGCGCGATGCGGCCGAAGCGGCCAATCAGGCGAAAACCGAGTTTGTATCCGTGGTCAGCCACGAACTGCGCACGCCGCTGACCGCCATCAAGGGCGGGCTGGAACTGATGGAAGCCGGTGCGCTTGGAAAATTGCCCGAAAAGGCCGGTGACGTGATTACAGTCGCCAGCCGCAACTGCAAGCGGCTGATGCTTCTGGTCAACGATATTCTCGACATGAGCAAGCTGCTGTCCGGGGAAATGCGGATGGCCGAGGACGCGATCGCGGTCGGTTCGTTGCTCGCCGACGCTGTCGCCATCAACAAACCGTATGCGGACAATTTCGGTGTCGAATTGACCGTCGATTCTGAGAACTCGCCGGTGGCGAACCTCAGCATTCGCGGCGACAAGGAGCGGCTCGACCAGGTTCTCGCCAACCTGATATCGAATGCCGCGAAGTTCTCGCCCGAGGGCGGGACGGTGACGCTTGCCGCATCGCCGACGATTACCAAGGACATGGTAACGATCACCGTCACCGATACCGGACCGGGCATTCCAGAGGATTTCCAAGACCGTGTTTTCGACCGTTTCACCCAGGCCGACACCTCCGATACCCGCAAGAGCGGCGGCACCGGCCTCGGTCTCTACATCAGCAAGCTGATAATCGATCAACATGGCGGCGATATCGGCTTCCGGACGGAAACCGGCGCCGGCACGACGTTTCACATCGACTTGCCAATCTACGGCGACCGCAGCGAATAACCGGCGCGTCGTCGCCTACGCGACGCCCTCCACGAGGTACGTGCGCGATGTCGCCGCCCGGTCGCGGATTCCATGCACCGCGTGATACCCGGGCGAGTGGTACCAATCCGTGCAGGCCGCGACGCTCGGAAACCGCAGCACCACGACGCGCGGCAGCGGCGCGTTGCCTTCCAGCGCCTCCCAGCGGCCGGCCTTGACCATGTAGGCGCCACCGTGTGCCTCGATGGTCGGGGCCGCACCGACGGCATACTCCTTGTAGGCCGCATCGTCGTGCACGTCGCGCTCGCCGACATAGTAGCCGGCAGCGCCGTCGGCCGAATGCGGATCGATCCCGCAACCCTCGACCATGAAACTGCGCGACTCCGCCGTCCGGGCACGAATGTCGTGCGCTTTTCGGTAATCCGGCGAGTTCCACCAATCCTCGATGACCTGCATACTCTCAAATTCGATGATGACGACACTGCCGATGGGCTTTGCCCCTTCAAGCGCCTGCCAGTTGCGTCCGGCGACAAGAAAGGTTCCGCCAAAATCGGCGATCGAGGCGCGGGCAAGCGGGCGGTATTCCTCGAAACCTTCGGGATCGGTGGCGTTGATTTCGGCAATGTAGTAGGCGGGCATGGTGCGGTGTCTCCGTTTGTTGCAGACCGCATCCTCGCGGCAATTGTCTTTCGCGGTCAATGGGCTAAAACGGCCGTCCGGATTATGGAGGCGAAATTGACTGTGAATACCCTGTTTCACCGTTTGCGCGACGCCTGCGAGGACGACTGGCGTGCTTATGTCGAACACCCGTTCGTGCTCGGCATTCAGGACGGCACCCTGCCCGAAACCGCGTTCCGTCACTACCTGGTGCAGGATTACCTGTTCCTGATCCAGTTCGCCCGCGCCTATGCGCTCGCCGGCTACAAGGCCGAAAGCCTCGTCGATCTCCGCTCGGCGGCCGACGCCGTGCGGGTCATCACCGAGGTCGAGATGGGCCTCCACATCGAATACTGCAAAAGCTGGGGCATCCCGGAAGCGGAGATGCAGGCGACGCCGGAGCACGAGGACAACATGGCCTACACCCGGTTCGTGCTGGAGCGCGGCCATTCCGGCGATCTGCTCGATCTTTACGTCGCCCTGCTGCCCTGCATGTACGGCTATGCGGAGATCGGCCAGCGACTGGCCGCTGCACCGAAAACCAAGCGCGACGGCAATCCGTATCTGCCGTGGATCGAGATGTATTCGTCGGCGGAATACGTCGAGGGTTGCGAGAACAGTCTTGCGCAGCTCGACCGGCTTTTCGCCGAACGCGCCGGCGAGGGCCGCATGCCGAGCCTGATCCGGACGTTCCGCCAGGCCGCCCGGCTCGAAGCGCGCTTCTGGCAGATGGGTCTCGACGCGGCGTAAACGATTTCAGCGTTACCCCGAACAATTCTCAATTGAAGGCGAGATTGATTGCCGTCAGGCTGTTCCCATCGCATGAGATCTTTCAGGGAACCCGCATTGTGTCCGATACCGCCTATCCGCATCTGTTCGAGCCGGCGAAGCTGCGCCATCTGACGCTGAAGAACCGCATCGTCTTCGGCGCCCACACGGCCAACATGGGCGAGAACGGCCTGCCCGGCGACATGCATTTCGGCTACTACCGCGAACGGGCGCGCGGCGGCGCGGCAATGATCGTCGTCGAGCCGGTGCCGCCACACAAGACCGGCGTGCTGACGCGCGGCAACTTTTTGCACGATTCGGATGACGTGATCCCCCACTTCCGCCGCATCGCCGACGCCGCCCACGCCGAAGGCGCGGCCATCGTGCAGCAGATCTACCACGTCGGCGGTCACGGCGATCAGGACAATTCCTGGGCGCCCTACTGGTCGCCGTCGGGCATGCCGAGCTATCACGACCCGTGGGGCAGCCACGCCATGACCGAGGGCGAGATCGAGGACCTGATCGAGGGCTTCGTGCAGGCCGCCCGGCGCATCCGCGACGCGGGCTTCGACGGCATCGACCTGTTCGCCGGCTACAACTGCCTGATCGACCAGTTCTGGTCGCCGTTGACCAACAAGCGCGCGGACCGCTGGGGCGGGAGCATGGAAAACCGCGTCCGCTTCTCGGTCGAAATCTGCGAACGGGTGCGCAAGATGATGGGCGACGATTTCGTCATCGGCATGACGATCTCGGGTGCCGAGCCCTACCCCGGCGGACTGGATCTCGACGGCAAGCTCGATATCGTGCGCCGCCTCGACGGCGACGGTCTCGTCGACTACTTCTCGATCGGTTACGGCTCCTACCTCAACCGCTTCTCGGGCATCGTGCCGAGCTTCCATTACGGCTGGAACCTGACACGCGGCGACGCGCGCGACTTCAAGGCCGCATGCACGCACGCGCTGGTCACCACCGAGGCCCGGGTGAAGACGCCGGAGAACGCAGAAGCCGCGATCGCCGCCGGCGACGCGGATCTGGTCTCCATCGTGCGCGGCCAGATCGCCGACCCGCACCTTGCCAACAAGGCGAAGGAAGGCCGCGCCGACGATATCCGGCCTTGCATCTCGTGCAATCAGCTCTGCATCGGACGGCGCTTTCGCGACTATCACATCGCGTGTCTCGTCAACCCGTCGGTCAGCCGCGAGGCTGAATGGGACGGCGACAAACCGAAACCCGCCGAGAAGCCGCGCGACATCCTGATCGTCGGTGGCGGGCCGGCCGGGCTGGAAGCGGCGCGGGTCGCCGCCGAGCGTGGCCACAAGGTGACGCTTGCCGAGAAATCGGGAGAGCTTGGCGGACAGTTCCGGCTCGCCGCCGGTCAGCCCGAGCGGGGCGAGATCGGCGGCCTGCTGAATTGGTACGAGGACCAGTTGGAAAAGCTGCAGGTCCGCGTGCAGCGCCGAACCGAAATGACGGTCGACGATATCCGCGCGTCGGGCGCGGATGCCGTGGTGCTGTGCACCGGGTCCGAGCCGTCCCGCGCCGGCTTTCAGCGCGCCTTCCCGCACGTCACGGAATTGCCAGGCCACGATCGGGACAACGTCTGCACCGCGCATGACGTGCTCGAGGGCAAGGTGGTGCCGGGCAACAATGTGCTGCTGCTCGACGACATCAACGGCTGGTGGCCGGCCTCGGGCACGGCGCTGCACCTCGCCGAGCAGCGCCACATGGTGACGCTGGTGACCGCCGCAGACATCCCCTGCGGCCAGCTCGAAACCACCATGACCGCGGACACGACCCGCGAACGCTTCTGGAAGATGGGCGTCGAGGTCGTGACCTCGACCGCCGTGACGAAGTGGGACGGCAACACCGCGACCCTAATCAACCTCTACACCGGCGACGAGGAGGAGCGCGATTTCGACACCCTCGTCATGGCGCTGACCAATACGCCGCTCGACCGCCTGACGAAGGAACTGGCCGACAGCGGCATGGAAATCCACTCGATCGGCGACACGGTCTCCGCCCGCACGGCCTCGATGGCGTTTTACGAAGGCCGCGTTTTGGGGCTGGAATTGTAACGCCATGTCTGTGCTCAACGGATTCAAAGCATCCGATTTTACCGGTCCGGACAGCGCCATGACCGGCCTCCCGAATGTCGCTTACGTATCCGAGGAATTTGCCGCGTTCGAACGGGACGCCGTACTGGCGAGAACCTGGACCTGCATCGGCAATGCCAGCCATTTGCAGAAAAACGGTTGGGTCCAGCCCGTCGACCTGCTCGGTCTTCCCCTGCTTATTGTGCGCGACCGTGACGGTACCGTCCGTGTCTTTCACAACGTCTGCTCACATCGCGGCATGAGGCTGGTAGATCAGGCCGGCCCGTCCAACGGCATCGTCACGTGCCGGTATCACGGATGGTGCTACAGACTGGACGGCGGTCTGCACGCGACACCGCACGTCGCCGGCGAAGGCCTTCATGAGGAACCGCGGCTCGATATCGCGAACATCGGCTTGAAACCTGTGTGCGCCGCCCTTTTCCACGACCTGATCTTCGTCAACGTCTCGGGAGACGCCCCGGCTTTCGACGACTTCATCGCGCCGGTCAAGGAACGCTGGCACATGTTCGACTTCGGGCGTTTCCGTCACGGCGGCGAAGACTCTCGCTGGTTCCTCGACCTCAATTGCAACTGGAAATTGGCTCAGGAGAACCATGTCGACGGATATCATCTTCCGTTCATTCACCCGGATCTTAACCGTTACTCACCGCTTCGCGATCACCGCCCCCTCCTAATCGAGGGAAGCGCGTCGGGCCAAATCAGCCTCGGACAAAAACACGGGGACTCCATCGGTGACGAAGTCCTACCGAAGGATCCGCATCTCGACGAGAAGTGGCAGAACAGTTATGCCGAGTTCCTCAGCATATTCCCGAACGTGATGATGGGTGTGCACGCGGATCATGTCTGGACCGTCTTCGTGTTGCCGCAGGCGGCCGGGCGCTGTCATGAATGTATGGATCTCTATTACTTCGAAGACGGCGCAACGAGCCCAGTCTACGCGGAACAGCGCCGAAACAATCGCGACCGGATGCTGAACATCTTCGAGGAAGACCGCATGGCCGTGGAGGGCATGCAACAGGGACGGCGATCTCCGGCATTCTCGGGCGGCGTGTTTTCGCCTGAGATGGATCAACCGGCACATTGCTTTAACCGATGGGCGGCAGGAGCCGTGCAGAACGCACTTCAAGCGGCAACATAAGGGCGGGTTTCCGAATGCTGATCGACACCGCCGTTTATGCCGCCTACGTCGGCACGGTCGTGCTGTTGGCCCTCGCGCCGGGGACCGACAACGTCTACATCCTGACCCAGACCCTGGCGCGCGGCCGCCGGGCCGGATTCCTCGCCGCGTTCGGCATCGCGATTGCATTGTGCATCCACGTCACCGCCGTCACGCTGGGTCTCGCACAGCTGTTCCTCAACGCGCCGGCGCTCTACCAGGCGATCCGCTGGGCCGGCATCGCCTATCTCGTCTGGCTGGCGTGGCGCGCGTTTCGCTCGTCGAACGACACAATCTTCGCGCTTGACCCGGCAACCGACCGGGCCGCCCGGAAACGGGCGCGGATCGTCGCGCAGGCCTTTACGCTGTGCCTCTTGAACCCGAAACTCGCCGTCTTCTTCATCGCCTTCCTGCCGCAATTCGCCGATCCGGCGGCGGGCGCCATGACGGCGCAACTGTTCACCCTCGGCATGACCTTTGCGCTACTGAGCCTGGCGGTGTTCGCCGGACTGATCCTCTGCGTCGCACCGCTCGGCGGCTGGCTGCGCCGGCATTCCGCATTTCCGAAATGGCAGGCCCGAGCGACCGGCACGGTGCTCGGCGGCATGGCCGTGTGGCTTGCGCTGGACGAAATCTGAGGACTATCTGTCCGGCGTCGTCATCGCGGCGATGGCCGAACGAGCGTCCCCGACAATCCGCTCGATACGCTCTGCCGCCGAAGGAAGGTCGTCGACGAGTCCGGCGCTCTGACCGGCGAACATCGCCAGTCTGTTCAAGTCGCCGGTCATTGAACGCAGCGGCGAATCCGTACTCCAAAGATATATCGGCCGGCCGTCTTCTTCGGCGATCTGCACACGGTCGATCCGATCGGGATCGTGGCCGAACAAGTCGTGACCCAGACCGCCAGTCATTTCGTTCGCGATAACGCGAACCGGCGAACCCTTCGGCCAGTTGATGATGTAGGCATCGGTGTGCACCGTGTTCTCTGCATCCGCATCGAGGACGACCTGTTTGTGAATGTCGTGGGCGAAGGATTCCCGTGTCGCCAGGAAGGCCGTGCCGCAATGAATGCCGTCCGCACCGAGAGCAAGCGCCGCCGCCAGACCGGAACCCGTTGCAAAGCCGCCGCATCCCGCCACGGGGACATCAACAGCGGCGGCGACCAGCGGAAGCAGCACAAGCGACGTCACCTCGCCGCGGACGTGACCGCCCGCTTCGACACCCTGTGCGACGATCGCGTCGGCCCCTGCATCAACGGCTGCAATTGCATCGGCGGCGGAGCCAACCTGATAAATTACCGTCATGCCGGCTGATTTGGCCCGACCGATTGCGTCCGGATCGACATCCCAGAAGAACACCACCGCACCGACACCCATGTTCTCGCAGACCGTCATCTCGGCATCGAACAAATCCGGCTTGGTGGCGCAGGGAATCAGATTGACGGCAAACGGCCGATCGGTTCGTTTGCGCACGGCGTCGATCTCGCGGGCGATCAGGTCCGGCGGTTCCCGAACCATACCGAGACACCCGAATCCGCCGGCTGCGGATACCGCCGCCGCCAATTCGGAACGCGCGACACCGCCCATCCCGGCCTGGATAATCGGATACCGGCAACCCAGCAAATCGCAGAGCCGCGTGTGTAAAATATCGGTCATTGGCCGCGCACCATTGTCCTGCCGTCACCCGTCACGATGACATCCATTGGAATGTCGTGCGGTTGCGGGTGAATCGTCGGCAGTTCGGCCGCAGGGCTGCCGATACCGATAACGCGCGGTCGTTTCTCCATCCCCGCCAGTGTGCGGTCGAAGAATCCACCGCCATAACCCAGGCGATAGCATCCCGCATCAAACCCAACCAGCGGTGCGATGGTCACATTGGGGATGACCTCGGGTCCCTCCGACGGGATCGGAATGTTCCACACACCCCGCTCCATGCGGACATCGGGTGTCCATTCCCGGAAGATCAGCGGCCGCCCTTTCTTGACAACGACGGGCAGCGCTATCCTGGCGCCCCGATCGTACATGGCCCCCATCCATTCGCGAAGATCCGGCTCGCCCCGGAAAGGCCAGTAGATACTGACCAATGTTTGTTGTGTCGCCGGGATCAGTTCATCGAGTTCATCTGCAATCCGACCGGCGAGTGCCGACCGTTCGGCAACCGGCGTATCGAGGCGCGCCTCGATCAATTCAGCGCGACGTGCTGCGCGCCAGTCGTCGATATTTAAGGACATGGAACCCCCGCAGCCGTCCAGAACCTCGGCGACATACCGAAAAATGCGTACAGGCTTTTAACATGTCTGTATCAGCCAAACGGTCCGCGTTCCAGTGCACCATCGACATAGGTCATCAGGCGGGCAAAGATACACGCTAGCAGCTTTGCTGGCCGATCCGGTCATGGCCGGTTATCGTTCGCGAAACGGGAGGTGCCACCCATGAAAATCGTCATCGTCGGCGCATCGGGCACCGTCGGCCAAGCCGTTACGGCGGAGTTATCGAAACGCCACGACATCGTCACCGCGAGCCGGTCGGCTGCGGATGTCGATATCGACCTCGGCGACGAGGCGTCCATCGAAGCCGGCCTGAAAACCGCCGCGCCGTTCGACGCGGTCGTCAGCTGTGCCGGCAGCGTCGTGTTCAAGCCCCTCGCCGAGATGACGGCAGACGACTATGCCTTCGGTCTCATGAACAAGGTGCTGGGCCAGATCAACCTCATCCGTCACGGCATCGAACACATGAACCCCGGCGGGTCGTTCACCCTGACCGCCGGCGTGCTCGCCGACGATCCGATCCGCTTGGGATCGTGCGCGTCTGTCGCCAACGGCGCCGTCGAGTCGTTCGTCAAGGCGGCGGCGATCGAACTTGCGGACGGACACCGCATCAACGCGGTCAGCGCGACGGTGCTGACTTCGTCATACGACACGTACTTCGACTACTTCCCGGGCGTGGTGCCGGTCGACGACGACATCGTCGCCCGCGCCTACGCCAAAAGCGTCGAGGGCGCGCAAACCGGTCAGGTCTATCCGGTCGTCTGACCGACGCCAACCGGCGCAAAGGCAACGTTCGCACGATGAAGGCCGCATTCTCCGTTTCGATACGCTCGATTCTGCTCGCAGGTTTTTGCGGACTGACGGCGATCGGTATCGGATCGGCGCTCTACCTCGGCCTCGCGGCGGGTTTTCAGAATACTCGGGAGCTTCTCAGCGAGAACATTGAAGGCTTCGTCGACTGGATGGTCGATGAAATCGACGGTCGATTGAGACCGGTCGAATTGCAAGCCCACTGGGTTGCCGAACGCATTGCGGACGGTACCGTGCTTGTCGGACCGTCGAGTTCGGCCCGAACCGATTTCTTCTTCAGGACCGTACTGGCCTCGACACCCGAGGCCGGAGCTGTGGCCGTGATCACCGTCGACGGTCAGTTTCACGGCTGGTCGCACGGCACCGACGGCATGTTGCGCGAGGATTGGTCCGACCGTCCCGGCGTCATGAACTGGGTCCTGCAGGGCCATGAGGACCACACGCCCGAGTGGGGACCGCCGATATGGATCTCCTCGCTGGACAGCGCCGCCATCGTCTACGAGGTACCGCTTCGTAGTGCTCGGGGTTACTTGGGCTATCTCGTGTTCACGGTGCTTGTTTCGGACCTGTCCCGGCATCTGACGACCATTGACGAGAAAACGTTCGTACTGGTCGGCGAGACCGACGTTCTTGCGCATCCGCTGATGATAGATTGGCGACCGATCGATGCCGAGGCACTGCCGTCGGCCAGTTCGATCTACAGCGGACAATCCGCGCTCGTTCCGATCGCCGAACTCGGCGACTCCATCCTCGAACGAATATGGGATGCCGAGTATCAAGATCTCGTGATGGTCGACAAGGGTAAGAATTTCGCCGCGGTGGCTGCCGATATCGGTGACCGGCAGTTCGTTTTCGTCTACCGGACAATCACGGATTACGGACCGCGACCGTGGACCGTCGGGGCCTATTTCGATGCGGACGCCGAGGATGCGACGGTCGAACGATTGAAGGCGGCGCTGTTCGCCGGCGTTGCCGTCATTCTTGTTGCACTGGTTCTCGGGCTTTTTGTCGCCAAGGCAATCGGTCGGCCAATTCGAGCACTGGCGGAGGCATCGGCCACGGTCGAAACCGGGCAATTCGACCAGGTCGGCGCCTTGCCGACCAGCCGCATAACGGAATTGAACAGTGCTATCTCATCTTTCGAAGGCATGGTCGCAGGCCTTGCCGAGCGCGAGGTAATCCGCCGCACGCTCGGCCGTTACGTGCCGGAATCGATCGCCGAACAGTTGCTCAGGGACGACGGCAGTCTCAAACCCGTCGAGGCCGAAGTGACCATCCTGTTCAGCGACATCGCCGGATTCACCGCAATGACCGAGACGTTGGGCCCGAGCCGGACAGTCGAGTTTCTGAATGCCTTCTTCTCGGCGATGACGGAGATCATCGAAAACGAGGGCGGCGTCATTACCCAATTCCAGGGCGACGCCATCCTGGCGATCTTCAACACACCGATCGAGGCCGCCGACCACGCGGAACGGGCATGCCGAGCCGCGGCCCGCATGTTGACCGAGTCCACGCGACGGACGTTTGTAGGCGAGCGCGTCCGCTGTCGCATCGGGATCAACTCCGGCAATGTCGTCGCCGGCGCCGTCGGTGCGGAGGGCCGGCTGACGTATACGGTTCACGGCGACGCCGTGAATCTCGCGGCGCGGGTCGAGGCCATGAACAAGAAGACAGGCACGGACCTGTTGATCACCGAGTCGACCGCCTCGCAGGTCAAGTCATTTGCCCTTCGAAGGGTGGGACAGCTGGACGTGCGCGGTCAACGCGAGGCAGTGACGGTCTACACCATCGATATCGAAGCTTTACCTTCGATTGCCGACCAGCGTACGTGAAATCGCGTCCTTCCAGCCGGCGTACCCGGCTTCGCGCGCCGTCGTATCCATGACCGGTTCGAAGCGGCGTTCAAGCGCCCACGTTTTCGCGAACTCGTCCGGCGCCGGATAAACCCCGGTCCGCATACCGGCGAGATATGCCGCGCCGAGCGCCGTGGTTTCCAGCACGTGCGGCCGGTCGACCGGTGCGGCCAGGGTGTCGGCGAGCCGCTGCATGGTCCAGTCCGACGCGACCATGCCGCCATCAACGCGTAGCACGGTCTGGCGCGCCGCGCCCCAATCGCCCTGCATGGCTTCCAGCAGGTCGCGGGTCTGATAACAAACGGATTCCAGCGCCGCGCGGGCAAGCTCGGCCCGGCCGGTACCGCGGGTCAATCCGTAGATCGCACCACGGCAGTCGGCATCCCAATAAGGTGCGCCGAGACCGACGAAAGCCGGCACCAGATAGACCGACTGATGCGGATCGGCGTCGTCCGCAAGGCCGCCCGACTGGGCCGCATCGTCGATGATACTCAGGCCGTCGCGCAACCACTGGACCGCGGCGCCGGCGACGAAGATCGAGCCTTCCAGCGCGTATGTGGGCTTGCCGTCGAGTTGATAGGCGATCGTCGTCAACAAGCGGTTCTTCGATTGAACGGCTTTCTCGCCGGTGTTCAGCAGCGCAAAGCAGCCGGTGCCATAGGTCGATTTCAGCATGCCCGGCTCGAAGCAAGCCTGGCCGACGGTCGCCGCTTGCTGGTCGCCGGCAATGCCGGCGATGCGAATGGCGCCGCCGAAGATCTCGGGATCGGTTTCGCCGAAATCGGCCGCCGAATCCATGACCGCCGGCAGCACCTCTTTCGGCACGCGGATCAGATCGCAGAGCGAACCGCGCCAGCGGCCCTGGCGAATGTCGTAGAGCAGCGTCCGGCTGGCGTTGGTCGCGTCGGTCGCATGCACCTTGCCGCCGGTCAGGCGCCAGAGAAGAAAACTGTCGACGGTGCCGAAGGCGAGGTCGCCGCGCGCCGCTGCATCCCGTGCGCCGTCGACATGATCGAGAATCCACGCGACCTTGGTGCCGGAGAAATAGGGATCGAGCAGCAGTCCGGTTTTTGCCGTGACGTCGGCCTCGTGGCCGGCCTTCTTGAGCGCCTGACACGTCTCTGCCGTTCGGCGGTCCTGCCAGACGATGGCGCGGTGAATGGCCTTGCCGGTCTGGCGGTCCCAGACCACGGTGGTCTCGCGCTGATTGGTGATGCCGATCGCAGCGATATCGGCAGCGGTCGCGCCCGCCTTCTCCATGGCTTCGCGACAGGTGGCAACGGTTGTTTGCCAGATGTCCTCGGGTTCGTGTTCGACCCAACCGGAGTTCGGGAAGTGCTGCTCGAACTCCTGCTGACCAACCGATACGACACGGCAGTCGCCGTCGAACAGGATGGTCCGCGACGATGTCGTCCCCTGATCGATGGCCAGGACGTAGCCGCCGTTATTGTCTGTCATGTTCCTTCATCCAGTCGTCGAGCCGTCCGATCTCGCCGGCATCGAGGCGCAGGCCGAGTTTGGTCCGGCGCCATACGATGTCTTCGGCCGTGCGAGCGTACTCACGCGCCATCAGGAAATCCACCTCGCGGGCCCGCAACCCGGCGCCGAAATCCTCGCCGAGGGCGTCGGCATTCGGCGCATCGCCGGAAATGTCGCGGGCATCGGTACCATATGTCCGCGCCCATCGCGCCGCGGTTTCCGGCGGCAATCCGTCGCAGGCCGCGCACAGTTCGGCCGCCAATGTATCATGGCCGCCGACCGGCATGCCGCCGCCGGGCAGGGTCGCGCCCCGGGTCCATGCAGGACCGATATCGGGGAATACCGGCCCGAAGCGTTCGAGCGCTTCCTCGGCGAGACGCCGATACGTCGTGATCTTGCCGCCGAAGACATTGAGCAGCGGCGCCGGATGGCCGTGATAATCCAGAACGTAATCCCGCGTCGCCTGCTGCGCCGACGTCTTGCCGCCGCCTTCGTCGTAGAGCGGGCGGATACCGGCATACGTATGAACGATATCGTCGGGCGAAACGGCTTGGCGGAAGTAACCGCCGACCGCGTCGCAAAGGTAGCGGATTTCTTCATCGGAGATCTTGGCGGCCGCCGGATCGTCGCCGACATCGACGTCGGTCGTGCCGATCAGAGTAAAATCGTTCTCGTAGGGAATGGCGAAAACGATCCGCCCGTCACTGTTCTGAAAGATGTAGGCGCGGTCGTGCGCCGTCAGCCGGGGGACGATGATATGGCTGCCGCGCACCAGCCGGACGCTGGCCGAGTAGTTGGCGCCGATTCGCCGGTGCAGGACGTCGCCGACCCAGGGCCCCGCGGCATTGACCACCGCCCGCGCCGTCACCTGGGACGTGCACGCCCGGTCCGTGCCCTCGAGCGATAGCCGCCACTGGCCGTCGACCGGTTCGGCTGCCGTCAACGCTGTCCGCGTCCGGATGTCGGCCCCGCGGGCCGCGGCATCGCGGGCATTGAGAACGACCAACCGGGCATCGTCGACCCAGCAATCCGAATATTCGAAGCCGCGCCGGTATTCGTCCTTCAACGCCTCGCCGACAACGCCCGAGCGCAGGTCGACGCTGCTGCAACCGGGCAACAGCTCGCGGCCGCCGAGATGATCGTAGAGGAACAGTCCGAGGCGGATCAGCCATGCCGGCCTGAGACCGCGGTGATGCGGCAGCACGAAGCGCATCGGCCAGATGATGTGCGGCGCCATGCGGAGCAGCACTTCGCGCTCGAGCAGCGACTCGCGAACCAGCCGGAACTCATGATGCTCGAGATAGCGAAGTCCGCCATGCACCAGTTTGGTCGAGGCCGATGACGTGCCGCTCGCAAGATCGTTCTTTTCGACGAGCAGAACGCGCAGACCCCGGCCGGCGGCATCGCGCGCAATACCGCAGCCGTTCACACCGCCACCGATGACCGCCAGATCGAACACGCGGGACTCCTGCCAACTCACCGCGCGATCGTTGCCGCGCGAACGAAAATCGACGGTAAACGAAAAAAAACGAAACTACAAAGAACTTTTCAGGCAGGCGTGATTCTCGTCGGGCGAGTAAAGACGGGCGTCGATCCACTGTGGAATTATACCGCCGGACCCCCTCAGGGATCGCAAACCTGAACCGCGACCTCGTGGTCAGTACAGATGCCGGCGAGATGCGGCGGCAAGGACCGGTCCGTGACAAACGTGTCGACCTGGGAGACGTGGGCGATCCGTACAGGCGCCGCGCGCTCCAGCTTCATGGCGTCGGCGGCGAGAATCGTATGACGGCTGTTCTCGATGATGGCCCGCGCGACCTTGACCTCCTGATAGTCGAAATCGAGCAACGAGCCGTCGGCATCGATGGCCGAGGCGCCGATAACCGAAAAATCGACCTTGAACTGACGAATGAAGTCGGCGGCGGCTTCGCCGACGACGCCGCCGTCGGCATGCCTGAAGGTTCCCGGCGCGACAACCACATCGATATCGCCGTACCCGGCCAATATATTGACAACATTGATATTATTCGTGATCACCATGATATCGCGCTTGGCCCGCAAAGCCATTGCGACCTGTTCCGTCGTGGTCCCGATATTGATCAGGATCGAGGCATTGTTGGGGATCAGCGACGCCACGGTTTCGCCGATCCGCCGCTTCGCGTCGGCGGCCAGTTGGCGCCGTGCCGCATAGGCCAGATTGGTCAGCCCCGAAGCGATAACGGCGCCGCCGTGAACCCGCTGCAAATGGCCGCGGTCGCACAGGTCGTTGAGGTCCTTGCGGATGGTTTGCGGCGTGACATTGAATTCGCGCGCCAGCGCTTCGACGGTCACGCGGCCGGTCTGACGGGCGCTGGCAACGATATCCATCAGCCGGGGCGGCAGCGGATCGCTGTCGAACGGGCTGGCCGGCGGCATGGTCAGGTCGGTATCCATGAAATAGGCATACGCCAGGCGCGAACGGGGGGCAAGCCGGGCGTTTTCGATTGACCTTCGTTTTCTTTCACATCATAGTACATCGGTTTCGAGTTTCAGTTCTTTGGGAGGCATATAATGAAAAACCAATGGATGGCCGCGATCGCACTGGGTGCGGTCACGGCGTTTGCCGCGCCGGCATGGGCCGATATGGCCGCCGCCGAGCGTTGGGTGAACGACGAGTTCCAGCCCTCGACATTGTCGAAGGCGGATCAGATGAAGGAGATGGAGTGGTTCATCAAGGCGGCCGAGCCGTTCCAGGGCATGGAAATCAACGTGCTCTCGGAAACCATCCCGACGCACACCTACGAATCCAAGACCCTGACCAAGGCGTTCGAGGAAATCACCGGCATCAAGGTCAACCACCAGCTGCTCGGCGAAGGCGAGGTCGTGCAGGCGGTGCAAACCCAGATGCAGACCAACCGCAACCTCTATGACGCTTACATCAACGACTCCGATCTGATCGGCACGCACTCGCGCCTGCAGCTCGCCGTCAACCTCAGCGACTGGATGGCCGGCGAAGGCGCCGACGTGACCAACCCGATGCTCGACGTCGCCGACTTCATGGGCGCATCGTTCACGACGGGTCCGGACGGCAAGCTCTACCAGCTTCCCGACCAGCAGTTCGCCAACCTCTACTGGTTCCGCAAGGACTGGTTCGACCGGGCCGACCTGCAGAAAAAGTTCAAGGACATGTACGGCTACGACCTCGGCGTGCCGGTCAACTGGTCGGCCTACGAGGACATCGCCGAGTTCTTCTCGGTTCACGTCAAGGAAATCGACGGTGTCCGCGTCTACGGCCATATGGACTACGGCAAGCGCGCGCCCGATCTCGGCTGGCGCATGACCGACGCCTGGCTTTCGATGGCCGGCGCCGGCTCGACGGGGCTGCCGAACGGCCGCCCGATCGACGAGTGGGGCATCCGCATGGAGGCCGACTCCTGCAATCCGGCGGGCGCCTCGGTGACCCGCGGCGGCGGCACCAACGGCCCGGCGGCCGTCTACGCCATCCGCAAGTGGGACGAATGGCTACGGCAGTACGCACCTCCGGGCGCGGCCGACTACGACTTCTATCAGTCGTTGCCGGCGCTCAGCCAGGGCAACGTCGCACAGCAGATCTTCTGGTACACGGCGTTCACCGCCTCGATGGTCGCGCCGAAAAGCGACGGCAACAACACCGTCGACGACAGCGGCAAGCCGCTGTGGCGGATGGCACCGTCGCCGCACGGACCGTACTGGGAAGAAGGCCAGAAGCTCGGTTATCAGGATGCGGGCTCGTGGACGCTGTTCAAGTCGACACCTGTCGACCGCCGCAAGGCCGCCTGGCTGTATGCCCAGTTCGTCGTCTCCAAGACGGTGGACGTCAAGAAAAGCCACGTCGGCCTGACCTTCATCCGCGATTCCACGGTCCGGCATCAGAGCTTTACCGACCGCGCGCCGAATCTCGGCGGGCTGGTCGAGTTCTATCGCTCCCCCGACCGCGTCCTGTGGACCCCGACCGGCGTCAACGTGCCTGACTATCCGAAGCTGGCCCAGCTCTGGTGGCAGCAGATCGGCGACGTCAACTCGGGCGCCTTCACCCCGCAGCAGGCGATGGACCGTCTGGCCGGCGAGATGGACCAGGTCATGGCCCGCATGCAGCGCGCCGACGAGGCCAACGGCACCTATGGCGGCTGCGGCCCGCGTCTGAATGAAGAGAAGGACGCGTCCGCCTGGATCGGCAAGGGCGGCGCCAAGGCGAAGGTCAACGAGAAGCCGCAAGGCGAAACTGTCTCCTACGACGAACTGGTCAAGCGCTGGGCGCAGTAACCGGCGCTCGACCAGGCACTGACCCGGGCCGGGACGATCTTTCGAGAGCGATCCCGGCCCGTCTTTTTTCCGGTTCCTGCGATGAAGCGCACGACCGGCCCGCAATACCACGCTAAACTGGCTCGACCATGGCTCTCGAATTGCGATCGATCACCAAGACCGTCGGTGCGGAAACCCACATCTATCCGACCGACCTGACACTCGAAGCCGGCAGCTTCAACATTCTCCTCGGCACCACGTTGGCCGGCAAAACGACGCTGATGCAGCTCATGGCCGGGATCGACCGGCCGAGCGGCGGCGAAGTCCGGTTCGCGGGTCACGACGTGACCGGCGTTTCGGTGCAGAAACGCAACGTGTCGATGGTCTATCAGCAGTTCATCAACTACCCCAATTATACGGTGTTCGAGAACATCGCCTCGCCGCTTCGTGTCGCACGGCTGCCCGACCCAGAGATCAAGCAGCGCGTCGGGCGCATGGCGGAAATCCTCAAGCTCTCGCCTATGCTCGACCGGCGACCGGCGGAGCTCTCCGGCGGCCAGCAGCAACGCACCGCAATGGCGCGCGCGCTGGTCAAGGATTCCGATCTCGTCCTCCTCGACGAGCCGCTGGCCAATCTCGATTTCAAACTGCGCGAGGAATTGCGCGACGAACTGCCGCGCCTGTTCGCCGACCGTGACTGCATCGTCGTCTACGCGACGACCGAACCGACCGAGGCGCTCCTGTTCGGCGGCAACACGGCGACTTTGATGGAGGGGCGCGTGACCCAGTTCGGCCCGACCGGCACCCTTTATCGCAGCCCGAACGATCTGATCAGCGCCCAGGTCTTTTCCGATCCGCCGATCAACGTCGCGCCGGTCCGCAAATCGGGTGGCGACGTCCTCCTCGGCGATGCGGCGCGCTGGCCGGCGCCGGGCGGCCTCGAAAATCTGCCCGACGGCGACTACACCCTCGGGATTCGCCCGCATCACGTGACGCCGGTCAAATCGGGCGAAAGCGGCAACGTGATTGAAATTGAAGGCCGTGTTTTGGTCACCGAACTGAGCGGCTCCGAAAGCGTGGTCCATTTCCAGATGAACGACATTCCCTGGGTTTCGCAGGCGCACGGCATCCATTCCTTCGGCGTCGGCGAAACGGCGCGGCTTTACGCCGACATCGGCGAAGCATTCTATTTCGAAGCGGATGGCCGGCGTATCGACGCCGCCACGGCGCGGGGAGCGTAGCGGACATGGCCAAGATCACTCTCGACGATCTGCGACACAGTTACATGCCCGACCCGGCATCCGACGAAGACTGGGCGCTGAAACAGCTCGACGTCGAATGGGACGACGGCGGCGCCTATGCCCTGCTCGGCCCGTCGGGCTGCGGCAAGACGACGCTCCTGAACATCATCTCCGGTCTTCTACAGCCGAGCCACGGCCGCGTGCTGTTCGACGGCGAGGACGTGACCGCGCTACCGCCGGACCAGCGCCACATCGCCCAGGTATTCCAGTTCCCGGTCGTCTACGACACCATGACCGTTTACGACAACCTCGCGTTCCCGCTGAGGAACCGGGGCGTCCCGGAAACCGAGGTCGACAAGCGCGTCCGCGAAATCGCCGAGCTTACCGATCTGACCGACACCCTCCAGACCCGCGCCGCCGGCCTGACCGCCGACGGCAAGCAGAAGATCTCGCTCGGCCGCGGTCTGGTGCGCACCGACGTCAATGTCATCATGTTCGACGAACCGCTGACGGTGATCGATCCGCATCTCAAATGGCAGCTGCGCTCCAAGCTCAAGGAACTGCATCAGCGCATCAAGGTCACCATGATCTACGTGACCCACGACCAGACCGAAGCGTTGACCATCGCCGACAAGGTCGTGGTCATGAACCTCGGCGAGGTCGTCCAGATCGGCACCCCGATCGAACTGTTCGAACGCCCGCAGCACACCTTTGTCGGCCATTTCATCGGCTCGCCCGGCATGAACGTGATGCCGTGCGACGTGAGCAACGGCAAGGCGCGGGTCAACGGCGTCGAAATCGATACCGAAAATGCCGGCGATTGCTCCGGCGGGCGCGATCTCGAACTCGGCGTTCGTCCGGAGTTCGTCCGTTTTGCCGAAAACGGCCTGCCCGTGCGCGTCACCAAGGTCAGCGATGCCGGCCGTCACCGGATCGTCGACGCCGAGCACGATAGCGGCGTCATCAAGCTTCTGGTGGCGGAAGGCGGCGAAATTCCGAGCGGCAGCGCGATGCTCGGGTTCGATCCCGATTTCACACGGGTTTACGAGGGCGGCTGGATCGCCGGCAACGACCGGGGAACGTCGGCATGAACAAGACCGAAAACCAGAAAGCCTGGCTGTTCGTCGTACCGGTCGTCGTGCTGGTCGCGTTCAATGCGATCATTCCGTTGATGACGGTCGTCAACTACTCGGTTCAGGAGACCTTCGGCGACAACACGTTCTTCTGGGCCGGGGTACTGTGGTTCGAGGAAGTCCTGCATTCCGAACGGTTCCACGATTCGCTGATGCGCCAGATCATCTTCACCGGCACCATCCTGGCGATCGAGGTGCCGCTCGGCGTCGCCATCGCGCTGACCATGCCGCGCAAGGGATTCTGGGTGCCGGTCTGTCTCGTCCTCATGGCCTTGCCGTTGCTGATCCCCTGGAACGTGGTCGGCGCCATGTGGAACATCTTCTCGCTGCCCGACATCGGCCTGCTGGGCCGCGGGCTGAATGCGCTCGGCTTCGACTACAACTATACGCGTCAGCCCGGGGACGCCTGGTTCACGCTGATCATGATGGATGTCTGGCACTGGACGTCGCTCGTCGTGCTGCTGGCGTATGCCGGCCTGGTCTCGATCCCGGACGCCTACTATCAGGCCGCCAAGATCGACGGCGCCGGCGCCTGGGCCATCTTCCGGCATATCCAACTGCCGAAGATGAAGCGCGTGCTGACCATCGCCATCCTGCTCCGCTTCATGGACAGCTTCATGATCTACACCGAGATCGTCGGTCTGACCGGCGGCGGTCCCGGCAACTCGACGACGCTGCTGTCGATCGATCTGGTCAAGATCGCGCTCGGCCAGTTCGACCTCGGCCCGGCCGCTGCCATGTCGCTGATCTATTTCCTGATCGTGCTCCTCGTCAGTTGGGTGTTCTACACCCTGATGATGCGGAACGAGCAGCAGTGAGGGAGAACGCGCAATGAAACGCACCGGCTGGATCGTCCCGACGCTCTACATCATTTTCCTGATGCTGCCGATCTATTGGCTCATCAACATGTCGTTCAAATCGACGAACGAGATTCTCGGCGCTTTCACGCTGTGGCCGAACGACTTCACCCTTGAGAACTACCGCGTCATCTTCACCGATCCGACGTGGTACATGGGCTACGTCAATTCGCTCTTGTACGTTTCGTTCAACACCGTGCTCTCGGTCGCCGTGGCGTTGCCGGCAGCGTATGCGTTCTCGCGCTACCGCTTCCTCGGCGACAAGCATCTGTTCTTCTGGCTGCTGACCAACCGCATGGCGCCGCCGGCGGTGTTCGCGCTACCGTTCTTCCAACTCTATTCCGCGGTCGGCCTGTTCGACACCCACATCGCCGTCGCTCTCGCCCACACGCTGTTCAACATTCCTCTGGCAGTCTGGATCCTCGAGGGTTTCATGTCCGGCGTGCCGAAGGAACTGGACGAGACCGCCTACGTCGACGGCCATTCGTTCTGGGGATTCTTCCTGAAAATCTTCATCCCCACCATTGCCGCCGGCATCGGCGTCGCCATGTTCTTTTGCTTCATGTTCTCGTGGGTCGAACTGCTGCTGGCGAAGACGCTAACGGCCGTCGATGCGAAACCGATCTCGGCGACCATGACCCGAACGGCGAGCACGTCGGGCTATGAGCTCGGTCTGCTGGCCGCAGCGGGCACGCTGACCATCGTGCCGGGCGCCTTCGTGATCTACTTCGTCCGCAACTACATCGCCAAGGGCTTCGCCCTCGGGCGGGTATGAGGGAGACGGTCTGATGGGACTCTCATGGATGGCATGGACCTGGCCGACGGCGGCGTTTTTCGCTTTCATCTTCTCGTGCCTCGTCGGCATGGCGGTGTGGGAGAAACGCTCGCCGGGTGGCGGTCCGCGTCATGGCATCTTCGGACTGGATACCACGCGGGGCGACCGGCTTTTCATCACCTTGCTCGGAAGTGCTTACATCTTCCTCGCCTGGCTTGCTATTATGGGGACGCCGCTCTGGGGACCGTTGGGAATCGCTCTGGTCTGGGCCTTCGTGGTTTTCCGCTGGGTCTGATTCGTCGCTTCCCGAGTTGAACGACCCACCCGGCGGGACCGCTGCCCGTCGGGACAACCACCACAGGGGGGCGTATGTCCGATCCGGAAACGATGTTGCTGCGGTTGCTGCGCTGTGAGCTGACGGCGGTCAATCAGCAGTTCTCGCACATTCTTTCGCTGCGCGCGGGCGGCGACACCGAAACGGCGGCCCGTATCGCCGAAATCGACGATGTTGATTTTCCCAATGCCATGCGTATCGCGGATTACCTGATCCGCGAGGGCATCCCGGTCCGCCTCGGCGGCGACCGTTACATGCCCGGCTGCGCGCGTCAGGCCGTGCTGCTCGCCGAACAGGACATGGAACGCCGCATGGCCGAGGCGCTCGACAACGTTGTCCCGGCCGATGCCATGCAAGAACGCCTCGTCGCAACTGCCCGGGCGCCCCGCACCGCCTACGGCGTCTGGCTCGCCGATGAATTGGAGAAGAACGCAGAATCCGGCCCGGCCGTCGAACGGCCCGTACCCGAAATCGACGAACTGGTCGCCCACCTGCTGGCCTCGTTGGAGCTATCGATGATCCATGCCCTGATGCACCGTCAAGCCGGCGACAACGATGCCGCGGACGGATCCTGGGCGACGAGCGGCGCCGCGATGATGCACATGACGCACCTCGTCCGTTTTTTTGCGCGCGAGGACGTAACCCCGGCGCCCGGCCGTTACCCGCCGATCCGTATTGCCGAAACGTCCGACGCTGCGCCGGATTTCGAGCAGGCTTTGGCCGATCAATGCGCGACCGCGGCGCTCAAGGCGGAAGCCGCCGTCGAGAGCCCCCAGTTGGCCACACTGTGCGACGGCATCGCCTACAGTTGCGAGGAGTTGACGGAGTGGCGCCCCGGCCGCCCGCATCCGGCCCTGCAAACCAATCCGCCCGCCTTCATGAGTTTCGAGCGGACGTACAACACCTATGTTTCGTCCGGGTAACGTTCGAAGGATGTCTCTGGCGCCATCGGCCCTGTAGTGCTACGTCGGCTGGATCACGACATTATCCGATCATGAGGGAATCCGATGCCTGTCGATCTCAATCTCTGGTTGGCCTTCGCCGTCGCCTCTGCGGTCCTCGCCGCGATTCCCGGACCAATCGTTATGCTGGTCGTCGCCAACAGCCTGGCCCACGGTACGGCGCAGGGTCTCCGCACCCTGCTGGGCACCGCCTCCGGAACGGCGATCCTGTTCGCCATGGGCGGTCTCGGCATGACATGGATGCTGGCGTTCCTGTCCGACTGGTTTGACTGGATACGCTGGGCGGGCGCGGCATACCTCGTGTGGATGGGCATCAAGACATGGCGCGCAGCGCCGGCCGAACTCGCCGATGCAACGACGGGGACGAAACAGTCCGTCAGTTTCCTCCAGGGTTTCGTGATCGGCGTCACCAACCCGAAGACCCTGGTGTTCTATGCCGCGTTCTTTCCACAGTTCATGGATCCGGCGCTCGCCGCCGGCCCGCAGATCGCCGTTCTCAGCATCACGTTTCTGGTTGTTGCGACGGCGGTTGACGCTCTCTGGGCAACGCTGTGCGGGCGTTTGCGACCCTGGTTGACGGGCGAACGGCGCGGTCGCATGCGCAACCGCATCAGCGGCGCGCTACTGATCGGCACCGGCGCCGCCATGGCGTTGACACGCCGCTAAACATCCACGCGCTGCGCCGGTCGTGCCGCTCTGAACTTTGTGTAAGTGAATGGCCTCATGGATTCGGCATTTCGGATCGGGCTATACTCCGTCCATCCCAACCTTCGGGGGGAGCGAGGGGTACAACCATGACCAAGCGGCAGTTTATTGGTCACGAGGAGTATTTGCCGATCTACACGGGCGCGCTGGCGTTCGTCGGCGTTCTCGTGGTCGCGTCCTTTCTCCTGCTCGACCGAATAACGGAAGAGCAAAAAAGCATCCGCGCGCTGTTGCATGCAGCATCGCACCAATACGATGACGCCCGGGTCGCGCGTGAGGCCGTGACGCGGCTCGCCGTGCGAACGCCCGCCAGTGCCGATGAGCAAACCCTTGCCATGCTCGAACGGTTGCGCAACCGGCTGCAAACCAACGAGCAACGCTTTGTCGATGCCCGCAACAACGCGAAAACGCCGGATTCGACACGCGACCTTCTCGCCTCGGTTCGCTTCGATGGCCCAGACTCGACGGCCGGCCGCATTCGCTCGCACGTCGAAGCGCTAACCGCCTTTCTAACCGCGGCCACGGCCGGCGCTGCCGAATGGCCGCCAACATCGTTGCGCGTGCTGACCGGTGAACCGGCAGCCGACCTCATCCGCCAGCTCCGTCAAACGGACGACCGTCTGGTGGAAGAACTCGGCGCACAACAGACACGCATGCAGTTCATGCTCAAGGTTTTCCACGGCAGCATCCTCGCCGGCCTCATCGCCGTCGGCGCTTTCGTTTTTTATCCGCTATTCCGCCGGCTCAACGACCAGCGTCGCAGCCTGGTCAACCAGGCCACGACCGATCCCCTGACTGGTATCCTGAACCGAAGGAGTTTCGAGTCTGCCGGCCGTAACGAGTTCGCCCGCGCCCGCCGCTACGGTGGCGATTTGAGCGTGATGATTCTGGATCTCGATCACTTCAAGAAGCTCAACGACACGTTCGGTCACGCGACCGGCGACGATGTGCTCCGCACCATGACCAGCATCTGCACGGAAAAACTTCGGCAAACCGATATCTTCGCGCGTATCGGTGGCGAGGAGTTTGCCGCCATCCTGCCAGAAACCAACAAGACCGAAGCTGTCGCGGTTGCCGAAAAACTGCGCGAGATGCTGTCGAATACGTCACTGACCGCAAAAGAAACGACGATGCCGGTCCGATTTTCGGTTTCGATCGGTGTCGCCGCGGTCAAGGATCTGGAATCCGACACGGATTTGGATGTTTTGTTGCACCGCGCCGACCTGCGCCTCTACGAGGCGAAGCGTCTCGGCCGTAACCGTGTGGTGTCCTGGGATCCCGACGAAACAGACGAAAACGGGCGTCTCATGCCCGGGGTGAAGACGCCGGACAGCCGGCTCGACCTGAACTAAGGTCAGAGTCTTAGTTTCACGACGGACCTTGGCGATCGTCGCGCCGGCCATTATATGGAGCCCATGGATTCCTTTTTGCCCGTGCTGCTCGGCTTCGCCATGTTCGCGACCCTCGTCGTGCTGGTCGTGGGCGTGGTGTCGTTCGCGGTGAACGGCAAGTTCTATCAGAAGAATTCGAACAAGCTGATGCGTCTTCGGGTTCTGTTCCAAGGTATCGCGCTGGCTATCTTCGGGCTGATAACCTGGCTGGCCATCGCGCCGCCCGACTGAACGGATTCGACGGCGACACACGGGAGTATCCCTGCATGGTAACGCTGAGCAAGATCTACACGCGCGGCGGCGACAAGGGCGAGACATCGCTCGGCAGCGGCGCGCGTGTCGCCAAACACGATCTGCGCGTCGCAGCGTACGGCACCGCAGACGAGGCCAACAGCGTCATCGGCATCGCCCGGCTGCATACTGACGGCGAGGCGGACGCCATGCTGGCGCGCATTCAAAACGATCTGTTCGACCTCGGCGCCGATCTCTGCACGCCGGAAGGCGGCGAACGCCGCAACGGAGCCCTGCGCATTGCCGATAATCAGGTCGACCGCCTCGAAAGCGAGATCGACGCCATGAACGCCCGGTTGCAGCCGCTCAAATCATTCATTTTGCCTGGTGGATCGGCCGCATCGGCCCAGCTTCATCTGGCCCGGTGCGTCGTTCGGCGCGCCGAACGTCTGATGACCGCGCTCGCGGAGGTTGAACCGGTGAACGATGCCGCGGTTCGCTACATCAACCGGCTCTCCGATCATCTTTTCGTGCTGGCGCGCCACCTGAACGACGACGGCGCCGACGATGTCCTATGGCAGCCCGGCGAGAACGCCGGCGCCTGAGCCGACCCGACCGGACCGTGTCGAGACGGGAGCGCTTTGTGCGTCGCCCAAGCCATGACCGGCTCTAGCCGCGCTGCAACAGTCCTTTCAGGGTGCCATTTGTGACGGCTCAAGGGCCGTTGACACCCCTAGGGGCCAACATTATTGTGCAACTGCGAAATAACAAGGAAACCTTGAATTCATAAGGTTTTTCAAAGGAGCAGCGGTACGCTGATGTCTCAGAATATACAAAAAATCGGTGTTATCGGTGCCGGCCAGATGGGCAGCGGCATCACCCATGTCTGTGCCCAGCAGGGTTTCGACGTGTACCTGGCAGACATTTCGGAAGACAATCTGAACCGGGGTATCGACAAGATCCGGTCGGATTTCGAACGCATGGCGGCGAAGGGTCTGGTCGAAGACAGCATCATCGAGCCCTCGCTCTCGCGAATCGCCAGCGGTACGTCTCTTGACGGCCTCAAAGGTTGCGATCTGGTGATCGAAGCGGCGACGGAGGACGAAGCCGTAAAGAAGGAGATCCTGCAGTCGGTCTGTCCGGTGGTCTCCGAGGACACCCTGATCGCGTCCAACACATCGTCGATCTCGATTACCCGCCTCGCGTCGTACACCGACCGCCCGGGCAAGTTCGTCGGCATGCATTTCATGAACCCGGTTCCGCGCATGGAGCTGGTCGAACTGATCCGTGGCATCGCCACCGAGGAAGAGACCTTCAGCACAATTCGTGCGCTCGCCGAGAAGCTCGGCAAGAAGGCCGTCAGCGCCGAGGACTTCCCGGCGTTCATCGTCAACCGGATCCTGTTGCCGATGATCAACGAAGCGATCTACACGCTTTACGAAGGCGTCGGATCGGTCGATTCCATCGACACCGCCATGAAACTCGGCACCCACCACCCGATGGGACCGCTGGAACTCGCCGACTTCATCGGTCTCGATATTTGCCTTGCGGTCATGCAGGTGCTGCACGATGGCCTTGCCGATACCAAGTACAGGCCGTGTCCGCTGCTGGTGAAATATGTCGAGGCGGGCTGGCTCGGCCGCAAGGTCGGCCGCGGTTTCTACGACTACTCCGGCGAAACGCCCGTCCCGACCCGCTGAGCGTCAGTTGCGGCGGCGGCTTTCAGGCCGAAGCCGCAACCGACGCCAGCGCCCGGACATGGTCCGGGCCGAGACCGCAGCAGCCGCCCAGCAGGCGTACGCCGCGCGCCAGCCACGTCTCCGCCGCGCGCGTCAAGTCCGCCGGATCGATAATATCCACGAACTGCCAGTTCGGATTCGTGAAATAGCCCGACTCGGGATAAACCCCGACCGGGCCGTCCCACACCGTGCGTAACAGATCGAGCGCGATGGGAACGTCGGGCACCGGCGAATGCATGATGTTGACGGCTTCCGGTTCCAGCGTTGCGATAGCGCCCACCAGATGCTCGAAACTGCGGTCCGCGTAATCGAAGACGGGCAGCATCGCGACGTTCGGCCGGCTCTGGCAACTGACGCCGATCCATACGGGCAGGCCGGTCTCCATCGCAGCCTGAATCGCGGGGACGGAGAACTCGGGCTCCTGGCACATTTCGAGCGCCAACAGATCGACACCGGCGGTCGCCAGAATCTTGGCCTGCTCGGCGACCGAAACAGCGACTCTATCCGGTTTCGACCATGGCGAATCGCCGTCCATCGCCCATTCGCAGATCGAACCGGCAATCATCACGTTACTCGCGCCGGTACGCTTGATCGCGGCCTTGGCCAGTATCACCGCATCGCGATTGATCTGCTCCAGCCGATCGCCGTATCCCGCAGGCTCGAGCATGTGGCGCGCCGAGGAAAATGTATTGGTGATGATGACTTCGGCACCGGCCGATATGAAATCCTCGTGCACCTCGCGGACCACGGACGGCTGTTCGAGTACGGCGACGCCGCTCCATACGCCGCCATCCATGCGAACGCCGCGGCGTTCCAGTTCGGTGCCCATGCCACCGTCGATGACCAGCGGCCGCCCCTCGCCTTTCAGCCTGCGTTGTCTCTCCAGAGCCAGTTTTTCGCGGTTCATTCTTTTGTCCGGTTCGCCTGTTCGGTGTACCCGCGGAGTATCAACAATTTGCAAGAGTTGTGCTATACACGTCCGGTCGATCTGGGGGGAGCGGCGATACCGCGCCTGCAACCTGCCGGCGCGGCACAGCAACTCCCCCACGATATCGGAGGAACGAACATGAGGATCCGGCTCACCACCGTTTTCGTCGCCATGTCCGCGGCCCTGTTGTTGACCGGATTCGCGTTACCCGCCGGCGCAGTCGAGGAATTCAACGTTTCGGACGACGGTATCGCTATCCACGGCTACGATCCCGTCGCCTATCATCGATCGCAGGCGCCGATCGAAGGCTCCCGCGCCTATCGGGCGACCCACGACGGCAGCACGTATTTTTTCGCCAGCGCCGAAAACCGCGATACTTTTATCGCCGATCCCGGTGCCTTCGCGCCGGCGTACGGCGGCTGGTGTTCCTACGGTGTCCGCGTCGGACGCAAGTTCGATATCGATCCCGCCGCCTTCCAGATCGTCGACGGGCAGCTTTATTTGCAGCTCGATCTCGGCACGCAGAAGGTCTGGGCCGAGGATCTCGAACGGAATATCGCGGTTGCAGACCGCATCTGGCCGGGCATTCGGTCCATACCGGCGGATCAACTGGGTGAATGACATAAACAGTCGACGCCGCTTGCGTACTTGCGGGAGCCGGTAACGAATGCCGAAACTCAGGTCCATCAGATCGCGGTTCCTGGCGATCAACCTGCCGATCGTCTTGCTGGCGGTTGTCGCAGCCGTCGCGGCAGCGGAGTGGCTGAACTACAAGAACGAGATCGCGCGCCTCAAGGATAAGCTGACGACGATGTCGGCCAGCCAGTCGATCATTCTCGCGACGGCCGTCGCCGAGGGCGATGATGCCCGCATCGGGGCCATCATCGCGTCTTCCATATCGAATCCGGAGGTTCGCGGCATTTGCGTTCACGACGCCGATGGAAACGAGGTCGATGCGTACGGAGACGGGTGCGACGAGTCCGGCGAGCTGACCCGGATAACCGGCATCAATTTCGCCGACGAATCCGGTATCACCCGCGTCGGCCGATTGGCGATTGCGATGTCCAAGGAACCGATCGTGGCGGCCTTTCATAGCCGGCTTCCCTATGAAATCGGATTGGCCATGATCGCCCTGATCGCCGTTGTCCTGGCGGCGCAAATCGCATTCGGCAGGACCGTGGCGACGCCGATGGAGCGACTCCTCGACGCGATTGAAAAGAACAAGGGTGGCGAAGACCGGTCTCCGGTCGAATGGGCGAGCGATGACGAGATCGGGCGCGTAATCGCAGCGTTCAACGAACTGCAAAAACGTCAGACCGAGTACGAAAGGGCGCTGGCGGAAGCGCAGGCCAGTCTCGAGGACCGGGTCGTGCAGCGCACCGCGCAGCTTGAAGTCGCCCGCCGTGAAGCCGAGATGGCCAGCCAGGCGAAGAGCCAGTTCCTCGCCTGCATGAGCCACGAACTCCGAACGCCGTTGAACGGCATCCTCGGGTTCAGCGAGATGCTCAACGTCGGCAAGGCAGATTTGACCGACAAACAGCGCGACTACGTCGAGATCATCGCCAAGAGCGGCAACGTCCTGTTGCGCCTTATCGATCAGTTGCTCGACCTCAACAAGATCGAAACCGGCGTCATGGTGCTCGACGTCGAGGACGTCAGCGTCATGAAACTCGTCGAAGAGTGCTTCGGTCTGCTGATCACGCACGCCGAGTCCGAGAAGGTGTCGATCAACGCCGACTTCGAAACATTGGCGCCGGTTTGGGTCCGGGCCGACCAACTGCGCCTGCAGCAGGTGCTGCTGAACGTGTTGGGCAACGCCATCAAGTACAACCGATCAGGCGGGCGGATCGAAGTGACCGCAGCCACTGTGGGCGACAAGGTCACCATCTCGATTTCCGATACCGGCGTCGGCATTGCCGAACGTCACCACGGTAATGTATTCGAAGCGTTCAATCGTCTCGGCCACGAAATGGGCACCGTGGAGGGCACCGGTCTCGGGCTGACGATCAGCCGCCAACTCATGGAAATGATGGGCGGCGAGATCTACTTCGAAAGCGCGGAGGACGACGGCACGACATTCTATCTCGTGCTTGAGGCCGGCGTCGAGGTCCAGCCGACCCGCGACTTCATAAGAATTTCCGCCTGACTGAAGTTCCGCTGGGCGCGGTCCGGCCCCGTATCAGCCCGCTTTCGATCGATACATGTCATAGGCCAGCGACGACAGCGCGAGATCGCCGAGGGCATGGCCGCGGAACACGAACGCGGTGCGCTCCCCGTCCGACTGCCGCCCTGCAAATTCGCCGAGCACGAGACCCGCGAGGCCGCCGGTCACCGCATCGGGCGGCGCCAGCTTGTTGGGCAGCGCCGCTTCCTGCGCCACATCGTCGATGGTCAAGCAATCGAGCGCGGCGAACGTTTCCTTGATCCACGGCACCGAAAGATCGGTTACGGCAGCGAACGATCCGGGCTTCATCCAGCCGGCATCGAGAAACGGTTCGATGCCACCGGTCGCCGTCACCGACGTGACCAGAATATCCGCCGCCTCCACCGCCTCCCGTGCGCTGTCGCAAACCGTGACATCGAGACCGAGATCGCTGGCATGGGTCGCCAGCTTTTCGATGTTCGCCTTGCCGCGGCTGAAGATGAAGGCCTGTTTGAGCGGGAACATGTCGTTGAAGGCGTCGAGATGGCTTCGCGCCTGAACGCCGGCGCCGATAAACCCGATCGCGCTGCTGTCGGGCCGGGCGAGCCGCCGCGCCGCCGCCGCGCTGAGGCCCGCCGTCCGCACCGCCGTAATCCAGTTGCCGTCCATGACGGCGACCGGCAGGCCGGTCTCGCTGTCGAGCATGGTGACCAGTCCGTTGATCTGCGGCAGCCCCTTTTCGGGATTGGCCGGGTTGAGCACCACCGTCTTGACCGCGAGATAGCCGGGATCGTCCGAGGCGGCGAGCGCCGCCATCATGTAGCGGCCGTCGGGCGGCGTGATGACCGCCTTGGGCGCGCTCCATGTCTTGCCGGCATCGCCATTGCGGATCGCGTTTTCGATACAGCCGATGACGTCTTCGGTGGTGATGCCGAGACCTTCGAGATCGGTTTCGGAAAGGATGGGGACGGTTGCTTCGCGTGTCATGACGTCATCCTAGCGCCTCCATGACGTCCTCACCACGGCTCAGTGAAGTTCCGCGCGGACCTTCTGGCGCAGGATGTCGATCGGCACCAGTTTTCCCTTGTGCTCGATGTGCCAGAACTGCCAGCCGTTGCAGCTCGGCGCTTTTTGCACGTGTGCGCCGGCCTGGTGGATCGAGCCCCGGAAATCGCCGGTCATCAGCGTGCCGTCGGCGCGAACCTTCGCCGCATGGCGGCGGCCGGTGTCGTAGAGCTTCGTACCGGGCGTCAACAGACCGCGCTCCAGCAGCCAGCCGAACGGCACGCGCGGCTCCGTGCGGCGCGCCGGGGTATCGACCAGTTCGTCGTCGGGCGCCGGCTTGACCTTTGAAATCCGGGTTTTGGCGAGGTCGATGTACCCGCTGTCCCGCTCGATCCCGATGTAGCCGCGGCGCAGCCGTTTGGCGACCGCGCCCGTCGTGCCTGAGCCGAAGAACGGGTCGAGCACCACGTCGCCGACTTCTGTCGACGACAGAATGCAGCGGTGCAGCAGGCCTTCGGGCTTTTGCGTCGGGTGCGCTTTGTTGCCGTCGGCGTTTTTCAGGCGTTCCGGCCCGGTACAGAGCGGCATGGTCCAGTCGGAGCGCATCTGCAGATCGTCGTTGAGCGCCTTCATGGCCTCGTAATTGAAGCGGTACTTGGCGTCCTTGTCCTTGGCCGCCCAGATCATGGTCTCGTGCGCGTTGGTGAACCGCCGGCCCCGGAAGTTCGGCATCGGATTGGTCTTCAGCCAGATCACGTCGTTGAGGATCCAGTACCCGAGATCCTGCAGAATCGCGCCGACGCGGAAGATGTTGTGGTAGCTGCCGATGACCCACAGCGTGCCGTCGTCCTTGAGGGCGTGCCGCGCCGCCTTGAGCCAGCTTTCGGTGAACGTGTCGTAGGCGGCGAACGAATCGAACCGGTCCCAGTCGTCGTCGACGCCGTCGACGCGGGTGTTGTTCGGCCGATGCAGTTCGCCCTCAAGCTGCAGGTTATAGGGCGGATCGGCGAACACCATGTCGACTGAGCCCGCGCGGAGCCCGTTCATGACCTCGACGCAATCCCCCTGCAGGATTCGATCCTGTTTTCTTGTTCTGCCCATATGCCCCTGCCCTGTTGGAAGGCAGCATGGGCAACCGGGGATTCGCCGTCAACTCTATAATTGAATCAATGTGTTATGAGTGAGTCTTGCACCATATGTTGAGTCCCGGAATCGGCCACGACTCAACATATGGCCGTGGATTGGCGCCGACTCAGGCCGGCTCGTCTGCAAGCAATCGGCGGATCGGCGCAAAACTGCGCCGGTGTACGGGCGTCACGCCGAGGCCGGCGAGCGCCGCCTTGTGTTCCGCCGTGCCGTATCCCGCGTTGCGTTCCCAGCCATAGCCCGGATAGGCCGCCGCTAGGTCCACCATCATGCGGTCGCGGGTGACCTTGGCGACGATCGACGCCGCTGCGATTGAGCACGAAACCGCATCGCCCTTGATCACCGGGCGCACCGCACAGTCGAGTTCCGGCGCGCGATTGCCATCGATCAGCGCGACGTCGGGAGCCACCTTCAACCCCGCAACCGCGCGCTGCATGGCCAACATCGTCGCCGCAAGGATGTTGAGGGCGTCGATTTCCGCCACGCTGGCGATGCCGACCGCTGTGTCGGCGCGGTCGACGAGTTCGTCGAACAGCTCCGTGCGGACCGCACCCGAAAGCTTCTTGGAATCGTCGAGACGGCCGATCAGGTCTTCGTCCGATTCGATGCCCGCAAGGTTCGCCGCCGCCGCGACCACCGGCCCGGCCCACGGGCCCCGACCGGCCTCGTCGACGCCACAGATCTGCAGGAACCCGCGAATTCGGAACGACCGTTCGAGTTTGAGGTCAGGCATCCTTTTTCGGCGGCTTCGACGTTTTCTTGGGAACGGCCTTCTTGGCAGCCGTTTTCCTGGCGGCAGTCTTCTTTGCCGCGGTCTTCTTTGCCACGGTCTTCGGCTTGTCGGCGGCACGGCCCTTCTTCCTGGCCGATGTCACCCGTTTCGATTTTTCCGCCTCGGGCGGCTTTGACGATGCGGGCTGCTCCGCCGTTCCGGCATCCTCGGCCCCCGTCTCTTCGGGCGCATGACGCCGGCGGCGCAAACCACGGACAGCGTTGCGCCGCCAGAAATTGGCGATCCGCATGCCGCGATGGGTCGACGATTTCGCTTCGCCCAGCTTGTCGGCAACGATCTCCGCCTCGGCTGCGTAAACGCCTTTGAGGATCGTCGAGGCGGATACCGTGGTTTCCTCGGCCAGTTCCTGCAGCCGCCTTGCCGTCACCACGAACAACGGGCTCAGCGCCAGACTGAGCACGGTGACCGCGACGACATAGCGGCTGCCTGTATCACTGATCACGCCGGCGTCGACGCCGACGCGGCTGAGGATGAACGAGAACTCGCCGATCTGGGTCAGCATGATCCCGGCCATGAACGAGTTGCGCCACGACTGGCCGAGCAGCCTGAGCCCGCCGACGTTGAGGATCGTCTTGAACACGGCGACGAACACGAACAGGGACAGAACCGACCAGATATTGGCCCAGATGAAATCGAGGTCGATCAGCAGACCGACCGAGAGGAAGAACACCATCAGCAAGATGCTCTGGATCGGTTGCGTCGCCTCGATCATGGCGTGACGCTCGGTCGAGCTGCCGATCACCAGCCCGGCGATGAAGGCGCCGTAGGCGGCGCTCAATCCGAGCAGGCCTGAAATGCCCGCGGCGGCGAAGCAGAACGCCAACGCGGCGAGCGGCTTCAGATCCTGATTGCCGGCCGCGGCCTGCAGAAACGGCAAACTGATCTTGCGGCCGGAACTCAGATAGACGACCAACCCGGCCAGAACGGCAACCGAGGCGAGCACCTTCGGAATCGCCGCCCAGTCGAAACCGCCTTCGCCGGCAACACCGACAGCGCCCAACGCGGCGACCACGAGCATCATCGGCACGACCGCAATGTCCTGGGCGATCAGCACGCCGACCGCGACCATGCCGGTCCGCTTCCTGAGTTCGCCCAATCCATCGAGAATCTTGATGGCCACGGCGGTACTGGAAAGCGCGACGACGAAGCCGAGCAGGATGGTCAGGCCGATCGACCAGTCGAGCAGATACCAGAAGATTAGCATGACGGAACACGAGACGGCGATCTGGATCAGCGTCATCAATGTCGCCAGCCGCCAGACCCGGCGGAAGGCGCGCAGCGAGAGCTCCATGCCGATCACGTAGAGCAACAACAGCACGCCCATCTCGGCCAGCATATCGATCTGGTCGCGGTCGGTGACGAGACCGAACGCCGAGGGCCCGAGAAACACGCCGGCGACGATGTAGCCGACGATCGCGGGCTGACGGAAACGCTCCATGAACAGGCCGCAGCCCATGGCCACGAGGGCGACGATGGCGATTTCCGTCAAGCCGCCGTGAGCGCCTCCGTGCGCTGCGTTTTCGACAACGGCGGCAGCACTCTCAATCGCCGAAGTTGCCACGGAATCGATGCTTTCGAGTGCCTTGGATGCCGCCGACTCTTCTTCCATCAGCGCAGCCTAGCATGCATGAGTATTTCTCAAAACCTGCAGCAAAAGAATTACGCTAAAGTCGCGCTTCATCGGGAGAATCGCCATGACGCAGCGTAAACAGCATGTCTTCACCACTGCGGATATCGAGCCGCGCATCGGCAGCGGGTACCCGCCGCCGTTCAACGAAATCTCGCCGACGCGCAGCAAATGGGCGGTCGGCGACCGCGCCGGGCTGAACCATTTCGGCGTCAATGTCGTCAACCTGCCGCCCGGCGATGGCTCGGCCCAGCGGCACTGGCACGAAAACGAGGACGAGTTCGTCTATGTCGTTTCGGGCGAGCTGGTGCTGGTCACCGACGACGGCGAAGAAACCATGGGGCCGGGCGACATGGCCGGGTTTCCGGCAGGTATCGAGAACGGCCACCATCTGGTGAACCGTTCGGACGCCGATGCGGTCTTTCTGGAAATCGGCACCCGCGCTGAACACGACGTCTGCCATTACCCGGATATCGATATGCGCGCCAAACAGCGCAACAACGACGCGGTGTTTACTAAGAAGAACGGCGATCCGATCGATTAGGCTTCGCGATTGAATGCGCAACCCCATGTTGCAATTTGACGTTGTTCAATCGACTTCTGGAAGCGATTCATGGTTCAATACACCTTGGCAAGAATTAACAGGGCCGTTTGACAAGGAGGGATATGACCATGCTCCCAGAGGAGATGCGCCGAGTTATGGATATGTTGAGGGAGATTGAAGCCCCCTCAACAGCTGAGCAGCGGGCATTGTTAGTCGAACTGGAAGTGCTAAACGAAGTTGTTCCGAAGGATTTGATGAAGGACATTCTTAACGAGATTCGTTCGCGGCAGCCCCCGGGTCCTGCCATTCCGAAAACGCACTGTATCGCATGTGGTCAGAAGCTCCCCTAACCCAATTTGATTTGTCAATCGGAGGGCAGAAGTGACCAACGGCTGTTATGTGATTACCGACCTCAATGAGGAAACACAGGAGTTCCAGTACGGCCTGAGACCCGGCATCAACTCCGCTGACGTTCCCAAGAAACAAAGGGACGTGATCGCGTGGACAGTCAAAGTTTATGGGTTGGCCGATGACATCCTTGAAGAGAGCGACAAGCAAAGGCAATTAACAGCTATCATAAATGCGTTTTCGAGCGGCGCAGTTCAGGATAATGCCGACCCTGACGGTGCGATTACCGCATTGAAGAACATTGAGAAAGGCTTGCTCGACGACCTTGACTCTCGATTGTCAGATGTGCGGCGAACGTTTCTGTGGTGGTTGCTGGCGTGGTCGGCTTTCTTGATTGTCGCTGCACTCACCGTAAGAGGGAACTTTGACTGGATCGCCAGAATTGAAGCTACTTTGTCAGACGTAACGGCGGTCGAGATCTCAAACTACTTCTTGCTCCTTTTCGCAAGTTCCGTTGCAGTCCTTGTCGCGGATTTTTTCTTCGGAAGCGCATCAGATCTCGAGACATTCAGACTGCGGCGCGAACGGTTCAACAACCCTGTGCTGACAATTCTGATACTGAACTTGCTGACATTATTCACAGCAATCTTGCTTTCAGCTGGTCTTATCTCGCTCAAAATCAACAATTTGAGCAGCGATAGTATTGATTCAAACGCCACCGTCGCATTAGGACTGGGGTTCCTACTCGGACTACTCGAAACCGATCTTGCGAAGTTCCTTCTCCGTCGAGCTCGTTCCAGTCTGAGGTGATAGAACCGGATCTCGCGAGCTGGTGCTGGTCACCGACGACGGCGAAGAAACCATGGGGCCGGGCGACATGGCCGGGTTTCCGGCAGGTATCGAGAACGGCCACCATCTGGTGAACCGTTCGGACGCCGATGCGGTCTTTCTGGAAATCGGCACCCGCGCCGAACACGACATTTGCCATTACCCGGACGTGGACCTGCACTGCGTGCAGCGTTCCAACGAGGCGACATTCACGAAAAAGAGCGGCTCCGAGGCCTAGCGTTATCCGGAAAGCTTGATCGTCGCGTTCAGAATGCCGTCGGCTTGCTGTCCGTCGGATGACAGCGGCAGAAACAGGTCCGTGTAGCGGACATAGTTGCGGTTCTGCCAGAAAATCGCGCCTTCGGTGACGGCAAGACAGGGTTCGTTCACGACCTTCGCCATGAAGGTCATGTCGTCTTCCCCGAATCCGCCGCGAAACGCGTCCGGCCCCGCGCCGCCGCAACGCGGGCTCTTTCCCGTCATGTCATGACCCAGAAGCTCGACCAGTTCCGTTCCCCACAGCCGGGCGTGAAAATCGAACGGGTCGCGGCCGGTGACGTCGTAAACCGAGAGCCAGCCATGCCAGTGCGTGAAGTCGTGAAAATCGAAATCCTGCCACGCCGGAAAGGCGCCGTTCCGGCATTTTCCGCGCCATAGCTCGACAAAGGATTGAAAGCCGCCCAACGCCATGGACGGCGTATCGAGATCGTATGTTTCTCTGATCCAATCGGGATAATCGAAGCCAAGACTCATCTGGCAAATCTATCACCGGACACCTGACCTGCAACCGGAGACTGGCGGGCCGATGCAGGAACCGTCAGTTGGTGCGATGCGTCGCGGAATCGGTCTCTGCGGCATCGTCCGATGACACCGTGAGTTCGCTATCGTCGAGTGCCGGGGCCCTGAGCGCCTGCAAGTCGTCCGCCACCGATTTCAGGATGCGTTTCATGGCGACCATCTGGTTGTGGTGCGACGAGGCGATTTTTTCGAGCGCCGCGGTCTTGCCGTCCATGTTCCGGATACGCTCGGTCACGAGGCCTTCCTGGGCCGCGAACCGGCCGTCCACGTTTTTGGTCACGTCCATCATTTCCTTGGTCCGCAAGCGGGTCGCGCGTTCGACCTCGGCGATCTGGCCCCGGATGCGGTCGATCGAATCGCTTAGATGACGGTCCTGTTCCTGGATCCGGCGGCTGACGGTCAAACTGATTTCCTGGACGTGCCGACGGAGATATTCCTGGCTGCGCCGGGCGACCTCGATGGCGACGATTAGGGCGACCGCGGCCACGCCGAGTCCCATGGCGCCCAACAGGAAGGCGAGTGCCTGCAAATCTCCGGACATTTCTGTTCGATACTCTCGCAGCGTTCGGTCTTCGGCGGCGAGCCGACTCCCCCGCACCGCCACTCGAATCGGTTATAGCAATGCATCCGGCGGCATGGCTGTGCCGCACGTCACACGGGTATTCAATCTCTGCTCTGTGGCGCCGCCGGATTCGCGTCGTGCGCCGGGATTCGCCCTCGGGTTTCGGCGATATCGGCGCTCAATCGAATATACCCGTCGGCTTGCCGTCGATGCTCAGTGTGTTCTTTCTGCGCCAGTAGTCGCGAACCCCGTCCGGTCCCATGTCGGCATAGAACGGCAACAATTCTTCTTCGCCGCGGCTCCTGGCGAACGGCATGACCGGCACCCCGGTGCCGCACGACGTTTGCACGAGATCGATAGCGAGATCGAAGACCTGGCGGCTGCCGGCCATTTCCGGGAAAGGCGCCGCGGCCGCGGCCCAGCCGGCATCGTCCGGATGGACGATTTCGGCGTTGCCGTAGACCCGAAGAATCATCGGGTCGCCCTCGAAGGCGCAGAACATCAGGGTCATGCGGTCGAGTTCGCGGACGTGGGCAGCGGTTTCGTTGCCGCTACCGCTGAGGTTCAGCCAGACGATCCGGTTGTCGCCGGCGATACGGAGCGAATCCATGCCCTTGGGCGAGACATTGACCCGGCCGTCCGGCGCCGCCGTGGCGACGAAGAACAGGTGCTGGCGTTCGATGAACGCCCTGAGCGTCGCGTTCAGTTTCGGCGCTGTCGGCACGAACCGGGACCTCCCTCAGAAAAACGACATCTGACCGCCGGGCGGCACGGGCGGCGTAAACGCCGAGGCATCGAGCCTGACCTCCGTCGGTTCCGCCCGGTTGAGGCCGAGTTGCCGGACCTTGACCCGAAACCGCCGCTTCAGCAGATCGGCGTACACCCCTTGCCCGGTCATGCGCTGACCGAACGTCGGGTCGTAGTCGCGGCCGCCCCTGGTTTCGCGAACCTGATTGAGCACCCGGTCCTTGCGGTCCGGGAAGTGGGCATCGAGCCATTCGGCAAACAGGTCGCGAACCTCGAGCGGCAGCCTGAGCAGGATATAGGCGGCATGCTGACATCCCATGTCGGCACCGGCCTCCATCAACGCTTCGAGTTCCATGTCGTTGATATGCGGGATCATCGGCGCCGCCATCAGTGTGACCGGCACGCCCGCGTCCGAGAGCGAACGGATCGCCTCAAGCCGCTTGCGGGCCGCGGGTGCGCGCGGTTCCAGCTTCCGCGCGAGACCGGGATCGAGCGTCGTCACCGAGACGCCGACGGCGACGAGGCGGCGCGCCGCCATGCGCTCCAGAATATCCAGATCGCGCACCACATTGGGCGACTTGGTGGTAATGCCGACCGGATGGTTGCTGGCATCGAGGATCTCCAGCAGTTCGCGCGTGATGCGATAGGTCCGCTCGATCGGCTGATAGGGATCCGTGTTGGCGCCGAGCATGATCGGGCCTGGCTTGTAAGACCGCTTCGCCAACACCTCGACGAGTCTTTCCGGGGCGTTGGTCTTGGCGAACAGCCGGCTTTCGAAATCGAGCCCCGGCGACAGTCCGGCATAGGCATGGGCCGGTCGCGCATAGCAGTAGACGCAACCGTGCTCGCAACCGCGGTAGGGATTGATCGATTGCGTGAACGGAATGTCGGGCGAGTCGTTGGTGGCGATGATCGACTTCGCCGTCTCGACGGTCACGCTGGTCCGGAGCGGCGCTTCGCCGTCCTCGGGCTCCCAGTCGTGAGGCGCGACGTCCCAGCCGTCGTCGACGGCTTCGGTGGCGAACCGTTCGTAGCGCCCGGCGGCGTTGCTGGCCGCACCGCGTCCTTTGCGCGCCTGATTCTTGGTGCCCGTCATCGCCGGCCATTCTACTCGGCGGTAAAGAACAAATAAAGAACATTTAGTGCCGGCGTTGGATTCAAACGACTCGGGCCGGGGGTGGCATGGTTGGCCCGGCCCGATTGGCTCCAAGGCGATCCCCCACTCTACCCTCCCCCTTCAAGGGGGAGGGAATGAATGGCGCATTACCGTTTCCTCTCCCCTTGAGGGAGAGAGAGAGGGTATCTTGAACGAAAACCGACAACTATTCCGGCAGGTACTTCTCCGACCACTTCAGGCCCGCCGCGCCGCTCTGAACCATGGCCGCGATCTTGCCGTCGGCGAAGCCGAGGTCGCCGAGGATCGCCTCGGTATCCGCGCCGGGCTTGGGCATGGGGCCCGGGATCGTGACGATACCCCGTTCCGGCCGGACGGCGTTGGGCGCGACGAGATCGCACCATCGGCCCATGGGGTGTCGGTCGTGGCGAATGACGCGGAAGGTCGCGCGGCGGATGTCGATCTCGCCGCCGCTTTCACATTGCGTCGCAGCATCGCGGGTTTCCAGCAAGGATGCCAACCGCACCACCGCCGTCGATCCGCCGGTGAGAACCCGCTGCCAATGCGCGATCGGCTCGACGATGAAACGGTCGGCGAGCTTCTCGGCGAGGCCTTCCTCCGGGTCGTCGGCCAGATCGGCCAGTTCCGGCGAACGCAGGAATGCCGCATGCCGCTCGGTCGGCGCGGCGAAGAAGAACCAGCCGTCGGCCGCCTCGTAGCAGTGATAGAACGGTCCCCAGCCGAGTGCTTCCCGCCCCGCAGGCTCGTTGAACGGTGCACGGCCCTCGAAATCGTACATGAACTGCGCCTGGATCAGGTTGCCTGCGGCCGCCAGCGAGGACCGCGCGACGCCGCCCTCGCCGGTTTCGCCGAGCCGGATCAGCGCCGCGCCCAGCGCGACGCAGGCGCAATAGCCAGTCAGCACGTCGATGGTGCCGAAGTGCGCGTGCTCCTCGGGCGTATCCGGTCCGCCGCCGAACCGGACCATGACGCCGGTCGCCGCCTGGGCGAGATCGTCGTATCCCAGGTGATCCGACTTCGGGCCGCGCATCGGCCCGCCGAAAGCATCGAGCTGGACCAGAATCAGCCGCGGGTTGACGGCTTTCAGCTCATCGGCGGAGAGGCCCAGCTTGTCGCGCTGTTCGTCGGTGCCGTTCATGGTGATGACGTCGGCTTCGCCGACCAGCTTGCGGAACGCCGCGTTGCCGTCCTCGCTGGCGAGATCGAGCAGCGCGCTTCGCTTGCCGCGATGGGCGTGAATGCCGAACACGGTGGTGTTCCAGGGATCGACCGAGGGCGCGACCGGTTGCACGCTGGTCACCTCGGCGCCGAACCGCGCCAGGGTCGAACCGATGGTCGGCCCGGCGATGACGTTGGTCAGGTCGAGCACCCGGAGACCGTCGAGCCAGCCCGATTGGCCACCCGCCCCCGATACAGGGCGCGGCGCCTCGCCGAGCAAGGTATCGAGATCGGCTGCCCGGCAGGCGGATTTCGCCGTGCATTCGTCGTCGCCGACGAGCCACGCAACATTGCCCATCTGACGCATGCGGCCGTGCGCCGGATCGTCGACCTCGAGCACCAGACCCGACGCCAGGGCGTGGGGATCGGCCAGCCATTCCTGCGTCGAGCGCTGCTGCGTCGCCGGCGCCTTGCCGTCCCCGAACAGGGCTTCCCACTGGGCGGCGGGACGTTTCAGAAAGGCGGTTTTCATCGCCGTGGAAATGCGTTCGCGGTCCGATGCGCCGACCGGATAGTTGCGCAGCGCCCATTCCGCCGGCCAGTCCCGGGTATCGAGGTAGCAATCGAAATCCGGCAAGTCGGCCAGCAAATCGCCAAGGCCGAGGATTTCCAGCACCCGGCGCGGATGGGATTTGACGCTGCCGGCGACGACGTAGAAGCCGCGCCCGTCGGCGCACGTGTACGTCCGGTAGAACGGATCGAGGAATTCCGACAATTCCGCGTAGCTCAGATTCATCGGCAGGCCCTCTCTCGCGCGCCGTTCGAGCTCGACTTCGCGCGGCGACTTGTAGCGCGCCGGATAATCCTCGATCTGCTCGCAGTTGTACGCGAGCCCTTCGAGCAGCGCCGAGGCCAACGGCACCTCGATCCGGTCGCCGCCGTTGCGTTCGCGGGCATTGAGCGCAAACAGCACCGACATGGCACCGAAGGTCGCGCCGTAGGCCGATGCCAGCGCCAGCGGCGTGAACGACGGGTTGATGCCCATCAGCCGCCGGTTGAGACCCATATCGGTGAACTGGCCGGTCGAGGCGGCGATGACCGCTTCCCACGCCGGCAGATGCGCCAGCGACGCGTCCGCCGAGGCGAACCCCGGCATCGAAAGATAGATCAGGTCCGGGTTGGCGTCGCGGAGATCCGACGACCCGACGCCGAGCCGGTCCATGACGCCTGGGCGGAAGTTTTCGATGACGACATCGGCGTGTTTCGCCAGTTCGATCGCCCGGTCGCGGCCCTCCGCCGTCTTCAGATCGACGGCCACCGACCGCTTGCCGCGCGACAGCATATCAGCAGCCGGCGTCTTCAGGCGAGGGCCGTCCGGCGGGTCGATGCGAATGACCTCGGCGCCGAGATCGGCAAGCATCATGCCGACCAGCGGCCCGGCAAAGTACTGCCCGAAGTCGAGCACTCGGATACCGGAAAGCGGGCGCGCGTCCGTCACATCGTTCTCCCCTGTCGATAATGCGACTGTGTCACCGACGAAGGACGGCGTGAAACGATAATTTTTCAACACGCGGGCAAGCGTGACTACGGGTTCTTTGCTGCCTCGCCGACGATCCAGTCGCGGAACGCCGCAACCTTGGGCCGTTCGAGATAATTTTTCGGGCAGACCAGCCAGTAGTGATATTGGGTCGGCAATTCGACATCGAACAGACGCACCAGACGCCCGGCATTAAGGTCCTGTTCGACATAAACGCCGGTCACCAGCGCCACGCCCTGCCCGTCCACGGCGGCGGCAACCGCCAGTTCGTCCGCGTTGAAGACGGGACCGCGGCGGGTATCGACGCCCTCGACGCCGGCAAGCGCCAGCCACATCGGCCAGTCCGGCCGGTCGTCGCCGCTCATGTGCCATTCGACATGCAACAAGGTGTGATGGCGGAGATCGTCCGGCGTGCGGAGCGGCTTTGGCCCTTCGAGCAGCTTGGGCGCACAAACCGGATAGACGGTCACGTCGCCGACCACCTCGGCATGCAATTCAGGATAGGGTCCCGCACCGAACCGGATCGCCACGTCGATATCCGCATCGTCGCCGCTGAAGTCGGTGAGCGATACGGAGCCGTCAAGTCGAACCGAGATATCCGGGTGTTTGTCATAAAAATCCTGCAGCCGCTGGACCAGCCATTTGGCGGCATAGGTCGGCGGCGTCGATACGGTGAGGATTCCTTCGCGTTCCGAGGACTCGACCCGCGAGCACGCCGCGGCAAGATGATCGAAACCTTCGGTCAGTTGCGGCAGCAACGCCGCGCCCGCCGGCGTCAGGCTGATCTTGCGCACCGCGCGCTGGAACAGCGGCACGCCGAAATAGTCCTCGAGACCCTTGATCTGATGGCTGACCGCGGCCGGCGTGACGGAGAGTTCGTCGGCGGCCGCGTTGATGCGGCCGAGCCGGGCGGCTGCCTCGAAGGCGCGGAGCGCATTGAGCGACGGGAGACGGCGTTTCATTGCTTTCCCATAAGATACTTTTTCTAATTTATAAGCTGAGAACTCCTCGTTTGTCGAGCGCATAAAATCGGGGATATGGTCATTTCAACGTCAATGATGACGCAACAAATCTAACGAAGGAGATAGACCATGTCCCCCTATGACGTTCTCGCCAACGGCTTGCATCTGGACCCCGCCCGCGATCGCCGGATTCTCGACCGTAACACCGTCCGCACCCGCGACCCGCTGTCGGACGGCATCGCATCGGGCGCCTTCCGCATCGTCGATTCGATCGACAACGCGATTCGCTACATGCGCTACGTCTAAGATCGCACCGCTGTCTGCCGGGACGAAGATCGTTCCGGCAGATTGCGTGAATCCGACCGACGCTTTCCCTGTTCGCCCTCCCCCTGCTCAACAGACGGGCGACACCTTGCCCGGACCTTCCCTAGGGTCCGGGCATTTTTATCAGATGAACCACAGAGACACCGAGACCGAGACACAGAGAAAAACCAAACAACTCTGCGTCCTCTGTGCCTCTGTGGTTCAAACATTTCACCGTCAACCCCACCCTTACCCTTGAAGGTGAGGAACAGGTTGGAGATGCGGAGAGGCCTACCCAGCATGAAAGCGAAGATGGTCAATCCCGGTTTCTCGTCCCCCGGCGGCCTGCTACAGAGGGAGCATGACGCTGAGCCTGATCATCCCGACATACGACGCCGCGGACGTCATTTCCGATACGATCGCCGAATGGCGCGACGCCGTGCGTCCGGCGGAAATCGTCGTCGTCGACGGCGGATCCACCGATGGCACGCCCGATCTGGTGCGGGACGCCAACGCAACCGTCACCGAAGGCGACAAGGGCCGCGGCCGTCAACTGGCCAAGGGCGCCGAAGAAAGTAGCGGCCGGTGGCTGTTGTTCATGCATGCCGATACCCGGCCCGGCGACGCTTCGGATAACGATGTGGGTGCGGCCGTCGATGCCCACATGGCGGCGGCGGACGGCAGCGCCTACGCCGCCTGGTTCCGGCTCGCGTTCGACGTTCCGGCGGCGGCGCACATCGCCCGCCTGGCGAACTGGCGGGCGCGAACGCTCGGTCTGCCCTACGGCGACCAGGGATTGCTGATCTCGCGCGCGCTGTACGATGCGGTCGGCGGGTATGCGCCACTGCCGATCATGGAAGACGTCGATCTGGTGCGCCGTCTGGCTCCCGGACGGCTCCGCGCGCTCGACGCCGGCGTGGTGACATCGGCGCGGCGCTATCGCCGCGACGGCTACTGGCTCAGGCCCGCGCGCAACCTCGGCCTGTTGGCGCTCTATTACGCCGGCGTCGCGCCGGACCGTCTCGCGGGCTGGTACGGAAACGGCGTCTGAACATGCGGCGCACGCTGGTCATCTTCGCCAAACAGCCGCGCATGGGCCTGGTCAAGACGCGGCTGGCGGCCGACATCGGCCCGGTCGCGGCGACGGCGTTCTACCGGCGCAACCTGCGGGACGTCGTCCGGCGGCTGGGCCGCGATCCGCGCTGGCGGACGCTCGTCGCGGTCACGCCCGACGGGGCCAATCCGCCGGAGATCCGCTTTTCGGGCGTCGGCCGCATCGGCCAGGGCCGGGGCGATCTCGGCCACCGCATGCAACGCATGTTCGACAGGCTGGAACCCGGTCCGGTGGTCATCGTCGGCTCTGACATCCCGGCGATCCGGCCCGCCGACATCGCCGCCGCGTTCCGCGCGCTCGACGGCCACGATGCGGTCATGGGGCCGAGCGGCGACGGCGGCTACTGGCTGATCGGGCTGAAACGAACGCCGCGCATCGCCCGCGTCTTTGCGGATGTGCGTTGGTCCGCCCCGGAAACCGGCGGAGACACGTTGAAGCAACTCGAAGCGCAGGGCGCCTCGGTCGCCCTCGTCCGGGAACTGCACGATGTCGATACGGCGACGGACTACCGTTCGCTTACCGCTCCTTGAGGCGCGGCATCAGTTCGACGAAGTTGCAGGGCTTGTGGCGGTAATCCAGCTGCTGCACGAGAATGCCGTCCCAGGCGTCCTTGCAGGCGCCGGGCGAGCCAGGCAGCACGAAGATGAAGGTGCCGTTCGCAACGCCGGCGTCGGCGCGGCTCTGCACCGTCGAGGTGCCGATCTTCTGGAAGCTGAGATAGCGGAACAGTTCGCCGAAGCCGGGGATCGACTTCTCCATCACGTCCGCGAGCGCCTCCGGCGTCACGTCGCGGCCGGTGACTCCGGTGCCGCCGGTCGACAGGATCGCCTCGATGCCGTCGTCGGCGATCCATTCTCGGAACTTGTCGGCGATAACGGCGCGGTCGTCCCGGACGATGGCCCGGTCGGCAAGCTCGTGGCCCGCCTCGGTCAGGCGGGCGACCAGCGTGTCACCGGAGCGGTCGTCATCCAACGTCCGCGTATCGGACACCGTCAGCACGGCGATCCTGACCGGCACGAACGCCCGCTCGCTCACTGTTCCGCCGCCTCCTCCGCGAGTTGCTGCACCTCGTTGCTGACAGCGATGTAGGTCGGCCATTGGCCGGCGGCAAGGGCATCGAGCGACGGGGCCGGTTCACCCATGCGGTGGCGGTAGATCCAGAGATTCGCCAAGACGCGTTCGACGAAGTTACGGGTTTCGCGCGACGGGATCGCCTCGATGAACAGCAGCGGATCGTCGTGATAGGTGGTGTTGCGGCGCCACTTGTTGAGGTTGCCCGGCCCGCCGTTCCAGGCCGCCAGCATGGCAACGAGGTCACCCTTGATCTTCGGGTCGTCGCGCAGCATTTCGATGTAGCGCTGACCGATCGAGATGTTGAGCACCGGATCGAACAGGTAGGGCGTGCGGCTGGCGAAGTACTTGCGGTCCTTGGTCACGAAACTCGCCGTCCGCGGCATCAGTTGCATGACGCCCCGCGCCCCGGCCCAGCTCTTGGCCTCCGGCTTGAACCGCGATTCCTGCCGGATCAGGGCATAGATCAGGGCCGGGTCGACGGTGAAGCCCTCGTCCGGGCGCCAAGACGGCAATGGGTAGGCAGCGCCATGGAACCCGGTATCGGGCAGTACCGTCTCGTCGAGCCGCACGGCAAGCGCCGGCAATCTGGCGCGATTGGCGACGGCGAGCACGCCGACGGCCATTTCCCGGTCGGCTTCGCCGGCGGCGATGGCCAGGTAGCGCAGCTCGCGCTCGGCCTCGAAAACCTCGCCGAGATCGATCAGTGCCAGCGCACGGCGGCCGCGCGGCGATTCGGCCAGCCGGTTGACCGCGGCTTGGTGGGCCGGCGGATCGGTCCAGCGGAACGTCTGGTCGAGGCCAAGCACATGCATCGCGAGGAGGCCGTAGAACGTGCGCGGGTGCTCGGCGGCGATGTCGAGCATGGCCGCGACCTTCTCGGGCTGGCGCGACAGCATGTAGGACCGCGCCGCCCAAAACCCGCCGGCGGAAACAAACCACGACGACGACCGGTCGGACAGCGCGACCTGTTCGAAATGGCGCGCCGCTTCAGCCGTGCGGCCGAGCCGGTAACTCGCGAGACCGGCGGCCCAATGCGCGTCCGGCACCAGGCGGCCGGACCGGTCGGCGGCCTTGCCGGCCCATTCGAGGGCCCATTCGTCGCGCTCGTCGATGAAATAGCGAAAGCCCTGATAGGCGGCGAGTTCGTCGTACTGCGCTTCGCTCAACAGGCTTTTCACGTCCGCGGATTGCAACAGCCGCTTGGCTGCGAGCGTCCGGCCGTACTTGAGATGGCGCTTCACCGTCCGGCGATACTGATTGGCCTTGCGCTTCGCGCTTTTCTTCAGATTCTTGGCCGGCAACGGCTCCATGCGCTCCGATTGGGCCGGCACCCAGGTCGGCAGATCGGGCTTTTCCGGATACTTCCAGTTGCCCGGCCGGCGCCGCAGCGCCAGCTTGTAGATGCGCCGGGCCTGCGGATGATCGGCGTACTCGTCCATCCAGGCCTTCAGTTCCTTGTATTTGGAGCGGTACTTGGTCGGGTGCAGATAGCGCTGCGCCAGCACGTGACCCATGAGCAGTTGGTCGGAGAGCTTGGCAATCAGTGCATCGGCCGTTTTCCAGTCACCGGCTTCCTGGACCCGGAATATCTGTTCGTAGAGGGTCAGATCGGCGACGTTCAACACCGCCGGCAGAACGAGAGTCTCGGCGGATATGGCGTCGTCTGCATGCGAGCCGGCAACCGGCATCAGGCCGCACACCACCGCAATCATGAAGGCGGCCAAAGGACGCCGAAAAGCCGTCATCATGGGTATTCCCCAAAAAGCGCGGTTATCCGCCCCAACTCGTTAACGAATCTGTATAGCCGAGCGGACGAATCCCGGCAAGCGGGTCAAGCTTCCCGTCAGCCCCAGTCATGAAGTTTCAGCCGATCCGGCACGAACCGGGTCCAATCGACGCCGAGGCCCTTCCAGTCCCACAGCATCTCGCGCATGCCGGCGACGTGAACGGTGGAATCGTAGGCCTGGAAAATGCGTCCGTTGACGGCCGGCTCGTACATCGCGTCGATGCTGTTGTCGGCAATATCGAACGCCTCGAATGCCTCTTGAACCACGAAGAACCCGTTGAGCGTCGTCGCGCAGACCAGTTCGTAGCCTTTGGTGCGCGCCAGTTCGATCAGTGCGCTGAGAGAACAGCCCTGCTGGCGTTCCGGATCGCGTTCCTGAACGAAGACGACGTCATTGGCGATGCTGGGATTGAATTCGACCACCATCAGCCGCGGCCGGTAGACGGTCATGGACTGCCAGACGTGCCAGTCGTTGCCGTCGATATCGACGATCATCATGTCGAGATCGCGGGGCGCGTCCGTACGCTCCAGGATGTGATCGATCGAATCGCTCGCGGGGTCGAACCCGACCATCATGTTGAACAGATGGACGCGGTCGATGCCGCGATAATTGTCCTCCAGCTTCGCGAAACGGCCCTCATTGCCCTCGATCAGCACGCCGTGCCAGCCCTCGTCCATGACCAACGGCCATGTGTTGCTATAGCGCTTGCCATCCCAGGCGCCGAACTCGACACACCAGCGGTTCGCGGGTTCCATGATCTGGAATATCCGTTCGATGATGCCGTTTTCTCCCATCTGGGACGTCTCGTCGCCGAGAGAGTCGAGCAGATAGCGGCTATCCCTGTTGAGCGGCGCCTGACCAGAGCGGGCGACCAGTGGCGCGCCGAGATAGCCGGCGATGGCGGTTTGCGCCGGCAGATAGATGTCCTCCGGCCAGAAACGGCTCGGCAGGGCGCGCAACACGGCAAGGATGTCGCCGTCCGAGGGCTCGAACCGTCCGCCCTCGAGATGCATCCGCCAGATTTCGGCAATCGCTGCTGTGACGGCGGCGCGCGACGGGGCCGGTTTATCCGGCCGGTCGGACTCCTGTGCACACGCGTTATAGGCGCCGATCAGGCGATTGGTAAGCTCGCGCAGCGCCGCGTCGGCTTCGGGCGATCTGGTTGCCATGATGTCGTTCCCTGCAGGGCGGCGCCTGCTCCGGCGGATTTCAAAATCGGTGCGAAGCCATGGTAGGGCGTTCGTCGCCGCGCGGAAAGGGCGTGGTCTGACCCGACGTCGTATGATCTGGACGTAGACAGCCGGGCGGAACTGCTGCCTAATCCGCGCCGCAGCGTAAGGAAACGACAATGCCGGAGATCACGGGCCCCACCGCCACGGCGGTGCCGCAGGGGAGCCACAGCGAAAGCCATACCCGCGACCGTCCGATGCTCGGCGTCGCCATGCTGATGGGCTGTCTGCTGCTGATGACCGCCATCACCGCGGTCGTGAAATTGATGGCCGAAGGCTACAGCATCCAGCAGTTGCTGTTCTTCCGCTTCCTGTTCGCGGCGTTGCCGTTTCTGATCCTGTTGCCGAGAAACGGCGGGGTTGCGCTGCTCCGCACCCGGCGGCCGCTCGACCACGCGATCCGCTCGGGCGCGGGCATCGTCGCGCTCGCCATGTATTTCTACGCCATTGCCACCATTCCCGTCGCAGACGCCACCGCGCTCTCCTATGCTGCGCCGGTCTTCATCGTCGTGCTCTCGATCCCGTTCCTCGGCGAGCAGATCGGCGTCCGCCGCTGGGCCGCCGTCGCCGCCGGCTTCATCGGCATGTTGCTGATCGCCAGGCCGGGCGGTGTCGCCTTCGAGTGGGGTTATGCCGCCGCCATCGGGTCGGGCTTCTTCGGCGCCATGGTCTCCGTGTGGTTGCGCCGGCTGGCCCCGACCGAGCGAACCATGACCATCGCGATCTATTACAATTGCGCCGGCGCGCTGATTTACGGCGCCTGGACGATGATCGACGGCTGGACAACGCCGGACGCAACCGATCTCGCCCTGCTGATCCTGCTCGGCCTGCTCGCCAGCCCGCAGCAGTACCTGTTCGCCGGCGCCTACCGTTTCGCCGAGGCGTCCATGCTGGCGCCGCTCGACTACACGATCATGATCTTCGCCGCCGCCGTCGGCTATCTGTTCTGGGCCGAGATCCCGGCCCTGACCACCTGGATCGGTTGCGGCATCATCGCCGCCAGCGGTATCTTCGTCGCCCACCGCGAACGGGTCGCCAGACGGCGAACGTAAGGGCGACTGCAATCCGTTCCGGTCATTGTGTCGTCGCGTCAAGCATCGCGCTCGAGCAGGAGATTTAAACGTGATCCGCCACATAGCCGTGTTTTCGGGGGTCCTCGCAGCGCTGTCCGCAGCGTTGCTTTTCGGCCTCTTCCAGTTCCGTGCGAACGTGTATGCGGAGACGGAAGTCGTGCTGTCGAGCATGGCGGATCTCTACGCACCGACGGCGGATGCCGTGGCCATTACCGGCTTTCATCAGAAGCGACCCGGCGAGGTCACGCTCGAGATCGCCAATCTGTCGGGTTGCACGGCGTGGCAGATCGCCGGGGGCAACGCGGATGCGTCGACAACGGCAGATCGGCCGACGATCGAGCTGCAACCGGGCACGCGAGACTATTACCTGACGCCCACCGATTGCCGCATCATGGAGCCGGCGCGGGACGCCATCGAGATCAACATCTCCTACGGCGCACTGGATACGCCGTCCGCCCGAATTCAGGAGCTGAGCAAGGAAGTCGTCCAGATCAATCGGGTCAACGTCCCGTTACGTGCGGATGCCCCCATGCCTCTCGAACGCTGGGTACCCGACGTCTTCCGCCACTACCCCGAAGAAGCAAGAGCGGCGCGGGCATGGCTGCGTGCGCAGGGCTTCGACGATACCGCGCCGGTGCTCGATCGGATCGTTTTTCTCGCGTCGATCGTCCGCGCCAACATGCCGAGCGGCACGCCGCCGGCATTTCTCAACTCGATCCACCCGTTCCAGGTACTGCGCGAAGGCATGGAAAACGGCGTCGGCTGTTTTTGCCGTCAATGGGCGCTTGTCTACACCTACCTCGCCAATGTCGCCGGTTTGCCGAGCCGCATGATCTTTACCGGCGGCGCCGATCCCGTTGTCGATCTGGGCTCGCACGCCCTGGCCGAAACCTATATCGCCGATGAAGCCCGCTGGGCCTACGTCGATCCGACCAACGACATCGCCTATGTCACCAACGAAGCGGGCAGCATCGTCAACGCCGCCGAAATCTACCTCGCTTCGACGGCCGACATGACGGGTGCGCTGACGGCGCGATCCATCGACGCCGAACTGGCGGATTTCGTTCCTTTTCCGGTTGTCGAGAGACCGGTCCGCCACTTCATGCATCGCAGCAATTATCTTATCTATTTCGGCGCGCTCGACGGGCGCTATCAACTCGACCCCGCCGGTTGGCGTTACTACGCGGCGAAAATCGAGCGATTCCTGTTCCAACCGCAACGCTATTTCGGCCACGTTGCCTTCCAGAGTTATCACTGGGTGCGCGCCGCCGCGTTCTTCGCCGCCATCGGTTCGGGTCTCGTCTTTGCGGTGTCCGCAGTTGTGATGATAGGGCGGCGCATCGGGAAACAGCGGAAATCATGAGCCTGGTTCTCCACACCGACCGTCTGACGCTTCGTCCCTACGAGGAATCCGACGCCGATTTCGATGTCGGGATGGCGACCGACCCGGCGGTTATGGAATTTTTCGGCGGTGCTGTGACCGAGGCGGAGTCGCGCGCTGAATCGGAGAGCTTTCTCCGGCGCGGCGCCGGCGGTTGCATCGGTGTCTGGACCGTCCTCGATCGCAACGACGGCGAGCGCCTCGGTCAGGTTTATCTGACTCCCCTGCCCGTCGAGGCCGACGATACGGAATGGCACCTGATCGGCGGCGACGACTGGCCCGACGGCGAAATCGAGATCGGCTATCTGTTCAGGCGCGTGGCGTGGGGCAAGGGCATCGCCACGGAAGCCTCCATGCGCCTGCTGCGGTTCGCCTTCGATGAGACCCCGCTGACCGAGGTCGTCGCCGTCATCGAGGATGGTAACGCTGCCTCGCGAAACGTTCTGAAGAAATGCGGGTTCGTGAGCGAGGGTCTGCGTCCCGCCTACGGCGGCGAAAAGCCGTTCTTTCGTTTGACCCGCGAACGGTTCGACGCCATTTCAAGCATTGGAGAGGACTGACGCCATGCTGCTCGATACGCCGATTTGCGACTTCGGCTGGAAGGCGCCGAACTTTACACTCATGGATCCAGCGGGACGGCCGTTCACCATGCGCAACCATCTCGGCGAAAAAGGACTGCTGATCGCCTTCATCTGCAATCACTGCCCGTACGTGAAGGCGATCGCCGACAGGCTCGCCGAGGACACGGCGTTCCTGAAATCCGAGGGGATCGGGACGCTGGCGGTAATGTCGAACGATTACCGCAACTACCCGGCGGACGCGCCGGACAAGATGACGACGTTCGCGGCCGAGCACGGCTTCGGGTTTCCGTACCTGATCGACGAGGACCAGTCGGTCGGCAAGGCCTGGGGCGCCGTCTGCACGCCCGATTTTTTCGGCCTCAATGCCGCGGGCGAGCTGCAGTACCGCGGCCGGCTCGACAGCGCCGGGAAGGGCGATGCGCCAGCGGACCGCACGCGCGAGCTTGTCGACGCCATGCTGCGGATCGCCGAAACCGGTAAGGGTCCGGCCGAACAGACGCCGAGCATGGGCTGTTCGATCAAGTGGAAATAGGGCAAGTGGCGGTAAATCGACGATCCGCTCACGGGATCGTCTTGTCGATCCCGCGCGCGATCTTCTTTTCCGGATCGTAGAACGGCAGGTCGACGATTTCGCACGCGCCGCCGTCGTGCGTCAGCGTGCGCCCGGCCCAGTCGCCGGGTTCGTCGAAGCGGACATAGCCGACGCCGCATTCGAGATAGGGCGATCGGGCGCCCGCCCTGACGGTGCCGACGACGGTGTCTCCGTCTTTGACAAACGAGTTCATGACCGGAATCTCGCCTGTGCACTTGAAACCGTAGAGCAGCGTGCGGCGGTCGGCATCGACCAACGCCTTCTTGCCGACGAAGCCGTCCTTGTCCATGTCGATGAACGCGTCGAGCCCAGCCTGGAACGGCGTCGTCGTCGTGTCCATGTCGGTGATGTTGTCGAGGATGCCGGCCTCGATGCGGCGGATTTCCATGGAAGACGCGCTCGAAAACACCATGCCGTGCGGCGTGCCCGCCGCCATCATGTGATCCCACAGCTTCGGATGATCGGTCTTGTCGCCCTGGCTGTAGATTTCCCAGCCGAGCTCGCCAGTCCAGCCGGTGCGCGACACGTAAAGCTCCTGCCCGCCGATGTCGAAGAACCCGGCGTGGAAGTATTTCATGCTTTCGTCGATGGCGCCGCCGGTTGCATCCCGCATGATGTCGAACGAGGCCGGGCCCTGGATCTGCAACACCCGCGAATGCGGGTCCGAGACCGTGACGTCGAAGCCCTCGCTGTGCGCGGTTAGCCACGCCTCCAGCGCGCCGTCGGGCTGAACGTACCAGAAACGGTTTTCGGCCAGCTTGAACAACAGGCCGTCCATGAATACGCCGCCTCGCGGCGTGCAGGCGATGGCGTAACGGCCGCGACCTTCCTTCAGGGTCGCGATATGCCGGGCGAAGACCTTCTCCAGGAACGGGACGACGTCGGGGCCGGAAATCTCGACCGGCCGTTCCGGCACGTCGTACATCGCAGCGGTCCGCCGCAGCGCCCAGTAACTCTCCGCCGGATCGTCGCCGACGGCGGTCGGATAGAACCGGCCCGCGTAAACGCCGAAAATCGTGTCCGGCGTCGCGTAGCAATCGCGATAGGGCGAATGCTCGAAGCGGCGGCCGCTGATACGGACGGGCGTCGTGCGGTCGGCGTGGATGGACTGTCCCATGGCTAACGTTCTCCTGTGCTTTCGGCTTCCTGGGCCGTGCGGTTCGTTCCCGACTGAAGAACCCGCCCTGTCGTATCCCGCCCACCCCCGAAACCGGAATCATTTGATGTGTCCTAAAAGTTAGATAATCTTACTTTCATGGATACATGGCTCCCGTCTCTCAATGCTTTGCGCGCATTCGAGGTCGTATCCCGTCATCTAAACTACCCCGATGCAGCGGCCGAGCTCCACGTCACGCCGGCGGCCGTGAAGCAGCTCGTGCGCAAGCTCGAGGATACCATCGGCACCCCGCTTGTGGCACGCCAGGGCCGCGGTCTGCGACTGACGGAAAAGGGCGAGCAGGCGGCGCGGGACCTGACCCGCGCATTCCGCCGGATTCAGGATACGGTGACGGCCCTCCGACAACCGGGACGAAACCGCCGGCTGATCGTCACCAGCGACCCGTCATTCGCCGCCCTGTGGCTCATGCCCCGGCTCGACCGATTCAAGACACGGTATCCCGCAATTGACGTGCTGGTCGATGCCTCGCCGCAGATCGTCGACCTCGAAAGCGGCGCGGCGGACATTGCGATTAGATTCGGCGTCCCCCGGGACAATCGCTTGACCGTGCGGCGATTGTTCGACGAAAGGCTCGCGGCCTATTGCAGTCCCGGGCTCGCAAGCGGCGACTCCGCTCCGCGCTCCGTCGACGATCTCGCCCACGCACCGCTGCTGCGCTGGGATCTCTCCGGTTTTCGGTGGGCGTCGACAACCGCGCAATGGAACAGGTGGCGTTACTGGTTGGCACAGGTCGGCGCGGACCATGTCGAGCCCGGCGACGGCCTGCGCTTCAACGATTACAACATCGCCCTGCAGGCGGCGGTTGCCGGACAGGGCTTCGTCATCGGCAGCGTGCCGGTGCTGAAGGGATACGTCGACGCGGGCTTGCTCACCAATCCGTTCGATGCCGTCGCGGACACCGGCATCGGCTACGATCTGGCCGCGTCCCCGTCGGCGCTGACCCGCGACGAAGTCGCCAGCTTCTGCGACTGGGTGGCGGCCGAAGCCCACGGTTGAATCGGGCCTGATCTGCGCCTGATCTACGCCTGATCTACGTTAAGGCCGAGCTCCCCCAGCTTCCGCTTCAGCATCAGCAGATCGTGCCAGGCTTCGCGCTTCATCTGCGGCGAGCGCAGCAGATAGGCCGGGTGGAACAGCGGCGTCGCCGGGATGGCGTCGGCGATCTCGGCATTCGTGTAGTCGTACCACTTGCCGCGCAGCCGCCCAATGCCCTGCGTCTCGCCGAGCAGCATCTTGGCCGCCGGTCCGCCGACGGCGACGATCACCGCCGGTGCAACAATCTTGATCAGGCGTTCGACGAACGGCCGGCAGATTTCCGTCTCCGCCGGGGTCGGCGTACGGTTGCCGGGCGGACGCCAGAACACGGTATTGGAGATCAGCACCTGCGTCCGGTCGAGGCCGATCGAGGCCAGCATCCGGTCGAGCAACTGGCCGCTGGCGCCGACGAACGGCAGGCCCTGACGGTCCTCCTCGGCGCCCGGTCCCTCGCCAATGAACAGGATTTTGGCATCCGGATTGCCGTCGACGAAACACAGGTTCCGGGCGGTCTTTTTCAGCGCGCAGCCGTCGAACCCCTCGAGCGCGGCGCGCAGATCGTCGACGGTCGCCGCCTGCTTCGCCAGCGCAACGGCGTCCTGCACCGCCTCCTCGGTCCCGGCGGGCGCATCGGTCGACTTCGGCGGCGGCCCGGACCGACGCGCCGGCGCTGCCCCGGCGACCGCTTCGGGTTCCGGATCGGGCACGGAAACCGGCGCCGCGAGCCAGTCCTCCGGCGCCTCGGTGACGACTTCGTCGACGCCGATGTCGGCGTACCATCTGAGCAGCGATCGGGCGGCCTGCTTGTCCATGGCGGCATTATACAGTCAACCTCACCCGCCGTCAGGCTCGGGGTGTGGTTACCGACCCACAAAATCGTCATGGCCGGGCTCGACCCGGCCATCCACGAATTGGCGGCGAAACGAGACGTGGATGCCCGGAACAAGTCCGGGCATGACGAATGAAAGTATCAGCACAGAGACACGAGTGGCACAGAGACGGCCATGAAGCACAATATCTCTATGTCTCGGTGCCTCTGTGGTTCCAGCCCGCCTCACCCTTCGCCAGGCTCAGGCTGAGGCCGCAGCGAGAAAACAATCCGTCGCAAATTCCCACGAAACCCCGTCGGAAATGGATGCATTCTGGCGTGACGCTGTGATACAACCCCGCGAAATTCGGCAGCCTGTTTCGGCTGCGGGGGAAACTGGAGATCGGAACATGAGCGAAGAAACCGGCAACGACGAAGCCACAGAAGACGCCTCAGAAGAAACCACCGAGGACGCGATCGAACGCGAATCCATGGAAGTCGACGTGCTGATCGTCGGCGCGGGTCCATCGGGCCTGGCCGCGGCAATCCGCCTGATGCAGCTGGCCCAGGAAAACGAGCGCGAGCTGATGGTCACCGTCGTCGAGAAAGGCTCCGAGGTCGGCGCGCATATTCTCTCGGGCGCGGTCATGGAGCCGCGCGCGCTCAACGAGCTGATTCCCGACTGGAAGGACAAGGGCGCGCCGCTCAACACCCCGGCGGCCAACGACACCTTCATGGTGCTGACCGAAAAGGGCGGCTTCAAGATGCCGACCCCGCCGCAGATGAACAACCACGGCAATTACATCGTTAGCCTGGGCAACGTTTGCCGCTGGCTCGGCGAACAGGCCGAAGCGCTCGGCGCGGAAATCTATCCGGGATTCGCCGCGGCGGAAGTGCTCTACCACGAGGACGGTTCGGTCAAGGGTATCGCGACCGGCGACATGGGCCGCCAGAAGGACGGTTCCCCGGGGCCGAACTTCGAGCCGGGCATGGAACTGCACGCCAAGTACACGCTGTTCGCCGAGGGCTGCCGCGGCCACCTGTCGAAGGGCCTGATGGAGACGTTCGACCTGCGCAAGGACTGCGACCCGCAGAGCTACGGCATCGGCATCAAGGAGCTGTGGGAGATCGATCCGGCCAAACACAAGCCGGGCACCATCATCCACACCGCCGGCTGGCCGCTGGAGAGCGACACCTACGGCGGCTCGTTCCTCTATCACCTGGAAGACAACCAGGTCGCCGTCGGCTTCGTCGTCGGGCTCGACTACCAGAACCCGCACTTGAGCCCGTTCCACGAGTTCCAGCGCTTCAAGACGCACCCGAAGATTCGCCCGACGTTCGAGGGCGGCAAGCGGATCGCCTATGGCGCGCGCGCCATCAACGAAGGCGGCTTCCAGTCGATCCCCGGCCTGAACTTTCCGGGCGGTGCGCTGATCGGCTGCTCGGCGGGCTTCGTCAACGTGCCGAAGATCAAGGGCTCGCACACGGCAATGAAAACCGGCATGCTCGCCGCCGAGTCCGTGTTCGAAGCGATCGCCAGCGGGGCCAATCCGGCCGACGGCCTGCCCGCCTACTCGGACGCGGTCAGGAAATCCTGGGTCTGGGACGAACTCTACAAGGTCCGCAACATCCGCCCGTCGTTCCGTTGGGGCTTCTGGAAGGCGCTGATCTATTCCGGCATCGACACCTACCTGTTCATGGGCCGCGCACCGTGGACGTTCAAGCAGCACGCCGATCACACGCAGCTCAAGAAGGCGTCGGAGTGCAAGAAGATCGAGTACCCGAAACCCGACAACGAGGTCTCGTTCGACCGCAACTCGTCGGTGTTCCTCTCGGGCACCGCGCACGAGGACGCCCAGCCGGCGCACCTGACGCTGAAGGACGACAGCGTGCCGGTGAAGGTAAACCTCGCCGAGTACGACGGGCCGGAAGCGCGCTACTGCCCGGCCGGCGTCTACGAGTTCGTGGACGACGAATCCGGCGACGGCAAGAAACTGCAGATCAACTTCCAGAACTGCGTCCACTGCAAGACCTGCGACATCAAGGATCCGACCCAGAACATCCATTGGGTCGTGCCGGAAGGCGGCAACGGCCCGAACTACCCGAATATGTAGGTCGGCGACCTAACAAGCGGCACCGCGCGACTGGGGATGGAAGGGTTGGCCAGTCGCGCTTGGAACATGGATGGCACACGCTTCGCGCAGTCAGGGTGACGTTTCCGATCCAAGAAATCGTCATGGCCGGGCTCGACCCGGGCATCCACGACTTGGCGGCAAATCAAGACGTGGATGCCCGGAACACGTCCGGGCATGACGTTCGGATGGTTTCCGAAACCGTTATTCCCGCGAAGGCGGGAATCGAGTTTCCGCCCCAGTTGGACCCCCGCTTTCGCGGGGGTGACGGGTGGCGGAATGCTGCGTAGCATGCTGCCATGATCGAACCCCTCTATGACATCGCACAGACGCCCGGCCTGTGGGCCGTGCTCGCCTTCGCCGTGCTGGCGGGGTTCGCGCGCGGCCTGGCGGGGTTCGGCGTCGGCCTCGTCATGCTGCCGGTGACGGCCGCGACCCTCGGTCCGACCGTCGCGGTGCCGGTACTCGCGCTGATCGACGTACCGACGGCGATGTGGCTGGCGCGCACGGTATGGCACAACGTCGACCGCCGCGAACTGGCCATCCTGCTGTTGTCCGCGCTGGTCGGCATTCCGGCGGGCATCGCCGTGCTGATCGTCATCGATCCCGCCGTCATGAAAACCGGCGTCAGCATCATCGTGCTGGCGTTCGCCGTGGCGCTCATGCTGGGGCTTCGCCTGCCCGGCGATCCGTCGGTGACGCGGTCGTCGATCACCGGATTTTCGGCGGGCGCGCTGCAGGGCGCGGTCGGCCTGCCCGGCCCGCCGCTGATCCTCGGCTGGCTCGCGTCCCAGGTGCCGGGCCCGCGGCTTCGCGCCAACACCATCATCTTTTTCGCCGGCCTGATGCTGATCGCCGTGCCGGGTTACGGCATCGCCGGGCTGCTGGTGCGCGACACCGTGCTGACGGCGTTGATCGTCTTTCCGTTCTTCCTCGGCGGCGTCATCGCCGGCAACAAGGCATCGGGCCATGTGCCGGAAGACCTGTTCCGCAAGATCGTCCTCGGATTGATCGTTGCCGGTGCGGTTTCCGCGCTGCTAGCGTGACGCTGGAGGATCGCCGATGACGCTTTCGACCAGACCGCTGCACGACGATTTCGGCGTCGAGGTCCTCGATCTCGATCTGCGCGAGGCGACGCCGGACCGTCTTTACCCCGAGATCCGTGCGCTGTTCGAAGCGCATTCGCTGCTGCTGTTCCGCGAACAGATCATCGACGACGCGCGCCACCGCGCGATCGCCGCGTTGTTCGGACCGCGTGAGAACATCACCGGCGAACCGGACGGCGACACCGCGCCGATCCCGCAGGTCTCCAACCGCGACGGTGAGGGGCATGTGATTGCCGACGACGATCTCCGCGTCCGCAACCTGAAGTCCAATTTCTACTGGCACACGGATTCGACGTTCCTCTCGACGCCGGCGATTTCCAACGTACTGACCGCCTACGAGGTGCCGTCGACCGGCGGCGAGACCGAGATCGTCTCGACCCGCGCCGGCTGGCGGCGCATGCCCGGCAAACTGAAGGCCCGCGCGCGGGACAAGGTGTTCATCCACCGCTACGCCCACTCGCGCAGCCTGGTCGACGACGAACTGGCGAGCCAGGACATGTTCACGCGTTTTCCGGACGTGCGCTGGCGCGCGCTCTGGACCAATCCGGTGAATGGCGCGGAAGCGCTCTACATCGCGGCGCACGCCTGCGGCGTCGACGGCATGAGCCGCGAAGGCGGTCTCGCTTTCCTCGGCGAACTGACCGACGCGGTCACGCATCCCGACATGATCTATACCCACAAATGGCGCGCCGGCGACGTGCTGATCTGGGACCAGCGCGCGACCAATCACCGGGGCCGGCCGTGGCCCTACGACGAACCGCGCCGGCTCGCCAGCCTCGTGTCATCGGCCCGCGAGAGCGACGGCATCGCGTCCGTGCGCCCTTGAAATGTATCTGAGATTCACACCATCGGGAGAGAAACCATGCCCTGGATGATCGTATCCAACGATAGCGAAAACAGCGCCGAGATTCGCGCCGACGAAGCCGTCATGGCGGCGCACTGGCAATACGAGCTGTCGATCAAGGACAAGGTCATCGCCGCCGGCAGCCTGCGCACCGACGACGGCGTGACGCCGACCGGCAGCCTGCTGATCCTCGACGTCGAGACCCGCGACGAGGCCGAGGCCATGGTCATGGCCGACCCGGCGACCAAGGCGGGCCTCAGGGGCGAGATCACCATCCGCTACTGGAACTGGGCGATCCTCAACCGCGAGGAGGTCGTGTGACTTCAACCCCTCACCCTGTCCCTCTCCCTCAAGGGGAGAGGGAACGACAGCCGACGAACTCTTCCCTCCCCCTCGAAGGGGGAGGGTCAGGGTCGGGGTAAAATGCCCGGACATATCTGCTTCGTGACTGGACCTCAGCGCCCCGGCGCGATTGAATAGGAAGGATATGATTCGACTAACGATCCTGCCGCGCCGGACGCTCCCAGCGATTGTAGCCGCGACCGCGCTTCTGCTCGGCACGCCGTCACTGGCCGCCGTCGAAGGCGACGAGTCAGCAGGCGACGAGAAACGCAAGGCAGCGAGCACGTTGTCCGGCAATTATCTCGCTGGCCGTCACGCGCAGGTGGCCCGCAATCTCGACGCGGCGGCGGTTTTTCTCGGCGCCGCCCTGAACGACGATCCCGATAACCCGGACCTGCTGCGGCGCACGTTCTTCGTGCTGCTTTCAGACGGCCGCATTGGCGACAGCCTGCAACTCGCCCATCGGCTGGCGGACATTGGCGGCAACGAGGACATCGCCTTCCTGACGCTGGCCGCCGACGCGGTCAAGAACGGCAACTTCGCGGATGCCGAAGCCCATCTCGGCAACATCGGCGACGGCGGGTTCGGCACCTACTTCCGGCCCCTCATTCAGAGTTGGGCCCGTTACGGCGCCGGCGACACGAAGGGCGCGCTGGAGGCCCTGGCCCCGCTTTCGGGCAATACCGCGACCCAGGCCCTGCACGACGCCCATGCGGCGATGATCAACGCCGCCGCCGGCAAGTTCGATGCCGCGATCGATTACTTCGTCACGGTCACGGAGTTGCAGGGCGGGCTCGCGCTTCGCAACACGGAGCATCTCGGCGCGCTCTACGAAATGTCGGGCGACGCGCGCAAGGCGGAGGCGCTCTACCGGTCGTTCCTCGAACAATTTCCGGGCTCGCGCCTGATGACCACGCCGCTCAAACGCATCGCCGAAGGCGGTGCCGCCGATCTGCTCGTGGCAACCCCGGAGCACGGTGTCGCCGAGGGCCTGTTCGGTGTCGCCAGTTCGCTCAATCAGCAGAACGCACCGGAGACCGCCCTCGTGCTGGCGCGTCTCGCCGCCTACTTGCGTCCCGATTTCCCGTCACTGCAACTGATGATCGGCAATCTGGTGGAAAGTCTCTACGGCGCAGCGGAGGCCAACGAAATTTACCGCGGCATCGACCCGGACAGCGATTACGCATGGTCGGCGCAACTCAGACTGGCGGACAACCTCGCCGATCTCGGCGAAATCGACGAGGCGGAGCGGATTTACCGCGACATGGCCGCGCTCGACCCAACGGCCGAGGATCCGCTGATCAATCTTGGCGATCTGATGCGCATCGAGTCCCGCTTCGACGATGCCGTCGAAGCCTACGACGCGGCGTTCGATCGGATCGACGATCCGGACGGGCGATACTGGTCGCTCTATTACGCGCGCGGCATCGCGCTCGAACGCTCCAAGCAGTGGGACCGCGCCGAGAAGGATTTTCTCAAGGCTCTGGAATACGAACCGGATCAGCCGTTGGTGCTGAACTACCTGGGCTATTCGTGGGTCGAGATGGGTCTCAACCTCGACCGCGCGCAGACCATGATCCGCAAGGCGGTCACGCTCAGGCCGAACGACGGCTACATCGTCGACAGCCTCGGCTGGGTCTACTTCAAGCTCGGCCAGTACGAAAAGGCGGTCCGCGAACTTGAACGCGCCGTCGAACTGCGGCCCGAGGACCCGGTTATCAACGAACACCTCGGCGACGCCTACTGGAAAGTCGGGCGGACCCGCGAGGCGAAATTCCAGTGGCGCCGCGCCCTCGGCCTCGATCCCGAACCGGATCTGATTTCCGTCATCGAGGACAAGCTTCGCGACGGCCTCGGCGCGTCGGCGGACGCCGGCGGCGACGGATCCTGACGCCATGCAGCCGGCCGACGCCGACACGCCGGAGCCGACCGGCGGTTCCCTGCCGAGCTATCTGATCAGCGAACCCGCGCCGGCCAAGATCAATCTCTATCTGCACGTCACCGAGCGGTACCCGAGCGGCTATCACGGGCTCGACAGCCTCGTCGTCTTCAGCCGTCTTGGCGACACCATCGGGCTCAACGCCGGGAAGGCCGGGAGCGGCATCCGCCTCAGCATCGAAGGCCCGTTTGCGGACGACCTCTCCGGCGAAGCCGACAACCTCGTGGTGCGCGCGGCGCACGGTCTCGCCGCGGCGGCCGGGATCGAAGCGGCGGACGTCGATCTCACGCTCACCAAGCGGTTGCCGGTGGCGTCCGGAATCGGCGGCGGCTCGGCGGATGCGGCGGCGGCGCTCAGGGCCTTGGCGCGTTACTGGGACGTGACCGATCCGGCGCCGCTGTTCGAGGTTGCACAGGCACTTGGCGCCGACGTGCCGATGTGCCTCGGATCGCGCGCCCGCCCGGTCATGCAGGTTGCCGGCATCGGCGACGAGATCGCCGCCGCCCCGGCGCTGCCCGCCTGCCACCTGTTGCTCGTCAATCCCGGCACGGCGGTTTCGACGCCCGATGTGTTCAAGGCGCGCACAGGCGATTTCTCCAATCCGCTGCCGCTCGATCGCGCACCCGAGGACGCCGCCGATTTGGCCCGCGAATTGAAACGGCGGGCCAACGACCTGACCGACGCGGCGGTCGCGCTTTCGCCGGAGATACGCATCGCGATGAATGCGGTCGCGGCGACCCCGGACTGTTTGCTCGCGCGCATGTCGGGCAGCGGGGCCACGGTGTTCGGCCTCTTCGAGACGCCGGGCGAGGCCGAAACCGCCGCCGGCGCGCTTCGCGATGCGCACCCCGACTGGTGGGTGCGCGCGACCGGATTGCTGCATTCGCCGATTGCAATGCCGGCGCCGAAGGGCCAAGAATAACCCTGTTCTCAGGGCGGGGCGAAATTCCCCACCGGCGGTATGCGGCGAACGCCGCGAGCCCGCGAGCGCCCCGGCCGTTCAGGGTCCGATCCACGCTTCAGGTGAATCACGGAGCGATTCAACCTGAAACGGTCGCCTTCAGGCCGGGGGTCAGCAGATCAGGTGAAATGCCTGAGCCGACGGTCACAGTCCGGATGAGAGAGAACGTACAGCGGGCCCGCCCGGCGGGTTGCCCTGTTCGTGATCGCCTTGGGTGACGTGTCGTTTGCCAAAGGAGATCACGATGACACAAACCCGCTACGCCTTCGTCAAAGCCAACTGGCACCGCGAGATCGTCGACCGCGCCCTCGACGGTTTCGTCGAACTGGTCCCCGGTGAGACCGTCGAGGTCTTCGACGTGCCGGGCGCCTTCGAAATGCCGCTGGTCGCCCGCGACCTCGCCCTGACCGGCCGATACGACGCCGTCGTCTGCGCCGCCTTCGTCGTCGACGGCGGCATCTACCGCCACGAGTTCGTCGCCAGGGCGGTCGTCGACGGCCTGATGCGCGTTGGACTGGACACCGGCGTGCCCGTGCTCTCGGTCTCGCTGACGCCGCACCAGTATCAGGAAACCGAGCACCACACGGCGATCTTCAGGGACCATTTCGTCGAGAAAGGCCGCGAGGCGGCCCGCGCCGCCCTGCAAATCGTCGATCTGCGGGGCTCGCTGGCGCAGCGCGCCGCCTGACGACGGGGAGCGGCCCGCCGGGCCGCTCGTTCGCCCCTTGCCCCGGGTGATCCTTGGCGATAAAAGAACCGCCGAAGACCGCACGGATGGGGCGTCGCCAAGTGGTAAGGCACCGGTTTTTGGTATCGGCATTCGCAGGTTCGAATCCTGCCGCCCCAGCCATCTAGTTCGACCTCACGACATGATGAAACGGTAACGCGCGCCCCGGGATGGCGTGATTGGCACGGCGCGCCGTGACGTTTCATTCGGTGCCGGACGCCATCAGTAGAGACGCCATCAGTAGATATGCAATGCCGAGAGGTACTTGTCGACATTCCGACCGTCATCGGCCAACGGAAGCGTAATGTATGTGTAGGGTTTGGCGTTGTAGTGATGGTAGTTGGGGAACCAGTCTATCGTCCCGGTGCTGATGATGAAATTGTGCGTGTTGCGCATTTCATCCCAAAATGCCGTCTCATCATAATCGTAGAGCGTACCGATACATTCGCTGAACCGCTTGCGCGTCGGATCGACCCCGAACATCTCGGCCATCTTCGTGCCCCATAAGCGGAACTCAGATTCATAACTCACCGAGTCGAGGATATCCTCGACCGCGAGCCACCCGTACCAACCGGTAAAATCACTGAGCTCGAAATCCCGCCACGCCGGAAGGGCGTCGCCCTTCCGCTTCGAATCCCACAGGCGCTTGAACGAACCGACACCGCTCAACTCGGTATCCGGCGTGTCGGGCGAAAAAATCTTGTAAGCCCAATCGCCCGTCCCTCTCCGCGTCTCAATATGAGGCATCGTCAAATCCCGCTTCCGAAACGCGTCAAACGCCACGCAGAAACCGCGCGTCAATGCCGTGGCTCATTGACCGGAGAGTCGCGCGACCGCGTCGCGTCAAAATGTCGGATTAGCATTAGCACGTATACGTATAAATACTGAAGTCAAATCTGTGTCCGAGCCAATCATGGCTTGCCGGAAACGCACGAGCGGCCGATCGAGACAGGATCCGATCCGGGGGTTCGAACATGCCATTTTACTGAACGGAAACCGTCCTTCGCACCTCCCCTAGCCCCATGCGGATATTTGCCGCGCCGCCGGTTGGCCCGATAGTCTGAACGCATCCGGGCAACACGGATCCGATGATATGACCCGCAGGAACGCCTCCCGGCTGACGCCGCTTCTGAACCCCCGCTCGATCGCCATCGTCGGGGCGCGGCCGCAAGCCGGTGTCAGCGGCAACAACGTGCTGAAGACCTGCCGCCGGGGCGCCTTCGCAGGCGATGTCTGGCTCGTCAATCCGACGGTCGACGCGATCGACGGCGTGCCGTGCTATCCCTCGCTGCGCGACGTACCGGGGCCCGTCGACGTTGCCGCGCTGATCGTCGGCAACACGCGCATCGAAGCGGTATTCCGCGATGCCGCCGCAGCAGGGGTGCAGGCGGCGGTGATCTACGGCAGTTGCATGACGGATGACGACATGGGGTCCGCTGCCCCGCTGCGCGAACGGATCCGCGAACGGGCCCGCGCCCACGATATAGCGATCTGCGGCATCAACTGCGCCGGCTTCATGAACCGCGATGCGGGCGTTTCCCTGCAGCTCCAGGACATCGGCGATCACACGCCGGGCTCCGCCAGTTTTCTCTCGCAATCGGGGTCGGTCTACGCCGCCGTCGTTCACAACGACGGCGAGCTGCGCTTCAACCTGACCGTCTCGACCGGCCAGGAAACCACCGTCGACCTGGCCGAATACATGGACTATGCGCTCGACCTGCCAAGCACGCGCACCTTGGGGCTGTTCATCGAAACCGTCCGCGATCCGGCCGGTTTTGTCGCGGCGCTCGGCAAGGCCGCCGAAAAGGATATCCCGGTCGTCGTCCTGAAGGTCGCGCGGACCGACCGCAGCAAGCGGTTCGCCCTCAGTCATTCCGGCGCCATCGCCGGCGAGGATTCGGGTTTCGACGCCGTGTTTCGAAAATACGGCGTGCTGCGGGTCGACGACATGGATGCGATGCTGGCGACCCTGAAGCTGATGAATGCGCCGAAACGGCCCGCCAACGGAGGGCTGGTGGCGATCACCGATTCCGGCGGCGAGCGGGAGTTGTTGACGGACGTCGCCGAGGCGGCGGGCGTACCGCTGACCGAGATCGGCGAGGCGACGCGGCGCCGGCTCGGCGAGGAGGTCGAATACGGCGTCGAGGTAGACAACCCGCTCGATCCCTGGAACTCCGGCTTCGAGTACGAACGCGTTTTCCGCAACGGCATGGATATTCTGCTCGGCGACGATGGCGCGGCAATGGGCCTGTGGCTCGCCGACCTGCACGACGATATCGGCCATTTTCCGGTCTACGTCCGCGCCGCCGGCGACATCGCCGCCGGCACGGAAAAACCGCTCGCCTTCGCCAGCACCTTCGCCGGCATCCGCAGCAGCGCGTTGCGCCGCCGTCTCGGCGAACTCGGCATCCCCTATCTGGGCGGCATCACCTCGGCGCTGGCCGCGATCCGGCACGCATTCGATTATCGCGACAGCCGCCGCCGGCGACGCCCGCGACCCGAACGCCGAGATACGAAGGCGGACATCGGCGAGTCCGCCGGCAACTGGCGGACGCGGCTCGGCAAGGGCGCGACCCTCGCCCCCGCGGACAGCATGCGGTTGCTTGCCGATTTCGGCATTCCCGCCGTCGCGACCCGGTTCGTTGCCGGCGACGACGCGGTGCGAGCGGTGGCCGACGAGATCGGCTACCCGGTCGCGCTCAAGACGGCCAACCCCGCTGTGCTGCACAAGACCGAACGGGGCGGCGTCGCCCTCGCCCTCGCCGATGCCGCACGGCTGTCCGAAGCCTATACCGCCATGTCGGCCGCGCTCGGTCCCGACGTTCAGGTCTCCGCCATGGTGCCCGGCGGTCCCGAGATCGCCTTCGGGCTGGTGCGCGATCCGCTGTTCGGACCGCTGGTCATGGCTGCCGCCGGCGGCACGGAAATCGAACGGCATCGCGATGCCGTGTTCGCCCTGCCGCCGTTCGACGAAGAGACGGCGCACATCCTGATCGACGGCCTCGCGATACGCCCCGTGCTCGACGGTTTCCGCGGCCGCCCGGCGGCAGACGTGGACGCATTGGCGCACGCGCTGGCCCGCTTTTCGATCCTCGTCGACGCGCTCGGCGACAGCATCGCGGAAATCGACATCAATCCGATCATTGTCGGCCCGGACGGCGTCGTCGCCGTCGACGCACTGGTCATCGGCGCCGGAGACGACGACAATCCAGACGGGAGGACCGAACCATGACGGACGATATTCTTTACGCGGTCGAAGACCGCATCGCCACGATCCGCATCAACCGCGAGCAGGCGATGAATTCGCTCAATCCGGATGTGATGGCGGCGCTGTCGGCGCGTCTCCGCGAAGCAGATGCGGACGACGAAAACGTTTCCGTCGTCGTGCTGACCGGCGCCGGCAAACACTTCGGCGCCGGCTACGATCTCAAGTATCCGTGGTTCGAGCATTACGGCGAAGGCGTACTGAACATGCGCCGCATGCTGCTCGACTGCGCCGGGTTCGAATACGGTCCGTGGGATTGCTCCAAGCCGGTGATCGCCATGACCCGGGGCTACTGTCTGGCCGGAAGCTGCGAGTTGGCGATGATGTGCTGCATTACGTTCGCCAGTGAAACGGCGATGTTCGGCGAGCCCGAAATCCGCTTTTCGACGTCGCCGCCCGCCGTCGTGATGCCGTGGATCGTCGGCCTCAAGAAGGCGCGCGAACTGCTCTACACCGGCGACATGATCGACGCCGAAGAAGCCCAGCGGGTCGGCATGATCAACCGCGTGTTCGCCGACGATGAACTGGAGGCGGAAACCTACAAGTACGCCCGGCGCGCCGCGGCGATATCGCTCGAAGGACTGCGCACGACCAAGGCGTCGATCAACAAGGGTGCCGAGATCGCCGGCATCCGTCAGGCCATCGACTACGGCATCGAACAGGGCGCCATGCTCGACGCGACCGAAACGGAGGCGCTGCGAACGTTCGGCGAAATCCGCGAAGCCGAAGGCCTGTCGGCGGCGATTCGCTGGCGCGAGAGCCAGTTCGCCGACTGATCTGGCCGGCCCAACCCGTTACCCGAAGGAACACCGACATCATGGCGATCGTCGTCTATCACAACCCGGCATGCGGCACGTCGCGCAACACCGTCGAGATAATTCGGGCATCCGGCGTCGAACCGACCGTCATCGCGTACCTGGAGACCGGCTGGACCCGGCCTCAGCTGCTCGGCCTGTTTGCCGCCGCGAACCTGACGCCACGGGATGCGCTTCGGACGACGAAATCGCCCGCCGAGGAACTCGGCCTCACCGACCCCGGCGTCGACGACGAGACGCTGCTCGACGCCATGCTGGCCCACCCGGTTCTGGTCAACCGGCCGATCGTGTGCTCGCCGAAGGGCGTCCGCCTTTGCCGCCCGTCGGAAACGGTGCTGGAGCTGCTCGACAATCCGGATATCGGACCGTTCACGAAAGAGGACGGCGAGGCCGTTACCCGCAATGAATAATCCGGAGATCGGGCCGGCAGCGGAATACCGGTTTCCCGTACGCACCCCTCCCGCGCTATAATTTCGCCACAAAGCGCGGGTAAGCCTCGAGCACCCTGCCGCCAACCGATCGGAGCCCCATGAGCCAGAAAATCGCCCTCGTCGACGACGACCGCAACATCCTGACGTCCGTCTCGATGGCCCTGGAAGCCGAGGGCTTTCAGGTCACGACGTTCAAGGACGGCGAGGAAGCGCTGCGCGAACTCGGCCGCCATCCGGTCGACCTCGCCGTGCTCGATATCAAGATGCCGCGCATGGACGGCATGGAGCTGCTCGAGAAAATCCGCGAACGCGACAACCTGCCGATCATCTTCCTGACCTCCAAGGACGACGAGATCGACCAGGTGCTGGGATTGCGCATGGGCGCCGACGATTACATCACCAAGCCGTTCTCGCAGCGCCTGTTGATCGAGCGCATCCGCACGGTGCTGCGCCGGCGCGATGGCACGATCGACGAGGACAAATCGTCGGAAACCCTGCACCGCGGCGAACTGACGCTCGATCCGGTGCGTCATCTCTGCACCTGGAAAGGCAGGGAGGTCTCGCTGACGGTTACCGAATTCCTGCTGATCGAAGCGCTTGCCCGCCGGCCCGGTCACGTCAAGAATCGAGACCAGTTGATCGACGCGGCGTACGGTGAGCACATTTACGTCGACGACCGCACGATCGACAGCCACATCAAGCGGCTGCGGCGGAAGTTCAAGGAGGTCGACAGTGGGTTCGCCGAAATCGAAACGCTCTATGGCGTGGGTTACCGCTATCGCGCCGAATAGGTTGGCCGCGCCCACGAGCGCCCCGTTTTACACCCCCCCACCCAAACTCTCCCCCTCGACGGGGGGAGGGCTTGAATTGACAATACCGTCCCCGCCCCCCTTGGGGAGGAGGGACAGGGAGGGGGGTATCGGTCGTCCCACCTGCTCTTTATCCGTCCGCTCCTGGCGGGCCCGCCGGGCTGGGTCATGAAGCCCGAAACCGCCCGACCCGCGCCGCGTCGGCGCCGCCGTGCACGGCCGCCCCGGCTGTCGCGCATCACGCGGCGCATTCTCGCGGTCAACGTCTCGGCGCTCGGCATCCTCGTCGTCGGCGTGCTCTATCTCGGTGAATACCGCGAGAACCTGGTACGCTCATCGATCGACGCGCTCGCCATCGAGGCCGAGATGTTCGCCGCCGCGCTCGGCGAGGGTGCGGTCGGCGGCGATACCCCGGTGAGCCAGGACATCATCCGCGACACCGCGAACCGGATCGTGGTGCGCATGGTCGAAAGCACCGATACGCGCGCCCGCCTGTTCCGCCTGTCGGGCGAACTGGTCGCCGACAGCCGGCGGCTGGTCCATGCCGGGCGCGAGGTCGAAATCCAGCAATTGCCGCCGGTCGAAGAACCCGCGTCGTCGTGGGAGGACGCCTTCGATCTCTACGACCACATGATCTCGACGGTGCTCGGCGATCCGCCGCCTGAGCCTTACATCGAGCGGCCGCGCCAATTCGCCCGTCACTACCCCGAGGTCATGGAGGCGCTCGACGGCCGCACATCGCACGCCATTCGCTCGACATCGGGCGAGCGGCTGCTGTTTTCCGTCGCCGTTCCGGTGCAGCGATACAAGCAGGTCGTCGGCGCGCTGCTGGTCTCCAAGACATCCGACGAGGTCGACAAGGCGATGCTCGAGGTGCGGCTCGACATCCTGCGGCTGTTCCTGATCACGCTCGCCATCACGACATTGCTCTCGGTCTATCTCGCCGGCACCATCGCCCGGCCGCTCAGGCGGCTTGCGCTCGCCGCCGACCGGGTTCGCGGCAGCCTCAACAGGCGCAACCGGCTGCCCGACTTCAAGGGCCGCGACGACGAAATCGGCGAACTGGCGTCGGCGCTGGCCGACATGACCGATGCATTGTGGCAGCGCATGGACGCCATCGAACGCTTCGCCGCCGACGTCAGCCACGAGATCAAGAACCCGCTGACGTCGCTCAAGAGCGCGGTCGAAACGGCGGCGCGGCTCAAGGATCCCGAGCAACAGCGCCGGCTGATGGCCATCATCCAGGACGACGTGGAACGCCTCGACCGGCTGATCACCGATATCTCGAACGCGTCGCGCCTCGATTCCGAACTGTCCCGCGCCGAGCTCGGCCGGCTCGACCTCGGCGACATGCTTAGCGCTCTCGTCGACATGCAAAGCGAAACCCGGACCGCCAGCGACGCCCGCGTGACCCTGAAGGTCCGCGACGACACGGCATTGACGGTCACCGGCATGGAAGACCGACTGATGCAGGTCTTCCGCAACCTGATCGGCAACGCCATGACGTTCTGCCCGGCCGACGGCGAAATTGCGATCGAGATCTACCGCGATCCCGCCTCGGCGATCGGCGACGCGGTCTGCGTCACGGTCAGCGACGACGGCCCGGGCATCCCCGAGGGCCGGGAGGATGCGATCTTCGAGCGGTTCTATTCCGAACGGCCCGAAACCGAGAAGTTCGGCACCCATTCCGGCCTCGGGCTCAGTATTTCGCGCCAGATCGTCGAGGCCCACGGCGGCACGATCTGGGCCGAAAACCGGCACGACGATCGCGGCAACGTCCGCGGCGCGCGGTTCACGGTGTGCCTGCCGCTGCGGGCAAAGGCGGCGCGAGACAACCGTACCGAGGGCGGCGAGGACTGACGGCGGCTCGGGACAAGGAAAGCGTCATGGCCGCGCCTGCGGACATTCGTCGGTGCCATCTGAAAGGCCGCACTTTGGCCTGAAGCGGACCGCCGGCATGCGCTTGTCGTGTGCCGCAACTGCTGCAACTGCTTGTGGCGGAGGGTGCTAATGGCCCATGTGAGACAGGTAAGTTTCGTGGAAGTGACGCATCATGGCCTCCGAGTACTCCATGTTGTCCCAATCGACGATGTACCAGCCCTGTTCGAACGTGCGCTGCGACATGCCTTCCTGTACGGAAATCAGGAACGAAATGTCTTCGGGCTGTAGCACGTCACGTCCCCAGATCATCCGCTTTTCCTGACGTTCGCGCATGCCCGGATCGGTGACCTCGGCAGGTTCGAGGTTCACACTCATTCGGTGCGCCCGGCCCGGATGGATCGGGTTCCACTGAAACACGCTGAGGTTGCCCGGACCTGCGAACTGCGAAATGCCGATATTGGGAAAGAGATACCAGAAGTGCAAATCGGTCTTGTCGTGTTCCGGATCCAGCGGATAGGCAAGGTTGTCCGCCTTCCTGTTGCCCGGGATGAAGTTGTACGCAACGTTCTTCGTCAGCGCGTACTGCTGCTTGTTGATGTCCAGTATGTCGGCGAACGACACATGCCCCATGCGGCAATGCTGACATTCGAGGTAGTTGTCGAGTTGCACCTTCCAATTCGCCGGGACATCGACTTCATGGATTGCAGCGGCACTGGAACCAAGAACGTAGCCATTCACTTCGGGACAGACCTCGAGGATCTGCCTCTCGACGCCCGGCCAGTATTCCGCGATCGGCAGTGCATCGTCATCGAGATTGACGAACACGAAATCCAGAAGCCGGTCGACGCGCACCGCATGGAGGCACACCTTGCGTTGATCCGGCGCGACGCTTGTTTCCGCCGTTCGCATCCTGCGAACGGACCCGTCTAGTGAGAATGTCCACTGGTGATAGGGGCAGACGATAACCCGCTTTTGCCCCGAACCCTCGACCAGTTTGTGCCCACGATGCGGACAAACGTTCCGATATCCGCGGATTTCGCCATCCTGATCGCGCACGACGAATACGTTCTGACCCATGACGGTTGCGGTGACGTAGTCGCCGGGCTCAACCAATTGGCTCATGTGGCCGGCGTACTGCCAGGCTTTGAAAAAGAGCTTTTCTCTCTCTTCGGCGAAAATTTCCTCGCTCACATAGTAGCGGGCGTGCAGAGCGCGGAGCTGTTCGCCGCCGGAAAACTCTTGCGATACCTTGTCCTGCAACGCGTTGGCCGACATCTTCGACTCCTCGTCTTTTCATGGTGACAAGCGTAAGAGGCCATTCGTTCCACGGGCCGGGATGATTCAACCTTGCGGGTACATCGGGGCTGTCTCGCGGGGAACCTTGACCGTGGACAAAGATTGCCGTAACCCGATCAAAGCAATCGTTCATAATTCGCCAGAAAAGATACAATATTGGACAAAATCAATGGTGTGAAAGAGCCGTACGAAGTCGCTGTCGTCGTCGTCCCGCGCTACTCGCAACTGACGTTGGCGGCTGTGATCGAGCCGATGCGTATGGCCAACACGGTATCGGGGCGTAATCTCTATTCTTGGCGACTGGCGAGTGACAGCGGCGTCGACGTCGCGTCGAGCAGTGGTTTCACGCTCTCCATTGGCGACGATATCGGCGACATCGCCCGATGCGACGCATTGTTCGTGCTCGCCAGTTACGAGCCCAGGCGTTTCGCCTCACCGCGGCTCCTCGCCTTCTTGCGCAGGATATCGAAGACGGGCGCCTTTATTGGCGGATTTGACGGCGCACCTTATCTCTTGGCGGCGGCCGGTGTTCTCGACGGTCATCGCGCCACGACCCATTGGGATGACATCGAGGATTTCGGTGACAGATACCCTCGCGTGGATGTCACCCCTGAGCGCTATGTCATCGACCGCGGGCGGGCAACGACAAGTGGGTCGTTGCCGTCCTTCGATTTCATTCTCGAGCTCATTCGCCAACGTCATGGTCTCGTGCTGGCGATGAACGTGTCCGGAAACTTTCTGTACGATCAGGCGCGGCCGGGCTCGGAGCAACAGTTCATGATTGCCGCGTCGCAACTGGATGCCCGGCACCCGAAAATCCGGCAGGTGGTTCGGCTGATGGAGGAAACCGTCCCAACGCCTCTGGCCATCGCCGAACTGGCTGATTCGGTCGGCATGAGCGAGCGAACCCTGCTGAGACGTTTTCGCGACGCCCTCGGCGTGACGCCCGATGCGTTCTATCGCGAACTCCGGCTCGATGTCGGCCGGCGGTTGCTCGAGAACCACGACCTCAGCATCTTGGAGGTAGCTTTGGCATGCGGGTTCGATTCACGGCCAGCTTTCACCCGAGCGTTCAAGAAGGTGTTCGGGGCGCCCCCATCGACGCGCCGGATCAGCAGCGCAACCAACGTTAGCTGATTGAGCCGGGATGCCGGTTTTTGGCCAATACCGGTCAATCTACATGAACCCGAGTTACGGATGCGCTAGCGTCGGGACCCGACACGGTTGACGGCGGTGCGGCGAGCGATCACGCTTTCGCCTGCGAAAAATGCGAACCCGACGGCGGACAGACATGCAGCAAATCCATGCAACCGCGGTTGCCATCGGCGATGACGGTGTCCTGCTGACCGGGCCTTCGGGCAGCGGCAAGTCCGACCTGGCGCTGCGTCTGATCGAGGACGGCGCACGGCTGATCGCCGACGACCGGTGCGACCTGACCGTTGCGGACGGCCGGCTCCGCGCCGCGCCGCCGGATGCGCTCGCCGGCATGCTGGAAGTGCGCGGCGTCGGCATCGTCGTTCTGCCGCACGAGCACGCCGGCGCCATCGCCATGGTCTGCGCGCTGACCGACACCCATTGCGTCGAACGATTGCCGGAAGCGGAGCGGACGGATGTTAATGGCGTCGACCTGCCGCTCTACCGGGTTTTCCCGTTCGAGGCATCGGCTCCGGCCAAGGTGCGGATGGCGCTCGGCCTCGTCAGCGGGCGCGTGGCGAGCGCGGTATGAGCGAGACGCAAGGCCCGCAGCGCATCGTCTTCGTGACCGGCATGTCGGGCGCCGGCAAGTCGACGACCCTGAAAGCCTTCGAGGACCTCGGCTACGAGGCCATCGACAATCTGCCGGTGGCGTTGCTCGGCGGTTTCACCATGCCCGGCGACGCCGGACATCCGGCGAACGCCGCCATCGGCATCGACGTCCGCAGCCGCGATTTCGACGCCCGCCGCCTGCTCGCCGAAATCGGGCGCTTCCGCGCCGACCCGGCGACCGCGGTGACGCTGCTGTTTCTGGAATGCGGCACCGACGAACTCGGCGACCGGTTCAAGACCACGCGGCGGCGTCATCCGCTGGCGCTCGACCGGCCGGTCAGCGACGGCATCAAGCAGGAACGGGTTCTGCTGGCGCCGCTCAAGGCCGCCGCCGATCTGGTGATCGACACCACCGGCAAGACATTGCCGGATTTCCGCCGCGAGATGGACAGCCACTTCGCCGAGGCGACATCGCCGGGCCTGACCGTGTTCGTGACCTCGTTTTCGTTCGCGCGCGGCGTGCCGAGGGACGCGGACCTGATGTTCGATGTGCGTTTTCTCGGCAATCCGCATTACGAGGACGCGCTCCGCGACCGCACCGGCCGCGACGGCGCGGTTCAGGCATTTATCGAAAACGACCCGGATTTCGGCGGTTTCATGGCCAACCTGACGGCGCTGCTCGGACCGCTGTTGCCGCGCTATGCGTCCGAGGGCAAGAGCTACCTGACGATCGCCATCGGCTGCACCGGCGGCCGGCACCGCTCGGTGTTCGTCGCCGAACGCCTCGCGGCATGGCTGAACGATAACGGCCACGCGCCGAAGCTCTCGCATCGCGATCTGGAAAAGCCGGCGAATTAATGCAAAATCGGCCCTTCAGCCACCGCACCCGGTGCGTAACCGGTGACCATGGGACAGCCTGAGAGGGAACGCTGAACACATGATCGGACTGGTTCTGGTGACCCACGGCAGGCTCGCCGAGGAAATGATTGCCGCGCTCGAGCACGTCGTCGGCCCGCAGGAGGATGTGGTTTCGGTCTGCATCGGCCCGGACGACGATATGGAGCGCCGCCGCACCGACATCATCGACAGCATCGGCCGCGCCGACACCGGCAACGGCGTCATCCTGCTGACCGACATGTTCGGCGGCACGCCGTCGAACCTGGCGATTTCCGTCATGGACAAGGCCAACGTCGAGGTCATCGCCGGCGTCAATCTGCCGATGCTGATCAAGCTCGCCAGCGTGCGCCGGGAATCGTCGCTTTCCGACGCCGCCGAGGCGGCGCAGGAGGCCGGGCGTAAATACATCAACATCGCATCGCAGTTGCTGAAAGAGAACGGCGGGTGAGCGGCGTCGAGACGACGAGCGCCGGCGCCGAACCAGGGGCCGACGCCGGCGACCGGCGCCCGAGCTGCGTGGTGACGATCGTCAACAAGCGCGGCCTGCATGCCCGCGCCGCCGCCAAGTTCGTCGAGACCGCGGGCGGTTTCAGCGCCGGCATCGATGTCGCGCGGGGCGGCCAGTCCGTTTCGGGCCGCTCGATCATGGGGCTGATGATGCTGGCTGCGGGACCCGGCTCGGCCATCGAGATTTCGGCCGACGGCGACGATGCCGATTCCGCGCTCGATGCCCTTCGCATCCTCGTCGAGAACGGCTTCGACGAGGACTGACCGTACGGACACCGGGGACACCGGCGCATGGCAAAGAAACGACCGGCAGAAAAGGTTTTTCAGGGCTTAGGCGTATCGCCCGGTATCGCCGTCGGCCCGGCGTACGTGCGCGCGCACGGGGCGCTCGACGTGCCCGAGCGGCGCATCGCCAAAAAGAACGTCGACGAGGAATGCGCCCGCATCGACGGCGCCGCCGAACGCGCGCGGCGGCAAAACGCGCGGTTGCGCGCCAAGGCTGCGAAAATGCCCCAGTCGGCGGCGGCCGAGCTCGACATCCTGGTCAGCGCCTACGACGCGATGCTGCAGGATTCCCGGCTGCTCAGGGGCGCCAAGCAGCGCATCGCCGACAACCTCGTCAACGCCGAATCGGCCCTGCAGACGGAGATCAACAACATCGCCGACGCCTTCGCCGCCATGGAGGACGCCTACATCGCGGCGCGCATCGACGATATCCGCCAGGTCGGCCGCCGGCTTCTGCTGACGCTGACGCGGACGCCGGTCAAGCCGTTCGCGACCGTGCCGGCGGGCAGCATCCTCGTCGCCGACGAGTTGACCCCGGCGGATACCGCGCAGCTCTCGCCCGAGCGCATTGCCGGCGCGACGGCGATGCTCGGCGGCGCCGAGGGCCACACCGCAATCATGGCCCGCGCCATCGGCCTGCCCGCGGTGCTCGGCGTCAACGACCTGCTGAGCCACGTCAAGCCGGGCGACGCGCTGATGATCGACGGCACCGCCGGCCGGGTCGTCGTCAACCCGGCCAAGAGCACGCTGGACGCCGCCGAACGCGAACTCAAGCGCTACCGCAAGAAGGCCCGCCAGCTCGAAAGCATGCGCGACCTGCCGGCCAGGACGCTCGACGGCGAGACCGTCAATCTGCAGGCCAACGTCGAATTGCCAGTCGAGATGGCCATGGTGAAGTCGGCCGGTGCGGCCGGCGTCGGGCTGCTCAGGACCGAGTTCATGTTCATGAACCGCGACGACGTGCCGACCGAGGACGAACAGGTCGACCTGTTGAGCGAAATCGTCCATGCGTCGCCCGGCCCGATCACCATCCGCACGCTCGATATTGGCGGCGAAAAACCGGCCGAGGCGCTGATGTCTGGCCTCGACGAAAAAGCGACGTCGGCGCTCGGCATGCGCGGCATCCGCCTCTCGCTGCACGACCCGCATGTGCTGGAAACCCAGTTCCGCGCCATTCTCCGGACGGCGGCGAAGGCGCCGGCCAAATCGCCCGTGCGCATTCTGTTGCCCATGGTTTCCGGCGTCGCCGAGGTACGCCGCGCGCGCGACATCCTGAAGAAGGCTGCGGCCAAGCTGAAGCGACGCAAGATCGGCCTGCCCGACCCGTTGCCGCCGGTCGGCTGCATGATCGAGGTGCCGGGCGCGGCCCTCGCCGCCGATGCGCTGGCCCGGGTGTCCGACTTCTTCGCCATCGGCTCGAACGATCTGACCATGTACACGCTGGCCATCGACCGCAGTAACGAATATGTCGCCAGCCTGTTCGATCCGCTGCACCCGGCGGTGCTGCGGCTGATCCAGTTCTCCGCCGAGGCCGCGCACCGGGCCGGCATTCCGGTCAGTATCTGCGGCGAGGTCGCGGGCGATCCCCGGTTTTCGCCGCTGCTGCTCGGTCTCGGGTTCCGCGAGCTGTCGATGGCGGCGACGAGCATCCCCAAGGTCAAGCAGCGGGTCCGCAGCCTGGAGATGAGCGCCGCCAACCGCCGGGCGGGGCAGATCATGGACCAGGTCGATCCGGGCCGCATCGCCGCCCTGCTCGACGACTTTTCGGACAGCTAGGCCCTGCCAAAAAGGTAGTGAAGCCAAGAACGCCACAGGGCTTCCAAAGGTCTCGCCTATGGGATTAATCACCAAGCACTACAATATTTGGTGCTTATACACAGAACAAACAAAGAACACTTGTTGAATTATGGAGTCTGACACTTTAAGGTGTGTACCGTCTATTTCTGAGGAGATCGCCGAATGACCCCATCGCCAAGCGATTCGTTACGCGAGTTTCTCGGAGATCAACGATTCTCGACGGTTCTAGCAGACCCACCTTGGCGGTTTACAAATCGCACTGGGAAAGTAGCACCAGAACATCGTCGGTTGAGCCGATACGAAACCATGTCCGTGGAGGAAATCTGCGGGCTGCCAATCTCCGAACACATGGAAGAGCCGGCTCATTGTTATCTGTGGGTACCAAACGCTCTTCTCCCCCTGGGATTGCAAGTTCTTCAGGAGTGGGGCTTCGAGTACAAGTCCAACTTGATCTGGCACAAGGTTCGAAAGGACGGTCACTCCGACGGTCGCGGCGTCGGGTTCTACTTTCGCAATGTAACCGAGATGGTTCTGTTCGGAGTAAAAGGCAAGAATGCCCGAACACTGGCACCGGCCAGAAGTCGGGTAAATTTGTTCAGTAGCCGGAAGCGCGAGCATTCGAGAAAACCTGACGAACAATACGGCATCATTGAGTCCTGTAGTCGCGGTCCGTTCCTTGAACTGTTTGGCCGTGGCGTCCGCGAGGGATGGACTGTGTGGGGGAACCAAGCTGACGCAGATTACCGTCCAACTTGGAAAACCTACGACTACAATTCGGCGACGGCGCCCGCAGAATGAATGCGGCAAACGACGACGACAACGTTGCCGATTCACGAAATGACGATGTCTCGTCAGGAAAGTCTGCGGACGACCAATCGGTGGTCGCTGGGTCATTTCCCGCTGACTTGATCGGGAAGTTCGAAATTTTCAGTTATAAGAATGCGGCCCCGATTCTGGCACAAAGCTTCCCCTCCCAATTCGAGAATATTGTTGAGAGCCTAAGGGCCTTTCGGATCGATGCGGGAATGATCAGAACGCCGGGCGGTAGTAAGGGTCCCATCGCAAAGTATGTAGATACGCTGTTTAGCGAGAATGACGGCTGGCGTGAGGCGAGAATTCTGGCTGACCTGCATGTGAAGCTCCTTCACGCCAAACGAAAAGATGACGTTATCGGTTCGTATGTCCGAAACGGCTTTCTCGATGGCCACCGTATCGACTTCCTGAACGGGCGTGTCGCGCTTGATCTTGAATGGAACAGCAAAGACCAGACCTATGATCGAGATCTCTATGCGTTCTCGGCTTTTTATGATGCGGGTGCAATCGATGTTGGCGTGATTGTAACGCGCGGCAATTCTCTCGATACCGCGTACTTTCGGAGTCTCGGCAAGGTTCTGAACAAGGACGGAACCGAGGGCAGCAGCGAAGTCTATAAGAAATTCGGTGCATCCACGACATGGATGGGCAAGTTGCTGTACAGGCTCGATGCAGGGCGGAACGGTGGGTGTCCGGTGATAGCGATTGGTATTACACCGAACTGCATAAACTAGGGTCCAAGACCGATTTACCCGCCGGGCGGCAGGGTTTAATCTGCGTTCAGGAGGCTCGCGACATGCACCGCGTTGGAATCATCCCCTTCGACATCCGCGACGATATGGTGGCGGTCCTGTTCGTCACCTCGCAGACGCGTGGCCGCTGGGTCTTTCCCAAAGGCCGCCAGAACGAGGGCGAGACCCACATCGAGACCTGCCACCGCGAGGGCTTCGAGGAAGCCGGCGTGCGCGGCATCGTGCTGGAGGACTATCCCGTCACCGCCGTGATCACCAAATCCGACAAGAGCGGCGCCGGCACCGTCAAGGTTCCCGTGACCTATTACCCGTTTCTCGTTACCGAGCAGCTCGACGACTGGCCGGAGGCCAGGAAACGGCAGCGCCACTGGGCGTTGATCGAGGATGCCCCCCGGGTCACCTACCGCGAGGATTTCCTGCGCATGATCAAACGCTTCGGCGAACTGCTACCGTGGATCAAAGAAGCTGCAGAAAACCATAGACAAGACCCGCAAGAACCGCTGACGCAGGCACGGTAATCACCCACGCCGCGGCGATCGACAGCACGAAGCGGCGGCGCACCAGCCGGCGCTGGGATTTCACGTTGCGGCTGTTGAAGGCGTCCTCGGCGGTGGCGTTGAGGTTGTGGCCCGGCCGCAACTTGCGCTTGTTGGGATTTTCCAGGTATTCGCGCAGGAAGCCGACGCCGAACACCGCGCCGACGGCGATGTGCGTCGAACTGACGGGCAGGCCCAGCGTCGTTGCAATCAGCACGGTGATCGCCGCCGACAGCGCGACACAATAGGCGCGCGGCGAATTGAGCCGGGTGATCTTCTGGCCGACGACGCCGATCAGCTTCGGCCCGAACAGGCCAAGGCCGAGCGCGATGCCGAAAGCGCCGACCGCCATGACCCAAAGCGGAATGGTGACTTTCTCGGCGACGCCGGACGCCTCGCCGACGGTCGAGACGATGGCGGCGAGCGGGCCGACCGCGTTGGCCACGTCGTTGGCGCCGTGGGCGAACGAGAGCAGCGCGGCGCCGGCGATCAACGGCACGTCGAACAGCTTGTAGACGTCCTTCTTGCGGTTTTCGAGGCCGACGACCCGCTTGGCGATGAACGGCCGCGCCAGGCCATAGGCGACGCCGAACGCGAGCAGCGAATAAAGCACGATCTCGATCGCCGACGGCCGCCAAATCTTCTTCAGCCCCTTCATCGCCATGTAGGCGGTGAAGGCCGCGGCCATCAGCGCGATGAGGACCGGCACCCAGCGCCGCGCGGCGGCGAGGCGGTCGTCGACGTTGAGGATCTTCATCTTGATGAAAAACAGGATGGCCGCCGCGCAGGCCGCGCCGAAAAACGGCGAGATGACCCAGCTCGCGGCGATTTTCGCCATGGTCGCCCAGTTGACCAGACCGAAACCGGCCGCCGCGATGCCGGCCCCCATGACGCCGCCGACGATGGAGTGCGTGGTCGACACCGGCGCACCGAGAATGGTCGCCAGATTGATCCACAATGCCGCCGCCAGCAGCGCACTCAGCATCAGGTTGCGAAAATCGGCGACGCCGATCTCGTTGCCGGGGGTGATGATGCCCTTGGCGACCGTCTTGACCACGTCGCCGCCGGCAAGGATCGCGCCCGCACTCTCGCAGACCGCCGCGATGGCAACCGCCGCCGCGATGGTCAACACCTTGCCGCCGACCGCCGGGCCCATGTTGTTGGCGACGTCGTTGGCGCCGATGTTGAGCGCCATGTAGCCGCCGATCACCGCGGCAATGACGACGATGATCCAATCCTCGCCGAACGACTGCTGCGAGCCGGCGACCAGCAGCCCGACGATGGCCAGGAACACCACCGACAGGCCGATCGGCACGACGACCTTTCGCAGGTTGTAGAACTGCGACTGGCTGTAGCCGTAACGCCGCAGATCGTTGACGTAACGATGATCGGGATTTTTGGGGTGATCGCTCAAGGGAAGCCGGAGACCGCTTGATGATGGAATCGATCACCAAGTAAGCCATGCGTAGCGGTTTTGTGACAAGGCCGGAATCGAGTCCCGCCCGAACCGATTCCGCGGGCTGAGCGCCCCGCCGGCCAGAAGCGACGCGGCCAGAAATTGACGCGACCGGAAATTGACGCAACCGGGGCATCCGGCGAGGATAGCGCCATCGCGGCAATACGCCGTATCGACAGCGAGACCGCCATGGCACCGAAAGACGATCTGACCCGCTACCGGGTCGACCCCGACGGCGACAGCACCCCGCCGCCGGCCAACGACGCCGGCGTCCGGCCCGCGCGCGACGGCGAGATTCCGGTCGTCGATATGCAAATGCTGTCCGCCGGCGGTCCGGACCGGGCGGCTGCGGTGCGGGTGCTCGAGGAGGCCTGCGAACGGATCGGCTTTTTCTATCTCGTTTCGCACCCGGTGCCCGACGCGGTGATCGAGAATGCATTTCACCACGCGAGGCTGTTTTTCGCGCTTCCCGACGACGAGAAACGGGCCCTGACCGTGGACGACCGCCAGCGCGGCTACCGCCGCACCGGCACCATTACGGTCCCCGGCAATCCGCCCGACGTGAAGGAGGTCTTCGAGTTCGGCGTCGATCTGCCGGAGGATCACCCGGATGTGCGTGCCGGCAAACCCATGCACGGCCCCAACCGCTGGCCGTCTCTGCCGGGATTTCGTTCCGCCATGGAGGCCTATTGCGATGCGGTCACGGCGCTGGGGCACAAGTTGTTGCCGGGGTTTGCGCTGGCGCTGGGTCTGGCGGAGGATTATTTCGCGCCCTATCACCGCAATCCGGCCATCCTGTGGCGGCTCATGCGCTATCCGCCGACGCCCGACGCCCCCGGACAGTTCGGCACCGCGCCGCATACGGACTTCGGCACGCTGACGTTGCTGGCGCAGGACGACAAGGGTGGGCTTGAACTCCGGTTGCGGTCCGGCGAATGGATCGAGGCGCCGCACATTCCGGGCTCGTTCGTCGTCAACATCGGCGACCTGATGGCGTTCTGGACGAACGACCGGTTCACCTCGACGGCGCATCGGGTGACCAATCGTTCGGGCGCGGAGCGCTATTCGATCCCGATGTTTTTCAATCCCGATTTCGATACGGTGGTCGAGTGTCTGCCCGGTTGCGCCACGCCCGACAGCCCGCGACGCTACGATCCCATCCACTACGGCGACTATGTGCAGACGCTGACCGGGCGCATCTTCGCGGAATCGGACGGCGATCGGAACTGAACGCCGGGCAGGTAGTCGCGCCCGTCCGGGGTTATTCCTCGGACGCCTTCACCAGGGCGCTGGCGGCTTCCGCGAAACCGAACGCCGCTGTCGCCTGAGCGAGCGCCCGCGCCTGCGTCATCTTCGACGCATTGGCCCGCGAACACAGCCGTTTGGCCGACGCAAGATACATCCGGGATTCATCGATGAGGATCAGGGCGCGGCCTTTCGTCAGGGCTTTTTCGGCTGCGTTCATGTCGGCCGACGCATTCTCCGCAGCGGTTTCCGCCGCACTGACGCGGCTCGCGCAGTCGATCGCCCATGCGCCGGACGCAGAAATCAGGAAGAACGTGGCGACCAGCAATCCGGCCGTCACCGCGCGTAAACCCGTTTTCATCGGACAATCTCCTTTGCCACGACACCGAATTCGACGATGCGCCGATCCGGGCGACGCCGCAATCGCGAAAAACCAACAGGAATTGCGGATCGTTTAACCTGTGTTGTCGCGCCCGGCGGCGGCGCTGCCTAATGTCCCGTCATCAACGTCGAAAACGCCCGGCATCGCCGCGGCCGTGTTCCGTTGAAACAAAGATGAAAACAGCAAGGAGGATATGATGAAGACCATGATGAAATCGTTGGGTTTTGCAGCCGCGCTCGCGTTGACGACAGCCGTCACCGCCGATGCCGCCAACCCCAAGGAACGGCCCGACGGTACGTGGGTCACGCTGAGCGGCCTCGTCGTCGACAAGGGACCGGGCACGTTCACTTTGGACTACGGCAAGGGCCTGATAACGGTCGAAATGGACGACTGGGACTGGTACGACGAATCGGATGTCATTTTCATGAACGACCGCGTGACCGTTTCCGGCCGGATCGACTCGGACTTTTATGAGCAGACGTCTCTGGAAGCGAGTTCCGTCTGGGTGAAGGATATCAACACCTACTTCTACGCGAACGATGCGGATGAAGAGGAGATTCTGAACATTGTCGCGCTCAACCAGCCCGGCATTACCTACACCGGCACCGTGACGTCGGTCGGCGATCACGAGTTCACAATGAAGACGGGCGATCAGGAAATCCGTGTCGATACGTCCGAACTCGGCTTCAATCCGCTCGATGACAAGGGTTACCTGAAAATCGAAGAGGGCGAGTTCGTCAGCGCATCGGGCCTGATGGTCGATCCCTGGTTCGACAGCCGTGAACTCGTCGCAAACTCCGTGCGCGAGTTGGTGCGCGACAAGACGAAATCGACCTCGGTCACGAACTGACCCGATAAAACGCGCGCGTCGGTCGGGCGCATCGTTACCCTCGCAGGCCGGTTGTTCGCCCTCGGTGAACGCCGGCCTGTTTCGTTTGCGCTCGGCAGGTCGTCATCGACAAACATAATATAGGAAATAATGCTTGATTAATAAGGTATTTTATCCTATATACCCATATCGATGTTTCACCCGGCGCGCACGGCTACCCCAGCCATCCCCGTGCGCGCGCCGAAACCCGACTTGACGCAAAGGTATTCTCCTCATGCCCGATCACACCGACGCCGCCCCGTTTCTCGCCCCCGCGACGACGCCGCCCGAGCCGGAGAGTCCCCTGCACAAAAGCCATGCGACACCGCCGCCGACCCCCGGCGAGCGCGCCAAATGGACCGAAGCCGTGCGCGGCCGCGATCCGAAATGCGATGCCGACCGGCGCCGTCGCCATGCGCTCGGCGGCGACGAGGACGGCGACGTCTATCAAGGCGCCTACGCCGGGGCGATGGACGATGCGACCCGCGAACTGGTGCGGGGACCGGCCCCGGGTCCGTTCGACGATGTCGGCCCGCACCTGTCGGACCAGGCCGGCATCGACGACGACGTGCCGGACCTGCCGCCGCCGCTCGCCGAACAGACGCTGAGGCCCCGATGGGAAGCGTTTTGCCGGCTCTACGCCTTCGGCCATTCGGCATCCGATGCGGCGCGCCACGCCGGCTACGCCTGGGGCTCGGCGGCGCACTCGGGCTGGCGGCTGTTGCAGGACGACCGCGTCCGCTCGCGCATCGCCGAACTGCAAGGCCATCTCGCCCGCGCGCTCGCCATCGACGAATACCAGTTGGCCCTTCGCGCCGAAGCGGTCTACCGCGAGGCCATGAACCGCGGCCATTACGGTGCGGCGATCCGTGCCCTGGAGTTCGCGGCCCGCCACCTGCCGGGCGAAATCGGCGGCAACGGCAGCGACGCAAAAAGCAGAGAAATGCGGTCCACCCCCGGGGGGATAGCCGAAAATAGCCCGAAATCCGAAAATACCTGTAAAAACAAAGATCTGGGAATTGCAGAAAATGGCCCGAACATGGTCCGGAAATAGGCGGGAATGGGCGGCGGGCCGTCGACCGCTCGGAGTCACCGTTCAGATCACCAAAAATTTATTCTGCGGCCCGGAGAGTGCATCTGTAGTATGAAAATCGTTAGTCTGGGTGATCGCATTTTCCTCGCCAATAAACTGCAATGCGGCGGCATATTGAGGGAACGGTTCGATGGATGCTTGGCAATCGGATCACTGGGTCTACCGGGGTTACGATTTGTCGACCCCCGCGGCCTGTTGCGGCGACTTCAGCGGATTCGTCGCGCATTGGCGAGAGAGATTCGGACCGGACGGTTCGTTACCCAACTGGAATCGATTCCGACTCGACGAAATGACATCGTGGTGGGGACGGATGTCGTTGCTGCGCTATCAACCGAGTCCCGTGAACATGTTCGGCGTTCTCTGGGGGACGCAACTCACCGAGTGGTTCAAACAGGACTACACGAACAAATGGATGAGCGACGACATCGTGTTCGACCACTGGTGGGAGACAGAAAAGGAGTACTACGCAAGGATCGCCGAGGAACGCATGATCGGGCTGTCAGGCGGAGACGTAAAGCTGCGTCGCCAATACATGCGCTCGATTTGGTCCATGGAACTGCCGGTACGCGACGAAACCGGTGCGTTGTGCCTTTTTTCGCTTCATATCGATTATCCAATGGGCGCCAACATCGCGTTGAGTGCTCCGGCGCTGTTCGAGACCGCCACGAGGTTCTAACCGGTTTGGTCGGCGGCGTCCGGACTCAGGAAGCCTCTGTTCACGCCTGCGCGGGCATGACGGTTTGGCGAACCGAAACCGGGCGAAACCTAGAATCCGTCGGCGTCGCGCAGGAAGACCACCAGGACGCAGCCGTTTTTCGTCGTCGAGCAGTGTTTGGTGCCCGATTTCAGGCAGACGATATCGCCCGGCGCGTATTCGTAGCCGTCGTGGTCTGTCAGGTCGCCGTCGATCAGGAAGAACTCCTCGTCGCCAAGGTGTTCGTGCGGGGTCGTCGTCTGGCCAGGCGTCATCCGGTAGATGTGAAAGCCGTATCCGGTCTTGCCGCCATTGACCTGCAGGACCTCGCCATCCATCTCGCCCTGTTCCGTGAGGAACGGCTTGAACGCGGCGTCGGCGATATTGGCGACGATGCGGTCGGCGGGTTCGATAGGTTTCATGTCTTTCATGGGGTTCGCTCCCGGGACAGGTTTCTGGGCGGCACGGTTACCCGTGAGCTTAGTTCCCACTGCCGGCGCGGACAATGGCGAGCCGTTCCAGGGCGCGCGCGGCACGTGCGCGTGGCAGGTGCGCGCGACGCTTGGCGGGCCGGGCGGGTCATGCTATTCAGCGCGCCGGATTCACCGTCATTTCCGGCCATCGCGACCCCTTGCGATTGCGGCCGGTCCAGTCGAATGAGGAAACGTTCATGACTACCCAGGATTTTGCCGTCGCCGACCTGTCTCTGGCCGACTTCGGCCGCAAGGAAATCGAGCTTGCCGAGGTCGAGATGCCGGGCCTGATGGCGACCCGCGAGGAGTACGCCAAGGACCAGCCGCTGAAGGGCGCGCGCATCGCCGGCTCGCTTCACATGACCATTCAGACCGCCGTGCTGATCCAGACCCTGGAGGCGCTCGGCGCCGAGGTCCGCTGGGCCAGCTGCAACATCTATTCGACACAGGACCACGCCGCCGCCGCGATCGCCGACGCCGGCACGCCGGTGTTCGCACACAAGGGCGAAACCCTGGAGGAGTACTGGGAGTTCGCGCACAAGATCTTCGACTGGCCGGGCGACAATCACGCCAACATGATCCTCGACGACGGCGGCGATGCGACCCTGTTGCTCATTCTCGGCACCCGGGCGGCGAAGGACCCGTCGGTTCTCGACAACCCGGATTCTGAAGAAGCCGAATACCTCTTCGCCTCGATCAAGAAGCGCCTCGCCGACGACCCGAACTGGTACGCGGACCGCCTCGCCGCGATCAAGGGCGTCACCGAGGAAACCACCACCGGCGTGCACCGTCTCTACGACTTCGCCAAGAAGGGCGAACTGCCGTTCCCGGCGATCAACGTCAACGACTCGGTCACCAAGTCGAAGTTCGACAACAAGTACGGCTGCCGCGAGAGCCTGGTCGACGCGATCCGCCGCGCGACCGACGTGATGATGGCCGGCAAGGTCGCCTGCGTCGCCGGGTTCGGCGATGTCGGCAAGGGTTCGGCCGAAAGCCTGCGCAACGCCGGCGCCCGCGTGATGGTCACCGAGGCCGACCCGATCTGCGCCCTGCAGGCGGCGATGGAGGGCTTCGAGGTCGTCACCATGGAAGACGCCGCGCCGCGCGCCGATATCTTCTGCACTGCGACCGGCAATGTCGACGTCATCACCATCGACCACATGCGCGAGATGAAGGACCGGGCGATCGTCTGCAACATCGGCCACTTCGATTCCGAGATTCAGATCGCCGCGCTGAAGAACCTCAAGTGGAACAACATCAAGCCGCAGGTCGACGAGATCGAGTTCGCCGACGGCAAGAAGATCATCGTGCTGGCGGAGGGCCGTCTGGTGAACCTGGGCTGCGCCACCGGCCACCCGAGCTTCGTGATGTCGGCCAGCTTCACCAACCAGACGCTGGCGCAGATCGAGTTGTGGACCAAGCCGGACGAGTACGACAACGACGTCTATGTGCTGCCCAAGCATCTCGACGAAAAGGTCGCGGCCCTGCATCTCGGCAAGCTCGGCGTGCAACTGACCCAGCTTAACCAGAAGCAGGCCGACTACATCGGCGTCGCCGTCGACGGTCCGCACAAGCCGGAGCACTACAGGTACTGATTGCGAAAGCCATCCGTGCGCGAGGGGAGTGACCCGGCCGATACATCCTCATGCTTCGTCTGGCTCAGCATGAGGACGCCAAGTAAACCCTCACCCTGAGCCTGACGAAGGGTGAGGCTCGCCGGGAGAAGATAGGTCGGATAGGCTGAACCATGGACACGCTCACCGCCATGCCGCCGTTTCTGCCGTTCCTCGCCGGCGTGGGCGTGGCGATTCTGATCTTCATGGTCGTCGCGTTTCCACCGATCCGCCGTCTGTTCAAGAGCGCGTCCGAGGCGGAAATCGCACACCGCCAGACCCAACGCATGTTGGAGCTGCTGGCTGCCTCGCCCGATGCCGTATTCGCCTGGCCGAAAAGGATCGCTGACGGGGGCAAGGACGGCGACCTGCCGAGCGAGACGTTCCAGAACCGCGAGCTCAGCCGCCTGCTCGGCGTCCCCGAGGGCGAAACCGTATCCTGGGAACAACTCATCGCGCAGGTCGGCACCGCGGACCGTGCGCTGCTCGACGCCGCCGTCAGCCAGCTCCGCGCCGACGGCAAGGCGTTCGACATTCTGGTCGCGCTCGGCACACGTCAGATGCATGTCGCCGGCCGGCGCGCCTTCATTGCCGGCAAAAGCGACGACCCGGCGGGCGACACCCTCTGGATTCGCGACGTGACCCCGTTCGTGCAGGCCGTCGCCGACGCTCAGGGCGGCCAGGGTGGTCAGGCCGAGGAAGACCGCCTGCGCCTGATTCTCGACGCCATGCCGATCCCCGTATGGCTGCGCACGCCTGACCTCGACATCGCCTTCGCCAATGTCAGCGCCGGCGAGGACGGGTATCTGGTGCCGCGGGAGGCGGAAGCCCTCGCCAAGTCGGCGCGGCGCAACAACCAGCCGCACACCGCGCCGATCGCCATGGACTTCGGCAAGGGCCGCCAACGGGCTGAAGTCATCGAGGCGCCGCTCGGCCCCGGCGCCGGAACCATTGGCTTCGCGACCACGCTCAGCGGCACCGGCGGCAACGCCGATCAGCTCGAAAACGCGCTCGGCCGCGAACGCGCAGGGTTCGAGCAGTTCGTCGAACAGTTGACCTCCGCTGTCGCGGTTTACGGCCCTGACCGCCGCCTACAGACCTGGAACGAGGCCTTCGCCGGGCTCTGGCAGATCGAGGACGACTGGCTCGCGCAGCACCCGACCCTGGCGCAGGTGCTGGAACGCCTGCGCGACACCCGACGCCTGCCCGAGGTCGCCAACTTCGCCGATTGGCGGGCCGCGCAGACCGGTTACTTCGAGAACCTCGACGAACCGGTACGCACCCTGATGCACCTGCCCGACAGCCGCTCGTTGCGCGTCGTCATCGCACCGGCGCCGGGCGGCGGGCTGTTCCATGTCTATGAGGACATTTCGGATCAGCTCAACATCCAGCGCGAATACAAGAGCCTCGATGCGGTGCAGCGGCGCACCATCGACAACCTTCAGGAAGCCGTCGCCGTGTTCGGTTCCGACGGCCGCATGAAGCTCGGCAACACGCGGTTCGGCGCGCTCTGGGACATGGATGCGCGGACCCGCGAGGCGGAGCCGCATCTCAATCAGGTGGTCGACGACATGCGCATGCCGGGTGAGGACGATGATGCATGGGCCGAACGCCGGGCCCGCATTCTCGGCCATATCAACGCGCGCCGTCCGCACAAGGAACGTCTGCGCCGCGCCGACGGCACGGTGCTCGACTGGGCGACGGTGCCGTTGCCCGACGGCGCGCTGCTGGTCAGCTTCCTCGACGTCACCGACGAGGCCAAGGTCGAGGACGCGCTCCGCGCCCGCGCCGAGGCGCTCGAGGAGGCCGGCCGCCTGACCGCCAAGTTCATCGCCGATATTTCCTACGAAGTGCGCACGCCGATGAACACCGTGACCGGCTTTGCCGACGCCCTGGCGCAGGGCTATTTCGGCGAGCTCAATCCGCGCCAGTCGGAGTACGTGCAGGGTATTCTTTCGACCTCCCAGGGCCTGATGAGCGTGCTCGCCGACATCCTCGAACTGGCCGCCGTCGAGGCCGGGACGGCGAAGCTTGACAAGGATTCGATCGACCTGCACGCCCTGCTCGCCTCGGCCATGCGCCTGATCGCCGAGCGCGCCAAGGCCAAGGATATCCACCTCTCGTTCGACGTGCCCGCCGACATCGGCTGGATCGCCGCCGACGAACGCCGGCTCAAGCAGGTCGTTTTCAATCTGCTCTCCAATGCCGTGCGTTTCACGCCCAGCCGGGGCGGCGTCCGCCTTGCCGCCGCGCGCGATAGCGGCGACGTGTTGATCGCCGTCGCCGACACCGGCGTCGGCATCCCGCAGGCCGATATCGAGCGCGTGTTCCGCGGCTTCGAGCGCGGCACGGCGTCGAAGGACAATTCGACCGGCGAGGGCCAGGGCGCCGGCCTCGGCCTCGCCATGGTCAAGAGTTTCGTCGAACTGCACGGCGGGCGGGTCGAGATCACCTCGAATACGAACCGCGGCACCACGGTGACATGCCGGTTGCCGGCGACCGGCACCGAGGGCGGCGACGCCCGGGACGCGTTCCAGCCATGAGCGGCGGCGGCATGCCCGACCTTGAGACGCTGGTCGAGATCAGGTCGCTGCTCGACAAGGTCGCAAAGGTCGAGGACCGCCTCGCCGACAACGAGAAGGCGATCTTCCGCGAACTGCGCGACAAGTATGCCGGACCTTGCGACATCGGGTTCGAGGACCGGACCCTGCTCGAGGTCTTGCTGCGCAACGTCACCGTGCGCAAGGACAAGGGCATCGCACCCGGCTGACCGCTCAGCCGGCGGCACGTTTCAGATTGACGGCGGGACGTCGAAGCCGACGATGCGCACCGGCCGCTCGCGGCCTTTGACCGGCATCTCGTGGATCGTGAATGCGCCCGCATCGATACCGGCCTGCTCGAGGGTGCCGGCCGAAACACAGAGTTGCACGCCGAGTTCCTTCGTCATGGCTTCGAGACGGGCCGCGATATTCACGTTGTCGCCGAGCGCCGAGACGATCGGCGTCCGCGGCGGCCCCATGGAGCCGACGATGGCCTCGCCGAAATGAATGCCGATGCCGATCTTGAGGGGCTCGTCGAGTTCGTCGCCCAACCGTTCGGACAGTGCCGCGATGCGCCGAAGCATTGCGCCGGCGCCGCTCAGGGCGTCCCGGCACCCCGTCGCCGGATCCTTGTCGAGTCCGTACAAAGCCATCAATCCGTCGCCGTTGAACTGGGCATAATGGCCGTCGGTCTCGTCGAGTGCGAGCGACAGCTCGGCAAAGAACTGGTTGAGAATGAAGACCACGTCGAACGGCAGTCTGGCTTCCGATAGCTGGGTCGAGCCCCGCAGATCGACGAACAGGATGGCGACCTCGGTCTCCTCGCCCGTTTCATGACCCCGCCCAGGGCTGCCGGCCGGCGCCGGATCCTCGTGCGGCAACATGGCCGTCACCATGAGATCCGCCGTTGGCCGCAACTGACAGGCGAGACGGACCGTGCCATCGTTGAGCCCGAGACGGTCCAGGACGCGCGCTTCGTCATCGTCCGGCGGATCGAGCTTGTCTCGGCCGGCGTCGACCCTGACCCGGCATGTCGAGCAACGCCCCCGTCCGCCGCAAACCGAGGCGTGACGCAATCCGGCGCCGCGAACGGTCTCCAGCACGGTAGCGCCGGGCACGACAGGGACGCTCACGTCGCCGGGCAGATAGCGAATCACCGGCACCGAACGGCGGATGGCGATACGGCGGCGCACCTCGCGAGCCAGCAACACGAGGGCCACGGCGGCGACGACCGCGTAACGGGCCGTCACTTCCACCCGGTTGACGAGATCGGCGATTTCCGGGCCGCGGCCGTAGGACGTTAACAGGGTGTCGAGCCAGCCATCGATCTCTGCCAGTTCAAGGACCTCAACGCCGGCCGAGACGTACCCCGCGAGCGCCATCGCCGGCAGCAGCACGGCAAAGGACAATGCAACCGCCGTCCAGCGCGCGTATCCCCGTTTCAGCCGCAGCCACATATGCATGCCGATGCAACCGTGCACCCATGCCGCCAGAAGCCCGGCGACCTGGATGACGCCGTAGGACGGCTTCAGGATCCAGAGAATCGCCATCGTGTACGAGTAATTACCCTTGAGGCCGACGATTTCGTCAGCGACACGGGTACCGGTAACGTGGGCCGCAAGCAGCATCGGGATGGCAAGACCGAGAAGCAGTTGGGCAAGTTCCCATGGCTTCAGCGTCAACTGGCGTCTCCGGTAAAGGCCGTAAAGCGCTAACGTCACGTGGGTCGTCAGCGCCGTTGCCAGAACGATGAGTCCGGCCTGATTGCGCCACGGCGCGGCGAGTACCCGGTTGGCGGCGTCCATGGCCTGCAGCGAGACGATCCCGAAAGAATGATTGAGCAGATGGCTGACGACATAGACGAACAGGATCACGCCAGAACAGAGACGGATGCGTCCGATCATGTCGGTCCTTTCCCGCAGGGTCGTCAGCTATCGAGAATCGTTCTCATGATACCCGCCGCACAGACGTTCGGACAGGCGTCGCAGGTCTGCAACCCCCACGAGGTTTGTTCTTGAACGCGACCTGTCCTATCATTCCCGTCATGAGCAAGCTGATTGAAGCCAAGTATCCCATCGGCCAGCCGGTGAAGCACCGGATCTTCGGTTTTCGCGGCGTCGTATTCGATGTCGATCCGGAGTTCGACAATACCGAGGAATGGTATCTCAGCATTCCGGAGGACATGCGTCCCCGCAAGGATCAGCCGTTTTATCATCTGTTTGCCGAGAACCACGACAAGTCGCCCTATATCGCTTACGTCTCGGAACAGAACCTGGTGCCCGACGACACGGACGAGCCGCCGATCAGCCATCCGGACATGGAGGTCTATTTCGAAGGCCTGTCCGGCGGGCGTTTCGTCAGCCGCGACAAAGCGAACTAAGCCCGCGAACGCATCAGTCTCCGGCGATCTCCGCAACCGCCGCAACGGTCCGGTCGACCTCGTCTTCGGTATTGTAGTAGTGCACCGACGTGCGAACGATTTCCTCCAGATCGCGCGCCGTCATGTCGAGATACGTGCTGGAGCGCACCGAAACCGTTGAGTTGATGCGCCGGTTCCAGAGTTGCCGCCGGACGTCCGCTGCCGCTCGGCCGTCGACCGTGAACGTACACAACCCCGACTTCCGCGCACCGATATCCGTGACCCGAACGCCGTCAACGGCTGCAAGCCCATCCCGAAGCCGTGCCGCCAGCACCTGGACCCGCGTCTCGATTTCGTCGAGACCGACCGCCAACGCATAATCGACGGCAACGCCGAGCGCGATGTTGCCGGCGAAGGCCTTTTCGAAATTCTCGAATCGTCGGGCGTCGGCGCGAATGTCGTAGCTTTCAGGACCCGTCCAAACCGCGGCGAACATGTCGATGAACGCCGGCTCGATACGCTCGATCCACTCTTTTCGAGCATACAGGAACCCTGTCCCGCGCGGGCCGCGCAGATACTTCCGACCGGTCGCCGACAGAAAATCGCAGCCGATCTGCTCGACATCGAGCGGCATCTGCCCAACCGATTGGCAGGCGTCGAGGATATAAGGAATGCCGGCAGCACGCGCGACCCGGCCGATTTCGGCAGCCGGGTTGATCAGCCCCCCGTTTGTCGGGACATGGGTCACGGCGATCAGTTTCGTGCGCTCGTCGATACGGCTCTCCAACGCACTAACATCGAGGCTTCCGTCGGCGCCGCTCGGCACGTGCTCGATCACCAGTCCGCGTTGCCGAGCGACTTGCAGGAACGCCAGATAATTGCTCGCATACTCCGCTTCGGCCGTGAGGATCTTGTCACCTTCCTGCAACGTCGCCGCATAGCCGTAAAACACCATGTCCCACGCCCGTGTCGCATTTTCGATCAGGGCGATTTCCGACGCATCGCAGTTCAGCATGCGCGCCAACGCCCGGTAGGTGTTCTCGAACGCCTCGTCTTGTTGCTCGATAGCCCGATAGCCACCGATTTCCGCCTCGAGATCGAGATGCGTTTTCATGGCGTCGACAACGCACGACGGCGGTAAAGCCGAGCCTGCGTTGTCGAAGTGAATGAGGTTTTCGACGGCGGGCGTATCCTGGCGCAGGCGCTCGATATCCATGACGTTCTCCTTTTCCGCACTCTGGGTAGCAACAGGGCGGCGATGACATCAAGCGCCGGATTGTACCCTTTGGCCGAACCCGGCATCTTGCCGTCTTCCTATCTTGTCCGGCATCCGGCCCGAGGTTACAACCGGCTCATGACGACCGTGCAATTCGATCTCGCCGACGAAGCGGCAACCCGCGCATTGGGTGCGGCCCTGGCCGGCGTCTCGGAAGCGGGCGACGTCATTCTGCTGGACGGCGATCTCGGCGCCGGCAAGACGGCGCTCGCGCGTGGTTTCATTCAGGCGGCAGTCGGCGACACGATCGATGTGCCGAGCCCAACCTTCACCCTGGTGCAGGATTATGATGCGCCGAACGTCGTCATTCATCATTTCGATCTCTACAGGCTGGAGCACCCGGACGAGTTGATCGAGATCGGGCTCGAAGACGCCCTGGCCGACGGCATTTCGTTGTTCGAATGGCCCGACAGGCTGGGCCCCTGGCGTCCTGGAAATGCATTGACGGTGCGACTTTCCGTCGTTGGCAGGGGACGGACCGCAACCATCGAAACCCCGCCGAAAATCTGGGACCAACGTCTGACATCGCTGACAGAGTCGGTTACACTGGCCGTCTCGGACGCCTAGCAAAAAGATTCGCGCGCCCATGCCGTCTCAGGACCACCCCGGCCACATCAACGTCGCCATCGCCCCGAACACATCGGGCCGGCACATTCGTCAGGCCATGATTCTCGCCGCCGGGCTTGGCGAGCGCATGCGGCCGCTTACGGATACGCTGCCGAAACCGATGCTGCCTATCGCCGAGCGACCGATCATCGACCGTATCATCGACGATCTCGAGCGCGGCGGCATCGAACGTGTCGTCGTCAATACGTTTTATCTGCCCGATGCGATCGAGGATCACCTGTCGAAACGATCGGCTCCCGAGATCGTCTTTTCCCGCGAGGAAACGCGACTCGAAACCGGCGGCGGTATCCTCAATGCGCTCGACTATTTTGACGGCAAGCCGTTTTTCGTCATCAACGGCGATACGCTATGGCTCGACGGACCGACGCCGACTCTCGACCGGCTCGAAACCCTGTGGGACGCAGACCGGATGGACGCACTCCTTTTGCTGCACGAGACGGTCGATGCCTACGGTTACGATGGCAGAGGCGATTTCACGGTCACGCCCGAGGGCCTGCTGGCTAGGCGGCCGGAAATGGAAATCACGCCTTACGTCTTCACCGGCACCCAGATCGTCCAACCGGCGATGTTCGACAGCGTCAAGTCCCGCAAGGGCGAGGCGTTCTCCATGAATATCCTGTTCGATCACGCCATCGCCGAGGGCCGGCTCCATGGCATCATTCACGATGGCGAGTGGTTCCATATCGGCACCCCGGACGGCCTCGAGGAGGTCGAGGAATTCATGCGCGACCCGTTCCCCGGCGTTGAGCATCGCTCCACATGACAACGGCCGGCACGCTGCACGGCCTTTTCACGATTTCCGCCGACAGACCGTTCGTCGACGACCTCGCCGCCGCTATCCTGGCGGATGCCGATCGCGACCCGCTGGCGCTGGCGCGCTACCGAATCCTGCTGCCAACCCGGCGGGCTTGCCGCAGCCTGCGCGAGGCGTTTCTGCGGCTCGGTGGCGGTCGTCCCGCATTGCTGCCGCGTATGTCGCCGATCGGCGATGTCGACGAAGACGATCTGATTCTCGAAATCGAGGGCAGCCTCGGCGCGGCAACGCCGGACATTCCGCCGGCGATAAGCGGCCTTAAACGCCAACTGATTCTGACAAAGCTCGTCAACCAACGCGACCCGAACGCGAGCCCCGAACAATGCGCGCTGCTCGCCCAGGAGCTTGCCCGGCTGATCGATCAGGTGGCCACCGAGCGGCTCGATTTCGCCGATCTCGAAACCCTCGTCGAGGCGGACTACGCCGAACACTGGCAACACGTTTTAACATTCCTGCATATCGTGACCGAGAACTGGCCGGCCATTCTCGCCGAGCAGGGCGTGCTCGACCCTGCAGAACGGCGCAACCGGCTGCTCGAAGCGCAAACTGCGCTCTGGCAACACGAACCACCGGCGGGTCCCGTAATCGCGGCCGGTTCCACGGGTTCGATCCCGGCGACGGCCGACCTTCTCGCCGTTGTCGCCGGCCTGCCGACGGGCGCCGTCGTGTTGCCCGGTCTCGACCGTTCCCTGCCGGATAAGGCCTGGCAATCGCTGGGCGAAGGCCATGCACAGTCGGGGCTCGCACGGTTGCTGAAACGCCTCGGCGTATCCCGCGACGACGTCACCGACTGGCCGCGTCCCGACAACGCCGGCGACATCCGGCAAGGGCGCAGCGCGGTCTTAAGCCGCGCGCTGATGCCGGCGGAAGCCATCGACGGCCCTGTAACGAATGACGGCATCGACGAAGATGCGCTCACCGGTGTGATGCGGATCGACTGCCCCAATCCCGTGCGCGAGGCGGAGGTCGTCGCACTGATCATGCGCGAGACCCTTGAGACACCGAACCAGACCGCCGCTCTGGTTTCCCCGGACCGCCAACTCGCCCGGCGGGTTGCCGCGGAACTACAGCGCTGGGATATCGATGTCGACGATTCCGCCGGCCAGCCCCTGGCATCGACGGTGCCGGGCGTCTTCATGCGGCTCACCGCGTCGCTGCTGACGGACGATTTCGGCCCGGTTCCGTTGCTGAGCGTCCTCAAGCATCCGCTGGCGGCCGGCGGTATCGCGCCGGCGTCGTTCAGGGCCAATGCCCGGCGGCTCGAACGTGCCGTCCTGCGGGGGCCGCGGCCGGCGCCGGGCTGGGACAGTTTGGCCCGCGATATCGATGCCGGCAAACCGGACCTCATCGACTGGGTGCGCGGCCTGGGGGACATGACCGCGCCGCTCTCGACGGTCGCGGACAACGAACGCGCCTCGCTGCGCGATCTCGTCCGCGCGCACGTCGAGACGGCCGAGGCGCTAAGCGCCACGGATACGGAACCAGGCGCAGCGCTGTTGTGGTCCGGCGACGCGGGCGACGCGCTCGCGGCCTTCTTTGCTGAGCTTGGCGAAGATGCCGCCCTGCTCGACGATATGCGGCCCCAGGAGTACGCGGCTCTTCTCGAAACCATGATGCAGGGCCGCGTTGTCCGGCCCCGCTACGGTCGCCACCCGAGGCTCAACATCTGGGGCCCGCTCGAAGCCCGCCTGCAGCACGCCGATGTGATGATCCTCGGCGGGCTCAACGAAGGCTCCTGGCCGCTCGATCCGGATCCCGGACCGTGGATGAGCCGCCCGATGATGGCGGCCTTCGGTCTGCCGCCGCCGGAGCGCCGCATCGGGCTGTCGGCCCACGATTTCACGCAGGCCTTTGCCGCGCCGAAGATCGTGCTGACCCGCTCGGCACGGGCGGAAGGCGCACCGACGGTCGCTACGCGCTGGCTGCAACGGCTCGAGGTCCAGGTCGAGAATGCCGCCTTCGCTGACGCCCTGAAGCCCGATACGCGTTATCTTGGCCTCGCCGAAGCGCTCGACCGTCCGGCGGACGACGAGATCATCCGGAATCCAACCGGCCCGGAACCGCGGCCCCCGGTGGAACATCGGCCGACGTCGCTCTCTGTCACGCGGGTCGAGACCTGGCTACGCGATCCCTACGCGATCTATGCGCGTTACATGCTGTCCCTGAAACCGCTCGATCCCGTCGATGCGGAACCGACGGCCGCGGAGCGCGGCAGCCTGATCCATGAGGCGCTCGAGTTGTTCCTCGAAGATCACCGCGAAGCTTTGCCCGACGATGCGGAGGATCGCCTCATCGCGATTGGCCGCACGGTGTTTGCGAACGACTGGCATCGTGAGGGCGTTCGAACCTTCTGGTGGCCGCGGTTTCTCAAGGTGGCGGCATGGTTCGTCCGGCAGGAGCGCCGCTGGCGTGCACGCGGCGCAACGCCCTGGCTCATCGAGGCCAACGGCGTGATGGCGGTCGATGGCGATTTCCGTCTGACCGCCAAAGCGGACCGCATTGACCGGCTGGCGACGGGTGCGCTTGCCATCATCGATTACAAGACCGGCCAGCCGCCGGGCATTCGCGAGGTCGAGGTCGGCCTCGCACCGCAACTGCCGCTCGAGGCCGCAATCGCCGCGACCGGCGGATTCAAGGGCATGAACGGCGCTGGCGCGGAAACCGAGCGACTCGACTACTGGCATTTGAGCGGCGGGCGCGTGCCCGGTTTCGTACGCGACGTCTCAAAGAATGTGCCGGCCCCGGAACTGGGGAAGGACGCACTGGGCAACCTGCGCAAATATGTGACCCGGTTTCGGGATCCAAACACGCCCTATATCTCCCGCCGCCGCCCGAAACGGCACGATCTGGTCGGCGATTACGACCATCTGGCCCGGGTCAAGGAATGGGCGAAGGCCGACGACCGCACCGACGGGGCGGATACCGATGGCGGGGACGAACGATGAGCGACGCGACCGCACACGCTGCGGACAGCGCCAGCGCGCGTCAACGCGAAGCCGCCGACCCGGCGCACTCCGCCTGGGTTTCGGCCAACGCCGGCACCGGCAAAACCCGGGTGCTGACCGATCGTATCGCGCGGTTGTTGCTGCGCCGGGTGCGCCCGGAAAAGATTCTCTGCCTGACCTATACCAAGGCGGCCGCGGCGGAGATGAAGAACCGCATCACGGACCGGCTCGGCGAGTGGGCCGGCATGGACGATGCCGGCCTGCGAGTGGCATTGAGCGAATTGATCGGCGGCGATCCCGCGCCCGACGACTTGAGACGGGCGCGCCGCCTGTTCGCAGCGACGCTCGATGCGCCCGGCGGCGGCGTTAACGTGAACACCATTCACGCATTCTGCCAGTCCCTGCTCGCCCGTTTCCCCGTCGAGGCCGGCATTCCGCCGCACGCACAGGTCATGGACGAACGCGAGGCCACGGCATTGCAGCGCGAAGCGCAGCAACGCATCTTCCGGCGCATCGCGCTCGGCAACGACGATGACACCCGACTGACGGCGGCGCTTTCGTACCTTGCGGGATATCTCCAACCGGACGATTTCTCCGATCTGATCCGCAAGCTTCTCGGTTCCGGCCGGCGCTTCCAACACGCGCTCGACGTCTACGGCGGCGGCGACGGCGTGATCGTCGAGATATGCCGGACAATGGGCGTCAGCCTTGAAGAGACCGAGGACACCATCGTCAACGCGGCCTGCGAAGACACCGCCTTCGATGCAGAAGGACTTCTCCGCGTCGCCGAGATCCTTGCCAGCGGCAACAAGACGGAACAGAGCCACGCGCCGACGATCCGCGCCTGGCTCGACGCCTCGCCCGGCGACCGCGCAGGGGACCTCTGGCCGGGGTATCTCGGCGTGTATCTGACAGGAACCGGCTCGCCGCGATCGGACCGCAGCCTGATCGCCAAGGCGACCATGCAGGCGCATCCGGATGTGGATCGCGCGATCCATGCCGAACAGGACCGGATCGCCGCCATCGACCAGCGGCTCCGCGCCGTTCGGACGACGACCGGCACGCGCCACCTGGTGATCATCGGTGCCGCGCTGGTCGCCGCCTACGAAGCCATCAAGCGCGAGCGCGCGCTGCTCGACTACGACGATCTCATTTACAAGGCGCTTGGTTTGCTTGAAAACGACAAGGCCGTTTCCTGGGTGCATTACAAACTCGACGGCGGCATCGATCACATTCTCGTCGATGAGGCGCAGGACACCAGCCCGCCGCAGTGGGACATCATCAAGAATCTCAGTCTCGAAATGTTTTCCGGCCAAGGGGTGCGCGAGGAAGACACCGGCGATCCGGACGGCATGCCGGCCCGTTCGATGTTCGCGGTTGGTGACGAGAAACAGTCGATCTACAGCTTCCAGGGCGCCGACCCCGACGAGTTCGGCGCGGCGCGCGACTGGTTCCGCGAACGTGCCGAGGGTATCGACAAGTCGCTGCGCACCGTCGAATTGAACCAATCGTTCCGCTCGACGCAGCCGGTCCTCTCAACGGTCGACGAGGTCTTCATGCGCGATGCCGCCCGCGCCGGCGTCGTCGACGGCGATGCCGAGCTTCGTCACCTGCCGTTCCGCCACGACCACGCGGGTGCCGTCGAACTCTGGCCGGCGATCGAAAAGCACGATGCGGCGGACGAAAACCCCTGGCTGCCGGTCGACGACCCCGGCGAGGCAAGCCCGCTGGCGCAGACGGCGGATCGCATCGCGCGAACGATCCGGAGTTGGATCGACGACAGACAAATGCTTCCTTCGCGCGGCCGGCCAATCGACGCCGGCGACATCATGATTCTTGTCGAACGGCGCACCCAGTTCGCCGAAGAGATGGTCAAGCGCCTGAAGCATTACGGGATCGACGTTGCCGGCGCCGACCGTATGAAACTGACCGAGCAGCTTGCCGTCATGGACCTGATGGCGGCAGCCCATGCGGCGCTGCTGATCGACGACGATTTGACCCTGGCCACGGTCCTGAAGGGACCTTTCGTGGACATGAGCGAGGACGACCTCTATGTCCTTGCCCACGGGCGGTCGGGCCGGCTGTGGCAGGCGCTCAAGGACCGCGCCGCTGAAGATCCCGCCGGTCCCTGGGCTGCGGCTCAGGACACCATCGACGAAATCCGGGCTCGCGCGGATACCCTGTCGCCGTTCGAGTTCTTCGCCGTCCTGCTTGGCCCCGCAGGCGGGCGACGGCGTCTCTATGCGCGGTTCGGTCATGAGGCCGGCGACCCGATCGACGAGTTCCTGGACTATGCGCTGGTGTACGAACGCACCCATGCGCCGTCGCTGCAGGGCTTTCTGCGCTGGGTCGAGGGCGGCGCGAACGAAATCAAGCGCGATATGGAGGTCGTCAACCGCGCCGTACGGGTGATGACCGTGCACGGCGCCAAGGGGCTCGAGGCGCCGGTGGTCATTCTACCCGACACCTGCGGCGACAACACCAAACGCAAAACGCCGGCGATTTTCTGGGCGGAAGCCGGCGGCGGCCCGCCCATACCGATCTGGCCCGGCGCCAGCGGCAATCACACCGAAGCGATTGCCGATCTCAAGAACGCGGCGGAATCGGACGCAGCGGCGGAGAACCACCGACTGCTCTACGTCGCCATGACGCGTGCCCGCGACCGGCTGCACGTGACCGGTTGGGAACGCGGCAAGAAGGCAAAAAGCGCCGAGCATGGGCGGGCGGAAGGATCATGGTACGAGCTGATTCGTCCCGTTCTCGAAGAACTTCCCGCAAGCGAAATCTTCGATGCGCCCGGCGGGGAAGGGCGCCGGTTGACGTCGCCACAGGTCGCCGAGCCCGAACGGGACGATACCGACGCGGCCTTCCGTCCGGAGCCCCGCGATTCCGAACCCTGGATGCTGCGGCCGCCGGCGGCGGAGGCGGACCCGCCCGATCCGTTAACGCCGTCGCGGCCGGGCGACGACGATCCAGCCGCGCTGTCACCGTTTTCGGAGTCCGACACAAACCGTTTCCGGCGGGGCCGTCTGATCCATCGTCTGCTGCAAAGCCTGCCCGACATGCCGGTCGAGCGGCGCGCCGATGCTGCAGCGCACTGGTTGGCGACAACGGCACCCGACCTTGACGAAACGACCCGCAAGACCATCGCGACGGAGACGCTCCGGATTGTCGACAAACCGGATTTCGCCGATCTGTTCGGACCGTCGAGCCTCGCCGAAGTGCCGATCGCCGGACGGGTCGAGACGGCGGAGGGAACACGCGCCATCGCCGGCCAGGTCGACCGGCTGGTTGTCGCCGATGACGCGGTGACGGTGATCGACTACAAGACCAACCGGCCGCCGCCGCAGAACGAGGCTGATGTAGCGCCCGCGTATCTTCGCCAGATGGCCGCCTACCGGTCGGCGCTTCGAACTGTATATCCCGACCGCGCCGTTCGGTGCGTCTTGCTATGGACGGACGGGCCTTCCTACATGATGCTGTCCGATGCGGCACTCGACCGCTACGCGCCGTGAAAGACAGATGATGACGAGCGACAAAGATCTACCCCGCACGCCGGATGATTACCTGCCGTTCCTGACCCGTTATCTCGAGGAAGAGATCGGCGGCGTCGCCTACTTTGCCGCGCTCGCCGACCGGTTTTCCGATCCTCGGCACAAGGAGGCACTACGCCTACTCTCGGAAATCGAGGCCGCCGTGGTCGATGCCGTCGACGTTCTCAGACGACGCCATCGATTGGCTCTCCGCGACGAGTCCACATTACGGGCCAAGGGGGCAGCCGGTGCTGCAACCGCCAAATATGCAACATGGCCGGCGTTCGTCGACCATATCCTGACCCGCTTTCCGGATTATATCGACGAGTTTGCCGCCCTCGAAGCGGTCGCCCCGGAAGCGGACAAACCCCTGCTGAAGCCGTTCACCGATCACGAGATCGCGGCGATCCGTTTTGCCGAACGCGAGAAGGCAGGCGACCCGGGGAGTCTCGACGAGCTATCCGCTTATCTGGAAACGAGCCGGCTAGCCTAAGGCCCGGATGGGAGCAGGGCCCGATCTAGCCCGCAAGGCGGACAACCGCCATGACGACCAGATAGCTCGCCATGATCATGATGGGCCAAATGGTCAGGTGCATCCCGCTGACCCGGAATCCCATGTGGCCGTCGGTAAACGAGAACGCATAGGCGTGCATCATGCGGCCGAGCAGAAAGACCGCGCCGAAGGCGTGTAACAGCAAATCCGGCGCGCCGCCCAGCTCCGCCGCCACCAGCAGGATCAATGCGATCGGCATGTACTCGGCAGCGTTGCCCTGGGCCCGCATACGGCGTTCAAGCACGTCGTTGCCGCCGGTACCGAGGCTGACCCGGTTGGCGCGGCGAACGAAGATGACGCGGAGGCTGATGACCACGAACAGCAGCGCGCAAAGACCGGCATACAGGCTGGTGATCGTGATCGGATTGGACGCGAGGTTTTCCATGATCGTTTCCTCTCGACCAGGCCATAACCGTTCGGGCAGACCCGGCGATTATCGATTTTTTACAGCATATTCAACAACATCGACTTCATTATCGTCGAAAATCTTGCGGCCCTGCTTGCCATCGGCCAAACGGTCCCGGATATCCCCAGCCCTGCACCGTTCCCGGATTCGAGGCACGCTGTTCTCGCCGCTTTACGCTACGACGCCGGACAGTGAGGCGGTTTGCAAGAGGAATCAAGACGCTAGCGATGGCGATAACCGCACGCCTTGACGATGAACCTTCGGCTGCTAAATTCAGTGTCACCCTGTCGGCCCCGGGCCGGCCCCACCCTGAACCGCCGGTCCTGCGAAATTCGATCCGGCGCCAGACAACAAGGTTCCCGACATGCCCAAATCCGTAACAGACGCTTCGTTCGAATCCGACGTGCTGAACGCCTCAGAGCCGGTCCTCGTGGACTTCTGGGCTGAATGGTGCGGTCCCTGCAAGCAAATCGCACCGGCGCTCGAGAACATCTCTTCCGCAATGGAAGGCCGGTTGACGATCGCCAAGGTCAACATCGATGAGAACCCGCAGACCCCCGGCAAGTATGGCGTTCGCGGCATTCCCACGCTGCTTCTGTTCAAGGGCGGCGAGGTCGCGGCCATGAAGGTCGGCGCGCTGCCGGAAAGCCAGTTGACCGAATGGATCGAGCAGAACATCGGCTGATCAATCGAACCGAATATTTCGTGGAAAACCCCGCTTCGGCGGGGTTTTCTTTTCCCTCGCGCGCAAGACACGCGGAGTTGAATTCCGGTGCAAGGCCGGATGGCCTAGTCTCCGCGCAACACAACGACGAACGAGATGTTTTCCAATGACGAGCCTCAAATATAGTTTTGCCGTGCTGGCGATGTGTCTTCTTGCCAATGCGGCTTGGGCCGCGCCGCGTGCCGATCTCTGGGAGCGCTGGACCGCGCACGATCCTGCCTCCGAGATCAGCGTCGATCACTCGCCGTGGGACGCGTGGCTGAAGCAGTACGTCGCAATCGATGACGACGGCATTGCCAAGGTCGCCTATGGCGATGTCTCCAAACAGGCGCTCAGCGCCCTCGCGCAGTACATTCGCGACATGCAATCGATCCCCGTTTCCCAATTGAACCGCGACGAACAGTCCGCCTTCTGGGTCAATCTTTATAACGCGTCGACGGTGTTGCTGATTATTCAGCACATGCCGGTTTCGACGATCCGCGACATCGATATCTCGCCGGGACTGCTCAGCGACGGGCCCTGGGGCCGTAAGATCGTCCGGATCGAGGACGAGGAGCTCTCGCTCGACGATATCGAGCACCGCGTTCTGCGCCCGATTTGGCAGGATCCCCGCATCCACTACGCCGTCAACTGCGCGGCATTAGGCTGCCCGAATTTGTGGCCGGAAGCAATGACGCCAAGTAACGCTGAGGCGTATCTCGAGCGCGGCGCGACGGCGTTCGTGAATCATCCCCGCGGAGCGCGCGTCGAATACGGCCGGTTGATCGTTTCCAGTATCTACCACTGGTTCAAGGAAGATTTCGGCGCAACGGACGCCGGCGTCATCGCGCATCTGAAGCAGTATGCGACCGGCGATCTCGCCGACAAGCTCAAGCGCGTCAGCCGGATCGACGACCATCAGTACGACTGGACGCTGAACGGAAGCGGCGACACGGCGGCAACGTTCAAACCCCATCGGCGGGGCAGTTGAACGCCGCGCGGCGGATACCGACTGACCTGTGGTGGGCGCTGGCCGCCGCAAGCTTGATAGTCTCCGTGGCGGCGTTCGCTGTCATTGCGCCCCTGCAGTATGGCGACGACGCCCTCGGATTGCATCCGACCGTCTGGATGTCGGCCATCGGCGTTCTGGCGGGGATTTGCTATCTCGCCTTGCCCGGCGCCATCGGAGGGCCGTCACCCGGCCGATTCGCGCTGGCCGGCATGATCGTCATTGGCGTCGCCGCCCGGATCGCTCTGATCCCGACCGACCCGCTATGGGAAATCGACTTCTACCGCTATCTCTGGGACGGTGGCGTCGTCTGGTCCGGCGGCGATCCCTATCGCTGGAGCCCAGAAGCCGTGCTCGCGGGCGATGCCGGTGACCCCATGACCGCCCTGGCGGCGTCGAGCGGCGGCTTGGTCGGCGAGATCAATTATCCGACGCTGCGCACCATCTACCCGCCGCTGGCGCAGTCGGCTTTTGCGCTGGCGCACGCGCTCGGTCCCTGGAACCTGATTTCGCTCAAGCTGATCTATCTGATGGCGGACGGGCTAGCGCTGGCGATGATGCTGACGTTGCTGGCCCGCCTGGGCCTGCCTCCGCTATGGGCCGCACTCTATTGGTGGAACCCGTTGGCCGTGCAGCTGGTCTACAATGCCGGCCATATGGACGTGTTGTTGGTTCCGTTCATGCTCGGCGCCCTGTTGGCAACGTTGTCGGGCCGTCGAAACGCGGCGGCGTTGCTCCTGGCGGCCGCGACGGCGGTCAAGCTGTGGCCTGCGTTGCTGTTGCCCGCGCTATTGCGCTATCGCCCCGGCCATGCCGGCGCGGCCCTGAAAGCGGCCGCCGTTTTCGCCGCTGCGGCGCTGATGCTGCTGGCGCCGCAACTCCTCGCTGGCCTTGAAACCGACTCAGGCCTCACGGCCTTCACCGGCACATGGCAACGCAACGATGCCGTCTTCGGGCTCCTGCTCGGCTCTGCCGCTAGCATCCTCGATGCATTCTCGTTGTATGAAATCGACGCCGGGCGGGTCGCCCGGGTAGCTGTCGCAGGTGCGATCGTCGCCGCTGTTCTGTGGTCGAACCGCCGCCCGGCGCATGCCCCTGAAGCCCTCATCCGCCGGTGCCTGCTGGTCCCGGTCCTGTTCCTGGTCCTCGGCCCGACCGTGTATCCATGGTACGCCGTCTGGCTCCTGCCGCTCATCGCACTCATCCCGCGCGACGCCATGGCCCGTGCCTTGCTGATCTGGACGGCAACGTTGCCGCTCTATCACCTCCGATTTCATCCCTGGTTCCTCGAAAACCCCCTGTGGTTCGAAGAGGGTGTCGTCTGGATCGAGCATCTGCCGGTGCTGATCGCGCTGACGTTGGCGGCAGGGTTGGGCAGGTTGCGCGCGACGGGCCGGGCCGGAAAGGCGACGGCATCATGATCTACGGCCGCCACATATCGTTGATCATGCCGGCGCTGGATGAGGAACGTTCGATCGGCCATGTACTCGCCGCCCTGCCCGGCGGCATCGACGACATCGTCGTCGTCGACAATGGCTCATCGGATCGGACCGCCGAAATTGCCGCCAAGTTCGGTGCGCGAATCGTCGATGAGCCGCGACGCGGGTACGGTCAGGCCTGCCTGACGGGAATTGCGGCGCTCGGAACGACCGACATCGTCGTCTTTCTCGATGCCGATTTCAGCGACGACCCGCCGCGTCTCGGCGATCTCGTGCGCCCGATTGCCGAAGGCCACGCCGAAATGGTGCTCGGCCAACGCCTGCCGCATGCGGCGGCGGCCCTCACCCTGCCGCAACACTTCGGCAACCGGCTCGCGTGTTATCTGATGCGTATCGTTTGGGGCCATCGTTATCGCGACCTCGGACCGTTTCGCGCCATCGACCGTCGCGCACTCGACCGGCTCGGCATGGCGGATACCAATTACGGCTGGACCGTGGAGATGCAGATCAAGGCCGTCGAAGCCGGGCTCGAAATCGAAGAGATCGACGTCGATTACCGACCCCGCATCGGACGCTCGAAAATCTCGGGCACGGTGCGCGGTGTCATTTGCGCCGGAACCAAAATTCTCTGGACAATCGCCCGGTACGCCCTGTCCTCATGGATCGGGCGTCACCGCCATACCGCCTACGACGATGCGCCCCGGGCGTGGAAGATGTAACCGAGGACATTCATCAGCAACTGGGCCGCAAGAAACGCCGTCGTGCCGTCGCGGTCGTAATCCGGCGCGACCTCGACCAGGTCGATGCCGACGATATCGCCCTTGGCGGTGAGTCCCTGCAGGATTTCGAGCACTTCGTAGTACTGAAACCCGCCGTGGCTCGGCGTGCCGGTGCCGGGCGCGATCGACGGGTCGAAGCCGTCGATGTCGATGGTGCAGTAGTAGCGCGCGCCATCCGGAATCTTTGCCAGCACGCCGTCGCGGCCGAGTTCCCGAACATGCCGCACCGACAGGATGGTCGAGCCCGCGTCCCGTGCCGCCTGATAGTCGTCCCGGTTGGACGACGAGACATTACGGATACCCAACTGGGTGAACCCCGTGACGTGTTTCATCTCGGACGCGCGGCGCAACGGATTGCCATGGCCGTAGCGTACGCCGTGGCGCTCGTTGACGAAATCGAGGTGTGCGTCGACGTGGATGATGTGCACCGGCTCCTGGTCGTCGTAGGCGCGAATGCAGGGGATATGCACCGAATGATCGCCGCCGAGCGTCACCGGCAAGGCGCCGGCTTTCAGCACCTTGCGGACCGCATACTCGATATTGTCGTGGCTCTGGATCGTGTCGGTATGAATCATGTCGGCGTCGCCGATATCGACCATGCGGACCTTGTCGACGGGCATGTAGGTCACGTCGTCCTCGAAATCGTAGGCGCCGTCGTGACCGAACGAAAACAGCGTCGAGGCCTCGCGGATCGCACGCGGACCGAAGCGCGCACCGGCGCGGTATTGGGTCCCCATATCAAACGGCGCGCCGAGCACCGCGATATCGGCATCGATCGCATCCCAGTCGAGACACGCCGGTTGCTTGCCGAACGTGCAATGCCCGACGAACGGAAGATTCAATCGTCCCTTTTCGTAACCGTGGTCCGCCATCTTGATTCCTTGCCCCAAAAAACGACGTGCATGCCCTTTATCGCATGTCGATAACCAAGCGGCCGTCGACCTGACCGCCCGCGAGTCTCGAGAACGCGTCGTTGATGTGTGCGAATGGTACCGCCTCTGTCAAGCTTCGCACAACTCCGGCACTGGCCAAACGCATTAGCTGGTGAATCTCCTGACGTGTTCCGTCTGCGCTTCCCATGATTCTCAAACCTTTTTCGATCACTTCGCCGGCATCGAACGCTAATGGATCGGGCGGCAATGAAACCAAGACAAGCCGTGCACGGGTCGCCGCACCCTCCAACATCTGCCGCCAACTCGCCGCAACCGGTGCGAAGTTAAAGCATGCGTCCGCGCCGCCCATCTCGCGAAGGCGTTCGGAGGCATCATGGTCGGCACGAATGAGAATATCGGCGCCCACCGACTGAGCCGTCGCAAGCTTTCCATCCGAAACATCGACGGCAGCAACTCGCGCCCCGAAACTCTTGGCAATCTGGATGGCATACGCCCCCAATCCCCCGGCACCGAAGACCGCAACCAACTCGCCCGGCTCAAGATGCGCTTTCCGGACGGCGCTGTAAGCTGCAACCCCGGCACATAGCAGCGGGGCAGCCTCAACGATGTCGAGATCTTTGGGGATTTTTGTCGCCCAATCGTCTCTCACCAGGACATATTCGGCGAAGCATCCCTCCACATGGGCAGCCGTCGATTTCACGGAGTCGCAATGAGTTTCGTATCCGGTCAAACATTCGCGGCAATGACCGCAGGCGCCATACACATACCCGATTCCGACACGGTCCCCGACGGCGAGACGCTTGGACTCTTTGCCGACCTCGACAACCGTGCCAATTCCCTCGTGTCCCAACGTGGCCGGTAAATCGCGCGGCAAATCATGCTCCCCCCTCCAGAAATGAAGATCGGAGTGACACAAACCGCAAACGTCGACTTTGACGAGCGCCGTACCCGGCGCGACCGCAGGGATAGGAACGTCTCTGATATCCAGGTCTTCGTTTGCCGCAGTCATTACGGCCGCTTTCATCGTCTTTACCATCATGGCCTCACATAGATAGGGGAACAGGCGCGTTCGGCGCCGGATTCACCAAGTTGATTTTAGGACGCGATCTTCATCGCCTGTTCGACCTCGGCGTGAAGGCTCGACATGATTCGCCGCTTGAGCGCTATGAAACCCTCGTCGGTGACGATGTCGTACTGGCGAGGTCGTTTGAGAGAAACGTCCACAGTATCGATGATCCTGCCGGGGCGGGCAGACATCACGTAGACCTTGTCGCCGAGGAAAAGCGCTTCATCGATATCGTGGGTCACGAACAGAACGGTTTTTCTCTCCCGCTCCCAGATACTTAGGAGAAGCTCTTGCATGATCGTCCGGGTTTGGCTGTCGAGTGCCCCGAAGGGTTCATCCATCAGCAGGATTTCCGGATCGTTCGCGAGAGCGCGGGCAATTGCGACACGCTGCTGCATGCCGCCGGACAACTGACTTGGATATGCATCTTCGAAGCCGGAAAGCCCGACGGCGGATATGTAGTGCGCCGCTAATTCAGCCCGCGACTTTCTAGACGACTCCGACAAGGATGGCCCGAACTCAACGTTCTTCTGAACGGTTAGCCACGGAAACAGAGAGTAGTTCTGGAAGACCATCCCGCGTTTCGCGCCTGGGCCGGAGATGACCTCGTCGTCGAGCAGGCAGCGCCCGCCCGTCACCGGATGCAAACCGGCTATCAGGTAAAGCAGGCTGGATTTACCGCATCCCGAGGGTCCGACAATGACGGCGAACTGGTTTTCCGGCACCTTGAGATTCAGATTGTCCAATGCCGTCACCGAACCTGCACGCTTGGTTTCGAACTGAAGCGATACATTATCGACGGTGATCTGACCCATGATTTTCTCCTTGCCGGCGGTTATCTGACTTGGGTCCAGGGCAACAGAAGCGATTTCGCGTACTTGAACACGAGATCGGTCATTAACCCGAGAAACCCAATGACGAAGATGCCAACGAAAATAGACGCCGGATGAAGTCCGCGCATGGCCTGCAGTATCATGTAGCCAAGTCCCGCCGATGCAGCGACGAGTTCGGCAACCACCAAAAACGTCCAGGCCCAACCCATGGTCACCCTGAGCGTATCCATAACGCCCGGAAGCGTGCTCGGGATCAGGACGCGGTATATGACCTGCCGGCGATTGGCGCCCAGCGTATAGGACACGTTCAGCAATTCCTGCCTGGTTTGCGCAGAAACGTCGGCGGCGAGGACAATCTGCTGAAAAAAGGTACCGAGGAAAATTACGGCGATCTTCTCCTCGATACCGATTCCGATCCAAAGGATAAGCAGCGGGATTAGTGCCGTGACAGGCAGATAACGCATGAAATTGACGAGCGGTTCGACGGCGGCTGCGACAATCCGGTATGCGCCCATCATGATCCCGAGCGGGATGGCGATGATCGACGACAGGAAGAACCCGATGTAAATCTCCTGAAGGCTGACGAGAGTGTGTTTCAGCAACGATCCGTCGGACACGTGTTTGACGAACGCTTTCCAGACCTCGCCGGGCGCCGGCAGAAAGGATCCGCTGACGACGCCACCGTATGTCAGGACACACCAAGCGAGGAAGATTCCCGTGGCAACGAAGAGTCCAGTGCCCAGTTCCACGCGCCGGGGAATAGCCTGCTTAGGCGTGAAAAGTCGGTCTGAGAGTACGTTCGACACCGGAACCCCCTATCCGTTCAGTTGATGAACGAGCGGTCGAGAACGTGATCCGCCGTCAAGCCTTCGACCTGAATCTTGTCGAAACCGCTCCAGATTGTGATCGCATCGCTTAGCGTCTTGTGCAGCACGCCGGGAGATCCGACGGTCCCGTACATTTCACGGTTTCGATCAAGATCGAGGTACTCGATTCCCGTGACGACGGCCTCGAACTCCGCCGGATCATTCAACCAGCCACCGACGCCGTCAGCCATGATCTTATAGGCGTCCGCCGGATTGGACGCGAGGAAATCCAGCGCGCGTTGCCACGCTCGAACGAACCCCTTGAGTTCCGCGGCGTGCTTGTTCGCCGTTTCTTCCGTTACAGCAACAACATCGACAATAAGACCCGGTTTCTCCGCGCTGCTGATAAGAAGCTTCCCGTGAGATGCATTGGCGCCTTGCGTCAGATGCGGTTCCCACGTCACGGCGGCATCGACTTGGCCTGCGGTGAACGCCACGCCTGCGTCCGTCGCCGTCATGTTCACCATTTCGATGTCGCCCTGGGTAAGGCCGGCTTCCAGCAACAAGGCATTGATGAAGAACTGCGAGACGGAACCTTCCTCGAAAGCGACGGTGCGGCCCTTCAGATCGCCGACGGTCGAAATATCCTTCTTCGATACCACGCCGTCGCCACCCTTCGAATTGTCGACAGCCAGAATGTACTTCAAGGGCGTTCCGGGTTTCATGTAGACGGGAAACTCGTCTGCCGTCGAGGCGACAAGATCGACCTGTCCAGCCATCAACGCGCCCATCTTGATCGGCGTGTTCTCCATGATCTGAAGTTCGAGATCGATTCCCTCTTCCTGGAAGTAGCCTTTTTCCTTGGCGATGTAGAATGGGCCGTAGCCGACCCAGGTCGAGTGCGCCAGCGTCAACGTTTCGGCAAGAGCGGCGGATGACAACGTGACCGCCGTGAAGATCGTGGCGAGTCCATACGTGAATTCGCGAAGCATAGCTGTATCTCCCAAATGTTCCCCATAATCCGCTACCGATCCGGACAACCTTTGAACGATTCGATAACGGGATCGACGGTTCGTTTCGGCGTCGCGTCAGTGCGACCCACCCGAACTTCTTCTCGGTTGGCGATTGTGCACTACCGTTCTTTATGTGAAGAATATAAAAGTAAGAATGTTTACATTGATATTTATCAATTTATTGGGATAGCCGATGCCGTCTTTACAGGATGTCGATCTGCGTCTCATTCGGGTGTTCATGGCCGTCGCCAAAAACCGGGGGCTGTCCTCGGCCCAACAGGATCTGGGTGTCACTCAGGCAACGATCAGCAACCAGTTGTCGCAACTCGAACAGCGATTGGGCGTGCGTCTCTGCGAACGGGGCAGAAGCGGATTCTCGTTAACTGACGAAGGACGCGCCGTTCTGGATGCTGCCCACAATCTTTTCCGATCAATCGATAATTTCCGGAGCATTGTGGACGCGGCGCGGGGGAAATTGACCGGCACCGTGCATTTCGGAACAGTCGACGCCATGTGGTCCAATCCAAAGATTTCCCTGCACGAGGCGTTCCGGCATTTTTCAGAAAACGCGCCAAGCGTGGTGATCCACACAGAGATCGCAGCACCGCAGGATCTGTTACAGGGACTGACGGAGGATCGTTATCAAGTGGTGCTTGCGCCGATACAGCAACCGAATACGAAAATGCGTGAGACCCTGTTGTTCAGTGAGCGTCAATCCCTCTATTGCGGGTCGAAACACCCGCTTTTCGCTACGCCGGATACGGAGCTTGCACACTCAAACCTCAGCCATCTCGCATTTGCGGCGCGGACCTATGACACAGACCATACGGTTCACCATGCGGGCGGCATGAAGCCTTCTGCGCTCTCATCGCACATGGAGAGCATCGCACTGTTGATAATGTCCGGGCAGTACGTCGGCTTTCTTCCTCGCCATTTTGCCCAGCAGTGGGTTGCCTGCGGAGAAATGCGCGAACTGATGGGTGATAAGTACGCCTACGACGACACTTTCTATCTGATCTCACGAAAGAATGAGCGAAATCGTGCAGCCAATCTGATGTTCGAGAGTCTCAAACAACAGGGCGTGAATGCAAAGCCGCGTGAATCGCGTTAACCGTTTTCCGCCAGAACGCAGCCCGCAAGATAGAGAGAGCCGCAAATCAGGACACGCGCTGGGCGGGTTTCGGTTTCGAGGATTGCCGCGAACGCGTCCTCTAAGGTGTTGGACACCGCAGCGGAAATGCCGAGCGCCAGGGCCTTGAGCGCGAGTTCCGAAGCCGACAAGGCATTTTCCTCACCGGGGATAGTCAGGGTCCGGATCGAAGTCGCGGTGTCGGCGAGCGGTTCGAGAAAGGCGCCAGGATCCTTGCTGTTGAGCATCCCGAACACCAGATGAAGCGGCCGGTTGTCACCGGCGTCGCGCCACCTTCGCGTTTCCGCGGCGATAATCTCGGCGGCTGCCCCGTTGTGGCCGCCATCGAGCCAGACCTCCCAGTCCGCCGGCACCTGATCGAGCAGCGGCCCCCGGTGAAGTCGCTGAAACCGCGCCGGCCATTGCGCGAGTCTGAGGCCGCGCGCCATCGCCTCGCCCGATATCTCGAACCCCGCCAGATGATCGAGGGCGACCGCGGCGGTGGCGGCGTTGCCGATCTGGTGTTCGCCGGGCAGGCACGGCTCTGGCAGATAGCGCTCCTCGCCGCCGCTCCGCACCGTGAACCCGCCTCGTTTTCGTTCAACCGTCCAGTCATTGCCCGCGACAATCAGCGGCGCGCCGATTGCCTCGGCGCGTGCCGCGATCGCGGCCAGCGCATCGTCGGATTGCTGCGATACGACACAGCGAACACCGGCCTTGAGAATGCCGGCCTTTTCGACGGCGATTTCGGGAATCGTCTCGCCGAGGAATTGCTGGTGATCGAGCGAGATACCGGTGATCACCGTCATTGCCGGCCGGTCGATCATGTTGGTCGCGTCCAGCCGGCCGCCAAGCCCGGTTTCGAGAATCAGCACGTCCGCCGGCGTTCGCTTGAAGGCGAGAAATGCGGCAACCGTGGTGATCTCGAAAAATGTGATCGGCTCATCGCCGTTGACCCGTTCACATTCCTCTAGCAGGGTGATCAAATCGTCTTCGGCGATCAACTCGCCGGCGAGACGAATGCGCTCATGGAACTTGACGAGGTGCGGCGAGGTATAAACGTGAGCGCGGTAACCGGCCTCCTCCAGCGCCGCCCGCATGTAGGCGATGACAGAGCCTTTGCCGTTCGTGCCCGCGACATGAATGACCGGCGGCAGGTCGTTTTCCGGGTTCCCTAGCCTGTCGAGAAGCCGCTCGACACGCTCCAAGGTAAGGTCGATTACCTTGGGATGCAGGCTCATCAGCCGTTCGAGAACGACGTCGCTTGATTTCGGGCTACTTCCGGTCGTCATCCGCGGCCGAGTCCGACTTGCCGGCCTTTCCCTTGCGCGTCTTGTCCTTCTTGGCCTCGATGGCGAGAACGTCGGCCGACGGCTTCGGATGGCGCAGCAAACCAACGATGCGAATCAGCGCGTCGCGTAACTCGTCGCGCCGAACGACCATATCGAGCATGCCGTGGTCGAGCAGATATTCGGCCCGCTGGAACCCTTCGGGCAGGGTTTCACGGATCGTCTGCTCGATGACGCGCTGTCCGGCAAACCCGATGATCGCGCCGGGCTCGGCGATGGCGATGTCGCCGAGCATGGCGAACGAAGCGGAAACGCCGCCCGTCGTCGGATCGGCGAGCACCACGATATACGGCAGGCCCGCCTCCTTGACCTCTTCGACCGCAATGGTCGTGCGCGCGAGTTGCATCAGCGAGAGAATGCCCTCCTGCATGCGGGCCCCGCCCGATGCCGGAATGACGATCAACGGCGCATCCTGCACGACGGCGAGGTGCGCGGCGGCGATCAGGCCATCGCCGACGGCCATGCCCATGGAGCCGCCCATGAAATCGAAGTTGAGCGCCGCAATCACCGTCTTGACGCCGCCGAGCGTGCCGTGCGCGACAAGGATCGCATCCTTTTCGCCCGACTTGGCCTGAGCTTCCTTCAGCCGGTCAGTGTATTTGCGGCGGTCACGGAACTTGAGCGGGTCGACGATCGGCTGCTTGAGTTCGATGGTCTTGTATTCGCCGTCATCGAACAGCAGCTCGAAACGTTTGCGCGCGCCGATGCGCATGTGATGGCCGCAATGCTGGCACACGCTGAGATTTTTCTCGAGATCGCGATGGAAAATCATCTCCTCGCACGAGGGGCACTTGTGCCAGAGATGATCCGGGACTTCCTTCTGGCCGACCAGTTCCCGAAGTTTGGGTCTGACCCAGTTCTTAAGCCAGTTCATGCGATGCTACTCCGCCGCGCCACGTTTGCCCGCGCCGCGAACGCCGCCGGCGAGCTCCCGGACGAAGTCTAGCACCTTTGCCGCCGTTCCGGCCAACGGCCGCGCCTCAGCGTCCAGGTTATCGGCGATCACGTTGACGACCGCTGAACCGACCACCGCCGCATCCGCCATATCGGCGACTTCGGCAACCTGTTCCGGCGTCTTGATGCCGAAACCGACGGCTAGCGGCAGCTCGGTCGCCCGGCGCAGCCGCTCGACATGCCCGGCAACCGCGCCCATGTCGGCCGAGCGCGTCCCGGTGATGCCGGTGATCGAGACGAAATAGACGAAGCCCGAGGCATGCTCGACGACGCGCGGCAGGCGTTCGTCCGTTGTCGTCGGCGCCGTCAGATAAATGAAGTTTAGCCCTGCCTCGACAGCCGGCAGGCACAGTTCGCCCTCTTCTTCCGGTGGCATGTCGACGACGATGAGGCCATCGACGCCGGCATCCCTCGCGTCCGCAAGGAACGCCTCAACGCCATAGGAGTAGATCGGGTTGTAGTAGCCCATCAACACGATCGGTGTGGCGTCATCCTTGCCGCGGAACTCGCTGACCAGGGCCAGCGTGTCTTTCATGGTATGGCCGTTCTTCAGCGCGCGTTGCGACGATGCCTGGATCGCCGGCCCATCGGCCATGGGATCCGAAAACGGCATGCCGATTTCGATGATGTCGGCGCCGGCTTCCGGCAAGCCCATGAGAATCTCTTTCGACGTCGCCAAATCCGGGTCGCCCGCGGTGACGAAAATCACCAGCCCGCCGCGTCCGGCTTCCTTCAGCTCGGCAAAACGGCGGTCGATGCGTGTCTGTTCGCCCATCGCCGCCTCCTAGAGCTCGACACCGAGGTGCTTGGCGACGGAGAACACGTCCTTGTCGCCACGACCGCAGAGATTCATCACCAGCAGGTGGTCCTTCGGCAGGTCCGGCGCGACCTTCTGCACATGGGCCAGGGCATGGGCCGGTTCCAGCGCCGGAATGATGCCTTCCAGCCGGGTGCAAAGCTGGAACGCGTCGAGCGCTTCCTTGTCGGTGACCGAGACGTATTCGACGCGGCCGGATTCCTTCAGCCACGAATGCTCTGGCCCGATACCCGGATAATCGAGGCCGGCGGAAATCGAGTAACCGTCCTTGATCTGACCGTCGTCGGTTTGCAGCAGATAAGTCCGGTTGCCGTGTAACACGCCCGGCCGTCCGCCGTTGAGCGATGCGCAGTGCTCTCCGGTTTCGATACCGTGGCCTGCCGCCTCGACGCCGACGATGTTGACGCCTTCGTCGTCGAGGAACGGGTGGAAAAGGCCCATGGCGTTGGAGCCGCCGCCGATGCAGGCAACCAGCGTATCCGGCAGCCGGCCCTCGGCTTCGTTCAGCTGCTCGCGGACCTCGTCGCCGATGACGCACTGGAAATCGCGCACCATGGTCGGATAGGGGTGCGGTCCGGCGACCGTGCCGATCAGATAATAGGTGTCCTCGACATTGGCGACCCAATCGCGCAGAGCCTCGTTCATCGCATCCTTGAGCGTGCCGGTGCCGCTGGTGACCGGAATGACTTCCGCGCCGAGGAGCTTCATGCGGAACACGTTCGGCGCCTGACGCTCGACATCGGTCTCGCCCATGTAGACGACACACTGAAGACCGAACAGGGCGCACACCGTCGCCGTCGCAACGCCGTGCTGACCGGCGCCGGTCTCGGCAATGATGCGCTTCTTGCCCATGCGCCGGGCGACCAAAATCTGACCCATGGTCGAATTGATCTTGTGCGCGCCGGTGTGGTTGAGCTCGTCGCGCTTGAAGTAGATTTTCGCGCCGCCGAGTTCCTCGGTCATGCGCTTCGCGAAATAGAGCGGACTTGGCCGGCCGACATAGTGTTTGAGGTAGTAGTCGAGTTCGTCTCGGAAGCTCTCGTCGACGCGCGCCGCCTCATAGGCCTTTTCGACCTCGAGGATCAGCGGCATCAGCGTTTCCGCGACGTAACGACCGCCGAAAATACCGAAATGGCCCGCCTCGTCGGCGCCGCCGCGATAGGTATTCAGTTTGTTCATCTCGCATCAGAACCCTGTTTTGCGGGCCATGGTGATATCGCAGAATCCCTTGGATTTACAGCACGAATTACGTGTTCACGCGCCCTTCGCCGCGGCGATAAAGGCGTGAATCGCATCGATATCCTTGTTCCCGGGCGTGCTTTCGACGCCCGACGCGACGTCAACGGCAGCTGCCCCTGAAACCCGGATTGCATCCACCACATTGCCGGGCGTGAGCCCGCCGGCCAGCATCCACGGCAACGGCGGCGTCCAGTCCTGCAGGATCGCCCAGTCGAAGGCGATGGCATTGCCGCCCGGCCGGTCGGCGTCCTTCGGCGGCTTGGTATCGAGCAGCAAGCGGTCGGCGGCGCCGGCAAAGCCATCGGCGGTGGCAAGATCGGCCACCTCGCCGATACCGATCACCTTCATGATGGGCAAACCGAAACGGTCACGGATTTCGATGGCGCGCTCCGGCGTTTCATGACCGTGCAACTGGAGCATATCGAGCGGCGCAACCGCGAGGACAGCTTCCAGCATATCGTCATCCGGTTCGACGAACAGGCCGACCTTGACGACCGCCGCCGGCACGTGCCGGGCGAGGTCGCCGACGGTATCCGGCGCGACATAGCGCGGCGAACGCGCGAAGAAATTAAAGCCGACCATGTCGGCGCCGGCATCGACGGCGGCGTCGATGGTTTCGGCGCTCGAAAGACCGCAAATCTTGACCTGAACTGTCATTGCATTCCGCTCAGCTTGCGTCGGCGAGCTCGTCGGCGATGCGTTTCGCCGCATCCGCCGGTTTGTCCGCCGCCGTGATCGGGCGTCCGATCACCAGATAGTCGGCGCCGAGGTGAACCGCCTCCGCCGGCGTGACGACACGCTTCTGGTCGCCGGTCGCCGCCCAGGCGGGCCGGATACCGGGCGTGACGATTTTGAAATCCTTACCGCAGGCGCCCCGTAACCGCATGATTTCATGCGCCGAACACACCACACCGTCGAGACCACTGTCGCGCGCCAGAACCGCGAGCCGGGTGACCTGTTCGACGACGTCGTCATGAACGCCCGTCGCGTCCAGATCACTGCGGTCGAGCGATGTCAGCACCGTGACCGCAATGACCATTGGCCGCTTGTCCCCGGCCTCGGCCGCCGCATCGCGCGCGGCCTCGAGCATCGTCCGCCCGCCCGCCGCATGAACGTTGAGAATGGCCGGTCCGAGCCCCAGCGCGGAACGCACGGCGCCGGCGACGGTGTTCGGAATGTCGTGAAACTTGAGATCGAGGAACACCGGCATGCCTTCGGCGCCGATCCGGCGGACACCTTCCGGGCCGTTGGCTGTGAAGAACTCCTTGCCGACCTTGACGCCGCCGACCAATCCGTCCAGATCGCGGGCGAGCGCCACGGCACCCTCCAGGTCCGGCGTATCGATCGCGACGAAAATGCGGTCGGTCGGTTTCATATCGTTTCTGCCCATCTTTCCCGGCTTGCCCGGGAGACGAATCCGTCTATCAGGGTTATACGATCAAGACGGCCGAACCGCTAGAGCGCGATCGTTTCGGGTTGAATCATTTCGTGATTAACCTGAAACGTGAATCGCCCTCTATTTCATATAATTAGGGGCTGATTCACCGCTTAGATTGGTTCAATCTAAGCGGATCGGACCCTGGTTTTTGACGATTCCGGCTGACGACACGTTCAGGCGGCAGGATTGTTCGGCAATGCTTTGGTCTCGTCATTGCCGGCGTCATCACCGATGACAGCGCGCGCCGCTTCGCGATTACGCTCGCGTTCCTGTTTCTCGAACTCGGCGATCTGTTCCTTGAGCCGGCGGTTTTCTGCCGCCAGTTCCTGACTCTGCCGTGTTTTCTGCCGCGCCTTCAGACGCGTCGCACCTGCCGCGGACCACGCGGCGACGCCGCCCCAGACGACACCGACGAGCGTGCCGCCGAAGATCACGCTGAACAGCGGAAGATCGATTTCGTAAGGCAAGGGCCAGAGATTGAGGGTCGTCATCCCGCGATTCACAACCGCAAAAACGATAATCAATGCGGCAACGGGAAGTAGGACGATCCAGGTGAGCAGTTTCACGCCATGGTCCAGTCAATTAATCGGTTCAAAAGCCGGCGCCGCGCCGCCGTCGCGCGCGCTCAACTACGGTTGAGCTTTTCGCGCAACTGTTTGCCGGTCTTGAAATACGGAATGAACTTTTCCGATACGTGCACGGCCTCGCCGGTGCGCGGATTGCGGCCAATGCGCGCGCCCCGCTGCTTGACGGAGAATGCCCCAAACCCGCGCAATTCAACACGGTCGCCGCTGGCCAGCGCCGACGTAATTTCATCGAATATCGTCGAGACGATGCGCTCGATGTCACGCTGAAAAAGATGCGGATTTGCGGCAGCCAGCCGAGCGATCAGTTCGGATTTCGTCATCCCTGGGTTCCCCCTTACCGGCCCAACCCACGCCGGCATCCTGCCTCGGCACTCTCCGCGCTCGTTGGCATACCTTAAAAACCGAGTTGAGGGTGCCAGAGCGCAAGCACGCCGTCAAGTGTAAGCCTTTCTGAAAACAGTGCTTTTCCGACCAACCCGCTCAGTTGTTCAAGCTCGTCGACAGGCGTCACGTCGTGGAGCGGAAGCTCATCCGAGACATCGCGCGCCGCTTCCAACCAGTCACGTGCATCGTCCACCCCGCCAATGTCGTCGACCAGGCCTGCCTGAAATGCCTGGCGGCCTGTATAAATTCGTCCGTCGGACAATGCCCTCGCATCGGGTATCGACATTCGGCGGCGATCAGCCACCATATCGACGAACGAGCGGTGCAAATCCTCGATGACGCTCTCGATATTGGCTCGCGCCTCGTCCGAGAACGGCTCCATCGGGTTCGGCTGCGCCTTCAGAGGATCGCTCTTCACGATCTCGGGCTTGATACCCAGATTGTCGAGAAGCCCGGTCAGGTCGGCGGTCTGCAAAATGACGCCGATCGACCCGGTAACGGACCCGGAATGCGCGAAAATCCAGTCGGCGCCAAGTGCAGCCATGTAACCGCCGGACGCGCCAGTATCGGCAATCACGGCAACCACCGGTTTTTCAGCCGCGACGTGGCGAAGCGCACCGTAGAGTTCCTCGCTGGCGACGAAAGCGCCGCCCGGGCTGTCGATACCGACAACGAGGGCGCGCGCCTCCGTGTCGTCGGCGACATCACCGATTGCGTCGAGCCGCTCGTCGTCGCGGAGAATAATCCCGTCAATGGCGACATAAGCGACGTAGGGCTCATCGGTCGGAATATCGAAACGCGAGAACGCCGCGCCGGCCGCCGCGATAACGGCGACGACCGCGACGATGCGCCAGAACGTCAAACCGCGCTTGAGGCGGCGTCGGTCGAGAATACGATCGGTTTCAGCACTCATGACGGTTCAATCCTTGCGCCGTGGAATGCGGAACGAAGAGAAACGGCGGCAACCACGCGGGCCGCCGCCGTTTTCCGATTACGCGTCCTTGGCGTCTTCCTTGGCCTCGCCGCCATCGCCGGCGTCCGCTTCGTCGGAAGCCTCAGGGGCTTCGGAGGCTTCGGCGTCGTCGGCATCCTTCGCCTTGGCTTTCTTGGCCTTCGGTTTCGCCTTGGCTTTGGCCTTCGGTTTTTCTTCCTCGGCCGGCTCTTCGCTGCCGACTTCCTCCTGCTTCTGCTTCAACGCAGCGCCGAGGATATCGCCGAGGCTGGCGCCCGAGTCGGACGATCCGTAATCCGCCATCGCCTGCTTTTCTTCCTCGACCTCGCGGGCCTTGATGGAAAGCGTCAGCTTGCGCGACTTGGCATCGACCTGGGTCACCTTGGCGTCGACCTTTTCGCCGGCGGCGAAACGGTCCGGCCGCTGTTCGGAGCGGTCGCGCGACAGATCAGACTTGCGAATGAAGCCCGGAATGTCGTCGTTGACCGTGACCTCGATGCCGCCGCTGGTGACGTTGGTCACCGTGCAGGTAACCACCGCGCCCTTGCGAACGTCGGAGAGCGCGGCGCCGACGGTGTCTTCCGTGAGCTGCTTGATACCGAGGCTGACCCGTTCCTTTTCGACGTCGACGTCGAGCACCTTGGCCTTGACCATGTCACCCTTGTTGTACTCGGTGATGGCCTGCTCGCCCGGGGTATCCCACGAGATGTCGGAGAGGTGAACCATGCCGTCGATTTCGCCGGCAAGACCGATGAACAGACCGAACTCGGTGATGTTCTTGATCTCGCCTTCGACTTCGGTGCCGGCCGGGAAGTTGGCGAGGAAGTCGTCCCACGGGTTCTCCATGCACTGCTTGAGACCCAGCGAGATGCGGCGCTTGTCGGAGTCCACGTCGAGCACCATGACCTCGACTTCCTGGCTGGTCGAAACGATCTTGCCCGGGTGCACGTTCTTCTTGGTCCAGCTCATCTCGGAGACGTGGACAAGACCTTCGACACCGGCTTCGAGTTCGACGAAGGCGCCGTAGTCGGTGATGTTGGTGACCCGGCCCGTGAACTTGCCGCCGACCGGATACTTGGCGGCGACACCGTCCCACGGATCCGCCGCCAGCTGCTTCATGCCGAGCGAAATGCGCTGGGTTTCGGCGTTGAAGCGAATGACCTGGACCTGAACGGTTTCGCCGATCTGCAGCGCTTCCGACGGATGGTTGATGCGCTTCCAGGCGATGTCGGTCACGTGCAGCAGGCCGTCGATACCGCCGAGGTCGACGAAGGCGCCGTAGTCGGTGATATTCTTGACCACGCCTTCGAGCACCTGGCCTTCGGTCAGGTTCGAAATCAATTCCGAACGCTCGGCCGAGCGGGTTTCCTCGAGCACGGCACGGCGCGATACGACGATGTTGTTGCGCTGCTGATCCATCTTGAGGATCTGGAACGGCTGCGGCGTACCCATCAACGGGCCGACGTCGCGCACCGGGCGGATATCGACCTGCGAGCCGGGCAGGAACGCCACGGCGCCGGAGAGATCGACGATGAAGCCGCCCTTGACGCGGCCGAAGATCGTTCCGGTGACCTTCTCGCCCTTGTTGAACGACTTTTCGAGATCGAGCCAGGCTTCCTCGCGGCGGGCGCGTTCACGGCTGAGCCGGATCATGCCTTCGCGGTCTTCGAAGCGCTCGACGAACACATCGACCTTGTCGCCGGCCTTGAGCTCGGACTCCTGACCGGGCGATGCGAATTCCTTGAGGGGGACGCGGCCTTCGGACTTGAGACCGACGTCGATCGTCGCAACGTCGCCGTCTACGGAGACGACGGTGCCTTTAACGACCTGACCTTCGATGCCGTCGTCGCTGAACGTCTCGTCCAGCATAGCGGCAAAATCTTCAGTGATGACGGGGGCTGCGTCTTCGGCAGACGCATTGGTATCGGCAGGAGCCATAAGCTCGGTATCCTTTCTATCGTCATATTCAGGCCAGCCGGTTGGTTCCGGCGGTCTTTGACAAAATGAAGGGCGTGACGATTTTTCGTCCTTGCCCGGTGATAATCGTGTTCTGGACCGCTACTGCGGCCGCTTGGAATTGATGAAGGTCATGACCTCGGCGAATACGCCGTCGGCATCAAGATCGCTGGTATCGAGCTCGAATGCGTCACTGGCCGGCTTCATCGGTGCGGTCGCCCGCCCCGTATCGCGTTCGTCACGCGCCTTCAGGTCTCCCAAAACGCGCGCATATATAACGGCCTGTCCTTTGCCCTGCAACTCCTTAAAGCGGCGGTCGGCACGGACCTCGACAGACGCCGAAACGAAGAGTTTCACGTCTGCATCCGGACAAACGACCGTGCCGATGTCGCGGCCGTCGAGGATCGCCCCCGACTTGCCGTCCGGCGGGTTTGCGGCGAAGCGGCGCTGAAACGCCAGCAACTCGGCGCGCACGTCGGGCATGACGGCGACCTTTGACGCCGCATCGGCAACGGTTTCGTTGCGGAGCGCGCTCTCGTCGATTTTCGTCATATCGAGGTTTCTGGCGGCATCGAGCGCCGCTGCCGGGTCGGCCGGGTCGCCGCCGGCTTCCAGCACCGCAAAGCCGGTCGCCCGGTAAATCAGGCCGGTATCGAGCACCGCCATGTCGAAGGCGTCCGCGAGCCGGTTTGCCAGCGTGCCCTTGCCGGCGCCCGCCGGCCCGTCGATGGCAATGACGCGCGGCCAGGTGTCCTGATTCTCGGCCATCAAACCCCTCCCATATCGGCGCCGAGTCCGTTCATCAGCGCGACGAAACCCGGAAAACTGGTGGCGATCGGCGATCCGTCATCGACGGCGACGGTTTCCCGCGCCGCCATGCCCATGACGAGAAACGCCATGGCGATCCGGTGATCGAGCGACACGGCGACGGTCATGCCGCCCCTTGGAGCTCCCTGGGGCGCCTCGCCGGCGCCGTGAACCGCCAGCCAGTCCTCGCCCTGCTCGACCCGGACGCCGGCCGCCTCAAGCCCCGCCGCCACGGTCGCCAGGCGGTCGCTTTCCTTGACCCGCAACTCACCGATGCCGGTCATCCGCGTCACGCCGTTGGCAAAGGCCGCGGCCACCGCGAGCACCGGATACTCGTCGATCATCGAGGGAGCCCGTTCGGGCGGCACGTCGATGCCCGTCAGCGGTCCGGCCAAGACCGTGATATCGGCGACCGGCTCGCCCGCCGCGTCACGCCGGTTGGCGATCGAAATCGCCGCACCCATTTCCTGCAGGCAGTCGAGAATGCCGGTGCGAAGCTCATTAACGCCAACACCCGCGACTGTCAGATTGGATCCGGGCACCAGCGCAGCCGCAACCAGCGGGAATGCCGCAGACGAGATATCGCCCGGCACGTCGACGGCCGACGCCGTCAGTTCCGGTCGGCCGGTGATGGCGATCCGCCGCCCGCCGTTTTGCAAAATCTCGGTTTCGATCTCGGCGCCGAAGTGCGCCAGCATCCGCTCCGAATGATCGCGCGTCGGTACTGGCTCGATCACCGTCGTACGGCCGGCCGTGTTCAGCCCGGCCAGCAGGATCGCAGACTTGACCTGCGCCGAAGCGACCGGCAATTCGTACTCGATGGGGATCAGTTCGTCGGAACCGATCACGGTGAGCGGCATGCGGCCGCCGTCACGGGCGACGAACTGTGCACCCATTTTTTCGAGCGGCGTCATGACGCGTTGCATCGGCCGCCCGTTGAGCGAGGCGTCGCCGCTCATGGCGGCGCGCATCGGGTGCGCAGCGACGAGGCCCATCATCAGGCGTGCGGCAGTGCCGGAATTACCCATGTCGAGAACCCCAGCGGGCTCGGCCAGCCCGCCGACGCCGCGTCCGGTAATGCGCCATTGGCCGCCGGGCGCCATCGGTCGTTCGACAATCGCGCCCATTTGCTCGACGGCAGCCGCCGTCGCCAATACGTCCTCGCCCTCGAGAAGTCCGTTGATCTCCGTGGTGCCGACGGCGGACGCGCCGAGCAGCACGGCGCGGTGCGAAATCGATTTGTCCCCGGGCACGGAAACGACGCCGGAAAGCGGGGCTGATCTGCTGGATCGGAGTGCGGTCAAGACGGTCGTCCGGCGGCGGGTTAGCGCAACGTGCTTTCAGGGGCCGTGTCTTACACCAAAGCCCGGCGGCTGCACAGTCTGCAATCGACCGTCCGCAATCGACGGGCGATTTCATCGGTCCGGCATCAATTTCATTTTGACAGCCTCCGCCGAAATGGCTAAACGCAGCCCTTCGCCGAGCCCGTCACCTGTTCGAACATCATTCCGGAGACCGACCGTGGCAAAACCTGAATGGGGCACCAAACACACGTGCCCGAGCTGCAGCGCCAAGTTTTACGACATGAAGCGCAATCCGATCATCTGCCCGAGCTGCGAGTCCGAAGTCGTCGCCCAGCCGGTACTCAAGTCGCGCCGCCCGGCGCCCGAAGTGAAGGCGCCCGAGCCGAAGCCCGAGCCGAAGAAGCCGACGCCCGAGGAATCGGACGATTCCGAGGACGATGCGCTCGACACTGACGACGACATCGTGCTCGAAGACGACGACGATGACGACGACGACCTGATCGAGGATACGTCCGATCTCGACGACGACGCGGACGTCGCGGTGGTCGCCGAGAAGGACGACGACGATACCTAATGCGGGTTTCGAGGCGCGGGCGGTGAGGCGTTTTTGACTTGCGCCCGAACCGCCCGCTCCCTTAATGTCCCGCGCGCCGCGGTGGGAAATCCCAAACCCGCCGGCCGGTCCGCCGGCACCGCGCGCAACACACCGAAGATGGGGCCGTAGCTCAGTTGGGAGAGCGCTTGAATGGCATTCAAGAGGTCAGGGGTTCGATTCCCCTCGGCTCCACCACTCCCCAGAACTTATTTCGGTACTGCACCATACACCTGAGCGCGCTTGGGGGTGGTTGGGTTGGCCAAGCGCGCCCGCTGCGACCGAGATCTTTCCTCCTACCGACCCGCCCGTCTAACATCCGGATCATGAGAGACCTGAAGGAGATTCGCCGCCATGGCGCTCACCGGTGAGCAACCCGGCGTGTTACGCGGCATCGCTGCCGCCATGCTACTGACCGTACTGTCGTTACTCGCCGCGATACTGACGGATGTCTTTCCACTGCCGGTGACAGACTCGCCCGCCGAGCGCGCGGGCTTCGCCGCGTCATGGGCGATCCTCGTCGTTGTCTGGTTGGTGGTGGCCGTCGGTTCACTGGCCCGTCACCGGTTTTTCAATCCGGGTGACATCGGCGGAAGCGGCCTCGCCGACGACTCGCAGGCGGCGAAGGTCAAACAGGCCTACCTTCAGAACACCCTGGAACAGGTTGTCCTGGCGGCTGTCGTCTACGGCATGGCAGCCGTTCTTCTGCCGGTCGCGTGGTTATCGTCGATCCCCGCGGCAGCCATCCTGTTCGCCGTCGGGCGGGTACTCTTCCGCGCACGCTACGAGAAGGGAGCAGCGGCCCGGGCCCTGGGTTTCGGATTGACGTTCTATCCCACCGTCGCGCTGCTGGTCGTCGTGATCGTCGCCGTCTTCACTTAAGCCGCCACCACCGGTAACAGCTTGCCCGCCACGTACCGGTGCAAATCCCGCACGCAGCCCTCGAACGCCGCCGGCGCCAGCGGCCCGGGCGTGTAATGCGCGGACCTGAGGCCGCGCCCCAATTCATTCAACACGATCTTGTCCTCGGCCATGGTGCGGTCGAACAGTTCCAGCGACCAGTCGATATCCTCGTCGGTGCCGTAGTCCTCGTGAAAGAACATGGCGAGACGAACCCGCACGGTTTCCGGCGTTTTCGGCTCTACACAGAGGAACGAGCAGGCATCGCTGGCACCGCCGATCAGCAGGTTCGGGGTGACGGCGGCCATGACGCAGGTATCGATCTGTTCCCGGGTCAGGTCGGCATGGCCGATCCTTTTTCGGTTCATCCCCGGGGCGAAGCCGACGTTGTAGCCGAAGTAACCGTCGCCAGGTTCAAAATGCTCGCAGAGTCCGGTCGGTGTGACGTCGCCCAATCCCCTGGCGTGAAGATGCGTCAGGTGATAGCCCTCCATGAAGTTTTCGACGAGCAGTTTCCAGTTCGTGTTCCAGACTTCCCAGCCGATGAAGCGGGTCTGCATGTCCTCGAAATGATAGGGCGCGATCCGCTTCGAGAGCGGCTCCAGGCGATCGGAAATCGACGCCGCATCCGGGTCCGTGTTGACGAAGATGAAGCCGTGCCAGACCTCGCAGGCGAACTGCGGCAGGCGGCATTCGCGTTTGTCGAACGTCGGGTGATCGGCGATGTGGGGCGCCCCGATCAGCTGGCCCGTACTGTCGTAGGTCCAGGCATGATACGGGCACACCAGACGCTTTGCGCGACCGGTATCCTTGAGCAGCGGCATCGCCCGATGGCGGCACACGTTGGAAAGCGCCCGAACCTCGCCGTCTTCGCCGCGAATGGCGACGACCGGCTCGTCGAGAATGTCATAGGTCAGATAATCGCCCGCTGACGGGATCTCGTCGGCGCGGCCGACACAGGTCCAGGCATCCCGGAACAGATGGCGCTTCTCGAGATCGAGAACATCCGCGGACAGATAGAACGCGCCCGGCATGGCGCGTGCATCGTCGTACCCGCCGGCTTCGGCGGCCATCAGGGCCCCGATGACGTTGTCCGGAACCGCTCCCATCGCGTTCTCCCGATCCGCTGTCACCGACAGGTTAGGACTGCCGGGGCGCACACTCAATCATCGAACGGCGACACCGCGAGGCGTACGGGCCTCTTGCGTTTCCCAATTGACAGAAAATCAAATCGGTCGCAGTGTCTGATCCGTTCGTAACCAGGGCCTGATCGTTTCGGGTTGACGCAACCTGAAACGTGAATCACTCCCTGAAACTATAAGACAGAGTGCGCGCGCACTCTGGGGACGGGACGAGACGCCATGAGCTCTCGCGTTTCAGAGACCATCCAATTGGGCCGCCGCGCGACGGGGTGCGATCTCGTCGTCTGAACCGGGCTTTCGCGAACGTTCATCCGTTGTCTCCGGCGCGCTGCGCCGATCCCCGCGACCCAAGCCCGAGTTCCCGTCATGCCTGCACCACTCCGTCTTCGCATCGCCGTCGATATCGGCGGCACGTTTACCGATACCGTCCTGATCGACGGCGAACGCCGTGTGCGCGCCACGTCGAAGACGCTCACGACCCATACCGACCCCGCCGAGGGCGCGCTTGCCGGCGTGCGACTCGCCATCGACGAAGCGGGCGTTTCGATGAGCGACATCGAAGGCTTCATCCACGGCACAACGCTGGCGACCAACGCGCTGATCGAGCGGCGCGGCGCCACGGTATCGACGATCACCACCGGCGGTTTCCGGGATATCCTCGAGATCGCCTACGAGCGCCGCTACAATCAATACGACATCAACCTCGACAAGCCGGATCTGATCGTGCCGCGCGAGCGCTGCTTCACGATACCGGAGCGGATCGCCGTATCGGGAAACGTTATTGAGCCTCTCGACGAAGGCGCCGTCGACGATCTGGCGCGGCAGCTCTCCGATGCCGGCACCGACGCGGCCGCCGTCTGCCTGCTGCATGCCTACGCCAACCCGGCGCACGAGCAGCGTCTCGCCGAACTGCTGCGGGCGCGGTTGCCCGATATGGCGATCACATTGTCCAGCGGCGTCAGCCCCGAAGCGCGCGAGTTCGAACGGCTGTGCACGACCATCGCCAATGCCTACATCCAGCCGCTGATGGCGACGTATCTGCAATCCTTTGCCGAGACCTTCGCCGCCGAAGGCCTGGCCTGCCCGATCCTGATGATGACCGCCGGCGGCGGCATGACGACGCTGGCGACCGCGGCGCGGTATCCGATCCGCCTGGTCGAATCGGGCCCCGCCGGTGGCGCCGTTCTGGCGGCCCACGTGGCGGAGCAATGCGGCCTCGGCGAAGTGCTGTCGTTCGACATGGGCGGCACCACGGCGAAGCTTTGCCTGATCGACGATCATCGGCCGCAAACGTCGCGCCGCTTCGAGATCGCCCGCGCCGAGCGCTTCATCAAGGGCAGCGGCATGCCGGTCCGCATTCCGGTCGTCGAAATGATCGAGATCGGCGCCGGCGGCGGCTCTATCGCCCACGTCGACCGGCTCGGCCGCCTCAACGTCGGCCCGGAAAGCGCCGGCAGCGAACCCGGCCCCGCCGCGTTCGGGCGAGGCGGCGAGCGGCCGACGGTCACCGACGCCGACGTGGTCATGGGCCTGATCGAGCCGGCGACCTTCGCCGAGGGCCGCTTGCACGTCGACGTGCCGCAGGCGGAGACCGTGATCGGCGCCGATGTCGGCGGCGCTCTCGGGATGACGACACCCGCCGCCGCCAACGGCATCAGCCAGATCGTCGACGAGAACATGGCCGCCGCCGCGCGCATGCACGCCGTCGAATCGGGCAAGGATCTCGGTCCCCGCACGATGATCGCCTTCGGCGGCAACGGTCCGCTGCACGCGACGCGGGTTGCGCGCAAGGCCGGCGTCGGCCGCATCCTCATACCGCAGGCGCCAGGCGTCGGCTCGGCGGTCGGGTTCCTGTTCGCGCCCATTTCGTTCGAAATCGTCCGCAGCCGCTACATGACCCTGGAACAACCGGACCTCGCCGGCCTCAACGGCCTGTTCGACGACCTCGTCGCCGAGGCGGAGTCCGTGGTCCGTGCCGGCGCGCCGGCGGGCGAGCTGATCCGCCGGCGCAGCGCCTTCATGCGCTATCGCGGCCAAGGTCATGAGATCGAGATCGAGATGCCGAACCGTTCGCTCGGCAACGACGATATCGAACCGCTACGCCGGGCATTCGAAACCGAATACAGCAACCAGTTCAGCCGTGCCGTTCCCGGCATGGTCGTCGAAATCCTGAACTGGGCGGTGAAGGTCTCGACGCTCAGCGTGCCGCCGCCGCCACTGGCACCGCCACCCCCGGCGCGGAACGTCGGATCCGACAGTCGGCGCACGATCGTCTGCGACATCACCGGCGCGTCCGTCGACGCTGGCATTTATTTTCGCGACAGACTGACGCCCGGCGACCGCATTGCCGGGCCGGCGCTGATTATCGAGCCGCAGACCACCACACTGGTGAGCGACGACTTCTCGGCGACGATCGACGCCGCCCGCAATATCGAACTGACCCGCACCGGCATGAAGGAGAACCGGCCATGACCCAACTCGATCCGACACGCCTTCAGGTCATGTGGAACCGCCTGCTTGCGATCGTCGAGGAACAGGGCCAGACCCTGATCCGCGCCGCGTTCAGTCCGATCGTTCGCGAGAGCGGCGATATCTCCGCCGGTATTTTCGACCTTCAGGGCCGCATGCTGGTGCAGGCGGTCACCGGCACGCCGGGCCACATCAACACCATGGCGGAAGCCGTGAAATCGTTGCGCGGCATGTTCCCGCTACAGGAAATGCGCCCCGGCGACATTTACATGACCAACGATCCGTGGCTTGCATCGGGGCACCTCAACGACTTTCTGCTGATGATGCCGGTGTTTCACAACGACCGCATCGTCGGCTTCACCTCGTGCACGTCGCATCTGGCCGACCTCGGCGGCCTCGGCATGGGCCCTGAAGGATCGGACGTCTACGACGAAGGCCTGATGATCCCGCCGTGCAAGTTGGTCGACGCTGGCGAGATCAACGCGTTCCTGATGGAGATCGTCCGCGTCAACTCGCGCGAGGCCGTCGCCAACGAAGGCGATATCTATGCCCTGATCGCCTGCTGCGAGGCGGGCGCGAAACGCACCGTCGACATGATGGTCGAGTTCGGGATCGACGACCTCGACGCTCTCGCAACCTACATCATCGAAACCTCTCGGCGCGGCACCCTTGAGGCCATCGCCGCGATTCCGCCGGGCGTTTACGAAAACACCCTGATGGTCGACGGCTACGAAAAGGACATCACGTTGGCGGCGACGCTGACAGTCGGTGCGGACGGCATCCACCTCGACTACGCCGGCACGTCGGACTGCTCGAAGAAGGGCATCAACTGTCCGATCAACTATGCGGCCGCGTATTCGGTCTTCGCGCTGCGTTGCATCGTCGGGCCGGACATCCCCAACAATGCCGGCTCGCTGGAACCCTTCACGGTGGACGGCCCCGCGGGCTGCATCCTGAACGCGCAGCACCCGGCGCCCGTGGCGCAACGCCATTCGATCGGGCAGATGACGCCGGACCTCGTTCTCGGATGCCTGTTTCAGGCGATCCCGGATCGCATCCCGGCCGAGGGCGCGTCGTGCCTTTACGACCTGCCGATCCGCAACACGCCGGAAGCGGCCCAGTCGGGCGGCGTCGCGTTCGCCATGGAGTTGGTGCACAACGGCGGCACCGGCGCGCGGCCGCTCAAGGACGGCCTGTCGGTGACGGCCTATCCGAGCGGCGTCTGGGGATCGCAGGTCGAAACCACGGAGGCGGCCGCCCCCGTCCGCTACATCCGGCGGGAACTTCGAACGGACAGCGGCGGCGGCGGCGTTTATCGCGGCGGCCTCGGGCAGCGCATCGAGATGGAGCCGGCCGGCGATGACGGGTTTCTCGTCTTCCTGTCGGTCGAGCGCGTCAAGTTTGCGGCGGCAGGGCGCGGCGGCGGCCGCGAAGGCGCGCGTGGGCGCATCCGCATTTCCGACAGCCCCGACCTGCCGAGCAAGGGCGCCCTGCGCATCGATCCGGGCGAGCGATTGATCTTCGAAACCCCGGGCGGCGGCGGTTATGGCGACCCCCGGATGCGCGACCGGGCCGCCGTCGCCGCCGACATAGCCGCCGGATTGATTTCACCCGAGGCGGCGCGCGCAATCTATGGATACGAAGGAGCCGGGTCATGACCGGAACGACGATCAGGCCCCGCGACCACGTCGCGGCCATGACCGCCTATGGCGTCGCCCCCGTCGAGGTGCCGCCGGATGTCGACATCCTCAACCTGAACATGAACGAAAGCGCCCTGCCGCCGAGTCCCGCCGCCATCGACGCCGGCGTCATGGCGATGCAGCGCGGCCATCTCTACAGCGATTCCGGTTGGACGGGCCTCCGCGCGGCGATCGCCGACGTCCACGGCCTCGATGCTGATCGCATGCTCGTCGGCGCCGGTTCCATGGAACTGCTGGGCGCAACCATCGCCGCGTTCGCGGGGCCGGGCGACCAGGTGCTATCGACCGAGTACGCCTACGCGTACTTTCGCGAGGCATCGAAGGCAGCCCAGGCGGACTACGTGACCGTGCCGGAACCGGCGATGCGGGTTTCGGTCGATAGGGTGCTGGACGCCGTCACGCCGGCCACGCGGATTGTATTAATCTGCAACCCCGGCAATCCGACCGGCACGCGGATCGGGCGGGACGACATCGTCCGCCTGCGCGAAAACCTGCCGGGCGGCGTGTTGCTGGTCGTCGACGAAGCCTACGCCGAGTTCGCCGATCATCTCGGCGAGCAAATGTTCGATCTGGTGAATCGCGGCGACGCCGTCGTAACGCGGACGTTCTCGAAGGCCTACGCACTGGCCGGCATGCGCGTCGGTTGGGGCCTGTTTCCGCCCGCCGTCGCGGAACAGGTCCGCAAGCTCATCGTTCCGGGCAGCGTCAGCACGACGAGCCAGGCCGCCGCGACGGCGGCCGTCCGGGATCAGGACTACAAGGAACGGATCTGCACGGAAACGTCGGCGCGGCGCGACAGATTCGCGGCGGACCTGCGGGGGCTCGGCCTTGCCGTGACCGAGAGCCACACCAATTTCGTGCTGATCGACTTCAGCGGCGCGGACCGCGCCGCACGCGCCGATGCCTTCCTGCGGAACCGCGGCATCGTTTTCCGCCCGATGGGTTTTTATGGCCTGCCGCAGTGTCTGCGCGCCACCATCGGCAGCAAAGACGATATGGCGAAAACGGCACAGGCGCTTCGTAACTGGCGAACCGAGGAGGAACGGTCATGACCATGACGAACCGGGGCCGGGCACGGCTGGGCATTCTCGTGCCCTACACCAACAGCAATCTGGAGCCGGACATGACCCTGCTGGCGCCGCGGGGCGTGAGTTGTCATTTCGCCCGGCTCGGCGGTTACGACATCGAGAAAATTCCCGACGACAAGCAGATGGCGGGGCTCGGCGCGGCGGACCTCGACGAACCGCTGCGCCTGATCGGCGGGATGCGGCCCGACGTGGTGCTCTACGGCTGCACGTCGGCAACCCTGACCCACGGCCGCGCTTTCGATACCGAGCTGTCGGCAACCATTCGCGAACGCATCGGCGTCCCGAGCGTCACGGCGGCGGGCGCGCTGGTCGCCGCCATGCACATCCTTGGCATTTCGCGCGTCGGGTTCTCGTCGCCCTACGTCGGCGCGATCAACGATCTCGCCGTTGCGTTCTTTGCCGACGCCGGCGTCGAAACCGTATCGCGCGCCGATATCGGCCGCGAACTCGGCAATTACGGCCAGGGCGAGCTGACGCCCGACGAGGTCCGCGCCCTGGCGCTCAAGGCCGACAGCCCCGAGGCGGAGGCCATCGTGCTGTCATGCACCGACATGCGCAGCGTCGAGGCGATCGCACGACTGGAAGACGACCTCGGCAAGCCCGTCATCTCGTCGAACCAGGCGATGATGTATCAGGCGCTCGTTGCCGCCGGCATCGATCCGTCCGACGTCCAATGCGGGCAGCTGTTCAGATCGCAACGTGCGGCCTGAACCCGTTCAGGACCCTTCTTCCCGGGCGTATCGCGTCACGTGGTACTGGAACGATTCGATAAGCTCTTCGCTCTCGCGGGGGCCGGCAAGAATCCGTTTCCGTTGCCCCGCGCCATCGAGCAGCAACAACGTCACATGGCCGACACCGTGGGCATTCGCCAGTCTCCGCCCTTCGGCCGTGTGAATGTTGGCGACAAGAAACTGCAACCTGTCTTCGCCGATCGCGCAGACGGCGTCACGCGCCTCGCGCTGCAACGCGACGCAGCGCGGGCACTCCGGGTCGTGGATCTGGACGACGGCCGGCTTCCCGTTGCCGATCCGCGAAAGATCGTGTTCGCGCACGGTGGCCTGGACCTCGCGCATTAGCGCCCAGCCGCCGCCGGCGGCAACGACCGCCACGATGCCCCCGGTCCGGAACCGCTTGAGAAGCGACCGGCGGGACAGAGCGTCGTCCGCCATATCGATGGCCGACGTCCGTGCCTGAGCGGCCGTTCTTGTCCGTTTCGATTTGTGCCGGTGCTGTTTTTTCTGACGTTTCATGTCGAGAGCCCCCGTCTGTTCGATAATCGTGATGGCGACATTCCCGTCGGATCAGCCATCCGCAAGATGCGGCCGGATCGCGGTTTCAAGTTCGTCGGCCGTCGCATGCATCTTCGTCGCGCCCTTTTCGTGAATGAAGGCGGTGATCGGCACACCGGCCGGGTCGTAGACATAAACCGACGGGATTCGCCTGACGCCGCCGAAGGTATCGGCGAGACGCCGGTCTTCCTCGCCGCCGAGCGCGGCGAACGTCGGCTTCGTGCGGTCGAGAAAGCGTGTCATCCGCGCCGCGCTGTCCTTCTTGAAGTGCAATTCGAAAATATTGAGGGCGACGATGGCGACCCGTTCCTCGGGCAGGCGCGTACGCAGCTTGTTCAGTTCCCGGAACTCGGCCGTGCACGGCGGACACCAACTGGCGAAAAACGAGACGACGACGATCTTGCCGTCGAGGTCGGGAACCGGCACATCGGTCAGCGGCGACATGCCAACGATCATCGCCCGCCCCTTGTCGTCCAGCGGCGGCGGCTCGGCGGCCAGCGGTGCGAACGGCAACAGAAAAAAGACCGTGAGGGCGGCAAGACGAACCATGGAACGAGAATCGCCGCACGCCGGAGCGACGCCAAACCAATTGACGACACAATCGCGTGAGGCCGGCACGGGTTCCGGGGTCTGTACTCAATTCCGTTCATTCCGGCCTCGACTTTCCTCCAACTCGTTGAGTTGGCGAGGAAAGTCAGTGAGCCGGAATCCCGAAGCCGGTCGAGAAACCGACCATGCCGGCCGACCCGGATTCCGGATCGCAAGGCTTGCAAGCCGGAAATCCTTCGCTTTCCGGGCTCGCCTAACGTCCGGAATGAGCGGTACAGGTTCGTTGAGTCCAGAGAGCCTAGGATACCTCGTTCAGGGCCTGGTCTTCCTCGCTGTCGGCGCGGCGGATCATCCGCACGGCGCCGCTCTCCTCGATCAGCAGCACCGCCGGTCGGCCGCGGCCGTTGAGGGCGAAAATCTGGTCCTGGCTGTAGGCGCCGCAATCGAGAAACGCAACGATGTCGTCCGCCGCCGTCGCCGCCGGCAGTTCGCGGTATCCCGGCATGTGCACCAGGTGCCGCCTGAGCGTATCGGCAAACGGCTGCAGGCCCGGCTCGGTTTCGAGCAGACGCTTCAGGGTTCCCTCGCCCTCGACGTCGTAGAACGAGTCGCCGTTGTCGCACAGCGGACCGACGACGCGGAACAAACCCGTCTCCGTTTCCGCCGTGCGGTTCGCCGTCACCATGTGGAAGTACCAGCGATAGACGAACGCCTCGAGGAGCGTGTGGTAGCCGGCGTCGAGATAGAGCCAGTCGTCCATCTCGCCGGCGCGCGGCCGGCGTTTCACGTTCTCGACCGTACTCAAGAGGATGGCCGCATTGACCACCATCGAGCGGCCCGGTTCGATCACGATCTGACGGCCGCCGTCGAGCGCGGCCAGGATCGGCGGCACCACGGCGGACGCCACATCGGCCGGCGTCATATCGGATCGGTAGTAGCCGATCCCCGGCGACTGGTCGTTGTACTTCACGTAGTTGCCGGGAAAACCGCCGCCGACGTTGATGTGATCGAGGGCATGGCCGACGATGCCCTCGGCCATTGCCGCCTTGGCGGCAATGAACCGGCCGGCCTCGGCATAGCTCGACCGCTCGGTGATCTGCGAACCGATATGAACGTGCAGCCCGGCGAGATGCACGCGGTCCTTCGCCTGATCGAGGATCGGCAAGCACGCCTCGAAGTCGTGTTCGGTCATGCCGAATTTGGTGGCACTCGATGCGGTCTCGATACCGGGCGCCGTGCCGCTCTCCAACTCGGGAACCAGGCGCAGGGCGACGTTGGCCTTCAGATCCGCGTCCCGGGCGACGTCGGCGATACGCTGCAGCTCGAACGGCGAGTCCACATTGATCGCCTTGATCGCGGGCGACATCGCCGCGGCCAGTTCCTCGCGGCTCTTGGCGACGCCGTTGAGCACGATATCGCTGTCGGGAAATCCGGCACGCCGGGCCTTCGTCAATTCGCCTTTGGAGTTGACCTCGATGGCGATGCCGGCCTTGCGGATGACCCGCAAAATGCCGTCCAGGTTGCAGGCTTTCGATGCATAGGCGACGCAGACGTCCGGGTGCTGGGCGGCAAAACCGTCATGGATGCGGCGTGCGGTTTCAAGGATCTTGCGCTCCGAATAGACATAGAGCGGCGTGCCGTACTCGACCGCCAGCGCCAGCGTGTCGACGCCGTCGAACCAAAGCCGCCCGTCGCGGTCCTCGACATATCCCGGCTCCTGCCAGGGCTCGTACTTGAAATGATCCCGCATGACGGTCTCCTAAACTGTCGGTACTCGGACTAAGGGCTTCGAACACGCAGAAAATACCGGATTTCCGGGACTCTCAAGCCATGCAAAATGGGACGGTCTGAGAGGGTCGAGGCCCGTCAAATCAACAATTGTCATTTCACGCAAATGCGGGCATTTGCGCAGAAATTTTTTGTTCGTCGGCCCCGGCCGCACGGTGCGGCTCGGTCTCCTGACGGGAGAAACGCCATGCATTCGATGCCCCCAAGCCGCAACAAGCGCCGCCGCAACAATCTGCGTCTCGGGCCGATTTCCGACCTCGAGGCACATCTGCCCGAAGACTGGTGGAGCACCCTGTTCGACGGACTCTACCTTCTGACCGACGGCGACGTCGTCGAGAACGCCGACAACACCCGCGCCGACATCGAAGCGGTCATCGCCGCGACCGGCATCCGCCCGGGCGACGCCATCACCGATCTCTGCTGCGGTCAGGGCCGTCACGTCATCGAACTGGCGGGCCAGGGTTTCGACAACCTGACCGGCATCGACCGCTCGCGCTATCTGATCCGCGTTGCGCGAAAACGCGCGCAACAGGCCGGCATCAACGGCAAGGCGGTGTTTCGGGAAGGCGATGCGCGCGCGCCGCGGCTGGCCGACGCCAGTCAGGACGCCATCCTGATCATGGGCAATGCCTTCGGTTACTTTTCGAGCGATTCCGACGACCAGCGGGTCCTCTCAGCTTGCGCCAAGGCGCTGCGCTCGGGCGGTACGCTTGTGCTCGACATCACGGACGGCGCGTGGATCCGGCAGAACTTCGACGCGCGTTCGTGGGAATGGGTCGACAAGCACCACTTCGTCTGCCGCGAACGGGCGCTGTCGTCGGACGGCGACCGGCTGATCTCCCGCGAAGTCATCAGCAACGACGAGAAGGGCGTTATCGCCGATCAGTTCTATGCCGAACGGCTTTATAGCTTCGAGCGTATTTCGGAGGGCCTGAGCGACGCCGGTTTCCGGGACATCGCGCGCCACGCCAATATCGAAACCCGGTCCGACAGGGGCCAGGACCTCGGCATGATGGCCAACCGCATGCTGCTGACGGCAACGGCGCCCCGGCACGCGAAGGCCAAAAAACGCGGCCAGCGGACCGTCGACGTGACGGTGGTGATGGGCGATCCGCGGCTGCCCGATCCCGTCAAGCGGGGCGGCTGTTTCAACGCTGAGGACATGGAGACCATCGACCGGTTGAAGGATGCGCTCAACGATTCGGCGGGCTACCGCTTCCACTACCTCGACAATCACCAGACCCTGGCGCGCGATCTGGAAACCTGCGAGAGCGACCTGGTATTCAATCTGTGCGACGAGGGTTTTCGCAACGACCCTTTCAAGGAACTTCACGTTCCGGCGCTTCTGGAGATGAACGACCTGCCCTACACCGGCGCCGCGCCCGGTTGTCTCGCCATGTGCTACGACAAGTCGCTGGTGCGCGCGGTCGCGCAATCTCTCGACATACCGGTGCCGCTCGAAACGTTCATCCGCGCTGGCGATCAGTCGGCGACCCTGCCCGCCGTGTTCCCGGCAATTCTCAAACCGAACTTCGGCGACTCGAGCATCGGCATCACGGCCGACGCGGTGGTTTACGACAAGCACGCGCTGCTCGACTACCTCGGCGAGCTGCGCGCGGAGTTCGCCGGCAAACCCCTGCTCGTGCAAGAGTATCTCGCCGGATCGGAATACAGCGTTACCGTGATCGGCAATCCGAAACAGGGCATGCGGGCGCTGCCGGTTCTCGAGGTCGACTATTCGGGACTCGATCCGAAATTGCCGCGCATTCTCGGCTACGAATCGAAGTGGTTGCCGGACAGTGCCTACTGGACGCAGATCGCCTACAAACAAGCCAACCTGCCGGAGAGCGACGAGCAGGCCATCGTCGGCCATGCCGAACGGCTGTTCGAGCGCCTCGGCTGCCGCGACTATGCGCGTTTCGATTTCCGCACCGGCGCCGACGGCGTCTTCAAGCTCTTGGAGGCGAACCCGAATCCCGGCTGGTGCTGGGACGGCAAGATGAACCTGATGGCGGAATTCGGCGATATGACCTACCCCGAACTGCTAACCCGCATCCTGAACGTCGCCTGCGAGCGGTACGGCATCGACCGTTAACCTTCGCCCGTCCCAATCCGGACATGACATCCCGGATATTCCGGCGATGAGCCCGCGCGCCTAGTATGCCGACGATCGAACATGGCGACAGAAAAGGTGCATCATGAACATCCTGCGGAACCTCGGCACGGAACAGCTTCAGGAGAAGGACAACAAGTTCGTCCACCCCTGGGAGGGTTTCAAGGAATACGGCAACAACAAGCGAACGATTATCAAGAAGGCAGACGGCGTCTATTTCCATGATTCCGACGGTAACCGCCTGCTCGACGGTCCGGGCGGCATGTGGTGCGTACAGATCGGCTACGGCCGCGAAGACATGGCCGACGCGATCCGCGATCAGGCGCTGGAAATGGCGTACTGCTCGCCGTGGTCGCTGTCGAACGAGCCGGCCGCCTTGCTCGCCGACAAACTCTCGACCCTGACGCCGGGCGATCTGAACAACACGTTCTTCACCAGTTCGGGTTCCGCCGCCGTCGACAGCGCGCTGCGCTTCGTCATGTTCTACAACAACATCCTCGGCCGCCCCGACAAGAAACACATCATTTCGCGCAAGAAGGCCTATCACGGCAGCACCTATCTGGCCGCGTCCGTGTCGGGCAAGGAACGCGACAAATCGTTCATGGATTTCGTGACCGATACCATCCATCACATCTCGGATCCGGAACCCTATCGCCGGCCCAAGGACATGGGCGTCGAGGACTGGCTCGAATTTCTGGTCAAGGAATTCGAAGACAAGATCCTGGAAATCGGCGCCGATAAGGTCGCCGCCTTCATCGGCGAGCCGCTGCTCGCGTCCGGCGGCGTCTCGATCCCGCCGAAGGGATACCACGAACGCATTTTGGAGGTCTGCCGCAAGCACGACGTGCTCTACATCTCCGACGAGGTCGTCACCGCCTGGGGCCGGCTCGGCCACTGGTTCGCTTCGGAAGACGTCTACGGAATCCAGCCCGACATCATCACCACGGCCAAGGGCATCACGTCGGGGTATCAGCCGCTCGGCGCCGTGTTCATCTCCGACCGTCTGGTCGCCGATCTCAAGGGTAAGGACGCGGCGGAGGGCTATTTCTCGAACGGCTACACCTACTCCGGCCACCCGATCGCCTGCGCCGCCGCGCTCAAGAATATCGAGATCATCGAGAACGAAGGCATTCTCGAACACGTCCGCGAGGTCGGTCCCTACATGCAGGAGCGTCTCAAGGAACTGCTCGACCTGCCGATCGTCGGCGACGTTCGCGGCGAAGGCCTGCTGGGCTGCGTCGAATGCGTCATCTCGAAGGACAGCAAGGAAGCGCTCAGCCTCGACTACGAGATCGGCAGCCGCATCGACAAGCACTGCCAGTCGCTCGGCCTGCTGGTCCGACCGCTGATCAACATGTGCGTTTTCTCGCCGCCGCTGATCATCACCAAGCCGCAGATCGACGACATGATCGACGCGCTCAAGGGCGGCATCGAACGCGCCACCGAAGACGTCCGCAAGGAAGGGGTGTGGAACGGCTGACCGCCTCCCCTCTGTAGAAAACATGCCCCGGCCTCACGGTCGGGGTTTTTTCTTTTCGCAAAAAGAAAATCCGGCCCGCGAGGGCCGGAAGTCAGATCAGGAGAGAAGAGAGAGAGACAACGGTCGAAAGACCAACTCGATCCGGAGATGACCGCGTCATCGATGGTTCGAACATAGGGCATGACTGTCCAGTAATCTGTGACCGCCGTCACAGGGCGGAAATTTTTTCGATTTTTTTCCGGATGTTTTCCGTGCGGCGCTTAGAGCCGGAAATCGGGTTGAAAGCGGATGTTTCTCGCGTCTGTGCGCATCGCCGGCGAATAGCCCTGAAGAGACGACGACACATGCTTCAGAGTCTTCCCTTGTATGGGCAAACCTACGCGATGCCCCGCGGCAACAGATTTTCCGGATCATAAAGACAAACCTGACAGACCGTCGCTTTCGTGGGTTCGCCGGTCAACACAACCTCCAGCTCACTGCCGAGAGTGGCATACTGCGGTTCGACATACGCCATCGCGAGGTTCTTTTTCGTCCTGTATCCCCAGGCGGCGGAGGTAACGGAACCTATGGGAACGCCACCGGAAAAAACGCCGTCCCCGGGTTGAGCAGGCGCGGTGGCGCTATCCAGTTCAAGAACGATCCTTTCTTTGCGATTGCCGGCTTCAATCTGCTCTAACAATCCCGATTTGCCGACGAACGCCTTATCCAAATTCACGAATCGAGCCAGCCCGGCTTCGATGGGATTGTACTCGGTGATGAAGTCGCCCTTCCAATGACCGTAGCCCTTTTCCAGGCGCATCGAGTCGATCGCATACATGCCGAAATGGGTGAGGCCGAACTTCTCGCCAGCATCGGCGAGGATTTCATAAGCTGCATGGAGTTGAGTGTTGGCGATGTGCAGCTCGAATGCCTGTTCGCCCGAATAGCTGATTGCAATTGCCAGCGCCTCGACATGGCCGATAAAGATCCGTTGCGCCGTCAGCCAAGGGAAGTCCTGTTGGTCGAAGCGACTTCGCGGCGATACCGCGGCCAGAAGCTGGCGAGTTTTCGGTCCGGCCAGCACCATCATCGTATGTGTGTTGGTGCAAACCTCAATGCGAATGTCCGAGCTTTCGGGCAGATGTTCATTCAGCCAGTCAATATCGTGAACCTCTGCTGTCGCAGCGGAGCCGTAAAAAATGTCTCCGTTCGGCAGTGGTACGATCGTGGCCTCGCCCTCGATGTTTCCCTTCGGGGTGAGGAAGTAGCACAGGCTGGCCTTGCCAATCCTGGTCGAAACAGGGGAACACGTTAGGCTGCTTAACCAGTCCAGAGCTCCCCGGCCGCTGATGCGGTAGTGGTTAAAGCCGGAAAGTTCCGCCAGCCCGACGTTGCTCCGTAGCCCTTCAATTTCGGCCCCCACAACATCGTGCCAGTTCTGGAAGGTGTAACCGTGGCTCTCCTGAAAACGCGCATCCGGCTTATAGAAGTTCGTGCGCTCCCATCCATTGACTACGCCAAATTCCGCACCTTTTGCCTTCAGCACAGGATAGAGCGGTGACGCCTTTGCCGGCCGGCCGGCCGGGCGGTGTTCGTGCGGCAGATGCCAGCGGAACTCGTGCCGGTAATCTTCGATAGACTTGAGTGCTGTGAACTCCGTATTGGCGAAATGAGTGATCCGGCGAGGGTCGAGTTGCCACGTATCCCATTCCGTTTCGCCGTGCACCATCATTTGGGCCAGCATCTTGCCGTAGCCGCCGCCCTCGCCGATCCCGACGCGAAGCCCGTTCATCGACCAGCAGTTTCGAAGACCAGGCTGCTTGCCGACCAGCGGACCGGCGTCTGCGGCGTAGGAGACCGGCCCGTTGATCACACGCTTTATGCCGACATCGTTCAGGCAGGGGACGCGTTCGAAAATCGGTTCCATTTTCGGCAGCAGGCGGTCGAGGTCGTCCGGACAAAGCGCGTTGACGAAGCCCGGGTCAATGCCGTCCATGCCGAAGGTTTTGCAATCGTGCTCGTATATGCCGACGAGAAGTCCGTTCATTTCCTGGCGCATGTAGAATGTGTCGCGCGGACATCGGACCATGGCCACTCGGCCCTCGCGCCCGGCCAGATCCGGCACCTCGCCGGTTACGAAATACATGTGCTCCATCGCAATGACCGGATACTCGATGCCAAGAAGCGCGCCGACCTCGTTCACCCGGTAACCCGCTGCAATGACAATGTGTTCCGCCGAGATCGTCCCGCTATCCGTTTCGACCTGCCACTCACCGCCGGGGGTTGGGCTCAATCCGGTCACGGGGGTGTTGCGATGAATCGAGGCGCCCGCTGCCCGAGCATGGTGCGCCAGCGCCTGGCACAGCTGTGCCGGATCGATGTCGCCGTCTCGCTCGTCCCACAACGCCGCAAGAACGCCTTCGGTGTTGATCAGCGGGTTGCGCTCGACGATTTCCTTGGAGTCCAACAGATCGAACTGCAGACCCAGTCCTTTGGCGACCGAAATGATGTGGTGGCATTCATCCAGGTGGACCGGTTCGGTCAGCAGTCGCAGACCACCGGTACCGTAGTGATAATTGATCGGGTACGCCGGGTCGTCGGCCAGCTTCTTGTAGAGTTTGATGGTATAGTCGCGCAGCAACAAAAGTAACTGGTTGAAAGCAATGCCTGGACATTGCGCTGCGGAGTGCCAGGTCGTTCCCGATGTCAGTTCATTGCGTTCCAGCAACACGACATCCGTCCACCCCTCCTGCGTCAGGTGATAGAGCGCCGATAGTCCGCCGACACCGCCTCCGACGATAACGACACGCGCGTGTGATTGCATTTCGACTCTCCAGACATGTTGCAGCTGTCGGCATTATTCGGCAGATCCATCATTTTCAAAATCAGATATTTGTGGACGATATAATCTATAAAATAGAATTATTGGATCAGGAGGCGACCCTGGAGACGACCCTGAAATCCCTCCGCTACTTCATGACCGTCATGGAATGCGGCAGCGTCGCGGAAGCGTCTCGACAATTGAATGTCGTGCCGTCCGCAATCCACGCGGCAGTCAACCAGGTCGAGAACGCGTTCGGCCTGCGGCTGACGATCCGGCAACGCTCGAAAGGCATCTCGCCGACGGCCACCGGAAGGATCCTGATGGCTCGGATTCAGCACATCCTGGATGAGTACGAGAGCCTAATGAGCGAAAGCGCAGACTTGCACTCGAAGTTGGTGGGTCAGCTCAAGGTCGGATACTACGCGCCCATCGCTCCGGCCTTTTTGCCAAATGTCATCAGAGGTCTTGTCGCCGATAACCTTCGTCTCGATTTCAAGCTCGTCGATTGCGACAATCAGTCCGCGCAGGACGGCCTCACGACCGGCGCGTTCGATGTAATTCTCTGTGTCGGCGAGAACTTGAAGCCGGAAATCACCTGCGAAACCCTGATTGAAGTACCGGCTTACGTTCTTGTGGCAAATGGTCACGAGTTTTCATCAAGGCGAAGCGTTTCCCTGCAGGATCTAGACCAAAGAGACATGGTCTTGCTCGACCTGCCGGTTGTCAGCGAATACTACAGCCGCATCTTCGATGATGCCGGCGTCTCGCCGAGGATTGCCTGTACGGCGACGACGGTCGAGATGGTGCGCAGTTTGGTTGGCGCAGGATTGGGATGCTCCATCCTGCACATGCGTCCTGCGACCGAAATGACTTACGCAGGCGATCATGTCACAGCGGTTCCCCTGGATCCGCCCTGCGATACATTAAAGATCGTGCTAGGGTACTTGCCAGGAAACCCGCGACGCCTGGTAAAGGCGTTCATGGGGGAACTGCACGCTTTTTTCGCGGAAAATCAGTCTCAAGATCTGACGGTCAAGCTTCGATGATCGGTCATGAGTATCTTACTCCATTAGGGTCATGACCAACGGGCGAAAGGGCGCAGTTTTCGCTTGATAAAACAGGAAAAATATCCTATAATGATGTTTGCTGTTTTGCAATGGTGAATATGTAATCCGCGGGGTTTGTTCCTGACCGGACACATGGCCAGTCCCGCCATACCCATGTGGCCGGAAAGTAGCCGAAAATGACCATTTATGACCATCGCGAACGAAAATTCGCGAATAATTTCAAGTCACTGAAAAATGGCGCTCGAAAAAGATGACCATTATGGCCATAAATGACCATTTTCCGGAAAGGCACAGCGTTTTCAGTAGGTTAGAATGGTCATGCCGATAGCCATAACAACCATGGGGGCGAAGCAAGCGTTCGTCCCGGCGAAAGCCGGGACCTCGGGACGAGCCGCGCAAGATCCCGGCATGCCCCGGGATGAGCGGGTGAGAACTGTCCTTATGCCGAGTGACCGCGCAGCAGCCGTATCGAAGCATGAGGGTCGCGCCTCGCCAACCGATCCATCCCTTCGTTGCGTTCTTTGCGGCAGGTAACTCAGGCGGCGTCGACCGCCTGTACGGCAAAACAATCGCCCTGCGCAATCAGGCCCGGATGATGCCGGCCGATCAGACGCCCGCTCATTTTCGCATGATACGTCGCCGGCGCCTGGTCGGGATGCGGAATGCAATGTATCCGCCCGAGCGGCTGGCCCTGCTCGACCCAGTCGCCGAGATCGGCGAGCATTTCGAGAATGCCGTCGTCGTTCGACGCGGTGAAGCAATTCCCGTCCGAGTTATCCATGAACCGGGTTTCCGGCGTCTGCGCCGCGGCGGGCGAGGCCTCCGCCATGCCCATGTGGGCCATCAGCCGCTCGAGACCGTGTTCGGCGATGCGCACGGTCGCCGCCGTCGCCGTGCCGCCGCCGCCGAGTTCGGTGGAAATGAACGTCTTGCCCATGTCCTCGACGGTGGTGTCGAGCATGCCGACGGCGTCGAGTTCGGTGAGGATCAGGCTGATCGGCGCGGCGAACGCCAGCAGCGCCACCTTGGCGCGCTCGAACTGAGCCTGGTCGTCGAGGTTGTGAATACAGGCGAACGGTTCAAAATTGAGGGTTCGCCCGCCCGAGTGGATATCGACGACCGTATCGGCGAGCGGCAGGACCGCCTGGGTCACGAAATGCGCGATCTGCGCCGTGACGGTGCCGTCGGGATCGCCCGGAAACGCCCGGTTCATGTTGCCGTCGTCGATCGGCGACGTGCGCTTGCCGGCGAGGACCGCCGGCAGATTGAGAAACGGGATGATAATGACGCGGCCCTGCAATTGGGCGGGATCGAGTCGGCGCATCAGGTTCATCGCCGCGATCGGACCTTCGTATTCGTCGCCGTGGTTGCCGCCGGTCACCAGCAGCGTCGGTCCCGCGCCGCCCGAAGCGACCGCGAACGGGATGCGCATGGTGCCCCAGGCGGAACGGTCGGTGGAATGCGGCAGGTCGAGATACCCCCAACGCTTGCCGGCGCCGTCGAGATCGATGCTGGGCGTAATCTTGCTGCGAAACGACATGGTCTGTGCTCCTCGGCCGGGCGAAACGCGCCTTTGCGCGCGCCTATTGACAGAACAGGGGGTATCTCACCATTTAATAGGCGTCAATTCATGCTGGCCGGGTTGCTTAAGGGATAAGGACCGGGCCGGCGTCGACTCGCTCATCTGGAGGATGTCGTCATGTCCCGCACGACCCGTTTCGACAGCCCGTTGTTGCTTGGCTTCGACCATTTCGAACGCATGCTCGACCGTGTGCAGAAAGCCTCGCCGGAGGGTTACCCGCCCTACAACATCGAACAGACCGGCGAGACGCGATTGCGCATCACCGTCGCCGTCGCCGGCTTTTCCATGGACGATCTGCAGGTCACGGTCGAGGACAATCAGCTGGTCATCCGCGGCCGCCAGACGGACGACGCGGACCGGGAGCGGGTCTTCCTGCACCGGGGCATCGCCGCGCGGCAATTCCAGCGCAGCTTCGTGCTCGCCGACGGGATCGAGATTACCGGCGCGTCGCTCGACAGCGGATTGCTGCACGTCGATCTCGAGCAGCACCTGCCGGAGCCCGAGGTTCGCACCATCGAAATCAGGAAGTCCGACGGCGCCAACGGCCGCGGCAAGACTATCGAACTCGCCGCCCGTGACGGGGACGAGTAACCAGAGTGCGATCGCTTCAGGATGAATCGCCTGTGATTCATCTGAAGCGTGAATCGCTCTCTATTTCATATATGCAGGGGCTGATTCACCGATTGGATCGGTTCAATCCAATCGGATCAGACCCTGGGAACGCTTGAAAGTGAGGTTCGCCATGACCGACGCGGATAATCCCGTCTCCACCCTGCCCGCGAGCGCCGTCCTGAGGATGTCGCCACAGGATTTTGCGGCCTGGGGTCTCGACGAGGCCGCCTACGTCAAGGCGGTGCCGGTATTGGACGACAGCGGCGAGCCGTCGGGCCAGGACGCCTTCTCGATCCACGCCGCCGACGGCCGTCAATTGGGTTTCGCCCAGACGCGCGACGTCGCCTTCGCCGCGGTGCGCCGCGAAGGCATGGAACCGGTGAGCGTGCACTGATTCTGTTTCGGATATTCGCCTAGAGCCTGTCACAGTTAGATGGAAACAGTTGAGATCGGTTTATCGGCTCGCCGGATAGGAGAGGACCTGAAGGCGATGTGGTGCATCGGCGAAGGGCCACGACGACGCCGGCGAGCCGATAACCCGACCTTCGGCGCCGGCTCCGGTGCCCCGGGCATCGTCAAAGACCGCTTCCGATGGCCCCGCATCGCTGCGCGGCCTTATCCTTGCCAGGACGCCGGCCTCCGGCGTCTCAGCGATTCAATCTAGCCGTGACAGGCTCTAGCGCGCACGGGGATGGTTGGGTTGGCCGTGCGCGCGTCCCAATCAATGTCACGGATCGCTATGAGCAGTTAGATCGGTCGGGAAACGATCGACCGCGCGCCATGCCTCTCCGGCCATTCCCATGGCGCGCAGGATATTTGCGGATAGAAATTCAGGCCGCGCGGCTGTCCGTCGATTCCGAAAGCACGGCATAGATCGCGTCGGCGCTCTGCGCGCCGCGCAGTTTCTCGCAGACCGCCTTGTCGCGCAGCAAGCGCGAAACGCGGGCCAACGCCTTGAGGTGATCGGCGCCGGCCGATTCGGGCGCCAACAGCAGGAACACGAGATCGACGGGCTGATCGTCGATCGACTGGAAATCGACCGGTTCGGCGAGCCGCGCGAAAACGCCGTACAGACGGTCGATGTCCGCCATCTTGCCGTGCGGAATGGCGATCCCGTTACCGACGCCGGTGGTGCCGAGGCGCTCGCGCTCCATCAACACGTCGAAGATGGCCCGTTCGTGCTGGCCGCACACGTCGGCCGCCTTGCGGGCGAGATCGTGAATCGCCTGCTTCTTGCTGGTGACCTTCAGATTCTGAATCACGCTTTCCGGCGTGACGAGGTCGGTGATCTCCATGGGATCTCCTCAAGTCGAGTCTGAACTCTGTTGCGCGCGTTCTCTTCGTCTCGTTCCTGACGTTACTTAATCAGCAGCGTCCTCGGCCGGATCAATCCAGCCGATATTGCCGTCTTCACGACGGTAAACCACATTAAGGCGTCCATTGGCGCTGTTCCGGAACATCATGACCGGCGCATGCGCCAGATCCATCCGCATCACGGCGTCGCTCACCGACAGCGTCACGATCTCGGCATCCATCTCGGCGATAATGACCGGATCGGATGACTCCGGCAGCTCGGCGTCTTCTTCTTCCCCCTGCAAGACGTACTGCTGGGCTTTGAGAATTACCTCGCTCGCCGGCGTTTTGTGGTGATCGTTGAGCCGGCGCTTGTAGCGGCGCAGCTGCTTGGCAATCCGTTCCAGGGCGCCGTCGAAGGCGCCATAAGCATCGCCGCCCTCGGCGCCGCCATGAACCACCATCCCGCGCTTGGGATGCACCCGGATGTCGACATGAAAACGATGCCCACCCTCCTTGGAGAACGTGACATCGGCATTCAATGCCTTCTCGAAATACTTGCCGACCGAATCGGACAATGCCGCTTCGACGTGACCGCGAAGCGCTTCTCCGACGTCGACGTTATGGCCAGTAGTGGAAATTTCCATGAGCATTAGTCGTCAAGATAACCGCGTCTTTGCCGGACCCTGTTACGACGCCTCTCAATTTCTTCTGTACGCTCTGAACCTTGTTCACCCTGGTCAAACGACCGTCTGAGAGCGGGTGAAGGCCCGGAACCTAGTGACGAGGCATGAGTAAGTCAATAGCATGATTTGCCGCCGATTTGCAGGGAACTTTATTGTGAAATTGCCTTGACACAATATGTGTCAACGAGGAACGGCCTTCGCCCTACGGCGCTCGACGGATGATCCTAAATTCATTGATTCCCGATACTTAGCAACCGTTCTACGGGCGGCGTCCATGCCTTCGTTTTTGAGAATCGCCGCAATCTTGTCGTCCGACAGAATTTTTTTCGGGTCCTCGGCGTCGATCAGCTCACGGATGCGCTGGCGCACGGCTTCGGCGGAAACCGCCTCGCCGCCGGTCGAACTCGCGATCGCCGACGTGAAGAAATACTTGAGTTCGAAGATTCCCCGCGGGGTCGCCATGAACTTGTTAGCCGTCACACGGCTGATGGTGCTCTCGTGCATCTCGACCGCATCGGCGATATCACGCAGCACGAGCGGTTTCAGGTGCTGCACGCCATGGCGGAAGAAGCCTTGCTGCTGCGCGACAATCTCGGAAGCGACCTTGAGGATGGTCGTTGCACGCTGATGCAAGGCCTTGACCAGCCAGTTGGCCGATTGCAGTTGCTCGGCGATATAGTCGCGTTCGTCGCGGCTCCGGGCCGCACCCTTGACCCGGGCGTGGTAGACGTTGTTGACGAGGACCCGCGGCAAGGTTTCGGGATTGAGATCGATCAACCATGTGCCGTCGGCCTGACGCCGCATGAGCACGTCCGGCGAGATCGGCTGAACGGGTTCGAACCCAAACCCCGTGCCCGGTTTGGGGTCCAACGCCCGGATTTCCTCGACCATGTCGGCAACATCCTCGACATCGACGCCGCACAGCTTTGCGAGCTTGGTGAACTCGCGGTTGGCGACAAGGTCGAGATTCGCAAGCAAGGCCTCGATCGCAGGATCGAACCGGTTCCGGTCCTTGAGCTGCAGTGTGAGACACTCGGCGAGATCGCGGGCGAAAAGTCCGGCCGGATCGAGCTGCTGAACCTTGACGAGCACCGCCTCGACATCGGCTTCGCCGCAGTCGAGGGCAGCCGCGACATCGGTAACCGGATAGCTCAGATACCCCGCTTCATCGAGGCATTCGACCAGATATCCGGCGATGATCCGCTCCGGCGGATCATGCAATTCGACCATGATTTGCTCTGCCAGATGCTCCCGCAGCGTCGCCACCGCCGTATAGCGTTCCTCGATATCCGGCAAATCGCCGTCGAAGCCGCCGCCCGTGCCGCCACCGGCACCGCCGAAAGCCGGCTCGCTCAGGCCCGCATCGGGCGTCGGCGCGGTGCTCTCGGCTCCGGTGTTGTTATAGATGTTGTCGTAGTCGACATCGTAGCCCGCCTCGTCGGGAATGGTCGCATCGCCGGGCCGGTCGTCGAAATCGATCCCGTCCAGCGTATCGACGTCGGGCGCAACCTGATCGTCCCAGTCACCCTCGTCTCCGGTGTGCTCATCGTATGCCGGCTCATCCAGCCCGTCGTCCGGTGGACCGTCCTCGCGTTCGAGCAGCGGATTTTGTTCAAGCTCGGATTCTACAAAAGCGGCGACCTCGATGTTCGACATCTGCAATAGCTTGATTGCCTGTTGCAATTGCGGGGTCATCACCAGCGACTGGCCAAGCCGCTGTTCGAGTCTTTGTGTATATCGCGGGTTCACCGCCATGGGGAAGCATCCCCGGCGCGCCGCCGTCGCCGTCCCCCACGCCGCTCCGCGTTAAAGTCTGAAACGGTCACCGAGATAGACGCGACGGACATCTTCGTTGCCGACGATGTCGCTGGGTGCGCCCTCCATCAGCATCATGCCGTCGTGGATGATATAGGCGCGATCGATCACCCCGAGCGTCTCGCGCACGTTGTGGTCCGTAATCAGCACCCCGATGCCACGGTCCTTCAGATGCGATACCAGATCGCGAATGTCGCCGACGGCGATCGGATCGATGCCGGCAAACGGCTCGTCCAGCAGCACGAAGTGCGGGTTCGACGCAAGCGCCCGGGCGATCTCGACACGGCGGCGTTCGCCGCCCGAGAGCGCAAGAGACGGCGTACGACGGAGATGGGTAATCGAAAACTCGGCGAGCAACGCATCGAGAACAGCCTCGCGACGGCCCCGATCGGGCTCGATAACCTCCAGAACCGCGCGGATGTTATTCTCTACCGACAGGCCGCGAAAGATTGACGCCTCCTGCGGCAGATAGCCGATACCGAGCCGCGCCCGCCGGTACATGGGCAGGTTGCTGATATCCTGACCGTCGAGCACGATGTTGCCGTGATCGGGCGGGATCAAACCGGTGATCATGTAGAAACATGTCGTCTTGCCGGCGCCGTTGGGACCGAGCAGGCCAACCGCCTCGCCGCGCTGCAACGACAGGCTGATGCCGCGGACCACGGGTCGCTTCTTGAACCGTTTGCCGAGATTATGTGCGAACAGACCGCGATCGGCGTTGGCGGCGACGAGACGCGGGCCTTGATCCGCACCTGTCTGTTGATCGACCTCTTGATGGGCCGGGCGTTCCGATGATCCTGTCTCGCCGGTTTGCCGTTCCATGGGGCTGTTTTCCCTTCTCAAGCGGCCCGATGCAAGCCCCGAGCGCCCTTTCAGGCAATTTACATGCCAATCGTGAAGAAATGAAGAACCGTTTATGCACGGACACGGCCGAAAACCGCCTCTTGCGGTCAGTTACCGTCCTCTGCCGGGGCTTCGGGTTTCTTGCTCGGAACGAAACTGCCCTGAACCCGGGTCCCGGAACCGTCCGTACAGGCGAACATTTTGCTGATCGAGGTGTTGAGATTGACCTCCGCACGGCACCCGGTAATTACATTGCCGTCGCGTTCGATCTTTACGTCACCGGTGAGAGTAGCGATGCCGGTCGGTACCTTGTAGATACCGCGCGTCGCGGTCAGCCGTTCAGTCTTGGTGGTAATTTTGACGTCGTCGAAGGCCTCGATGCGGTCGATGTCGTTCTCGCCGTTGGCCTGGCGCCGAAAATACGCCGCAAGAACCCGCGCGTTGAGACGTTTGTCGCCCCGGATTGCAACCGCGTTGCCGCGGGCCACCGCCAACTGCTTGGTTTCCCAGTATTCGAGCTGCTTTTCGGCGGTGATGGTGTCCGGGCCGGCGATAAAACGAATATCGCGACCGCGGACGATCAGTACGCCATTCGGCACATCATAGATGGCAAGATCGCCGACAACCCGTTCGCTCGGCGACTCGATGACGACCGATCCCTCGGCGTCCAGACGCCAGATTTCCGACGGACCATTATCGTCCCTGTAGTAGGCCTTAAGTACGTCGGCGTTCACTGTGACCTCGCCGCGTACGGCCTTTGCGTTGCCGCGCGCCAGAAAGATCGAGTTGTCCTGCTGCCACTCGATACCGTCTTCCGCAAATATATCGAGCGGTCCGGCATCGTCGCCGCCGGCCGTCAGATTCAGGCTCTGCGCCGCCGCAGCGGCGCTCCAGGCAATGACGGCAATCATCGCGATGGCGCTGAAAGCCGTTCTATTCATTCTGCGCCTCCGAAAGCATCGGCGAACAGGGTCAGGCGGGCGTTGCCGGTGAACATGATGGTCTTTCCGAGGTCGATAATGCGAAATCCGTCGGACCGCAACTCACCAAACGGGCCATGCCCTTCGGTCGGCGTCACGCTTTCAGCTGTGCTCTGATCGAGATTCACCCGAACCGCATCGGTGCGGATCTCGTAGCCTTCGTCCTGAAACAGATTGACCGACCCGCTGAGATCGAGGGTTTCTCCAACCCGCGCGTAAACACCCGTGTCCGCAGTAACCACAAGCCATGTTCCGTCGTCCAGGGTCAGATCGGCCTTCGGATTGTCGAGATCGACCTGATCGGTATCGAACACCAGATTGTGTGCGAGGTCGGCAGTAATAGAGTATGGCCGATCTTCGCTGTCGGTCCCCGTGTAGCGCGGATTGACCATGACCGTGCTCTGGCTGCCGTCGATCTCGCTCGTCGCAAAACCGATGGTAAACGCGATGGTCTCCTTCTGCAGATAGGGCCACGCGATCACGAGGGCTACCAGCAGCATTGCGACGACCGGCAAAATAATTCTGAGCGACCGCACCACTCGGCTGTACGACGGATCGAGGCGGCGGGCGGGTCCCACGGTTTGCAAACCCTCGCCACGACGCGACCGCGGCGGCTCAACATCCGCGGGACCGGCATGATCGGTTCCATCAACAGTCATGGCGGCGACTCTGTTCACGCAATACCGGCGCGAAGACAATCGTGGATGCTCACGATTCCGACAGCCTGACCATCTTCGACAACGAACACCTTGGTAATCGCATGTTGATCCATGATTCGCAGCGCCTCGTCCGCCAGGGTGTCCGGCGGCAGCGTCTTCGGGTTTCGCGACATCAGTTCATCGGCCGGGGTGTCGAGCGCCTTCTTGCCCATTGCGCGGCGCAGATCTCCGTCCGTGAAGACGCCGATCAAAGCGCCGGCCTCGTCGACGATCCCCGCGCAACCGAAACTCTTTTCCGTCATCGTGACGATCATGTCGCCGAGACCCGTACCGGGCCCGACCAGCGGCAGTTCGTCACCGACGTGCATCAGGTCTCTTATCCTGAGCAGGCGCCGACCGAGTTGTCCGCCCGGATGAAGCAGTTGAAAGTCGTCCGACGAGAAGCCCTTGCGATCGAGCAAGCAAACCGAGATCGCGTCGCCAAGCGCCAGCATCATGGTCGTCGACGTGGTCGGAGCAAGGCCCATGGGGCATGCCTCTTCGGCGTCGGGATAGATCAGTGCCACGGACGCATCATTGGCCAGTGTGCTGTCGGCACGCCCGGTAATCGCGACGATCGGAATCGAGAAGCGGGCCGAATAGGCGATCATATCGCTGAGCTCCGGCGTTTCACCCGAATTAGAGAGCGCCAGTAGCGCATCGGACGCCGTCACCATACCGAGATCGCCATGGCTCGCCTCCGCAGGATGAACAAACAGCGCCGGCGTACCCGTCGACGACAGCGTCGCCGCGATCTTGCGTCCGACGTGTCCGCTCTTGCCCATCCCTGTGACGACGACGCGGCCCGTCACAGCCGAAAAAATATCGAGGGCGGAAATGAAATCGTCGCCGAGTTCGGCCGCCATTCGATTGAGAGCGCCAGCTTCCGTCGTCAGCACACGCCGCGCAGTATCGAGGTCGCTGTTTCCGTCGGTCTCGACAGCGGCATTCCGATCACGGGTGCTCATGAAACATCGGCCTTTTTCCAACGGCCAGGCTCGTATATCCGAACCGTCTTAACAAATTGATTCATGGTCATTTTTCAGCACGAGTCCGCGCATTCGATTATGCGGTTCACGACGCGCCCGGTCAACAAGCGCCAGCCCCGCGCCGGTCACGAGTGAGCAAAGATATCGAGATCTTCCCAGCCGGTCAGATCGAGGCCGGCGCGCGCCGGCAGGAACGCGAAGCAAGCTTCGGCCAGGCTCGTCCGTTGCTCGCGCTCGAGACGCTTCACCAACTCGTCGCGCAAGCGGTGGAGATAGAGCACGTCGCTCGCGGCATAGGCCCGTTGGGCGTCCGACAACTCGGACGCGGCCCAGTCCGAAGACTGTTGTTCCTTGGACAGTTCGATCCCGAGTAGCTCGCGGCACAGATCCTTGAGCCCGTGACGGTCGGTATAGGTCCGCGTCAGCTTCGATGCGATTTTCGTGCAGAACACCGGCTGACACATGACGCCAAGATATTGCTGAAGGGCAGCCACGTCGAAGCGCGCGTAGTGGAAGATCTTGGTGACACCCTCGGCGACCAGCGCCTTTTTCAGATTGGGCGCGGCGTAATCCGCCTTCGGAAAATGAACCAGGTGCGCCGACCCGTCCCCCGCGGAAAGCTGGACCACGCACAACCGGTCGCGCTGCAGGTTCAGACCCTGGGTCTCGGTGTCGATCGCAATGGCGTCGCCGAACGAGACGCCTTCGGGGAGATCGCCGATGTGATAGTGGATTGTCGGTTGCCCGGACATCTGCATCCTTTCAGTCGGATGGTGCGGGAAAAGCAGCGGTGGTGCCCAGGAGAAGACTCGAACTTCCACGACCTTGCGGTCACAGGTACCTGAAACCTGCGCGTCTACCAATTCCGCCACCTGGGCTGAGGCCACGGAAGCCGTACGAACGGCGGGCAAGTGGTTACTTCGCAGGCATGTTCGTGTCAACCATCATCCTCGCCAGCAGGCGGTTTTGACGCTTGATTCCCGGCGGACAAGGTTTACGGTTTTACCCAGCATCTTTTTCGGACGGGGAACCAATCATGGCGCGACGGATCGTCACGGTATTCGGCGGATCGGGATTTGTCGGACGCCATCTCGTGAAGCGCCTGGTGCAACGGGGCTACAGCGTGCGCGTCGCGGTCCGCGACGTCGAGGCCGCGAATTTTCTCAAACCCATGGCCGATGCAGGTCAAATCGTTCCGTGGCCGTGCAACGTCACCCGCCCCGCAGAAGTCACTGCCGCGCTCGACGGTGCGCAGGCGGCCGTCAATCTGGTCGGTATCCTGTTCGAATGGGGCAGCCAGACATTCGACAGCGTTCATCTGGAAGGCGCCCGCAACGTCGCGGAACAGGCTGCCGCCCTTGGAATCAATCGCTTCGTTCACATGTCGGCGCTTGGCGCGGACAAGGACTCGGATGCGGACTATGCGCGGACGAAAGGCTTGGCCGAAGAGGCCGTCCGGGCCGCTTTGCCCGAAGCGGTTATCGTTCGACCGAGCGTGATTTTCGGCCCGGAAGATAATTTCTTCAATCAATTCGCCGCCATGTCGCGTATCTCGCCAGTGCTGCCGGTCATGGGTGCGCCGATGATCCCGAAGATCAGTCTTGGCGGCGAGTCGCCGATCAAGATCGATTTTTTCGGCGATGGCGGTCCCAAGTTCCAACCGGTTTACGTCGGCGACGTCGCCGAGGCCATCGCCGTCGCGCTCGACAATCCCTCGGCGCGCGGCACCACGTTCGAGCTTGGCGGCCCGGCGGTTTACAGCTTCAAGGAGCTGATGGAGCTCGTCCTCGCGGTCACCGGCCGCAAGTGCCGCCTGGTGCCGTTCCCGCTGCTCGCCGCCGAGTTTCAGGCGCTGTTTCTCGAGCGTTTGCCAAAACCGCTATTGACCCGCGATCAGGTCAAACTTCTGCAGCACGACAACGTGCTCAGCGGTAACGCGCCCGGTCTTGCCGACCTCGGCATTGAGGCACAGACCGCCGAAGCCATAATCCCGACCTATCTCGTACAATACCGTGATGGCAGCCCGATCAAGCGGGCCGGATAGGTCGGTTCCCGGTTGCGCATCGTTTCGACCATAACAACGTTTCTCGTCCTATCGTTTCTTGGCGCTTGCACCATACCGGCAAGCAATCGGGCCGAATGGGTGTGCGACGGTGAACGACTGGTCGCGATTTTCGCGGCGGGACCGAATGCTGCGGCGACCGTGGAATGGCGCGACCGCAAATGGCGCCTGACCAAGGCGCCGGCCGCTTCGGGCGCAAGATTTATCTCGGACAACGCCGAATACTGGGAACACCAGGACCGGCTGAAATGGACTGTGACCGGCGGAGACAGCACGATCTGCGAGCGCGCCGGATAATCTTGCCGGTTATCGCATTGATGTCGTCGAGCGGCCCTCGCGCCAGAAACGATTGTCGACGTACGCGGTATAAAGCGCGAAACCGACCCACGTCAGGTTGTAGAGCACCCCGGCGGCAACAACGTACTCGCCGGCAATCGGCCCGATCGCAGCGCGCGCCCAGATATCGTCGAGCGATTCCAGGCCCCAGGGATGCACGGCGAGCTTGCCGTAATAGGCAACGGTCTGGATCGCCAGTATCCAGATATAGTTCCGCCTCAGACGACGACCGACGGCGCGCACCATGGAGATATGGAAACGCGGCTTGGTGTAGTCGCCGGCGAGCCGTTCCTGCCATCCCTCTTCCAGATGCAGATCGCCCTCGACAAGCATCGGTGCGTAGAAATGCATTTCGAGCCATCGCGCTCGGGCGCGGAACACATTGAAGTAACGGTAGCGCCGTCCTTCCAGCATCAGGAAGAAGAAGATCAGGATGCCGACGAGAATCAGCGGCAGCGGCGATGCGTCCGGGCTGGCGTACGTCACCGAAAGCGCTATGCCGAGGGTCACGACCGACCAGTTGGTCGTGGTGTCGAGACGCGTGCGCCAAAGCGTCGAGCGATAAATCTCGCCGCGATAGAGGTGCGCAATGGCGCCCAACTCGCCGGAGTCGTATTCCTTGCGGGTTGGGGAGAGTGTCGTTTCGCTGGCGGGGTTTTCCGACATGGTAATCTATCGCACACCACCGCCGATGCCCGCGAGATCGACCGGCGGCGGCGTCTTCGCCGCATCGACGACGAGCAGGCCGAACTCCCGCAGGAAGACCGAGCCCCGCGCCGTGCGCTGGATCAGGATGCTGCGGCGGTCGGCGTCGTCCGTTTTGCGGCGCACCAGTTCGAGCTTCGTCAGCCGGTCGATGGCGCGGGTCACCGCCGGTTTGGAAATCCGGAGCAACGCCGACAGTCCCCGCACCGTGTGCGGTTGCGGCGTCAGGTAGACGGTCAGCAGAATTGCCATCTGCCGGGCGCTGAGATCGGGCGTTTCGATGCGAACGCTCTCGACGATCGCCCGTCGCCAGAGATCGAGGGCCTGGAGTTCCGAAAGCTCAAAACTCATGAAACGGTTCCCTCATTTCGTATCGATACCGAAACCTTAGGCCGGTTCGCTTTCCCGAGGCAAGCGGACCGCCCTTATCGAAGCGCCCTCGGACCGGTCATGTTTTGGCAAAACATCCCGTGCTTCCGTCGATACGTGATCCGATCTAGCCGAACCGGTCCGAGAGATAGGCGAACATGGCCCGGAGCGCCATCGCCTCGCCGCCTTCGGGCCGGCCCGGCTTACCGGACGTGTTCCACGCCATCATGTCGAGGTGCGCCCAAGACGGCGTCGGCGTCTCGGCTGCCGAAACGAACCGTTGCAGGAACAGTGCCGCGGTGATCGCCCCGCCGTATCCGCCCTCCGGCGAGTTGGTAACGTCGGCAACCTTGCCGTCGACGAGCCGGTCGTAACCGTCGTAGAGCGGCAGCCGCCACAGCGGGTCGCCGGTCTCGCCGCTCGCCAGCAAGAGGCCGGCGGCAAGCTCGTCGTCGTTGGTAAAGAGCGCCGGCACCTCGGTCCCGAGCGCGACCCGCGCCGCGCCGGTCAGGGTTGCGCAGTCGATGACCAGCGCCGGTTTTTCGGTTGCCGCTTCGTAGAGCGCATCGGCGAGAATCACCCGGCCCTCGGCATCGGTATGGCCGATCTCGATGGTCAGGCCCGCGCGCGTCGGCACGACATCGAGCGGCCGCATGGCGTTACCGGCAATCGCGTTCTCGACCGCCGGCACCAGCACCCGTAGCCGGACCGGCAGCTTGGCGTCCATGATCATGGCGCCGAGCGCCAGCACGTGCGCGGCGCCGCCCATGTCCTTCTTCATCAGCTTCATGCCGGTCGCCGACTTCACGTCGAGGCCGCCGGTATCGAAACACACCCCCTTGCCGACGAGGGTTACCTTCGGATGCCGGGCGTTGCCCCAGCGAATGTCGATCAGACGCGGCGCATCGTCCGAGGCGCGACCGACCGCATGCACGGCGGGCCAGTTGCCGGACAGCAGCTTGTCGCCGACGACGACCCGGGTCTTCGCCTTGAAGCGGCCGGCGATCTTGCGCGCGGCCGACGCCAACTCACTCGGCCCGAGATCGCCCGCCGGCAGATTGACCAGATCGCGAACGGTCCAAACGCCACGCGCCGTCCTGAGCACCCCGGCCCGGTCGGCGTTCGCCGGCCACACGAGCCGCACGGCCCCGTCGCGGTTACCGCCGTTCTTCTTGAAACGATCGAAACGGTACCCCGACAGCAGCCGCCCGAGCATGGCGCGGGCGGCCTCGTCGCGGTCGGGCTCATTGGCGTCCGCGCCGACCGACACCCGGTAATCGCCCGCCGGCAGTTGCCCGACCGCCTGCGCCCAGTCCCACTGACGCGATGCCGCATCATCCCCTAGTCCGCACAACGCGGTCTTCGGCCCGCCCTTGGCCTCGGGCAGCACGCAGACGCTGCCGGCCTGGGCCTTGAAACCGGCGGCCTTGACCCACTGCCGGTGGGACGCCGAAGCGGCCCTGGACCAGGCCTTGAGGCCGTCCGCCGTCAATCCGACAAGGCGCCGGGGGCGGCTGCTTTTCGCCGCGATGAGGTGGGTGAACTTTTCGTCGAACATAAAATCCGCCATTCAATCTATGAGCCGTGACTGCGTCTCATCCTGCACAGGATTCACGAGATCGGATCGAGTTCGGATGAGGGTATCCGAGAGGTACATCCGAACGCGTGAATCCGATCGATTTAATACGCGGAACAGATTCACATGTTTTCCCGGTCCGCGAAAGCGGCACCGGCAAAACATGATCTGATCCGTACTGGAAAGCGCCCGCAGGACGGTTATGATCGCCCGATCATGTCCGACCTCACGCTCGTCATCGGTAACCGGAACTATTCGTCGTGGTCGCTGCGGCCATGGCTGGCATTGACCGTCGCCGGCGTGACGTTCGACGAGATCATGATCCCGCTGCAGCAGCCGGATACCAAATCGCGCATTCTGCGCCGTTCACCATCCGGCAAGGTTCCGGCGTTGATCGACGGCGACCCGGAAAACGGCGGGCGCGTGGTCTGGGATTCGCTGGCGATCTGCGAATACGTGGCCGAGCGTTGCCCCGAGACCGGTCTGTGGCCGGACGACGCGGACGCCCGCGCCCATGCCCGCAGCGTATCGGCGGAAATGCATTCGGGTTTTCCGGCACTCCGCGATCTCATGCCGATGAACATCAAGGCGCGTCATCCCGGTTGCGGCATGACGCAGGACGTCGGCTACGATGTGCTCCGCATCAACGCGATCTGGCGCGAGTGCCGCGCCGTCTATGCCGCCGACGGGCCGTATCTGTTCGGCCGCTTCTCGATCGCCGACTGCCTGTTTGCGCCCGTCGTTTTTCGCTTCCGGACCTACGAACCGCCGCTGCTCGATGCGTCGGCGGCCTACGTCGAGGCAATGCTCGATCATCCGGCGATGCGGGCCTGGGAAGAGGCCGCACTGGCCGAGACCGAGACCATTCCCGCGCACGACAAGCGCTATGCCTGAGGAGACGTTATGAACGACGAGAACGCAAAGGTCGGCGCCTTCGGCGCGGCGCGCACCGCGGAACTGCAACGCCGGCTGAAGGACGCCGGGGTCGACTGGGCGGTGCTGACCGATCCCGATTCGGTCGCCTACTACGGCGGCTACTGGAACTACCTCGGCATGGAGTTCGGCCGCCCGACGATGATGGTGGTGCCGGCAGACGGCGAACCCGCCATCGTCACGCCGCTCATGGAATCCGACATGTGCCGCCAGATGACCTGGCTCGATGACGTGCGACCGTGGGAAGACGGCGACGGCGCGCCGTGGGGCGACAAGATGCGCGAGGTCATCGGCGAGGGCGGCAAACTCGGTCTCGGCATCGAGGCGGCGAAGACGCCGCCGCTGATCGCCGGCTTCATCGGCCAGAATCTGCCGCGCGCGACCATTACCGACGTAACCCGCCACATCGCCGAACAGCGCATGATCAAGGATCTGGCCGAAATCCAGGTCCTGCGCGAAGCCGGTCAGGTCGCCGTCGCGATGGTCGACGGCGGGCGCAGCGCCATCGCCGAGGGCGTGCCGGAGTACGAACTGGCATTGGCCGTCATCGCCGGCGGTACGCGCAAAGCCGCCGAGCTGATCGGCGAGGGCGACGTGGCGCGCCACTTCTCGCCCATGATCCATGGCCTTCAGGTCCTGCAGTCGGGCCACGATACATGCCTCGTCCACCGGCGCGCCTCGACGCGCCGGCTGCAGAAGGGCGACCCGATCTACTTCTGTTGCTGCGGCATGGTGAACTACAAGCACTACAAGCTGGGCTTCGACCGCAATTTCTTCGTCGGCGAAACGACCGACGAGGTCGCGCGCCATTACGAGGCGACCATCGCCGCGCAGGCCGCCGCCCTGAATGCCTTGCGTCCCGGCGCCGTCGCCGAGGACGTGCACGCCGAAGCTGAAGCGGTCTACCGCGACGCAGGCCTGAGTCCCGGCTACCGGACCGGCCGCGCGGTCGGCTACTCGTTCCTCGAAACGCCGGAAATCAAACGCGGCGACAAGACGCAACTCCGCGCCGGCATGACCTTCGCCATCGACGGCGGCATCACCATCGCGGGCGAATACGGCACGCGGGTCGGCGACTCGGTACTGATCACCGAGAACGGGCATGCCGTGCTGACGCCCTACGAGAAAGGTCTGATGATTATTTGACCGTCCCTCAAACTTCGATACGGGCGCAAACGCCCTACTCAGCATAAGGGACGATGGATAGGGTCTCATCCTGAGCAGCGCCCGTGAGGCGCGTGTCGAAGGAGAGGCCCGGCCATGACAATGGGTTGCGCTTCACGGCCATTGCACTGGAATTGTTGCGATCCATGATGGATGCGCGCCTGTCTGGCGCGACTACTAGTCGCGCCGGTCTACACCGCTTCTGCGGTCGCCGCGCCGGCGGTCGACCTCGAGGCCGAGTTCCTTGAGGCGCTGTTTCGCCTCTTCCGGCCCGAGCTTGCGGCGGTCTTCGGCCTCGTCGCGTCGGTCGGATTTTTCGCGTTTGTCGTCGTCCCCGTGCGGTGCGTCCATGGTTGTTCCCTCGTTGCTCTCCGGTCGTCCCTGCCGTATCGGCATCCCTCGAAGGTAGACACTGAAGCCGGGCGCCTCCACTGAAAGCGGCACCCTGATGCAACAAGCTCAAGCCGATGACCACAATCGCCTCTCATCCGTCTCGTCACATATCCTTTCGGTGCACGCCGCCGGGCGGCAATCGCAGTACGAAATCTTGACCCACGCTCCCTTTGATCATTCCATGGTTGCAACCGACGTCTGCTTCGCGGACGAAACGGCGATGATGAGGGTCGGGGGTCATGCTCGAGTCGGAGCACGTCAGAGACTGGATTTTCGAGTATCACGCGCTCGACGCGACGGCGGCGGACTTGCATGAGTTCGCGGCCTTCAAGGCGATGTGGGACGAAAAACGCGTGGACGGCCGGCTCCCCGCCTGGCGCGACTTCGAGCTTCAGGACTTCGCGCCGTGGTGGGGCTGGATCATCGTCGAAGACGTCATCCGTGATCCCGATTTCGACACCCGGTATCGCCTGTGGGGCGTCAACGTCGCCACGTTTTACGGGGTCGACTTCACCGGCAAGCGAGTCACCGAGCTCGATACCCCGATCATGTGGCCGGAGGATCTCGCGTTCAACGAACGACTGGCCCACGAGCGCCTGATCGGGCTGTGCCGCGGTCCCATGCAGTGGAACGAACGCAAATACAAGGATTACGCCTACATGCTGTTGCCGCTTGCCGACGACGGCGAAACCGTCGACCGACTGATAACCCTCATTCATCCCGGCGAACGCAGCAAGGGGTGGTGACGATGGCCGGCTCCGCAGGTCCAGCCGCCGATCCGCGCACCGTGCGCAAGGCGCGCCATATCCTCGACAACTATTACATCGGTCCGGCGGACGATCCTTCGGTGCTCGAAATCTGGGGCTACACCGACCGGTTCTCCTATACGCCGGGCGAGACCGTCGAGCTGCGGGTCTCGACCACCGCCGAAACCTGGGACGTGGAGATCGGCCGCGACGGCGCGCGCTACGAAACCGTTCTGGCCGCATCCGGGCTTGCCGGCGTCCGTCATCCGACCCCGGCGGATTGCTACGCAACGGGCTGCGGTTGGCCGGCGGCGTTCACGTTCGCCGTCGGCGACGACTGGCGGCCGGGCAGCTATCTGATCACGCTGACCGGCCACCGCGGCGGCGAGACGGTCGAGGAGCACCATCTGATCGTCGTCCGCCGCGCGCCCAAGGCCACGCCGGCGCCGTTCCTCTTGTTCTGCGCCACCGGGACGTGGGTCGCCTACAACTGCTGGGGCGGCGCCAACGCCTACGACGGCATTGCCGGACCGGACGGCGATCGCTTTTCTGCGCATCTGTCGACGCGGCGGCCGTGGACCCGGGGATTTTGCCGTCTGCCCGAGGGTGCGCCCCGCACCGTGCCCGACACCCCGTCCGCCCCCGGAACCATGACCCGCTATCCGCACATGGAGTGGGCCTACGCCTACGGTTATTCGAAAAAGTACGCCTCGGCCGGCTGGGCCAGCTACGAACGGCACTTCGCGCGCTGGGCGGAGCAGGCCGGTTACGCCTTCGATATCGCGACGCTCCACGACCTGCACGACGATCCGGACCTGCTGTCGGATTACCGCTGCGCCGTGTTCGTCGGCCATGACGAATACTGGACGGCGGAAATGCGCGATGCGCTCGACGCCTGGGTCGCGGGCGGCGGCCGCGCCGCGCGGTTCGCCGGCAATTTCCTGTGGCAGGTGCGGATGGAGGACAGGGATGAATTCGGCGGCGCGACCCAGGTCTGTCACAAATACGTCGCGACCTCGGAGGACCCGGTCATGGGAACGGCGGATCAGCCCCTGCTGACCGGCGCCTGGGAAGAACCCGCCGTCGGCCGGCCGGGCGCCGCGACGTTCGGCGTCAATGCGCTGCGCGGCGTCTACGCGGGCTTCGGCAAGTGCGCGAACGACGCGCGGGGCTTCGAGATCTTCCATCCCGGGCACTGGGCCTTCGCCGGCACCGGCCTGAAAGCCGGCGACGTGCTGGGAGACGGCGCGCGCATCTACGGTTACGAGGTCGACGGCCTCGAATACGTCATGAAGAACGGCCTGCCCGAACCGACCGGCGAGGACGGCGCGCCCGACGGCCTCCGTATTCTCGGCCTCGGGCCGGCGACCAACATCGAGACCGACGAACACGTCTGGGGCGAGACGCTGTTCATCGGTTCGGACGACGGCGCGTGGAAGGCGCGGGCGCTCTACGGCGAGATCACGCCCGAAACCCTGGAGCGCGCCGGAAAGGGCTGCGGCATGATCGTGCATTTCGAAAGCGGCGCCGGCGAGGTGTTCACCGCGGCGACCTGCGAATGGGTCATGGGCCTCGCGCGCGGCGACCCGGCCGTGGCGCGGGTGACGCGCAACGTGCTCGACCGGTTTACCGCTTAGTAAACGAACAACGGTTTGACGATTTGCGTTTCACGCCCGTCGGACGAAACGACGGTTAACGTCAACGCGACCTCACCCTCCTGGGTGAGCTGGTCCGGCCTTATCGTGATCGTATCCGCAACGATCCGATCATTTTCCTGCCGATCGATAATTTGGCGTGATGTGAGAGGGACCGTGCCCGACGAAGAACCGAGATTGATTTCGTAACTAAACCCGACGTTGGGCGGAATTCGGATCAGCGTGACAACATGGTGCTCCATTTCCCGATCCATCACGACAGTCAGACCGTCTCCGTTCGGAGAAATCTGCTGTTGCGTGATTTTCTCAACCATCGACGGATCAGACGTAACCCCGACAATGAATCCGATGGGACCCGCATCGGCAACCGTAAACGGCTTGGCGTGCTCTCGTTTGAAGTACTGCTTTTTCAACGCAACGGTCACGGGATCGGACGGGTTCGCTGCATAGGCTTCGTCGATATGCGATCCGATAGGCGGATGCTGCAGTGCATTGCTGCCGGACGCCCATAGCGCCGTGGCAGCAAGGCTCCAGTTCATGACCGCTTCGTCACCGAGTTTCTTGTATTTCTCGACCAACGGACGCAAATCGCCGGGCGACGAGACCATCCGATCTGCCGTGAAAACGACGTCATCCAAATCGATATCGGGTTTTCGTGGGTAATGCGGATAAATGCAAAAATCGCCTCCACATAGCGAAGATCACCCGACCCCATGTAAGCGCCCCAGAGAATATCCAAGTGGCTGGCGTTCGAGACGGAAATCGCCATCGGCGTCGTGGGTTGCGTCTTAAGCCAGTCAACCGATCTCTGCGGTATTTTCCAACGCTCGAAGAACGCCAGTGCTGCATCTTCACGGCCGGCGTACCAGAGTGCCTGGGCAACGATAGCGACGGCGTTATCGTGGTCGACCTGCTCTACCCACTCAGGCACACGCTCTGGATAGGCACGAAACACGCTGCTCAACCAGCCGATCATCGGCGGTCGATTATTCGAGTCGGCAAATTTCTCCGATCGCAACAGATGTAAAACCTTTTCGACCTTCTTCGGATCGGGTTCTTTGTAGAAATAGGTAAACAGACTGCCGTCGCCAGCAGTCCACTCGGTCGCTTCGGCGTTAGCCGCCAGTGTTGAAAAGACGCCGAGGATCAAACCAACCACGGCGCCAACAATAATTCTTCTTACCGTCATGGTATTTTTTCCTCGTCTGGTTACGTGCATTAAACGCGCATGATCAACTTTTGGTAGTTGAATGGAAAGAAGAAACGGCTTCTCAACTGCATGCATTGCACAGGGAAATTCAGCGCCTTCCGTAAAGATATAGGCGCGCGCACTATAGTGGCGCCAACCATCGAACGGATGGCGTGCAACACGCTCGGCCGGTCTACTGCTTAGCCCGGATCAGTAATCCCGCGTCTTTTCCGCGCCGGCATAGAGGATTTCCGCCCACGCCCGGTTGGCCTTGTCGCGCGCGGCAACGGCGTCGGCGTCCATGTCGGCGGCGGGCCGGGACAGTATCGTAAAGTTGCCGAAGCGGTCCTCGCCACGGGCGTGCTGCGCGTAGCCGTCGCCCAGGACCTGGCGGACGGTGGGCCTGATGTAGCCCTGGACGACGAAGCCGACGCGCCGGTCCGCGCTCGTGTTCGGCTTCGAACCGTGCACCACCCACGGATGGTGGAGCGACATCTGGCCCGGTTCCAGAATCAAGTCGACCGCCTTGCTCTCGTCGATGTCCTCGATCGCCTGGCCGCGGGTCAGGATATTGTCCTCGGCGAAGGTCTCGGCATGCGCGAAGCGTCCGCTCCGATGGCTGCCCGGGATCATCGCCATGCAGCCGTTGGTGGGATTGCTGGGGGTGAGCGCGATCCACGCCGTGACGCCTTCGTAGGGCTTGAGTCCCATGTAGGCGCCGTCCTGGTGCCAGCTGACGTAACCCCTGCTTTCCGGTTCCTTGGCGAAAATCACGGTACCGTAAACGAGGAAATCGGGCCCCAGCAGGTCCGCAGCCCGGTCGAGCAGGCGGGCATCGTGCACCAGCTCGTCGAGAAAGCGGAACAGCAGATGGGCATTGTTGCGCCCGGCGCCGGCGAAGGTCTCCGGATAACGCGCCTCGGCGTCTTCGAGACGCTTCCGGATGTCCGCCGCCTCACCCGGCGTCAGCAAGTCGACCGGGGCGAGAAACCCGTCCCGCTCGTAAGCCTCGATCTGGGCTGCATTCAACGCTTTCGGCATGGCTTCATTCCAGCGACGCTTTGGCTTCCTGCAATCGCTGTAGCAGCAGTTCGCGCTGCGGCGCAAGCCGGTAAGGCGTACAGCGCGCGATATCCGCTTCCAGATCGTCCCACTGCAGGGCGTCGAGTTCGGCGGCCGAGAACCGGCCGAAGACATCCGGGTCGCCCATCTGCGCCACGGGCGTGCCGACGCTGCCGATGAACGCGGCGCGGTGGGCGCTCGCCGGTTCCATCATGTAGGCGAGGTAGTCCTCGGCGGCGACTGGGTCGCGCGCCCACGCCGCGACGCCGGTAACCTCGGCGAAGGCGATGCCGCCGGCATCGGGCGTCACCGCCAGCACGTCGGACCGGCCGGCCAGCCGCGCCGGCGATGCGGTGTAGCTGCCGCCCGAGAGGTAGAACGCGATTTCGCCGTCGGCGAGCGCACGGTTCAACGCACCATGATCGCCGCTGACCATGGCGGCGTTCGCGAACCAGGCCCGGGCCTTGACCGAAAACGCCGCCAGCTCGGGTCCGTCGAGACGCCGGAACGGGTCGAAGCCGCACGCCATGGCGATGTGAAAGACGTTGAAGTCGGCCATGTCCATGACGCCGTAGCGCCCGTGCATCGCCGGATCGTCGGCGAGGTTGAAACCTTCGGCCTTTGCCGTCGCAGGCGAGACGAGATGTTTGTTGATGACGAGATTGAACGGCCCGAACCGCTGACAGACGCCGAGGGCCGCCGCACCGTCGGCCCGCATGCAGCAGCCGAACAGATCGCGGAACGCCGGGATCCATCGCGCGGGCTCGGACCCAAAGCGGTCCTCATCGAGGGGATGGATCATGCCCATCGGATCGAGCACATCGCGGATGTAGGGGTTGTTGAGGTTGACGAGATCGAAGCCGCCGTCGCCGCGCCCCGATTGAATGAACCGGTCGAGCCCGGTCGAATCGGTGGCGATCGGCTCGCCCGTCACGTCGACGCCGGTGCGCGCCGTGAACGGCGCGGCCATGTCCGCCCCTTCGTAACCTTCCCAGCCGAT